>CAVRPQ010000005.1:0-305812 GCA_963723125.1 uncultured bacterium
CGACCTTGCTGGAACAGGTCCTGGACTCCCACCCGGACATGGTCTCCGCCGAGGAAACGGAAATATTTCATGATTACGCCTATATCCCGTTGATGCAGGGTTTGCCGGAAGGCGAGCGCATGTTGCCGGTGTTGGAAGCGGCGCAGGCCGACCGCCTGCTCGAGTCACGCGACAATTATTTTCGCCAAATGGAATTATTGCTGGGCCAGACCATCAAAGGCCGGTTGCTGATTGACAAAAATCCGTCGCTCACCTATTTCATCCCGGCCCTGGTGCGGGTGTTTCCGGAAATCAAACTGCTGATCGCCCTGCGCGATCCACGCGACGTGGTCATGAGCTGCTTCATGCAGGCTTTTGTTCCCATCGGCCAAGTCACTGTCGCCTATCTGACCCTGGAAGGCACAGTGGATGAATATGCCGCCCTGGTGGGCATCTGGCAAACGTTGGCACCGCTGCTTCAAGGCCATTACCTGCAAGTCCGTTACGAGGACATGGTGGAGGATTTGGAATCGGTCTCCCGGAAGACGCTGGATTTTCTGGGGGTTCCCTGGGACGCCGGGGTGCTGAAATTCGACGAACATGCGCGGCACAAGCAGGTGCGCTCGCCCACCTACGCGGACGTGGCCAAGCCGGTCTTCAAGACCGCCGTCGGCCGGTGGCGGAATTACCAGAAATACCTGGAGCCGTATCTGCACCGGCTGGAGCCGTTCGTGAAGGCGTTTGGGTACGGATGATTATAACCACGGATGAACACAGATAAAAACCGCTTCGTGGTGTAATACCAAAGTCAATTCAACTCCAACAGCCAGGCAATTTTATCGCGCACGCTCAGAAGTCACTCGGGCTTCAAATTGTCCAGCGCGGCGTTCCAGCCGGTAGTTTTCCACCGAAGTCACGCCCTGAACATTCGCCACGCCTTCATCCGCACCGGGCAACCAGCGCACGCGCGGCAGCTTCACTTCATAATCTCCGCCACGAATCTGCGTCGTCAACGGCACGCACACGCACAGGGCGCGCGGCGCGTCCGCATCTTCACGCGAAACCACCAATAGCGGGCGAACCTTGCCCTTCAGACCCAGATCTACCCAATAGACTTCACCAGGTTTTGGATTTATCATAAAAGCTTTCCAGCGTGTCCGCGCGCAATTCCCAGGCACCCGCGGGAGATTCCATTCTTTCCGGCACAATGAATTTCGGCGCGGGCATGACCCACCAGCCGCCGTTCTCCGCCGTCACCAGATACTTGGCGCCCTTGCGCGTGCCCCGTATGGAGACACGGCCCTTGCTGTCGGCTTTTACCAAAGTGGTTTCCACGTGGGAATATTCCCACCGGTCGCGCGCATTGTCAATGGCTTTCGGCAGCAGGAGTCAACAAGTGACCATTTACGATATGCGACTCCGATAAATCGCGAGCAGGTTTGCGATTTACGAGGCCCTTTCGATAGGGTAACGCAGCGCGTATATCGTAAATCGAAAATGATGGGACTCCTAACGTCGTCCCCTACTGTTTCCAGCAGGAGCCGAGGTAACGAGGCTCGGGACTCCTTACGTCGTCTCCTACTGCCCGTCAGTAGGGGTCGAGGTGACGAGACCCGGACTCCTGACGTGGTCCCCTGCCTTTTCAGCAGGCTGTAGGCGTCGAGGTAACGAGATGCAAACTGCACTTGGATCCACAAACTGCGATGGACTCCTGACGTGGTCCCCTACTATTCGGAAAGAGGATGCTTGCGCGTGGGAATGCAGCCTTTATGATTTTGCAGCCATAATGAAGTTGAAGCGCCCACAGTTGGTTCCCCACAGTTCCGTCGTTAAATTGTTCCAGGCGGCCGAGCAGGCGCTGCAACGCAAGGATTTTCAGCAAAACTTCGAGCTACTGGAGCGGGCACGCAGCCTGGACCCGGCCAATCCGGCCATCCTGCTGCAATTGGGCCGGAGCCACGGGTTGCGTTACAATTACGCCGCCGCCGAGGAATGCTTTGAAAAAGCCATCCAACTCGCCCAAAGCAAAACCCAAATCATGGCCACTGCAGGCTACCAAAGCCGGGATTTTTTCAACACCGAACTCACCGAGCGTTATTCACGCAGGGCCGCGGAACAAAAGGACGCCACAGTGGGAATACTCGTCCAGTTGGCGGACATTTATGAACGCCGCCGCCGCACGGACGAGGCCGCCAAATTGATTGACCGGGCGCTGCAAATGGATCGCAACTTCCCGCCGGCCCTGCTGACGCGCGCCCGGCTGGAACGTCAGGCCGGCCATTTGGAAGAAGCCGGGAAACTGCTGCGGTCACTCATACCCAAGGCCGATCAGGAAACGCGGATGCGGGCTTGTTATCAGTTGGGACTGATTTTGGACCTGCAAGGGCGATATGATGAAGCGATGGCCGCCTTTACCGAGGCCAAGGCGCCGCTTCAGCAATTGGCAGGACCATTCTTCATCCAACGCCAGCTCGTCGGCGCGCACATACGGGAGATGCTTACCAGTGTTTCCGCCGAAATTTTCAGGCGCTGGTTTGATTTGGGCCGGGAACTCCAGCCGCCGCGGCGGTTGGCCATGCTTTGCGGCCACCCCCGTTCCGGCACCACGCTGCTGGAACAGGTGCTGGATTCGCATCCGGACATCATTTCCGCCGAAGAAACGGAAATTTTCTACGAGGACGCCTATGTGCCCCTGGCGCGCACGCAGCCGCCGCCGGAGCCGCGTCCGGGCCTGCCTCCGGAGTTCCAAGCGACCGTTCGAATGGAATTATCCGTCCTGGAAAACGCGTCAACCGGGTCGTTGCGCCGGTGCCGCGAGGATTATTTCCGAATGATGGAACTGTGCCTGGGCCAGCCCATTGGCGACCGGCTGTTGATTGACAAAAAGCCGGCGTTCTCGCTGATGGCCCTTGGTTTCCAGCGCATCTTTCCCGAAACGAAATTCATTGTCGCCTTGCGCGATCCGCGCGACGTGTGCCTGAGCTGCTTTATGCAGTATTTTACCCCCATCAACCTGAGAAATGCGGCCTTCTTCAATCTCAAAGACACGGTCGAGGAATATGTCGAGGACATGAACATCTGGCGAACGATTGCGCCCATGATGCCGGGGCGTTATCTGGTGGTGCGTTACGAGGACATGGTGGAGGATCTGGAATCCGTCGCCCGGAAGACGCTGGAATATTTGGGTGTCTCCTGGGACGAGAAGGTGCTGAAGTACCATGAACGGGCACAGAAGAAATTGGTGCGCACGCCCAGTTACGCGGACGTGACCCGTCCGGTCTTCAAAACTGCGCGTGGCCGGTGGCGGAATTATCAGAAGTATCTGGAACCATATTTGCACCGGCTGGAGCCGTTGGTGAAGGCGTTTGGGTATGAATAGGTAGGGACGGCGCGCTGCGCCGTCCGCGCCCCAAGCGGGCGCTACATTCCGGCGGCTCTACCGCCGGGGACGCCGCAGCGCGGCGTCCCTACCATTCCGGCTGGAGCCGTTGGTGAAGGCGTTTGGGTATGAATAGGTAGGACGGGCAATCCCTTGCACGCCGGTTCTGGTTGGATGATGATGGCGCGCACGGAGTGACGCGCCCTACCGGTTTTGCAGATCATGGCGCGCACGGAGTGACGCGCCCTACCGGTTTTGCAGATCACGGCGCGCACGGAGTGACGCGCCCTACCGGTTTTGCAGATCACGGCGCGCACGGAGTGACGCGCCCTACCGGTTTTACGGATCACGGCGCGCGCGGAGCGATGCGCCCTACCGGTTTTTGACGGATGGCGAGCGCCATTAAACTTGTCAACGTATCGCGATTCCAGCTATAAACATGAGCGTGGTTAAGTTTCCGAGTTCTCACCGTTGAGCAGAAATTGATGGAGTCTCATGCGCCGACCTGCGAGCCACTCCCAGCCTGTCCTCCCGAGCGCCGCCACGCCGGCCAGGGTCCCGTCACGCGTTCCGGTGTGGCTGCTGGCCGCCTTGTTGGGATTGGTAACCTTGGGCGTTTACTGGCAAGTGGTGCGATATGACTTCGTCAACTTCGATGATCCGTTTTATGTCACTGAGAATCCGCATGTTCAGGGCGGATTGGGTTGGGACGACGTCAAATGGGCGTTCACCACGATGCACACGGCCAACTGGCATCCGCTCACCTGGCTGTCCCTCATGCTTGATTGCCAGTTCTTTGGCTTGAACGCCGGGGCGGATCATCTGATCAACGTTTTCTTTCATGCCGCCAACGCCGTCCTTTTGTTTATGCTGCTGCTGCGCCTGATGAGCCTTCGCCATGGAGACTCGCAACCATCGCGCGGCTCAGCATCCGGCGCGCAGAAGACCGCCAATGCCGCTGCCACGGCTACGGCCCCACGGGCGGGTGTCCTCTGGCCCAGTGCCGTTATCGCCGCCTTGTTTGCCTGGCACCCGTTGCATGTCGAATCGGTGGCCTGGATCGCCGAACGCAAAGACGTGCTGTCGGCCTTTTTCGCGTTGTTGACCCTGCTGGCTTACGTCCGCTATGCCCAAAAACAGTCGAGGGCCGGGGGTCGAGGGTCGAGTGACACCTCCGGCGGTGGGGCGAGCAGCTTGTCCCGCTCTGCGGCGATCCCCGCGAGCCGGCTCGTCAGTAGCCTCGCCCCACCAAACCCTATCGCCGCAGTGTCGGATGCCGAAGATGGCAGTCCTGCCCTCGACCCTCGACGCTGGACCCTCGACTACAGTTTCGCGCTCTTTTTCTTTGCCTGCGGACTCATGGCCAAGCCGATGCTGGTCACGCTGCCGTTTGTCTTCCTGTTGCTGGATTACTGGCCGCTGAATCGAATTCGGAATTCGGAATTCGGAATTCGGAATTTCAGAAGTCTGATTCGCGAGAAATGGCCGTTCTTTGTCCTGACGGCGGCTTCTTGTGTCGTGACCTTTATCGCGCAGAAGCAAGGCGGCGCTGTCGCTTCCCTGGCTACGAATTCATTGCCTGGCCGTCTTGGAAACGCGGCCGTGGCGTACGTCCAATACCTGTGCCAGACGGTTTATCCGGTGAACCTGGCGGTGATTTATCCGCTGCCCAAAGAAATTCCGTGGGGGGAAGTTGCGGGGGCGATCGTGGTGTTGGCGGTGATTTGCGGGCTGGTTTGGCGGGCGCGGCGGCAATGCCCATACTTGCTGGTGGGCTGGCTGTGGTATTTGGGGATGTTAGTGCCGGTGATTGGATTGGTGCAGGTGGGGACGCAAGCGCTGGCAGACCGTTACACCTATCTGCCGCTGATCGGGGTGTTTTTAGGGGTTACGTTTTGGGTGGCGGATTTGGCGGAGCGGTCGCGGCCCAGATCCATCATTGTGATTCCGGTTACGGTTGTGGTGTTGGGAGGCTGTTTAGTGGCCACAGCCAGGCAACTTCGCTACTGGCGGGACAGTGAAAGACTTTACCAACATACGCTCGCAATCACGGAGAACAATTATCTCGCCCACTCCAACCTCGGCGCTGCCCTCGGCGAAAAAGGCCAGATCACCGAGGCCATCAGTCAATTCCAGGAAGCCATCCGCCTGCAGCCGGATTTCCCCGACGCCCGCTACGACCTCGGCGTAGCCTTGGGCAAGCAAGGCCGAACCGCCGAGGCCATCGGCCAATTCCGGGAAGTCATCCGCCTGATACCGGATTACGCCGACGCCCACGACAACCTCGGTTCCGCCCTCGAGAAGGAAAGCCAAATCGCCGAGGCCATCAGCCAATTCCAGGAAGCCATCCGCCTGAAACCGGATTTCGCCGACGCCCACTACGACCTCGGCACCGCCCTCGAGAAGGAAGGCCAAATCGCCGAGGCCATCAGCCAATTCCAGGAAGCCATCCGCCTGAAACCAGATTATGCCGACGCCCACTACGACCTAGGCACCGCCCTGGACAAGCAAGGCCAAATCGCCGAGGCCATCAGCCAATTCCAGGAAGCCATCCGCCTGAAACCAGATGACGCCGACGCCCACAACGATCTCGGTGTCGCCCTCGGCGAAAAAGGCCAGATCGCCGAGGCCATCAGCCAATTCCAGGAAGCCATCCGCCTGAAACCAGAGGACGCCGACGCCCATAACAATCTCGGTTACGCCCTCGACAAGGAAGGCCAAATCGCCGGGGCCATCAGCCAATTCCAGGAAGCCGTCCGCCTGAAACCGAATTTCTTCGACGCGCTGAACAATCTGGGCAACGCTTTTGTGACCCTGGGCCGCTTTGATGAAGCGGTTGACAGCTATCGCCAGGCAATCCAGGTAAATTCAAACAGTCCGGAACCCTTCATTCATTTGGGCCTGGCACTTTATCAATTGGGTCGGGGCCGCGAAGCGGTTGCGCAATACCAGGAAGCGCTTCGATTGAATCCCAACCTCGTCGAGGCGCTGAATAACCTGGCGTGGCTGCTGGCCACCAGTTCCGATGCGGAGCTTCGCAACGGGGCCGAGGCGGTGCGTCTGGCTGAACGCGCGTGTGAGCTAACCCATTATAGCCAGCCCTTCCCGGTCGGGACGCTGGCGGCGGCCTGTGGCGAAGCGGGCCGTTTCCCGGAAGCGGTGGCGGCAGCGGAAAAGGCGGAAGAACTGGCCACGAACGCCGGGCTGACGGCCCTGGCTGCGAAACAACGCCAACTGCTGGAACTTTACCGGGCCGGCAAGGCCTATCACGAATCCGCCACGATGAAGCAATGAGCACGGTAGGGCGGTCGATCCGTCTGCGCTGCGCTTCAACGCGACATGGGGTCGAGGGACGAGAGTCGAGGGCTACGGCTCGTCAGTAGCCTTCCACCCTCCGTAGCAAACTACTGCGCCCGTCCTCCGCAGTAGCCCGCTACGGAGGATGGAGAGGACGGGCGCCCCACCAATGGCCAAGCGTTTGTACGGTGGGGCGAGCGTACTCGCGAGCCGTATCTGCACCGGCTGGAGCCGTTTGTGAAGGCGTTTGGGTATGAATAGGTAGGGACGGCGCGCTGCGCCGTCCGCGCCCCAAGCGGGCGCTACATTCCGGCGGCTCTACCGCCGGGGACGCCGCAGCGCGGCATCCCTACCATTCCAGCTGGAGCCACTTGTGAAGGCGTTTGGGTATGAATAGGTAGGGACGGCGCGCTGCGCCGTCCGCGCCCCAAGCGGGCGCTACATTCCGGCGGCTCTACCGCCGGGGACGCCGCAGCGCGGCGTCCCTACCATTCCGGCTGGAACCGTTGGTGAAGGCATTTGGATACGGGTAAGGCAGTCGAGGGTCGAGCGACGAGAGTCGAGGGCAGGAACGTAGGGACATCTCGTCGAGATGTCCGGGCGCCGCGTGAACGGGTTGAGGGTTGAGGGCGTAAAGCCCCGTGAGGGCCACGCCCTTTTACGGGGTTGATAGTCGAGTGTTGAAAGCAAAAAAACAGTCGAAAGGCGAGAGTCGAGGGTCGAGGGTCGAGGGCAAAGGCACCCGGCGGAAACGGATCATTCGTCCGAACTTTGGGGCGGCGGGCCGGCTTCTTTGAGCAATTGAGCGACCTGGCCAAGCAACTTTGGCATGTCGTGCCGGATCACCTCCCAAACCCGGCTGTGGTCAATGGAATCGTAGCCATGAATCAGCAGATTGCGAAAACCGATGACGGCGCGATTTTCGGGAATGCGCTCTGCCAGCGCCGGATCGTTTTGGCGAATCCGGTTGAGCGCCTCGCCGATGATTTCAAAATTGCGTTCGACCGCCGAGCGCAACAGACGATCCTGCCCATAATCCGCCAAGGTCCGGCCCGCAGTCGCCGTCTGGATCAATTCGCAGGCCTCAAGAATGTCCTGCAGCCATTTCGGAGACTTCGGATGCATCATAGATTGGCTCGCGCGTCTTCCGGGCTTCCCGCTGCAGCCACGGGTTCCTCAAGGCCGAGGCCATCACCAGATGCACCGGACGGCCAAAGAGATTTTTCAGATTCTCCTCAAGTTCCACAAAGCGCGAAAGCCAAGGCCCAAAGTCATAACCGGCCGGAAATTCAACCAGGAAATCCAAATCACTGCGTTCTGGATTGAACTCCGGCGTGTTGGCCGAACCAAAAAGCTCCAGCCGCCGGACGCCGAATCGGCGACAGAGCGGAATCAACGCCTTCCGATTTATTTCAATCAAGCGATTCATGACTTTTCGGATTCCAAAGCCACCCACCCGAAACGCGGCGCATGGACATCTTCTCTGGACAGAATGACCACCGGACGCACTTTGCCCTGATAGTCGAGGTCCAACATGTAAACTTCACCAACCTTCGGAGTCATCAAGCCCACTTAATACGCGGTTCCGGCGAGCCTTGTCCAGCATTTCTTCCTCCGAGGCAAGAGCGCGGCGGTTGGGTTCAAGTGGGAGCGGTTCGATACGCACTTTGGTGCCGTCGGCTAAATCTGCCTCCGGCGGCAGCCTGACCACGCCACCTTCCACAGTCCCAGTATAGCTCATAGTCACAAATTACTTCCAGCGGCGGCGAATGGCAAATCATTTTGACTGCTGGAGCCAGGCGACGGACGGCACCCTGCGCCGTCTTGCGTCGCGTTCAGAGGCGCAACCAGTTGGATGGCTATAACCGCCATTCATTCCGCCCGCTGAACGCAGGCGGGGACGGCTGAGGCCAGCCGTCCCTACCTGGTAGGGACATCTCGCCGAGATGTCCGGCACCGCGTCCAGCGGCGCAACCGGCTGGGTGGCAACCGCCATTCATTCCGCCCGCTGAACGCGGGCGGGGACGGCTGAGGCCAGCCGTCCCTACCAGATAAATTCAGCTCGGACGTTCCTGGCAAGGCGTCCCTACCAGATCTCGGGCAGGGTCGCCTCGCTGGGGCGAGCGGTAGCCGGGCGTCGCTACTCGATTGGATTCGGCATGAATACGTAAGGCCAATCCCTGGCTTCCTTCGCCAGACCTTTCCGCACGGGATTGGCCAGAATGTAATCGGCCTTCTCACGGCGGCTTTCCTCACGACGCAAACGATGCTCGAAGAAATCCCGCTGCCATTGAATACCGAGTTCCCGCGCCGTCCAGCGTTTCCATGAGGTCACGATCTGCTGCACGTTCGTTCCGCCCGCTTTACGGGCGGGGACGGCTGGGCCAGCCGTCCCTACCTTGGGTAGGGACATCTCGCCGAGATGTCTCAGCGCCGCGTTCAGCGGCGCAACCGACGGCACGTTCGTTCCGCCCGCTTTAGGGGCGGGGACGGCTGAGCCAGCCGTCCCTACCTTGGGTAGAGACATCTCGCCGAGATGTCTCAGCGCCGCGTTCAGCGGCGCAACCGACGGCACGTTCGTTCCGCCCGCTTTACGGGCGGGGACGGCTGAGCCAGCCGTCCCTACCCGGCTTTGGGGTAGGGACATCTCGCCGAGATGTCTCAGCGCCGCGTCCAGCGGCGCAACCGGCTGGGGAAAGGAAACCAAAGCGTGAACATGATCAGGCATGAGCAGAAACAGATGGGCGAACCAGATGAATCGTTCATTACGAAAGCGCACGCTGTCCAGCAGCGGACCGGCAACGCCGGGTTTCGCCAAATGATTTATCCAGCGGGGCTGGCAATTGATGGTGATGAAGTAAATTTCCCGTTGCGGATCAACCCACAGCGGAATTTCGTGCGGCAACGATTTCCTGCGGGGAACAATCATGAAAAAGTGCTAGGACTTGTGGAAATGGAAAGCAATGAGGAATTAACGGTTGGGACGGCGCGCTGCGCCGTCCGCGCCCCACGCGGGCGCAACTTTCCGGCGGCGCTACCGCCGGAGACGGCTGGGCCAGCCGTCCCTACCCGGCTTTGGGTAGGGACATCCCGCCGGGATGTCCTGCGCCGCGTTCAGCGGCGCAATCCGGTTTGGGAAAGCCTGCGCCTTCGTTCCGCCCGCTCTGCGCGGGCGGGGACATCGCAGCGTGATGTCCCTACCTAAGAATAAAAAAACCCGCTCTTCCGAGGAAGAGCGGGATTGAAAAAGCAATCGCTTGTGGCGTGCTTAGACTTGTTTGCGGCGGAACGCCAACAGCGCTGCCAAGCCCAAACCACCCAACGCAATCGTCGTCGGCTCAGGAACTGCAAGCGTCACACTGTTCATAGTCAAAAAGTTCTCTGCAGGCAGGGACGATGGCCGGATTCCTGTACCAAGGGCACCAGTAGTATCATCTGCCGCCACGAATAGGGCTGAGATGCCACTTGCCGTCGCTGTAGCATAGCTCGCGCCCACCCAAGCTTCAACCGCGAAGGTGACGGAACCAGAAGTCCAGCCGTTTATTAGCTGGTTTCCAAGGCCATAATAGCCGTAGGGGCCTACGCCGTAGGCACCGCCGGGATTTGCTCCATCGATTACTCCCGACGCGCCTGGCGTGGCGACTGCCAAGAACTGGGCAGCAGTATCACCGCTTACATTGCCAAGCGCATAGAATATCTGAACCGTAACCCCTTGGGTTGGAGTCGCGGCCGTGCCGGGCGTTATCCCGAGGGTATTCGCACCCCACTTCACCTGGTCGGCGTTGTAGTTGCTGGTTACATAGTTGTTGACTGCGATGACGCCTTGCCCGAAGGCGGCATAGCCCGAAGCTGCGATTCCGAGTACTGATAATACGATTGCTTTTTTCATATTTGTTATTTATGGTTTTGAGTTTGTGTCTGTAAATTGTTTGTTTGTTCAGTTAAATGTTAGTTACTTGGCAAAGTCTGAGTCCATGTGGCGGATCCTCCAGTAGGTGCCACGAGGAAAAAGCCCTGGCCCACCGCAATGCTGGGGGTAGTCGGACTCCATCCACCTGCGGACTTTGAGCTGCTGCTAAAGCTCGAACCACCCCAAATCTGAATGCTGCTCTTGTTTGGCAGCGATCCAAGATTAATGTTGCTGGTATCGCTTGCTAGTCCAGAATAGGGAATCGGGCTGCAAACCAGGTTGAACGAGGCAGCAGCATAGACATTGGTAACGCTCTGGCCGGGACCGACAAGGACGCTTCCAACAAATGTGTTCGACAGAGTTCCAGAAGCTGTGGGACTTACAACGAAAAAGCCTTGACCAACCGCGATCTGAGGATCACTCGGACTCCAACCGCCGGCAGACTTTGAAGCTGAGTTGAACGACGTGCCGTTCCAAGTCTCAACACTGGTTTTATTGGGCATGGTAGCCAACAAGGTGGCGACATCGTTGGAGGTGCTGTTTACCAGTTGGTTGCCAACCAACGTGAACCCGCCGGCACCAGTCAGCGTCGTGGTGTAATAACCCACGACATTGGCTGAATAAACCTGCGCGTTTGAAGCAACGATTCCGGCAGCCATGGCTGCGGCTGCGGCTAAGAGTATTTTAGTTCTCATATTCTGTTTTTGTTTTAGTTTTACCGTGTGTGCCACCAATATCTCAGAATGCAAGGGGGGTGTCAACGATTTTTTCAAAAAAATCTGTGGTGACGGGTGACGGGTGACGGGTGACGAGAACAGATTGGCATTCAACGACTTGTGGATATTTCACGTCACTCGTCACACGCCACACGTCACGCGGAAAAGGCGATAATTCGGGTTTGTAACCAGTTTGTAACCAGTTTTAAAGGAGTTGAGGGTTGAAGGTTGAGGGTTGAGAGAAAGAGAAAAAGTCCGGGAATTTCGCTAATGTGCGCTAATTCAGCGGATTAGGACGAAGGAGAATTTTTAACGCAAAGACGCGGAGGCGCAACGGATGGTTTCGCGGCGACGAGGGGAAGGCCGCGTAAAAGGCTGGCGCCTCACGCGGCGGCTAAGCAGCGAACATCGAACATCCAACATCCAACATCCAACATCCAACATCCAACACGCAGCCGGCAGTCAGCAGTCAGTGGTCAGTAGTTTTCACACGTCACACGTCGCTTGCCACGTTTTACTTGTCACTCGCGAGCGGCTGTGGCACAATTGAGGCATGACTGAACTTTTCCGAGTGCGCATCGAGCGGCAGTTGGCACGGGAGGCGGCCCGGGTGGCCAAGGAAATCGGCACGACGCCGGGGGAAGTGGTGCGGCTGTTGTTCAAACAAATGGTCAAACGGCGAACCATCCCGTTTCCGCTGCAGGCGGACACGCCGGAGGATGAAATGCTGACCAGCCCGGAACGGCGGGCGCGGCTTTGGGACGAAATGAATGAAGGCAAACCCGCAGGCCGGTGAGGTCTGGTTTGTGGATTTCGGCTATGACCAGAAGCCGCGGTATGCGCTGGTAATCGCGAGCCATCCCAATGCGCGACTGGCCGTCAGCAGCGTGCTGCAAATCACCACCCAACACGGCGGGACGGATTTTGAAACGACCTTGCCGCGCGTGCCGTGGCTGCGCGAGCAAAGTTACGTGAACGCCCAGAGTCTGCAGCCGGTGAAATGGATCGAGTTTGGCCGGAAGGCGGGCGGGTTTAATGAGGCGACGATGAGGGAAGTGAAAGAGGCGGTGAGACGGTGGTTGGAATTGTAATGTCACAGGGAAAAAGCTGAAGGCGGGAGCCAGCCGCGAACCAATGGTTTCGCGCGAAGGGGGCGAAGCCCGCGTAAAAGGCTGGCGCCTCACGCGGTGGGGCATAGCGGAGATTCAACATTCAACATTGAACATTCAAATTTGCAGTCAGTGGTCAGTAGTTGGTCGTTGGCAGTTTTACACCCGTCACTGGTCATAAGCGAAAATGGCTCTTGAAATGACGAGGAAGGCGTGGGACAGTCCCCGTATGAAGATTAGCAGTGATGACCGTTGCCGGTTGCAAAGCCGCGAGCTGTTCAAGCCGAACACTCCATACGAAGGTGATTTTGACGCGACAGGACGGATCGTGTTGACCGAACTGGTTCGGAAATCCGGGCCGGCGCGATTTCAAAGCAAAGCCGAAGTGGTACGAGCCATCAAATCCAGTTCGCTGACGTTCCGGCGCAGCTGGGAGACGATGCGGAAAGAAACGCGCGAGCCGTGAAGCTGCTCGATACGATGGTCATCGTGTACGCGCGGGACGAGGATTCCCCTTGGAATGCCTGGGCAACGGATCAGATCGCAGAAGCGGTAACGCGCGGTGGCGCGGGAATCAATGCGGTCAGCCTCGCCGAATTATGCGCCGAAGAAGGAGTGGAAGCCGCCGTCGTGGCCCGGAAAATCGCCGAAATCGGCGTCGAGGTTCTGGACGTGCCAACGTCCGCCGCTGCGCGTTGCGGCGAAGCGTACCGGGCTTACCGGAAGCAGCGAAAAAAGGAATCGGGCAAGGATTCTCCCAAAATGCCATTGCCGGATTTTTTCATAGGCGCGCACGCCGAGGTCATGGGATGGGAACTGGCCACGAATGATCCGCAGCGTTTCCGAAACTATTTCAACGTGAAATTAACCACGCCTCGAGCGAGGTGACGCGAGGCAAATGGCGGAGGGCCGCGTAAAAGGGTGACCTCACGCGGCGGGGCCAATCAACGGAGCGGAGGATGGAGTTTAACCACGGATGGACACGGATAAACACGGATTCCCACCGCCAGGACGCAAAGACGGAATAGCCATCGTGAACATTCAACTTTGCAGTCAGCAGTCAGCAGTTGATTGTCAGTAGCCGGCAGTTTTTCAGTCGTCTCCCGCCTGCCGCGCCGTAGCCGTGGCGAAGGCGGGTCACTTGCCTGCCGGGCCGGCTGGTCTCGTCGAAGTGGAATCAAGACGGAAGTCCCGCAATGAGCGACGAAGGCCGGTCACCCGCCACTTTCTTAATCGGTGGCGGCGAGGCGGAAGATATCGCGAATTTTGGCGCGCATGGCGAGGCGGCGTTCGAGTGAGACGCGGCCGCTCCGCACCGACAAGGCCCGCGTGTCCACCAAATACATCCGCGAACAATCACAGAAGGTTTCCCAATCAAATCCGTCTGCGTCGTTGAGCAATACTTCGTGCGGTTTTGGCGGGCGGCTTTGACGCTGGCTGGTGCAATAAAGGACGTTGATAAAGGCGGCATTGGCGCAAAGGTTCGGATGCGAAATCAACACCACGGGATGTTCGCCTTTCTCGGGAAAATGAAAACGCCAGATATCAAATTGGTTTTTAAGTTCGCTTTTCATTCGGGCAGTTGAAGCGAACTGCCTTTAGCGAGCGCAGCGAGTTCACGGTTGAATTCATCCGTGATCCCGAAATCGTAGCCGGGCGGAAAGGGTTCCTGGGCTTTGGTTTTGACTTCGGTGAGGGTCAGTGTGCCGTTGCCGTGGTTTTCGTAGGCGAAAACCTGCCGCGGGCGGGCGTCGGGAATCCGAATGCGTTTGTGGGCGTCAACGGTCAGCGTTTTCATGGTGGGAATTTCCCACTGTCTGGCCGTGCCGTCAAGCGTGGTTTGGAACAAGCGCATTGCAGAACCGGGCTCAGATTTGGTCACAATCAATGTCGGGCGCGGGACCAAGCCTGCTCCAAGTATCAGCGATGCCGGTTCCGGAACTTGAAGTGGGCGAACCGAGATCTGCTGCCACGATAACTTTGAGGGAATCTTGGGTGGGATGCGAGGCCAGCGCGGCCGCAGCGGCGGCTTGTTCCAGTCGCCTTCATTTTACTCCGGCGCGCCAGGGCAGGCAGGTTTATTTAGCATCTGCGTGAACCATTATTTTTAACGAATCAGCAGCCGGTTGCGCCGCCGAATTGAGTTGAGGGTTGAAAGTTGAAAGTTGAAAGCAAAAATCAGTCACTGCCCGTCTGAACCACTATTTTGCAGTCAGTAGTCAGCAGTGATCAGTCGTCACCCGTCACACGGACCATCACTTTTAATGAATCGGCGGCCGGTTGTGCCGCCAAGGCAACGGCATCCGCCGTTTTAGACAATGGAAAATGGTGTGTGATCAACCGGCGCACGTCGAGTCGCCGCGAAAAAACCAAGCGCGCGACTTCGGCCTGCAGCGTGAAATCCGACGAGTAGCTGCCGATGAGGTCTTTCTCGTCCAGGCAGATGGATGAGAAGTCCAGAAGCCGGAGGTCGGAAGTCGGAGATCGGAGGCCGCAGGCCGGAGGTCTGTCTTCTGTCTTCTGCCTTCCGGCTTCCGTTCGTTTGGTGTGCGCGAACAACAACACCTGGCCGCCGCCGCGGACGAGCTGGAGCGCTTCATAAACGGCGGCATCGGAGGGAACGGCGATGATAGCGGCGTCCAAGGGAAGTGCGGAATGCGGAATGCGGAATGCGGAATTGCCCTCACCCGGTCTGCGACCACCCTCTCCCATCTGATGGAAGAGGGACGGGTCAAGCGTCCATTTCGCGCCGAATTTTTTGGCGAGCTTCAGGCGCGATTCCAGCAGGTCGGTGGCGAGGACGCGCGCGCCGGCGAGTTGCAGCAGGCGCGTGAACATCAGGCCAATCGGCCCCTGCCCGGCCACCAGCACGACGTCGCCGCGCAACAGGTTCAGGCGGCGTGACGGCCTTGAGGACGGTGTTGACGGGTTCGAGCATGGCGCCTTCTTCAAAGGAATTTTTGGCCGGAATTTTCACGACGCCGGGCAGGACGAAGGGCATGACGCGGACGTATTCGGCGTAGCCGCCGCCCGCCGGTTCGAATCCGGCGGTGATGCCGGTGCGTTTGTAGGTTTCGCATTGGGCAAAGGCGTGGTGCCGGCAGAAATGGCAGTCCAGGCACGGGACGTGATGATGCAGCGCCACGCGGTCGCCGACTTTGAAACGGCTCGCGGGTACGCTCGCCCCACCACCCAGCTTGACGATGGTGCCGGCGGTTTCGTGGCCGAAGATGCGCGGGGGCGGGACGGTGCCGTACTGGATTTTTTTGATGTCGGTGGGGCAGACGCCGCAGACGGCGACCTTGACGAGCAGTTCGTTGGCGCCGATGCGCGGGACGGGGACGGTTTCGAGGCGCAGGTCGTTGACGCCGCGATAAACGACGGCGCGCATGGTTTTGGGGATGGCGAACACGGGGGAAATTTAACCACGGATGGACACGGATGAACACGGATTTTTGACGGAAAGACGGACTAACCGCAAAGAGGCAAAGACGCAGAGAAAAAATTTCATCCACGAATTGCACGAATTTTCACGAATTATTCAACCGCCAAGGCGTCAAGGACGCCGAGAGCTCTGGAAGACCAGGATTAAGAGAAAGAGTATGATTAAGTTTTTGGTTCAAAAGCACACGGAACGGGATTTTACAGAAGGCAACCAAGACAACAAAGACCTGCCGGGTTGGAAAAAAAACGTCTCCGTTTCCTCCGTTACCTTCTGTTCAAGGGAACCACTCAACTCTCAACCAACCTTAACCGCCAAGACGCCAAGGATGCAGGGACAAATTTCAGACACGAATTATTTCAGACCAAGGCATGGGAATTGAAGAACACTGGAAGACAGGATTAAGAGATTAAGAGAAAGATTATGATATACGAGCCCTTTCGACAGCGCAGCGCGGCGCGTATATCGCATATCGAGACCTCTGCAAAAGGGTAGAAGCGACGCCTCGTCGCTTTGGGCGACTGGCCAAAACCGTTGGAAAATTGAATGCTCCCGGCGACGGGGCGTCGCCGCCACACGTTTTGCAGAGGTCTCATATCGTAAATCGCAAATGTGAGCCGGCTGACGGCGGCTACAGGGATGAATGCGAATTTTTAAAGGAGTCAGCAGTCAGTAGTCAGTGGTCAGCAGTTCTTTTCACGTCACTTGTCACCCGTCACGTATCAGGCGGGTAGGGACGGCTTGCCAAGGCGTCTGAAGGCATCGCTCGTCAAGACGACCGGACGGCTGGGCCAGCCGTCCCTACCCTAAGGCTGGGGCGACGGGGTGAGCAAAGAGTATAAGCCGCGCGGGAATTGCGGGGATTCGAGCCAGTCGGCGAGCAGTTGCAATTCGGCCCCGGTAAAGCCGACGGTGGACTGGCGGATGAAGGAGAGTTGATTGGTTCCGGTACAGGTGATGAGGGTGGTGGAACTGCCGAGTTTGGGTTTGATCGCCTTCAGCCAATCGACACTGACGGCGTCGAGCGGCAACTGCACATGCCGGGAGACCACGCGGGCGATCTGGCCGAGATAAAGACACGGTTCAATGCGCGAGCCGGTCAGTTCCCAATCAAAATAGACCAGGTTCGTCTGCGCCGATATTTGGTCGAGCAAATAAGTCAACGAGGGCCTTTCATAGAGATTGTCCTGCGTGTTGGTGGCGGGCGTGGTGTCCGGCAGCAGCCCGCCAAAAATCACACCGCCCTGGGAGGCATTCCTGGATCGAAAAAACGGCCGGATGGAGGGCATATTCCCCCAACTCACGCCGTCCGAATCCGGCAGGCGCTCAAAGCTCACATAACCGCGCGCGGCCAGCCACGGATTACTTTTTTGCAGGACGTATCCGGTGAGATGGTTTGCCTCGTTGCTGGCATCAGGCAAGGGAGCCGCAAAATACGCCTGCGACGGCGACCCGGGCAGCGCCCAGAGATAAAGCTGGTCCGGAGGCGTGTCGAGCGGCAGGTCATGCCAGATTTTCAGTGAGGCCAAGCAGGGTCTGATGCCGCGAACGGCAGTCAGGCTGTCCAGCGGATCATGCAGTAAATTGGCGGGAAAATTCCATGGTTCCAACTGAAGCGGCAGCGCTTGAGGAAAGGTCAACTGGCAACGGGTCAGCACATGGGCGCCGTCGCCGTTGACGGCCAGGGAAATGACCGGCAGGTCCGGGGGCAGATGCCACGCCGACGGCAGGAGGGGCGCCAGGCGCGGGAGGTCCAGGTCGGCTTCCAACCAATCGTTCGTTCCCTCCCCGAGGACAGGCACCGGATCGAGGCGAATCCAATTCAAAACTCCGTCAACCAGCGCATGATCATCCGGTGCCTCGCTGATAATCGTCCATTCGCCGTTACGGCTCAGTTTGATGAGGTTCGGTGTGCCCGGCGGCTTGAGCGTCCAGCCAGGGCGGCCGCCGGGCGAGGCCATGGAGCCGGTGCCGGTCAAGGATTCCAAAACGGAGGCCAGGTTGGTTTGCCACATCCCGGCATGTTCCGCGTTCAATCGGATGGCAAAAACAAATTCGACCGGTTGATTGGCCGGCCGGTGAATTTCCAGATAAGATTCGTTCCAGACGATGTCAGCGAGCAAGGGTCGCAACAACGCGCCGGCGGGATTGGCGGCCGCCGGCTCAGCCGCAGACAAATGCCAGGGGGAGTTGGAAAGTTTGTCGAGGGTTTGCGCCTGGAGTTTTGCGCTGGCGGGCTGCGACCACAGGTGCATGAGATTATACGAACTGGCGGCCACGCCGAGGCGTTCCTCACCCAGCCAATGAACGCGGGCGATGGTGTCCGCGGATGGCACATAAGGTGCCGTTGCCCTGACCGGCAGGCTGGATTCGGACTGACCACAACCGGCAGTCGAGGCGAGAATTCCCGCAAATAGGAAGGTCATTATAATCCGTTGGGTGCGCATGGCGGGCTGTGTTGTGCCAGAGAGCACCGCACTTCTCAAACAGAATCATGGCGCAGGCGAGGTTTGCCAGGAGAGAGGTCGGTCATTACAATGGCACCATGCGATTCAAAAACCCGGCCTGATGGTTTTGACCTTGTTCTTTTTTTCGGGAGCCACCGCGCTGGTCTATGAAGTGCTCTGGTCGAAATTTCTCTCCCAGATGTTCGGCAGCACCATTTATGCGCAGACGGTGGTGCTGGCGGCGTTCATGGGCGGGTTGGCGCTGGGCAACCGGCTGTTCGGACGCTGGGCCGATCGGCTGCGGCAACCGGTACAAGCGTATGGCTGTCTGGAGATTCTCGTGGGCATTTATGCCCTGTTATACCCCGGGGTGGACCGGCTGGCCGACCGGGTTTTTATCACGCTGGGTTCGCCGATGGTCAGTCACCCCGGCTGGTTGCTGGTTCTCAAGGGCGTCTTGAGTGCGGTCCTGCTGCTGGGCCCGACCATTTTGATGGGCGGCACGCTGCCGTTACTGGCGGCCTGGCTGCAAAAATTTTCCGCAGGTGACGCGGGCCGCCGCTCGGCGCGCTTTTATTCGGTGAACAGTCTGGGCGCCGTGCTGGGGGCGGCACTGGCCGGCTTCTGGCTGGTGCAAACGTTTGGAATGATCAAGACCCTGCATCTGACCGCCCTTAAACATCATTGTGGGCACCCTGGCCATTTTGCTCAGCCGGCGGGATGGGCGGGTCAAGCGAATGAACCGCAACCGCCCACGCCTCACGCGGGAGTGGAAGATGCCTCACCCGGAACCCTGCGCTGGGCCGGGGTTCTGGTGGCACTGACCGGCGCGGTTTCCATGGGATTGGAGTCGTTGTCCTCGCGGTCGCTGGCGTTGATTTTCGGTCCGTCGCTCCAGTCTTTTGCGGTGGTGTTGATCGCTTTTATCCTTGGCATCGGGCTGGGCAGCGCATGGATTGCTTCCGCGCGCCGGCGGGGCCGTTCCAGCGAGCGCACGATTATTTTATTGTTATGCCTGGCGACCGCATGGGTGGTGATCCTGGTGCTTAACATCGAGCGTTGGGTGGATTTTTACCGGATTGTCCGCACGGGCCTGGCGCGCACGCCCGTCGGTTACCTGTATCACGAGTTCATCACCGTGGGCATTTCGGTAATCATCCTTGGTTTTCCCGCGGCCTGGATTGGATCGGTACTGCCGCTGATGATCCGCGCCGTTTCGCGCGAGGACAAACCGTTGGGAGAAAAAGTGGGGATTCTGCTCACCTGGAACACCCTGGGCGCGGTCATTGGTGTGCTGCTTACGGGTTTTATCGTGATGCCCTGGCTGGGACTGCGCAACGCGTTCGGCGCGCTGGCGCTGGTGCTGGCCATGGCCGCCCTGCTGGTGGCGTTACGGCAGGGCTGGAAGCCGGGATCACCGCCCCACCGCGGCCTGTGGACTGACTATTGGCATGTTTATCGTGGGTGACCAAAACTGGCAATCGGTGATGCCTCGGGGATATTCCGGATCTGGGAAACCCGGTTTGAACCGGAATTGATGACCTGGCGGAAACAGCATATCAAAATCCTGTTCTACAAGGACGGCCCGGATGCGACCGTGTCGGTTGAAAAAGTGGACGGCATTGTGGCGCCGGCGGAACTTGGGTTGCGCATCAACGGCAAACCGGACGCCGGGACTTATGTGGACGTGGGAATCAATTGCTGCTGGCGCACCTGCCGCTGCTCGCCAAACCGGGTGCGAAGGACGTATTTGTGCTGGGCTTCGGTTCCGGCATGACGGCGGGAGCCACATTGGATTACCCCATTGAACGGCTGGATCTGGCCGAGAACTGCGAGCCGGTCATTCAAGCCGCCCCTTTATTTGGAGATTGGAATCGTCACGTGCTTAAAGATCCGCGCACTCATTTATGGCTCGAAGATGCGCGCACGGTGCTCAAACTCCAGCCGCAGCGATACGATGTGATCATCACCGAACCCTCGAATCCCTGGGCCGTGGGCGTCGGCAGTGTGTTCAGCCGTGAATTTTACGAGCTGGCCGCCAGCCGGTTGAAGCCCGGCGGGGTCATGGCCCAATGGTTTCATCTTTATGAAACAGACGACCAGATTGTAGATCTCGTGCTGCGCACGTTCGGGTCGGTGTTTCCGTATCTGGAAATTTGGGACACCGGCGTCGGCGACATCGTCATCCTCGGCTCACAACAACCGTGGCCCAGCGGTCCGGAAATCTTCCGGACGGGGTTTGCCATCAAACAGGTGCGGACCGACATGGAGATGATTGACGTCCATTCCCCGCAGGCATTGATGGCACGACAACTGGCTTCACAACAAACGGGATTCGCCATCGCCGGCCAAGGACCCATCCAAAGCGATTTGTTTCCGATACTGGAGTATGAGGCGCCCCGGGCTTTTTACCTCGGCGCCCTTTCCAGCCTGCTGGATCATTATGATGAACGCACCTACCAGCAATTGCTGGCGCCTGTGGAAAAACGGGATGTGCTCCACTCGTTTAACAACCTGAACGCACAGGTTATTTTCAGCGATTTCTCAACCGTGAATGGACAACTCTATGGCTGCCTGTTCGGCAATCCAGCGAGCGCAGGTGTCCCTTGCATCTTCCAGACACCCCTGCCCAGCCCGCCACCGGGCGGTTTGGGAACCGTTTTAGACCAGGCGGAACAAGCGTTCAGTCTGGGGAATTTATCCGAAGCCGGGCAATTGGCCGCGTTGGCTTTGAAACAAAAGCCTGACGACGCCATGGCCGGTTACGTGGCGCGCGTGATTAAGCGGGCGGAAAAGACGCGGATGGCAGGCAGCCAAAACCAGGCAGTCCGTTAATGGCCGGGTAACAGCTAACGCAGCCAAACTTTAACACAGAAAGCCAGGACGTAGAGAAATCATCATCCGTGTATTTTGCGAACGACTTGTCATTCTCCCGCGCCGGATTATCCTTCGGGTCTGTGAACAAAAAGTGGCATCGCTGGCTGCCGGTGGTTTTTCTGGCCCTGTTGGCGCTGAGCCGCTGGCCGGGATTGTTCCCACCCAATTTCAGCGCGGCGACTGCGCTGGCGTTTTGTGCGGGGGCCTATTTCTCCGGCGCCATGCGTTGGTGGCTGCCGCTGGGCGCCATGCTGGTGACCGACGTCGCGCTGAACGTGTTTTATTATCACACCCCGCCGGTGGGCGGTTATCTGCTGCTGAATTACCTGATCTATGCGGCGCTTATCTGGTTCGGACGGCAAATGGGGAGCCGCGCGCCGTTCCTCAAATTACTGGCGGGTGGTTTGCTGGGCGCGATTGCATTTTATCTGATCACCAACACCGCTCGCCTGGCTGGTTCAAGACCCGGCTTACGCCAAAACCTCGCCGGCTGGATTCAGGCACTGACAAGCGGCCAACCCGGTTTTCCGCCGACGTGGGAATTTTTCCGCAACACCCTGTTGAGTGGCGGGCTGTTCACCGCCCTGTTCGTGGCAGCGATGAAACTGACCGCGCCGGCCGAATCGCCCGTGGAAAAGGAAGCGGGCGCGCGTCCACAGCCGGAAACCGAGGAAGAACCGGAGGAAGCCAAGGCGTGACGAGTGGCGAGTGACACGTGACAAGATTTTACAGCCGCCCACCGACAACCATCCCATCCCGCCACCCGTCACCTGCCACCCGTCACCTGTCACTCCATGAAGATTGGCGTCATCTCGGACACACATAATTTTTTGGACCCGAAAATCCCGGAACAGTTTGCGGGAGTGGGCCACATTCTGCACGCGGGTGACATCGGGTTGCCGTGGATTTTGCAGGAGCTGGAACGGGTCGCGCCGGTCACGGCGGTGAGCGGCAACACGGACGATCCGGCATTGCGTTACGCTCCAGTCAAAACCATAGGCCTCGCCGGCCGGAAATTTTTCATCCAGCACATCGTCCGGCCGCATGATTTGAATGAAAACCTGCAACAACGCCTCGCGCGCGAACGGCCGGACGTGGTGGTGTTCGGCCATACGCACCAGCGCTTCTGCGAGTCGCTGAACGGCGTGTTTTTTTTCAATCCCGGTTATGCGGGCCAGCCGAAGTTGGGTGCGGAACGGAGCGTGGCGATTTTGCACTGCGACGAGAAGGGCATCCGCACGGAATATGTTGGGTTGTAAGACGCGAAATTTAACCACGAATGAACACGGATGAACACGGATTTTTTAGACGCGAATTGCACGAATTTTTTAACGCCAAGATTCGAAAGGAACTGAAAAGGGCCGCAGGCGGGGCGATCCGCCTTCGCCGGCTACGGCGCGACAGGCGATTGTCCCACCAAAGCGAAGCGTTTTCTTTCCGGTGGGGCGAGCGTCCTCGCGAGCCGAAACACACTTTGCCATGCCGCCCCGGCTCGTCCGTAGCCTCGCCCCACCGAAAATTGTAAAATACGCCACCCGGTAAATTTGCTTTTGTTGCCGCGCCGCCTTTGTTAAAGAAATCGCGTGCGCAAACTGTTTTGGATCATTTTCAGCCTGGGCCTTTGCGGCGGGTTCGCCACCATCCACGCCGATACGTTTGAGTTGACGGACGGCACATCGGTTTCCGGCGACATTGTCATGTTCAACGACAGCGGCGTCACGCTCCGCACGCTGGAAGACAGCTACACCAACGTGGTATGGCCGAAGTTTTCCCAGCAGGCGTTGAAGCAGCTCGCGCAAAACCCGAAAGCCAAATCATTGATTGAGCCGTTTATCGAAACACCGCCGCCACAACCCAAAAACGAGGCAGTAGAAATCCACGACGTGTCGCGCCTGGAGTTGCCGCCGCGGGGATCCCTGGTGGCAACGCTGCTGTCCTCGTCGGTGGGATTTATCACGCTGCTGTTGATTTACGCGGCCAACATCTACGCGGCCTATGAAATCGCCATTGTGCGCGCGCGACCGATCGGGCTGGTGATGGGGCTGGCGGCGGTGTTGCCGATTTTGGGGCCGATTATTTTCCTTTCCCTGCCGATGCGCGCGGAGGCCCCGCCGGATGAAGCGCAATCGCCGGCGGAAGCGCAAACCTACGCCGTGCCGGGCGCGGCGGCGCCGGTGGCGCCCGGCATGTCCACGACCGGAATCCACGTCGCCCCGGCGGGGGCAAAGGCAGGATACCCGGAAGCCCAGGTGTTCCAGCGCGGCCAGTTCATGTTCAACCGCCGGTTTTTTGAAACGAAATTTGCCGGCTTCTTCAGTGTGGTCCGGCGGCCGGCGGAAAAGGATCTGGTGTTGATGATCAAGGCCGGGCGCACCCAGATGGTGGCGCAGCGCATCACCCGCATCGCGGCCAACGAGGCGTATTTCGAGGTGGTCCAAGGCGGAGGCCGGCAGGAAATCATGGTGCCGTTCGCCGACATCCAGGAAATTCAACTCAAACACAAGGACGCGTGATTTTAGTTTTGCGTTTTGTGTTTTAAACTTTTAGTTGCCACCTCCGTTTGGCGCCGATCACACAAAACTAAAACTTCAAAATTTGAAACTGAAATGAAATATCGGACCATTTTGATGTTTGGCGCGCCCGGTTCGGGCAAGGGCACGCACGGCCGGAACCTGGGCGTCATCCCGGGATTCTTCCATTGCGCGTGCGGCGACGTCTTCCGCAGCCTCCGTCCGGACAGCCCGCTGGGCAAAATTTTTCTCGAATATTCCAGCCGCGGCGATCTGGTGCCGGACCAGCCGGCGATCGAACTCTGGCGCCAGTTTATTGACAACAGCACGAAGATCGGACGATTTCATCCCGGTGAAGACACGCTGGTGCTCGATGGCATCCCGCGCAGCGTGCCGCAGGCCGAGATGTTGAGCGACGCGCTCGAGGTGGTGGTCATGTTTTATCTCACCTCCAGCCGGGAAAACCTGGTCGCCCGGATGCAACGCCGCGCCATCAAGGACAACCGGCTCGACGACGCGAACCTCGACGTCATCCGCCAGCGCCTCAAAACTTACGAGCGGGAAACCAAGCCCGTCATCAATTTCTACGGTAAAAAGCTCGTTCACCGCATCAATACCGACCAGCCGCCGGTGAAGACGTTTTTCGACATCCTCAAACACGTCGTGAAGCTCCGCTGAATTACGATTTATGATTTTTGATTTATGATTTACGATGGGCCCGTCGTTCGCGGACGGCAGAAATCATCAATCATAAATCGCAAATCATAAATGAAGATCGTTTTCATGGGCACGGCGGAGTTGTCCTGTGCCAGTCTTGAAGCCCTGGCGCGCGACCAACAATTTCCGGTGGCCGCCGTCGTCACACAGCCCGACCGGCCCAAAGGGCGCGAACTCAAACTGCAACCGTCACCCGTCAAGGCGCTGGCGCAGAAATTCAAGCTGCCCATACTGCAACCGGTAAAAGCGCGTGACGAAAAATTCATCGCGGAACTGCGCGGATTGGCGCCCGGGCTTATCGTGGTGGTCGCTTACGGCCAGATTCTGCCGCAGGACATTTTGGATTTGCCACGGCACGGCTGCCTGAACGTCCACACGTCGCTGCTGCCGAAGTATCGCGGCGCGGCGCCGATCCAGTGGGCGATCGCCAACGGCGACGCCGAAGCCGGCGTGACCCTCATGAAAATGGATGCCGGGCTGGACACCGGACCCATCGTTGCCCAACGGCACACGCCGATTCAACCGACGGACGATTCCGCCACGCTCCACGACCGGTTGGCCAGACTCGGCGCCGAACTGCTCATGGAGGCCATTCCCGATTATGTCGCCGGCAAAATCCAACCGCGACCGCAACCGGTTGACGGCGTCAGTCACGCGCCCAAAATCAAAAAAGAGGACGGGCGGATTGACTGGCAACTGCCGGCGCAAACGATTGTGAACCGGCTCCGCGCCTTCACGCCGTGGCCGGGCGCCTACACGTTTTTACGGAGCGCCGGGCACCGTCCCGGCGCGAATATGCCGGCACCCAACCAGGCCGAGGTGGTACCCGGCGCCCCCAGGCCGCAATTGCTGAAAACCTGGAAAGTTGAACGGGTCGAAAAATCCGGCGCGCCCGGAACGATTTTATCGGCGGACAAAAATGGGATTGTGGTCGCCTGCGGCCAGGGGGCGTTGCGGATCCTGGAATTGCAACGAGAAGGCGGGCGGCGGATGAACACCGTTGAGTTTCTGGCGGGACACGCCTTGAAGCCGGGCGACAGATTTTTGGTGTAGCACCCGCGTCTCGCGGGTTGGGTCGGGCGTCGCGCCCGACTCTTTTCGCACGCCGCCGGGCCTGGGGGGTGATTTTAAAACAATTCGGCGGGACGCCGAATTGGACCCGCGAGACGCGGGTGCCACCGTCAAACCATCGCATCCTTCAATCCGGCGGCGTAAGCCTCAAACACGCGGCGCATCTCGTCGCGAATCTGGCGGAAGGAATTCAAAATTTCCTCCTCGCTGCCGGTTGCCCGGGCCGGATCCAGAAACGGCCAATGATGGCGCTGCAACTGGCCGGGAAAAACCGGGCAGCCCTGGTCCAGATTGCCGCAGACGGTGATGACCGTGCGGATGGGCCGGCCCAGAAATTCCTTCAGATGCTTCGAGCGGTGGCCGGAAAGGTCAATGCCCACCTCAGCCATGACCTTAATCGCGAGCGGATGAACGTAGCCGGTCGGATGGGAACCGGCACTTTCAACGTTGACGGACTCGCCCGCCGCGGCTCGCAGAAAGCCTTCGGCGATGTGGCTGCGACAGGAGTTGCCGGTGCAGAGGATGAGAATGGTGGGTTTCATAAAATGGGAAAACATCGAACATTCAACATTCAACGTCGAACTTCCAATGAACGAAACCCAGGTTACCTGGATACTGGGCGTTGAATGTTGAATATCGAATGTTCATGCGGTTATTTCACGCGCCTGATACCAGCCTCGCGACTGGTTGCAAACGCGGCAGACGGACAACATCACCGGCACTTCCACCAACACACCGACCACCGTGGCCAACGCCGCGCCGGAGCCGGGGCCGAACAGGGTGATGGCCACGGCCACGGCCAGTTCAAAGAAATTGCTCGCGCCGATGAGCGCGCCGGGCGAGGCGACATTGTGCGGCACCTTGAACCGCCACATCAGCAGGTAGGCCAGCGATGAATTGAAATAAACCTGAATGACAATCGGCACGGCCAGCAACAACACGGCCAGCCAGCGTGTCGTGAGATTTTCCGCCTGAAACGCGAAGATGAGCACGAGCGTCAACAGCAGTGCCAGAATGGTCACGGGATGAAACTTCGGCAGAAAATTCTGCTCGAACCAGTCCTGGCCATGCGATTTCAGCAGCGCGGCGCGCGTGAGCCAGCCTGCGGCCAGCGGAATGACGATGAACACGATGACGGAGGTGATGAGGACTTTGGACGGCACGACGACATGGGCCACACCGCACAAAAACATCACGATGGGCGCAAACGCGAACAGCATGATGAGGTCATTCAACGCCACCTGCACAAGCGTATAGACCGGGTCGCCGTCGGTGAGATAACTCCAGACAAACACCATGGCCGTGCACGGCGCGGCGGCGAGGATGATGAGGCCGGCAGTGTAATTTTTCGCCATGGCCGGGTCAATCCACGGCGCAAAAACGTGTTGCATGAACAGCCACGCCAGCAGTGCCATGCTGAATGGTTTGACCAGCCAGTTGACGAACAGGGTCACGGCCAGGCCTTTGGGTTTGCGCGCAATGCCGCCCAGCGCGGCAAAATCCACCTTGAGCATCATCGGATAAATCATCAGCCAGATCAGCACGGCGATGGGGATGTTTACATGCGAATCCTGTCCGAACTGAAGCTGGCTCAATCGCGCAGTGAAAGCCGGCGCGAGTTTGCCGAGCAGGACGCCGATGATCATGCACAGAAAAACCCAGACGGTCAGGTAACGCTCAAAAAATGCGAGCCGTTTGGACGGGGCCTGGTTGATTTGGCTCATCGGCATCGGCGGCGGCAGATGACCGCAAGATCGGTTTTCAACACGCGTTTCAATTTCCGGGCGTCGGCGGCGGCCTCGCCGGTTTGAGCGAGGGATTTCTTGACCCAGGCGAGCGCTTCGCGCACGGCCACCGGCGCGGATGGGCCGGGCAGCCGGTAATAGACCCAGCGCTCGGCTTTGCGGGACTGGATCAGGCCGGCGTGAGCCAAAATGGACAGGTGCCGGGAGACGGTGGAAAACGCCAGGCCAAATAATTCGGTGATCTGGCAGACGCACAATTCACCGCGCCGCAACGCCAGCAGGATCCGCACGCGGTTCGGGTCGGCCAGCGCCCGGGTGATGGACATGAACTCGCGCATGATTTGTTATTTCGTCAAATGACGAAATGACAATTCCACGAACGCCGGCGGCCGTCAAGCAGAATTCCGGGAGTCCGCCGGGGTCAGGCCACGGGCTTTTCGGCGGCTTTGGCCCCGGCGTGGCGGATGTCCTGCGCCTCGCAGAGATAAACGACTTCCTCGGCCACGTTTTTGGCGTGGTCGGCAATGCGTTCGAGGCTCTTGGTGGCCACCATCCAGTTCAGGCAGCGGCCGATGGTGTCGGGGTTGGCGACCATGTGCTGCGCGATGGTTTCGTGGATCTGTTTGTTAAGGGCGTCCACCTCCTTGTCGCGCGGGATGATGGCGCGGGCGGCGGCGGAATCGCGGTTCACGAACGCGTCGAGCGCCGCCTTGAGCATGTCGAGCGCCATGCCGGCCATGCGCGGCAGGTCGAGATTGATTTTTACGGGTGGTTCCTGGCTTAAATCGCGCGCGCGCTTGGCGATTTTGGTGGCTTCATCGCCAACCCGTTCGAGGTTCTGGGAAATTTTCATCGCCACGGTGACGAGGCGCAGGTTCGTGGCCAGCGGCGCCTTGGTGAGCAATTGAATGACCAGGTCGTCAATCTCCACCTCGAACTGGTCAATGATGCGGTCGTTGTCCTTGACCCGCAACGCGAGGTCATGGTCGCGCTGGACGAGCGCCTGCACGGCCTGGTTCACGGCGGTTTCGGCGTGGCTGGCCATCAGACAGCAGTTTTTGCCTCAACCCGTCCAGTCCGATGTCGAAGTGGGTTTCCATAGTTTTAATTCTTAATCGGCATCTTAATCATCTTGCCCGTCATCCTGACCGCCAGGCCCGCCATTGCAAATGAGATTACGATTCAGAGCAGGATTGGGACCAGGATTTTAGCCAAACCGGCCGGTCACATAATCTTCCGTGCGTTTTTGCGACGGGCTGGTGAAAATTTTTGACGTCGTGCCGAACTCGACCAGTTCGCCCAGATAAAAGAACGCCGTGAAATCCGACACGCGCGCCGCCTGCTGCATGTTGTGCGTCACAATCACAATCGTGTACTCCTTTTTCAATTCCACAATCAAGTCTTCGATTTTGGACGTGGCCAGCGGGTCGAGCGCGGACGCCGGTTCGTCCATGAGCAGCACCTCCGGCTGCACGGCCAGCGCGCGCGCGATGCACAGGCGCTGTTGCTGGCCGCCGGACAAACTGATGGCCGGCGCGTCCAGGCGGTCCTTGACCTCGTCCCACAACGCGGCCATGCGGAGCGATTGTTCGGTGCGTTCGCCGAGCCGTTTCCGGTCGCGCATGCCGTTCAAGCGCAGGCCGACGGTGACGTTTTCGGCGATGGACATGGTGGGAAACGGATTGGATTTTTGGAACACCATGCCGACGCGGCGGCGCACCACCACCGGCTCGACTTGGCGTGAGTAAATGTCGTCGCCGAACAGCCGGATTTCGCCCTCCATGCGCGCTTCGGGATTCAACTCGTGCATCCGGTTGAGCGCGCGCAGAAAGGTGGATTTGCCGCAGCCGCTCGGCCCGATGATGGCGGTGACGGCCCTGGCGGCGATGTCGAGGGACACGTTTTTGATGACCAGGTTGCCGTCAAAAGACACCGAGAGATTGCGCACGGTCAAAGCCGGGGCGCCGGCGGATTTCTGGTCCGGCATCGCGGGGACAGGTCGGTTGGAGATCAGGGGCATGGCGGTTTCAGATTAAAGCACGTTTGGCGAAACGGTCGCGGGTGAGGAAGCGCACGCCGATGTTGATGGCCAGCACCAACAGGAGCAGCACCAGCGCGCCCGCCCACGCCTGCCGGTGCCAGTCGTCATAGGGCGAGATGGCGTAGATGAAAATCTGCAGCGGCATGGCGGCGATGGGTTCGGTCAGCCTGTGCGCCCAACCGAGATTGCCGAACGCGGTGAACAGCAGCGGCGCGGTTTCGCCCGCCACGCGCGCCAGCGCGAGCAGCACGCCGGTGACGATGCCTTTGAGCGCGGTGCGGACGACGATTTGCACGATGGTCCGCCATTTGGCGATGCCCAGCGCCAGCGCGGCCTCGCGGTAACCGCCGGGCACCAGTTGCAAGACCTCCTCGGTCGTTCGCATCACCAGCGGAATCATCATCATGCCCAGCACGACGCCGCCGGCCAGCGCGGAAAAGCCGTCCATCGGCACCACCATCAGCGCATAAACCACCATGCCCCAGGTGATGGACGGCACGCCGTTCAAAACGTCGGCGGCGAACCGGATCCACCAGTTCAAACCTGACGAGCCGTATTCGGAAAGGTAAACGCCGCCCAGCACGCCGATGGGCACGCCAAACAAGGCGGCCTGCCCGAGCAAAATGAACGTGCCGACGATGGCGTTGGCCATGCCGCCGCCGACTTCGCCGACGGGTTTGGGCAGTTGGGTGAAGAAGGCCCAGTTGATGGAGCTGAAACCCTGCTTAACCAGGTGATAAAACACCAGCACCAGCGGCGTGACGACCAGGATCGCGCACGCGAAGGTCGCCACCTGCACAACGGCGTTCTTGAAATTGCGCCAGTGATGGTTGGGGGCGGTCATGCGAGTGACGAGTGACGAGTGACGAGTGACGAGTGCACCCCAATTGAATTCCAGCGACGCTTCGCGGATTCAATCGCAAATCTTAAATCGTAAATCATAAATGGCTTCAGTGTTGCGGTTTCACGCTGGGTCCGGCGAAGGTTTTCAACAGCAATTGCGCGGCGACATTGACCAGCACGGTCACGCCGAGCAGCACCAGGCCGAGTTCAAACAGCGCGCTGGGATACAGGTTGCCGGTGGCTTCGGTGAATTCGTTGGCGATGACGCTGGCCAGCGTGTAGCCGGGCGCGAACAGCGACGCGACGATTTGCGGCGAGTTGCCGATGACCATGGTGACGGCCATGGTTTCGCCGAGCGCGCGGCCCAGTCCGAGAATCACCGCGCCGAACAGGCCCTTTTTGGCGTAACTCAACACGGCGATGCGCGTGACTTCCCAGCGCGTCGCGCCGAGCGCGTAGGCGGCCTCGCGCTGCAAGCCGGGCACGGAACGCAGGATTTCCCGCGAGACGGACGTGATGATGGGAATGATCATGATGGCAACAATGATGCCGCCGGCCAGCATGCTGACGCCATAAATCGGGCCTTTGAAAAAACGGCAGAAAGCCGAAGCATTTCTGCAGCCACGGAAACAAGTGGTCGCGCAGCCATGGCACCATCACAAAAATTCCCCACAAACCGAGAATGACGCTGGGCACGGCGGCGAGCAGTTCGATGAACATGATCAGCGGCTGGCGCAGCCAGAGCGGGGCGAGTTCGGTGAGATAAACGGCGGTGGCGATGCTGATGGGCACGGCGATGAGGAGCGCGATGGCCGAGGAAACCAGCGTGCCGAAAATGAACGGCAGCGCGCCGAATTGTCTCGTTGACCGGGTCCCAGTCGCTGCTGATGAGAAAATGCCAGCCGAATTGATGCAGGGCCAGCCGCGAACCGCGCGCCAGCTCCCAGCCGATGAGAATGATAAGCAGGAAAATGACCAGCGCCATGGCCAGCGTCAGCCATTTGAAGGCGCGGTCTCCGAAATGCCATTCGGCGGACTTCGTGTCCGGCATGTTCTCGCTTGTCACGGCGGCGTTCACACTTTCCTTAACCGTCAAAACCACAAAAACCAAAAGGACGAAGAGCGGGAGGAACTGCGCTCTTCGTCCGGCTCACGCCCACAAAAATAACGGGCGGCGGAGCGAAGTCATTACTTAATTGTGCCCAGCAACTCCAATTCGCGCTGCTGGACGTTGTCCGGCAGCGGCGCATAGTCGAGCGTGGCCGAAATCTTCTGGCCATCCGTGACCGCCCACTTCAAAAAAGCGACGAGCTTCTCGCCCCGGTCCGGGTCCTTCGGCTGCTGATAAACCAGCACCCAGCTCGCGCCGGCGATGGGATACGACCTGTCGCCGGGCGCATTCACCATCGAGAACCGGAAATCGTCCGGAATGTTGGCGGTGGCCAGCGCAGCGCTGACGGAATCCGGCGTGGGGGAAATGAAATTGCCCGCGGCGTTTTTCATGTCGGCGTAGGGAATTTTATTCTGGTCGGCATAGGCGAGCTCGGCGTAACCGATGGCGCCGGACAATTGTTTGACCTGGCCGGCGACGCCTTCGCTGCCTTTGGCACCCAAACCAACGCCGACGGGCCATTTGACGGATGTGTTTTTGCCAACCGTGTCGGCCCACACCCGGTTCACGCTGCTGAGATAGTCCGTAAAGATGAATGTGGTTCCACTGCCGTCGGAACGATGAACGACGATCACGGGCAGGTCAGGCAGGCTGACGCCGGGGTTGAGAGCGGCGATTTTGGGATCGTCCCATTTGGTGATGTTGCCCAGATAAATATTGGCCAGGGTATCGCCGTCCAGCTTGAGCTTGGGATCGCCCGGCAGATTGTAAATGATGGCCACGCCGCCGGCCACGACGGGCAGATGCAGAATTTTGCCCCGCGCCCCGGACATGGATGCGTCGGTCATCGGCGCGTCGGAAGCACCGAAATCCACTGTTTGATTGAGCAACAACTTCTGGCCGCCGCCGGAACCGATGGATTGGTAGTTAAACCGGACATTCGAGTCCGTCTTGCCGTAAGCCTCAAACCATTTGGAGAAGGCCGGGTAGTCAAACGTCGAACCGGCGCCGTTGATGAGGATCTGGGCCTGCAAGCTGCTGGCGGCAGCGAACCAGCAAACGCAGCCCAGGAGAGCGAGAATGATTTTTTTCATTTCCAGCCTGGAAGTGTAGTCAGTTTAGCGTCAGTTGTTCACGTTACATTCAGGTTACAACCAAATGGCGGACGAGAACCAGGAGGACAAGAAAAGACAGTGCGCGATTGAAATGTCCGGAAATTACATCGCGCGGAACGCCGTCAGGCCGAGAAGCAGAATGAAAATGGCGAACGCCAGCCGGAGGGTGCTGCCGACGCGCACCCGCGTTTCAGTGGCTGTGGCCCAATTCAACAAATCACGCAGTTTCCACGGCGTGACCGTAAACCAGATGCCCGCGACGACCAATCCATAAGCCCACGTTTGAATCACCCAGACCCAATGCGTCTGGCCCAGATGCGGCCGCCCCGTGTCCACCATCAACTTCGCCAGCAACAACATCACCACCGCCAACCCGCGCACGGCCAGAAAATCCTGGATAAAAACACAACACAACACCCCCACCACGGCAAAACCGAGCATCATCGCCGGTTTGAAAGACGCGAAATCGGAAACCGACTCGTTATGGACGTTCCACACGAACCATGCCGTGCCGAGCAGCATGAGTGCGACGCCGAGCGGCAGGTTGCGCGGAAATTTGCGGGCCGCCGCCGCGAATTTCTGCGGCTGCGTAATGCCATAAAACTGCGGCACGGCCATGCCCAGTCCGAGCAAGATGGACAATAATGACAAACTCATTTTGAGGAGTTAACCACGAACTCCGATAAATCGCGAGTAAATTGATTGGCACGGAATGACCCGAAAAATTCCAAATTCAAATTTTGATTGGGCTGCCGCTTCAGGCGATCATCCGGGCATTGTGTCACCCAACCGCAATGGAACTGTTTTGCATTGCCTGATAAAACTTGATGCACGGCGACTGCGAATCATATATAGAGACCTCTGCAAAAGGTTGTTTGAGTTGCTGATTTGATGTCAAAGTCATTATTCAACGAAAAATGGGATTGGCGACACGCCGTGTCCGGCGATGTGAACCGCCGTTTTCATCGTTTTTGTCCGCCGCGCGGACGTTCTGGATGTATTGCTTCATGCTCTGGTCAAACTCACCAGGCGTTTCAAGTTCCAACAGATGCTTTTGAACTCCAACTCCAGCCGGTTGGGATCACGCCCCACATACCGCACTCGCCTGTAGCCGGTGCATCGCTTCCACCAGCCGAAGATTCTTTCAATCCCGCAACGCACGCGGCTCATCAGCCGGTTAAAGAGCAGTGTGGTTTTGTCCAACGGTTGTCCCCGAAACGCCTTGCGCAAAATGCCATTGCCAATGTTTCTGCGTTCACACCAGCGGCTGCGCTCCTGGCTCCAATAGGCTTTGTCGGCCACAACCATTTCTTCATCGCCTTTGACCACGTTCTCAAATTCCTGGCTGTCATGGACGCTGGCATCGCTCAGAGTGACTTGACGAATCAACGTGTGCTCCTGGTCGGCGGCCACGTGCGCTTTGTAGCCGTAATGCGGCTGGCCTTTCTTGACGGTAAAGCCCGCGTCATCGTCGCCACCGCTTCTGTCTTCCCTGGCCGGGGCGCGCCGCGCCGCAGCCAACAGTGTCGCATCCACCAGTGTGCAGGTTTTCAGGATGAACCCTTTTTGTTCGAGTTGGCGGTTGACCAGTTGCAGCAGTTTTTCATGCAGCCCATGTTCCATCAACCGTTGGCGGAAGCGCACCAGCGTGGTTTCGTCGGGCACTCTGTCCTGCAAGCCCAAGCCCACGAACCGCCGCCAACTCATCCGGTCGGCCACCAACTCTTCACATTGCGGATCGGACAAGCCGTAGCAGTGCTGCAGCAGGCTCATCTTGAAAAGCACCAGCGGCGGATGCGGCGGATGGCCGGGCCGGGCCGGATACATCCGGTGCAACGCCGCTTCGATGGGTTTGAAGTCCACCGCACGGTCGAGCCGTTCCAGAAAATCGTTCGCCGGCGCAGAGGGCATCAGACTGTCCAGAAGTCCATATTGGGGATCGCTTGTCGTTTGCATATCTCTCTGACTTCTATTCAACCACCACGTTCAAATGCGTTTTGCAGAGGTCTCATATATATAATACGCCGGTTTAATGAACTCACAGGATGAAAATTCGCCAGATAATTGCGTTACTCAGTGTATTGTCGGTGGCGAGACACGTACACGGCCAGGCGGTACTTTATCAGGAGACGTTTCCGTATCCGGGGTTGTCAGGCAATTTCCCCGTCAGCACCGTGGGCTGGGCCAATGATGTCCCGAATAATCCGGATCGGCTTTATCAAGATTCCGGAAGTGATGGAGCCGTGTTTGCCTATCAGAACGCCCCCGCCTCGACCGCATTTTACACTTCCACGGTTCTTTCAGCGGCCACCGGAGCGACTTTCCCGAACATCAATCCGGCGCTTTATTCCGAGGTAACATTACTTGCCGACATTCAGCCCTATTATACCCCGGCCAATGTAACCGCGCGGTTTGCCGTGCAGATGAACGGTGGCAGTTGGTTTGTCTCCACGAATATCCTGCCGGTGCCTGCAACCGTCGGTCCTTTCGCCACCTATTCAAACGTATTCACTGCTGCCGCTTCACAATGGGATTCATTGACCGTCAGCGGCAACGGAACCGGCAGCGGCGCCACGATCGGTCCCGTGGCCTCGGGTAACCTGACGGGCAATATTACCGGCGCCGGACTGGTTTTCACCCACACGGGAACTGGCGGGACGTTTAATTTCGATAATTTTTCCATCACCGCCGCCGACGCTGGCAATTTGGCGGTCGGCGCCATCTCGAACGGGACGGTTTCGTTTTCCTGGCCCGCCGCGTTGAATGTTTGTTTGCAGAACTCAACGAATCTGAGCACAGGCGCCTGGAACGCTTTTCCGGTGACCGCAGGCCAGGGTTCAACCACCACGCCGATGAATTCCGCGCCGACTTTCTTCCGGCTATCCGCCTTTTCCATCGGTGAATTGCAGGACGGTGATTTTGAATCGGGGAATCTTTCCGCCAACTGGCAGACCTCCGGGAACGCCGGGGCTGATTCCCTGCAGTCCGGCGGCGCCTTCTCGGGCTCTTATTACCTGCAACAGAGCAATTCCATTCCTTACCAGGTGCAAACGTACCAACTGGTCACCAACTTGCCCAACGGCTGCTACAAACTGACGGCCATGGTTCAAAACAGCGGCGGCCAAAATGCCTGTTACCTCAGTGGCAACGACCGGATGACCAGCCTGCCGATTTCCGCGCAGTGGACCAACACCATTGTGCGGGGAATTAATGTCACCAACGGACAATGTCTGGTCAGCGTTTATTCCGAAGACGGCACCGGCGGCGACTGGTGCCGGGTGGATTTGGTTCAACTGATCAAGGACGACCTTCCCTACGCCTTTTTGAAGGGTGGCGACATCTCCGAGCTGACCTATGTGGAGCAAGGCCCCAACGGCAACGGCGTGGGCGGCGGCATATTTTACGAGACCAACGGCGTGCCGATGGATTGCCTGCAGATTTTGAAAAATCACGGCTTTAACATCGTCCGGCTCCGCCTTTATAACAACCCCAACCCAACCACCAGCGATCTTCCGGCGGGGATCCAAAGCCCGACGAACATTCTGGCGCTGGCGGCACGCGCAAAAGCGATGGGATTTCAAATCGAATTGACCTTTTATTACAGTGATGGCTGGGCCAATGACGTGCCGCAGGCCTGGACGAATGATACCTTCGCCCAGCTCACCAACGCGGTGTACAACTTCACGACGAACTTCATGACGGAAATGAAGAATCAAGGCACCACGCCGGAATATGTTTCGCTGGGCAATGAAATCAACAACGGCGGGTTTTTGCTTCCCACCGGAAGCACTGCCAACTGGCCCGCGCTCTCCCAACTGCTCATCGCCGGCTATGCGGGCGTCAAGGCGGTTTCACCCGCCACACAAGTGATCCTGCACCTGGCCACGGTCAACTCAGGCACCGTTACCGGGTTTCTCAATCAAGCCGTCAGTTATGGCGTCAATTGGGACATCACCGGGTGTTCCTACTATCCCTTTTGGACCGGATACACCGCCGAACAAGCCCGGGATCAGATCAATTCCTGGTATTCGACTTACAACAAACCTGTGCTGATCATGGAAACCGGCTATAACTGGAGTACCAACACGTGCGACGGGTATCCCGGGCAGCTTTCCAACAACGGTCCGGAACCGTTCCCCAGCACGCCTTTGGGACAAAAGGAGTTCCTGCTGAATTGTTTCAACGCCCTCAAAATGGTCAACCAGGGCCAATGCATCGGGGATTTGTATTGGGATCCGATTTTCATCTGTGTGCCGGGTGAGGGGTGGGAGCTGGGACAACCGAACGTGGTGGACAACACGACCCTGTTCGACTTCACCGGCCACGCACTGCCAGCGTTGGATGCCTTTGATTTTAACAATTGATCCGGCGCATAATTCAAAAGGCAGTCATCGGCCCGATTGCAGCCTTTGCCAGACGCGGTTGCGCGCCTGTTTCGGACGGCACTTTTTCTGGACAAGCAATTTTACCGGGAGCAGAGTCAAAACCGTGAAAAGGGACAGGCTGCACTTCTTTAAAAATTTCACACGTTCACAATCACCGGATCACCGTAGAGCGTAAAGGAGCCGGCGCGGGTGACTTTAACGTCCATGAGCCGGCCGCGATGCCGTTCCGAGCCATCGAATACTACAATCCTGTTGCAGCGCGTCCGGCCGGTCATCCGTGCCGGATTCTTCTTGCTCGGCCCTTCCACCAGAATCTGCATCTGCCGCCCGACCAGCGCGCGGTATTTGCGCTTGGCGATTTCGTTGATGACCTCCAGCAGACGTTGGTTACGTTCCTCGCGGACTTTTTGTGGCACCTGGTCCGGCATCGCCGCGGCGGGCGTGTCGCGGCGCTGCGAATATTTGAAAATGTACGCCTGGTCGAATTCCACCTCGCGCGCCAGGGAAAGCGTTTCTTCGAAATCATCCCCGGTCTCACCCGGAAAACCGACGATGAAGTCGGTGCTGACACCGATTTCCGGTTTGGCACGGCGCAGTTTCTCGACGATGCCGACGTATCGCTCGCGCGTGTAACCGCGGTGCATCAATTTCAGGACGCGATTACTGCCGCTCTGCACCGGCAAATGCGCGCTCTCGACCAATTTCGGCAGCCGCGCGTAAGCCTCGATTAAGTCGTCACCGTAACCCTTCGGATGCGGCGAGGTGAACCGGATGCGTTCCAGTCCTTCGATTTCGTGAACGGCTTCGAGGAGTTGGACGAAGGCAGATTTCTTTGGTGGGGCGAGGCTGCTGACGAGCCGGCTCGCGGGGACGCTCGCCCCACCGAACAACTCATCTTGCGAGAACCGTTTTCCATAACTCGTCACTATCTGGCCAAGCAGCGTGATTTCCTTCACGCCCTGTGCCACCAACTGGCGGCACTCGGCCACAATGTCGGAAATGCTGCGGCTGCGTTCCCCGCCGCGCGTGTAAGGCACGATGCAAAACGTGCAGTATTGGTTGCAGCCCTGCATGATGCTGACAAACGCGGAAACGGATTTTTGCGAATGGCCGTTAAGCAGATGTTCGCGAATGGCCGCTTCGCTCCCCTGCTCTTCCGCCACATCCACGATTTTTTCCGCCCGACCGGCGATAATTTCGTCCAGGCAATCCGCCGCGCGATGAAATTTCTGCGTGCCGAGGACCAAATCCACGTCCGGCAGCCGGTCAATGAGTTCCTGTCCGCGGCTTTGGGCCATGCACCCCATGAACCCGAGCACGACATCCGGCCGGTTGCGCCGCGTTTCGGCGATGACGTTGACCATTTTGTTCAAAGCTTTTTGTTCCGCCAGGTCGCGCACGCTGCACGTGTTGAGCAAAATCACGTCCGCCTCGGTTTCCGACGGCGACAGGGTATAGCCCTTGGCCACGAGCTGCGCGGCGACGGCTTCGCTGTCGCGCTCGTTCATCTGGCAACCGTAGGTCTTGATGTAAACGCTCGGCATGGGACGAGAGTAGCGGCAATTTAGGCCATTCCGCCGTCCTTGAAAAGGCGGAAAGACGCCGATGATTGAAGTGGCAGCCGATTCCGGCAAAATTTTTCCTAAAATTTGATTGGCAAGTTTGGACAAGTTGGGCTTTATTATCAGCAGGTCATGGGAACCAACAGAGCAGTTCGACGACCCGCCTTCGCCGCAGTCCGGCGCAGCAAGCTAAACCTTCAACCGGAGGACCTCCAATGGACATTCATCATCCTTTCGTGACAGAATTCCCCGAACATCGCGAAACCATCCGTTCGCTCAAGCTGGCGGACACCGGGTTCCGCGCGATGTTCGAGGAATATCACAAACTCGACGACGAAATCTGCCGTATCGAAGAAGAAATCGAGTTTGCGACTGATCAGGAAATTGACGAACTCAAGTTCAAGCGCGCCAAACTGAAGGACGCGCTTTATGCTGCCGTCCGCAAAAGCGAAGCGGCGCTCGTGCACTGAGCACCGGACGATTTGATTTGGCGGGCAGCATTTCCGCCACGCTGATTTTGCCATCAAGGCTTGAAGCACTTGAGGTGATTTCAGTTTTCTAGTGTGCTTCCGCCGCGGCCTTCCGTTTCTTTGCCTCTTCAATCACCTTTTCAGTGGCCTCGCGCGGCATTTCTTCGTAGTGGCTGAATTCCTCCGTATGCACTCCGCGCCCGCCGGTCAGTGACCGCAGCGTGCTCGAATAATGGTAAAGCTCCTTCGTCGGCACGCTGGCTTTGATAAGCTGGAACGCACCGTCGGTGTCCATGCCGATGATTTTTCCGCGCCGCGAAGACAAATCACCCATCACCTTGCCCATGCAATCCTCCGGGATGCGGATTTCGACGGTTTCAATCGGCTCCAGCAACACCGGCCTGGCGGCCATGAACGCTTCCTTGAATGCGAAGTAACCGGCGATTTGAAACGCAATGTCCTTCGAGTCCACCGGATGCATCTTGCCATCGTAAAAGTCAATCTTCACGTCGGTCACGCGGCAGCCCGCGAGGATGCCTTCGGTGCAGGCCTGGTGCACCCCCTTCTCCACGGACGGCACGAACACACGGTCCACGTTCTGACCGACGAGCGAGTTGGTAAATTCGACGCCGCTGTCGCGCGGCTTCGGTTCAATGCGCATCCAGACCTCGGCGAATTGCCCCGCGCCACCGGTCTGCTTTTTGTGGCGGTATTTGGAATCACCCTTGCCCTTGGTGGTTTCACGATACTTGACACGCGGCTCGCCCAATTCGACATGAACGTTATGCCGGCGGCGCAAGCGGTCGGCGACCACTTCCAGATGCAATTCGCCTTGCGCCGAAATAATGGTCTGGTGCAATTCCGGGTCCACGACGTAAAGGAACGTCGGGTCTTCGTGGTGCAACGCCGCGAGGCCGGAGGCAATTTTATCCTCCTCGCCCTTCACCTTGGCGATGAGCGAGGCATGGATGTTCGGCCGGGGATAGACGACCTTCGGCAGCGTCACGGCATGTTTGGCGTGGCACAACGTGTTGCCGGTGTGGGAGTCCTTGAGCTTCACCGTCGCGGCAATGTCGCCGGGGCCGAGGGTGTTGACGGCTTCGCGGGTCTGGCCGTTGAGCAGGTAAATCTGCCCGATACGCTCGCTGACCTTGCGGTCGCTGTTGAACAAATCCATGCCGGTGGAAATCGAGCCGGCATAGACGCGAAAGAACGACAGTTCGCCGAAGTGCGCCTCGGCCATCGTTTTGAAAATGTAAACCACCGGCTCGCCGCCATCGAGCGCCACTTCGATTTCCTGGCCATTGGCGTCCATCGCTTTGACCTTTTTGCGGTCCACCGGTGACGAACCGTATTTGGCGATGAAATCCATCAGCCGCGCCACGCCGATGTTGTTTTCCGCCGACGCGGCGAACAGTGGAATAAATAATTCCTTCTGCACCGCCGCGTGGATGCCAGCGCGGAATTCCTCCTCCGACAAGCTGCCCTGCTCGAAAAACTTGTTCATCAGCTCGTCATCGGACTCGGCGATGTGTTCGATGAGCTGGCCGTGCAATTCCTTGACCCTGGCCTCCCATTCCCCGGTGGCCGGTTCCTCCTGATACTTGCCGGAACCGTCCGTCGCGTAGGTGACGATTTCATTGCGCAGCACGTCCAGGACCTTGTTGAAGCCGGGGCCGGGATTCACCGGATAGTTCAGTGGAAAGACGTGCCGGCCAAAATGCTCCTGCAGTTGCCTGACCACGGCGTCAAAGTCCACGTTTTCCTTGTCCACAGCGTTGACGACAATCATTTTCGGGATGCCGTAGCTGGTGGCATAATTCCAGACGCGGTCGGTGCCTACACCGAGGCCGTGATTGGCATGGACCACCACCAGCGCGAAATCGCCGACGCGCAACGCGCCCAGACCCTCGCTGATGAAATCGAGGTAGCCGGGCGTGTCAATGATGTTGAACTTCTTGCCCGTCCATTCCGTGTGCAACAGGGAGGCCGAGACGGAAATCTGCCGGTTCTTCTCGCTGACGTGATAATCCGAGACGGTGGAGCCGTCGGCGATGCGGCCCATGCGGTTGATGACCCCGCCGCACAGGAGCATCGCCTCGCTGAGCATCGTCTTGCCCGACGAAGCGTGGCCAACGACGGCAAAGTTCCGGATGTCTGCTGGTTGATAGGTTTTCATAAATCCAAATCACACATTGAGGTTTCGCCAAATACCGCCGGCGAAAGCGGTCCGTTGGAGCGGGCACCCAAACCATTTGAAGAAATTGGTCCCAGGAAGTTCAGGTCGCCGATTCATTAAAACTGATTGAACCAAAATTCCGCAGCGTGCGCAACTCACTTGCGGTGGCGCGTTAATTTCGTATGTTCATGGCCGGACGGGTTGAACTGAACCGGCCCGGGCACGTGGTCGGGCCCGGTTCACATTATGGAATCTGAATTGTTGAAAGTATTGTTGATTGCCGGCGATGGGCGTTTGGCGCAGGCCGTGGCCGAGAAGTTGCGCAAAGAAGGACAACCCGTTGAAATCGCCACGGTGCCGGCGCTGGATGCCGGTGTAACCAGGCTGTCGGCCAATGCGTTTGATGTGATTTTGTTCGAACTTCCCTCGGCAAATGCCGCCGGCCTCTTTCAAGTCACCTTTCTTGCCACCAAGGCGCCGGGCGTGCCAATCGTGGTTTTGGGCCCCAACCAGGATGAGGCATTCGCCGTGGAAGTCATTCGCGCCGGCGCTCAGGAGTATTTTGCCAAGGAGGAATTGGGCGAACGCGCGCTGGAACCGGTGATCCGCTGCGCGTTGGAGCGTCACCTGGAACAAGCCGCTTTGCTTCGGGAAAAGGAAAATTACTACGGCCTTTTTGATCACCTGGTGGAAGGTATTTTCCGCACCACACCGGACGGGCATTACCTGCTGGCAAACGTCGCGCTGGCGCGCATCTACGGTTACGACTCGCCCGTGGAATTAATGGCCAGCATCAAGGACATTGGACGCAGCCTTTATGTGAATCCGGCCCGGCGCGAGGAGTTCATCCGGCTGATGCAAACCAGCGACACCATCACCGACTTTGAATCCCAGATTTATCGCAAGGACGGCACGGTCATTTGGATTTCAGAAAATTGCCGGGCCGTCCGCGACGCGCAAGGCAAACTGCTTTACTACGAGGGCACGGTCCAGGACATCACCCAGCACCAGCAGACGGAGATGAGCCTGCGGAATTCGGAGTCCCTTTACCATTCGCTGGTCGAGACGATGCCCCAAAACGTGTTTCGGAAGGATTTGCAGAGCCGGTTCACATTTGCCAACCAGCAATACTGCAAACATTACAAGTGTAAGCTGGAGGACATCCTCGGCAAAACGGATTTCGATTTTTTCCCGAAGGAACTGGCGGAAAAATACCTGAGAGACGACCGGCGCGTCATGGAAACCGGCCAGACCTACGAAATCATCGAAGAGCATCACCCGCTGGGCCAGGAGAAAACCATCGTTCAGGTCGTCAAAACCCCCCTCTACGGCGCGGACGGCAGCATCATCGGGTTGCAGGGGATTTTCTGGGACATCACGGCACAAAAAATGGCCGAGGAACAAATCCGCCGGGCGAACGCCGAGTTGGCCCGCAGCCGCGAGGAGTTGCGCACCAAAAACCTGTTGATGGAGGAAAACCTGCACATGGCGCGTGAAATCCAGCTCGCCATGCTGCCCCAGCAATATCCGGTCTTTCCCCGCGCCGTTCCGGCGGAACAAAGTGTCTTCCAGTTCGCGCATCGCTATCAGCCGGCGGAAACGGTCAGCGGCGATTTTTTCAGTGTTTCCGCGCTCTCGGAGGACGAAGCGGCCGTCTTCATTTGCGATGTGACCGGACACGGCATGCGCGCGGCGCTGGTCACCGCCATGATTCGCGCGCTGGTGGAGGAGTTGAAACCCATTGCGCGCGACCCGGGAATGTTTATGCGCAAGGTCAACGCCGACCTGTTCACCATTCTTAAAACCACCGGCTCGCCGATGCTCACCACGGCGTTTTATCTCGTCGCCAACTCGCGCACCGGCGTCATGCGTTTCGCCAACGCCGGCCATCCCAAACCCCTGCTCGTGCGCCGCTCGGCCGGCCGCATCGAACCGCTGGTCAACGCCTCCGGCAAAAGCCAGCCCGCCCTCGGCCTGTTCGAGGATCCGCCGTATCAAACCACCGAAATCAACCTCACCCCCGGCGATCTCATGATGCTGTTCACCGACGGTCTCTATGAGGTCCAGGGACCGAATGAGGAATTGTACTCACAGGAACGGCTGATCATGGACGTGAAAGACCGCCTGCAAAAGCCTGCCGGTCAGTTGTTCGATGAGCTGCTGGCGGCCATCGGCGAGTTCTCGGTGGACCACGAATTCGCCGACGACGTCTGCCTCGTCGGAATGGAATTCAAGGGGAAACCCGCTTGAAAAGTTGACGCGCTCCGTTACTCCGTCAGAATTTTTATCACGCGCGACTTCTCGGCGCGTTTACGCCGGGTCTCGTCGAGGATTTTTTTCCGGAGCCGGAGATTCTTCGGCGTGGCTTCGACGTACTCGTCGGAACCGATGTATTCCAACGCGCGTTCGAGTGACAGCTTGAACGGCGGACTGAGTTGGATGCCCTTGCCATCGCCCACCGAACGCATATTAGTCAGTCGTTTCGCCTTGCAGGGATTCACGGGAATGTCGTTTTCACGCGCGTTTTCGCCGACGATCATGCCGGCGTAAATCGCTTCGCCCGGCTCCACCATCAGCCGGCCGCGCTCCTGGATCATGTTCAGCGCGTAGGCCATGGCCTGGCCGCTTTCCATGCTCACCAGCGAGCCGTTCTTGCGCGCGGCAATCTCGCCGCGGTCCGGACCGTATTCATGGAACAGATGGCTCATCACGCCCAGGCCGCGGGTCTGGTTGACGAGGTCGGTTTCAAATCCAATCAACCCGCGCATCGGAATCAGCGCCTCGATGGTCACCTGGTCGCCGTGATGGTTCATGTGGATGATTTCCGCCTTGCGACCGGAAAGATTTTCCATGATGGCACCCATGAATTCCTGCGGGATTTCGAGGAACAACTTTTCAATCGGCTCCAGCATGTTGCCGTTGGCGTCCTTCTTGTAGAGGACTTCGGGACGCGACACCAGCACCTCGTGGCCCTCGCGCCGCATCTGTTCGACGAGGATGGCAATCTGCATTTCACCGCGGCCTTCGACCTCGAAGATTTTCGGGTCGCTGGTCTGCTTGATGCGCAAGGCGACGTTGGTGCGGATTTCCTTTTGCAGCCGTTCCCAGATGTGCCGCGCAGTGACGAGCTTGCCGTCCTGGCCGGCGAGCGGGCCGTCGTTCACGGCGAATTCCATCTGGATGGTTGGCGGGTCAATCGGGATGTACGGCAACGCGCCGCGTTCCGGTTTGTCCGCGATGGTCTCGCCGATAAACACTTCTTCAAAACCGGTGACGCCGACGATGTCGCCCGCGTGCGCTTCCTGCACTTCGATGCGTTTCAAGCCTTCGAAGTGGTAAATCATCGTGATTTTGCCCTGCGTGATTTTGCCGTGGCCGTGCAGGCAGCACGCCGCGTCGCCCACCTTCACCTTGCCCGCCATGATTTTGCCAAACGCAATGCGGCCCAGGTAATCCGAGTAATCCAGGTTGGCCACCAGCACCTGAAACCCGTCGCCTGCCTTGGCGCGCGGTGACGGAATGTGTTTCACGATGGCGTCGAACAATGGCTCCATCGTGCCGCTGACATGGCTCAAATCCAGCTTCGCGTAACCGGCCTTGGCCGAGCAATAAACGAACGGAAAATCCAGTTGCTCGTCCGTGGCGTTCAGCGAAATGAACAACTCGAAAACCTGGTCGAGGACCTTCTTCGGGTTCGCGTTCTCGCGGTCAATTTTGTTGATGACCACAATCGGCTTGGCGCCGGCTTCGAGCGCCTTGCGCAGGACAAAACGCGTCTGCGCCTGCGGGCCTTCGGCGGCGTCCACCACCAGCAGCACGCCGTCAATCATGTTCATGATGCGTTCGACCTCGCCGCCGAAATCGGCGTGGCCGGGCGTGTCCACGATGTTGATATGGTAATCCTTGTATTTGAACGCGGCGTTCTTGGCGCGGATGGTGATGCCCTTCTCCTTTTCAAGGTCCATGGAATCCATCAGGCGTTCTTCCGAAGTTTCATGCTGATTGGCGCGGAACGTGCCCGACTGCTTGAGCAGGCAGTCCACGAGCGTCGTCTTGCCGTGGTCCACGTGCGCGATGATGGCGATGTTTCTAATGTGCTGCATTTGCTTTAATTCTTAATTATGAGTTTTAAGTTGTGAACCGAATCTGCGCTGGCGATTTCCCCCTCCAACTCAAAATTCAAAACTCAACGCTCAAAACTTGGTTTGAATTGGATACTCTGCCTTTTATCCGAAAAAGGTCAAGCCGCGTTTGGGGGCAATTGAGTAGCCGCGTTTGTCAAAACGCGGATTTACCACCCATCAATCCCAACCGCGCTTTCACAAGCGCGGCTACAACTCACTGCAAAGGCGGAATTGCAGGCGCTGGCGGTTCAGATTGCCGCTCGGCCGCGTAAAGTTTCCAAAACCGTTCCCAAAAATCCACCTGCATCGGATGCAGTGCGGGATAACCGGGCACCATCGCGCCGCTGAACGGCCAAACCTCGTCCTCGGCCATCAGTTTTGCACGGACTGGATTGGCCAGCACGTAGAAACATACTCGTGCGAATGCGCCGCGTTTGCGCTCATCCTCACGCAAAACATGATCGTGGGCCTGATGCTGGAACCTGTGCGGCTCAAACACAGGCGCCAATTGGCGGCGGAGAAATCTCATCGCATTGAGCTGGTCACTTTCTCGCCGCATTCCCATCCAGACGAGGTGCAGGTGGTCAGGCATCAGGCAAAAAGTCGGACACCAAACTTTTTCACGAACCGCCGTGTGCAACATAAGTTCTCGAAAAGGGGCATGAAAAGATTCGTTCAACCAGCCGGTGTCGCGATGCTCCAAAGTCAGGGTCCACAAGACGACCGCATGGCCCTGGTAATGATGACGAAGCAGCCGTGGCAGATTGTCCTTTCGTTCAACCGGCGTGTTCATTTTCATCGTAGCCGCTTTCACTGTAGCCGCGTTTGTCAAAACGCGGATTTTCCATCCTTAATCCCGACCGCGCTTTCACAAGCGCGGCTACAAGCACCTCCGACCACGTTTTCATCAACGCGGCTACACCAGCTTTTTCAACTTCGCATCCTCCCCGAGTTTTCGGACCAGCTCCTTCACCTTCTGCGCCTGACTCTTGTGCGCCAGCAACACCGCGTCGTCGGTCTGTACCAGAATCGAATCGCGCAAACCCACCACGGCAATCGGCGTCCGGTTTTTTGTCCGCGCGTCGTAGATGATGTTCCGCGCGCCGTCCACGTGGATGAAATCCGCCACGGCGCAATTGCCTTCCGGATCGGCCTTCAGATGCCGCCCCAGCGCCGTCCACGAACCGACGTCGTCCCACTCGAACGTGCCGTCGGCCACAACGACGTTCTGCGCCTTTTCCATCAGCGCGTAATCAATCGAGACTTTTTTGATGCCGGGATATTCCTTCGACAGAACCTTCGCCAGCTTAGCCGGTTTATTGGCCACCTTGAACCAGCGCTGGCACGCGGCGTACATCTCCGGCTGATGTTTCTGCAAGCCTTCGGTGATGGTCACAAACGACCAGACGAACATCCCCGCGTTCCACCGGTATTGGCCGCTGTTGACGTATTCCAGCGCCCGATGAAAATCGGGTTTCTCGACAAATCGCTCCGCTTTGAAAAAAGTCGTCTTCGTCTTTTTTGCACCCTGTGCCGGAGGCAATTCCTGGCCGACCTGGATGTAACCGTACCCCGTGTCCGGTCCAGCCGGCTTGATGCCAATGGTAATGATGGCCTGGCCGCGCGAGGCCAGATCGAACGCGTCGTTCAACACCTGCTGAAATTTCTTCTCGTCGGGAATCACGTGGTCGGCGGGCAGCACCGCCATGACGCCGGTGGTTGAGCGCGCGCCCACCAATGCCGCGCCGAGCGTGACGGCGGCAGTGGTGTCACGGCCGACGGGTTCAGCAATCAAATTGGCCTTGGGAACTTTCGGCAGTTGTTTGCGGACTTCCGGCAATTGTGTCTCGTTGGTGATGACAAAAATATTTTTGACCGGTACGAGCGGCAGGACACGGTCAACCGCCTGCTGGAGAAACGAGCGTTTGCCGAGCAACGTAAGCAATTGCTTGGGCGTTTTGTCCCGGCTCACCGGCCAGAAGCGTTCACCGCGCCCGCCCGCCATGATGATGACGAACCGGTCTTTCGTGTTCAGCTTCACATTCATGTAAAAGTCCAATCTTCGTTTGGTAGGGCTGGCTCTCCGAGCCGGCCGCGGCGCGTTCGGAGAACGCGCCCTACCTTTTCATCCGTGTTCATCCGTGTCCATCCGTGGTTGCTAAATGCTTTTCACCGCGCCCGCCAGCGATTTCACAAATTTGCCGACGTGCTTGACCAAATCTTTTGATTTCATCTGGAAATTTTCCGCAAAAACTCCCGCGGCCGCAAGATTTCGATTCCAAACGGCTTTCTGAGAACCAGCAAATCCGGATCGAGCGTAACAATAAATTGCGCGTTCGCAGCAGCGGCAGTGGCGATAAAAATCTCGTCGCTTGGGTCGCGGCAAATCGGCGCGCGCAAATGCACCGGTGCAACTTTTCGCGCGACCGCCTCCAAATAATCCAGCATGGGCCGTGGATCAATGCCCGACTGCCTTTCCCGTTTCAATGCGCTGCGCCGGTATTCGGAGAAGATTTCTTCGCAGCCGGCAATAAAAAACCGCCGCTTCGTCAAGGCAACGAAACAACGATGAGCGTCCGTTTTCCAAAAAATTCCAGCAACAACAACGCTTGTATCAAGTACGGCGGCGTTTTTTCCTGTCCTCATGGATGTCGCGCAGCAATTCGCGCTCGTCTTTCTTCGTGAACCGCCTGGTCGGCGGCCAGCCAGCCAGTGTCATCACGCGTTTGATCTCCGCTTCCGATGGTGCGGGAATCGGCGTGATGTAAAGTCCCCCGCCGATTTCGGTCACGCGGAGCGGCGAATTCGGTTTTAAACCTTTGCGCTCGCAAAAATCTTTCGGCAAAACGCATTGCCGTTTGCTCGTCAATGAAATGGTTGTCGTCATGTCGTAAGAATTCCTTACGCGCGGGCAAATGTCAAATTAATTTCACCGTAGCGGCCAGCGATTTCACAAATTTGCCCACATGCCTGATCAAATCCTTCGACTTCCCATGCTCTGCAATCTGATTTACCACCGCGCTGCCGACGACAACGGCGTCCGCGTTTTGCGCGACAAGCTTCGCCTGCTCCGGTGTCGAGATGCCAAAGCCAACGGCAATCGGCAATTTCGTATGGGCACGGATTTTGGCGACCTGCGACGCGAGATTGGCTGCGACTTTCGATTGCATCCCGGTCACGCCTTCACGCGAAACATAGTAAATAAATCCACTGCCGCGTTTGACGATAAACTCGATCCTGTCCTCCGGCGTCGTCGGCGCCACCAGATAAACATGACAAAGGCCATTCTTTTTCATCAACGCCTCGTAATTGTCTGATTCCTCGGGCGGCAAATCGAGCACGAGCAAGCCGTCCACACCCGCCTTCGCCGCGTCCCTGATGAATCGCTCCAACCCGACGCGGTGAATCAGGTTGAAGTAAATGTAGAGAATAATCGGAATTTCCGAATGTTTGCGGATAGCAGTGACGGTCTCCAAAACTTTGGGCGGCGTGGTGCCGGATTCCAAGCCGCGTTGCGCCGCGAGCTGGTTGACCAAACCGTCGGCCAGCGGATCGCTGAAGGGCACGCCTAGTTCCAGAATATCCATGCCCGCCTTGTCGAACGCCAATGCCAGCTCGCGCGTCGCCGCGAGATTCGGGTCGCCGGCGCCGATATAGACGATGAAGCCTTTTTTGCCGTCGCGTTTGAGCCGGGCAAAGCGTTCCTCAATGCGATTCATGTCACGCAGAGTTTCAAGTTTCAAGCCCACAGTTTCAAGCCAGTAAATATCGTAGCCGCGTTTGTCAAAATGCGGATTTTGCCAGCGTGACAGCTTTACCTCATCTTTTCGTAGCCGCGTTTGTCAAAACGCGGATTCCTCCCAATGCCGACCGCGCTTTCACAAGCGCGGCTACGCAAGCCGCGTTGACCCCGCCGAATTTTTTCAAGCTGGATTGTAGGAGACGACGTAAGGAGTCTTCGTTTTTTTAATTTGAGCCTCGTTACCTCGGCTCCTACAATCAAGCCATGGCCAGCACCTTCGGGCAATTGTTCCGCATCACGACGTGGGGCGAATCCCACGGCGGCGGTGTGGGCGTGGTCGTGGACGGCTGCCCGCCCCGGCTCAGGCTGACCGAGGCCGACATCCAGCCTGACCTGGATCGGCGCCGGCCGGGCCAGTCCAAAATCGTTTCACCGCGCAAGGAATCCGACACGGTGCAAATCCTTTCCGGCACGTTCGGCGGCAAAACGCTCGGCACGCCCATCTGTCTGTGGGTCAAAAACGAAGACGCCCGGCCCGAAGCCTACGCGGATATGAAGACGAAGTTCCGCCCATCGCACGCGGACTTCACTTACTTCGCCAAATATGGCATCCGCAATTGGCAGGGCGGCGGTCGTGCCAGCGCGCGCGAAACCGTTGGCCGCGTTGCCGCCGGTGCGATTGCGAAGAAAATCTTGCGCGAGCGCTTCGGCGTCGAGAATCTCGCCTACGTCAAACAAGTCCAGAAAATCGTCGCGGACGTGAACCCGGACAAAGTGAAGTTCAAAGACGTGGAATCCAACATCGTTCGCTGTCCGGACCGGAAGACGGCGGACAAAATGATCCGGCTCATCGAAAAGATGCGCCAGGCCGGCGACACCGTCGGCGGCGTAGTCGAAGGCATCGCGCGCGGCGTGCCAGCCGGCTGGGGCGAACCGGTCTTCGACAAACTTGAAGCCGACCTGGCCAAGGCCATGCTGAGTTTGCCCGCATCAAAGGCGTTTGAAATCGGCTCCGGCTTCGGTGGCATTCTGCTCACCGGCCGGCAGCACAACGATCCGTTCCGCGCGCGCAGCGGGAAAGTATTCACGACCACGAATTTTTCCGGCGGCATTCAGGGCGGTATTTCCAACGGCCAGACGATTTTCTTCCGGGTCGCCTTCAAGCCGGTGGCCACCGTCATGCACCCGCAGGACACGGTGGACGTGCACTTTCACAACACGACGCTGAAGGGCCGTGGCCGGCACGACCCGTGCGTGTTGCCGCGCGCCGTGCCGATGGTCGAGGCGATGACGGCGCTGGTGCTCGTGGACCACGCGCTGCGGCACAAGGCACAATGCAGTTGACTTGGAGCGGCCTTGGGGATTGATTTTTGGAACGGCAGAAGCAATCTTAATTCAACACAACAAAGATCATGGCAGAAAAGGAAATCAACGAAATTTCGCGCGACGCCCGGGTTTTGTTCAACAAGGGCAATGAAGCTGCCCAAAGGGACAATCTCGATTATGCCATCGCGCTGTACAATCAGGTGCTCGAAAAGGAGCCGGGATTTTTCGAGTGCCGCAAGCTTTTGCGCGATTTGCAGCTCAAAAAAACGGGCGGCGGCGGCGGCTTTTTCAAAAAAATGCTGAGCGGCGCCAGTTCCTCGCCGCTCGTGGCCAAGGGCCAGATCGCGCTGCGCACCAATCCGGCTGGCGCGCTTGCCATTGCCGAGCAGATTCTGAACAGCGACCCGAACAGTTCCGCCGGACACCGCCTGGTTGTCCAGGCCGCGCAGGTGCTGGCATTGCCGCGCACGGGCACCATGTCCCTGGAAGTTCTCGTGAAAAATTCGCCCAAGGACAAAAGCCTGGCCATCGAATTCGCCGAGGCACTTTCCGCCAGCGGCGGCGACACCCGGCAGGGGGAACGAATTCTGGCCGAACTCCTGCGCTCTTCGCCCCATGACGGCGAATTGAACCAGGCGCTGAAAAATCTGTCCGCGCGCCAGACGATGGATGAGGGTGGTTACTCCTCGCTCGAAGGCGGCAAGGGCTCTTACCGGGACATCTTGAAGGACAAAAAGGAAGCGGTCTCGCTCGAACAGGAAAAACGCGTTGTGAAGACCGAGGACACCACCGAACGGCTCATCGGCGAATACGAAGCGCGCCTGGAGACCGAACCAAAAAACCTCAAGCTCATCCGTTCGCTCGCCGAGCTGTACACGCAAAAGAATCAATTCGGCCGCGCGCTGGAACTTTTCAACCGCGTCAAGAATTCCGACATGGGCGGCGACCCGTCACTCGAACGCGCCATGGCCAACACCGTCGTGCGGCAGTTCGACTTTCAATTGGAGAAACTCGATCCCGCCGCGCCCGATTACGAGGAACAGTCGGCCAAAATCCAGGCTGATAAATTGAATTTCCAGATCACCGAATGCCAGCAGCGTGTGGAAAAGTACCCGACTGACCTGGCCATCCGGTTTGAAATGGGACAGCTTTATTTTCAGGCGGGTAAAATCAACGAGGCAATTGCCGAATTTCAAAAGGCACAGCAAAACCCGCACAAGCGCCTCGCGGCGATGAGTTATCTCGCGCAATGCTTTGCCAAGGGCAAGAAATTCGACATGGCCGCGCGCCAATTGCAGAACGCCATCAAGGAAAAACCCGTCTTCGACGACGAAAAGAAGGAGATGGTTTACAACCTCGGTTGCGTGCTCGAAAGCATGGGCAAGAAAGAGGAGGCCATCGAACAGTTCAAACTCATTTATGAAATGGACGCGGGCTACAAGGACGTTGCCGCCAAGGTGGACGCCTTCTACGCCGGCCAGTAATTTTTGGGGTGCAAATAAGATTTGAGAATCCAGATTGCAGCCGCAAGCCAGCCACTGGCCTGTTCCGTCATGGCTTTGGGGCGAAGACGGAGGCCGTGGCTCCCCGCTTCGCTCGTGCCGAGCTACAACGCGGCAGGCGGCTTTGAACCGTTAGGCCAAAACCTTTCACGCCATGACCGAAGCTGAAGTAGTCCGGATCGTGCGTGAGTATTTTGAAAGTCTTTTCCCCAGAATCTGCCCGAATTGTGACCGCCGTTTTGACACTCTCTGGGAATATATACTCATCACCAAACGCATCGGGCCGCCCGTGTCCTACGATGCAGAATTGGGTGATTGGAAAACCACGCAGCCCATCGGGTCTGTGGCGCAGGCCAATTGTCCTTGCGGCTCCACGTTAGCACTCAGCACGGAAGACATGGCGCTTCCCCAGCGACTGGCCTTGTTGAATTGGGTGAAGACTGAGACGCAACGGCGAGGCGCAAGCCCGTCGGAGTTGCTGGAGTATCTGCGTGACAAGGTTCGCAAACAGGTTTTGGGCGAACCGGCTTCAGAAAACACGTAGAGATCCATCAATCGGCTTAACCCCCCGGCTCCGGCGCCATTGGAATTATCCGGGAGATTGTGAAAAGAATCAGGCCGCGGCGTGTGCGGTCGAAGGCCGCAGGTCGGGAATGCGGGTGGCATCCGAGTCCACTGATCCAACTGAGAATTGCGCAAGGCGCATGAAGCGTTTGAGGCAAGTCCCTGCCCTTTCAACCTTTGGGCGCATGTTCACGGTTGACATTACCGGCCCCGCGTGGCTCAGTTCCTGCCCGCGGCGTTGACAGCGCCGCTCGAATCGAACCTCGGACCCAGGAGACAAGCCATGAAAAAAGCAGAAGTGAAGAACTTCGGAAAGCCGGACGAAGTCCGGCAGTTTCCCAACGGACAGGTAGATGTGGTTAAGATCGGCGGTGCGACCGTCGGACGTGCCGTTCTCAAGCCGGGCTGGCGCTGGTCTGCGTCCGTGCAGCCGATCGCCAAAACCAAGAGTTGCGAAGCGGCACATTTTCAGTATCACGTTTCCGGCGTGCTGCGGGTTCGCATGGATGACGGGACGGAGCTGGATTGCAAGCCGGGTGACATTTCCCTGTTGCCTCCGGGCCATGATGCCTGGGTGGTCGGAAGCGAACCCGTCGTTGTGGTCGATTTCCAAGGCATGGTTGACTACGCGAAGTCGCTGTAATACCGGTACGGGGCGCTGTGCCAATATGAATGACCTGCCGCAAGATCTTGCCGGCGCGTTGAAGGACGCCGGGCTGGCCGCCTTCTTCGCCGATTGCACAAACGCGCATCGGAATGAATATCTGAAGTGGATTGCCGGGGCAAAACGGCCTGAGACAAGAAAGGCCCGGATTGAAAAGTCCATAAAAATGCTTTCTGAAAAGCGCGTCGAGGAGGATGCGCGCGCAAGGAAACGTGGCTGACACGCCGGTGGCAGCTGATGGATGCAATAACCCGGTGGCGGGAAAGATAGCGTTGTGTCCGCAACTGGCGTTCCCTTAGATTCATTCTCACAGCGTGACGCCCGCGATCATAGGATTGGCCGTGTTGCTTCCCATGGCGGCGGCGGGGATTGAAACCAATCGCCCGCCAGCTGAATCTCTCTCTCAATCCAATGACCCGCTCGTTCTCTCGGGTGGCAATTGGAAACTGCAGAACGCCAGCCTCGTCAAGGCCACGCCGGAGCGTATCGCTCAATCTGGTTTCGATGACAGCCAATGGATTCCGGCGGTTGTGCCAGGCACGGTCCTTGGCAGTTATGTGGCAGCCGGCCTCGAGCCTGATCCGTGGTTTGGTGACCAGATGAGCCGGATTTCCGATGAAATTTTTTCGCAGAACGATTTTTGGTATCGCAACACGTTTATGGTCCCGGCGGATTACTCCGGCAGGCGCATCTGGTTAAATTTCGACGGCATCAACTGGAAGGCGGAGATTTTTCTGAATGGCCAACCCGTCGGGCGCATTGACGGCGCTTTTATTCGTGGACGGTTTGACGTCACAGCGATGGCCAAACCCGGCGCGGCCAACTGTCTGGCGGTGTTGATTCACAAGGTGGCGCACCCCGGGCCGGGGCCAAAAAAAGTGGTCCATAAGAAGCTCGGCTCGCCGACGGTCAACGGCGACGTCCTCGGCGCCGACAGCCCGACTTTCCTTGCCACCGCCGGATGGAACTGGCTGCCGATTGTGCGCGGTCGTGACATCGGCATCTGGAACGAGGTCCGGCTGGAAACTTCCGGTGATGTGACCCTCGTAGATCCGTGGGTAACTTCGCTCATTCCGCTCCCGGACACTTCGCGTGCGGAGCTGACGGTGAGGACCGCACTTTGCAATCATTCGACCAAGGCCCGGGCCGGCAGACTGGTCGGCACCATCGGCGACGTGACCTTTGCACAACCCGTGTCGCTGGAGCCGGGGCAGACCCGGGAGGTCGTGCTCAACAAATCCAATTGTCCGGCGTTGTCCATCACCAATCCGTGCCTTTGGTGGCCGAACGGCTACGGCGCCCAGCCGCTTTATACGCTCAATCTGCGCTTTGAATGCAATGGAATTGTCAGTGACCGGAAAATGGTCACGTTCGGGATTCGCACGATTGACTACAAGGTCATCAACGGCAACCTGACGTTGTTGGTGAACGGCGAGCGCATTCTGTGCCGCGGCGGCAACTGGGGCATGGACGAAGGCATGTTGAACTGCGACCGCGCCGGTTACGACCTGCGGGTACGGCTGCATCACGACGCCCATCTGAACATGATCCGCAACTGGGTGGGCATGATCGGGCGTGAAGCGTTCTACGATGCATGTGACCGCTACGGCATTCTGGTCTGGGACGATTTCTGGCTGGCCAATCCGGTGGACGGCCCTGACCCTGACGACCACACGATGTTCATGGCCAACGCGCGCGACAAGATTCGCCGGGTGCGCAGTCACGCGGACCTGGCGCTTTACTGCGGTCGCAATGAAGGCGACCCGCCAGCTGATCTCGACGCCGGAATGCGGGAAGCTGTGGCGAACCTGGATGGTACGCGGCTTTACATCCCGAATTCGGCAGCGGGAATTGTCACCGGCCACGGGCCGTATGAAATCAAGGACGTGGATTGGTACTTCGCGAATCGGGGGAAAACGTTCCATTCGGAACTGGGTATCGTGGCCGTGCCAGTGGTGGAAAGCATGCGCGCGATGATGCCGGCGACAAACCTCTGGCCCATCAACGACATGTGGGCAATCCACGATTATCAGTCTCCCCGGATGCCGCTCTACACCGAGCGCATCACGCGGCGTTACGGCCAGTCCGTGAACATCGAAGATTACTGCCGCAAGGCGCAGATGGTGAACCTGGAATCGGCCAAGGCGCTGTATGAATGCCTGCAAGCGAATCAGGGCGGCGGTCTGCTCGTGTGGATGACGCAGCCGGCCTGGCCTTCGTTGATCTGCCAGCTCTACGATTATTACTTTGAACCGACGGCCGCTTATTTCGGCGCCCGAAAAGCCTGTGAGCCGGTCCATATCTTCTGGAATTCAGCTACGGACATCATCGAGGCGGCCAACGACACCATTACGAATTGCGACCACCTGACCGCCGAAGCCTGGATTTACGGCCTCGATGGCAAGGAACGCCGGCACGAGTCGGCACCGGTTGACCTGGCCCGCGCAAGCGTTAAAGAATGTTTTCCACTCGAACGGCCAGCCGATCCGAAGCAGGTGTTCTTCGTGAAATTGATTCTTCGACGAGGCGCGGAAAAGGTTTCGGACAATTTCTACTGGAGCAGCGGGAAAGGCGAGTCCTGCACAGACCTTAACAAGTTGCCTGGTGTTGCATTGCCGGCCACGGCCAGTTGGCTTGAAAAGGGCCCGACCTGTCGCGTGCGCGTCGAAGTTTCCAACCCGACGCCGACTGTGGCACTGATGATCCGGTTGAAGGTCCAGCGCAACCATTCCGGCGCCAGAGTCCTGCCGGTGTTTTACAGCGATAATTATTTTTCACTGTTGCCCGGCGAAAGCCGCGAGGTCATGTTGGAATTCAGCCGAGCCAGTCTGGCTGGAGAATTGCCGAAAGTGCTCGAGGAAGGCTGGAACATTCCACTCCAAGAGATTCCCTTGTCGCCGGACTGAATAAACTCGGGTCGAATTCGGCTAAATCCGTTTCTCGTCCAGGTCAATCACGTCCACGAAGGTTTTGACGTCGTCCCGATGCAAGCTGTTGCATTGTTCCTTGCGCATTTTCAGTCGCGCGAGCGCGGCTTCATCGCCCGGTTTTGGGCGGCTCAACATGTCTTCAGCGTACGCCGCCTTGTCCGCCGCGGATTTCTTCACGTTCTGTCGGACCCAGTCGCAGACCTGGCCGTCGGTGATGGATTTTTTCACCACGTCCATCATCTGCTCGTGGGTGACGCCGGCATATTTGAGCCACATGCCGTCGAAGCCTTTGCCAAAATTCTCCTGATAATCCGCGTGCAGTTTGCCCGCCAGGTGCAGGCGGATTTTGTCAACGTAACGCGGCAGATACATCCAGCCGTCCATCGTTTCGCGCGGGCTGCGCGGGCAAATAATATCGCTCATGGGGAGATAATCCGAATCCGGCCGCAACCTGTCAATCCTTGCCGAAAACACCAGGTCGCGCGAAGATCGCGAAGGGTGCGAAGGCGGAATTTTCCCGGCCCGCTTTGCGGCCTGCGCGCGAGAAATTGATTGGAAAAATCGCCATCACCAAGCATTTTCCGGGAATGCAAAAATTCGATTATGACGTGGCGATCCTGGGCGGCGGCAGCGCCGGTTACGCGGGGGCGCGAACGGCAGCGGGTGCGGGTTTGAAAACAGTCGTCATTGAAGGCGGCGAGGAAGTGGGTGGATTGTGCATCCTGCGCGGCTGCATGCCGACCAAGGCGCTGCTTTACGCCGCCGAAGTAATGCATCAGGCCAGCCATCCCGAGCCGTGGGGCATTCGCGCCGGCAGGGTCAGCTTCGATTTCAGGAAGGTGATGGCGCGAAAAAACAGGCTGATCAAGGATTTTGCCGATTATCGCGTGAAGCAGCTTAATGCCGGAAAGTTCGGATTCATTCGGGCCAACGCAAAATTTGTGGATGAACACACGGTAGAACTAACCTCCCCTCTCCCGGCTTTGCGGCGAGAAGGCCGGGGCGAGTGGCGCCAGAAAAGAATCACGGCAAATCACTTTGTCATCGCCACCGGCTCGAACGTCGCCGCACCACCCCTGCCCTCGCTTCACGAAACCGGCTACATCACCAGCGATGATGCGCTGGCGCTCGAACGCTTGCCGAAGTCGCTGATTGTCCTCGGCGGAGGCGCGGTCGCTTGCGAGTTCGCGCAATTCTTCGCGCGCTTCGGCGTCAAGGTCACACTGATCCAGCGCAGTGAACATATTTTAAAGGAATTTGATTCCGATGCGGCAAGAGAAATCGAAAAGGTCTTCCGGCGCGAAGGCATCCGGATGTTCACCGGCACAAAGCTGGTGGACGCGAAGCGAAAAGGAAAATCGAAAGCAATTATGTTCGAGTACAACGGCAAGACGGTGTCCGTTTCCGCCGAAGAAATCCTGTTTGCACTCGGCCGTGCGCCCAATACGGCTTCGCTGGCTCTCGAAAACGCCGGCGTGAAAACCGACAAGGGGCGTATCATTGCGAACAAGTTGATGCAAACCAGTGCACCGCACATTTACGCGGGAGGCGATTGCACCGGCCCGCATGAAATTGTTCACATTGCCGTCCAGCAGGGCGAAATTGCGGCGCACAACATCGCGAACCCCAGCTCACCGCGCCGGATGGATTATCGGTTGCTGATTTCGGTCGTGTTCACCGAACCGCAGGTCGCATTCGTCGGCTTGACCGAGAAGGAGGCAAACGCGCATGGCATTCCGTTCCTGACGGCAAGTTATCCGTTCAACGACCATGGCAAGTCGCTCATCATGGAGGCGAAGGACGGATTTGTGAAATTATTGACCGACCCGAAATCCGGTGAAATTCTCGGTGGCGCGTGTGTCGGACCGGTGGGCGGCGAGTTGCTGCACGAAATTGTCGCAGCGATGGCGAAGCACATGACCGTTCAGGAACTGGCGGTCATGCCGCATTATCATCCGACGCTCGCGGAAATCTGGACCTACCCGACGGAGGAACTGGCCGGGAAAATTCTCATTGACCGCTGATTTTTTTCTGGAGCGTTGGATCGCTCGGGAATTTCGCTGCGCCGAGCTGCCATGTTGCGGCAGCATAATCGGAGTTGCCCATTTTTTGGTATTGATCGCCGAGCAGGACATACGTCTGCGCGAATTGCGGCTGCGACGGCATTGATTCCTGCTGGTCAATCAAGCTCGATAATCGTTGAACGACTTCCTGGCCTTTGTTCAATTCCGCCGGCCAATAGGACATGGCGGCGGCCTTGAAAAATTGCGCTTCCCAGTTGGAAGGATCAAGTTTCAGGGCGGCGTCAAAATTTTGGTCGGCCTGCATTCCCAGAATACCCATCTCACTGATATTTCCCCCGTTCCGGGAAATAACATCCGCTTTTTGCAGTTCCGCCTGGCCCAACGCTGCCGGATATTCTGCGGAAGCCGGATTGTTCGTCGCACCCTGTTTCAATGCCTCAATAGCCTGGTCCAGTTGGCCCGCCTCGCGCAATTGTTTCAACGCAGCCTGCTTTTGCTGGAAATCGGCATTTGTCGAAACCAATGTTTCAATGGCCTGGCTGAATGGAGTGGAGTCAATCAGGCTGCCTGATTTCACAGGGCTCGAATCCGGGGTTGAAACTGAAACCTGCGCCGGCTCACCTGCGTTCAGCAAAACCGCCTGCGGTGGCTCTTCTTTTGAAATAACAACCTTTTCAGGCTGCGCCGTCGTTTGACCTGATATCGATTCGGCAACCCGCGCGGGAGTCAGCGGCGCTTTTTGCCGATTTAAACAAACGACCAGTCCGGCAACGATGCTGACACAAGTGGCAGATATAATAATGGATGTTTTCATAATTTTACCTCCAATTTTCATAATTTTACCTCCAACAATGTCAGACACTCCCCCGCCGACGCCGGCGCCCCATCCGCCACATGACGAAGAACGGAACCATCCAAAGCAGATTAAGCCAGAACCAATGGTGATTGATGAATTGAGTGCAGCGGAAGATGAAATTCGGCTCGATGAATTGTCGGGCGATGTCGTTGTTGGCCTGCGCCGCATAGGCGATGTGGCCGAGCGCGAAATCATGCGCCAGTGCAAATTCTCCCACTGCGGCATTCCATCCGAAGGCAAGACAGCCGCAAAACGCCTGCCAGCCCGCGGAAAAACCGCCAAAAAGCGGCCAGACACCCAGGGCGATCCCGCCCAGGGCGAAAACTCCAACCCCCAGTCCGCCCAATGACAGAATGCCAAAAGAAAAACCACCAATGCTCAATGGCGCAATGGTAAACGTGCCAAAGGCGAACAATCCGCCAATAGCACTTTCTCCCACCGCAATCCACGCCTTCACCGGCCTTTTCAAAGCGCTGAACCGGTCACCAACGCGGATATGAACCAGCGGCAGACCAAATAATTCTGTCCGGCTGCGATACTCCCACGTCGGTTTCGGGAAAACACCCGCGTATTCCTCCACCAGAACCCGTTCATAATATTCACGGCTTTTACGGGCCGAAGCAATGGCCAGAACAAATATCGTGGGCATGAAAATCAAGACCAATATCGTGGCGAGCAGGCCCGATAGATTTGAAAGGTCGGTCTGGTTCCGGTTCAACCACAAAACAACCGCTGCGATCGGGATGAACAATCCCAAAGTAATCAGGGCGATCTTTTTGTAAAAAACCTTGATGCAGTTTCGTTCCTCGTCCGAATGCGCTCCGGCAAGGTTGACGCGATAGGCGAGGTAATTCGGCACAAACACAATCAGCGGTCCAAACAGAACGCCGAGCAAACCCGCCGCCCCGGCGGTTTTCGCCGTTGTGCCCTTGGCGGCTGCCCCCAGGACCACGGCCTTTGCGGAAAACGAGACGCCGGGCAATGACGCCAGCACGGCCAGGGTGAAAGCCTTTTCCGGTCGTGTCCGTTCCAACGCGCCCTCCACAAACGCCAGCACCTGTTCCTGCAACAATTTCCGGCCGCGCGACAGCCGCTGATGCACGGCTTCCTCGCTCAATTCCAGCGCCTGCGCCACGCGCTCGACGGACTGGTGTTCGCGGTAGAACAACACCAGCGGTTCGCGGTAGGTTTCGGGGATGGTTTGCAGCGAACGCCAAAGAATGGCCTCCTCTTCGCGGCTCATGACATAATCGGGCGGCAACGGTTCGGGAGCATGGGATTCGGAGAGATTTTCCAGCGGCTCGGCGTCCCGCACCGGTTCGCGGCCTTCCCGGCGGAGAAAGCCATTGATGCGGTTGCGCGCGATGCCACAAAGCCAGGCGCGGAGTTTGTCGCGTTCACGCAGATGGCTGAGGTGTTTCCACGCGGTGATGAAGGTTTCCTGCGCCAGATCCTCGCTCTGGCCAAAGCTGCCGGTGGCACTGTAAGCCAGCGAACAAACGAGCGATTGGTAGCGCGTTACAATCCGGCCGAAGGCGTCGCGGTTGCCGGACAAGGTTTCACCAACCAGATCGGCATCGGTTGGAATGGCGAGGGACATGGCTTTCGTGGTCATCATACCATGCATAAGTGGTTGGTCAGCGGAAAAACTGACCAACTATTTGGCAGTTTGGTCCGACAGAATCATCACCACACCAATCCGTGAGCCGGCTCCGGCCGAAAACCGGATCCGCGGAGGAACCGGCCCAAAAGAGGTCCGTTCACTGACTTTTCGGCGCGAACATCTGCGTGGCCATTTTCATCCCGGTGATTTGCAACTGCCGCTGCGCCTTCTGGTAATCCTGAAAGGCCGTAAATGGGTCCGGACTTAAAATCGGTTGTGCGCGCGTAAACACTTGCTGGTCGGATTATTCCTGTGGCGGCGGGAATTTCCTGACACAATGTCCGACCGGCGATTGCGTTCCGATTTACCTCACCCCGGTTGCCCGGTCAAAGCGGGAACAGTTTTGGTTGAAATGTTATCCGGCCGGGCTTGCCCCTGGGGAGAAGTGTCCAAGGTATCTCGAATCAACTGCGCCACTTGATGCGGTTGATAGGGTTTGGCCAGAAAGGTGATGTCATCCCGGCCGAAGTCCCTGCCGACAAAAGCAGAGGTATAACCGCTGGCGTAAATCGTTTTCAAACCAGGCTTTCGGCGCTTTAATTCTATGGCCAGTTCATCGCCCGTCATGCCGCCGGGCATAATAATGTCGGTCAGGAGCAAATCAATCTGGCCGTTGTGCTCGCCCCAAACCAGCAACGCTTCGGTGCCGGAAGAAGCAGTCAAAATACGATATTGATATTGTTGGAGCACCTCCCGCATCAGTTCCAACAGGTCCTTTTCGTCCTCAACCAGGAGAATGGTTTCCCGGCCGCCTTTGACGGTCTCGAACTCCGGAGGGGAACCGGTTGCAAGGTGGCTGGTTTCACCAGCGACCGGGAAGAATACTTTGAAATTGGTACCCTGGCCAACCTTGCTCTGGACTTCAACCCAGCCGTGATGTTGTTTGACGATGCCATAAACCGTGGCCAGCCCCAGTCCCGTTCCCTTCCCCACCTCCTTAGTGGTAAAAAATGGTTCAAAAATCCGCTGCAACACGCTGCGCTCCATACCACACCCGGTGTCGGTAACGGATAAGCAAGTGAAGCGGCCCGTGTGAGCTTCGGGATGCAGTTTTACATAAAGGGAATCGATTTCAACCGAGGAAGTCTCGATAAGGAGTTTGCCGCCCTTGGGCATGGCATCCCGCGCATTGATCGCCAGATTCATCACAATCTGTTCCACCATGGCGATATCGGCGGCGATGCGCGGGAGGTCGGGACCGCAGCGGACTTCCAGTACGATGTGCTCGCCGAGCATTCGCGGCAGCATGTTTTCCAAATTGTGCAGCACGGTGTTTAAATCCAGGATCTTGGTCCGATAAACCTGCTTGCGGCTGAACATAAGCAAATGCCGGATGAATCCAGCCGCGCGTTCCGAGGCGGCGGAAATCTGCTTCAGGGATTTCGCCGAATCCGGGTCCAGCGATGCCGCGTTGAGCAACAGTCCGGCATGCCCCTGGATGATGGTCAAAATATTATTGATATCATGCGCCACACCGGCGGCCAATTGGCCGATGGATTCCATTTTCTGGGATTGCCGCAACTGCGCCTCCAACGCCAGCCGTGCGGTGATGTCTTCAACCGTAACCACCATGCCGTCAATCTGGTCGCCGGCGTCAAAAAGTGGCGCGGCATTCACGGAAAGCAGGGCACGATCCCGGCTGGAAGGATCGGCTTCCGTCCGCGCGCCGGCGTTAATGGTATAACAGGCGTCGTGCACCGGTTGTCCCGAATCGAGGATTTGTTTCAAGGATGATGCCGGTTCGGACAGTGGATTGCCCTCTGAATCAGTCAGACACCAGTCCAAAACACTGGATGAATTCCGTGTGATGGCGTCCTTGGTCAGGCCGAGGATCTTTTCCGCCCGCAGGTTGGCAAAGGTGATTTTCCCCAACCGGTCGGCCACCACAATGCCCACCGGGCTGGTTTCCATGATGCGGCCGATGAGATCGCGCTCCCGGCGAAGGTGTTCCTTGGCGGACTGGCCCTGGATGGCATATCGGATGGCACGGTCCAGTTTGTCGGAATCAAGCTGACCCTTGATCAGATAGTCGGCGGCACCGGCCTTCATGGCTTCAATGTCGATTTCGTGATCACCCTGTCCGGTCAGCAAAATCATTGGCAACCGGTCATTGAGGGATTTGGATTCCCGCAGCAACTCGAGGCCCGTCCGGCTGCCCAGCCGATAGTCCAACAGGCAGATGTCGTGCTCGTGACGATGCACGGCGGCCAGGGCGGCGTCATAATTGTCCACCCATTTGAGCTGATACCGCCGATCCCTGATTTCGGAAATCAGATTGCGAGTGATGATATAATCATCCTCATCGTCATCCACCAGCAAGACTCTGACGGGGCCGTCGGCCATACGCGGGGTTATGTTCAGTCGTTCGGCAGTTCAACGACTTCAAACCAGTATTGGCCGAGGACTTTGATCAACTCGACCAGTGACTTGAAAGTGACGGGTTTGGTCACGTAGGAATTCACGCCCAGATCATAACTTCGCAGGATGTCTTCCTCCGCCTTGGAAGTGGTCAGAACGACGATGGGAATCCGGCGCAGAATGGGGTCGGCCTTCATTTCCTTGAGCGCCTCGCGCCCGTCTTTGCGCGGCATATTCAAGTCGAGCAGGATCAGACCCGGCAACGGCTTGTCATTTAAATTTTCGTAGCGACCCCGGCGGTGCAGGTAATCCAACAATTCCTCCCCGTCTTCAACACAATGCAGTTCGTTAGCCAGACGGTTTTGCGCAAATGCGTCGCGCGTCAACTGGCGATCATCCGGGTCGTCGTCGGCTAATAGAATGGTGATCATTTTTCCTTCCTTACTCATGGCTTTCTCCTGGGTTCGGTGGTTCCTTGGGATGGGTCACCGGCAGCTTCACAATAAATGTGGTGCCCTCGCCTGGTTTGCTTTTGGCGGTGATTTCGCCGTGATGGAACAACACAATTTTTCGCGCGATGGCGAGTCCCATGCCCGTGCCTTCATACTCATTACGCGAGTGCAACCGTTGAAATACGTTAAAAATCCGATCCAAATATTTTTCATCAAAACCGATACCGTTGTCACTGACAGTCAACCGGCAAAGTTTCTTTGCCACCGTCATGCCTTCCTCCGGCGCCGGACCGGTAATGATCTCCGCAGCAACTTTGACCACGGGCGGCACATCGGGCCGGCGGAATTTAAGGGCATTGCCAATCAAATTCTGAAACAACTGGCGCATCTGAAGTGCTTCCGCATCAATCAGCGGAAGCGTCCCCACTTCGACGCGGCCCTTGACCAGTTCAATCCGCCCTTCCAGGTCATTGATGACTTCACGGGCAACCTGTGCCAAATCCACCTGGATGAACGGTCGGGCTTTGGTGGTGACGCGCGAAAAAGTCAGCAAATCGTTAATCAGCGTTTGCATGCGTGAAGCCGCCTTTTGCATCCGTTCCAGATAATCACGCGATTGCTCGTCCAGCTTCTCGTCCCCCTGTTCCTTCAGCCGCTCGCCAAAAACCACGATTTTTCGCAACGGTTCCTGCAAATCGTGCGACGCCACGTAGGCAAAATCCTGCAGCTCGCGGTTGCTGCGCTCAAGCTGGGTCGTGAACAGGCGCAACTTCCCTTCGCTGGCCCGCAAGGCGTTCTCGCTGTTTTTCAAGTCGGTGACGTCGGTGTTGATGCCCGCCAAACCCGTCACGTTGCCGGCGGCGTCGCGCAACGGAACTTTTGAGTTCAGTAACCAGATTACCGAACCGTCGGGTTTGGTGAAGCTTCCCTCACGATTGATCACCGCCTGGCCGGAATCGAGCACTTTCTGGTCGTCCGCACGGAAGACCGCCGCCACCTCCGGTGGGAACAAGTCGGCGTCCGTCTTGCCGAGGATCTCCGCTTCAGAGGCGGCACCCGCGTAACTGACTTCCACCGGATTAGCCAAAGTTTTGCGTCCGGCAAGGTCTTTCAAATAAACGGCCACCGGCAGGTGATCCACCAGGGTGCGCAGGAGCGCCCGCTCGTTGGCAACGGTCTGCTCCGCCTGCTTCTGCTCTGTAATGTCCCGGCCAATGCCCACCAGTCCGATAATCTGTTCGTTTTGATCACGCAACGGCAGTTTGCTGGTCAGCAGCCATTGTTTTTTGCCTTCTTCGTCAAGGAAATACTCCTCGCGGTTGATGACCGGTTGACCTTGAATCACCTTCATGTCATCAGCGTGGAATTTTTCAGCAATTTCTTTTGGGAAAAGGTCAAAATCGGTTCTGCCGATGGCCTCGGCTTCGGTTTTACGGCGGAGATTTTTCAGGTCCGCCGGATTAGCCAGGATTTTCCGACCGGCGGTATCCTTGGCATAGATGCTATCCGGCAGATTGTTAATCAATGTTCGCAACAAGGATCGTTCCTGGGCCAGTACCTCCTCCATCCGTTTGCGTTCCGTGATGTCCCGGCCCAGACCAATGAACCCGGTCACTTTACCGCGGGAATCGCGCAGAATTACCTTGGTGGTTGAAACCCACCGGTTTTTTCCCCGCTTGCTGGCATCCACGGTCGGCCCTTCATGGTTGTGTAATCCCTTGCCCGAACGGACCATCTCCTCTTCTTCAGCGCGGTATCGCGCTGCCAATTCGGGCGGGAAAAGGTCGAAATCCGATTTTCCAATTATCTCATCAGGGGCAGAAAATCCCATCTGGCGCGCCACCGCCAGGTTGGCCAGGATAAACCGGCCTTCCGCATCTTTGATATAGACATAGTCGGGCAGGTTATCAATCAAGGTACGCAGCAACTGGCGGTCTTTGATGAACATGTTGTCCGGAAGGCCATCCATCGGCAGGCGTAGCGAATCCTGCTCCTGTGCCAGTTTTGCATTCTCCCGGACCAACCTGGCACTTTCTTTCTGAAGACGCTCAGTGGCATCCTCAACCGGCTGCCCGTTCAAAACATCCATCGCACCTCCATTCTTCGGACCAAGATTGGCATTGGACAGTGGCATTTTATTAGGTCGAATCGCCTTTATATTAATTATTTGCAGCCTGGTTCCATCGAGGCAGTTCGGGTAGGTTAACGCTAGCAGTTTAAGTGCCCTTTTCCCCAATTACGTCATCATTCCATCGTATGTTGCTTCTTCGCAGTCTTTGTCTCCAAATGAGACAAGCGAAAAACTTGAAACGACCTTTGCCGGGCAACCCGCAACAGTTTCTTTGAGACTGACGGCACAAGTCCTAGTCGCTTCAGGACTTCCGCCGGTTTGAAACCGTGAAGTCTGACGACCTTGTGGCGCGATTTGTGGCCGCGCACCAATTCGACCGAACTGCGCGCACAATCCAGCCGTTCGACCAGCAACCGCACCAGCGCTTCGTTCGCGGCGGCATCCACCGGTGGCGCAGTGACTCTGATTCGCAATTCGTCGCCGACTCCGTGATGTGGGACGATTTCATTGGCGGACGCGCGCGGCTGGAGTTTTATGGACAACAACACACCGTCCGGCTGCGTGCGGAGAAAATTAGGAATGGCCATTCCCGTGCATTTTACCAACCACCATGCATTTGTCCGCTGGATTCTTAAATTTGAAAATCTCCTCAGCCAGCCGTCAGGATACCCCGCCGGTTTGGAACCGTGTTCGGGGAAACAGGCCGGGCAGCCGACGATGGCAGAGAACGAGGCGGTTGGCTGTGTGGCTACGAGTGCGATCGAGAGCAGATCATGCTGCGCAAGCCAGACGGCCACCCTGCCAGCCTCATGTGCCTGAGAGGCAGGCAAGCGATGGCTCGATCGAAGAACGGTCAGAAATCACGCAAGCTCGAAGCGATCCAGGTTCATCACCTTGTTCCAGGCCGCGACGAAGTCGTGAACGAACTTCTTCTCCGCGTCGGAGCTTCCATAGACTTCCGCGAGGGCGCGGAGTTGGGAATTGGAACCGAAGACGAGGTCCACGCGCGTGCCGGTCCACTTGACTGCACCCGTTTTGCGATCGCGGCCTTCAAACACCTCCGCGTCTTGCGCAACCGGCTTCCACTCGGTGCCCATGTCAAGGAGGTTCACGAAGAAGTCGTTCGTCAGCGCCTCCGGTCGCCGGGTAAAGACCCCGTGCTGCGTCCCGCCGAAGTTGGTCTTCAGGACGCGCATGCCGCCGATGAGCACGGTCATTTCGGGCGCGGTCAGGGTCAGCAACTGCGCCTTATCCACCAACAGCGCTTCAGCCGGGATGGTGTATTTGCCCTTGAGGTAATTGCGGAAGCCGTCCGCGATGGGCTCAAGCACGGCGAAGGATTCGACGTCAGTCTGTTCCGCCGAGGCATCCATGCGTCCCGGCGTGAACGGCACCTTCACGGTGTGGCCGGCCTTCTTCGCGGCCTGCTCGACGCCGACGCAACCGGCCAATACAATCAGGTCAGCCAGCGAGACCTGCTTGCCTCCTTTCGTCGTTTTGTTGAATGCGCTCTGGATACCCCCGAGTGTCTTCAGCACCTTTGCCAACTGTTTCGGCTGGTTGACTTCCCAATCCTTCTGTGGCGCGAGGCGAATCCGCGCGCCGTTCACGCCGCCGCGCTTGTCGGAGCCACGGAAGGTGGATGCCGAGGCCCAGGCGGTGGAAACCAGTTGCGAGCTGGACAAGCCCGACGCGAGAATCTTCCCTTTCAGGGAGGCGATGTCCTTTTCGCCAATCAATTTGTCATTCGCCGCAGGGATGGGATCCTGCCAGATCAGTTCCTCTGCGGGAACCTCCGGGCCGAGATAGCGCGCGCGCGGTCCCATGTCGCGGTGCGTCAGCTTGAACCACGCCCGGGCGAACGCGTCCGCAAACTGATCCGGATTCGCCATGAAGCGCCGTGAAATCTTTTCGTAAGCAGGGTCGAAGCGCAGGGAAAGGTCCGTGGTCAACATGGTCGGCAGGTGTCTCTTCGACGGGTCGTGCGCGTCGGGAATCGTTGCTTTGGCGCCCTTCGCCACCCACTGATGCGCGCCAGCCGGGCTTTTCGTGAGTTCCCATTCGTAGCCAAACAGATTTTCGAAAAAGTAGTTGCTCCATTTCGTCGGCGTCGGCGTCCAGGTGACTTCGATGCCGCTGGTAATCGCGTCACCGCCTTTGCCGGTGCCAAAGCTGCTCTTCCAGCCCAAGCCCTGTTCTTCGAGGCCGGCCGCTTCCGGCTCAGGCCCGACATGGGACGCCGGTCCGGCACCGTGGGTCTTGCCAAAGGTATGGCCGCCGGCGATGAGCGCCACTGTCTCCTCGTCGTTCATCGCCATGCGGGCGAAGGTTTCGCGAATGTCGCGCACGGCGGCAACCGGATCCGGTTTGCCGTTGGGACCTTCCGGGTTGACGTAAATCAGTCCCATCTGCACGGCCGCGAGCGGGTTCTCGAGATCCCGGTCGCCGGAGTAGCGCTGGTCCTCCAGCCAGGTTTTTTCGGCGCCCCAATAAACGTCCTGATCCGGCTCCCAGAACGTCCTCGCGCCCGCCGCCGAATCCGAATGTCTTGAAGCCCATCGTTTCCAGGGCGACGTTCCCGGCGAGAATGATCAGGTCGGCCCACGAAATTTTCCGGCCGTACTTCTGCTTGATCGGCCAGAGCAGGCGACGTGCCTTGTCCAGGCTGACGTTGTCCGGCCAACTGTTGACCGGCGCGAAACGCTGCTGGCCCCGGCCGGCACCGCCGCGACCGTCACCGGTGCGGTAAGTGCCGGCGCTGTGCCACGCCATGCGAATGAACAAAGGGCCGTAGTGGCCGAAGTCCGCCGGCCACCAGTCCTGCGAGTCGGTCATCAGCGCAGCGAGATCTTTCTTCACTGCCGCCAGGTCGAGGCTCTTGAACTCTTTCGCGTAGTTGAAGTCCTCGCCCATGGGATTGGACTTGGAGGAATGCTGGTGCAGGAGTTCGAGCTTCAGGTGGTTGGGCCACCAGTCTTGGTTTGTGGTGCCGCCGCTGGCGGCATGATGGAAGGGGCATTTGGCTTCGGTTGACATGCTTTCCGTTCTTGCGCTCATAAAATAAATTCCAGTTGTTGTTTGTTTTGCCTATTGAAGCACTTTGCGAGCTATTGTTGAAATACTTTTTTCCTTCGGCTATCATAGGATTTTCCTATGGAAATGCAACAGCTTCGGTATGTCGTGGCCGTGGCCCGCGCGGGAAATTTTTCCCGCGCCGCCGAGCAATGCCACGTTTCACAGCCGTCGTTAAGCCAGCAAATACAGAAACTTGAGGATGAACTGGGCGAGCGCCTGTTCGACCGCATGAAACGCGAGGTGAAACTGACCTCACACGGCGACGTGTTTCTGCGTCGCGCGGTCCGCATTCTTGAAGAAGTGGACGCGGCCAGGCGCGAGGCGACGGATGCGCGGAACCTGTTGCGCGGCAGATTGACGGTCGGCGTACTGCCCACCGTCGCGCCGTATCTGCTGCCGACCGCGCTGGCAGAGTTCACAAAAGAGTTTTCCGGCGTGGAAATTGTCGTCCACGAGGACACCACCGCGCGCTTGCTCAAGCTGGCGCACTCCTACGAAATTGACTTTGCGCTCGTCAGCCAGCCCATTCATGACGAGCGGCTGGAGGTAAGGGAATTATTTTCCGAGGAACTATTGCTGGCGCTGCCGCCGGGCCACCCGCTTGCCGGCAAACGCAGTGTTACGGCTGCTGATTTGGAAGGCGAAAATTTGATCGTGATGAAGGAAGGCCACTGCCTTGGCGACCAGGTGCTCGGTTTCTGCGACCGGCGGGGCGTAAAACCGAAAATCAGCTTTCGCAGCGCGCAACTCGAAACCGTGCAGGCGCTCGTCGCGGCGGGGTTGGGCATTTCGCTGATTCCCGCGATGGCGGCGCGGAATCAGCGCGAGGATTTGCCGGAGTATCGCTCGCTCCCGTCGCCGAGGCCGCGTCGAAAAATCGTCGCCGCCTGGCCGAGGCAACGTCCGCCTGGCCGCGCCGCCAGCGAATTTCTGAAGATGGTTTCAGCGCGGTTCGGAAAATTCGACCGCTGACATTCCAAATGGCCTGCGCCCCGCTCAATGACCCAGGCCGGCGGTTGAAATAAAACACATTTCCTGGCGAACCCAACGAAGTGTGTTTCGCAGCCACGATTACGGAAGGAGCATTTGATAACTGACAAAGGCAATGTTCCGGCTGTCCGGCGACCAGGATGGAACGTTGATGGTCCCCTGCCCACCGTACAATTTGGCCAGTATTTGAATTTTCCCATTGGCCAGCGACATGAGCCGGATCATCACGTCCTGGCCGGCTGGATGACCCTTTACATCCCTGGCGTAGGAAAGAAAAACAATCCACCGCCCGTTCGGCGAAGGATGGGCGAACCAGTTGTTGTAATCGTCGGAGGTAACTTGTTGCTGGTCCGAGCCGTCCGGCTTCATCCGCCAGATTTGCATCAGACCGGTGCGCTCGGAATTGAAGTAAATGTATTTTCCGTCCGGCGAATAATCCGGACCGTCATCCAGACCCGGCGCCGTGGTCAGCCGCTTCTCCTTCCCGCCGCGGGCGGGAATGGTGTAAACGTCAAACTCCCCCTTGCGTTCGGCACAATACGCAAGCGTCTTGCCGTCAGGCGACCAGCCATGCCAGTACGAAGGCGCGAGCTTTGTAATCAACCGCGGTTTGCCGCCGGAAATCGGCAGTACATAAATGCGCGATTTGCCGTCTTTGGTCTGGTCACTGATGGCCAATCGCTGGCCGTCGGGTGAAAGGCCATGGTCGTTGTTGCATTGCGTCTGACCACCCGTGTCGAGCAACTCCGGCGTGCCGCCTTTGACCGGCAGTTGGTAAATTCGCCCCTTGCTGTTGAAGAGAAAATACTTTCCGTCCCGCGACCAGTTTGGCGCCTCAATGTGATCCCGCGTATGATAAACCACCTGCCGGTCGGTTGAGGCGACTTCAATAGTCTCCAACGCGCTTTCAATAATCGCCTGATGGCTGGCTCCGGCCGGGATGGACTTGAGTTCGACGTTTGAAAAAACGGCTTGCTCGATGGCCTTGTTGTTATGGGCGCAGACGCCCAGGCCGACATAAAACGGCTCCTTAAATTGAATCCGATACATGGCACCCGCGGAGTGCAACGCTTCTCCCGCTGCGGCGACGGACATCGTCACATCGTCACCGTGCTTCTCAATACCCACCCGCGCGGGTCCGGACAGGTCCGACTGGATTTCATGCGTCGTGTCACCGGCGATTTCGCGGTATTGAAGCGCGGTCAACCCGATCCCGTGCAAGGCAACGTCGGCGTAAACTGAATTGGGATCGAGTGACTGGCGAATGATCAGGCAGGCTTTGCGATGCGGATTTCCGTTCATTCCCGCAAACTGGATGTCCGCTGCGAAGGTCAGGTCACCCGACATCTTCACCCAGACGAAATGAAACGCGTCATTGGTGAGCCACATATTTTCACCGCCGCCGGCGATGAGGTATTTACCAGTCGCCGGGTCGAAATTGACCGAGCCGGGCCTGGCGACATTGCCGATGTCGGCCTGTTCGGAAAAGATGCCCAGGTTGGTCGTCGAGTCGCCGAAAGCCAGCTTCGCGCTCACGGACAGAATAAAGAACACCGGGGCCAGTTTTTTCATAAACGATAATTCCGAATTTTACCATTTCACCGTTTTGAGATAGTGGATGCTTTGTGGAACCTGTTGTTCGGAGGACGGTGATTCGTCCTCGATGAAGTACCATTTTATCCCGATTTTTTTCGCCTCGCGCAAGACCGGCGCGTAGTCAATTTTCCCCGTCCCCAACGCCACGTCATTGGTCACGTCCGTCTGGCCGGTGAGCAGGCCGGTGGGGGTGCTGTCCCGCATCCCTTTGAGGTGCATTAACTCCCAGCGCTTGCCGTATTTTTTCAACAACTTCACCGGGTCCTGGCCGGGATGTACAATCCAAAACACGTCCATTTGAAAATGCACATATTGGGGATTTGTCTCCTTCATCATCAAGTCAAACAATGTACCGTCCTGGTAAGGTTGAAATTCGTACCCGTGTGTATGATAAAAGAAGGTCAGGTGATGCCCGGCCAGCACTTCGCCCGCGTGGTTAAAAACCGCAATCGCTTCACGGCAGGTCTTTTCGTCAAACGGCTGGTTGACGTCGTGCGGAATCCATGCACAACCGACATATTTCAATCCCAGAATCTTCGCATCACGAATGACACCATCGAGATTGGTACGGTATTCGTCGTACGGAAAATGTCCGCTGACGGCGGTCAGGCCATGCGCGTCGAGTTGGGCCTTGAACTGTTCCGGTGTAAGATTGTAAGTGCCGGCCAGCTCGACGTTCTTGACGCCCCAGCTTTTCACCTCGTACAGCGTGCCCGGCACGTTGGTCGCCAGCTCGGTGCGCAGACTGTAAAGCTGGAGGCCCCACGGCCCCTTGAAGGTCCCGGCGGCGCAGGTGGAAAGGGCTGCCAGCGACGAGAGGATCGCCAAAAAAAGTGTTGTCGGTTTCATAAAACTCATGAATCGGAGCAAGCGTGGTTTTCTCCATTCAATGCGGGCGGGCGGAATTTTGCAAAACAAAATTTTCTGCGTTCCCGGCTAACGGGATGGCAACCGTTTCAAAATTTCGATGCCGAACAGGCCGTTCTGGAGCGGTTCGTGGCCGATCAAATACACCGGCTGGTAATTTTCCCCAATCCATTGCATCAACTCGACGCCGTAGCCCGGCGAACGCCCAAAATATCCAATGCCAAACTCAGACGTGTCCCGCTCCACCAGGAAAATGTAGTCGGGTGGGTTTTTCTCGAAGGCCGCCGTCATGCCGGTCTGGCCAAATGCGGCCAGGACGGCCGGCGTCCAATCCAGACATGGCGTCGGATTCAACCGGCGGCTGAGATAATTGATGGTGGTACCCTCCGGTAAAACAGCCAGCTTTCCATCACCTGGCACGTTTTTTTCGATCCACTTCAGCGCCAGTTGCACTCCCGCACCCGCCGGATTGAGACGCGGGTCGAAGGCAAGGATTCGGTCGCCGCCTTGTCCCACCGCCAGGTCTTTCGTGGTGTACCACGATTCCGAATCGCGCACCAAAACCCCAAAACCAATCATCAGCGCCAGCCAGACGGCGAGGCGAAATGGTCGCGGATCCACATCGTATTTTTTCCCCAGCAAAACCGGCAGGAGCCAGAACAACAGGAATATGGCCGTGATTGCCGCCGGCATGGCGAGGACAAATCCGTAGTGCCAGACGCGGGAAAACAATCCGAGTTTCGCCAGCAATACCAGGCCCAGTACACTCCACAGAAGCGGGAAGGTCATTTCCCGTTCGACGGACAGGTTCTGGTAATTTCTCCAAAGCAGGACGCAGGCAGCCAAACCCAGCAACGGCAGTGATGCGCCGCAGTTGAGCCAGTTGAACCAGGCAGCGGCGGCCAGCAACGGAATAATCAGCACCAACCACGTGGTTCGTTTCGCGCCCAAACCCGTCGTGCGCTGGAACAGTCTCGCGTACAACGCCACCAACAATGCGACGCAGAAAAAGTATATGGCCATTTCGCGGAGATGAGAAAGGGGCGTGTCGAGTCCGGTGCACCACAGATAAAAATGATTTCGGGCAACCGGCGTCAGCCACAGCGGTGCCCAGGCAAAAGCGGTGGAATACAAACTCCCGCGCCAATCCTCCACCCGGAGGAAATAAAGAAAAAATCCCAGAACGGGAATCACGGCGGCCGCCAGAAACGCCGCCGCAGATTTGATCACAAAATCCATCCGCCCGCGCGTGACATAAAAGAGAATGAACGCAACGGCAGCGCCGGCGGCGAGCGCCAGAAAAATTTCCGGTTTGGTCAGAAAGACCAGGCCGAAACAAAAACCCGCCAGGAGGGCATATCGGATTTGTTCTTTATTGACCCAATCGGACAGGAAGGCGATGGCCAGAATGGAAAGCACCAGGCCGTGAAAAAGCTCATGGGAATAGGGCGCGATGTAATTGTAATTGCCGACAACCTGATATTCATTGAACGCGAACACCAGCACGATGCCGAGGCAAACGGTCGTGGCCGTCCAGCGGTCGGCCGCCGCCAGAAACCGGCGGTAGATCAAAACCAGCATGGCCGCCGTAATGGCGAGATTCGCAAAAATCAGCGTGCGGAACGAAACACCGAAAATTTTGAACAGCAGCGCGTTGAAATACTGCGACAACGGTCCGCCCGACAGATAATGCAAATCCCGGTACAACACCGCGCCGTGGTCAATCCGCCACGGCAAGTAAAGTTGCAACCCGAAGTCAATCAGCACATCCGGCCATTTGCGCCAGGAAACTGCCGCCGCCGCAACGAAAGCCATCGCCACCACGGCCAGCCCGGCCCAGCTTGAGTCGAGCCACGCGAAACCCCGGACCCTGGTGAATTTTTCCGTCCAACGCTTTTCTGAGTTAAAAGCGTCCACGGCGGAGGCTCAGGCGTTGTAAGTGCTGGAAGCCGTCGTGCCGCCGCGGCCGGTCCAGTTGGTGTGGAAAAACTCGCCGCGCGGCTTGTCCACCCGCTCGTAGGTATGCGCGCCGAAATAATCGCGTTGCGCCTGCAACAAGTTCGCCGGCAACACGGCGTTGCGGTACTGGTCGTAAAACGCCAGCGCGGTGCTGAACGCGGGCACGGGAATGCCCTTCTTCGCCGCTGCGGCTACGACATTGCGCCAACTCTTCTGGCAACGCTTTATTTCGCCTCGGAAATAATTATCGAGCAGTAGATTGGTGAGCCGGGGATTGCTGTCAAAGGCTTCCTTTATTTTGCCCAGAAAACGCGAACGGATGATGCAACCGCCGCGCCACATCAGCGCAATGCCGCCATAGTTGAGATTCCACTTGTGTTCGGCGGCGGCGGCGCGCATGAGCATGTAACCCTGCGCGTAGCTGATAATCTTGGAGGCGTACAGCGCGTCGCGAATTTCGGTGATGAACTCCTTTTTCTTCGCGTCTTTTTTGACGACGCTCATCAGCGGCTTGGGCCCCTTCAATTTCTTCGCCGCCTTCACCCGGTCGTCTTTCAACGCGGAAACGCAGCGGGAATAAACCGCCTCGGCAATCAGCGTGATGGGAATCCCCAGGTCCGCGCTGCTCTGCACCGTCCATTTCCCGGTGCCTTTCTGGCCGGCGGTATCGAGTATTTTGTCCACCAGCGGCGTGCCGTCCGTGTCCTGGTAAGCCAGAATGTCGCGGGTAATTTCGATCAGGTAACTGTCCAGTTCACCCGTGTTCCATTCCTTGAAAATCTCGTGCATCTCGGCCGCCGTCAGACCCAGACCATTCTTCAGGATGTTGTAGGCCTCGCAAATCAACTGCATGTCGCCGTATTCAATGCCGTTGTGGGTCATCTTCACGTAATGGCCGGCGCCGCCTTCGCCCACCCAGTCGCAGCACGGCGATCCGTCGGCCACCTTCGCGGCGATGCTCTGGAAAATAGCTTTGACGTGCGGCCAGGCAGCGGGCGAACCGCCGGGCATGATGCTCGGACCGTGCCGCGCGCCTTCCTCGCCGCCGCTCACGCCGGTGCCGATGTAAAGCAATCCTTTGCTTTCAACGTACTTCGCGCGGCGATTCGTGTCTTCGAACAGTGAATTGCCGCCGTCAATGATGATATCGCCCGGTTCCAATACCGGGAGCAAGTGCTCGATGAATTCGTCCACCGCCTGGCCGGCCTTGACCATGAGCATCACCCGGCGCGGCTTTTTGAGCAGCGCGGCCATTTCCTGAAGCGAATGCGCGCCGATAACCCGGGTGCCCTTGGCCTGGTTATTCAGGAAGTCATCCACCTTGGAAACGGTGCGGTTGAACGCCACGACCGTAAAGCCGTGGTCATTCATGTTTAAAATGAGATTCTGGCCCATGACGGCCAGCCCAATCAATGCGATGTCAGCTTGCGGTTCCATTTGTCGTATCAGTTAAAAATAGGGCCCCATGCCGGTTTTTTTGCAAATGCCTTGTTTTGCAAAAAAAAACACTGGCATGGGCGAAACGACGATACAACAGCCCGTCTTGCGCGCCAGCAGTTTTTTATGAAAAACCAACCCAAAATTGTGTACTGAGATTTCAAAAATTGTGGCAGGCGGATTGTTTCGTGAACCCATGTCTTTCTCCTGCCGGACACTCGTTCTCAATTAAGGCAGGTACAGGTATTTCAACCGGGCAACGAAAGCCGCTCCGCCTCACAGGGCCCACACCACTTCGCGCCTTGCGTCTTCGCGTTGATTTTACCCGTTCAGCCAGCCGCACCCAATTGCAGGCGTTTGTCGCTTTCGAGCATGGTTTTCAAGTTCGCCCAGTTCGCCTCGTTCATGTCGTTGAAAGCATTCAGATAAACGGCCACGGCTTCCCCGGGATATTTGGCCAGCAAAGTATCAATGGCGGATTTCAATTTGGCGTCGTCCATCGTCGCAGGCAAATCGTCCACCACGCCTTCGTTGTTGGGCAGACTGAGCGCGTTGAGGAAATCCACGAGCATCTGCCGCTGTTTTTTCACCAGCCACACGCGGATAAGTCCGGCGGCGGCGGCTTCAAGCGCCGGCTTGGACAGGGTGGAAATGATTGCGGCATGACATTGGGCGCGCGGTTGGCGTTCGAGGAACACCGGGCGCACGTGGCGCGCCTGCGCCACCGCACCCAGCGTGGCCTTGTAGGTCGGCTTGTCCGATTCATGGGTGAAGCCGAGGATTTCATTCGCCAGATTGGCCGACATGAAACCAAAGAGTTCGTGAGAGGTGAGCATAAAATCAACCGCGGATGAACACAGATGGACACGGATGAATCAAAAATCCGCTAATTTCACGAATTGACGCGAATTCAAATGTAATTGGCGGAAATTTGCATAATTCGCGGATAAGTCTGTTCTGTTTTTTGGCCTTCATGGGTGGTTCAAAAATTAAATGGTTGTGACGGAGATTCTATTTTTTTTAGCCAGTTGTCCACAAGTCTCCTGTTCCAGCAACAACGTCTTGCCCGCTTCCAGTGCAAGCACTGCCACGCCCGACGCGGCGCAGGTTTCCAGGGTTTGCGCGCCGATACAGGGGATGTCAAATCGCATGTCGTGATTGAGTTTGGCCACTTTGACGGCCACTGCGCCGCCGTCCTTCCCCGCCAGCTTGCCGCCGCGCGCGAGGCATTGGTCCGTGCCTTCAAATCCCTCGACGGCCAGCACCACGCCGCTCTTGACCACCACCGTCTGACCGATTTCGAGCCGCGACGTTTCCTTGGCGATGCGAAAACCAAAGTCCACATCGGCCTTTTGTTCGATGGAAAGCTTCGGGCCAAGTTGAAAACCAGCCTGCGGCATGAGCAGTTTGAGCCACGGCGTGGCCTCAATCAATTCCACGCCGTCCTTCTTCAATTCATCCGCAATGGCGCCGAAAATCGTGTGCGCGTTCTTTTCCTTCAGCCGCAACAACAGTCCCATCGCCCGCAAATCGGGGCGCACGTCATAAAGATTTTTCGGCGTGATCTGGCCCACCATGACGCATTGTCGGATGCCGCGATCGGTGAACGTGGCAATCATTTTGGAAAGCTGGCCAACTTTGAGCCAGATAACTTCGTCCACGAGTTGGGCAATCGCCGCCTCGGTTTCATTTTCAAACGCAACGGCGACGAGGCGTTTGACGCCGGCGGTGCGCGCCTGCCGGGCAAATTCGAGCGGCAAGGAGCGGTTGCCCGCAATCAGGCCGAGGGAGGCAGGCGCGTTCATTTGAAGGCAGAATGAAGAAGGAAGAATGAAGAAACAAGTTGGAAGCGCGTTGCTGTATTTCTATGGGCACAATCAGGCCGCCGTTTGGAGTCTCGCGTTTACGCGGCCGCTTGGAACTCCAAACAGCAGCGGTGACAAATTCGCGCCGTCTCTGCATTCATCATTCTGCCTTCTTCATTTTCATTGTCCCGTCCCAACACAGTTTGTCTCAGTGAATTGGAAAAACTGGTTTCCAAATGTGGCCCGCCGGGTGCTTTGCAAATCGCTATGTCGTATCTTGAATCAACGGACAATAAATCGGCTTCGCCGCTTCAATCCAATGGCGGGGAAAATCGCCAGGATAACCGCCGGGCCGATGCCGACCGGCACATCTCGCTCACCCTGGCGCACGAGTTGAACAATCTCCTCACCGTTGTCCAAGGCCACGCCGATCGCCTTTTCGCTAAACATCAGGAAGACACGATATTGGCGCCGAGCTTGAAAAAAATCTCAGAAGCGGCCCTTCGCGCCGCCGAGCTGGTCCGCAATGCCCCCAAACTCAATCTCGACCCACCGCTGGCGTAGTAGTTCTTCCTGATTTCTTCAGCGACGCTGTGTGGGCGCGCATTTTGTAGATTGTTAGGAGAGGGTGCCGGTCATAGACCGCCGCTACCGATCACTTCCAATAACTCCAGTTCGCTTCGGGGAAAAGATTGTCGCGGGATTCGACTTCGTGGAGCCATTTCTCATCCACACCCGTGGCCGTCAGTTGATCGTGCAGCGCGATGAAGCGCAGCAAATGGTCCTTCACCCGGCGGCGCGCGTAATCGGGACTGGTGCCGGTGCGCAGAATGAACGGCCAGTCGCTGGCCTGCGCGAGCAGCAATTCACGCGCCGCCTGCCGCAAGGCCCGCGCCTTCAGACCGGTCGCGGTGGGAAATTTTTTGGCCAGACCGGTCATGCGTTCCTGGGCAATTTGCAGGTGCGGATAAATCCACTCGTTCGATTCATTCAACCACGCGCGCCAGTAACCTTCCTCACCCCAGCTCGAGGCGCCGGGCGCGGCGATTTGATTGGTGGGATGGCGGTGCAGATATTCGCTCGGCGTAATGAGCGTAAGGATCTTCTGGTCATAAAAAAGTTTGCGCCCGAAATAATCCAAAAACTCCAGCCCTTCATACCACCAATGGCCGAATAATTCCGCGTCGTACGGCGCGACGGCCAGCGGCGGACGGTCCAGAAATCCGGCGACGCTCTGGGCCTGTTTGATGCGTTCATCGAGAAAATGCCGGGCATGTTCCCCCGCCGCCTGCAAGGCGAGGTCGCGTTGATAAATCTGCTTTTCCCCGGCCCCGCCGGTGATTCGATAATACTTGATGCCGGTGAAACCGCGGTTTTCCGGCGACGGCAGGTGCGGTTTCACATAGTCAAAATCAAGGTCGAAGCCGATGTCGCGGTAAAAATCACGGTAACGCGCGTCGCCGGGATAACCTTCGCGCTGGCTCCAGACCTGGCGCGAGGAATCAAAGTCCCGCCCGAACGCGGCGATGCCGTTGGGCGTGTAAATCGGCGCGAACGTGCTGTAACGCGGGCGGGGACGGGCATGCAGCAGGCCATGCGTGTCCAGAATGAACCAGCGGATGTTGGCCTCCTGTAAAAATACTTCGGCGCCTTCCACGTAGGCGCATTCCGGTAGCCAGAGGCCGACCGGGTCGCGACCAAAACAACTGCGGTAGTGGTCCCGCGCCGTCAGAATTTGCGCGCGGAGCGACGGCGGATGGCCGGCCAACAGCGGCAACAGTGCATGCGTGGCGGCGGTGGTGATGATTTCGAGGCGGCCCTCGTCTTGAAGTTTTCGGAAGGCGTTGACGAGATTGCCGTCGCAAGCCCGCCAGGTGTCGCGAATCAAATTGAACCGGTGATGATACATCCACGCCAGTTCGCGGAAGGTGCGGTCCCAGTGGGTGCGATGGATTTCCTTTTCCGCCAGTTCGATGAGGCTGTTCAAGTGGCGTTCATAACGCCCGCGCAACAGCGGGTCGAGCAGCATCGCGCACAAGGTGGGCGAGAGCGAAAGCGTCAGGTGCGTATCCATGCCGTCGCGGCGCCAGCCTTCGAGCGTTTGCAGCAACGGAAGGTAGGTTTCGGTGATGGCTTCAAACAACCAGGATTCCTCCAGGAATTTTTCGTGCTCAGGATGCCGCACAAACGGCAGGTGCGCGTGCAACACCAGGGACAAATAGCCTTGCATAGTCGGTCAGAACGTTGCCGTCACTCGTCCAGTTTGTTTGAAATCCAGGTCGCCAGCGAGCCGGCTTTGAATAAACCCACCACCCCCAGCGCCAGCAGAATGGCCGGAAGCACAAAATCAAAAGTCTTCATGGACGTGTGGTGTTCGTAGCTTTCCACCCAGGACAAACTCAGTTCAATCACGCCGAGGCCAATCAACGCAATGGCGATAAAGCGAACCAGCATCAGGGCTCCGCGGTGGGGCGCGTCCATGAAGGTTAAACGTTTTCCGGCAACGGCGCTTTTAATGACGGGTCTTGCGGGTGCGCGCCGACGTCGCCGAGGTATTCCGTCGAGCGGCTGAATTTCAGATCCGCCGCACGGGCCTCCGTGCCATCGGTCGAAACGGCGACGGCGGGCAAATCATATTTTCCGTCCGGTAACGCGAAGCGGTAACTGAACGAACCGTCGGGGCGCAATTTGATTTCGTGACCGCCAAGAGTAACCTTGGCCGCCGGCTCGGTCGCGCCGTAAATGATCAACTCCGCATTGACGTTGAACCAAAAACCTTTCGATGGCCCGATGCCGCCGAACGGACTGGAAATGCTGGAGATGCCGAACTGCGACGCGCCGAGCGAGGAAATTTCGTGGGCCAGCCGGCGGCGGATGAGTTCCGTGATTTCGAGCGAGCCCATCCACACGCGGCGGACGTCATCAATATTGATGATTTTTGCCAGCGCCCGTTCCTGCTCCGGCGTCCAGGCCGAGGACGGATGCAAGGCTGTGCGCGGCAGATCACGATGGCCGTGGCGCCGGAGCTCTTCGAGCGCCTGGGCCAGCGGAAGATTTTCATGCACCGCCGCCTTGATGATTTCCATCAACCTGGCGAACGGAAATTCAAACGGAATCGTCGCGAATTCAGCGCTGCCTTCCGGCGAAACCGCATCCGGCGGCGTTACCGTGGCGGCCGACGCGGCAATCCGCACCCATTTGCCGACCGGCGAGTAGTAGCCGAGTTCGGCGGCGTAGGCATCTCCCGCGCGTTCAACGTGCGCAAACCAATGGCGCGATTCAGGGTGGACGTGAATTTCGTTGACCGGATGGCCTTCAATTTTGTGCACATAAACACGCAGAACCAGATGGCCGTCAGCGGAACGCGTGTTGCAGCGCGTTTGCTGCTCGTGCGTCAGGTCCCAGTGCGCGTAAAGCCAGTGAGGGTCGCGGGCGGTCAAAAACAACTGGCGCGTGCCGTAAGCGTCGGGCAATTCGGCCTCGGTCGTTTCGAACTGTTGCACCGGCGGCATGGGACCGAGCGCGTATTTCTGGCCAGGACCACTGATGGAAGATGGCGAAGGCCGGTCGCCTTCCAGCAAAATGGCGGGAATTTGAATTTTTTCGCGCCGGGAGGCGCCGCCGATTTTGGGTTTGACGGCGCGTTTGGTTTTCAGGGGAGTGGCAACGGCTTCAAACGCGGAAACGATATGCCCTTTCAATTTTCTCGCCGTCAAACGTTTGGCTTTTGCCGGTGTGGCCGGGCTGTCGCTGGCGGCGGTTTCTTCGAGCGGAGTTTCTGCGGCGCGAGATGGAGGTACGGTTTGGAAGGTTGTCTTCTTCTTGATTGATGCGGTTGCCGATTTTCTTTTCATAGCAGCAAATCCCTGTTTCGTGGCGATGTCCTCATGGCCATGAGGACTTTACGGCGGAAGGACGCGCAGCGCAATGGGAATTTCACCGGTCAAATGCGCTTGCGGTTGGGGACAAATTATGTTTTCATTTCGGCTGGCCAGCATGAGTCAGCCTGAAAGCAACGGGGTTACCGGTTCGCCGCCCACAATCTACGTGGTGGACGATGAACAAGTATTGCTGGATTTGGCTGAAATGATTTTGGAACCGGCGGGTTTTGATGTTTGCCTGTTCCGTGATCCGCAAAAGGCGCTGGCCGAATACAGCACCGCCCAGCCCCCCCCGGATGTTCTCGTCACCGATTATGCCATGGGACGAATGAACGGCATGGATTTGATTCGTGAATGCAAGCGGCTCAATCCACAGCAAAAAACCATCCTGCTCAGCGGCACGGTGGATGAAGACATTTACGCCAATTCACCGGTCAGACCGGACCATTTTCTGGCCAAGCCTTATCAAATCAATAAACTGGTGGAAGTGATTCGCTCGCTGCTCGCGCAGTAAGAAAATTCGAGTTTGCCCGGCCAAGCCGGACGCAGTATTGAGCCAGTACAATTATGAAAAAGCTCGAAAAAATATTCTGGAGTGTGGTCCTTACCCTGGTCGTGCTGGTCATTATCGGCACCGTGGTCGCCAGCCTTTTCCTGGGCGACATCGTGAAAAAAGGTGTTGAAACCGTCGGCCCCAGGATCACCCAGGTGCCGATCACCCTGGATGAAGTGCACCTGACCTTGCTAACCGGCTCGGCCAGCGTCAAGGGTCTGGTGGTCGGCAACCCGGCAGGCTATAAGACCCCGCAAGCCATTAGTGCCGGCTTGATTTCCGTCGGCGTAAATCCCATGTCCGTGCTGGCCGACAAAATCGTGATCCGCTCGATACACGTGGAATCCCCCGAAATTACCTTCGAAGGCGGCCTCGGCGGAAACAACCTCAGCACCATCCTGAACAACGTCAACGCGTCTTCCAAAACCCCCGCCTCCACCACTGCGGCAGCCTCCACCAATAACACAGCCCAGGCCAAATCCTCCAAAAAATTTGAAGTGGACGACCTGCTGATCTCCGGCGCCAAGGTGCATGTCAGCCTGACGGACCTGCAGGGAAAGGAAATGACGCTACCCTTGCCGCCGATTCATCTCACCGATTTGGGCAAGAACCCGGACGGCATCACCGCAACCGATTTGACCCGCAGTGTGCTTCGCGCCATCACGACGGCCACCGTGAAAGCCGTCGGCAAGGCCAGCACCGACATCGGCAAAAATGCGGGAAACCTGCTGAAAGGCACCGGCAACAATGCGGGTGCCAGCGCCAGCAATATCATCAAAGGGATCGACAAGCTGCTGGGGAAATAGGATCCGCCCGGCGTTTTGTCCCGGGCGACGCCGGTGATTTTGAGATTGCAAGCGTGGCGGATTGCTTTTAGAGTCTCAGTGATACCCGAGGCGAGGTTATGTTTTTTGGCGTTGACTATTATCCTGAGCAGTGGGTCTTCCCTTACAGCGGCACCGCTGACAAACCTGAGGGAGCTTGGGAACATGATGCCAAATTGATGGCCCAGGCCGGCGTCAATATTGTCCGACTCGGCGAATTTTCCTGGGGCATCTGCGAATCCAAAGAGGGTAAATACGATTTTCAGTGGCTGCGCCGCGTCATGGACATCATGCAAAATCACAACATCAAGGTTGTCCTTGGCACACCCACCGCCGCCCCGCCCATCTGGCTGGCGAAAAAGTATCCCGGGATCCTGCCGCTTGACGAGCGCGGTCTGGTCAAACACGAAGGCACCCGCCGCGCGGTCTGCTTCAACAACGACGCCTATTGGAACGCCTCCAAGCGGCTCGTCGAAAACATGGCCAGGGCGCTGGGGGATCATCCGCATTTGATTGCCTGGCAGATTGACAGCGGCCTCGGCGGACATCAGACCGAATGGTCGTTCAACGAGGATTCGCGGCTGGAATGGCAAAACTGGCTGAAATTGAAATATAAGACCGTCGAGCACCTGAACAACCAGCTGGGCTTGCGTTACCTGGGGCAGATTGCCTCCTCCTTCGATGACGTGCCCATGCCCATGTCCGCGCCCACGTCGCACAACGCGGCTTTGTTGCTGGACTGGCACCGGTTTTGCAGCGATGCCATCGTCGCCTTCGTTCGCATGCAGGCCGACGTGCTGCACGAGCTTTGCCCTGACCATCCCGTGACGGTCAACCTGCGCGCGCTCCACCGGAAATTCGACCACTTCGACATGGCCGATGCCGTGGACTTTGTTTCCGTTGAAAGCCGGCCGGCCATCAAAACCAAATCCTCGGAACTGGCGTGTGACATTGACATTCTCCGCTCGCTGAAAAAAACCGACATCAAAACGCCCGACGGCGACTGCGGTTTCTGGGTCATTGAACAGAAGGCCGGCCAGGTCAACTGGCAGGACGTCAATTCGCTGGTGCGGCCGGGCATCATCCGGTTGTTCACGTATCAACTCATTTCCCGGGGCGCGTGTGGCGTGCTTTACTATCGCTGGCGCCAGCCGCGCATCGGCAACGAAAAATTTTATGGCGCGGTCCTGCCGCACCACCTCGAAGGCAATAGTCGCACCTATAAGGAAATCAGCCAGATTGGCGAGGAATTGAAGCTGCTCGCGCCCGCGCTCAAGGACACCAAAGTCGTTGCGCAAACGTGCATCCTGTACACCCACGACAACGATTGGACGCTGCAACAGCCGATGCAGCCCAACAAATTTTTCAATCTGCGCGAACACATTCAGCTCATTTACAACGCGCTCCATGACCGCAACATTCCCGTGGATTTTGCGCGTCCGACCGAAGACCTGTCACAGTACAAGATTGTTTTCGCGCCATCGCTGCACCTGCTGGCCGCCGGCGAGGCCGATCGCCTCAAACTCTACGTCCAGAATGGCGGCACGCTCGTCAGCACCTTCAACACCGGCCTCGTCAACGAACACAGCATTGCGCCGGACTCGGGTTATCCGAACGACATGACCGATTTGTTCGGGCTGGAGGTTTTGGAATTCGATCCCATCCCGCCCGGCGAAGAAAATCACCTTACGTTCAAAGGCGCCTTTCCCACCAGCCACGTGCATCCCGCGCGGCTCTGGTGCGACATTATCGAACCGAAGGGCTGCCAGATACTGGCGACGTACGCGAAGGATTTTTATGCCGGCCGGCCCGCCATGACGATGAACACTTTTGGCCTCGGCCGGGCCGTTTATATCGGCACCATGAGTCACCAGCATTTTTATCATGACCTGGTCGTCTGGCTGCGCCAGATGTGCGGATTGCAACCGTTGCTCAAGGTTCCCGAAAACGTCGAAGTCAGCATGCGCGAAAAGGAAGGCATGCGCGTTTATTTCCTGATTAACCATCAGAACTCGCCCCTGCGCATTCAATTCTACAAACCGATGCACGATTTTCTCACGGGCAATACGTTCTCCGGCAACTATGACATTCCGCCGCATGGCGTGCTGGTCCTCGACGAACGCATCGAAGCCAAACCCGTGGACACCCCGGCCACGGTCTGAGTCCGGTTGCCTGCCCCCTTGGTGAATTCTCCCAATGCAATCTTCGCCACGCCCGCCCTCTTGAGCCTGGCACTCGTCCTCTGGCAATGGCTGGCGGCCCGGCGCTTTCCCCTCCACCGGCGCGCCGCCGACTTGTCCTTTGCGCCGGCCGTCACTTTGCTCAAACCGCTCAAAGGCTGCGACGAAACGACCGCTGCTTCGCTGCAAAGCTGGTTCAATCAACATTATGCCGGTCCAATGCAAATCCTGTTTGGCGTCGCTGATGCCGATGACCCGGTTTGTAAAATTGTTCGTGAAGTCATTGAAAATAAACCGGGGCACGACACAAAGCTCGTCGTCTGTGGTGAATCATTTGGAACGAACGGCAAGATTTCCACACTCATCCAGCTCGAGCGCTCGGCGAAATACGAATTGATTCTCGTCAGCGACGCCGACGTGCGCGTGCCGCCGGATTTCCTGACCAATGCGATTGCGCTCTTGCGGGATGATAAAACTGCTCTCGTAAATTGTTTTTACCGGTTGGCGAACCCGGTCACCCTGGCTATGCGCTGGGAAGCCATTGCCATCAACGCCGATTTTTGGAGCCAGGTGTTGCAGGCTGCCAGCCTCAAACCACTCGACTTTGCATTGGGCGCGGTAATCGCCATGCGCCGCAAGGCATTGGCTGAAATCGGCGGTTTTAATTCGTTAACCAGTTGCCTCGCCGACGATTACCAGCTTGGCCATCGTATTGCCGGAAAAGGCCATCGTCTCGCGATCTGCCCCATTGTTGTGGAATGCTGGGATGCGCCGATGAACGGGCGTGACGTCTGGCATCATCAACTCCGCTGGGCGCGCACGATTCGTGTCTGCCAGCCCCTGCCCTACTTCTTCAGCATCCTGTCCAATGCGACCTTTTGGCCGCTGTTATGGCTGGTCATTTCACTGATTCTGTCAGCGACACGGTGCGCCCCGTTGACCGCTGCTGTCTGCTTATTGATCCGGATTTGTCTCGCTCAAAATCTTCAACGCCGGTTCACGCCGGAACGCAAATTGGTTTCGCCGTTCTGGCTGGTGCCGGTGAAGGATTTACTTCAAGTGGCTCTTTGGTTTGGGGCGTTTATGGGTAACACGGTCGAGTGGCATGGACAGAGAATGAAACTTCGCGGCGACGGGACGTTAATTGCCGAAAGGTAAGCTGGCTTGCCGGGTCGTAGCCCGCGAACCTGTTATCGTGCCAGCCCGCCTACGCATTCGCTCCGGCGCGGCAGCCCCGAAAGCGTTCGTGGCTGGTGTGCGCTGAGGGATTCGAACCTGCAAACAGGGTGTTTTCGTCATTGCTCATAACTGCCATTCTCAATACTTACCTGCAAGTGAGCCTACGGTATTGCCCATATGATTGCAATAGTTTTCTGGTATCTGTGGGCAACTAGCAGTAGAAAAACTGTGTCGAACTGTGTCAGGCTATGGGATTGTGTCAGAGCTGTGTCATGGCCGGATTCTGTGTCAAAGCTGTGTCAGCCCGTCCTGCCAATAAAAGCGCATCCCGCGCAAGACAGCGACACTAGGGCTGTGAGACTGGTTTTGCGGCCCCGAATTCGTTCTATACCAACGGCGGCAGACATTCCAGAAAGACAACACTGTCCTTGGCGGTGAATTCCAGAAACTTCAAGTCGTGAGGAACAACAATACGGTCAAACTTGGCCAGCCCAATTTCCTCGTGCGCTGTGGCAACCCTACACGAACCTTCCACGACCAGCAAAATGGTGAAACCTTTTGAGCGCCATTGCCTTCGCCCGCTTAACTTGGTGCGGAACACAATAAAGCAGTCGGTCAGGCGTCCGTCCACCAATGCCTCAAGGTGCATGGTGGGATCAATTTCCAAAGTTCGTGGCTGACAACGCCAGCGCGACTGCACATCGGGCAACGGCAAAGGTTCAAAGGAAAATAAATCCAAAGCGAAATCCAAATCCCGCCCCATGAACCGTGCGGACTCTGGAATGATCCGACCGCCGACATTAAATTCCACCCGCGCCACAAAATCCGTCGGCTCCATCACTTCCACCATGAGAACGCCGCCGCCGATTGCGTGCGGCAGTCCACCTGGTACAACATAAACGTCACCGGGTTTCACGGGTATTTTGTCAAAGCAACTTTCCATGGCAGTGATGTCCTGCTCCATAATCATGCGCCGCAATTCCTGACGCGTGGGGGGGCGTTGAAAACCGAGATAGATGTAAGGTTCGGACACCTCCGCCCGGGTGCTCAAAATGTAATAGGCTTCCGTTTTGCCGCTCTCGGCATTCAGATGCCGGCGCGAAAATTCCGCAGTGGGATGAACTTGAAAAGGCAGGCGCACCGCCGAGTCCAGGTATTTTACCAATACCATCGGGTTCCTCCCGAAACGGCTGACATGCCGTGCGCCTAGAAAATATTCAGGATCGGACGCGATCAGATCGGCCAGCACCGCTTCGCCACCGGTAAAAATGACGCGTGCCAGCCCTTCGTTCTTCTGCTCGCGGTTTGGATTGATCGCCCGCACGGTTGAGCCGAGCCAGTCTTCTGGAAACGGGCCGTCTGCAGGCGACGCGCGGTCTTCCATCCGGTCGAGGATGAGTCCGCCCGGGTAGGTTCGCCACACGCGGTTCGGCGGGAGACGGAGAATTTTTCCACGATATGCGTTCAATTTGCTTCCTCCAGTTCCATCGGTTCAAGTTTCGGCAACAGCAGATGCAGAATTCCTAACGCCACCAAATATGAACAGGAGGCAATGGCAAAGGGAATGGCATAGCTGTGCGTGGTGTCCAAGACAAAACCAACCAATTTCGAGTTGAACATGGCAAACACGGCCGCGGCAAAACCGCCAATTCCCGCCACCGAACTGACCGCATGTCTTGGCACGGTGTCAGTCGCGACAGTAAAGAGATTGGCGGAAAATCCCAGATGCGCCGCCGCTGCCAATCCAATCAGAAACACCGACGGCCACAGACCGATGCGAGAGGAAACCAGAAACACCGGGGTGACGCATAGCGCGCAACCGAGCATCACCGACTTGCGCGCCGCGTTGACGCTCCAACCAAAGCCAATCAACCGCATCGAGAGCCAGCCTCCAGCGATGCTGCCGACGCTCGCCATAATATAAATGAGCATGACGGGCAAAGCCATCGCCGCCGCCGAAGCGGCGGCTGATCCGTTGGCAAGATTGTATTGCTTCGCCAAAAATCCGGGAATCCAAAACAGAAAAAACCACCAGATCGGATCGCTTAATCCCTTGGCGACCAAAAAAGCCCACGTCTGACGATGACCGAACAACTGCCACCACGAAACCTTTCCCCGGGGTGGATTGGGGTCGCTGCGGATGTAAGCCAGCTCAGAATTCTTCAACCACGGATGGCGGTCCGGGCTGCGGTAGCCCAGGAGCCAGACGCAAACCCAGATCGCGTCCAACGCCGCCGTGAACAAGAAGGAAAGCGGCCAGGCCACCAGCTTGAGAATGAGCGGCACGACAAGCGGGGTAATAGTTGCGCCAACGGACGAACCGGCGTTGATCACGCCGTTGCCCAGCGCCCGTTCCTTGCGGGGAAACCATTCGCCAATGGTTTTCACGCAGCCGGGCCAGGTGCCCGCTTCGCCAAATCCCAGCGCGAATCTGGCCAGGCAAAATCCCATGGCCGAACTCACAAAACTGTGGCTTGCCGCCGCCAAGGCGCACATCCCGACCACCAAGGCCAGACCCGCCCGCACCCCAATCCGGTCAATCACGCGGCTTACCGAGAACAAGCCGATGGCGTAGGCGAGTTGAAAACAAAAAATCACATTGGCGTAATCGGTCTCCGTCCAGTGGAGATTCTGCATGATCGTCGGCTTAAGAACTCCCAGAAGAAAGCGGTCCAGGTAGCTGATCGTGGTGGCGCAAAATAGCACGCCGAGAATTGCCCAGCGGAAACGGCCACCCGTTGTTTCCGAAACAGCAGGCGAAGCGGAGGCAACGGGTCGATTTTCGCTGTTAATCACTAAATTGAGTTTTCTTGCAATAAAATTATTTCAAGGCCAGTAATTCAAGCTCGCAATGATTCAATCAAGGCGTGACCACCCTGAAGAACGAATTTCCAGCACCGATCGGCAGGATGGCCGGATTGTTCGTCGTAACGACCGACCAAACAGTAGAGGCTCCGGTAAAGGCTGGTGTGCTTTGGAGCGTGCCAACGGCGGTATTCCACGAGATTACGAGATCGTTGTTGGAAATGGCCGCCTCAAGTTGCGGCGGCGGAACGAATTGGAAGGCGATGACATTATACGGCGGAACCACATAGCTGAAACTCGAATTAGTGTATGTCGAAACTCCCAGGTAGGAAACAGGGGTATTGGTTGCATTCACCTCGTGAATCAACACCAAACCGTTGGTGGAAGGGATGTTCTCCAGGTTAATGTTCACATCGTAGGTCATGTTGGTGGTGTCCTTGTTGACGACCATGACCGTGTAGCTGCCGGCAGCTGTGTTCTTGGAGGCGATGCACTCCAGCGTCGAAGCCCCGCCACTCGAACCGATCAATTGGTTGCCAAAATAATTGCCGAATAGATAGTAAGTGTAATAAGGCGTGTAAGGAGCAAAGGTTGTGTTGTTGAGAAGGCCCAACAGGTTGTTGCCGGCTTCCGCAAGATTATAAAACGAAAATATATCGGCGTTTCCCTTCATGGCGTTGACGATGGCGCTGGCGGCAAACGTGGCGTCAAATTGGTTGTGATACATCAGGTCGAACGTGGCGCCGTTGTCCGCATAGCTCATGTTATATTCGGTGATGGCCCCTGGGTAGAGTTTGCCTCCAGGTCCAACGAATATTCTACCGGGGCCGCCCGACAATACCGTTTCCATGTTGGTTTGATAGTTCAGCGGGGTCCAGCCCATGTAGGTAGAATCACTGGTGCCTGATGCACTGGGACCGTAGTCATGCCAGCACAATATGTCAATTTGGGTGGACAGATTCTGGGCCGTGTAAGCAATCCATCCGCTGGGACTGAAATCCGTGAAATCAGCAACCGGCCCAATCAATTTGATTGTGGGGTCGACCGCTTTCATGGCGTTGCCAACTGTTTGTACAAACTCTCCGTAATCCGATTCCGAGGCAAACGTGCCATCAGGTTCTATTTCCGGCTCATTCCACATCTCCCAATAATGCACGGCGTTGTTTGTTCCAAGCGCCCTCTGAACATTGTAATGGTTGACCACGCCACTCATGAAAACGGCATAGGCATTCCAATCCGCATTGGAGATGTCACCGGAGCTATTGGTGGAATGCGACACCCCTCCTGGAAAATCGCAAATTGTGAAGACCGGTTGGGCGCCGGAGGCAAAGATGGTGCCAAGAATTTCGTCCAATTGTGTAAAATCCCAATCGTTGGTCGCGGGATAAGGGTCATAGCCATTATAGAGACAATTCTGGATGGGATCTATTCTGACCAGTTTTATCCCTGCGTTTTTAATGTCCTGCTCCAGATTTGTGTTGCCAGCATACCAAATGTATTTGTCCGGCCCGTCAACACCCCAGACATAAGGATTAACCGGGCCGATATTGGAAGCACAATTTACGTCAATAGTTACCGATGAAGGCAACGTCACCGTCAAGGTCGCCACGGTGCTGTTGGTCGAACCATAACTATTGGTGGCAAGCACCTGAATGGTCATCCCGTTGTCGGCAATCGGAACATCGGTCAAGGTATAGCTGGCGTTGGTGCCATTGGGATCGGCCACTGAATTTGTGAACCATAGATAGCCCGTCGCATTATTAGCCGTCACGCTGAAAGTGACGTTGTTACCGACACTTACCGACTGACTGGCCGGTTGAACAATAATAACCGGTGGATTGCTGACACCAGCACCGCCGCCACCATTCATAACACTGAAATTATCCAACACGCCGGCGCCAGTGTCGTTTGCCGCGCGGAAACCTGGCCAGACCGAATTGTCCAACGAGAGCGCCGCCTGCGTCCCAGTCACCGTCTGTAATGTGCTGAATGTTATCACATTTGCGCCCTGTGTCGCTCCGTCAGTCCCATAATCAATTAAACTACAGGCCATGTTATACGACGTGCCAGGGCCGGTGTTCGTGAAGCAAGTGTTGAACTGATACCAATGCCCGACCGTCAAGGTGATAGGTGAGCTGATGTTGCCGCTGCTGGTGGTGCCGTTGGTGGCAGTCTGATAGGCCAGTTGGTATGTTGGCGTGGTCGTTGACTGGGGCAGCAGCCGGAAACTGCCAAATATCCAGCCGTCGCCTGTGGCGGCGTCCGCGAAGCCGGCGGTGTTGCTGTTGACGATGCCCAACTGGATCTTATTGCCCGTGCCGGTCGCCTGTTTGATCTGGACCATCACGGAAACGCTAATCCAGGCGGTGTTGGTCGAAAAATCCCAACTGGAAGCGTTATAAGTCGCGTTGTCATCGCCACCAGTCACCAAAAGGGCACCGCTGTTGGTCACGCCGCCGGCATTTGTCTCGGTGCAGGGACTGGCCGTGTCGGGATTATTAAAATTGCCGGTGTATTCTCCCGGTGAGTTGAAATCCAATAACAAAGTTTGCGACCAACCCGGCCCGGCTGCCAGACAAAGCACGGCAACCAACGCCAGACCAAATGACAGCAGAGAAATCCGGCGCGGCAATTTTTTGCAGTGATTCATGTTAATGCCAGCTTGCTTCGGATGAATCAGTCAGGCGCACACGACGCCCGGTGAAAAATGTTGTGAGCCGGTGAAATACTATCCTGCCCATAGTCTTAAATGCCAAAAGGCCGGTGTTTTGTGGTGAAAAATTGTCATATTTTGAATCCGCAGATTACACAGATTTGGTAGATTCACTATTTTTTATCTGCACAATCCGCAAACTGTGCGGATTAAAATCGGGTGGCCTGTCAAAGGCATGATTTGTAGAAACAAAAAAGGCCCCAACATTTACGCTGAGGCCTTCTTGAAAAACATTGGCTTACTTATTCCGGCGGAAACGGCGCACCCCAAACAGCGCGGAAATTCCAAGCCCGACCAGTGCACAAGACGAGGGCTCCGGAACGCTCAAAAGTTCAAGGTTATCCAGATCATTAATCCCGGTATCATTGGCATCCCGAAACTCCGGAGCTACTCCGGTATCAGTCGTAAGGTCGCTTGCAAATGTGAATTGATCAAGGTTTCCGACATTAACAAGCGTCGGTGCGCTTGTTCCTTCAGTGCCCATGTCATAAAGCGAAACGCTCTCGGTCAATGTTCCATCTCCATTATTCAGATATGATATGCTCATCTGATACCACTCACTTGAAAGCAGCGAATAGGTTGTCAGGGTGCCGCCCTGTGTCACAGACCCTCCACCGACATCATTCTGGTATTCCAAGGTATAATTTTGAGTGCCGGATACTGACAACAAGCGATAACTTGCGAATTCATTAGCCACACCAGAATATGCCCCCGCGCTTCCATATGGGGTAATATCTGAATAGGCCAAACCCAACTGGAACTTATCGCCACTTCCAATACCCGCAGAGCTACTGGCGGTTTGAAACATCATGGAAAGTTGCAAATTGTCGCCCGATTCGGAAAAGTCAAAGCCCTGCGAACTATATGCCGCATCATTATCGCCGGCGGTTACCACGAGACCACCGCTTGGCGAACCACCCTCATACACACCGACGCCAGCTTCTTCTGTAAACGCGGTCGCGTACTGATTATTAACAGTGGTCCCATAGGGGGTGTTAAAGTCACCAGGGGTGCCGGGTGCACTGTTGGGTATGTAATCCGTGCCAATTACCGGGGAGCCTGGATTATCAAATGTCAAATCTAACAAAGTGGTTTGCGCTTGCACTGCCGCGCCGACGAGACAAAGTGAGGCGGCCAACATGGAACGATACAGGATTGTGTTTTTCATAAGGTTGCGCTGTTTAGTTTTTCAATCGCAAATATCATCTGCTTTCCAAAACCAATTTTCACTTGTGATTTGGTATTATTTGCAACATGTACAACAGAACCATAACAGATATTAAAAATGTGTCATGTCGGGAAACATCCCTACACCACACGAAACCTTTGAAATATGGGCCAATTTCGTCTTCTTAAGCTACCAAACGGCCTTGTCGCCTTGACTTGATGGGCTGCTTTTATCGGCATTTAAACATAGAAAATTGCCGTAGACTGAATCTAGGCAAATCCAAATAAATCCAAGCGAATCACCGTCATCCACGCGGATAGAAGCGCGTCAAAAAATCAATTCGGAACATCGGGGTTCGTTCCCCACTGACTGGGTTTGTCTCCCATCATAAAATCCAGCGTGCCTTCGTTTTTCAACTGGTTATATGGCAGAAACGGGTTGTCCCAGTCCTTGCCGTTTAGCCGCACCGACTGGACATAAATGTTTTCATCCGAAAGATTTTGCGCCGTCATTGTGAAAGTCTTTCCGTTTGAGAGATGCATCACCGCTTTTTTCACTCCCGGACTTCCGATCACATAATAATCGCTTGCCGGACACACGGAGTAAAATCCCAGCACCGTCAACACATACCACGCCGATATTTGTCCGCAGTCATCGTTTCCGGGGAGTGAGCCGGGCTGGTTCCCATATTTTGTGTTCATTGTCTGATGCAGGAGTTTGGCTGCCTTCCATGGTTCGCCGGCGTAACAGTAAAGGTACATCGCCTGTTGATCTGGCTCATTACCGGGGTCGTATTCGCCTAGAGGACGGCCCCCAAAACTAAAGAATGAATCCAATTCTTGAATAAATTTTTTCTTGCCGCCCATCAACGCAATCAACCCCGGAACGTACTGCGGCACAAACCATGTATTCTGCCAGGCGGTTTCTTCCGTGTAATCTCCGCCCGAACCCATCGTCCAATGATGCGGGTCAAAGGGCGAGCGCCAGTTCCCGTGCGAGTCCTTTGGGCGCATCACGCCGGTGGACGAATCGAAGAGGTTCGTGAAGCCGCTCGCACGCTTCATGAAATATCCATAGTCGTCATGCTTACCCAGTGCCTTGGCCATTTGGGCGATGCACCAATCGTCGTAAGCGTACTCCAGGGTCTTGGAAACCGATTCCCCGTATTTATCACAAGGCACCCAACCGAGTTTGGCGTAAGCGGCCAGCCCGCTGTAATTCAGATTCATCGCGGTAGTTTTGCATGCCTCATAGGCGCGTTCGGCATCAAAGCCTTTCACGTCTTTGAAGTAGCCATCCACGATAACCGGCACGGCATGGTAACCGATCATGCAGAAGGTTTCGTTGGCCTGCAAAGGCCAAATGGGAAGCATGTGCCGCGGATTTTGATCATAAAATGCAAGCAGGGAATTGACCATGTCCCCGTCGCGCGCCGACTCAATCAGGGTAAACAGCGGGCATTCAGCCCGGAAAATATCCCAAAGGGAGAACACGGTATAATTGGTAAACGCGTCGGCCGGATGAATTTGGTCATCCAGACCGCGATACTCATCGTTGACGTCTTCATAAACGTTCGGCGCCAGCAGCGCGTGATACATCGAGGTATAAAATGTTTCCCTGTCGGTCTGTGAACCTTCGATTTGAATCTTGGACAGTTCGCGATTCCATTCACCACGGGATTTTTCCAGAACCCGCTCAAACTCCCAATCGGGAATTTCCGCGTCCAGATTTTTTAAGGCATTATCCGCGCTCACCGCCGAAACGGCCACTTTGACCAAAATCGTTTCGTTGCTGCTGGTTTGGTATTGCACCAGAAATCGCAAATCTGTGCCGGTCGCTTCGTTGGCATTTGTCAGAATATTGCCATCGCTGACAATTTCATAGTGATCGAACGGCCGGGAATAGCGCGCGGCAAAATAGAGATTCCGCCTGGCGGCCCATCCATGTGTCAAGTGAAAACCGGTCACGGTCTGATCATCTACAACTTGAACCTCCGAGGAGAGTAGCGCCCGGCTTTTATCCCAATCAGGCCAAAGAAAATGATTCAAGTCCGTCAGAATGGCCGAATGGTCGGAGGCCGGAAAAGTAAAACGCATGATTCCGGCGTGAACGTCCGCCGTCAACTCCACCGTAACGGAATTTTGCAATTTTACCTTGTAATAGCCCGCGGACGCGATTTCATTGGTATGGGAATAGCGCAAGCGGTAGCCGGATTCCGGATTTTCCTTCGTTCCTGGAACAAACTTTGGCACGCCTACTTCCGGTGTAAATAAAAAATCACCCAAGTCGGCAACGCCCGTTCCGGTGAGATGTGTCAGGCTGAACCCCAAGATGGAATTATCGGAATATTTATAACCTGCCGTTGCCTCGCGGTCGGTGTCGGGACTTAACTGCACCATCCCGAAGGGTGCGGATGTCAGCGGACGGTCAAAATCAGCCAGGAAGGGTCGAATGAAAACCAGCCACTTTGAGGAACGCATTGCGTTTTGTGCCATGCAGAAGGCACAAAGGCGCGATGAACCAACTCAACGTGAGCTTGCAACATTCGATAATGACTTTGGCAGCGCATGGCTGGTCCCACCGGCGGATTGCGCGTGAACTGGACATCAACCGGGAGACGGTGGGCAAGTATCTGCGGCTGGCAGATTCAAAACCGGCCATTTCGACCCCCGGCTCGGAGGCTGACCCGGCCGCAAAACCAGCCATTTCGACCCTCGGCTCAAATGCGGGTCGGCAGAGTCTTTGCCTTCCGTGGGAACCACAGATCGAAGCAGCGGTGTCTGTTGGGCTGAGTGCCCAGCGGATATATCAGGACTTGGTGAGCGAACACGGGTTCAGCGGCAGTTATCAGGCCGTCAAACGGTTCGTGCGGCAGTTGCGGCAGACACAGCCGGTGCCGTTTGTGCGAATGGAGATGGAGCCTGGCATGGAAGCCCAAGTGGATTTCGGCCAGGGAACCTGGGTACTGGTGGAGGGCAAGCGGAAGCGACCGCATCTGTTTCGGATTGTTTTGAGCCACTCGCGCAAAGGCTACAGTGAAGTGGTCTGGCAGCAGACAACCGAGAGTTTTATCCGGTGTCTGGAAAATGCGTTCCGTTACTTCGGTGGGGTTCCCCGCACGCTGGTCATTGATAACCTGCGTGCCGCCGTGACGCGGGCGGACTGGTATGATCCCGAACTCAACGCGAAGGTGGCGGAGTTCTGCCGTCACTATGGCGCGGTGATGTTGCCGACCCGTCCGGCCATGCCACACCACAAGGGCAAGATCGAGGCCGGCGTAAAGTTCGCCCAGAACAATGCCCTCAAGGGCCGGAGCTTCACGAGTCTATCGGCACAAAACCTTTTTCTTTTGGACTGGGAAAGTGGTGTGGCCGACACACGCATTCACGGCACCACTCGGCAACAGATTGGCAAGGTGTTCAACGAAGTGGAACGCGCCAAACTGCTGCCCTTGCCGGCGGGTTTGTTCCCGGTGTTTGAAGAAGCACCCCGTACAGTGCATCGGGATGGTTATGTCGAGTTGCAGCGGGCTTATTACTCCGTGCCGCCAGAGTATGTGGGGCGTCAAGTCTGGGTGCGTTGGGAGTCCCGGTTGCTCCGGGTGTTCAACCAGCGCCGGGAAGTCATCGCCGTTCATGTATTGGCCGAACCCGGCAAGTTCACCACCGACCCGACCCATCTGCATTCACCTCACCGCCGCGTTATCCAGCAAGGTCTGGATCATTTGTTGGATCGGGCACGGTTGATTGGCGTGCATACCGGCAGTTGGGCCGAGGCGATGGTGCAACAACGCGGTCCTATCGGCGTCCGGGTTTTGCATGGCCTGTTGTCGCTGGCCCAAAAGCATCCGGTCAAAGCGCTGGAAAGTGCTGCGCAAAAAGCTCTGCATCACGGCGCGTGGCGGTTGCGTGATCTGCGCACGTTGCTCGAACAGGCCGCCCCCTCTCCGCAACTTGACTTTCTGGATACACATCCACTCATTCGCAGCCTTGATACCTACCAGCACTGCGTTCCTGATTGTTTTACTCCATCCACATCAACCATCAACCAAGCATGAATGCCCTCCAAACCACACTGAAACAACTCCGTCTCTCTGGCCTGATCGAAACGCTGGACGTGCGCCTGCAAGAAGCCGCTGCCAATCGTCTGAGCCATTCCGAGTTCCTCGAACTCATCTGTCAGGACGAACTCAATGTCCGTCTGCAACGCCAGATCGAGCGCCACACCAAGGCCGCCGACTTCCGCAGCTTGAAGCCCTTGGACGACTTCGACTGGAGCTTCAATCCCTCCGTCCACAAAAAGGAGATTTACGATCTGGCTACCTGCCGGTTTATCCGGGAGGCCAAAGACGTGTTGTTCATAGGCCCACCCGGCGTCGGTAAAACCCATCTGGCTCAGGCCATCGGCTACGAGGCCATCCGCCAGAACTTCCATGTGCTTTACCGGTCCATCTTCGATCTGGTGAGGGATTTTATGAAAGACGAAGCCTTCAACCAGATGGACAAGACCGTCCGCAAATACTTGAAGCCCGATCTCGTCATCATTGACGACATGGGGCTGAAGCAACTGCCAAAACACTCCGGCGAATACTTACTGGAAGTCATCATGCGCCGCTACGAAAACCGTTCCACCATCATGACCAGCAATCGCCCGTTGGAAGAATGGGGCAAACTTTTGTGTGACGTGCCCACTGCCGGGGCCATCATTGACCGGTTCCTGCACCACGCCCAGGTAGTCGCCATAACCGGCAAAAGCTATCGCGTCAAGGAAGCGCCGGTGGTCACCCAGGAAAGCAAGAAAAGCCGGAAGTCCAACGAACATTCGACCGCAGAACCGGCGAGCTGAATGGCTCGCTATCCGGTTCTGCTCGTTTTATCTCGCGCTGACACAGCATGGTTTAGGCGCCGGTTCAAAAATGCAGACGGATCGGACGGTTCGGCCAGGAGCCTTTTATGTTTCAATAAACGACACGCCGTCCGTATATTGATGACACGCCGACTCCACGGCACCACATTATGGATTGGAACGAAATCGCTGAACTTTGTCAGAAGGAGCTCGTCCGGATACGAGCCGACTTGCCAGCCGCCGCGTCATTTTTCGCACGCCCTGAGCAAGTTGCTGCCATATTTCTTTCTCACGAGCGTGATACGAATCAGGCAGTGGAAGTCGCGGTTCGTCAGTTCGCAACACATCGTACATGGCCGGTGATGAGCCCCATTGAGCGCACGATGTTGTGTTTCAGGCTGAAGTTTGCGGCCTCGCTCGCCAGCCTCTTGGCAGAGCAGCCTGCGCCCTGGAGCGACAAAACAGAGTCCCAGCATGATGAGAATCGGCTCGGGTGGCTGATGCTGTTTGCATGGGAGCAGGAGGGGTTCTCGACGCTACACGAAAATCTCGGTCGCTTGATACCGCCACAAGAGCAACTCTGAAAAAACGTCCGCGTTGGGAACAAGCAGTGAACAGTGGGAGCCAGCAGATATTACCAAATTGAAAAGTCCCTTGCTTGCATCAAGAAACTTGATATGAATAAAGCACCTTAGAGTGGCTGGTTTTGATTCGACCCCGGCTGGCTGGTTTTGAAGTGACCGATGACAGTGCGGAAGGGCCGGGGTAGGTGTCGCCTCCACCGTCCGTGCCAACGAGAGGCCGGACATAATCTGACAAGTGGACCGAGCTTTCCACGCTTTCGCCGGCTTTTACTATTTGATTCAAGCCGATTGGCAATGCGGCCAGTAAAACAAACGCCCGTAAGAAAGTTTGTAATTCACTCATTTTAAATGAGTTATATGGTTATAGTGCGATTATGGAAGAAGAATCAATTTTGAGTAACGGCAATTCGATAAAAGCGCATGGTTGATGCGCCTGTGTCACTAAAGCTCATCGTGGAACCGTTGCCGGTGAAGTTTGTCAATACCATCCATGACGATAGCGGCAGGGTCAAATTAGTCGAACAAAGAACCTGATATTCCAAGCTGTTGACAGTTTGCAACGAAGCTGAAAAAATTCCGGATTGAGCCGCCATGGTGTTGGCGTTAATGATTGGGGGCAGCGGACCTGTGATGGTAATGCTACCCGATCCGCCTTGAAGGAAATTCGTGAAGTCAGCGGAAAGTTCGGCGTAGAAATGCTTTCCAAAACTCAAGGGAGTGCCTTCGATTCGCATCGCGCCAAAAGTGCAGTCCGTGTGCAAATTCATCAGGCCACCGTTGGTCAAAATGATCGTTCCGGGGCAGACGGCGGGATAAGAAAAATCGAGAACGGCATAAGCCGTGTTGCCCCCTCCATTGCCGAGAGTGTTCGAAGTTTCCAGCGTGAGCGCAGGCAGACTGGACAGCGCTTGTGGATGATTATTGTTACCGGCCAGTGGATCCACGGTGATGTTACCGGTTCCCAGACATTGAGGCGTGGTGCCAATCAACCAACCTTCCTGTATCAGCCAATTGCCGGAGAACGCATTCTGCGCATTGGTCACCAGAATTGGACTATTCGTCGGAGTCAAAATCACCGCCAGCGTGCCGTTGCCCGAAAGGATTGCCCCAATGGTAAAAGTCCGGTTGACTTGGGTTAATGGAGGAGAATTGCCCAAATTGCCCCCGGGCGCGAGACAAGAAAGCGTTCCGCCGGCCGCCTGGATGGTCCCGAGCAGGATGAAATTTCCATCATCGCCATCGTTCAACAACCCACCATTAAGGATGAGACCCGGATTATTTCCCACTCCGGGGAAAATCATCTGTTCGTTTTCGTTGGCCGTGTCCTTGAACCTAATCTCCGTGTTGGTGTCCACCGTCAATGAGTCGCCGGGAAAAGTCTGCGGCCCGTTTGAGGTGGGATTGCGGATACGCGTATTGCCAGCGCCAAACGCAATTGGGATGGAGTTGTAAACTTCCTCATAGGTGTTGCCAGCAATGGGAGAAATCGGCGTGGCGCTACTATTGGTCTGCCAAATCGGGTCAGTCCAACTGGAACCGGCTGATTGGCTCACGGTGGTAATAAAATGGGTTCCCTGCCCGGGAACCACCACGGAGATATTGATGGCAGATGAGGCGCCGACCGCCCCGACAGAGTCTGTGGCCGAGGCGTAAAGCGAATAATATCCCGCGGGCACATTGCTCCAAACGAAACTGTATGGAGGGTTGGTCAAGACGGCGAGGCTGGTTGAATTCTGAAATAACTGGACGGTTTCGATAGGACCGTTGGTGCTGCTGGCGGTTACATCGAAAGTGATGTTGGAGCCCGGCAAGAAAGTGTCCCCATTGGCCGGCGAGGTAATGGAAACCGTTGGCGGTGTGAGAATCACCAAACCATCGGGAAATGAGGGAGGCGCGTTGGAAGCGGCGCTCCCCCAATTCATGTCCGGCGTGTTGGTCAACGTGAACGCCAGGGTGGTGTTCGCCGCGCCAAGAATTGTCCCGATTGGCAGCCAGAGTTGCGATGTCGGCTGGCCGTTCAGCAGCAAACTCTGGACGTATTGATTCGTGTCCGCCGCGGCGGGCGCGGTGATCTCGATGTTGTGTCCGCTTTCCGGCGTGATCGTGACCGAAGTGAATAGCGGACTGCCAATGACGAAGCCGCCAACGCCGGGAATTTCCGGGAAGATGCCAATCATCCCCCACACGAGCGATGAACTCATCGCCCCGCCGTCGTCGTTGCCGGGCACAGCGCCGGGGGCATTTCCATACAGAAAAGCGGCTCTCCGCACGGCGTCCTGCGTGAGCCAGGGCGCTCCGGCGAAATCATATTCCCACGGCACTTCTATCTCCGGCTCGTTGCCCAAGTTAGCGTAAATGCTGGACTCCCCCGCGTTTAATTGCGTGAGATGGGTCTCCAGACGCTGCGTCACCACGGTGTTTCCGCCCATCGCATCAAACAACCCGCGCAGATCATACGGCGTCATCCAAGTGTAGGTGTAGGAATCGCTTTCCACCATGCTCGTTGTCAGAGTGAAACTGGATGGCCAACTGCCGTCCGGGTTGCGCAATTGAGTCCACTGGCTGGCCGGATCGAAGACATTCCGCCAGTTTCCTGAACGCGCCAGATAGGTCTGGTATTTATTGGTGTTTCCAAATACCAGAGCCAGTTGCGACAACGCAAAATCGTCATTTGCATATTCCAGCGTGACGGCCGGAGTTGCATTCGGAGAACCGAAAATGGAATTCGATGAGGAAATGTAACCGAGGTTCAGATAATCGCTCAACCCTGGTCGCGCCGTCTTGCCACCGCTGGTCGCCCCGATCGTTGAAGCCGAATAATCCGCCGCATTGAATGCGGATTGAACGTCGAAATTCGTCGCGCCAAAGGCATAGGCATTGGCGACGTCAATCGTTGGCCCATCGCCCACCATGTTTGCGGAATTGGCGGCGGCCTGCTCCCACTGGGGCATCGCGCCGCCGCCCTGCTCCGCGTCGTTGACCAGCGATTGCATCATGTCGCTCGCTTCAACCGGGGACAGAAACGAAATCAATTGGATGAGAGAGCGGTAATTGTCCCAGCTCGACATGTTTTCGTATTGAACATGATTCGTCTGCGTATGCACCACGCCGTCGAAGCCAAGATATTGCCCGTTGACGTCGCTAAAAATGTTTGGGTGCATGTAACAATGATACAGGGCCGTGTAGAATGTCGTCTGTTCGTCGCTTGTGCCGCCCGTAATCTGAATGCGACCCAACACGGTATTCCATGCGTTGCTCACGCCACTTCGGACCGCGTCAAAATCCCAGCCGGGATTTTCCGTATTCAGATTCAGCAACGCATTGGAAACGCTGACAAAGGAAATGCCGACACGGGCCAGCACCACTGGGTTCTCCGTCGTGTCAAAGGTCACATATGCCGCCGTGGAAGAATTGCTGTTGGTGCGGACACCGGCGGCCAGAGTACCGCCATTCCAGACTCCAAACCCGGTGAACGGATGGTCGAAGAGGACGGAGAAATAAATCGTGTAATGGTCGCCGCTGCCGCCGATGGTGCTGGTCGTCTGGCCGGTCATCTCATTGGTGCCAATAATTGAAACCACGTCGCCGCTGTTGCCATTGGCGCTGCCACTCACATTGATGATCATGTTGGCTTGCGTGGAAGTCGGATAGGTGAAGCGCCCCATGCCGCTGTGCGGTGTCACCGTCAATTCCACCTGTATCCCGGTATCAAGCAAGACGCTGTAATAACCCGGCGCGGCGCTTTCGTTGGTGTGCGAAAAACTCGCGCCATATGCGGTGGGGGTCGTCGCCGGAGAGGTTGATAACGCTCCCACGACGGGCATGAAGGGGAAATCCTGATACACGCTCACGCCGCGCCCGCTGAAATGCGTCAGACTGAAGCCGCGCGAAATTACCGTTGCGGTGTAAGTATAACCGCCAGGTGAAGTCGTCGTGTCAGGACTCCATTGCACCATGCCCTGTGGCCAATCAGCACCCGGAAAACAATCCCCGCCGCCACTTGTCCCGATAAATGTGTTCACCAACGCTGCCAAATTCGTCGCCGTTCCTGACTGCGCTTCACTCATCAAACAAATCCCCACCCCAACGACAATTAAAAGAGGTTTGAATGCGCCATTTTTCCCCAGTTGTTTTAAAAAAATGTTCAGCCTCATAATTTGAGTCGGCTGGGTTTAATGAATAACTGAGGAGCTTGACATCTTATCCGAGAACGAAGGCGGGGCATCGGAAGCGGCGCTCCCCCAATTCATGTCCGGCGTGTTGGTCAACGTGAACGCCAGGGTGGTGTTCGCCGCGCCGAGAATTGTCCCGATTGGCAGCCAGAGTTGCGATGTCGGCTGGCCGTTCAGCAGCAAGCTCTGTACGTATTGATTCGTGTCCGCCGCAGCGGGCGCGGTGATCTCGATGTCGTGCCCGCTTTCCGGCGTGATCGTGACCGAAGTGAACAGCGGACTGCCAATGACGAAGCCGCCAACGCCGGGAATTTCCGGGAAGATGCCAATCATCCCCCATACGAGCGATGAACTCATCGCCCCGCCGTCGTCGTTGCCGGGCTCACCACCCGGAACCAGCCTATACAAAAACGTGCACCGCCGCACCACGTCCTGTGTCCGCCAGGGCGCTCCTGCAAAATCATACTCCCACGGCACTTCAATCTCCGGCTCGTTGCCCATCCAAGCGTAAATGCTCCTTGGTCCATCATTCAATTCGGTGAAGTGTCTGTCCAAGCGTTGCACTGCCACCGCATTTCCACCCATCGCGTCAAATAATCCGCGCAGATCGTAGGGTACCATCCAGGTATATTGATATGAATCACCTTCGACCATGGATGTTGTCAGCTTGAAATTGGTCGCCCAAATTCCGCCGGAATTGCGCAGTTGAATGTATTTGCTGTCCGGGTTGAAAAGACTCCGCCAATTCCCGGAGCGTCTTAAGTAAGTTTTATATTTGCTTGTGTCGCCCAATGCCTTGGCCAATTGTAAAAGCGCAAAGTCGTCGTTGGCATATTCCAACGTAACCGCCGCGCCTGCTGCACCATTACGATCCTGGGTATGTGATTCAGCTCTTATAACATAGCCGTTGGTTAGATAGCTGCCGAGACCTTCCCTCACCAATTTCCCGCCACTCATCGCTCCAATCGTCGAAGCTGCATAATCCGCCGCCGTTAATGCCTCCGCCGCATCAAAATTTGTCGCTCCAAACGCATACGCATTGGCAACGCTAATCGTGGGACTGTCGCCTACCATTCCTCCCGAATTGAAACTCGTCTGTTCCCACCGCGGCATCGCCCCGCCTCCCTGCATCGCGTCATTCACCAGCGACTGCATCATGTCGCCCGCCTCTGTTGGAGTTAAAAGTGCAATCAACTGAATGAGCGAGCGATAATTATCCCAAGACGTCATGTTCTCATATTGAACATGATCGGTTGCCGTATGCACCACTCCGTCAAACCCCAAATACTGTCCATTCACATCACTAAATACATTCGGATCCATATAACAATGATACAACGCCGTGTAAAACACGCTCTGTTCATCGCTCGTCCCGCCCGTCACCGCTATCCGACTCAACACCGTATTCCACGCGTTGCTCGCCTCGTTCCGAATCACATTGAAATCCCATCCCGGATTTTCCGTGTTCAGATTCAGCCCGGCGTTGGAAATGCTTACATAGGAGATGCCCACTCTGACCTGCACCACCGGATTGCTCGTCGTATCAAAAGTCAAATACGCCGCCGTCGCCGGATCGCTGTTGGTGCGTGCATTCGGAACCAACGTGTCGTTGTTCCACACCCCAAACCCCGTAAAGGGCCGGTCAAATTCCGCCGCAAAATAAATCGTGTACTGGCTGCTTCCGCACCCAATCGTGCTCGTCGTCTGGCCGGTGACTTGATTGGAGCCGATGATAGAAACCGAAGAGTCGCTGTTGCCATTGGCGCTGCCGTTCAAATTGAACACCATATTGGCCTGTGTCGAGGCTGGATAGGTGAGCCGCCCCATCCCGCTGTGCAGCGTCACGGTCAATTCCACATTCACCCCGTTGTCGAGAAGCACCCGGTAATAACCGGGTGACGCGCTCTCGTTGGCATGCGAGAACCCCATCCCATAAGCAGTGGGATTGGTGGCCGGAGACGCCGTCAACGTTCCCACTACCGGCATGAATGGAAGATCCTGATACGCGCTGCAACCGCGTCCGCTGAAATGTGTCAGGCTGAACCCGCGCGAGATCACCGGATCATTCCAGTGATAGCCGCCGGGAGCAGTCGTATTATCCGGACTCCACTGAACCATCCCAGAGGGCATATCCGCCCCGGGAAAGGTGTCCCCGCCAGCAGCCGTTCCGATAAACGGATCCACCAGATTCGCCGGCTCCACAGCATGAGTAGAGCTTGCCCCAAAGCAAAGAAAGACAATGGCGGCAAATGGCATTGGAAAAAACGTTTTGCGGCAGAACCGTTTGAGTACAGCATTAAACCTCATAGTGTATATGGCGTAATCCTTGTTGTTTCAAAAGAAGAAACCCAAAGGTATCATCTATAAATCAGCAACAACAGGCCATCCAGCTTAAACCGATATTGATAGACCGTGACATTGTCGAAAATCAGAGTCGAAGTTGAGCGGATAATTATTTCAATTTAACAATGCGCTGGACAAATGGGCAGTATCGAGTCGAGTAAAATCTTTCGTATCTTGATACCAATAAACAGCCGTTGCTCCCAGTTCGCCTGGATAAGTGTTAAAGTTATACATGGGGCCGTAAGCTTTACACCATTTTGCCGAGCCATCGACAAACACTTCATTGGCCCCTGCGGCAAGACTCCCATCCATGTGTGGCGGAACATTACCGTACTCAGCCTGAGCAGCAGTATTGCCAGCCGCAGCCTGTGACGACCATTCCCATCCGCCTTTGTCGATTTTAATAATGCTGTCAGCAGCCAATACCCACCATGTTTTTGAGATTGAGAGCTTTATCGGGCTGTAAGATTGGCTAAAGGTGTTATTCCAATAAGTCATTCCGCCCATGTAGGAATAACCAATTATTAGCTGAATAGGGTTCGGATCGTAATATGGAAGTCCCACGGGAGCACGATCGGGACAGGTCCAAACCGTGGTTCCATTGGTTAGAATTCTCATATAAGAATTCATTGTGTTCACAATATTCGTCGCCAAGGCATCTTGAACATAGGGCTGACCAGGATTCCCTCCTGATGTGTTTCCCGGCGGGACATAGTCATGGTTATCTCCAGCATAAAGCATGGCCCCGATGCCGATTTGTCTGAGGTTGCTCAAACATAGGGTTCGCTTGGCCCTTTCCTTTGCGCTCGCCAGCGCCGGCAACAACATTGCCGCCAAAATGGCGATGATGGCAATCACCACCAACAGTTCAATCAACGTGAACGCCCACTTGGGGCTAGTTTTGTTTTTCATCTATTCGCAATCCGTGTGTCTATCTTTTTTATCCAGTCATTATTGATCATTGCTCTGTCCGGAAGAACATCCGGCTATTAGTCGGCGATACTGTGAACGGCGCGGTGGCACCAATGTTTGTCGTCCATGGCCCCGTTATGTTCGTCGCCTGAAGCAATTGTCCGCCGCCCGACCAGTTCACCACCAAAGTTGAGTTTGTCCCATGTGAAATCATGATGGGACGAGGAAGTGTGGCTGAATTCACCGTGACCGCATTGGTCAACGTGTAGGTGTTCGTCGTTCCAAAACCGTTGTCCACCGACAAACTTACCGTATTGGTAGCCGGCGCGCTGGTGTAGGTGTAGGTCACCACGCTGCTCAAAGTGTTGGAGGTGCCGCCGTCTCCAAAAGTCCACAAAGCCTCGCTATAACTACCCGTGCTTATGTTTGTAAAATTTACCGTCAACGGCGCGGTCCCACTGGTCGGCCCCAGCGTGAACGCAGCCACCGGTGGTACGGCTGGGTATATGTCAATATAATTAATCTTGTCGTTGTTGGTGGTGCCGGGAGCCACAGTCAACGTATTGTTCGTGACCTGGCAGATAACCATCCACTGGGCAAAGTAATTTCCAACCGACGGAGTAAAGGTTGGCGTGGACACTCCATTGACCACCTGCTGATAGATAGAGTCATTCGCGGTTGCATCACCTGAGACCACGCGAACCTGATACAATCCGTTGGGTATACCTGAGACGGCCCAAAATGGGTATGACGACGCCGGCAAACCTGCGAAATTTGTGGCTTCTGAATCTTGAGTTTGATGGATGAAAGAATCCTTCCTAAGATCGCCCGGAGGATTATTGGGATTATAAGTGCCTTGTCCTAGCGCGCTCATGTCCCACCCCGAGGCAACAGAAACAGTGTTCGTGACCCATCCATAGCTGTAAGTCCCGTTTGGATAATACGAAAGTCCAATGTCCTGGATATACCCGAGCGGTGCTGGAGAAGGAGGGTTGCCAGCGTTCATAAGTCCGGTGCCAAAGGCAAAGGAAATCGTGCCAACGGGAATCGCGTTGCTCACGACGGCGGAAACCGCCGACACGCCGGAACTATTTGTGGCCTGAACGTCGAAATAATACTCCGTTCCCTCGTTCAATCCGGTGTCCAGAAAATTATTGGCGCCGCCTGAGAGCGTGGTGAGAGGCGAAAAATGAATGCCATCGCTCGACACATTCAGCAAATACCCCGGGGTCTGGGGATCTGAAGCGCTTAATTGAAGAAAGATGCCGCTCGTGCCATACAAATCCGTTGCTATTACAGGCACTGATGGATATGTTAGGACATTCGTTTCACCAGGAGCGCTCGTTCCACCGGTGCTCAACGTTGCCACCACCTCGTAGTAATACAGCGTTCCATTCGCGACGGAACTATCCGTGTAGTTGAGGCTTGTGATTCCGTTGGAGAGGATTGTGTATTTTCCGCCTTCAAGCGCGGTCCGTCCCACCGTGTAACTGGTGGCGCCACTGTAGCTGTTCCAACTCAAGGCGACCGAGGTCGGATTGGCTGTAGCCATCACGCCAGTGACCGGCGGGCTTGGTGTCCCCGAAACCACGACGGAATCGGGGCTCACCCCGAACGCATTGGTGGCCTGAATCTCATAGTAATAGGTTTGAAATTGAGTCAATCCGGTATCTACGTAAGTCAGGTCGTTTGTGGTCCCGACCTGCGTGTAAGGTCCGGCAAAATTTGTCGAGCGATTTATTATATAACCCGTGGCAGTGGGTGCCGGATTCCATGAAATTGCCAGACTGTTAGCACCAACAGCCACCGAGAGATTAGTCGGAGCGGGAGGTGCAACCGGCGGGGTTATGATGATAAGGCTGTTGGTTCCGCCTGTGTTGGGCAGAAAATTGGTGAATTGATACGGATAGACGGTCAAATTGGAATAAGTGTAAGTGCCATCTGGCAAAGTCGTGCCCTCAACCACGAGACTGCCAAAAATGCAATTGGTGTGCAGGTTCATCAACCCGCCGTTGGTGAGTACCAATGCCCCCGTGCAAATCGCCGCATAATCAAAATCAAGGACGGCATAGGCATTATTAGTGTTGGAAGTATCGCCCGAAGTTTGGCTAGTTTCAAGCACCAGAGAAGGATAATCCGGAAGACAGTTTGTGTTCAAGGGATCCACGGTAATGTTCGCGCTGCCCAGGCACTGGGGGGTGGTGCCGATCAGCCAGCCTTCCTGAATAATCCAATTCCCATCGAAAGTATTCAGACCATTGGTTATGAAAACAGGACTATTAGTCGGCGTAAGCACTAAAGCCAATGTTCCACTTCCCGACATCTGTCCGCCGATGATGAGAGTGCGCAGCTGTTCCGTCAGACCGGCGGAAGGATTGCCTATATTGCCTCCAGGAGCCAGCACTGATACGTTGGTGCCCATGCCCACCACTGCTATGCTTCCTTGTATGTTCCATGTTCCATTATCCCCATCGTCTATGAAACCGCCATTAAGAATCAGGCCGGGATTGCCATTAACGCCAGGGAAGTTGGCGGGATATGGGATTGTATATGGAGTACCGGGCGCTTTGAAACGAATTTCAGTATTGTTATCCAACGTTAGCGAATCACCCGGAAATGTTTGGCTCGACGTACCTGACGTTGGATTGCGAAGACGAGTGTTATCTCCGTTTGTTCCGACAGCATACGTCAACGGTTGAAATGGATTTGGAACTTCTTCGTAGGTGTTGCCAGCAACCGCAGCAACTCCCCCCGGATATGTGTTATTAACGGGTACTACCCCTATCCCTGGCGCGTTTGTAAGCCAAATTGCCGCGGTCCAATTGGCACCCGCATTTTGGTAGATCTCGGTTGTTAAATTTGTTTGGGCTAGGGCTTTTTGCTGAAAGCTAACTGCAACGAACAAAGCAGTGGCGATGCAAAGGAGATGAGACGGGTTTCGCATAAAGGGTTTTGGGTTTGATTTGTGTTTTTTGGTCAGTGAAAATTATTGCAACTTTGCATTAGATGACCTGACCAAGCTACCACCATTGGCGAGGCTTGTCTTGTCGGGAAAACTCCCTATTCCAAAAATTCTAAAATTGTGTCCATGAGGGACAAACCAAAGTTTCGGCACAATTTTCGCTTTGAGCTCCAAAGCTGTTTATCAAAGAAAATTGAATTGTATCTCCCGTTCCAGTTTAATTTTCCGCGGATGCAAATATTTCCATTTCCTCGTTTGGTTGCCGCCATTGGCATGCTGGTCTCTTTCCTGTCGGTTCCTAATTCTATTGCACAGGATTTGACCAATGCGCCCGCCTTGTCAGGCGGCATCACTGATGCCGAAATCGGCAACATTGTCGTCCGTGTCGCGCGCCATCAAATCCATGAATTGAAGGATGGTGACTACGCGCCGGTCAAGACCATTGAGGAAGCCAGGGCTGCCAGACCGCCGGAAGGCATCGAGTGGGGGCCGGAGAGCTATCCGCAAGGAGTGAGCCTGTGCGGCATGTTGCGTTCCACTGCGGTCACGGGCGACGAGGACGTGGATAAATCTGTCGTCGAATACAATCTGACTTGTGCGCGCTATTGCAACTGGCTGGCCGGCCTGGAAAAGGACCTTGGCAAATCGCCGGAACTTTCAAGCTTTGTGCTGACCACCAAGATAAGGGGCTTGATGAAACCGGGCAGCCTTGACAGTTGCGGCGCGATTGGCAATGAAATCCTCGAAAGCATGATGCGTCATCCTGATCAGGTCACGCCGGAAGAAAGGGAGGTTGTTGCGCGTTGCGCCGACTGGGTCGTCCTCAAACAAAGCCGCCTGCCCGACGGCACGTTTTCGCGTTCGGGACCAACGGGACCCACAATCTGGCCCGACGACCTTTACATGGGCGGCGTGTTTCTCGTTGGCTGGGGAAAATATACCGGCGAACAAAAATTCATTGATGATGCGGCAAACCAAATCATCCATCAGGCCGCGGTGGAGCAGGATGGCGACGGACTTTGGTTCCACAGCTATTTCGTTGACGGGAAAAAACACGCGCCCTTCAAATGGGGCCGGGGCAACGGCTGGGCGACCTTGGCGCTGGTTGAAACCCTTTCGGCCATGCCGGAAAACAATCCTTTTCGGCAAAAACTGCTTGAAATTCTGCGCAACCAAATCGAGGGACTCAAGAAAGTGCAGGCGCCCGACGGCATGTGGCGGCAGGTTTTGGACAAACCGGATTTGTGGGAGGAAACCTCCTGCACCGCGATGTTTGCCTACGGCATCGCACGCGCGGTGAATCGCGGCTGGATTGATCCGACAAACATGGCCGTCGCCCGCAAGGCGTTTGAAGGCATTAGCAAGAACGTGACGCCCGCCGGCGCCATCGAAAACACATGCGAAGGCACCGGCGTCGGGCTGGATTTGGATTACTACGCCAAACGGCGGCGCCCCCACGACGATCCCCACGGCCGCGGCCCGGTGATGATCGCAGGGACGGAAATTCTGATGGCGGGCAAAAAATAAAGCACCGCATTGTTCGGAAACCTGACTGGAACGAATTCCAGTAACAAAACAATTTTAAGAAATTCCAAAAGCATCGCGTTAAATCATCTGCTTTTGCCGATAAACTATCAATGTTTGCTTCAAGGGGATAATTCCGTTTAAGTATTTGAGCCTGGGGTCAAAAGGCGATCGGGGATATTTATAAATTTCGCCACCGCCTGGCTCCGTGAGCAAACGTGTAGTTTTTCGTAAATACGGTAGATATGCGTATTCACCGTGCGCAGGGTGATATTCAGCGCTTCGGCAATTTCTTTGTAAAGATAACCTTGTGCCAGGAGGTTTAACACCTCAACTTCCCTGGGGGAAAGTTTCTCATTTTCATGACTTGGCAGATGACGGCGTTGAAAGAATTGCACGACTTTGCGCGCTATATGGCTGCTCATTGGCGAGCCGCCTTCATGCACATTCTTGACTGCGGCTAACACTTCGTCGAGCGGAGTTTCTTTTAGCAAATAACCACTGGCACCCGCAGCGAGAGCATCAAAAATATGATTTGTGTCTTCATAAACGGTCAACATGACAAATTGCGTTTTCGGAAGTAAAACTTTGAGACGGCGCACACATTCAGTGCCATTCATGTCAGGCAAATTAATATCCACCAAGACCACGCCCGGTTTCAAAGCCGGCAAATCTTTCAACGCACTTTCCGCACTGCCGCACCCAGTCACACAGCGAAAATCGTTGGCGTGCCGGACCCAGTCAACGAGTATTCCCCGCGCCGAAACATCGTCTTCAATAATTGCGACATCAATCATATAATGCCTGCGGACTAGCCTTGCCTTGAATTTGCGGACAGCAAAGCCAAGGTAAGGCCAAGCTATCTTGCCAGTAAAGCGCCGTCAAGCGTACGGCGCCGGGCGCGTTATCGGGAGTTTTCTCTACATGACACCCCCTAAAAAAACGATACCTTTCGACTCACTCTCGCCTTGAAATCAATGAATCAGGAAGAAAGCCGCAGTCATTGTGAAATTGTGAACTAAAAAAAGAAAAGCACTTATGAAAATTAGGATAAGATTATGAATGACTTTGATGCAGGCGTTGATTTTGAGCGCGGCAATTTTCCCCGCCACCGCCAGTCCACTGCCACTAACCGGGGGTGAACAAACCCATCCGCGTCGAAGCCGTGCTTGAAGGCTAAACGACAGGGTTTTGTTTCTTAAATCAACAATGCCAGACTACCATCAAAAGGAAGGACAATAAAAATAAACATCATAATTATCAGCCTTGGTCTTTTGGCAGGCAGCCTTCCGGCATCAGAGGCGGCCACGTGGGTAACGGTGACGCCACCCAACGAGAACAACGTGGTGATAGTATCAGCCTATCCCGGCAGAAATAAAGTCTTTGCGCTAACCGGCACCAAGAAGAACGACGTCATTGATGCCATGTGGTCAACGACGAACAACGGCGCGACTTGGCAGCAATTTGGCGTCGGGGCCGGCTCGGACCCAATACAGATTTTTGCGCTCGGCATACTCTATGACCCGGCGCACTTGGACACCTTCTGGCTGTATGGAAATTACGTGGGAAGTTATGGCGCGAGCTTGATATCCAGGGACGGAGGAGCTACCGTCCATGAATTCGGCATCGACCCTCCTGCGTGTGGCGGCTTTTGTGAAGACGAGGGCTTGAGTGTTGACTTCGGTGATCCGGAGCGAAAAACCATCGCCATTGGACAGCATGAGGGCACTCGAACCATGCGGTGTTCGAGCGACGGTGGGAATACCTGGACCAACATCTGCAGCACTCTGCCTGTCGGTACAGCGCGCGCTAATTATCCGTTGGTGCTCGACGCTCAGACCATTTTGGCGGGTTGCTCATTCATGATTTCAGCCGGTCCGACCTACAACTGGTCATTCGGCGGAAAGCCCGGCGTGTTTCGCACCACAAACAAAGGCGCGAGTTGGATCCAAGTTTCGGACAAAGCAGTTTTTGAAGAGCCGCTCGTGATCAATGACACGATTTATTGGACATTTTACAATACCAATACCTTGAGCGGCGGTTTATTAAGGAGCAATGATAAAGGGGCGACCTGGACTGTGGCGACCGTAACCGGCCTGCTCTGGTCCTGCCGTCCCGTTTTATTGCCCGATGGAAGGATCGGCATGATTAACAGCTCCAATTGCATAGCCGCTTCATCGAACCACGGCACTACCTGGACGGCCATTACCTCCCAGATTCCCGTGCCGACGCCATGGGGTTTTACATATAACGCGCCGGGCAAGGCCTTTTTCGCGTGGCAGAGCAGTGGTGAAAACAACAATTCCGTAAATGGGATCGTGGTGCGTCTGGACATGGATATTACGCCGGTCCGGTCTGTTGTTTCAGAACAAGAAGACCACGGATTTTTCAGTAACTAAAAGCGAAGAGAAATTTAAACTTAATTCATCAGTGCTGGCGGTCGGATTATTGGCCGCTAAAGAACGCAAAGAGCACAAATGAACGGCAAGCCGGAAATGGGAAGGTAGACGGAGACTCCTCACCCTATCCTTGGCTCGAAACTTAAGAACAATGCAAACTGTTTTATGACAATAGTGAACTCACAAGCCGTTCGCATCGTTGCGACCATTTGGGTTTATCTTTTTTCATTTTGTTCCCGCGCCGCCCTGCAACCGGTGGACGAAGCGCTTCCAATGGTGGGGACGGACGGGCATGGCCACACTTATCCCGGCGCGACCGTGCCTTTTGGTTTTGTGCAAGTCAGCCCGGACACACGGACACCGACCGAACCGTGGACAGCTTGGGGATGGGATGGCTGCTCAGGCTATCACTATTCCGATTCCACCATCATGGGTTTCAGTCACACGCATCTTTCAGGAACAGGCCGGGGCGACCTCGGCGACCTGCTTGTGATGCCGGTCACAGGCAAACTTGACGGCACAATCAGCTACCAACCGCTGGCAGCCAAACGGTTTTGTTCAGGCTTTTCCCACGACCAGGAATTATCGCGACCGGGCTATTATCGTGTCCGGCTCGACAGATATGATGTTCTGGCGGAATTGACAGCCACAGCCCACGCGGGAATACATCGTTACACTTTTCCGGCTTCGGATGAAAATCATTTGTTGATTGATCTCGTCCACGGCATTGGAAACACATGCACCGAAGCATCGCTGACGGTTGAGAGCAGCAATGTTGTTACCGGCTTTCGCACTAGCGATGGCTGGGCCACAAATAAAACTATTTATTTTGTCATCGAATGTTCGCAGCCGTTCACCGGTTTTGGACTTGAGCTTGATGGAAAACCTTTGCCGTCGGGTCAAAGTGAAGCCAATGGTGAAAATGTTCGCGGACATCTGGACTTTTCAACTTCAGCGGGACGGCAAATAATGTTGCGAGTCGGCCTTTCGCCAACGAGCATTGGCGAAGCGGAAAAAAATCTGCGTGCGGAAATTCCGGTGTGGGATTTTGACGCGGTTTCTGAAGCGGCCAAAAATATGTGGAATGAAAATCTTTCGCGCATTCAAATCGAATCATCCAATCCGAATATCCGTCAGACATTTTACTCGGCATTGTATCATACGATGACCGCGCCAACATTATACAATAATGCTGATGATTCCTACCGCGGTCCGGACAATAAAAACCACACTAAACCGGGGTTTCAATACTATTCAACGATGTCCCTCTGGGACACTTTCCGGGCTGAAAATCCATTACTTACGCTCACCCAGCCGGAGCGGGTCAACGATATCATTCAAACCATGCTCGCGTTTTATCAAGAATCCCCCGACCATGCGCTGCCGATGTGGCCTTTGGCCAATCAGGAGACCTGGGGCATGATTGGCTATCATTCCGTGCCAGTGATTTACGGCGCCTACGAGAAGGGATTTCGCGGCTTCGACGCCGAGTTGGCATTTGAAGCCATGACGAACACCGCCTTGAGCGGGCGCAACCGGCAGGACGAATACCAAAAATTCGGCTACGTGCCGTGGGTGAAAGACAAAACGGAAGCGGTTTCGCGAACGTTGGAATTTGCCTACGATGACTGGTGCATCGGGCAGATGGCCAAGGCGCTCGGCAAAACTGGCGACGAAAACCTATTCGCCAGCCGCGCGGAAAATTACAAGAATGTTTGGGACCCGAAGACAAAATTTTTCCGCGCCAAGAATCCCGATGGCTCGTTTCACGAACCGTTCGATCCAAAGGAAGTGGCGGCGACGGACGGCGATGATGCTTCTGGCAGTTACTCCGAGGCTGACGCCTGGCAGTATATGTTTTCCGTCTTTCACGACATGCCGGGACTGATTCAACTCTATGGCGGCAACAGCGAGTTCATCAAACGGCTGGACCAGTTTTTCAACGAGGATTCAGACATGACGCACTGGCGGATTGACGTGACTGGTCTCGTCGGCCAATACGCTCATGGCAACGAACCGGATCAGCACACGCCCTATCTCTACGCCCTCGCGGGCGCCCAATACAAAACCGCGCGGCGGGTCCGCGAAATTGAATTGACGCAATACGACGACACGCCGGACGGACTTTGTGGCAACGACGATTGCGGCCAGATTTCCGCATGGTATGTCTGGAGTGCATTGGGACTTTATCCAGTCAACCCGGCAAATGGGATTTATGTCATCGGCAGTCCGCTGGTGGAACAGGCAACGATCCAGCTTGATCCGAAATTTTACAAAGGGGGCGTGTTCACCATCATCGCGCATAACGCTTCAAAACAGAATTGCTATGTCCAATCGGCCAAACTGAACGGCAAACCGCTGAACCGCCCCTGGATCACTCACAAGGAAATTGTCGAGGGTGGCACTTTGGAATTGGAAATGGGCATCCTTCCGAATAAAAACTGGGGATGCAGTCAATCCGGATGAGACGATGCAAATGCAGTGGATTGGAACGCGAGAAAATGACCTTGCCGGATGGAATGGCATTTCATAAGTATCGCGGCTTTCCAAAAAATCTTGTTAGACCTTGCGCGAGCAAAGAAAACATAAAGTCCGCGCCATGCACCCATTGCCAGTAGCATTAAAACGGTTGGTTATTGCCGCATTTAGCTGGGTTGTCGTCGTTTTGTTTTTTGGCGGTTCAACTGTGGCGGTGGCTCAGCCTGCGACGCAACCTTATATTGTCCGTGTCTGGCAAGCCGAGGATGGCCTTCCTGTAAATACAGTCCCCACAATTCTTCAAACTCACGATGGGTATATCTGGGTAGGCACCTATGATGGATTGGCGCGTTTTGATGGCGTGCATTTCACTATATTCAACAATGCTAACACTTCCGGACTGGTCAACGACAGTGTGAGTAGCCTGTTCGAGGATGCCAAAGGGAATTTATGGATAGGCCACGGAACCGGAGAGTTGACGCTCTATCGTGACGGCAAGTTTGAGCCGGTGAATATTAATGCACATTGGCGAAACAGAAGTATAAATGCCATCGAAACTGATGAACGTGGCAATATCTGGTTGCAGAACGCGGATAGGCAATTGTCACGGTTGAGTGACGGAACTGTCTTGACACCAGAGAAAGGGGATTTGCCAGATTATGGAACCCTTATAAAAGGGGACCAAGGATTGATTTGGGTTTTAAATGCTGGCAGGGCTTCTGTACTAAAAAATGGGAAATTGACACCGTTCGATTTCGGTTCGGCAACTCCCAATACACTTATTCAAGGCATTGCTCCCAGCCAGCGCGGCGGACTTTGGGTTGCCTGCAATGGGCGGATAAGACGATGGGAAGGCAACCACTGGGTTGAAGATTTGGGTCCATCGCCATGGGGCACAGGCGAACTGGCTGCGTTCATCGAGACTCAAAACGGATATTTAGCTGCTGCGACATTAGATCAAACTGGACAAGGATTATACCTGATTAGTCCAAAGGGAGAAGTGGCGTTTTTCGACAGAGCCAATGGACTCGGGAGCGACTGGCTGCTGTGTTTGTGTGAAGACCACGAAGGCAATTTATGGGTTGGGTGTGGCAATGGCGGCCTGGCTATGGTGCGTCACAGTGTGGTTGCGACGCTAAACGCACACGACAACTGGCAAGGGCGGGCGGTTTTGTCTGTCTGCACAGGAACAAACGACACGCTATGGGTTGGCACGGAAGGTGCCGGAATATATAATTTCAATGCCAGAACAGAGGAACATTATGATGAAAGCAACGGACTGTCTAATATGTATATCTGGTCAATATCGGAAGATTCACATGGTCAACTCTGGGCGGGTAGTTGGGGCGGTGGTCTGTATGAGAAAGAAGGCGAACGTTTTACAAACGCGGCTGCCACCTCAAATCTCATTATCCCCATAACTGCATTGGTGTCGAGTAAATTCGGGGGCATGTGGGTCGGAACGAGCGTAGGTTTGCTGCGATTAAAACAAGATGGCAGCACAGCATGGTTTTGGAAGAGTAAACAATTGACTTGGCCTCGTGTTAATGCCGTGGTGGAGGATGGCACAAACCGCGTTTGGTTCGGCACGGCTGATAGAGGACTTGGTTGCCTCGAATACGGCAAACTGAGGATTTTCCGCAAACGCGATGGACTGTCCAATGATTCTATCAACTGCCTGCATCTTGACTCCGATGGAGTGCTTTGGATTGGCACAGCAGGCGGAGGGCTCAATCGGCTCAAAAATGGCCACTTCACCTGCATAACTACAAAACAAGGGTTACCCGATGATGTTATCTGCGACATGGAAGATGATAGCCGTGGTTATTTCTGGATCAGCACGCATGGCGGCATCTTTCGGGTCAGCAAGAACAAGCTAAATAAATATCTCGACGGCTTGACCGATTCCATTGAATGCCGGACTTATGGCAAGGACGACGGCTTGCCAACGCTAGAGTGTTCAGGTGGATCTCAGCCTGCGAGCTGCCAAACCACCGACGGCCGGATTTGGTTCCCGACGAGCCACGGATTGGTTGTTATCTACCCTTATAATGTCAGAACTAACCTATTGGCCCCACCAGTTGTGATCGAAAAGTTGCTCGTGGATGGCCATCCCGCCAATCGTGCCGGCAGGTCCCCATTGCGTATCACGCCAGGTCATCATCGGTTAGACTTTTTCTACATCGGCTTGAGCTTCATTGTCCCAGATAAAGTGCAATTCAAATATAAATTAGAACCACTAGATAAGGATTGGATTAATGCAGGAACCATACGCACTGTCGCATATAATGATGTTCCGCCGGGTAAGTATGTTTTTCACGTCATCGCTTGCAACAATGATGGAGTCTGGAACAAGATTGGGGCAAAGCTCCCGTTCACTGTTTTGCCTTTCTTCTGGCAGACACTCTGGTTTCAGGTGATCGTCTATGGCATAGCAGCGGTCATCGTGGGTGGCGGCGTCTGGCTTGACACCCGCCGCCGATTGCAACGCAAACTTGAACGCGTTGAATACTTGCGTGCAATTGAACGCGAGCGCATCCGCATTGCCAGAGACATCCACGACCAACTCGGCGCAGGTTTGACACATATCACCTTCTTAAGCCAGATAATTAGAAAACGATTAAATGAACCGGAGCAAGCAACCTTGTCCTTGGATCAACTTCACAACAAGGTGCGCATGATAACCCGGGAGATGGATGAGATCGTCTGGGCTGTGAATCCGCAATACGACACGTTAGACAGCCTAGTGACCTATTTGGGCAAATTCGCACAAGAATTAATTCAAGCGGCAGGCATTCGCTGTCGGTTAGATTTACCTTTCCAAGTTCCGGTCTGGCGGTTGCCGGCGGAAGTCAGGCACAATCTGTTCCTTTCGTTCAAAGAAGCCTTGAATAATGCTATCAATCATGCCGCCGCCACACAAGTGGACATTCTTCTCGAAGTCAAGCCGGACGGATTCACACTGACAGTAAAGGACGATGGCTGCGGCTTTGATCCCAAACTATTTCCATGGGAGCTTCCACCCAGGCCGAATCGTTTGTCACATGGAAATGGGCTGATTAACATGCGCCAGCGGCTCGCTGAAATGGGGGGACGTTTTGACATTCAGAGCGAGCCGGGGAAGGGAACAAAGGTGGTATTTGATGTCGTGGTAAAAGGCATTACGCCCTGAAACGAAACCGGGGTAAGGCCGGTGTAATTGGTCGTTTCTTTTAACTAGGCACAATCTCGTCAATTGTTTGCCGCTCCTCTTGGCCGAATTTCAAGCAATTTAAGGCGGCAATGTTTTCCCCGATTTGGGCAACGCTGCTGAACGAGCAAAGCGACCACGCGATAGTAGGGAGTTTTCTCGACATGACACTATGGAGGAAACGTTTATTTTTCCCGGCGCAATGAATTTCCTTCCTTGCAACCATTCCGATGAGAATTGTGTCACTTAATACTAAGGATGGCACCGTTCTCTGATTGTTGTTGGCGGATTAAAGAAGAAATTAAAACCACTTTCCTATGAAATCCATGCTGATTATGCGAAATAAGGCAAATGAAATACGTGCTCTGGCTTTTTGTCTGGCAATTTTCCCTCAGTTGTCCGTCGTCCCTTTGCCATTGTGCGGGGTCAACATCGCTGGAGGTGAATTCTGGCTTGCGCGTAAGGTTGGCGCTGCCAATCCCCAATATGGAGTGAACTATTCTTACCCCAAGAAAGCTGAGATTGACTACTTCGCTGGCAAGGGAATGAACATGTTCCGCTATCAATTCTTGTGGGAAACCTTGCAGCCGGAAGTAAAAACTCCATTAAATCAGGCAGATTTGCAAAGACTGAAAATTTCGGTGAAGTATGCGACTTCCAGGAAGTTGGTCGTCGTGCTCGATCCGCACGATTACGCGCGCTACTATGAAACCAATGTCGTTGGCGAATCGAAGATCACCAGTGCGGACTTTGCCGATTTTTGGCGGCGATTGGCCGTCGAGTTTGCGGATGACACCTATGTTTGGTTTGGTTTGGTGAACGAACCTAACAGAATGTCCACACGGCAATGGTTTGAAGATGCAAATGCCGCCATCGCCGCCATCCGCGGCGCTGGCGCGAAGAATCTGATTTTGGTTCCCGGCAATTCTTGGACGGGAGCCCACTCTTGGACCTCGGAAGATTACGGTGGCGAGAGCAACGCCAAAGGCGTTTTAAACGTCAAAGACCCGTTGGATTATTGGGCGATTGAAGTTCATCAATATCTGGACACAGATTCCTCCGGCACCCACGACGAAGTAGTCAACCCTACCATCGGTTCGGAGCGGCTCGCGCAATTTGTGGTATGGTGCCGGCAGAATAAGATGCGCGCGGTTTTGGGAGAATTTGGCGTGCCGGTTGTACCCAATGGCGAGGCAGCTTTGCAGAATATGCTCAACAGCATGGAGCGTGACCACGATGTCTGGCTAGGGTGGACTTGGTGGGCGGCGGGTTCCCGTTGGGGCAATTATATGTTTACCATAGAACCGCAAAATGGCCATGACCGGCCGCAGATGGCATGGCTTGAACCCCATTTTCCGGGTGCGAAGATACCGGAGTTTGCGGTGTCAGTTAAAAACGGCGTCGGTTCGTGCAACGCCGGTGCCGGCGCAGTTGAGGCAGTGGAAGCGAAATCCCCTAATAACGGCGACGTTTTTGAAAAGTGGATCGGCGACACGGCATGGCTGAAAAATCCCAAATCCCCCAAAACGACCATGGTCGTGCCTTTCAAGAACGTCCAAATTGAAGCAGTTTTTAAAGACGCCCCACGCATCGCCGCGACCCAATGAACAGCGCCAAAGCTTTCTACTTTAATCCTTTCTTGTGGGTTCACTATCATTGCACACAACGCTTCGAAACAAAATTGTTGTTTATGTCCGCCAAACTTAACGGCAAGCCGTTGGAGCAGCCATGTGTGACGAACGATGAAATTGCTCGAGTGAGCGTGCTGGAACTGGAAATGAGTATTCTTCCCAACAAGAATCGGGAAGCAATTAGCCAAATGACAGCGAGGAGGAAATGACTCGTGCCTTAAACCTTGTTTTGTCACTGGTGAGCGTAATAGCGAGCGAACAATTAACAGTCAATAATGTCCTTTGGAAAGTTGCGTTCGTGGTGGAAAACATATTAACCGACGTGGCGTTTCACCGGAAACGGGTTGGAATTTGTCCATTACTTTACGCCTTTCATTTAATGAACTTCAAACCAATTTCAGGCATCATTCTGGGGCTTTTGCTCTCTCACAATGTACTTGCCCAAACCAACCTGTATCCGTTTCAAAATCCCAACCTGCCCACTGAGGAACGCATCAGCAATATTGTCTCGTTGATGACGCTGGGTGAAAAAATGGATATTCTGACTTTTCGCGGGGGCGTGCCGCGATTGGGCATTTCCCCGCTGAGGTCCGCCGAGGGCCTTCACGGTCTGGCGTTGGGCGGCCCTGCCAATTGGGCGCCGCGTCCGCCGGTTCCAACGACGATCTTTCCGCAGGCGATTGGGCTGGGCAATACGTGGGACCCGGAACTGTTGCACCAAGTCGCCGCGGCGGAGGGCTACGAGGCGCGGTACGCAGTGCAGAGTGAAATATGTGATCATACCGGTGGGCTGGTCATTTTCGCGCCCAACGCGGATTTGGGACGCGACCCGCGCTGGGGCAGGTCGGAGGAATGTTACGGCGAAGACCCATTTTTCAACGGCACCATGGTCGTCGCGTTCGTCAAAGGGTTGCAAGGTGACAATCCGCGTTACTGGCAAACCGCCTCGCTGTTGAAACACTTTCTGGCCAACAGCAACGAAGACGGCCGCGACAGCTCATCCTCCGATTTTGACGAGCAACTTTTCCGCGAGTATTACTCCGTTCCTTTTCGCATGGGTAAGCGCTCACGGGTGATATCACAGCAGGTTGACCGTCCATCCCGGTAGCGTAGAAACTCAAGCCATCATCTTTCCAGCCGAGGAACTTGAATTCTCGCTTTTGGCCCTTCACCAGTTCAATCGTCAGAGGTTTCATGCACCAGCTTTCTTTGGAAAGGGAACGACGTTCGCAGCGGCATTGGAGGGGCGCACGTTGAACCATTTTCCCGCCTCGGCTTTCGTTGCCAGTCCTTTGTAATGCGCGTGAATCATCGCGGGCGAATTGCCCGCCTGTTGCGCAGTCAGATTTTCGTTGGCGTGCAAGGCAAGGTGATATGTGCAAAAGGCGTGGCGCAGTCCGTTGGGTTTTCGCAGGACTTCCACATTCTCACAAAATTTCAAAAAAACCTTCTGAAAAATGTTTTCATTCTCAGGCCACAACTTGCCGTCGGCCTGATTGCGGAATGGTCGAAGCCACGCAGTTAGCGCGGGGCAAATTTTCACAAGGCGACGTTGCCGCGTTTTGGCCTTGCCCGCCGTGACTTCAATGTGTCCCGAAATGCGCCACACGTCCGCCCAATCCAAGCGCAACAATTCAGCCGTGCGGAGTCCGGCGAGTCCGCCAATAGCGATGATCGGGCGCAATGTTTCGTTGGCCGTTTCCAACAGCGCAGCAAATTCGCGCGGTGTGTAAAGGCTGACTTCGGCAGTGTTCGCCCGTTCGGGGCGCATGGTGTCGGCTTCAAACAGGCGGTGCGTCAGCGGCAGGTAGTCTTTGCGGACTGCCCATTGCAGAAACTGCCGGACGGCGGCGCGGTAGTGATTACGGGTTTTGGCGGAAGTCACGGTGCGCCGGTTGCGGGACTTGCTTCGCATCTTACCCAGCGAGCCGATAAAGGCGTCCAGATGCTCCTTGCTCAAATCACAGACGGCGGCTCCGGGGAACGCATCGGCGAATTTGAGCAGTTGACCTGCGCGGGTGTAGGCATAGTGTGCTGAGAGTTGCGCACGCTGGCCTTCTCTGGCTTTCGTGCGCGAGACCTCCGATTGAAGAAATTCCTCGACGGCCTGCTTGATGTCTTTGCGTTTCACGCTGGCGACGGTGCGCAAGTAACCCTCGACGGCTTCCCCCATCGTGCGCCCGTTCAATTTAGCGGCTGCCTCGACAAATTCTGACGCGGTGGCCAGCAGGGAAACACGACGGCCTGTAGTGCGATAAAAATCCGCGAGACGTTCAAACGCGGCCAGCGCGTCGCGGGCCTGCGCGGGATGCAAGGCGGTGACTTGCGAGCCTTTGGCCAAATCCTTCACCAGCGCGTCAGCGTGGCGTTTGGCGAGCGAGTAGGATGGGAAAGACGCCATGCGCCGCTGTCCGGCCACTTGCCACGCCACGCGGTAAGATTCACGTCCTTTGCACTTGCCGTAAATCACGGCGAGGACGCGGCCACGGTGTTTGATGCGCTTTGGATATTTCACTTTTGCCTCTTCAATTTCAGCCGTTTCTTGTGTCAGAACCGTGTCAGCAACACAAGAAACCTCATTTTCTTGAGGAAAACTGGTGGGCGCTGAGGGATTCGAACCCCCGACCTACTCGGTGTAAACGAGGTGCTCTTCCGCTGAGCTAAGCGCCCCACCATCGGAAGGCTAGTCCAATTCGTTGACTCTGGCAATCAGATGAGCGCGGGATGTCCTATGCCGTCATTGATTGCAAGCAGGACGGCATGACAGACGCTGGATTCAATCAAGCGGTGAGCGGAGCTGCCTTCAGTTGTTGGAGACGACCACGCAGAGCGAACGTAAGCGCTTTGACGGTGATTTCCGAAGTCAGGAACGGTTTCCCCATCAGGTCGTCGCCCCCGTTGCGACTCATCCGGGCGCGCGTGTCAAAATCGCTCTGGCCGGTCACAAACACCACGGGCGTGGCGCGATTGGGAACGGTCTGGCGAATTTTTGAGCAGACCTCGTACCCGTCCATGCCAGGCATGACCAGGTCCAGAAATATGACGTCGAACGGTTTTTCCCGCGCCAGGGCGAGCGCCGCCTCTCCGTTCTCAGCGCTCTCCGGCTTCTTAAACGCCGTTTGCAAGGCGCCGACGAGAGTCCGCCGCGCCACGAGATCATCATCCACCACCAACATGTGAATCGGTGGATTGATGGCCAGGTCCGCTTTTAGTCCAGCTGAACACAAGTCAGTAAGCAAAGCCACCGCGGTGGCCAGGGTGTCCAGCGTGGATGGAGAGGCATACTTGGGATTTTGCAGCATTTTCCTGAGCAACCCTTCCAGCGCGGCACTCATTCGATACGCCGGATGCACCACTTCGGAGCCGAGCCGGGGAATCAATGAATTAATGCGCAGGAAGCCATCGAGCAGCAGCGTTTGCCGCGTCTCTTTGTTTGAAATCTGAAGGATCGTCTGGCAAAGTTGCCACAACGGGTCAAGTTGCTTTGACGCACGAATCAAGAAGGCATTGGTGATCTCGTCCGTCTCCGTCGCTGACGGCGTTGCCAGCGGCGGTCGCGTGGCAAGGGTGTAAATTGGCAAGGGACGCGGGCCATCCGTGACCGTCGCCAACGAATCCGCCGTGTCCCGGCCCGGGTCGGGTTCCGGGAGCGGTTTCCGGGCGTGCCCACCGAGACGACCGTGCAACGCCAGCGTGAGCGCCTTCACGGTGACTTCAAAGGTGAGGAATGGTTTACCCATGAGATCGTTGCCGCCGCTTAGGGTTGACTTGCAGCGCGCGTCGAAGTCGCTCTGGCCAGTCACAAACACCACAGGGGTGGTGCGATTGGGAATGGTGGCGCGAATTTTTGTGCAAAGCTCAAAGCCATCCATGCCTGGCATTTGCACGTCGAGAAAAATGACATCATAAGCCTGCGAGGCGGCCTGGGCCAAAGCTGTTTCGCCGTCCACGGCCAGATCCGGCTCGCTGAAGGCTTTTTTCAGCGAGAGGGACAGGGCGTGACGGCTGATCAGATCGTCGTCCACGACCAAAAATCTGAGGGGGCGATCCGTCAGGAGATCCGGCGGCAATCCCGGCACGCACAAGTCGTCCAGCAAATCCAGGCCGCCAGCGACTGTTCGCAGTGTGGAAGAGGTGACGTTTCTGATTTTTTCGGTGAGCTGTTCAAGCAGTCCCTCCAGGACGGAAGCCACCTGCCACACCGGAAGCACCTCCGGAAAGCCGGCCTCGTCTTTCAGCACACCCATCTCGAAATGCAGATTCGTCAGCAACTTCTGCCGGGCCGGGTCGCCCGACTCCCGACCGATGTCATGAAGGAGCTTTCGCTGCCTGATGAGGCACTCCTTCACCCTTGTATAAAACTCGTTGAACCGACCGTCCTTGCTAAGCAGGTCAATTCGGGGTGATGCGACCGGGCCGACCCGGAACGCCTTTATGAACCTGGCAAAGGATTCCTCTTCCGCGCGAACTTTTGCCGAAAGACCCGTCACGGTAACCGGGGCAGGCGCCCACGGATTGAGAAGCTGATTGATATCAACGAGCACATGGGGGGCAAATCTTTGGACAATCAGAATCCCGGTAAAAGCGAACGCGGCAGCAAAAAAAAACGTCTGGAAGACGTTTCTGGATAAGGCGGTTGGAGAGGGTGTTGAGGCCGCCACCATTTTTGGACCATTGACCAAACTTGCACTGGCGGATCTTGGTACATTTCCACCCATGGCATCAGGGATTAGCACACGTTTCCGATAGCTCTCCTGGCGTTTCCTGGCGACGCTTTGGTCTATATCCCATTGGATGGTCCCCGGCCGCGGCGGTGGTGTCTCGAATTGGTAAGTATTCGTATGAGTGGTTCCGCGCATCGGAAGGCACCAAAGTCCCGCCGTGAAGAGAACCAGGGCCGGTTTAATCCATGATACCTGTGCCACACCGCCAACCATTCGATGGGCAAAACCCTTCGCAGCCATTTTGAATTCGTTGACCCGCCAAAATGGAATCAGGCGGGCAGCCGCTTGCGTCTGCAAGCCGGCCGTCAATCCGTGGAATGCTGATTTCGGTCCCATTTTTCGTCCGTGATGAAATTCAACCCCACCGGCGAACTCTTCCGCGGGCCACGGAATTACGGCGCCGTATTTTGGCCGGGTGCCACGTTAGCCCACTGACCGCGAATCACCTCCAGTAAACTGGGTGTTTTCGGCGGAAGCTTGGTCGGGTCGTCGAAATCGGCGTCATAGGCCCAGTTGCGTTTGGGCGGGCTATAAATGTTATTATTGTTGTTCCAAGAATTGGTGGCATAGAGGCTCGGGAACATTTTTATCATCGAACCATTATAAGTGAATTTGGTGGGTCCCCAGGTTTCAAGAAAACGCGGAAAGTTTTCCATGCCACCGCTGTAGTGTCCCAAGGTTGTGTCAACGGCGCCGGTCAGAAAGGCGGCGTTGACGGTGGTGGCTGATGCAATTCGCGAACCCACCGGCCTGGTGCTGTTTGCGTCCACCCAACTGTCGGACAGAATCGTTATGGCGTCGCCCACCAGCGAAGCCGGCCGGGTGGTGGAGGTGTTGGTAGTCCCGAGATTCGCCGCGTTCAGTTCGTTGTAGTCGCCCCAAACGTAGAGCGGACGCCCCGTGGCCACCGTAAGCCCGTTCGGTGGCAGATTGGTTCCGTTGAACACTCGAACTGCTCCCAGGCTGGTGGCCGGCAACGTGCGGCTATCCACCACATAAACCGAATTCAAAACCAGATTCGACCCGAAAGTCGAGTAACGCAAACTGGAATTGGTCTGGCTCCAGGCCGCGAGGTTCCCGATATTGATATCAATAGGCACGACGGTCTTGCCCTCACGCGCATCCGTAAAAGCATTTGTGGTGGAGACAAAGGTCATCAACTCATTGGTCGGGATGGAAGTCGCAAAATTATTAAAATCCCCGCTCGTGGCGCTGATTCCGGTACCCGAAACAACCAGCACCATGTCACACTGATTGTAATACCGCAACTGGCCGAGGGGTGAGCTGGGGTCTTCGCCAGCTGGTGGCGGCTCGATGATTTCCCGGACGCCTTCCGGGGTGTTGGTGGTTCCGATGGGCAGCGTCAATGCCGGAACGGGAGAGACTTTTTCGTCCGGGTTCACATAAACCACACTGCCGGACGGCGGGCCGCGAGTATCGAGCGGGTCCCGCTGAAACAGGATGCTCTCAACGGCAGTGACACTGGATTCAAACGTCAGAGAACTGTCCGGTTCGACATAGAGTTCCCCGTTGGAATGCACCCGTCCGGTAATGTTGAAAGGCTGGCCGCAACTGATTTCCATTTCACCCGACGAATACATGGCAAACTGGAAAATGGGGATGCCGACCAATTGCAATTGCTGATACACTCCCGCCGTGACGGCCTGCGGACTGGCAGTGTCCTGTGCGTGTGACACAATCGTGTAGGTCGAGGCAAACCCTTGCAACCCGGCGTAAGTTGAGTCCAGCACGATGTAGCTGGTTCCCGGTGCGCGTTGCACGTAAGTCTGGCCGGTATTGCCGTTGCCATCATCAAATTTCCATGTGCTCCAGTACGGAGAGTCTGACGACGAGGGCACCGTGTTCTGGCGATAGGTGTTCAGGTTGTTGATGACCAAAGCTTCGCCACCGTACAGGAAGTCCTGGTTGATTTGGCTCACCACTTTTTCCGTGGCCGCTTGCGCCGCCGCGACCGACTGGTTGTATTGGATGGAACGGTACGTCAATCGGGTGCTGGTTGCCGACCATGACATCGCCCCGGCCAGCAGGACCAGGGCAACGGCGCTCATGATCATGGTGATCACCAGGGCGCTGCCGGTCTGATTCGGTTTTTGACAAGTAAGAGTGGTCTTCATGTTTACTGTAAGGCACGGCGCGTCATAGAGGTTTCCATTTTGTAATAATCCGCATCCAGCATGTAACGCGCCGGTTGATAAAACTCGAGGGTGAGGTGAATCACCCGGTTGTTCTCGTTGTTGGTCAGCACATTTCCCGAAAAATCTTGCGCGGCAAACACCATGATGTTGGTGACCGAATCGGCCAGAATCTCCGCGGTCCCGGGCTGGCCCGTGGTTCGCCGGAAGGTCTGATCCGATGGGTTGACAAAATAGATGATGTAGTTGGTGGTATTCGTGGTCGGATAAATGAGCAGGCCGGTGCCCTGCTGTGTTTCCCCATCCAGCAGCATCTCGAAAACACCGTTCGTCGTGACGTTGCCGACCCAGACGGAATTGCAGGCGTGTACTTCAGCCGTTATTTGACCGCTCGTTTCGCGGGACCACGTGATTGCGTTGAGTTTGGTGTTGCTGATTTGAAACAGCTTCAATCCAAACAGATTCGCGGAAATGATTCCAATGACCACCAGTAGAAACACCGTCATCGCAATGAGGATTTCCGGCAAGGTGAAGCCTTCCTCCGGCATTGGCCTTCTGCCGCGACCTGAACCTGAAAATGAAATTTGATGCTTCATTGGTCGGGGGCGCGAATGGTTTCAATTGTGTTGGTGATCATCTCGACTCCCCTGAATTGCCAGATACAATCCACCCGGATTCCCCTGATCGGCGGCGTGAGTGAAATCTGGGAAATCGTCGTTATGATTGTGGCCGACGTGCCGTTTGTATTTGATCCGGGCATGTCCAAGGTGACGACCTCGTCAGGAAAATTCGTGGCCACCAACTGATCCACCACAGGCCAACTGGCCGTATCCCACTGGGCACTTTGCGTCTCTTCGAGGCGTTCCATCGCTCTGGCGCTCGCCGCCTGAACCAGTCCGGCCTTTACCGCAGCCGTTGTGGAGTAGATGTATCCTTCGACGATTCCCCCCAATGTCAGCCCTGCGATGGCCAAAGCGATGACCACCTCAACCAGCGTCATTCCCGCCCGTCCTGGCGGCAGGAATTGAAACACTTTTTGATTTGAACACATGATTTTCATCGAATTCCGGCCTTCCTGCCAACGGGAGCATTACTTTGCGATGCAAAGAATTCCCCGCAAATTCTCGCTTTCCGGGGTGAATTCAGCACGTTTCGGTCCAATTTAATGGACGACGGGAATATGTACCTGACGCAAATGGGCAGGTATCATCATGGGCGATAATAACTTCCTTGTTTTGCCTCTCAAATGAGAAGAATCGTAACCCCTGATTGTCACGCCCGACGAAAAAAATTCGGAGCTATATGGGGCCAAATGCGGCAGACAGGCAAGCGGCAGGATCAGCTTGCCAGTCCAAGTGATTCCCAATGGGGGCCAATGAGTCCAGAAAACCCCGGGGCTTTGTGCAAACGAGACGCGACAGCCTCTGCGCCAGGCGCCCAACCGACAGGCAAGGTAGCAGGACACGTTGTTTTGACAAACTTCAAATCTCGCCATTGAAATCCTGCTGCCGCAACGCCTCGAACAACACCAGCGCCGCGCAGTTCGACAAATTCAGCGAACGCGATTGGTCGTTGAACATCGGAATCCGCAACCAGCGTTCGCGATTTTGTTCCAGCAAGGACTTCGGCAATCCGGCCGTTTCCCGGCCGAAAATCAGATAATCGCCCGGCAAAAATTTTGCTTCCGTGTAAATCTTTGGCCCTTTCGATTCGATGAACCAAAACCTGGCGGCATCGGTTCTGTGAACTGATTCAAATGCGCGCCAGTTTTTCCAGCGATGCCATTCGACGTGTTGCCAGTAGTCCATGCCGGCGCGCTTGAGTTGCGCGTCATCAAGCTTGAAACCGAACGGCTCGACGAGGTGCAACGCGGTCCTCGTGGCCGCGCAGAGCCGCGCCACATTACCTGTATTGGGTGGAATTTCCGGTTCAACCAGGACGATGTTCATACGAGTCAGTAGTTAGCAGTCAGTAGTTAATAGTTGGTTGGCTACTGACTACTGAGTGCGAACTATTGACTTTTTGTAAAACACCTTCCACAACACCAATCCGTGTGCCGGCGCCGTCATGCCGGCCACGCGCCGATCTTTCCTGGCCAGCATCCGCCTGATTTCCGGCGGTGAAAATTTGCCTAAACCGACCTGCACCAGCGTGCCAACGACGCCCCGGCACATTTTGTAAAGGAACCCATCGCCCTCAACGATGAACGTCAGCAAAGGACCGGTTCTTTTGATCTCACAACGCGCCAGGCGCCGGACAGTGGATTTCTTCTTGTAACCCGGGTTGGCCGCAAACGATTGGAAGTCGTGCCGTCCAATAAATAATTTTGCGGCCACCCGCATCACCTTCAAATCCAGCGGGCGTGGTACGTGCCAGGCTGTTTGCCGGAGCAACGGGTTCATCGCCGGATGATTCCAGGCAAAATAGCGGTATTGTTTTCCGCCGGCATCGAAGCGCGCATGAAATTTTTCCGGCGCGCGCGCGGCCGAAAGCACGCGGACGTCTTCCGGCAACCAGGCATTGATGGCCAGCGCCAGTTTGCGCACCGTCATTTTGAATTCAGCCCGCGGCACTTCAAAATGTGTCACCATGCCGAGCGCGTGCACGCCCGTGTCCGTGCGGCTGGAACTGTGGACAATAGGCCGGCTGGGAAACAATTTCGCCAACGCCGCTTCGACTTTTTGCTGGACACCGGTGCCGATCTTTTGCGTCTGCCAGCCTTCGTAAGCCGTGCCGTCGTAGGCGATGGTCAGTTTGAATTTCATGCCGTGATTCGTGAAAAGTGAAACAAGAAGACTTTCGCAAATTGCGTCACGCGTCACGTTTCACGTTTTACCATCAAGATAGCTTTGCAACAAGATCGCCGCCGCCATTTTATCCACCTTCTCTTTGCGCTGATCGCGCCGGACCTTGCCCTGAATCAAAATCCGGTTTGCCTGTGCCGACGTCAGCCGTTCGTCCCACATCTTGATCGGGACGGTGATGGCGTTGTGCAATATTGCGACGAATGCCTGTACCTTTTGTGCCGCCGGACCGTAACTGCCGTCCATGTTGCGCGGCAGGCCGATGAGCACCAGGTCAACCTCCTTTTCAACAAGCAGTTTTTTCAGTCGCACCAGAAAATCCGCGAACGGCTCGGCGGAGATGTATTCCAACGGTTGCGCGATGGTTTTGGTTTCGTCGCTGACGGCAACGCCGATGCGTTTGGTTCCGTGGTCGAGGGCGAGGATGCGCATTGAGTCAATTCACCTACAGACTACTTTCCGCAACGCATTTCGACAATCATGATTAATTGCCGGTCAAAAGTAGCCGCCGAGGTAGCAAGGCGGACAAATGACGGTAATTCCCGAACGAATTCCGCCTCCTTACGGGTGTGTTGCCCAAATCGGTTCAGGTAGGGCGCGTCACTCCGTGCGCGCCGCTGGACCGTGAAAAACCATCCAATTTGCGAAAGAACCGGCGCGCACGGAGTGACGCGCCCTACCTTTGGCGTTCTCCGTTTCTTTTGGGCAACATGCCCTCACGCCGGTGGCTGCGAGTCAGCGCCGTCTCTCAACCAACTGGTGTCGCCAATCAAATCGGTCATCATGCCCGTCAAATCACCTTTCGGAATCGGCAGAAATTTACCCGTGGCCACGGCAAAAATCCGGCCGGAGGGATCGGCCAACGCCCCCTTGGCCTCGAAAATCCGGTTCCTGCGGTTCGCCAGCAACTCGCCGGTGGCGATGATTTCGTCGTCCGGCCGCACGGGATTCAGGAACCTCACGTTCAACTCTGCGCAAAATGCGAACCGCCCTGTCGGCACCGCGCACGCCCAGACCATGATTTCGTCCAGCACCGTCGTCAAAATGCCGCCGTGCACGACGCCGCGGAAACCAATGTGCGCGGCGCGCAACCGGAAGCGCGTTTGCACGACGCGCCCGTCGGTCGTAAAACGCAGTTTGAGTCCGACGGCGTTGCTTTCGCCGCAGACGAAACAATGATGGGTGTGAGGCAATTCACGCATGACGACAAATAGGCAGTGTAACTGTATCCTTGGGCAAGCAAATTTCGCCGTGTTCAAATTAGAGGATTTCTTTTCATCTGTTTCGCGGTTAAATTTTTCCCGCGATGATTCAATACCTCGACTTGTTGCGGCACGTGCTGGAACACGGCAAATTCAAGGCCGACCGCACCGGCACGGGCACGTATTCGGTGTTCGGCGCACAGGCTCGATTCGACTTGCGCCAGAGTTTTCCCGTGCTCACGACAAAAAAGCTGCACCTGAAATCCATCATTTACGAATTGCTCTGGTTCCTGCGCGGCGACACGAATGTCAAATATCTCCACGAGCATGGCGTGACAATCTGGGACGAGTGGGCGGACCCGGACGGCAGTCTTGGCCGCATCTACGGCGCACAATGGTGTGATTGGCGCACGCCCGACGGCCATTCTATCAACCAGATTGACGACGTGATCGCGCAGATCCAAAAAAATCCTGACAGCCGGCGGCACATCGTCACGGCTTGGAATCCGGGTGAACTGGACCAGATGCGGCTGGCCCCCTGCCACGCGCTGTTCCAATTCTACGTGCTCGATGGCGAGTTGAGCTGCCAGCTTTACCAGCGTAGCGCGGATTTGTTCCTCGGTGTCCCGTTCAACATCGCCAGTTACGCCCTGCTCACCCGGATGATCGCCCAAGTGTGCGACCTGAAGCCAGGCGATTTTGTCCATACGTTCGGTGATTTGCATCTTTATAAAAATCATTTGGACCAAGCTCACGAACAATTGCGCCGCACACCGCGTCCGTTACCACAAATGAAAATCAATCCAGCGGTGAAAAAAATTGACGGCTTCAAATTCGAGGATTTCGAGCTGGCAGGTTACGACCCGCACCCGGCCATCAAGGCGCCGATTGCCGTATAGAAAGATTTCCAACGCAAAGACACAAAAAGGTAAAGATACTTTGCGGTGTTGCGGCTTTGCGTTAAAACTTCGCCCGTGAAACACTTTAAGGCCATTGCCGCCATGTCCCTGAACCGCGTGATTGGCGCGGACGGTAAAATCCCGTGGCACCTGCCGGAGGACTTCAAGTGGTTCAAAAAGATGACGCTGGGCAACATCGTCGTGATGGGACGCAAGACATTTGAGAGTTTGGGGAAACCATTGCTTAACCGCAAAAACATGATTCTCACGCAGCATCCGCAGCGGCTCATCAAAACGCATCCGGAAATTTTCGGACAGTACCACGAGTGGCGCGGCGGGCGTTATCTCAAGCGCGCCTACCAGTTTCACTTCACCAAACTGGAGAAAAACCAGAAGACGGAGATTTTGATTTTCAATTCGCTGGACAGGCTGAATCCGTTGGAATTTCCGAACGACATTTTTATCTGCGGCGGTGCGCAGATTTACGAGCAGGCCCTGCCCCGTTGTTCCGACCTTTATCTGACGCTGGTCAAACGCGAGGTGCCGGGTGATACTTTCTTTCCGCCGTTTGAGGAAAAATTCGTGCTGGCCGAGGAAATCCGCGACGAACCGGAATTCAAGATTTTGCATTACCGGCACAAGTCGTTGCTGAAATAAGCGGGAGGGACGAGTTACACGAGTCCCAATCCCCGATTATTTCAGGGACTCGTATAACTCACTAGTGTCCAGTTAAAAACCCAATAAGCATGGGGTATTTTGTGTTTCGGCGGGGTTTTGTGAGGGCGAGGTTTTCCCAAGCAGTTCAGACAGTGGCAGTTGTTCAAATGCGCTCACGCTCAGGATTTGCAGGATTTGGTAGAGACTTTTGGGGGACTGGATCTGCTTTTTGGCGATGGCCACCAAGAGGTAGGTGCAGATGGCCGTCCAGATCTGGCAGTGGATTGCGTTGCACGAGCGGCCGAAGAAATTGCGGATGCGCAGGTGCTGTTTAATCCATTTGAAAAACAACTCCACTTGCCAACGGCGCCGATAGAGTTCGCAGATGACCGCCGCCGGCAGATCAAAATCGTTGGTCAGGAAGACCAAGGAGCGAGATTCCTGTTCATCGCGAAAGTGGATTCTGCGCAGCGGCCACCGATACACGTGCTTGGACCAGGAACTTTTCAGCCGGATCGTTTGGTTGCAGCGCAGTCCGGTGCGCTTGTCCACCGGGCAAGCGTCGACCACATAAAAGCGGACGTTGGCTTTGTTGCGCACCACGAACCTGGCCCCGCACTCGTGCAGCCGAATCAACCGCGTAAAATCCAGATACCCTCGGTCCATGATATAAAAAGCCCCCGGCTGGACCGGGATGTGATCGAGCATTTTCATATCTGGAAATGAGGCTTCGGTGATGGCTGACCAGGTGGGGATGTTGCCGCGCAGCGACACCATCGTGTGGAGTTTGAGGCCGGTGGCACAGGAGCGCGCCCAGTAAGCCCAGGGAAAGAGTTTCAAACTCAAGTGGATGATCGAACTGTCCAACGCGAAGGCCACTTGGGGCAAATCCGGATCGCTCAGGTCCTCCTGATAGAGTTGCTGCGCCCGACGGATCAGCACTTCGGCCACCGCCGCAAACAGGCGCCAGTCCCGATGCTCGTTGGCATAGGCCACATTGGTCCGCGTGATCCGACCGCGAAACCCCAAGTGATACAACACGTGTGGACGGCTGTTCAGACACGCGACAATGTCGCGCAAACTTTCCCGGTAGGTCAGTTGCCCGAAGCACAACGCCAGGAAGTGATCGTAGGCTGAGAAGCTGCGGGAGGCCCGCTGCATGGGAAAGCGTTCCACACACCGGGAAAACGCTTGCGGATGTAGACCACTGAGGACTTGAGAGAGGGCAGGTTTGGAGACAGGCATGAGCGATTTATATCGCCTTCCAACTCCGAATCGATCACATCCCTCAAATCGACCAATCCCTTGGCTTGCAGGCTTTTTGCGCGCCGACCGTCCCCCTTAACTGGACACTAGTGCGTATAACTCGTCCCTCCGAAGAAAATAAAACAGGCGGGCCATTGCGGCCCGCCTGTGCGAATGAATTTTGACAGCAGCGGTTATTCCTTTGCGTCCTGCTTCGCCTCGTCGGCGGCATCGAAGGCGTGCTGCAACGCCACGAGGTCTTCGCCGGGCTTGAGCGAGTCGAGCATTTTCTGTTCTTCCTTGAGCTGCTCGTCCGAGTAACTGGCGGCCTTGATGGACAGGCCGATGCGGCGTTCACCCTTGTCAATCTTGATGACGCGCGCGGTGACATCCTGCCCGACCTTGAGCACGTTCTTGATCTTGTCCACGCGTTCCTCGCTCACCTGCGAGATGTGTACGAGGCCGTCAATCTCATGTTGCAGGCCGACGAACGCGCCGAAACTGGCGAGCTTCGTGACCTTGCCCTGGACCACGTCGCCGACCTTGTAGAGCTTGTCAATGTTCTCCCATGGGTCTTCGCCGAGTTGTTTCATGCCGAGCGCGATGCGCTGGTTCGGGCGGTCCACTTCCAGCACGACCGCCTCGACTTCGTCGCCTTTCTTGAGGATTTCGGACGGATGATTGATTTTGCGCGTCCACGAGATGTCGGACACGTGAATCATGCCGTCAATGCCTTCCTCCAACTCCACAAACGCGCCGTAGCTGGTGAGGTTGCGCACCTTGCCTTTGACGCGGGTTTTGACGGCGTATTTGGTTTCGGCGGTGTCCCACGGATTGCTTTCCAACTGGCGGATGCCGAGGGAAATTTTCTGTTCCTCGCGGTTGATGCCCAGAACAATCGCTTCAATTTCCTGGTCCACCTTGAGCATGTCGCTGGGTTTGGCCACCCGTTTCGTCCAGGAAAGCTCGGTAATGTGCACGAGGCCTTCCACGCCCGGTTCGAGCTGCACAAACGCGCCGTAGGGCACGAGGTTGACGACCTTGCCCTTGACCCGCGCGCCGACGGGGAATTTCGTTTCGATGTTGTCCCACGGATTGGCCATCTTCTGCTTGAGACCGAGGCTGACGCGTTCCTTTTCCTTGTTCACGTCCAGCACCACCACGTCAATTTCCTGGCCGACCTTCAACAGCTCCGACGGATGCGCGATACGGCCCCAGCTCATGTCGGTGATGTGCAGCAGGCCGTCAATGCCGTTGAGGTCAATGAACGCGCCGAAATCGGTGATGTTCTTGACCGTGCCCTTGCGGATGTCGCCGGGCACCATTTCGGCGAGCAGTTTGGCGCGCTTCTCGGAGCGTTCCTGCTCGATGAGTTCACGGCGCGACAGCACAATGTTCTGCCGGTCCTGATTGATTTTGACAACCTTGAACTCGTAGGTATTGCCGACAAACGACGCGAGGTTTTTCGGCGTAATGATGTCAATCTGCGACGCGGGCAAAAACGCCTCGACGCCGATGTTGACGACCAGCCCGCCTTTGACGACCGATTTGACCTTGCCCTGGATCGTGCCGCCCTCATTGCAAATCGTGAGGATGCGCTCCCAGTTGCGTTTGAACTCGGCCTTCTCGTGCGAAAGCACGACTGTGCCTTCCTTGTTTTCGAGCTTTTCGATGAGGACATCAATTTCGTCGCCGACTTTGACGGCTTTGATGTCTTCAAATTCCTGGGCGGGGATGACGCCCTCACTCTTGTAGCCGATGTCCACCAGCACTTCCTTGGGGCGGACTTCGATGATGTGGCCTTTGACGATATTGCCTGCGGCAAACGGCAGCGAGCCGGTTTGCTTCATGGCTTCTTCCATGGTGAGCATAACTGTATTTGATCTGCGGGAACTTGGGGACCCAAACGGCGGGAACCGAAGCTCCATTGCCTAACTACCGACGCTGCAAACGGCAACGGAGGTTGACCCAGAAATACTTCGGGGTTGACTGTTAGGTTGTTGGTTAACTGCTTTTTCTCAGCCTTAATGAACATCCGCACACGCGGCGTTCAGGCAGTATTAAGAATAGCGGAAATGCGAAGAATGGCAAGCGGGAATAAAATAAATCAAGGCCCATGCGTTTTGAAATACCAATAGCCACCAATAATCGTTAAAACCCAACCCAAAAGACCGAGACGAATGACTATCCGTCGAGGAATTCGGTCAGAAAAATACATGACCGGAACACCTACCATCATAATTGCCACAAATACAACCGCAGTTTCTTGTCCGACGTTTCGAGCGAATTGTTCAAGAATCAGCACTAAAGTAATTATCAGTGGCGTCGGTATTCCAATAAAAAGCCACCAATTTAATTGACTGCTCAAGCCGCCATATCCCACATATTTTCCCTCCATTTGTTCTTGGACATATTTCGTCCTGCCATTCGCATTGAAAACTGATCGGAAGAAATAGAAACTAACTATTGCGCTGACAATCCAGCTGGTTATGAATGACGGAAAAATTAACGGCAAGAATTTGCTTTCTGGAATTTTTAACAATGGGGCGACGATACAAATTATTATCCAAATAATTCCCATGCCACAAAAACCACCCAAAACGGTAAGAGCAGCAATTGAAAAATTGCTTTTTGTCCGGTCTTCGGTTTCAAGCGAAACATCTGGTGCAGAATCTGCGATCAGAACGTATCGTGGAACATTTACCAAACCATAAGCTGGATTCACCCGACGAAGCGTTAATGTTTGTCCCGCCAGTTGCTTCAATGCCTCTGGTGTTATTGATACACTCCGTCCGAGCAATTCGATCTGTTCTGTTTGTGGCTTCTCGGCTGGAAGGAAATAACAAACAAGGAAATTCTCACCTTCATACCACCAACGAATCTTTTTACCACGTCCGTCAAGCGGTTCACCCAATTTAGTTTCCCGGACGATTACCGGATCTGCATCCTGCGGCATCGCATTCAACCGACTCCGAATGTAATCTTCGGCGTCAGGCGTAATCGAAAATGGAGCTAATTCAGACAATATAATTTAAATTTTTGCTTAATTTTTCCTGTACCCCATACGCTCTTCAACACCAGCTACTTTTGCGATAAGCAATTCCTGTTCCGATTTGCGACTTGGCGTCTTTGCGTTAAATGCCGCGCAGGAACTTCTGAATTTCGTCGTGGCTGCCGGCCATCAGAAACAAAAGCGACCCGGCACGGTTTTGAAAAACCAGCCGGAGGTCCAGGCCGACGCGGATTTCAAAAAAGTTCCCCGTCAACCGGCGAATGCCCAACCCTCGATGAGCGTGCGGCTGTCCGAAATCCTGCTCCAATTGCCGCAATGCCGCTCCGATTTTCCGGCGCGTCGCTTTCGGATACAGACGGACGCGGCTGCGGAACGACTCGCTCAATTCCAGCGGTTTCAATCGGCCAAATCCTTTTCCAGGTTGCCGGAAAACCGTTTGATTTTCCCACGTTTCCGCTCCACCGAAATTTTCCGTTCCATCCGTTTCTCGAACCGTTCCAATTCCGCCGGCGTCACACCGTATTCCCGCCACGCGTAATCATCCGAGGAAACAGTCACGGGCCGCAGCGCCACGATCTGGTCGCCGGACATGATACCGATGTCCTCGCCCCGTTTGGCCTTTTCCAGCAAGTCGGAAAGATTCGCGCGGGCTTTGGTAATGGTTAAAGTCGTCATATCGTCTTTTTAGCGTCTTTATTGTGCTTTGTCAAATGGCATTTTCCGATTTCGCTCCTGACGGGGCCTTGCCTCATCGGTTGCCGGGACTACAAATATTTCGCGCCTACGGCGCTTTGTGCCTTGGTGGCGGATTTATTCCTTCACCCACCCCTGTGCTTTTAACCAGTACAAACAATCAGCGGCCCACGGATGCGGATGCGTGAACGGCGGTTTGTCCTTCAACCCCATGCCGTGGCCGCCCTTCTGGTAGATGTGCAAATCGAAGGGCACATGATTTTTCCGCAGCGCCACGGCGAACATCAGGCTGTTTTCCATCGGCACAGTCTTGTCCTCGTAAGTGCACCAGATGAAACACGGCGGCGTATTGGTTTTCACCTGCAATTCGTTGGAAAGCAGCTTTATCAGTTTCCCTGACGGATGTTTGCCGAGCAGATTGTCCTTCGAGCCCTGGTGAGTGTACTCGCCCATGGTGATGACCGCATAGCAAAGAATGCCCAAATCCGGCCGTGAACTCCGCCGCTCAATCGGGTCGTCCGAGTTCGTATTCCCCGAATCAAAATGCGTCAGCAATGTTGCCGCCAAGTGCCCGCCCGACGACGACCCCATGATGCCGATGTGATGTGGGTCAATTTTGTAATCCGCCGCGTGAGCGCGGGTCCAGCGCAGGGCACGGGTCACATCCTGAAATTCCGCCGGGTAATGATAACCACTCGAACCGAGCCGGTATTTCAGCACAAAACAAGTGACACCATGTTGATTGAGCCAGAGTGCGTAATCATTGCCTTCGTGCGGCGCAAGGTGTTCGTAACCGCCGCCCGGGCAAATGACCATCGCTGCGCCCGTGGCGTTGGTTGCATCGGGTAAGTACGGTGTGAGGGTGGGAATATCCTGCGGCCGAGTGCCGAGCCCGCCGGGCGCGCCGTTGGGCCAGAGGGGAATGGGAGACATCATTTCAGCGCGTGACATAATCAAAGACGAAACCAAAACCGCCGATGCGATGACTGTTTTCATGGTTCAAATGAAGGCGGAAATTTAGGGAAGCCGACAACCAATTCAACCAAAAACCAATTCCATCCGTTTCATGCCGGAAGCGGTTGACCTTTGGTTTCAGGTGCAAAGGGCAAGATCAGCAGTCCGACGAGATAAATCAACGCCACAGCGCTGGCGGCGAGGCCGAAGCTGCCCAACACTGTGACCAGATAGCCCATCACAAACGGCCCGGCGGAGGCCAGCACGCGACCGATGTTGAAGCAAAAGCCGGCGCCGGTCGCGCGAATCCGCGTCGGGTACAATTCCGGCAGGTAAATCGGGAAGCCACCGAAGAGGCCGTTGTTGAAAAAACCCAACAACGGCAACAACAGCAGTACCTGGCCATAGGTTCGCGGCGTCAGAAAGGTGACCGGCAACATCACCAGGCTGCCGAGACACATCAGGGCAAAAACGCGCCGTCGGCCCACACGATCGGCCAGCGGACCGAAACTGAGATAACCGGCCAGCGCGCCGACGTTCAGCAGCATGGTTGCGTAGCTGACGCGACTCGTGAGTTCGGAAGCACTCAGACCGTGAAGATCCGGCAAAGCGCGAATGAGCGTTGGCGTCCAGTTCGTTGCACCCCACAAACCGAAGACAGCGACAAACGCCAGCCCGGAGCCAACCCAGGTGGCGCGCGCCAACCCCGGCGCGAACAGCTCCGCCAGTTTTGATGGACGCGTCCCGCCGGTTCGTTGTTCTTCGGCGTGCGCTTTCACCCAGCGTTCCGGTTCCCGGACCCACAGGAAAACGAAGACCGCAACGATGGCCGGGGCGATGCCGACCACGAACATGGGTCGCCAGCCAAAGTTGCGCAGGAGCAGGCTGAGCACCGCCGCCGCCAGAAATCCGCCGGCCCAGGCTGATTGCAGCAGACCGGCGGCCCTGGTGCGTTTGTTCTCGGGCCACACCTCGGCCACAAGCGACGCACCCGCCGCCCATTCGCCGCCGATGCCGAGCGCCGTGATGAACCGGAAGAGCGCCAGTTGCCACCAGGTTTGCGACAAGGCCGCCATGCCGGTGAATAGCGCGTAAATCAGGATGGTGAAAACCAGCGTTTTGGCCCGGCCAAACCGATCCGCCAGAACACCGAACAGGACTCCGCCAATCGCCCAGCCAATCAGAAAAATGGAGAAAATGATTCCACCGTACCAGCCGATGACATCGGTGGTGACGGGTCCGCTGCCGGGCGAATGCATGAGTTCGTGCAGCGCGGGTTGCAGGACCAGCGCGTAAATCGTGGAGTCCATCGAGTCGAACACCCAACCAAGCCACGCGACGAAAAGCACCAGCCATTGGTAGGGCGTAACCCCGTGACGCCAAGAATCGGGTTTCACTGGGAAACAGCCTAACCGGACTTTCCAGCAAAAAGAAGCTTTGTAGTGTCGAGCCTGTGGCTCGAAATCGGCGCACAGCGCCGACGCTACAACAGCCAAATCAAATCCCTGCCGGGACGGCGCTTCATTGACTCTGACGCATTGCCCTCCTACCTTCATCTTGCATGTTTAATCTTGTCGCGCCGTTCAAACCCGCGGGGGACCAGCCGCAAGCGATTGCGAAGCTGACCGACGGCATTTTGTCTGGCGCGCAACATCAGACGCTGCTCGGCGTGACCGGCTCCGGCAAGACCTTCACCATCGCGAACGTCATCAAAAACGTGGATAAACCCACGCTCGTCATCTCGCACAACAAGACGTTGGCGGCGCAGCTTTATGCCGAGTTCAAAGGCTTTTTCCCAAACAACGCCGTTGAATACTTCGTCAGCTATTTCGATTATTACCAGCCCGAGGCTTACATCCCGCGCACCGACACCTTCATCGAGAAGGATTCCAGCCGGAACGAAGAGATCGAGCGGCTGCGGCTCTCGACCATGAGTTCGCTTTTCTCGCGGCGCGATGTCGTCGTCGTCGCCAGCGTGTCGTGCATTTACGGCATCGGCAGCAAGGAGGATTACGAGGCGATGGTCATTCCGATTCGCGTCGGCCAGGAAATTTCGCGCGAACAACTCCTCACGCGCCTGGTGGATTTGCAGTATGACCGCAACGACATTGCTTTCGAGCGCGGCCATTTCCGTGTGCGCGGTGACACGGTGGAAGTCCGGCCCGCGGGACGCGAGGACGGCCTGCGCGTCGAATTTTTCGGCGAGCAAATCGAGCGGCTGACGCGCTTCGAGCCTTTGACGGGAAGCAAAACCGAATCGCTCGACGCCGTGACCATCTTCCCGGGTAAACAATTCGTCACCACTTCCGACAAGATGAAGCGCGCCGCCCTGGCGATCCGCGAGGAATTGCGCGAGCGCATTGTCTGGTTTGAGAAAAACGGCAAGCTGCTCGAAGCCCAGCGCATCAAGCAGCGCACGGAGTTTGACCTGGAAATGATGGAGGAAATGGGTGTTTGTTCGGGCATTGAAAACTATTCGCGCCACATCGCCGGCCGACCGCCCGGCTCGCGGCCGGCAACCGTCATAGATTTCTTTCCAAACGATTATCTGCTGGTGATTGACGAATCGCACGCGACCGTGCCGCAAATCGGCGCGATGTTCGAGGGCGACCGCTCGCGCAAGACGGTCCTGGTCGAGTACGGTTTCCGCCTGCCGAGTGCGCTGGATAATCGCCCGCTGAAGTTCACGGAATTTCAGGCGATGCAAGGCCAGACGATTTACGTGAGCGCCACGCCGTCCCAACGGGAACTGGAATGGTCACGGGAAAGTTTCGCTGGTAGGAGCCGACGTGAGGAGGCTCAAATTGAAAGGGCCGAAATCCGAAATCCGAAATCCGAAATCAGCCAGAGACTCCTTACGTCGTCTCCTACAGAGCGACCCGGCGTCGTGGAACTCGTCGTCCGCCCGACGGGACTGATTGATCCGAAAGTCACACTCAAACCGCTCAAGGGCCAGATTGACGATCTCATCGAGGAATGCCGCAAGCGCGCCGACCTCAAGGAACGCACGCTGGTGACGACGCTCACCAAACGCACCGCCGAAGAATTGACCGATTACCTCCGCGGCATCGGCGTGAACGTCCAGTATCTTCACAGCGAGATTGACGCCATCGAACGCGTCGAAATCCTGCGCTCGTTGCGCAAGGGCGAATTCGACGTGCTGGTCGGCATTAACCTGCTGCGCGAAGGTCTGGATTTACCGGAAGTCTCGCTCGTAGCGATTTTGGACGCGGACAAGGAAGGTTTTCTCCGCAGCGAAACGAGCCTGGTTCAAACCTCGGGCCGCGCGGCGCGCCATCTCAACGGCGAAGTGATTCTCTACGCCGACGTGATGACTAACAGCATCAAAAGATTCCTTGCCGTTACCGAATATCGCCGCCAAAAACAAATCGCCTACAACACGGAGCACCACATCACACCGCGGAGTGTCAGCCGCGCGGTGGAGGAGAGCCTGGCCGTTTACGAATCGAAACGTGAAGCCGGCGCCTCGGTGCTCAAAGACGCCGCCATGGATGTGGACCTGACAGAAACCATCAGTGAACTGGAAACGGAAATGCTCAAAGCGGCCGAGGAATTGCAATTCGAGAAGGCCGCCCTGCTCCGCGACCAGATCAAGGAACTCAAACGCGCGCTTGACGGCTCACCAGCGGCCAAGGACGGCAAACCTTCACCCGCCAAACGCATCAGCTACGCCAAGCAACGCAAGAGTTTAAATCGCTGAATTCGGCCGTATTGATTCGCTGGCGATCAAACGGGCCATCCAGACAGCCAGGAAGGAGCGATGGCCATGGTAATTCCGTCATTGCCGCTATAACGGTCCTTAAAAAAGTAGGAGACGACGTGAGGAGTCTCTGACTCGGCATTCAAAATCCAAGGAAGTTTGAGACTCGTCACCTCGTCTCCTACAAGAAAGGAATTTTTTAACAGGCTGATAATCGCTCTTTACGTTCGGCCCATCACGTCGGCAACGGCCTTTTGGACGATCTCCAGGTCGCAGGTGCCGCGAAAACCACTGAATCCGGCGGACAATTTTGTTTGAGCGTTAACGACGATGGGCTGGCCGCCTTCCCAGCCGATAAAATCCGGCCGGATGATTCCGAACTGCTTCTCATCCACTTTGCCGGTAAACACCAGTTTTTCATACTCGCCTGTCCTGTAACCGGTGATCCAGACCTGGCTTGCCTTGGTCCAGGCGACACGAAAGCACTGGCGCTGCCGGATTTTGTCGGTCCCGAACATTTTTCCACGCACGCCGCCGGCGGCATCCACGATGCACAGGGCACAGTTCCCGTCGTTGAGTTTTTGGTCCGCCTCAACCGCGAGATATTCCGGGATTCGTTTCTCCACCGCCGCGATGAGGGTTTGGATCAGGGTAGTCAGTGCTTTCGGTTCCATAATTAAAAACTATTGTTGCAGTTGCAGCGGATTGATTCGGAGATGAATCTTCCAATCACCCGTGCCCGAACACAAGCTTGAACCAATCAAAAAGCAGCATAACCAGTTTCACCGCGCAGCTAACGGATTGGGGGCTTAAAAAACAAAGCCATGTCATTGTGATGCCAGTTTTGGAATCATGCGTTCCGCCAGTTCATCCGCCGCATTTTGTAGTGCAGTCTTGGCCGCGACATGTTCGGCCAAATCCACCGCGACGCTGGTTTGACGGTCAATGTCCAAAAGCTTTCCGCTCGCTACATCACGCGCCTTGATTTCAATCCGCGCGCGGCAGCTTTTCAAGTTGCCTTTTTGCATTCCAAATTCGCTGAACGCTTCGCCGGTAATGGCCACGTCCGCCTTGTTGGTGGAAAGGTCGTCCACGACCGTGAAACCACACTGTTGCAAAATCAGCGACAGCTCGGTCTGCGCCGCCGGATCAATGATAAATCGCCCGAAATGTTGCTCGGCGATTTTCACGGAAACGGCAGGAAGCTTTTTGCCGCCCAACGCGCTCTTGATTTTCGCAACCTGGTACTCGCGCGACTCGGTTTTGGCCACGAGTGTTTCCCCATTGCTGGAAATCACCCCGGTAATTTTTTTTGCCAAAGCCGCCGACAAATCGACAATCGACCCCGCTGATGGGCCTTCCACCATTTCTCCATAAACGCGGCCGGTTTCGCTGCCGATGACCTTGGCCACGATGATTCTTTGATCGTTCACGTCGAAGACACGCCCGGTCACGAGTACTTTCGCACCGGTCAGACTGCCAACTTTCGCCGCGCTGTCCGAGGTGACGGTGCCGGACAAGCCCAGCTCCTGTTCGCCGAGGACCTTTTCCAGTTCCGCGCGTTCGACGGTAATGATGTTTGGCGCCGCGGACAAGTTGGCGTCAACCAGCGCGGCAACCTGTTTGCCAAGATCGCGCGCGTCTTCGCCCTGTGATTCAAAATCAAAGATCGCGACGGTGAGAATGGGTTCGCCAGCAAGCATTTTACCGGCAAGCAGAACGAGCGTGGCTGCTAACGCGGATTTCAGTAATGTTTTCATAATTTTGAATGTTTTATTTGTTGAATGAAATTCACGTCGTCATTGCGCGAGCGTGGGAATCAACTTGGCGGCCAGCCTGTCCGCTGCGTCTTGCAACGCTTTTTTCGCGGACATTTGCCGGTTGAGGTCAACTGCGGCGCTGTCCTGCCGGTCGAGAAACAAAATTTTTCCCGTCAGGCGGTCTTGCGCTTTGATGTTCAAAGTTGCGGATGAGGAAATCAATCCGTCATGGCCTTTTCCGTTCACGGAGCTTGTGGCGCTGCCGGTAACGAGAATGTCCGGCCGTTTGTCCGAATTTTCGTCAACGACTTCGAACCCGGCTTCTTTGAATACTGCCCCCAATTCCATTTGCAACGTCTGGCCGGGCTTTTTGGCATTGAGAAATTGTTCGGAAATTTGAACGGAAACCGCCGGGCGCGGTTTAGCCGGAAGTTTGCTGATAATGTCCTGAATTTGTTGAGTCGTTGAAACAGATTCGGCGGCAACAAGATTGGTGTATTGGTTGGTGATGGTTTCTGAAATTTTTGCGGACAAATCATCGGCCATTTTCACCAGATTTTCCCGCGCGCCTTGTTCCCGTTGCGCGAAAATCCGCCCTGTTTCTGTTCCAATGACGCGGGCGACGATTACGATTGCGCTTTGAGCGCCCTCTTTCCCCACATCGGTCCCCACCGTGTCGCCCACGCTGAAAATTTGCCCAGTCACCAAAATTTTTGCACCGACCAGCCGTCCGATTTTTGCCGCCGTTTCAGGCGAAATATCGCCGGACAAGCCAAAGGCCTGTTCCTTCAAAACTCTGTCTAGCTCCGCGCGGTCAACCAGAGTGAGTCGTGGATTGGACGATAAATCTGCCGTCAGCAATGAAGAAACCAATCCTATGTCGTTTCGCAGTCGCACCCGATAAGGCGACTGGAAATCAAAAATGGCAACTGAAACCGGCGGCATGTCGGCGGCGACGACTGCGTCGGTGATCAACGTCAATGCCAGAATGGAAATGAATTTTAATTTCATATCGTTATTTTGTTGAATCCGGCTGCGCCAGCAGCGGAAGAACTCTTTCTGCCAGTGCATCCGCCGCGTTCACTTGGGCCATTTTGTTGACCACCACTTCGCCGACGCCGGTCGCAGTGCTTTCCTGACGATCGAAAGCAACGATTTTGCCCGTCTTACGTTCCCGGATTTTCAGGTCGAGCGAGGCATTGATGGATAGCAACCCGCCGCGTCGCGGCGTGGCTTCTCCCCAACTGGTAACCGCTTCCCCGGTGATTTCGACATCGGGCTTCTGGTCGGAATTTTCGTCCACCACCTTGAAACCCGCTTTCAGCAAAATGGCGCCGAATTCATTTTCCACCAGACCATCCGGCCAACGCTGCCCATACCGGTTATATTGGGTTATGTGTACGGACACCGTGGGACGGTTCGTACCGTGAATGCCTTTGATGATGCGCTCCAGACGGGCTTCGTGAGATTCTTCCGCCGGCATCACGAGGTTTGTAGCCTGATCGTTGATGGTCTGGGCGATCTTCCGGCTCAACTCGGAAGTCAGCTCCAGTAAATTGTCAGCCGGGCCATCCACTTTCGGCGCAAAAAGCCGCGCGGTTTCTGTTCCGATAATCTCCGCGACAATGACCAGATGATTTTCGCCGGTCTTGATGACCTGACCAACAACCAGGACCTTGGCCCCGGTGATCTGGCCGATTTTCGCAGCGGCGTCCGAACTGACCATGCCCGAAACGCCAAAGGCCTGTTCACTCAACGCCTTGTCCAATTCCGCGCGCTCGACCATCACCAGATTGGTTTCGGTGGTGAGATCGGCGGTGATGAGCGTCGTCACCTTGCCGCCGTAATCCTCCGTATCGTTGCCTCCGGTAAAATCATAGACAGCCACAGTGAGCGGCTGTTGCGGTACGGCACGGGCCATCACGCTGGCCAGCGACATCGTCAAAATGACCGCTATGATTATTTTCATATTTTTCCTTAGAATGACCGCGTCATTTCGCTAGCAGTGGCAAAACGCGTTCGGCCAGTGCATCCGCCGCGTTCACCTGGGCCAGCCTGTCGGCACTCGCTAGGGTGACGTCGGTGGCAGTGCTTTCCTGGCGATCGTAAGTTATTATGTCACCGGTTCGCCGCTCCTGGACTTTTAACTCAATGACAACGCGGGCTGAAATCAATTCGCCTTCGCGAGGGCCCATGCCAACGTCGTCAACACCAGTGATTTCCACATCAGGCTTCTGGTCGGAATTGGCGTCCACAACGGTAAACCCTGCTTTCAGTAGTATGATTCCGAATTCGCCTTCGGCAGAGGCGCTGTGCCCTCTTCTATTCGGCCACACAATATTAACGGACACAGCGGGACGTTTCCGACCTTTGATGCTTTTGACGATTTGTTCCAAGCGTTGTTCATGCGATTCTGCCGCCATCGCCACAAGATTGGTGGTTTGAGCAATAATGGTCTGCGCAATCTTTTGACTCAAATCGGAAGTCAGTTCCGCCAGGTTATCCGGTGCGCCCTCCACTTTTGCGGCAAAAAGCCGCCCGGTTTCCGTTCCGATGATGTCGGCAATAATTATCAGATGGTCCTCTCCAATTTTGATGACCTGCCCGGCTACCAGAATTTTTGCCCCGGTGATCTGGCCGATTTTGGCAGCGGCATCCGAACTGACCAATCCAGAGACCCCAAAGGCCTGTTCGCTCAACGCCTTGTTCAACTCCGCCCTTTCGAGCGTCACGAGATTGGTTTCGGTGGTGAGGTCGGCGGTCACTAAAGCCGTTACCTCTTCGCCGTAGTTTTTGGCCTCCGCGTCGCCAGTGAAATCATAGACCGCCACGGTGAGCGGCGGTGTTGCCGCACGCGCAATCGCTGTTACAGCGAATAAAACCAGCACGGGCCTCAATATAGATTTTAGAATCATTTTCATAATTTGTTAATTCTAAGTTTGTCGGCAAATTTCAATTCATTGTGCCAGTAACGGAAGAATTCTTTCCGCCAGTTCATCCACCGCATTGGCTTGAGCCGCTCTATTTGCGACTCTTTTGCTGGGATCCGTCACCGCGCTTTCCTGACGATCAAAAGCAATAATTCTGCCCGTTCGCCGCTCCTGAACTTTCAACTCCGTTTCGCCACCGCATGAATACAATTCACCGTGCTTTGCCCCGGTATCGTAGTTGGCAACGCCGGTAATCAACACGTCCGGTTTCTGGTCAGAATTCTGGTCAACCACTGTGAAACCTGCCTTTAGCAAAATCACCCCGAATTCGTCTTCAGACGCAGCACTGTGGCCTTTGGCCTCTGGCCGAAGAAAAACAATGCTGACGGACACGCTTGGGCGTTTTGCGCCTTTAATGCTCTTGACAATGCGTTCCAAACGATCCGCGTGCGATTCTTCTGTCGCTGCCACAAGGTTTTTAGCCTGTTGACTGATTGTTTGTGAAATTTTCTGCGCAAGTTCGGAAGTCAAATTCATCAATTCATTCGGAGGGCCTTCTACTTTTGCAGTGTAAAGGCGGGCTGTTTCTGTTCCGATAATGTCGGCGACAATCACCACATGATCTTCACCCGTCTCGAATACTTGCCCCGCAATCAAAACTTTTGCGCCAGTGATTTGTCCGATCTTGGCAGCGGCATCCGAATTGACCATGCCCGAATCACCAAAAGCCTGTTCTTGAAGCGCCTTGTTCAATTCAGCGCGCTCCAACATGACCAGATTGGTTTCTACAGTAAGGTCGGCAGTGACCAGCGTAGTCACTTTGTTGCCCCAACTGTTGTGGAAATCCTTATCCAGATCGGAAAAATCATAGACCGCCACGGTAACTGGTTTTGACAGTTGGGCAAAAATGGTCGTAGCCGAAAAAAGTAAAATCAAAATTAAAATGGGTTTTGATTTCATAATTTTATTTGCCGCGGGTTTTTCTATTCGCCAAATTACTTGGGCAAAGCTTTTGCTTTTTCATCGGGGTAAATCAGGCAAAGCCGGTGGTTGCGGATTCAACGCCAGTTGGCAAAAATAAATCAGGTGGAGTTGCGACTGCGGATTTTCCCGCAAATCAGAAACCAAACTGGTTTGCGCCACCACGACGGTGCCTCGACCCTCGGGCACCAGGTAAAACGAGGGCTGAAGCTCCTCCCCCGGCTTCGGGGGCAGAAGCCAAACGACGGCCGCACCTTTTTTGGCGAGCACTTTAATCCGGCCGGTCAAACCATCGGAAATCTGTGACCTCGATGCCAATGGCCCGATGACCGCCAATTTTCCGGGGAAATGTTCCAGTTCGGAATTGCCCAAATTCACAAAATCCACGTCGGCTTTCTTCAGCAATGGTTTAAGCTGATTCAACGGGTCAAAAACACCAAAGGATTGATGTTCTGCCAAGGGTTTCAATTCTGCGAGCAGATTCGTCGGGTAAACCCGGACAGCGGTCACGCCGATGACGTGATTGGCATCTACCAACCATTGAACGAGGAATGTGGTTTCCGCCTTTACGTCGGGGAAATCAAGTTGCGCCGATTCAAGAACAGTCTGTCCCGGCAGCACTTGAAGTTTCTTCCATGAACCTTCACCAAGCTGAACGGCTGTCGCCGAAGTAGTTTGGAAAACCCGCGTGTGAATTTCAGCATTTGCCGGTTGACTGCCGGTGTTGTGCCAGACAACGGTGATTCTCCGCCCATCACCAGCAAATATCTGTTGCGGTTCCTTGTCGGGCAAGAGCTGCAACTGTGCCGGGGCTGCGACCATCCACGAACTGGCCAGCGCCGACAACATCCATGTCTTGAACAGTTTCATTCCCAATCGTTGTGACAATTCGAGGCGGCAAATCCTTTGACGGAAATCAGGGGACATGCCCAGCAATCAGCGCCAGTCTCACGGGTGCGTTGGTTTGCGCAAAAAGATGCGCGGTTAAAAACAAAAACACCAACGGCCGGAAGAGGTTTTTCATAAAAATGCGGTCACAACGTTGTGCCCAAATTTTTGGCTTCAATTTCCAGATTCTTCTCCGTGTAATTTTTCCCGTCGCTCGACCAGACAAACTGGATTCCTTCCACAATGATTCCTCCCCGGGCGTCGGACAGCACGGTCAATTTTTGACTGCCAATCTGAATTTCCTGGCCGCTGAAAGTCACCCAAGAGGAGCAATTTTTCCCATCGCAAACACGGACGTAAATCGGCGGCGAAGCCGGCACATCGCCGCTGCTGGACAAAACCAGGTTCAACCCATGTTGGTCGTGCATGATCGCGCAAACCTGGTTCGGAAACATCGCGAGCGTCTCTTGAACGAATTTCGCGTTCTGCAAAATATCATTCTCTGCGGCCGTTTTTGTTTCCACCTGCCCTCGCCAGTGGCCAATTGCAAATGCCGCCAGGATGCAAACAGCTGTCGCCGATCCCCAGGCCAATCGTGGGAACCAACTTTGTCCAACCCGGACCGTTTGTGCCCGTGACCGATTTAGCCGGCTGACGATCTGACGCGGAAACAGTTCCCAGAATTCGCCGGACGGTTCCGGTGTGCGGGTTTTTTTTAAAATTGCATCAAGTTCAGAGTTGTTCATGGGAAATCGGCCTCAGCCAGCGTTTCAATTTTTGTCGCGCGGCGAAAACCCGCCAGGAAATCGTTGTTTCCATGCAGTTCAATAGCTTTGCGGCTTCGGCGTGAGTGCAATTTTCATATATTGTCAACACGACGGCAGCCCGTTGCTTGGCCGGAAGCCGGTTCAAAGCCGCTTGCACGCGACGGGACAATTCATCGGGAAATTCATCCTGCGCATCATTTTCCACAATCGCACTCTCGGCCCATTTTGAATGGGCTTTGCCGCGACGATTCTCACGCGCGCGCCAGTTCAAGCTCAAATTCACGGCAATTTGACAAAGCCAAGTGGAAAACTTCGATTCGCCGCGAAAGCCATCGAGTTGCCGATACGCCCGCAAAAATGTTTCCTGCGTCAGGTCCTCCGCGTCGTCGAGCGAACCCGTCATCCGAAATGCCAAGGCATGCACCATCTTTTGGTATTTTTTGACCAGTGCGGCATAGGCCTCCGTATCGCCGGCGAGGCTGTTCCGGATACATTTGAGTTCGTCGTCCGGCGGGGCCATGCGCGCCATTTTATCCAATCTGACCAATGGCGGCAGCAATTCCTTTGAAAAATTTGAAAAGCATGAGAAGTTGAATCGGTACTTATGGTTGCAACCAACGATCCCAATCTGATTGTCGGGGGCTATGGCCTCGGAATTCTGGCGCTCGCCGTCCTCTGGCGGCTGGTCGTTTGGATTCGCGAGGCGCCACCAACGCCCGATCCATGGGACGCGGAGATCGAACAAAAACTGCAGGACCCCGAAATCCAGGAGATTTGCCATCGTTGCCTGACTCCCCATGAGCCAGGCAAATGGTTCTGCAAGCATTGCGGAGCCGCCGTCGGCCCCTACAACAATCTGATGCCGTTCTTGAATGTGTTCTCGGAAGGAGAAGTTTTGAGGAACGGCGTCGGTGGACGTTTCCGCAACCGGCCGCTCATCGTAATTGGGTACTTCCTCATCACGCTGGGAATTTTTCCCTTCCTCGCACCGATATATTGGCTTTCCCTTTTGCTGAACTGGAAACGCCAGTCCGACCGACGGGAATCCGCCGATACTCACGATTCACAGCCGTCTTGAACGGTGCGGTCTGGCAGCCGCAGCGCTGTTTGGAATCAAGGAACGACACAACTCATACCCAACCGCGAACCGGCCTTGGCCGTTTCATGCCAGAGGGTGATGAGCTCAGTCAGATTTTGCAGCCACGGCAGCACACGGTTTTCCAGGGCATTGGAAAGCGGGATGGTGTCTTCTCCATGACAGGTTGCATCCACGTCTTTGATAATGGCGGCAACCTGTTCGAGCTGCCATTTGCGAAGCTGGGTGAGGGACGCGCGGCCATTGGCAGGTCCACAGGCATTGTCCGGCAACAAACTGAGCGTGAGCACCGGTTCCTTGAGTTGCTTGGCCAGGTTCCACCAGAGTTCACGCGCCACGCGAACATGGTTGATCAGAACGAGCGTAACAGCGGTCTCCACACACGCCCGCGCCTGATCGGCCTGCTGAAGTGCTGTTTTGAGTGCGAGCAGAGATTTTTCCTCCAACGGTATGGTCTCGGCGGCGATGCGGCAAAAAATTTTCTCCAGGACCAACGGCAGGGCAAGGTTCATCGGCTCATCGTCCACGCTCAAAGAGCACAAAATGCGCTGTCGCTCCAAAGCGAGGGTTTCGAGGTGACAGCGAATGGCGGAGAGGGAACGATATTCCAACGGCGGCAACACGGGCAGACCATCCAGCGTGATTTCAATTTGTTCACGGGCTTCCGGTGCATCAAACGACTGGTTACGCATGCCTCGGAAATCCGCAAGTGGCGTGCCTAAAATGTGAATAACTGGAAAAGTTATTCACATTCAATTCACCAAAAGCTCCCAACAAACAGTAATGCTTGAGAGCCGATCCTCCAGGTTCAAGCCACTTTAACGTTCTACAAACAATCGCCGATGCACAACATTATGGCCTGGCTATTTTGCCGGGTTAGCCCCTTTGACACGGAGTTGAAGTGAATAAAGCGACTTGCTGGCGGTGATGAACAGTGTCTGGTGAACCTTGCCCCCAAAGCTGACGTTGGCCGTCCACGGTTCCGGCACGCCAATGTGCTCGATTTGATTGCCGGCCTTGTCGAAGACGGTCACGCCATGACCACAAAGATAAAGGTCGCCGTCTTCGTCAATCGTCATGCCGTCCGAGCCTTTTGGACAAAACAGCGTTTTGTTCGTCAGCGAGCCGTCCGGCAGAATGTCGTAACGCCAGGTCTGGTCCGCCTGAATATCAGCAACGAACAGCGTTTTGCCGTCGGGCGTGCCGGTGATGCCGTTTGGTTTCTTCAAATCGTCCGTCACCCGCATCATATTTTTCCCATCCGCTGAAAGAAAAAAAACCTCCTGGCTTGGCAGCGCCATGGTGTCGTGATCCCACCATGTGCGCCGGTAAAACGGATCGGTGATATACATCGTGCCGTTGGGCGCGACCCAGACATCGTTCGGACCATTGAGATATTTGCCCTGATAGTTTTTAACCAGCACCGTCACTTTTTTGCCGGGGGTGATGGACCAAAGCTCGTTGTGCTCGTCGGCACAGGCAATCAGGTTGCCGTTCGCGTCAAACATCATTCCGTTGGCGTGGCCGGACGGCTGCATGAAGGTGGACAATTTTCCCTCCACATTCCATTCCATGATGCGGTTATTCGGCTGGTCCACGAAAAACACATCTCCCGCCTTGTCACAAGTGGGGCCTTCGGTGAAGGCAAAACCACCGGCCAGCCTTTCAAGTTTCGCCCCGGGCGCGACGACGCTTTCGGCAAATGTCAGCGGTGCGGCGGCCAGCCCAGGCAAGAGGAGGGACAGAAACAGGACGGTTTTCATGATGGATACAGAGTCTGCGGCGGTGACCATGAAGAATCCAATCAAAACGTTCCTTGTTTTTCCGTGTCCTGTGACGCATTTTGCAGAACGCTGACATTATTCGGCACCGAACATGAAACCGGGAACTGCGAAATTTCTGCGTTTTTTGCAAAGCTGGGTCATCAACACATTTGCGGTGTTGATTGCGGCCATCATTCTGCATGGCCACATCCGCTATGAGAACTCGGGGGATCTGATCATCGCATCCTTGTTGCTGGGTATTCTCAACGCGTTTGTCCGGCCGATTTTAATGTTGCTTGCGCTCCCGCTGCTGATTTTCACGCTGGGCCTGTTCACCTTTGTCATCAATGCCCTGCTGCTTTATTTCGTCGGCGTATTGATGGGGCCGTATTTCCAGGTGGACAGTTTCGGGTTTGCTTTCCTCGGCGCGCTCATCATCAGCATTGTGTCCATTGCCCTCAACATCCTGACCGGCGGGGGGGGCGCGCGCGTCACCATTCACCGCCGACCGCGTCCTCCCCAAGGTCCCCATGACGACGGCCATGGCCCGGTGATTGATGTGTAATTCCCGTCGCAGCCGAGGTAACGAGGTTGTGACCGATTTAAAATGAGCCTCCTCACGTCGGCTGCTGCGATTTCGTTTGGTAGGCTGCGCGAAGTGTTTTGATCCCGCGCGCTTGAAATTCCTGTTCAAAATCAGTCAGCAAGTTTGCCAGCTCGGGCGGCGTTTCGATTTGTCTAAATCCCCCGCTCGCGCCAAATACTTCAGTTATTTGCCGGAAATAATCCTGATCGTCCGTGCGCAAAAAAACCGCGCCGCCCGGTGCCAGGGCGGCATGGGCAAGTTCCGGAAAGCATTCGTTGATAAGCCGGTATTTTCGGTGTTTTTTCTTTGGCCAGGGATCAGGAAAATAGATGTGCAAGACCGACACCGAATGCGGTGGGAGCATGTATTCCAGGAAATATGCCGACTCGATGCGCACGCCGCGCAGATTCACCAGTCCGGCCCGGTGACCCTTGCGATCCAGCTTGCGCAGCCGGCCCAGCAGCCGTTCGACGCCGACGAAATTCCTTTCCGGATGCCGCCGCGCCTGCTCGACCAAAAATGAAGCATCACCGCAGCCCAATTCCACCTCCAGCGGCTGCGGTTGGGAAAGCAGTTTTGCCAAATCCAGCCGTTCGACGATGGATGGCAAATCGTAAATCAGATTGTCCGGTGGATTTTCGCACAGCGGCATCGCGCCAATTAATTACAGGTTTGACGGTCTTGACAAGCGTGTATCATCAACCGATGACACACAATGCGTTGTAGTGGTCAGTTCCGATTTGCGAACCTGTTTGACAACAATCAAATGAAAGCGGAAAACCGGTTCCCAACCGTCTGCGCCTGTTGGAAACGGGTAGTGGTACATTTTGGTGGCGCAAGGTGTGACTTTGGCCGGCAAGGACGTGTGGTTCCGCGGCACATACCATGGGAAGGATGCCCGGCTGTTTTACAGCATAGATGGCGAACACTACACCGACACGGGGTTGGCGGTGCAATTGAAGTTCGGCAAGTGGAAGGGCGCGCGGCTGGCGTTGTTTTGTTACGGTCCCAATGGAGGAACCGCCGACGTGGATTTCGTCAAATACGATTTGGGGAAATAAAGCTCGCCGGGCGGGAAACCTGCCAGTGAAGCCGACCCGATTTCCATCGTCATGGGAAGATATTCAAATGATCACCAATGATGATCATCCCCGTGGTCATTCCCATGATCATCGCCATGACCATGGTCATCGTGATCGTGGTCATGATCGTGGTCGTGATCATGGTGGTAATGATGGCCTTTGTGAGGTGACACATCATGGTCGTGGCCGTGGTCCCCATCGCAATCATCCCGGTTAAAACTATCACCACCCGTTCCAAATTTATCGGCATTTTCACGCACGGCCTGGATGTCGTGACTGGAACTGACCAGGTTGGCCGAAGCAGTCGCCGTCACCTGACCGGTGACCGGATTAAACGAAAATCCAGCGGGAACTTCCGCGCTGACCGGGGTGCCCGGGCGGGAGGAATTGACCGCCACCTCTCCCCGGAAGCAGGTTACGGCGGCGGCGGAAGTAACGAGGTATTCCGTGCCGCGGATGGTCGCCGAACCGTTTGGCGTGGTAATGGTAAAAGTGGAAGGTTTGGCCAGCTTGCGTTGCGAACCAATCAGGCTGCCTGCCTTAAGATTCAAACTCGTATCAATGATGACATTTTCCCCGGCCACCACTTCGTCCAACCGGGTCAGCTCCAACAACGAATCCGGTCTCAGGCGAAGCACCGTTCCACTGTATTCAAATTCCAGGTCCGCGGTGGCATCCGGTCCGGTTCTAAGTTCAGCGCCTTTTCCCAAAACCATGCCGGGTTTGAGGGCGGTCCATGACGAATGATCCGTGGAACAGGTTGCCGTCCCCTGGACCGATTTGATGGTAAGCTCCCCGGATTGGACCTCGGAGGCGGGCGCAGAAACGCACACCAAGGCGAACATCCCTACAGCCAAGGGAATTGGCCGTACCGGCGTTCTCGTTATTCTCTTCATAAGCTGCTCCTCTGTCATTAACGCCTTTGCCGAGACAAGCAGGTTGGTTATCTGTTCTTCATTCGAAAATCAAGGCAAATCTGGAAAAGTTATTCACAAGTTCACAAGCGAGCTTGGGGAAACAAATACCTGCGCAGTCAAATGGAAGTCAATTCGCTCCAGCCTTTCATCGGCAGTCCACAATTCAGAAATGGTCGGGGCGGTGAGATTCGAACTCACGACCTCTTGTACCCGAAACAAGCGCGCTACCAGGCTACGCTACGCCCCGACGCAGACGGACAAGACTGCCAGCCCCGGCCAAAAATGCAACGCGTAATTTTCGAACCGGGCGAAGGCAATGCCGCTCCAAACCCGGCAAAGAAGTTGCTCAACCTGTTTTCCTGGGGCAAGCTTGGTGGTCATGACCGGAGTCGGCACACAATTGGGTTCCTTGCGGTTCAGCCGTCTTGAATCAAGGCGGCTGGCGTGGGTCTTTGCCCTGTCGCTGCTCGCGCATCTGCTGGCATGGGGTGGTTACGAAGCCGGCAAGGAATTTAATTTGTGGCAAAGACTTCACCTGCCGCCCCTGATGCTGTTCACAAAAATCAAACCGGCGCCGCCGCCGCCTCAATCACCCGAATTGACGTTCGTGGACGTGCCCCCAACCCAGGCAACCACCGAGGCGCCCAGGAACGCCAGGTATTATTCCAGTCAGAATTCACGTGCGGCCAACCCGGAAGCAAATCACGACACACAAGTCCCGCAAATAAAAGGCACGCAGACCGATGTTGCGAAAACCGAGGACGCCCCGCGCCCGGATTTTTCCAAACTTCAACCCGCCATGCAGCCGTCCCAGGAACAACTGGCGTCACGACAGCAAAACGCGGGCGATTTGACGCTCGGCAATCCTTCCGACACCCAGCGGGCGGAACAACCGCGTCCCCGCACGCTCAAGCAGGCGCTCGCCCAACAAAATCAACTCCCCGGCGTGAAAATGAAACAGGAAGGCGGCGTCCGACGTGAAGCGCTGGTGCCATCGCTGGATGTGAGAGCCACGCCGTTTGGCGCGTATGATGCTGCCTTCATCCAGGCCGTGACGCAGCGCTGGTACGATTTACTGGACAGCCGGGAATTCGCCCGGGATCGCAGCGGCAAAGTGGTCCTGCGATTTCACTTGAATTACGATGGGCGCATCTCCGATATGGTGGTCATGCAAAACACCGTGGGAGACCTGTTGGGCTATGTTTGCCAGAAAGCGGTGATGGATCCCGCGCCCTTCGCCGAGTGGCCGACGGACATGCGGGCCATGGTGGGGCAGGATTATCGCGAAATTACCTTTACGTTTTATTATTATTGAGCCGTTCACGATCGCAGAAAGATTTTATGGACATACTCATTTACATTTTGTTGGGAGCAACCTCGGTCGTGGGACTGACGTTTATCGTCGAACGCGCGCTGGTGCTGCGGTGGAACAAAGTCGTGCCGCCGGAAATCACCGAAGCGCTCGCGGCCTGCCGAACCCGCGAGGACGCAAAAACTTTGTGTCGCATTTGCCAAAGGAAACCGTCACCGCTCGGCCGCTTATTGCTCCTCGCCACCGACCACTTGGATTGGCCAAAAACGGACAACGTGGACGCCCTGCAAACCGCCGCGCGTCATGAAATCGTCCGGCTTGAACGCGGCCTCGTCGTGCTCGAAATTATTGTCGGCATCGCACCATTGCTCGGACTGGTCGGCACGATCGCGGGTATGATGACCGTCTTCGGCGATGTTGGACAAACTGGTTTGAACGACGCGGCGAAATTGGCAGCGGGCATCGCTTTGATTTTGCGCGCGACTTTAATCGGCTTGCTCATTGCCATTCCGTCGCTGATTTTCTGGAGTTACTTCAGCAAAAAGGTCGAGGTGTTTGCCGTTGAAATGGAGGCGCTCTGCGACGATTTCATCCGGCGGCAGTATTCGGAGCCGGCCCCGGGCGTCCCGCAACCGGAAGCCAGCCCTCTGGTTTCGGAAACGCAGTATGTCTCAAACGCCAAATCCCGGAAACCGGAAGTAAAATCCCAGGCGTCCGATCCCGGTTGACATGCGCTTTCTCGTCCGCAAACGCCGCAGCACGCCCGCGGTCATCATCGTCGCGCTGATTGACGTGCTCATTGTGCTGCTGATTTTCCTGCTGGTGACGACCACCTTCAAACAGCAGGCGGCGTTGAAACTGCAGTTGCCGGAATCGTCCCAAGCCAAGAAGGCCGGTGCGAACGAGAACCCGCCGTTTGTGGTAAGTATTGATTCCAACGGTGTTTACTATCTGGAAAAACTGCCGGTGACGTTCGAGCAGTTGCAGAACCAACTGGTCGCACGGGCGGCGAGAAATCCGCAGCTTGTCCTGGCCATCAACGCCGATGAAAAGGCGCCATGGGGAAAGGTGGTGCAGGTGCGGGATGCCGCCGCCAAAGCGAGCATCAAAAACCTCGTCGCCTACACCAAAGAAACGGTTAAGCCGTAAATTGCGGCAGCACCCGCCTTCCGCCTCTGCGGCGCGACGACGGCCGCCGGGTTCAATTCGGCGTCCCGCCGAATTGCGAACGGTGAGTGGTGCGAAACAGCAGGGCGTGTCGTAAAACAAGTTGTTTCCCCACCCTTTGCGTTTCGGGCGCGACGCCCGAAATCACCCGCGGGACGCGGGTGCTACCACGCAAACTTCCTCGCGCCTTTGCGTTTTTGTGTTGCAATTACTTCAGCAGCTCCTCCGCAATCTGCACCGCGTTGAGCGCCGCGCCTTTGAGCAGTTGATCGCCACTCACCCAGAAGCACAACCCGTTTTCCAGCGCGCAGTCCTTGCGGATGCGGCCGACTTCGCAGTTGTACTTTTCCGAGGTGAACAACGGCATCGGATATTTCTTGTTCTCCGGCTCGTCCACCAGATCGAGCCCGGGCGCCTGTTTCAACACTTTACGCGCAGCGTCCACGCTCACCGGTTTTTCGAATTCCGCGCTCACGGCGATGGAATGCGAGCGATAGACCGGCACGCGGACGCAGGTGACACTCGCCCGGAAATTCGGGTGATGCATGATTTTGCGGCCTTCGTTTTCCATCTTCATTTCCTCCTTGGTGTAGCCGGTCGGCAGAAAAACATCCACTTGCGGCAGCACATTGAAGGCAATTTGATGCGGAAACGCCTCTTTCGTCACCGGTTTGCCGGACACGATTTCCCCGACCTGCCGTTTTAACTCTTCCATTGCCTTTGCGCCCGCGCCGCTGACGGCCTGGTAGCTGGAGGCAAAAATGCGTTTGCAGCCGAATGCCTGGTGCAGCGGATATAGCGCCATCAAGGTGATGGCAGTGGTGCAGTTGGGATTGGCGATGATGCCTTTGTGCCATTTCACGTCGGCGGCGTTGATTTCGGGAATCACCAGCGGCACGTTGTCGTCCTGCCGAAACGCGCTGGAATTGTCCACTACCACGCAGCCGGCCTTGGCCGCGATGGGCGCGTATTCCTTCGAAATGCTTCCGCCCGCGCTGAACAACGCGATGTCAATGCCGGCGAAGGAATCCTTCTTCAATTCCTTGACCGTGGCGTCCTGGCCGCGAAATTTGAGCTTCTTGCCAACCGATCGCGCCGACGCGAGCAGCGTCAGTTTGCCCACGGGAAAATTTCTCTTTTCCAGTGTCTTGATCATTTCGATGCCGACGGCGCCGGTCGCACCGACCACGGCCACATGCGGATTTGGGTTCATAAAAAGGCCTGCGATTATACCAGATGCGAGCGGCGTGTCAACGCGCTGACAACACGAGTTGTGCACACGTGTGCATAAATTTCTTTGCTTTCTGATTGACCAACGCCGCCGCTTATGACGGAATGTTAGCCTAGTCTATTTAAATGCCGAAAGTCTCAGTCAGAAATGGGAACGGCTCGCGGACGGCGGGCACGACAAAATACGACGCGCACCACAAAGTGCTGTCGCAAACCTACGGCGCGTTCGCCGATTTGCGCCGGGAACTTTCCGATTCGAAGGCGACCGTCAACGAGCGTGAAGATATCCTGCGCGGCTTCGCGGCCTGCCCGGATTCGCAGCGTTCGTGGCTGCTGCTGGAGGATTATTTCGAAAAACTCTCGCTGTCGCGCAAGGACTTCCCCGACACAAACTGGTGGCCGCGTCTGCTGAATGCCCAAGGCAAGACGCGCCTGGAAGAACTCGCCTTCCTGTTCCTGCGGGCCAAGCGGTCCGTGCCGCCCGAATTGCAGCCGCACGCCAGCCTCGACCGTTTTACCCAAGTCGAGGAGGCGGAACAGGAACAAAAACTTGTGCACGAACTGGAAAACTGGCTGTCGCCGCCCGCCCTGCCGTTGCTCGACACGCCGCGCGCGGTCCTGCGCGTCGTCTGCCGCCTGCAACCGGACGAGGAGGAGCCGTCGCGTTATCGCCTGGCCGTGCAATTCCTGCTGTCACGCCCGCGCACCGGTGAGAAAGCCCGCACGCTTCGCGAAATGATTGACCTCGTCGTGCGCGCCACCCACGAACAGGAGTTGTTTCCGCCGGCCGACTGGGAATTCATCCAATGGATTGCCGATACGCAACGCAATCCCGCCCTGCGGGACGCGGACACGCTGGTTTTGTCCGACGCCGAATTGCTCCAATGGCTGGCACGCTGGGGCCACACGACCCGCTTAGAATGTGACGGCCGGCCGCTGCAATTCCACGGGCAGGTTGCCGTGCTGTCGCCTCATCTCGAAAACGGCGACAAGGAGCTTTCGTTCACCCACTACGTCGTTTTGCCCGACGGCAAAAACCAGTCCGTGGCGGAAGTAAAATTTTTCAACCGCCAGCCGCCGCTGGCACTGGTCAACGGCACGTTCTATCTGTTGCGCAATGCCCCGCCGCCGGCGGTGTTGAAATATCTGGCCGGCAAACCGTCCGTGCCGGTGCGCAAACTCAGCCATCGGCTGCTGCTGCACCTGCGCAAGACCCAATCGAACCATGGGGTGAACTGGGAACAGCTTTGCGTCACGCACAGGGCCGCGCCGCAATTTATCTTCGAGCTGCTGGATGACACCGTGCGCCTGCGGTTGCTCGCCCGGAGCCAGCGCGACCAAAGTGTCTGGTTCTGGAACGGGCACGAATGGGTGGCGAATGAAGTCAAAAAACGGCCCGCCGACAAACCGGAAATCCTCGACGACCCGCGCCTGGAACCGGCCACCCAATGGCTCCGCAAACTGGACTGGTTCACCTCCGAACCCGGCCTGTGGATCGGTGACGCCAATGAAAATTTCCTGGGTTCCCTGGCTGGCGCGTGGGCGGAACGGCCCAAGGAAGCCGAGATTCTCGGCAACCCGGCGTTTCACCGTTTGTTCCTGCAACCGCGCCAGCTCAAGCCCCGGCTCGTCGTCAAGGGCAGCGGCATTGACTGGCTGGCCGTCTCCGCCGAGTGGGAAGCGGAGGGACTCAAACTCAGCAAGGCGGACCTCGAGCGCCTCGCCAGCGCGACGGGCCGCTTCGTCAAATTGCCGAATTCCGGCTGGGTGGAACTCGACACCGGTACCGTGCAAAACGCGCACGAAGCCATGGCCGACATGGGTGTGGACGGCCTCATCGCCGTGCCCCAAAAGGTCGGCCTGGAACACGTCGCGCATCTGGACGAGGACGGCTTCGCGCGCTTTGCCGATTCACCTGAAGCCAAGGCGTTGCGCGGGCATATCCGCGATTTCAAGGGCGTGCCGTCGGTGGATTTGCCCAGGGGTTTGAAGGCAGACATGCGTCCGTATCAAAAGGATGGTTTTGATTTCCTCGCGCACCTGACGAGGATCAAGCTGGGCGGGATTCTGGCCGACGACATGGGGCTGGGCAAAACGCTTCAAACGCTCGCCTGGTTGGGGTGGCTCAAGGAACGCAATGCGAAAAACCCCAAGCCATCACTCGTCATCTGTCCGGCGTCCGTGCTGCACAACTGGCGCCGCGAAGCAAACCGGTTCACGCCCAATCTCAAGGTGCTTGTGCTCGAAAGCGGCGCCGCCCGGCACAATTTGCGCAAGCAGATTCCCCAGCATGATTTGATTGTGACCAACTACGCTCTGCTCCGCCGCGATCTGGAGGAATTGCAAAAATTCGCGTTCCGGGCGGCGATTCTGGACGAGGCGCAATTCATCAAAAACCCCGGCGCACAGGTCACGCAATCGGTCAAACAACTCAAGTCCGAGTGCCGCCTCGCGCTCACGGGCACGCCGCTGGAAAACCGCCTGCTCGACCTGTGGAGCATCGTGGATTTCATCCAGCCCGGCTACCTCGGTAATCAGGAGCAGTTTATCGAGACCTACGAACCGCGTCTGCGCGCCGGCGAGGAAGCCGTGCCCACAGCCGAAGCGCGTGGCGAGAAAACCGAGTCCGCCCAGCGCATTGCGCGCCGGCGGCTTTCGGCCAAATTGCGGCCGTTGTTGCTGCGCCGGCTGAAAAAACACGTCGCCAAGGACCTGCCCGACCGCATCGAGGAACGGCGCGATTGTCCTCTCGGCGACGAGCAACGGAAACTTTACCTCGCCGAACTGCGCCGCAGCCGCGACCAGATCATGCACGCCGTCGCCGAACAGGGCCTTAACAAAAGCAAGATGCACGTGCTGGCCGCGCTTACGCGGTTGCGCCAGATTTGTTGCCACCCGCAACTCGTGGGCAGCGACACTGCTTCTGGCAAGACCGAGACGCTGTTTGAATTGCTCGACCCGTTGGTTTCGGAAGGCGAAAAGGTTCTGGTCTTCAGTCAATTTGTCCAGATGTTGCACCTGCTGGAAAAGGAATGTCAGGCGCGGCAAATCCACACGCACATTCTCACCGGCCAGACCAAGGACCGGCAGCAGGTCGTCAGCGCGTTCCAGAGCGACACATCGGCAGGCGTGTTTTTGCTGAGCCTGCGCGCGGCGGGCACCGGTTTGAATCTGACCAACGCCAGCTACGTGGTGCTGTACGACCCCTGGTGGAACCCCGCCGTTGAGGCGCAGGCTATTGATCGCTCGCATCGCATCGGCCAGACACAGACCGTCAACGCCTACCGGCTGATTGCGCCCGGGACCGTCGAGGAAAAAATCTGGGAACTGCAACAGAACAAGGCGCAAACCATCGCCGACGTGCTTGGTGAGGAAGGTTTCGCCCGCAGCCTCACGGCAACGGACTTGGAATATCTGTTCGCGGAGGAGTGAGTTGAAGTGGTTTTTGGCGGCGAATAATCGTTCTTGATCGTGCAGACCATTTTTGGCTGAATCCACTGCGACCCTTATGGACAGCTCTCACGAAAGTGGCCCTGCACCCGCCCCTATCGGATTGCGCGAGGAACGCCCCTATTTGCCCGTGCTCCTTTCCGGACTGGGGACCACCGCGCTGACGTTGCTGGGCATTTACCTTTTAGACACCAAAGCCAGCGACTTTCACATCATGGGCTGGTATGCCAATTACGTGATACCCGCAGGGGCCATCATCGTGGGAATCGCGGCTTCGAGTGGCTACGGGCTGGCGTCGTGGTTCAGCGGCGTCAAAATCACCCGCAACCTGCTTTGGACCGTCCTGGCGCTGCAATTTGCCGCCTATTTCGCCGCGCAATATATCGAGTTCATAAATTTGCATCTGGTTTACCGGGCCAGCGGACAGCCGGTCGGATTCTTTAAATACTATGACGCCGTGGCGCGCTCCTTTGCCTGGAAACAGAGTAACGGTTCGATGGGCGAGCCGCTGGGCGTGTGGGGTTATTTTTTCCGTGGACTGGAGGTCGTCGGATTTGTTGCCGGCGGGTTGATTGTGCCGTTGGCGTTGCTCAAAGCGCCCTACTGCCCAGACTGCCAGCGTTACATGAAGACCCGGCAACTTGCCTTTGTGCCGGCGAGTGTGCCGAACCGGAAAGTGAAAAAATCCGACGTTGCGGGTAAGGCTGCTTTCGAAGCCGAACAGCAGCAGGCGCTCGACGGCGGAAAACAAATAGTGGCCGCGATTCAACAATGTGTCGCCGGAAACAACGCGGCGGAATTCCGGAAAAAAGTGGCGGAGCTGCAACCCGGGAAAAAGCGGACAATCATGCTCCCGGTAAGGTTCAGCCTGCAAATGATTCATTGCAAGCGTTGCTATTCGGGCCGGTTGATCGCCAAAATGTTGATCGGACAAGGCAAACGATTGAAGCAAAGCGAATTCGCCAGCACGGACTTGCATTCGGAATTCGTTCGCGAGATCGCCCAATGACCGCGGCGCACGCGGCGGATTGGGAATACCTGTTCTCTAAAGATTAAATAACCCGTGAGTCAGTCAAACCACGACAAAATCAAGGCGCGAATAACTCAGCAAATCCGCGCAGAGCAGGTTCGATTTACCATTCATGCTCACCAGGAAATGGTCGCTGAAAATTTTTCTTTGGATGATGTTCTGGAAGGACTGGCCAGCGGGGAATTGCTTGAAAATTATGCGGAGCATAAACGCGGGGCTTGTGCTTTATTTGTCGGGGTTGCGCGAGAGGGGCGGCCAGTCCATATTGTTTGCACAACCGCCAATCCGGTGTTAATTGTCATTACGGTTTATGAGCCGAAGCCGCCGAAGTGGCCGACGCCGACCCGACGGAATCGCTAAAATGAAATGCAGCATTAACAATTGTCCCGGCGAATATGAAGCGCGCGCCATCACGCACACCGTGCGGCAGAAGGGACGCGTGGTGGTCATTGACCACGTGCCAGCGGAAGTCTGCAACGTGTGTGGCGATGTGTTATTGCAACCCAAAACCATCCGGCAATTGGAATCTCTTCTGAAACACGCGCAACCCGCGAGTTCGGTTCCGCTTTACGAATTCGCGTGAACGCTTCGGGCACCTCTGATGAGTTGCGGCTGGCGGGCGTGGATTTTGTCGGGGACAAACTCATCGCGCGTTTTATCAATGGCAGCAGGGTTTCCGTGAACGTGAGTCGGTATCCCCGTCTGGAACGCGCGCCAGCGAAACAGCGAAACAAATGGCGGTTGATTGGCAAAGGCTCCGGCATTCATTGGGAAAGCCTGGATGAGGATTTGTCCGTGGAAAACCTATTGTTCGCCAGTGTCAAAACTCCGGCTTAAAGGCCTCGCCCGCAACTTGACCGCCAACGATTTGGAGTATCTGTTCGCGCGAGATTGAAATGCTGCAGCCTTTGCTGGTACGTGACAGAACGGCGGAAGCTGATTCAACATCGTTCTGGACAAAGAGTTAAAACAGAAATACGATTAAAACCTGAGAAAGGATAGGCTGCAAAACAAGCCGTCGATTATCTGTTAGGCGGCTTAGTGATTGATCACAATATGAAGACCACCATTTTTTCAGCTCTCATTGCTGCTATTTTTATTTGTGTCTGTGCTGCGCAGAATCAGCCGCCGGTTGCCACACACAAGCCGAATGCTGGCTTTGTTGCTGATGCACAGGCGGCACAAGATATTGCACGGTTTATCCTGAGTCAGACGTTTACACCAAAGGATGACCGCACGTTTAGTTCGGAGGCCAAATTGAAAGATGGAGTTTGGACGGTTTCATTTTGCGGACCACTGATTTGGCCATGTCTTCCGATTATCATCCAGATTCGGCAGAAGACCGGAGCCATTATCAAATATGAAGACCCAGCCGCCTAATATCTAGATAGACTGCAAACTTCCACGCTTACTGCAACCTGAGCGGCAGTTGGAAAACGTAGCCGTAGAGTTCGGACAGCGTGCCGCCGGTGTGCTGGTTGTGCAAATCCCTGCCGAAGGCGAACGTCGCGGCGGGCGCGAAGGCGCGGATCGTCAGACAGTAGGTGTTGTTCACCATGATGCCCAGCAATTCACCGGTGCGGCTGAAAACCAGGTCGCCGCGCGACGGATTAAACTTGCCGAACAATCCCTTCAACAAGCTGCGGTCCAGCTTCACGTATTGCGGCGCGTTCATCTCAATCTGAAAATTGCACTGTCCGTAGTATTCCTCGTTGGCGCCGACGAGCACGGCGTCCTGGAATTTGTACGGGTCGGACGAGAGGCGATAAACCTTGCAACCCAAGGTTTGCGCATCCGCCCGTGTCACCGGCATCATCACAACCCGCGGATCCTGGGCGTCGAAGGACATTGACCTCAGCGGCACCTGTCTCCCGCCCCAACTCAGCGTGCCCGCCAATTTATCCCAGTCGGTGCCCGGGTCCCACAACGTCACCGGCGTGTCCTGCACATGGCATAGCGCAAAATAATTCGTCCCGTCGGTGACGAGCACAGTGGCGGTTTGTTTGTCTTTGGTGGTATCCATGCTGAACATGCTGGTGCGCCAGGCGGAAATTCCGGCCTCAACGCGATTGGAAACGAAGTCGCTGAAAATGGTGTTCGGCGCCAGGGCGGTGTTCGCCCGGATTTCCTGCGCCAACTGGCCGGAATTGGTTGCCAACGACTTGACGCCTTCGGCCAGCCGGGCGTTTTCCGCCTGCTGGACCTGAACCTCCTGTTGCATAAGGGTGGCGCGTTCGGCAGCGGCGTGCGCTTCCACTTCGGCCAACTGGAGCTGGTTGGACAGTTGCTGTTTCTCGGCTTGGGCGAGCTGGCTCGTCTGGGTGAGTTTTTCCAACTGGAGCCGCAGCGCGGCGGCCTGGTCCGCTTGCCGTTGCGCCTCGGCTTCGGTCGCCACCAGTTTTTGCTGCGCCTGTTCTGAATTGTTCTGCAATTGCCGGTTCAGATTCTCGATGTTGGCCTGTTCGGCGGCGACCCGCTGTTGCAGTTGCTGGTTTTCCTGCTCGCGCTGGCCCGTCGCATTGCGGGCCTCCGCCAGTTGCTGCTGCAATTGCTCGCGATTTTTCTGTTCCTCGGCCAGCGCCTGTTTCATCACCGCGGCCAGGTCATTGCCCGGGTTCGGAACCGGGTTGGGCGCGACCACGACCTTCGTCGGCGGCGGTGTGCTTTCATCCGCCATGTGGTTGATGTCCGTCGAAAACGTCAACAGACTCAACAACAGGAAATCGCAAATGACAATGAGTATGCTGCGGTTCATGACTGGTAGGCAGGGGTTGACGCCGTCGCCGGCGGAACATAGCCCGGATCGGCAGCAGGAGTTCCCGCTTCAGCTTCCAGCAATAATTTCCGGCGCGCCGGGCGCAGGTGGAAAATCTTGAAGATGACCACAAAGACGATGCCGAACGACGTGGAGGAATACGCCGCCATGAGGCTGAATTGCACGAAATGGAGCGACGCAAGGATCAGCGACACGATGGTGCCGACGAAACCGAGGTAAAGGCCGGCGTCGAACAGGTGGTCTTCATTTTCCAGGAGTCTGAGCTTCATGCGCGGCGCCACTCGTTGCCGGCGGATTTCGGCCAGCTTGACGAGGCACGAAATGTAAAGCAGCGCCTGTAACACGAAAAATAGCAGCAGGGTTAATAGGATGATTGGGTTCATAATGGTTTGTTGGATGCCGGCAATCCCCGCGGGGACCACGCCGCCCGTTGTGAGCGGCAATAGTCGAAAGGAGAATCCCCCTTTCTGGCTTTCCTGGGCGAGAAACGGCTCGCTCAAGAGCAGGACCACGAACAGGAACCCCAGCGAAAATAAAAACTCCCGGACCAGATGGAAGCCGCGTACTTGCAACGGACGCTCCAGCGGTGAAACGGCGGGACGCGCAAAGTGCATGGCCGCCGCCAGGAAAAATCCGGCGAGCAGATAGGCCAGCCATTTGGCCGCCAGCGCCAGTTGCGGTTGATGCAAACCATAATCCGCCGCGCGGTAAAAGAGATTGCCCACGGATTCAAACGCGGTGACGCGCCGTTCCCAATCCGGGCGGTAGAAGCGCTGGCCGCGCTGCGCCAGTTCACCCGCACCGGCCCCGCCATAAGCCAGGCTGGCGCCGAGGTCTTTCAAGCCGGTCTGGTTGAATTTGGCAAGGTATCCGGCCACCGCCGCGGGTTTGCCCGATAATTCAACGACGGCAAAGAGCACGGGCAACTGTGTCCCCGCGGTGCGGGCTTCGCCGGCGAGTTGATGGAGCGTTCCCGGGTCCGGGATTTGCGCGACGAAGGCCACGAGTTGGTCCCAGTTGAACCGCTCGCCCAGCGACAGGAAATCCATCAGCACTTCCTCCAGCGGTTTCGTATCGCCGCCGTGATTGGCCTGATCCGCCAAAGTGGCAATGCGGTTGTTCAAACTGGCGGTCAAATGCCCGTTGTCCAGCAGCAACCCGCAGACCGACACCGCCGCATCAAAAGCCTGGCCGGAAGCCGACGATGACGGCGGGAAAAGAACCGTGTTGTTCAAGGAACGGCTGTGCATCAACGCCTGCACCGCGAACGAGGAGGAGTGGCTTAAAGCCGCGAGCGCCGCCTCACGATTTTGCTGCCGGACAATGAAATCGGTAAAAGGCCCGGTGCCGGAAACTGGCGCCGAGGCGTCGCCGGCAAAAAGATTTTTCACGTGCGCATCCACACCCCACGTCACTGCCGCCGAATTTTGCCGCACCTGGCTGGCAATCAACTGGTCGAGCCGGTCCCAGCCCGGAAATGCCTCCAGCCGCGCCGCCTGCATGATCATTTGGGCCGTGCCCAACTTCTGTTCACCCGCCAGCGTCCTTCCCTCTTCAAGCAGCGCGGGACCGTTCTGGCCGGCCCTTTGAAGAATGCTTGCGTCCACGGCCCGCAAGTGCATGGGCACCAGCAGACCGCAGGCAAGCAGCGCCAACCCAAAGGCGGCGCAGAATAAAAACCACAGCCATCGCATCTTTATGATTTCTCCTGAAAATTCCTTGTCGTTGTGCATTAGACCGGGTGCCGGCAACAGCCGTTCAAAGCAAAAAGGCTGCCAATCTGCCATCGTCGCCCGGGCTTTTATTCGTACCGCAGCGATTCGATGGGGTCCAGATTCGCCGCTTTATACGCCGGATAGGTTCCGAAAATGACTCCGACGATGGAGCAAATCAGCAGGCCCAGCACAATCCAGTCAATGGGAATGGCCGGTGGCACTTTCATGAACCAGGCCAGGACGTTGCCACCGAGAATGCCAAAGATCACACCGATCACACCGCCGATTTCACAGAGCACCACTGCTTCCATAATGAATTGTCCCATGATATTCCGGCGTTTGGCGCCGACGGCCCGGCGGACGCCGATCTCGCGCGTCCGTTCCGTCACCGAAACCAGCATGATGTTCATGATGCCGACGCCCGCCGCCAGCAGCGCGATGGAACTGACGACGACCACGCCGATGCGCACGGCCCGGGTGAACTTGTCGAATTGTGCGATCAACGAATCGTTGGAGAACAGCTCAAAATCGTCCGCGTCGCCGGGCCGCACCTTGCGGGCCGCGCGCAGAATGCCGCGGACCTGCTCCTCGCAATCGGCGTAAACCGCCGTGCTTTGCGCCTGGACCAGAATGCCCAGGCCATTCCAGCGCAGGCCGTAGCGATTGAGCGCCGTGGTGAGCGGTACGATGACAAAATTGTCCTGATTCCCGCCCAGGGAAGCGCCCTTGGACGCGAGCACACCAACGACATTGTAATTGATGCCATTGATTTTGAGTTCGTCGCCGACAGGTGAACCGAAGGGAAAGATGGATTGGGCCAGGGCGGCACCCAGGACACACACATCCCGGGCATCGTCCACGTCGTTGTCGTTGAAAATGCGGCCCTCTTCAACCGTCCAGTTGCGCGCCTCAAAAGAACCGGTCGTCTCCCCCAGCAGTTGCACGGTGGGGGCGGTTTTGGCGTAGTGCGTCTGGATCTGGCCGCCCCAGAAAGTGCCTTCGATGCCGACGGCGGAAGCGAGCGTGGCTTTTTTTTCCACCATCTGTCCCAGTTCGTACGTAATATTTTTGCGTCGCCAATATTTTTCCCAGTCGGAGTTGTTGCCGAACTGGACTTCCGGCCATTTCTGGATGGCAAATGTGCGGCTGCCCAATTGGCTTAGATTGGTTTCGACATTCTGCTCCAGCACGCGCATGGCGGTCATGACGACGATGATGGAAAAGACGCCGATCAGCACGCCGAGCAAGGTCAGGGCCGAGCGCAGCTTGTGCGCCGTGAGTGCCGTGAGCGCCATGGAGAAGCTTTCCTGAATCTCTCCCAACAGCAGGCTGGTTCGTTTGGCGGGCATGATTTGTGTCGTGATTCGTGAAACGTGATCAAGGCATGGGAGTGTCCTGTAATAGTGATGACAGATCAATCGGATTGGAGGAATGCTCCGGTGTGAAGCTGTTCGATGCCGTCTGATAAGGCGGACTTTCCTCGTGTAGAACCGAACCGCGTTGTTCCGGCACCATCGCGAGCAGCAAACGAATGATTTGAGTCACCAGCCGGATGCGGGGTTCGGCAACGCTTTCGCCGAGCACATGTCGGCCCTTGTGGAACCAGCCGCGACTTTCGCGCACGGAGCCGAGGCCACATTCATAAAACCGGGCGCGATCTTTGCCACTGCCGCGGGAATATCCCTCTGAAATGTTGGCGGCGATCGAACCCAATGCGCGGTAAAGTTGGTCGGATAGACCAATCGTTCGCTTGTCTTGCATCAGTTTTGTCGCATCGTGCCAGCCAAGGGCAGCCAGAAACAAAGCCAGACGATAAGCTCCCATTTTCCACAACGAATCTCCGGTTATTTCCATCGGAACTGACTTGATCCAATCTTGATAATTCATAACTCGACGCCGCGCTTTTCACGTTTCACACATCACGTTTCACTCCTCACTCGCTCCTCAGCGCCTCCACCGGGTCCATGCGCGCGGCGCGCCAGGCCGGCAGGAAACCGGCAATCACCCCGGTCAGCAACGAGACGATGACTGAGACGGCAACAATGCCGGGGGACAGGCTGGCCGGGAACAACCATTGGGTGACCGCCAGCGTGGCCAGCCAGGCAAAGCCGAGGCCGATCAAACCGCCAAAGAAACAGATGCAGGCGGCCTCAATCAAAAACTGGAGCAGAATGGTGCGGCGTTTGGCGCCAATGGCCTTGCGCACGCCGATTTCGCGGGTGCGCTCGACGACCGATACAAACATGATGTTCATGATGCCGATGCCGCCGACAAACAGCGCCAGACTGGTGACGAACAGACCGATAACCGCAATCGTTGCGGTCTGCGAATGGAACCATTTTACGATCTGGTCCTGCTGGTTGATGGCAAAATCGTCCGGCTGGTCCGGTCGCAAATGGCGGATGCGGCGCATCGCCTGGCGCAATTCGTCCTGGGCGTCGTCCAGGTTCGCCAACTTGCCGGCTTTGACCTCGACATCATCCAATTGCCCGTTCCAGATCCCCGATAGAAATTCACGAATGGGAATGATGACGCGATTGTCCAGGCTCCAACCCAGAAGACTCCCCTGTTTATCCAGCACGCCAATCACTTGAAAGGACTGGTTGTCAATTCTTATGCGCTGTCCAATGGGGTTTTCACCGCGAAACAAATTCGTCGCCACGTCGTTGCCGATGATGCAGATGGGCTGGTTGCCCTGGGCATCGGCCGCGGTCAGAAACCGGCCTTGCGCGATGTCGCCGCCGCTGGTTTGCAGGTAACCATCGGTCGTGCCAATAATATCCACGCTGCTGGCACTGCGGGTTTTGTATTTTACCGATTCGCTGTCGGAAATCGCCGGCACGACCGCGGCGGCCAGGCTGAGTTGTTTGGATAATGTTTCGGCATCAACCAGCTGGAGCGGCTTGCGCTTGCGCATGCTGAGCCAGTCTTCGTAGGTATTGTTAAACCATTTAAAGCGCGAGACATAGAATACGTCTGCGCCGAGCGCGGAAACGTTTTTAATGAATGCCTGGTTCAGTCCGTTGATGGCCGCACCCATGAGCGTGACGGTGACGATGCCGATGACGATGCCGAGCGTCGCCAGCGCCGAGCGCATCTTGTTCGCGGTCAGGGCATTCCAGGATATGCCAAGCCCTTCGCGAATTTCGGCAAGGAATCTCATTGGATGGATGGATGGATGGATTAGTGAGTCACATCATTTGGTTGTTCGGCTATGCTTTTCGTTTTCCATAAATCCATTTATCCAACCATCCATTCATTCCGGCCCAGCGGCTTGCTTTTCGTCACTGGCAATCAGTCCATCCCGAAGCCGGATGATGCGGCGGGCCTGTTTGGCGATGTCCTCTTCGTGGGTAACCAGAACGAGGGTGTTGCCTTTACACGAAAGTTCCTCAAACAGCGCCATGATTTCCGCACCGGTCCTGGAATCGAGATTGCCGGTCGGTTCGTCCGCCAGCAGCAGCGACGGTTTGTTCACGAGCGCCCGGGCGACGGCTACCCGCTGGCGCTGGCCGCCGGAAAGTTCGTTGGGCTTGTGATGGACGCGATCGGCCAGACCCACCTGGGCGAGTGCGTCGAGGGCAATCTGGCGGCGCTGTTCCAACGGCATTCCGTGGTAGATGAGCGGCAACTCGACGTTGTGCAAAGCATTCGAGCGGGCCAATAGATTAAAAGTCTGAAAGACAAAACCGATTTCGCGGTTGCGGATCTCCGCCAGCTGATTGTCGTCCATCTCGCTCACGCTGACACCATTCAATTCGTAATGGCCGGCGGTGGGCGTGTCGAGGCAGCCAATCAGGTTCATTAACGTGGATTTGCCGGAGCCGGACGGACCCATGATCGCGACATATTCGCCGCGCTGGATTTCCAGCGACACGTCACGCAAAGCGTGGACGGTTTCCGCGCCCATCTGGTAGCGGCGCGAGATGTTTTGCAGACGAATCAGGCTCATGTTGATTGATGCGTGAAACGTGAGGCCGGTTGGCGCCGCGTTGACGCACACGTTTCACATTTCACGAAAGCTTGGTCATTTCTTTTCCGTTTCGGTGTCCGCGCCAGCCGGGCCGACGCGGATCTTCGAGCCATCCTGTAAATCGCGACCAACCGCCCGGTAGCCACCCGAAATAATTTCTTCGCCGTTGGTGAGACCGGAAGTAATTTCCCAGTAATTGTCGTCACAAAATCCGATTTTCACGGGCACGGCGGTCACGTGATCGCCTTTCACCACAAACACCACGTCGGTTGGCTTCAACGATTCCTTGGCCGAGGCCAGCCCATTCGTGCTCGAAGAAGCCGAAGCCGTGGAATTCGTTGCACCTTTTTGGGGGGGATCGGCCTTCAACTCCGGTTTCATCGGGCGGGTGGTGACGCTGGCCAGCGGAACCGTCAACGCGTTGGTGCGATACTCGGTTTCAATTTCTGCCGTCACCGACATGCCCGGCCGGAACGCCGGTTCGTTTTCGGTGACACGGATGCGGACCTCAAACTGTGTGGCCTGTTGAGACTGGCTGCTGCCGCCACTGCTCCCGCCGCCGAGCGCACTGCTTAAACCCGAACCCAGGGCGGAATTGGCGACGGCGGTGACCACCCCGGTGAACTTGCGGTCCTTGAAGGCATCCACCTCCAGCCTGGCCTTCTGGCCGGGCGCGATGCCCACCACGTCCATTTCCCCCACGTCCACGCGCGCCTCAATCCGATTCAAATCCGAGACGGTCATAATGGAGGTGCCCACGTTGTAAGTCGTGCCCAGCACGCGCTCGCCCACCTCGGAATTCAAGTCGGTGATGGTGCCGGTCAGCGGCGAAAGGATGGTGGTTTTCGCCAATTCCTCCTCGGCGTTGTCCACCTGCGCCTTGGCGACGTTTACCTGGTCATCGGCGCTGTCCAGTTGCGCCTTGGCAACGTCGCGCGCGGCCTTAAAGCCGACAAAATCCGATTCCGAAAGCAGTTTGATATTGAACAACGCCAGATTCCGTTTGTAGTCCGCCTCGGCCTTTTCCAGGTTCGCCGCCGCCGACGTTTTGGCGGCCACCGCCGCCTCGTAATTGGCCTTGGCCTGATTGACCGCCGCGATATAGACGTCCGGGTTGATTTTCACGAGCAAATCGCCCTTTTTAACCTGCTGACCTTCTTTGACCGGCAATTCAATGATTTCGCCGTTAACTTCCGGGCTGATGGTGACCTGCACGACCGGCTGGATTTGACCGTTGGCCACCACAATGTTGGTGAGGCTGTGGCGCGAAACCTTTTCGGTTTGCACAGTAATTACCGGCGCGCGCTTCTTGAAAACGGCCACCAGTGTCAGCGCAACCAACACCAAGCCAATGGCTGAAAAAATGATGACCTTCCGGCGTTTATTAGGTTTTGCCATAGCGTCAGGTATAAAGACAAGATGAACGGAAATTAGTTTCGATAAATTATAATTTATCGGTGTTTTTACAATGTCCACTGCCCCAGACCGACGGCAATCAACAGCAATTCCGCCATCACCCAATAGGTAAAGACGACCGTCACGGCTTTGGCGGTTGACCGATCGGAAAGTTTGGCCAGCCCGACACCCAACACGGCGGTGTGCCAGAAGTAAACGATGTTCGCCGCGCCCAACAGCAGATGTGCGCGTTTGGTCGGATCAAAATCGCTCACCAGCAAGCCCAGGCTTGGCCCGCCATAAAGCCGGCCAAGAATCACGGCAAGCAACGTCGCAATGACGATGCCCAAAACAAGAATGACCGACGCCAACCCGGCCACCTCCACGACTTTCAGATAACTCAACCGCGCTTTGAGGAACCAGCGCCCGAGCAGCCACAGCACCAAAGCCCACCAGAAAATCGAGACGAAACTGAATATAACCACGGCCACGCTGCCAAAAACCGCCAGCATCGTTGGTCCCATAAATCTATCCATCACCTGCAACGCCTGGTCTTCCTGCGCCTGGGTCATCTTGCCCTGTTGCACCTGCTTGTCGAGCGCCTTGACCTGCTGGTCGTGAATGGTCTGTCGAATCGCCGGCTGGGCAAACAGAATGCACACGGAAATCACGCCGATGACGGCATAAATCAACGCCGGCACAAGCCAGTTGGCGGCACGCGCAGGCGCAGTGGCTATTTCGTTGAAAACTTCTCCCGGCGCGGCAATGACGTTAAACAATTTTCCGGCCAGCGACGTCGCCGGCGCTTGCGGCACGGCGGTTTGTGGTTCAGGGATTGGTGTGGTGGTTTCCATAATCGGTTAAATGGCTTAAACATTACTTAGGCAAAAATCAGCCGAAGTTACAAGAAATGTCGGCAATTTTTTCATGGAGAAATCTCCGCGCGGATGCCAGCGTTGTGGCCGGCGAGGGAATGAACAGGCCCGACTTCGCAGCCATTTCTGCTGGGTTTCGTTTGAATTACGTTTCACAACCGGCCCGATTGAACTTTTTTGCGGGCGCTTTGTCTCATTCTTTCGAGACGAAAAGAGGAGGAGCATGAAGCCGATCATAACAATGTACCCGTATTTTCAAACCCTGCCGCGCGGGGTTAAGAAAATGCTGTTGGTTTCGGAAAGCCATTTCTTTGACGAAGCGGACACGTCTGGAAATCAATGGCCGGAAAAAGTTCCTGAAACGGCACCTGGCCTTCATATGGATGTAACGATTCCCATTCAATCTGCCGGGCATGGGAGTTAAGCTTATGCACACCGAAACTTTTATGGCGGAGGAGACGGAACCCATTGCGAAACTGCGGTTGTTTTGCCTGTACGTGGATTTTGCAGCTTCGGCGCGGGCCAAGTGGGTCAGCGGCACCATCACCAGGCTGGCCGGCCCAAAATGGAAAACCTGCTGTGAAATGTGGAATCTCGATTCCTTCAAGGCCAGCCAACCGATAAGGAAAATACTGCTCCAGGAAGCGGCCAAGGCTGATGTGCTGGTCATCGCGCTCAGCTCCCTCGACCAGCGTGAACCAAGGCTGGTTGAATGGTTGAACGCGCTGGCAGGCGAAAAAGGGGAACCGCCGGTTTCCCGATTATTCATCGGTCTGCTGGGAGATGAAGAGCATGAGGCCGGCGAACTTGGCTGGACCGTGAAACAATTCATCGGGTGCGCTCAAAGGATGGACAGGGATTTCATCTGGCACTGGATGGGACAGGAAGCTCTCAACGACATCACCTGGTTGGCGGACAACGTGAAGAAATTCCTGGCCCATAAACAATTGCTGTCCAATATGGCCTGGCTGCAGGAGGTGGCGGCAAGTGTTGGTCAAATTCCTGAGGCGATCCGGCCGGCGGCCGATGCCGTTTAAAATATCAGGAGCTTGCGACTACAAGGCTGGGCAGCCTGATTCTAATCGGCAGCCGCAAGCCCTGACGGGCATGGTAGCAGCAATTCTCCAGCCAACGTTGAAGCCTTCTCAGCCCTGGCAGGCCGCATCATTATCGCCACTTTTGCCGGCGGAAATCCATGCCAAACCACTGTTCTTGTCGGTAAATATCTCCATGATGATGTCCGGATTGTCATTGAGCGTTTGAAACATTCGCGCAAATCCGTATTGCAGCGGGTGCGGGGCCACAATCGCCGCCTTCACCTTGTTCTTGAGCGGTGCGGTTCGTCTGGCGGCTGCATAATTCGTTATCGCCGAGAAGTTCAAGCTTATCCCTTCAATCAACGACAGGTCAGCCATCCGGTCGGGAGACACCCTGGCTTCGGTTTCGATTTTCTTAAGTAAATCAATCATGTCCCGGATGTCTTCAGCCGTAACATGTCCGCGAAACGTCAGGCAGACGATGCCCTGCTCAATTCTGGAGCCAAAAGCCACAGCGGCATCGTGAAGCAATTGGCTGCAGGTAGCGAGCACGTTCAAGGTTCATTGATCGGATGGGAAATGTTTTCCAGCCTCCGCTCGTGGCAAAAAAATCAGGGGCGGCATCAACCGCCGAGACGCCCGGACACAGAGTTGAAAAGAATTCAGAAGCCGGCAGCGAGAAATCCGAACCCCACCTTGCTTCTGTCCCTCGTCCCTCAGATGGAAAAGGGCTTTCACATTCGCTGTCCCCTTAAAGATCGTGCGCGGAAGTTGCCTGGCAACCGGCGTGAGCCGGGTCAAACTCCTTCAACCGTGACTTCGCGCCAAATTCCACAGGCCCATCACGACCATCAGCAGGCCGGAGAGACGTCCGCCTTGCGCTCCAAGCGGGGCGAGCTTTTCAAGCAGAATGAAAATTGTCAGCGCGCCAATCCACCATAGATTCATTACGCCGCCCACGAACAGCAGCAGCATGAGCGCCCAGCAGCAGCCGAGGCAGTAAAGCCCGTGCGCCGCACCCAGCCGAAAGCCGCCGGCCACGCCGCGTTTCCAGTGCTGCGCGATAAACGCGGCCGGCGACCGGCAGAATTCAAGGCAGGTGCGTTTGAAGGGCGTGAATTGATAGAGTCCAGCCACCGTCAGCAGGATGCCGCCAAAGCCCCGCTCCTGCGCTGCCATCATCGGTGAAAGCAAAAGCCAATGAGCGAACAGTCGCTGCAACGCCGTCGCCATCAGGCTGAACGCCGTCCAGACGAGCAGATAACCGGCCGCAAACGAGTAAACGTGGACAGTAGCGCGCCGCTCATCCGGGCTTTTGCGAATCACGCCGGCATAAAGGAAGAGCGTGGGCGCGGCCGACGGCAGCATCATGCCCGTCATCATCACCGCCCACATCGCAAACAGCAGTGCCAGATGGGTGAAATCCCATGTGTCCGTCATCATCCAGGCGGACGGGCCTTGCATTGAGCCATACATGTCGCGCGCCATCGGCACAATCCACGCCCAACAAAGCGCCACCGTGACAACCAAGGCGCCGCCGATGAGCCAGCGGTCACGCAACAGGAGGGATTCGAGCGATGTGCGTTCGGGCATCGGCTCAAGCAGGTTCAGCGCACGACGCCGTGCGTGCTCCAGTGAAACCGCGCGAGGTGGGCGTGCGAACCATTGAGTTGCAATTCGATGGGGCCGGTGGCGTTGGACGTGCCGCTCAAAACCTCGCTCTCGGTGAACTCGAAGCCGGTCGCCATGGTGACGATCACCTGATGCGGAGCGCCGGTCACGGGGTTGCGAATGGTTTCGCCGCTGCCTTCGAGAATCCCCGGCACTTTCACCCGCGCGGTGCGCGACGTGTAATCAATCGCCAGTTCGATGGGTTTGTAGAGTGTCGGCAGAAACTCGGTGATCGTGGTCGAAAAGACCTGCCAGATCAACGAACCCGGCTCGGTTTCGCCGCCATGGGTGATCGTCTCGATGGCTTTGCGCTGTTGGACATTCGCGCGTTCTTCAATGACCGTTTGCAGCTTGCCGTTGCCGAGGTGAATGGCATTCGGCCAGGCGGCGAGGATACCCCAGCGCAAACCGTCGAGCGGCACGTCACCGAAGTGGCCCTTGTCAATCTGCGCGAATCCGGCGGCGCGACAATTGCCATAGGTGGGCAGGCCGTTGAACTGGCAGGGACAAGGGTGCATCTTGACACTGTCCTTAAGATAAAGGCCGTAACGGTTCCTCGACTCGGCGAAACCTAAACCTATGGAAGCCGTGTCACTATATGAAACCAACATCCAAGCCGTTTCCCCGTCTGGCTGACATTGAACGAGAGGTAGTGGCGGAAGCCCGCGAATGGGGACGCCAGCGACTCCAGGAGCGTCTGCAAAAACTAGCCCAAGAAAGCGGCGAAGTTTTTCCCCCTCCGGCAACGCCGACGAAGGCCTCTGAGCCTGCGCAGCGAACTGGGCGAGGTAAAACTGATCGTTGACTACGGTCAGGACCCGCTCACCAGCCAATGGGGTTGTCCGCTGCTTGGGGCTTGGGAGTTGGGGCCGCATCAGAAGATTACCCCTGGTTACGCCGAAAAGCTCTGCTTCACCGTGACGGCCACCGGTTCGTATGAGGAGGCCGCCCAAGTCGCCAGCCAATGGGCGCCAAGCATCGATGATTCGACCTTGCACAGGCTGGTGCAACGGATCGGGCAGCGTGCCCAGGAGCAGGCCAAGAGCCGGTATGAGTTGCCACCGCCGGAGCGCCTGCCCCAACGGCCCGCCAGTCCGTTGGCCGTGCTGATGGCCGACGGCTGCCAAATCCGCTATCGGGGTGGTGGTTGGGGCAAGCAACAAACCAAGAAAGACCGTGTCGAATGGCATGAATTGAAGCTTGGGGTGTTCTACCGGCACGAAGAGTTGGGCCACACCGAGGGCGGCCGCGGCCTGTTGGCGGATAAGATCGTGGTCAGTTGGCAGGAACAGGCATTGGAACTGGGGCGGCGACTTAACTGGGAAGCCCTGCGGGAAGGGTTGGGCCGTGCCCGGCAGATGCTGTTTCTGGGAGACGGAGCCGACTGGGTGTGGAACCTCAAGCAGGATCGGTGGCATCAAGCCGTGGAACTTCTGGATTTTTACCACGGCAGCCAACACCTCTGGGATTTGGGCAAGGCGTTGCAGGGCGAAAGCCAACCCGCGCTCTCCCAGTGGGTAGAACCCCTGCGACACCAGATGAGACACGGTAAGGAAAAACAGGTCTTACGGCAGATTGCTGGTCTTCAGAAACGGCGTGGACCAACCGGCAAAGTGATCCGCCGCGAGCAGAACTATTTTCAGACCCACTCCAGTCGAATGAACTACCAACAGATCGCCAACCGAGGCTGGCCGATCGGTTCGGGGGCGGTCGAATCAGCGTGTCGCCAGAAACAATGTCGGTTCAAACGTTGCGGGCAGTTCTGGACCGCAAAAGGTCTCCGCAACCTTTGCGCCCTCGATGAAGCTCGTCGAAATCACCACTGGGACGAACTTTGGACCTCCAATTAAGGACAATGTCAAGATGCACCCCAGGGACAACCCCACGCGCAATTGCAGTTGACAAATTCAAGACCCTGCATCTCCCATTCCACGTATTTGTTCATAGTTTTTCCTCCAAGACTTTTGCGACCCCAGCAGCTTTCGCGGGGCGCCTCCGGTTGTAGTTGCGTGGAAAAACTACGACAGCAGATGTCACTGGTCAAACGTGATGTCGAATCTGTTTTTAATCGTCATCGTCCCTCGTGCTTGTCGCCCAAGCCGGGTACGGCAGTTGCGGACCTTTTGTCGCGTCCCACAAGATGCGATTGAACACTTCTTCCGGGCATTGATCTTCCTTGTCCAGCGGCAGTTTCGCGGAAACCATCGCGTCCTTCCGCAGTTGCGCGTCCTGGATTTTCTTCGGCGGCGGATTCATTTCATCCAGCGGCACGTTGTTGGTCACGGCGTCGAACACGGTGAAGTCCGGCGTGTTGGTGAAGCAATCGAACATCGGCGTCGCGGTGGCGTCCATCTGGTTCATCGGGGGCAAACCGAGCATGAGTTCCATCGTGCGCAACAAACTCGTCTGGTTGTACTGCGTGTGGACCACCACGCCGCGTTTGGTGTAGGCGCTGGCGACATAAGCCGTCGTGCGGTAGCCGCTGACGTGGTCCCAGCCGTCCTGTGGATCGTCTTCAACAGCGAAAATGCACGTGTTCGTCCAAAACCTGCTGTGGCTGACGGCATCAACAACCTGGCCAACAGCGAGGTCGTTGTCCGCGACCTGTGCGGCAGGCGTGGGCGAACCAAACTTAGTCCCGCTGGTATGGTCGTCCGGCAGCCAAACGATGACGAGGTTCGGCAAATTGTCCGCGACTTCAAATTGTTTCAGCGATTTCTCAAATTGCGCCGCGCGATAAATATCCGGCACATCCAAATCCCAGCCGATGGTGTTGGTCATGACGTATGGCCGCAGCGCTTCGATGTCCGGCGTGTCGCTGATAGTGATTTCATCCGTGTCATCCACGAAATTGCTGTAGCAATCGAGGAAATGGATTTTCCCTTTTCGCGCCGGATTGTTCCAATGTTTTGAATCGCTGGTGAATTCGCCGAAATCGGCGACGGTTTTGTTGTGCGAGAGCGCGTCGTTCCAAATAAAACCGGCGGGCGAATATGCCAGCGCATCGTCCGTGTCCTGTCCGCCGCCGCCGGCGGGATAACTGCGCGGCCATCCGGCGAATTCGCGCTCGACGTAATCGGTCGCGATGCCCGTGTCCGTCCATTGATGGCCGTCCGCGCTCAAAACGCTACAGCAATAAGTGTTATCAAGCAGGCAAAAATCGTGGACGATTTTGTGTTCGTTCGGCGTCACGCGCTCGCCGAAGACGCACAAGTCCGCGTCGCCTTCGCCTTCGCGCACGTCGCCGAGCACCTGGTCGTAACTGCGGTTTTCCTTGATGATGTAAATGACGTGCGAGAACACGCTCGGTTCGCCGATGCGTTCGGGCACGGGAACGGCGGGCTGATTTGCGCGCGGCGGTAGCTTTGCTTCCGCCAGCAGCGGGTAACGCAAATCGGCCAGCGCGGTTTGAGTGAACCTTGCCAATTTCTTTTTCGACGGCACCGGCACGAGCGACAATGAACCGCTGAATTGACGCGTGTTGAACCCGACGCCATTACCCAAACCGGATCTCGCTTCCTCCATTCCGGCGGGAAGGCCTTTCAGGTTCGCCACGTAAATCTCCTTTCGTTTCACGTCACACGCAATGGAACCGGGGAACCAGCCGACGGGGATGAGGCCGAGCAATTGGGATTTGCCGGGTTTGAAACGGAAAACGGCGACGGCATTTTGGGTGCCGTTGCAAACGAACAGCGTTTTGCCCCCTTTATCGAACGTCAGCGCGTTCGGTTGTGCGCCAAACAAATCCGCCGGATTTTGCCGCGCGCAGATGGTCTCGACGATTTTGTCCGTGCGTGTGTCAATCACGCTCAACGTGTCACTGCCGGCGTTGGCAACCACCAGCCAGCGGCCGTCCGGCGACAACGCCAGCGCGCAGGCGTGCAAACCCGTCAGGAGTTCGGCGTTCGGAGTTGGGAGTTCGGAGTTCAAGTCAATCACCGAAACCGAACCTTCACTGGCGATGGAACGCGCATCCACGCGCACGCGCATGCCTTCACCGGCAGGGCCGGTCGGGCTGACTGTGTCCGGCCTTCGCCCGCCCCAGTTGCTCACGTAAATTTTCTGGCCGGCGAGCACGACATCAAACGGGGCGACGCCGACATCCCAGGTCCGCAGAACTTTTCCGGTCGCGGCATCCAATTCGATAAGGCGATTGGAAAGATTGCCCGCCACATAAAGCTTTTGGCCGTCCGGTGAAACGGTGATGCCGGCGGGGATTTCCGCCTTGCGCATTGGCGCGTTGGCCGGCGGCAGCGGAAGGGAATACAGCGGCGAGATTTTGTGGTCCGCGTCAACGCCGAAAACCTTGATGTCACCGTTCACATTGGCCAGGTAAAGGCGTGTGCCATCGGGAGAAAAGACCAGGCCGGTGAAACTGAGTTTGGCCCTTTCGTTCGGTTGGAGAATGCCGGTGAAAATGGATTCGGTTGGCGGAATTTTGTCGTCCGCGGGCAACCGCACGCGTTGCAGGATCTTCCCCGTCGCCGGATTGACGACGATGAGTCTTTTCGTCAGACCGGCAGTCACGAGCCGTTGGCCGTCGGGACTGAGCGCGAGCGCGTTTGGCCGGACATCGGGAAGTTCGACCAGAGTTCCGGCGGGCGTGACAAGCTGGTTGACGGGCGTGACCAGACCGTTGGTGGCCGCGCCGACGGATTCGGTCGTGGCGTCAAAATCTTCCGCCCCCCGCGCGGAATTTAAAATCCAAAGCACGGTCAGCCAGCGAACAAATAAAATTCGTTTCATTGATTTGAGACACTAACGCCTCTGAATTTGCTTTCAACTGGAAAATTTCGCGCGCCAGCCGGCTGCAACCCAAACGATTGCTTGTCGTCCGCGAAGAATCCAATTAACAATTCCACCACGCATGATTTCCGGACTGCTGAAAATTTTCCAACCCGTGCCGCCCGCGCCGGTCACGCTGACAGACCCGGTGGAAATCGCGTCGAAATACAGCCGCTGGCAGATTCGTGTCCTGATTTTTTCCATTCTCGGCTACGCCACGTTTTATTTCGTGCGCGTCAATTTGAGCATCGCGATGCCGTTCATGGAACAGCAGCTTGGAATCACCAAGCAACAATTGGGCCTGTTTCTGACGCTTTCGGGCGTGATTTATGGCGTGTCCAAATTCGGAAACGGCTTTCTTGCCGACCGCGCGAACGCCCGCGTTTTCATGTCCATCGCGCTTCTGGCCTCGGCCTGCCTCAACATCTGGTTTGGATTGAGTGTGACCGTCCTGGCGCTGGGCCTTGTTTGGATGTTCAACGGCTGGTTTCAAGGCATGGGGTTTCCCCCGTGCGCCCGATTGATGGCCAACTGGTTTCCGCCGAAGCAACTGGCCACCAAATTTCCAATCTGGAACATTTCCCACAACGTCGGCAGCATCGGAGTTCTTCTGCTTTGCGGATTTCTCGTCAGCGGAAGTTTGTTCGCGCCCGACTGGCGGCTCTGCTTTTTTGTTCCGGCAGCCATCGCGGTTGTCATCGCCATCCTGCTTTGGCTCATGCTGCCCGACACACCACCATCGGTCGGGTTGCCGGAATTTGAGGGCACGCATGTTGACTTGCCGGAGAAAAAATCGCACGAGGACTTCAAGGCCTTTGTGTTCCAGCAGGTTTTTTGCAATAAATATATCTGGATGCTCTCGATGGCGAATTTTTTCGTCTATACCATCCGCTACGCCGTCTTCAATTGGGGCCCGACGATGCTGCTTGAGGCAAAACACATCAAAATTCTGCACGCCGCCGGAATGATCGCCGGATTTGAGGCGTTTGGAGCGATGGCCGCGCTGCTCGGCGGTTGGATTACCGACCGTTTTTTTGGCGGACGCGCCGCGCGCGCTTGTGTGATTTACATGGCGCTGGGGGGTGTTTCCATTTTGCTCTTTTGGAAAATCCAGACGCAGTCGGAGTGGCTCATCACCGGCCTGCTTTGCGCCACCGGTTTTTTCGTCTATGGCCCGCAATGCCTGCTGGCCATCGCGTGCATGAATCTGGCAACCAAGCGCGCCGCCGCCACCGCCGTCGGCCTGACCAGCATTTTTGGCTACGCGAGCACGACGCTTTCCGGCTGGGGAATGGGATTCGTCGTCCAGCATTACGGTTGGAACGCGGGTTTTGCGGGATTGCTCGCTTGCGCCGCGGTTGGAACCATTTTATTCGCCGCAACGTGGCCCGCAAAAGCCCACGGCTACAAATCTTGAAAAATCAAGCAGCTTCAGGATCAAGCCGCTGGTCCGGCACAAGATAATGGCGGACGTAATCGTTCACGGCGTCTTCGAGAGAGGTAATCGGCGCAGTGTAGCCGGCGGCGCGTAACCGGCCCAGGTTCGCCTGTGTGAAATACTGGTACTTGTCGCGGATGCTTTCGGGCATCTCGATAAATTCGATTTTAGGCTCGCGCTTCAACGCAGTAAAAACCGCTCGCGCCAAATCCAGCCACGTCCGCGCCGCGCCGCTGCCGATGTTGAACAAACCACCGGCTTTTTCATCGGCGGCCAGATGCAGCGTCATGGCGACCGCATCCTTGACGTAAAGGAAATCGCGCTTCTGTTCGCCATCGCGAAAGTCTTTCCGGTAACTCTTAAAAAGACGAATGACACCGGTTTCGCGCACCTGGCCGAAACTTTTGTGAACCACCGACCGCATGTCGCCTTTGTGATCCTCGTTCGGCCCAAAGACGTTGAAATATTTCAGCCCGACAATTTTATTCAAGTACCCGGCGCGTTTGGCATGCAGATCGAACAGATGCTTTGAGTAGCCGTACATGTTCAACGGGCGCAAGGTGTCGAGTTTGGAATCATCGTCTTCCATGCCCGCCGAGCCGTCACCGTAGGTCGCCGCGGAAGAGGCATACACAAAGCGCGCCTTTTGGCCGAGCGCCCACGCGGCCAGGTCTTTGGTGAATTCAAAATTGTTGTGGATGAGGAAACTTGCATCGCGCTCGGTGGTGGATGAACAAGCGCCCAGATGCAGGATCAAATCAAATTTCCCCAGAGCGCCGTTCTGCAATCGCGGCAACAATTCGTCCGCTTCGATATAATTGGCGAAGCGCAAGGGCGTGAGGTTGCGCCATTTCTCATCTGGACCGAGGCGGTCGCAAACGACGATGTGTTCGCAGTCTTGGCGATTCAGCGCCCAGATCAGCGCACTGCCAATAAAACCCGCGCCGCCGGTGACCAACACCCGCGCGTCGGAAAAGTTATTGGGTTTCATATTTTCGCCAGCCGATGACTTGAGCATGACGGGAGCGCGGCGGGAATTCAAGCGCAACGATGCCGCGCAGCAGCCTACTGGTTGACATGCACCACGGTTGCCGGCGGGAAACCGTTGAAATACGTCGAGGAGGCGTGGCTGTAGGCGCCGATTTGTTCGCTGTAAAGCAGGTCGCCGATTTCCAGGTTGTCCGGCAGGTTTTCCGCCATGGACACCACATCCAGCGCGTCACAGGTCGGCCCGAACACGGAGCAGATTTGTGTCGGGCCGGACTTGAACGCTTTGAGGTGGTAATGGCAGTGGTCAAAGATGACGCCGGAGAACGTGTGATACACGCCGTCGTTGATGTAGTAGCGCAGCTTGCCGTCGCGCACGGCCTTGCCAACGATTTTTGAAACGGCGGTCGCGGCGGTCGCACAAAGGAAACGGCCCGGCTCGGCAAGAATCTGGATGTTTTTCGGAAACAACCGCTCCAACTCGCGGTTGATAACTCCCGCCAATTCGCGAAACGGTTTGACGCTGGCGTCGTAGGGCGCGGGGAAACCGCCCCCGATATCGAGCAGGTTCATCTTCGTGTAACCCCGGTCGCGCGCTTCCTTGAAAATGTTAGCGGCGAGATTGATGGCAGCGACGTAGTTTCCAAAATTCGTCGTCTGGCTGCCGACATGGAAACTGATGCCCTCGACGGTCAAGCCCACGCGGTCGGCTTCGAGGATCATGTCCACCGCCTCGCCGGGTGACGCGCCAAATTTCGAGGAAAGTTCCACCATCGCGCCGGTATTCGGCACCATCAGCCGCAAGGCCAGCCCGGCGTGCGGCGCATATTTTCTGATTTTCTTGATCTCTTCGTAATTATCGTAAGTGACCAGCGGCTTGTATTGGTCAAGTTGTTTCAAAGTTTCGATGGCTTTGATGGGATTGGCGTAAATGATCTTGTCCCAAATCCAATCCTGCCGCTCCTTCGCCGGCAGGCGTTTGATGTTTTCATAGACGTTTTCGAACTCCGGCATGGAGGCAACGTCGAAACTGGCGCCGGCCTGGTAAAACGTGCGGACGATGGCCGGGTCGGAGTTGGCCTTCACGGCATAGTAAACCTGGATACGCGGGAGGTGTTTTCTGAACATCGCGTAGTTGCGCCGCAATTCGTCGTGGTCAACGACGAACAGCGGCGTGCCATGTTTCGCCGCGAGTTTTTTGAGCAAGCTCTTTGAAATCATTTATTCTCCATGGGTGACGAGAAAATTCTTGAACTGCCATGGGTCGGCCAAATCCAGGTCCGGCTGGCGGTAAGCACCGAACGCATTGGTGCGATGCGTCAACGGCGTCCAGTCTGACGGCTTGGAAATCCACTTGCCGAGATACGGCCTGGAAATTTTTAAAACGTAATCGTGCGGCAAATCGTCCGGCACCAGCACGCCGCAGGCCGGATTTTCAATCATCCACATCGCGGCGGCGATGACGGAAATCGCCACCTGCATCGTCGTGGCGTTCTGGTGCGGCACAAGCCGGCGCGATTCCTCGATGCTCAAATCGCTGCCGATCCACCATGAATTGTAGGCGTGGCCCATGAGCAACGCGCCGAGAATGTCCGCGCCGCCGGTGATTTCGTCGTTCAGGATGCGCGCCTTGGGCTGCAATTGATAATCGTAACCGCGCAATTCGTTCAGCGACGCGATGGCCACGTCCGCCGGACAGTAAGCATAGTGGACCGTCGGGCGATAAACCGCCTTGCCGTTTTCCCAGACCGTCAGCCGGTCGGAAATCGTGAAGGCCTCGCCGTGGCGCACGACCATGCCGTGGATGCAATAATCGGGCACCCACGAGCGCACCCAGGTGTTGATGCCCATGCGGGCGAGGCAAATCTGGTTGCGCGGGCCGTCGGTATGCTCATGCGCCAGCGCCGGCAATTCCTTCTCGTGCGTGCCCCAGCCCATCTCGGCCGTCGTCGTGCCTTCCTCGCGGAACCCTTCAACGCTCCACGTGTTGGCGAATTCGTCCACTGCCTTCGGCTGGTCGGTGATTTGCGTGTCGCGCTCGCTGCAATGAATCACCTTCACGCCGAGTTTCATGGCGAGCCGGTTGAATTTTCCATCAGCGATAAGCTGCTGAATTTCTTCCGCCGTGCTTCCGGTGGCTTTCTTGTCCTTGATGGCGCGCTTGCCGATGTCAATCAAGCCCTGCTTGGTAAAATGCGAAATGAGCCCCGGATTTGCGCCATGCTCCAGCACCGCCGTCGGGCCGGGTTTTGACCATTGGGCAATCATGCGGCGGATGTTCAGGTGCCGCCAATAAAGTGTCATCTTCTGCGGCGGCGCGCCCTTGGAATTCTCGTACGGGTCCCACAACTCGACCGAGGTGTTGATGTAAAGCACGCCACGCTCATGACACCACTGGAGGATTTCGCAACAGTCAATGTTCCACGCGAGGTCAATCAACAGGTCGCCGGCGAAAAGATACCGGCCCAGCAGCGCGTCCATATTTTCGCGCGTCACACGTTTACGGGCGAACTTCACACCGCGCTTGAGCCACGGCGACAACACGCCGCGCCGGTCCTCGAAATCCATGACGGTAACGTTTTGGGCGGGCGCCTTGAGGTGTTTGAACAGGATCGGCAGCGCACATTGTGCCACGGCACCGTAGCCAACGAACAGGATTTTATTTTTGAATTCCAGCATGGCAGAACATTTTTGGCGCGGCACTTTGTCCGAAAATTTTTTTTCTTACAAGCGTTTATTGAAAAATTGGCAGGGACGATCCCTTTCGGCCTCACCACCCCAGCACGTACGCGAAAATCAGCGGCGCGACGATGGTGGCGTCGGATTCGATGATGAACCGGGGCGTATCCACGCCGAGTTTGCCCCAGGTGATTTTCTCGTTCGGCACCGCGCCGCTGTAACTGCCGTAGCTGGTTGTCGAGTCGCTGATCTGGCAGAAATAGCCCCAGAGCGGCACGTCGGTGCGTTGCAAATCCTGATGCAACATGGGCACGACACAAATTGGGAAATCGCCCGCGATGCCGCCGCCGATCTGGAACATGCCGAGCGGATTTTTTTTTGCCGTGCGCGTATAAAAATCCGCCAGCCAAGTCATGTATTCGATGCCGGTGCGGATCGTGTGAACATCTTTCAAGCTGCCACGAATGAGCGCGGCGGCGTACATGTTGCCGAGGGTCGAGTCTTCCCAGCCGGGTACAACGATGGGCAGGTCCTTCTCAGCGGCGGCGAGCATCCACGAATCTTTCGGCTCAATCTGGTAATGTTTCCGGTATTTGCCGCTGCGGAGAACCTGGTAGAAAAATTCGTGCGGGAAGAACCGTTTGCCCGCCTGCTCAGCGGCGACCCAGACTTCGAGCATGGCTTCCTCCATGCGGCGCATGGCTTTGTCTTCGGGAATACAGGTGTCGGTCACGCGATTGAGATGGCGGTCAAGCAAATCCGCTTCCTGCGCGGGCGTCAGATGCCGGTAATGCGGCACGCGCTCGTAAAAATCATGCGCCACCAGGTTGAACACGTCCTCCTCCAGATTCGCACCGGTGCAGGTGATGAGATGCACCTTGTCGCGGCGAATCATCTCGGCCAGGGACAATCCGATTTCGGCGGTGCTCATGGCGCCTGCGAGGCAAACCATCATGCGGCCGTTGGCGTCCAGATGGGCGCGGTAGGCCCGCGCGGCGTCCACGAGCGTCGCGGCATTGAAATGCCGGAAGTGTTCTTGAATGAAATCGGAAACGGGCCCGCCGGAGGATTTGGGCTGTGCTTTCTTATTCATAGGTTGAATCTGAAAAATTCCGCGTTGCCCCACGATACAAAGGTTTGCACGATTGCCAATCCCCAAATTCAAAATTGGTCACGGCGCAAAATTTCCCGCCGGGCGCAGATTTGCGTCGAAATCTGAAACGGTAATGGAGTTACTGCAGCACCACCAAATCCGGCCGGGCGAGCGACAGCCCGCCCTGAATATCATCATGAAATTTGGCACCGATGATGACATTGTTGGTGCAGGTGGTGTCATTGACCCGGAAGGCGGCGCCTCCACAATTGCTGGCAACGAGGTTGGTGAAGGCGTTATGCACGCATTCAGTCCGGGGCACCGGCACCCAACCCCGCACGGTCTGCCTCTCGGCGTGGGCCATGAAGACCCCATAGTGGCGGCTGTCCTGGATGGAAATATTATAAAATTTATTGCCACGGCTCGCCCGCATAAAGATGCCCAAGTCGTTTGCAACCAGAAGCGCGTTGCTGATGGTGTTGTTATTGAAGGCCAGATCGAGCGAGATGCCGGCGCCAGGATTGTCGTGGAGATCAAGCTCCGTGAACAGGGAGTCCTCCGTATGATAACAGGCCAGGCCGTCGAATTCGTTGTCAAAAGCCGTCAAATCCCGCACGGTCAGCCGCCGCACGCCTCGCGTGGTGACCAGACCACCCGAGCGGCAACGGGCGCAGGTCACATGTTCCACGACCGAATCGGTCACGTTTTGCACGGTGATACCGTTATTACGGATTTGCGAACCTTCACCAAACAGTCGCCAGAGTTCGCGTTGCTGGTGTGAGCGGTTCCCATCAATGAAAAGGTTGTTGACGCACAAATATCGGATGGTGTGCTGTGGATTATTGACCGGTTCTCCCATGATGATTACCGGGCAATTGGCGCCATCCGCCAACCGAAGGATGGTTTCCTTCCCGGCACCGCGCAGGGTCTGGTGATCCCGGCGCAACACAATGGGTTGATAAATCGTAAAAACTCCCGCCGGTAATACCACTTCACCGCCACTTTCAGGCAGAAGATCCAGTGCTCGTTGGATTTGCATGCCCGTCGCCCCACCGGCCAAATGGATGACCATCGGTTGGGCCGCCTGCACAGATAATTGGGAGACAGCAAGATAGGTTAGCGACAAGAGCAACAGCTCAATGAACGTCGTGCTTGTCACAGCCGCCCGGGTTCTGACTTTGTTTAGGCTCATCTTCATAAGAGCGAGACCGTTGTGAGCAATCGCTGTTCCTAGTTTAGGGTCGTTCAAGTGGGGTGAATTTGCACCCAATGACCATCACTTTTTTAAAAATTTTTCATTTGAACTAATCCGTAATGTGGGCGATAATAATGGTTGGAAGGGCAACCAACCCGCTTTCAAACATCGCTTCTCCCGCGACTGGATGTCGTTTCAAGATTTCCCGAACTTGGCGGAGTGATTATGCTCCGCGCACCTTATGGTGAACTTGCAATCGGCAAACACTGCAACTCCCGCCGACCTGGGTTACCGGATGCCCGCAGAATGGGAACCCCATGAAGCCACCTGGCTCGCTTGGCCGCACAATGCCAGTGACTGGCATGGCAAATTCGCGGCCATTCCCTGGGTCTATGGCGAATTGGTGCGAAAAATTTCCGCCGCCGAAATTGTCCGCATTCTTGTCCGCCACAAAGCCGAGGAAAATGCCGCGCGCCAGATTCTCGCGCGGGTCGGCTGCAATTTGAAGAAAATCCGGTTTGTTGTGCACCCGACGAATCGGAGCTGGACGCGCGATAGCGGCCCGATTTTTGTGAAAAAAGGTAGGGCGGGCAGTCCTCTGCCCGCCGACGGACGGCGCGCACGGAGTGACGCGCCCTACCCGAAATCGGAAACCGCCATCGTTCATTTCCATTTCAACGGCTGGGCCAGGTACGACAATTGGCGCCAGGACACAAAAGTTCCCGAAACCGCCGCGCGCGTTTTGCGAAAACCGTTGTTTCACGCGAAATGCCAGGCAGCTGACTCAATCCGCAATCCGCAATCCGCAATCCGCAATTTCACGATTGAGGGCGGCGGCATCGAGTTGAACGGGCGTGGGACGCTGCTCTCGACGAAGCAATGTTACCTCGATCCCAGAGTCCAGGTCCGCAACCCCGGCCTCGGCAAAAAGGAAATCGAAGCAACGCTGAAAAATTATCTTGGCGTCCGGAACGTCTTTTGGCTGGCTAAAGGCCCGGTCGGCGACGACACACATGGACACATTGACGACATCTGCCGCTTCGTTAATCCCAGGACACTCGCGCTCGTGCGCGAAAAAAATTCAAAAGACGTGAATTACCGCCCGCTCGCCGAAAACTGGGAGCGCATCCGTGAGTTACGGCTCGAAGATGGCACGAAACCCGAATTGGTGCCGCTGCCCATGCCCACACCGCTTTATTTTAACGGCCGGCGTTTACCCGCCAGCTATGCGAATTTCTACATCTGCAACGCCGCTGTCATCGTGCCGACGTTTAACGATCCCAACGACCGTGTCGCGCTGGGCATTCTTGGTGAGTTGTTCAAAGACCGGCCGGTCGTGGGCATTCACGCGGTGGACTTGGTTCTCGGTCGCGGCACGTTACATTGTTTGACGCAGCAGCAGCCGTTATAGTTGTGGTAGCACCCGCGTCCCGCGGGTGAAATTCGGCGTCCCGCCGAATTTTTGCCGGGCGCTCTGCTGCCAACAAACGCTTGGCATTCCAACCCTGCGCGCCTCGATGGTTTCCGGCGCGACGCCGGAAACAACCGGCCAGAGGCCTGTGCTACCCACAGCTCCCAAATCTTGTTTGACGTGGAGAATGGTGTTATCGTGATCCGCAGAATCGGCAATCGAAAAGATGTATATGACTAAAACCGCGCAACAAACCGTTGTTCGCTCCATCTCCCGCAAGCGTGAGCAAATCGCCACGCTGCGCGAAGAATTGGAAGACTTGAACGACTATCTCGATTTGGTCGAAGCCCGCGTGCGCGACGCCGGCAAACCGCGTCTTACCCACGCCGAAGTCAAAAAACGCTACGGCTTGAAATAACTTTGCTGGCTTCGGTTCGCTGCACTGCCTTACGCAGCAACAGCCGGCGGAGGGTTGAACAACCAAGCAACGCGGAAACATAGGCATTTGACCTTCGTCGCTTCGTTTCCGGGTCGCTCAAGAGAAATGGTTCAATTCACCGGCGCGGCCTTGACGGTCCCGGCAAAATCCGGTTCCGCTGCGTATTTTTTCAGATCCACAAAACCCTGCGGGCCAAACAGCTCATGCTGAATAATGCCGTTGCGATCAATGAACATCGTTACCGGAATTGCATCCACGTCCTGATACGGTGACGGCACATTTTGCAGGATGGTGAGCGGATAATTGATGCCTTGCCGCTGCGCGAAAGCCTTCTGCGACGCCATGTCTTCCGTGCTGATGCCGATGATCATAACGTTTGTAGGCGAGGTGACGCTGCGCAATTTGATGAAATCCGGAATCTCGTCCAGACACGGCGGACACCACGTTGCCCAAAAATTCAATACGACCCGTTTGCCTTTCAAATCAGCCAGATGAATGGCCTGGCCATCGAGATTGGTCACGGAAAAATCTGGTGCGCGGACGCCTTGCCACGCCAAGAGGGCTTTTTGCTCGGGATCAAGCGGCGTTGGGGAAAAATAATAAAACGCCTCGACCGCAAGCAGCGCCAACACAACGGCCAGCAGGCTCAGGATCCAACGAAGCTTTCGCACCAATCCCGATGGTGAATTGACGGCAGGAGCTTTGGTTTCGTCGGCCATGACATTCGATTCGACACCGACAGCATCTGCCCATTCAACCTTGAGAACCGGCTTGAAACTCCTTCACCGCCTCGACGCAACGGCCGCAAATCGTCGGATGCTCCGGATTGGAGCCTACGTCCATTTCCCAATGCCAGCAACGTTCGCATTTCTGGCCGTCGGCTTTTTCAATCGAATAGGTTTTATAATCTCCAAGCGGCATACCACTCGAAGAAATCCCAATTTGCGAGACATTTAACAATTCACGCAGGTCTTCTAGGTGACGTTTTTCTATTTCAACGGAGATATCTGTGCTTCCCGAAATTGCTAGTTTGGCTTCGAGGGATTTGCCGATCAATTTTGCCTTTCGCTTTTCTTCCAAAAATGGAAGCGCTTGCTCTCGTGTCTTAAAGAGTTCTTCCCATTCAACTTGCTCGCCAATGGGCCAGTCGAATTCTATTCCTTCCCAATTCGCTTCGTGAACTGAGTTTGTTTTCTTTCCCGGTACAAATTCCCACGCTTCATCGGCCGTGAACGACAAAATCGGCGCAAGCATCTGGCAGAGGCCGGTCACAAGCCGGTACAGCGCGGTTTGCGTCGAGCGGCGGCGCGGCGAATTGGCCGGGTCGGTGTAAAGCCGGTCTTTGATAACGTCGTGGTAGATCGCCGAGAGTTCCACAGCAATGAACTGGCTGACCTTCTGGTAAACGACGTGGAATTCGTAATTGTCGTAAGCCTTGATGACCTCCTGCTCCAGCTTCGAGAATTCGTCCAGAACCCAGCGGTCAAGACCGGTGAGTTTATCGTCAGCGACTATATGTTTCGCCGGATCAAAATCGTGAAGATTCGAGAGTTGATAGCGCAATGCGTTGCGGATGACACGGTAGGTTTCAGCGACTTTGTTGATGCGTTCCTCGCTTACGATGATGTCGTTCCGGAAATCCTGCGACGAAACCCAGAGCCGCACGATGTCGGCGCCCCATTTTTTCACGTAAGCCTCGGCGGTTTGCGGCTTTTCGTAACCGCCTTGCCCTTGCTTGCTTTTGGAAATCTTTTCGCGGTCGGCATCCACCATAAAGCCGTGGGTGAGCACGGTCTTGTACGGCGCCGCGCCGTTACCCGCCAGCGACAACAGCAGCGAAGATTGGAACCAGCCGCGATGCTGGTCCGAACCTTCCAGGTACATGTCGGATTGCCATTGGAGCGTGGACGGCTCGTCCGCGTGTTGATTCGGTTTGGCAGAACTCGCGGACGAGCCGTCCGCGCTCCGATGCGAGAGTTCGCTTCGCCGCATCAACACGCTCCGCGAAGACGAACCGGAATCAATCCACACGTCAAGAGTGTCGTTGGATTTGTTGACCACGGCGGCACCCTGCCAGTCTTTCGGTTTCAATAATGACCAAAGCTCGGCGGCGGATTTTTCGAACCAAATATGCGAGCCATGCTTCTCAATCAAATCCGCGGTATTGCGGACGATTTGGGCGTCAAGAATCGGCTCGCCTTTCGCGTCGTAAAACGCCGGAATCGGCACACCCCAGGTCCGCTGGCGCGAAATGCACCAGTCGGGCCGCGACTCCACCGCAGCTTTGATACGATTGACGCCCCAGTCGGGAATCCAGCTCACACGGTCAATCTCGGCAAGGGCCTCCTGACGGAATGTAGCCGCGTTTGTCAAAACGCGGTCGTTGCTAACGGGCGATACGGTCCGCGCTTTCACAAGCGCGGCTACGTGATCAATCTCAATAAACCACTGGTCCATCGCGCGGAAGATGATGGGCGTTTTGCTGCGCCAGCAGTGCGGGTAGCTGTGATGATAATTTTCCTGATGCAGCAGGGCATGGCGCGCCCGAAGTTCGTGTAAAACAGCTTCATTGGCGTCACTTCTGCCGTGTTTCTCGAGAATTGATTTGCCGACCATTTCCTTCGGCATCTGTTGCTCAACAGGCAAGTCGTTTGTGTAAGCGAATTTACCGTCGTCATCCACGGGCGAATAAATCGGCAGACCCACCGCAGAGCCAAGATTGTAATCTTCGAGACCATGGCCAGGAGCGATGTGAACAAACCCTGTACCAGTGTCGCTGGTCACAAACTCAGCCGGATAGAATTTGCCGGTGCGCTTTGGAATAAATGGGTGCAGGTATTCCAACTTGGCGAGCTCGTCAGGGGGGAAAGGTGTTTCGCTGTAATTTGACCAGCCGCATTTTTCAGCAACCGTGGGAAGCAAGCCACGTAATAAAATGTATTTTTCACCGCCGATTTCGACCTGGACGTATTTTAATTTGCCGTTGTAGGCGATGGCGAGGTTTGCGGGCAGTGTCCACGGCGTGGTCGTCCAGATGAGCACAAAAGTGTTCGGCTGGCCGATGACGGGAAACTTCACGTAAATGCTCGGACTGACATGGTCTTTGTATTCGACTTCCGCCTCGGCGAGCGCAGTACGGCAGGGAATGCTCCAATACACCGGCTTTTTGCCGCGATAAACAAAGCCTTTCTCAACAATGTTGGCGAACAATCGCAATTCTTCGGCCTCGTATTCCTTGTTCAACGTGAGATAGGGGTTATCCCAATCGCCCAACACACCTAGGCGTTTGAACTGCGCACGTTGGATGTCAATGTACTTCCGGGCGTAGGCTTCGCAGGCCTTGCGGATGGTGGCGGCGTCAGCACTCGTGTCGCCGGCTTTGCGCATTTCCTGTGAAACCTTGAATTCAATGGGCAAACCGTGGCAGTCCCAGCCCGGCACATACGGTGCGCTGAAACCGCGCAGGGACTTATATTTAACGATGATATCCTTGAGGATCTTGTTCAGGGCGGTACCGATATGGACGTCGCCGTTCGCAAACGGCGGGCCGTCGTGCAGGACAAATTTGTCTTTTGCTTGGGCGCGGTTGGTCTGGATTTTCTCGTAAAGCCTGGCCTTTTCCCACTTTTTCAGCCGTTCCGGCTCCCGGGCGACGAGGTCGGCTTTCATCGGGAAATCGGTGCGCGGCAGGTTTAATGTGTTTTTGTAGTCCATCGTGACTTTCAAGAAGGAACGAAGCTAACAGCCGGGAAAAACGGTGTCAACGAACGCGCGTGGCCATTTGGATTGGACATTAGAAAGAAAAAACCGGGTCAAACGGCCAGGGGGTGGCCGAGAGACCCGGGGAATTTTCGAGAGTACGTACGTAGGATTACGAAGAACTCCAATCCGGGGCGTACCAAAACCCGGATTGAAAATTGTTGTAGAAATTCAAAGAACACCGTCGACAGACCCTATAACCCGTCGCACCTTGCACATATAAAATCATAACTTCTTATTTATGTCAACATGTGCCAGCAAAGTATAAGTGAAATTTATTTTGTCACACTAAACCAATAAGTGTGTACAGCAATCCGGTGTGGTTTTGATGTTCATTGGCATCTCGCAGAGGATAAGACACCAAACGAAGATTCCTGTTTACAGGTTAAAAGGGACTGTTAATATCGTTCCGCAAGGCGAGAGAAAGAAAAGGCATGAAGAAAATTGAGGCGGTCGTCAAACCTTTCAAACTCGAGGACGTGAAAGCTGCGCTGAACGGATTGGGCGTTGCGGGGATGACCGTGGCCGAAGTCAAAGGCTTTGGCCGGCAAAAAGGGCATACCGAAATTTATCGTGGCAGCGAATATGTCGTGGATTTTTTACCAAAGATCAAAATTGAGGTGGTGTTGGCCGACTCACTGGTGGGTCCCGCCGTGGAAGCAATTGTAAAGGCAGCCAAAACCGGCAAGATCGGGGATGGAAAAATTTTTGTCAGCCCCATTCAAGACGTCATTCGCATTCGTACCGGCGAAACGGGTGAACAAGCGGTTTGAACCATGATTCAGCGCGACAGGATCGGGTGGAAGATTTTTTGTTTTGGAACCCAATTTTAATTTGCAGAAACAGTCAGCTAATTGTGAAATCATCTTGACTTAACGGGGTGGAAGGCGGTTGTGAATAACTCGTGAACAAAAGTTAATATGTTGTCCTAGAAACGTTCGGCCAATTTGCGTAAAAAGTTCGCGTAAGCAAAAAGTGGGTCGTGATGTTTCAAAGGTTTTAGAAGACGCAGAATCAGAGTTTTGGTCTTATAATTCGCAACATATTACAAATCAGTGTGTTGCATTGATATTTGAGCGGTGGTTTCGGTGAATAAGAGCGTGCGTGTGAACGCTTTATCGAAACAATGAGTTTGAAGTGGCGCAAAGTGAGCATGGCGGGCGAAGTCAAACGCCAATTTTGGGGCTAGGTGAATAAAATGCTTGGAAAACGGGCTTTTTGACAAAACGCAAATGCAGCTTTCGGTAGAAAAAATTTGGAATTCAGCGAGGGAACATCTTCGTTCCAGGTTGAATGCAGACACATACAACATGTGGTTCGCTCCGTTGCGGGCCAATGCGGTTGACCCCAACTGCGTTACCTTGGAGGTGGCCAACGAATTTTGCGAGGTCTGGCTCAAGGACAATTATCTCAGCCTCCTGCAGGACGCCTTGGCCGTCGCCGCCGGGCGCCAGTTACAGATAAAATTTAAAGTTGCCGCCGGCAACGTAGCCCAAGCACTTTCCGCACCCGTCGCTCCGGCGCCGGCCAAACCAACCAGAGCCGCCGAGTTCAACCACGAACGTACGCCGCACAACGGGGAAATTAATTTCAACCCCAAAAACACATTCGAAACCTTTGTGGTCGGCAACAATAACAATTTCGCTTACGCGGCGGCACTGGCCGTTGCCCAGGCGCCCGGCAAATCCTACAACCCGCTTTTCCTCTACGGCGGAGTCGGCCTCGGCAAGACCCACCTGCTCCACGCCATCGGCCAGCATGTCGCCAGCAACAAGAAAAGTGCGCGCGTTGCCTATGTCTCATCCGAGAAGTTCACGAACGAGTACATTGATGGCATTCAAAACAACCAATTGGCCCGGTTTCGCAAGAAATACCGCCAAACCGACGTGCTGTTGATTGATGATATCCAGTTTCTGGCGGGCAAGGAACGCATTCAGGAGGAATTTTTCCACACGTTCAACGCGTTGCACGAGGCGCACAAGCAGATCGTGCTCACCTGCGACCGCCCGGCCAGCGAAATCCAGAATCTTGAACACCGTCTCGTTTCCCGTTTTGAATGGGGGCTGGTCACCGATTTGCAACCGCCCGACATCGAAATGCGCCTGGCGATTCTCAACAAAAAGGCGCAGCTCATGGGTGTCACGTTGCCGGAGGATATTTTGAATTTCCTCGCCAGCCGGATTCGCACGAACGTCCGCCGGCTCGAAGGCGCGCTCATTCGCGTGGCTTCCTATGCGTCGCTCACCGGCAAAAAACTGTCGATTGAAGTGGTCGAAGGTCTGTTGCGCGAAATCCTCCACGAAGAAGGCCGGCTCTCCATCAGCATCGAAGTCATTCAGAAACGGGTGGCCGAGCATTTTGATATCCGTCTCGCCGACATGACCAGCAAACGCCGTCCGGAAAACATTGCCTTTCCGCGCCAGGTGGCCATGTATTTGTCGCGCCAGATGACCGAAAGCTCGCTCAATACCATCGGCGAAGCCTTTGGTGGCCGTGATCACGGCACCGTACTCCACGCCTGCCGCCTCGTGAAAGACCGCATGGAAGTGGACTCCAATGTCCGTCAAGTCGTCCATTATCTTGAAAAGCAATTGATGCGCTGATTCCGCGCTCGACACTTTTCGCCCGTCACTCGACACTTTCGTCATGCCGGTAATTGAAGTCAACGGCCTGACCAAGGCTTTTCGCACCTATAAAAAGCAGCCCGGCTTTGCGGGCGCGGTCAAAGGGCTTTTCCACCGGCAATACGAGCAAACCGTTGCCGTCAATGACGTGCATTTCCAGATTGAACCCGGCGAACTGGTCGGTTTCCTCGGCCCGAACGGCGCCGGCAAGACCACCACGCTCAAAATGCTCGCCGGGCTGCTTTATCCCACGGGTGGCTCGGCCAAGGTCCTCGGTTATACTCCGTGGGAACGCGCCGACGGTTACCGCCGCCAGTTCGCACTCGTCCTGGGCCAGAAAAACCAGCTTTGGTGGGATTTGCCCGCGCGCGAATCCCTGGAATTAAATGCAAAAATTTACGGCATTCCCGCCGACCGTTTTGAGCGAACGGTAGCCGAAATGAGCGAATTGCTTGCCGTCCAGGAAAAGCTCAACGTCAGCGTGCGCGAACTTTCCCTTGGCGAACGCATGAAAATGGAACTGATCGCCTCCCTGCTCCACGAGCCCAAGGTGCTTTTCCTCGACGAACCCACCATCGGCCTGGACGTCGTTTCGCAAAAGACCGTCCGTGAATTCATCCGCCGCCATAATGCCGAGCAAAAGACCACAATTCTGCTCACCAGCCATTACATGGCCGACATCCAGGCGCTCTGCCAGCGCGTCATCATCATTGACCGCGGCAAAATCTTCTTCGACGGCCGGCTCGACGAGATCGTGGACCGCTTTGCCGATTTCAAATTCGTCACGATTCAATGCGCTAACACGGACGCGCAATCGGCTGAAAGCCTGGCGCTTTACGGCGAAGTCGTGGAAAAGACGCCGAGCGCCATCACGCTCAAGGTCAAGCGCGACCGCGTGATTACCGTCTGCAAGTCGCTGCTCGATGAACTACCCGTGACAGATATTGACATCCAGGAAGTGCCGATTGAGGACGTCATCCGCCAGATTTTTGCGCGATGAATCAATCACAGGGCACGGTGCGGTCTGACGCCCAATCGCGCGTTTCCTGGATCTTCTCCCTCATGACCACCGACAGGGGCCGGGTCTGCTGGATTTCGGTAATCAAATTCGCCTGCGTCAGGCTGTGCCCTTGCGCGTGCGCGGTGTACATCGCCGATACGATGGCCTGTTCGATTTCCGAACCCGAAAAACCTTTCGTGGCTTCCACCAGTGCGTCCAGGTCGAATTGCGCCGGTTCCAGCGAGCGTTTGCGCAGGTGAATCTGCAAAATGTCCCGGCGGTTCTGCGGCGACGGCAAATCCACGAAAAAAATCTCGTCGAACCGGCCTTTGCGCACCAATTCCGGCGGCAGGCGCATGATGTCATTGGCGGTGGCAACCACAAAAACCGATTTTTTGCGTTCGGACATCCACGTCAGGAACGTTCCCAAAATCCGGCGCGACAGACCGTCATCGTCTTCCTGCACGGCCACGCCTTTTTCAATTTCGTCCATCCACAGGACGCACGGTGACATGACTTCGGCGGTTTCAAAGGCTTTGCGCAAATTGCGCTCGGTTTCGCCATAGTATTTGTTGTAAAGCACGCCGAAATCGAGCCGTAAGAGCGGCACGCCGAAAATCGCGGCGGCGGCCTTGGCCACGAGACTTTTGCCGCAACCCTGCACGCCCAACAGAAGAACGCCGCGCGGTGGGTCGAGCGGCGTGTCGGCGTCACCCAGAAAAAAGTCCTTTCGCACGGTCAGCCAGTCGCGCAGCCGCTGCAGGCCGCCAATTTCCGAGAATTGCACGGTTTCATATTCAAATGACAAAACGCCGTCGCGTCCGAGCAATTCATATTTCGCGCGCATGACTTCGGGCATTTCCGATTCGGAAATCACGCCGTCATCGTTGATGGCCTTGAGGGCGAGGCGGCGCACATCCGTGGTGGTAAGGCCGACCAGGTTCCGCACCAGCAAATCAACCGCCTTGTTGGTCGTTTGGACATCCCGTTTGCCGTGTTCCGCGCCCCAGTCGGCGGCCACATCATAAACGATTCCGCGCACTTCATCGGATGACGGCAGCGGCAGGCGAAACCGCGCGGTGAACGGCTGCAAATCCGGCGGCACCGGCATGGTCGAACCAACCAATACCACCGTTGAATAGTGGTGCGAATACGTCAGGGCAATGTCTTTCAAATAACGGACCACCACCGCATCTTCCAAATAGGGATTGAAATCCAGCAGGAGGAACAGCGAATACGAGGCGGAATTTTTGATATAGCTCAGAACTTCCTGGGATTTGCTGACCGATTGCAGCGGCTGGTCACACGGATCGAACGCCTGCAAGCCTTCCGTCACCGTCCAGCGGTACGCTTTCAGTTGTAAACGTTGTGCGATTTGCCGCACCATTTGGACAATCTGCGGCTCTTCGCCGGTTTCGACGACAATCAGCGGTGTTCGTGAACGGATGATGGCCTCCAAATCACGAATCGGGCTTTCCGTGATCAGCGATCCCGTATTGGCGAGTTTGGCGGACGGCAAATTCATTCAAGTGGCCCCTAAAACTCGCAAAATCACTTCGGCCCGCAAGAAAAAACGCCTTGTTTTCTTGTTTTTAACATCCGGTACGGCCAGTTTTTTGCGCGCTGAATCAGTTTTACCCCTGGCACGACTTCATCCACAGAATATTGAAACTTGGTATGATAAGGAGATTGGGTGTGATTCGGTGATCTACCTGCCAGCTACAGAGCAGGCTTCAATCGCAAATCCGAAATCGAAAATTCCTAGGCCGCTTCCATATCCGGCTTGCGTCGCACCAGGGGCTGGGTCTCGCCGAGTACGGCAGACCGGGTGATTTTCACATGAACGACGTTGCCGCTTTCCGGTGCATCATACATCACATCGAGCATGAGCCGTTCGATCAACCCGCGCAAAGCGCGCGCGCCGGTGCCTTTTTTCAGGGCCAACACCGCCAGTTCACGCAAGGCATCGGGTGTGAATTCCAGTTCCACGCCTTCCATCGCCATGAGCTTGGCGAATTGCTTCGTCACCGCGTTTTTTGTCTCGGTGAGAATGGAAACCAGTTGCTCCTCAGACAATTCCGCCAACGTGGTCACCACCGGCAGTCGGCCGATGAATTCGGGAATGAAACCGTAATCCAGCAAATCCTCCGGTTCGGCGTGCTGTAAAATTTGATCGCGCGCGGCCTGGCCGTTCTTTTGCACCTCACCAATGGCGCCAAAACCCATCGTGTGCCGGCCCAGCCGCCGTTGAATGATTTTCTCCAGCCCGACAAACGCCCCGCCGCAAACGAACAGGATGTCCGTCGTGTCCACGCGGATATATTCCTGTTGTGGATGTTTGCGGCCGCCCTGGGGCGGCACGTTGCAAACCGTGCCTTCGAGGATTTTCAGCAACGCCTGCTGCACGCCTTCGCCGGAAACGTCACGCGTGATGGACGGGCCGTCGGCCTTGCGCGCGATTTTATCTATCTCGTCAATATAGACGATGCCGCGTTGGGCGCGTTTCACGTCGTAATCCGAATTTTGCAGCAACCGCAATATGATGTTCTCCACGTCTTCACCCACGTAGCCCGCTTCGGTGAGCGTGGTGGCGTCGGCGATGGAGAACGGTACATCGAGAACTTTGGCGAGCGTGCGCGCCAGCAGCGTTTTGCCGGAACCGGTCGGGCCGATCATCAAAATATTGCTCTTCTCGATTTCCACGCCCGCATGCTTGCCCTTGCCGGCGGCGAATCCCCCCTCCGGTTCCTGCTGAATGCGCTTGTAATGATTATGAACCGCGACCGCCAATGTTTTCTTTGCGTGCTCCTGGCCGACACAGTGCAAATCCAGTTGCCGTTTGATTTCCGCCGGTTTGGGAACGGTGAATTTCGGCTGTTTCTTTTGATTCTGGAGTTCCAGCTCGCGGTCGAGGACGTTTTTACAAAGGATGATGCAGTTGTCGCAGATATAAACGCCGGGCCCGGCGATCAACTTGCGCACTTCCGCGTGCGATTTGCCGCAGAAACTGCACATGGTAAGCTGGTTTGGACGGGCCATTCTCGATTTTTGATTTAAGATTTTTTACACATTCACTGATGATTTTTCCGTCAAGCCGGCGATATCCTTGCGCGATTGCACAACCTGGTCCACGAGTCCGTACTCCCTGGCTTCGTCGGCAGACATAAACCGGTCGCGGTCCGTATCACGCGTGATGTCCTCCACCTTGCGCCCGCAATGTTTGCCGAGAATTTCATTCAACCGGTCTTTGAGCCGCAAAATTTCCTTCGCCTGGATGCTGATGTCGGTGGCCTGGCCCTGCACGCCGCCCCAAGGCTGGTGAATCATGATGCGCGCGTTTGGCAGCGCGTAGCGTTTGCCCTTCGTGCCCGCCGCCAGCAACACCGCCGCCATGCTCGCGGCCTGGCCAATACAATACGTATTCACGTCGCAGGTGAGAAATTGCATGGTGTCGTAAATCGCCAGCCCGGCGGTGACGCTCCCGCCCGGCGAATTGATGTAAAGATGGATGTCCTTCTTCGCGTCGTTCATCTGGAGAAACAACAGTTGGGCGATGATGATGTTGGAAACGGTGTCATCCACCGGCGTGCCGATGAAAATGATTCGGTCCACGAGCAGGCGGGAATAAATGTCCCACGTCCGCTCGCCGCGTCCAGTCTGCTCGACCACAATTGGAACCAAAAAGTTTTGCATGCCTGAATAACTACTCCATTTCTGACGCAAGTAAAGGAGCAAACCTTGCGCCAAACCTTGAAGACACACGGAAATTTATCTTTGGTCCCCGGTTGAATACTTTTTCCAAATCAACCGGAAGGCACTTGCGAAATCTTGCGGACGCCCGGCAACCCAACGCGTAACCGCTTCCGGCGCAAGCCACTCGCCACGCTCGATTTCGCCGGGATGTAATTGAAAAGGCCCTTCCGCCTGGCAGCGATAAACCCAGACGAATTCCTGGCCTGTTTCCGCGCAAGCGTCAATCTTGAACAAACGTTCCGGAGTTTTTGGGACAATCAATCCAATTTCCTCGTGCAACTCGCGCACCGCACAGGCATCGTAATCCTCTCCCGAATCCACGTGGCCGGACGACGAGGAATCCCATTTGCCCGGTTCGCGGTCCTTGGTCATCGAACGTTTCTGGAGAAAAACCACGCCGCGTGAGTTGAACACCAGCACATGAATGGCGCGGTGCAGCAATCCAAGCCGATGAACTTCGCCGCGTGGCTTATGATCAATCACCTCGTCGCGCACGTTGACGACATCGAAGATTTCTTCAGCCATGAAGGAGATTTACGGCCAATCGTCGCCGTGTTGGAGTTGATCCAATTTCGTGGCGCGAAATGCCGCGATAAAATCCTTGATGAATTCATCCTGCGGCTTTTGCGGCAATCTTACGCGAAGTAATTTGAATCCGGCCGGGGCTTTGCTTTTACGAACATTATTTGCAAAACCGACATCACGCGTGAAACAAACATCGAAATTCTGAAGCGCGAATCGGTAAATTTTCCCATTATCCAGTCCTTGCATCCGCAATGTGTGAACCGACTCGACCTCGTGGCCTTCGGCACGCAAGGCAGCGACGAGTTTGCGCGGAAGATTCTCGTCGAGCAGAATTTTCACGCCGGTTGCAATTCTTTTTGATGCGCCAGTTCAGCCAGCGCGCCGCGCACGGATTCCTCGGTGAGGCTCGGATAAGCGTCCGCGATTTCGGCGACGGACATGCCGGCGGCGAGCGACTCCAAAATGAGCGCCACGGAAATGCGCGTGCCGCGCACACGCGGGCTTCCGCCCAAATGTTCCGTGTCGGCGACAATCCATTTCTTCATGCAATCAAATTATTTGCTGTTGCGGAATAAATCAAGCTGCGTCGCGCGCGTTGACGACATCAAAAATTTCTTCGCTCATTTGGCAACAGTTTTTTCAATTCGCAATGTTGGCAAATAGTATTCCCACTCGGATTCATCAAACAAAATTTTTGCATCTATACTAACAGTAGCGTATCCGCCGGGGATTTGTAATTTGTAACGAACTGTTTTCCGAAAAAATGGTGGTGAATCATCGCAAACAACACGTTTATGGCCTGTTACTTTGCCAAAATGTACTGCAACTGATGGCATTGGATGAATTTCTCTTGCTTTCGGATAAACCATTTCAGCCATAGCCGTTTCGCCCATCAGAATGTAAAGCTCATAGTCATTGGCATCTGGATGAGCAAGCTGGGTTAGAAAACGTCTGCGTCCATAATTATAAGTCATGTCCAAAGGTGATGCGGAAAAATGCTGACGTTTCCAATTCACTATCAATGACCATTCTTCAAAATATTTTGATTTCGCTTTTGGCGGCAGTTCCATAATTATCCGCTCTTCAGGTTTTTCGGGTGGTTTGACAAATTCTTCTGGATCCTCAATCGCAATTAAAAAACAGCCGAGAACAAAATGAAGTCTGTCATCGCGACGGCTCGAAAGATATTTTCCCAATTCTTCGAGGTCGGCGGCGAGTTTTTCTTTGGCTTCCGCTTCCGTCTTTTCTCGAATTTGCTCACGAACGAGATCGCAAAGCAGTGTTGTGTCTGTCCCTTCATCTATTTTGGATTTTGGAATTTTGGCAAGAAATTCGCGATATGGTTCCAAATATCGTAGAACGTTCTGGCAAAGGCTCTGGTTTGGCCATAAGTTTTTAGCCTTAATTGCAAAGTGATTTTGTCAATTCAACAAACCGTTCCAAGCTCAATTTCTCCGCGCGTTCCTGTGGCAGAATTTTCAATTGGCTGAACGCCCGTTCCAGTTTTTCAACCGGCCAATCTTCGCGCAGCAATTTTAGCATCATCTTCCGCCGTTGAGAAAAGGCGCTTTTGACGATTTTTTTGCAAGTCTCGCGCTGGTTTTCCAGCAAAAGCGGCGCGGCGCGGCGATTCAGAACCACGCAGGCCGAATCCACGTCCGGTTCCGGGAAAAAACAGCTTTTCGGAATTTTGAAGGAATCGTGCGGTTCGTAATCGAGCTGCACGAGTAAAGTCAGCACGCCGTAATTCGCGTCACCGGCTTTGGCCATGAGCCGTTGTGCCACTTCCTGTTGGAGCGTCACCACGATTTTCTTTGGCGCACGCGCGCCCCGGGCCAGTTCCACCAGAATTGGCGACGCCACGGAATACGGCAGGTTGGCCACCAGTTTCCAATTACTCCAATCCCGTAGCTCGCGTTTGAGAAATTCCAGCGCATCAGCGTGGAGCAAACTGAATTGCGGATTGCGGATTGCGGAATGCGGATTGAACTGCTCGCGCAAGAATTCCACAAGCCGGGCATCTTTCTCAATGGCCAGAACTTCGCCCGCATTTTCCAGAAGCCACTCCGTCAACGGCCCCAACCCTGGCCCGATTTCGAGGATTTTATCGGTCTTTGACAACTCAGCTGCCTCAACGATGCGCCGCAGTTGGTTGCCGTCGTGCAGAAAATTCTGGCCGAGGGATTTCGTCAATTGAATCCCGCGCGCCGCCAGCAACTCCCGCATTTCGGACAGTTTCAACGAGAAAATTAGACACGGATTTCACGAATTAACACAGATTAAAAATTGCATCCGTGAAAATCCATGTAATCCGTGTCAAAAGTCTATATTCATTCGGACTTGAGAATTTCGGCGAGCGCGGAGTTGGTCTTTGTCAGTTGCGCCCTTGTAATGGTCAACGGCGGGGTGAAGCTAATGACGTTGGCGTGCTCGCCTTCGGGCAAGAGAATGAAACCCCGCCGCAACATCTTTTTGATGACCCGCATCGCAATATCGGTCGCTGGTTTGCCGTCGGGCAATTGCAATTTGACGCCGACCATCAAGCCCAAACCACGAATAGAAGTGCGGAGTGTAGAGTGCGGAATGCGGAGTGAACCCAGCGCGTCCAGCAGAAATTCACCGAGTTCGGCGCTTCGTTGGCAAAGGTTACGCCGCCGAATTTCCTCGATTTGCGCCAGCGCCATCGCGCAGCCGACCGGGTTCCCCAGAAACGTGCTGGTATGAATCGCCTCACCGCGTGACTTCGGCCAGGCGGCGTCCATAAGGTCTGCGCGCCCGACGCACGCAGACAACGGAAAACCGCCGGTCAATGCCTTGCCAATGCAGATGAGGTCGGGCACAACGCTGCTGTGCTCGCAGGCAAACCATTTTCCGGTACGACCAAACCCCGTGTAGATTTCGTCCAGAATCAACAGCGCGCCGTGTTGGTCGCAAAGTTTGCGGACCATCGGCAAAAATTCCGGCGGCGGGACATTAATACCGCCCCGCGCCTGCACCGGCTCGACAAGAATGGCGCCGATGCGTTCCCGACGAAAAAGCCGGCGGATCGCCCATTCAACGGCGGAGATTTCATTTATCGCCACTGGAAAAGGCACAAAATGTCCAAATTCGCGAAGTTGGTAATGGAACGGGCCCCGGAAAAAATCGCGGTGCGTGACGTTGAGCGCGCCGTAGCCGAGCCCGTGATAAGCGCCGGAAAAGGCGATGACCCCTTGTTTGCCCGTGGCCAGCATGGCGGTTTTAAGCGCGGATTCGACGGCTTCGAAGCCGGAATTGGAGAAAATTACCTTTCCGTAGGGACGAGCGATACGAGTCCCTGATTTCACAGGAGGCACCGGTTTGAGGGACTCGTGGAGACCGCCCCTCCGGGAATTGGCCCAACGTTCAAAGGTGAGGCGGCTTAATTCGCGCGCGAGTTCGGCCTTGCGCGCATGGGGATGTACGTCACCCATCGCATGGGGCAGCCGGGCCAGTTGTCTCTGCCCGGCGTTTACCACGCGCAGGTTGGCATGGCCGGCGGCGGCCACGCCAAACGCCGCCGTCAGATCCAGATACTTTTTCCCGTTGGCATCCCAGACGTGTACGTCCCTTGCACGATCCCAAACAATCGGCCACGAACCGTCCTTTTCGACAAAGAGAACATTTCGCGACTCAAAATCCCGGAGCAATCGAAGAATCTGTTTTGTTTCGGCCACAATTTACAATTGACGATTGACGATTGACGCGCGCTCGAACATTTCCAATGCAATCGTAAATCGCAAGCCGTAAATCGTAAATCGCTAAACGCCGCGTTGTTCCGGCGGCCAGATGATTTTGTGCAGTTGGGCCTGAAACCGGACCGGCAGCGCATCGGCAATGATTTTTTCCGCCAGCTCGCGGCGTGAAATCGGCATCTGTCCGGCCGGAACCTTTTTCAACGATTGGTCCCGCTGTTCCGGCGACAGCGGATGCACCCATGAAACCAGCAAGGGACAAATTGCGGCGAGTTTGTGTTCGGCAATCGTTTTCCTCGTCCAATCATAATCCTGTTGCGTGCCGATGACGAATTTGATTTCGTCGGTGGCTTTCAGGTGCTTGAGATTTTTCCAGCGGTTGCGTTCCCCTTCGCCGCTGCTCGGGCATTTCAAATCCATGATGCGATGGACGCGCGGGTCCACCGGTGAAATATCGTGGGCACCGCTGGTTTCCAGCAACACCGTGAAGCCGTCGTCACAAAGTAATTTCATGAGCGACAAACAATCTTTTTGGAGCAACGGTTCGCCACCGGTCAATTCGACCAAAGGCAGTGACGAGTGACGGCCGAGTGACGAGTCTTTGAATGGCGCAGCCAATTCGCGTATTTTAGCCAGGATTGCCTCCAGCGATATTTTTTGGCCTTCGGCAAAGGCGTAGGCGGTGTCGCAATAGGAGCAGCGCAAGTTGCAGGCGGTGAGGCGGATGAAAATGCACGGCCAGCCGGCAAAGGCGCTCTCGCCCTGCAAGCTCAAATAAATTTCGTTGATGACGAGCGTATCGGACATCGTCAGGCAGTGTAATGTTTTGGCTTAAAAAAGGAAGCAAAGGCCGCTGTCCACCTGGGAAAACGAGAGAAAAAGCTCGCCTTTTGAGCATGAAATTTGCTCTAATTACCGCGAATTACTGATGAAAACAACCCGTTGTTTGCGGCTGTTGCGGTTTCTGGCGATTCTTTTGGGAGGATGTCAAATAGGTTCAACTGCGCAGGCGCAGCAACTTAATGCCATCGGTGTGACATTGCTGCGAAGTGTGGTCACCAACGCGGATGGCACGGGCATTCGCGTCGCGCAACCCGAAGCGCAGGGCACAAACATCCCTCCCGACTTTGAAGTCAATCCGGCGAACAGTTCGGTACAGCAGCCGGTCAGCCTCTTTCTTTACATCAACACCAATGGCACCGCCAATTTTTTTCCCAACAGCCTGGGTACGGAGTCGGGTCATGCGGACACCGTGGCCTCTTATTTTTACGGGTTGCCGGGCGGGGTGGCCACCAATGTTGTGCACGTGGACAATTACAATGCGGATTATTTTTACGATAGCATCATTGCCGCGGCGTCTCCGACGAACATCAACGATCCGGTTGTCAATCAAAGTTTCATTTTTGGTTACGTTCCCGGTCAAGTGACTGTTTCCGAGCAGCAGCAGCTTGATTCGCAATTTGATGACTATGCGGCACAATACAATACGCTTTTTATCTCCGGCGCAGGCAATGGCGGGCCTGGCAGTGGCTCGGTGGCTCCACCCTCGACGTGTTACAATGGCATTTCGGTCGGTGCTTATGGCTATCCTTATTCGAGCGTCGGCCCGACCGAGGACAATGGCCGGGCCAAGCCGGACATCACCGCGCCGGCAGACGCTACGAGTTTTTCCACACCTCAAGTAACCGGCGCGGCGGCGGTGCTGATGCAGACGGGTCTGCGCGGCGACGGCGGCAGCAATACCAATTCCGCCTCGGACATGCGCACGACCAAGGCTTTATTGCTCAATGGGGCTGTGAAACCTGCCGACTGGACAAATAATCCGCCATCGCCACTCGACCCGCGTTACGGCGCCGGCATTTTGAATGTCTTCAATTCCTATGAACAACTCGCCGGCGGCCAGCACGGCTATATCGCCGCTACCAGCGTTCCTTCCGGCGGTGCGCACCCACCGAATGGCGCACCCGGCACCATTGGCGCTTTGAGCGGCTGGGATTTTAACACCAACACCAGCGGCACCAGTTCCGACGAAATAAACCACTATTATTTCAACGTCACCAATGGTTTCGGCAACGCCACGTTTGCCGCCACGGCTACGCTTGTCTGGAATCGCCAGCAGGGGCAGACCGACATCAACAATCTTAACTTGTTTTTGTATAACGCCGCCAACAGCAATCTCGTCACATCCAGCACCAGCCTGGTGGACAACGTGGAACACATCTTTGTGTCGCAACTGGCGCCGGGCCGTTATGACTTGCAGGTCTGGAAGGCGGGCGGAATTCCCAGAGCAGGCATCGTCAGCTCTTCTGAAACGTATGCCGTGGCATGGGAATTTTCCTCAACGTTGCTGAATGCTGCGTCCTCCGGCGCCAACCTGGTGCTTACCTGGCCGATTTATCCGGATGGTTTTGTGCTGGCATCGGCGACCAATCTGGCTGCACCAATCATTTGGAGCACAAATAATCCGGCGCCGGTGGTGACGAACAATTTGGACCAGGTTCTGGTCAGCGCAACCAACGCCGGCCAGTTTTTCCGCCTGCAGCCGCCATAAGTCAAGCCCGCACCCGGTCCAGCCTGGTCTGGCTCGAAATTGTCCCGAAGCAACGCTTTGGACTCCGTCGCAAATGGAGGTATTGTTTGCCGGATATTTTTGGCAGCATCAAGGACATGAGTCATTCATTGAAAGGGAAAGTCGCGTTGGTCACCGGCGCTTCACGCGGAATTGGGCGGGCGATTGCCGAACACCTTGGCCGGGAGGGAGCGGCGGTTGCCGTCAATTATGCCAGCAACGCCGGCGAAGCGCGAAAGGTTGTGACCCAAATCGAAGCTTCCGGCGCAAAGGCGTTTTTCATTCGGGCCAACGTCGGACGCGTGTCGGAAATTGTCCGGTTGTTTGACGAAACCATCGCCCGGTTCGGCAAGCTCGATATTTTGGTAAACAACGCCGGCATCATGCCCGTCAAGCCGGTCAGCGCCGTCACGGAAGCCGAGTTCGATCGCATCTTCGCCGTAAACGTCAAGGGCACGTTTTTCGCGTGTCAGCAGGCGGCAATGCGGTTGGCCGACGGCGGGCGCATTATCAACATGTCCAGCTCAACGACGGCGAGGATGATGCCGACCTACGGTGCGTATGTCGCCACCAAGGGCGCGGTGGAACAACTGACACGTTCCCTGGCCCGGGAACTGGGGCCGCGCCGCATCACGGTCAACGTCATTTCACCCGGCCCGACAGAAACGGAGTTGTTCACAAACGGCAAGACACCGGAACAAATCCAACAGTTTGCGCAAGCGTCCGCCTTTGGCCGGCTTGGCCAGCCGATGGAAATCGCAGAAGTTGTCGCGTTTTTGGCAAGCGAAGCTGCCGGTTGGGTCATACAAATTTCAGTTTGATATTGCACTATTCTGGGGATGCGGGTAAAAAAGGACATGCCGAAACGATACCATCTGAACCGGCCTGATCTGGCACAGGCTGTGGCCGTTGAATTGCGGACTTGCCAGGATGTCAAAAGCCAGCAGCGCCTGTTGGCCGCACGCTTGGCCGCCAGCGGGCAGTTGACCGCCGCGCAGATTGCCGGGCAGTTGGGCATCAGCCGCCGCCGGTTTTTCGACTGGATGAACGCGCTCAAGGCGGGCGGGCTGGCCGGACTGCTGGAGCGTCAGCACGGTGGCGGGGCCGTGCCGCAAGTGCAAGGCGACGCGCTCAAAGAACTACAGGCCGGACTGCAATCGGGTCGGTGGAAGCGGGCCAAGGAGATTCAGCACTGGCTGCGGGAGCGGCATATGATCCGCCTCAAGCTGGCCGGGGTGTATTACTGGCTGGGAAAATTGGGCGGGGTCTTGAAAGTACCGCGCAAGACCCACGCGCAAAAAGACGCGGTTCAGGTCGAAACCTTCCAGCGAACGCTCTGCGAACAGTTGGCGAACTTGAACGTGGCTGGTGGAAGGCCGGTGCGCCTGTGGGTGGCCGATGAACATCGTTACGGCTTGATCCCGGTGGTGCGCAAATGCTGGACGCTGCGAGGGGTGCGTCCGACGGTGCCATATCGAACGAAATATGAATGGGGTTACCTCTATTCGGCCTTGGAAGTGGACGGGGAAAATGCGGCGGAGTTTTTGTGTTTGCCGGAAGTGAGCTTGGAGATGAGCGGTTTGTTTCTGGCACATCTGGCGGCGAGCGACCCCGACGCCGAACACATTGTCATCTGGGATCAAGCGGGATTTCACCCCAAACCTGAATTGCATGCCGTGCCGGAGCATGTGCATTTGGTGCCGTTGCCGCCCTATAGTCCGGAACTGAATCCGACGGAGGCCGTCGGCGATGTGATCAAAGATCGGATTGGCAATGAGCTATGGGAGAATCTCGACGACCTGGAGCAAGCCATCGGCGAGGAACTGCGCCCGCTTTGTGAAAAAGCTGAATGCGTGCGGAGGTTAGTCTCTCACCCCTGGCTGGTCGAACAAGCAAACGCTACCGCAACCGAGAATAGTGCAATTACGTGCTCAAAGTGGTATCACAGGCCAGAACATTCGTGTGAACGGCGGAATTGCCTGAGGCGCCGGCACCAAACTGCGCATTGCCATCCGTGCGGGAAAGGACAAATATGTCACCCGTCAATTTCACAATTCATGGTTGGACGCGCATTTCTTGTTGTAATGACAACGATTTTGGTTTTCGCCGCCGAACGGATTCCGGCGGAAACCGGAACCTTTCCGGTCGCCATCCAGGTTCATGCTGACCGCCCGGTTGGCGAATGGAAACCGATCTGGCGCTTCTTTGGCGCGGACGAACCGAACTACGCCTGCCTGCCGGACGGGCGGAAACTGCTTGGCGAGTTGGGCGCGCTGAAGACGAACGAGGTTTACTTCCGGACCCACAACCTGCTGACCAGTGGCGATGGCACACCCGCGTTGAAGTGGGGATCAACCGACGCCTATACCGAGGATCAGCAAGGCAACCCGGTTTACAACTGGACGATTCTGGATCAGATTTTCGATACTTATCGCGAACACGGCATCAGACCTTATGTGGAAATCGGATTCATGCCAGAGGCGCTGTCCATCAAACCGGAGCCTTATCAACATCATTGGACGCCACACGCGAAATACAGCGAGATTTTCACTGGCTGGGCCTACCCGCCCAAAAGCTACACGAAGTGGTCGGACTTGATTTACCAGTGGGCGAAGCACGACGTGGAACGATACGGTCACGACGAGGTCACCAACTGGTATTGGGAGACGTGGAACGAGGCGAACATTGGTTACTGGCAGGGCACGCGGCAGGAATTCTTCCGATTGCATGATGTTGCCGTGGATGCCGTGCGGCGCGCGTTGCCCGAGGCGAAGGTCGGCGGACCGGATTCGGCAGGGGCCGGCATATTCCTGCAGCAATTCATTGAACACTGCCTGCACGAAACGAATTTCGTCACCGGTAAAATCGGTACGCCGCTGAATTTTGTTTCCTTTCACGCAAAGGGTTCGCCGGCTTTCACGAATGGCTGCGTACGAATGGGCATTGCAAATCAATTGCACGATATCAATTCAGGCTTTCGAATTGTTTCGTCCTTTCCCGAATTAAAAGACAAACCGATTGTCATCGGCGAATCCGACCCGGATGGCTGCGCCGCGTGCCAGAACGAACAATTTGGATACCGTAACCGCCCGGTTTATGCCAGTTACACGGCGGAGTGTATTGCGCGTGAATGCGAGCTGGCCGACAAATACGGCGTAAATCTCGAGGGGGCTCTGACGTGGGCATTTGAATTTGAAGACCAACCGCCGTTTGCCGGCTTCCGCACGCTGGCCAGCGATGGCGTTGATTTGCCCGTGCTCAATGTCTTCCGGATGTTCAGCCAGATGGGCGGCCAACAACTCGCGGTGGAAAGTGACCACGCGGTCTCGCTGGATTCGATCTTGAAAGAGGGCGTCCGTGGCCAGCCTGATGTTTCAGCGCTCGCCAGCCTGGAATCCAACCGGCTGTGTGTACTGGTCTGGCATTATCACGATGACGACATGGCCGGCCCAGCCGCGGGCATAAATCTCACACTCGACGGGCTGCCAGCCAAAATCACGAGTGCCCAGGTCCGGCATTTCCGCATCGATGCCGATCACAGCGACGCCTTCACGGTTTGGCAACAAATGGGATCACCAACGCAACCGGCCGCGAAACAATTCGCGGAACTGGAAAAGGCCGGGCAGCTCGCGGAGTTGGAGCCGCCGAAAAAAATCCGACTCAGGAATGGCCAAGGCGTTCTGCAGATAACCCTGCCACGGGAGGCGGTTTCGTTGCTGGTTGTCGAGTGGAGGATGCCTCAGTGAAACAGCGGATTCAACGCAAAGTGCTTCCCGACGCGATAACTGTTGGCGATGGCTTGAGTGATGTAATTTTTGGCCAGCCCGACGGCTCGAGGCAAATCGTGACCCAACGCCAGCGCCGCCGTGATGGCCGCTGAACAGGTGCAACCCGTGCCGTGCGTGCGAACGTCCTTGATAAACGGCGCGGTTAAGAGCAGTTCCGTCCGGCCGTCGTAGAAAACATCCACGGCTTCGCGCGTTCCGCGCAAATGGCCGCCTTTGACGAGCGCCGCGCAGCCGAGGCACGCATGAATCTGGTGGGCGGCTGCGCGCAGATCTTCCACCGAGGTCAACTTGCGCCGGGTCAGAATTTCGGTTTCGTGCAAATTGGGTGTTACGAGCGTTGCCAGCGGCAGGAGTTTTTCCATCAGAAATTTCAACGCTTTCGGTTTGAGCAATGGCGCGCCACTGGTGGCCATTATCACCGGGTCAACAACGAGCGGCAGGCGCTTGCGCTTTTCGAAGAGATCAGCGACGACGCGGACATTTTCCGCCGAGAGCAACAGGCCGGTTTTCACCGCCGCCGGATGCAATTCCTGGAAGACTGCCTCGATTTGCTGCCGCAACATTTTCGCCGTCGTGGATTCCACGGCAAGAACACGCCGGGGATTTTGCGCGGTAAGGCAGGTAATGGCGCTGGCACCATGGACACCAAACGCGGCGAATGTTTTCAGGTCGGCCTGGATGCCCGCCCCACCGCCGCTGTCCGAACCGGCAATGGTCAGCGCCACCGGGCAATGTGTCATTCGTGGCATGTGTTCGAGCTTATCGGAATTTGAGAAAACGGCACAGAAAAAGAAAAGTCGCCGGGAAACAAATGAACCATCCCAACGCGAAAACCACCCTTACACCGGCCAGGAGCGCAGAAGAGTCGGTCTTGCCTTACACGGTGAGTGAAAGGATCAAATTGTTCAACTCCTGGATGCGCGGGGGCTTGCCGACCACCGCATCTACTTCCGGGGCAGTTTCTCCGTCCTCTTTCATTATCGTTCCCCAGCCGGTCATCATAACGATGGGTGTACCGGGAGATTCCGCCTTGATGGTTCTGGCCACCTGGTGACCGTCAATGTCCGGCATCCCCAAATCCGTTATCACCATCTGATAAGGCTGTTTCTGAAGCATCGCCGCGCGAAACATTTCCACCCCTTGTTTTCCGCCGGAGGCGGTCGTTACCTGATGATCCAGGGTGGTAAGACAATGTTTCAGCAATTCCTGTATCTGCGACTCGTCATCGATACAAAGGATGCGCAACGAACGGCTTGGACCGTTGCGCACCGGGAGGGTCGAAACGGCCGCGTGTGAAATTTCTTCCCGCACGGGGAAGCTTAGCCGGACACAAGTCCCCTGACCGGGCGCACTTTCAATTTCAATGGCACCGTCGTGGCGACGCATCATTCCATAAACCATTGCCAATCCCAGGCCCGTTCCTCCCCGTTTGGCTTTGGTGGAGAAGAAAGGCTCCAGACAATGTTGGCGGGTTTTTTCATCCATGCCGATGCCATTGTCCCGCACCTCAATCTGAATCTGCTTTTCAGCAGGCAGGTTTTTCATCGCCGCCGGGCGGTTGACGGATCGTGCGCTCAGGGTGATGGTGCCACCCTGAGGAAGCGCGTCTATCGCATTGAAAATCAGGTTGATTAACGCCTCCCGTAAATCGCTTGGCTCACAAAGCAGTTGCGGCAACTGGGAATCCAATTCGCGCTGAACTTGTATGGAAACTGACTGCTTTTGCGAGAGATCGCGCCAGCGAGGGCGGGAGAGTTCGATCACCTCTTCAATAATCTTATTGATGTCCACCTTGGCCAGCGCCTCCGTATCGGAGCGCCGACGGTAAAATTCCCGCATGCGCGCGACAATATGCGCAACGTCCTCGCCCGACTGGTGGATGATTTGCAAATACTGGCGTGCCGCATCGGGCAAACTCGCCTGGGTGGCGAGCAGCAACTCAGAATAGGCGACAATGGGCGACAAGGCGTTGTTGACGTCATGGGCCACGCCACTGGCCATTTGGCCCAGGGCGCGCAGGCGTTCCTGCTGCACAACCACCTGTTGCGTGCGGCGCAGTTCATCGTATGCCTTTTGCACGCCTTCGGTCAGGCGCACCTGGTCGTACAGGTTGCGGCATTGTTCCTCGGTGGTGAGGATTTTGACCTGGAGCGCCTCCTTTTCGGAACGAACCTCGGCAATTTCCACGCGCATCTGCTCGGCATTGTAACGGACCTCCTCCATGACCAGCACGATCATGCTGACCGCGATAAAGAGCTGCAACACCGCCGCAATCAGAAAGCCGGCATTATACAGATTTTGATGTTCCAGAGTGAAGGGGTAGCTGGAGAGGTAAAAGCCCCACAACAAGAAGCCCAAGGCCAGCATTCCCGCTCCAACGAACGGCATCTTCTTTCGCACGCGGAAAAAGCAAACCCCCGCAAACACGCTGCCGAGGCCGATAAGGATGAAAACAGGCAATTCGATTTGGAGAACATTTGAAAGCACCTGTGGACTGACAAACGTCCAAACCAGCAGAAACAGCATAAACAAGCCAATCAAACTTTGTCGAACCGGCAGACTGAGAAAGCGCGCACTGCCCCATAAGAGGAATACCGCAGAAATAGCCACACAACATTGCCTGAGCATGAAAATGGCGTTGCCTCCGGAAAGGTGTACGGTGGTAAGCCCCAACGTCAACCACAACGCATAAAACAACCACGCCACGGTCCAAACGCTGAAATATGGCCGTTTCGTGTAATGATTCAGATAATAAAACAGCCCCACCAATACCCAAACACTCAGCAGCGACACAAACAACGTTGCCTGCAGGTATTGTTCGGAAAAGTCCAAATGTGTACTCGCAAATTTCATCATTCCGTTGTCCAATATGCTCCAAATCCGCCGATTTAATAAAATACAGCAAGCGGCGCGCCATTTTTCCCATTCGGAGGCGGACTTCAGGCCAGTTTCGCTTTTGAATCCTTTCAGCCACAATTATACTCAGGTCATGGACAAAGATCAGGTCGCGGAAATTCTGCTCGAAATCGGAACCTTGCTGGAATTGAAAGGGGAAAACCCGTTCAAGACGCGCGCCTACCAGAACGCCGCGCGCGCCCTTGAAAGTCTGAGCGAACCGCTGGTGCACATGGTTGCCGCGAAACGGCTGGGCAAAATCAAAGGCATCGGCGAAGCGCTTGAACAAAAAATCACTGAACTGGTGGAAACCGGCAAGCTCGCCTACTACGACGCGTTGAAAGCCTCGATACCACCGGGGCTGATTGAGATGCTGGACATTCCAGGGCTTGGCCCTAAAAAAATCCAGGCGCTCAACAAAAAGCTCGGCGTGGATTCGGTGGAGAAATTGGAAGCGGCATGCCGGGCGGGCAAGGTCGCGCAACTCGACGGCTTCGGCGAGAAGACGCAGACGAATTTGATTGAAGGCATTGAGCGCCGACGCACCTACGCTGCAAAACACCTGTTGAGCGACGCTTTATTGGTGGCCGAACCATTGCTGGAGGTTCTGCGCAGGCATCCGGATGTCATCCGATGTAGCGCGGCCGGCAGCCTGCGGCGGTTCAAGGAGGTCATCGGCGATATTGATTTGCTGGCCTCGTCGAAAAAGCCGTCGGCCGTGATAGAATTTTTTGTTGGGCAGCGGGATGTCATCAAAATCACCGCCAAAGGCGAGACGAAGGCGAGTGTCATCGTTAAAGGCGGTCTACAATGTGATTTGCGGGTGGTCAGTGACCGGGAATTTCCGTTTGCCCTCGCCTATTTTACCGGCAGCAAGGAACACAACATCGTGATGCGCCAGCGCGCGATTCAGCGCGGGCTGCGTTTGAATGAATACGGCCTGTTCAAATCCAAAACTGAAACCCGTGATCCCAAATTGCTCGTGCCGTGCCGGGACGAAACGGAAATCTTTGCGAAGCTGGATCTGCCGTTTGTGCCCCCGGAGCTGAGGGAGGACCACGGTGAATTCGCCGCTGCTGAGAAGAACGACCTGCCCAGACTTGTCGAGTGGACGGACTTAAAGGGCGCGCTGCACAACCATTCGATCTGGAGCGACGGACACAATCGCCTGGAGGAAATTGCCGAATACATGGAAGGACTGGGGCTGGAATATTGGGCCATCACCGACCATTCAAAATCCTCGTTCCAGGCCAATGGTCTTGATGCGAAACGTGTCCGCCAACAGATAAGAGAAATCGGAAAGATCAACGATCAACTCGCTGAGCGGGGCCGTGAATTCCGGCTCCTCACGGGTTGTGAGGTGGACATTTTACGCGACCGGCTGGATTTCGATGATGAGCTGTTGGCGGAATTGGAAGTGGTGGTTGCGAGTTTGCATGTGCCGTCCAATAACGAAGCCGAAAACACAAAACGGCTGATTCGTGCGGCGCAAAATCCCTTCGTCCACATGATTGCCCATCCCACCGGCCGGCTATTGCTTGAGCGCGAACCGTATCCGGTCAATACCCAGGCCGTGATTGATGCCTGCGCGGGAACCGGCACGTGGATTGAACTGAATTGCAACCCGCATCGGCTCGATTTGGACTGGCGGCTTTGGCCTTATGCCAGGAGCAAGGGTGTTAAGTGTGTCATCAATCCAGACGCGCACCGGAATGAACACAGCGGATTTCTTCGATTTGGCACTGGAATTGCGGCTAAAGGCTGGTTGGAGAGGCAAGATGTGGTGAACACATCTCCTCTCAAAGCCTTATTTGAAAAGTTAAAATTCAAGCGCCTGAAAAACAAGACGCTTTAATGACGCCGCGAGATCCTGGATACCGACGTTGTTGCAGAAAAAGCAAAAAATGATGTTTGACAGGATTCTTATTTTATTGATATTTAGACGGTAGTCAAAACTGGCGTGAATTTGTCGTTTGGAATTGTCGTTAATTATTTGTATCCTTGAACATCAAAAAGATGTCAAGTAGTGTAGCGGTATAGAACATAGCCCTATGAGAAAATTTTTTGTCTGTGCGGGTCTGGCGCTAGCGGGAACGACGGGCCTTCAAGCTGCTTACGCGCCGGATTTAAACCAGTTGGAAACCGCCAAGCTGTGGAGTGTGTCGGGCACCTTGCGGGGGTTTTATGATGACAACTACAACACCGCACCGGACGGGCCAACCAAGCGCGACAGTTTTGGATTCGAACTCAGTCCTTCCCTCAGTTTGAACGTGCCGTTGCAACAGACGGAATTGGGGCTGAAATACACCTACGGTTTGTATTATTACCAGGATCGGGAACAAATTGACGGGAGACCGATTGATCAAACGCATCAGCTTGATTTGTGGGTGGACCATGCATTCACCGAACGCTGGGAGGCGAAGGTGCAGGACTCCTTGGCGGTGGGTCAGGAACCGGAACTGATTAATGGCGGTACAATATATCGCACGGAGGGTGATAACGTTCACAATATGGCAGCCATTTCGGTGGACACGCAATGGACGCGGCTGCTCGGCACGGTACTCAGTTACCAAAACAATTTTTATGACTTTCAACAAAGCGGAGGTAACACCACCTTCCCTTACAATAACCCAAGTCTTGCCGGACTGCTGAATCGGGATGAGCATGATATTCTCATTGAATGTGAACTGGCAATTGCAGCCGACACTGTTGGCGTTTGTCGGTTACCAATTTGGGTTGATTAATTATACCGCGAACGAGCCTATTGGTGTTGCTACCATAGCCCCAATTGTCACCTTCTACAGTGATAACCGCGACAACTGGTCGCAGTACGGGTATGTCGGCGCGCAATATAATCCGTTGGATAATTTGACCCTTGCGGCACAGGCGGGCATTCAATACGCAGATTATTACAATCCTCCAGCTGGCGCTCCCTCAACCGACCAACTTTCTCCTTACGCAAAACTATCGGGAACTTATACCTATTTACCGGGAAGTTATGTGGAGGCAGGCTTCACCCAGAGTCGGAATGCGACGTTTGTCGTTGCAATAAGCGGCAACAGCGTCACCTTGGACCAGGAAAGTTCGGTGGTTTATGCCACTCTTAACCACCAGATTACCCCAAGATTGGCCGGTAACATTACGGGCCAGATCCAATACTCGACTTTCAATGGCGGCGCCGCTGACGGCCAGTCGCAAACCTGGTACAGCGTGGGATTGAATCTGGCTTACACCATTAATCCACATGTCTCGGCTGAAATTGGTTATAATTATGACGATGTCAACTCACCCGCGTCGATCCAGGCAGGGTATGACCGTAACCGCATTTATTTGGGTGTCACCGGCACTTATTGACCAGAAAGCATTGGCGTGAGATGTTTTGAACGTTAGCAGGGGAGCGGGAGTCTCTACTCTAGCTCCTATTTTTTTTGAATTATGGATCCATCAAAACCCGATTCGATGCAGGACGCAAAACTGCATTTCTTGGATTATTTGCGCATTTTGCGCATTCGCAAGGCCATCATCATCACCGTCTTTTTGATCACGTTTACCATTGCCACCGTGGTAACGTTTATTCTGCCGGAATCCTATTCCAGCACCGCCCGAATCAAGATTGAACCTGACACCATTTCAGACATTCAAGGTGTTAGCGGCGGGGCCGCTGACTCCACCTATGCCCCCTACGATCCTTATTTCATCCAAACCGCGTTCGAAATCATCCAGGACCAGGTGGTGCTCAGCAAGGTTATCGCCAAGCTGGATTTAAATACCGAATGGGGCAAACGGTACAATGACGGCGTGCCGTTACAGACTCCCATCACCATGAAGATGCTCGAGCGGCGACTGGCTCTTGACCCGGTCCGGAACACCAAATTAATCGAAATCACGGTTTACGACGAAGATAAAAACATGGCGGCGAACATTGCCAACGCCATTGTGGACTCTTATCGCGATTACCGGTCGAGCCTGCGCAGTGAACAAACCGTGCGCGGCATCAAGGCCTTGCAGGATCAGTATCAGGAAGACGAAGCGAAAATTGACGCCGCCCAGCAGAAAGTGGATCAGTTACGCAGTGATCTGCACGTTAATGATTACGATCCCAACTCCACCAGCCCATCCCCCACCCTGACTGCAGAGGAATTGCGAGTTATCAATAACCAGATGATTGAAGGTGAGGCGCAATACATGAAGCTTGAAAAAGAGGTGTCTGAACTGCAACCATTAAGCCCGGAAAAATTAAGAGATGTTCTGCCCACCGTGGTTCAAGACTCGACGCTGTCTGATTTGCTGGTCAAATTGAACACCGCCAAACAGAACTTTGTCAGTCTGACGAACGATTACTCGCCGGCAAATCCGGATGTCATCCGTATTCAATCCCTGATTGACGAGTTGAATAATGAAATCAATGACCGGGTCAGCGGCATTATGGCGGGACTGAACAGCCAGGTGCAATCCCAGAAGGCCGCGCTTGATACGTTGACTGACTCGGTGAATGAGGCAAAACAGAAAGACCTGGATGACGCCGCGAGAACTCAGCCGTATTGGGAGGAAAAACGCAAGCTGGAGACTATGTTGGATTTTCACCGGTTGCTGTCCACAAAGATTGAAGCCGAAAAAATTGACATGAACATTCCCAAGACCGGCATGGTGGAAATTGTTCGCCGGGCCGAACCGGGTAAAGACCCCGTCCGCCCGAACAAAACTTTGAACATCGTTCTGGGTGTGGTGGTGGGGCTGGTTGTCGGCATTGGTCTGGCTTTCTTCATTGAATATCTGGATACCAGCGTTAAGACCATTGACGAGGTGGAACGCGCGTTCCAAGCGCCTGTACTTGGTGTCATTCCCCAGAACGTTGGTTATTTGCTGGAGGAAGGGCCGGACAGCCAGCATGCCGAGGCCTACCGGGTCTTGCGAACTCATTTTTTGTTCTCCCGGAAGGACGACAAACTCAACAGCATCGTCATCATCAGCGCCGGCATGGGCGAAGGCAAATCCACCACCGCTCTGAATCTCGCCACCGTTTTTGCCCAGGCGGGCCAGCGGGTCGTGATCGTGGACTCGGACCTCCGTCGCCCGACCCTTCACAAAATTCTTCGCATCAGCAATAATGTGGGTTTGACCAATTATCTATTGAAACAAAATTCACTGGAGGAAGTCATTCAAACCACGCCGGTGCCGATGCTCGATTTCATGGCCAGCGGCAAACTGCCGAGCAGTTCCATGAGCATCCTTAATTCGCTCCAGATGAAAAACCTGATCGCCGAATTAAAGCAGCGTTACGATTTTGTATTTTTTGATTCACCGCCCATCCTGGGCGTCAGTGATGCCGCGGTGCTCGCCAGCGAAGTGGACATGGCCATCCAGGTCATCCAATATCGCCGGTACCCGCAACCGATGAACATTCGTGCCAAACAATTGATCGAAAAAGCCGGCGGCAATCTCGTTGGTATCGTTCTTAACAACATCACCATGTCGCAGGACGAAGGCTATTATTACTACTATTCACGCAACGAAGACGAAGTGGAAGCCACACCTCAAAGCACGGTGGACGACCCGACCAAGGTTGGCATCAAACAAAAGTATTGATTCTGCGGCTGATTTGGCGAGCATTACGGTTAATGAAATTGTTTTGGCAACTGTCGCGCCTGAAATGGCCGGTTTGGGGACTTTTGGCGGCTGGACTCATCTTCAACGGATGTTCATCGTCTTCCAACAACGATATTCTGTTTTCTGACAACCCTGCGCCGCCCCCGGCCGTGACCGGAGCAGAAACGGGAACCGGAACTACCGGAACCACATCAGCGGACACAACGTCAACTGATCTGACTGCCGCACGTTTTCATGTAGGTGACTCCGTCACTGTGGACTACTCGGGCACAGTCACGCCAATCCCGGAAAGTGTCCAAACCATCACGGAAGACGGCACCGTTTCTCTTCCCTACATCGGCGCGGTTCGGGCGCTGGGCAAAACAGCGGGCGAATTGCAAACTGATATTCATGATCTCTACGTGCCCAAATACTATGTCCGGTTGACCGTCACGGTCAGTTCTCCGCAGCGCGTTTTCTACGTCGGCGGAGAAGTGAAACAACCCGGCCGCCAACTCTACATCGGTGAAACCACGGTCACCAAGGCCATTCAAGCCGCTGGCGACTTCACCGACTTTGCCAATCAGAAGAAGGTCCAGCTCATCCGCCACAACGGCGAGGTCATCACCGTCAACTGTGTCAAAGCCCTGAAAGACCAGACTCTGGACCCGCCGGTTTATCCCGGCGATCAAATCCAGGTGCCGCGCCGGATTTTCTGATGATTGAACTTCACATTCTGGCAGGAAAAAAGGCGGGCAGCCAATCGGTTGTCCGCCGTTTTCCTTTTCACATCGGTCGGGCCAGCGGGAACGACCTGCAATTGAATGATGATGGCATGTGGGACCAACATTTGACCTTGGAATTTCACCGGCGGGAAGGTTTCAAACTCGCCGCCGCGCAGAACGCCCTGGTCATGATCAATAATCAACCGGTCCAGGCCGCGCTGCTCCGCAACGGTGATACCATTACCATCGGCTCCGCCAAACTGCAATTTTGGCTTGCGGCCGCCCGCCAGCGCGGCTTGTGGTTGCGGGAAAGATTCGTTTGGGTGCTCCTGGCAGCGGTCGTCCTTTGCCAATTCGTTCTGATCTACCGGCTGATTCGTTAATGCCGGAAATGCCGCGTGCCGGTGAATGCCATTGCCACCTTTCGTTCATCCGCCGCCGCAATGACTTCTGCATCACGCACCGAACCGCCCGGTTGAATCGCCGCCGTCGCACCTGCCTCTGTCGCGGCAATCAAACCGTCGGGAAACGGGAAAAAAGCGTCGCTGCAAACCACGCTGCCTTTGAGCGAAAGTTTCGCCTCACCCGCCTTCCAGACGGCAATCCGGCTCGCGTCCACGCGGCTCATCTGGCCGGCGCCGATGCCCAGCGTTCGATCCGCCGCCACATAAACAATTGCGTTCGACTTCACGTGCTTGACGACGCGCCAGCCAAACAGCATCGCGCTCAACTCCGCCTCGCTGGGCTGGCGCCGTGTGACAATTTTCAAGTCTGCCGCCGCCGTCTTCTTCAAATCACGTTCTTGCAATAAATAAGAACCCGCACCAACGCTGCGGACGTCCCAGGATTGCGCATTTAGCGGCGATTCCAACGACTTAAGCAGTCGCAAATTTTTCTTTTTTTGCAGAATCGCCAGCGCTTCCGCCGAAAAATCCGGCGCGATGATGACCTCGCTGAAAATCTCCGCGATGGCATCCGCACAGGCGCCATCCAGCGTGCGGTTCACGGCGATGATGCCGCCGAAGGGCGCCTGCTGGTCGGTCGCAAACGCCTTCTCCCACGCCTCGCGCAAGCTCGGACCTTGACCGACCCCGCACGGGTTCATGTGCTTGAGAATCGCCAGCGTCGGCGGCTCGCCTGCAAATTCGGTGATTAAATTTGCCGCCGCCATCGCATCCAGAATGTTGTTGTAGGAAAGTTCCTTGCCGTGAAGCTGCTGGAAAAATTCGCGGAATCTGCCGTACAGCGCCGCTTTTTGGTGCGGATTTTCACCATACCGCAGCGGTTGTGCCAGCGGCGCGGTAATGGAAAGTGACGCCGGAAAACCGGAATTCTGTGCCGTTACGAATTCCTTCTGCAAATATGCTGCAATCGCCGCGTCGTAAGCGGCCGTTCGCGCAAAAACTTTGGCCGCCAGTTTGCGGCGGAGCTCGAGCGTCGTGTTGCCGTTTGTCTGAATCTGGCCGGCGACTTCCGCGTAATCCAGTGGGTCCACCACCACCGTCACGCTTTCGTGGTTTTTGGCCGCGCTCCGGAGCATGGATGGTCCGCCGATGTCAATGTTCTCAATCGCATCGTGCAACGACACATCCGGCCTGGCGACGGTTTCCTCGAACGGATAAAGGTTCACCACCACAAGATCTATCGGCTGAATGTTATGCTCCTGCACGGCGGCCTCGTGCTTTGCGTTGCCGCGGATGAAAAGCAGTCCGCCGTGAACTTTTGGGTGTAACGTTTTGACGCGACCATCGAGCATTTCAGGAAACCCGGTGTGTTCGCTGATATCTTTCACTGCCAATCCGGCTTCGCGCAACGCCTTGGCGGTACCGCCGGTGGAAATCAGCTCGACACCTGCCGCCGTGAGAGCTTGTGCGAACGGAACCAGACCGGTTTTGTCGGAGACGGAAAGCAGTGCCCTTTGAATTTTTGCCATAGCCCCGTAAAAATCCCCCAAAGCCGCCAATGCCGTCAATGGTAAATCAGGATTTTGGATTCTGCGTTTGCACCATGTCCGCGCCAGTCGCGCGTTCGAGTCGGGCGCGGGCGGCGTCGTAATCGTGCAATGCCTGAATTTCCGTCGTGCGCGCCTGCGTCAGCGAAGTCTGGGCGTCGAGCACGTCCAGTTGCGTGCCGGTGCCCGCGGTGGCGCGCGCCTCGGCTTCGCGCAGGGCTTCCTCTGCTTCCGCCTGGACGGTCTTTTGCGAATCCAGCACCTCGCGGGATTCGATGAATTGGGAATACGCCGTGCGCACCTCCAGTTCGATTTGGCGTCCCATGTCCTCCACGTCCGTCTTGGATTTCTCGTAAAGTGCCCGGGCCTGTACCACCTTGCCGCGCGTCAGCATCCCGTCGAAAATGTCCCAACTCAATTGCGCCCCGGCGTTCCAGCCGTGGATGTCGTGATCGAGGTCAACCGGCGGCGTGTATTGCGCATTGTACCAACCATAGCCGGCAAAAACCTGAACCGTCGGTTTGTAACCCGACCTGGCGCTGACAACGTTTTCACGCTGCAAAGCTTCCGCTTTGCGCAGGGCGGCGAGTTCGGTGCGGTTCACCAGCGCCTGCTCGATGGCTTGCGGCAAATCAATCTGATATGGCTCGGCTTCGAGCTTGCCGGACAGGTTCAGCGGAATGTCCTCCCAAATATCGCGCGGCAGATTGTAGCCGAGCAGGTTGGCCAGGTTGTTTTTGGCGATGCGGTAGTTGTTCCGCGCCTGGATCAAAGCCGGACGTTCGTTGGCCACGGCCACCTCGGCGCGAAGGACGTTGAAATGCGGCACGGTACCGGCATTGTACCGGCTCTGCTGGTCCTGGAGATCTTTTGACAGCAGCTCGACCGACGCCTCCTGTACGACGATTTGTTGCGCGGCCAGCAGAACATCGTAGTAGGCAACTCGCGTGTTCAACAGCGTATCCTGGACCACGGTTTGATATTGCAACAAAGACTGCTCCTTCGTGAGCCGGGCGGCGCGGAGGGCCGCGAGCATTTTCCCGCCTTCATAAATGGACTGTACGATCTGAATGCCGGTGTTCCAGTTTTGGTCGGGCAATACCAGCGGCGGGAACCCGGGCACCTGAAGATTTTCCAGTTCGCTGCGTTCGGTGTCCTTGTATTGGCCGGTGGCCTGCACGTGAGGCAGAGCCACGGCGCGGGTTTGGATCACAATGCCATAGTTCGCCTGCAAATCGCTTTTGGCCTTGAGAATCGTGGCGTTTTGGCTCAACGCCAGATTCACGCAATCCACGAGCGACAGCGGTTGAGTGATCCAGGCGGGCGCGTTGGTGGCGGTGCTTTGCGCCGGCGCCTTCGAACCGGCGATGAAACAGGCAAGCATTAACAGAAAAATGAGTCTGGTCGTTTTCATATTGTTCAAATTCTTTCAACGCCGCCGGCGCACAGCCGGGATCGGCCTGGACCTGGGTGTTTCAGGGTCGGGCAAGTGTTTCATCGCGGCAAGCGAGAAGCGTGCGATGTGCCCGGCCAGTGGCGCCACGGCTGAGGCGTCCAGCCGCTGGTCCGGAAACAGCCGTGTAATCATCGTCCGGCAATGATGAAAAAAAACACACTGGCTGACGATGCTGAAACAACACAATCGGACTTCTTCGTCATCGGGCGGGCCGCCGAGAATCTCTGCCACCAAACCGCGGAGCAGATCGGCCATCGGCCGGATCCGCACTTCCAGCAACAGATCCAGCGCCGGGGTCGGCTCCACCATTTCGCGCGACATGATCTTGCCAAATCGCGTGGTGGTGCCGCTGTCGAAAATACGCAGCAGAAAAGACCGGATAAAGGCGCGCAGCTTTTCCTCTGGCGGCGCGTCCGCCGCCACGCCCAGCAACGGAGGGTATTTTTCGAATGCTTTTTGCTGCGAATCGCGCAGGACCTCGGCATAAAGCGTTCCCTTGTCGCCGAAATGGTAGTTGACGGCAGCGACATTGGCGCCGGCGCGCCGGCAGATTTCGCGCACGGTGGCGTTGCGGAAGCCAGTCTCAGCAAACACCTCACCCGCCGCTTCCAAAAGCCTGCCCCGAACGCTTTCGGGGCTGGCGGCGGCGTGTGTTTCATCGTGCGCCTGGGCTTCAGCGCCGGACAATGATTTCAAATTCATGTTTCAAACAAATAATTAAAACATTTGTTTGACATGTCAAACTTTTTTTGTAAAGTCGCCGAAAAACGAGATTATTGAGCCCAATGAGGCAAATCAAAATTCTTTGTGGTTTAACGCTGGCCGCGATGTTCATCGCGGGCTGTTCGCTGAATTCGTCGAACCAGTTTCAAGGTTACGTCGAAGGCGAATACGTTTACGTGGCGTCGCCCCTGAGTGGCACTTTGCAAAATCTCGCCGTGGCACGCGGTGACCAGGTTGAAACCGGACAATGGCTGTTTCAATTGGAACGTCGTTCCGAGGCCGACGCCGCCCGCCAGGCCAGTAATAACCTGGCGCAGGCGAAAGCCAACCTCGCCCTGTCTGAAGCCGAATATGCCCGCCGCGAGCAACTACGGGGCGATCAAGGGGTGATTTCCGCGGAAGAACTGGATCAAGCCCGGGCGCAGCGCGACGGCGATCAGGCGCAGGTCGCCGCCCAAACCGCTGCGCTCGCCAAGGCCAACTGGTCGTTTGAACAGAAGGAACAGTTTGCGCCGACGAACGCGTTTGTGCAGGACACCTTGTATCGTGTCGGTGAATGGGTGGCGGCGGGCAGTCCGGTGGTCCAGCTTCTGCCGCCCGACAATCTCAAGGTGCGCTTCTTCGTGCCGGAGACGGTCCTGCCGAAAATCAAGCCCGGCCAGACCGTCCGCGTGACCTTCGACGGCGGCCAACGTGATTATTCGGCGACCGTGAATTACATTTCGACGCAGGCCGAGTTCACGCCGCCGGTGCTTTACAGCCAGCAGAACCGCGCCAAACTGGTTTATATGATCGAAGCGAAATTTTCTCCGGCGGACGCCGCGAACCTCCGGCCCGGCCAGCCGGTGGATGTGAGGTGGTCGGCTAAATGAGTACCTGGTTAATCGAGTTAAATGAGTGAGCCATGGTCCGCAACCGATTTAACCAGTTACTTTTTTAACCATTTAACGCCAGCGATGTCAAAATGAACTCTTCCGACCTTGTTATTGACGTCCAGGGTATCACGAAGCGGTTCGGCGACCGCACGGTCGTGAACAACATCCCCATGCAGGTGCGGCGCGGCGAGATTTACGGCTTCCTCGGCCCGAATGGCAGCGGTAAGACAACCTTTTTACGGATGCTCTGCGGCCTGCTCACGCCGGACGCGGGCAGCGGACGCTGCCTCGGCTTCGATATCCGCAACGAGGCCGGCGAGATCAAGAAAAACGTCGGTTACATGACGCAGCGATTCAGTTTCTACGAAGACCTGACCATCGAAGAAAACCTGGATTTCATCGCGCAGATTTACGGCGTGCCGCAACGGAAAGCCGCCGTGGATAAAAGCCTGGAACGGCTTGGTCTGACCGCGCGCCGCCGCCAACTGGCGGGTACTCTTTCCGGTGGCTGGAAACAGCGCCTGGCACTTGCCGCCTGCCTGATTCACGAACCGCACTTGCTTCTGCTCGACGAACCGACGGCGGGCGTGGATCCCAGGGCCCGCCGTGATTTCTGGGAGGAAATTCACCAACTCGCCGCCGGGGGTCTGACCGTGCTCATCACCACGCATTACATGGACGAAGCCGAACGCTGTCACCGTCTGGCCTATATCGCCTACGGCAATCTATTGACGCGCGGCAGCGTTGAGGAAGTCGTGCAAGCCGCCGGATTGACAACCTGGGAAGTCACCGGACCGGATTTGCCGGTACTCGCGGAGAAAATCCGCGGCCAACCCGGCGTGGAACAGGTTGTTGCGTTCGGCACGACACTCCACGTCAGCGGGCGTGACGCAGAGAAGTTGCGTGCCAGCATCGCGCCGTGGATGACCGGCGCCTATCGCTGGCAACAGATTGAATCCGGGCTGGAGGATGTGTTTATCAGCCTGATGGAAACAGCCAGGGACAATTTCTCGTGAACCTCAAATACCACAGTAGCAGCCGACGTAAGGAGGCTCATTTTAATTCTCGTGCAGAACGTCAACGCTCATGCCGCGTTTTTTTCCAGGCCGTCCAATTTGCCGCCTGGTTGACGGCTATTCTCCCTCTCCCGGGGGAGAGGGCCGGGGCGAGGGCGGTTGTTTTAAACCATATGATTTCCCCATGAGACTGCACGAGTTCAACTGGCGGCGGTTCTGGGCGATTGTCGGCAAAGAATTCATTCAGATGCGCCGCGACCGGCTGACCTTCGGCATGATGGTCGGCATTCCCATGCTCCAGCTTGTGTTGTTCGGTTACGCCATCAATTCCGATCCCAAACATCTGCCCACGGCCGTTTATTCGGCCGACAACAGCGTTTTTTCCAGGACCATCGTGTGGGGTCTGCGCAACAGCAGCTATTTCGACGTCGTTCGCGAACCGAGGAACGAGGCTGACATTCAGAAAATGCTCGCCCAGGGCACGGTTCAGTTCGCGGTGGACATTCCGGTGGATTTTTCGCGGAAATTATTGCGCGGTGAAAGGCCGGATTTGCTTCTGGAAGCCGACGCGACGGATCCCTCGGCCATTGGTTACGCCGTCGGCGCGGTCAATTTGCTCGCCACCACGGTCCTGGACCGCGACCTCACCGGACCGCTGGCCAGATTGCAAGGCGCGCCGCCGCCGTTCAATCTGGTGGTGCATCAACAGTACAATCCGGAAAACATCACCCAGTACAACATCGTGCCCGGTCTGATGGGCGTGATGCTGACCATGACGATGATTATCATTACCGCGCTGGCCATCACGCGCGAACGCGAACGCGGCACCATGGAAAATCTGCTGTCCACGCCGGCCCGGCCCGGCGAAGTAATGATTGGCAAAATCGTCCCTTACATCACCGTCGGTTACATCCAGATTTTTTTGATTTTGCTGGCCGCGCGATATTTGTTCAGTGTGCCGATTGTGGGCAGCGTGCCGTTGTTGCTGGTGCTGGCCTTTCTGTTCATTGTGGCGAACCTCGCCGTCGGCATCACGTTTTCGACCATTGCCAGGAACCAGCTTCAAGCCGTGCAAATGGCGTTCTTTTTCTTCCTGCCTTCGTTGCTGCTGTCCGGCTATATGTTTCCGTTTCGCGGAATGCCCGGTTGGGCGCAGGACATCGGTGAAGCCCTGCCGCTCACCCATTTCCTGCGCGTCGTGCGTGGAATATTATTGAAAGGAAATGGTATGGTGGACGTAGCTCCTGATCTCTGGCCGATTGCTTTGTTCCTGGTGGTGATGCTGACCATTGGCATCAAGCGCTATCGGCAGACGTTGGATTGAATAATTGACAGTATCACCATAACTTTTTGTTGCTCAGGAGGTTCCTCGCTGAACTTGCAAATTTGCCCCACTTCGGTTCTCCTTAGCCTGAATGTGGCGACGTAGTTGCCTGATTTTAACGGTGGTGATGGCCCTTACCGGACGAGTTGCGGCTAGTCTCGAATCTGGCGAGGTGAACCTGCCTTATGTCATCAAGCTCGCCGAGGAGCGGGCACGCCATCCATTCCATTCGCCGCGCGCCGACCTGCCCAAGGTGCTGCGACAGGACAATCTCGATTATGACAAGTACCGGCAGATTCGTTTCCGCCGCAGCCAGGCACTGTGGCGGGTGGAAAACCTCCCTTTCCGCATCGAGTTTTTCCATCCGGGTTATCTCTATCAGGAGCCGGTGCACGTGTATGAATTCACGGCGACCCATTTGCAGCCAATCCGGTTTGTGGAAGATTTCTTTGATTACGGTGGTCTGAACATTGAAAATCAAATTCCGGCCAACACCGGTTACGCCGGTTTCCGGATTTTATATCAACTGAACGGGACCAACCAATGGGACGAACTTGGCGCGTTTCTCGGCGCGAGTTATTATCGGTTGCTGGGCGAGGATCAGCGCTATGGCCAGTCGGCGCGCGGACTTGCCTTGGACTGCGGCGAAATGGACCGGCCGGAGGAATTCCCCATTTTCACCGACTGGTGGCTCGGCAAACCGCAGCCGGACGACAAGGAACTGACGCTTTTTGGCCTGCTGGACAGCGTCAGTTGCACCGGCGCATATCAATTTATCATCCACCCCGGTGAAACGACCACGGCCGATGTCGAGGCGGTGATCTTCCTCCGCGAACCAAAAGAAATCCTGGAGGCGAACCCGCAAAGGAAACTGCCTGTCAAAACCATCGGCCTGGCGCCGTTGACCAGCATGTTCTGGTACGGCAAAAATTCGGAACGCAAATTTGACGACTATCGCCAGGAGGTACACGACGCCGACGGCCTGCTGGTACGTATGGGCAACGGCGAGACACTCTGGCGGCCGTTGGACAATCCGGCCATCCTGCGGCACCAGGTTTTTTCCGCGCCGAACATCCGCGGTTTTGGCCTGCTGCAGCGGGAACGTTCCTTTGCGGCGTATCAGGACATGTTTAACCTTTTCCAACAGGAACCCAGCGTGTGGGTCGAACCACGCAGCGATTGGGGCGATGGTGATCTGCATCTGGTTGAATTGAGCGCCGACTACGAAGGCCTGGACAACATCGTCGCGTTCTGGGATCCCAAAAACAAACCGGCGCCGATGCAACCCTACCGTTTTGATTACACCCTCTACTGGGAGAACGGTGACGCGGATATGAAACTTTCGGAAAACCGGGTCGTCAGCACCCGTATCGGTCTCGATTCTGACAATGCCAACACCCGCGTTCTGATGATTGATTTTACCGGACCCAAACTGGACGCCATTCCGGAAGACAATCCGCCGCAGGCCATTGCCAGTTGCAGCACCAACGCCGCGATTGTGTGGAATCAGGTTTTGCGCAATACTTTCCTCAAGACATGGCGTGTCGTCTTAAAAATGCAGCCGAAACCGGGCAACGCCAATCCCGTGGATATCCGATGTACGCTGCAACAGGAAACGAATATTCTGAGCGAAACATGGACCTACCAATGGAGTCCGCCCTGACCGGCCCCGGTGCGTTGACCGACGTCTCCGGCAGACTGGCCGGCCGGCCGTTGGAAGAGTGGAACGCCGCCTACGCCAAGGTGGAAAATTATTTCCACGCCCTGCGTATACGCAACAAGGCATTGCTGGGCCAGTTGGTGCTGCGCGTGCTCGAACGCGCCATGAAGCGCGCCCCGATCGAATCAGACCACTCCGCCACCCAGATTGCCGCCGAGGAAATGGACCGTATCGTGACCGAGTGGTTTGCCGAAGTGTTGCACGAACCGCCCACCAACGCCGACCAGATGCTGTCCACACGCGGGCGACTCGCCCTGCTCCTTGCGGACATGCCCGGCAAGTGGCAGGATCAATTCCTCCGCCCGCCACCCTGGCCGGAGGAATTCGTCCATTCCATGCGCGAAGCCTACCTGCGCGCCGGACCGGGTTTTCAACTTTCCAAAATGACGGCGCGCCCGTTTGACCTGGGTCCCCTCACGACCTTGACGAATCTGGGTCGTATCCCTTATTTGAAAATGGCGATGGCTTGGACCTTGCTCATCCTGTTGCTGATCGCGGTTTTCTATTTCACGCACTGAACCATGCCCGGCGCCCCCCAGTCCGCTTCCACCTCGGACCAGTCGCCGCCCCTGGGAGTGACTCGCCTGCCTCGCGTCCACCGCGGCTGGCGTGTGTTTATTTTTTATTCCTGCGCCCTGTTGCTGACAGGCCTGGTTTCCATGCTCTTTGCCGATTTGCTCTGGCGTGCGGGCTGGTCCGCCTCGAGCGTCATGCTGTTCGCTGTGTTTGTCATTTTGTTTTTGTTGATCGCGGTCGGTTGCATGCACGGCGTGTTCGGTTTTGTCTTGCGCGCCGTCGGCGACCCCCGCCGCATCACGCGAGCGGATTATCGCGCGCAAAGCATCGCCGGCGCCAGCACGGCCATCGTTTTTCCCATCTACAATGAAAACATCGTGCGCGTTTACGAAGGTCTGCGCGCCACCTACGAATCGCTCGCACAAACCGGCCAGCTCGAACACTTCGACTTTTTCATTCTCAGCGATTCAACCGATCCCGACAAATGGGTGGAAGAAGAGCGGCATTGGTATGAATTGATCCGCGACCTGGACGCCCTGGGACGGATTTATTATCGCCGCCGCACGGACAACGAAGGCCGCAAGAGCGGTAACGTGCGCGACTTTCTCAACGCCTGGGGCCGCCGTTACCGCTATTTCCTGGTGTGTGATGCCGACAGCGTCATGCGCGGCGAGACCCTGGTGGATTTGGTGAAGTTGATGGAATTGCATCCGACCGTCGGGCTGATTCAAACCGTACCGGCGCTTGTGAACGCGGAATCACTCTTCGGCCGCATCCAGCAATTCTCCAACCGCCTTTACGCGCCGGTGTTCATCGCGGGGCTGAATTATTGGGCGCTGAATCTGGGCAATTATTGGGGGCACAATGCCATCATTCGCACCGAACCGTTCATGCAGCATTGCGATCTGCCGCAGTTGCCCGGGCACAAACCCTTTGGCGGCCAGATTTTGAGTCACGATTTCGTCGAGGCCGCGCTGTTATCGCGGGCAAACTGGGAGGTGTGGCTCGCCTATGATCTCGAAGGCAGTTATGAGGAAGTCCCGCAGGGAATGATTGAAAATGCGCAGCGTGAACGTCGCTGGTGCCAGGGCAATCTGCAACACAGCCTCGTATTGTTCGCCAAAGGACTGCGGGGGGTGAACCGGCTGCATCTGTTGCTGGGCATTTGCGGCTATCTCGCCGGGCCGCTGTGGCTGGTGTTTTTGCTGACGTTCAACTGGATCCATTGGTATCAAAAATACACCGGCCTGTCGGAAATCATGGTGCATGGCTACTTGACCAACCTCAGCAGCACCGCTCACGCCTTTCTGGTTTTCAGCATCTGCATGGCGGTTCTTTTTTTGCCGAAGGCGTTGGCGTTGGTTGATCTGGCGTTTGATTGGGAACGCCGCCGGGCCTTCGGCGGCCTGGCCCGCACCACGGTCGGGGTCGTGGGCGAGACTATTTTTTCCACGCTCCATGCGCCGCTCTTGATGCTCTGGCACACACGGTTTGTCGTCACAAACCTGTTTGGCGCCAGTGTGGGTTGGAGCCAGCAAAAACGCGGGCCCGATGGCACGACCTGGTTGTCCGCCATCCGGCGGCATTGGGGCCACACTCTTATCGGCCTGGTTTGGGGTGTATTCATGTGGCAGTTGAATCAGATCCTGTTCTGGTGGTTCACACCGGTATTCACCGGGATGGTCCTTTCCATCCCGCTCAGCGTGTGGACGAGCCGGCGCAGCCTCGGCGCGCGCGCGCGAAAACTCGGACTGTTTCTGACTCCGGAAGAAACCAAACCGCCGGTCGAACTCGTTTCGTTGCGCTCGCAGTTGAGAATCCACGAAATGACCGACGACACTACCCCGCGCCATCCTCACGCCAGTCTGGCTGAAGCAGTGCTGGACCCTTACGTCAACGCGATTCATGTTTCGCTGCTGCGTGAAAAGCAGTTGAATCCCGTTTATGCCGAGCAACTCGCCAGGCTCGGCACCGGACGCGAAGAAGTGTGGGCCTTGGGAAAGAAATTACTGGCTGAAGGTCCGACCCAATTGACCGCAGCGGAACGGCTTCTGGTCATGACCGATGCACACGCAATGGTCCGGCTGCATCAGCAAGCCTGGTTGCGCCCCGACGAATCGCTCGCGCCCTGGTGGCGGGCGGCCATTCAGGAATACAGTCGCCGCGAATGAAATAAACCGGCTGCCATAATGTTCCTGAAGCGAATTCCCCAATGCGGAGGTTCCATCCCTTCACTTCGCCGCGATCGGATTGATTTTGAGATTTCGTTCTGGTGCAACCAAAAGTGCGTTATATATCGTTTACTCATGCGAGCCAAACACTTCTTCCTCCTGGTTTTTGCCCTGGTTGCTTTAACCGCTGCAAGCCCCGCTCGGGCACAGATGACAGTCGCGCCCGACAGGCCCGCTGGCGTGTACCGGGTCGGGGACACCGTTCATTGGACAGTTGAATGGAAAGGTGAATCCAATGCGCCGGCGGCCCATTATACTCTCAAAAGTGGCGGCTTAAAAGATGTGGGGCAAGGCAACCTGAGCTTCACCAACAATATCGCCGGCATGGAAACCAGGTTCGATGCGCCGGGCACCATGCTGGTAGAGGTGCAATGGCAGCCGGAGAACGCCACTAATCGCGCCGTGGGCGGCGCCGTGGCCGCGCCGGACAAAATCCTGCCTGCCGCGTCAATGCCGGCCGATTTCGATGCGTTCTGGAAAACCAAACTGAAGGAATTGAGGAAAGTTCCCACGGATCCAAAACTTGAAGGGGAAACCAGCGGAAGACCGGGCGTGGCTTATTGGAAAATCACCATGAACAATATCCGTGGAACCCATATCGCAGGCCAGATCGCCCGGCCCGAGCAGGGCAAAAAGTTCCCCGCGTTGCTCATTGTTCAATGGGCGGGTGTTTACGGATTGCAGAAAAGCTGGGTGACGGACCGGGCGGCAGAAGGCTGGCTGGCGCTGAACATTGAGCCTCACGATCTGCCGATTGACAAACCGGCGGAGTTTTACCAGGAACAATTCGCCGGGCCGCTCAAGGATTACTGGTCCATCGGCAACGACAATCGCGACACGAGTTATTATTTGCGGATGTATTTATCGTGCTATCGTGCGATTGAATACTTAAAGATGCGCGCGGATTGGAACGGCAAGACGCTGGTGGTGATGGGCGACAGTCAGGGCGGGCAACAGACCATCATGATCGCCGGATTGCATCCCAGGGACATCACTGCGGCGCTGGCACTGGTGCCGGCGAACGGCGACACGCTGGCGCCCGAAGTCGGCCGCGCACCCGGCTGGCCGCATTGGTATTTCAACACGGAAGGCAAAGACCCGGCGAAAGTGCATGAAGCCAGCCGTTATTATGATATCGCAAACTTCGCGCGGCACATCAAATGCCCCGTGCTGGTCGGCCTGGGGCTGAGAGACGAAACCTGTCCGCCATCAAGCGTGTTGGCGGCGGTGAATGAAATCACCTCGCCGAAGGAAGTGGTCATCCTGCCAAAGTCTGGCCATCAAGACGAACACGGAACGCAAAGTTTCTACAATCAGCGTCGCTATGGCGGCTGGCTGCCCGCCTTGCGACTAGGCCGCCCTGCTCCGATCGAACAACACTGAATCCAGCCGGCCGGAAAACTTCTACGGCGAAGCTATTGGGCCGGGATGATTTCAATCCCGTTGATCTCGGGACTTTGCACGTTGGCTGTAAAGGTAATGACCAGTTTGCCATCCGTGACCTCCACGTTGTCCACGGTTACGTCATAGGCGCGCTGCGGGCCGCCAGCCTTGACCCAGACATCGAAATCCTTGAATTCGGGTTGCCCGCCCACATTGAAGGAAAACACCCGGTCTCCCGGCCCGGTGATGCCGTCATAGGTTTCGGCAAAATGCAGTTTCACCGTGTATTTGCCGTTGGGAACATTTTCAGAAAAGGACGTCATATCATAATGCTCGGTCCGATACAGCGCGGGATCCTTCGTGTTGGCAATGGGCATGTCGTTGTCCCGGGTTATCACCTCGCCATCCGCAAAACCCTGGTCGGCGAGCCAGGTGTTGCCCTCGGAATCAACGTAGTTTGTGTCTGAGCCGGCATCAATACGGATGACCTTGGGTACGGGTGCGGGCGCGGCCTCGGCGGTTGCGGTGGGCGCCGTGGCCGGCGCGGCCACGGTTGCCGGTTTGCTGCTCGATTGCTCCCTGGCAGATTGACAACCGACGAGTAAAAACATAGCGAGCGCCGAAATCAGCGATCCGCACGACCACAAGATTGGGTGTTTTGTACGATTCATTTATTTTTTGTGTTGGGTTATGAGTAGTTGGTGAAATAGTGCAACGCCAGCCGCTTGGCGACAAGTGAAAAAGTTTTTTGAACCCGAAAGAGTTTACTGTTTTTGGAGCCGCAACATCAGGACATCATGTCCCGGCAATTCGGCATTCAAAGGTTTTTCCGTGGTTCCCATATCTGTTTTTGTCCACAGGTCGCGAATGCCATAGACGGTCGTGTCAAATGCGGTGTCCCGTTTGGAAAGATCGTCGCTGACTTTTTCATTTTTCCAATTGAAGAAGACCTTCTGTGGCCGGGTGCTGCGGTTGAGCACGCACACGGCCCAATCTCCGTCCGCCAACGGTTTGAACCAGACTTCCCGAATGCCGTCCGAGGAATACCGGAACCCTTCAATCCCCAGTTTGTCCTGGTCAACCGCGATGGCGTCTTTGTTCATCAGGATTTCAGACGTTTCCGGGGACATGCTGCGCAAATCGTTTCCGGCAATGAGTGGCGCGGCCAGCATGCACCACATGGAAAAGTGCGCGCGATCCTCGTTCGTGGTCATGCCGTTGCCGACTTCCAGCATGTCCGGGTCGTTCCAATGGCCGGGGCCGGCATATTTTCGCAGCCCTTTCTGCTGGTCCAGAATTTGCAGGACGCCCCATTGATACCACGTGCCGTGGTCCTGCTTGCAATCGAAACAGGGATAAATGTCGCCGGTCGTGCGCCACAGATTGCCGACATCACCGCCCCATTCCCAAGGTTTGTTGTTGCCCCATTCGCAGATGCTGAAAACGATGGGCCGGCCGGCCGCGTGCAACGCGTCCCGCATGGTCGTGTAGGCGCCTTTGGCATTCAAATCTTCACAGCCGCACCAGTCATACTTCAGGTAATCAATGCCCCACTCGGCGTACATCAGCGCATCCTGATATTCGTGACCGCGGCTGGCAGGGTATCCGCCGCACGTCTTCGCGCCGGCGTCCGAGTAGATGCCCAGCTTCAAGCCCTTGGAATGAACGTAATCGGCCAGCGCTTTCATCCCCGAAGGAAATTTTTTTGGATTCGCATGAATAAAACCTTGAGCATCGCGCTCGCCCTCCCAAGTATCGTCAATGTTGACATATTCATATCCCGCGTCCTTCATACCCGAGGAAACCATCGCGTCGGCGGTTTGCCGGATCAGTTCCTCGTTCACGGCGCTGCCGAATTTGTTCCAACTGTTCCAGCCCATAGGCGGGGTCAGGGCCAGATCAGGGAATTTCTGGCCGTAGGCGGTGACACCAGCCAAACAGAGAAATAGAAGAATTTTTTTCATGGTTATTCAGCAGTTTTCCCCGAAGCATGGCCAACCCGTTGCTCAGACGCAATGCGGGAAAATATAATTTGGCCGGCTTAAGCCCAGGCTATTCATGAAAGACAACCCGGTAAAATCACACTCTTGACTCAAATCCGGTTGCGACGGGAGAGTTTCAGGCACACGCGGGAATCGAACAAACACACAAGGAGAAAGAACCGGCGCACGAAGGAAACAAACTGTCATTCAAATGAAAAAAACTGAGACACAAAGCGGGGCAACTGAGACACGAAACAATTTGAACCGCCAAGGCGCCAAGACGCAGAGGTTTGACGCGCATTCCAGAATTTAACACAAAACCAAACCTTTAACCACGGATGACACGGATTTTAAAGCCCGTTAGGGCTGGTACATTTGTATTTGTAGAAAACGAGCATTTGAGGAATTTCAAGCTCCGTCAGGAGCGACATCATCTTAAATTTGGGAGGGCGGGCGTCCTCGAGCCGGCTCGTCAGTAGCCCCGCCCCACCGAATATGCCGTTCCGACGGGGCTTGAATTTGATTTGGGTGGTGGTTCCATGCGCCGGTTCTGGCAGGCCGCTCGAAGCCATAAATATTTGTATTGGCAATAGTTATGGTGAATTGATAAAAAACGGACATGTCGAAACCCAAGATGCCTCAAAAAGTGAGCGAAGAACTCATCCGCCAGTTTAACCAGGAGCTCGCCGCCGCACATTCGTATCTCGCGCTGTCCGTGTGGTGTGATCTTAGAAACCTCAAGGGCTTTGGCAAATACCTTGTCAAACAGGCCGGAGAGGAGCGCGTCCACGCGGAAAGAATTCTCAAACACCTGACCGACCGCGGCGTGACGGCGGAAGTGACTGCGGTGCCCGCTCCGAAACAGGAATTCAAGACGCTGCTCGAAATCGCCCAACAAGCGCAGGCGCAGGAGCACGCCAACACACTCGGCGTCAACGCCGTCTATGAGGCGGCGGTGGCGGCAAAAGACTATCCCGCGCAAGTGCTCATGCACTGGTTCATCAACGAGCAGGTGGAAGAAGAAGATTGGTCCACGGAAATGGTTGAGCGCATTCAAGCGGCGACGTGCGCCGGCAGCTTGTCCGATCTGGATCGTCACATCGAACGCTACCTCGAACAGGAAGTTCGGGAAGTGCCGGCTGAAAAATAGTTTTTTGAGCACTGGACGAAACTTGACTTGCATCGGGCAAAAAAGGAGGCTGTCAGCGTGCTTGTCCGTTTTCGGTAAATGTCTTGTGATTGTCGCGCTCACCGTGACGGTGGGCGCACAATGGACGGTGCTGCAAACGGTTGCGTGGACAACAATGCTCGCGAACAACCTGCGCACACAGTCTATGATTGAGGCGATGTCGCACACATTCGATGGCAAACATCCCTGCTGCCTTTGCAAGGCCATCGCCGCCGCAAAAAAGTCGGAAAAGAAAAACGAGTTCGCACTGGAGTTAAAGAAAATGGAATTTCCGCCCGCGCCGGAAAATTTCGCAATCATCGCTCCCTCGCAGTTTCAGCTCTTGCCACAGGCCAACACTTTCGCCGATTCTCTCACTCAAAAGCCGCCGACACCCCCGCCGCGCGGATTCTTCGTTTAATTCAATTGCCGTCGATTGCCCGTGCCATGCTGGCGCGGGCGTAAATGTTTTCCTTTAACTTGAGAGCGCCATTGTGCGTTCTCACAACCTTGAATCTTGAAAATGAAGAATAACACAAAATTTGATTCGACAGTTCTGAAAACTGGTCGCGGCCTGCTGGCTGTTTCCAGTGCGGTTTTTGCAGTTGCTGGTCTGGGGGCGGCAAACGCTCACGCGCATGGGTTTGTCGGCGACCGTTTTTTCCCGCCGACAATTGCCACGGATGATCCCTTTGCGACGGACGAATTGTTGTTGCCGTCCCTCTCGTATTTCAAAAGCGCCGGCAGCCCGGCGACCGCCACCACAGATGGCGGCTTTGAATTCGACAAGGAAATTTTCCCCCACTTTGCCCTCGGCATTGCGGGAGATTATCTGCATTTGAAGCCAGATGGCGAACCGGCGTCCACCGGTTTTGATGACTTCACTTTGAGCGCCAAATACCAACTCTGGCAAAATGACGCACACGAAGCCATTTTCTCCATCGGCGGGGAATGGGAAATGGGCGGCACCGGCAGCAAACAAGTCGGCGCGGATTCCGCGAACACGTTCACACCGACGATTTATTTCGGCAAAGGCTTCGGTGATTTGCCGGACTCGCTGAAATACGCGCGGCCATTTGCCGTCACCGGCACGGTCGGCGAAGATTTGCCGACGAGCTCCGATCCCAACAACCTCGAATGGGGATTTGCGCTTGAATACAGCCTGCCTTACCTGCAAAGCCAGGTGAAGGACATCGGCTTGTCCGCGCCGTTCAAAAACATGATTCCGTTGGTGGAATTTTCCTTTTCATCCCCGGAAAACCGCGACGGCGGCAAAACAACCGGTACGATCAATCCGGGTGTTCTTTACGAAAGCAAATACTTCCAGATCGGCGCGGAAGCGATCATCCCGGTCAACAATACCACCGGCAGCCAGGTCGGCGCGGTTGTTCAACTGGAAATCTTCATTGATGACATCTGGCCGAAATGGTTCGGCCATCCCCTCATCGGCAACGATAAATAATAGTCTTGAAACTTAAAAACAAAAACCATTCTGAACATTATGAAAATAAATTCAATTCAACGCTGGTGTCTGGCTGGAGTTTTATTTTTGGCACTGCAATCCCAGGCATGGGCGCACGCATTTCTGGATCATGCTGACCCGAAAGTTGGAAGCACCGTCACCAACTCGCCGGCGGAAGTAAAAATCTGGTTCACACAGGAATTGGAACCGGCCTTCAGTTCCATTCAGGTGGCGGATGCGCAGGGCAAGGAAGTGGACAAGAAGGACACGCACCTTGATTCCAAAGATAAATCGCTGCTCGTCGTTTCGTTGCCGCAACTGGCGGCGGGCACTTACATGGTGACCTGGCACGTCGTCTCGGTGGACACACACCGGACGCAAGGCCATTTTGAATTCACCGTCAAATAACCAGCGCCCAAAGCAGGCATGACGACGGAGTGTTTTGTCCTGACGCGAGCCGTTCATTTCGGCGCGTGCCTGCTTTTCTTCGGCATTTTCGCCTTTGACCGCTTTGTGGCGGTTTCGATTGTTGCTCGCGGGCATTCTGAAATTGCCGACTATTGGCAGGCGCATATTCGATTTTTCAGTTCAGTTGCGCTGTCGATTGTTTTGCTGTCGGGAATCGCATGGTTTGTGCTGGTTGCCATGACGATGAGCGGCCTGCCATTGGGGCAGACGCTGCAACCGGAAATCTTAAAAACTGTCTGGACACAAACGCAATTCGGCACGGTTTGGAAATGGCGGTTGCTTTTTTGGCTCGCAGCGGCAGCCGTCGCAACGCTCTTTTATTTCCGCAAATCAAAGTTTCCGTCCCACAAAAATCCGGCTTGGATTCAATTGCCCATTGGCGGCCTCCTGCTCGGCAGCCTGGCTTGGGCGGGACATGGCCAGGAAGATTCAATCTGGCACTTGCTCGCGGACATTTTGCATTTGCTGGTGGCCGGATTTTGGCCGACGGGTTTGTTGCCACTGGCCTTGCTTCTGAAAAGACTGCGGCAAATCCCCGAACCGGCGCGCTGGAATTTAATCGCCACACTCGTCCGCCGTTTCTCGGCCATGAGTCTGGTCAGTGTCGCTTTGCTGGCTCTGACCGGCTGGGTGAACGCTTGGTTTTTGGTCGGTTCATTTTCCAATCTGCTCGAACACACTTACGGACGCTGGCTGCTCGCCAAAATCATTCTGTTTGCTTTCGCCGTGATTATTGGCGCGGTGAATTTGTTGCGGCTGAAACCGCGCCTCTCAATCGAAAAATCGCAAATCCAAACCTTTGAAGCGACGACCGTGCAGTTGCAATGCAACGTGCACATGGAACTGGCCATCGGCATGGGTATCGTTGTCGTCGTGGCCATCCTGGGAATTTTGCCGCCTGCTGCGCATTGAGAACATCCGCGAACAAAGGAGGCGTTTTTCTGTAAAGCATTCCGGCTGGAACCAGAATTGAGCCGTCACCATGTCAGTTCATTTCAAGGCGTGCCTTATCGCAAAATATTCAGGGCAATTCACCGACAAAAAATGGCAAGCCAGCGGCAGCACGGCCTTTTTGACTTCTATATTATGCGGACAAATGAGAGGCATTACTTTTGTGAGTCGCTGGTGCGGGCGGGCGTCTTTGGTCAGCCTGCTGGGTAGCGCGATTTTGACGCCTGTCAGGCCTGCTCTGGCCACGCCACCGGCGCTCGCAGTGCCGTCGGTAGTTTCAACAACCAACGGAACAACAACAGGATTTCTGACCGGCATCTCCCGAAGAGACACCCTGCTGGGCGATATGTGGGGGCTGCGCCCGTGGTTGAGCAAATACGGTCTGTCGCTCGAGATTTTGGAAACCAGCGAGGTGCTCGGCAACGTGTCCGGGGGCGTCCATCAAGGTTTTGATTACGACGGCCTGACCCAGATGATTTTGCAAATGGATACTGAACGGGCCTTTCACCTGTATGGGGGCACCTTCAACGTCAGCGGCCTTCAAATCCACGGTCGTAATTTGAGTGCAGACAACCTCGACACCTTGCAAACCGCCAGCGGGATTGAGGCGGACCGTGCGACGCGCCTGTGGGAACTTTGGTATCAGCAGAAATTTCTCGAAGAAGACCGGCTCGACGTGAAGATCGGCCAGCAAAGCCTCGACCAAGAGTTCATGGTCAGCCAGAACGCCTTGCTTTTCGTCAACACCATGTTCGGCTGGCCAATGGTGCCTTCGGCGGACATGCCCGGCGGCGGCCCGGCCTACCCGCTTTCCGCGCCGGGCATTCGCGTGCGGATACGTCCGATTGATTCGTTGACCTTCCTGGCCGGCGTGTTCAATGGCAGTCCATTGTCGAATAGCGGTGAAAATGCATCGGGAACCACTTTCCCGATGAACGGCGGCGCGCTCGTCATCGCCGAGATGCAATATAGTTATCCATCGCTTGGTTCGATGGTTTCCGCCGACCAATCGCAGTCATTGTCGGGCACTTACAAGCTGGGCATTTGGTATGATACGGAAAACTTTGCAGATCAGGAATACGACAACACGGGCCTGTCGCTCGCCAATCCCGCCAGCACCGGCATTCCCATGACCCATCAGGGTGATTATGCCATCTATGCGGTCATGGACCAGATGATCTGGAATGACCCCAATGACCCGGACGGTGACCGGGGGATAAATTTCTTTGCGCGGGCGATGGGAACACCGTTGGAAAATCGCAACCTGATTGACTTCAGCCTGAACGCGGGCTTCACCTTTCATGAACCGATTCCTCATCGGGGTGACGACACGTTCGGCATCGGCATGGGCTACGCCAAGGTCAGCGACCGCGCCGCCGATTTGGACAAGGACACCGGCTTCTACACAGGTTTGGCCTACCCGGTTCGCAGCGGCGAAGCCTTCGTGGAGGCGACTTATCAGTATCAACTCACGCCGTGGTGCCAGTTGCAGCCGGATTTTCAATACGTCTTTAATCCCGGCGGCGGAATCCCTGACCCGAATGCGCCGGGCCAACGGGTAAAGGATGAAGCTGTCGTTGGCCTGCGAATGAACATCGCTTTTTAAGAGGTCTAACCATGCTCACGATAAATAAATCATCCATCGTCCTCGCCGCGTTATTGGCAACGGCGGTCAACACCCTGCACGCAGGCGAACCGAAAGGTTTTTTGGAAACCATCCACCATCACAAGACGCTGGCTTCCACTGTGGCGGACAATGGCGACTTGAACCCGTATGCGCTCATTGTGGCTCCGGTCTCCGCCGGAAAAATTCATCAGGGCGATGTCCTGGTGGACAATTTCAACAAGGTCTCGAATCTGCAAGGCACAGGCACCACCATCATGGATTACAATCCTACGACAAAGGAAATTTCTCTCTTTGCCGAGTTGCCGCAAAACTTGCCACAATGTCCCGGTGGCGTGGGATTGAGCACGGCGATGACGATGCTCAAGAGCGGCTTGGTGATTGTCGGCAGCACGCCCAGCACCGACGGCACCACCCGGACAATGGGCGCGGGCGGTCTGCTGGTGCTTGATGCCAATGGTCAATTGGTTGAGACCTGGGCCAACACCAACATCAATGATCCGTGGGGCAACATCGCAACGATTGACAACGGGACCAACGCCATTTTGTTTGTCAGCATGGCCGGTCTTGATGTGCCCGGCCCCAATGTCCACGATTCAACCGGCTATCCGGTAACAGTGAAAAAAGCGACGGTGTTGCGGATTGAACTGTCCATGCCTGAAGGAAAACCGCCCGAGATTATCAGCCAGACAGTGATTGCCAACGGCTTTGGTCAACGCGCCGACAAGGATGCCTTTTTGATTGGTCCCACCGGCTTGGCTCTTGGCCCGGATGGGACGCTCTATGTGTCGGATGCGCTCGGCAATCAAATCGTCGCGATTCCTGATGCAACAACGCGCACGACCAGCGCCGGAACCGGACGCACAGTGACCAAGGACGGTTTGCTACGCCGGCCGCTGGCACTGACTATGGCTCCGAATGGCCATCTGCTGGTCATCAATGCCTTGAAAGGACAGGTAGTGGAAATTGACCCCGCCACCGGCAAACAACTTTATGCCCAATGGATCGATGCCGACCAGGCGCAATCTCCACCCGGCAATGGTGACCTGTTCGGCATTGCCATGATCCCGGACGGCAAAAGCTTTTACTATGTCGAAGACGACGTGAACACGATTATCGAGGCGACCAAATGAGCAAATCAGACGAAGAAAAACTTCATTTGTCCCGCCGCCGCTTTTTGGGCTGCGGATTCATGGCTGCTGCCACCGCCGGTTTAAGCGCGCATGGCGCGCCCGCAGTCATCGCAGCGGTGAGGAAAAGTGATGAGCCGACACAAACAAACGCGGCTGAACCATTTTGGGGCGAGCATCAAGGAGGCATCCTGACGCCGTTGCAACATAACACCTGTTTTGCGGCTTTTGATCTCATCACCACCGAACGTGATGACATTATTAAAATGTTGCAGGCTTGGACTGCCGCCGCCGCCAGAATGACCAGTGGTCAGACAGCGGAACCGCTTGGCGAGGACGACTCCGTTCCAGCACCCGATAGCGGTGATACCTTGGGTTTGTCACCGGCACGACTGACAATCACTTTCGGCTTTGGCGCGGGATTGTTCATCAAGGACGGACGGGATCGTTATGGCCTTGCGGCACGGCGACCGGCAGCACTGGTTGATTTACCCAAATTCACCGGCGACCAACTGGTGGATGCCCGCACCGGCGGCGATTTGTCCGTGCAAGCGTGTGCGGACGATCCGCAGGTTGCGTTTCATGCCATCCGCCAGTTGTCGCGTCTGGCCTACAACGTGGCGCAAATCCGCTGGGTTCAGACCGGCTTCACCGCAAATTTCAGCGCCAAAGAGACGCCACGAAACCTGATGGGATTCAAGGACGGGACAAACAACCCCTCGGTCAACGATCCCAAGTTGATGAACCAGTTCATCTGGGTGGGTGACGAAGGACCGGACTGGATGCGTGGCGGCAGTTACGTTGTCGTCCGGCGGATTCGGATTGCGCTTGAACATTGGGACCGCATGCATCTGGCATTTCAAGAGCAAACAGTTGGCCGGCACAAATACTCCGGTGCGCCATTGGGCGGAACCAACGAATTTGACAAGGCCGATTACGACGCGACGGACAAGGACGGCAATCCCATCATTCCTGAAAACGCGCACGTGCGCCTGGCTGCCGCGGTGAAAAACGACGGCGCGCAAATCCTGCGCCGGCCTTACTCCTACAACGATGGCGCAAATGTCACCGCCGAACGCTGGCCGCCGTGGCGGGACGAAATGGAATTTGATGCCGGCCTCTTTTTCGTCTGCTACCAGCGCGACCCGCGAACCGGATTTATCAAACTGTTCGAGAAGATGTCCAAGTTCGATATGATGAATCAATTCGTGACGCACAATGGCGGCGGACTGTTTGCCTGTCCTGGCGGCCTTAAGGACGGTGGATTCATTGGCCAACGCCTGTTCGAGAAGACATGAGATAAATCATGGACAAAGAACTCGATTTGCCTGAGGTCGCGTCTATTGCCGCCGCTGACGTGGGGCTTCAGTAAGCGCAGTCCCAAATATTCCGAAAGAAAATGGAGCAATCAAACTCGCCGGCAACAATGCTTGGCAACCAACCGCTAAAAAATAGCAAATCACCGGCAGCGGAATTTCAGAGCATTGGTTACTTTTACCGCCATGAAAACATTTTGATGATCGGTTGCCTCTGCACGTTCGTGGTTTAATCCATCCAAGCCGCGCCAACGAACGAACAAACCGCTCCGGTTGCGGCTTCTATCAACTCCATATTTGCCTTCGGGAATTTCTCCTTGAAGCCATGCAGGCGCTTAAACCGGCTAAACGTGAAGCATAATAAGCTTCCATATCTAGGAGGCTAATTATTTTCGATTTCAAAAACCAGTGCAGAGTACAAGGAAATGGCGCAATCATTGTTTATGAGATTGCGCCGGAAATAATGGATTTAGTTATTCACAACCTTCCCTACAAAATCCATCAAAAACCCAATGAAATCGGCCAAAATTATCAATCAAAACCTAAGCTTGTGAATAACCTGTCACAAAAAAAAGAATAACTCTCATTTGCAGGAAATGTGTCACTACGATTCAATCGTCGGTTAGGGAACGGACGGGGAGGCTGGCCACCTTCCCATAGACGGAGACCTCTGCAAAAGGTTGTTTGAGTTGCTGATTTGATGTCAAAGTCATTATTCAACGAAAAATGGGATTGGCGACACGCCGTGTCCGGCGATGTGAACCGCCGTTTTCATCGTTTTTGTCCGCCGCGCGGACGTTCTGGATGTATTGCTTCATGCTCTGGTCAAACTCACCAGGCGTTTCAAGTTCCAACAGATGCTTTTGAACTCCAACTCCAGCCGGTTGGGATCACGCCCCACATACCGCACTCGCCTGTAGCCGGTGCATCGCTTCCACCAGCCGAAGATTCTTTCAATCCCGCAACGCACGCGGCTCATCAGCCGGTTAAAGAGCAGTGTGGTTTTGTCCAACGGTTGTCCCCGAAACGCCTTGCGCAAAATGCCATTGCCAATGTTTCTGCGTTCACACCAGCGGCTGCGCTCCTGGCTCCAATAGGCTTTGTCGGCCACAACCATTTCTTCATCGCCTTTGACCACGTTCTCAAATTCCTGGCTGTCATGGACGCTGGCATCGCTCAGAGTGACTTGACGAATCAACGTGTGCTCCTGGTCGGCGGCCACGTGCGCTTTGTAGCCGTAATGCGGCTGGCCTTTCTTGACGGTAAAGCCCGCGTCATCGTCGCCACCGCTTCTGTCTTCCCTGGCCGGGGCGCGCCGCGCCGCAGCCAACAGTGTCGCATCCACCAGTGTGCAGGTTTTCAGGATGAACCCTTTTTGTTCGAGTTGGCGGTTGACCAGTTGCAGCAGTTTTTCATGCAGCCCATGTTCCATCAACCGTTGGCGGAAGCGCACCAGCGTGGTTTCGTCGGGCACTCTGTCCTGCAAGCCCAAGCCCACGAACCGCCGCCAACTCATCCGGTCGGCCACCAACTCTTCACATTGCGGATCGGACAAGCCGTAGCAGTGCTGCAGCAGGCTCATCTTGAAAAGCACCAGCGGCGGATGCGGCGGATGGCCGGTCCGGGCCGGATACATCCGGTGCAACGCCGCTTCGATGGGTTTGAAGTCCACCGCACGGTCGAGCCGTTCCAGAAAATCGTTCGCCGGCGCAGAGGGCATCAGACTGTCCAGAAGCCCATATTGGGGATCGCTTGTCGTTTGCATATCTCTCTGACTTCTATTCAACCACCACGTTCAAATGCGTTTTGCAGAGGTCTCAGACGGTAAATCAGAGCTTCATCAGCCTGAGACCCCCTAATCCCTAAGCCGAACGGGTTCTTTTTTACAAACCATTTCAAAAAACTGCAACGGTTTCTTATTCACAGCCTTTCCGCCAACCAAATTTGCGGCAACAATCCGTCAGACATCATCCAGTCGGGACACTACCTTAATTTGGGGTTGAACGCCTCTGGGGTGTCTGTTAGCTTACGATGATGCCGCGAAGTCTTTTTGTTTGGCCAGGCAGGCTGCGTTTGTCGTTGGGGGGCTTTCCGCCGTGCGTTGCCAGAAATGGGGAGTCAGGCGGACTTGCAGGTCGCCACTTCCAACGATTGGCGCTGATAGCGGCGTGCTGGATGGTGTGTTCTTTGCCAGCCTCGGCGGCGCAACAGGTTCTCAAAGGCCACGTGCCCCCGATAACCAAACGGCTCACTCCCATCCGCCGGCTTGAAAGTGGCACGCGTCTGTACTTGACCATCGGTTTGCCGTTGCGCAACCGCGAAGAGCTCACGAACCTGCTTCAAGAACTTTATCAGCCGGCTAATGCCAACTTTCGCCACTATTTGACCCCAGACCAGTTCGCCTCCTCGTTTGGCCCCGCCCCTGAAGACTACCAGAAGGTGATTGATTTCGCGAAATCCCACGGGCTGATTGTCAGACGAACCCACCCTAACCGCACTTTGCTGGACGTCGAAGGGTCGGTCGCCGATATTGAGAAGGCTTTTCACATCCACATGCTTGTCTATAAACATCCGGTTGAAGCACGCACTTTTTTTGCTCCTGATGTTGAACCGTCCCTGGACCTCGATACGCCCGTGCTGGCAATCAGCGGTCTGGACAATTATGTGAGGCCGCGTCCGCTCATACACCCGCCGAGCGTGTCTCCGAGAGTCCGGCTATTGGGGGGTGGCGGCGGTGGTGGTGGTGGCGGCGGTGGTGGCGGCCCTTTCGAGGGTTATGATTTCCTCAACGCTTACGCCCCCGGCGTTTCGCAGGATGGCACCGGACAGTCGCTCGGGCTTTTTGAACTTTTCGGTTTCAACCCCCAGGACATCACGGACTACGAAGACGAAGTCGGCATCTCTCCCTACGTCAACGTGATCCCTATTTCGATCGACGGCGCCGACACCAGCGATAACGTTGATTACCTTGATGATTGTGGTTACCTCGACTATGCCTTCGAGGCGACGGGGGACATTGAACAGTCTATTGCCATGGCGCCGGGGTTGAGCAGCGTTCGGGTGTATGTAGGTCCGACGCCTCAGGATGAGCCGCCCCTTGGGACAAACTACATCCAGGACGCATTAACAACTGCCGAAATCAACGATGTGTTCAATAGCATGGCCACCGATACGAACCTGTGCATGCAACTGAGTTGCTCCTACGGGATGGATATTAACCTTTCGACGGTGCAAATATTCCAACAATTCGCCGCTCAAGGTCAGAGCCTTTTTGTAGCCAGCGGCGATTTTGGAGCGTTTTCGTCGGCATTTGACGAGCCGGCAGACGATCCCTATGTCACGTTAGTAGGCGGAACGACGTTGGAGACAAACTCGGCTGCAGAATGGGAGTCGGAAACCACCTGGCAAGGGCCAGCCGGGACTGATGCATGTGGTAACTCTGTTCCTCCGCAAGCCTCTGCTGGCGGCATCAGCACCGTTTACACGATTCCATCCTGGCAACAGGGTATCAGCATGACGGCCAATCAGGGCTCCACGACCATGCGCAACTCGCCGGACGTCTCCCTCGTGGCCAATAACATAAACGTCGTCTGGGGCAACACTCTTCTTGGAGCGTCGTATGACTGGACGGTGGCCGGCACCAGTCTGGCCACTCCGCTGTGGGCCGGTTTCATCGCGCTCGTGAACCAGCAGGCTGCCGCCAGTGGCCGGCCCACAATCGGCTTTGCTAATCCGGCCCTTTACGCCATCGGAAAAAGCACCAACTACTCGTCCTGTTTTCACGACATCACCACCGGCAGCAACACGAACAGTTCCAGTCCAACCAAATACCACGCAACGGCCGGTTATGACCTCTGCACCGGCTGGGGCACGATCATCGGCACCAATCTTATGCAGGCGCTTTTAGCCCCCCCGTCCGAAGCCTTGCTTGTGACGCCGCCGCTGGGCTTCACTTCTTTCGGCCCGGTGGCGGGCCGTTCTCGGTTACTTCCCAGACTTACGCGCTGAAAAATATCGGCTCAGCGCCATTGAACTGGAGCCTCGTCAACACTTCCAGTTGGCTCACAGTTTCTTCCATCTCCGGCAATTTGAGTGCCGGCGCCAGCACCACGGTTACGATCAGCCTCAACCCGGCCGCAAATAACTTTTTGATTGGTAACTTTAGTGGCAATGTTTCATTTGCCGACCAGACTGACGGCACGGTCCAGAACCGGCAATTCGATCTCTACGTGGGGAATGGCGGATTTGAAACCGGCGACCTCACTGACTGGACCCTTGTCGGCAGCACAGAACTTGTTTTTGCTTTGGCAGGCGATGACGCGGACGTGGCGGGAACTGACGCATTGCCTAGCCAACCCGACGAGCTATTTGTGCATTCTGGGCTTTATGGCGGATACCTTGGGGAGTGGGCTAGTCCAAATTTGTCGCCTGTTCCTCCTGCGGTAGGTTCGCTCTCGCAGACCGTGGCCACCACGGCCCTCCAACAATATCTGGTGTCCTTTTGGTTGACTTGCGTTCCCGACAGCTCAGGCACGACTACCAACAACCTGTTTGACGCAAAATGGAACGGCTCGACGCTTTACGCTCAAACCAATCTGGAGGCTTTCGGTTGGACCAACCTGCAATTCGTCGTTCCGGCTACCACCGCCAGTACAACGCTCGAATTTGATTTCAACAACGTCCCGGGGGCATTTGGGTTGGACGACGTCACCGTGGAACCCGTTCCCGCGCCGGTTTTTCAGTCAGTCGCGCTAATGGGCGGTACTATCAATCTCACGTGGAGCAGTGTTGCCAATGTTTCTTATCAGGTTCAGTCGGCCGGCAGTTTGAGCAATCCCACCTGGACGAACGTCGTCAAGGTAACCGCCGCTGGAAACCTGACGAGCACATTGCAGCCTGTTGGTTCGGCCCGGCAGCAGTTTTATCGAGTGACACTGCTGCCGGCGCCTTGACGGGAGCCCGGAATAATATTCCCGGCTTATCCGATGCTCATAAAGCTGGATTTGTCGAACCATTCCCATACGGGACCGTCAAATTTTCTTTACTTCAATTTTCGGCGCCAACTGCTCCACGTCCGACCGGTTTAACTCTCCCGGCATGGGCGTGAGTGCATTGGCGGCACCCGCCGCACTACCCCAACGGCATGCTTCGCCCAAATCATCACCGCGCACCAGACGCGACACCAGCCCCGCAGCAAAAGCATCGCCTGAACCGATCGGGTTCACGACGCGAACTGGCGGCGGGAGGATGCGCCAGATATATTTCCCGTCAAATGCCAGGGTCGGCTCCTTTCCCGCCGTTACCACCACCCGTTGCGCACCGCGCTCGCACAATTCAAGCATGGCCCTCATTACGTCCGCCTCCTCCTTGAACTCGCATCCCACCGTCACCGCCAATTCGGCCCGGTTTGGTTTGACCAATCCCGGCTTTGCCTTCAACGCTTCAACCAAAGCCACTCCTTGCGCGTCCACCACGGAAAGTACTCCGGCGTTCTCCGCCAATTGCGTGCAGGCAAAATACAAATTCGCCGGGCCGCCGGTAACAATCGTTCCCGACACCACCACCGCCCGGCATTGCGGGACACAACGGCGGATGACTGCTATCAGTCTGTCGAAATCTGCTGCCTCCACCGGCCGGCTCTCCTCCACCAGCTCCGTGTGCGTGCCCGCCGATTCGTCAATCACCGTGATGCACTGCCGCGTTCGGGTTGATACGATCACGAAATCAGATTCAATCTCTTTTTCCGCCAGCGCCGCGCGCGTAAATTCTCCACGATCACCGCCGAGAAAACCGGTCGCCACCGGCTGTTCACCGAGCACTTTTAATGCTTTGGCCACATTGACAGATTTGCCTGCCGCGCCGTCCAGCGTAGTTGCAGCACGATTGACCGCGTCCAGCGTCAATTGGCGAAAAATCATCGCCCGCTGCACGGCGGGTGTGGTGCCAACGCACAAAATCTTCATCGGGTTCATTCTGAACGAATGCCCTTTCGGCGGAAATCAAATTGCCACGGCCAAGGCGGATCGAAAACCGGCAAGTTACGCAGCCAGGTGCGAAACCACCTTGCCGGTCCAGAGCGAGGCGAACTGTGTGAGCATGACCGAGACAAAAAAAAGGAAAAAACCGTCGCCGACCTTGATGCTGGCCACGCCGCTGGATTTGATGGTCAGCACCAGGATGGCGACTACAAAAACATCCAGCATGGACCATTTGCCCAAGTTCGACACAAAGTAGAACAGATGTCGCGCATGCTCGGTGCCCACGCGCGGATAAAGCCACAACACCAGCATCGCCGTGAGCTTCACGAGCGGAAAACAAATGGTAAAGACGAACAGGATGAGGAACAGGAACAGTTCACCCGCCTGCCAGAGAATGATCAGACCGTGATACACCGAAATTTGATTCTGAAACAACCACAGCTTCGTCACCGAAGTGAATGGCAGGAAAATCCCGGCGATGAAGCAAGCCGCGGCCGACACCAGCATCAGCACAATCGTGACGCCGGAACGAAGGTAAGATCTGACCAATGAGCGTTTACCATCCATACCCTCGACGGCGGGTTGGGACTTGCCGGGAATTTGCCCGCCGCGCAAGGCCGGGCCATCGCTTCGAGAGTCCATCTCAACCTTCCAATCTCGCATCCATCGTGACATTCGCCCTGAGCAGGCGCGAAATGGGACAACCGAGCTTGGCCACGTTGGCAATGCCGAGCACCTGGACCTTGTCCGCGCCGGGAATTTTCGCCGTCACGTCCAGATGCGACGCCGTGACCGTCCAGCCCGCGTCGGTCTTGTCCAGCGAAACCGTGGCCGTGACGGAAATGGCATCGGGCATGATGCCGGTTTTACCCAATTCCGCCGAGAACGCCATCGCGAAACAACCGGCGTGGGCGGCGGCAACCAGCTCTTCGGGATTCGTGCCCATGCCGTTCTCGAAACGCGTGCTGAATGAGTATGGCGTCTCCCGGAGCACACCACTCTCGGTGGAGAGGTTGCCCCGGCCATTCTTCAAACCGCCGCGCCAGATTGCCGATGCTTTGCGTTTCATTGATTGTCCTTTCATCCTCGGAACATGAGCTCGCCCGACCGCCGGAGAGCCTAGCGCGGGTTCGAGGCGATCTCAAGCACGCCTTCGTCAGGGGCGAAACATTTTTTCCTCGCAAGCCTGGAGCCGTTTCGCCAGGAACGCCTGCTCGGATTTGATTTCGGCCAGTTGCAGCGATTTGCGGAAATGGCCGGCGGCCGCCTGCGCGTGGTTCAACCGCGACTCAAATTCGCCGAGGACCGCGTGGAGCAGGTAATAGGGGTTCAGCGCCTCCAGATCCCGGATTGCCGCCAGGGCATCGAGCCCCGCCTTTGGTCCATGGAGATTGGCGATCACGATGGCGCGGTTGAGCGCGACCACCGGTGAACCGTCCAACTCCACCAACCGGTCGTAGAGCGACAAAATTTGCGGCCAGTCCGTGGACGCATAATCCTGCGCCGCGCAATGGCACGCGGCGACGCCGGCCTGCAGATGATATTCGGAAAGCTCGTCACCCATGGCCGACCGCGCCAGATGAAACATGCCCCGCGCAATCATCGGCTGGCTCCAGCGCGTCCGGTCTTGCTCCTGAAGGCGAAGCAGGTTGCCCTCGCTATCCACCCGCGCCGGAATGCGGGCGGTGTCCAACAGCATCAATGCCAGCAAGGCGTGAGTTTTCGGCCGGTTGCCCGCCGGATGCTGCACCAGCAAATCCGTCAAACGAATGGCTTCCTGACAAATATCCTCGCGCACCAGCCTGTCGCCGCTCGACGCCTTGTAGCCTTCGTTAAACAGCAGGTAAAGCGCTGGCAACACCCCGTCCAGCCGTCGTCCCAGTTCCTCGCCGACAGGAATCTCGAAGGGAATCTTTGCCTCCCGAATCTTCTGTTTTGCCCGCGTCAACCGCTTGGCAATTGCTGCCTCGGTCGTGAAAAAGGCCCGGGCGATTTCCGTCACGCTGAAACCACACAGGGTTTTCAAGGCGAGCGCGGCCTGCGCCTCCGCCGGAACGCTCGGATGACAGCACACGAACATCATCCGCAACGTGTCGTCGGTGATTTCGGGTTCGGGAAAAATCGCGGTGTCCGGCGGGGAGCCTTCCCGGTCCATCAAGCGGATGATCTCCGCCTCCTTGTCGCGGAATACCTTTTGGCGGCGAACGACATCCACGGCGAGGTTGCGGGACGCCCGCATGATCCACGCGGCCGGGTTTGTCGGAATGCCGTAGAATGGCCACGTCTGCAACGCCCGGGTCAGCGCCTCCTGCACCACGTCTTCAGCCAAAGTGAGGTGTTCAATTCCGAAAATTCCCGTCAGGGTGGCGACCATTTTCCCTGCTTCATGTCGGAACAAATGCTCCACCACCGCGGAAATTTCCGGCGGTTTGTCGGTAACAACTTGAAGTTCTGCTTCCATTGTTTCTTTAAACCTACTCGCGGCCAAAATGTAGCGCAGATGGTTAATCTGCTGTATCGCCGACTGGCAGTCGGCGGACGCCTGCGGATTACCAATCCGCGATACCGCAGGCTGCCAGCCTGCGCTACACGGCTTTAACCTCCGGCCATGGCGCCGACAATCAGGAACGGTTCTTCGCCGTTGACGACGGCGTCGGGCAGTCTCGTCTCCGGCGGCTGGAGGGACAAGTCCTCTTTACAGGCAAAAAACCTCACAAACGGCCGCCGTTTCAGCGTCCCGTGATCGCGAATCGTTCCGCACAAGACCGGATACCGTGTTTCGAGCGCATCGAGGACGGCGCGCACGGTGACCGGACCGGCAACGTCGAGTTCCACGTCACCGTTCACGCGCGCAAGGTGGCGCAGATGAAATGGCAGCACCACGCGGATCATCGCCGGGCCGGAAAGGCAGGGCGCGTCACTCCGTGCGCGCCGCTCGTAAAATGTCGGGCAACGGCGCGCACGGAGTGACGCGCCCCACCAACGAATTTGGACTTGGATCGGTTCGAGTAGTTCATCGCAGCACCTGCACTTCGACGGAATAAACCGCCGGCAAATCACGGACAATCGCGTTCCACGAATTGCCGCCGTTAGCCGAGGCATAAACCTGGCCGCCGGTCGTGCCAAAATACACACCACACGATTCCAGCGAATCCACGGCCATTGCGTCGCGCAGGACGTTCACGTAGCAATCCTTTTGCGGCAGGCCCTTCGTGAGCGGTTCCCATTCATTGCCACCGCTTTTACTGCGATAGACGCGCAGCTTGCCGTCCGGCGGATAATGTTCGGAGTCGCTCTTGATGGGCACAACAAAAATGGTTTCTGGCTCGTGCGCGTGAACGTCAATCGGAAAACCAAAGTCCGTCGGCAAATTGCCGCTGACCTCTTTCCATTGCTCGCCGGCGTTGTCGGAGCGCAACACGTCCCAATGCTTCTGCATGAACAGTACGTCCGGCCGTGACGGGTGCAGGGCGATGCGATGAACGCAGTGGCCGACTTCCGCGTCTGGATCCGGAAGTTCATACGGAGATTTCAGGCCGCGCGTAATTGGCCTCCAGGTTTTTCCGCCGTCGTCGGTGCGAAAACAGCCGCCTGCCGAAATCGCAACGTAAATCCGCTTCTCATTTTTCGGATCCAGCAGGATGGTGTGAACCGCCATGCCGCCCGCGCCGGGCTGCCAGAGATGGCCTTTGGCGCCACGCAATCCGGGCAGTTCCTTCCACGTTTTGCCGCCGTCAGTGGTCTTGAAAATTGCCGCATCCTCCACCCCGGCATACGCCGTGTCCGGATCCGTCAATGACGGTTCGATATGCCAGACGCGCTTGAATTCCCAGGGGTGCTGCGTGCCATCATACCATTTGTGCGTGCCGGCTTTGCCGGTGTACACCAACTTATTGCTCTCGCCGGTCGGAAATCCTTGCGGGCTTTTCAAATCCTCCGGGCTGCTGCCGGGTGTGTTCCAGGTTTTGCCGCCGTCGTCGGAACGCTGGATGATTTGCCCGAACCAGCCGCTCGTTTGCGACGCATAAATCCGGTTCGGGTCCGCCGGCGAACCTTTGACGTGATAAATTTCCCAGCCCGCAAAATGGGGGCCGTTGACTTTCCAGGTTTTGCGCTTGCCATCCGAGTTCAGGATGAACGCACCTTTTTTCGTGCCAACCAGGACTCGTATTTTGCTCATGGCTTGCTCCTATTTCAGTTTGGCGGTTTTGCCGGGTTTGCCCTTGCCGCTGTATGCCTGCTTCAAAGCTTTGATGTCAAGTTTGACCATTTTAAGCAGAGCCTGCATCACGCGTTGAGTTCTCGCGGCGTCTTTGTTGCTCAACAGCTTCCCCAGGACGGCGGGCACGATCTGCCAGGAAACTCCGTACTTGTCCTTGAGCCAGCCGCATTGCACCTCTTTGCCACCGACGGACAGTTTCCTCCAAAAATAATCCAACTCCGCCTGTGTCCGGCAATTCACAACAAACGAAATGGCTTCGGTGAATTTGAAATGCGGGCCGCCGTTCAAGGCGATGAATTCCTGTCCGTTCAATTGGAAAGCCACAGTCATGACCGAGCCTTTTGGCCGACCCGAAGCCCGTTCACCGGCCTCACCATAGCGAGCGACCTTCACAATCTTCGATTTTTTGAAGATGGAAGTGTAAAACTTCGCGGCCTCTTCAGCCCGGTCGTTGAACCACAAAAATGGAGTAATTTTTTGCACTATCATGTTGCCGGCTGGGGTTGGTTTTTCATCTTTCGGCTGAGTTCACAGAGCATGTCCGAGTGGATGTTCAGGCCGATGTTGGTCAGGTTGTAAAGATGTTCGCTGGCCACCAACCAGACGATCCCGCAAATCTCGCGTTCGGAATAATGGCGGGCCATGCGGACAAAGGTGTCCGGGTTGACCTTTTTCTCCCTGGTCAATTCCGTCACATAATCCAATGCGGCGCGTTCGGCTTCGGTAAACAGGGCGCTCGTGCGGTAGTCCTCCAGCGCATCGAATTTTGCTTCATTCAGTGAGGCTTTCATAACAAACAACCGCCCGATGTCCGTGCAAAACTGACAAACATTGAGATGTGCCACCTGTTCGCGGATGAGCAGGATGGTCTCCGGCGGCAACGTCAGCCTCTTGTCGAGCTTGCCGATTTTCGCGTAGAACATGCCGAAAGCAGACAGCAATCGCACGGAATGCACCTTCAACGGCGTCAGCACCTTGCCGAATTGCTTTCGCGTAAAATAATACGCCAGCTTCATCATCAGCCCGTGGGGCTGCTCAATTGGTGGAAGAAATGTGTCCATAACTTGCTCTCTCCTTTCAACCTTCCGCCAGATAATCGGCGAGTTGATCAAATGAGCCGCCCCAACCTTGCTTCATTCCTTCGTGTGCGGAATCAAAAGTCTGGCGCTCCTCGTCCGTCGGATTCAATGGCACCCACCGCACAATCAGCAAGGTCTTTCCGTTTTGCTCCGCAAATGTGACGGTCGTCAGCATTTGCAGTGGCCAAGTCGGACTCATCGGGTGCCGGGTGATGCCGCCTTCCCGATCGGAAAAATGCTGGACGTAAACCAGCCGCTCCGGCGCCGCGATTTCGCGGTAGATGAATTTACCCCACATTTCATGCCCGTCCGGCGAGCGCAGGCAGGAATGACAGGTTCCGCCCGGCCGGAAATCCATTTTGGCCACCGGCATCGTGGAACCTTTCGGCCCGAACCATTGCATGAGACGCTCGCGCTCCGTCCACGCCTTCCACACCCGGTCGCGCGGCGCATCCAATGTGCGCGAGATGATAAAAGGCCGTTCGGTCGTTTGGTTGGGTATTGTCGTTCTCATGCTCGTTCTGCTGTTGGTTTTTTGGAGGTTTCCCGAACTTTAAGATTGCACAATAACCATCCACAACACACCGAAGCGGTCGGCCACCATGCCGAAGCGCGGCGAAAAGAACGTCCTAGCCAGCGGCATCTGTACCTTCCCGCCGTCGGCCAGGGCGGCAAACAGCTGGTCCGCCTTGGCTTCGGTAGCCACCCCGAGCGACAGCGCAAAGCCATCGAAATGCGGTTTCCCCCCGCAACGTCCATCGGATGCCATCACCGAGGTCTCCCCGATTCGCAAATTCGCGTGCATCACCTTGTTTTCCGAGCCGGGCACGACCATTCCGGGTTGATGCGGCTCCGGGCTGTCCTTGAAACGCATCAGCATGTCCACCTCCGCGCCAAGCGCCTTGCGATAGAATTCGATGGCTTCCTCGCAGCGGCCGTCAAAGAACAAATACGGTCCAACCACGGGTTTATTGTTTGTTGTGCTCATAATTTTAATTCCGGTTGGTAAATTTTAAAGGTGGGGCGGCGCGGCAACGCCGCCCCACCGACCATTTCAGCCCGCACCCTTCCGGTCAGCGATTACGCCGTCGCTTCCGCGAGTTGTGCTTCGGCCTCGCTCGCGAGCGGACATTCCGCGCGCACAGCCCGGACTTCGACCTTCACGCCATACGCCAGTCCCGGACATTCCCGGGCGATGGCCACGGCTTCGTCCATCGTGGCAACATCAAGCAGGAAATAACCGCCGATGGCTTCCTTGGATTCTGCAAACGGACCGTCCGCGACGACCCGCCCGTTCTTGCCCGAAACGGCTTTCCCGTCACGTTCCAGCGGATGACCGGCGACGGCTTTGCCCTGATCCGTCAGGCGCTTGAACCAGGCCATCCATTGTCCGGAAACTTTTTGCATTTCTTCCGGCGAAAGGCCTTTGTGCCAGTCCATGCCGATAAACAACAACATGTATCCATTTTTCGTTTGTGCATTCATGATTTTTCTTTCGCTTGTTCGTTGATGATTGTTGGTCATTCCATAATACGACGAATGAGAAATTGCAATCAGGACAATCATTTTGCCTTTTCGTTCCTCTCCCACAAAGCGAAGGTATTGCCTTCCGTATCCTGACAGATGGCGAAGTAACCCATTTGCATTACGGCAGTTTTGGGGACGCAGACCTTGCCGCCGAGTTTCTCGACTTTTGCTATAAATTCCGTCACTGACGGCACGTTGACGTAATTGGTAATGGGTTGTTGCGGATGCATGCGCTTCATCATTCCGCCGTCGGGCGAGGCGTCCTCACCGCCGGTGTCAATGTGCAGGTAATTTTGCGCTCCGGGAGCCGACATACCGGGAAACGGCGCGATTTTCCAGCCGAACAACTTGCCGTAAAACGTCCTGGCGCGGTCGAGGTCATCTGCCGGAATTTCAAACCAGATAATACTGGGTGCTGTCTTTTTCCTGGATGTGCTCATGCTTTTTGCCTTTCTCTCATTGGGTGTGTTTTTCACCTTTTCAATAAGACGACGAACGAGTGGGTGTGTTCAGGACAATTGTGTAACATTTTTCCAGTTAACCAAGGAGCCCCACAGCAAACATGGCGTGGGAATTGGGACTTTTGCGAGTTGGCAACAAACAAGCTATATTGCCTGCGGCGTGAGGCGGTGAACGTCCACGCCATTTGTGCGACTATGCGCCTGACTGAATCAGACCTGAAATTCGTCGTGGAAACCGTGGCCACCAAACGGCGGGACCATGACCACATCATCGGCCTGGTCCGGGACAAGGACGACCTGCTGGAACCGATGCTGGAGGACCCGAAACTGGCGGAACGGCTCATTAATGACCTGGAAATTCTCATCCGCATTTCGCCCTATCTGATGTTCACCGTCCTGTTACGCCGTGTCCGGCGCGACCTCGAAGGCCAGTCTTTCGTGTTCGAACGGGATGCGAACGGGAAACGCATTCCGGTTTTCGAAGCGGCCCAAGCCGGAGAGTTGCTCGGCGACCCGCCGATGCGCGAATATCTCACCGAGATGCTCTGCTCGTTTGTCCGCACGAACATCGCCGTGCTTTACCGGCAGAAAGGCCGCGGCTGGCAAGAATGCAAATTCAGCGACATGGACATGGACGACATGATTGCGCTGTGCCGGCTGGTTGAGTCGGAACTGAAGCCGCGCTTCTATAAACGCATCGCCGATATTGCGCTGTTCCTCACGGGCATTTACCCGGATCACGCCTCTTCTTTTGTCCGGCGGCCCCGGAGCCAGGACTGGCGCCTTGTGCCCGAGTACGAACGCGAGGGCCGGCGCTTTTACGCACTGGCGGCAAGAGGGACCGAGCCACCCGGACCAGCCTCTGTTTTCGAGCAACTGGCGGAAAAATTCACCCTCGCCCGCGAAGCCTTGAACCTGTTGAGCGACCGCTACCTCAAACCGCTCCGGGCGCGCTATTTCGACCAGCCCGGCGAGTAAGAGCCGATCTCAGAAAAAATGGCTATGGAGCGGATGTTGGCTTGCCAGCCGGCGCACGGCAACGGAACATCGCCGCCCATATCTATGAATCCAATCCAAGTCCCCAACGACGGCGGCAGGAAGGTGAATATCCTCGGAATTCCCATGGTCATTCGCATCCACGGCCGCGACACGGGCGGTGCGGTCAGCGCGGTCGAATCGCATGACGTGCCGGGCGGCGGCCCGCCACCGCACATCCATCGCCGCGAGGACGAGACGTTTCAGATTCTCGAAGGCGAATACGAGTGGACCGTTGGCGGGAAGACGTTCATCGCTAAAAAAGGCGCTACGATTTTTGCGCCTCGCGGGATAGCACACACCTATCGTTACCTTGGCCAGACGCCCGGCCGCCTCATGTGTGTGATCACCCCGGCAGGATTTGAAGGATTCTTCGAGGAAATCGGCGCGCTCAGTCCGCAGCAACAGCAGCACATCCCGTGCGTGATGGAAATTGCGAAAAAATTCGGGCTGGAGATTCTGCCACTACCCGGCGCATGAACCGCCCTTGCGCACGGCAGGAGTCGGCTTGGACTTATTTCGCCTCGTCGCGCACGAGCCGGACAAAGTTGAAAATGCGAATCACGTCGCCTTGTGGGCCGCGCCCGTGCGGGAAATTTCTGGGGTCGCCGATTTTCGGATCGCTGCGCTGCGCGCCCGCGCCATGAACGTCCATCAGCCGTAATGCGCCCCACCCCGGCGGGAACTGCATCCAACCCAGCGCGCGGCCAAAGGAGACATAAACCGCCGCGTTGCAGTCACGGCCAGGAGGTCCGTCCAGATGCGTCGTGCTCGACCAGAAGTAGGGATATTCACCATCGGCCAGCCGGCTGATTTGAAAGATCGGCGAGATGGCCGGGATACGCGAGTAATCCACAATGCTCTGCAATTCCTTCGCGTTGGGCAGCCGCCAGTCGTTGTGACCGAGATAATTCTTTGCGTTCAATTGCTGCACCCACGCCAGCGCCTGCTCCCAGTTCAGGCCCCGGCCGCTGTCAGCCTTGGACCAAATCAACCCCGTCGCGTGGTCGGTGATCGTGCCGTCGCCGTTGTCGTAAAAATCATTTTTGCCATAGGCCGGATTGCCGCGGACGTAGCGGACAAACAGCTTGTGCGGACTGCGCGCGCGCGGGTCGAACATCGGATAACCCTTGATGCGGCCGTCCGCAATATTCACGCCGAACACCGTGGCGTTGCCGTTCATGGTCGTGCTGATGTATTTGGTCGAACTCCAATCCTGGCAGTCAATCATCCGCTCGCCGCGCGATATGTCGCCATAGACGAAACCAAAATAGTTCGTGTTGAGAAACGGTTTCGAACCGGTGGTCGCCCGGCATTCGCCGGTGAACTGGATGAGCGAGTAAAGCTCCTTGATCGTCGGCACGCGCCAGTCGTCGTGGCCGCCCATGCGGCACGCCTTCGCGCCGGCCATTGCGTCCGCCCACGACATTTTTTCGCCGCGTGCCTGCACCCACATCAGGCCGGTGACCAAATCCGACACTGTGCCGTCGCCATTGTCGCGATAGGACGGCGTGTTGCCGGGATGCTGCGCGTCCTGCCCATAAAACGACTGGCCCGGCTGCGGCGCGGCCATGGCGTAATAATTGTCATAGCATTGGTGCTGTCCCGTGCCGACGATGGGATAGGTGAGTTCGGCGGCAAAACCGCTCATGGCCAATCCGGCAACGAGCAATGTGATGAATGAGGTGAATGTTTTCATGGCTCAACGCTTTGTGTTTTTCTGCCCTACACTACAACGATGAACCTTAAGGGAAGATGAAAGCGCGGTGCCTGTAATTCGGCAGGCCCCGTGGACGCAAGTTTGTTGCCTTGGAAAAGTGGCGATCAATTGAACCCGGCGATGGCGTGGGGCACGTAAGGCTCTTCCAGCGACGCGATTTCTTCCGGGGACAAACTCACCTCCACCGCTGCCACGGCGTCTTCAAGATGGCCGGGCTTGGACGCCCCGATAATAGGCGCAGTGATGACTGGTTTGTGGAGCAGCCACGCCAGTGCGATTTGTGATTGCGGCAGGCCGCGTTTGGCGGCCAGTTGTGTCACCCGCTCCACCACCGCCCGGTCGGCGGCTTCGGTGTGAGCGTAAAGTTTTTGAGCAAAATCATCCGTGCGCGAACGGTCGGTGGAAGGTTGTTCCTGCCACGGTCGCGCCAGTTTGCCGCGCGCCTGCGGACTCCACGGAATTACGCCGATGCCCTCGGCTTGGCACAAACCGAGCATCTCGCGCTCTTCTTCGCGATAAATGAGGTTGTAATGCGGCTGCATGGAGACGAGCCGCGTCCAGCCGTGCGCGTCCGCCAGGTAAAGCGCCTGCGCAAATTGCCAGGCGTGCATGGATGAAGCGCCGATATAACGGACTTTGCCCGACTTCACCACGTCGTGCAGGGCTTCCAGTGTTTCGGTGATGGGCGTGTCGTAATCCCAGCGATGAATCTGATAAAGGTCAATGTAATCCATGCCCAGCCGGCGCAGGCTGTCGTCCACGGCGGTGAAGATGGCCTTGCGCGACAGGCCGCCAGTGTTGGGTTTGTCGCGCCACGGCAGAAAAACCTTCGTCGCCAGGACAATTTCGTCGCGCTTGGCAAAGTCGCGCAGGGCGCGGCCGGTGATTTCCTCGCTCGTGCCGCCGGAATAGCCGTTGGCCGTGTCGAAGAAATTGATGCCGAGTTCCAAAGCGCGCTGGAAGAACGGCCTGCTTTTCTCCTCGGGCAGCACCCACGGATGGAAGCCGCGTTCGGCGACGCCGTAAGTCATGCAGCCCAGACAAATTCGGGAAACCTTGAGGCCCGTGGAACCAAGCCGAGTATATTTCATGGAATCAAAAGTAAACCAAATGCCCGGCTTTTCAAAAAATAATTGGCAACTCGGCAGCAGGACATCCCGCGCGTGATGGAGATTCCGGAAAAATCCGGGCTGGAATTCCTGCCGCCGCCCGGATCGTGAACCGTTTGAACAATCCCAACGGGATTGCGACCTCCAGCCCAAGGTTGCCGAGCTTGCGAGGCTACCTTGGGTAACGGTTCGGAAATGAATTCAACCGCAACGCGGTTGTGGCAAATCTCTCGCCGGCGACCTTCATTCCCAAACGTATTTCTCATCCCATTCAATTTCATGCCGGCACAACAACGCCCGCAACTCGTCCTGAAAATTCATTTTGCGATGATGCTCCACCTGCCCGGCGATGTATTGTTTTACCGATTCCAGATTTGACTGGCTCACGGAAAACGCTGCGTAGCCGCCCTGCCATTCAAAGTCGGCGTAGTTGCGGCCGCGTTCCTTGAGCCATACGTTTGAAACGCGTTTCAATTCCTTCACCCATTCAGCCTGCGTGAGGGTGCGTCCGAAGCGCGCGAGCAGATGGACGTGGTCTTCCACGCCACCGGCGAGGATGGGTGGGCAATCGAGTTGTTTGGAGACGCCGCCGAGATACGAGTGGAGTGCGTCGCGGGTGGGTTTATCGCGCAGGAACGGCCGGCGATCTTTGGTGGAAAATACAAGGTGAATGTAAATGGCAGACAGGGACTGGGGCATCCATCTTGATGAGCGCGGGCCTTCGCTCTCCGAGACCTTCGTCCCTACAAGGCGACCAAGCGCGTTTGAAACTTTCGCCGGGAATTTTCTTCGTCGCGTCAATGCCCAGCTTGCTGCCGCTGGCGGTTTTCATTTTTTCACCAGCGGGTTGCGGGTCTTGAGCTTGGGGAACATGGAGAAGTCGCGGTCGGCGGTCCAGAGTTCGCGCACGCCGTGGTGCAGGCAGAGCGCGGCAATCCGCGCGTCATGGATGCGCGGCCCGGATAATTTCGCCGCCAGCGCCAGGTCGCGCAGCTTCTCAAAATAGCCGGGGCTTTCGGCAAGCAAATGCAATTGTGGCGAGGTCATCAACGAGTCGAGAAAATCAAGAACATTGGACAACGGCGAAGCCGGCTTATAGACGCGACCGCTCGTGACGACGCCGATAAATTCATGCACGCACGTCCACGGCAATGCCCACGGGCTGTCGCCTTCGACAACCGGACGCAACTGCTCCACCGCCGTGGCGTGAAACTCCGAATCTTCCCGGTAGGCGTAGACCAGCAAGTTGGTGTCCAGCGCGATCATGCGCCATGACCCTTGTAAATTTCGTCGCGGATTTTTTCCCAAGGCGCGTTCTTGAATTCATCCGTCAGCCCGCGGCCCTTGAACGTGACCAGCTTCCATTTCCATTTCGCCGGCTTGGCCTGTTTTTCCTTGAGCACAATCCGCAAGCCCTGCTCGGTTAATGAACGGAAGGTTGTCTTTTCCTTCCGCGCCAGGCGCTGGGCGCGCTCGAAAAGGTCGTCGGCGATTTCAATGGTCGTCTTCATAATATGGTTACCCATATTCGCACGGCTGGCCACCCATATCAAGCGGTATTTCTGAATAACGCGTCAATTTTCTTCCGCGTGGCTTCGTCCATTCTAATCAGCGGCGGCCAGCCACGCTTGTGGCCTTCGCCGGGCAGTTTCTTCGTCGCGTCAATGCGGCAAACGGTTTACCGAGTCCACTGCCGAGCGGGATCGTCCACAGCGAAGTCAGGCGAGCTCGACCTTGAGTTTACGGCCCAAGGCGAGGGCAGCGCGTTCAAGCAGTTGCAGCGAAACAGCGGAATCATTTTCGGCAAAGAGACGGTCAATGGACGTGCGCGGAGATTTCATGCGACCGGCGAGGGCAGCGCGGGAAATCCGGCGGCGTTTCATCTCGCGCGCGATCTGCCAGGCGACGACGCGTTTGAGCGCGCCGGCCTCGCACTCCGCAAGCAGGCCTTCTCGAGCAAGAAAGTCATCGAAATTTGAACCGATGTGCCGTTCGTTCATGGGTTCAAAGTAGCATACGCAAGCGGGTCTTTGCCAGTTCCAAATCTTCGCGCGGCGTTTTCTGTGATTTTTTGATGAAGCCGTGCAAAAGAATCATCCGGCGCTCACCGGTGGTAAATAAAACCCTGGCGATACCGTCAGGTAGGCGGGCGCGGACTTCCCAAAGCCCCATACCAAGTTTGCGAACCAGCGGCATGCCAAGCGGCCAGCCGAATTGCACGGTCTTGATGTCCTCGCCGATGACCTTGCGGTTTTCGCGCGGGAATGATTTAAGCCAATCACGGACAGGCTCTCGCCCGGTTTCAGTGCGAAAGAATTTAACAGAAAGAATTGGCTCATGGCTGTTCATCGGTGGTTGAACAGTTGGTCAATTTTCTTTCGCACCGCCACGTCCATCTTGATTAACGGCGGCCAGCCGCGCTTGTGGCCTTCGCCGGGCATCCCGCAGTGCGGGATCGTCGCGTCAATGCCGGAAATCAGTTGAGAGTTCATGGTTGAGAGTTGAGAGTTTGGTCAGCGGCTGTCGCCGATAAGAGAATCAATTTTCCGACGCACTTCGTCGGTCATTTTGATTAAAGGAGGCCAAATTCTTTTAAAACCTTCTCCCGATAACTTTCGTGTGGCGTCGATTCCTAGCTTCGTTCCAATCGCCATTTCCGATGTAGCATGATCCAAAACATCGGCCGGGCCTTTCGTAAAAATTGAATCACGTTGGGGGTCGGTGTTGGCACAGAGCCGGAACAGGACTTCGCGGGTGTTGTGCACGTCCACGTCGCCGTCCACCACCACGATGTATTTGGTGAACATCATCTGGCCCATGCCCCAGAGGCCGTGCATAATTTTGTAGGCCTGCATCGGGTAGGTCTTCTTGATGCTGACGAACACGAGGTTGTGAAACACGCCTTCCGCCGGCAGCGCGATGTCCACGATTTCCGGGAAGTTCATTTTGAAGACCGGCAGGAACAATTTCACGCTCGCGCCGCCGATGTAAAAATCCTCCATCGGCGGCATGCCAACAATCGTCGCCGGATACACCGCGTCCTTGCGATGCGTGATGGCGGTGACGTGAAATACCGGATACGGCTCGGGCAGCGTGTAATAGCCGGTGTGGTCGCCGAACGGCCCTTCCTCGCGCAACGGCTCCTTCGGGTCAACGTAACCTTCGATGACAAAGTCGGCGTTCGCCGGGACTTCCAGGTCGTTGGTCTCGCACTTCACAAGCTCGACGGATTTCTTGCGGAGATAACCGGCCAACAGGAATTCGTCGAGGCCATCGGGCAACGGCGCGGTGGCGGCGAAAGTGAATACGGGATCGCCGCCGATGAAAATGCTGACAGGCATCCGCGCGCCGGTTTCGTAATAACGTCGTCCATGCCGCGCCCCGACTTTTTGCAACTGCCAGTGCATGCCGGTGGTGCGGGCGTCGTAAATCTGGATGCGATACATACCCACGTTGCGTTCGCCGGTGTCGGGGTCTTTCGTGACAACGCACGGCAGTGTGATGAAGCGTCCACCGTCGAGCGGCCAGCACTTTTGAATGGGAAGATCCAGAAGGGTTGAGGGTCCACCCTCACCCCGACCCTCTCCCCCAGGAGAGGGAGAAACGTTCGCCGTCGCGTGCGAGTTCGAAGCACTAATGTTTGGCGCAGCAGGCCACGGTTCAGTACGCGTCGGCGGCGCGTCAAATTTGCGGATCACTTCCTTGCAGAGACCATCCTTCACCAGTTTCGGTTTGGCATGGCGCAAGTCGAGGGCCTGGCCGAGCAATTTGATGGCCTCGCGAAAACTGGTCGGCGGCCTGGCCTTCATGAGCGAGCCGAGTTCGGCGGCGACTTCGTCCACGGAATTCGCGCCCATGCTCATGGCCATGCGCTTCCAGGAACCCATCGTGTTGATGGCGAGCGGGAACGGCGAAACTTCGCCCTTGACGGTGGGCTTTTCGAAGAGCAGCGCCTTGCCGCCGTTAGGCGATTTCATTTCGCGGTCGGCAATTTCGGTGATTTCGAGTTCGGTGGCGACGGGCTGGGAGATGCGCTTGAGTTCGCCGGCGCGGTCGAGTTGCCCGATAAAATCGCGGAAGGAATCAAAAGCCATACGCGGGCGAGGCTGTCACAAAACAGCGCGTCTGGCAATGCGAGGAAAACCAGGAGCGCGGATAGCTTGTCCGCGTGTTTCCTTCCCAAGTTGAAACTCGCGGGCGAGCCGCCCGCGCTCCAATCATTTTGGCAGCAAATCGGCGACCAGCGCGCGTTCTTCCTGCAATTCCTTCACCGTAGCGTCAATTTTTGCGCGGCTGAAGTCGTTGACCGGCACGCCCTGGATGATCTCCAGTTTCTGGCCGTTACTGCGGACCGGGAAGGAGCAGATCAAATTCTTTTCAATACCGTAACTGCCATCCGAGCAAACGCAGACGCTGTGCCAGTCGCCGGCAGGCGTCGGCGAGATGATGGAGCGGACGCTGTCCACGACGGCGTTGGCCGCGCTGGCGGCGCTGGACGAACCGCGCGCCTTGATGATGGCCGCGCCGCGCTGCTGAATGGTCATGATGAATTCGCCTTTGAGCCACGCTTCGTCCTTGATGACGCCCGGAACCGGCTGGCCGGAAATTTTCGCGTTGAAAAAATCAGGATACATCGTGGCGCTGTGGTTGCCCCAGATGGCGACGTTGCTGACGGCGGTGATGTCCACGCCGGCCTTTTTCGCAAGCTGGGCCTTCGCGCGGTTTTCGTCGAGGCGCGTCATGGCGAAGAATCGGTCGCGCGAAATATCGGGCGCATTGTGCATGGCGATAAGACAATTGGTATTGCACGGATTGCCGACGACATGGATGCGCACGTCCGCCGCCGCGTTCTTTTGTATTGCCTTCCCCTGCCCGATGAAAATCTTGCCGTTGATGCCGAGCAAATCCTTGCGTTCCATGCCCGCCTTGCGCGGCACGCTGCCGACCAGCAACGCCCAGTTCACATCGCGAAAACCTTCGTCGAGGTTCGCCGTCGGCACGATGCCTTTGAGCAACGGAAAGGCGCAATCGTCCAGTTCCATGCAGACGCCGTGCAACGCCGGCAACGCAGGTTCGATTTCCAGCAGATGCAGAATGACAGGCTGGTCCGGTCCGAACATGGCGCCGGAGGCAATGCGGAACAGGAGGGAATAACCGATTTGGCCGGCGGCGCCGGTGACTGCGACTCGAATGGGCGATTTCATAGCAAATTGAACCCGGAGTATAATTCTCCAATTCAAATTCGCGCAAGCGCAGATCAGAAATGTTTGGGATGATCTCGTCGGCAACCATTGCCGTAGGACAGGCGTCGCGCCTGTCTCAAAAATAATTTCCGCTTAGGCGGAACAAGAGTCAGAGACAGGCGCGACGCCTGTCCTACGTCTCGCGGAAAATGTTTTTCAACCTGCCGGTTCTTCAGTCACGTCAAACCGCTGCCACAATTTGCCGAGCAGCATCACACCGAGGCCGGCTTCCACGGCCAGAACCAGAGCCGCCGCAAGCGACCCTGGCAGCACAGCGGCGACAGGGCCGACCGTGAAATTCAGCAGAAAAAAAACGCCAGCAAATGCGGCGGCGGCAGGCAGGAGCGTCAGTGCCAGGACGAGCAGTTGGCCCAGCAAAAAAACCAGCCGCTGGCCGGTGGCTTCGACGCCCCGAGGACTGTCCTTGCCGGTCGGAATCCACGACGGAAAGAGCAGCACGGCGGCGTTGGGGATGAGCAGCAGGAGCAGGTCCAGCAACGGCAGCGCCACCGCCGCGCCGAGGGCGATGGCCAACAGAAGGGCTTTCTGGGGAGCCGACAGATAAAACAGGAGTCCGATTTCGACCAACAACAACAGCCATTGGAACATCACCAGCACGACCACCGGCGCGAGGATTTCACCCAGGGCAATCTGCCAGCCGCGCAACGGAAAGGTCTTGAGCACGTCCGCCAGCGGCAGGTCGTGTCGGAAATCCAGCCGCAGAATTTGCGGCCCCAGCAACAACGAATAGCCCAGGGCGATGGCGATAAAAATCCCCACGACGGTCGAAAGGTTCTGGTTAAGCCCGCCGTGTCCGAGGCTGAAACACACCACCACTACAATGACAATGAGCGCCACCCCCAGGCGCGGGGAAAAAACCCGGCTGACGCCAATGAGATTTTTCCAGAGGAACGCCGTGGCGGGCGGGCCGGAGGCCGCCAGATTGAACCATGGGCGTTTGGCCTTTTGATTTTTCTTCGCGCCCTGCCAGTTGCCAGCCCGGACGGCGGCGATGCGCGCAGCCTGCTTCTGCGAGGCTTCCACCGATGCTTCCTCGAACGCCACGTCCGAATAGGTGACCCACAAATAGTGAAGCAAAAACAGCAGCAACGCCGGGCCCAGCGCGACCAGAAACGCCGTGGCATCCGGCGCCAGGAATGGCCGCACCACCAGCCGGAACGGGAACAGCAAATAAAGCGCCGGGCCGGCGGTCAGAACGCGCTGCAAATAATCCAGCGCCGAAGCGAAATCGGTGATGCGGGCGGAATTCAACCCCGGCATGGTCTGCTTCGCCCAAACCCAGACCCCGACGACCATCGCGACCGCCAGTGCGAGGACGAGCAGCCGCCGCAGCCAATTGGAGATGCCGCGATCCAGCAGCATGGTCCGGGCAAACGAACAACCCAGAAAATGGAGGTTCAACGTCGAGAGAATGAGCCACCAGCCGAGCGCGTGAATCCAGGCGTTGCCGCCGAACCGGTGCGAGAACAACGTCAGCAAGAGAACGCTGAAAAAAATCCGCAATTGCGACCGGATGAGTTTGTAATGAATCAGATTGCGGCGCGTGATGGGCGCGGGAAACAGGAACGCCACCTCGGCCTCGGTGAACGTGAGCGCGGCGCGTTCATGCGGGATAACCCACGCCAGCAGCACGATGACGAAGAGCACCAGCGCACCGAGCAATTCAAACAGCAGCAGATGCTCCGGGGAAACCGCGAAATTCACCGCCGTCCGCCGTGCGCCGGCGTAACCGCCGAAAAGATAGCGGAAAAAGTAAAAGTACAGATAGAGTCCGCCGACGACGGCGCCAATGAGATATTTGGGCTGTTTGAGCCGCTTGAACCGGAAGATCAGCCGGTTGCAAAACGACTGGAATTGCAGATAGAACAGCGCAGCAATCATTTCACGTGGCTGCGACGCCTCGTCGCGACAAAGGTTGATGGCAATTTTTGGCGACGAGGGCGTCGCCACCACCGGTCCGGCAGATTTGAACGCCGGCAATCATTTGATTCCGATCGGCGGCGGCGCGGCGGGCGCACCGGTTTCACTGGTGGCGCGGAAGAAAATCTCCTCGAGGTTGGCATCTCCGGGTTGTTCGGAAAATTTTTGCGTGATTTCCGCCAGCGTGCCATCGGCGATTTTCTGCCCGTTTTTCAAAATCAGGATGCGCGAGCAGATTTCCTCAACCAGATGCAGCAGGTGCGAACTGATGATGATGGCCGCGCCTTCGCGCGCCCGTTTCAGGATTGAATCCTTCATCCGCCGGATGCCCAAGGGATCCAGCCCGGTCAACGGTTCGTCGAAGTAAATCACCCGTGGTGAATGCAGCAGACCGCAGGCGATGGCGAGCTTCTGCTTCATGCCGCGGGATAATTCGCCGGGCAGCGCGTCCCGTTTGTTCGCGATTTCAAGTTCCGTCAGCAATTCGTTGCCAATTTTCTCGTAATCGGCCACCTGATAAATCCGGGCGATGAAATTCAGGTGCTGCCAGACGGTGAGATAATCGAACAGGCGCGGTTCGTCGGTGAAAAACGCGAGTTGTTTCTTGGCTGCAATCGCGTCGCGGACGATGTCATGGCCGCCGACCTGCACGGCGCCGCGGGTGGGCGGAATAATGCCGGCGAGGCACCGCAAGGTGGTGGTCTTGCCCGCGCCGTTCGGACCGACGAGGCCCAGCACTTCGCCGGGCTGGAGGGAAAACGTGAGCTCGCTCACGGCGGTGAACTCGCCGTAAAGTTTGGTGAGGCCTTCGACCTGAACCATGCGTTGGCTTCGGGTTACCCTGCGATTTCGACGCGTCCAAGGTATCAGCCCAACCGACCGGGCGTAAAGCCCAGAAAATTCGTTCCGTCCCCTCGCCGCGAAAAGATTTTACAAAAAATCTCTTGGCAGATTCCTGTTTCAGGCGTAGAAACGAATTGTTCTTTGAAACAACGCAGTCAAATGTCTGGGAACCCGGTGAAAATCCGGGACGGTTGCGCCACTGTAACGGCTACAAATTCCCAAAGCCACTGCCCCGTTTCATGCGTGCATGAGTGACGGCGGGAAGGCGGAATGAGGTTTGAGGCCGAAGTCAGGATACCGGTTTGGCTGTGCTCGTCGCGGTTGTTGTAGCGGCGGTCTGTGACCGTCGTGGCAATGGCCGACTTCTCCGTCAAAGAGAAGGATGAGGCCAGCCTGTCGAACGGTTTTCGACAGGATTCGTGGGATGCCTTCATTCTCCGTTTTGCCGGGGTCTGAAGGTTTTTCATTTTCAGGCTCCGCGCTGGTTTCTCAACTGTAAAAGTGTCCAGCCCTTTCCGACAAAGGCCGGGCTAAACTGAAAGATCAGCAAATGAAAAAAGTCTGTTTAACGCTGGCATTGGCCGGCGCCTTGTTCGTTCCCGCCATCACCCGCGCGCAATTTGCCAGCAGCGTGGTTTCCTACACCGAAGGCAGCGGCGTGGATGCCGGCTATAACAATCCCAATGCGGCGTTGGGTGGGCCAACCATTTATAACGGTTACCAGAACACTGATCCCTTCAATCCCCCGTACTTGGCCAGCGACATCGTTGGCATCGGCACGGGCGGTTCCCTAACGTTGCAGTTCAACACTCCGATTCAAAACAGTCCGGGCAATCCGTTTGGCGTGGATTTCATCATTTTCGGCCATGCCGGCTTTAACATCACCAATAGCGATTACAGCGGCGGCGGCATCACCGATGGCACGCTGTTCACCGGCGGCACCAGCGACGTGCGCGTGTCGGTGAGCGCGGACGGCACGACTTTTTACACGTTGAATCCCGCGCTGACTCCTCAGGTTGACGGCCTGTACCCAACCGACGCCAGTGGCAATCCTTTTCTGCCGGTGAATCCCGCCCTGACGGCGGCTGACTTTGCCGGACAGGATTTGGCCGGAATTCGGGCGCTTTACAACGGCTCCGCCGGTGGCGCGGGTTTCAGCCTGACCTGGGCGATAGACTCGAATGGCCAGAGCGTATCATTGTCCTCAGTCGAGTATGTGCGACTGGATGTGCTGAGCGATGGAACGCCGGCATACATTGACGCGATTTCAGTGGTGCCTGAACCGGCGACGTGGACGTTGGCTTTGACCGGTGCCGGCTTCTTCTGGCTGCGACGGCGCGTCTGATAACATGCGCCCCGGTCTGCTCATTTTGTGGGGCCTGGTTGCCGCCTCGATCTGCGAGGCGGCAACCATCGAGGAAGATTTTTCCAGTGACCCGCTACAGAACGGCTGGAAAATCTTTGGCGACACCAACCTGTTCCAGTGGGATGCCACCAATCAAAACCTCGATGTCACCTGGGATTCGTCGCAAACGAACAGTTATTTTTACCATGCCCTGGGAACGATCCTTGCGAAATCGGACGATTTCAGCCTCTCCTTCGATTTGCAACTCAGCGACATCGCCATCGGTGTCAATTCAAACAAACCCGACACCTTTGAACTGGTCGTGGGTTTCATCAATTTCGTCAGCGCCACCAATACCAATCTCGAGCGCGGCATCGGCGTCAATCCCACGTACGGCGCCCGCAATGTCGGTGAGTTTGATTATTTTCCTGATTCCGGATACGGGGCGACGATTTCACCAACCTTGATTTCCAGCAACAACCAGTTTGCTACCACGTTTGCCCACCCGTTCGCCCTCGATCCAGGCGCGCTTTTTCACGTGGCGATGATCTACACCGCGAGCAACCAGACGCTGCAAACGAGCGTGACCCGCAATGGCCTGTCTTTTGATACGACCAACGTGGTGCTGGGCGCGAGCTTCAGTGATTTCCGCTTCGACCAGGTTGCCGTTTGCAGCTACAGCGATGCGGGCGCGGACGGTTCGCTGCTTGCCCACGGTACGGTGGACAATTTTCTGGTTACGGTTCCGCCATCGCCGGTGCAAAACTTTGCCGGCAGCTTCACCAACGGCGTCTGGCAGGTGGAATTCCTGAGCCAGAGCAACTGGTTTTACACCCTGCAACGTGCGCCAGACCTCCAATCGTGGACAAATGTCTCGCCAATAATACCGGGCAATGCGACGAATCTTTTCTTGCAGGACACCAGCGCGCCGGCGGGCGAGGCGTTTTACCGGATCAACTCGCAAAGACCATGAGCAAAACCATCAAGCGTCGAGAGTCGAGAGTCGAGAGTCGAAATTTCGCGGCGCGCGGGATTCCCTGCGCTCGACTCTCGACCCTCGACCCTCGACCCGTTCGCGCCTTCACGTTGATTGAATTGCTGGTCAGCATTGCGGTGATTGCGATTCTGGCGGCGATGATCCTGCCGGCGCTGAGCCAGAGCAAACAGTCCGCCTGGCGCGCTCAATGCACCAGCAACCTGCGCCAGCTGGGAATGGCCACGGAAATGTACTGGGACGATAACAATGGAAATTGTTTCCGATATATTTTCGGCACCACGAACTACGGGCAAATTTACTGGTTCGGCTGGATTGGGCCGGGGCCGGAGGGCCAGCGTCCGTACGATTTGTCATTGGGTGCGTTTTATCCCTATATCAGCGACAGCCACGTGCGAATTTGTCCCTCATTGAACTACGCGTTGGCGCAGTTCAAATTGAAGGCCGATGGCGTCGTGTACAGTTATGGCTATAATCTTTACCTCTCCGCGGCATCAACCCAACCTCCTGTCGCCGCGGGAAAAATTTCGCATCCGACGGACACGGCGCTGTTCGCCGACGCCGCCCAGGTCAACGATTTTCAGGCGCCGGCCTCGCCCTCGAACCCGATGCTGGAGGAATGGTATTACGTGGACACCAACACGAGCTATCCGAATGGACATTTCCGTCATAACCAGATGGCCAATGTAGTCTTTGTTGACGGCCACGTGGGCCTGGAAAAACCGGTGCCCGGTTCGATCGATCAACGATTACCGGCCCAATTCGTTGGACGGTTGCGGTCGGAGATTTTAGCGGTCCCATAGGTCAACGGCGCAAATTCAATTGGGTGGTTGAGCCGGAAATGGTAGCCTTCACCCGATGATGCGTTTGCGCCTGTTTTCCCTGGGTTTGGCTGGCTTAAGCTGGCTGACTTTAAACCCGGTTGCGCGAGCGCAAAATGACATGATGCCAGGCGATTTCAACGCGTCGTATGTTTACACCAATGACGACCTGGGGGCGGTTTATCATCCGGAAGCGACGTCGGTCAAGTTGTGGGCGCCGACCGCCCAGCAGGTCCGTTTGCTGCTCTTCGATGATGCAACCAAGGTAGTTTTTCAGGCTATTCCCATGTCGCACGATTCGAATGGCATCTGGTCCGCCAATTTGATGGGCGACATGGATGGCAAATATTATTTGTACGAGGTCACGCTCCTGTTCGCGGCTTCAACTAAGCCAACAGTTTATCGCGTCAACGATCCATATGCCCGCGGCTGTTCCGCCAACAGCGGCCGGACTTTGATTTATGACCCGCAGAAAACCAATCCCGAAGACTGGAACCAGGATCATTTCGTCACCTTGAAAAACAACACGGATGCCGTGCTGTACGAGGCGCATATCCGCGACTTTTCCATCAATAAAAATTCCGGGGTCGCCGATGGCAACCGCGGAAAATACCTCGGCATGGTGCAACCGGGCACAAAGACGCCGGGCGGCGCAGCGAGCGGCCTGGATCATTTGAAAGAGCTGGGCGTGACCCATGTTCACCTGCTGCCATGTTTTGATTATGCGGGCGGGGACGAGCGACAGAAGGCGGATGAGTACACCTGGTACAACTGGGGCTACGACCCGGTTCTTTACAACACACCGGAAGGTTCCTACGCCACGAATCCCGACGGCACCACCCGGCAGAAGGAATTCAAGGAAATGGTTCAAACCTTTCATCGGAATCACGTCGGCGTGGTCCTGGACGTGGTGTTCAATCACACCGCTGCCACCGGTTCGCGTCCGGCGTCCATTTTTGACAAGGTGTTTCCGGGTTATTACTACCGGATGGACAAGTCCGGTCGTTACGCAAATGGGACCGGCTGCGACAACGAATTCGCCTCGGAAAAACCCATGGCGCGGAAATTTATCGTGGATTCCATCAAATACTGGATGACGGAGTATCACGTGGACGGGTTCCGGTTCGACCTGATGGGGATTTTGGACCGCGAAACCATGTTGGCGGTGTATCGTGAAGCGAAGAAAATTAATCCCAGCGCCATTATTTACGGCGAAGGCTGGCAGATGGAGCAGGTGTTGCCGCCCGATCAAATGATGACGCAGGCCAACGTCCAACGCACAGGCATCGCCGCCTTCAACGACGGCATCCGCGACAATATCAAAGGAGACTACGCAAATGCGTCGGACACCGGCTTCGTCCAAGGTGCCGCCCCGCCATTTGGCGGCATGACGAGATTTCACCTGGAAATCAAAGGCCAGAGTACCGGCAGGGGAAAGGAAAGCATCGAAGTCTTTTCTCCGAACGAGACCATCAATTACGACTCCGCTCATGACGACCTTTGTCTTTGGGACAAGCTGCGGTTGTCCGCACCCGACGCACCGGAAGTGCTGCGCATCAACATGGATAAGCTGGCCGCCGGCATTGTGTTGACCGCCCAGGGGGTTCCTTTCATCCACGCCGGTGACGAATTTCTGCGCTCCAAGAACCTCAATCCCAACAGCTACAACGACAACGACCCGCGCGTGAATCCGATAGCCTGGTCACTCAAGGACAGGCACAAGGACGTCTTCAATTTCTACCGGGGCCTGATCGTCCTGCGGCGCGCACATCCCGCCTTCCGTATGACGGACCGGGCGCGCGTGGACGAGGTTTTAGAATTCGTGACCACCATGCCGGTGAACGTTGTCGAATATGTGCTCAAAAACCACGCGAACGGAGACGATTGGAAGACCATCCTGGTGATTTACAACGGTAACCCGGAGCCAAAAGACTTAACTGTGAGTGGCGATTGGGCCGTCGTGGCCAACGACCAGACGGCGGGCACGGAGACATTGGCGACAGTCAGAAACAAAATCCATGTCGCGCCGTTCTCACTTGTGGTGGCCCACACTGACGGCGCGTACCGGTTTAACGCGAATCATTGAAGCTCCACTCAAAGAATTACCCGCAGCGATGACTGGAAGTACGGGTATCACCGCCTTCACGCGCCGATCTGTTTCCGGATGACGCTGCAAATTTTTTGGGACCATTTTTCCAAAACCTTTGCGTCGCGGCCTTCGAGGAGCAGCCGCGCCTTCGGCTCCGTGCCGGAGTAACGGAGGAAAACCCGACCGCCCTGCCCCTTCAGTTCCGCTTCGGCTTCGCCGACCAGTTTCATCACGCCGTCCAGTTGTTCGAACGGCTTTTTCTCGCGCACACGAATGTTGGTGATCAGTTGCGGAAAGCGCGTCCAGCATTTGGCCAGTTTTGAAAGCGGCGTTTTTTTTGCACGCATGGTTCGCAAGACCTGCAACGCGGCCACCAGTCCGTCGCCGGTGGTGCTGAAATCGCGGAAAATCAGATGTCCGCTCTGCTCGCCGCCGAAGTTGAACCCGTGATGCAGCATCTCATCAATCACATTCTTATCGCCGACGGCAGTGCGGACAACTTTGCCGCCGGCGGATTTGACCGCCGCTTCCAGACCGGCATTGCTCATCACGGTGGTGACCAATGTTTTTTCCGCCAGCGTTTTCTGCGCAAGCATGTCGAGCGCCGCGATGGCCATGACGTCATCGCCATCAATCAATTTGCCGGCCTCGTCGCAGAGCAGGACGCGATCGGCATCGCCGTCGTGTGCAATGCCCAGATGCGCCTGGTGTTCGACCACCTTGCGGCAGAGATTTTCCGGGTGCATCGAACCGCAATCCCGGTTGATGTTCATGCCGTCGGGTTGGTTGCCATAGACGATGGCCTCGGCGCCCAGTTCGCGCAGGACGCAGGGCGTGGATTTGTAGGCCGCGCCGTGGGCGCAATCCACAACCACGCGGATGCCCTCCAGCGTCATGCCGCGAGGAAAGGAGGCCTTGGCGAATTCGATGTAGCGGCCCAAGGCGTCGTCAATGCGCACCGCCTTGCCAATTTCATCGGCGGTCGGACGGATGCTTTCGATTTCGCCGCTGAAAACGAGATGTTCGATTTCATCCTCGATTTTTTCGTCGAGCTTGTAGCCGTCGGCGCGGAAGAATTTGATGCCGTTGTCGGCGTAGGGATTATGCGAGGCGGTGATGACGATGCCGGCGTCAGCGCGCAGGCTGCGGGTGATGTACGCCACGCCAGGAGTCGGCAGCGGCCCGATGAACAGCACGTCCACGCCCATGGAAAGGATGCCGGAGGAAATCGCATTTTCGAGCAGGTAGCCGGAAAGCCGCGTGTCCTTGCCAATGACAATTTTGTGTTTGCCCCGGTTCCCCTGCCGCGGCTGACGTTCGAGATTTTTGAAAACATGCGCGGCGGCGCGGCCGAGTTTAAGCGCGGTTTCGGCCGTGACCGGCTCCACGTTGGCCGTGCCGCGAACCCCATCGGTCCCAAAAATTTTCTGAGGCAGGTTCATGGTCTTTATTCCGCGGCCGGCAAAATCGTCACACTGACTTCCGGGGGACTGACCCGGTCGAGTGTCACGCCGGGGGGCAGTGAAACATCCAGGTTCCGGCGCAGCTGGCGTGCGGAATCCAAGCCGGTAAGATTCATCCACACGTGAACATCACTTTTCTGCAAGCCCGCCATGATGTCGGCCGGACCGCTGACTTTGACGGCGACGAGGTTGGGAACAATCTGGGCATTGTGCACATCCGCGCCAGCCGAAACCGCGAGCACCGGCAGATTCGTGTACGTCATCGCGGTCACCGTGGCAAACGGGTCAGCGGCTTCCGGGGTTTCGCGGAGATTATGGATGGTGATCCACAGGGCCACCGCCAAAATCAGCGAAAACAATTTCCACGTCAGATCCTTGGCAACCCAGTCACGCTTCGGCATAAATTCAATTGCCCGTCTGTTTGAGCTCCGGGCGGGGTTCATTTTTGGTAATGACCGCCGAGTTAGGCTTGTTCCGTTCACTTAAGTGAGAGCGGAGCCAATCAATCACGCTGTGTGATTTTGTCGGCTGGACAAGGAGCGAGGTCAGAAACGCGCGCAATTCCTCCAGGGTGACGCCGCGCACCAGCTGGCCTTTATAGGCATGTGAAATCTTGCCGTTTTCCTCGGACACCACCACGACCACCGCGTCGGTTTCCTCGGTCAGACCGATGGCCGCGCGATGGCGCGTGCCGAGTGACTTGTTCAAATCCTGCCGTTGCGTCAGCGGGAAAATGCATGCCGCGTAGGCGATGCGGTCTCCCTTGATGATGACCCCGCCATCGTGAATGGCGTTGTTGGGGAAGAAAATTGTTTCAAGCATTTCCGGTGTTGCTTCGCAATCCACCGGGACGCCGGATTCAACGGCTTCAAAAAGCTGGATGGACCGTTCGATGGCAATGAGCGCGCCGATGCGGACATCCGCGAGGCGTTCGACGGTTTGAATGATGACTTCGATGTTTTCGCGTTGTTCCCGGGCACTGGCAAACAACGGCAGGTTGCCGAGTTCGGCCAGCATGCGGCGCAATTCCGGTTGAAAGATGATCAACACGGCAATGGCAAAAAAGGCCGAGAACGTGCCGAGCAACCAGCTCAAGACCTTCAATTTCAGCAGCGTCGTGGCGAAGGCCAGCACCAGCAACACGACGACAAAGCCGACCACCACGGGCCAGCCGCGCGTGCCGCGCAAGAAACGGGAGGCGTAATAAATCATCACCGCGAGGATTAAAACTTCCAACGCGGGCCGCCAGCCTTCCTGGAGGTAGAGCCACATTATTTTCTTTTCCGAGCCAGCACGGCTTCCGTCATCCGCACGGCCTGGACGGTTTCCGCCACATCATGGGCGCGAATGATTTGGGCGCCGGACTCAATCGCCAGGCACGCGCACGCCAGCGAACCCGGCAATCGTTTGTCCAAATCCGCGCCCAGCAGTCTTCCGATAAACGACTTGCGCGAAACCCCAATCAGCAGCGGGCGTGCCATCGTTGTAAAACTCCGCAAGTTCGCGAGCAACTGCAAATTATGTTCCGCCGTTTTGCCAAAACCGATGCCAACGTCCAGGACGATCCGGTCGGTAGAAACACCGACGGCATTTAATTGTTTTAACCGTTCCTGAAAAAATTCACCGACCTCGCGAGCGACATCCCGGTAAACCGGATTTTCCTGCATGGTCCGTGGCGTGCCGCGGGCGTGCATGCAAACATACCCCGCCTTGAACTCCGCCACAACCTCCCACATCAAACCGTCTTCGCGATTGGCAGCCACATCATTAATGATGCTCGCACCGGCTGCAAGCGCGGCGCGCGCCACGGCGGGTTTCACGGTGTCAACGGAAATGGGGATGTTCACGCGACCAGCCAATTGTCCGATGACCGGCAAAACCCGGCGCAACTCTTCCGTTTCGTTGACCGGTTCGGCGCCGGGACGCGTGGATTCGCCGCCAATGTCGAGGATTTCCGCTCCCTGGGCGGCGAGTTCCAACGCCTGAGCCACCGCGGCATTAACATCCAAAAACTTTCCACCATCGAAAAACGAGTCGGGCGTGACGTTGACCACGCCCATGACCAGCGCCGGGCGCGGAAAAACAAACTCGAACTGACGAGCGCGGAACAGCATTTATGATTTACGATTTATGATTGATGATCGGCGGCCAGACGGCGCACAACCTGAACCAATCATAAATCATCAATCATAAATCATAAATGAGAATTACACCGGAGTTGCCCTAAACCTTTGTTCGGAAATAGGCGATGGTGTCAGTGAGACCTTGTTCCAGCGGCACCCTGGGCGCCCAGCGGAGGATTTTTCTCGCGCGGGCGATGTCGGGCTGGCGCTGTTTGGGATCGTCCTGGGGCAATGACTTGAAGACGATTCGACTGCGGGAACCGGTGGCGTGGATGATTTTCCTGGCAAATTCGAGCACGGTCAACTCGCTGGGATTGCCGATGTTCATTGGCTGGTCATAGGGGCTTATCATCAGCCGGTAAATGCCTTCAATCAAGTCAGACACAAAGCAAAAGCTCCGGGTTTGCCGGCCTTTGCCAAAAACGGTGACGGGTTTGTTTTTGAGGGCCTGGCTGATGAAGGAGGGAACGACACGGCCGTCATTCAATCTCATCCGCGGGCCGTAAGTGTTGAAGATGCGAACAATGCGCGTCTCGACTCCGTGTTCGCGGTGGTAAGCCATCGTCATGGCTTCGGCAAACCGTTTGGCTTCGTCGTAACAACCGCGCGGGCCGATGGAATTAACGTTGCCCCAATAATCCTCGGTTTGCGGATGCACCAGCGGGTCGCCATAAATCTCCGAAGTGGAGGCGAGCAGGAACCGCGCCCGCTTGTTTTTGGCCAGGCCCAACGCCTTGTGCGTACCGAGCGAACCGACCTTGAGCGTCTGGATTGGCAGTTCCAGATAATCCACGGGACTGGCGGGCGACGCGAAATGCCATACATAGTCCACCGGTTCGTTGAGGAAAATGAATTCGGAGAACGTCCTGCTGGATGAATTTGAAATTGGGATTACCGCCGAGATGAGAAATGTTGTCCACCGTGCCGGTGACAAAATTGTCAATGCCGATGACGTTATGGCCGCGCGCCAGGAGCAAATCGGTCAAATGCGACCCGAGAAAGCCGGCCGCGCCGGTGACGACCGAGGTTGGTAGCGTTGTGGATTTTTGGGGATGCGGAGGCAAGGGTGAAAAGTGATGGGTGATTAGTGAATGGTAAATGGCTGGCGCCGGTCGGCATTGGGCGCAAATTTGCAGAAAGCCTCCGCTTTGTTCATCATAGAATTGAGCATGGTGCCGATGGACTGCCAGTTAGCGTCCAGAGTGGCGAATTCAATTGTCGTACTATATTTGCAATCAAGCGCGTGGTCGAGCCCGCTTTGGGTTTCCATTGTCTCTTCCAGAGCTTCGTCTAATTTGCTGGTAAAGACCGCGCGATACCGGTGTCTGGCCCATGCCGCAGCAGTCATCGCATTGACGGCGCGTGAAGAACGGCGGATCTGGTCTGTCAGGGAATATCGTTCTTCCACCGGGAATGATTGGGACAGTTGAAAAATTTTCAAGGCAGCTTCCCGTCTCATTTTGTAAACATCCAAGTCTCGAAACGATCTTGCGATAGTTCTCATGGTTCGTAATTCAGATTCCATTCACTTTTCACCATTTATGATCCACCCTTTCACTTCGCCCCGGTGGCGGCGAACACGGCGGGAATAGTGCGCAGCAAAATTGATAAATCGAGCCACAACGACCAGTTGTCAATGTATTCGAGGTCGAGCCGCACCCAATCCTTGAAGTCCTTGATCTGGTTGCGTCCGCTGATTTGCCAGAGGCAGGTGATGCCGGGTTTCACGCTGAGGCGGCGGCGGTGGGCCAAGTCACTGAAGCGTCTGACTTCATCCACCGGCAACGGCCGCGGGCCCACCAGACTCATCTCGCCGCGCAGGACATTGAACAACTGGGGCAATTCGTCGAGGCTGTAACGGCGAAGCCACTTGCCAATGGGGGTGATCCGCGGGTCATTGGTTACTTTGAACACCGGGCCGCTCATTTCGTTCAAGGCCTCCAGCTCGTGTTTGAACTGCTCGGCATTGGTGATCATCGTGCGGAATTTATAGAGGGTGAACGGCGCGCCATTCTGGCCGGAACGTTGTTGCTTGAAAAAGACCGGTCCGGGCGAGGTGAATTTAATAAACAGTGCAATGAGCGGGAGCACCGGAATCACGATCAACAAGATCAGCAAGAGGAACGCGCCCACCCGGTCCATAACATGTTTGAAGACGCTCTGCCATGAGGCCTCAGGCGTGGTGCGAAAGACGAGTAACGGGCGATCGAGTAATTCGTCGAAACTCGTGCGGGAGATTTGGGTCGCAAAAAAATCGGCGATCAGCCACACCTCCACACCTTCAAGTTCACAAGCCCGAATAACGTATTCGACCTGTTCGAAATAGGTATGTTTGGCGCTGAGAATCACACCGTACACCGAATAATGATGGAGCATGGATACGATTTGTTGTACGGGCGTCTCCAGCAGGTTGAGGTCAGCCACGATTTCGACGCTTTGGTCGGTTTGTTCCTTCAGTTCCTTCCTCATCCTGGCGATTTCCCGTTCGGTGCCAACCAGGATAAAGCGGCGTTTATACTGCAACTGGGCCAGCTTGCTTTTGAGCCACAAACGAATCAGCTCCTCTTTGGCATACACCATGCAAAAGCCGATGCATCCGAATGAAACGAAAATTCCGCGCGCCACAATCAGGTGAAAGACATAGACCGTCAACATCAACCCCACTGTAATCAGCATGCAACCTTTGAACAGCGGCCACAAAATGGCCCTGCGGGAGCACAACGGAGGATGATCATAACACCCCTGCGATTCGAGAACGAGCGGCGAGGCGGGAATCAACACCAGATAAAGCCATGCGAAATTCTCGAACGGGCTGGCCGGCTCCAGCTTCAACCACGCGATGATGTCGGGATTGGCGCGCAACGCATAAGCCACCCCAAAGGCGATCGCAAACAGCGTGGCGTCCAGCAGCTGTTGAATCACGGTTCGAATCTGGCGATCACGTTTCAGCATGGCGGTCGGGTGACAAAATGTTTTTCAGAGCACCCATTGCAAGCGTATATTCAATATTTGGCAATTCAACTCGGGCCTTATTTCTCGCCCGGCGGCAACTGAAATTCCGGCACGGAGGCGGCAATCAATTTCTCAATTCTTGCGAACGCGGCATCTTCCTGGCCCGGCGGGCAAATGGCGAAATAGGAAATGTAGGCCCAGCGTTGCAAAGCGCCTTTCGTCAACAAATCCCGCGTCAGCCACCAGATGCGCTGCCAATGGCTGTCGGTCTCTTCATTTTTTGCGGCAAACCAAAAAACATAAAGGCCGCGCACTTTTTCTTTCTGGCCGTCCTGGTTCTGAACAAAATTCGTGATCGTCCACTTGGCGACCTGCAAACGATAGGGACGCGGGCCTTGAATCGGAATGCTGACCGTCTCTCTTTTGTCGATGTTCCAACCCTGGCCGGGCAGGCAAAAATCCGGTTTATGAATGCTGGTCCGGTCCATGCCCATCAAAATGACGTTTGCGTTCACCCAGAATCCATTCGTGTCCGCGTAGAGTCGTTGGGCGTAGCTGGTGTCCCGGGGAAGCGTGTCCAAAACTGTCTGAGCCTGCGCTTCCTTTTTCGAACTGAAATCAAGAACGTGCGCGGGCAGATCAAAATCCATCCTGATGCTTCCGGGGATTGGGGTTGCCTTAATGCCGGGTGCGCCGAGCCTTTGGTTTTTCTTGAGCCACGTCAAGGCTCCGGCGCCGCCCGCAATCAACGCCAGCACACAGACAAAAACGATGATTTTCCGGCTCTTCATATCTGTTTGTTTCCGGGAGTATCGGTTTTTTTCTCCAGCCACCGTACGACGAGCAATAACCCCAGGAAAACGGGCAGGTAAGGCACCAGGCTGATAAGGGTGCTTTCGTGAACATAATTGCCCCATTCCTGACCGCCCATCACCGCGGCAATGATGATCAGGAGCATCCGGAGTAGATTGCCCAAAATGGCGAAGGGAATCGCCAGCGCCATCATGAGCAACCGCTTCCCTGGCGAACGAAACATTACAAACCCACAAACCGTGGCGAATAAAAAAATCGCCGTGAGACTGCGGATGCCGCTGCACGCCGCCGCGACGTCATACTGGTAGGTGCCGAGCGGATCGAAGAGTTGCGTGCCCACGCGCAGCACTCCAATCCCCAGGATGTAATGCGCGATCCATTCCACCAGGGCGGAAACCAGAATGCGCAGAGGAAAGGTGATGGGTTCGAGGACGACCGCCGTCGGCACGCAAAAAATAAACAGGAAAAATGGAAAGAAGCTGTGGCGCAACCAGGCAGGTCCCCAGGCCAACCCTGTTAACCCATAAATGCCGATGAACATGGCAACAATGGAAAAACGCGGTTCTTGAATGACATAGCTCGCAATATGCATCAACAATCCAAAACCGACGATCAGCAAGGCGGGCGGCCATATTTTCAGCGACAGCGACAGCAATTCGTTGCGTTTCCACCAGAACAAACCAACCACCAGGAACGGAATCAGATTCCCATAAGCGTCATCGCCGGAAACACCCTGAGCATTATAGACCATCAGCATCCATCCAAACAGCGATGAACTGTGGATGTAACCAAACGTTGAATTGCCCCAAAAAAAGAACAGCGCCAGCCATGCCGCCAGGAGCACGAAAAAGAACGTTTTATTCGGCAGACGCCGCCAGCCATCGGCAGCATCCTGCCGCCAGTCCCGCGAGGTTTCACTGATAGAGGAGTTGTTCATCTGTATATTTCCAATCTTGAGATAACAAAAGTTTCATTCTTACTCAAACAAATTATGGACTCTGGTGAAAACGCATGGAACCGATATTTTAGAAAGTTGCGCCGGAATTTCTTACTCCAACCGGTATTTTTTCAAACCTGCAAATTGTCCGGCAATTTTCAGGATAAAAAGCGGATTATTCCGGAAATAGCGCCCGGCCAAGCGCCGCGGCTCATGGCATAAGCGGTGAAACCACTCCAATCCGCTCCGTTGCATCCAGCGCGGCGCCTGACGAACGCGCCCGGCGTGAAAGTCAAACGCCGCGCCGACGCCGATCATGAGTGTCACCTCCAGTCGGGGGAGGAGGCCGGCCATGAATTTCTCCTGTTTTGGCGTGCTCAAGCCCACCCAAAGAATGTCCGGTTTCGCCGTCCGGACCATTTCCTGCAGTTCCCGTTCTTCATCCGCGCTTAATGGACGGAACGGTGGTGTGTAGCAACCAACAATTTGCAGACGCGGAAACTGCATTTTCAGCCGGTCGCGCAGCCCTTCGGCCACACCTGGCGCGCCTCCGTAAAAAAAATGACGGCAGCCATGGTCCTCGCTCCACGCGCACACTTCCAGCATCAAGTCCGGACCATAAACCCGGCGCATCGCGCGGTGACCACGCAACCTTCCCACCCAGACCATCGGCATTCCATCCGGGGTGCAAAGAAACGCCTGATTCAAAATGCGGCGAAATTTCTCATCCGCCTGCGCCTCCATCACGCCATGCACGCCGGTGACGCAGATGTAACCCTTGCGCCGGTCGCGCACGGCTTCGGTGATGGCGTCCAGTGCCATCCGCAAGTTGAGGACGCTGATGCCGACACCGAGAACGTTTATGCGCTCAATGGCCATGAAAATTGAAAAATATGCGACCGCAGCATACCGAGCAGAAACAATAACGCCAGAAAACTATACCTCCGGCGGATTGGAATTACCCTTTCTTTTCATCTGCCCCTGACACAGGAAATCGGCAATTTGGCGCAAAAAATCTTCCTTAGCATTCTCATTTTTGCTCAACTTCATTTAGAATGGAAACTCGATTGAATAATGTATGAAGTTGCTCGTTTTTGCCCACGTGCCGCCGCCCTATCATGGGCAGAGTTACATGGTTCAATTAATGCTCAATGGTTTCGGTGGCGACCATCGCGGACGGAAGCGCGAGGCGGCGAAGCCTTTCGGCATCGAATGTTATCACGTCAACGCGCGGCTTTCACGGGACTTGAAAGACATTGGCGGGTTTCGCGGAGGAAAGATTTTCCTGATCTTCGGATATTGTATTCAAGCCGTCTGGTGCCGGTTCCGTTACGGAGTGGTGAATTTTTATTACGTGCCGGCGCCCGGCAAGTCCTCGGCATTGTATCGGGATTGGCTGGTCATATTCTTGTGCCGTCCATTTTTCAAAAAGATCATCTTTCACTGGCACGCTGCCGGACTGCCGGAATGGTTGGATACGGCTGCCTCCGTGCGCGTCCGCAATCTCACCCACTGGTTAATGAACAATCCCGACGTAAGTATTGTCGCTTCCGAGTTTAACCGGCGCGACGCAGAAAAATTCAACGCTCGCCGCATTTTCGTTGTCAGTCTGGGCGTGCCCGACCCCTGCCCCCGGTTTGAAATGGAGATTTTAAGAGCGCGGCAGGCGAAAACCGCCGCGCGGCAGAAAATTCTGTCCGGCCGCGCCGCGGAGGCAAATCCGAGCGATACCACGGTCAACGTCCTGTATCTTGCCCTCTGTACTCGGGAAAAAGGCGTGTTCGACGCTGTTGAAGGCGTTGCGTTGGCCAACGAAAAACACGCCGTGGGGAATTGCCCCCTGCGTTTCAAGCTGATGGTGGCTGGCGCCTTTGCCTCCAGCGCGGAAGAACTGGAATTGCGTGAATTAATCCAACAGCGCGGGCTTCAGAATGACGTCGAGTGGCTCGGCTTTGTTTTTGAAGAGCGCAAGGAACAGGCGCTAACCCACGCCGACCTTTTTTGTTTTCCCACCTATTATCACGCGGAAAGTTTCGGCGCGGTGCTTCTGGAAGCAATGGCCTTCGGCTTGCCCGTCATCACGACCCGTTGGCGGTCCATCCCGGAAATTTTGCCGCCGGATTACCCCGGCTTCGTTGATCCAAAATCCCCCGGGCAAATTGCCGACGCCCTGCAACAGCTGGCCGGCTTGGATCTAGCCGAATCGCTGCGAGAGACGTTTGTCCGCCGTTTCACGCTGGAACGCCATCTGGCCAGCTTGGCCGAAGCCATTCACAGCGTGGAAAAATCCTGACATCGGGCGCAAATACATTGCGAAACCGCCGGCGATCCTTATCCTCCACCGCATTGAAAATCGGACTGCTCCAGCTTAACTCGACCATTGGCGATTTCGCGGCGAATCGCCAGAAACTTCTCGCCGGCTATGAAACAGCCTGCGCGCGCGGCGCGGAGTTTGTCCTGGCGCCGGAATTGTTTCTGTGCGGCTACCCGCCGCGTGATTTGCTGTTGCGCGCCGATTTCGTGGGAGCCAACCTGACTGCACTGGCCGAAACCGCCAAAAGCATCGGCAAAATTCCGCTTTGTGTCGGTTATGTGGACCAAAATGTTGACCGGCCCGGCCGTGCGCTCCGAAATTCCGCCGCTATTCTGCATGATGGCAGAATCGTCTGGCGCACCCACAAATGCCTGCTGCCGACCTATGACGTGTTTGACGAAGACCGTTATTTTGAACCGGCGAAAAACGTTGCGCCGTTTGACTCCAACGGGCACAAGCTCGCCATCACGATTTGCGAGGATATCTGGAACGACCAAGACTTTTGGCCGGAACGGCTGTATCGCCGCGATCCGGTCAAGGAACTCATCGGGCTAGGCGCCGAAGCCATTATCAACATTTCCGCCTCGCCGTGGCACGACGGCAAGGAGGGCGTGCGATTGGAAATGCTCCAGCGAGTAGCGCGGGACGAAGGCGTGCCGTTGGCATACGTGAACCTCATCGGTGCAAATGACGAATTAATCTTCGACGGCCACAGTGTCGTGCTCAACCAACACGGCGAACCGCTGGCTTTGGGTAAAGGATTTGCCGAAGATCTGCTGGTGGTGGATTGGGCCGCCGATTCACCGGCGCAAAAAGTCGAGTGGCCGCTGCGGGAACAACAGTTGTTTGCGGCATTGTCCCTCGGTATTCGCGATTATATCAGCAAATGCGGCTTCAAATCAGCCATCGTCGGTCTTTCCGGCGGTATTGACTCCGCCCTCGTTGCCGTCCTGGCAGCGGACGCGCTCGGTCCGGACAAAGTCACGGGTGTCTCCATGCCGGCGCGTTATTCCAGCCAAGGCAGCTTGAGCGACGCCGAGGTGCTGGCGAAAAATCTGGGCATTCGTTACGAGGTTTTGCCGATTGAAACAATTTTCCAATCAGTTGAGAAACAACTGGCCAAGGTTTTTGCCGGAACCAAACCGAACGAGGCCGAGGAAAATATCCAATCACGGCTGCGCGGCGTGACTTTAATGGCGTTGTCCAACAAATTCGGCGGGCTCGTGCTGACCACCGGCAACAAATCGGAGATGGCCGCCGGTTATTGCACGTTGTATGGCGACATGTCTGGTGCGCTGGCGCCGCTGGCGGATGTTTTCAAGATGGACATTTACAAAATCGCGCGCTGGGTGAATCGCGACCGCGAAATCATTCCCGCCGCGTCCATTAACAAGCCCCCGAGCGCCGAGTTGCGTCCGGACCAGAAGGATCAGGATTCATTGCCACCCTACGAAATCCTGGATCAAATCCTGGACGCTTACGTCGTCCAACAGTTGAGCAAGTCCGAAATCATCCTGCGAGGTTTTGACGCGGCGGTTGTAAACGACGTCATCAACAAAATCACGTTCAGCGAATACAAACGCCGCCAGGCCGCGCCCGGCTTGAAGGTGTCGCCGCGCGCGTTCGGCATCGGCCGGCGGATCCCCATTGCGCAAAGGTTCCGGGTCACGGTTTGATTTTCCCGTATGCCAAAATTTTCCATCATCACGCCAAGTTTCCGCAATGCGCAGTGGCTCAAACTCTGCATTGCCTCGGTCGCCGACCAGGAAGGCGCTGACTGGGAACATATCGTGCAGGACTCGTGTTCGGATGATGGAACGCAGGACTGGTTGCCACGCGACCAGCGCGTCCGCGCCTTTATTGAAAAGGACAACGGCATGTACGACGCGGTCAATCGCGGTTACCGCCGCGCCCGTGGCGACATTCTTGCCTATTTGAATTGCGACGAACAATACCTGCCGGGCGCGTTACGAACCGTGAATGATTTTTTTGAGCGGCATCCGCAAATTGAAGTGATACTGGGCGGAACCATCGTCGTGAACGGCGAGGGCAACTACATTTGCCACCGCCATTCGATGACGCCCAGGCCGTTGCACATCTGGTTTCGCTTCCCCATTTTGACCAGTTCCATTTTTATCCGCCGGCGAGTCATTCATGAGCGTGGCATTTTTTTCGACACCCGCTGGCGCGACTTCGGCGATTTCCACTGGATTTTGGCGCTGATGAAAAACGCGGTGCCGATGGCGGTGTGCGATTCGTTCACGTCCGTTTTTACCGACACCGGCGAAAACATGAATCTAAAACCAAATGCCATTCGGGAAAAAAAGGAAACCGCAGCCCTGACCCCACTGTGGATTCGGTGGCTCAAACCCGTTTTGATCGCGCACCACCGCTTGCGCCGACTTGCCGCCGGTCACTTTTCGTTGAAGCCGACCAGCTATTTGATTTATACACTGCAAAGCCCGGAACAGCGCGTTCGCTTTGATGTTTCCAGGCCGACGGCCGTTTGGTGGAATCGGCTTTAATGCCACCGGAGGCCCGTCACGGGCACGGTCTCTAACCAGCGCTTGCTGCTCTCATTGGCGCACGCCCCAAGGATCAAAAACTTTCGCGCCATTGGGAAAGCGAATTTTCTTATAGCCATCCCACGGACAGCAAATCAGCACGGCTTTAACGTCGCTGCCCATTTTGGCCGGGTCGGATACAAACTCAACTCAAGCAAACTCGGGCTTATCTGAGGATTAGCTGCGTAAGCATGGGAATGAAAACCTGGCGGCAGGAACCCGGCGTGGTGGTGGAGCTGATGATAAAAAGATGGTTGTTCTTGCCCGCCGCCCGCAAGGCCTTGGCCAGCGGTTGCAGTCCGCGCATGAGAAATTCATTGGAAAAACTCCCGTCCGGAAGGCTCGGCGACGGCACGATGAAAAACGAGGCATCGGTTTCAACTGCATCCGGCGCGTTCGTCGAGGCGTGCAAGCGCGAACCGGCCGCAGCCATGGTTTCCGCCAGGCGCGGCTCGTCCACCGACGGCTCACCGGCATTGATTTTGTGCACGGCCTCGGCGTTGATATCTACACCCAACACATCAAATCCCTTTTGCGCAAGGGTGGCCGCCATGCAGGCGCCTAGTTTTCCTAGACCAAAAATGGACAGTTTATGCAGATTGGACATGGGTTGTAGCATCTTAAAATGGCCATCAAAGGCAAGCCGGCACTTCCCCCTTGCTCTCTCTAATGGAATGAAAATGGGATTGCCACACCACCGTCTATTGAGCAAACTTTCTACTCTGATGCAAAACCAATCTGTAGTTGCAGACGACGGCGAATTTATCCGTGGTCAACTCGATTGACCATCTGACCAGCAATCTCAGACATTCATCTTCCGACGTAACAAAATGGATTAATATGGAAACAAAACGACTGGTCGAAAAGGACCCGGAACTCAAAAAAGATGACTTGATCGTCATCACCGGCGCTGGTGGTTTCATCGGCGGCAACCTGGCGCTTTATTTCAAGAAAAGGGGCTTCCAACGCATCCGCGCCGTGGACAAAAAACCGCTCTACGAATGGTATCTTAAAGTGCCGGGCACCGAGTCGCTTTGCCTCGATGTCAGTCGGGAAGACAACTGCCATAGGGTCTGTGAAAACGCGACGGAGGTCTATCAACTGGCCGCCGACATGGGCGGCATGGGTTTCATCGAGCGTTTCCGCGTGGAATGTCTGCGCTCGATTCTTATCAACACACACATGGTCGAGGCTGCCTACCAGGCCGGTGTGCGCCGCTATTTTTACTCCAGTTCGGCCTGCGCCTACAACACCACGCTCCAACAGGATCCGAACGTCCGCGCACTCAAGGAATCCGACGCCTATCCGGCCATGGCCGAGCGCGGTTACGGCTGGGAGAAACTCGTTTCCGAAATGTTCTGCCAGGAATACTGGGCCGAACGCGGAATGAAAACCCTGATTGCCCGCTTCCACAACGTCTATGGCCCAAATGGCACCTGGGATGGCGGTCGCGAAAAAGCCCCAGCTGCGCTCTGCCGCAAGGTCATCGAAGCCGTGGATACCGGCCGCAAGACCATCACGATTTGGGGCGACGGCACGCCGACCCGCAGCTTCATGTACATTGATGATTGTGTGAAGGGCATTGACATGATCATGCACTGCGATGATTTGATTGCCACGCCCATCAACCTCGGCACCAGCGAACTGGTCTCCGTCAACGAACTCCTCTCAAAGATCGAAAAAATTGCCGGCGTGAAACTCAAACGGGAATACGACCTTGATGCACCGCGCGGTGTGGCTGGCCGCAACAGCGACAATACGTTCATCAGAAAAGTTCTCGGCTGGGAACCGGACACGCCGCTGGACAAGGGCCTGGCCGCGACCTACAAGTGGATAAAAGAGCAGTACCACAACCGCAAAAAGGGCCGGCGCGTCGTGGAATAACCACTTCGCACAAACGGTAATCTCCGGTTTGCGTTTTTTTAACAGCCAAGCTGTTTCAACGCCTCACGTTCGCACGCCGCGTATTCTTCGATGAGCCGGTCATAAACGCGCGCGGCCTTGGCCTCCGGGCGGACTTCGCTGCCGGGAATTGGATCGGTGAATCCGGCAACCACTTCCTCCCATGCCGGTTTTTGTCCGGCCTGGACGAGCCAGCCGCGTGCAGCCAGCAAGGCGGCACCCAGCGCAGCGCTCTTGGAAATTTCAATGCGCAACACGCGGCAGTTCATCACATCGGCCATTACGCGCAGCAACGCCGGATCATTCGACGCGCCGCCCGTGGCGTAAATCCGGTTGGGCGCCACCTTCATCCACTGCGCGTGCAGCCGCTTGGACAGCATCTGCGCCTCCACAATGGCGCGGCAATTGGCGGCAGCGTCTTTTTCATCAAGATCGAAGCGATGAATTCCGGGCCGGTTGACACGCGGGACAATCTCCGCCTCGAACCACGGCAACAGGATGCCGCCTTTGTTGCCGGGCGGTCTGGTGGCCATCAATTCACCGAACTTTTTCCAATCTTTGATGCTGTAAGCGTCCCGGATTTTTTCGCGCGCCAGTGAGCCGTTCTTAAAACAAATCAACGACATGTAACCGCCCGCCGGCGAACCGAACACGTGGCCTTCGCCATGTTCATCAGTGCAGCAATTCTTCATCGGGCCGAAATAGGTGTCGCTCGTACCCAGGCTGATGGCCACCCGGCCCTCCTTGATAAGCCCCAGGCCGACGACGCTGCACGGATTGTCTCCCGACCAGACCAGCGCCTGCGCGGCGGGATTCAGACCGTATTTCTTCACAAAATAGGCGCTGACCGGTCCGACGATTTTTGACGAATCGGCCAGTGCCGGGAGTCTGTGCCGCAAGCCCGGGGCGGTGGCTTTGAGCGCGCCGGGGTGCCAGACCTTCTTATGAATGTCCATCAGGTTCATCCCCGCGCCGTCGCCGTAATCAACCGGCGCAATCTGCCCGGCGACCAACGACGCCATGAACGAGCTGACCAGGGCGATGCTCTCGGTCTGGACATAAGCCTCCGGGTCGGTCCTGTAAAATTTGCGAATTTGCGGCCCGGTGAACCGTTCGAAAGTGTCTGACCCGGTTTGCTCCGCCGTCGTCTTGATACCGCCCAGTTTCTTCCGAATCTCGGCGCACTCCCTGGCCGTGGAGGAATCCATCCAAATCGGCGAAGTCGGGCGCGAAAAAATTCCCTTCAAATTTTCCACCAGACTTATCCCGAAATCCAGCTCGCCGAGCGCGGCAACGGCGCGGTCGTTGAGATAAACCGAGCCATGTTGCTGGCCGCTGCCGCTGACGGCCAGGATATCGCCCAACGCCACCCCGTCCTTTTTCATCGCGGCAAACAGTAAATCCAGCGCCTCGGCCCACATCAACGGCGGGCTGTGTTTGACCAGCGGATCACGATTGGGCAGGACCCCGTTTTGGGTTTTGTACTGCGGCAGTGCCTGGTCGAAATTCAACGACTTGTCATACACCACCTTGCGCCCATCGTAATCAATCACCACCGCGCTCAGGCTTTGCGTGCTGGAATCCAGTCCGAGAAATAATTTTGCCATGCGATTTCAGCCGACAGTAAAAACCGCAACCGCTCCACCGTCAAGCAAAGGTAATCACCGACAACCAATCCGGCCGGGCAGCACTCTGTTCAGATTTGGCTAATTTCAAATACCTGTCCTTCGGTATAAGTATCCATTCGCAGGATTTCTCCACACATAATCAACTCTGAACACCTCCACTTTTATGCAGGCGACTTCGTACCCGGACACACACATGAAAAACATCGTATCCTCCATTCCACCCCGCAGATTTTTTGCGATAGTAAATCGTAACATCCAAATGTGTCGAAAGGTTAAAGAGAAATGTAGTTGTTCGAAGAGCGCCTGTGCGTTGATTGAATTGCCGGTTGTGATTGTCCTAGTCGCCATCCCGGCGGCCATGTTGCTTCCGATGCTGACAGCGGCAAAACTTATCGAATCTTGATCGATAGGAAGGGGAAATCTATTGCAGTAAATTCTGTCTTACCAAACCATGAAAAAAACCATAATGCAGTATATTCCAGGACTTTTATTGCTCGCGTGGCTGGCAATATTCAGTGTGTCGGGCCAGGCGCAAAACCTCGTAACGAATCCCGGCTTTGAAACCGGCAATACGACGGGCTGGTTCGCGTTTGGTTCGCCAACTATTTCCGTCGAGACGAGCCAGGTTCATTCAGGCACCTACGCCGCCCAGGTGACGGGCCGCACGGCCACCTATATGGGCATTGCCCAATCGTTTGTCGGAGACCTTCAGGCGGGCCAGACCTACGATGTTTCGGCGTGGGTCATGCTGGTGAGCGGCGGGAACCAGACGATGCAGTTGACGATACAAAAAACGGATGGGAGCGGAACGTCCTATGGGTTGTTCGCCTCGGGATCCGTGTCTTCGAGTGGTTGGACGCAGCTTTCAGGACAATACACGTACAATCCTTCGGGTACAGTCAGCGCGCTGACTCTCTATGCAGAAATGCCAAGCAGCTCGAACGCCTCGTACTATATTGATGACGTCAATCTTAGCGCAGGAACTGTTGTCACCAATCCGCCCATCAGTGGCGTGTCTGCCGTGGATTGGAACAATGTGCATCAGCGAATTGATGGCTTTGGGGCTTCTTCCGCGTGGAATGGCGGCCCTTGGAGCACAGCCGAAGCTGATTTGCTTTTTTCCACCAATAATAACATCAGTTATCAATCCGGCACCTATAACGGCGTTGGCCTTTCTTTGCTGCGCAACCATATCACTTACGCCAACACGACTTCTGCGAGCGACACGCCCAGCACGGTCGAAACGAGTATTATGCAAATGGCCCAGGCCCGGGGCGCCAGAGTTTGGAGCACGCCGTGGACCCCGGCGGCGGGGTTCAAAAGCGTGAATGACATTTATGACACCGGCGTGGCCACTGCCGGCGGCATCGACGGCGGCAGCTATCTCGGCAGCGGAAACAATATCACCAATGTGAATTACGCCAGCCAGCTCGCCAACTATGTCGCCAGCATGAAAAATACTAACGGCGTGAATCTTTATGCCATCTCCGTCCAAAACGAGCCGGACGCGGATGTGACCACTTATGAAGCGTGCCAATGGACCGGGGCACAAATTCACGATTTCGTCACCAACCTTTATAGCGCGCTGGCAGCCCAGGGTTTGAGTTCAACCAAAATTATCATTCCAGAGAGTGAAGACTGGTCGGGTGACACCGCTCTTTTTACGCCGACATTGGCTGATCCAAACGCGGCGGCGGATGTGGCAATTATTGCCAATCATGATTATGTCGCTGATAATTCTGTCGGTGATCAGACTGTTCCCGCTGCGCTTAACACCTCAGGCAAGGCACTCTGGGAAACGGAAGTGGCCCTGCTTTCCGGCAGCGACAGCAGCATTGCCAATGGCGTTTATTACGCGCAACGAATTTACCTCTACATGACCCAGGCCCAGGCCAACGCCTATCATTATTGGTGGCTCGTTGCCAGCGGATCGGGCAATGAAGGGTTGTTGGATACCAGCGCCGCTCCGACCAAACGGCTGTTCACCTTTGGCCAGTACAGCCGGTTCGTCCGCCCCAACTTTTACCGCATTGATGCCACCTCATCCCAATCGTCAGCTTTGATCAGCGCTTACAAAGACTCCAATTCCCCCGCGTTTGCGATTGTCGTCGTGAACATGAATGCCACAACCGATGTGATTCAGACCATCAACCTGACCAATTTTACCGCCGCGACCGTGACCCCCTGGATTACTTCAGCCACGCTTTCGCTTGCTCCGCAAACGCCGGTGAATGTCACCAATGCCTCCTTCACCTACGATATACCGGCCATGAGCGTGGTCACCTTTGCCGGACAAGGAGTGGTGGGACAGTCCAACCCATCGCCGACGCTGGCGCCGGTGGCCAGTCAGACCATCAACGTCGGCCAAACGCTGCTGGTGACGAATGCGGCGACGGATCCAAACGTGCCGCCGAACACGCTGACCTTTAGTTTGCTGAGCAATCCGGCGGGTGCCACGCTCACCAGTTTGAATGCCACCTACGCCCTCTTTACGTGGCGTGCGCCGGTCAGCCAGGCCAACACCACTAATGTGGTGACGGTTGAGGTAACGGACAATGGCACCAGTTTGAGTGCGACCAACAGCTTCAACGTGGTCGTCAACGCGGTGACCAATCCCGTGATCGGCTCGGTCAATCTTTCTCCGGGGCAAGTCAGCCTGACCGTCAATGGGCCACAGGGACCCGATTACACTTTGTGGACTTCGACGAACCTGACGGATTGGCAGACGTTATTCACCACCAATTCGCCGCCGATTCCGTTCACCGTGGTGGACACCAACTCCACTGATCCGGCACGATTCTATAAATTCCAGATCGGGCCGTGATGCCGCCGCAGTTTGGCAGGGCAAGCGTCTTCGCGAGCCGAACATGAAAACGCTTTGACACGAATCCCACGAATTGACACCGGTTGAATTTCGTCATTTGCACAATTCGTGCAATTCGTGTCCCAATCAACCCACACCACCGCTTTTGTAGTAGTCGAGGCGCTGCGGGATAAAATGCTCCGGCCGCAATTGAGTAATTGGGAAGAATTTTGAGGCCGCGGTGCATTTAATTCACGGTTAAAAGTTTTGCCTGCCAGTTTCACTTTTGCAAAGCTCATGTCATGTTCGGAAACATCATCCGCCGGATGCCGCGTCCGCAGGATGTGGCAACCCTGACCGCCCAACAGCTTAGCGACATTTTTGCCGTCACCAACCTCTTCGTACCGGGCGAACTGCGCGGCGTGTTCACCGACCTCGACCGACTGGTCGTCGGCGGGGTCATGCCCCGAAAGCTTTCGGGGTTGAAATTGCCGAACCACAAGGAAACCGGCCGCGCCTTTTTCCTCGAACGTCGCGAGTTGGGCGCCGTCAACGTCGGCGGGCCCGGCGCGGTCTGTGCCGATGGCAAAACGTTCTCGCTCGACCGGCTGGATTGCGTTTATCTGCCAATGGGCACGAAATCAGTCGCGTTCGAAAGCCAGGACGCCAAAAATCCGGCCAGGTTTTATTTCCTGAGCTGCCCGGCGCACGCAGCTTATCCCGCCGCGATCATGAAGCCAACGGATGCGTCACCCGTGCCGTTGGGATCGCAGTCGGCGGCGAACAAGCGGACGATTTACAAATACATCCACACCGGCGGCATCCAGAGCTGTCAATTGGTAATGGGTTGCACCGCGCTGGACGAAGGCAGCGTGTGGAATTCGTTCCCGCCGCACACCCATTGGCGGCGCACGGAGATTTATTTTTATTTCGACCTGGGCGACAACGTGCTGACGCATTTCATGGGGGAACCGCAGCAAACGCGGCACCTGTTTTTGCACAATGAAAGCGCCGTGCTGTCGCCGAACTGGTCGATCCATTGTGGTTGTGGCACGGGCAATTACAAGTTCATCTGGGGCATGGCCGGTGAAAACCAGGCGTTTGATGACATGGATGGCGTGAAGCCGCTGGATTTGCGTTAAGAGTAACTGGTTAAATAAGTGATTGGTTAAATGAGTTGCAGCACGGGTCCGACTTGACTCAATTAACTCATTTAACCTATTTAACAAATCACTTTCCCATCATGCGTTTCGAAAACAAAGCGGTCATTGTCACCGGTGCGAGTCGGGGCATTGGGCAGGCCATTGCGGTGGCGTTCGCGCGGGAAGGCGCGCAGGTTGTGGGCGTGGCACGGAGCGATCTGACAGAAACCGGGTCGCAGGCAAAGGCAGCGGGTGGTGACTTTATTGCGGTCAACGCCAACTTAGGCAAAGGCACACAAAAGGAGTCGGCTAATCTGGTGGCAACAATTTTGAAACAGACCGGGCGCATTGACGTCCTAGTCAACAATGCCGGCATCATCCGACGCGCACCGGCCGTGGATTTCCCGGAAGCGGACTGGAATGAAGTCCTGCGCACGAATTTGTCCACGCCATTTTTCCTTTGCCAGGCAGTGGCAAAATGGTGGCTGACGGATGGCCGTGAACAATCGCCCGACGACGCGCGTCTGAAAATCATCAACATCGCGTCGCTGCTTTCGTTTCAAGGCGGCATTCTGGTCCCGGCGTACACGGCGAGCAAACACGGCATCGCCGGTATCACGAAAGCGCTGGCCAATGAATGGGCGAAGGAACGCATCAACGTCAACGCCATTGCGCCAGGTTACATTGCCACCGAAAACACCCTGACCTTGCGCGAAGACGCCAAACGCAATCAGGCAATTGTTGAGCGTATTCCCGAAGGTCGTTGGGGCAGACCCGAAGACATTGCGGGTGCGTGCGTGTTTCTGGCTTCCCGCGAGGCGGATTATTTCAACGGCGCGATTATCAATATTGACGGCGGCTGGTCGGGTCGGTAAGCCAAAACCATGAAAACAGTCTTTCGCCATTTCGCCCTCGCCGGCATCCTTTTTCTTGCCGCCATTCTTCCATTGCACGCACAACCGGGTGGAATGACTCAAACGCTTGGCCTTCCGCCGCCAGCTACCTTGACCGCCAGTCTGCCGTCGGAAATCAAGCCCTATCCGGTCCTGGCGGCAATGCAGCGCGTGGCAGACTGGCAGCTCGCGCATCCGGATACCAATGATCCGCCAACCAGTTGGTTGCTGGGCGCAGAGGACGCCGGCATGATGGCGCTGGCGGGGATTTCGGGCGACCCGAAATATCGTGAGGCGGCATTGGTAGCTGGCGAAGCCAATGGCTGGGGACTTGGGCCGAAATTTTACGACGCCGACGACTATTGCGTCGGTCAAGTTTACACCGAGCTTTACCTCCTTTACCGTGAGAAACAGATGATCGCGCCGTTGCGCGAGCGGTTCGACGCCATTCTGGCAACGCCGCCGGATGTCACGAGCCTCGAGTTTACCAAGGCCGAAAGCCGGGAAAGAAAAAACTGGTCCTGGTGCGATTCGTTGTTCATGGGGCCGCCGACGTGGGTGCGGCTTTACACCGCGACCGGTGATGAACGTTATCTGGATTTTGCCGAGACCAACTGGTGGCGCACGACGGACTATCTTTACGACAAGGACGAACATCTCTTTTTCCGGGACAGCACCTATTTCGACAAACGCGAAGCGAACGGCCAGAAAGTCTTTTGGAGCCGCGGCAACGGGTGGGTCATGGCAGGACTGGTGCGCGTGCTGCAATATCTGCCGACGAACCATCCTGACCGACCGCGCTTTGAGCAGTTGTTCAAGGAAATGGCCGCAAAAGTCGTGGCGCTCCAGCAACCCGACGGCCTTTGGCGCGCGAGTCTGCTCGATCCGGGAGATTTTCCGGCCAAGGAAACCAGCGGCTCAGGCTTTTTCACCTACGCACTCGCTTGGGGCGTGAATCAGGGTTTGCTCGATCGGACGAAATTTGAGCCGGCAGTCCGCAAAGCTTGGGCGGCGCTGGTAGATTGCGTGGCTGCCAACGGCAAACTCATGCACGTCCAACCCGTCGGCGGCGCCCCGACAAAATTCGCGCCGGACTCAACCAAGCCTTACGGCGTCGGCGCTTTTTTGCTGGCCGGAAGCGAGGTCTATCGGATGGCGGTTTTGTACGGCGCACCTGGACCTATTAACTTTGGAGCGACCATTCCGCTGATCAAAATGGAGAACGTCCCACTTTTCTCTGCCATCCGAAGCCTGGCTAAACAAGCGCATATCAATTATATCTTGGATCCCAACACGGGTTACGGCCAACCGGGGGCGGAAGACCTTGGACGCGGGATTTGGCTCGTTAACACGGATTACGGCCAACCCGCCGTTTCCGGCCGTTGGACCAACTCTACTGCCGACCACGCACTACGAGAACTTTTGAAAGAACATAACTTGCGAATGGAACAAAATGCGGATGATGGAGTTTTTCTCATTTCCGCGAAGGAAACGGAGAACCACCATGGCGGTGAACAAGAAATCGGAGCAATTCCTACCAATGGCCTTGGTATTCCGGTGCCAAACGTCATCTTCGCCAAGCAAATCTGGTCTGTCGTCAAAGCGACCAGCCCTTCGGATTTTTTCAGGCATTGCGAAACGGTTGACATCAATCTGAACGATGTTCAAACCAACCTTCCTTGGAGTAAAACTGTCCGATTCGCCGTCATGGACGGCGTATCTTCGCGGATTCTTGATTCGCAAATTTACGACTCGAATCCTGATGATTTGCTAAAAACGAGGATAGCCACTTTACAACCGAATAAATTACTTTTCCAGGTTGACCTCGCCCCGCACGAGACGCGGACCTATTACGTTTTGGATGCTTCGGCTCTGGCTGCTGTGCCGCCGCCCATCGTGAAGACATTTGCGCGGTATGTGCCGGAACGCTACGACGATTTCGCGTGGGAAAGCGACCGCATCGCGCATCGCGCCTACGGCCTGGCGCTCATCCCGGCGGAAGGCACCATCAGCAGCGGCCCGGATGTATGGATCAAAAAAGACCGCGGCCTCATCGTAAATACCATGTATAAAACCGGCCATTACCACGAGGACAACGGTTCGTTCATGGACGATTACCGCGTCGGCCACAGCCGCGGTTGCGGCGGCGTGGGCATCTGGGACAGCAAAAAACTTTACGTCTCCAGCAATTACCGAAGCTGGAAGCTCATTACCACGGGGCCGATCCGGTCGGAATTTGAACTGACCTATGACGCGTGGAATGCGGGCAATGGCCGGATGGTTTCCGAGACGAAACGGTATAGCATTGACGCCGGGTCATGGCTTACCAAGGCGCAAAGCACGTTCAGTAGCGAGGACAAGTCGCCGCTGACGATTGGCGTCGGCCTCGCCGAACGCGCGTGCCCCACCAACCGCGAGGAATTCATCACCCACGACCAAAGCGAAGGCTGGGTGAGCTATTGGCAGCCAGAGGACAAACCGAAGGGCATCATTGGCGTTACGATGGTGTTGCCCAGGGACAGCGTGGAAGCGTTCACGAACGACGCGCCGGACATGCCGGACTCCGTCCTCCACGCTCCCGTACCGCAGCCGACGCATGAGGGTTATCCGCCTATCCGCAACCTGCTCGCCATCACGCAGGCCAAGGTCGGCCAGCCGTTCACCTATTACTTCGGCGCGTGCTGGGACCGTAGCGGTGATTTCACCAACCACGTCCAGTGGGAGGATTACGTCAAGCGCTTCGCTGAACGCCGCGACCAACCGTTGCAAGTGACGATTGGGAATTGATTGGAGCGCGGACGGCTCGTCCGCGTGTTCATCCCGTCGCAACATCAACTCGCGGGCAAGCTGCCCGCGCACCTATGTTTTCGCCTGCGCAACCACCTGCAACGCTTCGGCAGTAATTGCTGCAATCTTGTCCCAGGCCTTTTCGGCAACGAGCTTCTTTTCGGCCATCCAAGAGCCACCGACGGCGGCGACTTGCGGCAAGGCCAGATAATTTGGCAAGGTAGTGGCGTTGATGCCGCCGGTGGGAAGGAATTTCACGCCGGTATGTGCAAACGGTCCGGCCAGCGCCTTGAGCATCGCCACGCCACCGGCGGGTTCCGACGGAAAAAACTTCAGGTGTTTGCAACCAAGATTCAGCGCATGGTCCACTTCGGTCGGTGTCATGACGCCGGGGAAAAACGGCATACGGATTTTGTTGGCTGCTGCCAGAACCGTTTCGTTCAGGCCTGGCGAGACGCCAAATTGCGCGCCGGCGGCCGCCGCCTGTTGCACCTGATCGGCGGTCAACAAGGTACCCGCGCCAATGGCCATTGGCGTAACCTCCTGCCGGATGCGCCGGATGGATTCGACGGCGGCGGCGGTACGGAAAGTAATTTCCATGACGTTCAACCCGCCGGCCAGGAGGGCCTTCGCCAGCGGCACGGCGTCCCCGGGCTGGTCGATGGTAGTGATGCAAACCAACCGCTGTTTGAGAAAGGATTCGGTACCCATAGAATCCGCCCAAGTTACAAAAATACCGGCGCAAGTGAACTTAAATCCGGTTGAGCAGAACGGGTTGAATCGCGTGTGCCTTCGCCTTGCTACGCCGCCGCGAGCCACCTAATCTGCGGTTGAATGAACATCGCCTTCGAACACATTGCTATTCCCTCTCCTGACCCGGTCGCCTTGAAAAGCTGGTATGAACGGGTGCTGGGCACGCGCGAAATTTTCAACAACGGGCAGAGTCCGCCCACGTGCCTGATGGCCCTGCCCGGTGGCGGGTGGTTTGAAATTTACGCCGCTGAAGGCGCGCCGGAAAAACGGGGCAACAACAAGCTCGCCGGGTTCCGCCACGTCGCACTGCGAGTGGATTCAATCGAGGCGGCCAAAACCGAACTGGGAAAACGCGGTGTGAAGTTTAGCGAAGAAATCCGGCCGGCCGCCGGCGGTGGCCGGGTATTGTTCTTTGCAGACCTCGAAGGCAATCTCCTGCATCTGGTCGAACGTCCGAATGATTTCAAACTGTGAAATACAGCGCCGGCACGACACTGGTACCGCGTTTATTTCGCGCGCAGCAAAAGGACCGGCACGCGGATACGGTGCCGCACCCGTCGTGACGCGCTGCCGAGAAACAGATCGGCGAGAAAACCGTGGCCGTGCGTGCTCATCGCCACCAGGTCGCAACCTTTCGTCTCGACCCATTTGACGATTTCATCGCCGGATCGCCGTAAGCCAGTTCCGCCTCGGCGGGAATGCCGGCGGATTGAAACTCCAGCCGAACCTGGTTCAAATACGCGGTGTCTTCGGTGATCTCGGGGCTGATTGCATCCGGCCCAAAGGTTCGTGCCGCCCAACCGTCTGCCACGTGCAGCAACACCACACGGCCTTGCGTGAGTTTCGCAAGCGGTTTGATATGTTCGATAATGGCGCGGTCGGTTGGTGTGCCATCCAACGTCACGAGAATGGTCTTATACATGCGTCAGTCTTTTTTTAGTTTATCCGCCGCTGATAACCTGCCAAGCCTGTTTCACGGCGTCGGGCAGACCGTAAAAGTCGAAGGCCGTGATCAGCAACGCCGAACCCCACCCGGCGATGAGCAGAAACCAGCCCAGCCGCCATTGTCCCATCCGCTTGCGGGAACTGGCGAGGTGCAGCAGGGGGAACATCGCAAACGGAAGCTGTAGCGCCAGCACCACCTGGCTCAGGACAATCAGGTCGGTGATGTTATTGGCCCCACGGATGCCGATAAAGACAGCCGTGGGGATGATGGCCAGCGAGCGGGTAATCAGCCGCCGCAACCACGGCTTGATTCGCCAGTGCATGAAGCCTTCCATCACCACCTGGCCGGCCAGCGTGCCGACAATGGTGGCGCTTTGCCCGCTGGCCAGCAGGGCGACGGCGAAAAGCGTGCCTGCGGCAGCCGTGCCCATCAGCGGCGCCAAAGTCAGGTAGGCCGCTTGGATCCAGTCCGTTGAATCATTGAACTGGACCACCTGTCCGCCGGCGACGGTGACGCTGGTCTTGCCATAAAAAACAATCGCGGCCAGCACCAGGATGGCGGCGTTGATCAGAAAGGCGACCGACAGGTTGGCGATGACGTCAAAGGTGTTGAAGCGGATCGCCTTTCGGATGGATTCGTCGTCCTTCTGGAATTTGCGGCTCTGCACCAAGGCGGGGTGCAAATACAGCACATGCGGCATGACCGTTGCGCCGATGATCCCAATGGCCACATAAACCATGGTGGCCGAACTCAAATGGGGCATGATCATCGCCCGGCCCATTTCCAGAAAGCTGGGCTGCGTCTGCGGCAGGACGAAAATTTCGATGTAGTAGCAAACGCCGATGGTCGCCACCAGCAGCAGCACGATGGCTTCGATGGTCCGCATTCCGAACCGCTGCATCGCCAGCAGCAGCAGCACGTCAACGCCCGTGATGATGACCCCCCAAAAAATGGGGATATGGAACAACATGTTCAGCGCCACCGCGCCGCCCAGGACTTCGGCCAAATCGCACGCGATGATCGCAAGTTCCGCCATGAGCCAGTTCGGCACGCGCGTCCACTTGGGATACCAATCATAGCAGCATTGGGCCAGGTCGCGCCCGGTCGCTATGCCGAGCCGCGCGGCGATAATCTGCAGGAAAATCGCCATCAGGCTGGCCAGGCCGACCACCCAAAGCAGTCCGTATTTGAACTGGGCGCCGCCTTGGAGATCGGTTCCCCAGTTGCCCGGATCCATGTAGGCCACGCTGACCAAAATCGCCGGGCCGAAGTAGGCGGCCATTTGCTTCCAGAAGCCGGCTTTACTGTGAGGCACTTTTACGCTGCCGTGCATTCCTTCCAGCGACATGGCACCGGGGCGCGAAACCACGGCGACTTTGGCCGCCGCAGGTTCAATCAAGTCCGTGGGTGTGTTGTTGTCTTTGCTCATAAAGTCCTGTTCCATTGTCAAAATCTCACGGTGATTCCGCAAAACGGATTGTAATCGGCCGCCGCTGGCGTCACGCCAAAGTAGCAGTCGCAATCAAGCTGGATGTTTTTCGTCACCAGATATTCCAGACCGGTATCCACCGTTCCCACCCAGCCGGCGTGACGTTCCGTGGTGAAGTTGCTGAAAAATTCCAAATAGCCGCTCAACTTGCCGATGATGGGATGGTCCAGACTGGCGGAAGCGATGAATTCCTCGTGGTAGCCGCCGTTGTCATCATTTTTCATCAAGCTGGCCGCCGTTTCCAAGCTCAAATCGAAATCATGCGGCAAGCTCACCGCCAGCGGAAAAATCATGCCGCCTTCGACCGCGTTGTTTCCAAGATTATCCGTGCTCGTCGGAAACTTGACGTAAGGCAGAAGCGCAAATGCCGTCTTCCCGCCGTCATCGCCCCACAAATTGATTTTCAGCCGCGTGGTGAAATCGCCGAAGCCCGACTGCGTGGTTGAATTGCCCGAACTGTCTTTCGTCTGCACATTCAGGTAATTGTCATAGACGAACTGGACATCCACATTGTTGAGCAATCCGGCTTTGAAATTGAAATCGCCAACGTCCCACGCCTTCGTGGTCGTGCCGTCCGATTTGTCGTAGGTGAAATTGGCAAAATCCATTTCCAACTGGTAATGGCCGGCGTCCACCGTGTAAGGCGACTCGGTTTCGTCCGGCCGGTCGGGACTCAATTCGCGCATCAAATTTTCCGGCACGGGATTGAAAAGATTGTAGCCGCTTTTGTCCGGCAAGGGTGCCTCCTGCGCGTGGCCCCGCCGCCGGCGGGCCGATCAAGCCGGCGGCGAGCCCGCGATGGCAATTTTTTTACCATAAACAAAATTATGTAGCACTAGATACAATTCAAGCTGCGGCTGTCAACAAGAATGTAGCTTTGGTTACAAAATAAAACCTCGACTAATAAAGCGGCTTGGGATTTATTTTCCGGGTTATGCCGCGTGCCACCCGCAAATCATCCGGCGCAATCCGCGCCGCGCGCCCGCCGCTGCCGCAGGCCGAAAATTTCCGCCGTTCGCGCCGCGACCGCGCCGGCGGAAACCGCGCAGGATTACGTCGAAGCCATCGCCGATCTGTCGGCGGCGCTCGGCGAGGCGCGCGTGGTGGACCTGGCGCGGCGGCTGGGCGTGACCCACGTGACGGTCAACCGCACGCTGGCGCGCCTGCAACAGGCGGGTTACGTGAACACCAAGCCTTACCGCGCCATTTTTCTGACCGACGCCGGGCGCAAGCTGGCGGAGGAGATGCAAGCGGCGGCATGAAACGGTGGTGGCTTTTTTGCATTCGCTCGGCATTTCCGAAAAAGCGGCGCGAACTGGACGCCGAGGGCATCGAACATCACGTCAGTCCGGAAACGCTGGCCGCCTTTGAGCGGCTGTTGAAAAAAAGCTGATGCGACCGCTGGACATTCAGCAAATCGGCAACGAACTGGCCATCAAATGGGACGACGGCGGCGAGAGTTTCATTCCGCTGGAAAAGTTGCGGCGACGTTGTCCCTGCGCCGGCTGCAAGGGCGAGATGGACATCATGGGCAACGTTTATAAAAATCCCGAACGACCATTGACGCCGACGGCATTTCAGTTGGTCCGGTTCGTCATCGTGGGTGGCTATGCCATTCAGCCGGTCTGGGCGGACGGGCATACCACGGGGATTTATTCGTTTGATTACTTGAAGAAGGTGGCGGTCGAAAATTCATCCTGCTAAAAAGCAAAACGGCGCGCTCTTTTTGAGCGCGCCGTCGAGAATCGGTTTCCATCATGGATTAAGATTAATCGCCGAATTCGTCATTGTCGAAGGCTCGGCCACCTTGCCGGGCTCCTGCCATTTGGATGCCGGTTGATTGGCTATGTCGTAATAAGGGTCTGTATCTTTCGGATTGCTCCAGTCATAAGGCTTGGCGCTATTCCATGTGTCTTGGGATTCATGGGCGCCTTTGGCGCCAAGGGACTGGACTGCAGGAACTCCGTTGACGTCGGCTGATAGTCAGTGTCTTTGACAATCGTTGGGGTAATGAAAATCAGCAGATTATCCTTTGTGATACTTTTATTTTCAGACCGAAACGCGTACCCAAGGACTGGAATATCACCCAGGACGGGCACCTTTGTGTAAATGTTTGCGGTGTTGTCCTTGATGAAGCCGCCCATGACGAGCGTATTCGCATTGGGAATTAAAACCTGGGTCACAACCCTGCGCACATCATATTCGTCCGCCTGGTTTTCCACACCGGCAACAATTTTTGTGACGGTGTCGAATATACTGGAAACTTCCGGCTCAACCTTGAGCCAGATGTAATCATTGGCGGAAATGCGCGGGGTGACGTCCAGGATAGTTCCCAGGTTGGTATAGGACACTTGCGAACCACCGGGTGAACCCTGGGTGCCGGCGGTCGTGGCAAAGATTGGCGAAGCACGCGTGACTTCAATATGCGCGGTTTCATTATCCAACGTTACCACACGGGGAGTGGCGATGGTTTGGGCGTCGGAGTCACTGTTCAAGAAAGAAAGCACAGCATTGACTCCGTCCGCATTGAGAAATCCTGCCGTACCAAAGAAACCAGGTCCAACTGTTGATGCAATAACTCCAGGATTTTGAAGAATTCCACTGAGTACATTCGACGAGAAACCAAGGGGCGAATTGAAGCCCGGCGCCGTGCTTGCGTTTGGCGTGGCCGTGTTGAGGAGATTGTTACCAAACGAAACGTTCTGTGCCGACAAAGTCCCCGACCAATCAATACCTTTGGTAGTTTGCGGCGAGCTGGAAACTTCCATCAAACGGGTTTCGATCAAGACCTGGCGGGTGGGTTTGTCAAGCTGCTCAACCAACGTGTCCACCGCGTCTTGTTCGTTTTCAGTGGCGACAACGACCAACTGACTGGTACGCGAGTCAGGCACCACCCTGCTTCGTTTGTCGGTCAGCGCGCTTTCCACCGAAACTTCTATATTGGAAACACTGGCATATTTGAGTTGAATGACCCGGGTAATCAGCGGCGGCGGCGCATTGGGGTTTTTTATGCTGATGCGGCCAATTTTGGTCTTCGGGTCTTCAACAAGTTGGAGGTTGTAATTATCCAACACCGCCAGCAGCGCCTGGCGGGCGGAGACATTTTCCCAGCGGACAGAAATGGTCGGTTCCGGTTTGATCTGCCCATTTTGATCGGGCTGGCCATAGCCAATTTTCGGGTCGAGCAGGTAATTGATGTCGGCCAGGCGGGCCAGATTTTCGATGGCCGTGGTGATCGGAACATCTTGGAATTGAATCGGCAACACGGTCGGCAGGTTGGTGCGGCACTGGCAGTTCCGCTGGCGCCCTCCGCGCTTGAAGGCTCTGCGTTCGTTGCGGTCATGGCCGGTGCGGTCTGGCGGTAACACCGGCGGTTTCGTTGCTGCTGGTCGCACCGGGGAAGACGTATCGGTGCTGGCGGCCGGCGTCACGGCCGTATTAGTCGTGTTGGTGGCAACGGCGGCCGTGGTTTCGGCAGCAGGGGCTGACTCACTCATCGCGGGTTCATTCGTCGCGACACTGTTGGTATCAGTTTGAGACATAGCCCACCGTTGCGAGACAAGTCCCACACACAGCGTGGCAATTAGCATTTTCGATTTCATATTTTTTGTTTTTATTGGTTTTTAGTCCAATGTGGAAGCCCTTAGCAGATACCGAGCCAACCCAAAAGGGTGTTAGGACTTTTATTTTAATGAGAAGCGTCTGTGTTCCGCGCCGGCCGAAGTTGAAATTTTGCGCAACCCGGCTCGAAGCAAAAAAAACACGCCCTCCCGAATAAACAAATTCGGAATCAAGCCTTTTTAAATTTTAAGGTCGTGGTGGTTTTCGGCCTCAAGGTTTGTCGAAATAAAATATTTCGTGGCGTTGGCCGCCAACGTCTATCACAACGGAGTTGGTTTTGATTTCGACGCAGCTTA
>CAVRPQ010000006.1:0-1398548 GCA_963723125.1 uncultured bacterium
GGCACACCTTGCGCCAAATGGGTTCAGGCAGAATGAGCAATCGGAAAATGAATGACAGAAAGAAAATAACGATTGTGCCAACGGGGCATAACGCCATTTGAAAAACCGCTAATATCGCGCGTTATGTTCACAGCCGTCGCACAAAAAAATCTGGCGGATGCCGAAGGCTACTTCGACGAGCATCTGGCGCAGAACGACTACTACGCCGCCGGTGAAATCCGGCCCGGCCAGTGGATCGGTGCGGGCGCGGAACGGCTGGGGTTAAACAATGCCGTCACGCGTGAACAATTTCACGCGCTGTGTGAAAACAAAAATCCGAATGACGATAAACGTCTGACGCTGCGGCAGGAAAAAACCAATCAGCGGCGCGTATTTTATGATTTCACCTGTTCCGCGCCGAAATCGGTTTCGGTGCTGGCGGTGACGATGGATGACGACCGGCTGGTGTCGGCACATGAGGAAGCGACGCGCATTGCGTTCCGCGAACTCGAAACTTTTGCCGCAACACGGGTGCGCAAGCAGGGCAACCAACGTGACCGCACCACCGGCAATCTGGTCGCCGCCGCGTTCACGCACACGAGCAGCCGGGCGCTCGACCCGCTGTTGCACACGCATCTCACGGTGTTCAACGCCACCTTTGATGAAACGGAAAAGCGCTGGAAGGCATTGCAGGCGGGCGGCATGTATGACGCGATTCGTTACGGCACGGCGGTTTATCGCAATGAACTGGCGAAGCGGGTTCAGCAGATCGGCTACCGCATTCGTCCGGCGAAACACGGCTTTGAAATCGAGGGCGTGAGCGATGCGGTGTTGAAACGATTTTCCAAACGCTCCCAGCAACGTGACGCGGTGGTCCGGGAACTGGAACAAAAGCTGGGGCGCAAATTGTCGAATAATGCCATTGCCCTGGCGGTGCATCAGAGCCGGGCGAAAAAGATCAAGGGCATCTCGACCGCCGAGGTTCGCGAGCAGCAGTTGGCACAATTGCAGCCCGATGAATTGCAGGCGCTGCAAAAACTCACCACGTCGGTTCAACCCGTCCGGCAAGTCCGCCGGTTTGAACCGGAAAACCAAGCCCTGAATTACGCCGTCGCCCATGTTTTCGAGCGCAAGTCGGTCGTGCCAGAACATGAACTATTGGGCGTGGCGCTGGCACAGCATCCGGGTGAACTGGATTTGCCGGCGTTGAAAGAAGCGGCGAAGTATTCGGCTCATCTGGTCAAAACCGAGCGTGGAGTATCCACGCCACAGATTTTGGCAACGGAATTGGATTTGATTCAGACGGTCAATGCGGCCTGCGATGCCGTTGCGCCGATTACATCCCGGTTTCCGGCCTGCGGACTGGCTGGGCGAAGATCAACGCCGGGCGATTTACCATGTCCTGCGCACCAGTGACCGCATCACCGGCCTGCGCGGTCTGGCCGGCAGTGGCAAAACCACGGCGTTGCGCGAGTTGGTCGCCGCCTGCAAAGAGGCGAAGATTGAACCGCTGTTCTGCGCGCCAACGGCGGCGGCAACGGATGTTTTGCGTAAAGAGGGATTCGAGGCGAAGACACTGCAAAGCCTGCTGCTGACGAAACCGGTTCTGTCCGAACGGCAATTGGTGGTATTGGATGAAGCCGGGGCGGTGGGAATAGATGACATGAAACGGCTGTTTGATTGCGCGCGCGATGCGCGCATCATTTTGTCCGGCGACACAGGGCAGCACGCTTCGGTTGCGCGTGGCGATGCGCTGCGGATTTTGGAACGGCATTCCAATTTCAAATCCGGCCAGTTGACGGCCATCCGGCGGCAACGCAAGGCAGCGTATCGCAAGGCCGTGGAACTGGCGGCGCAGAAACGCACCGTGGAAGCGTTCGCGCAGTTGGAACGCATTGGTGCGGTGGCAGAGGTTCTTGCTGACGGCCACCATGATCTTCACGACTCGGCGGCGAAATCGTATTTGAAAGCGTTGGCAGAAAATAAGTCCGCGCTGCTGGTTGCACCAACGTGGAATGAAATCGAGGCGGTGACGGAAAAAATCCGCACCGCTTTGAAAACGTCAGGTCGGCTGGCCGGTGAGGAAAAAGAATTTCAGGTCTTTGATTCATTGTCGTGGACCGAAGCACAGAAGCGCGATGCGCGGCAATACCGTCCCGGCATGGCCATCCATTTTCACCGGACAACGCACGGCTTTGATAAAAATGAAACGGTGTTAGTGGTCGCCGTTGAGAATGATTCACTCAAAGTTCAACACACGGATGGTTCCGAAAACATTTTTCCATTGGTTGCAGGCATCGCCTGTGATGTGGGAGAGAAACGGAAATTGAAAATCGCCGCCGGGGACAAGCTGTTGCTGCAAGCCAACACGTCCGGCAAACGATTTATCAATGGCGAACTCGTCGAGGTGCGGGCGATTCAGGGCGATTCCGTTCTGCTGGCCGATGGCCGGGTGATTCCTGCCGATTATCGCACCTTCACGCATGGCTACGCCGTCACATCCCATGCCGCCCAGGGCAAGACCGTGGATGAAGTTTTGCTGGTCGCCTCGTCGCGTTCGCTGCCCGCCATCAATCAGGAACAATTTTACGTCAGCATCTCGCGCGGGCGCGAGCGCTGCCAAATCTTTACCGATGATTCGCAATTATTACGTTTGCACGTCACCCATTCCAGTGCGCGGCTGGCGGCGGTTGAGGCCATGCCGCAACGTGACTTCCTCCAAACCATTTTGCAGCGCGGCAATCGTTTCCTGAAACGGTTCCGCCAGCGCATCAAGCCAAGCAATTTCAATCGAAACCACCGAAGAGGAGCAGCTATGAAATCAAGCCAAACGAACACCAACGACAATCCACCCATCGCATCAGCGTCTAGCCCGCGCGACAATCCGTGCCTCGGCCACGATCCCAACGCCGCCGCAGTCGCAGTGCTCACCGACGATGGCATCAGCTATCTGCTGCCTTACGCGCAGTTCTTGTATGCCGAAAGAACGGCCAACCCGGCCTTGGACAAGGAACCGGAGGCACCGCCGGAGAAAATGTCCATCCATTTTGGGTGTGCCGAGGTCATCGTTCTGGGTAGCGGTCTAAAACGGCTGGAACACCGGCTTCAGGAATACGAATTGAGTTTTGTAATGTCGGCGGATAGCCGTTTGGGTGCCGTGTATGACACCCTCATTACCGCCGTCACCCTCACTTTAACCAAGAAAAGTGTATGACTGCTGATTCACCGTTGAAAATTCAACCGTTGGAAAAATACCACGCCACCATGACAAAGGAGGAAGTTGCCGACGCGCTGGGGGTCGCCACGCACATCATCCCGCCACTGTCGCGGGCAGGCTTGATCAAGCCGCTGGGCCGTCCACAGCGTTATTGCGTGAAACATTATTCGCGTGATGTGCTCGCACAACAGCTTACCGATATAAGCTGGCTCGACAAGGTGGTGGCGGCCATTCACCGGCACTGGCGTATCAAGAACGCCAGGAAACTGGCGCGACTCGCGAAATCAGGGGGGACGAGAAAGTCCGACACGCAGTAGTAACCATGACATCCTTTTTCGTTTATGAACGCGACAAATTCAAATTCATCACCGATCACCAGCTCCGTAATCAGTCTTTCAAAGTGGTTGGAGCGGGTCGGGGTGACACCAATTACGGCGTGGCGCTGGCGGAAAAAAGGCTGGCTTAAAACCGTCAACATCGCCGGTCGGCAATACCTCACCCAAGAAGCCATAGATGAATTTCATCGCCGAGTTGTCGCCGGGGAATTTGCGCAGGAGCACAAGACACCGTCTCGAAAAGATCGTTCGGCATAAAACACCGTTAATTTTTTGGGGAAGTGGCACATCGAGAGATTTGTAAATTTCTTGACGAACGAGCGTTACGCGGCGGACGAGAATATTAAAGTGGCACATTTCAATGCAAAGACTTCATAGATGCAAAGTCCCGTGCGTCTCACCTCCAAAAATAGAAACCCAGAAAACAAAGTCCTGTGCGTCCGTCCCCAAAAAACAGACTCCACTGGGACTGAGTCCTGTGAGTCTGTTGATTTTTCTGTGCCACTTTTTGTGCCACTTTCGGGGTCGGAAAGCCACCCATTTTAGGGGTGCGGCGAAATCAGACTAAAATTGTAAATATGCCTGTAAAAATTAGCGGAAGCGCGTGTGAGAAGAAGTCGCGAGAAGTGGTCAGAAAGTGCGATTTTGAAAATTTTAAGTCCTGTGCGTCTGCCATTTCGCCACACCGGCGTCAGCGGAAAACGCTAGTCCCGAAAGAATCCAAATGAAAGCGCGAACTTGCGCGCGGATTTTTCCAAACGCAAAGAGCGCAACTTGCCGCGCCGAAGCTCAGCGCAGGCGGGGTACACAAAGCTTGCTGAAATCGTCAACCGCAGACGCGTTGGTAAAGCGCTTCGTAGCGGGGTACGATGGCGTCGGCGGAAAATAATTCGCGGGCACGGCGTTGGGCGGCTTGCCCCATCGTCATCCGGCGTTTGGGCTCCCGGATCAAATTTTCAATTGCCCGGGCGAGGGCGTCCGGATCGGCGGAAGGCACCAGCAATCCGCTCACCTTGTCTTGGACCACCTCCGGAATCCCGCCCGCGCGCCGGGCGACACTGGGACAACCGAAAAACATGGCTTCGAGGATGCTCAAACAGAAGCTCTCCGTTTCGGAGGTGAACAGTCCCAAATCGGCCGCCTGCAGGTAGTCTTCGATTTCATTCACTTTTTCGCGGACGATGACGCGGTCTGCCAATCCCAACCGCCGCACGTCGCCGGCGTACGGTGCGAAATCGCCGCCCGCCAGAACCACGAGCTTGAACACCTCACGCGGGTGGACCCGGGCAACCGTTTCGAGCAATAGATCAATTCGCTTCACCGGCCGGACGTTTGAGGAGTGAAGAATCATCACCTCGTTGTCCGCTATGCCCAGTTCACGGCGAACTTCTTCGCGCGAACGGCGCGGCAGGCGTGGCGTAAAAAAATTATGAATGACCTCCAACGGCCCGTTGAAACCGAGCACGCGCTGGGTTTCCTGTTTCAGGAATTCCGACACGACGGTGACGGCATCCGAGCAGGTGAGCGCGTGGTGGATGGCCGGGCCGTAGCCCGGATCACTGCCCAGCAAAGTCGTGTCGGTACCGTGCAACGTCGTCACCACGCGCGGCTGCAATTCTGGTGGGAGCATGGACCTGGCGAGGATGGCCGCCGTCGCGTGGGGCACAGCGTAATGAACGTGCAGCACATCCAGCCGATGATCGCGGCTGACTTCGGCCATCCGCACCGAGAGCGGCAAGGTGTAATCGGGATACTTGAACAATTGATATTCATTGATGACCACCGGATGGAAATGCAGCCGCGGCGCATTCTCCGGCAGGCGGAACGGACGTTCGTAGCTAAAAAAATGGATTTCGTGTCCGCGTCGTGCCAGTTCCTCGCCCAGCGCCGTGGCGAGGATGCCGCTGCCGCCAACGCTCGGGTAACAGGCGATGCCGATTTTCATTTTGTTTGGCTCTTACGGCGAAATTTGCCGCTACGAGTTTTCTTCAAGTATTCCACCAAGCGCTCCCAAGCCCCAGTCTCTGCAAACGAGCTATCCGTATCTTTGTGCCACGCGAACGTGAAACATTTAAATCCACCAAGCTTCTCTTCTGTAGGTTTCCATTTGTAGTTTTCACGGTCTTCAAATGATACATACGCACATTCGACACCGACTCTCTTGAGCCTCTTAAAATCACTCTTAATTTTTTCAAGGCCTTCTTTGCCATACGAACCGCTTTTCTTAACTTCTAGTGCTAAGGCAACGTCTCTTGGTTCGTATATCAAGCCCATTTCCGGTTTGACGGTTTTACGGGTAATTACAAGGTCAATTTCCAAGCCGACACCGCGAATAAAAACATCTCGAGCGGAGGTGGTTATTCCTTCTCTAGCTAATGCACTTCTTAAAATCTCCGTCGTCGCAGCCCCGGCGAACTTGGAGCATTTTGCACATAATTTTCTTTTTGCCTTTCGCGCATTCTCTACAAGCATCTTTCCTGTCATAGGGTCATCCCGTTTGCGCTATTTAAAATTTCCTTGCCGTATTACTCACTTGCGCGAGCGAATCCAGCACCAGCGGTTCGTTGGGAAACAAGGCAATGGCATGGCCGACACCGGCGCGCAATCCGCGCAATCGTGCCCGGGTCAGTTGCAACTCCACGTAGTTGCGCGTTGCCGCTTGCGAAGCATGCGCTTCCATCGCCACCGTCCAGACTTTCAGGATTTCCGGCGCGGAAACGTCAATGAACACCGGCGTGAGGCTGGGCGGCTCGGCTTCCGGAGTCACCGCATAGTAAAACAATTGTTCAATCGCATGGGGCGAAGCGCGGCGCAATTCCCTGACGCCGCCATAACGGGCCAGCCGGCAGGCATCGCGCACCAATTGTCCGAGCCGCGAATGATCGGGATGCTGGTTTTCGACCAGGCTCGGCGCGAGCACGACGCCCGGTCGCACACGGCGGATGATACCCGCCAGTTTGATGGCGTGGGCGGCACGGACTTCGAGATGCGCATCGCCGTCCAGTTCGATGAATTCGAGCCTGGCCCCCAACAGCGCGGCGGACCGGTTCGCCTCAATTACCCGTTGTGCCGGCGAGCCGTGCGATGCAGCTTCCCCGCGCGAACAAACAACGAAGTGCGCGATGCGGCCGGCATGAGTTTCTTTGGCAATGACGCCGCCGCAACCGAATTCGATGTCGTCGGGATGCGCACCGAAGGCCAGCAGAGGCGCGGGTTCAGGACGGGATTTCGGTGTCGGCTTCATCGGGCCGTTCAATCGTTTCTCGATTTACAAAGGTGATTTCCGGTGTTTCTTCCCGGTGAAGATAGGCCGTTTCGCCCGGCCCGGCAACGTAATGCGTGGCATGCACGACCGATTGCATCCAGCGCAGCCGGGTGTCACGCGTCGGGCTGACCTGGTCCTTGCCAAACGCCGCCGCCGGCAACGTGATGTAGGAATTGCCGCCTTCGTGCAAGGAAAGCGTCGGAACGCCGGTCTCCGACCCGGCGCTTTTCTGCGTTGTGTGACCGATGCGCGCCGGGTCGGAGACCGGCGCTCCGACGTTAAACCGCGCGCGCACAATTTCGCCTTCGTATGGCACATCAACAAAGAACTCATCAACGTCGCAGGCGGCGCGGCGCACCGTCGGATCGCTCGAACGCACCACCCGAAGGCCGTCGAGCAGCCCCAGGCCGCGATACATTTCGAGGCAGAAATCGGCGATGTTGGTGGTGGAAACTTTCTGGAAAATATTGATCAGCGGGTGTCCGACGTAATTCGGCAACTGGAGCGCCGTCTTGTCCTGCCAGCCGGGGACAATCTGTTTGAGGTATTGCGGCGAAAATTTCCGTTGCAGCCGGTTGGTGAAGGCAAAGTTGAGTTGCGCCGGCTCGTGGGTTTTGCGATGGCGCAGGATGGTCTGCGTCTCGCGCGGGTCATGGTCGCTGTCGTGGCAGAAATAAATGATTTCACCACCGATTTCAGATTGCAGCCGGCGAGCCGTCCGGATTTTGGCAACGAAGTAACGTTTCGGGAAAAACCCGCACGGCTGCTGGCCAAAACAAATGACAGGGGCGCCAGGCATCATTAAAAAGAAAAATTTGTGTTTGTGCTGACGTTCGCCCTCACCTGTTTCCTCTCCCCCAAGAGAGGACAGGCTACGGTAACAGTACTGTTTTGCGAATGACGGCACAGCCAATCCAGCCCGAGATTTTTCGGAAAGGCGGCCAAAGTCCCTCCCTCTCCGCCAACAAAGTTGGGGGAACCAATCCCTCGCTTGCGGGAGCGGGAGAAGGTGGCCAAAGGCCGGATGAGGGGTGCAGGGTTCAAGACAAACCCCGTGGCCCGGGTGAGGTGGTTGGTTGAATCCGGAATTAAAATGAGTCTGGTCACTTCAGCACCTGCAAAATCATTTGGAAATGCCTGCAAAATCATAGTTCCTCTCCGGTCCTCATGGATTTTGCGTGGTTGCCAATTACCGCCTGCAAAATCAGGCTCAAGAGCACACAGGCCGCGCAGCCGATGAAATTATACCAGAGATAGCTGATGCTCAGCGAAAAATAGAGGATGAAGACGAGCGTCTGCGCCACCAGCGCCGCCCAGAAAATCGCCGTGCCGCCGATGCGTTTCAGGAAGAACGCGACCAGAAACAGGGCCAGCACCACGCCGTAAAAAACCGAGCCGACGATGTTGACGGCCTGGATCAAATTCTCCACCAGGTTCGCGAACAGCGCGAAGGCGAGCGCAACCAGGCCCCAGAACAAGGTGAACCATTTGGACGCAACGACGTAGTGAGCGTCGCTGGCTTCACGCTTGAGCAGGTGCCGGTAAAAATCAACCGTCGTGGTCGAACCGAGCGCGCTCAGTTCGGCGGACTTCGATTGGAGCGCGGCGGCAAAGAAGGCCGCGATCAGCAGCCCAATCAAGCCGTGCGGCAGGTGGTCGAGGATAAACGTGACGAAGACGTAATCGGCGTCGTTGCTGCTCACACCGGGATCCTCTTTCTGCATCACGCCCCTGGCTTCGTCCCGCACGGCGTTGACATGTTCCAGCGCCGCCAAGGCCTGCGTCTGCGCGGCGGCCTCGGCCTCGCGATTTCCGGCGTGTTTGGCGTCGAGCCACTGGTGAATCAATTGTCCCTTTTGCGCGTAAGCCGTGTTGAATTGCTGTTGCAGCACCTGAAGTTTTTCGCCGGGATCGTGGCGGACGGCTTGTTGCCAGGCGGCGTGGTTGAAAAAGACCGGCGGTTGTTCAAATTGATAAAAGACAAACACCATGACGCCGAGCAGCAGGATGAAGAACTGCATGGGAACCTTCAGCACGGCATTGAACATCAAGCCCAGCCGGCTTTCGCGCAGGGACGAGCCGGAAAGGTAACGTTGCACCTGCGACTGGTCGGTGCCGAAGTAGGACAACGATAGAAAAAATCCGCCGAGCAAACCGGTCCAGAACGTATAACGCCGGTGGAGATCGGCTGAAAAACTCACCGCGTTCAGTTTTTTGAAACCACCGGCAATGGTGAAGGCGTCGCCGAGGCTGGTCGGCAATTTCATCAACAGGATGACAAACGCCGCCATCATGCCACCGAAGATGATGGCCATTTGCCACTTCTGGGTCAGGGTCACCGCCTGGCTGCCGCCGGTGACGGTGTAAATAATCACCAGCAATCCGCTCAGGATAATGGTGAGGTCCAGGCGCCAGCCGAGCACGGTGGAGAGAATGATGGCCGGCGCGTAAATAGTGATGCCGGCGGCCAGGCCGCGCGATACGAGAAACAAGGCAGCGCCCAGCAAACGGGTTTTCGAGTCAAAACGGTGCCCCAGATATTCATAGGCGGTATAAACGTTCAACCGCCGGTAAATCGGCAGGAAGACCGCGGCGATGAGAATCAGCGCCAGCGGCATCCCGAAATAATTCTGCACGAAATCCAGCCCGCTTTCGTATCCCTGGCCCGGCGTGGAAATGAATGTGATGGCGCTCGCCTGCGTGGCCGCGACCGAAATGCCGATGGTCAGCCAGCCGACCGTTTCGTCGCCCCGCAAATAGTGGTTCAGGTTCCGATGACGGCGCGTGTGCCAGGCGCCGTAGGCGGCAATGGCCAGCAGGCTGCCGATGAGGACGACAAAATCGAGGACGTTCATGAATAGCTTACCGTCAGCGCGAGCAGCAGCAGCACCCACAAAACGAAACAGCCGAAGACAAAAAGGTAAACGCCGCGCCAGGTGCGCAGCCACGGCAGACTGGTCAATTCGTCCGAATTCGTTTGGTAGGGCGCGTCAGTCCTCTGCGCGCTGCGATTGTCAACGGAGGCGTTCGATTCATTCCCGACGGCGCGCACGGAGTGACGCGCCCTACCTTGAGGCGCGGGAGCGGGCGGATCGAGCGGCGGCGGCTTCATTTGCCGAGGGAAACCAGGTTGGCAAACAAACGGTAAGCGCCGGGCACACCGTCAGGAAGCTCCCGGAAAAACACCAGCCCGGTATAGACAAAATACCCCTTGCCGTATTTGGCGACGAGCAATCCACCTGGCAGTGGCGCTTCGCCGGGATCGCTGCACGCGAGAATCGGCGTGAAGTGCGCATCCCACTGGTCGGGATAATAAGTCCCGCGTTCCTGAATCCAACCGTCGAAATCGGCGCTGGTGATTTTATTGGGCGTGTTCAGCACCGGATGGTCCGGCGCGAGAAACGTCATGGCTGCGGTTGGGTCCGTGACGCGGTCGCTGGAAAGGCGCAGGCGGTAAGGCGTGAGCTGGTCGGTCTTCAGGTCGCGGCCGGGACGGTTGTATTGCTCGATGACGTTGCCGCCCTCAGCGACGTAGGCGAACAAGGCGGGCAAATGGGAAACCAGGTCCGAGCGGACGTTGAACGCGCGCACACCGATGACCACGGCATCGAACTTCTTAAGATGATTCGCTGTCAGGTCATCGCCGCTGAGTGTGGCAACCTGGTAACCCATATCCGTCAGACCCTGAGCCACATCATCGCCGGCGCCGGGAAGGTAACCGACACGATGGCCCCGGATGGCAAGGTTCAGGCAGACGGCCTTGAGCCGGGCGGGTGGTTGCAACAGCAACAGCGGGATGTGCGAATAGTTGATGACCACGCGTTCGTTGTCGAAGGTCTTGCCACTGACCTCGGCTTCGGCGGTAATATTGGCGGTTGTTGGTTCCGCCGGCGCGATAACTTTGAACGTAAATTGGGCTTTGTCTCCGGCGGCCCTCAAATGGAACGATTGCGTCGCGGGCACGGCCTTCCAACCCGCCGGCGTGTCCAGGCGCAAAGTGCCGGTGGTGTCGGGCCGCGCAGCGGTCACCTCCACCGTTACCGGGCGCCTGGCCTTGGGAGCGAACAAGCTGACGTCGGATGCCAGTTTGAGTGACACCGGCGAAATCGCATCCAAATTTCGGGTTTCACCTCCGACCCGGTTGGCCGTGACCTGCACCGGCTGGTCGGGCACAATCAAAGTCTGCCCGCCTGCGTCAAAAATTTGTTCCACCGGAAAGACCGGGGGATTTTCCGGCCGGCCGATGAGCGCAGGATCATCCACGCGAAACATGCCGGCGGTATGATCCTCGCGCAGCCAATACGGCTGGCTCAACGGCGTATCGGCCGGAAGTATTTCCGTCGAGTCGCGGCTGACAGCCTGGTTGGTTGAAAGGTCTGCGCCCACGGCAAATTCGGTCTTGATGGCCGGATACCGCGCCGCCACCCAACGGATGGGAACTATGTCCGAGCTGACCGTCGCCGTCAGATGCATATTGAGCGTCTCGCCGGGGACAACTTCGGCTTGCGGAATGGCCGTCTGCACGGTCAGACCAAGACATGCCTGAAGGATCTGGTCCAATTGCCGGCGCTTTTCGCTGACCACCGGATCGTCGTCAGCCAGGCCAGCCAGAAGTTTTTTGATTTCCAACAAAGTGGTCACGCTGGCAGCCGGGTCTTGCGGATTAAATTTCGCGATGACGTCGTCAGCCTGTTTCCCAATTTCCGCGCCACCCGGAACCCGCGACCAGGTCGTGTCCACGCCGTCCATGATATCATTGGTTGCCGGTTCACCGGCGAGAAGTTCGAAGGCATCGAATCGGGGGCCGTTGTCGCCGCGAAAGCCGGCAAAATCTCCGAAGCCCTGGGTTTTGTGCATCGAACGGCTGCGCGCGGCAATTTCCGCGAACGACTCGCCGGACAGCGGATCCGTCCCGCCGTCGTTGATCCGAACGAGCGGGGTTCCGTTGGTCTCGCTACCCTGGAATCCGCCCACGTTCCAGAGGATGCGCTTGGGCTGCCACGGCGTCAGTCCCTCGCGGAGCTGGTCGGGAAACGCGTTCGAGTCGCCGGCAATTTTGAAAGCCTGCAATGCCAAAATCGCCGAGGCGGTGTGATGTCCGTGCGTGCCGCCGGGGATGAGGGAAAAGCGCGTGATGACCACGTCGGGCCGGAACTCGCGGATGACGCGCACGTTGTCGGCCAACACCTCCTGCTCGTTCCAAATGCGAAGCGCTTGCCGGTAATCCTTGGAAAAACCAAAGTCAACCGCGCGGGAAAAAAACTGCTGCGCTCCGTCAACGCGCCCGGCGGCGAGCAGTTCCTCGGTGCGGACGACGCCCAATTCGTCGCCGAACACCGGGCCGAGCACGTTTTGGCCGCCGTCGCCGCGCGTGAGCGAAAGATAGGCGGTGCGGTAATGGCGTCCGCGCGAGAGACAGGCGATCAACTCGTTGTTTTCATCGTCGGGATGTGCCGCGACGTAGAGCACGCTGCCCATCTCGTCGAAGTTATACAGATCCCGGAGAATTACTGACGAGGGTGTTGAGGCGGCGGCGGCCGCGAGTGGCGCACTCAACACCGCAATGCCGCAGGCCAGAACAAAAAGGAAAGGCCGCGTCTGACGTGAGCGCAGCCCGGGTGCGGAAATGAGTGCCGTGGAGGTCATTCCTGCAAGCTGGAGATGAGGTCCTGGTTCATTTTCGGAAATGAACTGGCGGGACCTTCAGCCTTAAGCGCCAATTCGGTGGACTGTTTGGCCGCCACGATCGCGTTTTCCTTGTCTCCCAGTTTGGCCAGAATCTCGGCCTTCAGGTGGAACATTTCGAAGGCAATCCGGGGATTATCCGCCAGCCCGGCATTGACCCAATCGAGGGCCTTCTTCAGGTCCAGGTTGTGATCGTAGTAGAACGTGGCGGCCTGAAAATAAAAGCCGTCCGTTTTTTTGCCGGACGCTGCCATGGCCGCCTCGATTTGCGGAACGAGCTTGCTGGCAACCTCCACTTCCAACCGGATCGGGGCGACAGTATTGTCCCAGACCAAATTGAGCACCGCCGATTCATCGCGGATATGGTTGAATTCGATGGTGAAAGTCTCAATGCGCGTGTCCATCAACGTCACCGGCGTCACCTTGAACCGCACGACATCATCCTTCTCGTTGTATTGAAAAGCGCCCCATTGGTTGGCGTCCTTGTTGATGACGATCGTCCATTCGTTCTCGCCGGGGATGGTGAAGAGGGCATAGGTGCCGGCGGGGATTTCATGCCCTTCCAGTTTCACCGGCGTGCTGAAGGTGAGCCTGGTGGCTTGATTGGCACCGGTGCGCCACACCTGGCCGTAGGGAACGATGCCGCCAAAGATGGTGCGGTTTTTCACTCCCGGCCGTGAATAGTCAACTTCAATATCTGTGAGTCCGACGCGCTGTTTCAGTGTGCAAGCGGGGCTGGCGGCAGGGAATTCAACCCCCGGCGTTTGTGCCGGCAACCGGGACACAAAAGCCAGTCCGCAAACAAAAGCCAGCGTGTAAAGCAACGATTTTGCATTCATGGGTTCGATGGTTGAAGTTTACTGAATTACTTGTTAACGGTGAACGGCACGGAAAATTCCGTGTTCTCCCACATCATCTTCAAGACGCCGCCGCCTCCGGACGACCTGGTAACGGCCATGGTGAATTGGTCCACCGGCTTATCCAATGCTTCCCTTTTCAGGTCAACGCGCGCCAGATCGTGCGACGTGTCCACCGGAATTCCCCAGTCACCGAGGTGTGTGCTGATGGCCAGTTGGGACGCGCCTTTTTCCTCCGGCACCATGTAAAGAGTGTAAGCTCCCGCGGGAATGGTCTTGCCGCCCAGTTCGATCGGGTCCTGGGTAACGAGCAGGGTGGCTTCATCCGCTCCCAGGCGCCAGGGTTCACCATAGGGCACGAGTCCGCCCCAGATTTTGCGGGCCTCGGTCGTTCCGGGCCTGGTCGTGTAAGGACGACCATACGTGATGGTAACCCGGTTGCCATCAATGACGGCGCTGATGGTTTCGTGCGGGCTGAGACGTTTGTGTTGGGCCATAGCCGGCCAGGCGCTCAGCATGGCCACGGCGACGACCGCGAGAAGGGATAGTTGTTTGTTCATGATGACTCCTGTGGGTGGGATCGTTTGCGTTTTGTTGTGTTCAAGTTGAGTCCATTTTTGGTTGAGTAACAGACGAAACCGGTGAAATCGGGGTTACAAGTGGATCGGGCTTGAAAATGCGGATAAACAATCCAAAGCCGGGCACGACCGAAAAAGCATTACTTCCGGGTTCATGGGGCCGGAGATTATAGCAACCACTTTTGAAGGGAAGAGGAAAGTGAGGAAAGGTGTCAACACATTCAGCCGCAATTTGGCGCGGAAGTTTTTGGTCACGCTGAGAAAAAACCAACAGCGTTTTTGTCTTCTCCGGAAATCACATTCACGAAATACAACGGGTTTTCACGAAATTTCCGCGAAATTAGCGAACGGCACGCACGGTGCTTAAGAGGGCGCGTGGGTGGGAAACGGTTGTCACCGAGGAGTGATGTGGGTGGGGAGCCCCGGACAACCGCGGGGAGGTGTGAGTGGATTGGTCTTTGGAAGGGTGGGGTAAAAAGGGTCGTTTGTCAGTGGAGAAACACGGCGCACACGCCGGTCAGGTTTGCCCGCAAAGCAAATTGCGAAAGAGGAGGTGAATTTTGGTTGCGGCCGGGCTAGGCAGTGCGTAAGCGCGTGGATGACGCCGGAACGTGAAATGAATCAGGACGGTGAAGCCAACCAGGCTCGAATCCTGATATAAACCTGGGTTGGGCGGGGCGAGGTGGCCGATGGGGTTACTCGCCCCGCCGACGTTTTCAGCTTTCAAATCGCCGCCGCCGCAAACCTTCCCGTCGTGACAGCCCGCGCGGTTTGAATTAGCTTCTGCCGATGCAATCAATGACGTTGACGCTAGGTCATTCGCCCGATCCCGACGATGCCTTCATGTTTTACGCGCTGGCGAAGGATTTGATTCCGACGCACGGTTTCCGCTTTGAGCATATTTTGCAGGACATCCAGACGTTGAACGAACGTGCCACGCGCGGCGAACTGGACATCACCGCCATCAGCCTGCACGCCTACGCTTATCTGAGCGACCGATACGCGCTGTTGCCCAGTGGCGCGAGCATGGGCGATGGTTACGGTCCGATGCTCGTGGCCAAACAAAATTTTTCCAGGCCCGAAGTCGCCGGCAAAAAAATCGCCGTGCCGGGAACGATGACCAGCGCCTTCCTCGCCCTGCAACTCTGGCTGGGCAGGAGCGCGAAGGAATTCAGTTATGTCGTGGCGCCGTTCGACCAGATTTTCAAGACCGTCCGCTCCGGCCAGGCTGACGTCGGCCTCATCATTCATGAGGGCCAGTTGACGTACCGGAACGAGGGGCTGGTGGTTTGCGAAGACCTCGGCGTCTGGTGGGGGAAAGAAAATGACGGCCTGCCCCTGCCGTTGGGTGGCAATGTCATCCACAAAAAATTTTCACCGGAGGTGCGCAAGACCGTCTCCGGGATTTTATCCGCGAGCATTCAATTCAGCCTCGATCACCGTGCCGAGGCGGTGCAGCACGCGCTGCAATACGCGCGCGACATGGGCCGCGACCTTGCCGACAGGTTCGTCGGCATGTACGTCAACCATTGGACGCTCGATTATGGTGAGCGGGGCCGGGAATCCATCCGCCGATTCCTGGGACGGGCCTTCGAGCACGGACTGATTCCGCACCGGCAGGAACTGGAATTTGTCGTTTAATGGAGGAGACGCTGATTCGAAACGAAATCAATTTTCAGGCAGCGTTGGGAATTTCAGCCGTCGGCCTGAACCTGTATGTAATCGCGGTTCAGGCAGTCGGGGCAAAGGCTGTGGCTGAACAAGGCTTCCGAACGATTTGAAACATAAATTTCCACCGGCTGCCAGTCGCCGCGCTCGTCACGGATTTTTTTGCACAGGCTGCAAATCGGCAGAATGCCCTCCAGTAAATTGACCCGTCGGGCCAGTTCACGCGTCTGGCGGGCGGTCCGGTTGATCAGGTAGGCAACAAGCACCAAAATGGCGATGCGAATGGCGGTATTCATGATTGCATCGGCGGCATTCCAAGGGGCCTGCCAACTGACCGGAAAACCCAGACGAATCAGCGGTTGGATGATCGCCAGAAAATAGGCGTAGTACGAGCGACAAAACCCGGCGGAAACGGCCACGGGAATGATGAAGATAAACGGGAAAGCGATGTATGGCCCCATTAAAAAATCGAGGACGAGGCAAAGAATGGCGAGGCCGATGAATGTGGCTGGTTGTTGCAGCACGCGAATGTACCAGGCACCCGGAACGCTGGGGATATTGGAGGCGACCATATTCTTATCGATGTTGGAATCCTATATGGTTGGCAGTAATCAGGTTATGTGTTGTAACCGATTTCTTATTTAAATAGAGTTTATTTTATACATTTGGCTTGTCGAGCCTGTTTTGGCCCTTGGCCGACAACGGGCAAGGCCGGTTATAAATCAGCACCACAGAGGTTTCAATTTGCCGCGCGGGGATTTGCCAGTAAGTGCTCAGTAAGCGATTCTTTTCTTCTGTGCCGACCAGTTGAAATCCGTGTTTCTGATAGAAACTGACCGCCCAACCGGCAGCCCACCAGGTTCCGACGAGAATTTTGCCTTCGATCCGTCCCAACAAATGGTTGAGCAGTTTTCCGCCAACACCTTGATTGTGCATCGCCGTTTTGACGTAGGCGTGCCGAATCAAGGTGACGTCCTTGACCGGCTGCATTCCCATGACCCCGACGAGCCGGTGATTTGCCTCATAACCCCAAAATTCAACGCCCCGGCTGATTTCCTCGCGCAATTCCTCCAGCGGCATATAAGGCTCGTGTCAGCGGTCCGGAGGAATCACCCCCTGGTAAGCCTGCGCGGCGTCATTGACGATGGTGAAAATGTCGGGAACGTCGGAATCAGTGCAAGGCCTGATCATTTTCGGTGCTCAACCACGGATGGCGCCATCAGCCCCCAATCGGGCCACCAGGGGAAAAATGTCGCGTTGCAGGCAAAACGAAACGTCGTTGCGCAGTTCGGGAATGGCCAGCAACCGTTGTGCGTTTTCCGAAGTGGCCACCGTGGCCGCCAGATCCGATTGGGCCTGGGCGTAGGTGCGTCGCGCAATTTCTGCCGAATCCGAGAATTGGGCAGGGACGGCGCGTTGCCTCGTCCGGTCATCGCCGCGCGATGACCCTGCTTCCAACATTTCGCACAAGGCGCCAGCCGCCAGCACGTCTTCGAGCGCGGTGTTCTCGTGCGTGCCGGCACACACGAGCACGACGTGCGTGGGCGAAAGTTGCCGCAGAAATTCTGCCGTGACCGCCAGATTCAAAAACGAGGCGGCCAGAACCGTTTTTGCGCCCGCCCCGGCGCGCAACGCGCGGGTGCCGTTGGTGGTCGTGGAAACAATGGTTTTACCGCGGACCTTATCCGGCGTGTATTCGCGCGGTGAATTGCCAAGGTCAAAATCCACGCCACCGGTCTGTGCAGCGCGAATCCTCACGCCGTCCCGTTCGCCGCCGAGCAGTACGTCCGGTTGTTTTTGCCGCCGGGCCAGCGCCTCGGAAATTTCACTGACCGGCACGATGGCCCTCGCACCGTTGTGCAACGCGGTCACGAAGGCGCTCGTGGCGCGCAGCACGTCGAACACAACGCACGCCGTGTTGTGCAAATCCCGTTGTTCCAAGACAGGCAACTCCGCCGGCGTCAGGATGACTTCGATTTTCATTCTTTGAACGAAAGATTATTTCATTTTGGTCCGCATGTAATGAAAAAGATATTGCTGCGCGCAACCCGCATGCGGGCCGAAATGCGTCGCGGCGAAATGACGCAGACGTTTCGCCGTCAGCCGGCGGCGCGGGAAATAAAGCTGGCGCAAGGCGCGATCCACCCACACGTCCACCGGAAACGCGGCGTCAAAACCGTAGGCGAACAGCAACACACAGTCGGCTATTTTGCCGCCCACGCCGCGCAGCTTTATCAGTTCCGCCCGCGCTTCGGCCAGCGGCAAATGGCGCGGGCGGTTCAAATCAAATTTGCCGTCGGCGATTTGTCGCGCGGCGGCGAGCAGGTGCGGCGCGCGAAAGCCCATTTTGCAGGCGCGCAGGTCGGCTTCCGTAGCGGCGGCAATTCGGGCCGGGGTTGGGAAGGAATAAATTTCGCCTTCCCCAATAAGGCCGGTAGGGCGCGTCACTCCGTGCGCGCCGGGCGACTGCTCCCGAATTGATAAGCTTACGCCTTCTGACGGCGGGCAGAGGACTGCCCGCCCTACCTTTGACGGGACGACGGATTCGCCAAAGCACCCGCAGAGCAGCGAAATGATTTGCCGGATTTGGACGATTTGTTTGGTCGAAGACAAAATGAACGAGGCGAGGCATTCCCAGGGGTCCTGACGCAATACGCGCAGTCCGCGACAGGCGGCAACGGCCGCACGCATCGGCGCGTCATCGGGAAAAGTTTCGAGGATGGCAGCCCAATCAACTTCCGTTTGCAAAAAATCCCGGAGCCAATCCCAATCCTCGACCGGCGCGGCAGTTTCAGCGCGGATACCATCACGGACTTGCGTCAACCGTACCCAATGTTTTCCGATGATGCCGGTCCAACGGCCGTTGTTTTCCTGCCAGCGGAACACCTGGCCGGAATCCAGTGTGGCCGCCAAATCGTAATCGCGAACGGGGAGGACGATCGAGGATAAGGAGGAAGCGGCGATTCCCGCTGTCGTTGATTCACCACCGGTTCTTCCCGGTTCGCACTTCGCACTTCTCATTTCAAATCGTAACACGCCCAGAGATGCACGCGATGGTACACACGGCCGCCAAGCTCAATGTCCTGTTCGCCCAGGTCCGTGACGGATTCAAACTGCTGCAATAGTTTTTCCGGCGCGGCCGGAGGCGGTGGAATTTTACCATACCGGATTGGCTGGTGTTTCAGCCATTTCCAAAACCAATCGCGTTCCAGCGGGTAAGGGTCCACTTCGCTGACAAAAATGGCATTCTGTCCCCGGCGATGTTCGGGGTAGTCGTATTCCGGCCAGAAGTAGAATTGATTTTGCGGCTCGTCCGAATCAGTGACATAAACCAACGGTTCGTCTGATTTAACCGCCGCTTTCGCCTGGGGGATATAGAACGTGTACAATCCCGTTATACCGTAATGGCTGCAAATAATGAACGCGGGTTTACCGGCCCGCTGAAGTTTCTCACGTTCCGTTTCCACGAAGGCGGCTTCCTGTTTCCAGCCCTGCACGCGCCGCGTCGGATCTTTTGAGCCGGGCAACATCTCTCCGGTGATTTTCCCCACGAGCTTGTTCTGGTGCATGATGGCAAAGGCGAAAAATCCCAGGGCGAGGCCGCCGGCCAGAAGCGGCCTGGCAAAACGCCGCCGTTCATCCCAGTAGGCCACCATCAGACAAAACATCGGTACCACGGCCGGCGCAATCCAGTTCGGCAGCACCCGGGAATGAAACGAGAAAAGCCAGTGTCCCACAAAGACCGGCGCGCTCATGCAGAAAAGATACAACCACAGCGCCCATTTTTCGTGTCGGGGCCGTTGCCAAAAGCCAATCATGGCCCAAAGCGCGCCAATCAGGAAGATTGGATTCAATAACGCAAGCTCTTCAAAGGTGAAATCCCAGAAATAACGCAACGTCGGATGCCATTGGGAATGAAGCCCCGCATTGCCCGCGACGTGATAGACGGTAATCCAGCCGTGGCGCCAGTTCCAAAAAAAGACCGGCGTCGTGCAAAGCAGAAAGACCAGTAACGCGAGCCATGGACCGGGTTTTCGCAACCGGGCGCGCGCCGGCGGCCAGAGCGCAAAGAAAATTGCCCAGCAAACGATTTGATAGAGCACGCTGTATTTGCACAGAAAACCGAGTCCCATCGCCAAACCGACCACGAGCCAGTGGCGCGTTTGACCGTCCGGTTGGACCGCGCGCCAGCCGGCGACGAGCGCCCAGGTCCAGCAAAGCACGAGCGGCGGATCAATCGTCATCAGAACCGTGCCGATGGCCAGCAACGGCGCGGCACCGAAGATGAGCAACAGGCAGAAGGCCGCGCGCGCGTTGATTTCGCGGGCGACGAAGCGCAATACCATCACGCTCAGAATTGCCGCGGACAAAGGCGAGAAGAAACGGACGCCAAATTCGTTGTCGCCGAAGAGCGACGTGCCGGCGAATTGAATCAGCGCAATGCCCGGCGGTTTGCTGTAATACGACAGCGCGAGGTGTTTGGACCAGACCCATTGGTAGGCTTCGTCCTGGCTGAGTTGAAGGGTGCCGCCGGCCAGGTAAACCCAACTCGCCACCAGCAGGACGAAGGTGAGAATATAGCCGAGGCGGAGCCAGTGGGAGTCAGTAGTTGATAGTTGATAGTTGATAGTTGATGGCTTTGCCGAGCCTGGAGCATCCGGTTCTGCCTTCTGCCTTCTGCCTTCTGCCTTCAAAAGCAACGGCAAACGGGCGTACCAGAGCGGAAACCATTTTCTTCCAACCCGATTCCAAACGGCCTGGAGCGCCACCACTCCAGCCGCCGCGTAGCCCGCACCCAAAATCATGCCGGCCAGGACGTCGCTGGGATAATGCACACCGTTATAGACGCGCGAAAATGAAACCGTCAGCGCCAGCGGCAGCAGGCACCACAGGCTGCGCCGGTAAAACAGAAACATCACCATCGTCATCGCAAACCAATTCGCCGCATGCGCCGATGGCATGCTGTTGCGACCACCGGTGTCGGCGGTCATTTGCTCCGGCGGGACATAGCCTTGGCCGACCACGCCGAACACCCGCGCGTCGGGCAGTGTGACGAACGGACGCGGCCGGTGAACGGCGTGTTTGATGGTGTTGACAACCAGCGGGTCGCCAAGCGCGATGACGAGGACAACCATCAAGGCGCACAGCCTTGCGCGGGCGTTGCCAAAGCACAACGCGCCAACAATGGCGGCGAGGACAACAAGCACGAACCAGCGCATGACACCATCGCCGCCGCTCATGATGGGCATGAGCCAGTCGAAGAACGGATTGCTCAACGAACCGTTGATGAAATGAAACAGAGCAATGTCGAGCGTTTGCAGCCAGCGCATTGGCGGCAGTGTAGCGGGAAATTAAAAGTTGAAAACTGAATAGCGCCCGCAAATTTGTTGAAGAGCAACAATCATCTTCCCTGGCCCTGGAACGATTAGCGTGGGGGGAGGGTTGATTGTTGAACCGGAAAACTACAGGGGCAGCCGGGTTTCCTTCTTAAAATCCAAAAACAAGTTATAAACGGCAATGCTGAGGGGAAATAAATTGGACAATATCCCCACTGAATCGGTTTTCCCGAAGGTGAAATAGGAGAGCAGCAGCAAACTCCCAATCATGCTCATATACCAGAAAAATCGCGGAAGAACCGGGCGTTGCAATTTCCACGAGGCCAGCATTTGCACAACCCAACGTCCAGAAAAGGTCAATACCCCGGCGTATCCGACCAGTTTCCAGGGCGTCACAACTTCGTTGGCAATTCGCAGGAGCGGTTCATGCATATTAAATTCCTCCATTTTTTGGCCAGGAAATCTTGCGCGCCATCAGCCAGCGCACGCCAATCAAATCATAAAGTCCGCGTCTGGCCCTTTCCCAGTTTCTATATTTGGATTTCCCATGTTTGCGCGGGCGATGATTGACGGGGACTTCAACAACCCGCAATCCGGCATTGTTAAAGAAAACCGGGAGATAACGGTGCAACCCGTCAAACGGAATCAAATGCCGCGCATCCGCCCTTCGCATGGCCTTCAAAGTGCAACCCGTGTCGCGGACACTGTCGTGCAGGACCATTCGACGGATAAAATTGGCAATCCGGGAGGAAGTCCGGCGAGACCAGGTGTCTTGCCGGTTTCGACGGTAGCCGCATACGAGGTCCGCGCGATCGAGCACGGAAACCAGATTGGGAATATCCGCCGGGTCACTCTGGCAATCGCCGTCCATCATCACGCAAATCTCACCCTGCGCCGATTTCAGCCCCGCGTAGAGCGCCGCGCTCTGTCCGAGATGGCTGCCAAAGGAAATCAACCGGGCGTCCGGGTGATTCCGGATCATCGCCTCGGTCTGGTCAACGCTGGCATCGTTCACGGCAATAATTTCAGCTTCCGGATTCGCCCGACGCGTTTCCTCCAGGACCGATGCCACGTTTTCCTCTTCGTTGTAGAACGGTATGATGATGCTGATTTTCATATTTAACCTGCGCAATCCCGGCCACCCGCCATAAGGCAGAAAGCGATTCTTCCAGTTTCTCATGAACCGGCCCGGTTTCGCCGTTCAAAGTGTCTCGGGTGTCGGTTCTCACCCAATCACCCTATGCGCGTCCGTCAAATCGAAGCAAACCTCCAACACCGCGGCCGGATCCACTTCGCCAGTACGTGTTGGGAATAGAATTCCTAAGTCTTTATATAAAACAATGTGCTCATATTCAAGTTTTTCGGAGTCAGGTTGCCACCGCAACACAAATCAAAAAACTTTGTGCCTTTGCCTCTTTTTGGTTCAATTCACCGGCATGTTTTCATCGGAAATCAAATCGGTTCACTTTGTCGGCATCGGCGGCACCGCCATGGCGTCCGCCGCCGCCGCCATGACGGAAAAAGGCTTCCAGGTCACCGGCTCGGACCAGAATGTTTATCCGCCCATGTCCACGTTTCTGGCGGAGCGGAAAATCGGGGTGATGAACGGTTACGCCGAGCGGAATCTCGCGCACAAACCCGACCTCGTAGTCATCGGCAATGCCATCTCCCGCGGCAACCCCGAGGCGGAATTCGCGCTCGACCATAAACTGCGGTACTGCTCGCTGCCGGAGTTGCTCCGGGAATTCTTCATCCGCGGCAAACATTCCATCGTCGTGGCCGGCACCCATGGCAAGACCACGACGACCTCGCTGCTGACGTGGGTCTTTGAACACAACGGTTTGAATCCGAGTTACCTCATCGGTGGCATCGCGATCAATCTCAGCCAGGGCGCGCGGTTCACCGACAGCGAGTGGTTCATCATCGAGGGCGACGAATACGACACCGCGTTTTTCGACAAACGGAGCAAGTTTATTCACTACCTGCCGGAGATCGCTGTGGCCAACAACCTCGAATTCGATCATGCGGACATTTTTGAGAACCTGGACGCGATTAAAAAATCGTTCTCGCATTTCATCCGGCTCGTGCCGCGCAATGGCCTGTTGCTGGGCAACGGCGATGATCCCAACCTGGCGTCGCTGCTGGACGTGACGCATTGTCCCGTACAGCGATTTGGCCTTGGCGAAAACAACAAGGTTCGCGCTTTCAACCTTCGCTACGGCCCGACCGCGACGGAGTTTGAAATTCCAAGCTTCAAATTTCACCTGAACCTGGTGGGCGAACTGAATGTCCGGAACGCGCTGGCGGTCATCGCTTGCGCGAAGCATTGCGGCTTGAAGAACCACCAGATTCAATCCGCGTTTGACACGTTCAAAGGCATCAAACGCCGGATGGAGGTGCGCGGCATCGCCGGCGGCGTGACGGTGGTGGATGATTTCGGCCACCATCCGACCGCGATCCGCGAAACGTTGCGCGCGCTGCGCATCAAATATCCGCGGGAGAAAATCTGGGCGATTTTCGAGCCGCGCAGCAACACGACGCGGCGAAATGTCTTTCAAAACGAACTGGCGGGCGCGTTCGCCGATGCGGACGCCGTCGTCGTTTCGGAAGTCGCCCGGTTGGAACAGATTGCCATTGACGAACGGCTCGATCCCGAAAAGCTGATGCAGGATTTAAAAACCTCCGGCAAAAACGCCGCCTATCTGTCAGACGTGGATTCAATCGTTTCCCACGTCGCCAGGAATGCGCAAGGCGGCGACATTGTTTGCGTCTTCAGCAATGGCGGTTTCGGCGGGATCCACGGAAAATTGTTGGAACGACTGGGACTGCGATAATCATTCTGCAACAGTCGTCAGACGATTGGCGGAGCGCCGGGCACCGTCTCGGCGATTTGCGGAAATGGCTCGGTCCGCGCCGAGGCGGTGCTCGGCGCTCCAGTTTTGCGCGTCTCGTAAAAAGAAAAGCTCCGCCGAAGATTTCGGTGGAGCAATTTGGTTCGGAAATCAATTATTGATTGAATGTCACGCTGCCGGAATGGGTTTCGGTTTTCCCGTTCGGTCCGGTGGTGGTGACGGTGCGGTCAATCGTGTTGTCATCCCTGGTCGTGGTCACCACACGGTCGGCGGTTTTGCCATTGGCGCCCGTGATCGTGTCGGTTTTTGTGCGCGTGCCATTGCTGTTGACCACGGTCTGATCGTACGTGCCGCTCTTTCCGGTGCTGGTGGCGTAGGTGCCGGCAGTGGTGTGACCATCGGCGGTTTTGGTCACAGTTGAACTCGTGTCAATCGTGTTGCCGTTCTGCCGGGTGTATTGACCGTTCACAGTGGCGGTACCATTGCCGTTCGCAGTGATGGTCTTGTTCCAATCGGAGGTTTTGCCGTCATAACCCGTGCGGCTGCCGTTGACCGTTACCGTGTTGCCGTTGCGAACGGCGCTCTGGTCAACGGTGGCCGTCTTGCCATTGGGCGCGGTGGTCACGGTCGTGCGATTGACTGTGCCGGCTTGCCGGTTCCGGGTTGCATCGGATTGCCGGGTCCAGACGCCGTTGCCGGTTTGGACGGTGGTTTCACGCTGGCTGGAGCCGGGTTGCCGGTCAATAGTCTGTTCAAACGCGCCACTGCGGCCACCACTGGTTTCAAATGAGCCGGAGCGCTGGCGTTCTCCCGCGTTTGCCGATAATACACCGGCGCCTAGTGCAACCAGGGTCACGGTCATCGCGACAAAATTCATGGTGTTATGTCTTGTTTTCATACTTCAATTTTGATTTTCAGGCTTTTCAGCCGTCGCCTCTTAATACGAGCCGGCGGCGTGAAACGTTACACGCAATTTGCGGGCCAAATCATGGGGAACAGAAATTCTAATGCTGATGGCGGGCGCCTCCGAAAATTTCCCAGGCGCTACGATCGACCCGAAGCCACCGGCAATTTTTGCAAACCGGCAAGGACTTGTTCGGGCGAAATGGCCGCGAGGCAATGGCTGGCACTTTGACAGACGCTCAAGTTGCCGTCGCAAATGCAGGTACTCCCGGTCAGAGCCCGATGATGCTTGCCGATGGGCGCCCACTGTGCGGGGGAACTCGGTCCAAACAACGAAATGGTCGGCACACCCAGACCGGCGGCAAAATGCAACGGGCCGGTGTCACCGGCAATGAAGACACTGGCGCGCGCCAGCACAGCCAGAAACAGAGGCAGTTCCGGCACCGGCGGCAAAATCACGGCGTCCGGCGCGAGCCTTTTCAATTCCACCATCAATTCCTGCTCACGGTCGCCGCGCGCAGTGGAGAAGACTATGTGGAATCCGGCCCCGGCAGCCAGGCGTTGTAAACTGGTCCAATGCGCCAGCGGCCACTCCTTTTTCGGCTGGCTGGAGGCAACATGACAAATAACGGCGTGCTCAGCGGGCAGAATTTTTTTTGCCGCATCAGCCAGTGACGGGTCGGCGCGGATTTCAGCTTCAAGCGAAAGCGGCGGCGGAACCTGCCAGCCGGACAAAAGCTGCGCCAACCGCACGGATTCATGCAGCGGTTTCGCTTCCGGGGCCACGCGCTCGGTGTAGCAAAATTTCCGACCCAGGAACCCGCTGCACTCATCCCAGCCCAGCCGGCGGCGCGCGCCGATGAGCCGGCTCAAAATGGCACCGCGATCATTACCGGCAAAATCCACTGAGCGATCAAAACGTTCACGGCGCAGCGCGCGAATGACCGGCCAGCTTTGGCTGAAACGCACCCGCCCGCGCTGACGCGGCATCGTCCAGACTCGACCGAGATACGGCAGATGCTGAAACAGCGGCGCAACTTCCTCGGGCGCGAGCAGGTGCAGTTCGCCGTCGGGAAAATGACCGCGCAACGCGCGGAGCGCCGGCGTAAGCAGAACTGCGTCACCGAAGTATTTGAACTGCAAGGCGAGAATTTTTTCAGACCGCGCGCTCACGACGCAAATTGCAGTTCGTAAAGTTTTTGATAAACGCCGCCGCGTTTGACGAGTTCGTCATGACGGCCGGTTTCCACGATGCGGCCCTGATCCAACACGACAATCAAATCCGCGTGCAGAATGGTTGAGAGCCGGTGCGCAATGCAAATGGTCGTGCGTCCCTTCATCAACTCGTCCAACGCGGCCTGGACTGCCCGTTCGGATTCGGCATCCAGCGCGTTGGTGGCCTCGTCCAACACGAGAATGGGCGCATTGCGGAGGACGGCGCGCGCGATGGCAATCCGCTGGCGTTGACCGCCGGAAAGCATCACCCCTTTTTCGCCAATGATACCGTCGAAACCTTCCGGTTTCTGCATGATAAAATCGTAGGCATGGGCGTGTTTGGCGGCGGCAATGATTTCGTCGTTGGTCGCGCCGGGCCGGCCCAGTTCGATGTTCCGGCGGATAGTATCATCGAACAAAATGACTTCCTGCGTGACGACGGCAATCTGGCTGCGCAGATCGTGAGTGGCGACCTCGCGAATATCCACGCCACCGATGCGGATGGTACCGCGTTGCGGGTCGTAAAAGCGGAGCAACAGATTGGCCAGTGTGGTTTTGCCGGACCCGCTGGCTCCAACCAGCGCGACCAGACGGCCAGGCTTGATTTCCAAATTGATGTCATGCAACGCAATTTTTTCGCCGTAGGAAAAATGGACGTGCTCGAATTGAATGTCCGCGCCGGCGGCCTGGAACTTTCGGGGTTGGGCAGGTTCAGCCACCGTGATTTGCGTATCGAGCAGGGCGAAGGCGCGCTCGCTGGCGGCGCGCGCCTGAACAATTTGGTTCTGCAATTGCGTCAGATTTTTCAGGGGCTGATACATAAAAAAAACACTGGCAATCAATTGCAGGAAAACTGTGGGATTGGGGCTGCCTTGTGGCCCATAAATCAAGTACGCCAGCAACAGCGCCACGCCGCAGGAACCGAAAACTTCGATGAGCGGGCCCGGAATGCTGCCAGCGCGGATGATGCGCATGTATTGGCTGACGTATCGGCGCGCAGCGTTTTGAAACTGGGCGGTCACGATAGGTTCCAAGTTGTAGGCTTTGACAATGCGGTGGCCGGTGAAGGATTCGGCCATGGTTTGCGTCAGTTCGGCAACCAACGTTTGGGCTTCGCGGCTGGACCGGCGGATTTTACGGCTGTAAATGACCAGGGGAATCATGACGGCTGGCAGGGCGACCATCGTGATGAGCGTCAACTTGGGTTGCTGCCAGAGCAGAAAAGCCAGGATGCCGATCAGCGAAACCGGGTCGCGGACCACCACGGAAACCGCGTTGTTCAGGATATTTTGCAGCGCGACCGTGTCGTTGATGACCCGCGAGATGAGCTGGCCGGAGGAGTTTTTGCTGTAAAATCCGGCGGACAAATCCAGCAAATGCCGGAAGAGCAGTACGCGCATGTCGGCCACCGCGCGGCTGGCAACCCATTGCAGGAGATAAACATTGAGATAGCCGAAAAAGTTGCGCAAAAGCATGATGAACGGAATGGCCGTGATCAATGCCACCACCATCCACGGGTGCGCCCGCACGCCGCTTTCCAGCGCCTGGCGCACGGCGAAAAACCATTGTTGCACAAACAGGGGCAGCTTTTGCATCGGCAACTGCGCTGCTCCTGATTGATCCGGTGACGGAAAAACGGCGCTATAGACGAACATGACCGTCCCGATTACCAGCGGCGACACCACCCCGGTGAGGATGCCGGTCAGCACCCCAAGGAATAATCGTAGCCGGTAGGGTTTGGCCAGACCCCAGACTCTGAGCAGAAACTTTGTCATTGGCAGTTAACATATTGTTGGCGGTCAACGGAAGAAAGCGAGAGTTTTGTTTTCAAATCGTGTGTCTCCCCGCTAACATTGATGGCAGGAAATGACAGATTTGGCACCCCAAAAGAATTTTCTGGAGCGAACGCGCGGCGCAAAGAAAGTCATGGTGCTCGACCTGGGTTTTCTGGGCGACACCGTTCACTTGCTGCCGGCATTGTGGATGGTGCGGCAGGCCTATCCGCAGGCTGAACTCCATGTCACCGTTGCCGCGCATATCACGACGCTCATGGACTGTGTGCCGTGGGTTGATCATGTTTGGGGCTATATGCGTTACCCGCGCCACGCCACGCTGCGGGAAAATTTCCAAATGGTTGCCAGGGTACGTCGCGAAAAATTTGACGTACTGATCAATCTGAACGGTTCAGACCGTTCAAGCTGGCTGACGTTTTTCAGCGGGGCGCGAGAGCGCTTGGGACGCATGCCAGACGACGGCGGCCCGCCATTTTGGCGGAGGATGCACACGGATTATGTGCAATACCCATTCTTACCGGAACCGATTTATGTGCAACGCTGCCGGTGTCTCGAAAAGGCCGGATTTCCATTCGCATCACCGGAATTCCATGTCGAAATCAAGCCGGTGCATTTGGCGGCAGCCAACCTTTCTGCCGTGGTGAATGCTGGAACCTACTTTCACCTCAGCCCGTTCACGACAGACGACCGCAAGGAACTGCCGCCGGACCTCCTTGTTGAACTCATCCAAGCGTTGTCAAGGCGCTGGCCTGACAAAAAAATGGTTCTCTCTTGCGCGCCCACGGAACGCGAGCGTGGCAAGATGGGATCACTGCTCAGACGATTGTCGCACCCCCCGTGGCGGGTGCTGGCGGGCGAACTGAATTTGATACAACTGGCGGCGGTAATCCAGCACAGCGCGGCACATCTCTGTGGTGACACCGGCACGTTGCACCTCGCCCTCATGACCGGTGTGCCGTCGGTATCATGGTTCCGGCCCAATGCCGGCATGCAAGCCTGGATCCCTACAGGTAACCGGCATCGCACAGTGGTCGGGACCGAGGGGCAGAACTGCTTGTGCGGCGTTGCTCTGAATGATTTGTTGGTGGGACTGGAGGAAGTCTTGTCGGCATCGGGCGTCAGGCGTGTGGTGTGAACTCTCGCAAAAACTTCTTGGAACTTTCCCAGATGGCCTGGTATTGTCGGCGTTTGAGATAGGCGGGCGAACCGGTCGGCTCAAAACAGGCAAGAATGCCATAATTCAACATGCGAAAGCGCGCCCGCCACTTATCCAGCCGCGTCAGGCGCCGCACATCCCTGGCCGGATAATGCTTCTGCCAGAACAAATGCAGACCGTCCATGCGGCGCAGACAGGTTTGGTAGGAATCATGGCCCCGCTCGCTCGCGCCGCCGATATGCCGGACAGCCACTTCTTCGACCAACCCGATGGCGTGGCCGCATTTGCGCAGGCGCAGACAAAGTTCCGTTTCTTCGCAGTACAGAAAAAAATCCGTGTCGAAGCCGTTCAGTCCGGCATAAACTCGGCGTGGAAAAAACATGCTCGCTCCGAGGATCCAGGCAATGGTGCCGGGCAGGCGGGAGAAATCCATGCGCACGCGCTGCTGGCCGGGGTAACTGGTGGCCACCCCGGTTTCGTTCCGGCCATCGACGGAAAGAATCCGCGTGCCGGCCAATCCCCAACCCGGATGTTGGTCCAGCGCTTGGCAAAGACGCGCCAGACCGTCGGTTTGAATCAATTGCGCGTCCGGGTTGAGAAAGTAAACGAACCTACCTCGGCTGGCGGCGAAACCTTGGTTGTTGGCCCGGCCGAAGCCGACGTTGTCACGGTTGGCCAGCAGATTGATGCAGTCACCTAATTTGCCCACGACCGCGGCGGTCCCGTCAATGCTGGCATTGTCCACGACGATGATTTCAAATTCCACGCCCTGTTGCGCTTGCACGGAGGCGATGCAATTGGCGACGGTCTCCGCAGAGTTATAGGTGACAATAATGACGCTGACGTCCATGCCGCACCCAATTAAAGGTGTAAAAGCAAAGGCAGGTCAAGCTTGTCGAATTGTGGGGTTAAATTTTGACAAGATGCCGGAGCACGGGAAAGAATTGCGTGATGTCCAACCTGGATTCATCCGTCACCAAATGGCCGGCTGGAGGCCTTGAGCCAGTGGCCGTTTGCCCCGTCTGCGGCGCACAGGCGCGGCAACTGGTTCATGCGAACCTGGAAGATAAAATTTTCCGTTGCGCGCCCGGCAGGTGGGATTTGCACCGCTGCGCCGATTGCGGGAGTGGTTTCCTCGATCCGCGGCCGACGCGAGACACAATCGCCTTGGCGTATTCCAGCTATTGCACGCACCGGTCCGCCGCGGGTGTGGAGGCGCCGCCGCGGTCGGCTTGGCGGCGTTTTCGCGTGGCGCAGCGCAACGCACATTTGAATTCCACTTATGGCTACCAAATGTCTCCGGCGGGCCGGATCCCGTGGTGGTTGAGCAATGATCGTCGCCAGCGTTTTGACAAGTTTATCGGTTACCTGCGGTATCCGGGCAAAGGAGCGCGGGTGCTGGACGTGGGTTGTGGCAATGGCGCTTTTCTATTGCAAATGCGCGCTGCCGGCTGGGAAACGTTCGGTGTGGAGCCGGACCCGGTCTCCGCCGCGCAGGCACAGAGTGTGGGCTTGAACGTGCGCATCGGCGTGTTGGAACGCAGCGTACAACCGGGGAATTTTTTTGATGCCGTGACCCTCAATCACGTCATCGAACATCTGCATCAACCGGTGGAAACCCTCCGGATCTGCCACCAAATTTTGCGCCCCGGCGGGATGATTTTCGTCGCCACCCCGAACTTCGCCGCCAGCGGCCACCGGATTTTTGGACGGGATTATTTTCCACTGGATCCGCCGCGACACTTGGTCTTGTTCACCGCTGCCTCTTTGGCGCAGGCATTCCGTACGGCGGGTTTCGAACCGGAACCGTCGGTGCGGTTGCGTCTGGTGGCCGGGGAATGGTTCGAGGGCAGCCGGCTGATTCGTAAGGGTAGCGACCCAATGAAAAAATCCCCGCCGCTGTCTGCCGCCGAAAAACTGCGGTTGGGTTGGCAGGCTTGGCGCGCCAACCGGCAGACCAGGCGTCAGCCGGATCTCGCGGAGGAACTGGTTTTGCTCGCACGCAAGCCGGCTTGAGCTAATTCCACCTTTCATAAATTGAGTTGGCGCGCTGTACTCCGGTCGGTAGCTTTTGGCCATGGTCATGAACCTTCGCGCCCGTTATCTGGACTTGATGAAAAAAAGCCTGACCTGTTCCCAATATGAGGGGTTGGACGGCTCGGCTTGGATACCCAACAAGCGCATTCACCGGCTGGCGCTCCGGTTGGTGGTGCCGCGCAAGGTGCGGCTTTCCAAAGTCACCCCCCCAGAGCAACGCGCCGAGGGACGCGACCTGCCGCTGCTGGCCCAAACGATGGCCGGTCTAAAGCGGCTGGATAATTTACAGTTCTGCGTGGAGACGGTGCTGGCGGACAATGTGCCCGGCGATTTGATCGAAACCGGTGTCTGGCGTGGCGGCTGTAGTATTTTTATGAAGGCCATTCTAGCGGCCCATGGCGTCACCAACCGCACCATCTGGGTTGCGGATTCCTTCGCCGGGTTGCCCCGGCCCGATGCGGAAAAATATCCAGCCGATGCCGGTGACACATTTCACCTGCGAACAGACCTGGCTGTCTCGCTGGAAATGGTCAGGGGCAATTTTGAACGTTACGGCTTGCTGGACGACCAAGTGCGGTTTCTCAAAGGCTGGTTCAAGAATACATTACCCTCGCTGCCGGCGGAGAAACTTGCCGTTATCCGGCTGGATGGTGACATGTATGAGTCCACTATGGACGGTCTGAATCATTTGTATCCCAAATTACAACCAGGTGGTTTCATCATTATTGATGATTACGGTTGCCTGCCCAGTTGCAGTCAGGCCGTTCAGGATTACCGCAACCGGCATGGAATCACCGAACCGATTGAAACGATTGATTGGACCGGCGCTTTCTGGCGGCAACACAAATGAAATCGCTGGGGTGCCATTCTTAAAAATGTTCCAGCCATGTCCCAACCTGTTACCATTGACCTCATGGGGTTCGATGAAGAAGCCCTTCTGGGTGCTTTGCCACCCTTTTCCCATCGGGGCTGGCGTTGGGTCCGGAGCGATCTGGTTCGCGGAAGAAACACCGACTGTGCGGAGCGTTTGGAATCGTTGCGTTACCAGTATTCTGACGCCGCACTTTTTAGCCGGCTGTTCATCCTCAGGTTATAAAAAACAGTGAAACGATGGCTCCTGAACGACTCCCCATTTCTGTTTGCTTTATCGCCGGCAACGAGGCGCACCGCATCCGCCGCGCGCTCGAAAGTGTCGTCGGCTGGACGAGCGAAATCATTGTTGTCATCAATGACGATGTCGGCGACGGCACTGACAAAATCGCCGCATCTTTCGGTGCAAAAGTCTTCCGCGAACCGTGGAAGGGTTTTGGCACGCAGAAAAATTCCGCGGCGAAAAAGGCTACGTGCGACTGGCTTTTGGGATTGGATGCAGATGAAGTCGTCTCCTCGGGGTTGCGCGCGGAGATTAAACAATTGTTTGCCCAACCGGAGAAACTACGGCGCCATGTCGCCTATAATTTTCCACGTTGCACACTGTTTTGCGGACGCTGGATCCGCCACGGCGACTGGCATCCGGACCGGCAGACGCGGCTTTGGCGGCGTGGGCGGGCGCACTGGTCCAGCAGTCCGGTGCATGAAAAACTCGAAGTGGACGGCAGCATCGGCCGCCTGCGGGCAGAGTTGCAGCACTACATGGCTGAGACCATTGACCGTCAGATCAACAAAATTTCGGCCTACACGGAAGCTCTTTTGGACAGCCCTCAATCGCGTGAACACCGCACTGGGATGCTGGATATGCTGGCACGACCGTCTTGGCGTTTCGTGCGGACCTACTTTTTCCGTCTTGGCTTCCTCGACGGCTGGCAGGGGCTTTATATCGCATGGATGACCGCGTTTTACGTCGCGACACGCCAAGCCAAATGGCTTGCCGCACAAGATGAGAAACTCAAAATCAAATGAACATGGCTGCTTTAGGAATATCATCGTTTTTATCGTCACTTTATGGTCAATACTGCAAAACCAAAACCACGAGCCTGGCCGCAAATCCACGTACAAGCACTGAAGTTGGTTGACTCCCTGGGTCCGCCCGCCAATCGGAAGGCACTGGATGCGCCACTGGGCCCGGGCGCCATGGCGTGGGAACTCCAAGATCGGGGTTATGCCGTTACAGGCGTGGATATCGACCTGCAACAATCGGACAATCTACCGGTGGGAATCGTTCGCCAGAAATGCAACTTGAATAGCCCCTTGCCTTTTTCGGACGGCGCTTTCGACCTTGTGACGTCGCTCGAAGGCATTGAGCACGTTGAAAATCACTTTCTAATGCTGCGCGAGTTGGGACGTGTGACCCGAACCGGCGGGCACCTGGTTATTTCCACACCGAATATCTGCAACCTGGAACAACGCCTCCATTTTCTTGTTCGCGGCACATTCTACCGGTTCATACGACGCGATGAAATTGAGCAAAAGGGCTCCGGCTTTGATCACCAAAACCTCATTAGCTATGTCGAATTGCGGCAGGTTCTCGACTGGGCCGGATTCCAGGTCGAGCGGGTGGAAAAAGACCGGCCTAAGTGGCGACAGGTGCTTTTTCTTTTTCCCCTGTGGTTGCTCCTGAAAATTTTCCTCAGCCTGCAATCAGCCAAACGGAAAGCCAAATACCTGCTGCCCGAAACCGGCAGTAACGCTGTGCTTCTCGGTGGGAATACCATCCTCCTCCGGGCAAAAAAAAACCGTTGAGTTGGAAGCGATGGAGATTAATGTGGACCTTTCAATCATCATCCCGACCCGCAATACCTGCGTGCAAACTGTGGAAGCCGTCGCATCCGTTTTGGCCGGTCCCGATCCGCCGACCCGGGAAGTGTTCGTGATGGACAATGGCTCAACCGATGGGACAGCGGAGACAGTGCCAGAAGAGTTTCCCGCCGTGCACTATCGGCGGCTCGAGAACAATCTCGGCTTTGCAAAAACCGTGAATCTCGCCGCACACGATGCGAAGGGTGAATTTCTGCTGCTCTTGAACTCCGATGCCAGACTGAACCATGCTTCACTGGCCGCCGCCGTCGCATGGATGAGCGCTCATCCCGAATGCGGAATCGCCGGCGCCCAATTGCTCCATCCCGACGGTCGCCGGCAAAATTCCATCGCGAACTTCCCGACCCTGGCGACGGAACTGTTAAACAAATCGCTTTTACGCCGACTGTGGCCGCGACATTTTCCCGGGAAGGAACACTTTTTCAACCAACCCATGGAGGTGGAATCTGTCATTGGCGCATTCTTCCTAACGCGGAAAAAACTTTGGGACGAGCTAGGCGGCTTGGATGAACGTTTTTTCTTCTTTTTCGAGGAGACGGATTTTTGCCTGCGTACCCGGCGGGCAGGCGCAAAAATCATGCACCTGCCGCAGGTCACCGTCTTGCATGGTCAAGGACAAAGCGCCAGACAAATGCCAACTGCGGCACGAATCGAATACTGGCGCTCGCGCTACGCCTATTTCAAAAAGCATTTCAGCCCCGTCAACTGTTGCACCCTGCGATTGGGCTTGGCCACCCGTTTGTTGGTTGACACCGTTATCAGCTTGATGCTGACGCTGTTGACTCTGGGCCGGTCGCGGCGCTGGCGCGAAAGGCTTATTGTGCAGTTCGCCCTGATGGCGTGGCATCTCCGCGGCTGTCCGAAAAGTGCGGGCCTGCCGCACTGAGCACAGATGGTCTTTCACCTTGCCCTAGCCGGACGGGAATCTTATTTTGCCCCTGCCTCCGTCACATTTTATGAATCTACGGCAGTTGATCAAATTTCTGTTCTGGCGCGACACGACGCACAATGGGGAATTTGCGATCTTTCGCCGACTGATAACCCCCAACTTTCCGCAAGTGGTTGTAGATGTGGGCGCTAATGATGGGTTTAAGGGCAGCAACGCCTATCCGTTCGTGGCTCGGGGCTGGCGGGCAGTGTTGATTGAGCCGCATCCTGTGGTTTTCGACCGGTTACAACGGCGTTTTGCCTGCGATCCCAAAGTTACCTGCCTGCATCTGGCTTGTTCGGACATGGTGGGAGAACTGCCGCTTTACTTGGGAACGGATGGCGACGCGCCGAGTTTGTCCACCTTGTGTGCGGACGACAACCCGGAGTTTAGGCGAGGACGTCCGATGGATAAGATGATCATGGTCAAAGTGGATACCTTAAGCAACGTACTAGCCACACTGCAAATCCCCTGCGACATTGGATTGCTCACCGTGGACGCAGAAGGCATGGATTACGAAGTATTGCGGGGGCTGGATTTTTCGCGCTGGTGGCCGCGCATCATCATCACGGAAGATTACGCGCCGAAAGAGGCCCAAAAGGCGGACTGGCTGGCTAAGAACGGATACCACCTGCACGCACGTGTTTACGGCAACACGATCTGGACGCCGGCAAACTGACATCAATTCCAACGGATGCACCCGCTGCCTTCCGAACCCACGCCGAGCCGCATTCTCCTGATCCGCCTCAAATCCATCGGCGACATTTTGTTCACGCTGCCTGCGGTTCACGCGCTACGCGACAATTTTCCGTACGCCAAAATCAGCTTTCTCACCACAAATCAAAATGCGCCGCTGCTGCGCGGCTTTCGCGAGGTGAACGAAGTCATCGCGCTCAACCGGGCGGCTTTGCAAAAGCCATTCCGCGCCGCATCAGAAATCTTCAGGCTATTGCAGCGGCTGCGCTCTGAAAGTTTTTCACTCATCGTGGATCTTCAAGGCTACGGCGAAACGGCCTGGCTGTCCTGGTTGAGCGGCGCGGCGGAACGTTGGGGCAGCGTTTATAGTGGCGGACGCGAATGGCTTTACACGCGCGGCATCCGTCGCGATGACACGCTTCAAATTGCCGATTGGAACCTATCACTGTTGCGACAATGTGGCCTGAAAATCGGCGAAATCAGAAATGAATTTGTTTTGCCGGCAGACGCTCTGGCGGAAGCGGAAAAAGTTTTCGCGGAAAATAATTTGAATCCGTCAAAGCCGACTTTATTTTTTCAGCCATTCACCAGTTCGCCGCAAAAAAATTGGCCGCTGGAAAATTATTTGGCACTGGCGCGGTATTTTCAATCGCGCGGCGTGCAAATCATTTTTAGCGGCGGACCGGCGGATCGCGCCGCGCTGGAGCCGGCGCGGGCGGCGAGTTTTGTGGTTTCGGCCGCCGCGCCGTTGCTGGTTTCGGCCGGATTGGCCAAATTGTCAAGCGTGACGGTTGGCGGCGTGACCGGCCTGCTGCATCTGGCGGTTGCCATGCAAAAGCGAGTCGTGATGCTCATTGGTCCAGCGGGCGAACCTGGATTTCCCTATCAACATCGTGATTGGGGGTTGACACCGGTCGCCGGAGACAATGTAGCTGACATTCGAGTTTTAGCCGTGATTGACGCTTGCGCAAAGGCGTTGGCCGAGATGTCAGTAGTCAGTGGTCAGGAGTCGCGTTATCTGACAAGCCGGTAATGCGTCTTGTTGAATCGCACGCCAAAGGTCTTTTCCAGCCACAGCAGCCGCTGGTGTTTTTTATCGCGTGAAGTTCGCTGGTAATTCGGATCGGACTGAAAGATTCCTTCCGCTTTCGGCAACCAATCTTGAACCACTCCGGGATGCGAGCCGGTGAACAATTTCAGCGTGGCCTGATCGACGTGCGTGTAATCCACAATCGCGGCCGGCTCGTCTTCCCAGTATTTGTGGACGGTGGAAACCTTCTGATTCATTTGTGATTCACTGCGTACCCAGCCGTAATGATAAATCGTCGCACCCGTGTGCGCCGCGCGCGGGTGGCGTGACCGCTTGTGACTGACCACAATGTTAAAAAACAAGGACTCGCTGGACCACGCCGGAATGGTGTTGCGGATGATGCGGACTTCGCTGCGATACCAGCCCGGCGACCAGGCAATGGTGTTGGCGTTGCCATAAAAATGCAGAAAATCAAAGGCGAGCGCCTCGACACGTTGATCATCAAGGTAACGCTCCATCTCCGTGCGAATCTTCGGCTGGTCGGCCTCGTGCAAAACCTCGTCGGCCTCGAGGTAAAACGCCCAGTCGCCCGTGCAATTGAACAACGCAATGGATTTTTGCTGGCCAAAAACAAAGCCTTTGACGCTGTAATCAGACCGGATGCGCTCATTCCATTGCGCCGGAATGATGCGGATTTTGGGGTCGCCGATTTCGCGCAGCATTTTTTCCGTGTCGTCCTCGCAGGGCCCAAGGGCAATGACAAATTCGTCCACGATTGGTAGAATCGAACGAATGGACGCGACAAACGGATAGCCGAGCTTTTGTCCGTTGCGCAGAAAAGTGAACCCGCTGACTTTCATTTTTGATTTACGATTTACGATTTACGATTTACGAGCAAACGAAAAGACACGCGAATTCACCGGCAGCCACTTCGCTGCCGGTTCAGCCCGGGAGAACGTGGCACCGCCACCCGGCTCAATCGCCGAATAATTTTTTCAGTTTCTCGCGTGCGGCGCCTTCACGCGGGTTGCCGCCGGATTCAGGCGTCCATTCGCGCAGGGCAAACTCAAAGTATTCGCAGAAGTTGCCGACATGTTTCTCCAACACCGGCTCAGCCCGGCGTTCGCGGCACTGGTGCGCCGCGCGCGGGTCGTAATGCGCGCAGTTCAGGCAGACGCGCAGGTCGGCCCGGCATTTCATGCAGATTTCGCCACGACCGGGCTGGCCGTTCAACGTCCAGGGCTCGCCGCAATTATGACAATGTCTGGTCATTTACGATTTTGGATTTATGATTTACGCCGGACCTTCGTTAAGAATAACCTCGTAAATCGTAAATCGTAAATCGTAAATTGTTGTGACGAAAATGAAACTTGGCTTGTTTGGCGGCTCGTTTGACCCGGTGCATCTCGGCCACTTGCTCGTCGCCCAGGCGGCCGTCGAGGAACTGGGCCTGGACCGGCTGTTTTTCATTCCGACGGCGCAATCGCCATTCAAGCCGGCCAACCAGCCTGCCCTTGCATCCACCCGACAGCAACTGCTCCGGCTGGCGTTGGCTGGCAAAACGAATTGCGAGATTGACGATCAGGAAATTCGGCGCGGCGGCGTTTCCTATACAGTCGAAACTTTGCGTGATTATGCGAAACGGTTCCCGCACGCCGAGTTGTTTTGTCTCATCGGCGCCGACAACGCCGCCAAGCTCAATGAATGGCGTGAGGCCAATGAACTGGCGAAGCTTGCGGAATTCATCGCCCTGCCGCGACCCGGCGGAGCGACGGCGATTTTTCCGCCGCCATTTCGCGGGCGGACGTTGAAAGGTTTTCCGCTGGCGGTTTCGTCTTCGGAAATCCGGGCGCGGGTGAAGGCGGGATTGCCCATTGAACCGCTGGTGCCGTCTGCGGTCGCGGAGGCCATCCGCGCGGCGAAACTTTACGCCTGAATTTTCAACCACGGATAAACACGGATTAACGCGGATAAATTCCTTTTTTAGGACTTTCCTCACGGCAATTTGACAAAAAATCCGTGTTCATTCGTGTCCATCCGTGGTTAAATAGTGCCGGCAACTATGGATTCCCGAAAACTGGCTTTGCTCTGCCGCGAGTTCGCAGACAATAAAAAGGCGGAAGACATCGTCATCCTCGACGTGCGGAAAATATCGTCGGTGACGGATTATTTTGTGATTGCCTCCGGCACCAGCGAGCCGCATCTGCGCGCCATCGTGGAGGAAATCACCGACCAACTGCGCCCGCGCGCGGTGGACGGGACGGTGCATGGCGCCTGGGTGGTGCTGGATTTTTTTGACGTGATTGTCCATATCATGCGGCAGGACGTGCGTGAACGGTACGATCTGGAAGGCCTTTGGGGCGATGCCAAGCAGTTGAAAACCAGGAAAGCAAGAACGCCGAAACGATAAAGCCAAAGGCCGGAATCATTGCCTTGGAATGCAAGCAAGCGGCGGTGGACAGCCCGCCAGAATCATAGTTTATACAACGCCTCAAAAAACCTCGTCTGCACTTCACATTCTCTCGAGTAGATTTTGGTCCATTCCGGTTTCACCGGATAATCGGATTCTTTGATCAGTATATTGTCGAAGGGAATTTTGGATTCCTTCCATTGCTTAAAATAAAAATATCCTTTCACAAGTCTTTCCACCTCCTGGAAGTAATAGTCTATCTGAGACTTTATCATTTCCTGGAAAGAGCTGATGTTTATAAACAAGTCAACGCTCTTTTCCGGAAGCAGTTTGAGCTGGTGTGGCGACAGGAAAAGCAGGTCGGAGTCTTCAAATTCCTGTTTCACTTGTAAAAAACTCTCAAATTCCCTGAATTGAAAAAATTTTCTATCCGGGAACTGATTGGACAGGTATTTCCAGGAGAGATAAAGGGCGGGAAAAATGTCAACTATGATATATTTCGCCTTGGGCAGGGCCTTTGAAAAAACAAAGGCATTCCTCCCATAGCCCGCACCCAGTTCCAAGATGACATTAATGCCGCCCCGGTTGATACCGGAATTAATGATTGAATTATATTCCAGGATTGAATTTATCAGATCTTGGGATACCGATCGGTTTTGAACAAACACGACGGGAGGATTTCCCTCCAAAGGCTCCTGCAAACCCATGAAAAATGACGGGGAATATTTTTTAAACACATACTCGTACAACAGATAAGTCAGAAACTTGCATTGAACAGACTTCTTGCGGGTAAACAGGGAAAACTTTTTGGAGAAAACGGATTTGAAAAGGCATTTTAGAACAGTGGCTCTCGGAAGGTGGTGTTTTAAAAAGGAAAACTGCTCATCGCCAAAACCGATGATCCAGGTAAAATAATTCAGCGCAATGGTCCTCTTAAAATTATCGTAACCATGTTCTTTCAATTGCTCGATATTTTTCTTGTTGAGTTCCAGCCAGAATTGGGAGGAATTGCTTTTTGCATTCGCTTCCAGCCAGTGATCAACCGCGGCCAGATCGGCGCGTTTTCCGGATTCAATTTGCTGGGACATTGGAGGCAAGATAAGAATTAAGTTTTAATCCCTGAAATTTACAAACTGAACAGCGACGGGAAATTCACGGGCGCGCACGGCGGTGATGACGGCCTGCAATTCGTCGCGGCTCTTGCCGGTCACGCGTACGGCGTCGCCCTGAATCTGCGTCGTCACCTTGAACTTGCTGTCGCGGATGAAGCCGGTGATTTCCTTGGCGATGCTCGTTTCAATGCCCTGCTTGATTTTGATGATCTGCCGGGCGTGGCCGAGTGGTGAAATGTCTGGTTCACATTGTTCCACGCTCTTCAGGCTGATGCCGCGCTTGGCGAGTTTGCCGATGACTATTTCGTTGAGCGTGCGGACCTTGAAATTGTCCTCGGCGGAAAGTTTGATCTCGTTCTTCTCCAAAACGATTTCCGCCTTGCTGCTTTTGAAGTCGAAGCGGTTGGCCAGTTCCTTTTTGGCCTGGTTCACCGCGTTTTCAATTTCCATCGAGTTGACCTGCGAAACAATGTCGAATGAAGGCATGACGGAAGCGTAGAAAACTCCCCGCCGGGAGGCAAAAGGATTTGACTGCAAAGCTGCGAGAGAAATCAGGCGCCTTGCGAGCTCTTCTGTGGCATCTCAGTGGACGCCTTCACCATGTCGTCGAGCAGTTTTTTAAAGTCCTCCAGGCCGGTGGCAGGCACAATAATGGTATCGCGGCGTCCACCAACGTCTTCGGTGATGCGGAGGAAGCGGCCACGCGGATTCTCTTTGAGGGTGAATAGAAAAGTTTTCCGCTCAATCTGAACCTTGTCGGATTTCAGAGTATCCTCGTTGACCGGCGGCCTGGGTTGCCCATAAGGACGCCGCCCAAATGGCGATGGCCGTTCGTTTGAGATCATATTTCCCGCTGAAGGCGCCCGCGCTGGCGTTCCATCCAGCTAATGGCAAATTTCGACCGGAACGGCGGTTTGTCAACAGATAAAATCTACAAAATGTTCGCCGCGCGCTCAGCCAGTTCGGAACGTTCGCCCTTTTGCAATTCGATGTGCGCGGCAATGGCTTCGGCCCGGAACCGGCTGACAACGTAATTGAAGCCGTTCGACGACGAGTCCACGTAAGGATTGTCAATCTGGTAGGGGTCGCCGGTGAACACGATTTTCGTACCACTGCCGACGCGGGTGATGATGGTCTTGGCCTCGAGGGGCGTCAGGTTTTGCGCCTCGTCAATGATCATAAATTGGTTGGCGATGCTGCGCCCGCGGATGTAACTCAGCGCCTCGACCACGATGCTGCCGGAACGCATGAGGTCGGTGCTGCGACGATGGTCATGGCCCATGTTGAGGTCGCTCAGCATTTCGAGCGCGTCGTGAATCGGCTGCATCCACGGCGCGAGTTTTTCCTCCAGCGAGCCGGGCAGAAAACCGAGCTCCTTGCCCATGGAAATGGTCGGGCGCGCGACGACGAGCCGGCGGAACTCGCGGTCGTTCACCGTGCGTTTCAAACCCGCGGCCATGGCCAGCAGCGTCTTGCCGGTGCCGGCCTTGCCCATAAGCGTGACCAGCTTTACCCGGTCATCGAGCAGCGCGTCGAAGGCGAAATGTTGTTCCCGGTTGCGCGGTTTGATGCCCCAAACCCCTTCGCGCGAGTCAATGATGGGGACGAGCTTCGTGCCGGTCGGGTCCACCTTGGTGAGCGCAGCTTTTTTGGAATTGGCTTCATCCGTCAACGTGCAAAACTCATTGGGGAAATAGGTTTTGCCGCCGGGAAGTTCGAGTTCACCCTTGGCGCGGAACGCGGCCATCTTGTCCGGGCTGATGGACATTTCCATCATGCCGGTATAAAGGTCGGTGATGAAGACACGATCGGTCTCGTAATCCTCGGCCTGCAAACCCAGCGCATCGGCCTTGATGCGGAGGTTGATGTCCTTGCTCACGAGGATGGTCGCATTCTTTGGCTGCGCCTTCTGGATGGACGCGGCGAGCGAAAGGATCCGGTTGTCCACGGAGTTGCCGTTGAAATGGACCTCGCCGTTGACGTGGCCGTTTTTTTGGAAAACGATTTTCAGTTTGCCGCCGTTGGGCAACTTCACGCCCTCGCTCAGGCTGCCGTCGCCGCGGAAGCCGTCGAGCATCCGCGACACCATGCGCGCGTTCTGGCCCAACTCGGACGACTCGCGCTTGAACCGGTCAATTTCCTCGATGACCTCGATTGGGATTAAAACGGCGTTTTCCTCGAAACTGAGCAGCGAATTGGGATCGTGCAGGAGAACGTTGGTGTCAATGATGTAATTCTTCACTCAGGACAAAAAATAAATCTTAAACGGTTAAAAACAAGCCGGCTTGTGCAAAAACGGTGTGAATTTTCCACGTTATTTCTTCAACCGGGCCAGCCGACGATGCCAGTCCTTGATTTGGTCATGGGCGGCGGGCAATTCATAATGACCAGAGTACAGGAAGTTTTCGAGCATCCCAAACAAGTCAAAGTCCACAAAGCGCGGCTGTTCACCCAGCAAAAAGGATTGGTGTGCGAGCATTTCCTCGAAGGGCAACAGCTTTTGTTCCAATTGGTTGAGCCAGTCGTTCTGGTGCGCACGCCATTGGTCAATGCAGCCGCGGCCGAACTTGCGCTCCTTGAAACGCAGAAATTGAAGCTGCTCCGCCGTCGGGACATTTTCCCGCCAGTAAATGTCGTTCAATCGGAACGCCGCGCCTTCAATCTCGTTTTCAATGTAACGCCAGAGAATGGACTGGACGCCTTCGAGTCCGGGCGGGAAAAGCCCAAGGTCCAGTTCCTCATCGAGATACTTGGCGATGACCTGCGAATCGTCGTTGAGTTCAAACACCACATTTCTGCCGTCCTTGACGGTCGGCACGCCGTAATAGCGCTGTTTCGTCAATTTCCAGACCCGCGAACGGTCCTGGTTTGGGATATTGGTGATTTTGAAAGGCGCGCCGGAAAATTCCAAAATGCGGCGTTGCACGATGCAGAACGGACTCCACGGAAACTGAATCAATTCAATCATGTGAAAATCATCGCGTTTACCGGCCTTGAAATCTAAAAGCCCGACCCGGCCATGACAAGCTCAAACATCACTTTACACCTTCGCCGGGCGGGACTACAGTCGCGCTATGGCATCTGACTATGACGCAACGGAGTTTGTGGACACTGATTTTCAGGCGCACAAAACACCCGGGCTGTCCGCCGGCGATCCGCTTCGCCCGCCCACGCGCGAGGAGGTGGACCGCAAAGTTGTCGAGGCCCAGCAAAAGCTCGCCGAATTGAAGCGCGCGCAGGAAGACTTGGAGCGCGAACGCGCCTCGCTGGAGGAATTGCGCCGGCGCCAGACGGAATTCCAGACCGGCCGGCAGGAAATGATCCACAGTTTGACGCGCGGCCTCGGCCTGCTCGAGGAAGCCGAGTTCAACACCCGCCGCGACGCCGAGCAAATGGTCAAGACCATCGGCGATTTCCGCGACGCCCTCACCAAAATCCAGGCCATCCACGACGAAGTGTGGACCAAGGAAAATTTCAACATCGAACTGACCCGCGCGCTGACCACCATTGAAAACGCGCGCATGGAATGGAATACGGCGCGACTGAAAGTACCGGTCCTGTCCGGCCCGGCGCCGGAGAAGCCAAAAACCGAAAATTCGCCGGCACCCGCCGCGTCGGGGTTGGCCGATGCCAGCTTCGGTCAATTGTGCAAATTCGGCCTGGCGGTGACCTGGCCGCTGATATTAGTGATTCTGGGCGCCATCGGTGTGTTGGTGGCAATCTGGATGACGACGCCGGTGCCCGTGCACCATTGAAATCCTTCGTATGGCGTCCGCGAAGAAAAAGGCAAGCAAGGCAGATCCGATTTCCGAGCGCGCCCGCGCGTTGAACGACCAGATTGCCTCGCTGGAAGCCGAAATCAAGCGGCTCGACAACCAGTTGCAGCATACGCCTGTGCCCCGGCTCCGTTCCACCGCCGTGCCGCATGGCGCGACCGTTGCCCGTGCGCCCGAACCGCCGGTTCCCGCTCATCTCGCGCATGAGCCGGTTTTTGAAGAAGTAAAACCTTTGCAACCCACCGACGAAACCACCACGCCCGACCAGTTCAACGAATTCGGCGTTCGCAAGTATGATTTGCCCGGATTTTTTGGCCGGCTTCGCCAGTGTTTCCGCCGCCCGACCACCTCGAATCCCCGGCTGGTCACCTATCTCGCCGCCGGCGGTGTCCAGGGGTTGCGGCCGTTGCGCTACGAAAAACGCGTCGCCCGCAATCGCTTCATCCTGTTGGTGGCCGTGCTTTTTCTGATTTTGCTCGGCGTCATTTCCCTCTTCGTCCACAACCATTGAACCGGCCTGAACAAATTTATGGCTTTGCCTGGTTGACAAGTTGCCTGGATCGCTGAAATTTCCATCGTATGATAAATAATTTTTTTGAACTGCCCATTCCGACGCGCGCCGGCCAATTCACCGCGCGCTATTCCAAAAAAGGCCTGGCGGCAATGGATTTTCCAAACACGAAAGCGTTTGTGGCGCCGAAGCATAGCGAAGGCGGACGAGCTGATAAAACCAATGGGGTTTCCGCCCAAATCCGCGATTGGCATCGCGCCACGGAAGCGGCGCTGAAAAATATTCTCGCCGGACGCGCGGCGAAAATCCTGCCGCCGCTGGACACGGCCGGAACGGAATTTCAGCAGGCAGTCTGGCGCGAACTTCGGAAAATCTCCTTCGGCAAAACAAAAAGCTACGGCGAAATCGCACAGGCGATTGGCAAGCCCAAAGCCGTCCGGGCTGTGGGCGGCGCTTGTGGTGCGAATCCGATCCCGGTTTTGGTCCCCTGCCATCGTGTGCTGGCCGCGAACAAAAAACTCGGCGGCTTCTCCGGCGGATTGAATTGGAAACGCAAATTATTGGCGTGCGAAGGCGTCAGTTTATAGCCGGCCAGTTTACGGCCAGGAAAGCTTATTCGTGCCTGACTCTGGAATTTCAGCCTTCTGACTTCCGACCTCCGGTTTCGGATTTTCGGTTTCCGGCTTCAACCGTAAGGCGTCGGCGACGGCCTGTGCCAGTTTTTGCCGGAAGGCCGGCGTTTCAATCTGCCGCGCATCGCCTGGATTTGACAGGAAACCTGCCTCAACGAGCACCGCCGGACGACGCTGTCCGTGCAGGACCCCGATGAAGCGCGCCCGACATACCCCCCGGTCCTCCATTCTGGTGGCATGGAGCAATGTGCTTTCCAGTCGAATGGCGAGCTGCAGATTTTGAACGTCGAAGGCGTTGTTGGGAAAACTTGCGGCCCAAGGGTCGGGATAACCACGCGTCAACGTCGAGGGCATTCCGGTCGGCGTGACGCAATACGTTTCAATTCCCGCCGGCGTTTGGTCTGGCGCGAGTGAATTAAAGTGGAGGCTGATGAATAGATTCGCGCGATGCGCTTCGGCAAACGCGACGCGGTTGGACAGCGAATCGTCCACGTCATTGGTGCGCGTGAGAAAAACCTGCCAGCCTTCCTGCGCGAGCAAAGGCGCCAGCCGCAGCGCCCAGTCCAGCGTAAATTCCTTCTCGAACCGCCCGTCCAGGATGCTGTGCGTGCCGCTGTTCATCCCGCCGTGGCCGGGATCAATGACAATGACCGGATTGGTCGGCGGCAGTGCCAAAGGCGGGCCGCAGAGCAGCGGTTCCAGATTTTTTTGCGCGTCGAGCCCGTACACGAAAATCTGGCCGTCAATAATTTGTGGTCCGAAGCCAAGATGAATTTCAATTCCATTCCAGGTCGCTTCCCGGCTGCCAATGGCCAGCACCATGACGCCGTTGGGAGAACCAATCGCATAAGTGGTGACCGGCTGATTCGACAGGAAATGCGGTTTGCCGACACCATGTTGCGCCGCCCAATTGTCCAGGGAAACCCACGTGGTGGTGGGTCTGACCAGCACCTGCCTGGGAGCTACGGGCGGCTGCCACTCTTCCGCCGGGGTGGATGGCGCATTCGGCGGAGTAACCGGCACCATCAATTTGACCGGCTGCGGTCCGAAGGGGTTGCGAACGACGTTGGTGTTGACCCAGCTCAACGGCAATGGATTGCCGTCGGCGAACGGCCGGGCCGGGCTGGCAACACAAAAGAACATTACAGCCAAAATGATTGCGACGAACTTGTACACCCGGCCATTGTGCGGAAGGAAAAAGCCGACTCAAGCTGTTTTACTCATTTACGATTTACGATTTACGATTTACGATTTTTGCCCGTTGAAGATTCTCATTGCCATCACCGGAGCCAGCGGCGCGCTTTACGCGCAGCGCCTGCTCGACAATCTGGACTCGCACGCGCACGAAATCCACGTCGTGCTCAGCAACTACGCGCAGCAGGTCATTGCGGAGGAATTGCCGGAAGGATTGAAACTTTACGCCGGGACAAAACTGCACAATGTGAAAAGCATGAACGCGCCATTCGCCAGCGGTTCGAACCCGCCGGACGCGATGGTCGTCATCCCCTGCACGATGGGCACGATGGGCCGCATCGCGCACGGTTACAGCGAGGACGTTCTGCTCCGCGCCGCCGACGTGATGTTGAAGGAAAAGAAAAAATTGATTCTGGTTCCGCGCGAAACGCCGTTGAGCCTGGTTCATGTCAGAAACATGGAACTGCTGTTGCAAGCCGGCGCGACGATTTTGCCGGCGAACCCGGGTTTTTACTCGAATCCCAAAACGGTTCAGGAAGTCGTGGACACGGTGGTCGCGCGGGTGCTGGACCATCTCGGCCTGCCGCAAAAACTCGTTCCGCGCTGGAGCGAGGAAAAGGAATGAGATGAAAAACGGGAAACATCGAACATCGAACATCGAACATCGAACTCTGAATGAAACGGCGGATGAGGTCTGGGTGTTGCACGATGGCACGGTTGACAGCCGAAAATTCGACCTGGAAAACCGGTTACTTGAATTTGCATCGGCGGTGATTGATTTGACCGAGAAACTGCCATCTTCGCGCGCCGGGAACCATATTGCCGGACAGATTCTACGCTCCGGCACTTCACCGTATCCAAACCACGGCGAGGCGGAATCCGCCGAGTCACGCGAGGATTTCATCCACAAGCTGAAAATTTGCCTGAAAGAACTGCGCGAAACACGCCGTTGGGCACGGCTGGTGGAGCACAAACATTGGGTAAAGAATGATTCAACACTGATTTTTGTCTTGAATGAATCCGATGAATTAATCCGAATTTTCATGTCCAGCATCCGAACCGCGCAGCAGAATTTGTTAAAACAAAAGCGCAGGGGGCTTGACCAGGCTCAGTATCCTTCCAGCGAAGCCAGCTGACCATTCGATGTTCGGCGTTCAATGTTCATTGTTCGATGTTTTCTTTAATTAAAAAATGGGGTGGCTTCGTCCGATTCTCGCACACCGTTTTCGCGCTGCCGTTCGCGCTGGCGGCGATGCTTGTGGCCGCGCGCGACCACCGCGGCTGGCCGGGGTGGAAGACCTTCGGGCTGATTCTCGTGGCCATGGTTTGCGCCCGGACCTGTGCCATGGCCTTCAACCGCCTTGCGGATCGCAAATTCGACGCATTGAACCCGCGCACAGCCCAACGCCATCTGCCAGCGGGAACAATCTCTTTGGCTGGCGCCGTTGCGCTTTGCCTTTTGTCCGCCGCTGGTTTGGTGGTGGTCAGCTATTTTCTGAATCCGCTGTGCTTTTACTTGTCGCCGGCGGCGCTGGTGGTGATTTGTTTTTATTCGTTGACCAAGCGGTTCACGGATTACACGCACGTTTTTCTCGGGCTTTCGCTGGCACTGGCGCCGGTCGGCGCGTGGCTGGCGGTCAAGGGAAGCGACATTTCACTGTTGGAAATCCTCCAAATGCTCGCGCTGGCGCTGGCTGTCGTGTTGTGGCTGGTCGGTTTCGACATCATCTATGCGCTGCAGGATTACGATTTCGACAAATCGCGAGGCCTGCACTCGCTGGTCGTGGCGTGGGGGCCAAAGAACGCTTTGGCCGCCGCGTTTCTCGCGCACATGATCATGTGCGGCCTGCTGCTGGCGTTCGGGCTGCTCTGCCAATTCCGCATCGCCTATCTCGTTGGCTGGTTCATCATCGTCGGCTGCCTGGTGTTGGAGCATTGGATTGCCCGCCGCCGCAGCCTCAACTGGATCAATCTCGCGTTCTTCCGATTGAACGCTGTGGTCAGCACGGTTTTCCTTGTTGTCACCGCCGCCGAAGTGATTTTTCAGGGCGGATTCAAGCTGCGCTGAAACCCGATTGGCCCTGAAGCCGTCCCGCATGGCGGGATGAAAGCGCGGATGGATCCGCCGATTCACATCGGCGGCTACGTCACCCTATCGCCAATTCCGGTGCGAGCGCGCAGCCGGCTTCCGCCGGTGCTTCGAGTCCAATTCACGTCCTTTGGCGAAATGTCCCGTTCCAACTCCGCCATCCTTGGCCAGCCGGAAATCGACCTGCTTCTTGAAACTGTCCACCTTGGCCACCTGCACGTGCACGTTGTCGCCCAGCCGGATTATCTGGCGGGTGTGCCGGCCGACCAGTTGGCTCCGGTCTGAATCGAACACATAAAAATCGTCCTCCAGAAAAGAAAGGTGCACCAGCCCGCTCATCGCCAGCCCCGGCACATCCACAAAGAAACCAAAGTTGCGCACGTCCGTCACCAGCGCCGGATATGGCGTCGGCCGCGGTGACTTGAGCTGCGCCTTCAGAAAGGCATACAGTTTCACATCCTTGCTGTCCCGCTCGGCGTCGGCGGAATTGCGTTCGGTGTCGGAAATATGTTCGGCGGTTTCCTTCAACGAAGAAATCGGACAATGACCGTTCCGGGACAACGCGCGATGTACCACCAGGTCGGCATACCGCCGGATGGGTGACGTGAAATGCGTGTATTTGGCCTTGGCCAGGCCGTAGTGACCGAGCGGTTCGACCGCGTAACGGGCGCGCATGAGTGACCGGAGAAACCCAATCTTGAGCGCTGCGCCGATGGGTATCGTGCCGAGTTTCTGCAGCAGTTTCTGGACTTCCGGCCGCCTCGTCAGATTCGCACAGGGCACGTGATGGCTGAGCACCTCCTCACGATATTCCTGCAGGCGCCGTTCGTCCGGTTCCTCGTGCACCCGGTAAATCGCCGGCGCATTCCGGCCCATCAACCGGCCCGCCACCGCCTCGTTGGCCAGCAACATGAACTCCTCAACCAACTGGTGGGAAATGTCGTTTTCCACCTTCTCGATGCGCGACACGCGGCCGCGTTCGTCCAGCCGGATTTTCATTTCGGGAAAATCCAGGTCCAGCGAACCGGCCTTGAACCGCAATCGCCGAATCCGCTGGGCCAGCGTATTTGCGTCATGCAACATCTGTTCAATCCGGTCGTTTGGTTTCCGCTGCAAAATCGCCAGCACTTCCGTGTAAGTAAACCGGCGCTGTGAATGAATCACCGCCGGATAAAATTCCGTCTTCAGCACCCGGCCATCGTCCGACACCAGAAATTCCACGCATTTGGTCAGGCGATCCACATCCGGTTTCAACGAGCACAACTCGTTGCTCAAAGCTTCCGGCAGCATCGGGATGACCCGGTCCACCAGATAGGTCGAATTGCCCCGCCGGCGCGCCTCGTCGTCCAGCGCCGTGCCCGGCTTTACATAGTGCGACACGTCCGCAATGTGCACCCATAACTTCCATTGGCCCGGTGAAACCCGCTGCAGACAAATCGCGTCGTCGAAATCCTTCGCGTCGTCCGGATCAATGGTGACAATCTGATACCGCCGACAATCTTCGCGCCCGGCCAGTTCGTGTAGCGAAACAGCCGTCCCGATGGCCCGTGCCTCGTGCAGCACTTCCTTCGGGAAATGCAACGGCAGGTTGTATTGGCGCAGCACCGACAACATGTCCACACCTTCCTCATCCGGCGAGCCGAGCACCTCGATGATTTCGCCTTCCGGGTTGATGTGCCGCGATTCCCACTCGTGCAACTCCACCACGACCTTGTCGCCGACGTTTGCCGGTCGGCCAACGTCACGCGGCGGCGGCACATAAATGTCGTGCGGCATGCGCGGATCATCGGGAATCACATAAAGAAATTCGCGGCTCCGCTGCAACGTGCCGACCATTTGTGCGCGTTTCCGTTCGAGGATGCGAATCACCACGCCCGTTTCCTGCGCAAGCTGCGCGGAACGCAGGCCTTTTGGCCGGACATCGCGCCGCACCAGTACGCGATCTTCGTGGAGCGCCGTGCCGGTGGCCTCCTGCGAAATCAGGATCTCCTTCAACGCCGGATCGTCCGGCTGCAGAAAACCTTTCCCTTGGCGATTGATGCGAATCCGGCCCGGGACGAGGTCCGCCTCGCGCGACTGGATGTAACGGTTTCCCTTCGTGCGAGCAATGCGGCCGGACTGTTCCAGCCGGCGCAGCACCGCTTGCAATTCCTGCTGGCGATGGGGCGCCAGCCGAAGATGCCGAAGCAATTCCGGCACATTGGCCGGCGCATAATCCCGCCGGCCCAGTAATCTTAAAATCGGTTCTTCCATAAATTCGTTTGCAGCCCGTGGAGGTCTTTTGCCTGATTATGAATGATTTTGAGTGCATTACCAGTGCCGACTCGAATTGGGTTGCCGGATTGTTTCATCATGAATCGTTAAGCCAGGAAGGCGCGCGGGTCGGGCATTTTCAGCATAAGACAGACAAGATGCCTGCCGTACGGTGAGTTTGCTTTGCCGCTCGAAAGCTGCTAACCCTGTAGCCGCGCTTGTCAAAGCGCGGATTGGTCCGCCGATTCACATCGGCGGCTACCTGAAAAATGAACTTTTTCGTTCAACGCAGCGAGTTGCGCGACCTGTACGACAAGGTCGCCGCCGGCGAACGCATTTCCGAGGCCGACGCGCTGCGGCTGTTTGAATCGAAGGACCTGAACACCATCGGCGCCATCGCGGACCTGGCGCGCCAGAAAAAAGTCGGCAACCGCGCCAGCTACATCATCAACCGCTACGTTAATTACTCGAATTACTGCATCCTCTCGTGCCAGTTCTGCTCGTTCGCGCGCAAGAAACGCGACGCCGACGGCTTCCAGTTTTCCGTCGAGGAAATCGTCCAGAAGGCGCGCGAGGCGCTGGTCATCGGCATCACCGAACTGCACATCGTCGGCGGACTGCATCCGTCGCTGCCATTCAGTTATTACACCGACATGCTCAAGGCGTTGCGCGCTTTGGATACAGGTAGCAGCCGACGTGAGGAGGCTCATTCTACTTCGAACGAAAAAAGTCAGAGCCTCCCCACGTCGGCTGCTACGTCAAGGCTGCACCTGAAATGCTTCACCGCCATAGAAATTCTCCACCTCGCCTGGCTCGCGAAAAAATCTGTCGAGCAGACGTTGACCGAACTGAAGGCTGCCGGACTGGATTCGCTCACCGGCGGCGGCGCGGAAATTTTCCGCAAGGAAGTCCGGTCGGCGATTGCCAAGGGTAAGGAATCCGCCGAGGAATACCTGGACGTACACCGCACGTGGCACCGGATGGGCGGGCGCAGCACCTGCACGATGCTGTACGGCCACGTCGAATCGCTTTCCGATCGCGTGGACCATCTGCGGCAATTGCGCGCGTTGCAGGACGAGACGCATGGTTTCGTCGGCTTCGTGCCGCTGGCATATCAACCGCAGGACAACGACGTTCCGGTCGAAAATCCGCCGACGGGGTTCGACTCGCTGCGCACCATCGCCGTGAGCCGTATTTACCTCGACAACTTTGACCACATCACCGGCTATTGGGTCGGCCTCGGCCTGAAGTTGGCGCAGGTGGCGTTGAGTTACGGCGCGGATGATTTGCACGGCACCATCATTGAGGAACACATCTTCCACATGGCCGGTGCGACCTCGCCGCAATTGCAGACCGAGGCGGACATGATTAAAGCCATCCGCGAAGCCGGCCGCACGCCGGTCCAGCGCAATACCTTTTACGAACCGATCAAAGTCCTGGCGGACGGCCACCCGGCCGAACCAACAGAAAATGCCGCCCGCTCGAAGGTGCTGGAAGAAAATCTGGCGACGGCGTAACAAGCAGTTTCAACATGGGTTGGTCGTAGGAATTCGTCCGGCAAAACCCAAGCCTCGTCAGAAGCGAAAGATTTTGCCGTCCCTGTGGGACTTTTGATGCCTGTCCGCCGATAACCCAACCTTGAAAGGCTGAGCTATTGTCAATGTCGCTTTGCGACTTGGCGACTCCGCGTCTTTGCGTTCCTCCATGAATTGACTCGCGCATTAGACGCCGACAACGCAAACTGTCTGCGCTATGTTGCCCAATAACGCAAAATTTCGCATAGGCCCGGTGAAACACCAAAATGCTGTGCCTGTTCGTCATCTGAGGTTGTTTCTTTTTTCGATTTTGCTGTTGACCGGTTGTTCGACCACGGTGACGTATCAAGCCCATCTGCCGGCCGGACCAGCGAAGCCCGAAGGCTATCCCATTCCAGTTTACACCGAAAACATGATGGTTCCGCGGGCTTGTGTGATGATTGGAACCGTGTCCGTCGGCGGCGGCCATTTCACAATGCGCGGCGGGTCGGCTGAGGAGGAAACGCAAAAGATCATAAAAACCGCCTGGGAAAAAGGCGCCGATGCCGTGCAAGTGAGGTCGGTTGAAGAGCCGGGTTATACCAGCGGGAATTACCGCATGGTGGCCGACCTGCTCCGCTACACAGATGCGTGGGAAACCGTTGCCATCTCGAGGCAGGGGTTCGCCAACTATCTCGATACGCACGGGCAAAGTCTCGACCCGATTGAAGGCGTCTGGGACGGAGCCGGAACGGTTCCACATCGCATCGGCATCATGCGGGACAACTCCAAACCAGGCCGCGATTTTGTCGGGTTCATTCTCAACACGGCGAACCCCACCTGGCACGAAGGTTACAAGAAGATTGATATCAAACGCGGGGTACAGCCCGGCAGTTACGTCATGGATTATTACCTCGAGGATTTCAACGAAAAGGAAATCACCGTCATTCTGGGCCAAAACGTCGTGTTCACGTTGAACATGCCAATCTCCGACGAGGAAGCCAACGTCGTCACCTACACCAAACGGCGGTAAATTCCCCGGACCACTCCATGACTGACATGCCTGCGGCTGAGAGTGCCAAATTCCGCATCGGCTCGGTGAAATATCTGAACGCCGTGCCGCTCACGCGCGGCATCGAGGACACGGTTTACTTCGCCACGCCCGCCCAACTGGCCGAACTGCTCCGGCGCGATAAACTCGACGCCGCGCTCGTCAGCCTCACCGAAGTCCTGTTTCATGACCGTTACGACATCCTCGACGGCGTGGCCGTCGCATCGTTGGGCGAAGTTTACAGCGTGTTGCTGGCGCATTGCGTGCCGTTGGAAAACATCACGGAGATCTTCTGTGATCCCGCCTCGCTGACCAGCGTGAATCTGCTGAAAGTCCTGCTGGCGGAACGCGGATTGAAGCCCGAGTTCAAGCCGCTGCCCGATTATGCATCGGCTGCAGAGCGCGATGCAGTGCTGTTGATCGGTGATCCGGCGATTGACTTTCAACGCGCCACGCACGTGCACGACATTTTTGATCTCGGTACGGCGTGGTACGAATTGACCAACCTGCCGTTCGTGTTTGCCGTGTGGGCGTTGCGGCGCGGCATCACGAACCAGGAACTGCGCCGCGAATTGATCGAGGCAAAACAATTCGGCCTCGAAACGCTGGATTACCTCATCGAAACCCGCGAGGAATACGACGAGGATTTCCGCCGGGATTATCTCGGCTGGCACGTGCATTACCATCTGGCGGCGGACGAAAAGCGCGGCATCACAAAGTTCATCGAGTTGCTCCGCAAACACGGCCTGGGCCCGGTGTACGAACCGAAGTTCGTTTCGTAAAGAATTTTTGGAGGAACATCGAACATCCAACATCGAACTCCGAACGCCCAATGATTCCCTTCGATGTTCGATGTTCGGCGTTCAGTGTTCGATGTTTTCTCTTTCCAACCTTGCCAGCGTTTCGGGATCGCGCACATCCACCCAGCGGCCGGGGATTTCCAGTCCGGCCAGCTTTTGCCCGGCGGCAACCATCGCACTGATGACGTCAGTCAGTTCGTATTCGCCGCGCGGCGATTTTTGCAGGCGCGCTGTGAAGTCGAACAATGACGGCCGAAAAATGTAGATGCCGGCGTTATACCACGCCGACGCGCCGGGCTGGAGCCAGCCGTCCCGGCGCAATTGTTCCAATTGTCCGGCCGACGGTTTTTCCACGAGCCGTTTCAGGCAAAATTGTTCATCAAAAAAATTCAGCCCGCCCTTGGTCACGTCCTCGCCGCGCGTGACAGTGACGACGCCCGCGAAATTGCCTTCACCGAATCGCTGAATCATTTGCGGGTACGTTTCGGGCGGAACCAGAATGTCGCCGTAAATCAGCAGAAATGGCAGGTTGCCGACGAATTCCTTCGCTGCTTCCGGTGCCTTGCCCGTGCCGTCCGGCACGACCTGCCGGCCAAAAACAATCCTGGCGCCGAATTTTTTGCCGTCGGCAAAATGCTTTTCGATGACGTCAGCGCGCCAGCCGGTGACGATGAAAATGTCGCGAATGCCCGCCGCCAGAATTCCCGCGACGATGTGTTCAAGAATGGGTTTGCCCTGCACGCGGAGCATCGGCTTGGGCAACTCGTTGGTGAGTTCCCTCATGCGGGTGCCTTTCCCGGCGGCGAGGATGACGGCTTTCACGGGAAAACTTTAACCACAGATAGACCTGGATGAACACGGATAAAAACAAAAATTTCACACGTCCCACTCGCCGGTGCGCAGATATGGCTTTAATTTTTCCTTGAGCGTTTCGCGCCCGCGATGAATGAGCGATTTGGTGGCCGAAAGCGAACAGCCCAAAACCCTGGCGATTTCCTCGTAGCTTAATTCCTCCTGCCGGCAGAGCAAAATGGCGGTGCGCTGGTTTTCCGGCAATTCAGCCAGCGCTTCCTCAATTTTTTGTGCCAGTTCGCCATGCAGCAGTTTTTCCGGCGGTGCGACGCTGCTTTTGTCCTCGAACTGCTGGCGCGGCTGGTCTTCGTGCTCGGTGTGGCTTTCCTCGATGGAATCGGCAGGATGACGCGAACGGCGGCGGATCTCGTTCAGGCACAGGTTGCGCGCGATGGTAAACAGCCAGGTGGAAAACTTGGCGCGCGATTCATAGCGCCGGGCGGACTTGTAAACCTGGAGAAAGACATTTTGCGCGAGGTCCTCGGCCTCGGTCTCGTCGTGCAAGGTGCGGTAAACGAGGTTCATCACCGGCTGCTTGTATTTTTCCACCAGTTCCGCGAACGCCGCCCGGTCGCCGCGCTTGACGCGAAGCATCAGGACAGCATCGGGGTCGGGATTGGACGGCATTGACGGACTTTAGAATAGACAGGCGGCATGCGACAAGGTTTTCGCTGGCGGCGGCGCTTGATTTCAGGCCGTTTTGTTCGCAACTTGTGCGCCCGTGCAGGACTTAATCAGGAAAATCGAAGGGGATGCCGAAGCTCGCTTGCGATTCCCGGCCGATGCCAGCGCCGCGGAAAGGCTTTCGCGCTACAAGGGTTTCCTCAAAGTGGAAACCCACCGGCTCAAGCTGTGGCACCGCGGTGGCGAAGGCGGGCTCGAAATCTGCCGGGCGCGCGCGGCGATGCTCGATGCGCTGTTGCGGCATCTTTGGACGACGGCGCGCGGCAGCCTGTCCTTCCAGGCGCAGAAGGAATTTCCGCCGCTGGCGCTCGTGGCCATCGGCGGCTATGGCCGCACGGAATTGAATCCGTACAGTGACATTGACTTCATGTTCTTGCACGACGGCCAGGTCGTCGCGGGCAAGCCGCTCCCCTGCCTGTCCAAGCTGATTGACGGCGTGCTCTATCCGCTCTGGGATATCGGCCTGAAGATCGGTTACGCCGTCCGCAGCATTGACGATTGCGTGAAGGTGGCCAACACCGACATGCAATCCAAGACCTCGCTCATCGAAGCGCGTTTAATCATCGGCGACGAGAAGCTGTTCAAGAAATTCCAGCGGGCGCTCATTGACAAGTGCGTTGACGATTTTGAGGACAAATACATCGCCCTGCGCATCGGAGACCAGAAGGCGCGCCACAGCAAATTCGGCAATTCCGCGTGCATGCAGGAACCGAACATCAAAAACGGCTGCGGCGGCCTGCGTGATTTTCAGAACCTGCTCTGGATGGCGTTTTTCAAATACCGCGCGCGTTCGCTGGACGATCTCGAGAAACAGGAATTCGTCAGCCGCTTCGAGCACCGGCAGTTGGACGCCGCCTACGACTTTCTGCTGCGGGCGCGGACGGAATTGCATTATCAAACCAACCGCGCGGTGGATGTGCTCGGCAAAAATCTGCAACCCGCCGTGGCGCTCGGCCTCGGTTATGGCGATCGCTCGCCCGGCAAACGCATTGAAAAATTCATGAGGGACCTTTACACACACATGCGCAACATCTTCCTCATCACGCGCACCCTGGAACAGCGCATGGCCTTGCTGGCCCCCGCCCAGGGTAAACTTTCGCTGCGCGCGTGGCTGCCCAAACGCAAGCCGCCGGAACCGGTGGATGGCTTTCTGTTTGTGAACGGCGAAATCCGCGCCGGTTCCCCGCGCATTTTCCGGGAACAACCGCAGCGCCTGATGCGCGTTTTTCTGCAGGCCCAACAGCGGCGGCTGAAATTACATCCCGACCTGGAGCAGCTGATCCGCAACGAACTATCCCTGGTGGACCGCGCTTTTCTGAATGACACCCATGTGCGGGAGACGTTTCTGACCATTCTCGAACAGCGCGGCAACGTCGCGCCCGTTTTGCGCGCCATGCACGAGGTGAATTTCCTTGGCAAATACATCCCCGAATTCGGGAAACTCACCTGCCTCGTGCAGCATGAATTCTATCATCAATACGCCGCCGACGAGCACACGCTGGTCTGCCTGGAACAACTCGACCGCGTCTGGGAAGCCGGGGAAATGCCGTATAAAAACTATGCGCCGCTTTTCCAGAACCTCGAGCGTCCCGGCCTGCTTTATCTGGCGTTGCTGTTGCACGATGTCGGCAAAGCCGGACACCACAAGCGGGGCGGCCACCCGGAAGCCAGCGCCGAAATGGCCATGCGCGTCGCCAAACGGCTGCGACTAAACGGCACGATGGCGCATACACTGCGGATCATCATTGAGAACCACCTGCTCATGGCGAGCCTCTCGCAGCGGCGTGACATGGATGATACGGCCGTCATCCACAACTTCGCGCGAAAAATTGAGAACGTCCGAAGCGCTCGACCTGCTCACGCTGCTGACCTTCGCCGATGCGCAGGGCACCAGCGACAAACTTTGGAACGGCTTCAAAGATGCGCTGCTGTGGCAGTTGCACTCGCGCGCAATGGTTTTGCTCACAGGCGGCACGGAATTTGTTCGCGCCGGGAAAGCCCAGCGCGAATCGCTCTTGCAGGAAGTCAGGCAACTGGCCGAAAGATCGCTGGGCGATGAGGAGATCAACACCCATTTCGGCACCCTGCCGGACAATTATTTTCAGGTTCGCACCGCCAAAGAAATCATTGAAGACCTTGAACTCGCGCATCGTTTCATGCAACGGCTCATTCTCGAAGACGACCGCGTGCTTTCGCCGATTATTGCCTGGCGGGACGAAGCCGACCGCGGCTACAGCGCCGTCAAAATCTGCACGTGGGACCGCGCCGGGTTGTTCAGCAAAATCGCCGGCTCGCTCAGCGCCGCCGGGCTGAACATTCTCGGCGCGCAGATTTTCACCCGCGCCGACAGCATCGTGCTCGACACGTTTTTCGTCAACGACGGGCGCACCGGCAATCTCGCCGCGCGTCCACAACACGACCAGTTTGCCGAACTGCTGGAGAAAGTCCTGAACGACGAGGCCATTGACCTGCCTGCGCTTATCTCGCGCCAGATCACCCAACAGCCGGTTTATCAACCTTACCTGGGCGAGCACATTCAAACGCAGATTCACTTTGACAACGAGGTGTCGGAAACGCGCACGCTCATCGAGGTTGAAACCGAGGATCATCTCGGCCTGCTTTACATGATTTCCCAGACTCTTTCCAGGCTGGCGGTGGACATTGTCCGGGCGCGCATCGTGACCGAGCGAGGTGCGGCCATAGACAGCTTTTATGTTCGTGAAGCCGACGGCAACAAAATTGTTTCACCCGAGCGACAGCTTTTCATCGAGCGCCGGTTGCGCGAAGCCATCCATCGCCTTCACGCTGCCTCGTGACACCTCGCAAAGCTGTTGCCAGCCGGCAGCCAATCTGGTAAAAACAGCAAAGCCGGGCGTGCCGTTCCGAAGCATGGCGCAGGCGGGTGTGGTTCAGTGGTAGAATGCGGGCTTCCCAAGCCTGAGATGAGGGTTCGATTCCCTTCACCCGCTCCAATCCTGATTTCACTCAATTAAATCAATAACTTTATGAGTTTTTAGGTTTCAAAAAATGAGCTACTGCTAACACTAGCTGCTAACAAGTCCAGCTATGTTTGCCGATGTCAGGATTCGATTTTAGGGCTTTTCAGGGCGCAGCGCGGTAAAGAGTGTCAATCCCCGGATTCAGGTGCGTCTGGTTGGCGTGTAGGCGCGGCTGGCGGCGAATTTTCTGCGATGAATCGAAATTTCAACGCGGGCGCGTGTCCGCCCGACGACGAAAGATTTTGGTCTGTCAACTGACTTGCTTGCAGAACGAAGCCGCCGGCCTCGCACCGTTCAATAAATGCAAGGATGCTGGCGAGATGGAACAGCCGGACGCCTTTGATCTGTCCAGGCTCACGAATGGAAACGGAGCGGATAAAACCTTTGGCCGCCCATTCGTAAAGTTTTGCCCGCGAGCAGCCCGAATAAAATTCGTGTCCGCATTTCGGCGCTCTCACCCAAACAGGCAAATGGCCGTCACGCTCGGCTGCCAACTCTGCGGCGCGGGACTGTGCGCATCGGTTGCCACTCAAAAAATCTTTCTGCTCACTGTTCATAAATCTTTTCTCCGACTCATTTGGCAGAGAATTTATCCCAATGCTGACGGCTACTGGTGTATCACAAGCACGGGTTGTCAGGCGTGCGTGACACACGTGTTGAAAAGCGGAAAGTGTCCATTTAATCTGTCCAATCGCATCCGCGAAGCAGGCAAATCGGTTCACACCTGATCCGCGATGGACTGGCATTCGCACGGTTGCAACCTACCGGTTTTGGACGGGGCAAGCCTTACTCCTCGTCAAAACGAGGTTTTTGCGTCCGCGAAACAGTCGCGGTGAAACCGCAACGTGGCCGGTCAAATGGCCGCGCTGATGTCCGTAGCCACGGGCAGTCCGTGTCCGATCCGGGGCCGTGTCCAGTCCGCAACCGGGCGTGTCCGCGTCCAGTCCGTGACCGCATCCGCGTCCGCAACCTGTCCGTGGGCAGTCCATGTCCGTGCCCGTGCCCGTGCCGCGAATGTCCGCGTTCTGGCCGTAGGCCGTCTGTGTCCCGATGCTTGGCTGGCCGGAAAACGTCCGTGCTGCGGTATCGCATTTCCCGTGTGATGTCCCAGCCAACGGCTGCGACACTTCCCGCGTGAATCCTTAACCGCCCGTCTTTCCTCCGGCGAACTGTCTCAAGTGCCGTCAAATCCCACTGAGCCAAAGACGCTGACGGGCTCTAGCCAAAAGGCGCGCAGTCGGTTGCCTCATGCTGACTTGGGGCACACGAACATTATGACTGCCGGTGCCAAGACAGGGACTAACTCATTCGTGTCATCTGAGCGGAACATGGTAAATCCGTCATCCCGCCTCGTTGAGGCAGGCGTCATCGCAAGGTGCGCTGCGGGGATGCCGGGCAGAGGATGCTGGAAAAAGCGAACGTCGTTTTGTAACGAAACGAATAGGGGTTGCAACATCACCCCGCCGTGCAAACGGGCAGACTTCCAGCCGGTCATGCGTGACGAGAAAACTGGCAAAACCTTCGTAGGAGGAAATCGCAAATGAACACAGAGCAATCTGCGTGTGCATCCTCCGGCCAAGCGGAAGCCTGGGAACAGTTGAACTGGACTCAGTGTGAACGCCGCGTCAGGAGGTTGCAAGCGCGTATCGTCAAGGCCACACGGGAAGGTCGCCGGGGCAAGGTGAAAGCCTTGCAACGGCTGCTGACCCACTCGTTCCACGGTCGTGCCTTGGCCGTGAAACGGGTGACGGAAAATCAAGGCAAGCGAACGTCCGGGGTGGATGGCAAAGTTTGGGGCACCCCGGCGACCAGATATAAAGCCATCGGCACGTTGCGGCGGCGCGGTTATCAACCGCTCCCGCTGCGGCGTGTTCACATACCAAAAGCCAATGGGAAAACCAGACCGCTGGGCATTCCGACGATGAAAGACCGTGCCATGCAAGCGTTATACTTGCTGGCACTGGAACCCATCGCCGAGACTACCGGCGACCTCAATTCCTACGGCTTTCGCTCCAAACGCTCCACCGCCGATGCCATTGAGATGTGTCGCTTGGCACTGTGTCGCAAGACCTGCGCCGCGTGGGTGCTGGAAGGAGACATTCGCGGATGTTTTGACAACATCTCGCACGAATGGATGCTCCGGCACATTCCCACGGACAAAGTGATACTGCGAAAATGGTTGAAAGCGGGGTTCGTGGAAAATCGAATCCTCTTCCCCACAGAGGCAGGCACGCCCCAGGGCGGGATTATTTCCCCCGTGCTGGCCAACCTGACACTGGACGGACTGGAGCAACGGCTCAATGAGCACTTCCGCGTGAAGATACTCAATGGGCAGCGGCATCATCCCAAGGTGAACCTCGTAAGATATGCGGATGACTTCATCATTACCGGCGCGACCAAGGAACTGCTGGAAAATGAAGTCAAGCCACTGGTCGAGCAGTTTCTGCGCGACCGGGGCTTGCAACTCTCGCCAGAGAAAACCTGCGTCACGCACATTGAGCAAGGGTTCGACTTCCTCGGAATGCACATCCGAAAGTATGACGGCAAACTTCTGATAAAACCGTCCAAGAAAAACATGCACGCTTTCTTGGAGAAAGTCCGGGCGACGATTCGCCGGAACCGAGCGGTGGAACAGAAGTTCTTGATAAAGATGCTCAACCCGGTCATCCGGGGCTGGACAAATTATCACCGTCATATCACGGCAGCACAGGCATTCCGAAAAGCGGAAATGGTCATCTGGCAGCGTCTCTGGTATTGGGCCAAACGTCGGCATTCGGAAAAGTCGGTGAACTGGATCGCCAAGCGATACTGGCACCGGCTCGGAAGGATACGCCGCACGTTCGCGGCAGACTCCGGCGAAAGGACGCCGGACGGAAAGCCGAAACTGTTCCGGTTGGTGGACCCGACCGAAACCCGCATTCGGCGATTCGTGAAGGTCAAAGCGGAAGCCAATCCGTTTGACCCGCGCTGGCGCGACTACTTTGAAGATCGTGCATTCTTCAAGCGTATGGGCATCCATCGCCATGAGGCCGGAATAAAACCGTCGTGAAACCGGCTCCGCTCGCGCGGAGCTTTGCAGTGGCTTGAGCCGGATGAGAGGAAACCATCATGTCCGGTTCTTAGGGGAGGGAGCGGCAGCAATGCCGCTCTCTTACCCGACCAAAAATTGCCCGCAGATATTGGCAAGACAAACGCGAGAAATTCGCCTTGATTGGATGTTGGCGGATGCTCCGCTACTGACACCTGGGCCGTGCGCGTGAATCAGATGCGTGATGGTATGTCACCGGTCAGCGTGTCAATCTATTGCTCGCCTCATCCGGCTGCGCTCCAAATTGCACTCGCCGCCCGGCTCCGGGAATTTTGCCTCTGTGATTTCGCGCACGGGGAATTGTTTTACGAAGGTGATGAACAATAATGCCATTTGCACTGATGTCAGGATTTTTTGCGTGATTTAGCTTTGCCGCGTGACGGTATAGGTGACAGCAATTCGTAAACGTCGAATCCATGCGCCTTGGCTAATCGTTCCAAGGTGGAAAGCCGCAAATCGGGTTTTCGGCCAGCTTCCACCGCCTGGTAGTATTTGTAAGACATCCCCGCAGATTCGGCAAACGCCTCTTGGGTCAACTGCTTTGCTTGGCGAAGCTGTTTCAGATTGGCCAAAAGACGCTTTAATGTCGGGCTTTTCACGCCGAAAGCGTCTATTTTTTGTCTTGCCTCTTACACCCCCGCATTGGTAGTGTTGCTCCTACCCTAGAAACGAGCGACACGACATGAAAACGACCCGACTTGCAGTTCCAGCAATCCCTACGCGCATTTTTCACCGAGCGGTGAGTCCTGCTCCATCGGCGGGGGCGGCGGTGGCTGGAAATTTGTTAGCCCTGCTGCTATTTGCCACACCTGGAACAAGCCGCGCCGACAACCTCTTTGTAGCCAGCCCAACATACGGCACAATCGAGGAGTTCAATTCGTCGGGTGTGGGCACTACTTTTGCCTCTGGGCTAAGTGGTCTGGGCGTCTTGGCCTTCGATAACGCGGGCAACCTCTACGCAACCGTCGGCAGCGGCATCGAGAAGTTCAACTCGTCTGGCATAGGCACCGTCTTTGCCAGTTCGGGGGTGTCCGCGCCGACTGGCATGGCCTTCGATAGCGCGGGCAACCTCTTCGTGGCCAACAATGGCAACCAAACCATCGAGGAGTTCAGTTCATTGGGTGTCGGCTCTGTCTATGCCAGTCTTGGAGCGGTAGCTACGTATGGCTTGGCGTGCGACAGCACTGGCAATCTCTACGTGCCCACCGGCAATGACAACCAAATCGAGGAGTTCAACCCGTCGTTGGGCACATGGTCGTCCTTTGCGTCAGGACTTCCGTTGCTAGACTATCCGGCTAACCTAACCTTTGACAGCGCAGGCAGCCTATACGTGGTCAACATCAATTCCGCCAACATTGCGAAGTTCAACTCGTCGGGCGGAGGTTCTGTTTTTGCCAGCTTTGGGGCAACCGTGCCGTGGGGCTTGGCCTGCGACAGTGCGGACAACCTCTACACGGTCGTCGGCAACACCATCGAGGAGTTCAACTCGTCAGGTGTCGGCATGAACTTTGCCAGCTTGGAGCCGACCTACCATCCTGCTCTGGCCTTTCAACCCGTCCCCGAACCATCCACTTGGGCGCTGCTGGCTGGTGGCCTGGTTGCGCTGGTCTCTGTTAAGCGTCGCCTAGCCTGATGCTGTTGTGGAGCAACAAAGCCGCCCACCATCGGGATTTCATACGCCAGAGTCCATTTTGACCGCAAACCAGCGTCTCACGCGCACGCGCATACGCGAGCCACATATCTGTCCAATCAGTCATTGCCGCCGGAATTACGAAACGAAGCCAAACTGCGGCGCTCGCGTTGAAGGGAGAGCAGCATTGTTACATCGGAGGTCAGGCGCCGCGCCGTAGCCGTTTCGTATCGGCCAGCGAGATTGCACACGTTTTCCAGGGTGCAGGCAGACAACGGCGCGTCCGCTTGCGCATTTCCCATTATGCTCTGGATCGGGTCAAGTTCCTTTGGGGCATCCGCGTCGAGGAAGGCGGCTTCCAAGCGTTCACCGCGCTGGCGGCGCAACATTGCAAGGCCGATGCGCTCGACCGTAAAATTTTCGAGCACGCCAACCGGTTGAAACTCGGCGCGAAGCTGCGCCAACAGCGCATCAAAGCCGTCAATGTCATCCATCGGCGTCAATCCACGCGCCGTCAGCCCGGTGCGAAGCGCGTTGAACCGTGTGGAACCAGTGTTGGCTGGTCCGGTGCTACGCCGGGCGTTAGCGCGGTTGGCTGCGACTTGGGCGGAGGTGCTCATGGTATTTTCTCCATCGGTTGCGCGGTTCACAGTTCACGGGCGTCGGCGGACTTTCAACGGGCATTAGGTCACACAAATTCCAACCAACTTTTTTTAGTCTGGCAATGCTCACGTCACGCTTGAAACCGCTGACTGCCCGCGCTGTGCGTCCCTGCTGATAGGCCAAAATTGCATCGTTCCGTAATTCCAGTGGCAGCGCGGCGATGATTTCAGCCGTCGAATGTTTCCGCGCCTCTGGCAGTTGAATGGGCGACAATTTCAAAACCTCTGCCCGGAACACACGGTAAAGCTCGGTAAAATTCAGCGGTGCATCATCGTCAATCCGCTTCCGTAGTTGCTCACCCGCCAGCCGCAGTTCCACGCGCAAGATGCCTTCGGCCTTGTCATAAAATTTCAAGCCCAGCCGCGCACCGCGCCAACTGATTGATTTTCCGCCACAGAATAAAGTCGGCAGACTCCGCACGCCGGGAAACCGCTGCCATTGGTGAGCCAGGATTATGTCTGCCGTTCTCGCCTCGAATTGCCACACGAGGTCAATCAAGACCAACTGCCACAGCGAAAATTCCACCTGCTGCGAGAGAATAGAACGAAACCGCTCGATGCTGGTATCAAGCTCGGCCTGATTAGCCAGCAACCGGCCATTGTGTCCCCAAACCAACTTGGGCAGTTCCGCTTCGGCTTTGTAGTTGCCAAAGCCATCGTGTTTCAACCGCACCCCGGCGGCCAACGTCAATTTCCTGTGCGCTGGCACATTGGCGTGAGGTGTGCCGGTGAACCAGACCTTGATCGTGTCAACCATGTGACGCCCCTCCGTATTGCGGAAGAAAAACGACATGAACCAACTCTTGATAGACATTGGTGTCGTGCGCGGGCGTGGGATCAAGGCTTCCATTCGGGATGGTGGTATGGTAGATTTTCACAAGTCACACGCCGTTCGCGCTTGTTTTGGAAAGGCAGCGCGGGCGGCATTTTATTTTTTTGTTCAATCGTCATCTGGCTTCTGCCATTTGACTCCGGGGCGGGCACGGTCATTATGCGGCCTCCTTGGTGCGTTGCATCACGTCTGGTGTCTTGGCGGCCTGTTCGCAATCGTCAATGAATTGGAGAATTGAGGCTAGGTTGAACAAACGCACACCTCTGACTTGCCCCGGCTCGCGGATCGAGACAGAGCGGATTTTTCGGTTTGCATGGAGTTCGTAGAGTTTGGCGCGTGTGAATCCGGTGTAATGCTCCGGCCCGGTTACAGGTGCGCGCACCCATACGGGCAGGAATCCGTCCCGCTCTCTTACGAGTTCCAAGACGCGCGGCGACAAAGCACGAGGTTTAACAATTTTTTCGCCGCTTCGCTGCCCGGCGGTTTCGTCAATGATGTTTACTGCCATACCCTACCCATAACAGGGTAGAACACGAAAAAGCCAATGGAGCAAAGCCGGTGCGATTTAATCCACCGCCGGGGCAGAACGCCAGGAATGCGGCATTTCAGCAGGATCAAGGAAAGGGAAAAGGGCGTGGAAGTCGTCAACCGCGTAGTTGGCTTCGCGGTTGTATTCTCCCTTGCAATCGAACTTGCGCGGAGGCTGGCTCTGCGTGGATTGGCACGGGGGATAAAGCTTGTGTAGGAATGGCTTTGCTTCATCGAAAGTGTAATGGTGTCGCAGCCGCAACAGTCCAAGCCGCTCTAATCTGGCTCGACAGTCCACATTCGGTTTGTGGTGACCGCGTTCACTCGGCTCCGGGATCTGAGCCGGCCGGTTTTTGTCCAGCCATTTGTTGAAACTCTTTTTGATCTTTGAGTTGCTGCCCGCGCCCCAGTCAATTTTTACCAGCACGGTTTCAGTGCCGTGGCTTATGACGCGCCCTTCAGTCTGGCGTTGGAACCTGCTCCAAGGGAGTCGGGAATCAATGATTTGGAAGGCGTATTGCTCGGGCGGAATTTTCAACATTTGGGGTGGCTTGTGGGCTTTGTCCAGCGATTGCCACGGTTGCGGAAACGGAGGACATCTATAGAAGTGGTCTGGGTCTTGGTCTGGCCGTTTGCAGATGATATGCAGCCGCTCCAAGAGTTTTTCCTGCGCCGTGCCAAGAGGTTTACGCAACCACTTTCCGTCGCGTATATCCGCCATCAACTTCGTTGCGTCCCGTATGAATTTCGACTCGCGAGCGTATTCCCAATAGCAACACGCCACAAGTTCGTCCGCATCCACGCCGGAAAAATTCCACTCGTGCTCATCCAGTTTGGTTTTGGTCTTTGGCTTTTTCATTTTGAACCAAGGGACGGGATTTTTTTGATGGCGGCGCGTCCGCCTTCGCTTCACTGCGGAGCGACAAGGAACGGCTAGCGTGAAAGTTGGCAGGCTTACGCCATTGCCGGTTCCAACGCGGCCAGCGGTTCAACGTCACGTTCAATGACACGCGCCTTTTCCTGCCGGGCCAGCCGCAAATCGTAATCGGCCTGCAAGCCTGTCCACATTTCCGCGCTCGTGCCAAAGAACCGCGCCAGCCGCAAGGCGGTGTCCGCCGTGATGCCGCGCTTTTCCATGACGATTTCATTGATCCGGCGCGGCGGGACATTCAACGCCCGCGCCAGCGCGTTTTGCGAGAGGTCGCGCGGCTTCATAAATTCTTCGCGGAGAATTTCGCCCGGATGAATCGGCGGCAGTTTGTTCGTTTTCACGCCATTACTTCTTCCAAAACCACTTCGGGATGCCGTGACGCCACGCGCAACAAAACCCGCGCCGCGCCCGTTGGCTTGCGCCGCCCTTGTTCCCAGTTGTGCAGCGTCTTGACGGAAATGCCGAGCAATCCCGCAAACTTGTTTTGCGACAGCCGCAGCCGCATCCGCGTGGCCGCAATGGTTTTTTCCCATTCCACCCGCCGTCCGCGCTGATACTCTTTGGGGTCAAGCTGGCGGCGATGAAGTTTCCCATTGCCGTTTCGCGTCACGCTCCACACGCGCGACGGCGCGGCTTCGCCCCGTCGCACGGCTTTCGCCTGCCGGAGTGCTTCGCTCAATTCCTCAAATCGTTCTTTGTTCATGTTTTGTAATCCTCAATCAGTGTTCGCAGTTGTTTCAATTCGCCCGCGCTCAAATCTTCCCGCTCGTTTTTCGCGTAAATGTCCAGCATCAAAATCCGGTCGCGGCCAACCACCCAATAATAAATGATTCGCGCCCCGCCGCGCTTGCCGTGTCCTTTGGCTGCCACGCGCAATTTCCGCAACCCGCCGGACTTTGGAATCACTTTGCCCGCGTCAGGCCGCGCCAGCAGCAGCACTTGCACCCGCGCCAGGTCGTCATCGTCCAGCAATTGCACGACGCGGCGGGTGAATGGCGCAAATTCTTCAAAGACCATTCACGACAGCATACGCCAATGACGTAGAATGTCAATCAGGAATGGAACCGTGAATGGTTGCGCGCCCGTGACGATTGAGCACGGCGCATCGCAGAGCGCGAACTGGAATTGCCGCCTGTCGAATTCAGCGGAGCGACGGGATTTTTTTGATGGCAGCGCGGAGATTGTCCATTTCGTGGTGCGTGTATTTGCGATGCTCGCCTTCCGTCTTGTGGCCCGTCAGCTTCATCCGCAATTCAGACGACACGTTTTGATTGGCGAGCGCGGAAGTGAAGCTGTGGCGCAAGGCGTGGAATGAGCGGCGGGAAAACATCTGCTTGCCCGCGCCCTTTACCGTCTGCGAATCCACGCCCGCCTTCCGCATGATTTTTTTGAAGGTTTCGGAAAGCCCGTGCCGGCCACCGGGCCGCAAATTCGCCATGTGCGGCATGATGAACACTTCCGGCTTGTCTGTCCCCGCCAGCTTGTTCAATCGCGCCAGCAAGTCAGGGTGAAGCGGGGCGGTCACTTTCGCACCGGTCTTGGCTTGCGTGTAAGTCAGGGTTTCTTCGGTCAAGTCCACGCCTTCCCATTGCATCCGGCAGCAATCGGAAAGCCGCGCCCCGGTGAAGTAGGCGAGCATGATTAACATCTTCCATTCGCCTTCCGCTGTGTCCACGAGCATCTTCACTTCCGCCGGGGTGAATGTCCCGCGTTCCATGCCGATGGCTTCGGGCAATTCCACGGCTTCGGCGGGATTGGTTGGAATCAAACCTTGCCGCCGGGCCGCGTTCAGTGCCCCGCGAATGATCTTCACGTCCACATTCACGGTTTTGGGAGCAAGCCCCTTGGCCGCGCGATGGTCTAAAAAGCGTTGCACGTCTGCCGCTGTGAGGCTGGTAAGGTTTTTATTGGCACGCTTGCCCAGCGTCTTCAAAAATTCTTCCACGGCCACGCCGTAGCGTTCCCCCGTGCCTTCCGACTTCCGATCCTTCTTGCTGGCCAGCCAAGTGTCGAAATGCGATTTGATGGACACGATTTGCAAGGTTTCGCCCATGTCCGCCCGCTTCATTATGTCCTTCAGGACTTCGCGGGCCTGGGCTTCCACCAGTTCCCCGCGCCGGGCGAGTTTGGATGCCCGCTCGTATTCCATCGCCACGGCCAAGGCCGATTGGCGGTCTTGCTGTTTGGTGCTGCGGAGAATCCGGCGACCATCCGGCCCAAAATAAGCCGCGTGCCAGTATTGAGAATCAGGGCGACGATGTATGCTTGCCATAGTGCTGCTAATTTTACTGCTAACGTCCACCCATGTCAAGCGTGTTTCACCTTGTCATTATTGCTTTATTTTGCTATCGTTCGCCTAGCGGAAACGAGATGAGGGTTCGATTCCCTTCACCCGCTCCAACTCAATAAAATCAATGGTTTTGTGAGTTTTTACCCTTCAAAACTACCGAGTCATAACAGAAAGTCATAACAATTCGCCTAAAATCGGCCATGTCGCGGAGTACGAAAGTTGTCATAGAAGCCGTGCCGCAAGATGAGCCGATGACGGACTGAATCAGAACCCACAACGGCCAGCCTTGCGCCGCCTTTGCCTTGTGGCGGGCATTTGATTTGCGCCGGGTAACAATCCTTATTTCGCGGGCGACCGTCACCGCCGCATACCGGTGGCAGGGGGGAATTTGCGCCAGCCGTGCGCCTTTGGAGTCCCGCTTTTAGCGAAAGGTGGATTTTTGAAAATTCATTGTTTGCGGCGGCGACGGACGAGGAGGGCGGGGACGCCAACGGCCAGCAACCCCAAAGCCGACGGTTCGGGGACTGCGGTAATAATAATCTCGCCATTGCCCGTCGAGTCGTCGGGGCTGGCAACGCCGGAAACCTCGGCGACAACCATTATTGCAGATGAATCAATGATGGAACCGCCGCCGCCGCCGCCACCGCCGCTGTAACTATGACAATGGCCCGCAGTTTGCGATGGATCACTTGAGCATTAAATTGGTTCCTGAACCCTCCATATTCCTGTTCGCGAGCCTGGGTGCCGCCAAATTGCTTTATCGCCGTCGATTCTTTCAGTTGCTACAGGTTTGAACTCGCAAATGAGTAACGCGCTGAGGAAGACAGCATCAAAGAAAGAAACATAATGGCTATTAAAGCATTTGACCTTACCAAACAGGCGCCGCGCAGTCCCCGTGTGCGCCTTGGCGGCTTCGTCATTCTGCCCTGTCTCCTCGACAAGGGCCGGGCAACTCTCATCGGCAAGAATGGTGAGTACAACTACGATTGTCCGTTGGACCGTCGGTTTCTGAACTTCGTTGGTATCAAAGCCGCCGCCCTGAAAAAGCAACTCGCCACCGGGAAGGGTGACGGGGAGATTTTGGCGTGGATAACTGCCAACGCGAAGTTCAATCGTACCGAGATGGAAATCGTTCAATGGTCAGCCTACGTGGCACAGCGGGTTCCGATGGATCCGGAAACGCGGGAATATGTCAACGCAGCGCATAAGAAGTATGGACCTAAACGTGAGGACATTGCGACGTTCTTCGACCTGCTGGATTTGGACGACTACGTCAGCTTCGGGGGCAAGGCCTAAGCGGTCGGCACAAACATTCATTGTGGTCGGTTTATGACGTGCGCCGATCCAAGTTGATACCCTACCGAACCAGGCGGCTGACTGGATATGTCGCGCCACCATGAAGCGAATTCCCCTGGTAATTAACGTCGGATAAAGAAGAGGACAATCATTAGCAGCACCACAACACCCATCAAAATGATCGTCGCACTCCTGGATCTATCGTAGATCTCCAGTTCCAGTGTCCGACCCGGCGAGGGCATCTTGAGCATCGGGATGATCTCATCAAGCATCAATCCCCAGCCCAAACCCGCCAAGCCAATCGAACAGACGTTATACACGCCAAAGACCAGGAAAATCATTGAGATGAAAGCCAGCAGGAATCCCCAGTGACCGTGATGGATATTGAGGCCGCTCTTTTGGCGGAGCGTCGGCCGGTGGAACGAGAGCCGGTTAAGGGCGAATTTCAGCCGTTGATACAGCATGGGCAGTATCAGACCGGGGAGGAATACGACAAATTGGCGTGTTGTCATGGGACATGCTTTCGGGGTCTGCCAATCCAAGTCAAAGGAATAAGCGTGTACCCGGATATCTCAGCAACCCGGAATTCTGTTTCAACCATTCCTCGGCGGTTTTGTATTCAGGACAAACGCTTTCCACCTCCCGCCAGAAGCGCGCGGAATGGTTCATTTGGCGGAGATGCATGAGTTCGTGGAGAATGATGTAATCGCGCACGAATGGCGGCGCCTGAATCAGCTTCCAATTCAACGAAATCGTGCCTCGCCGCGAACAGGAACCCCAACGGGACCGTTGATTGCGGACAGTGATCCGCTGCACTTTCAATTGGTGCGTCCTCGCAAGTTCAAAGACCTTCGGCGGGAGTTCTGCGGCTGCCAGTTTCCAGAGGTGTTTCATCACGCGGGAGCGCAGGTCGCCATTTACATCAGGGACTTTGATTCTTTCAGTGCCAAATTGAACCGTGCCGGTTTCCCCGTTCGTTCCCGCTTCCAGCCTCACCAATTCACCACGAAATAAAATCTCGGTTCCGATAATCCACTGCTTCGGTTTGACTGGATTGGCCTGGAGCCTGGCGAGTTGGCGGCCGAGCCATTCCGTGTTGCGTTCAGCAAACCGTCGCCCTTCAATGACCGAACCACGATGGGGAATCGTCAATCGTGCGGAGCCATCAGAACGCAACCTGAGCAGGTAGCGACGCGCTCGATTGTTGCGGATCACAGCCAACGGAATTGGGCGTCCATGCACTTCCAGGAAATTCGTGTCGGATTCGGACCGCTTCATAATGAAATTGAACCATTTCATTTGGATGAGGATTTCAGATTATAGCAACGCCAATTGGCGACCGGCCACTGGAGATTTTTCGTGTTTTGCGGAAAACTCCTTCAGTGTTTCTATTTCCGACTCGATGACTGAACGCTCAAACAGGTGCGTTCGTCGGGTGAATCTTGATCCGAGCCATAGCAGAAAGTCGTTTGGCGCGTGCCAGAAATACGCATCCAACGCCGCAACGGTTTCATTGGCCGCATCCTGGCAATCAATCGTGACGCGCGGCGCAAGATTGCCCTGGGTCCAGCCAGGAGGCCGTTCGATCCAGGCGCGGCCCGGATTGACGGCCAACCACAACAATCGGGCGAGGGAACAGTATACGCCGTGGGCACTGCCGTTCAGAGGACCGAAGCGGCGCCAATCTGGTTCAGGCGTCTCGACCACGCCAAGTTCAAGTCGCCGTTCAGCGAAGCGCCAGGTAATGAACTTCGTTTTCCCCGGCCAGACACCGGCGCGGTTGTATCGCGGTTTAATTGAGCGCAACAGTTTTGATTCACGTCTCAGTGCGGTCGCTTCGCTTGGGCAGAATTGAAATTCGATTCGGGTCACCTCTCGCACCATTCGCAGGTGACGCCGGGCCATCCGGTCGGGATTAGCCACGCGATAATTGTTCAGGCGCTGTTTGAGATCCTTCGCTTTGCCGACGTAGAGCACTTTGTCACTGGCGTCCTTCATCAAATACACCCCTGGCCTACGGGGCACTCGCCTGAAAAACTTCTTCCCCAGCCGCTGGTCAAGTGGTTTCGGGTCCGGGAACAGGAGTGTCTGGCTCATGACGGCAACTATTGAACACAAATTCTTGGTCAACGCCAGTCCAACGCGTTTCATTTTTGCGACTGAACGGCCAGCCAATTTGCCGGATCCTGCTGGTAATACCACTTCATCTCTGCATACAGCTCCGGTTGTTGCTGCCGCAACTCCTGCGGCCTTCCGAAAAAGCACTCCGTCGCCACCGCAAAGAACTCGGCCGGATTGGTGGAGCCATAGTCACGCAAGATCGTGGCCTCCCCACGCTGCACCTGTCCTCGAAGGTGTTCGTACTCCGACTTCATCACCCGCGACCAATCGGCATGGCGGCGCTGGCGGACTTGCCGCGATTCATGATGTCCCAACTGCGGAGCGCCGTTGGTTTGGCCGTCTTCATAATCCAACTGATGGGCAAATTCGTGGAGAACCACATTACACCCACTGCCAGGAGACTCGATGGCACTGCATACCGCGTCCCAGGCCACCACTAAGGCTCCTTGCTCCCACGATTCACCCGCGCGAGCCTCTTCGCCTTCCTCCATCACGCCTGAGCCCACATGCCGGGTGGTCGGCACGACATAGGTGCTGGGATAGACTAGAATGGTTCGCAGACTGGGATAATAATCAGTGTCCCGGTGTAGCAGGAGCAGGCAGGCGAAGGCGGCGACGCAGACCTTGTGCTCGTCGCTGATTGTCAAACCCCCACATCCTTCAAACTTCTTTTCCGCCAGGAAAACTTGGACGTGCCTTTCCAACTCGTGTCGATCCGCGTCGGGTAAGCGCAAATAATACGAGCAGTGCGTTTCGATGATTTGCCGCCACTCCGACGGGAACGGAGCGGCCTGCAATTTCTTTCTTCGAAGTCCCTTCCACATCGCCAGACGAAAAGATATTCGTTACAAACGGGCGGATTGTCGAGCGAAGGGATCGCGAATCGGCTTAATGATCAGTTGTCACGGTTCGGCTGGTGAACAAGCAACTGGTGCGTCTGTCCGATGTGCGGAGTGGAATGATGCTTCATTGGCGGCTAACTGTTAACACATGTTCATCGCGGTTGGGCCGGATTAGCCGTGGGCTGGACATATAGTTCCAGAGCAAACGCAGATGTTCCGGGTCGTATTTAGCAGGAACGGAAGCACCATACGCCACATGTCCGTAGAGAAAGGCAAGATGCTCCAGTGCATTGGCGGCTTCCGGCATTTCCTCGCCAAGTTGCCTGCAAAATTCACGCGGAGTCTGTGGCGAGCCGTGTTTGGCCTCCTGTTCGAGCACCCAGCTTTGCAGGGCGTCGTAGCTGTAGGTGATCAATTTTTCCGGCGGCCACAGCCGGTCGGCACCGGTGAGGAATGGATTCTTGAACGATTTGAACGGCGGCGGGGCCATGGCCTTGGTCGCTGGCGGCGGCGCGGCAGCGGAGGGTTGAAACAAGCCCAGCAGCGCGGCGATGAAATGGCGCAGGGCCGCCCAAATGTTCCGCAGCAAGGTCAGAATCACTCCCCGATGCCGGTAGATCGCCCAAGCCAGGACGAGCCCGACCGCAAGCCAGAACAACGCCCGCAACCACGGATAGATGGCAAGAGCCGGGGGAGACAAGTTCGGCAAGGGCCTTCCCTGATTGCCGCCTTCCTGGGGCGTGCCTCGTTGGGAAGCCTGGCCGGAGGTCTGATCGGGTTGCGACGACGGGTTGCCCGTCTGCTTGGCAGACGGAGTCTGTTTGCCGGCGCGCCCGGAGCCGGAGCCGTGCGGGTTGAACCGTGCGGCAAATTCGCTGGCCCGGCGCAATTGATAATCCACGTGATAACGCAGGCCGATCCAAGCTTCGCCCGAACCGGGGCGCGGCAACAACAAGGACAGGCAGAGAATCAACGCGGCACCGACGACACCAAACTGGACCCAGCCGACGGCAATGTTGCCAGGCATGACCAGATGGCGCTGCCGCAGATAGCGTCGCAGTCCGAGGAAACTGGTGGTCACCAGCAAGCCCAGCGCAGCGGCAAGGTAGAATAATAGGTAAATGAAGCCCTGTCGCCGTAAGGCCATGTCCCCGGCCGGCAACAAAGTCTGGCCCAGGCCGAAGATGAGCAGGGCGGCCAAGGAAAAGTAAATCAACCAGACGCCGGGTATTTGCGAACTGGCGGACTTCTCTTTCTTTGCTGACGGAACTGGCGCGGACGAGGACTCGGGTGGCGCGCTGGTTTTCGCGATGGGAGCTTGTTCCTTCCTAAATATCCGAGGCAGCCGGCGGATGGACTGCAACAATCCCTGCCCGGAAGCGTCCGCCTCGTCGTCAATCAGCGTGCAACTGCAGGTGATCTTGTGGGCAGTGAACCAGACGATGCCGAGCAGGAGCGCGCCGAACACCACATTGGGCTGGACGGTGGACAGGTAGAGCCACGTTACACACGCCAATGCGAGGCCATACACCATGGCTTGCCCGTCGCCCTGCTCGATGCCGATGCGGGCAATCAGGACCACGGCGAGGACGAACCAGAAGAGCACCCAGCGCACGCCGCCAGCGGCCTCGCCCCGGTAAAAGACCTCCACCAGAAAGAAGCAGACGCTGTGGACCATGACCATGATCAGAGCTGGGCTGACGCCAATGACCAGGTAATCGGCAAGCGTCTTGGTTGGTCGGCTGGTGTTCATATCAGCGCACAATCGCCTGGGCGCAGAGGTTGGTCACCGCGTCCTCCGAGTTGACCATGTGAAAATTGATGTTCTGGGCGAGGAGAATCTCCGCCCATTCAGGCGGCTTGGCCCAGTCGGGCAGCATCTCGCCGCCAAAGAAGACCACGATGGCGGTGACCAGAAAGCCGCGCCGGGCCAGTTCGCCCAGCGCTTGCGCCATTTCGGGCGTGACGCGGCTGAACACAGCCACGACGGTGGCATCGCGCGGAAGCTGGACGGCGGCTTCGCGGACCAGACCGGAAAAGTCCAAACCGTCGGTCAGCTCCAGCCTGGCGAGGGTTTGAAGAATGCGGAGAAAGTTGTCAGCGCTTTTGCGCGTGGGCACGACGACCGGGCTCATGCGGGTGTTCTCGACAAGGGCGGCGGCCTGTTGCCGGGCCAGGGAGCGATTGAGGAATTCCCCCTTCCAGCCCTCTTCGCGGATGCGGTCGGCGGCGTCCCGGCCGTTGGTGACCAGCCCGATTTGCTGGCCCTGGAGGGACACGGCGTTGGCCATCGCCGCCACGGTCACAATGGCGAGTTCGGCCGAGCTTGAGCCAATGGCGCCGCCATAACTTTGTTCGTGGAAATCGAGCAAGAGGGTGGCGCCCGCGACACGCGAATTTTCATAAACCCGGCTGTGCAATTGGCCGGTCCGGGCGGTGGCCCGCCAGTGGACGCGGTTCAGCGGATCGCCCTGTTGGAACAAACGCACGCCCGCCAGCCGCGTGGGGTCTTCAAACAACCGGTGGGCCACGCGAATCTCCCCGATGGGCCGGCGCGAGGCGAGGTTGTAACCCTGCAATGGCAGGACCTTCGGCAACACAAGGACAAATTGCGGCTCGGTCAGTAACCCGTAACGCCGGTGCAAGCCGAAGACGTCGCCAGTCTCGACCAGCAACGGTCCGAATTGAAAATACCCGCGCTGGAGAAATTCGGCCTCATACTCACACACCTTCCCTGTCTCACCGGGCGCCAACCGCGTGAGGGAGACCCGGTGCCCGTTCAATTGCAGACGCCGCGGCGATTGGCGCAGGGCCGCGAGGGGAACCGAATCCTCCAGTAGGATCCACGGAACCGACAGGCGGCCACGATTTTCCAGTTCGACAGCCACCCGGATGGTGGCGCCGATTTCGCAGACTTCGTCCACCACCTGCCGGCGCGCGACGAGATTTTCCGTCCAGGCACGCGCCAGGAAGCGGCCCAGCAGCAACACGCCGCCCAGCACGTACATGGCATAGACGAGCAGGTTCAGACGGAACACCAGCCCCAACACCAGCAAAACCGCGATGCCGAGGAACCATTTCATGGTTGGTTATTGGGCCGGAGCGGTGACCGTGGGCACGGGCACCGAATTCATGATTTCCTCCAGAACCGCCGGCACGTTCTTTTTACGCAAGCGGCTTTCCGGGCGCAAAATCAGGCGATGCCCCAGGACATAGGGCAGAACCTGCTTGATGTCGTCCGGCAGCACAAAACCATACCCGTGGATGGCGGCAAATGCCTGCGCGCAGCGCGACAGGGCCATGGACGCGCGCGGACTACCGCCGAGCATGACATCGTAATGCTCGCGCGTGGCCCGCATGAGTTCGACGACGTAACGGGAGACCTTTTCATCCACCCGCACGTGCCGGACGGCCTGTTGGCAGGTCATCACATCCTCGGCGGCCACCGCCATTTCCAACGTGTCCAGCGGATCTTGTGTCTCGAACCGCTGCAACATGGTGATTTCATGTTCCAAGGCCGGGTAGCCCAGGCTCAAGCGCACAAGGAACCGGTCCAGTTGCGCTTCCGGCAGGGGAAAGGTGCCTTCGTGATCAATCGGATTTTGCGTGGCCAACAGAAAGAATGGCGCGGGCAGGTCGTAACGATTACCGTCCGCGGTCACGGCGCGCTCGGCCATGGCTTCTAGCAGGGCTGCTTGTGACCGAGGTGTGGCGCGGTTGATTTCATCCGCCAAAACAATCTGCGCAAAGACCGGCCCAGGCCGGAATTCAAAATCCGTGGTCTTGGGATTGAAAACGGAACTGCCGGTGATGTCGTTGGGCAACAGGTCGGGCGTGCATTGAATCCGCTTGAAGCTGCCGCCGATGGTGCGCGCAAACGCGCGGGCCAACACCGTCTTGGCGACGCCGGGCACATCTTCCAGCAGGACATGGCCACCGGCAAAATAGGCCATGACGGTGAGGATGATTTCATTGTGCTTGCCCACGATGACCTTCTCGATGTTGTCAACGATGCGGTTGGCGACGGGCGCGACGACCGAATCCACCGACTCGCGGTCGGCCGCCGGGCGGATTTGGGGAATACGCAGGGTGCGCGCGCGGTTGACGGCCACGGTGTTGTCGGAACTGCAATGGGGGCACTTGACCGGCTCGCCGGCTGGAGAAGAATTAAATTCAAAAGGTTGACCGCAATAGACGCAGGCGAATTTGGGCATAACGGTTGGTGGTGGCTCGGACTGTCGCGCCGGGAATCAAGAAGTGTCAAGCGTGAAGTCCGTTTTGTGCTTTTCGATGTGCAATCAATTTGTACGGCAATGTCATATAATCTTTCGTGTGCGCCATGCATTGAATAGTGGAGCGGTTGAAGCCATTCCTTTATCTGACGGCCTGCGCGGCCACCGCTTTTTAGCAGGCTCTGAATTCGGATCAGACGCTTGCAAATCCAACTCTTGAAAGTAGCGTGAGACTATCAACGACTTACAACAATCTGTTCCCGTCCAAAGAGGGTTTGTGCTGTAAGTTGTGCTGGTCCTCCTCCCCCCATTTTGCCTCTTGACGCCGGACATCGAGAATGACTTCGTCCACGGAATATTGGAAGCAGGGTCCCGGGCCCTTGTCGTCCGGACCTTTTGTTGCCGGTCATCCGCGATGCGTCACGATTGACACAGGCGGCTTTATCAGTCATTATTGTTGAAGAAGTTCGTTCCGCTTAACAATGAGAGCGAGATTCCCAACATGGCGGCTGCCGATTTTGCCGATGATCGTCTTTTTGGGTTTTCTCCCTTCCCAGGCAAATTCTTCGCAACTGGTTTCGCAACCGGATTCCGCGTTGGGCGGAGGCAATCACAGCAACGGTGACTCCGGTCCGTCCCTCATCAGCCCGGACGGACGTTATGTGCTCTTCAGCAGCGCGGCCAACAATCTGGTGCTGACCGCCAACACCAACCCGATCCCGATTGTGATTCCGGCTAGGCTCAACGTTTATCTCCGCGACTGCTCCAATGACGTCACCACCCTCGTGAGCGTCAACCTCACCGGCACGGGAGGCGGCAACGGCGATTCCTTCGCGATGGGCATTTCCAGCAACGGCCAGTACGCCTTGTTAGAAAGCAGCGCCACCGATCTGGTACCCGGCGACCCCAACCCCGCCAATAACACTGCCAAAGACACTTTTCTCCGCGATGTGGTCAATGGGACGACGACGCTGGTCAGCGTCAGCACCAACGGCGGCTTTGGCAACGGCATCTCGCGCGCGCCGGTGATGACGCCGGATGGCCGTTACGTGGCGTTCGTGAGTTCGGCCAGCAATCTGGTGGCGGGCGATACGAACGGCATCCCTGACATTTTTGTGCGCGATATGCAGGCGGGCACGACCACGCTGGCCAGCCCGGGCGCCATGTCCACCGGGACGACCTCAGACAGCGGCTCGGCGGCGCCGGCCATCACGCCCGATGGTCGTTATGTGTTGTTTTACAGCACAGCCACCAATGTCGTGCCCGGCGTGACCAGCGTGGGCGACATTTACGTCTATGATTTGACAGCGGCCACCACCTATTGGGTCAGCAGCGGCGCCCGCTCTGAACTGCAATCCGTTTTCGGCACCAGCAACGGGGTTTGTTTCAGCCCCAAGATCAGCGCCGACGGCACGCTGGTTGCCTACGAAGCCAGTGCGTCGAATTACGCCAGTACTGCGGGCGTGGTGCTGCGCTGCCATCTGCCCGGCGGCTCGACCGACGTGGTGAACACCAATGCCAACGCGCCGGTTGCCAATTACGAGGACATTCGCACCGTGGATATGAGCGCCGACGGACAATTCGTGGCGAGCGTGGCAAACACCGACTCGGGCGGCGTGAACACCGCCATCTGGCTTTGGGACGCAGCGACCGGAACCAACCTGCTGGTAAGCGCGACCGTCAGCAACAGCGTTCCCACGAATGTTGTTTGTTGCGCGCCCGTGCTTGACGCGAGCGGAAGATACGTTGCTTTCTTGAGCAACTCTACAAATCTGACGACAAACGCCTTGTCCGGCGCGTTCCATTTGTATTGCCGTGACACGCAGGCGAGCACCACCGTCCTGGTGGATGCGAACACCAACGGCATCGGCATGGGCGTCAGCCCGGAAACGTTCCCGAGCTGGGACACGACGGCCCGGTACCTCACCTATGAGAGCGCCGGCGTCAGTGACCGCAATCAGTATTTCGACGTCCTGGTTTGCGACCTTGTGTCGAACGTCACTGAAATTATTTCGGCGCCCAATCCGGCGTTTTCGTTCGTGTCGCCGGACGGTCCGAGCGTGCTCTTGTCCGGTTCCTTCAGCACCGAGGCCAGCTACGTGGCGTTTGTGAGCGACGCCGACAACCTGGCGGCCAATGCCACCAACGGCTACCGCAATGTGTTTGTGGGCGACCTGCTGGCGGGCGACAACATCCTGGTGAGCGCGAACACCAACGGCGTCGCGGCCTCGGGCAATTCCTCCGAGCCTTCCGTCAGCGGCGATGGCCGGTTCGTAGCCTTCTCCAGTTGGGCCGGCGACCTGGTGCCCGGCGATACCGACAACATAGAAAATGTTTTCGTCCGGGATTTACTGGAAGACACGACCACGTTGGTGAGCGTCAACACCAACGGCACCAGCCCCGGGAGCAGCAATTCATTTGCGCCGGTCATAAGCAGCGATGGCCGGTTTGTGATGTTCCAAAGCCCGGCGCAAAATCTTGCCGCCGGTTCCTACGGTTCGCCTGGGTCAGGTGTTACCAATCTCTTTCTGCGCGATATGCAATCGAACGTCACCTACGTATTAACTTTGGGATACAATCTCAACAATGGCCCTGTCGACCCCGGCTTCACTTCTGCCGCGATGACTCCGGATGGGCACTATGTTGCGTTCACCGGAACAGTCTATACAAATGACAATATTTATAATTCAGTATATGTTTGGGATTCATATCAGGCCAAGCTCATTTATAATACCAACACCACCTCTTACCCGGTGGCGCAGGTATCCATCAGTCCCAACGGCCAAAGGCTGGCCTATACGACGTCACCGTATTGGCCGTCCAGTTTATTCATTGCCGATCTTGTGGCCCCCACGAACAACAACGTGGTTGCTAGCGGCAGCTTTCCCAGTCAGCCGGGCTTGAGTTTCAGCAGCGACGGGCGGTATCTGGCCTTCGCGACCAGTGCGGCGCTTTCGGCCATGGCCACGAATCAAACCAATGACGTTTATGTTTACGATGTTCTGGCCAAGACGAATTGCCTCATCAGCCTCAACACCACCGGCAACGGCGACGGCAATGGCGCTTCCGATTCGCCAGTCATCAGCCCCGACGGCCGGTTTGTGGCCTATCGCAGTTTCGCCAGCAACCTCGTGCCCGGCGACAGCAACGGCGTGCCGGACGTTTTCTCTATGACCGGAACAGCGGCACGACCACGCTGCTGTCGGCCAGCGTGTTTGGCAGCGCCTCGGGCGCCAATCGCTCGTCCAATCCGTTCTTCAGCGCCGATGGCCAGACGCTCCTCTTCCAAAGCGCGGCCTACGATCTGGTGACGAACGATTTGAACCGGAACGGCGACGTGTTTGCGGTCAACCTGTTTGCCGCCGGCATGATCCCCGTCTTCTACGTCCAAGCCGTTCCCGGCACGCCGTCCAACCCGGCTCCCACGCTGGTCTGGCCGGTGTTGGCCGGGAAAACCTATCAGGTGCTCTACAAGAATAATCTGACCGATCCGGTGTGGCAGGTCCTGTCCGGCAACATCACGATTCTCGGGAACACCGCCTATTTCACCGACCCCAACCCCGCTGCCGGACAACGCTTTTACTGGATCGTGGGAAATTGAACCGCCACGCCAAGCCTATGAATGCAAACTGGAAAGCTGACTCGAAACCATTAGTCGCCAGATGCCAGACGCAGGACCGCCCGCGCCGCGGCTTCACGCTGACCGAGTTGCTGGTTGTCCTGGCCACGCTGGCCATTTTGGCGGCCTTGATGTTGCCGGCGCTGGCCGGCACCCAGCCCCGAAGCAAGGCCTTCCAATGCCTGAACAACATGCGCCAACTGGCGCTGGCCTGGACGCTGTATGCCTCTGAGAACAACGAACGGCTGGCCATTAACAGCGATCCTGCCGAACATAATGGTTCTGCTTTTTTTCCAACGCCCAATGGCTCTTCGCCGTCCTGGGTTATCGGCGTTCTTTCTTGGGGCATAGCTCCGGCCAACACCAATACTGCTTATCTGGTCAACGACGCAGATTCTTTGCTGGGCGGGTATTTGTGCCGCAATTATGAGGTCTTCGCGTGTCCTGCGGCGGCCTATTTCTTGAGCCCATTTCAACGGTCAATCGGTGATTGGGATCATCGCGTCCGGACCGTGTCCATGGATGCCGCCGTCGGCGCTGGATATAAATATCCCGTGGCTAACTTCGGTTGGGACCCGGCCCAGTGGTACGTCGCCGTAAAAACAACGGATTTGAACAACCCGGGACCAAGCCAAACCTTTATTTTTAGCGACGAACATCCCGACAGCATTGACGATGAAGTCATGTATACCCCTTCTTATCCAGCAACCACCCTGGCTGAACTGCCCGGCAACCAGCATGAGGGCGCCGCCGGCGTCACTTTTGCCGATGGTCACGTCGAGATGCACAAATGGACAGGCGCGGTGCTGCCGAACCGGCCTGTGGAATACGCCGTACAGCAGCGACTGGCGTGCAGCGCAACCGATCCGGACATGGTCTGGCTGGCACAACACACGCCCCAGGCGCAGTGAAGCGGCTCTTAAAATTCAAATGGAATATTCGTCCGGGAAAATCCCGCGACGTTTCACCCTTGTAAATTCTTTGTGGCCGCGCGCCTGCTCAAGCCGCTGTGCAATCCGCCAGCTAACGGCATCAAGTTTTATGCCGCGTCAGAAGTGCTGGAATTTCCAACTAGCACAGCGCCATTTCACCCTCTCGCAGAACGGGTTTCAAACCCGAAGGCATTAGGACAAATCACACGCGAAAATGGGAGCGGGGTTGGTCCGACCTTCATCGGACGGGCGCGTATTTCGGCTTTCCATCAATACAGGATTTGCGCATTAAAATCACTTGAAATTTGCGGGAGATTTTGGCATCGTGACGGTACGAGAGTTGACGAAGAGTGTTGGGTTTCAATCCGCGCTCTGCGTTTGGCGCAGATGCGATCGGAAGCACAAACCCGGCGAATTACCCGTTAGCCAGCTCTTTGAAGTACGGCCAGCGAGCGCCCCGCGAGCGCCCGCTGGCTTTTTCTTTAACCCGTTTTGGAAGAAGACCGGCGCTGGTGAATGCTTTGGCGTCGGCTACCAGCGCCGGCAGGATGGTGAAGGACTGCATCCATCGAACTGAGCGCGAGCAAACCAGCTTTGCCAAAATTCGTCAAAGGCGGTTTGGAAACAAAAAGGTGACATTTTGGAAAACACCGCTGCTCTCCGCCAGATTTTGCTGTAAAACCCAGTCTGTGTCCGCCGCACCCACGGTTATGCCGTTCCAAGGACAGGATTAAACCCATTCCATAATCTCATGCTCGGCTTGCAGCCAGTCCTCCAATTCATGGCCCGGTTCGGCACCACGCGCGAGGTAAATGTCATAGGCACGCGCTTCAATTTGTTCGCGCTGGGGAATGGCCGTAGATGTGTCATTCATCGTCCAGTTTTGTGATTTCGTTCCGCTCTTTTTAATGGTCGTTTGCATTGTTTGTCCTTTGCTCTGGTTTAGGCGTTGTTGCTACAATTTGTAACGGCTTTTAGCACCTTCCGTGCCGGGACAGTCAAAGATTTGAGAGCGTCGAAGGAGTGCTAGGCGTCTCTTTGTTGGAGATGTACGGCTGAGACGATATTTATGACGTGACTTCACTTTTTCGGGCCACCTGATGTGTTAGTCTGGGACTCAAGAAAGGACCAGACGATGAAAGGGAAAGGGCGCCGTTGTATCCGCTGAACTCGCTCATGTTGCACGGCGTTATTTACGCGACGCACGCTGTTCATCTGGACAGCATGAGCGACGCGGACTTTGGCGACCAGGTGCGCGAGTTTTTCGGAACGGGTACGCAGTTGCAGGAGATGTACATCACGCGCCGCGCTCGAGGTTTCCGCCGCGACACTGCTCGAAGCCGTGACCGGAACGAAAATGGAGCCGGTCGAAAAAGCGCTGCTGTGCCAAAAGGCCGAACATGAATTCGCCGGCGTGCCGTGCGGCATCATGGATCAGTTCGTTTCGGTGATGGGACAGAAAAACCACCTACTCCTGCTCGATTGCCGCTCCCACCAAACCGAGCTTGTGCCGATGAATGATCCGTCGGTCGTGCTGCTGGTCGTCAACACAAACGTAAAGCATGACCTTGGCAGCGGTGAATACGCCCAACGCCGCGCGCAATGTGAAACTGCTGCCAAGATTCTTGGCGTCTCTTCGCTGCGCGACGCCACCGCCGACGCACTGGAACGCGCCAGAAGCAAAATGGATATCTCCGTGTTTCATCGCGCGCGCCACGTCATCGGCGAAATTGAACGCACGCTTCACGCTGCGGAAGGAATCCGTAATTCAAATTGGCCGACGGTTGGCCGGCTCATGTATGCGAGCCATTATTCGTTGCGCGACGATTACGAAGTCAGTTGCAAGGAATTGGATGCCGTCGTGGAAATTTGCGAATCCCTCGGCATTGAGGGCGGGGTTTATGGCAGCCGCATGACTGGCGGCGGTTTCGGCGGCAGCTGCGTCGCCTTGGTTAAAGCTGACGCTGTGGATGCCATCACGACAAAGGTTGCCACCGACTACAAGGCAAAAACCGGCATCGAAGCCACCCTCTTTAGTTCCCGCCCGGCCGCCGGGGCGACGGTGATCCAAGGTTAAAATACGATGCGTTCGATCCGATGAATTTTAATTTTGAGGCACATCCCCATCGTCGCTTCAATCCCCTGCGCGGCGAATCGGTGCTGGTATCACCGCACCGCACCCGGCGGCCCTGGCTGGGCTAGGAGGAAAAAGCCGGGCCGGACGGGCGTCCGGCTTACGATCCGCAATGTTATTTTTGCCCTGGCAACCATTCTCACTTTGATTCGTGCAACATTGAATTCAAACGTCCCCTAACAACTGTGCAAAGGAGAATGACAGCTCCAATGGTCAACAACTCGAAAACTGACGGCTCAGGGGAGAGTTGAATGGCCAGACCCTCGGGATCGCTCAAACCGGAAGCAAAGGTGCTTTGGATGCCGCTGGGCGTGTATTCATAAATGTTGCCACTGTTGTAGTCCGCCGCAAACAGATCGCCTGCTTGGTTAAAGACAAGTCCTGTAGGAGACAGCCCGGAGGCAAAGGTACTTTCCGTTCCCTCCGGTGTAAATTCATTAATTTGCCCGCTTCCAAAATCCGCCTCAAACAGATCACCTGCCCCGTCAAAAGCCAGTCTGACAGGGTCAGCCAACCCGGAAGCAAAGGTACTTTTCGTTCCGTCCGGCGCGAACTCGTAAATGATGCCACTAGAGGCATCCGCCACAAACAGATCGCCTACGCTATCAAAAGCAAGGGCAAAAGGCTCAGCCAGCCCGGAGGCAAAGGTGCTTTGGACTCCCTCCGGTGTGATTTCAGTAATGATGCCCGTACCGCATTCTGCCACAAACAAGTCGCCCGCGCTGTTAAAGGCCAGTGCTTCAGGATTAGCCAAACCGGAGGCAAAAGTGCTTTGGACTCCCCCAGGTGTGATTTCAGCTATGCTACCATTGCTATCATTGTAATCTGTCACAAACAGATTGCCTGCCCTGTCAAAGGCTAGTCCAGTAGGCTCGGTGAACCCGGAAGCGAAGGTGTTCGGCGCTCCGTCGGATGTAAATTCATAAATACAACTTCCACCCCAATCCGCCTCAAACAGATTTTGCGCCAGCGCCCCGATGGAAATTTGCAAGACCGCGAGGGTAGAGACTGCTCTGCCAAACGAGGGGCGGACGGCCCAAATGGAGGATTTAAACGCCTTCTTCATTGATACACATTTATGTAAACCTTTTAATGATACAGGAACGGTTTGATAGACATTTTTTCTCGGTTTCCCTAATTGTGGATTTATTTGTTACTGTCAAAGCGAAACGACTTTGAAAGGTACAACTTTTTTGAAATACGTCATTATTGCAACCGACGTGTTTTGGAAAGCATCATTCGTACCTCCCGAATTCCGATTGGCTAACGCTTATTAAAAAGGCCTTTCAGTTTGAAAATCCAAAGGAAAAAACGGGTAAAAATATCTTTACGATAAGAAATGCCAAATTGCTTGTCCCGAAAATAATCGTTGCTGACCTATTCATGGGCGCATCTCAGTTTCTTGCAGGGTTGAATGTGGTGTGAGGGAAGAGCAGGTGCCAGCGGTCGTTGCGCCAGAATGTTTCCAAACACAATAAGGCTTCATCACCAGCCTGACTCCAGAACTGGCCCGGGCGTTTGAACCGGCATTGGGTCTGCCGGCAGGTCGCCTCCACCGGACCACTGCCAATCGGTTCGCCCGCTCGCCGCCCGGCCCGGTAATCCATTCGCTGTTGATGGTCGTGGAAGTATTCCAATTCTTTGGCCACCGCCGCGGTGGCCGGCCCGCCGGGCATTGTGGCCAAGGCCTCTTCCAATTGACGGATCACTTTGAGCGAGGATTCGTTCTTGAGTTGTTGGACCAAGGGTCTGAGCCAGGCCTTGAGCTTTTCTTTGTCTTCGCCAAAGAGCGCTCGGCCCACAGCGGCCAAGTGTTGTAGGGCATGATAGAAGTCAAGTCGCTGGCGGGCTTGTGGCCAGCGGTCGTCGGCCAGACGCCAGATCCATACGGCCCCATCACCAATGACCAGCGCGCTGGCGGCTTGGCCCAGGCCGCGGCGCAAGGCTTCGGCGTGCAGTTGTTCGCGCAAGGCGTCAATGCCCGCACGCGTGGCGACGAAGCCCCGTTGGGTGATGACGGGCCGTCCGCCCGCGGTCTGGCCGCGGTGATCGAGTCGAAAACAGGTGCCGGTGTAAACCCAATGCCAGCGTTCAGGTTCTTTGCCCTGGCGGCGCAACGCCTCACTCTGGCCCCAGGCATCGCGTTCGCGGATGTTCCAGGCGTCCAGTTGGAGGATCATCTGGTAGGGTTCGAGGGTCAGTTCAAGTTGGTTCTGGGCGGTGGCGGCTTGCTGATCAAGGTGGGTGCGCAACCGTTGGGCGCGTTCGCCTTGCCGACGGGCTTCGCGATCCAGTGTGGCGCGGGGCAATTTGACGCCGGTGAGATGTTCCAGCACGGCGCTGGCGTCCTCGATGGGCATTTTGCTGGCCAAGAGCGCCGCCATGTTTTGCACGGCGGGTGAGTAGCCGGCACTTTCTTCTAACCCCAGGGCGGCGTCGGCGGGCACGCGCCATTTGCGACAGCGTTTGCAGTAGCCGCGGGTGCGTTTGACGGTGATCGAACCAAAGCGCGACTCGAAGGTGCGTGGCTGGTCAGTGGAAAGGCGGGTGAGGGTTTGTCCACAGACCGGGCAGACCGGTGGCGTAGCGTCGGCTTTGGCTTGAGCACCACGTTCGATCGTTTGGCCAAGCAGTTCCTGGACATCCCGAACGGCTTGGACTTCGAGATGGCCGAGGTTTTGATCGCTGGCCAGCACGAGGCGTTGGATCGAATGTTCCAAGGCGCACGCCGCACGGGCGGCCAGCACCGCCAGCGGTTCGGATGAGGTCCCAGAGGTTATCGTGGAACCCACAGCTTCAAGGCAGGGAGTTGTCATGCCCTGAGCTTACACTACTCTGCAAGAAACTGAGATGCGCCCCCTATTCATGTGCCAATCCAAGACATCGCCGCCTTGGAACCCTGACTTTGGTGCGTGCGGCGTTCAATCCACCCACAGGCTACCGCGGCGCCGTCGCCACCATCTTGATCTTCCTGGCGTAACAACGCGGCGATTCGCCGATACCCGTAGCGCGGATGCTCCAACGACAGTTCCTGCAGCCGTTTCCTTAACTGTTGTTCCGCCGTGGTGGGTGGCCGCCCGCGATAACCGTAAGTGGATCGCGCCAGTCGCAGGAACCGACAGGCAACCCGTTGGGAACACAGTCCCGCCAACACCACTTGTTGCGCCGCCGCCCGGCGATGGGCCGGGCTCACAACTTTTTTTCGCATACCGCCTCCAATACCCGGTTCTTCAACAGCGATTCGGCCAGCATCTTCTTTAACTCGGTGTTCTCCTTCTGCAGTTCCTTGAGCTGCCGGGCCTCGGAAACATCCATCATGCCAAAGGTCCGCTTCCATCGGTAAAACGTCTGCTCGGCAATGTTCTTTTCCCGGCAGACCTCTCCCACACTCTTGCCACCGTCCACTTCCCGCAGGATGCGGATCTTGTCTTCCGTCGTATACCGTTTCCCTTTCATCGTCTGGTCCTTTCTTAGGGCCCAGACTAACACATCAGGTGGCCCGAAAAAGTGAAGTCACGTCAATCCACTTGAAGAACAGTTCGATTTGCCAGCGGCCATGATAGAGTTGCGCAATCGCCAGGGCCGGCACGGTGAAGTTGTTGGTCAGGAAGACAAGAACTTTGCCGGTTTCGGGATCGCGATAGCCGATGCGCCGCAGCGGGTCTGGATAATCGCGCCGGGCGTAGAAGCCGCTCAAGACGACCGTCTGGTCGAAGCGCAAACCGGTGCGCTTGTCCACCGGACGCGAGTAGCGCCGCTGACAACGGAAGTTCTTTTTGGCGCGCGTAACGAAGAAAGCCGAATGTTGCGCGATATGATGCAAGCGGGCAAAGTCCAGGTAGCCCCGGTCCATGATGTAGAACGAACCCGGGTCGTAAACCAATTGATCGAGAATATGCACGTCGTGAACACTGCCCGTTGTGATAATAACCACAGTAGGAAAGTTGCCCTGCAAGCTCAACAACGTGTGAAGCTTGATGGCTGCCTTGCGTCGGCGGAAGGTGGCCCAGGGAAAGAGCGACAGACACAAATCGATGGTCGTGGAGTCCAGCGCGTAGGCAGCTTGTTGAAGTTCGGCGGCAAAAGGCTCGTTGGCGTAGAGCGTGGTGGCCTGTTGAATGAGCACCTGTGCGAAATCGGCGAAGAGGCGCCAGTCGCGCGTCTCGTTGGCGTCGGCCAGCGTGCTGCGAGCGGTGGGTTTGCGAATGCCGCTGTGATAGAGTTTGGATCCCAAAGCGCGCAGACAGGTTTCGATGTCGCGCAAACTTTCGCGCCAGGTCAATTGGGCAAACGCCATGACCACGAACTGCTCGTAACTGGGCAGCTTGCGGACGCGACAGTTGCCACGATAGCGTTGAACACACTTGTCGAATTCGTATTTGGGCAGGCAGTCCAGCAGTTGGGCGAAAACGGTGCGGCCTTCGTTCATAAGAAGTCTGGTCCGCCGTGCGGCGGTGCCAGACCCTGCGAAAGAGCCTCATCAAATTGAAATCGAAAAAAGTCACGACAACCATGAAATGCCGATGTTATCAGGTTCAAATCGCTATCGAACCAAACTTAACCGGACAGTAGTGACAGTACCTATATTTTAAGCGCAGCGGCTCCGACATTGGTCAACTTTAACTACCTTCAGGTTGATTCGGTTGCGTTCATTTCTTCCGGCGGCGTAAACGCTGGCCATGGGGGCTTCGGCACGCAATTTGTGATGGACAACTTGGTGGTTACTGTTCCTGAACCAACTGCTTCTGGGTTGCTGGCCGTCGGCACGTTTGGGATAATTCTCCTGCGTCGGCACCAGGGTTAATCCATTGGAGCTTACCGGACGAATGACCGGTTAATTAGCGCCATTCCGGTTGTTGGTCACGCCTGCAACGCCGTTTCGTTATTGACATTGGCGCACCGGTGTGGCTTAATCGTCGCCAGTCAGCCAATACGTCCCTTTGCCCGATCACAACGACGAACACCGTTGATGAGGTAACCAATGAACGAGTCATTGCTCGAGCACATTGAAGCGAAAATCATCAATTTTCTTCATGATACGAAAACTCCCCATCATGCGAGCCGGATCGCTGTTCACATTCGTGAAAAGAGAGAGGACACCCTCCAGGCAATCCAAAAGCTGGTAAACAACGGGACCATCAGGGGCGTGCAGGATTTGGCTCTCTTTGGTTCCACCGGTGAAACCATGGCCTACACGTTGGTCACCGTCGCGCCGGGGTCCACCCCCCTCATGCCTTCGATTCCCCCTTCACAGCTGACACCGCGGGCAAGTCACGGTTCAACTCCAGGCGGTTAGAGAAACGTGCCGCGCGACAGCCTGGTTGCTCCGGTTGAGGTTGAAACAAAATCCAGGCTGCTTTCGCTGTCCCGGCAAATTTTCTTCGTTCGGCAAAATGCCCGCGCAAATCGAGCGCGATCTTAAGCGCAACGAGCAGGAGCAACCCCCACATGGGCGAATGCAACGCCATCATCAGAAACCCGCCAAACAGGATGGACAGATGCAACCCGACGATGCGCCCATAAGGCTGTTGCATCAGTTGCTGGAGGCTCGCCCGCTGGTATTCACCGCTGCCGAGATAATTGGTGGCAAATGAAATTCCGCGGCTGACGGCCAGTCCCAGGATCGCCCAACCCAGATAATTCTCGTGCGCGATTTTCCAGAAGGTTTCCGGAGTGGGAAATCCGGCACCGGCTTGAAACCGCCGCCAAACTGCCCAATCACAAAAACACCATGAATGAACGTAAACATCCCGTAGTGCACGCAGAAAAACGGGATGAGGAAGAACTTGCCGGCCCAACTGACCGGCGATTCAGGATTGGCGGTCAGCATCTTGATGCACGTTGAACACACCGATGATGACATTCTCGCTCCAGAACAAAAACATGAGCGGAAATATTTCCCAGCCAAACAGGAAAACGCCTGCAACCGGGACGAGATTGGCGAGCACGAGCGCGATGACGGCGGACCGCAGCCAGTCGGCGGCGGAGGTTTCCCCAAAGAATTTCACCGGATTCACAAAGGAGAATTATCGGCAACCCATTGAAATGGCAAGCCAGGCACGTTTGAACAGGGGACAAGCAATGCTGTGGCAGCACTCGCGGGACGCGGATACTGCCCCAGTTTCCCGGGTTCACAGCCTGCAAAAATTCTTGAGTGATTTTGCCGGCAACGGTGTAGAATAAAAGCGGCGCCCGCGTTGGACGCCCCAATCAACCGATTACATCAAGAGCAATCGAAAGAACAACACATTCATGAAAAAGGTGAAGATCATCCTGTTGGCCGCCGCCCTTGGACTTTTCTGGAACGCCGGAGCGCGCGCGGACAATCCCGCCTTGACGGCGCCGGTAAAATCCGTCTATGGCCATTACCTGAAGATTCAAGCCAGCCTGGCAAAAGATTCGATGACGGGCGTGGCTGAAAATGCGGACGCCATTGCCAGGGCCGTTCAGACCGATGCAAAATCGTTGCCGGCGGCGGTCGCCACCGAGGCGGAAACCCTGGCCAGGGCTTCAGATTTGAAACCGGCGCGCGCCGCGTTCAAGCCGTTGAGTGATTCGCTCATTCAATACCTCGCCGACCACAAGGCCAAGCACGCCTTCGTTCAAGTCTATTGTCCAATGGCGCGAGCCAGTTGGTTGCAGGCGGACAAGAACGTGAACAATCCTTACATGGGAAAAGCCATGCCGGATTGCGGGGAAATTCAAAATTGAACCTGATGACTGGAAACCTGCAAACGTATTTCACCGGGTCGGGCGAACAATAAAATGTGGACGATAAAATCGAAATCAGTTTATCCCTTCAGCCACCGGGTAAGCGGTACGCCGGCACTCACGGTAGCCGGTGCAACGTGCCAAAAATCGGCGAGAAGAAGCCAAAAGCGGTTGAGCTTCTTCTGAGTGACTGGTTGATATTCAAAACGTGAAAACGACATTGGCCATTGTTTGCAGCCTGTTGCCGGCTTGGACGCCCGTCCTTGTCCCGGCGCCGGCGGCCGGTGTCGTCCGCGCCGCTCACGCCTGTTGCCATTGCGGCAAGGCGTGCAGCGTCGCGTCTCCCTCCCCGGAGTCGCAGCCTGTCCCTGCGACTCCGGTTTCTATTTCAGCCCAAATCAGTTTTTAATCCTGGCGCCTGCCAGGTTGTCCCCGACTTTGCCCGACCTGCCCGCGCTTGAATTTTCCACTCCCGCTTTTTGGCTGTTTACGGCAGATGCCGCCCATCATGTGGAGCCAGGGTTCGGGCGTTGACGTGATGAAACGCATTGCCACGCCGATGATTGGCGGCGGCGTGACCCCGGTCATCATGGAACTGGTGGTGTTCCTGGCTGTTTATTACCTTTGGCGTTCACGCAGCCTGGCGAATCATTTGGATACAACCACCGGCAACGACCGAAAGTGGCGGGCCAGTCGCTTACAGCAATTCCAACACGCGCTGCAATTCCTCGTCGGTGTTGTAATAGTGCGGTGAGAGGCGGATGTAATTTTTCCCCGCGCGATCCGTCCGCAACGACGCGACCGTGCCCGCCTCCGCCAGTTTCTTATGCAACGCCGGCAGGTCCTTCCCCGGGTGATGAAAGGAGACGATGGCGCCGGCATTTTCCGATTTTACGTTTGCGTTCAAAACCGTGAAACCTTTGGATTGCAACGCCGGCATAAGCCAGGCGCGTTTGCGCAGCAACTCGACAGCGATATTTTCCACGCCGATTTCCAAAGCCAGCTCCATGGCGGCAATCAAACCGGCCAGACCCACCAGATTGTGCGTGCCGGCCTCGTATTTCGCCGCGCCGGCGCGGAAAACGATTTTTTCCTGCGCGACAAAATTCGGGTTGTGGACGTTGTGCCAGCCGTAAATCGGCGGCGTCAGCCGGTCCTGAACTTCCTGTCGGACATAAAGCAAGCCAGCACCGCACGGGCCGAGCAGCCACTTGTGCGCGTCGGCGGCCAGAAAATCCACGTTCGCGGCCGGGATTGGAAACGCGCCGAGGGTTTGAATGGCGTCGAGGCAAAACAAAATCCCGCGTTCGCGCAGATACTTTCCGATGGCCTCAAATTCAATCCGGAAACCGCTGATGAAATGGCAGGAGGCGAGCGCGACAAGCCGCGTGTTTTCATCCACCTGCCCCGCCACGTCTCCGGGCCGGATTACGCCCAGGCCGCGCGTGTTCAGCAGGCGAACTTCCACACCGCGGTCCGCCAGCGCCATCCACGGATAAACGTTCGACGGGTAATCATCGTGGTAGATGAGAATGTTGTCGCCCCGGCGAAAATTCAACCCTGCGGCCACAAAACTCAATGCGAGCGACGTCGGCCCGACAAAAGCGATTTCCTCCGGCCGGCAGTCGAGCAACTGCGTTGCGAGCCTGCGTCCTTCGTTCAATCGCCGGGGGAAAACCAACGTTTCCTGATCGTTGGTCGTGCCGCGCTGCGCGCAATCGGAAATGGCCTGTGCCACACGGCGCGGCAACGGGCACACACCGGCATGCGCCAGAAAAATCTTGTCGCGCGCGACCGGAAACTCATGCCGGCGCAGTTCCTCATTGGCAAGCAATTCAGTCAATGTCATGGAGTAAAATTAAAACGTGGAGGTCCGGCGCGCAAAGCGGAACTAGAAATGGCTCATCTGATTGATCTGATTGAAATAATTCGTCCAAAACCGGATCACAATGTAACCGACAAAAAGTACCACCATGAAATAAATGAAGCGTGGCACCCATTTCGAAACGAGATGGAGTTTGCGCAGGCCTTCCTCGCTATAAAGCCGGTTCAAATGACGGAGGGATTCATCCAATTTGCCGCTGACCTCGCCGCTGGCATAGAAATTGGCGAACATGTCGGGAAACAGCCGGCAGGCGCGCACGGCTTCGGACGGCGTCTGTCCAGCAGTCACTTTGGGCCGCCAGCCGGCAACCGCGCGCCGCAAGGCGGGCGAACCGCTCGCGGTCGCCGCCAATTCCCAGGCTTCAAAGATGTTGACGCCGGCACTGATGAGTGCTTCGAGCGCCGTCGCGAGCCGTGCCAACGCCAGATAATGCCGCGCTGTTCCCAATACGGGAATGAAACGCACAACCGATTCCACTTTTGTCCGCCAAGCCTCATTGTGCCGGTCCTGACCGGCATAGATCAGAAAGGCAGTGGCGGCATAGAGTGGAATCAATCCACCCAACAAGACGAGGAGCCAGGGACCGGACCAGAGAAATTCGAGGAGGGTGGACACGAAAACAGCGAGATGAAAGACAGATACCGGATACATCAAATCGGCGATGGTCTGCCGGATGAGACGGGCGCGGTCGTTGTAGTATTGGGCCAGCAGACGGAAGCAAGCGTCGATCCGTCCGCTGCGTTCACCGGCTTCAATCAAGGCCAGATCGAACGCGGGCAGCCAGCCGAGCCGATTTAATGCCTCAGCCACGATTGCACCCCGGGCAAGTTCATCCAGAAGGCGTTGCAGCGGCTCGCGGTAGGAATGGGAGGGAGGGCCGCGCTTGATTTGTTCCAAGGCAGGAATAATACCGATACCGGCGGACGTCAGTTGGGCGAGTTGGTGAAACAGTTCAGCGCGCTGATCCAGTTGCCGGGGCGTAACGATGAACGGCATACGCCCGCCAGGACTCAGGCCGCAACGCGGTCGAGGCTGGCCTTGAAGTCACGCTTGCTGCGGGCGCCGACAATCTGGTCGGCCACCTGGCCGTTCTGGAAAACGAGCAACGTGGGGATAGCCCGGACACCGTACTCGGCGGCCAGCGATTGCTGTTCGTCCACGTTGACTTTGCCGATTTTCACCTTGCCATCGTATTCATCAGCGAGTTCGTCCAGCAACGGCGCGATCATTTTGCACGGGCCGCACCATTCGGCCCAAAAATCCACGAGCACGGGCGCGGGCGACTGCAAGACCTGCTGGGCAAAGTTTTCCTGTGTGAGCTTAAGAATGAGCGGAGAGGCCATACATCAAAAACACATTTAGGGTTCGGATAACTTGTGAAAATCTCAAGTGGTCGGGATGAGCATCATCCAGATCACCGTGACCAGGGCAAACAGCCCGGCGGCGGCCGCGATGACAATGAGCATTTGATCCAAACTGCTTATGGCCGGGGCCGTCGCGGGCCGTTGCGCCACCGGGGCGGGACGCGCCTGAGTGACGGGTGCGGCAGCCGCTGCGCGCGGAGCCGCCGCCTGCGGAGCCGGAGTTGGAGCCGAGATGGCGCTGGGCGCGCCCGTCGGGCCCCCGGGCGGCAGCGTCGGCAATTTGATGGTCGGCGCGGCGGACGGCTTGGGCGGCAAATTGATGCGGACGGTTTCTTTCTTGGGCTGAACTTTGCCGGTTTCTTTTTTCGGCGGCAGCACAGCACCCGGAGGAATGTTCGGAGGTGTCTCAGCCATAATCTTTGTTTAGTAAAAGATAAACGGCATCGCGCGAGTGTCAAACCCTTATTCAAAAAACCGGACGGGCAAACCAGCCAGTCCGGTCACAGGAAGGAGCGACTGATTGAAACTACTGGCGCTCGCGGCGTTCACCGCGGTCATTTCCCCAGCGGGCCGGACGTTCCTCACGCGGGCGGGCGACGTTGATGGTGAGTTGGCGGCCCTGGAACTCCTTGTTGTGGAGTTGCTCAATGGCACGCTGCGCGGCCTCGGCGTCGGCGAATTCCACGAACGCGAAGCCACGGGATTTGCCCGTAGTTTTGTCGAGCATGAGATTGACCGAGGTTACCGAACCCGCCTGGGCAAAATAGTCCTGCAAGTCGTTTTCCCCCGTTTGGTATGAGAGGTTGCCTACAAACAATCTGGTTGGGTTCATAATACACTACGCCCGCTCAAGGAAACACGTGGGAGGACTGCACCGGCAGGTTCACTGAATGTCGCTTTCTAATCGGTTACGAACAATCTGTTTTTTTGACACTAACACCGTTCATTCTTTGAACGAGCGCCGTTGTTTTGGCATAAATACCCATAAAGTCAACAAAAAGTGCCGGGTCCTACGCCTTTTCGTCAATCAGTTCCCGCCTGGCGCCACCGAGTAATTGCTCGATGAAGCTGGTGGAATAAACTCCGCGCCGGAAATTCGGGTCCTGCATGATGGCCTGCTGGAAGGAAACATTGGTTTTGATGCCCGTAATCATATATTCCGACAGCGCGCGATTCATGCGGTCCATGGCCTCGCGCCGGTCATTGCCGGTTGCGATGAGCTTGCCGATCATTGAATCGTACGTCGGCGGAATGGTGTATCCGGCGTAAGCATGGGTGTCCACACGCACCCCACGGCCGCCTGGCTGAAAATACATCTCAATGCGGCCGGGACTGGGGCGGAAATCATCAAACGGATCTTCCGCGTTGATGCGGCATTCGATGGCGTGACCCTTGATTTGTATGTCCCCCTGCGAATGGCGCAACGTTTCTCCCATCGCCAGCAGGATCTGATAACGCACCAGATCAATGCCGGTGACTTCCTCGGTGACGGGATGCTCAACCTGAATCCGTTTGTTGAACTCCAGGAAGTAATAATTGCCAAGGTTATCCACGATGAATTCCACCGTACCGGCGCTGGTATAGTGCGATGCTTCGGCAATCTTGACGGCCGCCTTGCCGATTTTATCCCGCAACTTGCGAAAGCGATGTTCCAGCAACGGTGAAGGCGCTTCTTCAACCACCTTCTGGTTCCGGCGCTGAATGGAACAATCCCGTTCACCCAAATGAATGATGTGTCCCTTGTGATCGCCGAGAACCTGAATTTCTATGTGATGCGGGTTTTCAATGTATTTTTCAATGTAAACGCCGGAGTTGCCAAAGGCCTTTTCGGCTTCCGAACGCGCCGTATGATAGCCCTTCACCAGGGAAATATCATTGTGCGCCACGCGCATGCCTCTCCCGCCACCGCCAGCCACGGCTTTGATCATTACCGGATAACCAATACGCTTGGCGATGGCCAACGCGTCCTGTTCCTTGTCCACCGTGCCATCTGATCCCGGCGGGGTGGGCACTCCGACCTTCTTGGCAAGCATCCGGCTGACCGCCTTGTCCGCCAATGATTGCATGGCGCGGGGGCTGGGACCGATGAAACGAATGTTGCAACTGTCACAGACCTCGGCAAAGTGCGCGTTCTCGGCCAGAAAACCATAACCCGGATGAATCGCATCCACATCCGTGATTTCGGCCGCGCTGATGATTCGGTCAATGCGCAGGTAACTCTCCGTCGCTGGCGGCCCGCCGATGCAGATGGCCTCATCAGCCATCTGCACGTGCATCGAGTTGGCATCCGCCTCGGAATAAACGGCTACCGTCCGGATATTCAACTCCTTGCAGGCGCGAATAATCCGAACCGCGATTTCACCGCGATTGGCGACCAGAATCTTCTCAAACATGGATTTTCAGTGAATGTGAAATTGCTTCTGCGGGGCGTTCTTCAAGCCGGACGCACCTTGAACAAGGGCTGGCCGAATTCCACCGGCTTGGCGTTTTCAACCAATACCTGTGTAATAACACCCTTGGCCTCCGCTTTGATTTCATTCATCACTTTCATCGCTTCAATGATGCAAACCACCGTGTCGGGATTAACTTCAGAGCCCACTTCAGTATAATTGGCAGCTTCAGGCGATGGCGCTCGATAAAAAGTGCCAATCATCGGGGACTTGATCTCAATTTCGCCGGTTGCCACCGCCGACACATTTCCAGGTAATACCGCAGGCGAGGCGGAAATGACCGGCTGAATTGGAGGAAGTGTCGCCGGATCCTCATAGGGAGCGGCCGAAGGCGCCGAACCATTAAAACCACGCTTTAACCTGATCTTAGAATCCTGCCTCTCCAGCTCAAACTCCGTGATGGAGTTTTTCTTCATCAGGTCAATTATGGCCTTAATATCTTTAAGATCCACGGTTCGATTTCGTTAAAGTTGTTAAAAATCCGTTTTTAGCTATAAACAAAAAAGCAGCAGCCGTGTTACGACTCTGCCTTGTGTCCGTTACCAATTTGAAACATTTTATTACTCGGCTGCTCCAACGTCAAGAGCCAAAATAAAAAATGATTTAAGCCAAAAAAACAAGCCACTAGCGGTCATTTTTAGAAACTTTAACGTCAACGGATGCTTCAAGTGCCAATAAATAAGATTTTGGACCAAATCCACTGATTTGCCCACAACAGACTGGTGCTATGAGTGATTTTTGCCTGAACTTTTCGCGCGCGTGAATGTTTGAAAGATGGATCTCGATGGTAGGAATTCCTACCGCCACAATTGCATCCCGCAACGCAATACTCGTGTGCGTATAGGCGGCGGCGTTCAGAACGATCACGTCAAATTTTCCCCTGGCATGCTGAATCCAATCCACCAATTCACCTTCCAGGTTGGACTGGCGGAAGTCCACCGTTACTTTCAGATCGGAAGCGCGCTTGCGGACTTTGCCTTCAATACCAGCCAGCGTCTCATGTCCGTACACCTCCGGCTCGCGCTGGCCCAGCAGATTTAAGTTCGGCCCGTTCAAAAACAGAACTTTCATGGTTTGAATGGAGATTAGCTCGGGCTGTTTTCAGTGTCGAATTGATTTCCGGATGAATTTGAAGGCGATCGGAAAATAACAAAGCGCATCGCTCCGGCATTTGGTGCCCGCGACAGGACTTGAACCTGTACGATGTTACTCACTAGAACCTGAATCTAGCGCGTCTGCCAATTCCGCCACGCGGGCATGCCTCTGGTGGCTGTCTAATACGCGCCAAAACCCGAACCGGCAAGCCAAATTGTTACAACTAATTGTCGCAAGCCGACTTGCCTTTTTCACAATTGAAAATTATGTTAAATAAAGCGTCACATCGTAGCAGTTAATTCTTTGTTCAACGGCGGGTTATACATGAAGGCGTCGGTCGAAAATAAAATCCTGGTCGGGTTCGTGGCGTCGGTGGCGGCGCTGATGGTGATAGGCTGGCTGGCCTTTCGCACCATGAACCAGTTTATCACGACCGACCGGCTGGTGGGGCACACCCATGAAGTCATTGCGACGCTGGAATCCGGCCTGGCGATCCTTACCGATGTCGAAGCCCAGCAGCGTGCCTTTTTGCTGACCGGCGACGAACAATTTTTGAAGGATTCCCAAAACGCCCAGGCGCAAGTCAACGAGTGGATTGGAAAAGTCCGGAAGCTGACCGCCGACAACCCGGAGCAACAGCAGCGCCTGGCTCGGCTGGAATCGGTTATCTCGCAACGAATGACGGTCCTGAACGGCCGGATCAAATTGCGGCAGGAGGGGGGACTGCAAGCCGTTTCAAGCGATGTCGCCACCCTGCGCCAAGGCCGGGAATTGATGGACCAGATTTGGCGGGGCATTACGGAAATGCGTGACGTGGAAGACAGCCTGCTCTCGCAACGTCAACAAATGGCCCAGACGAGCGCAGAAACCAGCCTGATCGTCATTTTCACCGGGAGCGTGCTGGCGTGTGTGGTCGGCTTGACCGCGGTTCTGTTGATCCACCGCGATTTGAAATTGCGCGCCCTGGCGGAAAAAGAAGTTCTGGCGACGCGGACAATGCTCGAATCCATCCTGAACAATTCTCCCACGGTTGTCTTTCTCAAGGATGAGGAAGGACGCTACTTGTTTGTCAACCGCCGGTTCGCCCAGATCGTCGGCTCATCTTCCGCCCAGATCGTGGGTAAAACCGGGTTTGAGTTTTTCAAGCCGGAAATCGCGCAGGCGGCCCGCGATCACGACTTGAAAGTGCTTCGCTCCGGGAAATCTTTGGAATTTGAGGAAGTCGTTCAATATACCGATGGACCGCACACGCACCTGGCTGTCAAATTCCCTCTGCGCATACCGCCGGGTGAAACGGTGGCCGTCTGCGGTATCTCCACGGATATCACGCAACGCAAACAAGCGGAGGAGGAACGTGACCGCTATTTCAATTTATCGCGGGATGTGATTTGCATCGCCACCTTCGATGGTTACTTCAAGACGTTGAATCCGGCCTGGGAACGCACCCTGGGTTTCAGCCCTGAAGAATTGATGGCCAAACCGTTTATTGAGTTTATCCATCCCGAGGACATCCCTGCGTCGCGGGTCGAAGTGAAAAAACTGGCGGGCGGCATGGAAACCGTCAATTTCGAAAACCGTTACCTTTGCAAGGATGGTTCCTGGCGCTGGTTCGCGTGGAATGCGCGTGCCGCGGTGCCGCAACGGTTGATTTACGCCGCCGGCCGCGACATTACGGAACGAAAACGGGCGCAGGCGCAAATCACCCAACTGAATGCCGATCTGCAAAACCGCGCCACACAATTGGAAGCAGCCAACAAGGAACTGGAGGCATTTTCGTACTCCGTTTCGCACGACCTGCGCGCGCCATTGCGCCACATTGACGGCTTTGTGAAATTGCTCCACAAGCAGGCTGACGAAAAGCTGGACGCGCGTGGACGACGGTATCTGGATATCATCGCCGATTCCGCCCGGCAAATGGGAATGCTGATAGACGATTTGTTGATATTCTCACGTATGAGCCGCACCGAATTGCGGCATGCCAGAGTGTCATTGGACGCGTTGGTGCATGAAGCCATTCACGGTTTGCAGGTTGAGCTGAACGACCGGTCAATTCATTGGAAAATCAGCCCGCTGCCCGAGGTCGAAGCCGACCCGGCGATGCTGCGCCAAGTGTGGGTAAACTTGATTGCCAACGCAGTCAAGTATTCCCGCCCGCGGAACCCGGCGGAAATCGAGATCGGTTGTCACGCCGACAACGGGGAACTGGTCTTTTTTGTGCGGGACAACGGTGTCGGGTTTGACATGCAATATGTGCATAAATTATTCGGCGTTTTCCAGCGCCTGCACCGCGCGGAGGAATTTGAAGGAACCGGCATCGGGCTGGCGAACGTCCGCCGCATCGTTCACCGCCACGGCGGCCGCACGTGGGCGGAAGGGAAAATTGGCGGCGGCGCGACCTTTTTCTTTTCCCTGCCGAAAACTCCGGGTGAAACGAAAGGATAAAACATGGCCCCGTTAAAACGCATACTGCTGGTGGAGGACAATGAACGCGACGTGGAACTGACGCTCACCGCCCTGGAGGAACACAATCTCGCGAACGAGGTTGTCATCGCCCGCGATGGCGCCGAAGCGCTGGATTATCTCCATCGTCGCGGCCAGTTTGCCGACCACGCCAACGGCCTGCCGGTGGTGGTGGTGTTGGATTTGAAAATGCCCAAGGTGGACGGCCTCGAAGTGTTGCGCCAGATGCGGGATGATTCCACGCTCAGGCACGTGCCGGTGGTGATGATCACCTCGTCGCGGGAGGAACAGGATCTGGTCAACAGCTATCAATTGGGCGTCAATGCCTACGTCGTCAAGCCGGTGGACTTCCAACAATTCGTCGAATCCGTGAAGCAAATCGGCTTTTTCTGGGCCATTATCAACGAACCGCCGCCCGGTACGGTCAAACGCGCCAACTGATGGCTACCGATTTCGTCCAGCGCCCGGTGCGCATCCTGCACCTGGAAGACAACGAGAACGATCAGGTTCTCGTCCGCGAGATGCTGCTCGCCGAGGGGTTGGCTTGCGAATTTGTCATGGTCAAAACACGGGAGGATTTTGACTCCGCCGTGCGACAAGACAAATACGATCTGATTATTTCCGATTACACTTTGCCGTCGTTCGACGGTCTCCGCGCACTTTCACTGGCGCGTGAAGTTTGCCCGGAAACTCCGTTTATATTCTTCTCCGGTACCATTGGCGAGGAAGCCGCCGTGGAAAGCCTCAGAAACGGTGCCGTGGATTACGTACTCAAACAGCGACCAAGCCGGCTGGCGCCGGCCGTTCGCCGTGCCTTGCGCAACCGGGAGGAGCGGACATTGCGCAAGCAGGCGGAAAGCGCATTGCACCAAAGTGAGGAACGCTTTCGCATTGTTGCCCGCGCCACCAATGACGTTGTCTGGGAATGGGATATCAAAACCAACCAGGTCTGGTTCAGCGGGAATTTTCAAGCCGTTTTCGGCCATTCCCGGGAAGATGTCAACGCCACCTTGGAATGGTGGCTGGATTTGATTCATCCCGACGACAAGGGTCGCGTGACCATCGGCATCACCACGTTGCTCGCCAGCGGTGGGCGCGTTTGGTGGGATGAACATCGCATCCGCCGCGCCAACGGCTCCTACGCACAGGTTTTGGATCGCGCATCGGTCATGTACGACCCCGCGGGCAAACCACAGCGGATGGTCGGCGTCACGATTGACATGAGCGAGCGCAAACAGGCTGAGGAGAAAATCCGCGAACAGGCTGCGCTATTGGACAAGGCGCGCGCGATGCCATCATCGTGGCCGATTTGAAGGAAAGGATTCTTTACTGGAATCAAAGTGCCGAACGGATTTATGGTTGGAGCGCCGCCGAAGTCATGGGCAAGCCGCTTCAGGAGGTGCTTTTTCACGGAAAGCCGCCGCCCGAATTGCAGCAAACCATCAAAATCATCAGGGAACGCGGTGAATGGGTTGGCGAACTGCACGAACTCGCCAGGGACGGCAGGCCCATCATCGTTCAAGGCCGGTCCACGATTATTCGGGATGAACAAAACCGGCCAAAATCCTTGCTCATCATCAATACCGACATCACCGAACGCAAATTACTCGAAGAACAATTCCTCCGCGCGCAACGGCTCGAAAGTCTGGGCATCCTCGTCAGCGGCATCGCGCACGACTTGAACAACACCTTGTCACCCATTCTCATGGGAGTCGAAATCGTGCGCGAAGAAGTCACCTCGCCGGACCTGGAGAACATTCTTCACACCATGCGTACCAGTGCGTTGCGAAGCGCCGAGATGGTCAGACAAATGCTCACGTTTGCCCGGGGCGGCGCGGCCAAAAAAATCCTTCTTTATCCCGCGCAACTGGTCAAGGAGATGGGCCGAATCATCACCGACACTTTTCCCAAATCCATCCAGTGTCGTGTGCGCGTGGACACGTCCTGCTGGCCGATTCGCGGTTTGCCCACCCAATTGCATCAAGTGTTGCTAAACCTCTGTGTCAACGCCTGTGACGCCATGCCCGAGGGCGGCACGCTCACGTTGTCCGTGAAAAACGCGCAACTGGGACCTGCCGACGTTGTGGTTCATCCCGACGCCAAACCGGGCAATTATCTCTGTGTGAGCGTGGCCGATACTGGCACGGGAATTCCTGCCGGACAGTTGGGAAAAATTTTTGAGCCGTTCTTCACCACCAAGGCGCCCGGCAAAGGCACGGGCCTGGGACTGTCCACCTCGCTCAGCATCGCCAAAAACCATGGCGGCTTTATCACGGTTCAGAGTGAAGCAGGCCATGGAACGGAATTCAAATGCTACCTCCCCGCCGCCACCGAAATTCCGGAAGAAACCGTGACCGAACCCATCTCACTGCCGCCCGGCAGCGGCGAATGCATCCTCATCGTGGACGACGAGGAGGCCATTCTGGCCATCATGCGTTCCACGCTGGAAAATTACGGGTACCAGGTTTTGACCGCCGGCAGCGGTCTGGAAGCCATCGCGCGGTTCACCCCGAATTCTGACGCCGTGCATCTCATCATCACCGATCTCGCCATGCCGTTTATGGATGGCCGCGCCGCGATTCAGGCTTTGCGCAAGATCCGGCCGGACGTCAAAATCATCGTGGCCAGTGGTTCCGATAAGGAAGTGGAAGACCTCCGGAACCAAATTCGAACCGATGCCTTCCTCCCCAAGCCGTTTACCAACGAAAACCTCCTCAATATTGTTCACCAGGTGCTGGCAGACTGAAAACGACCGGCGCGGACCCTACAACTTCACCCACCGGCCCTTTTGATTGGACTCCTCGACCGCCGCCAGCACCCGCTGATTTTTCACGCCATCCTCAAACGTCGGCTGTACCGGTTTGCCTTCGACGCAGGCATTGATGAAATCAGCGACCGTGTGCACGAACGTGTGTTCATAACCGATCAGGTGGCCTGGCGGCCACCAGTTGCCCGCATACGGCTGCACACCGCGCTCGGTCACGAGGATGTCCCGAAAACCCTGCCGGTCCTTCGGATCATCGCCGTTGAAAAATTTCAGCCGGTTCATGTCTTCGAAATCAAAATACAGCGAGCCCTTGCTGCCATTGATTTCAATTTCAATGTGGTTCTTGCGCCCGGCCGCGAAACGCGTGGCTTCCAGATTTGCCAGCGCGCCGTTTTCCATCCGGCCGATAAACAGGGCCGCGTCGTCCACGGTCACCTTGCCCATTTTCCGCGCGCCTTTGGCCAGCGCATCGGCGAGCGGCCGCTCCGCCACAAAGGTATTGAGTAAACCGCAAACTTCCTTGAACTCGCCGACCAGGTAACGCCCCAAATCAATGATGTGCGCATTGATGTCGCCGTTGGCGCCGCTGCCACTGGTTTCCTTTTGCAGGCGCCAGTTGATGGGAAACTCCGGGTCCACCAGCCAGTCCTGGGCATAGCGCGCGCGAAAATGGAAGATCCGTCCCAACGCGCCTTCCCCGATCATCCTCCTGGCCAACGCCATCGCCGGAATGCGCCGGTAATTGTGGCAGACCATGTGGACGACTTTGGCCTTTTGCGCGGCGGCCAGCATGGCCTCGGCCTGCTTCACATTCAGCGCCAGCGGCTTTTCGCACAGAATGTGTTTTCCATTCCGCGCGGCGGCGATGGCAATCTCCGCGTGCAAATCGTTCGGCGCACCGATGTCCACAATATCAATCAACGGCGACTCAACCACGTCCTGCCAGTCGGTCGCGGCGTTTTGCCAGCCGAGCTGCGCCCGGGCCGCCTGCACGCTGGCAGCGTGGCGTCCGCAGAGGGTGTGCAGTTCCACATTGGCCTTGAGATTGAAGAAACGGGGCGCCTGCCTCCAGGCATTCGAGTGCGCCTTGCCCATGAAGCGGTAGCCGATCAGCCCGACGCGAAAAGTTCTCGCCATAAAAGTTGGGGTTGAACTGGATACGCGCGTCTTTATAGTGAGCCGCGACAGACAAGTCAATCAAATGGCTTTTACCACAGCAGAAATCGCAAAACATATTGATGGTGAAGTGGTTGGAGATGCATCGGCAACGCTGAAAGGCTTTGCCCCGGCTGATTCCGCCAAGGCGGGCGACCTCACTTTTGCCGAAAATGACGACTTTTTCGTGCGCGCGGAGAAAAGCGCCGCCACCGCCATTATTGCGGACAAGCGCTTTGCCTCGTCTAAAAAAATCGTGATTCGCGTGGCCAACGCGCGCATCGCCTTCGCCAAGGTGATGGCGCTTTTTTTCCCGGAACGGACGTTCGCGCCGGGCGTTCATCCTGCGGCTGTCGTCGCGCCGGGCGCGCAAATTGATTCCACGGCGCACATCGGTCCGCACTGTGTTATCGGCGAGCGCGTGCGCATCGGCGCGCGAACCGTTTTGCAGGGCGGCAATTTCATCGGCGACGAATCCAAACTCGGCGACGATGTCAATTTGTTCCCCAACGTTGTGGTTTATCCGCGCGCGGAAATCGGCCGGCGCGTCCGCATTCACGCCAACACGGTGATTGGTTCGGATGGTTTTGGTTACGTGCAGGACGGCGGCATCCACCGCAAAGTGCCGCAGATTGGCAACGTCGTCATCGGCGACGACGTGGAAATCGGCGCGGGCGTGACGATCGACCGCGGCGCCCTCGGTTCCACCATCATCGGTCAAGGCACGAAGATTGATAATCTTGTGCAAATCGCGCACAACGTGGAAATCGGCGAGGGCTGCCTGTTGGTCGCGCAAGTCGGCATTGCCGGCAGCACGAAACTGGGAAATTATGTTGTGCTCGCCGGTCAGGTCGGCATCGCCGGACACTTGAAAATCGGGAATCAAGCCATCGTCGCCGCGCAAGCCGGCTTAATGAACGACATTCCCGACGGCGAAAAATGGCTCGGCACGCCCGCGCAGCCGGACCGGGAAATGAAACGGCAGTTCATCGCCATCCGGCATCTTCCGGATTTGTTCAAGCGGGTTGCCGGATTGGAGAGGAAAGTTGGCGCGAAAACGAAGCGCAGTAAAGCCAGATGAATCGACCCGGTTGCTTGTCTCGTTCGAAACGTTTCCCGATCTCATCGGTGACTTGCGCCAGCGGAAAAACTGCTGCAGTTTTAGGGTAGCACCCGCGTCTCGCGGGTCAAATTCGCCGTCCCGCCGAATCTTGTCGGGCAGTGCGGCGGGTTGATGATTGGCCGCGCATCAAAATTGTGAGTCGCTGGTGATTTCCGGCGCGACGTCAGAAACAACAGGCCGGAGGCCTGTGCTACCGTTTAATTCGTGTCAATTCGTGAAATTCGCGTCTCATTTTGGCTTCAATTGCGGGAACAAAATCACGTCGCGGCTGCTTCCGCCTCGAATTGCGCCAACTCGGTCCCTGCCTGCTCCCATTCCGTGTTCGCCGCGGCCAACCGGTTATGAACTTCCATCAGTTCGCGGTTGATCTGCATCGCGCGGTTGCCGGCGGCGTAGGTCTCCTGCTTTTCCAGTGCCGCGGTCAATTCCTTCTCGCGCAACTCCAGTTCCGCGATTTCTTTTTCGAGCGCAGTAATGCGTTCCTGAATTTTCCGGCGCTGGCGCGAACGCGCCTGTCGTTGTTCGGCTTCAATCCGGCGCTGTTCCTTGCGATCAATTGTTGGCGTTGCGGCGGAGGGCGGAGTTGTACGACGCCCTGACTGAATATGGGGACTCGTGTCACTTGTCCCTCCGGAACTTGAAGTCAGTGCGGCGCGGGCGGATTGCGCGGTCTTGTCGAGATAATACTGGTAGCCGCCGGTGAAATGCCGGAGCCGGCCGTTCTCGACGCGTACCACATGGTTTGCCAGCGCGCGGATGAAATGCACGTCGTGGCTGATGAAAATCAACGTGCCCTCGTAGGGTTGCAGCGCCTCGATGAGCGCGTCCACGCTCGCCAGGTCAAGGTGCGTGGTCGGCTCATCCATCAATAGCAGGTTCGGCGGGTCGAGCAGCAGCTTCACGAGTGCCAATCTGCTTTTTTCGCCACCGCTCAGCACGCTCACCGGCTTGAACACATCGTCGCCGCGGAACAAAAAGCTGCCGAGTACCGTGCGCACGAATTGTTCCGTGACCCGTTGCGGCGTTTCCATCGCTTCCTGCAAGACGGTGTGGTTGGGATTGAGCATCTGCGCGCGATGCTGTGCGAAGTAGCCGGATTTCGCATTGTGCCCGAGCCGGCGTTCGCCCGCTTGCGGGTGCAACACACCGGCCAGCAGTTTCAGCAATGTGGATTTGCCCGCGCCGTTCGGTCCGACCAACACGATGCGCTGCCCGCGCTCGGCCTCAAAATTCAGGTTCTCGTATATGAGTTTGGGTGGCGGCGACGCCACGTCGCCGGAAGGTGAAGATGACGCCTCGTCACCTGAATTGCGCGACGATGGCGTCGTGTCCGCGCTGTTGCGACGGGGCGTCGCAGCCACGCCGTAACCAAACTTCACATGCTTCAGCGTAATGACGCGATGGCCGCTGCGTTGCGGTTGCGGGAAACGGAATCCCACCGTCGGACCCGGCCCGTCGGGTGTCGCGACCATGTCCTCCCTGAGCCGCTCGATTTGCTTCAGCTTGCTCTGCGCCTGTGCCGCCTTGGTGTTTTTGGCGCGGAACCGGTCCACAAACAGTTGCATCCGGTCAATCTCCCGCTGCTGCGCCTTGGCCGTGGCGATCATCGTCGCTTCCGTCGCTGCGCGTTGTTCGAGGTATTCGTCGTAGTTGCCGGTGTAACGCAATACGCGCGACGCGCGCAACTCGGCGACATGCGTGCAAAGCTGGTTCAAAAATTCGCGGTCGTGCGAAATGAGCAGGATAGCGCCGGGATAATGCCGCAGATAATCCTGGAACCACAGGAGCGTTTCAAGGTCGAGATGGTTGGTCGGCTCGTCGAGCATCAGCACATCCGGCTCCTGCACCAGCAACCGCGCCAGGTGCGCGCGCATCACCCAGCCGCCGGACAACTCACGCGCCGGACGCAGGAAATCCGACTGCTTGAAGCCGAGACTAGCGAGAATCTGTTTCGCCTTGGCGATGAACTGGCCGTCATGCTCATGGTCGTGCGGCACGGCGATGTCGAGGACAATTTCGTTGCCGGCGGGCTCGCTTTCCTGCGGCAGGTAACCGAATCGCGTGCCGCGGATGAACGTTACCTCACCAGCATCCGGCGATTCCTGGCCGAGGATGATCTTGAGCAAGGTGGATTTGCCGGCGCCGTTCGGTCCGACCAGCCCGACGCGCTCGCCAGACTGGAGCGTGAGCGAGACGTCGTCGAACAGGACACGCCCGCCAAAAGCTTTGCTGAGTCCGGCTACGGTGAGCATGGAATAATTTTTGTGTTAGCACCCGCGTCACGCGGGTGAAATTCGGCGTCCCGCCGAATTTCTTCGGACAGTGTGGCAAATTGTTGATTGATCGCAAATGGTGAATGTAAATCGCAAAAGGTTTCCGGCGCGACGCCGGAAACAACAGGCCGGAGGCCTGTGCTACCACAAATTAATTCGTGCCAATCCGTGAAATTCGTGTCTCATTTCGGCTTCAACTGCGGGAACAAAATCACGTCACGGATGCTATCCTATCCGAGCAGCATCATGCACAGACGGTCAATGCCCAAGCCCATGCCGCCGGCAGGCGGCATGCCGTGTTCCAGCGCGACCAGAAAATCCTCGTCCAGCTTTTGCTGCTCGCCGCCGGCTTGATGCTCCAGGCGTTCGCGCTGTTCAATTGGGTCGTTCTGCTCGGTGTAGGCGGGCGCAATTTACTGTCCGTTGATGCAGCACTCGAAGACTTCGACGGTCGTCGGGTCATCAGGCGAAAGTTTGGCGAGCGGCACGAGTTCCTTCGGCGAATGCGTGACGAACGTCGGCTGAATCAGCGTCGGCTTGGTCAATTTTTCAAAGGACTTCAATTTGGGTTTTAAAAGGGCAATAATACGTTTCACTCATTGTTTGTGTTTCCCTTGTTGCTATTCTCCTTTCCAGAATGGATGAGGCCAATGAAATATCCACTTAACCAAAAGGAAATTACGGTGTAAGGGATAACAACCCATAGCAGGAGTTTGTCCCAACCTGTCATAATGTCCGGGTAGAAAATTTCCAGCACAATCAGCAGGACACAAACAAGTAGGCTTAATCGCTGAAGCCAAAGCGGAAATATCGCATCTATTAGTTTTTCGAGTTTTGTTTTCTTTTTCATGCGAATAAGATTCATTTTGGTTTCAACTGCGGAAACAAAATGACATCCCGGATACTTTCTTGTCCCAGTAACATCATGCAAAGCCGGTCAATGCCAACTCCAATTCCGCCGGCTGGAGGCATTCCGTGTTCGAGAGCAACCAAAAAATCCTCATCGAGTTTCTGTTGCTCGCCGCCAGCCTGATGCTCCAGCCGTTCGCGTTGCTCGATTGGGTCATTTTGCTCGGTGTAAGCCGGTGCGATTTCCTGGCCGTTGATGCAGCACTCGAACACTTCGACGGTCGTCGGGTCATCCGGCGACAGTTTGGCCAGCGGAATCAATTCCTTGGGCAGATGCGTCACGAATGTCGGCTTGATCAAGGTCGGTTCAATCAATTTCTCAAACACGGCTTGCGTGACTTCAAAGTCTTCGTATTCCTTGCCGATTTCCGCGCCGAGCGATTCCGCGCGCTGGCGGCGTTCTTTAGCGGGAATTTCAAACCAATCCGCACCGGCCTTTTCGCGTACGATGTCCTTGTACTTCACCCGCCGCCACGGCGGAGTGAGATTGATCGTCTTCGTGACTTTGCCTTCGGCGTCCTTGTGTTCGATGACCAGCGTGTCCAAAACATTTTCCGCCACGTGGCAGACCAGACCTTGCACCAGTTCCATCATGCTCTCGTAATCGCCGTAGGCTTCATACGCTTCGAGCATGGTGAATTCGGGATTGTGTTTGCGCGAGAGGCCTTCGTTGCGGAAGTTGCGGCCGATCTCGAACACCTTGTCCACGCCGCCGACCAGCAGGCGCTTGAGATAAAGCTCCAGCGCGATGCGCAGATAAAAATCGCAGCCGAGCGCGTTGTGATGCGTCTTGAACGGCTGCGCCGCCGCGCCGCCGGGAATCGCCTGCATCATCGGCGTCTCCACTTCCACGTAGCCGCGCGCGTGCAGAAAATTCCGGATCTCGCGGATAATCTGGCTGCGCTTGAGAAAAACGTCCTTCACATCCGGGTTTGCCATCAAATCGAGATAACGCTGGCGGTAGCGGATTTCGGTGTCTTCCAGTCCATGCCACTTGGCCGGCGGCGGGCGCAGTGCCTTGGCCAGAATTACAAAGCTGCTGAGCTTTGATCGAAATTTCGCCGGTCTTGGTCGTGAACAGATGTCCACGCACGCCGATGAAATCCGCCAGGTCGAGGTGCGTGAAGATGTTCCATTGCTCGTCGCCCAGAACATTTTTCTGCGCATAGATCTGGATGCGGCCGCTCTGGTCGCGCACGTCAATGAACATGCTCTTGCCCATGTCGCGGTGCGCGGTGATGCGGCCGGCCACGGCTACTTCGCGGCCCTCGGCGTAATTCTTACGCGCATCGGCGCAGGATTCGGTTGGCGTAAATTTGTTCTTGAACGGGTCAATGCCCTTGGCGCGCAGCGCGGCGAGTTTGGCCTTGCGCTGTTCGATCAGTGAATTCGTATCGTCCATCAAAGTTCGCGGATTAAACCACAAACTTCTTTTCGGCGCACGCAAAAGGTGAGCGCGTTGGCGCCCGGGCCGGGAATGGGAAATAGATATTTTAACCCGCGAGGTGATTTGGCTAAGATGGAATAAAATGAACTATATTTCGTTTGCCGCGCTGACTGCCGCGTTGGTTCTCTCCAGCCGCAATGTTTCGATTTCTGGAACCGTGTCAAATTTACCCCGTTCAGTTCCGGATTTTGGCCCGAACGTTTTGATATTTGATCCGTCCATGACCAACATTCAAAGCCGGCTTGACGCCATTTCCAGCCAGCAGGAACGCAACCAGTTTGGCGCCAATCGCTATGCCTATCTCTTCAAGCCCGGTGATTACGATCTGGATGTGCGGGTGGGTTTCTATGTGCAAGTCCTGGGACTGGGAAAATCACCCGACGACGTTGCCATCACCGGCGCGGTGCGCTCCAAAGCGCCCTTGCGGGGCGGAAATGCCACGATTAATTTCTGGCGCGCGGTGGAAAATCTGTCGGTGACTCCGACGCTGGACCAGCATACCAACATCTGGGCGGTATCACAGGGCACCGCCTTGCGCCGCGTGCATGTGAAGGGAAATCTGACATTTTCGGATGGCGGATGGTCCAGCGGCGGCTTCATGGCAGATTGCAAAACAGACGGCCAGGTCAATTCCGGCACCCAGCAGCAATGGCTTTCCCGAAACGACGACTGGGGCAATTGGGCCGGAGGATCGTGGGACATGGTTTTCGTCGGTGTGGACAACCCGCCGACCGGAACCTGGCCCATGGCGCCTTACACGGTCATCGCCCAAACGCCGTTGGTCCGGGAGAAACCCTATCTCTTTATTGACGCCGATGGTCGCTTCTTTGTCATGGTTCCCAATCTTGAGACCAATGGCACGCAGGGAATCACCTGGGCAAACGGCATAACTCCCGGCACGCCTTTGCCGATGGACCAATTCTATCTGGCCCATTCGGAAACGGACAATGCCACCAGCATCAACGCGGCCCTGAAACAGGGAAAGAATCTGTTGCTCACGCCGGGCATTTATCATTTGGAAAACAGCATTCGGGTAACCCGGCCAGACACAGTGGTGTTGGGACTTGGATACCCGACACTGGTGCCGGACCAGGGAACTCCGGCGCTGACGGTTTCCGATGTGGATGGTGTAAAAGTGGGAGGCATTCTTTTCCAGGCGGGAACAAACAATTCAGCCATGCTGTTGCAGGTCGGAACGGCGCGCAGTTCAGCGTCCCACGCAACGGACCCGCTCTTTTTTTACGACATTTTCTGCCGGGTCGGCGGCGCGGCGGCTGGAAGCGCCACGGACATGGTCACCATCAATTGCAACAATGTCGTGGGCGACAATTTCTGGCTCTGGCGCGCGGACCACGGCCGGGGCGTGGGCTGGGACTTGAATAAAAACGTCACCGGTTTGACCGTTAACGGGGACGACGTCACCGTGTACGGGTTGTTTGTTGAGCATTGCCAGGGTTATCAAACGGTGTGGAACGGCAACGGCGGCCGCGTCTATTTCTACCAATCCGAGATGCCATACGATCCGCCCGACCAGGCGGCGTGGCGGCATGGAGATGTCAATGGTTTCGCTTCGTACAAAGTGGCAAATGAAGTAACGACGCATGAAGCCTGGGGGCTTGGCGTTTATAGTGTGTTTCGCGCCGGTGGTATTGTGGCTGACAATGCCATCGAAACCCCGACCGTTCCCGGCGTCAAGCTGCACCACATGGTGACACTCCGACTTGGATGGCGGCGCGACAGCGGCATTGAGCATGTGCTTAATGGCACGGGCGGCAGCGTTATCTCAAATAGACAGGCGACCGTGAACTAAGCGGCGGTGGATTTTTGTCTGCTGGGAATGTTTTCTCCGTTTCCAGATTTTGGAATTGTCAATTTGCAGGCGGCTTGTTCGTCAACGCTTGCGCGTCCTCCGGGTGGTACAAGCCGGCCTTGATGAAAGGTTCAAGACAGGCGCCATAACCTTCCGCCTGCATTTTGTCCACGGGAATGAAGCGCAACGACGCCGAGTTGATGCAGTAACGCAAATGCGTCGGCCCCGGGCCATCGTCGAACACGTGCCCGAGATGAGAATCGGCCGCGCTGGAGCGGACTTCGGTGCGGTCCATGCCCCAGGAATGGTCAGAATGTTCGGTCACATCCTGGCTTGAAAGTGGTTTCGTGAAACTCGGCCAGCCGCAGCCGGAATCGAATTTGTCCAGTGAGCTGAACAGTGGCTGGCCCGACACCACGTCCACGTAAATGCCCGGCGCGTGATTGTCCCAATAGGCGTTATGAAACGCCGGTTCGGTGGCGGCTTTTTGAGTGACCGCGAATTGTTCCGGGGTCAGTTCTTTTTTCAACTGCGCCTCGCTGGGCTTCTTGAATTCGTTCATGTCCACGGGTTGATTGGTTGCAATGGCCGTCGGCTGCGCGTGGCCGGTGCTTTGCATCAATATCACAGCGCCCGCCGCCAGCAAGACGGCCATCGGAATTTTGATGACTTTGGCTGAACACACGTCGTTTCGACGAGCTCAATCCCATTTGCGTTCAATGTTTTCCGCCCTTCACAGCGCTTGCCGCAGCGTCTGAGCCAGGTCCTCCGGCGTGAGTATAATCGGATTTGCCTTCATACTGCTGGCATTCGCTGCTTTCGCGACAACATCAACGATGTGCTCCGGTTGGATGCCATAGGCGCGCAGCGGCGGAATTTGCAAATCGGCGACCAGTTCGCCCGTCCAATTCACACCATCATCCGCCGTAGCCGACATGATGCCGGTGAGTAACCGTGCCACTTCATTGTAACGCTGCAACGCATTACTGTCCGGCGCGCGTTGACGGAGCGCACGGATGTTGGCGCTCATTACGTGCGGCAACAGCGCTGCACAAACCGCACCGTGCGGTGCCGCAAACATTCCGCCAATTGGCCCGGCGAACCCGTGAACGGCGCCAAGACCCGCGTTGGCCAATGCCAGACCACCGAACAGGCTCGCGACAGCCATGTCCTCGCGTGCGGGTTTGTTTTGGCCGTCGCTGAAGGCGACACGCAACGAGCGCGCTGCCCGGCGGATGCCCTCAACACATAATCCGTCTGTCATCGGATTGGCCCGTGAACAGACATACGGTTCGATGAGTTGCGTCAGGGCATCGAGGCCGGTGCTGGCCGTGAGGGCCGGCGGCAAATCATAGGTAAGCTCGGGATCCACCACGGCTATGCGCGCCAGCATGAGCGGGCTGCGCAGGCTGACCTTGATTTTGTGTTCCCGCGAGGAGAGCACCGCGTTGCGCGTGACTTCCGAACCGGTGCCGGCCGTCGTCGGAATCGCGATGAACGGCGCGGACCGTTTTTTCAAAGTCTGGCCGCGCCCGACAATCTCCACGTAATCCAGCAACTTGCCGTCGTTCGCCAGCATCGCGGCGATGGCCTTGGCCGCATCGAGGGCACTGCCCCCGCCAAAGCCGATGACGAACTCACAATTTTCCCTTTTCGCCAGCGCCGTGCCAAGTTCGACCGTGGAAAGTTCCGGCTCGCCCGCAACAGAAAAAGGCACGGCGCCGACGCCGCTCGCCGACAGTCCCGCCAGCATTTTTTCAGCGCGTCGCACTTCGCGTCCCGTAACCAGCAGCGCCCGGCGGCCAAAATGTTTCGCACCGGAACCGGCTTGATTGGCCGCGCCGGCACCGAAAAGGATGCGCGTAGCCGTGGCAAATTCAAATTGCATATCTGCTCGGTAGCCGCGTTCGTAAGAACGCGGTTCTCCGCGCTTTGAAAAGCGCGGCTGCGTCACCAATCCCCATCATCGGGAAACACATTGTCGAACTGCACGCTGCGGCGCGGCTTGGCCATCATCGGCGCGACGGCGTCACGCCAGACCGGATAATGTGCCGTTTCCTTGTGCGCGGCGGCGGCGGCGGCATCGCGATAGACCTCAACGAATACAAACCGCGTCGGGTCATCCTGCTGTTGGACGACATCAAACCGCGCCACGCCCGGTTCTTTCAGACTGGCGCGCCCATTTGCCAGCGTCGCCCGTTTGAAAGCCTCCACGAATTCCGGTTTGACATGAACCTGAATGTGTACCACGAGCATAATTTGCCTTCCTTCCAGGCCGGTGCGAGACCTGATCAGGTCGCCGGGCCTGTTTTCTTGTGTTGTTCGCGGCGTATCCGGATCAATGCCACTTCTTCCCGAATATTCAGCAGCGAAAGTTGCGTGGCATGAAACAAATGCACACAACCGCCAATCAACCCTCCCACGCCGACAAAGCCGAGCAGCAAACCGGCGCCGATGATGACCCGAATGAGCGTTTCATGGCCCAACTCTCCGAACAACGCTCCGAGCAGCGTCACCAGACTCGCCCCGGCGAAGGCGCCCAGCGCGACATAAATCCAGCGCAATGAGCTCAGCAACAGCTTGGCTTGTTGTTCGACCCGGTCGGCCTTTTCAACGAATTTCGGTTCCTGCGCCGTGGCCGGGTCGGCGGATTCCTTCAATAATTCATGCATCCGGTCGCGGGTGCGCAACATGCGGTTGATGGTGCTCATCGCCAGTACGCTGGTCGCATTCGTCAAAATCGCAGGTGCCGCGATGAAGGTAAGAATCGCGAACGGATTGTTCGTCAACAAATTGCCGCCCATAATTTCTGGATCTTGAAATCCGCCGCCCCGTTTAATACCGCGATTGCTCCGGCCAGGTCAAACGCTCAGGTGCCGGCGGTGCGTTGGGTCAAACGAAATTTCCCCGAAGCCGCCGGCACCAGAACCGGCATGGCCTCCGGTTTGATTGGATGGGGGGGATCAAGCAACACGCCGAGTTTTGCACTGACGCAGTCCAATTCCCTTTTGCCCGGCCCGCCGCCATCCGGCACGAAGCGCAAAGTGCAATCACCCTTCTCATCCTGTCGCAATTCGTAATGCGCAATGCCGGCTATTCCGGCAAAACACTGGTCCACCTGCCAGGTTGTGACGCGTTGCCCGTCGGCCGCCGTCAGCACGTCGCGCGACCGGCCGTGAACCACGAAGTCGCTGGCGTACGGACGCTCGATCCGTCCCGCGAGATCGCCGATGCGATAGCGGAGCAACGGCATGTAATCGTTGGTCAGGGTCGTGACCACCAAATCGCCGATGCCATGTTTGTCCGCGCCCAGGATTTCAAGAAACGCCGTATCGTAGCTGGGTTTCATTTCGCCGCGCTCATTTTCCATGAGCAGATGGCCGGTCTCGGTCGAGCCGTACAGGTTGAAGACCGGCACACCCAAGGCGCGTTTCAGAATCCGGCGGTGCACCACGCTCACAAATTCATAACTGCACAACACGAACCGCACCGACGGAAACCGGATGCCGTGTTGCTCGCAGTAAAGCGCGAAGCGGGCGCCGTGAACCGGGTCCAGGTCGAGGAATTGCGGGGCCCAATCGGCAATTTCCGCCGCCATGCGCGCCAGGTCCGCGTCGTCCAGCAGAAACGGAATGCGCGCCAGATTCACGAACAGGGTATTTCCCAGCGTCCGTTGCTCGCGTGACATCCAGACCGTGGGGCACGTCAGGCCGTTGCAGGCGGGCGGCACCAGCGTGGCGCGCCGGGCGTTGGGATGTTGGTCCAACACCCCGGCGACAAAATTATTCAGCCGCAGTGCGCATTCCTCCTGTGCATTCCACCAGCCGCGGCCGAAGATTACCGGCAACCGTTCTTCGGACGTGCCGGAGGTGTGCTCCAGCTCCACCAGATTCTTTTCCAGCAACGATTCGAGTGACTGGCCGCCGGCAAGGAAGTTTCGCGGAAAGCCATTCCGCATGTCACGCTTCGCCAGCAACGGCAGGCCCTTGAAACACTCAAAATCGGCACGTTGACGGCTCGCTCGTGTCAGCGAATGGCGATAGAGGGGCACATCCCGCCAGCGTGGAAGAAGTCCCTCCAACTGCGGGATTTGCGCGGCTTCACGAATCAATTCGGGCGTTGCCAGCATGGGCGAAATATACACGCTTTTTGCGGAATGCAAATTCAACGGATAACCACCCGGGAATTATCCGGCACGACCGTTGTCGCGCGGGCCTGGCAGATGCCGCGGTAAAATTCGCCCACGCGCGTCATTTTACGCGGAAGTCTTTCATCATTGAAATCCACCGCCAGCAGACCGAATTTTTTCGAATAACCGAATTGCCATTCAAAGTTGTCCAGCAACGACCAGTAGAAAAACCCGCGCACGTCCACGCCACCAGCCACCGCGCCGTGCAGTTCGCGCAGATGTTCGGTCAGGTCGAGGATGCGGAAATTTTCGTCGGACGATGCCGAGCCGTGTTCGGTGATGTAAAGTGGCAGGCCGTACCGCTGGTGAAAATCCCGCAGGACGGTTCCCAGGCCGCCGGGATGCCGCTCAAACATGTCATCGCAGACCACGCCCAACTGCGCGAGCTGCCTGGGACAGGCGCCGCCGGCCGGAACCATGGGTTCAAAATTTTTAAACCGCGTCAGTCCGTAATAGTTCACGCCCAAAAAGGTGGACGCCGCCCGGCGTCGCCCGCCCAGAAACGCGTCCAATACAAAATGATTGAAGGCGTGATGAGAAATTCCCGCGACCAGGCGATCCCACAGGGCGTGCTTTTGGAACGCGCCAAAGAAAGTCCAATTTTTCGCAATGCCGATTTCCGGTGTCTGGCGGCTGGTGCCGACCCGCCGGATGACTTCGCTGGCGCGAACGTGCGCCCCGGCCATATGTTGGATGCTTTTCCGATAGGACAGCAGCCGCCATTTGTGGAACGGCGGAAAGCCGCCCAGCAGATAGGTCAACGACGCATACGTGTCCGGTTCGTTGAACGTGTTCCAGAGCCAGACCCGCTCCTTCAAGGCCGACACCAGCCTGGTCACGTAATCCACAAACGCCGGAACGGTGGCCGGATTCAGCCAGCCGCCCGCCGCCGTAATCCACGGCGGATTGGAAAAGTGATGCAGTACCACCATCGGCGTGATGCCTGCCGCCTTGAGCCGATCGAGCAGGTCCACGTACCGCTCCAGTTCCGGTCCATTGAGCGGCGCAAATGGCGCGGCTTGCAGGCGCGACCATTCGATGCCCATGCGGTAGGCGTTCACACCCAGTTGCGCCATCCAGTCCACGTCCTCGGCATAGCGGTGATAATGATTGCATGCCAGGCGGCAATGCCCGCCGTCCGACGCGACATAATCCGTCCACTCATTAGCGACGTGGCCTTCCACCTGGGTCGGTGACGTGGCCGTGCCCCAGAGAAAGTGGTCCGGAAATTTTAACGCGCCTGCCATTTTGAGAAATAGTGTAAGGCGAAATTAATGAAATGAACAGTCCGAAGTCGTTTGGGACACAACCGGCAACAACTCAATCCCGCCAGAAATGGCAGGTGCGGGCGCCGGAGATTCTTTGCAGGTAATCCTGATGGTAGGCTTCCGCCGGATAAAATTCCGTGGCCGGCGTAATTTCGGTAACCACCGGATCGGTCCATTTGCCCGACTGGCTGATTTTCTCTTTCACGCGCTCGGCAATCCGGCGTTGCTCCTCGCCATGATAAAAGATGGCCGACCGATATTGCGTCTTGACGCCGTCGCCCGGATGGCGGGGTGACGTCGGGTCATGAACGGAGAAGAAGCGGTTGAGCAATTCCTCGTAGCTCAATTTGGCCGGGTCAAAAATGACTTGCACCGCCTCCGCGTGACCGGTTTTGCCGGTGCAAACCGTCTCGTAGGTCGGATTCGGCGTGGTGCCACCGGTGTAGCCCACAGTGGTCGTGATGACCCCGGGAATCTCGCGCAGGGATTCCTGCAATCCCCAAAAGCAACCGCCGGCCAGCGTCGCCGTTTTGTAATGCGCCGGCAACTTCCCGTTTGGCGAACCGATGGCCAATGCCGCAATGAAAACAGCGGCCACCACCGACGTTCGCGCAAGGTTTTGCATGATGGTGAAGGGTAAACCACTTTCAACCGGCTGTCGAATGCACCCGCGTGACTTGATGAACCGAGGCAAGGCCATAACCCACCTCAAGTCGTGTCCCAAATTACAGCGGGCGCCTCTTGATTTGCTTGTTTCGCGCGCGAAAATGGCGCATCCTGCGCCGACGTTTTGAAATCATTTATTGCTGAATGACCGAACCCGCCATCACTCCCGAACTGGTTGCCCAACACAACCTCACGCCGGACGAGTATCAGAAAATCCTCGATCTGCTGGGCCGTGTGCCGAGTTACACCGAATTGGGCATCTTCTCGGTGATGTGGAGCGAGCATTGCAGCTACAAAAACACGCGTCCGCTGCTCAAAACCTTTCCGACCAAATCCAGGAAAATCCTCGTCGGCGCGGGCGAGGAAAACGCCGGCATCATTGACATCGGCGACGGCCTCGCCATTGCCTTCAAGATTGAGTCGCACAATCACCCGAGCGCGGTCGAGCCGTTTCAGGGCGCGGCCACCGGCGTAGGCGGCATCGTGCGCGACATTTTCACGATGGGCGCCCGCCCGATTTGCTCGGTGAATTCGTTGAGGTTTGGGCCGATCACAAACGGAAAATCGGAAATCGGAAATCGGAAATCGGAAATTGCAAACAATCGCAGATTGTTTGCAGGTGTGGTCGCCGGCATTGCGCATTACGGCAATTGCTTTGGCATCCCGACCATCGCGGGTGAGGTCTATTTCGACAAATCATACGAAGGTAATCCACTGGTGAACGCCTTTTGCCTCGGTGTGTTGCGGCACGGGCAAATTGCGCGCGGCGCGGCCAAAGGCATCGGCAATCCTGTTTTTTACGTCGGCCCGCCCACGGGCCGCGACGGCCTCGCGGGCGCGTCGTTCGCTTCGCAGGATTTGACCGAAGAATCCGCCGAGCAACAGCGCGGCGCGGTGCAGGTCGGCGATCCGTTCATGGAAAAACTTGTGTGCGAGGCGTGCCTCGAACTGCTGGCCACCGGCGCAGTGGCGGGCATTCAGGACATGGGCGCGGCCGGGCTGACCTGCTCGACGTGCGAGACCGCCGCCCGCGCCGGCACCGGGATTGAAATCGAATTGGACAAGGTGCCGCAACGCGCGCCAAACATGACCAGCTATGATCTCATGCTCTCGGAGTCGCAGGAACGGATGCTCATCATCGTTCATAAAGGCCGTGAGGACGAAGTCAAACGCATCTTTGACAAATGGGATTTGCCGTGGTCGGAAATCGGTTTCGTCACCGACACCGGCCGTATGATCGTAAAACAGCACGGCAGGATCGTCGCTGACATTCCGGCCAGGAAAATTGCCGATGAATCGCCGGTTTATCAGCGTGAAGCGAAGGAGCCGGACTATTTGAAAGAAGTGCAGGCGTTCCGACTGGATGGGATTGCCGATTGCCAATTGCCAATTGCCGATTTGAAAACGCTCTTAGCATGGCCGACCATTGCGTCGAAGAACTGGGTTTACCGCCAATATGACCACATGGTGCGCGACGGTTCGGCGATTTGCCCCGGCAGCGATGCGGCAGTGTTGCGCATCAAGTCGGATTCATTGCCGGAGATTCTGCGCGAAGACCGCGAAGGAAACGAAGGAAATGTTTCAACTTCGCAACCTTCGCGTCCTTCGCGCGATGGTTTTTCGGAAAAATTGATCGCGCTGACGGTGGACGGCAACGGTGCTTATGTTTATCTCGATCCTTATGAAGGCGGGAAAATTGTCGTAACCGAAGCGGCGCGGAATCTTGCCTGCTCCGGAGCCACACCACTGGGTGTAACGGACAATTTGAACTATGGCAATCCGATGAAACCGGAGTTGTTCTGGCAGCTCAAGGAATCGGTGCGCGGGCTGGCGGACGCGTGCCGGGCGTTTAACGCGCCGGTCACCGGCGGCAATTGCTCGCTCTACAATCAGAGCCCAGCGGGACCGATTGATCCCACGCCGACGGTCGCCATGGTCGGCCTGATCGAAGAACCTGGGCACATCACGACGCAATGGTTCAAGGACGAAGGTGACACCATCATTTTGCTTGGTGAGCCTGTGGACACCAGCGATCCGCTGCTGGGCCTCGGCGGTTCGGCCTATTTACAAGCGGTACAGGGAATGAAAACCGGCATGCCGCCGCGTTGTGATCTGGAAACGGCAAAAACGCTGCACACGACGCTGCTCGGCTTCATTCAAAGCGGCCTCGTGAAAAGCGCGCACGATTGCAGCGAAGGCGGACTGGCCGTCTGCCTCGCCGAAAGCTGCATCAGCCAGCTCGTCGCGCGCGAAACGCCAAGGCTGATTGGAGCAACGGTGGATTTGTCATCGGTGGGGCGAGCGTCCTCGCGAGCCGATAGACATGCGGACGGCGGCTCGTCAGCAGCCTCGCCCCACCGATCGGACGCTCTGCTGTTTGGCGAAATGCAATCACGCGTGGTCATTACCTGCCAGCCGCTTGATGCGGTGAAAGTAATCGAGCGCGCGAAGATAATGGGCGTTCCGGCGGTCCCCATCGGCGAAGTCGGCGGTGACAGGTTGATCCTCAAGACTGCCGCCGGCGAATTCGGCGCCCCGGTCACTGAATTGCATGACGTCTGGTGGAACGCGATCGCACGGGCGATGGCTTGAGATTTTGAGAGTTTCCAGGATTTTCATCCGATGTTTTTGAACAAAAAACCATGTTGTCACTCTCAATTTCAGTGATTTCATTCTTGAACAGATTAACCGCTGGCAATTTACCGTTGGATTCGTAAGCTGTTCGAACTTTAAATGCGACAGTTTCTCACCATTGCGGCTAACGCCTTTATGGAATTGGTCCGGCAGCCGGTTTTTTTGCTGTTGATGACCGGGTCGGTGCTTTTTGAACTTTTTTTGGCGGTGCCCTACTATTTCGCGTTCGGCGATGAATCGAAGCTGGTCGAGAACAGTGCGCTGGCGGTGATGCTGCTGGCGGGATTGTTCGGCTCGGTGCTGAGCGCCTCCGCGTCGCTGGCGCGCGAAATCCGCGTGGGTACGGCGCTGGCCGTACTGTCCAAACCCATCGGGCGCGCACAGTTTCTGCTGGCCAAATTCGCCGGCCTGGCCGCGGCGCTGACGGTGCTGACGTATGTGAATCTGATCGGAGTCCTGCTGTGCAGCAAAATGGCGTTTGACGCTTATGGCAGCACGGACCTCATGGCTCTCGGCATTTTCGCGGCGGGCGTGGCCATCGCCTACGCCCTGGGCGGGTTCAGCAATTTCTTCCTGCGCCGGCCGTTTGTCAGCGATGCGGTTTTTGCGCTGGTGGTGATGGCCACCATTGCAGCGTTCGTGATCTTTCGATTCACGCAATCAGAAAACGGCTTTTATTCGCAGGGCCACGTGGACTGGCGGCTCGTGCCGGCGGGGGTCCTGATCCTGTTCGCACTGTGGATTTTGGCGGCGCTGGCGTTGGCGTGTTCGACCCGGCTGGACACCATCCCCACGCTGGCGGTCTGTTCAGCGTTTTTTCTGATTGGCCTGATGTCGGATTATCTCTTTGGCCAGCGCGCGGCGGCAGGCAATTGGTGGGCTTCAACGCTTTACACGGTCATTCCAAACTGGCAGCTTTTCTGGCTCGCGGATGCCTTGGACATGGGCAAAAGCACATTCCATTGGCATTATGTGGCCAAGGCTTTTGCCTACACCGTCGCCTACGCGGGCGCGGCACTGGCCGTTGGCACGGCGCTGTTTGAAGAACGGGAATTGAGCTGAAATAATGCAAAGGCAAAATGAAAAATGAAAAATGTTTGGACTCCTGACGCCAGTATTTGGTTTTCCCATTTTGCACTTTTAATTTTTAATTTCTAATTTCGTGGAACGCAATGTTCAAAAACATGGGCTGGTGAATCTGACCGCCGCGCTGGTGGTTTTTATTGCCACGTTTGGCGCGACCATCTACGCGAACTCACTGGCGGGGCAGGCCGCTTCCCTCTTCCTTGGCCTGGGAGTGCTCGTGGCGTTTGTCAGTTGGTTCCAGATGCGGCTGGAGGAAAACGAGCGGCTGGAAAAGCTGGAGGTGGAGGAACTCGCCCGCCGACGGGGCGAAACCACGCTGTTTGCCTCGAAGGAGGCGGAGGTTTTCCCCGCGCAGCGAGCCCGCGATCAGTTTGAGAAATTTTTTGTGCCGGGCTTCAGCGTGCTGTTATTACTGCTCGAGGGCGGTGGCGCCTATCTGCTCTGGCGCTGGATTTCTCAAACGACCAGCGGTATTGCGCCCGAGCGTGCGATGCCCGCGCTGGCGTTTTTCGGCATTTTCGCGCTGGTGCTGTTCCTGGTTGGCCGTTTTTCCGTGACCATCGCGCGGTTGGAGCAACACCGGCTGCTGCGGCCCGGCGCGAGCTTTTTGCTGGCCGGCGCTTATATTTGTTTTGTGACGGCCCTCGGCATCGCCGGGGTCAAGACGGAGTTTCCCCGGATTGATTCCTGGCTGGCGCGCGCCTTGTGCGTCCTGCTTGGTTTGATGGCGGCGGAGACCTTCATGACCTTGCTGCTGGAAATTTACCGCCCGCGCGTAAAAGGCAAGATCGCCCGCCCGCTTTACGACAGCCGGTTCGTCGGCCTGCTGGCCCAGCCGGAAAGCCTGTTCACCACGGCAGCCCAGGCGCTGGATTATCAGTTCGGCTTCAAGATTTCGGAAACGTGGTTTTTCCAGTTGCTCCGCCGAAGCCTGCCAGTGTTGTTCCTGGCGCAATTGGCGGCGTTGCTGCTGTCCACGTGCGTGGTGTTCATTGATCCCGGCGAACAGGGTGTATTGGAACACTTCGGCCAGATAAACATGGTGAACCCAACGCGTTCTATTTTGAATCCTGGCGGACATTGGCTCTGGCCGTGGCCGATTGACAAGGTCCATCGCTACCGCACCGGCCAGATTCAGACCTTTGAGGTCGGCTACGTGCCCGACGCCCAGAGCCAGGCGGCCAAAACGCTTTTGTGGAGCGTGGCGCACTACACGACCGAGGTCAATTTCCTGGTCGGCAACCGGCAGCCGGCCACCATCACCAACCAAACCGCCAATAGCAGCGATTTGGTGAAGATGGCGCCGATCGGGCTGATTGACATCAGCATCCCAATCCAGTTTCAGATCACCAACGTGCTGGATTGGGCCTACCAAAATGCCGACCCGACCAACCTGCTCCAGGATGTGGCCACGCGCGAGCTGGTCCGCTTCCTCGCCGGTTCGGATTTGAATTCGGTTCTGTCCGAATCACGGGTGGAGGCGGCCCGGCAATTGAGTGAACGCATCCAAAACGACGCGAACCGGCACCGGCTCGGCGTGAAAATCCTGTTTGTCGGTGTGCAGGACCTGCATCCGCCGGTGAAGGTGGCCGGTGACTATGAAAACGTGGTCGCCGCGGAGCAGGAGCGGATCGCCACGAATAATTTTGCCCAGGCCGACGCTATCCAAACGAATGCGCTGGCCGACGCGCTGGCGTTTGCCGACGTCAACCAGGCCCAGGCGGTGCGGCAACAGACCGAACAGGCGGCCTTTGCGCGGGCAGACTTGTTCACCAACCAGATCGCCGCCTACGAAGCCGCGCCGTCGGTTTATCGTCAGCGCGCGTATTTCCAGATGTTTCCCGAAGCCACGGCCAATTCGCGCAAATACATCCTGCTGGTGACCAACACGCACGACGTGGTCATTTTCGACCTGGAAGATAAAATCCGCGAAGACCTTTTGAACCTGAATGTACCCACCAATTCGCCATGAAAAGGAATCTCATCACCCTCATCACCGCCGCAGTGCTGATCATTATTTTTGTGCTGCTGTTGTTCACCTTTCAAGTCCGCTACGCCGAAGTGGCCGTCGTGACGACCTTCGGCCGGATCACCGGCGCTCCACGCGAACCGGGACTGCACCTGCGCTGGCCATGGCCGATTCAACAAGTGTATAAATTCGACCAGCGCACCCAGAACTTCGAGGACAAGTTCAGCGAGAACCTGACTGCGGACAGTATTACCCTCTTGAGCAGCGTCTATGTCGGCTGGCGGATTTCGGATCCGGCGGCGTTTCTGAACAGTTTCAGGGACGGCTCCGTGGCCGCCGCCCAAAGCCAGTTGCAAAGCATCTTGACCAGCGCCAAAAGCGCCGTGGTCGGCAGCAATACCCTCGCTGACTTTGTCAACGCGGATACGAAACAGTTGAAGTTTGATCAAATCCAATACGAAATCGAACAGACGGTTCAAGATGAATTGCAGACCAACAATTATGGCATTCAAGTCGAATTTCTCGGCATCAAACAGCTCGGCCTGCCCGAAAGCGTTACCCAGGCGGTGTTCGACCGCATGAAGGCGGAACGCAACATCCTTATCAGCCGGGCGCAGAATGAGGGCCAGAAGGAAGCCATTATGATCAAGGCCAATGCCGATCGGCAGGCCAACATCACCCTCGCCGATGCCCGGGCTGAGGCCACGCGGATTGAAGGCGAAGGCGTGGCGGAAGCGGCCAAAACCCTGCGCATTTTCCAGGAAAATCCCGACCTGGCGGTTTTCCTTTTGCGAATTAACGCCCTGCAGCAATCACTCAACCAAAAATCCACTTTGATCTTCGACCAACGCACACCGCCGTTTGATTTGTTCCAAGGCATCCCTGCCAGTATGCCCAGCCACTGACCATGAGCGACGAACACGCCCATCACGATCACGCGCACGAACCTCAAGCGACCGCGCCTCCTCCGGTGACGCCGGCGGCACCGGATGACGCCGGTTCGCAGGCGCTGGCTGAGGCGTTGCGCAGCAGCTTTGCCATCGTCAAATTTGTCATGGTGGTATTGGTGGTGATCTTTTTCGGTTCCGGTTTTTTCCAGGTTGGCACGCAGGAAAAGGCGATCATTTTGCGTTTCGGCAAGCCGGTCGGCCAGGGACCGCAGGCGCTGTTGGGACCGGGATTGCACTGGTCGTTCCCTTACCCGATTGATGAAGTGGTCAAAATCCCGATTACGGAAATCCAGAAGGTTGCCTCCACCATCGGCTGGTATGCGGTGACGCCGGAACAGGAATTGAGCGGCAATCTGCCACCGGCCGGACCTTCCCTGACTCCGGGCGTTGACGGATATGTGATTACCGCCGACCGTAACATCCTGCATGTGCGCGCCACGCTTTATTATCAGGTGGACAATCCCATCCGCTACGCCCTGGAATTTGCCTCGGCTTCCAATACCGTCCAAAACGCGCTGGACAACGCGCTGCTGGAGACCGCCGCGCATTTCAAGGTGGATGACATCCTTTACTACAACTTTGCCGCGTTTCGGGATGCAGTCGAACTGCGCGTCAGCACACTCGCCGACGAGGAACGGCTGGGCATCACCATCAAACAATGCACGGTGGACAAGGCGCCACCGCGGCAGTTGGCGGACATCTTTGCCAGGGTCACGGACGCGCGTCAGAACCAGACCCGGGTGCTCGACGAGGCGCACAGCATTGAAAACGGGACCACCAACAGCGCCGATGCGCAGGCGGCAGCCATTTTTGGCGAGGCCCAGAGCGCGCGCACCCGCTATGTCCAGAATGTCCGGGCGGACGCAAATGTGTTTACCAACGTGCTGCCAAATTACCTGATCAATCCGGAGTTGTTTGAACAACAGAAACTGGTGCAGGTGATGGGTGACACGCTCACCAACGCGGATTTCAAGGCTTATTTGCCGACCAGTGCCAATGGCGAACCGGTCGAATTGAGGTTAATGTTGAACCGTGAGCCGCCGGGGCCGAAAACCGGCGCGGCGGGTCCGTAAAATGAAAAGTTTGGCCGGGAGCGCAATAATGTCCTGGCAGCAACGGGCTGCGCGTTTTGAAATCGTAAATGATAAATCGTAAATTGGTATGCAGGTTACATCACTTTTGAGCCGTCACGAACACGGGCACGAACACGAAGCGGGGTGCGGCCACGACCATGAACATTCGGTGACGCATTTGTGGCAGGCCGTCGTCGGTGTTGTGCTTGTCATTAATGCCTATGTGGTGGATGCCTTGTTTGCTCAGGGCGGCGGCGTGGCCAGCGCCAGCGCCTGCCTCGGCTCAATTATTCTGGGCTACCCCATCGTCGTCACCGCCATCAAGGATTTGCGTGTCGGCCGCCTCAGTATCAATGAACTGGTCGCCATCGCCGTGCTCGCCGCGTTCGCGTCGGGCAATTACAAGATCGCCGGCGTGGTCGCTTTTTTCATGCTCACCGGCGAAATCATTGAATCCCGCACCGCCGAGGGCGCACGCCTGTCCATCGAATCTCTCATCAAACTCACACCCACCAGGGCGCGCCGGCTGAAGCCGGATGGCAGTGAGGAAGAGGTGGCCGCCAGCGAATTGGCCGTCGGCGATGTCATCCGCATCCGGCCCGGCGATAACGTCGCGGCCGATGGCGTCATTTTGAGCGGCCAGGGTTCGTTCAATGAAGCCACCATTACCGGCGAATCGCTGCCGGCGGACAAAAAGGCGGGTGACGACGTTTTCGCCGGCACCCAAAACCTGACCGGGGTGTTGGAGATTAAAGTCAGCCGCGCCGGTCAGGACACGACCCTGGGCCGGGTGCGCGAACTGATTCTGGCGGCGGAAAAGACCAAGCTGCCCATCATGAAAATTGTGGACCAGTACATGCCCTTTTACACGCCGCTGGTGCTGGTCGAAGGCGCGCTCGTCTGGGCTTTCACGCACGACCTGAACCGTGTCATCGCCGTCCTCGTTGTTTCCTGCCCGTGCGCGTTCATCCTGGCCACACCGACGGCAATGGTCGCCGCGCTGTCCGCCGCCGCGCGCCTGGGCATTTTGATCAAAAACGTCGCCGACATCGAACTGGCGGCGAAAATCAACGCCTTTATTTTCGACAAAACCGGCACGCTCACCACCGGCCAGCTCGCCGTCAGCCGCCTCGCCCCGGCCGGCGATGTCAAACCCGCCGAACTGTTGCGCCTGGCGGCGTCCGCCGAAAAATACAGCAACCACCCGACGGCCAAAGCGCTGGCGCAACTCGCGGGTGAGGCAGGCGTGCCGCTGGTGGAGCCGGGGGATTTTGCAGAAACCGCCGGCCGTGGCGTGAAGGCGGAAATCAACGGCCAGAAAATTTTGGTTGGCCGCGCGCAGTGGCTGCGCGACAACGGCGTGGATTCGCAATTTGAAAAATCCGTTGACCTGAACGAAACCGAAGGTTGGAGTCTGATTTTTGTCGCGCGCGACGGCCAATGCGTTGGCTGGGTCGGTTTGCAGGACCAGACGCGCGCCGAGGCGAAGGAATCGCTGGCCGAATTGAAAGAGAGCGGCGTCCGGCGTGTGGCGATGATTTCCGGCGACCGCCAGCCGGTCGTGATGCGCGTGGCGGGCCAAATCGGCTGCGAAGAAGCCAGGGGCGAATGTCTGCCGCAGAACAAGGTCGAGTTCGTGCGCAGCGTCAAGGCCAAGGGATATCGCGTGGCGGTGGTCGGCGACGGCGTGAATGACGCGCCGGCGCTGGCCGCGGGCGACATCGGCATCGCGATGGGCGCCGCGGGCAGCGAGGTGGCCATTCACAGCGCCACGATTGCGCTGATGAACAACGACCTGCGCCGGCTGCCATTTTTGGTGAAGCTCTCACGCAGCACCCGCACCATCATCAACCAGAATTTCCTTTTCGGTGTGCTGTTCATCATCGTCGGCCAGACGGTCACGTCACTGGGCTATGTGAGTCCGATCCCGGCGTCCATTTTGCACAACGTCGGTTCGTTGATTGTGATTTTCAACAGCGCCCGGCTGGTGCGCAAGGGCGAGGAACTGGAACACTTCCATCCCGAACCGGTGGAACCGCCACGCGCCGCCACCGGCCAATTGACGCCCAGGATGGTGTGAGGCGGCCTGCCCGCTTTTGTTTATGCCCGTTGCTGAATTGAATCCGCAATCGCCAATGACCAATCCGAGACCGGCGGAGGTCATCGTGTCCGTGCGCGGGCTGACGAAAATCTTCAAGGATTTCTGGAACCGTCCGAAGGCCCGCGCGGTGGATGACGTGGATTTCGAGGTGCGCCAGGGCGAGGTGTTCGGCCTGCTCGGTCCGAACGGTTCGGGCAAGTCCACGACGGTGAAGCTGATTCTGGGCCTGTTGTATCCGACCAAGGGGCACATCGAGGTCTTCGGCCATTCACCGCGGCATGTGCAGACGAAATCGCGCATCGGCTACCTGCCGGAGGAATCGTATCTCTATCGTTACCTCAACTCGCGCGAGACGCTGGACTTTTTTGGGAACCTTTTTCACCTGCCCAGGGGTGAACGCAATAATCGCACGGAACAACTGCTCGAAATGGTCGGCCTGGGCAAGGTCCAGACGCGTGTGGTCGGCGAATTTTCCAAGGGCATGCAGCGCCGCATTGGACTGGCCCAGGCGCTGATCAACGATCCCGACCTGGTGATTCTCGACGAGCCGACCTCCGGCCTCGACCCGATTGGCTGCCGCGAAGTGAAGGATTTGATTCTCGCGCTGGCGCGCCGCGGCAAGACGGTGCTCCTGAGCAGCCATCTGCTCGCGGACGTGGAGGACGTTTGCGACCGCGTGGTGATTTACTACGGCGGCAAAATCCAGGCGATGGGCACGCTCAAGGAACTGCTCGCCAAACCGGACACCCTGCGCATCACGACGCCGGTCCTGCCACGCGAAACCCTGGAACGCGTGCTGGAAATCATCCGCCGCGATGCCGCCGCCGACAACGTGCGCGTGGACAACCCGACGCAAAATCTGGAAAGCTATTTTCTCGACGTGGTGCAGCGGGCACGCCAGGCCGCTGCCGAAACGAGCGGCGCGGTCTCCGGTGCGCGGGTGGCGGCGTATTTGCGGGCGGGCGCCCAGGAACAACCACCGGCCGCGGAAAAAATCCTGGAACGCCTGGCCTTGCCCGAAACCGCCAGGCCGGTTGCCAAATTGCAGCCGGTTTCCCAGGCCGAACCTGCCGTGAACGAACAAAAACTCGAAACCCTGACAAAAGCAGCAGAGCCGGTTACGTCGCCCGCCAGGCCGGTTGCCGCGAAGGAAGAGCCGGCGGATTTGACCAAAGCGGACGAGAAGCTTTCATCGCTGCTCAATAAACCGAAGTGATTTCAACCACGGATAGACACGGATGCAAGAAGCAGGCACAATCAATTTTCAGGGCGCCAATGATTCTGATGATGCCGTGGTAATGGTTTGTCACGGCGAGAAACCGGTTGCCATCTGCGTCCCAAAAACATCGCGAGAAGCGGTCGCCTGAATCCGTGTTCCTCCGTGTCCATCCGTGGCTAATTTGATTTGATGCAACGATTATTCGCCATCTGCTGGTTGACCTGGAAAGCCGCGTTTCGTTTCCGGTTGTTTCTGGTCATCGCCGTGTTGTTACTGGCGACGGTCGCCGGGCTGCCATTGCTGCTCAAGGACGACGGCACGGCGCGCGGGTTCACGCAAATCTTAATCACCTACACTTTGAGCGTCATCACCACCCTGCTCGGCCTCTCGACGCTCTGGCTTTCCTGCGGCACGCTGGCGCGGGACATTGAGGAATGCCAGATTCAGGTTGTCGCGACCAAACCGGTGGCACGGTGGCAGATCTGGCTGGGCAAATGGCTGGGCATCGTGTCGCTCAACGCGGCGCTGCTGGTGCTGTCGGGCGCGAGCGTCTATGGCCTGTTGCAATGGCGCGCCACGCGGCTGCCGGCGGCGGAGCAGGAAACCTTGCGCACGCAGGTGCTCGTGGCACGCGGCGTGGCGTCGCCGCCGGATTATAATGCAGAAATTGACGCCCGGACGGAGCAATTGTTGCAGGAGCGTTTGAAACAGACCCCGATTTCGGGCGCGGACTTGACGCAGGCACGGCGACAAATCCGCGAGCAGGTCAAGGCGGTTTATCAAGTCGTGCCGCCGCAGTACCTTCGCGAATGGCAGATCAATCTGGGGTTCGCCAAAAACTATTTGCACGGCCGGCCGTTGCAGTTGCGCGTGAAATTCAATACTGCGCAAATCAATCAGTCCGGCACGTTTGTCGGATTATGGCAGGTCGGTGTGCCGGGCACAGCGAACGTCTGGCGCAGCGAACCGATGAGCTTATCAGCGGATACCTATCACGAGTTTGAAATACCGCCGGACCTCTTCGACAATCAGGGGGTACTGACGATTAATTTTTTGAACGCCAACGATACGACGCTTTTGTTCCCCATCGAGGACGGCATGGAAGTACTGTATCCCGCGGGCGGTTTCACAATGAATTTTGCCCGCGGACTGGGGGTCATTTTTTGCTGGATGGCCTTGCTGGCGGCGATTGGACTGGCCTCGGCCAGTTTTCTGTCATTCCCGGTCGCCACGTTTTTTTCACTGGCACTCCTGATCGTGGTGTTTTCCAGCGGAACATTATCTGACGCGGTGCAATACGGCACAGTGACCGGCGTCAACGAAGAAACCGGCGCGATTGGATATTCCATCGCCGATAGCGTGTTAATTCCGTTTTTCAAGGGGATTCTGGCCGTCGTCAACGTGGTGAAAAATTTCTCGCCGATTGATTCGCTGAGCACCGGGCGCGCCATTTCCTGGAGTGAACTGGGCGCGGCGTTTGGACAAATTGTGCTGCTGTTCGGCGGCGTCATCAGCGTGATTGGCATCAGTCTGTTTGCGCGGCGCGAACTGGCCACCGCGCAGGGAAATCAATGAACCGCCGTTTAAAAAAGATTCTCCTGCTGGTGCTGGCGGCGGCGTTGCTGGCCGGTTCCGGGCAGATGCAAAAGGCGCTGAACCGCGACCGGCAGCAACTGGATCTGACGCGCACGACGCCGTTGAAAAGCGCGCCGCCGCTGCTGGCGTTCACCACGGTGGCGTTGGGCGGTTTCCGGGGATTGATTTCCAACTTCCTCTGGATTCGCGCCAATGACCTGCAACAAGCGGGGAAATACTTTGAGATGGTCCAACTCGCCAGTTGGATCACGGATTTGGAACCGCACTTCCCGCAGGTCTGGGCTTTTCAGGCCTGGAACATGGCCTGGAACATCTCGGTCAATTTCAAGGATTTTTCCGACCGCTGGCACTGGGTGGAACGTGGGATGGAATTGCTGCGCGACGAAGGCCTGCGCTACAACCCTTACGAACCGCTCCTGTACCAGCAGTTAAGCTGGATTTTCCAGAGCAAGATGGGGCAGAACATGGACGATGCCAATCTCTACTACAAGGAGCAATGGGCGGACGAGATGATGCCGTTTTTCGGCCCGAACGGAACGAATTTTGACGAGTTGATTCATCCGCAAACCCCCGAAGCCAGGGCGCGCGCCGAATTGTTCCGCGACCAATACAAGATGGACCCCGTTTTTGCGAAACAGGTTGATCAAGAATGGGGACCGCTCGACTGGCGCGTGCCGGAGGCGAGCGCGATTTACTGGGCCGCGCTCGGCCTGGAAAAAGCCAGGGAAGATCCGGAAAAAATCGTTAAACCTTCCGATTTGATGATGCTTCGCCGGTCCATTTACCAATCCATGTTGCAGGCAATGTATCATGGGCGGCTGGTCATCAATCCTTTCGACAAATCTTACGACTATTATCCCGACCTCGACCTGATTCCCAAGATCAACGATGCCTACAACACCATGTACGCCGAAGAGGCCGACGCCGGCCAGAAGGACAGTATCAAGCATGCTCAACGGAATTTCCTGCGCGATGCCGTTTATTTTCTGTATGAAGACAACCGTATCGCCGAGGCGGCCAAATGGTTCGCCTATCTCGGTCGCAACTTCCCCGACCAGCCTCTCCTGGACTCCGACCCCACGTCCCTGCCGTCGCAATTGACCCTTGACCAATACGCCGTTGCGAGCGTGCAGGGGGACGTCAATGATATCGACCAGAACCGCAACCTGGCGGCGATCGAAGGATTGCTGGGCCGGGCATATTACGAATTGGCCATTGGCCAGGATGACCGCGCTACCATTGCCAAACTGCTGGCTACGAAAATTTATCAAAATTATCAATCCAAGGTCGCCTCTTTTCAGGGGCAAGCGCGTGTCGGGCTGCCTCCTTTCGCCGACATCAATCGCACGGTGCTCAACCAATTGCTCGATCCGAAGCAAGGTTTGCCCTACGCGGCGCGCGCCGTGCTCCGCACACAACTCCGTCTGCCGCCGGAAACTGCCTCCACCAACACACCGCCGGTCACCGTCATTTCCACCAACGCGCCCGAAACCGTGGAGACGAACACCGCCAATTCCGTTGCCAAATAATTTTCGACGCCGCCCGCCGCCTCGCGTAGTTTGATTCGCCTGTGACGAAAAAACATTCCAATGAACGCCCGCTTGTGGGGACGAAACCGCGAGGCGAAGGCCCATTGCGTGTCGGCCTGATTTCGCTCGGTTGCGCCAAGAATCTCGTGGACGCCGAAATCATGCTTGGTTCGCTTCTGAAAAGCGGCATGGAAATCACCAATGACGCCGCCCAGGCCGACGCCGTCATCGTCAACACCTGCTCGTTCATTGATTCCGCGCAGGAGGAAAGTGTGGATGCGATTCTTGAATCTGCCGAAGTCCGTGAAGCGAACCATCGCGGCCAAAGTTTGATTGTTTCTGGTTGCCTGCCGCAGCGTTTCCGCGACGAATTGCCAAAACTCCTGCCTGAAGTGGACGCGTTCATGGGCATTGACCAAGTGGCGCAGGTCGCGGACATCGTGAAGCAAGCGGTTCAGAATCGACAAAACAAAATCGGAAAACATTCAACATCCAACATTCAACATCCAACATCGAAAGGAAAAATCACCGGACGATTGGCTGAGTTGGAAAGGGACCGTGCGCTGTCTGAACACGAAAAGGAAAAATCCATCCGTAGCACGGACAAATTCGAAAAAACCAAAACCGTTGCCAGTCCGCAATCCGCAATTCTGGACGTCACCCAACGTCCGACCTTCATCCCTGATTTCGCCACGCCGCGTTTCCGCCTGACGCCCAGGCATTTCGCTTATGTCAAAATCGCCGAAGGTTGCAACCATCCGTGCAGTTTTTGCATCATTCCTCGGATGCGCGGCTCGCATCGCAGCCGGCAGCAGGCCGACATCGTGGCCGAGGCGAAGGCGCTGCTCGCCGACGGCGCGAAGGAAATCAATTTGATTTCGCAGGACTCGACCTACTACGGACTCGATTTGCGACCCAATCGTTCGCACGCGATTTCGTCGCCGGAGAAATTTTCAGCCGCCGCCAAATCTTTGACCGCCGAGGCCACAACCATTTGCACGCTGCTGCGCGAGTTGAATTCGCTGCCTGGCGATTTCTGGATTCGCCTGCTCTACACCCATCCGGCGCACTGGACGGACGAACTCATCCAGGCCATCGCCGAATGCCCGAAGGTGGCGCGCTACGTGGACATCCCGCTCCAGCACATCCACGAAAACATGCTCGAACGGATGCGCCGCGAAACCTCGCAACCATACATTGTGGATTTGATTAAAAAGATACGCACCGGCGTGCCGGGCATCGCACTGCGGACGACGTTCATCGTTGGTTTTCCGGGTGAAACCGAAGCGAGCTTTGAAACGCTGCTCGATTTCATCCGGGAAACGAAGTTTGAGCGGCTCGGCGTGTTCACTTATTCCAGGGAAGACGGCACGCGGGCCGGGGCCATGGTCGGGCAGATTCCCGACAAAATCAAAAAACGCCGACGCGAACTCGCCATGGCCGCGCAACATAGAATCGCCCGGCAGGTTTCCGAATCCTTCGTCGGCCGCGAAATCAAGGTGCTCGTCGAAGTGAAAGCCAACGATGACCAACTCCGTCGGGCGGATGTGTTCTCCTGGGAACATGGTTTGATCCGCGAGTCGGAAATCCGCAATCCGCAATCCGCAATCCGCAATTTTCTGGTTGCCCGCGGCGAAGCCGACGCGCCGGACATTGACGGCCGGGTTTACATCCGCGGCAAACTGCCGATGGGCGAATTTGCCCGTGTAAAAGTCATCGGCCATACGGATTACGATTTGATTGCCGAGCCGGTTTGACGAACCAGTTGCGGGCAAAAGGTTTCCAGTTTTTACGTCTCCTTAGATTTAGCTTTTCCTGCGACGGCAAGAATTCCATCCAGTTTGGCAATGACCTCCGGATCAATTTTATCCTTGGGCACGAGACGGGCAAGAACATGATAGTCTGTCTTCCTAAGCAAATTGGGCAAGCCAAGTTTTTGGAAGAAGCGATCAAAGAGTGGATTCAGGAAATCATCACTGGCTTTCACATCAGCAGACCAAGGATCAGGCCGACCTAAAGTTTGGAGCGCAACGGCCACTTCCTGAATACAGTCACGCATGGTTTGCACGCGCCGGTCAGCTTCAGCGCGACCGAATAAATCGTCCGGCTGGTCGTGCTGGGCATAAGCAAGCAGGATGGATTCCTGACACAGATAATTTTCGATTTCGCGTTTCTGCCACATGGTTTCAGTCAGGGGTTTGCCGGTATCAAGTGGCTTGTCAATGCGGTCGAACAAAGCGAATCCGACTAAATCCGGCTTCGCTTCGCGAATACCATAAAAGTGCTCACGCGCCCGGGCTGGGAGATTGGTTGTGAGGTAGTGGACAAAAGGGCGCTCCAACTCGGCAGCGGCTGGATGTTTGAGCGTTCGGGCGAACGCCTTAAGAATGGCGAGATCCGTCGAACCCTCGAGGTAGAGCGCCCATCCCTTGAGCTCGGCTTGGTAATACTGGTCAAAGCCGATGTCGGTAAGTGCCTTGAGGACTTGCTGGCCACGGTCGTCAATGCGATGGGGCGGACCAACGAAGGCGATGACGACATCACGGTTGGCGGCTTCGTTGAGGACGACTTCAGAATGGCTAGCGGCGATGATCTGCGAGCCTTGTCGAGCAGCAACGTCGGTTAACAGCTGATAAATCTGACGCTGGCGAAGGACTTCAAGATGAGCATCAGGTTCGTCGAGCAGAAGAACAGTCTTAGGATTTGCGTAAAGATGAGCAAGCAATAGAAGTGTTTGTTGTAAGCCACGTCCGGCAGACGAAAGATCGAGTAGACAGCCTTCCTGATCTTGATAGGCCATGGTGATTTCTCCGCGTTCTTTAATGAATTCCGGCGGCTGAAGTTTTGCACCGAACAGGGACTCGATGTAATCAGAAACCTCCTGCCATCCTGTTTTTGGTACTGGCTGTTCATGGAGTTGGTGGCAAAGGTTGCGGAGCACTTGTGCCGTTTGACCTTCACCAAGCAGGACGTTAATTCGTCCTGATTCCCATTTAGGTTCAGTCGCCGCCAATCCGGACATGGGAGGCAGGAAGGCGATCAAAGTCTCCGCTGCAGCAGGCGGGATTTGCATCCGTTCCGGTTGTTTGCTGTCGCCAAGGCGCAATGGCCGGCAATAGAACGACTCTTCGTTGGCGTAATCGAACTCCAATCCGCAATTCCAAGCTTTTCCCTCATGGACGCCGTCCACGATGATGTCTATGCGAATGTTTTGCGTCTGCGGTTTGTCATTGGCTTTCTTGACATCGCGAGTATGAAGATTTCGCCAGAGCAGATTTGCTCTCGGCACTGGGATCGCAACCAGATCGCGCCGGTTGAGGGTGACACCGGGCCGCTGGGCAGGAACTGTTTTGCCCTTGTATTCTTCATTCCACTTCCGCAGACCGACATCCCAAAGAGCCAGTGCTTGCAATGCCGTGGTTTTGCCGGAGTTGTTTTGGCCGATGAAAACGACTGCTTGACCCAACTCGATGTCCGCGTCAGGAAAACGTTTGAAATTTTTAATTCGTAAACGTGTAAGCATCGCAAAAGAGAAACTAAAGCATTTTGAAATTAAATCAGTCCATATTTCTTTCTTTTTTTATTGCGAAATTAAGAGAACGCAATGGACGTGCAAGGAAAAAGCGCGATCGCCCGCGCAAAATAGCTGGCGGTTTCAGACATGCATGGTTAAAACAAATTCTGACTATTCAAATGACAATACCTGTTTTCGACATCGAGCCTCCGCGTTGCCGTTCGAAAATTTCGACGAGACGCGGAAAGTATGGTTTAATGGATTTTGAATCCGAATGAGCAAACCCACCAAATCGCAATGGGACTTCGGCGAGTTGTTTCCACCTTCGCCGGGAAGCTCCGGCGCGACAGGTCCGATGGCAGCGACTCGAAAGATCTTGTCCGTCTCGGAACTGACGGCGCAGGTCAAACGGTTGCTGGAAAAATCAGTCGGCTCGGTCTGGGTGACGGGCGAGGTCACCAATCTGCGTGCGCAATCTTCCGGTCACATGTACTTCACGCTCAAGGACGCCGGGGCGCAACTGAGCTGCGTTTTGTTCCGGGGCGAGGCAGTCCGGAATCGCAGCGTGTTGCAGGACGGCCAGAAGCTGCTGTTGCAAGGTGACGTGACGGTCTATGAGGCGCGCGGGCAATACCAGCTCATTGTGCGGGCGGTGGAATTGCAAGGCGTCGGCGCGCTGCAAATCGCCTTTGAGAAACTCAAACAAAAGCTCGCGGCGGAAGGGTTGTTCGCGCCGGGACGGAAACGGCCGCTGCCAAAGTATCCGCAACGCATTGGCCTGGTCACATCACCGACGGGCGCAGCGATTCGCGACGTGCTCCACGTGGTGCAACGGCGGAATCCGGCGCTGGAAATCATTCTCGCGCCGTGCCGCGTGCAAGGCGACGGCGCGGCGGCGGAAATTGCGGCGGCCATCCGCTTGCTCAATGAATTCAGTAGGAGTCGAGGTAACGAGACTCATATTGATCAGAGACTCCTCACGTCGTCTCCTACCAGCCTGGATTTAATTTTAGTGACGCGCGGCGGCGGGTCGCTGGAGGATTTGTGGGCGTTCAACGAGGAAGTCGTGGCGCGGGCGATTTTTGAATCGGCGCTCCCAGTGGTGTCAGCGGTCGGGCACGAGATTGATTTTACCATCAGCGATTTCGTGGCGGACGTACGCGCGGCCACGCCGAGTGTGGCAGCGGAAATCATCACCGAAGGCGTGTTCGCCAGCCGCGAATTTGTTGCCGAGGCGCCGGGTGTGCTGCGGCGAATCGTCCGGCAACGGTTGGAAGGCGCCACCGCGGATTTCGAACAGCTTCAGGGACGATTGAAGCGGGCGCATCCGCGCCGGCGGCTGGATGAATTTCTGCAACGGCTGGACGATTTGCAGAATGGCCTGGTGCGTTGCGCGAAACAGGGAACCAGAGAGCGGCAGGTGGCCTGGCAGAATCTGGCGACCCGGCTTTTGCGCGTGCGACCGGCGCAGTTGTTGAGGCAACGGCGCGAGCTTTTGAAAACGGCCCGGCATCGTCTGAGCGAACTGGCGCAGGGGCATTTGCGAAATTGGCAGAATCGTTTCAGTGCAACGGAAGCGCGGCTGCGTTTGCTGGGTCCGGAGCAGGTCTTGGCGCGTGGCTATTCCATCACTACGGACGCGGCGAGCGGAAAAGTATTGCGCGAAGTCGCCGAAGTAAAAGGCGGGCAGCGTTTGAAAACGCGGTTGAAAACCGGCGAAATCTTCAGCCGGACTGAGGTATAAAAACAGCGTGACGCGTACCCGACTCCAAGCTGGACGGGCGTAGCGGCTGAGCTTATCCTGCCGGCATGTCAAAATCAGCCAAGGCCGAAACGGTCAAGGGCGGTCTGCCGTTTGAAGAGGCCTTGAAGAAGCTCGAAAGCACCGTCGAGGCGATGGAGTCCGAGGATTTGCCGCTCGAAGCCTTGCTGGCCCGGTATGAAGAAGGCACCCGGCTCGTGAAAATCTGCCAGGAAAAACTGGGCGAGGCGGAGTTGAAAATACGGCAGTTGGAAAAGAACGCCGCGGGGGAAATAAAATTGAAACCGTTTGAGGGAGAAAGTGAATGAGTTAAACAAGTGATTGGTTAAATGAGCCGGGTCGGTCATTGATTCAACCCATTTAACCAGTTACTGCTTTAACTGATTTAACCAACAATTATGAGCCGATATCTTGACATGGTGGACGGACCGGAGCACGTGAAGAAACTCACGCTGCCGCAACTGCAAGAACTGGCCGCCGAAATCCGGCAGGACCTCATCGCGGTGCTGGCCCGGAACGGCGGGCACCTCGGCCCGAACCTCGGCGTGGTGGAACTGACCCTCGCGCTCCACCGCGTCTTCAACACGCCCAAAGACAAGTTTGTCTGGGACGTGAGCCACCAGGTTTACGTTCACAAACTGCTGACCGGCCGCAAAAATCGTTTCCCGGCCGTCCGCCAGACGGGCGGACTGAATGGTTTTGCCCTGCGGACGGAAAGCGAGCACGATTGTTACGGCGCCGGTCACGCCGGCACGGCCCTGTCGGCGGCGCTCGGCATGGCGGCGGCGCGCGACAAACGCGGCACGGACGAAAACGTCGTCTGCGTTTTCGGTGATGCGGCGCTGACCAACGGCATTTCCTACGAGGCGCTCAATAACATCGGTCACACGACAAAACGGTTCATCGGCATCCTCAACGACAACGAGTGGAGCATCGCCAAAAACGTCGGCGCGATTTCAAATTACCTGAACAAGCTCATCACCAATCCGCGCTACAACAAGCTGGCCACGGACTTCCAGAATTTCCTGCGCCGGTTCCCCAAGGGCGATGTCGCCATCAAGCTCGCCCGCAAGGCCGAGGAAGGTTTCAAGGGCGCCATCACGGAGGTCGGCTTGCATCAGACCGGCAGTCTGGTGGATGCGGATGGCCGCGGCGGTTATGGCAGCCCGGTCATTTTCGAGGAGATGGGCCTGCGTTATCTCGGTCCGATCAACGGACACGATCTGCCATTGCTCATCAGCACGCTGGAATTTGCGAAAACCTGCAACCATCCCATCGTCATTCATATCCTCACACAAAAAGGCAAGGGCTTTGACGCTGCCATCAAGTTTCCTGAAAAATTCCACGGCACCGGTCCTTACGACATGAAAACGGGTGATTCCCTGCCCGCCAAGGCCGGCGCGCCGCCAATGTATCAGGACGTAATGGGGCAAACGCTGGTGAAGCTTTGCCAGAAAAACAACACCCTCGTCGGCATCACCGCCGCCATGCCCAGCGGCACCGGCATGAAACATCTGGAAAAGGCGATGCCCGACCGTTATTACGACGTGGGTATTGCGGAGGAACACGCCGTTATTTTCGCCGCCGGTATGGCGACGATGGGTTTCCACCCGGTCTGCGCGATTTATTCGACCTTCCTGCAACGCGCCTACGATTGCATCCACCACGATATTTGCCTCCAAAATCTGCCGGTGATTTTCTGCATGGACCGCGCCGGCCTTTCCGCCAACGACGGCCCGACGCATCATGGTCTGTTCGACATCGCGTACCTGCGCTGCCTGCCGAACGTCATTGCCATGGCCCCGAAGGACGAAGATGAACTGGCGGACATGATGTTCACTGCCACGCACCAGAATCATCCCACCTTCATCCGTTACCCGCGCGGCGCAGCGGAAGGCGTACCCATCAAGGACCAACCGAAGCTGCTCGAGGTCGGCAAGGCGGAGGTGATCCAGAATTTTTCCAGCACCGGCAAGCGCAAGGTTGCTTTGTTCGGCCTGGGTCCGTTGAACACCCTGGCGCGCAAAGCCGCCGAGCAACTCATGGCGGAAGGTTTCGACTGCGCTGTTATCAATCCGCGTTTCACGAAGCCACTGGATGCCGGCACCCACGAATTTTTCGGAAACGCGGCGGATGTGGCAGTAACGCTGGAAGACCATGCGTTGATGGGCGGTTACGGTTCGGCGGTGCTGGAACTGTTCAGCGAAAAAGGGGTGACCACGCCCGTTGTCCGCATCGGCTGGCCGGACCAGTTCATCGAACACGCCACCACCCAGGACGAACTCCGCAAGAAATACGGTTTGACCGTCGAGAACACCGTGGCCAGGGTAAAGGCGCAATTTGGCGAAGCCGCCACGTCAAAAGTGACGAGGTTGATTGAAGTAGCTTGATGAAATTTCCGCAACCAAGAGTTCAAGCGGCATTTACGCTGGTTGAACTTTTGGTTGTCATCGCCATCATTGCAATTCTTGCCGCGCTATTGCTCCCGGTAATTTCTCTATCCAAAAAAAGAGCGCAGCAAATTCAATGTGTCAACAACCTTCGCCAACTGGCCCTGGGTATCCAAAATTTCGTGGCGGATAATCACGCTTATCCTTCGATCTTTGGGGGCACAAACAGCGACAATCCGGGAATTTGGATTACCCAACTCGAACGCGGAGGCTTCGACATTTCCAAACCCAAAAGAAAATTCTTCGCGGAGGGTGTGTGGCGATGTCCGTCAGCGCGGTGGACAGGAAATTGGCCTACCAACACGACCCCGGCATGTTATGGTTACAATGCTTACGGTTTAGGAAGTCTCACCAACTCGCTTGGTCTTGGCGGTCGCTACATTCCAAGCCCTTTCTCATTTGCGCCCCTAAACGAGTCGGAGGTGGCTAATCCAAGCGACATGATGGCCATGGGCGACGGATTTAGCGGTGGAATGTTTTTTGTGCGCTTAACGTTCATTGCGAATTCAAAACGTGCATATTCGCGTCACCAAGGCAAAGCCAACGTGGCATTTTGCGACGGCCACGTTGATTCGCCGACGTTGCAATTTCTCTTTGCTGACAGTAGCGATGCCGCCTTGAGCCGTTGGAATCGCGACCATCAACCTCACCGTGAGCGACTGGTCCCGTAAAGTTGAATTGTTGTCCTCCCTCAACCCGGCCTTCTCCCCAGGGAGAAGGAGAATCGTTTGCCGCCACTTCGAAAATTCGCGCGATTGGATTTGCCGAACTATCATTCGCAAAACGAGGAGTGGTCAGTTGCTGTTCCTTCTCCTGGGGGAGAAGGTCAGGTTGAGGGCGGGCGTTCATTTCTCAATCGAATCAGCTTTCTTTCCTTGCTTTCCCCGATTTTCGACCTGATTCTACGCGCCCTAAGGTTTTGAATATCGTATATCGCAAATCGAGATCTCTGCAAAAGGGTAGAAGCGACGCCTCGTCGCTTTGGGCGACTGGCCAAAACCGTTGGAAAATTGAATGCTCCCGGCGACGGGGCGTCGCCGCCACACGTTTTGCAGAGGTCTCAAATCGTAAATCATAGATCCCGACCATGGCCTACAAAGACGTGACACCGCCGGCCGGCGGAAAAATTTCGGTACAGAACGGCAAGCTCAACGTGCCGGACATTCCCATCCTCCCGTTCATCCGCGGCGACGGCACCGGCCCGGACATCTGGGCGGCCAGCGTCCGCGTCTTTGATGCAGCGGTGCAAAAGGCCTATGGCGGCAAACGCAGGGTCGCTTGGTTTGAAGTGTTCGCCGGCGAAGCGGCCAAAAACAAATTCGACAACTGGCTGCCGGACGATACGGTCGAGGCGTTCAAGGAATATCTGGTCGGCATCAAAGGGCCGCTCACCACACCCATTGGCGGCGGCATCCGCTCGCTTAACGTCGCGCTCCGCCAGATGCTTGATCTCTATGTCTGCCTGCGCCCGGTTCAATGGTTCACCGGCGTTCCGTCGCCGGTGAAGCATCCGGAGAAGGTGAGCATGGTCATCTTCCGCGAAAACACCGAGGACATTTACGCGGGCATCGATTTCGAAGCTGGCAAGGAACAGGCGCTCAAGACGATTGAGTTTCTCAAGGCGAACTTTGCCAAGGACTTCAAGAAGATCCGTTTTGGGGCGGAAGCCCCGGAGCTGGTCGGCATCGGCATCAAGCCGGTGTCAAAGACCGGCACCCAGCGCCTGGTGCGGTCGGCCATCCAATATGCCATCGCCCAAAAGAAGAAGTCGGTGACGATTGTCCACAAGGGCAACATCATGAAATACACCGAAGGCGCGTTCCGGGACTGGGGTTATGAATTGGCGAAAACCGAATTTGGCGCGGTGGAGATGGACGGCGGGCCGTGGTGCAAGATTCCCGAAGGCAAACCCGGCGCGGGCCTGGTCATCAAAGACGCCATCGCCAATATCACGCTCCAGCAGGTGCTTACGCGCCCGACGGATTTCGACGTCATCGCTACCTTGAATCTGAACGGCGATTATTTGAGCGACGCGCTGGCGGCGCAGGTGGGCGGCATTGGTATCGCGCCCGGCGGCAACATCAATTACATCAGCGGCCACGCCATCTTTGAAGCGACACACGGCACTGCGCCGAAATACGCGAACAAAGACGTGGTGAACCCGGGTTCAGTCGTATTGAGCGGCGAAATGATGTTCCGTTACCTGAGCTGGACGGAGGCTGCGGATTTGATTGTTAAAGGCTTGAACGGCGCGATTGGCAGCAAGCGCGTCACCTACGATTTCGCGCGCCTGATGGAAGGCGCGACGGAAATCAAATGTTCGCAGTTCGGCGACAATATTATTGCGCACATGTAGCAGCCGACGTGAGTCGGCTCATTATTTCTGACAGAGAGTTTTTTGATGGAGAGGATTCACGTCCGCTGCTACACAAAACGAAGGCGGACGGGGCGCGCTCTCCGCATTCCGAATTCCGCACGGGCAACTGGTCGCGTGGCTCACGCACGAAGCTTGGCGATGACGGAAATCAGACTTGTCGCGTACTCCGCAATTCGAAATTCGCAATTCAAAATTGTCATGGCCCTTTTCCTGGATTCATTTTGGGATGGACGATTGGAGCACGATTTTAACTACAGATACCGCTCTGACATAATAAGGCATGCTTTGGCAAGCCATCTGCTTATAGCAATAGGCTGATATAAAACGGCAAGTGTTATGAACCACCACATTAAACGAATCTTGTTTAAATCTTACGCAGTGATTTCAATCACGGTGTTCATTGCCGCGATTCTGGTTTTTATCTGTCGTTTCTTATCGTGGGAAGAATTTGCGGGGATTGCTGTGGGCGTTTTCGCGTTTGCTTTCGGCGTACAGAAACAAAATCTAAGAGAGATTAAATTGTTCAAAGAGCTTTTTGAACAATTCAACGACAGATACGATAAGATGAATGACGATCTGAATCAGATTCACGAACAACCGTCTGATTTAACGCTAACCAAGGATGAAAAAGAGAAACTGTTCAAATACTTCAATCTTTGCGGGGAAGAATGGCTTTATGCCAAAAGGGGCTTCATTTGCGAGGAAGTTTGGAAGGCATGGAAGAGTGGTATGGATTATTTTCGGAGAAATTCACGGATCAAGGATTTTTGGGACAAAGAACTGAACGACAATGATTCGTACTACGGGTTGGAATTTTGAAGAAAACATGAAAACGAAATCACTAGGATGGCTTCTATTTCTGTTGATGCTGCCAATCATTCCATTGTTTGTGCAAGCACAGAAAACCAGTCACATCGCCGATAAATTCGATCCGGTGCAATCGGGCACGGTGCCGGTTAATGAAGCCACAAATCCGGACGTTTTACGCGCTCAACAGGCGTTGCAGGTACAATCGGGTGGCCGAGGCGTGGCGCAGGATTTTGCGGAGGCGGTAAAGTGGTATCGCAAGGCCGCCGACCAGAATTTCGCCGCCGCCCAATATGAACTGGGCGTCTGCTACATGGCCGGTAAAGGCGTGCCGCGAGACGATAAGGCAGAGGCGGCGAAGTGGTATCGCAAAGCCGCCGAACAGAATGACGCGGACGCCCAATTTAATCTGGGCGTCTTCTACGACAATGGCCAAGGCGTGCCACAAGATTACTCGCAAGCACTCGAATGGTTTCGCAAAGCGGCAGATCAAGGCGATGCAGACGCGCAAAACTCCCTCGGTCTGATGTATGCCAAGGGTCAAGGTGTGCCGCAGGATTATGTCGAGGCTTACAAATGGTATAACCTCGCTGCCGCGCAAGGAGAAACTTACGCTGTTACCAATCGAGACAGCATTACCGGTTCAATGACGCCTGACCAAATCGCTGAAGGGCAAAGGCTCGCGGCGGCTTTTGTTCGACGAGATGAAACATCGGGTTCAAGTTCTGACAACTCCGCTTCACCCGACAATCCAACGGCTTCCGGCACCGGTTTTTTCATCACGGAAGATGGTTATTTGGTTTCCAATTATCATGTGGTCAAGGATGCCACGAAAGTTCGTTTGCTCACGAGCGCCGGATTGATTGACGCCAAAGTAGTTCAGGTGGACGCGGCCAATGATTTGGCTCTGCTCAAAGCAAATGCAGAAGGCAGAATGAAGAATGAAGAAATTTTCAAGCCGCTGCCCATTGCCGCCAGTCGCACGGTGGTTCTGGGCGGCACGGTGGCGACGGTCGGTTTTCCCGACATCGGTTTGCAGGGGTTCGCGCCAAAGCTGGCCAAGGGGGAAATCGCGTCGCTGTCCGGCGCGGGGGATGACCCGCGCTATTTCCAGATCAGCGTGCCGGTACAGCCGGGGAATTCGGGCGGCGCGCTTGTGGATGAACGGGGCAACGTGATCGGCATCGTGTCGGCCAAGCTGGATGCGTCGGTGGCGCTGGCGGCGAGCGGAGCGTTGCCGGAGAATGTGAATTACGCGGTCAAGAGCAGTCTGCTCTTGAGCTTCCTGGAATCGGTGCCGGACGTGGACGCCAAACTGAAAAAGCCGAATACTGCGGATGAGAAGTTTGAGGACGTGGTGAAGTCGGCGCAACAGGCGGCTGTCCTCGTCCTCGTTTATTGAGCAGGAGACGACGTGAGGAGTCTCTAACTGAAGTGTCTCGTTACCTCGACTCCTACAACTGCGGCTGTGCAGGTGTTGGTCTATTAAGTTTTTTCGCAGATTTCTTTTCTGCGTAGATCGGCGTAATCTGCGGATTATTTGTCTGACGGTTTGCCACCGGATTGGATTTGTTTCACCAGGTCGTTATATTTGGCGACGACGTCGTTCCGGTTGCTCACTTCGTCGTTGTATTTCTGCACGAGGTCATTGCGCTGGCCGACGAGGTTGGAAATGGTCGCGTTCTGCTTGTCAATGCCGGCATAAGCTTCCTTCAACTTCGCTTCCAACGCGTCCACGCCGGCTTTATATTGTGCGATTTCGTTGGTAGCATTTTCGTCGGCGAACTGCAGTTGCACGATTTGGGCCTTTTGGGAAATGATGAGTTGTTCGTTGGTCGCGGCAGTGGCCTTCATTTCGGTGAGGCTTGCGTCCATCTGATTGACCTGATGATTCAAGGTGGCGAGGGAGTTGGTGTAGTTTTGGATGGCGGCGTCGCGGTCGTAAACCATCCGGTTCAGGCTCTGGATCGTGGTGCGCTGGACGGTTTGCTCATACCATTGCCATGCGCAGAGGCCGCAAAGGCCGAGGGCGAGGACGATGAACAGGTTGACTTGAAAATTTTTCATGGGTTCGGATGGTCGGAGGTGGCGTTGACGGCGATGGCGACGTGCTGGACACCGGCGCGTTTCACCAAATCGAGCACGAACATCACCGAGCCGTGCGTGGTGTCCGGCGCACCGGTGATATAGACCGGCAGGTTCGTGTTCAAGCTGTAACGGTTCGTCAGCATGGTGAACAATTCGGGAAAGGCGATGGGTTTGTCGTCCGCGGAAACCTGGCCGTCCTGGTTCACGGTGAGATTTACGATGTCGGGCTTCTTCGAGGGCGTGGCGAGCGTGGCGGTGGGCAGATTGGATTTGAGCGTGCGGACAATCTGCATCTGCAGAGTGACCATCATGAACGACGCCAGCAGGAAAAACATGATGTCAATCAGCGGAATGATTTCCAGCCGCGACTTCTTGTCCGGGATGGGCGTGCGGATTTTCATTTCATTTCAACCACGGATGAACACGAATGGACACGGATTTGTTCCGCGGTAGGGCGCGTCACTCCGTGCGCGCCGTTTGATGGCAACCGACGCTTCGGCGGGCAGAGGACTGCCCACCCTACCATTCCGTGTTTATCTGTGTTCATCCGAGGTTCATTTTCAATTTACATTCCGGCTATCGGTCATGAACGCGACCTTTTGGATTCCGACCGCGCGGACGGTTTGATACACCTTCACCATGTCGCCGTGCAGCGTGTCGCGATCGCCGCTGATGTAAACCGGCACGTCCGGGTTGGCATGAAAGCGGTCCTTCAAAACGGCTGCGAGTTCGGCCAGCGAAATCCGTTTTTTCTCCAGCCACACCGCGCCGGATTTGTCCACGGCGATGTTGACCATGTCCGGCCGGTAATCCTGCTTTGATTGCGAGGCGGGCGGCAGATTGACTTTGATGTTTTCCGTCCGGCTCATCTCCAAAGCGACCATCATGAACGACGCGAGCAGGAAAAACATGATGTCAATCAGCGGAATGATGACAATCCGCGAGCGGCGTTTCGGAATGGGTGAGGGAATTCTCATTTCGTTTTAACCACAGATGGACACGGATGGACACGGATTTTCCGGGTAAAACAACCCCCCCCCGCAGTCCGCTCTGACGGTTTTGATAGAACAGTTCCAAATTGGATTTTTTTCATCCGTGTTTATCTGTGTTTATCCGTGGTTTGCTTTTCATTTTTCCGGCAACAATTTTCAGTGGCTGGTGGCCTGGCCCGGCGCTTCCGGCTTGTGCAAATGAACGGTGTCACCCGTTTTCCCGCCGCCAACGAGGACTTCGACGTTCGTGGCCGCCGTTTCCAGATCAAATTGCAATTGCGCCACCTTGGCCGAGAAATAGTTGAACGGGACCAGAGAAAAGATGGCGATGGCCAATCCGCAGGCCGTGGCAATCAGCGCCTCACCAATGCCGCCGGTGACGCCCACAACCGACAATTCCGCGCTGCCGATGTTGAGAAAGGCGCGCATCAGGCCGGTGACGGTGCCGAGCAAGCCGAGCAGCGGCGCGAGCGTGACGAGCGTGTCCATCACGGTGAGAAACCGCCCGGCGCGTTTCAACTCGACGCCCGCAGCCAGTTGCAGCGCGCCCAGCAACGAGCCGTGCGCGTGGCCGACGTGATCGAGGCCGTGATGAATCACGCGGATGATGGGGTCGTCCGAGCCGGCGGCAATTTGTTTGGCGACGGCCACGTCGGAATTTTCCAGCGCCGCGAGCAATTGCTCCATTTTTTGCGGGTCACGCCTCTGGCTCTCACGCCACCACCAGAAGGCGCGTTCGCCGACGACGGCGACGCCAACGATGGCGCAGATGAGAATCGGCCACATGACCGGGCCGCCCTTGAGGAAGAATTGGAGAACGATGTTTGCGAGCATAATTTTGATTTGGTTTCAGTTCAGTTGCAGTTTGTAAGTAATGCTGGTCTGGAAAGACCTGGTGCCGGTGTCGGTCGGAAGCCGCCAATGGCGCCTGATGAAATCCACCGTCGCACGGTCAAGGAGTGGAAAACCGGACGATTCCTTCATGATCACGGAAACGACATTGCCCGCGTCATCGCCGGTAAGCACCAGAACCACCATGCCTTGTTCGCCGGTCTGTTCAGCGATGGGAGGATACGGTGGTTCCGGCCGTTCGCCGCCTGCGCCGGTGTTGAAGATTGAACCAACGCGCGCCGGAGCCGCCTGCGGCGCCGAGGCGAGCGCGGCATCGGTGACGAGCGTGCCGGCGCTTGGAACTCCGAAGTTGACGTTCGGCGCATTCGGCAGCGCGACGAGGACGCGGGGTTGATTGATTGATTGCGCCTGCTCCGGCTTTGGAGCAACAGGCTGTGGCGGCAACACCGCTGGCTGGACAACGACGGGCACCGCTTCCCGGATGGGCGGGACCGGTTTGATGGCGATGACGCCTTGCCGTGCGCCGAGAATTCCAATCAAAAGGAAAAGAATGCAAACCGAATTCACCCAGGCAAGCTTGCGCTCCGGTTCGCGGCGGGCCGTTGCCAGGCACAAGCGCGCCAGTTCGTCCTTCAACTCGTAGCCGGCAGATGTTTGGTTTGCATCCATGCTTTCAGATGAACATTTCAAAAGACATAGCTTAACGAACCGAAAAAACCAAGCCATGCGCCATCTTGGGCGGTGTTAACACAGACGTCCATCCACCAGCGAAGCGGGCAACCGGGCGGGACATTTGGCAATTGCTCCGCAGTGTTTCTTGCCGCCCTGCCATAAGTAACCTTTGGATCATTTAATGGAAGAATTGAATAGGTGGTTTTATTGCCGGGAATATGAATTATTTATCGAGCGGCGCAATCAATCGCTGATAAGCCAGAATGCCTTTGACGATGGCTTCCGCCATTCGGCGGCGATACGCGGCGGAGTATATTTTTTCGCTTTCGACCGGGTTCGTCATAAAACCGCCTTCAATCAAAATCGCAGGCATCGTCGCGTCGCGCAACACGGCAAACCGCGCGCGCTTTACGCCCCGATCGTTTGCGTCCAGGTTTTGCACAAGGGATTTTTCGACTTGATAGGCCAGCAACAGGCTGTTGTCTTCATTGCGATTGCCAATCGTCAGCCCAGTGCCAACGGGCGTGATGCAATACGTTTCCGGCCCTTCCGCCTCGTCACGCCCAATCGAGGTTGCGTTGAAATGCAGGATCACAAACAAATCCGCATGGTGCCGGTTTGCCAGCGCCGCACGGCCGGACAACGACACATACTCGTCCGTGGTGCGGGTCATAATCACGCTGAACCCGGCTTTCTGCAATTGATTGCGCAATTCCAAACCGAGGGGCAGGGTGTAATTTTTCTCAAAATGCCAGCCGGCACGATTGCCGAAATCTGCGCCGCCGTGACCGGGATCGAGACAAATCGTTTTGACCGGTTTGGTATCGGCAAAGTGCGGTGGAAACAGCAACGGGTCTATGGCTGTGTCAAGATCGAGTTGCGCGACGAGCGGAATTGACTTTTCAGCGGCAAACGGGAACGAGAGCCTCACCCGGACCCCATTGATTTCCGCTTGGGCTGAATTTACTTCAAAGACAAGCCGGGTTGCGTGATTGGTTACCTCGACCTTTTTGTCACCTTCAAACCAGAACCATTTCAAATCGTTCGCGTGCGCCCAGCCGGCCAACGGGACATAATCCTGGTCATCGAGGTGGACGACTTTAAGTTTCTGCTGAGTGGCATGGACAAGTGTCAGCCCGAACAAGAGAAACAGCGCGAATAACTTATTGCGCCGGGATGGATGGAAAAATGGTTGATGTTTCATGTCTCTCGGAAAGTTGAGCTATAATTCAAAGCTTATGGGCGGTTGAAGTTTTGACTCGGACCATCAGTTTCGCCGGCACGATTTGAGCTTTGTGCGCGGCCTGACAATCTGCACAGAGGCCTTGAACTTCACAATCCGCCGACGTTGGTGAAAAACCGCGCGCGGAAGCGATGCGCCCGATTTCAGCCGAAATGGGATCGGGCAACGGCAATTCAGTAACGCAACCGCAATCGTGGCAAATTAGAAAATGTGCGCTGTCACCAGGAGCGTTCAGCACAAAATAGCTTGTCTTGCGCGGCGTGCCCACCACTCGGACCAGCTCGGCTTCTTTAAACAGCATCAGCGTCCGATAAACGGTGGTTGAATCACATTGCCCCCGGACACCCTCTGCTTGCGAAACCATTTCCAGGCTGGCGGGGGTGCGCCGTTGCGCCAGAAAAGAAAGGATGGCCTCCCGGGCCGGCGTGAGGCGCATTCCTGCTTTCCGGCAGGACGAGATGGCCCAAGCGCTGCGTTCCTTGAAAGTTTTCATAAAATTAATGCAAGTTACTTGCACAAACATTTCTTGCCCCACCAGCCGCAACGGTGGTTTAGTTGCTTCGGATGCAAACGCGCGCACATTGAACACATAAACCAAAATTAAAAACCTATGAGTGAATCACAGTCTTGCACAACTCACGCCAATCATTCCCACGTCCACGGCAAAGGTTGCGGACACATTGCCATCATGCATAGCGGGCACGTGGATTATCTTCATGACGGCCATCTGCATCATCCGCATGGCGACCATGTGGATGAACACACCATCGCCGTCAGCGCCACGAATCCCGACAAATGCACGCTCGGCGCCAAAGGCCATGATCGGCAACACATTCATGGCCCCAATTGCGGCCACGCGGCCGTTCCGCATGGCGATCATGTGGACTATTTGGTGGACGGACAGCTCCATCATCCGCACGGCGATCACTGCGACGACCACGGACCGCTTCAAGTGGTTGGTTAACTCTTCGCGCACCGCGTCAAGTTCGACGACAGACGCCGCCGCCATACGCAAGCAAATGGGCATGAAATTGCTCATGGCTTCGCCTGGGTTTCGCGGTTTGGCTCCCAACAAGAGAAAGCGGATGCAAATCGAATTTGTCCAGGCGAGTTTCCGGTTGGGAACCCGATTTGCCGGAGGAAAACAGAACCGGGCCAGTTCACTTTCAACTCGCAGCCGGATGATGTTCGATTTGCATCCATATCACTCACAAAGCCGGGTTGCCATAATTGTTTGCGAGGGCAGCCAGCAAATGGCTGATGATCACGAGGAGGAATCCGACGAAGAACAGCGAGCCGCACCAAAACAGCAGACCCATTTTGGCGTCGTTTAATCTGGCGTTCTGCTCCCGGTTTCTTAAGAGCAATTGGATGACCGCTTGTTCTGCATCGGCGTCCGATACGTTTTCGGACTTCAAGGTTTCCCAGAGTTTATCTCCGCGGGGATAACCGGCGTAGCCTTTAAGCCCCATGCTGTAAAAAGCGAACAGCAAGGAAAGGCTCAAGGCTCCCAAAGACAGATAACACGAACCGTTGACCCAACGCGAAGACGGGTCCAACATGCCGGTGAGGTTCCATAGCTGAAACCCGATCACGATGACGATGCCGGCAGCGAGTTTCTCCGCCCGAGCCAGCAGTTGTTCGGCGCGATCGGTTTCAGCCGTCATGGCCTTTTCGGCCGTTTCCAGAATGATTGAGATCTTATTCATGGCCGTTCAGCGTCGGGCAGCTTGTGTTAAACATCAATTGCATTAAACTTTTGTTTTTCATTTGGAGAGTTGTCCCAACAAGGAACAACTCTCCAACTCGTGATTCAAAACGTCAGACTCAGCGAACCGAAGAAGCCGAGACGCTCGCCGTATTGCGCCGCGTTGACGCCGACGCCGGAGCCGCTGCGGAGCTGGTAAATGTTGTCGGTGAGGTTCACGACATCAAGCCGCGCCGTCAACGTCCGGTTTTGCGGCAGTTTGAAACTCTGCGCCGCGCCAACGTTGATGGAGTAGTATTGCGGCACGCTGGCGCCGTTGGGAATCGGGTTCATTGTGCCGGGTTCAAAACCGCCGCCATCCTGGCGCAAGCCGCTGCCATAAATCGCGTCGGTATAGAGCATCGTCTTGTAACGGCTGCCTTCGTTAAACGTGTAGGACACGCCAAATGAGCCGGTCAGCCGCTGGTCGTGGTCCAAATAGATGAAGTGGTTCTGGACGTAAGCCAAATCAGTGCCCGGACCACTCGGTCCAAACAGGAATTGCGCGGATTCCCAATCTTCGCCATACGCCTGCGACCACGCAAGATTGGCGTAGCTGGAAAATCCGCCGCGATTGTAGGAGCCAGTGGCTTCCACGCCATAGACGCGCCCTACGGCGTAATTGAACGCCGAGAGAATCAGCGTTTGCCCGAACAGTCCGTCATCAAGCTGGTGTTGGGCGTGCTTGTAATAACCGTCCAAACCGAGCGTCAGGTGCTTGGTGACCTTTTGCGAAATGCCGGCGTCGAAATAATTCGCGCGTTCAGCCTGGACCGGACTGTCCTCGTCATTCCCGGTTGAACCGGAAGTGCCGTCGAAACTTGACACGTTGCTCGCGGGAACATTTTCAACGGGCGGTGGCGTGAAGTAACGCGCATAACCGGCGTGCAACGTCGTCGAATCCGTCGGCTTGTAAATCACGTTCACACGCGGACTCGGTTGATTGGCTTTGAGGAAGGAAGCATAATATTCATCAAAGCGCGCGCCATAATTGATGGTGACTTCCGGCAGGATTTTCCATTCATCCTGCAAATAAACGCCGGCGAACAGCCCGTGCAGCACTTCGTTGTTCACAATGGGCGTAGGGTCGAGTGCCGTCGGATTTCCATTCGCATCGGTGTAGAACACGGTCGAAGATGAATCGGCGGACACATATTCTTCCAACGCCAGGATGCCGGCGCGAATCGTGTGTTTGTCGCCTAGGGCGTAACTGGCGTCGGCCTGCAACCCACCGGAGTAGAGATCGCGGGCCACATGGCTGGCCTCGCCGTTGAAGTAAAGGTCGCCAACCTGATCCGGCGTGAAATCCACGTCGCTGTTCCGGCCAAAAACAGAGGCTTGAAAATTCAAGTCGCCCGCCGATTTCTGATACGTGACAACGCCGTAATAATTTTGCTCGTTTTGATTTTCGTTCACGTCCGCAGAATTGACGCTCGTCGCGGTTTGGCCGGGCATGGCGGTATACCACGGAATCGGCGTAACCGGTTCCGTATCCGGCTGTCCCGGTGGCAGACCCGGCGTGTTGGGCACTTGAAAATTACTGTAGGATGCGCTGCCCATGACAGTGACCCGGCTCGTGTCGCTCAAAATGCGCGAAGCATACAGAAACGATTTGTATTGGTCCGTGTCGTCGTGGATCGCGTTTTTGCTGGGCGTCGGATTTTCGATGCCGAGGCTGTTCTGGTCGAAACTGCCATCCACGAAATAATCCCATTCCCCTTGGTGGCCGCCGAAGTCGAAGCTGGGACGGAAGGTGTCATAACTTCCGCCGTACAGGTCAAACACCCCGCCGTTTTCAAATGCCCCGCTCCGGGTATGAATATCCACCACGCCCGCCGTGCGGAAACCGTATTCCGCCGGCAACGAGCCGGTGATGAGTTGCATGGATTCCACGAAACGCGGGTCTAATTCCAGTCCAAACCCGGTGATGCCCTCCGGCAACAGCACGCCGTTGATGCGATACTGCAAGTTCGCGTGTTCGCCGCGCACGTGCAGGTCGCCGTTCACCGCCGAATCCTGCGCCACGCCCGGCGCGCGCAAGATGATCTGGTTGAACGGTGCGTTGTCGCCCTGCGACAAGGTTTGAATCTGCTCCTCAGTGAAGGTATGAGCCGTTGCGCCCAAGTTGGGAATAATCTGGTCGCGCGCCTGGTTCAACCGGCCAATGACGGTGATGTTACCGAGATTGGCGATGTTCGTCGAACTGCCCGACTCATCGGCTTTGGCCGCCGACACATTATTGGTCTGGGCCAAAGCCGTCCCACCACAGGACAGGGCCACCGTGGAGATGACCGCCCAATAAACTCTGCTCTTAAATCTTATTTTTTTTCGCTCTCTGAAGTTTTTCATATATTCAATGGGTTAAAGTTTTCAAAATTCTTCCGCGAATCTCCACGGACCCGCGCTTTGCGAATTGCCACACGGCAAAACACAAAGATTTGGTTCAAGAAACATTTCAGACCCGGCGACAGGCCAAAGTCTGAATCCGACAGGAATTAAGAAACGGAACGAAGAGCGGGCGGGGCGCGGCCCTGAGGGAGATTTTCAATGGCCGGGCTGAAAATGGATAATACCATGCGCGAAGGCGTGGCTTCAATCCAAGCTATCGGCGCAACGACTGGAATGTCGCAGCTAACCGAATGAAACTGTCCGTGCGCAATGGCAACGACGGCGCAATCGTCGTCGTCAGGAATCGTTCCCCCATGCAGCCACGCGTGCAGCGGCGTGCAGATTTCTGCAACCGCCATGAACAGCCAAATTGCGAGCGACAGAACCCCCGCCGCGAAAAAAATCCGTTCGCGCATGCGGCGGTTAATTTGGCACCTCTTATATTGCAAAACATTTGCAATGTAGCAAGTCACTTGCCAACAGCAAGCCTTATTTTGGAATCAACACCCGACCGCTCAGGGTTTGGACGCTGGTACACGGCCGTACAGCGATTGAATGGGCGCTTTCTTTATTGCAAATCATTTGCATTATTGTTTGTCAGTCCAGGGTTGCAAGCCTTTTCATTAAAAAGAATCGGGGCGAATCATTCCATCCGAAGAATGAACCGGCAGACGGTTTCGTTAATCAGGTAAAGAATGAAAAGGATGGTCGTAATCCAGAAACTGGGAGGCCAGCTTGTGATGCAGGCGAGCAGAATTCCAGTCCAAACGGCCAACAGCCCGATGACGACCGAAGTGGTCAGCCCAGCCCAAAAGTTTCGGCAAAATCGGGTGGCGATGCCCGCCGGACCGATGATCAGAGTGAAAACGAGCAGGATGCCGACCACTTGGCTGGCGAGGCAGACAGAGATGGCCAGTATCGCCATGAAAACAATGGACAACGCGGATAACGAGACGCCCCGCGCTTCCGCCAGATTGGGCTGGACGCTGACAAAGAGAAGTTTCCGCGAAAGCAGCAGCAAAGCCCCCAAACTGATTGCGGAGAGAACCAGCGTTTGAACAATTTGGCTGTGCGAAACGCCAAAAATATTCCCGAAGAGAATGGCAGTCGCCTGACCCGCGAAACCTTTGTAGAGAATGAGAAACAACGTGCCCAAGCCCAGGCAAAACGCGAGCGTCATGCCAATAGCCAGATCGCTGCGTTGCAACCGGTTCCCGTAAGCCCCCATCATCAAGCCCGCCAGCACTGAAATGACCAGCATTCCCTCCAACGGGCTTAAGGCGAACAAGGCGGCTCCCGTCGCCCCGGTAAATCCGACATGCGCCAAAGCGTGGGCGGCGAAACTGGCTTTGCGGATGACCACAAAGTAGCCGACCACCGCGCCCAAGACTGCGGCCAGCGAACCGGCGATGAACGCGTTGCGCACGAAATCGTAGGAGAAATAGTAATGGATTTGTTCAATCATGGTGCGCGGCCTCCGTGACGTTGCCCTCGGCGGCGACGATGAAGATTTTCCCCTCGGCGCGAACAACGTTGATTTCAGCGCCGTAGAGTTTGCTCAACGTCGCGCTGGAAATAACTTCGTCCGTCGAACCGATGACCGCCCCGCCGCCCGCGAGGTAAATCACGCGATCCATCACACCGAGGAGCGGATTGACATCATGCGCGATGAAAAGAATTGTGGCGCCAGTCGTCGTCTTGATTTTAGCGATGGACTCAACCATCCGCATTTGATTTCGCGGGTCGAGACTGGCCAGCGGCTCGTCGAGAATGAGCAGGCGCGGCTTGCCGAGCAGGGCTTGAGCCAGCGCCACGCGCTGTTTTTCCCCGCCGGACAGCACGGAAAAAGGGCGATCGACACATTCTTCCGTGCCCGCCAGTTCAATGGCGCGTTCGACTTCGGCGCGCGCGGCCCGGGTATTCCACGGCATTCCCCAGCGATTTCCGCCCTCCACCGCACAGATCAGCGAGCGCGCGGTCAAGGCCGTGCTTTCAAGACTGGCTCGCGATTGCGGCAGATAACCGATGACTTTATTTGCCTGCCCGGGTGGTTCTCCAAATACGGAGATGGACCCCGAACAAAGCGGCGTGAGACCGAGAACGCATCGCATGAGGGTGGATTTGCCCGCGCCGTTCGGCCCAAAGACGCCGACAAATTCGCCCGTTGCGATTTCCGCATTCACTCCTTGCAAAATGTCGCGTCCGCCGAGACGCACGCCGGCGTTCGTTATGGAAAGCGCGGGGGTCAATGTTTTGTCTCCAAGACGGCCTCGACCTGGTTTAATTCCGCGAGCATCCAATCCGCATAATTTTTGGCGTCGGGTGGCTGCGTTTCCGTGACGCCGATGACGGCCACACCGAGTTTTTTCGCGATTTCTCGTTCGCGTTGAGTCACCGGGTCCGTGACCTGGCTGTTATAAAAAAGAATTTTCATTGATTTGTCATGCAGGCTTTTCTGGAAATCAGACGCTTGTTGAAAGCTGATTTCGGTATCGTTCATCACGGCAAGCTGGAAGCTGTAGTTTTCCATTTTGAAACCCAGCGCGCTCGCCATGTAACCAAACACCGGCTCCGTGGCCGTGACAACCGTTCCGTTGTAAGCGGACTTGATTTCGGCGATTTTGGACGTGACCGCATTCATCTCTTCTTGAAAGACAGCGAGGTTCTCCGGTTGTTTCAAAATTTCCGCAAGCCTTGCCGCCAGCACGGGCATGGTGCGCGGATCATACCAGATGTGCGGATTGTCGCCAGCCTTGGCCCCAATCAAGTCGGCGACCCGGATGACGATTCGTCCGGGCTTGCCCTGAACCCCGAGGAGCTTGTTCATCCAGTCGTCATACCCAAGGCCATTGTAAATCACGATGTCGGCATTCGCGACGGCCATTGCCGTTGCCGCGTCGGTGGTGAATTCGTGCGGGTCCTGATTGGGATTGCTCAAAATGCTGGTGACATCCGCCGAATTCCCGGCAATCTGTTGGGCCACGCCACCGTAAAAATTTTCGGCGGCGACAATGCTCACTTTGGCCGCTTCCGATTTGGCCGCTCCTCTTTTGCCGCAACCCGCGACAAGACAAGCAAGCAGACAGACGCCGAGAAACGCCAACTGGTGCGGCAATCGACGGAAGACAGGCAGGAGTTTTATGTTCATTACTTATTTTAGAACAGCCTATGATAGTTCAACACGCCTTGCATCTTCGCGGCGGCCAGTCGGCACAAAATTTTTCATAAACAATGGACAGATTCGGCCGACCGTCTTCACTTTTCCAAAGTCAGGCATGGAATAATTTACACAAACGCAAATCATTTGCAATTTAGCCGGAGGCGGACAGGAAGCAAGTTTTTATTTCAGATTAAAGCTCCGCGGAGCTTCGACAAACTGCCGCAAGGTTTTGGACTGCACCAGCCCTCCGGCACTTTAGAACAGGCGTGAATTCACGGACTCTCGCAGGAAAAGCGGCAGAGGACTGCCGCACTCCAAGACGCCTCGCGACATCAAACAGTCTTGCCGAATAGCCCGCAGCCTCCCAAATCGCAAATTATAAATCTTATCGGCCGCAGCAATGCTTGAACTTCTTGCCGCTGCCGCAGGGACAAGGGTCGTTGCGGCCGACTTTTGGGCCGGTGCGAACGGGTTTGGCCTTTTCCGCCGCCGCCGCCGCTTCGCTGACCACATCGCTGGGTCTGGCATTGGCGCTCCCGGAACTGGCGGTGGTGGTGGTGCCGCCAAAGGCGCTGGTGGCTTGGTGCAAGGTCTGGCGCGGAACGTTCTTCAGGAAGTTTTCAAACGCCATCATGGAGGAGGCGCTGCGGAAGACGTTGTGGCAGATTTCGCTTTTGATGCTGACCATCAATTCGTCGAAAATTTTGTAAGCCTCGGCCTTGTACTCGACGAGCGGATCGCGCTGGCCGTAGCCGCGGAGGCCGATGCTGTACCGCAGGCTGTCCATTTCGTAGAGGTGTTCCTGCCAGAGCTTGTCAATCGCGCTCAGGATCGTGTAGCGCTCAACCACCGCAAGTTTGTCCGGATCCTCAAAGCTGATTTTCAAGTCATACGACTGGCGGATTTTGTCGCTGATGAAATTGCAAACGGCGAATTGCGCGGGGCTGAGGCCCTCGAAAACCGAGCCGGGCACAGGCGTTTCCTTGCCGGAGTTGGCGGCCTTGATAATTTCGGCTTCGGGCATGCCGAGCGGGAAATTCAAATTCACCCAGTCGGCCAGCGGACGGATGTTCCATTCGTTCGGCTCGGCGTCGGCGTCGGTGAATTGCTCCACTTTCAGAATGACCACCTCCTCGATGATGTCCATCAGGCGGTCGCGCACGTCCGTGGCATTGATGATTTCGTTGCGGAAGCCGTAGATGACCTCACGCTGTTTGTTCATCACGTCATCGTATTCGAGCGTGCGTTTGCGGATCTGGAAGTTGTGCTCCTCGACGCGCTTCTGGGCCTGCTGAATGGAACGGTTCAACAACGGATGCGATAATTCCTGGCCTTCCTCGAGACCCATTCTTTCCATCATCTTTACGATGCGATCGGAGCCGAACAACCGCATCAAATCGTCCTCGAGCGAAATGAAAAAGTGCGATGACCCGGGATCTCCCTGGCGCGAACAGCGACCGCGCAACTGGCGGTCAATGCGCCGCGACTCGTGGCGTTCGGTGCCAAGCACGTGCAGGCCGCCAACTTCGGTGACACCGGGACCCAGTTTGATGTCGGTGCCGCGGCCGGCCATGTTCGTGGCAATCGTGATGGCACCGCGCTGGCCGGCGCGCGCAACAATTTCGGCCTCTTGTTGATGATATTTCGCGTTGAGGACGGAGTGGATCAAACCGTCGCGTTTCAGCATCCGCGACAGCATTTCGCTGGTTTCCACGCTGACGGTGCCGACCAGAATCGGCCGGCCCTGTGCGTGCAGTTCCTTGATTTCCGCAACCACGGCGTTGAACTTTTCACGCCTGGTTTTATAAACTGAATCGTGCGTGTCCTTGCGGATGTTCGGTTGGTTGGTCGGAATGGTCAGCACGCCAAGCTTGTAAATGTCGAGAAACTCCGTCGCCTCGGTTTCCGCGGTGCCGGTCATGCCGGCGAGTTTCTGATAGAGGCGGAAGTAATTCTGGATGGTGATGGTTGCCAGCGTCTGGGTTTCGTGCTCGATTTCGACGCCTTCCTTGGCCTCAACGGCCTGGTGCAAACCGTCGCTCCATCGCCGGCCGCTCATGAGCCGGCCGGTGTGTTGATCCACAATGATGACCTTGTTTTCCTGCACGACGTATTCCACGTCCTTCTGGTAAAGGCTGTACGCCTTGAGTAATTGCGAGATGGAGTGGATTTTCTGGGCCTTGGTTTCAAAATCCTGCTGTACCCTGGTCTTGGCCTCCATGCGTTTGCGCGGGTCGGCCTCCGGGCCTACGTCAATTTCGTGCAGCAAGGTCGTTAAATCGGGCAGCACAAAGGCTTCCGGGTCCTGGGGGCTGATGGCGTTGCGGCCTTTTTCGGTGAGATCGGCGTCGTGGCTCTTTTCATCAATGGCAAACAGCAATTCCTCCTTTTCCCGGTAAAGGTCCACCTTCTTCTGGTCTTTGTGCAAATCCAGTTCGGCCTGGTTCATCAGCCGCAGGTTGTCGGGATTTTCCAGAAGTTTCAGCAGACCCTCGGATTTCGGCTGGCCGGTCTTGACCCGGAACAGCAACCGGCCGATTTCATTTTCCAACGCGGCGCCATCCTGCACGTTCGAGCCGTCGGCGGGATTCAATTTCTTCATCAACGACTCCGCCTCGGACAAAAACCGGCCGCACAACCGTTCCTGCGCGCGGACGAGCGACTCGACCGTTGGCTTCCACTGCGCGTATTGCTCGTCATAAGTGTGCAGGGACGGACCGCTGATGATGAGCGGTGTGCGTGCCTCATCGATCAGGATGGAGTCCACCTCGTCCACTATGGCGTAATGATGCCCGCGCTGGACCTGGTCCTCCTTGCGCACGGCCATGCCGTTGTCGCGAAGATAATCGAAACCGAACTCGGCGTTCGTGCCGTAGGCAATGTCGCAATAATACTGCTCGCGCCGGACTTGCGGCGACTGGTCATGCAGGATGCAGCCAACGGTGAGGCCGAGAAATTTATAAATCGCGCCCATCCACTCGGAGTCGCGCGCCGCCAGGTAATCGTTCACCGTCACCACATGCACGCCGCGGCCGGTGAGGGCGTTGAGGTAAATCGGCATGGTGGCGACGAGCGTCTTTCCTTCGCCGGTGGCCATTTCGGCGATTCTGCCCTTGTGCAACGCAATGCCACCAATGAGTTGCACGTCAAACGGAATCATCTCCCAGACGACGGGGTGTCCGCGCACCACCACTTCCGATTTACGCTCGGTCAGCCGGCGGCAGGTGTTTTTGACGACGGCAAAGGCTTCGGGTAAAATTTCATCGAGCGCGGCGGCCAGTTCCTTCTTCTTGTCCTGAATCTGCGCCAGACGCGCCTTCCAGTCGGCGGTTTTCTGGCGTAACTCGTCGTCAGAAAGCTTCTGGAGGCCGGCCTCAATCTCGTTGATTCGGTGGACAACCGGCCAGAATTTTTTCAGTTCACGGTCATTCCTCGACCCGAAGATCAGTTTTATGAGCCCAATCATCACAATTTGCGAAAATAGCAGGTGACACGCTACGCGAGGAATGGCCCACCGTCAAAACGAATCGGCGGCGCTCGGGGCGGTTTAATTTCCGGCTTGCGTTGAAGCGGGTTACCTTACAGGCTCGGCATGCAAAATTGGCGGCGTAATTAATTTTCAATGAGCAATTCAGCAGAACTCAAAGGGCAAATCAAACGCATGCTGGTGGAAAACCTCATGCTTCAGAACACGGCGGATGAAATCCAGGACGACCAGCCGCTCTTTGGCCCCGGCGGCCTGGGATTGGATTCGGTGGATGCGCTCCAGGTGGTGGTCGCGCTCGACAAAAACTACGGCCTGAAAATCCCCGACCCGGAAACCGCGCGCGCGGTCATTCACAGCGTCAACACCATCATCGCCGCTGTTGAACAACATCAGACTGAAGTCTCCCTAAAACGATAGCGGCGCCGGTGGGCGCCGCGCATTGGTATTATTTCCCCGAAGACAGGCAGGGGAGACAGATAGCCGTCAGGATGGCTGCTGAATCAACTCGCCATGCACCCTGCGCCGCCCATCATGCCCTGGCCGGGGGTATTTACAACCATCCCATGATTTCACGCTCGGCCTGCAGCCAGTCGTCCAGTTCGTGGCCCGGTTCGCAGCTGCGGGCGAGATAAATTTCGTGCGCGCGGGTTTCGATCTGTTCACGGAGAGAAGCGGTTTCAAATAACCCGTTTGTCTTGCGATTTTGCGATTTTTTTTCGTTCTTTTTGCTGGTTGTTTGCATTTTTGTCCTTCGCTCTGGTGTTTAAGGTGTTGTTGTAAAAAGTCGCTACGGCTGGAGCATTTTTAGCACCTTCCGTGCCGTAGTCGGTTAAGTTTGAAGGAAATCAAAAGCCTTTGACTTGACGATTCTTGCGGTGAAGAACACCTTGAATTCAGACTGTCGAAGCCTTTACCAAGTGGCTGTTCTCCGCCAAAAGACATAAAAGAAAACAGGCGATTTTTGGCACGGGTGGTGCTTTTTCAGGTGAGGTGAGAGAGAGAGAAACACGAGCTGTGCCCGCGCCGGATCAACCATCCGGGGAAGTTGCCAAGTCACACACTCGCCGCAGAGTTGGTGTGCCGAAATGCATTCAAAGCCATGATGAGCGTTAAAACCATTCTCTATGTTGAAAACGACGCGGTTTCGCAAAGTCTGTATCAAAAACGGCTGGAGCGCGAAGGCTTTCACCTGGAATGCGCCCAGGACGGCCAGGTTGCCATTGATATTCTCTCCGACCATGCTCCCGATCTGGTTTTGCTTGACCTGATGTTGCCCAGGGTCAGTGGCGCCGACGTGCTCAAATTCATGCACGCCGATCCGCGCCTGACCACCGTTCCCGTCATTATTTTTTCCAATGCGGCGATGACCGAGGTACCACCCGACAGTCCCCTGGCCCAAGGCACCAAGCGTTTGCTTAAAAGCGATTGCACTTTTCCCAAGCTGCTTGAAACCATTCAAGAAACCCTTGCCGCCAGCCCCGAATTGGTAGTAGTTGAAGCGGGCAAGGCGGCTTCAACCAAGCCAGTTCCGGCGCACAACGGCAATGGGGAAAGCAAAAGCGCACACTCCCGTTCGATGCCAGCGACTGAATCTGAAAGCAAGGCCGCGAAAGAGCGCGCGGATTTTCTAAAGGAAGCCCTGGGGGTCATGCCAAAGATTCGCGAGCACAGCATGGGATACATAAAAGCACCCGATTCGGAAGCCAGCCGGGCTCATTTATCCGGGCTTCACCAGCGCGTGCATCTGCTGAATACCGCAGCCGCTCAAGCCGACTGCGCCCGCGTTGCCCTGTTGACGAACGCATTTGACGCCTTGCTTTCCGGAATTGTGGACAAACCTTCGACGGTTACTCCGTCGGTGTTGCAAACGATCGCTCAAGCGGTGGACTGTCTGGATGGCTTGTTGAAAAACACCGACGGTTATTCCGTGGGGCCGGCGTTCCAGGCCAAGGTGTTGGTCGTGGACGATGACACTGTTTGCAATCATGTCAACGTGACTTCGCTTAAACGGGCCAATTTCGATACCGTTGGCGCCAAGGACCCTGCCGCGGCCCTGAGCCTGTTGGAAACCACCCAATACGATCTGGTGGTCCTCGACGTCAACATGCCCGGCATGACCGGCTTCGATGTCTGCGAGAAACTGCGCCGTTTGCCTCATTGCAAGAAAACGCCAGTCATTTTTGTCACGGCCTTCAGCAATTTCGACAACCGCAAACAGAGCGTGCTCAGCGGAGGCAATGATTTCGTCTCCAAACCGGTTTCCCCTGTGGAACTGGCGCTGAAAGTAAGCGTCAATTTAATCAAAGCAAGAGTACAAGGTACGCCCGGTTCACAGCTGGAAGCTCAGTCTGCCGCGGCCAACGATTCCTCCCAAACACCTCCATCTACAGCCAAGGCCAAAACAGATCGGCAAATCTCTCCCGAGACACCATCTCCAGAACCTCCTGCGCGGTCGGCGTCACCTCCAAAATCGAATGCCAGAAATGCCAGAACGGCGGTAACTCCACCGGAAATACAGCCCGAATCCGGGCCGCGCCCGGCCAATGCCCCCGAATCCACCCCGCAATCGAAGACCACGCCAGCCAACCCCCGTGGCAACAATGGAACACCAAGTGCGGGAATTCACGAACGCTTGCGCGAGAGCACGGCGGCATTGGAACACGCCAAAGCCAATCTGGACCAGGAATCGGCAGAACGAACGCGCATTGAATCGCAGTGGCGCGAACAACTGAATGCCGCGAAAGCGCTGATCGGACAGACGGAAGATGTTCTCAAGGAAAAGGAGGCGCAGTGCCATCAATTGGAGAAGGAGTTGGCCGGGCTGCAACAACTGCGGGATGAACTGCAGGGCAAACTCGCGACTGAACAGCAAGCCGTTGCGAAGGCCAGGCAGGAGGTCAAAGAACTTCAGGAACGCCAGCGCCAGGGCACGGCGGAATTGGAGCGCGCCAAAACTGCTTTGGAACAGCAGTCCGCCGAACGAACGCGACTGGAAACGGAGTGGCGTGAGCAACTAAATGCGGCGAAGACAACTGCCAGTCAGACGGGAACCGCTTTGAAGGAAAAAGAAGCCCGGTGCCATCAGGTGGAGAAGGAGTTGGCCGGGCTGCAACAACTGCGGGACGAACTGCAGGGCAAACTCGCAACCGAACAACAAGCCGTTGCAAAGGCCAGGCAGGAGGTCAAAGAACTTCAGGAACGCCAGCGCCAGGGCACGGCGGAATTGGAGCGCGCCAAAACCGCTTTGGAACAGCAGTCCGCCGAACGAACGCGACTGGAAACGGAGTGGCGTGAGCAACTAAATGCGGCGAAGACAACTGCCGGTCAGACGGGAACCGCTTTGAAGGAAAAAGAAGCCCGGTGCCATCAGGTGGAGAAGGAGTTGGCCGGGCTGCAACAACTGCGGGATGAACTGCAGGGCAAACTCGCGACTGAACAGCAAGCCATTACGAAGGCTCAGCAGGAGATCAAGGTGCTCCAGGCTGATTTAGGACAGCAAACTGCGGAACGAATGCGGTTGGAATCGGAGTGGCGCGAACAATTGAATACAGTCAAGGCGGCGGCTGGCCAGACAGAAACCGCTCTCAAGGAAAAAAACGTCCGGTGTGGCCAATTGGAAAAGGAACTGACCGGATTGCGGCAGGTACGCGAGGAGCTTCAAAGCAAATTTGCCACCGAGCAACAGGCCGCCGCGAAGTTCCAACAGGAGATTAAGGAACTTCAGGAACGCTTGCGTCAGGACGGCGCAGAGTTGGAGCGCGCCAAGGCCAACCTGGAACAGGAATCGGCCAAGCGGGCGCGTTTGGAGTCGGATTACAAAACACTGACGGACGCCAAGGAGGTGCTGACTTTGGAATTGCGCGGCTTGCAAGAGAGCCGGGCGACCCGTGAGGCCCAACTGCAAGACCAACAAAGGAAACTGGCTGAAGGTCTGCGTGAAAATATTCAGCTTTTACAGTTGAGATTGCAGGAAGCCGAAGCTTTTAACGGTGACTCGGGGCATGTCACTCACGGCAAGTCTAACCCACGCTAAACCGGCTTCCCGCGCACGATAGTTTTTCCCGGACCGATGGATCGCGGTTTGACCCGACCACTGTTCCAAAGTCCCTTGCAAACAACTTGCCTGCGGCCCACATTCGTGTGAAATACATGCCTGCTGGAACATGGTGCGTCATAGTTGACACCGGCACGGCGCGTTCCTGTTTGCAAGTCATTCAAAACCAACAATGTCCCCGTAGCTCAAATGGATAGAGCAGCGGTTTCCTAAATCTATGCAAGCACTTTTTTTGATTTTATGCTTTCGTTCGTTTTCGTATATTCGCATTGATTTTATTGGATGTTTTTCATGTCTCGCCAGATTTTTGAGAGCATGATCTTTTGCTATTATATGACTTAAAATGGCCTAAAAACTCAATATGGTATCAAATGCGGTATCAGATTTAGGACTCAAAATTTGACGGAGAATACAGCGAATTGTGGTGCTCCCGCACGGAATCGAACCGTGATTTGCCATTTAGGAAACGGCCGCTCTAATCCATTTGAGCTACGGGAGCGCAAATTTTGAACAGCATACCTGCTGCCGATTTTTTGCCAAGACGCATCGTTGCAAAGTGGAATGGACGTGACGTTTGCTTGCGGCGCAGCGTCAACCCTTTTGATTACCTGAAGGATTTGTTCACCCGCTTGTCGGCGGCCAAATCGAGTAATTCACGCCTGCGGTCTGGACCAAGGCCAAAGAGAATCAGCAAGTGGCTGTTCGGGTGGTATTCAAGTTGCAACTCAATTGATTGAGGTGTAAAATACGGCACGATAAAAACAGGGAGTCATCCAAATGTGATATTCTAAAACCCGAATGTTTTATGAAGACCAAAGCCTGCTGTCATTTCATTGTGCTGGCAATTCTTGCTGGCGTTATTCAGACCAAAGCCACGACCATTTTTCCGGTTGCCACCAATGCCAATTTTGTTGAGATGGCGGGCAACATTGCCACCAGCGGCAGCAATTATCTGGTGGGCATCGTCCAGAACCAGAGCGATCCGTTCGTGCAGTTGGTGTCGTCGAACGGCACGCTGGTTGGGCCGTTGCTCAATCTCGGCAGCAGCGAAGGTTCACCGCTGGTTGCCTTCGGGAAGACCAACTATCTGGCATTCTGGGCCGGCGACACATACGTTCAAGGGCAGTTGATTTCGGTCAACGGAACGGCGATTGGTTCGGTCTTTAATTTGCCTGCGTCTGACGGTTCGGCGGAAACGGCAGTTGCCTTTGACGGCACAAATTATCTGGTTGTTTGGGAGGACGTGACCAGCGACGGCGTCTTTTATGGACAACTGGTGACGCCCACGGGAGCTTTTCTCGGCTCGGCATTTGAGCTTGGCAGCACCCTGGCCAGTCCGGAGTCCAACTCCCACGCCGCGCTGGTATTTGGCTCAACGAATTATCTCTTTGCATGGCAGGAGGCCGCGTCGTCGAAATGGAACGCTTACGGCGTATTTGTGTCCAGAAGTGGTTCGGTTGGAACCCCGTTCCAAATCAGCCAGACGGCCTCGCTGGATTATGATCCGCCCGCAGCGGCCTTTGATGGGACAAATTTTTTTGTGGTGATGAACATTGACACGAACCAGACCGCCGGAGGCGGGCCGGTTTGGAACATCTATGGCCGGTTGGTTTCACAATCAGGAACATTTCCGGGAAATGAATCGCTCCTGAACACCAATCAGGCGACCATTACTTTTCTGGCCTTTGACGGAGCGAACTACCTGCTGACCTGGGGCAATTACACCTATGCCACGAACACGGACAAAAACTCGTCCTTTCAGTTCTACGACCGGTCGGCCAACGCCATCGGCCCCGTATTCACGCCGTTTCAGGCGCAAGGAACGAACACCCCATTGTTTAGCGCTGTTGTATTTGATGGCAGCAGATTTGTAATCGGAACCATAGTAGGCAACTTGATTGTGGGTGACGACGGCAGCATTGAAGGGCTGGCCAGCGGCGCGGTTTATGGCGCATTCATCCCCGCCAGCACCGCCCCGCCGACATTGACAACCAGTAACCTCGTCGGAACGCAATTTCCGCTGCAACTCACCGGCACGCCGGGCATTGATTACGCCATTCAATTCAGCACCAACCTTGCGTTGAGCGACTGGACGGCCGTGGTCACCAACTCGCCCACGAACGGCACTTTCAATTTCACCGACACCAGCGCCACCGACAAAAGCCGGTTTTACCGGGCGGTGAATCAATAAGACTGGGACTCGACACCTGACTTAAAAATCAGTGATGCGTATTTGTTTTTTCTTGCTGCATACTTTTTACTTCAATTTCATCAATTATTCCCTCATTTTTGGCAAGCCCCTCGTATTTTTCAGGACAAACCTTGATGCGTTCCACGGCAAGCCGTTCCAACGCATCGCAAAGCGGCTCTAGCCCCTTTCCTTTAACCATGACGATTCGGTCTTGAAATTGGATTTGAACAATTTCTTTCCCGTTTTGACGGATGAATTTCGCGTGCTGGAAATAACCATAAACGAACAGATGAATTTCCGACGCGGTTTCCACGCGCAGGCATTGCGGGCTTGTGGCCGTGCGCCAGCACATCAGATTCTTTGCGCTTTCGTCCGTTGCACTGGTTTTTGAGTGAGATTTGGTTTCCATAAATCAATTTTCTCGATTGGCAGTTGTGCCACTTGCGGGCGACGGCTTTGAATCAGGCCATTGATATATTTGCGAATCGGCGGCGGCACGCGCCGCGACTGCGGCGAATCCTGTTTTGCAAATTCAATCGCCAGTTCGCGGTCGCCCAGACGACTGACGTTTTCGCGTAATTGCTCTTTGTCCGGCGTGAAGATTTTAACCGCCCGCGTTCCCCGCGAAATCGTGACGAGCCATTGCTGATTGTTCGTCGCGGCCTTGACCGTCGAATCGGAAAACAGAACGTGCTGGACGGTTTTACCTTGCGAACCGTAAGACGTGATTGCATAACCGCGCACAAACTCACGATAATTTTCCGGCAAGACTCGCCCATCCTTTAATTCGATTTGTCCGTTTGGCTTGACGGTCTTGACCGTCACCAATTCGCCATTCGTCAATTCTTTGCCGTCAAGCGATGGAGCATTGGCTTTCAGTTGCAGTTGATCGCCTTTGGCGAGCGGCATTTCAACTGCCTGGCAGACCGTGAGCCGGTCTAACAATTTGAAGGGGATTCGTTGAACTTTTTTTTCCGTTTGAACCAGCAAATGCGTAGGCGTGGCTTTCAGTAATTTGCCAACTTCGCCTTTGGCAAAATCCTTTGTCTCGCGGTTGAACACAATCACCGCGTTATCTGGATAAAACCGTTTGTCGCGCTTCTGGGCGTCTGTCAAATCCAGCCGCGCCAACGCCGTCACTGTCGAATCGGTTTTATCAATCAGTCCCGCCGTCCGCAGGCCGGTTCGGATTCGTTCATTGATTTCGTGAATCTCGCCCCATGTCTGCGAAACAATCACGATGGATTTTTTCCTTTCCGCCAATGTCAGATAATCGGCAACCAGCCGCTCGCGTTGCTCGTCAATTGTCCGGCACTCGACAATCGAGCCGAGCCGGTCCAAGCGGTCGAAGGATTCAGAGTATTGGCCGCGTTGTGCCTTGCGAACCGCCGCGCGGTATTGCTTGATGCGTTTCCGCTCGGACTTCGTTTCGCCCCCCTTTGGATTTTGTCGCCGAATTTTTGTCAGCCGCGCCGCTTCCAGTCCGCCATACCGCTCAATGGCGCGCAGCGCGTCCGAGGCTTCAACCGCTCCGTGCTGGCGCGTGTCGCCGGACAAAATGACACGACCGTCATTTGCTTTCACAAAACTCAAAAGTTCGTGCATTTGCTTTCCGCCGATTTGCCCGGCTTCATCCACAATCACGACCGAGCCGGGAATCATCCGCCGCCTTGCGAGAAATTCGGAAACGGTTTGGGCATCGTCAAAGCTCTTTTTCAAATCCAGAACTTGCTGGCGTTGCGGCGCGATGACGTAGGAAATGTGACCGGCGGCGTTCAAGCCGTTCCCGATTTCCCGCAACGTGTGGCTTTTCCCCGTTCCCGCGCCGCCACAGAACAGCGTGATAAAATCGCGTGAGCCAAGAATCAATTCGGCGGCGGCGCGCTGATCTGGCATAAGTTCAGGAGAAAGATTGTGCTGGGAATTTAGCTCTGTGAACTTTCCACGGCCATCGCGGGCGAAACAGACGATTTCCCATTCGCAGGTTAAAATCTCGCGGGTTGTGATTTTGGACGGAGCATTTTCATTGCGGATGTAGCCGCGTTCACCGGCAATCGTCTTGATGTCCTGAACCGACCAATCCAGGCCGCGTCCACGCTCCAGCGCCGCGCTCCAAATTTCGTTTTCACGGACAACCGATCGGCGGTCGAATAAATGCGCTTCCGCCCATTGGATTGCGGCTTGCGCCGTAATGGACGGCGGTTGAATTTGTGCCTTTGGCTGGCGAGCCAGCTTTCGCAAGGACTTCGTTTCATCATTGGTAAGCTGGCTGTCCCAGAGTCTTTGAAGTTCTGGCAAGGCAATTCCCTCGATTTTCCGGCTGCGCTCCGCTTGCGCGATTTGCGAGCGCAATTCTTTCAAATTGCCGTTTGCCAGTTCGGGCTTTTCTTTCAGCAACTTTTCAATGCTGGCATCAATTTCATTGTGGCGTTTTGAAAAACGCGATTGCAGTTCAGGCGAAACGCCAGCGATTTCAAAATCGCCGCGCGGCTTGTTCTCAATCTCATAACCGGACTGCCGTAGTTCGCGGGCGTATTCATGGTAATAAACATTCTCCGCGTATTTCCGCGCTTGCAGCATTTCGTAATTGGAAAGGGCCTTCCAGCGATTTTCAGCCGCGTCAAATGTCGCGTTGAACATTACGCAATGAGTGTGCAGATGCGGATCAAGCGCGCGGGAAGTGTCATGCCGGAACATGGCGCAGACAACATTGCCCGTAAGCCGTTCCGATTTGTCCATGCCTCGATGCACCTGTGTTCCGGCGAAGTGTTGCAATTCATTGACGGCAATTCGCACCGCACGGTTGTGGGCATCCAAAAGCCGTTTGTCGTCGGCAATCAACGCCTGAATGGAAACTGATTTGGGCGGTGAAAAGGTGAAATCGTAAAAAATCCGGCGATTGGCAACCGTTGACATTTTATCCGAATCCCAGCGCGTCGTTTTCATCCGTTGGGTGAGCAATTCGCCGGTTTGAGGATTTTGATTATGGCAGAGTTTCAGGAATTGATCTTCATTCACCCTGCCGGTGAGTCCAAGTTGTTCCGCTCCGATGCCAGTCCACTCGCCATACACCGCGTTGTCCTGGCTGTAATAATCGCCAAGCTGCAAATGCTCGCGGAAGTATTTTTCCGCATTGTTCAAACTGCATTGTGTTTTGGTGGACAACATCCCCAATTTTTAGCCCATCCCGCCCATGAAAGTTGTAATGAAATCATTACAACATGACTGCCCGAAATCGGTTTAGATGGAGGCATGAATTTTTCGCTATACCGCTATTTTTCATGGCACGCCTTACGTCTAACTCCCGTTAGAGGTTTTGCGGTCGAAACTTGTTTGCAGGTTGGACGGTTTCCATCCCAGACCCGTTCGATTTCCGTTCCAAAGCTGGACGATTTCTGGACGATTTTTGTTTGAAATTTTATGAGCGATAATCCTTCATCTGAAGCCGTTCAGACCCGCTTCGACGAACTTGCCAGCGGCTACAAAATCAAACTGCCCCGCAAACTCGCATTGCTGTTCCCGTTCAAAGCTCAAATCGAAGGGTTGCTGGCGAAACAGGCATCCTATGACGACATCCGATTGCTGCTGGAAGATGTCAACGTCGTCGTTTCCAAAAACACGATCTATCGGTTTTGCCGTCAGGTGATCGGCCAAAAATCTGTCCGGCAATACAGCAAGGCTGGCACAAAGGAAATTTCACCGCTCAAAATCTCGCCGGTAGCGCCATCGCCTGAAAGCATCCAGACGGCCTTGCAGGAACAGCGGGCGCGTTTCCCTGGCCCGTGGTCGCGGCGCAAACGCGGCCCACGCATCGCGGATTCAAAAAATCTTTAACTCAAAATCATCATGCAAAAGAAATTCAATGCAGTCATCAATGGCAAAGGCGGCGTCGGCAAAAGTTTCTTCGCCGTCAACTTTGTCCAGTATCTCAAAGACAAAAACATCGCCCACATCGCCGTTGATACCGACAATGAAAATTCAACGCTGAAGCGTTTTCATCCCGAAGCCGTGTTTCTCGACATCGAAGAACTGACCGAAATAGATTCGGTTTTCACCACGCTCGACAAAACGGATTTGGTCGTCATGGATTGCCGCGCCGCTTCGACCGACATTTTTCTGGATTATTTCGAGGAGGTGAAAATCTTCGATTTGCTCAAGTCGGTGGGCGCATCCCTGAATCTCATCATGCCGGTGAATCACGAAACCGACAGCTTGGAACAGATTCGCAACATTTCCGACCGGCTCAATCACAACGCCCGATACCTGATTGTCAAAAATGAGGCGTTGTCAGGACGGTTTGCCAATTACGAACAAAGCACCACGCGAACGCGGTTGCTGGATGAACTCGCGGCCAAGGAAATCGTCATGCCCAAACTTTACGATTGGCTCGTGGCGGATTTGAACCGGCATGATCTGACGATTTCCGCCGCCATCAAAAATCCCGCGTTCGATTTTTTCAACAAACAGCGCCTGCAAAACTGGCAGCACCAGTTTTATGACGGCCTGGAATCTGTGCGCGGAATGTTGTTGCCGCCACCACCCAAAGTTTCAAAAACCAAAAAAGAAACGAAACCCAACGACTCGCTTTTGTGAACGAAGAACAAAACAACTTTGAGGCGGCGATTGCGGAATGGCGGCGCAAACATGGAATTCGGGACGATGATGCCGTTTTGCAAATGCTGGAATTGCTGAAAATCTTTTTTCAAAACGTCAAAATCGAAATTCCGCCCGACACTGATTCCATCCAGCTAGTCACGATCCGCGTTTCACTGCAAACGCTGACGCAACTGACGAAGGAATTCTCAAAAGAGGCGCGCGAGTTGACGCAGGAGGTTCGCAATGTTCCCCAAATCAGCCAACAGCTTTCCACCGGGCGCGCCGTTGCATTTTTATGCGTTGCCGTCGCATCGCTCCTGGCCGGAATCTTGATTGGAAAATTTTTGCTCTGAATATGCGCTTGGCAAATTATATCACGACCGGATTATCCTTGTTGCTGGCGATGGGCGCGTTGCTCATGCTCTCCACGCCGGCCTCGTGGATTGTGACGGTGATTTTCACCGCCATTGCCGCGTATGCGATCACCACAAAAATCGAACCGGCAAAGAGCAAATATATTGTCCGGTTGAAAGGCTTTGCATGGACGCGCGAAGATTTTTGTCGCGGCTGGCTCATCACCGGCGACACCGGCTCCGGCAAGACCCGCTCCGGTATCAATCAACTGCTTTTTCAGGTTTTTCAAAACGACGAGCATTGGGGCGGGTTATGTATTGACGATAAGGGCGTGTATTGGGAAACGCTGGTGGAGATGGCGGCGAAATTTCACCGCCAGAATGATTTGATTTTATTGCAGGTCAAGCCGGACAACGCGCCGCATGGCTGGAAGCCCAGGCACGCTTTCAATCTGCTTTCCGATTTTTCCATTCCGCCGTCCACCTACGCAAAATTCGTTGTGGACACCGTGACGAGTTTAGGGCAGCGCACCGAGCAATCTTTTTTCAAAAATCAGGCGCAGACGCATATCGGCTTGGCTCTGGAATTATTGTCGCGCATGGAAATGGAAGTGACCCTGCAAAACGTCCGTAATTTTTTATTGGAGGACAACTCAATGAACATGGTTTTGAATGAATTAAAAATGGATTTTCCCACCGCCCGCGACTTGTATCTCAAAGAGCATTTTGAACACCGCTATCGGGGACAACCCGCCGAGCAAATGGGCGGTGTAAAGGAAACCATCGCCAATTATCTGCAATTCTTTCTGACCCCCGACATCGCGCAAGTTTTCTGCGCCAGCGAAAACAGTTTCGACTTCAAAGACATTGATCGTGGCAAAATTATCTGCGTGGCGATGCCGCAGAAATACCAGATGGAGCGGCGCTACATTAACACATTTCTCAAAATGCTCTTTTATGCCCACGCCTTGCGCCGATTCGACCGGCCAAAGGAAGACCGAGCCGGGGACAATTTAATCATTTTGTGGGCGGATGAAGCGCAACGCTTTGTCACGGCCAGCGAAGACGGCATGAGCGATTACAATTGCATTGACGTGATGCGCGAGGCAAAAGCGACATTGATTGCCGCCGCGCAATCCTCAACGTCTTTCATTCCGCCGCTGGGCGAGGAAAAGGCCCAGGTGTTGACATTGAATCTTCGCAACCGAATGATTTTCAAGGCGGCTGATGAAATTGGAGCAGTCGAAAGCGCGGATTTTCTTGGGCAGCGAAAAATCCGTCAAAAAACTTCCGGCTTTTCGGGCGGAATGATTACGCGCTCCTACACCCCTGTTGACGAACACAAGATCAAACCCTACGAGCTTCGCCATTTGCGAAAACATCAATGCGTCCTCGTGCATTGTGAAAAGGGTTTTCATAAAACGATTTTGCCGCCGATTGAGCCGGACGGAAAAGTTTCAGAATGGTTTCCGTGGTGGAAAAGATTATTCTGATCATCTTCACCAAGTTCACATGAGCCAAAAGTTACTTGATATCGCGGTGACGTGGCGCACGTCTGCGTGCCAGCGCCTTTCTGATGCGTGTTGTTCTGGTGGGATCAGGTGGTTTCAGACCATCCAACAGTCGGTTCGGGCTGCTTTCCAGAAATTGGGAAAGACGCGCAAACGTCGTCACGGCAAATGGAAAATTGCCATGCTCAATCGCCCCAATGGTCTGCACATGGACGCCAGCCAGTTCCGCAAGACATTCTTGAGTCATGCTGGCCTTTAGCCGGGCTTGACGGATGTTCCGCCCAAGCACCCGCAGGATTTCGCGGTTGTTCACTACTATCAGTGAGCAACGCCGCCTTGATTGTTGACACCGGATAACCACTAGATTAAGATTTTGCCGCCATGCTTTTTGGGGGTTCATTTGCCAATGTCCGCCTTGTTCAGCAAGATTGTCGGACAAGGCGGCGGATGCGTTTGCAAGGCAAGGCAATGAAGCGGGAAAAGCCGCTCAATGCACTACTTGAGAACGGCCATGAAGAATAAACTCAAAATTCTCATTGTCGAAGACGACACGCCATTGGCGATGATGATGGTGCATGTGTTGACGCGCGCCGGTTGCGACGTGGTGGTCGCCAACACCGGAAGAAAGGGAATGGAATTGGCGCAGGAAAACAAATTCGACATCATCACGCTGGACATTGATTTGACTGACATCAATGGTTTTGAAATTTGCCGCGAACTGAAACAAAAGCATCATTCCCGCCATACGCCGGTGGTCTTCGTTTCTGGACGGCCTTGCGAGCAGGACATTCAGCGCGGCCTTGAGCTTCGCGCGGTGGATTACATTACAAAGCCATTCGGCGTGGAATTTGTGCCGCGACTGCTTTCACATATACAGGGCAAAAACCAATTCAATTCCAGTGTTGGAGAAACAATATGAAAACCCTTGCTAGACCTTGTCACAGCCAGCGAGCAATTCGTTCCACTTGCATCGCAAGGCGACTTTCAATCGCGCGAGCGTCGGCAGGCTTGGAAAGTATTCGCCAGCCTCGATGCTCTGAACATAACGCGGGCTTGACCCGGATTTTTCCGCCAGTTTTTCCTGCGTCAAATTCCGCCGCCGTCGCAGGGAAGCGATATTTTTCCCGAACCGTGTTCGATGCGGACATCTTTTTGGCTTGCGCGCGGGCATCCTTTAATTCTGTGGAAAAACGGAGCAGCGAAACACGAGGCTTTACATCGTGCCAATTCTTTTCTAATTTTGCGTCAATGAAGATCAATGAGCCTGTTGTAACAGATTTGTTTCTTGTGTTTGAATGAGAAAAGACTAAAACCGTGTCAAAATGAATCGGAAGGCCACCGCGCCGGTGCGAGGCCAAAAACCTCGACTGAAACTGCCTTGCTCTGTGAAGGCTGCGGTGAGAATTATCAAATTTCCCCGACCAAATCGCGCACTTTTATTTTCAAGGCTTTGGCAATGCGCGTCAGGGAATCCAGCGAAATGTTTTCATATCCGCGCTCGACTTCGCCCAAAAATTTGTAGGTTAAATCGGCTTTTTCCGCCAATTGTTCCTGACTCAATTGAGCACGCTTGCGGTGAGCGCGAATGTTCTGGCCGACGATTCGACGATGGGATAGCCGCACGGCTTGAGACGGTGACAGCCGCCGCCGTCCGACGAAACCCGATATATGTGCTATTTCCCGCTTGCCTTCTGGCAGATGACAGTGACAAATTCAACACGCAATCCAATTAAATTATGAAAACCACAGAAAAGCGTCGGCTCAAACTACTTGGAATTTTCGGCGGTGGCGGCGTAGTTTTGGCGATTGCTCTGACCGCCTTTTCGCAAACCGCGCCAACTCTGACCATCACGCCATTGGGGACGAACATATTTTCCATCACCATCACCAATAATATCGGCAGCACCGATTATGATTTGCAGTGGACGCCGGTGCTGGCCAACTCGGATTATCCGTGGACATGGGCGGCCATTGGCACTCCCGGCCAGACCAATTATCTTGTCAATGGGGGAGATTATCAAACGGGATTTTTTAGGACGATTTTGGACACCAACAGCGTTCCACTATGGGAAGCCGCTGATCCAAATAATCCGGCGCTCGGTCCGCTGACCATTTACATAGACAGTCCTGCCAATGGCTCGACCTTAAATTAACCCTTTTCAAAAACTTTTTATGCAAACAAAACGGCTCGTCCATTTTTTCGTTCTCCTATTGAGCATTGCAGTCGCTCACGGGCAGACAAATCTCACGACGTTCTCCCTTTCAGCCGGACAACGACACGCGCTGGCGTTGCGCTCGGATGGAAGCGTTTGGGCTTGGGGAACAAACCAGTTTGGAGAACTCGGTTTGGGAACAAATACGCTTGTCTCATCCCCGACGAGAATTGCGAGCATCACCAATGTTATTTCAATCTCGGCTGGCCCGTTGCATTCGCTGGCCGTTGAGAGCAACGGCACGGTGTGGGCTTGGGGAACAAACAATGATGGACGTTTGGGAAACGGCACTTTCGTCACGTCAAGTAATCCTGTTCCGGTGTCCGTCATCACCAATGCCGTCATGGTCGCGGCGGGAGGGAATCACTCATTGGCATTGCTCTCAAATGGCGGCATCATGGCTTGGGGAGCGAACTATGGAGGGCAACTTGGAACCGGAAACACCATTTCCACAAACAAACCTGTCTTATGCGGAAGTTTCACCAACGCCTTTGCCGTGGCCGCAGGCACAAATTTTTCATTGGCATTGACACGGGACGGGAGCGTTTGGGCTTGGGGGACGAACAACTTTGGGCAATTGGGTTTGGGCAATACCACATCGCAACTTTCGCCGGTTAAAATTACAACCTTGAGCAACATCGTCCAAATCACTGTCGGCGCTTCTCATTGTCTGGCCTTGGGTAGCAACGGCGTCGTTTATGCTTGGGGAGCGAACGCGCAAGGACAACTCGGTGACGGAACGACCGTCAACGAGAGTGCGCCGGAAGTTGTGCCATCTTTTGGCGCAACGACAAATTTAGGAGCGGTAAAATGGATTGCCGCTGGCTACAACAGTTCAGCCGCGATTCTTACAACTGGACGTTTGTTTTATTGGGGCTGGTTTGGCAACGGCACAATCTATGCCTCAAATATGCCGCCGCAGGAACTTAAACCGCGTATCCCAGTTCAATTCCGGGCGGGGACGCCATTTTGCCGGTCCACTTGATGGAATACCGTCCCACTTGAATACTTTTACTGGGGTAGTCACCTAATTTGGATTTTTCGATTCGTATGGGCTTGCTTTTTGACCTATTGCGTCAATTTCGCTTTATGGAGATGTCGCTACTGGCTATTTGTAAGATAACTTTCAGGCTGCGGTTGCGCTGAATTTCGCATATTACAACTTTTGCAAAACCCACAAGTCTTTGCGCATGACACCGGCACAGGCCGCAGGCATTGAAAGCAGCGCATGGACAGTGGAAGAACTCGTAAGCGTTGTGGCGAATAAAGAAAATTACCTGGCTCGCATTCAAACCGTGATTATGCAACTGCATAATTGCGGTGCTATTTGGCGTGAATCCATTCCCGTAAAGGAAATGTTCAACGGTAAAACCCTTTGGAATGGTGACGTAGAGGTCTTTGATCTGTATGACCATCCCAAAGCCAAGCGTTGTTATGGCTGGTCGTATGATGAGCCTGAACAATTCATCACCGTTCTTGAATTGCCGCCTGTAACAGATGCCCAAAGCGCAGTCAGGGTTGGTGTGGCGTATCAAATCAAAAAAGCCAGGGAACAATGAAGGCGTTGAATTTCAAATTAGGTGACTACCTTTACTGGCAACTGGTCGAATTAAATGGGTTTATATGTTATGGCGCAGAAAAGCACCGAGCCACCACATGAAAACACCCATATCAATTAAATTTCTTTTCAGTTCCGCCACCCTGGCGTGGGCATTGATGGGTGATCACGCAGTCCAGAGTTCCAGTGCCCAGCCACAACCAACCTCACGGCCAAATACCGAGCTCATCTCCTCTTCCCCAGACAACGCGCCCACAGCCAGCGCTTTGCCGCCGGACATTGATCCCAACAGCCCGCTCGCACAAGTCGTTCAGTTGGTGCAGGCCGGTGTCGAGCAAAGTGTGATCCTGTCGTACATCGGCAATTCCATGAATCAGTTCGATCTCAATGCGGACCAGATTATTTACCTGAACGACCTTGGCGCGCCGACAGAAATTGTCAATGCCATGCAGCAACGCGACCAGCAATTGCAACAAATGGGCGTGGTCGCAAACGCTCCCCCGACGCAACCGTCGGCTCCGGCCGAAACCACAGCAGCGGCGCCAGCCGAAGTCACGGTGAATTATTTTTACGACACCCTCGCGCCTTACGGCGGTTGGGTGAACGTCGCAGGTTATGGCTGGTGCTGGCGGCCCACCATTGTCGTTTACAATACCGGCTGGCAACCCTATTGCGACAACGGGCATTGGGTCTATACCGACTGCGGCTGGTATTGGGTTTCGGGCTATTCCTGGGGGTGGACGGCATTTCACTATGGCCGTTGGTTTCAGATTCCACACTATGGCTGGTGTTGGTGGCCGGACACGACCTGGTCGCCGTCCTGGGTGTGCTGGCGTCATGACCGGGATTATTGCGGCTGGGCGCCATTGCCGCCCCACGCGGTTTATCAATCGGGGGTCGGGTTCATTTATCAAGGCCACGCCGTCAGCGCCGGTTTCAGCTTCGGCCTCGGCGCAAACGCCTTTACGTTTGTGGCCACCAAGGACTTCTGCGACCCGCATCCACGACGTCATCGTGTTGAAGCAAGTGAAGTGGCGCGGATTTTCAATCAAACCACGGTCATCAACAACATCAGTTTTGACAGCCATCATCAGGGCGTCGTCAATGCTGGCGTCCCGCCACACGACATCGCCGCTGTCACAAGGCAGGAGATTCATCCGGTCACCATTCAGGCCGGGAATGGAATTGTTGCCTGGGGCGGCCGGCATGAACAATTTGCGTACAATGGCAATACACTGGTCGTGAATCGTCCGCGTTTTGTCGGCACTCCGGTCCTGTCATTGCATCAGGGGACCCCGCCGAGCACTCAACCCGGACAAAACAAATTCCAGCCGGTCGTTCACGGGAATGGAAACAACGCGTTTACCCAACCAGTAAATCCGGGGCAAATCAATTCGCCCCACCAGAATATTAACCAAAATCCTTATCAAAATTTCAACTGGACCCCGCCACGAGTACCGCAGACGCAGCAACCGGCGGCTCCGCACGTCAACGCGCCCAACCCGCAGGCACCCAATAATGTAACTCCCGCGCCGCCACGAAATTACTCGACCTGGCCGAACCAGAATCAGAAGCCGAACTACAATTACAACAACTCCAGCAACCCGGGTCTGACTCCCGGGACGCAGGGTTCGGAGCAACAATCACTGTATGGCAACACCACGGTGCAACCATCTTCTTCCGATCCTGCCACCGCCAATCATTATTCTCCGCCCGTTGATCAGCCGCAAAATAACTATGCGCCACCACCGGATGAATCCCGTTACCACAACCAAAATTCCAATCGTTCCGATTTTCATTCTCAGTCATCACGGCAGGTGGTTCAGCCGTACTCGTCATCTCGGTCTTCCTCGGCCTCGTCGCAATCGGCCGGTAAACAGGGCCAGAACCAGAACAACGGCCAGGGTGGACATTGAAGTTTCGCTGGTTTAAAGACACTGGTTAGCTGGAAATCGGACGGCTTTTTTCTTTCGCAACTTTTCCATGAGGGGCAAAATGCGCGCGTGGGCATCACCCGGCGGCAATACGAACAAATGCAGCAGCGCCTCGGCGGCGCGACCGTGCGTGCCGCGGTGCCTCTTTTGGCAGCCAGCCTGCGGGCGCCGGCCTCTGCCCCCCGTGTGATTCTCGGCGTGGATCCATCCCTGCGGAGCACCGGCTACGGCGTCATCCGCCAGGCAAAACCGCACCCGGTCGCACTTGGCCAGGGGACGATTTCCTGCCCGCAAAATTGGGAGCACTCCCGTTGCCTCGTCAAAATCGTGGAAATCCTGCGCGAGGTTTTGAAGCAACATCAACCAGCCGTCTGCGTGGTCGAAGGGCTCTTCTATGCGCAAAACCTCCAAACCGCCATCGTCATGGGTGAAGCGCGCGGCGCGGCGCTCGCAGCCGTCGCCGAAGCCGGTTTGGAAATCTTTGAAATCGCCCCGCGCAAGGTAAAACAGGCCGTCGTCGGCTACGGCGCGGCGCAAAAATCCGCCGTCGCCAAAATGGTCCAGCGTTTATTAAACCTGCCAAAACTGCCCGCGCCTGACGCCGCCGATGCGCTGGCGCTGGCGCTGGCCCACGCGCAGGAAAACTTGCGATATAACTTAACGCCGCCGAAGCGCCTATGAATTTGCTGTTCTGCATTCTCCATTCTGCCTTGGTATGATCACTTTTCTTCACGGCAAACTCGTCGAGTCGCTGCCCACGCAGGTCATCCTGGACGTGAACGGCGTGGGCTACGAGGTTTTGATTCCGCTGTCGTCCTTTGACAAGTTGCCGCCATCCGGCCAGGACGTGAAATTGCTCACGCAACTCGTCATTCGCGAAGATGCGCACACGCTTTACGGTTTTATGACCGCGGCGGAACGCGATTTATTCCGCCTGCTCGTCAATACCGTCTCCGGCATCGGTCCCAAAACCGCGTTAAACATCCTGAGTGGCATGAATCCGGTCGCGTTCCGGGGCGCCGTGGCTGGCGGCGACGTGAAATCGCTTTCACAAATCTCCGGCGTCGGCAGGAAAACCGCCGAGCGTATCGTTGTCGAGTTACGCGACAAAATCGGCGCGGCGGGCGCGTGGGAAGCCGCCAGTGCCAAACATACGCTTTCGCCCGACGACCAAAAAGTCAACGACGCCGTGCTGGCGCTCATGGCGCTTGGCTTCAAACAGGTTGAAGCGCACGATACCGTCCGCGCTGCGCAAACGATGCTTGGCGTGAAGGCAACCGTGGAAGAGCTTGTGCGTGCTTGCCTGAAAAAAGGAGTATGATGGACGCAGTAGCTCCGCAACCCCCGGCGCCCGGTACCCGGCGCCAACGTCGGAAATCCGGCGTGATTGTCCCCAATTCACCGAAATGGCAACAGCGGCTCGGCGCCTGGATTATTTGGGCCGCGCTGCGTGCAGTTGCGGCGACGTTGCGTTGCCATATCAACGATCCTCACGGGTTCACGACGCGAAAGGATTGCGGGCAGGCGATCTATTGTATCTGGCATAACCGCCTCGCGCTTTCCATGAAATTATACTTCGCCTTCGGACGCAGGTACCATCAGTCTGCGGGGCTGGCCGGCCTGGTGAGTGCCAGCAAGGATGGTGCGCTCCTCGCGGCGATACTTGAACGTTTTGGCGTGCTGCCAGTGCGCGGGTCAAGCAGCCGGCGCGGTCCGCAGGCGTTGTTGGAGTTGACTACCTGGGCGGAGCGCGGTTATGACCTTGCCATCACGCCCGACGGCCCGCGCGGCCCGCGTTACGTGGTACAGGAGGGCGCGATGTCGCTGGCGCAAGTCACTGGCCTGCCGGTCGTGCCGGTGTCCTATTACCTGGGCTGGAAAATCCGCTCCAACAGCTGGGATCGTTTCCAAATTCCGCTGCCGTTCTCACGCTGTGAAATTACCGTCGGCCATATCCTGCGCGTGCCGCGCGAGGCAACCGATGCCGAGCGCGAGGAATTGCGCAAGCAGCTCGAAGCCGATATGGTCGCCATTTCGCGGGATTGAAATTCATTTACGATTTATGATTTAAGTCCAGTTGCGTCGCTGCTCCGGGACAATCATCAATCGTAAATCATAAATCATAAATGGTTGCGACATGATTGCCCGTGTCAGTCTTGAAATCGCGCTTCGCAAGGAGTTCGATTATCTGATTCCGCCCGGATTGGCGGGACTTGAGGTTGGCAGCCGGGTGCAGGTGCCGTTTGGCCCGCGGAAAGTATTCGGTACCGTCACCGCCCTCGCGGAGGAATCGGCCTTCGCGAAGCTCAAACCGATTCTCAAAATCATCGGCACGCAATCGCTCGTAACGCCGAAAGTATTGAAGCTCGCGCGCTGGATTGCCGATTACTACTGCTGTGCGCCGGAGATCGCGCTGAAATCGGTTCTGCCTGAGGCCGTCCGTAGAACAAAGGAGACGGAAGCGGGCTGGAAGAAACAATTGTTCGTCCGCGCGTTGACGGTGGGCGGCGAATTCCCCGGGCTGCCGAAGCGCCAACAGGAAGTCTGGAACATCATCGAGGAACGACGCGAATTGCCGCTGACTGAACTGGTCGAACTGGCCGAAACCACTGCCGCCACCGTCCGCAAACTCGAAGACCGCGGTTTGGTGGAAATCACCGCGGAGATTTCCGAGCGCGATCCCTATGCGCGCGAACACATCCTGCCCACGCTACCGCTGCCGTTAAACCCCGCGCAAGAAAAGGCGTTAAAGGAAATCACGGCAGTGATGGATAGCTGTGGTAGCACCCGCGTCCCGCGGGTGGAGCCGGGCGTCGCGCCCGGCTCTCGTGCGACGACAAGTTCTCTTTCTGTTACAGAACGCACCGCCCGCAAACGTAACCTTCCACACTTCGAAATTCCCGGTTTTGCCTACCACGTGACCTGGCAGACGCACAACAAACTGGTTCTTTCACCAGAAGCATGCGCAAAGACTTTGGACGCCTGCCACTTCTGGCACGGAAAAAAAATCAAGTGCCAGGCAGCCTGCGTGATGCCGGATCACGTTCATTTGCTGATACAGCCGCTGCCTGTTCAGGAAGCAGGAAAAAAAGGCGTTCATTCGCTCACGGAAATTTTGCACAGCATCAAATCCTTTTCTGCCCACGAAGTGAACAGAGTGATGAAACGCACAGGTCCGGTTTGGATGGATGAATCGTTTGATCGGATGATTCGTTCGGAAGCTGATTTGCATAAAACTTGGAATTACATTTGGGATAATCCACGCAAGATCGGATTGGTTGGACCGATGGAGGAGTACCCTTACATTTGGATGCCCGGACCGATAAGTATGTCCGAAGGTGTCCGGCGCGACGCCGGACACGACCCGCGGGACGCGGGTGCTACACAACAGGAATCGAATCGGCAGAATTCCTCACATGTCTTCCTGCTTCACGGTGTCACCGGCAGCGGCAAAACGGAGATTTACCTCCAGGCCCTCGCCTACGCACTGGAGCAAGGCAGGGGCGCTATCGTGCTCGTGCCCGAAATTTCGCTCACGCCGCAAACCGTGGAGCGGTTCAAGGCACGATTCAACTCCGGCAAACCCCAGACGCTCGTCGCCGTGCTGCACAGTCACTTGTCCGCCGGTGAACGGCACGACGAATGGCATAAAATCCGTCAGGGCCGCGCCCGCATTGTTATCGGCGCGCGCTCGGCGATTTTCGCGCCGGTGGAGCCGCTCGGTCTCATCATTGTGGACGAGGAGCACGAACACACCTACAAGCAGGAGGAAGCGCCGCGTTACCATGCCCGCGACGTGGCCATCATGCGCGGCCAGATGGAAAATGCTGTGGTCGTCCTTGGCTCAGCCACCCCGTCGTTGGAAAGTTATTATAATTGCCAGAAAGGCAAATATACGCTGCTCGAACTGCCCGAGCGCGTGGACAACCAGAAAATGCCGCACGTCCGCGTCGTGGACATGCGCCAGGCGGCCAAAGAAAAAGGGCCGCCGATATTTTCACCGCAACTCAAGGAGGCAATTACGCAACGGCTCGAAAAGCACGAGCAGACGATTTTGTTTCTGAACCGGCGCGGCTATTCGACGGCGTTGCAATGCCCGAAATGCGGCTATGTCGCGCAGTGCCCCAATTGCAGTCTCGCCCTCACGTACCATCGCCCGGAACAAAAGCTCCGATGCCATATTTGCGGACATATTGAAGGCGTTCCCTCCGTCTGCCCGAACGCGAAATGCAAAAATCCGGCCATCCGTTTCGCCGGCATTGGCACGCAAAAAGTCGAGGAAATGCTGGCGAAACTTTTCCCGAACGCCCGCGTCCGGCGCATGGACGCCGACACCATGAAACGCAAGGACGATTACCGGAAGACGCTCGGCGATTTTCGCGCCGGCAAGACCGACATTCTTGTCGGCACTCAGATGATTGCGAAGGGGTTGCATTTTCCGAATGTCACGCTCGTCGGCATCATTTATGCCGACCTCGCGCTGCATCAGCCCGATTTCCGGGCGGGTGAGCGCACATTTCAATTGCTCACGCAAGTCGCCGGACGTGCAGGGCGCGGCGATGTCGAGGGCGAAGTGTTCGTCCAGGCATTCACACCGTTTCATCCGGCCATTCAATACGCGCGCCACCATGATTTTACCGGCTTTTACGAACAGGAAATCGAGTTCCGCGAACAACTGAAATATCCGCCCATCGGCCGCGTCGCACTGCTCACGCTTAGGGGTCGGAACGAGGACAAGGTCAAATTTTCAGCGGAACATTTGAAACGTGAACTGGAAAAAAATCTCCGGCCCATTTCACAAGGTGGGGCGAGCGTCCCCGCGAGCCGTTCTGGAGATCGAACCGATGGCTCGTCAGTAGCCTCGCCCCACCAAAATGTGAAAGCTGAATTCAAGGATTTGGTTCTGTGCGGCCCCGCGCCGGCGCCGTTGCTGCGCGCGGAACAATATTACCGTTACCAAATCATGCTGCGGACGCGGGCGATGAGCAAACTCAGCCAGACGTTGGCAAAAATCATAGAGACGCTCGCCTTGCCGGACGATGTGACGCTGTCGGTGGACATTGATCCGGTGAATCTGGGGTGAGAACTTAGAGATTGAATTCCACGCGATTTTATCTTATTGTAAACATGTGAAAGTTGCTGCCGTAAAAAGAGAAAAGAGCGAAGCCGAATTATTGGATCAGGCTACCGGCAATCTTTTACGCGCCGTCAAACGAAAGATGCTCAAAAAGCAAGGCCGCGTAGATTACGGCAAGCTGCGTAAAGACGGTTACAGCGATCGGTTTCTCGCGAAACTCGAAGAGGCTTGAGCTTCTTCATTCGTTTTTTCTCAGGCGCATAAATTCCGAGACCTTGAGGTCCAGCAATGGTGCGGCGCGCTTGGCAAATTTTAAAGCCTCCGAGTAAGTCATTCCCCGTGTTAATTCGCGAGCAATCTGTCTCGTGGTCATACCTTCAGACTTGGCCAATTGGATGGCCGCCGCCAGGTCGGTGTAACGGAGGATCTCGTCGCTCATTACGTTTCTCCACCAGTTTCCTCGGCGTGGCCTACATTGTAAGAATCTATCAACTCTTCCGCTTTCCCTGTGGCATAGTATTGGTCGCCTTCCTTGGCTAGGTAACCCATAACTACTGCACGAGCATATTGTGATGGTGCGGGAGTTTTTGCTTCTTTAGCGGCACGAAACGCTTCAGTAATATCTTTGAAATTAAACCTTTTCATTCCCCGCTCGCGTTCCAAATAGACGGCTAACACAGCGATTCGCTTGGTCATTATTTTATAATTGTAATCGCGCAGATACTGTTGCGGTGCTGTTGGTTTACCTGTGTGAGTTGTTCCTGCTGGCGGACGCTGGCCAACTTCCCCCCTCGCTGGAGGGGGTGGTTGCGACTGACCAATGTCGAGTATTTTACAAACGACATCGATTACTTTGCAACGAGCCTCCGCCCCCAAGGGAGTCATGTCTTTGACTATTTTGTTGATAACATCCATTTCTTTTGTAACACTCATACAAAAACATATAACGCACACATATAACACTTTCAATAAAAATGATGTGTTGATTATCAATGATTTGGACAAAAGTTGAGCTTATGGGAATTCGCCTCTGGGAGATTTACTTGCCGATTTTCTTAATTCCCCTTCGCCACAAATCGAATTGATACAGCGCGACGACGACGAGGGAGTGGCCGATTTTTTCGTCGGCGACCAGTTTCGGAATTTCCGACACCGGCACCAGCCGCGTCACCAAATCCTCGCCGTGGTCCCAATCCACGTGATGCTGCAACCGGCAGTTTTCAATCAGGACGGTGAAGGTGAAGTTGCTCAGGATGGCCGGGTTGGACCAAATTTTGCCGAGCAGACGCGCGTTCTCGCCTTCATAGCCGGTCTCTTCGCGCAACTCGCGCACGGCGGTCATCACCGGGTCGGTTTCACCCGGATCCATCATGCCGCCGGGAATTTCCAGCTCGACCGTGTTCGAGCCATGCCGGAATTGCTCGACCATGACGAGCTGTTGGTCGGGCGTGACGGCGATGACGTTGACCCAATTGACGCTGTCGAGAACGAAAAAATCATGTTCCTTGCCGGTGCGCGGCGAGAGGCTCACATCCGAGCGCAATTTGAAGATGCGGTAATCCCCGAGGGGCGTCGAACGGACTTTTTTCCAAGGCTGAACCATTTACGATTTAGGATTTGCGTCAACACAAACCGCTTCCGCGCGGTTCAATCATAAGTCATCAATCACAAATCATAAATTTTTTGGCGCCGCCCAACCCTGGCGCATGAGATTCAGCAAGTGCTTGAGTGCTTCCTCGTAACTGCGGTCTTTTTGTTGGGCCAGTTGGTGGGCGCGTCTGTCCAATTGCGCGGCCATTTCAGCGGATTTTTCCACGGGACAACCCAGCGCCACCAGGGTTTTGGCCAGTTCGGAAATTTCCACAAAAGAATTTAACCAGGGACGCACACAGATAAACACAGATGAAAACGCGCCATCGCGCGCATCTTGAAAAATCCGTGTCCATCCGTGTCCATGCGTGGTTTGAAAATCATTTCAGGTGTCGCCCGGAACAATTTTTATACTGATGACGTCAATACGTTTCTGCGGCTTGCTTTGCTCGCCGGAGCTACCGGAACCCACCGGCGTGCCGGCGATTTTTGCCAAAACGTCATCCCCTTTGATCAACTTGCCGAACGCGGTGTATTGGCGGTCAAGAAACGAGGCGTCACCGTCGCAGATGAAAAACTGGCTGCCGGCGGAATCAGGGTTTGCGCTGCGCGCCATGGAGATGACGCCACGCTGGTGCGAGCGGTCGTTGAATTCGGCCCTGATTTGATAACCCGGCCCACCGGTGCCCCAATGACTTTCCCGGGCAGCGTCTTTCGTCAGCGGGTCGCCGCCCTGGATCATAAAGCCCTTGATGATGCGGTGGAAACAGGTGCCGTCATAAAATCCCTTTTGAGCGAGGGTTTTGAAATTTTCGACGGTCTTGGGCGCGTCCTCAGGCCAGAATTCAATGATCATTTCGCCTTCGCTAGTGGTGATGTGGGCAAGTTCGCTCATAAATAATCATGGGATTGGGTCGTTCTTGGCGGGCAATTCCATCGACACGATGGTCACGGACTTGATGTAATCAAGGTTCGGGAAATCTTTTTTCAAGTAGGCATTGCCTTCCATCTGGATGCGACCTTGATCCGGCCCGTTACCAGAGGGAGCGCCTTCACCATACTCGCCGTTAATTATGTCCACCACGTCCATCCCCGCGATCACCTTGCCGAACGGCGCGAAACCATCGCTGTCGAGACGGCTGTTGTCGGCGAAGTTGATGAACAACTGCGTCGTGCGCGTGTTGGGGCCGGCGGTGGCAAAGGTGATAGTGCCGCGCGTGTTGCTGCCCTTGACGGGGTCATCAGGAATCGTCGCCTCGCGCCACTTTGCAGAGACACCCGGGGCACCGTGGATGCCGAACTGGCACATGAAGCCAGGGATCACCCGGAAAAAAGTGACGCCAGTGAAATAGCCGGAACGAACCAGGTTGTAAAAGCGGTCCGCACCGTTGGGCGCGAGCGAGCGGGTGACCTCAATGGTGAATTTTCCCTTGGTCGTGTTGAATTGTACATTGAACGTTTCGGGCGCCTTCGCGGTGAGTTTGGCCGGATCGGCAAAGCTTGGAGCGGCGGGCGAGATTTTCTCCATCACGTTCGTGTTTTGGGCTTTGATCACGGCCGTGGTGGCCAACAGGCCGAGCGTACAGAGTAAGTTGATTGTTTTCATGGCCGGAGAATTTTCCACGCACGCGGCGAAAAGTCACGCCCGGAATTCACCCTATTTCATCGAGCGTGTGATGAGACTGCCGCGACCGCGCTTGCGCGAACGGACCAGCGCGGCGATGATCACGACGACCGCCACGGCCAGCAGCACCGCGCCAATTGCCAATGCGCCACCGCGGCTCAACCCGGAATTCTCCCCGGACGAGGCCGGGGCGTTGGTCTGCGTTTCTGCCATTTTCGGCGGCGGAGCATTCGTTGGACTTGCGTTCGTTGGAGTTAACAGCGATTCGGCAGGGGGCGGATTCGATTCCACCTTGACCGGCGGCGGATTGGTCAACCCCGATGTGGCCGGGATGGGAGGAAGCAGATGGGTGACGACATTGGTGCCCACAATTACGAGTGGCGCCGCAGTGACGACCGGCGCTGGAGGTGGTGGTGGCGGATTGGTTTTGGCCGGCGCGACGGGTTGAGGTGGCTGGGGCAAAGGCGGAAAGTCAGGGAAATTCACTCCGATCGCCGAGGAATTCACGGTATAACCGGTGTATTGGCCAAACTGCGCCCGCAAAACTACAATGAACGTCTGGTCCGCCTTCCTCAACACACTCTCGTTTTGCTTGAAAGTGGAATTGATGGCGTTGTCATATGGCGTGCCCTTGATTTCCCCATCGCCGTCGCAGAAAATCAGCACGGTCAGCCGTTCCGAGTTTTGCACGAGGCCATTGACCTCCGGCATGAGCACGTCAAAACGCGTGCTCTTCGAATAGTGCTGGAGCCTGACAAAGTTGGTGATGTTGGACGCAATTATCGCCGCGTTTTGCGGCAGCCAGCCTTGCAGCGGAAATCCCCCCTTGCTCAATTTGCGATCAAAAGCCCACACGCCGATGGTGTCACCCGACTGCAACTGCCCGTTCATCATGGCAAAGAACAGACGTTCCACCGCGTATTGAGTCGCCGGCACGCGCGCTTTCATCGCCGATGACGAGTCGAAGATGAGCAGAAAACGGCTGTCAACACTGCCGGCCGCCGGTTGCGCTGGCACGGCTGCAGCCAGAAAAAGCCCGGCGCACAACACCGCGGTGATTCGCGCGCTCAAGGCTAACCGGTTTGAAGAGGTTGGACTGTTCATTGGCTCTTATTTTTGTGTGGGCGGCTGAAACGATTTCGTTCCGCCCGGTTGTAACTTCGCAATTCATCCCGCAATTCCGTCAGCGCGCTCTCAATCATGCGAATGAAGTTCGCACAGCTCGCCGTCATGCCACCCATGCCCGCAACCAAATCGCGTTCGGCATGATCGTTCGTTACCACGAGCACTTCACCGTAGGCCTGAAACCGATGCGCCGCGCGTTCAATCATTTGATCGGCGGTCTGCCCCGCGCGCGAAAATAAAACCTCCACCGGCGCGCTGGATTCGGTTGCCGGAGCGTGAGGAAGCGCGCCCGCACCGTCAAAAAAGACCGTAACCGGCTCGCCGGTGGCGTCATGATAACGCGTCAGAACGTAAATCAGTTCGTCGCGCGCACGGGCCGAATGCCGGGGTTGGCCTGAAGCCAACTCCGGCCAGTTATGCAACAAGCTGTAGCCGTCCACCAGGATGCGCGCCAACGCCATGCCCTGAGGGTAGTCGAATAAGTCCAAAGTCCAAAGCCCAAAGTCGCGCCCGGCTTGACTTTGGACTTTGGACTTTGGACTTTACACTTGAATGTCTGCCGCCAAATCCATTTTCCAGGCTTCGAATTGCCGCATCGCGGCTATTGCGCTGGTCATCCTCGCCTTTGACCAGTTCACCAAATGGCTGGTGCTGCGGACGCTGCCGCCTTACCACGAAAAAATCATCATTGACGGTTTCTTCAAATTCGTTCATTGGGGAAACACCGGTGCGGCCTGGAGCCTTTTTCGCGGCAACAACAACACGCTCGCCCTGGTCGCGTTGCTGGCGATGGTTGCGCTCTTTCTGACGCGCCATCATTTCAGCTCGGAGACGTTGCCCGGTCAGATTGCGTTCGGATTGATTTTTGGCGGCATCGCCGGCAACCTCACCGACCGCCTGCTGCCGGGGCGCCATGAGGTCATCGATTTTATCTATTTTTACCTGCAGCAACGCGGCGGCGACGAAATTGGTTTCCCCGCGTTCAACGTCGCCGATTCGGCAATTTGTACCGGCGTAGCGCTGATTTTTCTCATAACCTGGCGAAACGAGCACGCCACCAAACCCGTGGCCAGTGACAAGTGACGAGTGACATGAAAAATTCCCAACCGCCGATCGCTTCGCATTTCTTGTCATTGGTGACCGACCGCCTGTCACCTTGAAATGCCCGAGCGTACGGAAAATTTCATCGTTGAGAAATCGCTTCCGGCCGAACGACTGGACTTGTTTCTACGCCGGAAATTTCCCGCCGTTTCGCGGGTCGCGTTGAAGCGATTGATCGCAGCGGGCCACGTACGCCTCAACGGTCAGCCCGTCAAGCCCACGCATGCTCCCCGCGCCGGTGAAGAAATCGAGATCCACTGGCCGGAACCTCGACCCGCCAGCGCGCTGCCGGAGGAAATCCCGCTCGACATCCTTTTCGAGGACCGGTCGCTGCTGGTGCTGAACAAACCGGCCGGTCTGGTGGTACATCCCGCCGCCGGACACGAGGAGCACACGCTCGTCAATGCGCTGTTGCATCATTGCGGGGGCGAACTCAGCGGCATCGGCGGCGTGGCGCGTCCGGGCATCGTCCACCGGCTCGACAAGGAAACCAGCGGCTGCCTGGTCATTGCCAAAAACGATGAAACGCATATGGCTCTGTCCGCACAGTTCGCCGGACGGAAGGTCAAAAAAATTTACAATGCCATCGTGTGCGGTGAACTGGCGCGTGATTCGGGTGAAATCCGCGCCGCCATCGCGCGGCATCCTTCGCACCGCAAACGCATGGCCGTGCGCGACGACGATGCCGGCCGCGCCGCGCATACAAGCTGGCGCGTGCTTGAACGATTGAATGCAGCCACATTGGTGGAGGCGCAGTTGCACACGGGCCGCACGCACCAAATTCGCGTGCATTTCCAGTTCCTCGGTCATCCGCTCGCCGGCGACGAAACTTACGGTGCGCGGCAAAACCGGAAACTCACCGAATTGACCGGTTACCGGGCGCCGCGGGTGATGTTACACGCCCGCGAGCTTTCCTTCGTCCACCCGCGAACGAAGGAAGCTTTGAGTTTTGAAGCGCCGCTGCCGGAGGATTTTCGGGAGGCGCTGAAATTACTGAGTGTGAAAAATTAAGAAGGCAACCACCAAATACGCGAGCAGGATTTTCACATGGTTCGTATGTTTGGCGGTTAATGTTTTACGCTGAAAATGTAAGACGAAACAGAAGGGCGATGGAAACAGCAACAGCGTGATGTCAGAAAGCTCATGACCTGAAAAAGGCAGACCATAGAATCATCGAGAGAGTTAACATCCAGCCAACTATGCCGATTGGAATAATAAATTTAGCAGGGATGCGATCATAAAAAAACAAACTCACCGCGATTTCCGCAGTAAGAGCACATTTTCATCAGATATTTTGCACCCTAATCCTTCACTTTCGCTGCGTCCAGTTTGATTTGCCCATAGAAAATTTGTTCGCCTGTGGCGATGAATTCCCGCATTATCGGGGTGATGAAATCCATGACGGGCTACGGTCGCGGCGGATGCGCCCAGGACGGCTTCAAAATTTCCGTTGAGTTGAGCGCCGTGAATCGCCGGCAATCGGAGATTTCCCTGAACCTGCCGCGCGAATTGGAGATGCTTGAAGCGCCCATTCGCGAGGCCATCAATGCCAAAATCGCGCGCGGCCGCTTAATGGCGCGCGTGTCGGTCCATGCGGGCGGAGACAAGTTGTCCGCGCGGATGCACATCAATCTGCCGCTGGCCAGGGCGTACACGACGGAACTGAACCGCCTCGCCAGGCAACTCAAGCTCGCCGGCCAGGTGACGCTGGACCAGTTGATCCGCGCGCCGGGCGTCCTGCAGACGGACGAGGAACTGGTGGAGGCCGAGAAAATCTGGCCGATCCTGGAGAAGGCGTTGAAGCAGGCGCTGGCCGCGCTGGTGAAAATGCGCGAACGCGAAGGCGACCATCTCGCACAGGATCTGGCAGCACGCATCGCCGTCATGCGAAAAGCGGCCGGAAAAATTCAGAAGCAAGCGCCGCTGACGGCGGAAAATTACCGCCAGCAACTCGTCGAACGAATCAAAAGCGCCGGCTTGGAATCGCCCTCGCCGGACGACGAGCGGTTGTTAAAGGAAATTGTCCTGTTCGCCGATCGCTCGGACATTTCGGAGGAGTTGACGCGGCTGCAAAGCCATTTCCAGCAATTTGAAGATTGCCGGAAATCCAGAGAGCCAGTCGGGCGCACTTTGGATTTCCTCGCGCAGGAGATGAACCGCGAAGTCAACACTGTCGGCTCGAAAGCCAACGACGCGGCCATCTCGCGCGAAGTGGTCACGCTGAAGGCGGAATTGGAAAAATTCCGCGAACAGGCACAGAATGTTGAATGAAAAGCCGGAAACCAGAAACCAGAAGTCAGACGACGGAAATCCGGCCTCCGACTTCCGGTTCCCGACCGCTCCTCATTCTGATTTCCGCACCTTCGGGCGGCGGCAAGACGACCTTGAGCCAACAACTGCTCGCGGCGTGCCCGGACTTGACGCGCGCAATTACCTGCACCACCCGTCCTCCGCGACCGGGTGAAAAGAACGGCGTGGACTACCATTTTTTTAAACCGGCGGAATTTCAGAAACGTGTCCGGGCGGGTGATTTCATCGAGCACGCAACCGTGTTTGGCCGGAGTTACGGCACGTTGCGTTCCGAACTGCTCGACAAATTGCGGACGGGCCGGGACGTTTTACTCAACGTGGATGTGCAGGGCGCAACGACGATCCGCAAACGCGCTCAGTCCGAGCCGGAATTGAAACGCGCGCTGGTGACGGTGTTTCTGACGCCTCCCTCGGTCGCCACGCTGGCGGAACGCTTGAACAAACGCAACACGGACGCGCCGGAAGAAATTCAAAAGCGCCTCGCCTTCGCGCGGCGGGAGATCGCAGAATGGAGGCATTTTGATTACCTTTTGATCAGCTCGACGATCCCCGAGGATCTGCGGCGGATGCTGGCGATTGTTGGGGCGGAGAAATTGCGCACGGCGCGGGCGACAGCGCCGGAGTTTTAAAATCGGCAATTTACGATTGCAGATCGCGGATTTAGATTGAGATTGGACACATGAGTGTTTCGCGAAACATCATTCTGGGCGTGACCGGGTCGATTGCCGCGCATAAGGCGGTGGATTTGGCGGGTCTGTTGACCAGACACAAATGCCAGGTGCATGTGGTGATGACGGCCGATGCGCGGCGTTTCATCACGCCGTTGCCGTTCAAGGTGCTCACACGCCAACCGGTCGTGACCGATTTGTATGATGAGGAGGAAGGCTGGAAACCGACGCACATCCGGCTCGCCGATGAGGCGGACCTTTTGTTGATTGCACCAGCAACCGCCAACGTGATGGCGAAGCTGGCGCATGGCCTGGCGGACGATGCGTTGACCTGCGTCGCGCTGGCCTTGAATCCGAAGGCAAAAATGCTGGTCGCTCCGGCGATGAATGGAAAAATGTGGCTGCACCCGGCCATGCAGGAAAACGCCGCCACACTCCGAAAACGCGGCGTGGAATTCATCGGCCCGGACGAAGGAATGCTTTCGTGCGGCTACGAAGGCATCGGCCGTTTGTGGCCGGTGGAAGCCATCGCCGAGCGCGCCGTTAAATTGTTGCGCTGAGATTTTCCACTGCGGACAAATTTTATGAGACCGAGCCATGAGCCATGGCTTAAGCGGGCACTGGCCCTGATGGAAATACCCGCGCCAGACCCGCCGCGGTTGCTTCGCCGCATTGAAATCATGGAGCGGGACATCATGCTGCCGCTTAAGGCCTTTGTCATCGGAATGATTCTTTATTCCTTCGTTTCCACGCCCTGGTTTGGCCTGGCCTCCAGCATGTTGGACATTACGGTTGAAACGATTCAATATCTCTTCTGGTTTTATATCCTGGCCAACGCGGCTTTTGCCCTGTTGATGCTGAACCCCGCGCGGCTGCCACTGGCAATCGTGCAATGGACGGCCGTCACCAACAGCCTGGTGGACGGGCTTTTTCTCGCGGGCATGGCGTTGTTGACCGGCGGCCTGGACAGTATTTTATTCTGGCTCTTTGTGGGTTTGATCGTTCGGAACGCTGTGAGCGTACCACCCGGTGTTTCGCAACTCATTTTGAATTTCGCCATCAGCCTTTGCTATATTCTGGTGGGGGTGCTGGACGTTTCCGTGGTAAGGAACCTCGACCCCGGCACCTTGCACGCCCTGCATTTGGTACCCCACGAAGATTTGGGACAGCCGTTCGTACTACGGCTGGCGGTCCTGTGGTTGATGGCGATTTCCTGCTATGGGACGCAGGCATTGCTCGAACGGCAACGGCTGGCCGTTGAGGAAGCCGACGAATTTGCCGCGCGTGAAGGCCAGTTGCGTTCGGCGGGCCGGCTCGCCGCCGAATTCGCTCATCAAATCAAGAATCCCCTCGCCATCATCAACAACGCCGCGTTCTCGCTCCAGCGCGCCCTGCGCGATGGCAAAACCGGGGCGTCGCAACAGATCGAAATCATCCAGGAGGAAGTTTCGCGCGCCGACCGGATCGTCACGCAAATCATGGGCTATGCGCAATTGACCGAAGGCCGCGTGGAAAAACTGGATGTCGTCGAGGAACTCGAGAGCGCCCTGGCGCAGGTTTTTCCGCCCGCGGTGCCAACCGGCATCCGCGTGCACCGCGAATTCGAACGGAGTTTTCCGCCCTTGTTGATGCAGCGCCAGCATTTGGCCGAAATCATTCTCAATGTGCTGAAGAACGCGCGCGAGGCCGTCGGTGAAAATGGCAATGTTTACGTCACAGCCGGCAACCACCGCGATCATTCGGTGGAAATCAGCGTGCGCGACGACGGCCCGGGCATTCCCCCGGACAAAATCGGGCGCATTTTTGAAGCCTATTATACGACCAAGGAACAGGGCACCGGCCTTGGGCTGGCCATCGTCAAACACAACGTGGAACTTTACGGCGGCACCGTGCGCGTCGAATCCGGGCTTGGAAAAGGGGCGGCTTTCACTTTAATCTTTCCGGCAAAGACGTTGATGAAACTCAAGAGATGAGCGCTGCCCTGCCACCTGTCCTCGTCGTGGACGATGAAAAAAACATGCGCCGGTCGCTGCAAACGGTGCTGGGGGACGAGGGCTATACCGCCCGCACGGTGGAATCCGCCGAGGCCGGACTGGAATTGCTCGGGCGCGAGGATTTTTTCATGGTCATCACCGACGCGCGCCTCGGCGGCATGAGCGGCTACGATTTTCTGGCCAAAGTCCGCCAGCAATGGCCGGAACTGCCGGTGCTTATGCTCACCGCCTACGCGACGCCCAAGCTCGCCGTCGAAGCCATCAAGGCCGGTGCAATTGATTATCTCGCCAAACCGTTCGCGCCGGAGGAACTGCTCCACGCGGTCTCGCGTTGTGCCGAACGCCACCAACTCCTCCGCGAAAACGCCGCGTTGCGCCTGCGCACCGGCGAAATTTTCAGTCTCGACCAGATTGTCGGCGAATCGCCGAAAATGCGCGAGTTGCGGAAATTGATTCAAACCGTCGCCCCCACCGACACACGGGTGCTCATTCTGGGCGAAAGCGGGACCGGCAAGGAACTGGTCGCGGGCGCGCTGCATGGCCTGAGCCGGCGGCACGAAGCGCATTACATTCGCATCAACTGCGCCGCCATTCCGGAAACGCTCCTGGAAAGTGAATTGTTCGGCCACGAAAAGGGCGCGTTCACCGGCGCGCTGAGGCAAAAACCCGGCCGTGTCGAAGAAGCGGATGGCGGAACAATTTTCCTCGATGAAATCGCGGACATGAGCAAGCCGCTTCAGGCCAAGCTGCTTCGGTTCCTGGAGGATGGCACCTTCATGCGTGTCGGTGGCACGCAGGAATTGCGCGTCAACGTGCGTCTGATTGCCGCCACCAACCGTGACATTGCCCAGGCCATCGCCGCGGAACAATTCCGTGAGGATTTGTTTCACCGGCTGAATGTCGTCCAATTGCGTCTGCCGCCGCTGCGGGAACGCGGCGAGGATATTCTGCTGCTGGCGGAATATTTTTTGAAAATGTTCCGCGTGGCGATGAACAAGAACATTCAGGGTATTTCCGCTTCCGCGCGGCCCAAGTTGCTTTCGCACCATTGGCCCGGCAACGTGCGTGAGTTGCGCAACATGATTGAGCGGGCGCTGATTTTGGAAACGACGAACGAAATCCGGCCGTCCAGCCTCCCCGATTTTCAAGTCGAAGCGCGTTTGCAGAAAGCTCCGGCGATGCATCCGGCGCCCGGCGAATCGCTCGACGACGCCCTCGCACGCATTGAGGGAGAACTGATTACCGGCGCTTTGGAGCAGAGTGGTTTTAACCTGACACGCGCCGCGGAACGGCTTAAACTGACCCGTCATTCGCTTCGTTACCGGATGCAACGATTGAACCTGAACCTCGGCGACGGCATGGCCAATGAACCGCCCGGCGCCGATGAACAGAAAGGTTTGGGAACCTGATTGGAATAACGCGATGGACGAAATGCTATCAGCTTGGGCTGGGGTTGTAATCGTCATGGGGACGGCCGTTTTGGTGACGCTGGCGGCCATGGTGTGGATCCTTTTCTTCCGTAAAAACGCGCGCCACCGCCGCCGCCGCCGCCACCAGCACAGTGATCAACGCCAGCCCAACCCCACGCTGGCGCAAAGCGGCGGCCTGCCACCGGCGCGCCAGGACGATAAACTCTCCGAGGAGCAGCCAACGCCAACGTTAATCTCCCGATTGTGACGCACAGCCATGTGATCACGCGCAAAAGCGCCTCCAATCTCGCGCTTGCTTTCCTGCTGCTGCCGCGCGCTAAACGTGATGCCATGTCGGCTCTGTACGCCTTCTGCCGCGAGGTGGATGACGTCACGGATAACGAATCTGCGCCGGTCGAAAAACGCCGCGAACAACTGGCGGCCTGGCGCACCGATATTCGCCGCGCCTGTGCCGGGGAAACCCCACAATTTACGGTCAATCGCGAATTCCAGCCGGCGATCCGTGAATACCGCCTGCTCTTTCCGTTGTTCGATGAGCTGCTCAGAGGGTGTGAGATGGATTTTGACATCAAGCGTTATGAGAATTTCGAACAGCTTGAAATTTACTGCTATCGCGTCGCTTCGGTGGTCGGCCTTTTGAGCATCGAAATTTTTGGCTACCAGAATCCTGCGTGCCGCAATTATGCCGTTTACCTGGGCAAAGCGCTCCAACTGACCAACATCTTGCGTGACGTAAAGACCGATGCCGGGCGGGGCAGGATTTATTTGCCCTTGGATGAACTGAAGAAATCCGGTGTCACGCCCGACGAAATTTTGCGGCACGAATACTCCGACCGTTTTGCGCACTTGGCCGCCGGTGTCGCTGCGCGCGCAAAGGATTTTTACCGCCAGGCGCGGCAATCCCTGCCCGCCGAAGACCGCCACGCGATGGTCGCCGCCGAACTGATGGGCGCGGTTTACTGGCGGCTGCTGCAACAATTGGAACAACGGCAATTCGATGTCTTCGGCCCGGAACCACTGAAATTAAGCAAGTCGTGCAAACTTGCTCTGATTTTCAAATCCTGGCTGCGTTATGTGTCAGGCTCGGCCTCACCAAGCTATGGCAACGCGTGAAAACGTAGAACGGGTTTCCAGCTTGTCTCTGTCTTCTGGGAAATTAGAAACAGACAGGACGCCTGTCCTGCGCCGCTTGATCGTCAACGCGGACGATTTCGGCCGTTCGCACTCCATCAATGAAGCCGTCATCCGCGCGCATCGCGAAGGCATCCTGACCACCGCCAGCTTGATGGTCAACGAAGCCGGTTGCGATGAGGCTGTCGCCTTGGCGCGGGAGAATCCAAAGCTCGGCGTCGGCCTGCACTTGACGCTCCTTTGCGGCAAATCCGCCTTGCCGCCGGAGAAGATTCCCGGCCTCGTCAATGCGCGTGGTGAGTTCAGCAATCGGCCCGTCGCCACCGGCTTCCGTTATTTTTTCCAACGCGGCCTCTGTGAACAGCTTCGCCTGGAAATCCACGCGCAATTTCAAAAGTTCCGCGCCACCGGCCTGCCGCTCGATCACGTCAACGGTCATCTGCACCTGCACCTGCATCCAACGGTTTTCCATATTTTAATGGAAGATGCTACGACACTCGGCGTCGAACGCCTTCGGCTCACACATGACTGCCTTTCCCGCAGCCGCCGGATGTCACGCGGACATTGGTTTTATCGCGTCTCGCACGCGGCGATTTACGAATGGCTTTCCCGCCGTGCCCGCAGGCCTTTACAGCAACGCGGCATCCGCCATGCGCAAATTACGTTCGGCCTGCTGCAAAACGCGCGCGTGGACGAGGCATACATTTTGAAACTGCTGCTTGAATTGCCGCCGGGCGATTCGGAGCTTTACTCGCATCCATCACTCGACGAATTTAAACATGAATTTGATGCCCTCGTCAGTCCGCGCGTGAAGGAACTGGTCGGGAAACTGGGCATCGGGCTGATTCGGTATCGGGATTTGTAACAAAGAATGCCGGGTTAAACCGCCAAATACTCAAAACGCGCAAAAGACACCTGACAGCAAATTACTCCGTTGAAACCAATTTTTATTTTCGTGTGTTTCATGTGTTTCGCGGTTAATAAAAAACCATGCTTAAACTGCTTTTGATTTTGCTGGTCGGCCTCACCTTTGAATCCACCGGCGTCGTGCTGTTGAAAAAAGGCATGACCCACATCGGTGACATGAACGGCGTCACCGCCGGCGAAATCCTCCGCGTCTGCAAGGCCGGCGTGACCAATCCACAAATCCTGCTCGGCATTTTTTTTGAAGCGTTGTTTTTCCTCTGTTTGCTCATTCTGATGTCGAAGAGCGACATCAGTTTTCTCTGGCCGCTGACGGGTTTGAGCTTTGTCTTTGCCACCTTCGCCGCGATCTGGTTCCTGGATGAGCGGGTTTCGGCAGTGCGCTGGATCGGCGTGATTCTCATCGTTATCGGCGCGGCGTTCATCAGCTACAGCCAGCACGCGAAGGAAAAACCCGCCGCACCTCCGGCTAATCAAGCTTCAGCTACCCATCAATAATTCGCAGCAGCCGAGGTGACGAGGCTCCAACTGAATTTACGATTTACGAACTGTCCTACAATCCACACACACGTCGTAAATCGTATATCGAAACCTCTGCAAAACGTGTGGCGGCGACGCCCCGTCGCCGGGAGCATTCAATTTTCCAACGGTTTTGGCCAGTCGCCCAAAGCGACGAGGCGTCGCTTCTACCCTTTTGCAGAGATCTCATATCGAAAATCGAAAATAAGCGTTGGCTGCTACAATATTTTCACCAAAACCTCCGCCAGCCGTTCGGCGGCAAATCGGGTTTGCTTTTGCAATTTCATCAACGCACCAATTTTTCCAGGCGATTTGGCGACGGCCAGAAGCAACTTGCCGTAATCCAGACTTTTGTCCGGTTTGGCAAGCGTGTTGAAATCCAGCGGCAAATCCTCATTGGCAGTGTCGGAAATCACGCGGACGGTGGCGCAGGGAATGCCGCGTTCCGCACAAACAGCGTGAATGGCCGCCGATTCCATCTCCACCGCGTCCGCGCCGGTTTCGTCGCGTAGTTTTTTCTTTTCGGCGACGGTCGTGGCAATGTGGTCGGCGCAGAAAAACTTTGCCGGTCTGGCGCCGGCGGCAACCAGTCTTTCGGAGCAGCCGCCGTGAGGAGGCTCTGGTTTATCTCCCGCGATTCCCTTTCCAACGTCCTCATCAAACCCCTCTTCCGTCCTGGCGGACGCCCTCTCCCCGCCTGGCGGGGAGAGGGATGGGGCGAGGGGCGCGTTTGCTACTTCAAAAACCACGTCGCCGAGTTTCAAATCGGGATTTAATCCGCCGGCAAAACCGCAGGTGAGCACCAAATGAGGGTCGTAGGAGATGACGTAAGGAGTCTCTAACTGCTTTCCGCTCTTAATTTGAGTCTCGTTACCTCGACTCCCACAGGAATTCAGGAATTCGCGCACGGATTTCCCGGCGTTCTGGCGCCCAATGCCGGTGATAAGAATTTTATTTTTTTGCCAAGACCAAACTTTAGGCGGCAATGCCGAAGCTTCTTCTTTCAACGCAAAACATATTAACCTCATTTTATTCCCGCCAACCTTTCCTTCCAGATTTTGTAAAGCTCGACGGTGGCGCGGACGTCGCGCAGACAGTATTCGGCAATGTCGCGGAATTTCTTTTCGGCCAGCAGCGTGCCCACGTCCATGCCGGTAACACCGTGGCTCTTGGGCGACTCGATGCCGAAGGCTTTGCAGTAAAAATCCAGGTTGAACCGCCGCGCCGCGCCGTCACGCCCGCTCACGCTGTAAAACGTCAATTGCTCCGCGAGGTCACAATGGGGTTCGGTGGCGAAACGGTAGCCGAGCCAGTTTTTCTTTGAGATGGGCACGTTGAGCAACGCCGAGCGGAGGTAAATGAACGGCACGTCGAAGCCGCGGCCATTAAAGGTCACGACATTGTCGTAATGCTTCGCCACGTCCCAGAACGCCGTGAGCAGTTCGACCTCGTCCGCACAGGGCACGAATTCCACCGGACCGGCTTCGCCGGCATCCTCCTCGAAGTCTTCGGCCAGAAACTGCACCTGGCCGCGCAGCGTCTCGGCGTTGAGCATGGCGATACAGACGACCTGTGATGTAAACGGCCACAGGCTCATGAATTTGGTGATTTCCCCGCGTTTGGCGGCTTTCGCGGCTTCGTCGGCGAGTTTTTCGGTTTCGCGAAAAAGGTATTCCTGCTGCGCCTCGTCAAAATTATCGAGCGGTAGCGCGGAGGTCTCGATATCGAAAATAATGGTGGCCATGCTGAATTGTTGGAACCGTTGTAAAAAGTAAAAGCTCGGCTGGCAAACTATTTCCGGGCTTGCCGCAGCGGTTGGCTTGGCCGAAGCTGACTGAAGAATTGCACGAAACAGATTTGACCCGATGCATGGAATAAAAGGTTTTTTGCGGAAAATAGTGGTCGTCACCTTGTTGACGGGGCCGCTGCCGTTGCTGGCGGCAGGTCCGGACGCCCCGCTGCCCGCTTTTGACTCGCTGTTGCAGAATGTGTTGCAACGGGCCCAAGCGGAGGGTGACAACGACCGCGCCTTTGATGCGCGGTATCGCTATACGCGCACCAAGGTGACCGAATTTCGAAATTCAGCCGGTCAGTTGAAAAAGCGCGAGGAGAACACCAGCGTACATATTCCCGCACCGACGATGCCTGTTCCATCGAATCCCCCGCCGCCGGCAACGGACACTGCGCCGAAACCGGACCCGGAAAAAACCGAAGCCGTCTCTGACACGCATTCCAATGTCCGTGGACAGCAGCTCAAGAAAAGCGACTTCCTGTTAAACGAAGATCTGGTCAGCCGTTTTGTATTCACCATGGTCGGGCGAGAAATGCTGAATGGCCGGCCGGCGTGGGTGGTGGATTTTGTTCCGGCGAACAAAAAACTGCCGGAGCGGAACCTCAAGGAGCGATTCATCAACAAGGCGGCGGGCCGGGTTTGGATTGACGCCGCCGATTACAGTCTCGTGAAGGCCGATTTGCATCTGACGCAACAGGTCAATGTCGGCTGGGGCCTCATCGGCGCGGTGTGGGAATTCCATTACGGCTTCGAGCGCGAGCGGACTGCTGACGGACTCTGGTTCCCGAGTGAGGTGGACTGGCATTTGGAAGGCCGCGAGGTGATTATCAATCGTATTGTGGATTATCACGAAGCCACGAGCGCAGTTCAAAAGTTCAAATAACCTGCCACGGGCGGCGGAGATTCACGTCGTCAACTTTTCCGACTTGTCAAAAATCACGGCAATTTCACGCGATAGAAACGTTCTTGACTGCCTGCCGACGAGTCCATGAACTGGTACTGTCCGACAGGATTCTCGGTCATCGCGCCCAAAACAGTCCAGTTGGTCACGGACGGGCTAATATTGGTGCTGGTTAAAACCACGAAACCCAGCCCCGGTGCGTTGGTGCAACTGATTTGGAAACTTCCATTGGCCAGTTTCGTGCCCCTCACGTGTAGCGGGGGAAAATTCAGGTCGTAACCCAGGATGTCCACTGCGGTGAGGTCGGCGGAGGACAGAATTGCTTTCTGCCCGGCGGCGAGAAAGGCATCATAAGAATCCGCGGGGCTGCTCGTCTGCCAATCTTGAAGGTCACCGCCATTGCCGGGGGGATTGAACACTTTCAGTGACGCCACGCCGTCATTCACAGAGAAATAGACGCCATTGTCACTGGCATTGAGGCTGCGCACGCCGCTGCTGGTGAAACGGAAGAGGTCGTAGGGCACATACCCGGGAATGCCGTTATTGAGTCCTGCACAACGACCGAGCACCTCCGTGATTTCATGTTCGGCAACGCCAATGAAATCATACTCGCCCGCGACCATCCGGTTGGTGGGATCAAAGGTATAGCTGACGTTGGAAGCAAAACCGACGTTGCCGTCGAGACTCGGGTCAGTCGGCGAGATGCCCAAAACTCCCAGAACCTTTGCTTCCGCCATTGGAACGTACCACTGACCACCGCCGGTCGGATCGCTGGGTGGCAGGCTGGCGACGGAATTACTGTCTGCGGGGGTGGTACGGGCGGCGCGCAGGGCGTTGGTCAAATCGGGATATCCGAAAACGGGACTACCCACCAGTTGAGTCTGACTGGCGCCAAGATCAATACCGCCGGCGAAGGGGCCGGTGGCACCCCAATAGATGGTGATATTGGCGGTGATTGGATTGGTATAAAGATCCTGAATCGTTTGCACGGCCGCGGCAACCGCTGCTTCCACCTGGGCGGCGTTAGTCAGAGTGCTCACACTCGAATCATAGGTCACATTAATAGTCAAAGCTCGAGCCGGCACCGCCAGCCCAATCAAAATCAACACGGTTAGGGCCAGCCATTTCGCAACGGCACACCTTCTCGGGCCGACGGTAATGGATTCGAAGGGTGGCGCGGCATTTCTGACAACAATATTCCTACTTTCATTAAGCTTATTCATAGGTTTACGCGTCTTAATTTCCGCAAGAACCTACCACCGGCCTGGTTGCCGTCAACGGAAGATGGCGGGCCTGGTCCGACTGCGATTCCGCGTGGTGAATTTTGAGCGTCCGTCCATCAGCCTAAGTCAAACCCAATGAGGTGCCTCGTGTATGAGCCGGCTGACGAAAATTTTGCTCTGGCTGACGATCATAAATTTCGTGCCGGGCGTGTTGTTCGTGAGCGGCGTCGTCGGCGTCGGCAAATTTCCCGGCCTTTATGCGACGTTTCCAGTTGGCGCGACGCTCTATGGCCTGTTCCTCATCTCCCGCATGTTGGAAAAGGAAGTCGCGGCTTTTGATGCGGAGCACCGCACGAACGAAGACCCTGCCACACCGGACCATCATTCCGAACCGGTCGAGCCGCTTCACGGCCATGAGCATCACGAGCCCATAAAAACCGGAGTGGAAACAGAGACGTCGTGTCAAATTCATACACGAGTTTTCGGCCGTACATTTTGATTCCCGTTTCCGGTGCAGACAACGCCCGCAACCGGATGAAATAAGAATCAAAATTACCCGTTCAGCGTTCTTAAATCACCACCTCCGGTGAAAACAATCCGCCGAAGTCTCATGGCAGTCTCTGTTCGGGGTTGTTATGGCAAGGCTTCCGATACACGCTGAATCTTCACCGCCCTGCCACTGGCTTCGTCAATTTCGATTACCGCGCCGTGGAGCAACACGCGGTTTTTGGCTACTTCAAACCGCTGTGGCATGGCGGTGAGGAATCGTTTGACGACCGGCTCGATTTCACGGCCCAGCACACTTTCGTGCGGGCCGGTGAAGCCAGCGTCGCTCAAATACGCCGTGCCGCCCGGGAAAATCTGTTCGTCGGCCGTTTGCACGTGGGTGTGCGTGCCCACCACCGCACTGACCTGGCCGTCGAGAAACCGCGCGAACGCGATTTTTTCCGAGGTCGCTTCGGCGTGAAAATCCGCGAAGATGATTTTGGTCTCCGCCCGCAACCGTTTCACCGCCTCGGCCGCGAGCAGGAATGGATTTTCCAGCGGTGGCATGAAGGTGCGACCTTGCGCATTCAGAACCGCAATTTTGAGCGTTGAGTTTTGAATTTGAAAAACACCGCTGCCGCGTCCGGGCACGTCGGGCGGATAATTCAACGGACGCAGAAAACGCTTTTCGGCGGCGAGCAACTCCATGACTTCCTTCTGGTCCCACAGATGGTCGCCGCTGGTAATAACGTCCACGCCGGCGGAGAAAATTTCTCCGGCGGTTTTAGGCGTGATACCGGAGCCGCCGGCGGAGTTTTCACCATTGGCAACGAAGAAATCGAGCGCGTGTTCTTCGCGAAGTTTGGGCAGGAGTTCCTTGACCGCGCGCCGGCCGGGTTGCCCCACGATATCGCCGATGAAGAGCAGTTTCACGGGACGAATTTAACCACGAAAAGAACAAAAGAACAATCCCTCAACCGGCCTTCCGTTCACCATTCCAGCATCTGGCACACAATTTCAATGCGATGTGCCTTCGAGTTGGCGAAGCCGCTGCAAGATGTTGGTTGCTTCGGCCGTGTTGGTATTCGCGTTGGCCAGATAGAGTTTGTAATACTTGATGGCGTTGTTGGTTTCGTGTTTGCGCCAGGCAATTTCGCCAAGTCCATAGTCAATCCGGAATGAGTTGGTGAAGGTCTGGTTCAGCTTCTCATAATCGGCGCGCGCGTCATCGAGCTTGCCGGCGCTGAGATAAGCAATGGCGCGATTAAACAGCGCGGTATTGTTGTCGGCTTGCTGGGACAGGATCTGACTGAGCACGGGAATGGCCTTGTCATAATCCTTAATCTGAAGATAAACGTAGCTTTTGCTGAACAACCAGTTTGGATCATCAGGCAAATCCCGCAATCTGGCGTTAATAACCTTAAGGGCGTTGGTGTAGAGGCCCTTGGCCACAAAAAATTGCGCGGCGGTCGCCAACAGGGCATTGTTCGTCGGATTCTGTGAGATCTCCGTGTCGAGCAGTTGTGTGCCGCGGGCAAGATCATCCTTTTGAAAATAAGCCGCCGCCTCGATGAGCGAGAGTTGCATCCGGTTGGTTTCGTCGAGGGAGAATTTTTCCGGCTGGCTGCGGATATCCTGGACCACTTTCAACGCGCGGTCGGGCAAGCGGTTGAAACCGTAGAGCTGTGCCAGCCAAAAATGCGCAGGCAGGTTATCCGGCTCGAGCTGGCAGACGCGCACGAACAACGCCAGCGCCTGACGGAAAAACCCGTTTCGTATCCAGACGAGGCCGTTCGCGAAGCAAAAGCTGGGCTCGTCGAACGCCCCGCCGGCATCCAGCAAGGCGCTCCAGGAATTGTACCTGCCAAATTGATCCAGCGAGGTTTTGGCCAGGTCCACCGGGACCTTATCGCCTGCCTGAAGGCTGTGATTGAACTGGAGATTGATACGCGCGACGCCATTGTCGGGATTAAGTTTTTGTGCCATCTCAAAATGTTCGGCAGCGATGGCCAGGTTCCCGGCGCGTTGCAGCTGGACGCCCCAATAATCGAGGCTGCGTGAGTAAAACGCCCCGGCGACGACGGCGTTCAGGTTCTGTTCCTGCGGCACGTGCAACCCAGCGAGCATGCTCTCGCCCCAGGATTGGGACTCCTCTGGATGGCGAGCAGCCAGGGTGCGTTCAATGGGCTTGAACGCCTGCAGTTCCGCGCGCGCCCAAAAAGCCTCATTCTCATCAATTTCATTGTTGTCCGGCAACGGCGGCAACAAGGAATCACTGGGCAGGGTTTTGAGCCGGTACACCAAACCATGCGGCTGCATGTAAAATTGTTCAAAATAATAACCAAAACTCGGATGCAAATAGTAAAGGTCGTTGGTTTTGGCCAGCGTTGTTAACAGAACAAGCAGCTGCAGGGGACTGATCGTGTTGGTGTCCCTGGCATTGAAGGTGTCCGGCCAAAGTTTTGGATATTTTTCATGTAGAAACTGATGATAGGCCGGCAAAACGAGGGAATCTGTGTCCAGAAAAACAAAATCCTTCGCGCGGCCGTCACGGGCGAGTGCTGCCTCCGTCAGATACAGAGGCCGCCAATCGTCGCTCAACAATACGCCACCTGTCCGGGGCAGGTTTTCCACCACCAGCGAAGCATAGCGTTGAAACGTGTCGCTGTTGGCTGCGCGGATTTGCGGTGCGTTCTTGTAAACCAGCCCCACCAGCGCCGCAAAGAAAAGCAGCCAGACCATCGTCACTGCCAGGAAATTCCCCAAATTAAATTGAGGCGTTCCCTGTGGCAGAAAGCGGGTGCCGAGTTCTTTTCGAAAAACCAGCAAGAAATATCCGCTGTAATAGCCCACGCCCAGCGCGCTTAAATAGTAGAGCGTCAATCCGAAACCCTTTTCCCGAGGGCTGAACGGCGGATCAAAGACAACCCAAACGCACAAAATCAGAAAGACCGCATGCACGAAGTGGAACATGAGGGATGCCAGCGCCCGGCCCATCTGGCTGGTGTCGCCAAATGTTGAATGCCAGCGGATGGACAGCATCAACACCGGGATCAATGAGCTTAATGACATCAATGCTAAAACCTTCCGTACGTCGCCATTGTCGAAAAAAGCCGCGAACACGGAAAATTGTGAAGACAGATTCAAATGCAACATCTGCCAGAATGTTATCGGCACTTTGCCTGAAATCACCACCGCCAGCGGCAATAATAAATAGAACGTCAGGCCCGCCAGGCCGCAAAGAGACATTCGTCCCAGAAACCGGGGATTAAAAAAACTCAGCCCACGAATCCAGATGATCGCGGCGAGAAAGGCGGGAAAATAACATACCATCGCCCAATCGCTGGTCATGCCCGCGCCATAGACGAACGCCGCCAGAAATAATCGCGATTCGTGTTCATCCAGGCGGTACTCCAGCAAAGACCAAATCACAAACGCGAACAGCAGCAGGCCAAACATTTCACCGGTGTAATTGGTCGCGCATTCCCAGAAGGTGAGCTGCAAGCCGCACACCGCCACGGCAAAAACCGGCGGCAACCACGCGTTGCGGATGGTCAACAATGAAAAAGGGCTCTGTTCGCGCCGGCGCTGGGCATCCGTCCGGTCATGCGGCAGCAGGGCCACCGACCGCGCCAGCAACCCCAGCGTTAACACCGCGCAGACTGCGGAAAATACATTCAGCGCCAGCGGAATCTGGGCCGTCGGCAGCCAATGAAACGGCCGCGTAACGACGAAGGCAACGGGATTGTAAACTTCCGGCTGCCACATCCAGCCCGATGTTCTGGCCACGGCCTTGAGATTGAACAAGGAAACCCAATAATTGAGGGTCAGCAGATAAACCACCAGCGCCAACGCTGCCAGAAACCATGGCAACAAACGCGGAACAAAATTCCTCCGCGGGTCCGTTTGCGCGTCCATCATCATCGGGTTTGTTCAGTTGAACTCAAGTTTGGCAATTTGGCAAGCCTTTCTCCTGTCCGTAAATCTGCCACACATTCGACATGTTGTGTTTGGGGAAACATATCCAACGGCTGTACCTGCATCAAATCAAAGACACCCTCCTTGCATAAAATGTTCAAGTCCCGGGCCATCGTCGCCGGATGGCACGAAACATAAATGGCCTGCGCCGGCCTGGTCTCGCGCAACATTTTCAGCGTCTGCGGCAGACACCCCTTGCGGGGCGGATCAAGCAAAACCGCTGTCGCTGGTGGTGAAAACCGTTTCCATAAATCCGGCAAAACCTCCTCGACCTTCCCGGCGATGAATTCCCCATTGCTGATTTTGCGCGCTGCGGCGTTGCGCCGCGCCGATTCGAGCGCGCGCTGGTCATATTCCACGCCGATGAAGGATTCGATCGCATCCGCCAGCTCAATTCCCAAAAAACCAACGCCGCAATACAAATCCATCAAATGCCGCGCGCCACCGGCGGAAAGAAATTTGCGCACGGTTTCCACGAGCCTGGGCAACAGGAAAAAATTAATTTGAAAAAAAGAATCCGGGGGAACGTCCCAGTTTTCCGGCAGCGTGCGCAGCACGACCTTCAAACCGCCCCGCGGTGGTGGATGCGCGCGAACGTGCTGAAGTTGTTCGTTCAGGGCCGGCTCGGCGATTTTGCATTCCTCAACGTCCTCGACCAGACCGCAGTCCCGGCGCACGAAACCAATGTTCAACTTCTGTTCCGGTTTGTTCCACTGGCTGCGCACCATGATGCGGTTGCGATAGCCGAAGGGCTGTGGACAGGGAATCACCGGCGCGACCACGTCGGGCGAAAATTTTCCGACCCGTTCAAACAAATCTCCAATTTGCTTTTGTTTGAGCCGGAGCTGAGTGGCGTATTCAATGTGTTGGTATTGACAACCGCCACATTGGCCAAAGTAACGGCACTCCGGCCCGGCCCGTTCCGGCGACGGCTTTTCGACGTGCACCAGCTTCGCTCGCGCAAAATGCTTCTTGACCTCGATGATCTCGGCTTCAACGACTTCACCAACGAGTACGAACGGTACAAATACGACGAAATCATTCACGCGTCCGACGCCTTCGCCGCCAAACGCAATGTCGTCAATCGTCAAACCCAGCCGCTCGCCGATTTGAAGTGGCACAAAAACAGGTTAAAAGGCGCGAGGCGGATGAAAAAGGTTTTTCACCAATGGTCTTACTTCGTTTTGAGAGCGGCGATGGCTGCCTCCATCTGTTCAAAGTGAACAGCCGGATTGCCCGCGTCGGTGACATGAACAATTTTGCCATCCAGCCCGATAAGGAAACTGACACGATGCGCCATGTCCAAACGGTCCATCCGCACGCCATAGAGGTCCACAATCTTTCCGTCAGGATCGGCCAGCAGGGAAAAGTTCAGCTTGTATTTGGCGATGAATTCCTGGTGGCTTTTGGCGGAATCAAAACTGACGCCCAGGACCTCGACGTTGTCCTTCTGCAAGTCGCCCATCCGGTCCCGAAAACCGCAGGCCTCCTTCGTGCAACCGGACGTGAAATCCTTCGGGTAAAAATAGAGCAGCACGACCTTCTTGCCGATCCAATCGGCCAGCGCCACCGTTTTGCCGTTCTGGTCCTGACCGGTAAACAGCGGCGCCGTTTCACCAACTTTGGGCCTGGGCGCCGCCTGGACCGGAACGGCCAGCGAAACCAATCCAACCACGGCAAATATGACAATCAGGCTTATCTTCATTGGATTTCCTTTCACTTTAAGTTTTGACGGACTTCTGCGGCAAACGTTCAGGTTTTGAGCACGGTTTGCGCCGGCAACCGTTTTGCAGCCACAATCGCCAGACCATCCAGAACGCCTCGTTGATGATGTGGCGCGTCAGTTTGGAACTGCCTTCAACGCGTTCGGTAAAGGTGATCGGCACTTCCATAACCCTGAAACCGGCGCGCCAGAGGCGGTGCGTCATCTCAATTTGAAAACTGTAACCATCGGATTTAATGGCATCGAGGTTGATGGCCTCCAACGCCCGGCGGCGGAAACACTTGTAGCCGCCGGTCGGATCGGTGAAGGGCATTCCCGTAACCAGCCAGACGTAGATACCGGCGCACCGGCTAAGGAGCAGGCGTTTGAGCGGCCAATTCAGCACGCGCACGCCGCCGGTATAACGTGAACCAAGCACCAGGTCGCCGTTTTGTTTTTTCGCCACCTCCAAAAATTTCGGGACATCGTCGGGGTCATGCGAAATATCGCCGTCCATTTCAAAAATGAATTCGCAGCCGCGTTCCAGCGCCCATTTGAAACCGGCGATGTAAGCGCGGCCCAGGCCGCTTTTACTCGTTTCGTGGAGAACATGAACTTCCGGGTGTTTCGCCGCGAGTTCATCCGCGGTTTGCCCCGTGCCATCGGATGAATTGCCGTCCACGACCAGGACATCCACCTTCACCGGGAGCGATAAAAGCCGCGGCACGATGCGGGGGAGGTTTTCCCGTTCATTGTAAGTTGGCACGATGATGAGCGATGGATTCATGCTGGCGGACCCGCAGATAATTAACGCGAACCGTCCTGAAAACAAGTGAACAGTTCGCCCGCAGTTATGGACACCGCATTGACGTTTTTATTCAAATTTTCGGGAGCAGCGGTTTGAGCGGACATTGTTCGCAAAACGGCGCGCGCCTCCGACAGAAATGTTTCCCCACCATCACCAGTTGTGCATGATAATCCTGCCAGTAATCCAGCCGCGCCGCGCCGACTTTTTGATTCAACGCCGACTCGCAAAGTGATTTCAATTCGTCGTAACCGTCCGATGACTTTGGGTTTCTGCCTTCCGCCTTCTGTCCTTTGCCTTTCGCATGACTCCAACCATGCCTCTGAAAAATCCGTTTCGTGTAGGCGTCAATCACAAAACTGTGATGCCCGCCCGCGTAGAGCAACATGCTGTCCGCCGTCTCCGGCCCGATGCCGTTGACAGCCAGCAAACGCGCGCGGACAACGGCAGTCTCGCCGGCAAACAACCGCCGCAAATCACCGCCAAAATTTTCCACCAGCACACGCAAAAACGATCGCAGTCGCCGCGCTTTCACATTGAAATAACCGGCGGGACGGATGAGTTTCGCCAACTTGGACGCCGGCAGGGCAAACAGCCTTTCCGGTTCCAGCACCCGCGCAGCCTTGAGATTGGCGATTGCACGTTCGACATTTGTCCACGCGGTGTTTTGTGTGAGAATGGCGCCGACGCAAACTTCAAACGGTGTTTCCCCCGGCCACCAATGCAGGTGACCGAACCGCGCGCGCATGAGTTCGTACGCCCGGCGCAAATTCCTTTTGATTTTCCCGGAGGCCACGCCGGAGATTTAACGCAAAGACGCGTGAAACGCAGCGATTTTTAATTTTTAATTGCCATTTTTTAATTTAACTTCGCAGCATGTTCGCTTCCTTGCTGACTGACTTTACCCAGTGGAATTATCTGATCAGCAGCCCGATTTGGCTGGCGTTTGCGGCATTTCAAATCTGGATGTTTATTGACGCGATCCGGCGGCAGGAATGGTTGTGGGCTGTGTTCATCTTTATTTTCCCGGTGCTCAACGCCGTGCTTTATTTCTTTCTCGTCTATCGCGCTTCCGCAATGTCCGTCACCCGTGGTTTTGAACTGCCCGGCGCACAAAGCCGCAAACGCATCAAGGAACTTCAGGCGCAAATCCATCATCTGGACAATGCCTACCACCATTTCCAACTGGGCGATCTTTATTTCCAACGTGGCAAACTGGCTGAGGCGGAAAAGTGTTACCGCGCCGCGCTCGAACGCGATCCCACCGACATTGACGCCCGCGCACATCTTGGCCAATGCCTGCTCCGGCTGAAACGCCCCGCCGAAGCGCGTCCCCTGCTCGAAGGCGTCATGAAAGAAAAGCCCGATCACGATTACGGATATACCATGATGGCGCTGGCCGAAACGCTCACCGCCCTGGGCGAAACCGACAACGCGCTGCTGTACTGGCAGCACATCACGCAAAATCATTCCTACCCGCGCGCCAAGGTCCAACTCGCCGAACTTTACCTCGCGAAAAACCAGCCCGACCTCGCCCGCGCCGAACTCAAGGACGTTTTGAGCGACGACGTCCACGCGCCGGCCTTCCAGCGCAAACGCGACCGCGTCTGGGTCCACCGCGCCAGAAGTTTGATGGGGAAATTGAAGTGATTTTTATTCCGAAAACGCCAGGTAAGGAATAAAGATCAAATTAGCAATCGGGATGAACAACAAGATCACCAGCCATCCGCTTTTACCCCGCGCCTGACAGATTTTCACCCACATCATGATGGAAATGATCAGGCCGACGAGCGGGATAAAGAAGAGGATGATCATCCAGACCGGCATCTTGGCCGCCTGTAACAGGGGAACCAGGTTGGCGATCGGAATCCAAATCAGGACGCCCGGATTCACACCACATTTCTCACAAATGCGCTTGCAACAAAAACAGAAGAACACATAAACCGCCACAGCGATGACGAGTATAAACAGCATAAACAGAATCATTCCCAGACCCATGGCCGTGGCGGCTGCCGTATTTCCAGTATCATTCATAGGTAGTAACTTTCTTTAAGGGTTCTTGTTGGTTTTGGTGAGGCCGTGAACCTTCCGCAGTTCACTGCAGCTTTTCTGACACAATCGTCCTTGAAAGCAAGACAATTCAATTGACGGAAAAACTTCCGCTGCACCGCGAACTGCTTCATCCTGCGCGTGTGTCATGCTTGATCGCCATTGTCGGGCGGCCGAACGTCGGCAAGTCGGCGCTGTTCAATCGTATCGTTGGACGGCGCATCGCCATCGTGCATGACCAGCCCGGCGTCACGCGTGACCGCGTCACCGCCGAAGCCGAATGGGGCGGGCACGCCTTCACGCTCGTGGACACCGGCGGCATCGGTTTATTGCGCGGCGAAAAAGCCGGCGATGTCATCATCAAAGCTGCGCTGGAACAGGTGGAACTGGCCATTGAATCGGCGAACGTCATCCTGCTGGTGGTCAACGCCCAGGAAGGCGTTGTGCCACTGGACCGCGAAGTTGCCGTCCGCCTCCGCCGTAGCGGGAAATCCATTTTGGTTGCCGCCAACAAGGCGGACACGAGCCGCACCGAAAGAGACGCCGACGCATTCGCCGAACTCGGTTTCGAGAAAATCTTTCCCGTCAGCGCCATTCATGGGGGGGGAATTGAAGAGTTGATGGAAGCGGCGATTGGCCTTTTACCCGAAGTCGGTGGTCAGCAGTCAGTAGTCAGTAGCAAAGGAGAGGGCGGTACGGACGTGCCGGCTACTGACCACCAACTACTGACTACTGACTCGCATGCGTTGAAACTGGCGATTATTGGAAGGCCAAACGTCGGCAAGTCGTCGATTATAAACGCCTTAACACAATCGTCGCGCGTCATTGTTTCGCCAATCCCCGGCACGACGCGTGATGCGATAGACGTGCCGTTCGAGGTCGAAACCGACGGAGTGCGGCAAAAATACATTCTCATTGATACGGCGGGCATGAGGAAGGCGCGGCGCGTGGACAATTCGATCGAATTTTTCAGCGTCCAGCGCGCGGAGGATTCCATCGCGCGTTGCGACATCGCGATTCTGGTCCTCGACGCGGAGATGGACATCACTGAACAGGACAAAAAAATCGCCGATGTCATCGTCGAGAACCGCAAGGCCTGCATCGTCGTCGTCAACAAATGGGATTTGTTTGAAGAAAACGTCCACCGGGCGCGGGAGGAGGAAATCGTCCGGCGCAACCGGAAGGAGCGGCGCGAAGGGCAGGAAAAGGAAATGTCCACGCTTGGCGAATTTGCCGGTTGGGTGCAGAAAAAATTGTTCTTCCTCGACTACGCGCCGGTGATTTTCACCTCGGCCAGATCCGGGTTTCACCTCGACCGTTTGCTGGAAGCCATTCGTTATGTCACCGCGCAGTTGCAGCAAAAAATTCCGACGGCCATTCTGAACCGCACGTTGCGCGATGCCGTCGAACGCCGCCAGCCGGTCAGCAATCTGGGACATCGCCTGAAATTTTTCTACGCGACGCAGGTCAGGCAGGCGCCGCCGACATTCCTGCTGTTCATTAACCGCGACGAACTGTTTTCCGACCAATACAAAAAATATCTGGCCGACCAGATGCGGCGGGCTTTTGGCTATGAAGGTTGTCCCATCGTGCTGGCGCCAAAACCGCGCCCCCAAACGGTGGAGCCAATTCGCAAACCCAAGCCCGCGTCCCGGGAACGGTCCCGCGGATTTGCTTCATCACGCTCGAAAAAACGGCGCTGATTTTTGTTCACAACGGCGAATAAGTTGCGATTGTTGCAGCACAGACGCGGGTTTTTCCGGGTTTTATCTGGGGAATATCGTTCGTGTAACTTTTTTGCAAATTTTTCTTGTCACCACAATATGTTGGGTATAAGGTCAGTTCGTTGCCCACTAAATGGGGTTTTGTCGGAAGCCGGTAGAATGGCAGAATCTCATAAAGCAGGCTTAAAAGTGGATTTTCCCGACCGTTCTTCTGTTCTGAGGCGGTCGGGTGATTTGTCTGAAAGTGAAATTTCAACCATCTTGAAAAAGGAAAACCATGATTGACGCACGGGAAGAAGTGATGGCGCCAGCGTCGCACAAAAGCCGCCGCCGCACCGCGTCGGTGGCCGCAGGGCGCAATATCAAAAATAAAGACATGAGCACGGCGAAAAAGTCATTGCGCGTCGAGCGTATTTTCAGTGACGCGAAAGTCAAGCCGTTCGACCAGATTGAATGGGACCGTCGCAACGCGGAAATCACCGACGACGCCGGCAAGGTGATTTTCAAGCAAGAAAACGTTGAGGTGCCGAAGCCGTGGTCGCTGCTGGCCACGAAGGTCGTCGTTTCAAAATACTTTTACGGCGAGCAACACACGTCCGAGCGCGAAACCTCGGTGCGCCAGCTCATTCACCGCATCTCCCGGACGATTGCGGATTGGGGCGTGAAGGATGGTTATTTCAGCAAGGCCGACGGGGAAGTTTTTTATGACGAGTTGACCTGGCTCTGCCTGAACCAATATGGCGCGTTCAATTCGCCAGTCTGGTTCAATGTCGGATTGTATCATCAGTACGGCATCGGCAAAAATTCCGGCAAGGGCAACTGGTATTACAATCGCAAGGCACACCAGGCCGAACGCGCGGCGACGCAATATGAATATCCGCAGGGCAGCGCCTGCTTCATCCAGTCGGTCGAGGACAACATGGAAGACATCATGCGCCTCGCCCACAGTGAAGCCATGCTCTTCAAATACGGCTCCGGCACCGGCACGGATTTGTCGCCGCTCCGTTCCGCCCGTGAAAAGCTAAGCGGTGGCGGCCGGCCCAGCGGCCCGATGAGTTTTCTGAAGGTTTATGACCAGGTTGCCAATGTCGTGAAATCCGGCGGCAAGACCCGGCGCGCGGCCAAGATGAATACGTTGCGCGATTGGCATGGCGACATCGAGGAATTCATTGACGCCAAGCAAAAAGAGGAAAAGAAGGCCTGGGCGCTCATCGAGCAGGGCTATGATGGTTCCTACAACGGCGACGCCTACGGCAGCGTGATGTATCAAAACGAAAACCTGTCCGTGCGCGCCAGCGACGAATTCATGCAGGCAGCGCTCGCGGGCGAGGAATGGCAGACGCGCGCCGTCACCACCGGCAAGCCGCTGGAAAAGAAAGACGCCGCCAAATTGCTCTATAAAATTGCCGAAGGCACTCATATCTGCGGCGATCCGGGAATGCAATACGATGGCGCGATTCAGAAATGGCACACGTGCAAGGGCACCGAGCCGATTCATTCAACCAATCCGTGCAGCGAATACGTGTTCATCAACAACACCGCCTGCAATCTGGCGTCGCTCAACTTGATGAAGTTCAAGCGCGAAGACGGCACGTTCGATGTCGAACGATTCAAGGCGGCCGTGCGCATTTACATCACCGCGCAGGAAATCATCGTGGACAGTGCCAGTTATCCGACCAGGGAAATCGCCGAGAACTCGCACATTTTCCGCACGCTCGGCCTCGGCTACGCCAACCTCGGTTCGCTCTGCATGAGCTACGGTCTGCCGTACGACAGCGACGAAGGCCGCGCGCTCGCCGGCGCCATCACGGCCATCATGACCGGCCACGCCTACGAACAGAGCGCGGAAATTTCCGCCGGCATCGGGTCGTTTCCGGGTTACCGCGACGCCCGCTGCGCGCACGTTACTCAGCCGCTCCAGCCGGATAATATCGAATCCATGCTCGGTGTCATCCAACTGCACCGCGACGCCGTGGAAAACATTCATCCGAGCGAAGAGTTCGGCTACCTCAAGGATGAGGCACGCAAGACCTGGGAAGTCGCACTGGCCAAGGGTCGGCGACATGGCTACCGCAATGCGCAGGTCACCGTCCTCGCGCCGACGGGCACCATCGCGTTTTTGATGGATTGTGACACGACCGGCGTGGAACCCGACATTGCGCTGGTCAAGTACAAGCTCCTGGCCGGCGGCGGCATGTTGAAGATTGTCAATCGCGGCGTGCCGGACGCGCTGCGCCGCCTCGGTTACAGCGAGGTGGAAATCAGGAACATCATCGCCCACATCGAGAAGTTCGACACGATCGAAGACGTGGAGGAAAACGGCAAAACGGTGCGGAGCGGATTAAAGCCGGTGCATCTGCCGGTTTTCGATTGCGCCTTCAAACCCTTCAAAGGCAGGCGCAGCATTCATTATCTGGCGCACTTGAAGATGATGGCGGCCGCACAACCATTCATCAGCGGCGCCATTTCCAAAACCGTCAACATGCCAAAGGAAAGCACGGTGGAGGAAATCCGCGACACCTACGTGCAGGCATGGAAGATGGGACTCAAGTGTGTGGCCATTTACCGCGACGGCTCAAAACTTTCGCAACCGCTGAGTACCAGGAAGAGCAGCGACGGTTCCAGTGGTGCGGCCGTGGCCGAAGCCTCGGCACTGGAAACCCGCCTCAAGGAACTCGAAGCCGAAGTGGCCAGGCTGCGCACTGAGGCCGGCAAACCGCTCCGTCGCCGCCTGTCCGATACGCGCACGGCGGTCACGCACAAATTCGACATTGCCGGCCATGAAGGTTACATGACGGTGGGACTGTTCGAGGACGACCAGCCGGGCGAATTGTTCATTACGATGGCCAAGGAAGGTTCGACGATCGGCGGTTTGATGGACAGTATTGGCACGCTCACCAGCATCGCCTTGCAATATGGCGTGCCGCTCGAAGCGCTCGTGAAAAAATTCGCGCATCAGCGGTTCGAACCGAGCGGATTTACCAAAAATCCTGAAATCCGCAACGCCGCGTCCATCACGGACTACGTGTTTCGCTGGCTTGCGCTGCAATTCGTGCCCGGTTACCGCGAAAACGTTGCCGCCGTGCGCAACCAACCGGAACTGGCCATGCCCGGTTTGATGGAAGAGCTAAAAAAAAAGGTGAACCGCCCGGTACCTGAATTGCCGATTGCCGAGGATAACGATGCACTCGAAGAAAAAAGCGGCAACGGCAATGGCCACCATGCACCTGCCGAGCGCACCGTAAAGAGTCTGAGTGACTCCGTGGCGCACTTCCAGGAGGACGCGCCGACGTGTCCAAGTTGCGGCCACGTGGCAGTGCGCAACGGTGCCTGCTACAAGTGCCTGAATTGTGGTGAAAGCCTCGGCTGCTCTTGAGGAACCGGGCTGTAGCACCGGCCGGAGATTTTGCCTTGTCTCCGGCCTTTTCATTTTCCGGCGCTTGATTATTCTCCCGCCATGAGCGACTCAACTTCCTTCATCCGCGAAGACCCCTGGCGCATCTTCCGCATCATGGCCGAGTTTGTGGATTCGTTTCAGACGCTGTCACAGGCCGGCCCGGCCGTCACGATTTTCGGCTCCGCGCGAATGCGCCCCAGCGACAAGTATTATCACGGCGCCGCTGCGATTGCCAAAGGCCTGGCGCAGCACCATCTCGCCGTCATCACCGGCGGCGGACCCGGCATCATGGAAGCTGCGAACAAGGGCGCGGCCCAGGGCGGTGGCAAATCCATCGGCCTCAACATCGAACTGCCCCACGAACAAGCCGGTAATCGCTTTGTCAACCTGCCACTGCACTTTCACTATTTCTTCGCGCGCAAGGTCTGCTTCGCGAAATACAGCCTCGGTTTTGTCTTCATGCCCGGCGGCTTCGGCACGCTCGACGAATTTTTCGAAATCATCACGCTGGCGCAGACAGAGCGCATCCCGCAATTCCCGCTCATCCTGTTCGGGCGCGAGCACTGGAGCGGGCTGCTGCGCTGGCTCAAAACTGAACTGCGGGACAAACACGAATTCATCAGCCCCGGTGACCTTGACCTCGTCAAGGTGACTGACGATCCGCAGGAAGCCGTTGAAATCATTCTGGATTACGAGCGCCGGGTCGGTCATCCCAGTGTCATCCCCAAGGCGTTTGCCTAAAAATGAAGAAGGCAGGATGCAGAAGGCGGAAGTGTTCGCCAAAGGCTCGCTTTGGCCGATTTGTCGTTTCTGCATTCTGCCTTCCGCCTTCTGCCTTCTGCCTTTGAAACATGCGCCCGTTGATTCAGGAAATTACCACCCCGCATACGCCGGAATCGCTTGTCGAAAATTTGCGGGGTGAGCGCGGCGTCGTTTTGCTCCGGACCTCGGCGTTTGATCTGTCATCCGCCCGTTATTCATTTGTAGTGGCGAACCCATTTCTCACTTTTCAGTCGTCCGGCTCGCGTTGCGAAATTGTAGCCGCGAATGTGAATTCGCGGACAGTTCCGCCGTTTGACAACGGCGGCTACGTCCAGTTTGGCGACCCGTGGCAGGTGTTGGACGCGCTGATGGCGCGGTTTGAATTATTAGACGAGATTGACCTGCCGTTTCCGCTGGGCGGCTGCTTTGGTTACTGGGGCTACGATTTGAAAAATTTCACCGAACCGAAACTCCCGCGCCGCGCCGCCAACGACTTGGAATTGCCCGATTGCCACGTTGGTTTTTACGACAGTCTGGTTGTTTTCGACCACCAACTCGGCGCAGTTTGCGTTGTTTCCACCGGCCTCGACGCCGACGGTTCACGGAGTGAAGCCCGGGCAGAAGAACAGTTGAAATTCTGGCTGGACAAACTGTCACGGGTAGCAGCGTTTGTGAAAACGCCGGCCGGAAATTTCACTAAAACGGCCGCGTTTTCACAAACGCGGCTACAATCCAATGTATCCCGCGCGGAGTTCATCGCTGCCGTCGAACGCGCCCAGCGTTATATTCGTGGCGGCGACATTTACCAGGTGAACCTTTCGCAACGGCTCACCGCAGCTTTGTCCGTGGAGCGCCGAGCACCGTCCCGGCTCGGCGACGGGAAATCGCTCCAACGGGCCGAGACAGTGCTCGGCGGTCCAACGTTGTGGGGCTGGGAATTGTTCCAATGGTTGAGTTCCGTTTCTCCTGCTCCATTTTCAGCATTTTTTGACTGTGACGATTTCCAATTGGCGTCGTCGTCGCCGGAGTTGTTTTTGCGCCTGAGCGGTTCGCATATCCGGACGAAGCCGATCAAGGGCACGCGCCCGCGCGACCCCGACCCGACCCGCGACGCGCAACTCGCCTACGAACTCCAGACCAGCGCCAAGGAACTGGCTGAACTGGTAATGATCACCGATTTACTGCGCAACGATCTCGGCAAGGTTTGCGAATTCGGCTCAATTCAAGTGCCGGAGCTGGCCAAGCTCGAAAAATTCGCCCAGGTGCAACATCTGGTTTCAACCGTCGAAGGTCGGTTGCGGACAGAGGTCACGCACTTTGCCGCGCTGGCATCGTGCTTTCCGGGCGGCAGCATCACCGGCGCGCCTAAATTTCGTGCGATGGAGATCATTGATGAACTGGAGCCAATCGCCCGCGGACCTTACTGCGGCTGCCACGGCTATCTCGGATTCAACCGCGAAAGCCAGTTGAGCATTACCATCCGCACGGCGATTTGCAAAGATGGCCTCGCGCATTTTAATGTCGGCGCGGGCATCGTGGCGGATTCCGATCCCGAAGCGGAATATGAGGAGACGCTGGCCAAAGCCGCCGGTTTTCTGGCGGCGCTGAATCAACCACAGATGGATACGGAGGAACATGAATCGATTCAGATAAATAATTAACTTTTCCAAAGCCGTTTATTGAAAAGTGAGTCGGTGGGAATTCAGGGCGGAACTATGGTTTGTGCTCTTCTTATATCCGTTTGAATCATGGTTCGATTCTGCGAAGCAATTCGATTGGCTTCTGCGGCTGCTTGTTTGAATCCTTTGGAACCGCGAGTCGGCCACCCTTTTGGAGTAGCGTGAGACTCTATAATAAAATTCCCGGCTAACGGTGCAACTTTTCCAGCGCACGGCTGACGCGTTTGCGCGCGGCGTATTCGCACAGCAGTGCCATGTCATCCATCGCCTGCATTCACCTATAAATGCCTGTTTCAACCAAAACCGGACAACTTTTTTGAAAAAATCTTTGTGCCGTTGCGTTGTCGCTTCGCGAAAATCAGCGAAATTCAGGGCTCAATTTTTCTGCTCGCGAAGCCGCCGCGTTTCGGATAATGGAGGCGCATTAGGAACGCATGATCACTTTTCTCAACGGCAGTTTCGTGCCCGAAGCAGAAGCTGTTATCCCGGTCAACGACCGCGGCTTCCTTTATGGCGACGGCCTGTTTGAGACGGTTCGGGTGGTCAACCGCCGTTTGTTCCGCATGCCACAACATTTGGAACGCCTGGCGCGTGGCGCGAATTTCCTGAAAATCAAACCGCCGTTTACCGCCAGGGAATTGGAACAGTTCGCCGGGCAACTGATTGAGAAAAATGAAATGCCGGAAGCGGTTCTGCGCCTGACCTTGACACGCGGTCCTGGCGAACGCGGCTATACCCCGAAAGCGGATGGCCAGCCGACCGTGGTGATGACTTTGCATGCCACGCCGTGTTTGGAGACGCCGGTTCATTGGAGTTTGGTCGCGTCGTCGTTCCGGGTGTTGGCCGCCGATCCATTGTCGTCCTTCAAAACCTTGAACAAACTCACGCATGTGATGGCGCGCGCCGAGGCCGCCGAGCGGGGTGCGAACGAGGCGTTGCTGATCAACACCAACGGCGAGGTGGCGGAGACCGCGAGCGGCAATGTCTTCTGGGTTTACAACGACAAGATTTGCACGACCCCGACGGGCCGCGGTGTGCTGCCGGGCATTACGCGCGCAGTTGTGCTGGAAATCTGCCAGGCACTCGGCCTGCTGACCAACAAGCGCGTTGTCAAACCCGAGGCGTTAAAAAATTCCGAAGGCATCTTCATCACCCAAAGTGCCCTTGGCATCATACCGGTGGCAACTTTCGACGGCGAGCCGGTCGCATCATCACCCCTGGTGGATCAAATTTTCAACGCGTATCGCGAACTGCTGGCCAAAGCCTAGGTCTCCTGTTCCGGGCCGGGCGGCCGCTTTTATGCACCAGATTTAAAGAGGTGCGGCATGATTAACAATCGTTCGGCGATTTTATAATTTACATTAGTCACCATCAAATCGCTTTGATGCCCTTGAAATCAGCAATGCCAGGGGCGTACTTTGGATTATGAAAAGGCGAAGCCGCACTGGAAGGGCGTCGCGGGGTTGAAGCGTGGAGGCAATTTATGGTCGGAATGCGAATCCAACGGGCACCCGAAGCCTTGCGTGGACCGAAAGGCAGGGAAGTTCCCCATCCTGCGTACCCATCCCCAAAATCAGGAGGTTGTTATGATTGAAACTCATGGCATTGATCCGTGCACATCGTTTATCAGCAGCCAACTGCAATCTGCCGACAATTCCGGGACACTCACAAAAAACGGCGTTTGCCGGGCAGTGACCATTTCCCGCCAAACCGGGTGTGGAGCCTTGGTGGTGGCTGAGAAGCTTGCGTATTATTTGCAGGAACATTCCAGGAACACCGTCCCTTGGACAATTTTTGACCGCAACCTGATCGACAAAGTCCTGGAAGATCATAATTTGCCACTCTGCCTGGCCAAATTTTTGCCCGAGGATCGTGTCTCGCAACTTGAGGATTTTTTGGACGAAATGTTTGAGGTGCATCCGCCATTGCAAACCATCGTACATCAAACCGCCGAGACCATGCTGGGGCTCGCGGCGATGGGCAGGGTGATTTTGATTGGCCGTGGCGGCAATGTGGTCACGGCCCGATGGCCGGACGTGCTGCACGTGCGGCTGGTGGCTCCTTTCGAAAAGCGCGTCGAGCATGCCTGCAAGTACTACAACATGACCAGGGCCGAGGCGCAAAAATTCTGCCTCAGGGAAGATCAAGGCCGCGCCCGCTATTTGAAAAAGTATTTTAACGCCGACATTGACGATCCTCTGCTTTACCACCTGATTATCAATACTGGCCAGATGGATTATAAAGCCGCCGCCAAACTCATCGGCGAGGCGGTTTTGAATTCGGATTGAAGCACCGCGGCGGCGGCGAGATGGAAACAGTCCGCCCTTCATTTTCAGTTCGACCTTGGGTTGGCGAGCTGCTTGTGGCTTAATTCCCGCGTGCCTCGCGACACTCGACCTCGTTCTTCCCGCGTGCGGCGTCAAAAGCGCGCGGGCTGGACATGGTTGTTGGTGTTGGCGGCGATCGCGGTGGGGGGGTGGCTCTGTTGGCGGCACGAGCATCCCAGGAAAATTGCCCGACCCTCAACCCCTGCGATCAAGAGACAGGCGCAACCGCTGATTCTGACGCGCCAATCGCCGGGCGATTTTCCGCGACCGGTTCATGATGTGCTGGAGGCGCAAATCGCCCTGGCGCGGCGCGCGATTTCACCCGGTTCCATTGACGGTGCGCTCGGTTCCCAGACCCGTGAGGCGATCGCGGTCTTCCAACAAACGCAAAATCTGCCTGCGACCGGCATGCTTGATGCCGACACGCGTTCCCGGCTCACGCTCGATGCGCCCTTGCTGACGACCTGTACCGTGACGACAAACGACCTGGCGCACCTCCAGCCGCTCGGCAAAACGTGGCTGGCCAAATCACAGCAGACGGCACTGGATTATGAAACGGAACTTGAATTGGTGGCTGAAAAAAGCCATTCGCATCCCGAATTGATTCGCCGGCTCAACCCGGGTGTAAATTGGACAAATATTGCGCCGGGCGCAGTTTTGAAAATTCCCGACGTGAATTATCCCGTGCCGGCGGACAAAGCGGCATTTGTCGTCATTCATCTCGACAGAAAATTTCTGGAGGCGTTCGGCCTAGAAACAAACTTGCTGGCCCATTTCCCGTGCAGCATAGCAGCGCGCGTCGAGAAACGGCCGGTAGGCGAATTGCATGTCGTCGTCATCGCGCCAAACCCGAATTACACCGTGGATCCGGAGCTTTTTCCCGAGTCCCCGGACCTGCAAGCCGTTGGCCACAAGCTGATTTTGCCACCCGGGCCGAATAACCCCGTCGGCGTGGCATGGATTGGGTTGGACAAAACCGGTTACGGCATTCATGGCACGCCCAGCCCGGAGCAGGTTGGCCGCACCGAGTCGCACGGCTGTTTCCGGCTGGCAAACTGGGACGCAGAATATCTGATTCAACTGGCGTGGACGGGCATGCCGGTGCTGGTGGAACCGTGAAAGGGAATTGAACTTGCGCCGGGCCGGTGTCTCGAATAAGAATCCGTGGCCAGATTAGACGATTGTATGTGCCCTCGGAAGGCTTTTGATTAAACGGCAGGCAAACATGGATCGAATCTTGAACCGCTGCGCAATGGAATATTACTACGGGCTGGAATGATGATGCAAAAATCTTCCCCAAAACAGGCGCTTCGACAAAAGAATCCGGGAGCCTCGCAACCGGATGATGAACGCATTAAATTAATTGCCCGCGCAACCAATGACGTTTTTTGGGACTGGGATCTGGAAACCAACGCGGTGTGGCGCAGCGAAGGGGCCAGTGAAACCTTTGGATATCCGTCGAACGAACGGGTTGCGGATGTCAACTTTTGGGTCAACCGCATTCACCCGGAAGATCGGACTCGCGTACAGGACAGCATTCAAGCGGCGATCCGCAGCGACAAGGAATTCTGGCGTGAGGAATACCGTTTTTTGTGCCAAAACGGTCTGTATGCGGAAGTGTTGGATCGCGGCTATGTGGTCCACAACGCCGAAGGCAAGCCCGTGCGCATGGTCGGCGTACTGTCAGACATCTCCAAACAAAGGGAGTTGGAAACCAAACTGATGGAAGAGCGCAACCTGCTGCGCGCTTTGATTGATAACCTGCCGGACTATATTTACGTCAAGGACATGGCTGCGCGCAAAACGCTGTCCAACGCCGCCGACGTCCGCGTCTCGGGTTGCAAAAATGAAGCGGAAGTGCTGGGAAAAACGGATTTTGATTTCTTTCCCAGGGAAGTCGCCGAAAAACTGTTTGCCGATGATCTGGAGGTGTTGAAAGGACAACCGCATGTCAATCATGAGGAAAAAGTCATCAATGCTGATGGCGAAGTCTTTTGGACGCTCACCACGAAGGTTCCCCGCCGCGATGCCGCCGGCAACATCATTGGTCTCGTGGGCGGCGGACGCGACATCACCCGTCAAAAGGAAGCGGAGCTGAAACTGACGGCTGAACGTAATTTACTGCGCACCGTCATTAACAACCTGCCAGACGCCATTTACGCCAAGGACGATGCCGCGCGCAAAATCATGGCCAATGCCGGTGACTTGAGGAACCTCGGTTGCCAGACTGAAGCCGGGGCCATCGGCAAAACCGATTTCGACCTGTTTCCCAAGGACATTGCCAAGGCGTTTTTTGCGGATGATCAAGCGGTGCTGAAAACCGGAAAGCCGGTCATCAACCGTGAAGAGAAAGTCATTCGGCCAGACGGTGAAGTCCGCTGGCTGCTCACCACGAAAGTTCCCTGGTGCGACGCTCATGGCAATATCATCGGTCTGGTCGGCATTGGTCGAGACATTACTGATAAAAAACATCTGGAAGAACAATTCCTGCGCGCCCAACGGATGGAAAGCATTGGCCGCCTGGCGACCGGCATCGCCCACGATCTGAACAACATCCTGGCGCCCATTTTGATTTCCACCGCCCTGTTGCGACAAAAGATTCAGGACGATGAAGGCCTGGCCATGTTGACCCGGTTGGAAGCCAGCGCCAAGCGCGGCGCTGACATTATCAAGCAAGTCCTGGGGTTTGGTCGTGGTCTGGAAGGCCAGCGGATGCCGGTCAACCCTCAACTTCTCACCAAAGACGTCATTCGCATCACTACCGAAACTTTCAGCAAATCCATCCGGGTTGAAACCGAGGTTGCTCCGGATGCCGCCTTTGTTTCCGGCGACATGACGCAGTTGCACCAGGTCCTGCTCAATCTTTGCGTCAACGCGCGCGACGCCATGCCCAAAGGCGGTGGACTCAAGTTGAGAGTGCGCAATTTCATCCCTGACGCGCACTTCACCAGTGCTGAACCCGGAGGCCAAACCGGTGCCGTACGTGCTGATTGAAGTAACGGACACCGGTCACGGAATCCCACCGGACATTCGCGACCGGATTTTCGAACCATTCTTCACCACCAAGGAACTGGGCAAAGGCACCGGCTTGGGACTATCCACCACGTTATCTATCGTCAAAAGCCACGGCGGCTTCATCCAGGTGGAAAGCGAACCTGGAGAAGGTTCCACGTTTCAGGTCTATCTGCCGGCGATGTCCAAGGCGGACCTGGCTAAAGCCCCCGTGCCGGGCAGCCGCTGACTACGCATCATTCTCGTTGTGGTTGCCTCCGGAAAAAACGGCCGCCGGGTCATAAGGCCGGTACTGACAGCCGGAGTTGAAGCAGCCTGGCGATTCCAAAATTCCGCCCAAATTATCATTGCCGGGAGGTACGCTTTGACCTAATGGTTAAGCAACTTGAACAAAGGAAAAATATGGCTATTGGATTGATTTTTATCGTTGTCGTGCTGGTGGTGTTGCTTGGCCTCATCGGCTTCGTTGTCGGCGGCTACAATAAACTCGTCACCCTGCGCAACCGTTATAAGAACGCTTATGCGCAGATTGATGTTCAGCTCAAGCGCCGCTACGACCTGATCCCCAATCTCGTCGAAACCGCCAAGGGTTATATCAAGCACGAACGCGAAACGCTGGAGAACGTCACCAAGGCGCGCAATATCGCCTACACTGCGTCGCAGGCCGCCGCCGCCAATCCCGGCGACGCCAGCGCCATGAAGAACCTTGTCTCTGCCGAAAGTGGTCTTGCGGGCACGCTCAGCCGTCTGATGATGGTCTCCGAATCCTATCCCGATTTGAAGGCCAACCAGAACATGATGCAACTCAGCGAGGAACTGACCTCGACGGAAAACAAAATCTCCTTCGCCCGGCAGGCGTATAACGACTCGGTGATGGCCTACAACACCGACCGCGAAGTTTTTCCCAGTAATCTCATCGCCGGCATGTTCAACTTCGGCCCGGCGGAATTGTTCGTCATTGACAAGCCGGAACAAAAGGACGCGCCGAAGGTGCAGTTCTGAATGAATTTATGATTGATGATTGATGATTGATGATTGATGCGCCTGCCCGACGAATTGGCGCCAATCATCAATCGTAAATCGTAAATCATAAATGCTATGGATTTTTTTCAGCAACAGGATAAGGTCCACCGCAAAACGAAGTGGCTCGTCATTTATTTCGCGATGGCGGTCGTTGCGATGATCGCCGCCATTTATGTTGCGGTTCTGCTGATTTTTTCCGGTGTCCAGGCGCATCAAAACCGTAATTATTATGGGCAGGAGCAGCCGCAGTTTTCGGTTTGGAACCCGCAGATTTTCTTTGGCGTCAGCATCGCCACGCTGGCCATCATCGGCATCGGCAGCCTGTATAAAACCTCGGCGCTCGCCGCCGGCGGCAGTGTGGTTTCGGAAATGATGGGCGGCCGGCTCATCAATCCCAATACCACCGACCCCGACGAACGCAAACTGCTCAACGTCGTCGAGGAAATGGCCATCGCTTCCGGTGTACCCGTGCCGCAGGTTTATGTCATGGACGAGGAGGATGGCATCAACGCCTTCGCCGCCGGCCACAAGGCCGGCGACGCCACCGTCACCGTCACGCGGGGTTGCATGAAACTGCTCTCGCGCGACGAATTGCAGGGCGTCATCGGCCACGAATTCAGCCACATTCTGAACGGCGACATGCGGTTGAACCTCCGGCTCATGGGAATCATTTTCGGCATCCTGTGTATCGCCGTTATCGGACGGGTTCTGCTGCAAACCGCGCGTGGCGGTGGACGGGGGCGCGGCCAGAATCCGTTGCCCCTGCTCGGCCTCTTGCTGCTGGTCGTCGGTTATATTGGGGTTTTCTTTGGACGGCTCATCCAGGCCGCCGTCAGCCGCCAGCGCGAATTCCTGGCTGACGCCTCCTCCGTCCAGTTTACCCGCAATCCAGGAGGGATCACCGGCGCGCTGAAAAAAATCGGCGGCCTGGGCGAAACCGGCTCCCGTATCAGTCACGCGCACGCCGAGGAATTGTCCCACATGTTTTTTGGCAACGGCGTTTCCGAACCATTCATCGGCCTGCTCGAAACGCATCCGCCGCTCCGGCAGCGTATCCGCGTCTTCGAACCGAATTTTGACGGGCAATTTCCTTTCGTCCGATACGACGGACGCGAACAGCCGCCCGAAGGAACCTCCGGGCCAAAACGCCAGCCCATGCCAAACCTTTTCGGCACCGTGCTCGGCGGGGCCATTCTCGCTTCCGGTGACGCCGAAAGGCCGCCGGTCATCAGGTCGCACTCGGTCCTGCCGAATCTGGGCAATCCCACGCCGCTGCATTTGCATTATGCCCAGCAATTGCGCGAGTCATTACCCGACAGTGTGAAGGCCGCCGCGCGTGAACCGCTCGACGCGGTCGCGCTCATTTACGCCATGCTGCTGAGTAACGATGGACCCACGCGCGCGCAGCAGCTTGCCGGGCTGGCACAGCATGTGGATCCGGCAATTCAGCAAAAAACCGGCGCGTTATTTCCGGATGTCGCCAGGGCGGCCGCGCATGCTCATCTGCCGATGATTAACCTTGCCTTGGGTACGCTCCGGCATTTGACCAGCGATCAGTTCAGGCAGTTTTCGCAGACGCTCCAATGGCTCATCGAGAGCGACGGCAAGGTTGAATTGTTTGAATTCGTCCTCCAAAAAATTGTCCTTCATCATCTCGCGCCGCAATTCGGTCAGGCGCCGCGCACCGTGGTGCAATTTTATTCCATGAAACCGCTGGTGCCGGATTGCGCTGTTTTGCTCTCGGCGCTGGCGAACGTCGGCAGCAGCGACGCCGTCGAAATTCAGAAAGCTTTTACCACCGGCATGCCGTATCTGCGCGCGCCGGATGAGACCGATCTGGTATTGCTGCCTGGCGAACAATGTGGCGTGAACCAGATTGACGCCGCGCTCAACCGCCTCGCGCAGGCGTCGCCGCTGATCAAAAAGAACCTGCTCGAAGCCTGTATTCACACCATCGGCGCCGACGGCGTCATTCTGGAAGCGGAAGCCGAACTTCTCCGCGCCATGGCCGACACGCTGGATTGTCCGATACCGCCGCTGGTGCCGACCGAGCCAAGTCAAAATGCGGATTAACCGCAGACAGTTCCTCCAAACCACCGGCGCGGCGGGTTTGGTGCTCGCCGCGGCTCCGTTGCCCGCGTTTGAAGATGTTTCCGGCCGGATTGACCGCCGCGCGCTCGTCCACCGCCACCATCCGGCCGTCACGCAGTTCGATCCGTTCTCCGCATTGTCCGTTGGCAACGGCGAATTCGCCTTCACCGCCGACGTGACCGGGTTGCAGACCTTTTCCACCGTATGCGAGAAACAATTTCCACTCTGCACCACGTCGCATTGGGCCTGGCACAGCACGCCCTTGCCCGCCGGGCTTGACCCGAAAATTTTTCAGTACCAGGACTACGATACCTACGGCCGGCCGGTCGGTTACGCGACGGATGCCACGGGACAGGAGCCGCTCTTCAACTGGCTGCGCGAAAATCCGCATCGCTTTCATCTCGGCCAGATTGGATTCGAATTGAAAAAATCCGACGGCTCGCTGGTGGTGCCCGGCGATTTTAAAAAAATCCGCCAGACGCTCAATCTCTGGGACGGCTTGCTGGAAAGTTACTTTGAATTTGAAGCTCAACCGGTTCGCGTTCAAACCTGTTGCCATCCCGAACAGGACTTGATTGCAGTGCGCGTTGAATCGCCGTTTTTGGCGAATGGCCGGTTGCCGGTGCGCCTGGCGTTTCCCTGCGCCTCACGGGAAATGAGCATGGCCGATTGGAGTCACCCGGACCGGCATACGACGACGCTTTCGCGCCCGACAAAGTATCGCGCCAACTTCGCGCGCAAACTGGACACGACCGAATATGTCGTCAGTTTGCAATGGAACGACGGCGTGGAATTGGCGCAGCGTGCCGAGCACGAATTCCTGTTGAGCACAAAAGCCGGCCACACGCTTGAATTTGTCTGCCATTTCTCATCGGGATCAATTTCCGGCAAACTGCCGGATTTCGCCCAGACCCGGTCCGCTGCGGAAAAACATTGGCGCCAGTTCTGGAATGACGGCGGCGCGATTGACTTGAGTGGGAGTTCCGACCCGCGTGCCCTTGAACTGGAGCGGCGCGTTGTGCTTTCGCTCTACAACACGGCGTTGCATTGTGCCGGCTCGCTGCCGTCGGCGGAAACCGGGTTGTTATGCAACAGTTGGTATGGAAAATTCCACCTGGAAATGCACTGGTGGCACAGTGTCCATTTCACGGCCTGGAACCGTTTCAAGTTGTTTGAAAGAAGCCTGGCGATTTACGAACGCATCCTGCCGCTGGCTCTCGATACTGCTCAACGCCAGGGCTATCGCGGCGCGCGCTGGCCAAAAATGATCGGCCCGGACGGCCACGATTCGCCCTCATCCATCGGGCCGTTGCTCATCTGGCAACAGCCGCACCCCATTTATTATGCCGAACTTTGTTTTCGCCAACAGCCGGACAACAAAGCTCTGACGCGCTGGAGCCAAATCGTCTTTGAATCGGCGGAATTCATGGCGGCCTATGCCGAGTTTGTCTCGAAACGAAATCAATTTGTTCTCGGCCCACCGTTAAAAACTGTTTCAGAAAATACCGACGCGTTGACGACCAGCAACCCGACGTTTGAGCTGGCTTACTGGCGTTTTGGCCTGCGCACCGCACAAACCTGGCGCGAACGGCTCGGACTGCCACGCGAACCGCATTGGGACCGGGTTTTGAAAAATCTTTCGCCGCTGCCCGTTCAGGATGGCGCTTATCTGATGCAGGAAGGCATGACCGACACTTACACAAAATGGAACTGGGAGCATCCGGCGTTGCTCGGCGCACTGGGTATGCAGCCCGGCGATGGCGCGGATGTGGAAACCATGCGGCATGCGGTGCAGCGTGTCCGGCAAACCTGGCAATGGGACCGTTCCTTGGGTTGGGATTTTCCCATGGCGGCGATGGCCGCCGCGCGCACCGGCCAGCCGGAACTGGCGCTCGATTTCCTCCTGCTCGACGCGCCGAAGAACCGTTATTTACCCAACGGCCACAATTTCCAACGCAGCGATTTGCCGGCCTATTTGCCGGCCAACGGCGGATTGCTGGCGGCCACCGCCCTGATGTGCGCCGGCTGGACCGGCGGGCCGGACGAATCCGTGCCGGGTTTTCCCAGGAACGGCAAATGGTCCGTGCGTTGCGAAAATCTGCGGCCATGGATGTAAGAAGTGAGACGTGACACGTGACGCGTTTTTTATCGTCGCACGTCACTCGCGCACTGTTGCCTTCAATTGCGTTTTGAACGCTTCCACAACCTTCGCGTGCGCTGCGTTGACTTCGGCATCGGTCAATGTTTTTTCCAGTGAACGATAGGTGAAGGCGTAAGCCAGACTTTTTTGTCCTTCGGGAACATTCTTTCCGCGGAACACATCAAACAATTCGACGCCTTCAAGATTCGCGGGCTTGGACTGCTTTACGGTTTGTAAAACGGCTTCGTGCGTCGTCGCCTCCGGCACAATCATCGCCACGTCGCGGCGGATGGCGGGAAATTGCGGCAGCGGTTTGAACGATTTGGCCGGATTCCGCCGGGCGAGCAATTGATCAAGATTTAACTCGGCAAGGAGCACCACGTCTCGCAAATCATATTTCCTGGCCAAAACCGGCGAAAGCTGGCCCATTTCACCGAGCGGCAATTTGCCACCCAGCGCAATCGTGGCAGATTCGAGAAACAACGCCGTGTTCTCAGCGCGTTTGCTGAACGTCACGCCGCGAATGCCAAATTGGTCAAGAAATTCTTCGACGAGTCCCTTCAAATCGTAGGCGTCACATTTCGCGTCGCGGTCCGTTCCGCTCCAAAAATTCGGCGCACGCTGGCCCGTGAGCGCGATCGCGACCCGGCGTTCTTCCTGGTAGGAACGGCTCGCTGAGCCGTCCGGACGCCGCGGCGCGGCGTCCCTACCTTGTGCAAACACCCTTCCAATTTCAAACAACGCCACGTCGTAATTCTTTCGGCTGACATTATGCCGCAGCGAATGAATCAACCCCGGCAACAAACTCGGTCGCAACACGTCCATGTCCGAACTCAGCGGATTTGCCAGCGACACGATTTCTTCTGACTTCTGACTTCTGACTTCTGACTTCGCAATCAGCGTCTGTCCTTGCGCTTCATCCAAGCCCAAGCCAGTCAGAATTCTTCGCGCCCCCGTCAGAACATCATGGGTGGTGTCAAACTCATTCGAGCCGATGGCACCGCGCGGCGGCGCGGCCGGAATTTTGTCCACGCCGTGTAACCGGACGATTTCTTCAATCAAATCTACTTCGCGCTTCAGGTCCACGCGATAGCTCGGAATCTGAAACGTCACCGGCTCGGGCGGACCGCCCGCGCCGACGGGCCGGGCCTTGCGGTTGGCCATCTTCAGCCCAAGCTGGCCCAGATAAAATTCACATTCTTCCGGTTTCAGATGGATCCCGAGCAATTCGGTCACCCTGTGATGGCGCAAAGTGATTTGTTTCGGTTCAACCGGTCGTGGACAGGCGTCCACAACGCCATCGGCGGGTTGGCCACCGGCAGTTTCCAGAATCAATTGTGCCGCGCGCTGGCTGGCCCAATCGCAGATGCCAATGTCGGCGCCGCGCTCGAAGCGATAGCTGGATTCGCTGCGCAGGCCGAGCGCCTTGCTCGTGCGCCGGATATTCGTCGGCAAGAAATACGCGCTTTCAATAAGTACGTCCGTCGTGCGCTCGTTGATTTCCGTGTTCTGGCCACCCATGACACCGGCCAGTGCGATGCCTTTTTGTTCGTCGGCAATCAAAAGCATTTCTTTCGTGAGCGTGCGCTCGACATTGTCGAGCGTTTTGAATTTTTCTTTTTCGCTCGCGCGGCGGACGACGATAGTTGGCTTGCCATCCTTGCCTTTGGCGATGAGATGATAGTCAAACGCGTGGAGCGGCTGGCCGATTTCCAGCATCACGTAGTTTGTTACGTCCACAACGTTGTTGATGCTGCGGACGCCGACCTTTTCCAGCGTCGAGCGCAGCCAATCCGGGCTCGGACCGATCTTGACACCTTTGACAACGCGCGCGGTGTAACGCGGGCAAAGTTCGGGATCTTCAATCCGCACACTGACCAAGTTAGCGGCGGTGGGGCGAGGCTCCTGACGAGCCGCTCCTTGACTACGGCTCGCGAGGACGCTCGCCCCACCAACGTCTGGAAGTTTGAGCTTGTTCCCGGTCACCGCCGCGATTTCGCGGGCAACGCCGATAACGCTGTTCCAATCCGGCCGGTTCGGCGTGATTTCCAAATCGTAAACCACGTCACCACCCGCGCGGCCGAGATATTCGGCGAAGGATTTTCCAATGGGCGCGTCCTTGGGAAGAATGAGCAGGCCATCCACCTGGTCCGGCAGGCCGAGTTCCTGCGGCGAACACATCATGCCGTGGCTGGTGATGCCGAAGACTTTCCGCTCCTTGATGACGAACGGTTCTTTCTCGCCGGGCTTCAGCGGCAAAGCGAAGTTCGGCAGGATGAGCGGGACTTTGTCACCGACGTTGTGATTCTGCGCGCCGCAAATGATGGTGCGCTCGCCTTTGCCGTCGTTGACCTTGCAAACCGTCAGCTTGTCCGAGCCGGGCACTTTATCCTTGCTAAGGATTTGGGCGATGACGATGCCTTCAAACTCGCCGCCGATTTTGTGGACGCTTTCGGCTTCGAGGCCGAGCATGGTGAGCCGCTCGGTCAATTCCTCGGGCGACCAGTCAAAATCAACGTATTGTTTGAGCCAGTTGAGAGTGACTTTCATTTGTCTCAGTTGCTAAAGAAATGCACTTCGCCGGTGGAAAGGTCATACATGCCGCCGACGAGGCCGACTTTGCCTTCATCAATCATTTCGCGCAGGATGGGGCTGCGGTCGCGGATCTGTTGCATGACCAGACGCACGTTCGCCTCGGCCACCTGGTCCACATATTCCGGATTTTTTGAAGTGCGCGGCTGGACATTGGCGGGAACCGCGTCCATCGCAGGTTTAATCTTCGCGAGCAGGCCGGTGAGATTGCCGAGTTGCACGTCGTCCACCGCGCCCTTGATGGCGCCGCAATTGGTGTGGCCGATGACCGCAATCAGTTTCGCGCCCGAAACCTTGCAGGCGAATTCCATGCTGCCCAGGACATCGTCGTTCAGCACGTTGCCGGCGACGCGTGCGCTGAAAATATCGCCGATACCCTGGTCCAGGACAATTTCAATGGGCTGGCGTGAATCCAGGCAGCTCAGGACCACGGCGAAGGGATACTGGCCGGAAGCGGTAGCTTTGACGTCGGCGGGCAGATTGCGCTTCAGCGGGTGGCCGGCGACAAACCGGGCGTTGCCCGCTTTCAGTTCCGCCAGCGCCTGCTGCGGCGTCATGGCCGCCTGCGACGCCTTGGTGGTCGGTGACGCCATGCCGCCGGCAGTGCAATTCGTTGCCGGCATGGAGCAAGTCGCCGTCGAGCAACAGGCATTGCTGGAACTCTTGGAAGATTGACAGCCGGCCGCGATCGACAGTGCGACGGCCAGAACAGCGAGCCAGGAGAAACGGTTTAATTTAGTTTTCATTTGTACAATTTTCGTCCGAACGAGCTTCAGTCATGGCTTGACAGAGTCTCGCCCCACCAATTTTTTCAACGGCTAAAACTGTTTCAAAAACCTCACGTCATTCTCGTAAAACAACCGGATGTCGTTGATGCCATAGCGGATCATGGCGATGCGCTCGATGCCGAAACCGAACGCCCAGCCGGTCCAGACTTCGGGATCGTAGCCGACGTTTTCGAAGACCTGGGGATGCACCATGCCGCACCCGGCGATTTCCAGCCACTCCTTGCCCAGCTTTTTCACGAGGGCATTGCTGAAATCTATTTCAAAGCTCGGCTCGGTGTAACTGAAATAGTGCGGCCGGAACCGGATTTTCGTCTCTTCGCCGAGCAGTTCTTTGAAGACAAATTCCACCGTGCCTTTGAGGTCGCCCACGGTAACATTTTTGTCCACGTAAAGTCCTTCAATCTGCTGGAAGGTTGGGTTGTGGGTGGCGTCGGCGTTGTCGCGGCGATAGACGCGGCCCGGTACGATGATGCGGACGGGCGGCGGTTGCTTCTCCATTACGCGGATTTGGACGGAGGAGGTGTGGGTACGAAGCAAGAGCGGTTTACAGCCGCCCTCACCCGGGCCCTCTCCCCCAGGAGAGGGAAAAGCCTTCGCCGCGCCACCCTCCCCACCTCCCGCGAGCGAGGGAGAAGTTATTCCGGCGCCCGGCGCAAGATAAAAAGTGTCCTGGGTGTCGCGGGCCGGATGGTCGGCGGGTGTGTTGAGCGCGTCGAAGCAATGGTATTCGTCCTCGATTTCCGGGCCGTCGGCGACAACGAATCCGATTTTGCGGAAGCTGCGGACAATATCCTCGGTCACTTGGATGAGCGGGTGGAGCTTGCCGAGGGCGCGGCGGCGGCCGGGTGCGCTGAAATCAGACGGTTCCCTGGGTAAGGCGGCTTTCAATTCCAATTCTTCGCGGCGCGACGCGAGTGCGGCTTCAAGTTCGACTTTGGCGGCGTTGATGAGTTTGCCGGCGGCGGGTTTTTCCTCCTTTGACAACGTGCCAAGCTGTTTCATCAACGCAGTAAACTTACCGTGCGGCCCGATCCAGGCGCCTTTGGTTTGTTCGAGCGCGGCGAGGTCGGAGGCTGATTTTAATTCGGCCAAGGCCGCCTGCTTCAGAGGCTCGATGTCATTCAGAAGTCCCATACGAATTGAGGACGGAAGATAAAGGAAGGCCGAGGGAAACAAAAGCAAAACGGACGGTCCTTTTAAGACCGCCCGTTTGAAATTTAGATTAAGATTTTGTCTATGCCTTGATCAGCGACGCACCCGGCTTGGCTTTGAGCGCGTTTTTGGCGACATTGGCCAATTCGTTGAAAGCGGCGGCATCGGTCGCGGCAATGTCGGCGAGCACCTTGCGGTCGAGCGCACACTGGGCGGCCTTCAGGCCTTCGATGAGGCGGCTGTAAGTGAGGCCGGCGGCCCGGGCGGCGGCATTGATGCGGACCTGCCAGAGATAACGGAACAAGCGTTTTTTCCGGCGACGATCGCGATAGGCGTACTGGCGGCCGTGGTCCACCGCATCGGACGCGTAGCGGTACAGTTTCGAGCGGCGCATCCGGAAGCCCTTGGCGGCGCGGATCATCCGGGTGCGGCGTTTGCGGGAGGCGGGGGCGTTGGTAACTCGCATAAAATTTAGCAGCTGGGAATTGGGAAAATCAGTGGCTGAAGGGCAAACTTTGGGTGATGCGGTAAACGTCGGTGGCGTCCACATTGGTCAGGCCGCGCAGGGAACGGCGACGTTTGGGATTCTTGGATTGTGCCAGGTGACGCCGGCCCGCGCTGGAGCGCAGGACCTTCCCGCGGGCCGTAATCTTGAAACGTTTGGCCACGGACTTTTTGGTTTTGATGCCTTTGGGACGTCGCATAAAATTTTAAAATCTTTATTGCAAAAGAGCCGTGATTATACGCCAGGCAGGTGGCGGTATCAAGCGATTTTTAAGGCCAAAATCGGATGGCGTTGCTTGCCAGAGTTCCGGGCGTCACTTATTTTTCGGCCCGATGAAATATCGTCGTTTTGGGCGGACGGAACTGGCCATGCCGGTGATTTCCTGCGGCGGGATGCGCTACCAGTTTAAGTGGCAGGATGTGGATCCCAGGGATATTCCGCGTGACAACCAGGAAAACATCGAGGCCACCATCCACCACGCGCTGGAACTCGGCATCAATCATATCGAGACGGCGCGTGGCTACGGCACCTCGGAAATGCAACTCGGCAACGTCCTGCCGGAATTGCCGCGGGAGAAAATCATCGTGCAGACCAAAATCAAACCCTACGCCACACAGCAGGAGTTTCTGAAGGACTTTGAGACCTCAATGAATTATCTGAGGTTGGATTACGTGGACCTGCTGTCGCTGCACGGCATTAATAACCGCGAGTTGCTGGACTGGTCGCTCAGGAAAAATGGCTGTCTGGCCGCCGCGCGGCAGTTGCAAAGGGAAGGCCGCGCGAGGTTCGTTGGTTTCTCCACCCACGCGACCACGGACGTCATCCTGGACGCAGTAAACAGCGGCGGGTTCGATTACATGAATGTTCACTGGTATTTCGTGAATGATTTGAACTGGGCAGCGGTGATGGCGGCGCACCGGCTGGACATGGGCGTATTCATTATCAGCCCGAGCGACAAGGGCGGAAAACTTTACGAGCCGCCGAAAAAGCTGTTGGAGCTTTGCGCGCCACTGACGCCGATGGAGTTCAACGACCTTTATTGTCTGGCACGGAGGGAAGTTCACACCTTGAGCTGCGGGGCGGCCAGGCCAACGGATTTTGACGCGCATGTCGGGGCTCTGAAATATTACGGCAGGATTCCGGAAACGATTGCGCCGGTTGAAAAGCGGTTGCGTGCGGAAATGGAACGCGTGCTCGGCGCGGACTGGTGCGCGCGGTGGTTCGAGCGCTTGCCTAATTTTGGGGACGTGCCCGGGGAAATCAATGTGTCGGAAATTTTGCGGTTGTGGACGTATGCCAAGTCACTCGATTTGGTTGCTTGGGGGAAAATGCGCTACAACCTGCTGGGCCAGGCCGAGCATTGGTTCCCCGGCCAGAACGCGGCGAAGATCCGGGAACTGGATTTGCAGACTGCGATCCGGCACAGTCCGTTCGCCAGGCGGATTCCCGAAATTCTGGAGGAGGCGCACCGGATGTTATTCGAGAAACCGGTACAGCGGCTCAGTGCCAGTTAAAATGACCCGCTACGGGCTGTTGGTGGTAATTGTTAACGCTGGCACAACCGAGGCATCTGGCTTGTTCAGGTCAATGGGGGCGCCAGCGTTGAGCTGGGCGAGGACCGCCGCCGTCAAATCGTTTTGACCATCGTTGTAAAGCACCACCGGTGTTTGATTGGCGTTATCCGATGCGGTGTCAACCACCATGGTGTAACCGGCAGCCTTGGCCTTGGCACTCACCGCCGACGCGATTTCCTTGATAATGTCGGCGCGCATCCGTTGGGTTTGGGTGCTCAGGGTTGTCTGTGCCTGGCGCTCAAATTGCACAATGGCCGTTTGCGAATCCTTGATTTCGGCGTATTTGTCAGCCGCGGCCTGCTTGCGCTTGTCGCGCTCATCGGCAGAGATGGCCTGATCGGCGGCCGCGTCCAGCAATTTCTGATAGTCGTCCCGGTCTTTCTGCAAATTATCAAGGAAACCGCGGTCCTCCTTGTCCAGTTCGGTCTTGCGGTCATTGAGCGCGGTCTCGGCCTGCTTGGTTTTCCAATAACCGTCGAAGAGCTTGCGCATGTCCACCGTGGCGATCTTCTGCTGCGCCCAGGCGGAACTGCTCAAAAACAACATCAACAAAACCGTCGGAAAAATAATTCGCAAAACTCGTTTCATAGGCATAAGAAAACAGAATTTCCGGCTAACGCCAACTGAAAACTGACGGGCTCGAATCGGGAGCCCGCAAATCATTGTTATTGCGACTGCAGGATATAAAACTGTTGCGGCGTGTTGGTTGGCGGGATATTGGTGAAAATGAACTGGCCTTGGCTGCCAAAATAATTGGTCGCAATGGGCGTCCATTCAGCCAGCGGCGTCGCCAGATTGGTTGAAGCCAGCACGTAATAGGTGTTGCCGCTGACGTTGCCGATGCCGCTGAGTACGAAATTACCGTTGGTGTCTGTCGCGATGCTGCTAAACAGCGGGGACGTCAGCACCATCAAGACCGCCGGCGGCGAACTGGTCACCGAGCCGATGTTGTTTGTGACAATAACCGAGTAACTTTTGGCATCGCCCGTTAACACGCCGCTGACGGTCAGCGTAGAGTTGGTTGCCCCGCTAATACGCCCGCCATTCAGCAAGTTGACTCCGTTCGCCTGCCACTGATAGCTCAACGGCTCTGTTCCCACGGCGTTGACAACAAAAGTCACTGTTGAATTTTGCGCCACCGTCTGGTTTGTCGGGTTCACCAAGATGGTCGGGAAGGTGTCCACGGTGAGGGTGGCCACGTCACTGGTCACTGATCCATAATTATTCGTGACGACGAGCCAATAATTTCCGGCATCGTTCGTTTGCACGTTGTCGATCGTCAGTGTGCCGCTGTTGGTTGAACCACTGATCACTGAACCACTGGCGTTGGTTCCATCGGTCAAGTCCGCGCCATCCTTAACCCATTGCAAATGAACAGGCGGCTGCGCATTTCCATTGACGCTGAATTGTGCGGTGTCGCCGACCCCGACTGTTTCGTTCGTTGGTTGCACCGTGATGATCGGACCACTCGTTACCGTCAGGACGGCACTGGTGCTGGTGACCGATCCCGCATAATTGGTGACAATAACTTGGTAGGTTCCGGTATCGTTTGTCGCCGCAGGGTAGATGGTCAACGTGTTGTTGGTCGCGCCAAAAATATTTGTTCCATTTGCCAGGTTTGTCCCATTCAATTGCCACTGGTAACTCAACGGCGGGGTTCCGGTTGCGGTTACGGCAAAAGTTACTTGGCTTCCGGTCTCCACCAACTGGTTCGTCAACGATGACTGGTCGGTTATCTCTGGCGGTACTACCCCCCAGCCGATTTTGGCCAGAAAGGCGTCGCTCGGACCGTCGAGGGAGGATTGCCTCGCATTGAATACCGGGAAATTCACCGAGGCAGTCTGGCCGGCAATATAGACATTCGTCTGAGAATCCACAGCAATACCGTACCCGTAGTCATTGCCCGACCCGCCCAAGTAGCCCGAATAAAGAATAGCGGAACAATTGGTACTGAACGCGATTACGAAGACGTCGCTGCCGCCGGCATTCGTCGGGCCCAGAAGGCCCGGCGTGTTAACGGCCGGGAAATTGGTGGTGGAAGCCGCGCCCACCACGAAGATATTGCCGTACGGATCCAAGGTCACGCCGTAGCCGACGTCTATGCCGAAGTTGGTCCCGCCAAAAACCGTTGAATAGCCGATCGCGGCATTGGTGCCGTTCCACGTGATTTGCGCCAGAAAAGCGTTGGTGGTGATGCTGTAGCCGTAAACGAGATTGTTGGTCAGCCCATTGTAGAGATTGGTAATGGTGACGGTATTTGGGAAATTGGTGGAAACCGTCCAGCCGGTCACATACGCGTTGCCCGCCCCGTCCACGGCAATGTGATTGGCGATGTCGTTGTTCGTCCCCCCCAGGAACGTTGAATAGACCCAGCCCGTACCGCCGGGGGCAAGTTTGGTAACGAAAGCATCATAGGCGGGAGGCGAGATCTGATTGGAGGCGCCATTGAGCAAGTAGCCATTGAAAAAGTTCGTGGTGAACACCTGGTTGGTGACCACGGAATTGTTGGTGAGTGTTACGGAAACAAACCGTTGGTATATGGCATTGGTCGTGGGAAAATTTGTCGAAGCGGTATAGCCCGTAACGTAAATGTAGTTAGAGGCATCAACCGCAATGCTGTTACCCCAGTCATAGTTCGTACCGCCCAGGTAGGACGAAAATTTCAAGGATGTTCCATTAGATGCAATTTCGGCCACAAAAGCATTGTTGTTAAAATAATAGGAATAGGGGCAAGCCAGATGGTTCAGCGACATGTTCGTGGTCCCGACCAGTTGGAAAGGCAGCGCATTGGTGGTCGGGAAATTAGTTGAACAAGTGAAACCGGTAACATAAGCGTTGTCTGCCGAATCCACCGCTATACTATAGACGCCATCCGCCTGTTCGCCGCCCAGATAAGTCGAATAAACCAGATTTGAGCCACCGGGATTCAACTCAGCCACAAAGCCATCCGTCGGATAAAGATGGACGTACTGGTCCGGCACCCCCGATATGTTGGTGTGGATGGCGCCGGGTGTAACCGGAAAATTTGGCGAATCGGTGTAGCCGGCCACAAAAGCATTGCCGGCATTATCCACCGCCAGGCTGAGGGCAACGTCGTTGACACTTCCCCCCAGGTAGGTCAGATAAATCAGATTGCTGCCCTGGTTGTCAAATTTGGCCACGAAGGCATCGCCGGCTGTGCTTCCGCCGGCGAAATTTGTCTGAAACGCGCCCGGTGTCGAAAAAGGCGCGGCATTGGTTGCGGACATTTGTTTGGAAAGTGTTTGTCCGGCGACATAGATAAAACCATTTGTGTCCAACGCCACTGCCCAGGCCGCGTCGCTGGAATTGCCGCCAAAGTAGGTCGAGAAACTCAATATAGGGTCAATTACGAGCCGCAGTTTTTGGTCATATTTTCCAATGGTGAAGGCGACCGTGTGCGCGTCCACCAGCCGGTAGCCGCCGCGGATTGCCCGACGCTGACCGCCAACCATCTGGTAAATGGCTGGCGCGGGTTGGCAAATTCCGCCTCCAGACACCGCCAGAATCAATTGCCCGCGGGCGTCAATCGAAATTTTATCCACGCCACTGAATTGAATTTCTATCGCCCCCGGGTCGGTGCCCGGCGCAATCGAGAAATCGTATTCAAGCTGCCGTTGGTTGCCGTAGTACACCAGGTTGATGCCGGGATAAAGCTGTTCCACCTGCACCCGGGCAAACGTCGCCACACCGGTATGCCATTGGGCAGGATTGTTGCCGATGAGATAATTGATTTTGCCGGGCAGTCCGGTGGCGCCGGACATTTGCGCCTCAGGATTGGCCCTCGCAAAATTCATTCGTACTTCCGCCGGTTTGACACCGGTTTTGCCCAGCGCGATCTGGACCTCCGTCGGCGAAAGCAAGAATTGATAATTGCACCCACAGGTAAGGAATTGGACCGGGCCGGAGGCTTGATCGGGATTGGCCTCGAAGAACAGCGGCAGATTGCCGGGTACCGCCGGAACCGGGGCCAGGGGTGCGAGCGCAAATAGATTCAAGGCACCCATGAAAACCAACCCGGCGCCGATTGACTTTAACAATAGAGTCTTTTTCATATCACGAATCGTTCATCTTAAAACTCGCGGGAGTAGCCAAACCCAAATTGGAATTTGCCGGAGGGGCTGTTGTACTGGTCATGATTGATCGGGATGCCGTAGTACAACTGCAAGGGGCCCAGATGGGGGATGTTCAAGAGCAGGCCAGCGCCATAGTCGTCATCAATACCGCCGGAGAAGGAAAACGGCTGTGCACTCACGGCCCCGATGTCGTAGAAGAGATCGAAACGCAGACTGACGCCACCTTCTTTCTGAATGATGGGAATGTAGTAATCAATGGAACCAAACCAGTAACTGTCGCCACCGATTGGCTCGCTTGGCATATAGGGTTCGGTGATACTGAACGGCTGGCGCGGCGCAATATTGCGGTATTTGAAGCCGCGCAAATTGTAGAGACCGCCGAGATAATAGCGGTCATAAAACGGCACATCTTCAGTACCCAAACCGTCCGCAATGCCCGCGCGTCCACTCAATTCGATGACGTGACTTTTGTACAAACCGCGAAAAAACCACTCGGTTTTAAGTTCCAGTTTGTAATACGTGCTGTCGCCGGTCACAAATTCCGGGTCAAACTCCGTCCGCTGGCCGCCGTTGGGCAGTTCGACGCTGTTGCGCGTGTCATAGGCCAGCGTAGCGGTGAAATGATGGAACAAATGATCACCGGTTTGTTCGAGAATAGCGTCCGGAACATTCGGCGGTGTAAATATTGGCAAAGTAGGTTCCCCACCGTGCCAGCCGCTGTTTAAATCAATACCCACGTCTTCGATGCTGTAACCGACAGTGCCGATGAGAAAATCGCTCCACAGGGCGCGCGTCAGGCTGACGCTGGCGCCGGTGCGGGTTTCATCAAAAATGTTGTTGGGGCTTTCAAAATCCCATAGATGCCGATAGAGATCCACGTCCAGCCTGAGCTTGCGATTCATAAACCACGGCTCGCTCCACAGAAGTTCGTAGTCCTGGCGCTCGCTGCCCAGTTGGACAAACAGCCGCGCCCGCTGGCCGCCGCCGGTAAACGTGGGCGGATGGAACAAATCAAAATTAGCCTGTTCGATTTCAACGAAACCGACCAGGGAATCCACTGAACTGAATCCGGCGCCCAACATGAGCTTGCCGGTGTTTTGTTCGTTGACGTCCACGACCAGATTTTGACGGCCGGCAATCGGCGGATCGGTCGGCTCCGGGTTCATGTCCACCCGGTCGAAATACTGGAGCCCTTCCAGGCGCTGTTTGCTGATTTTGACCCGCACCATGTCGAAGACCTCCCCGGGCGCAATCGCCATTTCGCGCCGGATGACCTTGTCCTTGGTCTTGATATTCCCGTGAATATCAATGCGCTCGACGTAATACTTGTGGCCCTCGTCAATTTGAAATTCCAGGTCCATCGTGCCGGTGTCCACGTTCGGAACGCGCACCACCTGGAGCGCGGGACCTTGTCTCACATTAATGTATCCTTTGCTGCCGTAAAAATCCTCGACGGCCGTCACATCCTTGTCGAGGCCGTCAGGCGTGAAAACATCGCCCACGTCCATCGGCAATCCATGCGGGCCGAGTTTGCCGCGCTCCCGTTCGAAATCATGAACGTATTGGAGCCCCTGGCGAACCTGTTCGTCGTTGAAAATCTTGTTGCCGGTGAACTTGACCGACCCGACTTTGTATTGCCGGCCTTCGAAAACGAAAAACCGGATGTCCATGGTTTTAGGCGTCGGATGCTCAAGCTTTACATCCTTGATTTCGAAATCCAGGTAGCCGTGGCTGCGGTAAAATTCCGTGAGCGCGTCCTGGTCATCCTCAAACTGGTCCTCCTTGTACACGTCGCTGCCCGTCAGCCACGAAAACATCCAGCGTTGCCGGGTCTTGAGCTGCTTGCGCAATTCCCGCTGGGAAAATGCCGCCGCGCCGATAAACTCAACTTTGACAATCTTGACCTTCGGCTGTTCGGCGATTTGAAACGTCGCCGTGCCGCGCCCGGCATTTTCATCCACGTCCACCACGTATTTGACCTTGGTGCCGGCGTAGCCGTATTTCTCATACAGTTTCTGAATTTCCTGGCTGTCGGTGAACAGCTTTTGTTCGTCCAATGGCTGGCCGATCTTGGCGGTGATTTTCTTCCGGATTTTTGAAGCGCTCAATTTTTTGTTGCCCTCGATTTTGATCTCCGTCAGACGCGGGCGGGCCTGGACGATATACGTCAGCACCACGCCGCCATCGCTGGCCTGATCCAAGCTCACCCGGATGTTGTAAAACTGTCCCGTGGAATAGAGGTTGCGAATGTCCGCTTCGGAGGCGCTGGCATTGTAAAAATCCCCCGCCTTGAAGCGGATGTTGGAACGGATGAATTGTTCGCTGACCGACGCGGGCCCGACGTATTTGATGTCCACGCGGTCAATCTTGAGCCCGGCCGTTTGCGACCACACGGCCGGTGCGCAGCCCAACAGGAGGCATATCCCGAAAAGGCGAAAAAACAATTTCATCGTCTATCGGTCCACCGGCACATCTTCGTCGCTGACTTTGGCTGCGCTTTCAAATCGCGTGTAAGGCCTCAAGAATGTCAGATTGATATCGCCCGTCGGGCCGTTTCGTTGTTTGGCAATCAGCAAATTAACCGGCACACCATCGGCTTCCTCGCCGAATGCGGCCTCTTCATCGTCACCCGCGTTGGGTTTGTACAGCAGACCAACCAGGTCGGCATCCTGTTCAATTGCGCCAGATTCCCGCAAATCCGACAACCGCGGCTTGCGGCTTTTGTCCCGCTCGAGTTCGCGGTTTAACTGGCTGAGCACCAGCACCGGCACCTGCAATTCCTTCGCCAGGGCCTTGAGGCCGCTGGAGATGTCCGAAATTTCCTGCTGCCGGTTTTCCTGTGCTCGGCGGCCAGTAGAATGCAATAACTGTAAATAATCAACCACAAAAAGCTTGATGCCATGTTGCTGCCACATGCGCCGCGCCCGCGCCCGGAGTTGCAAGATTGAGAGGGCAGCCGTATCGTCAATCAGCAGCTTTGCGTTAGCCAGCCTGCCGGCTGCGTTGGTCAGCTTCGGAAAGTCCGATTCGCTCATGAAACCCTCGCGGATGCTTCGCAAATTCACCCGGGCGATGGAACACATCATGCGCAACACCAGCGCTTCCGCGCTCATTTCCAGGCTGAACACGCCAACGGGCAGTTTTTGCTCCAGCACGGCGTGTTCGACGATGTTCATCGCCAGCGACGTCTTGCCCATGCTCGGCCGCGCGGCGATGACAATCATTTCGCTGCCATGCAGACCGTCGGTCATCCGGTCCAGATCCGCAAAGCCCGTGGCCAGGCCGGTGAGCGTTCCTTTGCGGCTGAAAAAATTCTCGATTGTGCCGATGGCCTTGTTGACCAGTTCCTTCGTCGTCAACGCACCGCCCTGTACGCGCGATTCGCTGATGCGCAACACGTCGCGTTCCACCTCGTCCAGCAGAGCGTCCACCTCGCCTTCAAAATCATAAACCCGTCCGACCACGTCGGTGCAGGTCTGGATCATCTTACGCAGCAGAAATTTTTCCCGGACGATGTCGAGGTAATAGGAAAGATTCGCCGCACTCGGCACGGCATCCTGCAATTGCGCCAGATACGCGATGCCCCCCACTTGTTCCAGAAGCTGCTTGTCCTTTAATCGTTGTTGCAGTGTGATGACATCGATTGGAATCCGATTGTCATACATCTCAAACAATTCGGCTTGAATCGTCTGATGCCGCAAGTCGTAATGTGCTTCGACTCCAATGCCCTTCAGTTTTTCAATGACTTCGCCGACACAATCGTTGGGCGAAAGCATTTGGCAGCCAAGAACCCCTTGCTCCATGTCCAAAGCATGCGGCGGCAGACGGTCAATCGCAGCTTGTGGATTGTGGATGGCAGATTTTTGGCGCCGTGCTTTTTTCAAATCAGCGGTGGCACCGGCGGTCTCGGAAACGGAATCAATCATGGCGCAATACGACTCGATAGCTTCTTTCGAATCAAAACGGAGTTATTGAATCTTAGTGACACGTTCTTCACAAGCAGGGATTCCAAAACTATTTGTCAGAAAATATTTGGCCGGAAAAATTGACTCGCTTCTGGATGCAATTAGAATTTCCGTTTGTTGCAAACATGAATCGCAAGCCATCGTTGCTCGTTGTTTTCCTGACGGTCTTCATTGACCTCATCGGTTTCGGCATCGTGGTGCCGCTGGTGCCGATTTACAGCCGGCATTATGGCGCGGGCGGTTTTGTCATCGGCGCCATCATCGCCTCGTTTTCCGCCATGCAGTTCCTCTTCTCCCCGATTTGGGGCCGGTTGTCCGATCATTATGGTCGCCGCCCAATTCTGCTCATCAGCACCGCTGGCGCGGCGTTGTCGTACGTCCTGTTCGCCATCGGGTCCGGATTTGAAAATCACGCTGCCGCGTTGTGGGCGCTGTTCGCCTCGCGCATCTTCGCGGGCGCCTGCGGCGGCAATATCACGGTCGCCCAGGCTTACATCGCCGATATCACCCCGCCGGAACATCGTTCCAAGCGGATGGGTTTGATTGGCATGGCGTTCGGGCTGGGGTTCATCTTTGGCCCGGCCATCAGCGGCATCGCGTTGAAGCTTTTCGGCGCGACCGGTCCGGGTTGGACGGCGGCAGCGCTGTGCGCAGCCAATTTCCTCCTGGCCTTTTCCATTCTCGCCGAAAGCTGGAAACCGGATTCCAACCCAACCACCCGCCGCCCGCGCCTGAAGCAATGGGGACACACGCTGTCCCAGCCGAAAATCGGCCTGCTCATCCTGATTTTTTTCCTGGCCACGTTCGCCTTCAGTTGTTTTGAAAGCACCTTGCCATTGCTGGTGAACGACAATTTCAACCTCGGTATCACCGTGGACGAGACCAAACCGGCCACGACCGTGATTTCCCTGTTCGTCTTTTGCGGCATCATTGGCGCAGCCATCCAGGGCGGCGCCATTGGCCGGCTGGTGAAGATGTTCGGTGAGCCGAGACTGATTGCGTTGAGCCTGGTGCTGACCGGCATCAGCCTGGCGCTGCTGCCGTTCATCAAAGGCGAGGGTCAGTTGAAATGGCTGGCCGTGTTGCGCTTCGCCGACTGGCCGTGGATAAAAATGCTGCTGGCACTGGCGTTATTGGCCGTCGGTTCCAGCCTGACGCGTCCGCCAGTATTCGGTTTGCTTTCCAACCTCGCTCCCGCAAACGAACAGGGCGCGACCATTGGCGTGGCGCAAAGTGCCGGCGCCCTGGCACGCATTGTCGGCCCGATTTTCGCCGCGACGTTTTATTTGCAGGTTCCGATGCTGCCTTATGTAACCTGCGGGGCCATTTCCATACTGGCGGGAGTTCTGACCATTCTGCGATTGGGCAGAGGCCTCGAAATGGCCGGGGGGAAAATTCAAACAGCGGCGGATTAATCGCGTCACACCGGCTGGTTCACGACTATCCGCCGCCGTTCCGTTCACTCGAACGGAAATCTATTGCTGGTCCGGAGGCGGACCGGCTGGAGGGTTGTCATCACCCGCTGGCGGGCTGCCATGGTCAGCGTTTGGACCTCCTTCGCGCGGTGGATCCATGTGCGGACGCGGCCCGATGTATTCATCCGGCGTCAACTGGCCGTCGCCATTTTTATCCAGCGTTTTTAACTCCGCCGGCGCGTTGGCGATTTCCGTCGCGTCAATCACGCCGTCGCCATTGGCATCCAGCGCCTTCACGATTGCCGGGAGCGGCGGACGGGGAGCGTCCTTCGGCGCGTTGGCCGGCAGCGGTGGCAGGTACTCGTCCGGGGTTAATTGGCCATCGCCGTTTTTGTCCAGCGTCAACAATTCGGCGCTGGCGTTGGCGATCTCGTTGGAATCAATCACGCCGTCATGATTGACATCCAATGCCAGGATCAGCGGCAGTGGCGGCGGGTGATGCCGCGGTCCGCCTTCGCGGGGACCGCCCTCCGGCGGCGAGCCGCCGGAATCCTGGGCGTTGATGATGAAAGCCGACGCCCCGAGCGCCAGCAGTGTCAGCATGGTTTTCATTGTGGTTTTCATGTTGTGCTCTCTTTCTATTTTGCCGGTGTGAATTTTCTTCTGACGCAATTTACCCGGGCGCACCTTAAGCAGACGTGAAGCTGCCAGATTTTTGACATTATTTTTGAGCCAAACCCGTGGGCGCGGCCGGCGACAGAAGGCGTTCATCCGTAAGCGTTTTCAGAAATGCAACCAAAGCCTTTTTGTCGGCGTCGGTCAACGGCACGCCGCCGTCAGGATGCTTGGCGAGATTCGGATCGAGTGTCGCGCTGCGTTTCATGCCGGTGCAATAATGTTCAACAACCCGTTCGAGCGTTTGAAAACGTCCGTCGTGCATGTAAGGACCGGTCACCGCAACGTTGCGCAACGACGGCACAGCGAATTTGCCCTTATCGCCGTCGCGCTTCGTCACGTTGTAACGGCCGAGGTCTTTGAATGTGGAATCCAGCCCGTTGTTGGCAAAATCCTGGCTCTGAAACAACGGACCGCCGTGGCAATGAAAACAATCTGCGCCAAATTGCCCGTGATACGGATCGTATTCTGTGTTGAACAAAATATAGCCACGCGCCTCTTCCCTGCTGAATTTCGCCGTGCCGTTCATCACGTGGTCATACTTGGAATCGAAAGAGACTTGTGTGATCAAAAACTGCTCCAGGGCGCGCGCGATTCTATCGGGTGTGATCTTCGGTGTACCGAAGGCATCGGCGAAGAGCCGGTGGTAAACTAAAGCGGCGGAAATTTTGGCGACGAGATTGGTCAGCGACTCGTGCATTTCAATGGAATTTTGAATCGGTTGTAAAACCTGTTCCCGCAATGTGGTTGCCCGGCCATCCCAGAAGAAGGAATCTTTCCATGCGAGATTTTCCAGGGACATCGCGTTGCGGGTGCCGAGGTCGCCTTCCGCCCCGCGACTGACCTTCAGCGGCTGCGAAAACGCGTATTGCGGATTGTGACATGTGGCGCAGGATTCCGAATTGTTTGCCGAAAGCCGACGGTCGAAAAACAATTTGCCTCCCAGTTCAACGCCTTCGACGGTGGGTGGATTATCGGATGGCAGATTGGGCTGTGGCGCGAACGCTGAAATCGTCAGCCGGTAGGGAGTCGCATTCGGGGCAATCTCGATGTGGTTCGTTCCGCGTGTCAATCCGTTCATTGGCCAAAAACTTCTGACGGTTTCGACGGTGAATGAATTTTCAACGTTTTGCCGAAGTTGAACGGCCAGTGAATCGTTCGTCCGGGAATGACTCGTGTCGGTGGAATCGGTCAATTTGATTCGATGGGAGCCGGAGAAAATTTTTCCCGCATCCAGCGCAACCTGCATCTCACGGCTGGCATGCAAATCGAGCGCCGCCGGAAGCTCCACTGTCATCAACATGCGGTCGGTGGCCAGGTGATAGGAAAAGCCGCTTTGTTCGGGGCCGTTTCGCCAGGCGCCTTCCAGCGCCAGAAAAATGTATTCCTTCGACCAGCCCCAATACAGATGGTTGATGTCGGGATTGAGCGGATGATTGGGCTGCCACTGAGCAATGCGGCGATGATTGATTTTTGGTTCCAATCCAATGTGAAAGCGGAAGCGGTCGTAATCACCGGGTGGGACGTTTTCGAGGGTGAAACTGTTTTTTCCATCCCGCGCGCTGACGAACGCGAACCAGTTTTTTTGTTCAAGCCAGGCGCCGTCCGTACGATGCAGCGAGATGTCCGACAACAGAAAATCCAGCCGCGTGACGGAAATTTTCTGCCCACTGGCAATCCGGTTTGTCAGCACATCGAAAACCAGCGGCGCGCCGTTGAATTGCGGAATGAAATCCACGCGCAAATCCGAGGCAGCGGCGGACATGGAAACGATTACGGCCGCCAGCGGAAGAATTTTTTGGAACGCGCGCCGCATCTTTAGTCGATGGTAAATCCGTCGGTGAGTGTATAAGTCGGGCCATTTTGGAAAGTGACGACAATGTTTTGCGCACCGGCGGAGGCATTGGCCGGAATTGTAAACGTGGCGACAACCGTGCCTTGAGTCGAATCCGAAATATCTGTGCCGCTGATGCTGCCGGCAAGGGTGACGCTGGAAATCGGCGCATTGGCCGGTGGCCACGGCGGACTGCTCGGCAGCGTAATGGTAACGGTAACGGTCGAACCGGCATTCGCGCTGCCGCCGGGTGCGACAGAAGCAATCGAGAAAACCGTCGTGCCGGCACTGTCAAAGTTGGAAATTGAAGTTCTGCCAACGCGATAAAACCTTTGGACGAGCGAAGTTGCGTTCGTGTAACTGCCGGTGATTTGATCGGGTGAAACGTTCGAAGCCAGGACCGTCCATGAGGAAGAATCAGCGAGATTGGTTGTGGCCTCGACCTGATAGCTGCCGCCTTCGAGTGTGCTCCAGGTCAATGTGACGGTTCCATGGTTGACTGCCGGCGAATTCAGCGTTGAAACCAAGTTTGTGTACCCGAGAAAATTCGTCACGACAGTTTCCGAAATGGACGGGACGGCGCCGCCGACCGGATCGCCGTAAAAGGCGCGCCCGATGTTGTAGGGAAAGATCGGCACGCCATTGGAATCGATCGCCACGAAGTAGGCGTAAGTACCATTGGGAAACTCAGGCGTGACACACCAGCGACCGTTGTATTCGTCCAGATCAAAGTCCACACCTTGCTGGTAATTCGAGCCGGTGGCGGCATTGGTCAAATCGCCGAGATAAGCATTGTCTTCCATGTATCGCCCAAACGGGTAGGAACTTGAAACCGCCGGTCCGGTTTGATCGGCTGAAACGCCGAAAAGACGCTGTGCCTAGGCGGGAATCGTCGAGCGCGCCGCGCCATTGTAATCAAGATTGTCCGTGCCGTTCTGGCCGTTGCGCGGCACGTAGCCGGATACCATGCGACGAATGCCGCTCGCCGGATTCGTGGGATTGGAATAACCGTAAGGCCCGTAAAGGGGAAAGCCATCTGCTGTCCACGCGAGAATCGGTGAATGTTCTGTCGGTGTGTTGGTGTCTTCACTGTAGGTCTTCGTCGCCGGATTGTAATCCACATGATCGCCGAGTTCGTAACGCAGTCCAATGGGGTCGGCGTGATAATGATAGACGCCGCTCTGCTGTTGGTGTGCGTAACCGGCGTCGAAGGTTACGCCTTCGTTCACATAAGCGTCGCGATTCCAATAGCCATTGTCAGGACCGGTTTGAACATCCGCGCTGCCGTTCCAATAATACCCGTCCCAACTGTTGAACATGGCGACGCCGTCCACAAAAATGCCAATCTGTCCGCCGCCACTGATTGATTTTGACGCCGGCACACTGGATGTGCGCGGAAAGCGAAAGAGCGATTTTTGGTTCAACGGCAGATTGGAAAACATCTGCGTGTGCTGCGCGTTCAGATACCACGGTCCCATGTTATAACTGGCCAGGCCGGTGCTGCGGACATAAATCCAGTTCGACGACGAATACACTTCCTGCACGCCGCAATACGCCGGCAGCGCTTGCGTCTGCGAACCGTTGCTCCAGGTCGTGAGCGTCGTGCCGGCGGCTTGCATGGCGCTGTTGGTGTAAAGGCGGGCATATTGGCCGGAACAGGTCGTGAACCAGGAATTCGTCCGGGGATCACTGGCGCGGGCCGCCGCGGCCAATGCGAGACAAAGCCCCGCCAGCGCGAAAAAGCAGTTTCGTCCGATGTTTTTGGAGGCAAATTGAATTTTCATGCCGCCACTGTACGCGGACGAACCTTAAGAAAATGTGAAGTTATAAATTAATTTTTCACCGACTGAGAACTTTCTTCCGGCGCCTTCATCTCTCCTTAAGGTTGTGTCTGCGAGAGTGACGGCAGGATGCGGTTGTGTTAAATCAGCCGTGACCCCGGCAATATGAGAATCCTGATTGTCGAAGACGAACCCGACCTGCTCCGCAGCCTCGCCCAGGCGTTGCGCGAGGAAGGTTACGCCGTGGACAGCGCCAACAATGGCGAGGATGGCCTGTTCAATGCCGAGAGCTACGATTATGACGCCATCGTACTCGACGTGATGCTGCCCAGGCTCGACGGCTGGGAAATCCTCAAACGCCTCCGCAAAACCAAAAAGACACCGGTGCTGATGCTTACTGCGAGAGACCAACCGCGCGATCGCGTCAAAGGCCTCGACACGGGCGCGGACGATTACGTGATCAAACCATTTGATTTGCCGGAATTATTCGCCCGCCTGCGCGCCCTGATCCGCCGGAGCGCCAACCAGACCACGAACATCATCGAAATCGGCGACACAAGAATTGACACCGCGGCGCGGAACGTTTCCCTCAGGGGCCAACCGGTCGAATTGACCGCGCGTGAATATTCGCTCGTGGAATTTCTCGCCCGGCATCGGGGCGAAGTCGTCACCCGGACGCAACTTTATGAGCATCTGTTCGATGAAAACGACAGCTCGCTTTCCAACCTGCTGGATGTCCATGTTTCCAATGTCCGCAAAAAACTGGGTGCGGAATTTATCACGACGCGCCGCGGCCACGGGTATTGCATTGAGTGAAAATGAAAACCACCAACCATCGGAGGGGCGAGTTATACGAGTCCGTGATAATTTTGAAATGGGACTCGCGTAGCTCGTCCCTCCGGATTGTATGATCTTCAAATCCATCAAGTGGCGGTTGCAACTCTGGTACGGTCTCATTCTGGTGCTGGTACTTGCCGGTTTTGGATTTACCGCCTATCAGCTCGAGTGGGGGCGGCAGATGCGCCGGATAGATGAAGAATTGCAGCGCCGGGTCGGTGTGCTCGCGACAGCGCTCCGTCCGCCGCCGCCGCGCGGGCCGGATTTCGATGGGCAGCCTTTTGGAACCCCACCACCGGACCCGCATCTGGAGGGAGCGCCGCCGGGACAGAATCCAGGACCGCCGGTTGAATTCCATTTGCCACCGCAGGCTGCCGGCTTGTTCGGCCCAAGCGACCCGAACAATTTTTACTTTGTCATTATCCGCGATGGGAAGGAATTTGCCAGTTCGGCCAACCAGCCCAATAGAACCGTCATCCCGTCCCACCGTTTTCTCATCTCAGTCAACACCCCATCAATGTTTCCCGCGAACGAAGCCAAACCGCCACCACCTTATAGCATCGGAGAATTTCGGGAGGTTTGCCGGCCTTTGCCCCCAGGCGATCTCATCTGGGTTGGTTGCTCGATTGCGCCGGAATTAAAGCAACTCAATCTCACGGCCTTGAAATTGGCGGGCGCGGGCGGAATCATTTTGCTGCTTGGCCTGGCCGGCGGCGGGTGGTTGGTTTCGCGCGCGCTTCGTCCAATCGAAGACATCAGCACTGCGGCCGTGAAAATTTCCGCCGGTGATTTGACGCAGCGCATCAACGTCGCCGAAACAGAAAGCGAACTGGGCCGGCTAGCCAGTGTTTTAAACTCCACTTTTGCCCGGCTGGAAACCGCTTTTGCCCAGCAACAACAATTCACCGCCGATGCCGCGCATGAATTGCGCACACCGGTTTCGGTAATCCTGACGCAAACTCAGACGGCTTTGAGCCGCGAGCGCTACGCCGCCGAATATCGGGAAACCATCGAAGCCTGCCTGCGTTCGGCCCAACGGATGCGTCGCTTGATTGAATCGCTGCTGGAACTGGCGCGGCTCGACGCCGGGCAGGAAACCATGAAACGGCTGCGTTTTAATCTGGCCGGAACGGTGAACGATTGTGCCGGGCAATTGAACCCCATTGCCGGTCAGCACCATGTGAAAATTCTGATCGAGCTGGCCCCTGTTGAAATCACCGGCGACGCTGAACGCCTGGCACAAGTCATCACCAATCTGCTGCTCAATGCCATTCAGTACAACCGGCCGGACGGCGAAGTGCGCGTCAAATTGGAAGCCCCGGCCGGGCTCGCCGTATTGACGGTCAGTGACACGGGGCCGGGAATTTCGGGTGAGGATCTGCCCCACGTGTTTGAGCGGTTTTATCGCGGCGACAAATCACGAACAGCCTCCAACGGCAACGCCGGACTGGGGCTGGCCATTTCCAAGGCGATCGTCGAAGCGCACGGTGGAACGATTGAAGTGGCGAGCGAGGAAAATGTCGGGACGACTTTTACCGTGCGATTGCCGATGTAGCAGTGTAGGAGCCGACGTGAGGAGGCTATGAATTCGTGCTTTTTTGAAAAGTTAGAGCCTCGTCACCTCGGCTCCTACGAATTACAGATTTTACCTTAAAAATAACTCCGCCGCGGCGTCTGCAAAACGCAGTCCCTGCCGTGTGAGATGAAAGTTATCCGGCGAAATCGTTGCCCAGCCGCGGTCTGCCAGTTGATTCATGTCCGCCGACCACTCCTGAAGCAGTTCAAAACCCGTGGTTTGCCGGAATTTCTCAAAAGGCCAGCCGGCCACCATTCGCAGGCCGAACGCGGCGGTTTCACCGGCGCGTTTCAAGGGCGGCAGTTCCTCGCGGGATTCGATGGCCCGTTCTCCCTTCTCCAATTGCTCGCAGTAAAGCTGTGTGTTGGACCAGTTCTTGGTCCGCACGCCGCGTACATAACCCGTCGCACTGGGACCAAGGCCGTAAAATGAGCCGCCGCGCCAGTAATTCACGTTATGGCGGCAGGCGAAAAATGGGAGTTCGGAGTTCGGAGTTCGGAGTTCGGAGTTGTCGCGCGCGAAATTCGCGACCTCATATTGCCGAAAGCCTGCTTGAGCCGCGCGCTTAACCAGTTCCTCGTACATCGCGCAGGACAGATCTTCGTCCATGTCGAATTCACCGGCTTTTAATTGCGCAAACAGCGGCGTATCGTCCTCGTAAATAACTTCATAGCTGGACAAATGCTCGCTGCCGAGCGCGAGCGCCTCGGTCAAAGTGGCGCGCCAGAGCTCCGCCGTTTGACCGGGAATGGCAAACATGAGGTCGAGGTTGAGATTGTCGAAACCGGCCCGGCGCAGGACATCGAACGATTTAAAGACCATTTCCCGCGAATGAATCCGGCCCAGCCGTTCGAGCAGGGCCTCGTCGAGCGACTGCACGCCCATCGAAATGCGATTGACGCCGAAGTCGCGGAGCAATTTGGCCTTGTCGGCCGAAACGGTGGCCGGATTGCATTCAACGGTGAATTCCTCCGCCCCGAGCAGGTTCAGCCGTTCCATGGTCCGAAGGATTTGTTCCCATTGGCGAAGATTAAGCAGCGACGGTGTGCCGCCGCCGAAGAAAATCGTTGCCGGCCGGAGATCATCCGCCACGATCTCCAACTCACGAACGAGCCCGGCGACATACCGGTTGATCAGGCCACCGGTTGAAGGTTCGGAATAAAAAGCGCAATACGCGCATTTCTGCGCGCAGAACGGCACATGAACGTAGAGGCTGGAAACACGTGTCGTTTTAAAATCCGGCATGGAGACACATTACCCCTTCAACCGCCGTTGGCGAAGACAAATCCTCGGGGTCGCGCAAACCGACTAAATTCCGACGGCGGCAGTCGTTACTGCTGATGCACGCGCTGAACGTTTTGGGCTTTCAACCCTTTATCACTGACAACGACATCAAACAAGACATCGTCTCCCTCATTCAGTGTTTTGAATCCCGTGCCGACAATAGACGAATGATGCACAAAGACGTCCTGCCCGGAATTTTGGGCGATGAACCCAAACCCTTTTTTATTATCGAACCACTTGACTTTGCCACTGGCCATAATCTCTCCTGACTTCCCAGGCGCAACTCTTCGAAGCGAAAAAGACACGACTGAAACTCAGCCGTGCCTGTAGTCACTTTTCAGATGCACTCATGCCTATTATTTTGCGACAATAAAGAGTTATTGCGTCCCCGTCAAGCACAACTTTTTAACACACTTTTAACACTGGATTAACCGGGGTCATTACTCCAGTTGCAATGCCTGATTCAGCAACTGAGGCAGGTAATTGATAATCGCCGCCTCGCTGACCGCCAGCGTGGCCCCGGCCTTTTGCGCCGCCGCCTGCCATTCCGCTGCCTGATCACCGGCAAAAGCAATGACAGGAATATGCTGCGTGGCGGCGTCCGCCTTCAACGCGGCAATGGCGCGGCAAACCTCCTCCCGGCCCGCCAAATCCGCTATCACCAACAAGGGCCCTTCACTCCGCGCACATTGCTGCAGCGACGCCAAATCGTTGACCGTCTGGACACGATAATTCAAATCCTGCAGCCGGTTCACCAATTGGCTGCCGGGCATCAGCTTCTCGTAAAAAACGAGCGCGAGCGGCTGCGTCATGCGGTCAGCGTGCGCCATGGCGGGATAAATAGCAAAGTTGTTTTCTCGGGGCAACCGTTACTCATGGCAAATCGGTTTGCCCCATCAAATACCGGTCGCATTCGCGCGCCGCGCCGCGCCCCTCGTTGAACGCCCACACCACCAGGCTTTGGCCGCGGCGGCAATCGCCACAGGCAAAGACACCCTTGAGATTCGTGGTGTATTTCTCGAACTCGGCCCTGGCGTTGCTCCGCGCGTCGCGTTCGACGCCCAGCGCCGCCAACAACGGTTGTTCCGGGCCGAGAAAACCCATGGCCAAAAGAACGAGTTGTGCCGGCACAACCTTTTCCGTGCCGGGAACATTTTTGGGAATGAACTGGCCTTTTTCGTTCCGTTCCCATTGCACCTGCACGGTGTGGACGGCCTTGACGTGGCCGTGCGTGTCACCTTCAAATTTTGTTGCCGTCGTGAGATAAACACGCGGGTCGGCGCCAAACTTCGCCGCCGCTTCTTCCTGGCCGTAATCGAGGCGGTAAACTTTCGGCCATTCCGGCCATGGATTGTCCTGGGCGCGTTCCGGCGGCGGCTCGGGCAGGATTTCCACCTGCACCAGACTGCTGCAACCGTGGCGCATGGCTGTACCGACGCAATCCGTGCCCGTATCGCCGCCGCCGATGACGATGACGTCCTTGCCGGTGGCGGAAATAAAATTGCCGTTTTTCCGGCCATCCAGGATGCTCCGGGTGTTCGCGGTGAGAAAATCCATCGCGAAACACACGCCTTTGAACTCGCGTCCGGGAACCGGCAAATCGCGCGGCTGGGTCGCACCGGTCGCCAGAATCACGGCGTCAAATTCCTTCAACAGCTTTTCCGCCGGATAATTTTTGCCGACTTCGGTGTTGCAAACAAATTTGACGCCCTCGGCTTCCATCTGTTTGATGCGGCGCAGGACCACCTGCTCCTTGTCGAGCTTCATGTTCGGAATGCCGTACATGAGCAAACCACCGGGGCGGTCGGCGCGTTCAAAAACCGTGACCAGGTGGCCGGCCTTGTTGAGCTGCGCGGCGGCGCAAAGTCCCGCCGGGCCGGAGCCGACCACCGCCACTTTTTTGCCGGTGCGGACTTTGGGCGGTTCCGCCACGATCCAGCCATTCTCCCAGCCGTGATCGGCGATGGTACACTCGATGTTTTTAATGGTGACCGGCGGATTATTAATGCCGAGCACGCACGAACCTTCGCACGGCGCGGGACAGACGCGGCCGGTAAAATCAGGGAAATTGTTGGTCTTGTGCAGCCGTTCGAGCGCTTCCTTCCACAGGCCGCGATAAACCAGGTCGTTCCATTCGGGAATCAGGTTGTGAATGGGGCAGCCGCTGGCCATGCCGCTGAGCAGCGTGCCGGTGTGGCAGAACGGGATGCCGCAATCCATGCAGCGCGCGCCCTGCTCGCGCAACTTTTTCTCCTCCATGTGGAAGTGAAATTCCTTCCAATCAGCGACGCGCTCGACCGGCGGACGGTCCGCCGGGAGTTCGCGCAGATACTCGATGAATCCTGTGGGTTTGCCCATTTTTGATTTTTTGTAAAAACTTTTAACGCCAAGCCGCAGAGGCGCAAAGGCGCAGAGTTGAAAAACAGTGCCAAAGCGCTTTGCGTCTTTGCGTTCCTTGCGTCTTTGCGTTGAATTTCATCTGCAAATCAGCCGCCGCCGACGCGCGCCACATCGCGTACGTTTTCCTCGAAGGCAGCCATGATGGCCTGGTCGCCGCTCAAGCCCTGCGACTGCACCCTTTTCATGGACTGCAACACGCGCTTGTAATCCTTCGGCATCACCTTCACGAATTTGGGCACGAGGTTTTTCCATTCGGCCAGCACTTTCGCTGCGCGCTCGCTCTTCGTGTAACTCCGGTGCCGCTGGACCAGTTTCCAGATTTCCTCGATTTCATCAGCGTTCTCGAGTTTTTCGAGGCCGACCAGATCCTGGTTGCAATGCGTCGGAAAATCGCCCGCTTCATCGAGCACATAGGCGATGCCGCCGGACATGCCCGCCGCAAAATTCCGGCCGGTCTTGCCGAGCACCACCACGCGCCCGCCGGTCATGTATTCGCAACCGTGGTCGCCAATGGATTCAACCACGGCGTTGACACCGGAGTTGCGCACGCCAAAGCGTTCACCTGCCATGCCGTGCACGTACACTTCGCCGCTCGTCGCGCCGTAAAGCGCCACGTTGCCGATGATGATGTTTTCCTCGGCGACAAAAGTCGAACCTTTCGGCGGATAAACAATGATTTTGCCGCCGCTCAAACCCTTGCCGAAATAGTCGTTGGCGTCGCCCTCGAGTTCAATCGTCATGCCGCGGGGCATGAACGCACCGAGGCTCTGGCCGCCGCTGCCGGTGAATTTCAGGTGAATCGTGTCCTCCGGCAAACCGTTCGGACCGTGTCTTTTCGTCACTTCGCTGCCGACGATGGTGCCGACCACACGATTGACATTCCGGATGGGCAAATCGGCATGGACGCGTTCACCGCGTTCGATGGCCGGCCCGCAAATGTCGAGCAGTTTCGTCACGTCCAGTGATTTCTCCAGACCGTGATCCTGGTCAATCTGCCGGTAACGGCCGACTTCGGGTCCGACCTCTGGTTGATGCAAAATCGGGGTCAGGTCGAGTCCCTTCGCCTTCCAATGCTCGATGGCCTTCCACGGAATCAACTTGTCCGTGCGGCCGATCATTTCGTTGAGCGTGCGGAAGCCGAGCTGGGCCATGATTTCGCGGAGCTCCTGCGCCACAAACCGCATGTAATTCACCACGTGTTCGGGTTCGCCCGTGAATCGCGCGCGCAGGCGCGGGTCCTGCGTGGCCACGCCCACCGGACAGGTGTTCAAATGGCAGACCCGCATCATGATGCAACCCAGTACGACAAGCGGCGCGGTGGCAAAACCGAATTCCTCGGCGCCCAGCAACGCGGCCACCGCCACGTCGCGGCCGGTCTTCAACTGGCCGTCCGTCTCGACGTAAATGCGGCTGCGAAGATTGTTCAACACGAGCGTCTGGTGCGTCTCCGCGAGACCGAGTTCCCACGGCGCGCCCGCGTGTTTGATCGAAGACAGCGGCGACGCGCCGGTGCCGCCGTCATGGCCGGAGATCAGCACCACGTCCGCGTGCGCCTTCGCGACACCGGCCGCGACCGTGCCGACGCCGATTTCGGCAACGAGTTTCACGCTCACGCGCGCGTTGCGATTTGAATTTTTCAAATCGTGAATCAACTCCGCCAGATCCTCGATGGAGTAAATGTCGTGATGCGGCGGCGGTGAAATGAGACCGACCCCGGGCGTGGTGAACCGGGTCTTGGCAATCCACGGATAAACCTTGCGACCCGGCAACTCGCCGCCTTCACCCGGCTTCGCGCCCTGCGCCATTTTAATCTGGAGTTCGCGCGCGTTGATAAGGTAATGGCTCGTCACGCCGAACCGCCCGCTGGCGACCTGCTTGATGGCCGAATTCTTCGAATCACCGTTGGGCAGCGGGATATAGCGGTCGGGGTCTTCGCCGCCTTCGCCGGTGTTGGATTTGCCACCCAGCCGGTTCATCGCGACGGCGAGCGCCTCGTGCGCCTCCTTCGAAATCGAGCCGTAGCTCATCGCGCCGGTCTTGAATCGTTTCACGATTTCTTCAACCGACTCGACTTGCTCAAGCGGAATCGGATTTCCGGCGAATTTGAAATCAAGCAGCCCGCGCAGGGTGCAGAGGTTTGCCGCCTGCTGATTGATTAAACCGGCGTATTCCCGGTAAATCTTTTCACTGTTGAGGCGGCAGGCGATCTGCAATTTGTGAATCGTCTGCGGATTGAACAAATGATATTCGCCGTCTGAGCGCCATTGGTACTGGCCGCCCGGATCCAGCGCGCCATTGACGGGACGGTCTGGAAACGCGTGGCGGTGCCGCGCCATAACTTCTTCCGCGAGCACATCCATCCCCACGCCTTGGATGCGCGATGGCGTCCAGGTGAAATACTTGTCCACCACGTTGCTGTTGAGGCCGACCGCCTCAAAAATCTGTGCGCCCCGATAGCTTTGGATGGTGGAGATGCCCATCTTGGCCATCGTCTTGACCACCCCTTTCACCGCCGCCTTGATGTATTTCTTGACGGCGGTCGGGTGGTCGAGCTTGAGCAGCAAGCCCTCTCGAATCATGTCGTCAAGTGTCTCGAACGCCAGATACGGATTGATGGCGCTGCAACCGTAACCGATGAGCAGCGCGAAATGATGCACCTCGCGCGGTTCGCCGGATTCGAGAACGAGGCCGACCTTGCCCCGCGTTCCCGCCCGGATCAAATGATGGTGCAGACCGGCCACGGCGAGCAACGCCGGGATGGGCGCGTGCTGTGGGTCAATGCCACGGTCCGAGAGAATGACAACGTTGACACCATCGCCGATGACCTGGTCTGCCATCGCAAACAACTTGTCGAGCGCGACCTCCAAACCTTTGGCGCCGTCGGCCGCAAGAAACAGGATGGGCAGCGTGGCGCTCTTGAACGCCCTGGCCTTCACATTGCGCAATTTCTCCAATTCTTCGTTCGTCAGAATCGGATACTTCAACTTGATCAAGGCGCAGCTTTGGGGCGCCGGCTGAAGCAGGCTGCCCCGCGGACCGACCATCGTTTCCGTGGAGGTGATGATTTCCTCGCGGATCGGATCAATCGGCGGGTTGGTGACCTGCGCGAACAGCTGTTTGAAATAATTGTAGAGCAACTGCGGCTTGTTCGAGAGCACCGCCAGCGGCGTGTCCGTGCCCATGGAACCCAGCGGCTGCACGCCATCGTTGGCCATCGGTCCGATGATAAAACGCACATCTTCGAACGTGTAGCCAAACGCCTGTTGCCGTTCCAGAACGGTCTGGTGGCCGGGCTCGGTTTGAAACCCCGGATCGGGGAGACGTTCGAGCAGCACGTGATGCTCCTCCAGCCACTTTTGATACGGTTGCGCCCGGGCAAATTTATTCTTCAGTTCCTCATCGGCGACGATGCGGCCCTGCTCGATGTCCACCAGGAACATCCGACCCGGCTGGAGCCGGCCCTTTTGCAGCACACGCTCCGGTTCCACCGGCAGCACGCCGGCTTCCGAGGCCATGATGACCAGATCGTCGTTGGTCACGTAATAGCGCGACGGGCGCAGCCCGTTGCGGTCAAGGCACGCGCCAATCACCTTCCCGTCGGTAAACGCAATGGACGCCGGGCCATCCCACGGCTCCATGAGACATGAATGATATTCGTAAAACGCACGGCGTTCCGGGTCCATGCTCTCGTGGTTTTCCCACGGTTCGGGAATCATCATCATCATCGCGTGCGGCAATTCCCGGCCCGCCATGACAAGCAATTCGAGGCAGTTGTCAAACATCGCCGAGTCGCTGCCATCGGTGTTGATGACCGGAACGATTTTCCTGATGTCATCGCCGAAAAGTTCGGAGGCAAAATTCGATTGTGCCGCGTGCATCCAGTTGATGTTGCCCCGCAGCGTGTTGATTTCACCGTTGTGCGCGAGATAACGGTACGGATGCGCGCGGTTCCAGCTCGGAAAGGTGTTGGTGGAGAAGCGCGAATGGATCAAGGCCAGCGCCGATGCCAGCGCCGGATGGGACAAATCCGGATAGTATTCGGCCAATTGCGCCGTCAGCAGCATGCCCTTGTACACAACCGTCTTGTAAGACAGGCTCGCGAGATAGAAAAATTCGCCGCCCTTGACCTTGCCGGAATAGCGGATCGCATTTTCCGCCCGCTTGCGAATGACGTAGAGCTTCCGCTCAAACGCCATGTCATCGGCGAGCTTCGCGCTGCGCGCGATGAACACCTGCCGCATGAACGGCTCGGACGCCTTCGCGGTGGCGCCCAGCGAGGCGTTGTTCGTTGGCACCGTGCGCCAGCCGAGCACGCGCTGGCCTTCTTCGGCCACGATGTCGCCAAAAATCCTTTCGCATTCGGCGCGCTGCGCGGCGTCGTGCGGCATGAATGCCATGCCCACGCCGTATTCACCCGCACCCGGCAAGGAAATTCTCTCCTTCGCCGCGGCTTCCTTGAGAAAGGCGTGCGGCGTCTGTATCAGAATCCCCGCGCCGTCACCGGTGTTCACCTCGCAACCGCACGCGCCGCGGTGATCGAGATTGAGCAACACCTGCAGCGCCTGCCGGACAATCGTGTGGGATTTTTTTCCCTTCATATTGACCACAAAGCCCACCCCGCAGGCCTCGTGTTCAAATTGCGGATCGTAAAGCCCCTGTTTCGGCGGCGCGGAGATTTGCGCGGGCCGTCTGACATTAGCGTTTGCTGTTAAGCTTCGGGTCATCGCTTGGCGAATTAGCCTTCGTTCATCCATTTTTTACTCAATTTTTGCCGTTGTGCAATAAATGTTTTGCACAAACCAGCCTCAATCTACACCTCGGAGGGGAATTGTACATTGTTCCTTTAATGATACGCGGCACGGCGTAACCGGAATCCAGTGCGACCAGCCGCCTGTGCCCGGCCCAGGTTCAAGCCTTGGCCAGCCGGGCGTCCACCGACCATCTCGGTTCGCCTCACCGGTCGCAAAAATAGTCTGTTACCTTTTAGGGTCTGGCGTAAATGTATGGGGTGAAATCATGAATGACGACCTGACCCTGCTGCGCGAGTACGCCCGCCGCCATTCCGAGGAGGCTTTTGCCGCGCTCGTTTCGCGCCACGTCAATCTCGTCTATTCCGTGGCGCTGCGACAGGTGCGCGAGCCACATCTGGCCGAGGAAATCACGCAGGCCGTGTTCATTATTCTGGCGCGCAAAGCGGGTTCGCTCGGCGACAAAACCGTTTTGCCCGGCTGGCTTTGCCGCACGGCGCGTTACACCAGCGCCAATGCATTGACCATTCAACGCCGCCGCCAACATCGCGAACAGGAGGCATTCATGCAATCGCAACTCGATCAATCGGACTTGTCGCGCCGAAGCGAAGTGGAGGCGGAAACCTGGAATCAAATCGCGCCGCTGCTCGACGAGGCGATGGAGAAACTCGGCCAGAAAGATCATGACGCGCTGGTGCTGCGATTTTTTGAAAGTCGGAGTTTCAAGGAAGTCGGCGCGGCGCTGGGCGCAGGCGAGGATGCCGCGAAAATGCGCGTGAGCCGCGCACTGGAAAAGCTGCATCGTTTTTTCAGCCGGCACGGCATTTCCTCGACCACGGCCCTCATTGCCGGGGCAATTTCCGCCAACTCCGTTCAAACCGCGCCGGCGGCGCTGACCAAATTTGTGACGACTGCAGCGGTTGTTAAGGGAGCGGTAGTAAGCGGTTCGGTAATGGGGCTTATCCCGGGAGTCTTGAAGTTGATGGTGTGGACAAAGATGAGAATTGCTGTGGCTATCTGCACTTTGGTGATCTTGGTGGCTGGTACAACGACAATTGTTTTCAATGCGTCCAAGCCATCTCGGGCAGACCCTTACCTTTCCGACCCAAACCTGACAAATTTCCTGGAAGCACCACCTCTGGTGGTGGTTCAGAAGACCCATATTGCCAGTATGAGTGGACGCGTCATTATCGTCACACGCGAGGATGGAGGGAAGATGGTTGGCAGGTGTGTTGCGCTGTCCGAGATGATGTCGGAAGCTTACGGTTTCAAGTTGCCGTACATGATCTTTCCAGCGGAGATGCCTACGAACGCTTATGATTACCTTGTAACCGTACCGGACCACCCGCGTGAGAAATTTCAAGCCGAAATTAGAAAAGTTACCGGCTACGTAGGACGAAAAGAAGTCCACCCGGTGGACGTCTTTTTGTTAAAAGCGGATTCTTCAGCGGGGGCCAAACTGAAAGCCAGTAATGAGCGCTATTGGCATGCTACCAACCCGTCCCACCAGCCCGACAATTGGAGAACGTCGCTCAACTTCCCCTTGATCTCCGACTTAACCTCTCAGCTGGGATACATTTATCACAAACCGGTCATAGACGAGACCGGCATAACAAACCATTACGCGGTGGTTTTCGATTGGCAACCTCACTGGAAGTCACCGTCGGAAATCCGGGCCGAACCACGAAAAACTCGAACAGGGTTTCCCAAATCCAATTTGTCCGAGCAAAGTGTTGCTTCTCTGAGAAAAGCGCTGCTTGAGCAACTTGGCCTTGAACTTGTTCCCACCAATATGCCAATCGAGATGCTCGTTGTTGAAAAATCACAGTAGCATTTTCTTCAACACTCTTCGCAAACCGTTTTACACGCCGCCTGTGCGTTGTATAATGTCCTTGTGTGAATTCGTCAAAGCGCCAGCGCGTCATCTGCGGCATGAGCGGGGGAGGCAAAATCAGAGCAACTTGCGGAATTCATCCGGCGTAAGTCCCGCGCTTTTGGCAATCGAACCCATGGTGATGGCATTGATGGGATCGTGGCGGTGAATGATGAGTCGCTGTTTGCCGTTGGTAATCACGATGTGTCCGCTTTGCCGCGCGATGCGGTAGCCGAGCTTTTCAAAAATACGGACGGCGTCGCGCTGGCTGATGCCCGGAATTTTCGGCACAAATCAAATGGTCACCAGTTCGCGGGTGAAATGCGCGCCCTCGGCTTCGGCCTCGCGCCTAGCATCTTCCTCGGCGACTTCAAGCCAGAGTTGGATGGCTTCGCGGATGTTAGCCAGCGCTTCATCGTGCGTCGCCCCCTGGCTGTGGCACCCCGGCAAGGCGGGACAGGAAACCGCAAAACCTTCCTTGGATTCAACCATGACTACATTATATTGCATGGCTGAAAAATACCTTGGTTGAAGCTGTAAATCAAGTTTGCGCCGCTCAAACCATTTTACACACCGCGCGCCAATCGTATAATGTCTTTCCGTGAATTCGCAAAAGCGTCAGCGCGTGGTCTGTGGCATGAGCGGGGGAGTGGACTCCTCCGCCACGGCGGCGCTCTTGCTCGAACAGGGCTACGAGGTCATCGGGATCACGCTCAAACTCTGGCCGCAGGATTGCGTGAACCGCGCCGAGGACAAATGCTGCGGCCCGCAGGCCGTCACCGACGCCCGTGCCGTCTGCCACAAGCTCGACATCCCGTATTACCTCATTGACGAGGCGGCGGAATTCCAGAAGCACGTCATTCAATATTTTGCCGACGAATACAAGGCAGGCCGTACGCCGAATCCCTGTGTGATGTGCAACCAAAACTTGAAATTCGGCCGGCTCATTGACCGCGCCAAACAGTTTGGAGCGGATTACATCGCCACTGGTCATTTCGCAAGGATTGAACGCATCGAAAATAATTCTAAACTCCGCAGCAACCGACATGAGGAGGCTCATTCTAATTCGGACGCAGGAAGTCAGAGCCTCCTTACGTCGGCTGCTACACGTTATCTGCTCAAGCGCGGACGCGACCTGAAGAAGGACCAAAGTTATTTCCTTTTCTCGCTGCGGCAGGACCAACTGGCGCGTGCACTGTTTCCGCTCGGCGAAAAAACCAAGAGCGACACGCGTGAAGTGGCGCGGCGTTGCCAGCTCAAGACCGCCGACAAAGAGGAAAGCATGGAAATCTGCTTCGTTCCGGACAACAATTACGGCGGATTTCTTCAGCAGGCGGGTCTCGCGCAAAAGCATCGCGGCGAAATCGCGGACGTTCACGGCCAAGTGCTCGGCCACCACGACGGCATTGAATTTTACACCATTGGCCAGCGGCGCGGTCTTGGCATTACGACGCCAAAACCGGTCTATGTCGTCGAGTTGGACGCGGAGAACAATCGCGTTGTGGTTGGAGACGATTCGGCACTTGACCGGGACGAGTTTACCGCGACGCACTGCAATTGGATTCCGTTCGACAAACTCACAGAGCCAATCGAGGTCACGACAAAAATCCGTTACAATCATCCCGGGACACCGGCCACGGTGACACCAACCGGCAACGGCTCAGTGAAGGTGAAACTGCATTCCGCCCAGCGCGCCATCACGCCCGGCCAGGCGGCGGTTTTTTATCAGGACGATCTGGTGGTCGGCGGCGGGTGGATGGCGCGATAGATGTGTTGGGTAGTGTCTTAGTTTCGGTTGTAGTGTCGGCGCTGTGCGCCGAATCCTTCGAGCCACAGGCTCGACGCTACAACAAATGAGTCCACTGCCTTGCATTGACAGCCAGCACCGCCCGGTGCATCGTTCTGGCCATGAAAGCACTTCTACTACTGGTCGCGATTACATTCTTTCAAATCCTGGCCGCGGGCGCGGCGGGGTCCATTTACGACATTCCGCTCAAAGACATTGACGGCAACAGCACTTCACTCAAGCCGTATCAAGGCAAGGTGTTGCTCATTGTCAACGTCGCGTCGAAATGTGGTTTCACTCCGCAATACACGGCGTTGGAAGCGGTTTACCAGAAGTACAAGGATCAGGGTCTGGTGGTGCTCGGTTTTCCCTGCAACCAGTTCGCCCATCAGGAACCCGGCACGGACCTGGAAATCAAACAATTCTGCACCTCAAAATATGATGTGACGTTTCCGATGTTTGACAAGCTTGAAGTCAACGGCGCCAACCGCCATCCGTTGTACGTGCTGCTGGCGGGCAAGGACTCGCCGTTCCCTGGGAATATCGGCTGGAATTTCACCAAGTTTGTGATTGGCCGCGACGGCAAAATCCTGAACCGTTTCCCCTCGCCGGTGAAACCTGACTCAACGGAAGTCACGCAAGCCATCGAAGCGGCATTGGCGGCGAAATAAAGTTGTACCTAGCAAGCCCTGTTTCCTTTAAGGACGTTTGGTGGCTGACGGCCGTGGATTGTAGTGCAGCACCCGCGTCTCGCGGGTCGTTTCGGGCGTCGCGCCCGAAACTCTCGGCTGATGTTGCCACCACCTCCGTTTACTTAGGTGCGGTTCATCGTGCGCCAAAGCAATTCGCCGGGACACCGGATTGAACCCGCGGAGGCGGATGCCACCACAGTTATTTCTCAACTAATTCTGCAGCACTGGCATTTGCCCTTACCTGCCCGGGATTTTTGCAGCCGGGAATGAGCGTGGACACCACTGGATTTTTCAAGCACCACGCCATCGCCCATTTGGCCATCGGCACACCGGCGGGGACTTCCTCGCATTGCAGACGCTCAACTTCAGCCAAATCGCGCTGCATTTTTTCCGCGTCAAACGTGGCGCGGACGTCATTGGCGGCAAAGGTGGTGCCGGGTTTGTATTTGCCGGAGAGCAATCCGCTGGCCAGCGGCACGCGGGCAAGGATGCCGAGGTTGTCTTTTTGCGCCCGTGGGAAATACAGAGTCTCGGCGCGGCGGTCGAGCCGGTTGTAGAAAACCTGCAATGCTTCCACGCCGAACTTCACGGCTTCGCGCGCCTGAAACTCGCTGCCTTTCTGCAAAATCGAAACCCCCAGATGCCGGATTTTGCCAGCGCGCTTTTGTTCCGCCAGCATTCCCCACAATTCCTGGTTTTGAAACACCGCGTCGGAGCCGGAATGAAACTGGTAGAGGTCAATCGTCTCGACCCGCAGCGTCTGGAGCGAGGCATCGAGTTGTTGTTGCACGCCGGTAACGGAAAAGTCGTCGTCGCGGTTCATAAAATTGTTGAAGTGGTGGCCGAATTTGGTCGCTACCCGCCAGCGCGAACGGTCGCGGCGCGCGAGGTAATCGCCAATCAGCCGTTCAGACAGGTGGTCGCCATAACATTCGGCGGTGTCAATGAGGTTGATGCCGCACTCCGCCGCCGCGTCGAGGATGGCGTCAACCTCGGCCTGCGAGAATTCGTGCCCCCACTCGCCGCCAAACTGCCACGTGCCAAGCCCGATGACCGATACACGCAAACCCGTCTTGCCCAAAATCCGATAGCGCATGGCGAAAAGATAAGTCCTTGGACGCGAATTACACGAATTTTCACGAATAGAAGACAGAGTACCAAATAATGCCTGGCGCTCCGGGATCAGCGCGGAAGATTTTCTGGCGGCATGGCGGGAGGAGACCATTACCGATGTTGCATATCCGAAAGTTGGGAAATTGTGACGTTACTCTACAGGATGCATTTAAAACACGAAGTTGGTCTTGTTGATCGTCCACCATGCCTGCCATTGATCGGCTTGGTCTTCCGTGAAATGCTGGCTGGTCAACACGCGCAATGTTTGGGCGGCTTTCGAGCGCACGAGTTTATCGGGGTCCTTCAATAGTGGCAGGGCCAGTTCAACTGATTGTTTTTCGGGGTGCCAACACAAAACGTCAAGGCCACGCATCCGTGCGACCGGATGTAAATTTTGCAGCAAAAAGGTGGCGTCGTTGTCAAACATTGTTCCTTTCTGGTAGAGGAATATCGCGATGGCCCAATCCAGGAATTCCGGGTCGGCCGACTTGAGAAACGGCAGCAAATTCTCACGTGGAATGTTGCCTCTGGCAGCAGCGTTGATGCGGATGGCTGGATTTGTGCTTTGGATTGCAGTAATTATCATTGGAACGCCGTCCGCGCCAAATGATGTCAGGCTCTCGGCGGCGAAATAGCCGTATTTTGAATCCAACAGTTTTGCAAAGAACGACAACGCCGGTTCAAACTCCAAGTCGTGCATCTCGTCCGGCTTGAACGTCCACGTTTGTTTCGTCAGCCACCATGACTTCTCTGCCAGCCGTGGATTGATCTTATTGAAAGCCGGCAAATCCGTTTTCGTGACCTTGGCATAAGGAAGCAATTCATCATACCGTGCGAATGGAAGGAGTTTATTATACGATCCCAGTGGCAATTCGCCTAATTTGTGAACGTCTCCTTCCTTCTGCGGCAACCCGGCAAATTTGCGAAAGCGTTCCTCCCGCACCACGTCGTTGCTGTAAACCAGCGGCAACTTCTTTTCGAGCATCCCTTCTTCCAGCAGCGGCTCCGGCGAAAGGACATAGACCTGCACCTCCGACAGCTGGCCGTTGACAGAAGAAATTTTCAGCGGAAACACGCAACGTTCGCTGGCGAAACTGATTTGCAACGGGTTCAGTTCACCTCCGGCCAGTTTCAATGCGGTTAAATAAGTTGACAGTGAACGGTTTTCGAGCTGTCGCGGCGCGAACAATTGAAAACCATCGCTCTTCGAAAGGTTGATTTTCACGGCGACGAAATACCATTGCTGTTTGACATACCCATCAATCACGTTGATTTTGTTCGTGGGAAAATAAAACCGGTTTGCATCCAGCCATTTTGCCAACGCGCTGGAATCCTTGGTCGAAAGCACGGCAATTTCGTAAGCGCCGACGGTTCTGATTTCGATGATTTTGACCGGCGGCTCGGATCGGACGCCGGCGCCTTCCGCACCCAAGCCAGCGGGAATGGCCCGGTTTCCGTCATGTGTGTGTCCCCCTTCAAAGTGCCGTTGCGTGTATTGGCTCAATTCATAAAAACATTTCATCGAGCCTTTCTGCACCGTCGGCAGGTTCGGCACGGGGATGAGCCAGCCAAATTCATCTACCGGCCCCTCGTATTTCACCTGTAATATCAAATCCTCGTGGCCGGCATCATAAACCAGGATGGCCTTTTGTGTTGGCTCGTTGATGTCCTTGTGTTTGTCCCAGACGAATTTCGGCACGACGAACATGCCGTCCGCCGTCGCATTCACGGGTGCCAGGAGAAGGGCAATGAGCCAAACCAGGAAAACAGGCGTCAGCGGTTTCATAGACAATTCAGCGTTATGATTTTGCTACACGCTTAAATCAGACGGAATAAATGGGGAAATACTCCTGCGCGGGAAATCTGACAAGGAGTTTTCAGACATGTCTTAACCGCCTCCCAATTTCAGCTTGCGCCAAGTTTGTTCGTTGTTACAGTCGAGTCACGTTTTCATCCGCCGGTAGCGGCGGTTTTTCCGTTTTAACCTGAAAGACCATTAATTTGTGAAAGTTTTCAGCGGCACTGCCAACGAGCCTTTGGCCCGCGCCATTTGCAAATCCATCAACATGGAACTGGGCAAGTGTTCCATCCAGCCATTTCCTGACGGTGAGACGTTCATCAAAATCGAGGAGAACGTGCGCGGCGAGGACGTGTTCGTGGTCCAGCCGACGTCACCGCCCACCAACCATAATTTGATGGAGCTGTTCATCATGATTGACGCGCTGCGGCGGGCGAGCGCGTCGCGCATCACGGCGGTATTGCCGTTCTATGGTTATGCCCGGCAGGACCGCAAGGACCAGCCGCGTGTGCCCATCACGGCCAAACTCATCGCCAATCTGCTGGTGGCTTCAGGCGTCAACCGCATCCTCACGGTGGATTTGCACGCACAGCAGATTCAGGGATTTTTCGACATCCCGGTGGATCATCTCTATGCCGCGCCGGTCATGTACGAGTATTTGAAGAAGAAAAAACTGTCCGACCTGGTCGTGGTCAGCCCGGACGTGGGCGGCTTGAAGATGGCGCACGCGTATTCGCAGGTGCTGGAAGCGGGGCTGGCCATCGTAGCCAAGCGGCGCAAGAGCGCGACGGAGGTGGAATCCATGGCCGTCATCGGCGAGATCCGGGGCAAAAACATCCTTTTGGTGGACGATTTGACGGAAACGGCGGGCACGTTGACGGCGGCGGCGGCGTTGTTGAAGAAAAAGGGCGCCAAACAGATTCTGGCCTGTGTTTCCCACGCCATTCTCAACAACGTCGGCATTGAAAGATTGCGAAAATCAGTCATTGACGAATTGATTACAACTGATACAGTCCAACGCCCCGCAATTGACGGTGTAAAAATAACGACGCTGTCGGTGGCAGGGCTTTTGGGCGAAGCCATCAAACGAATTAACAGCAATTCGTCGGTGAACTCGCTCTTTGAATTCAAAGGCGGGCGCACGAGTTGATGAGCCGGCCGGAAAACATTTTTTAGCATGAAATCGGTGCCATTGAAAGCGTATCCCCGCACGCAGACGCGGCGGGGCGGAGTCAAGAAATTGCGCGACACAGGTCGCGTACCGGCGATCATTTACGGCCGACAGGACAAACCGCAAAACCTCGAAATCAACGCGAAGGAGATCGGCGACCTCATCCATCGTTCCGCCTCGGAGAATCTGCTGGTGGATTTGTCCGTGGAAAACGACGCGCGCGCCAAGCGCCTCGCACTGGTCCAGGAAATCCAGCATCACCCGCTCGACGGCAAGGTCCTGCACGTGGATTTTCATGAAGTGGCCGAAAACGAAAAGGTCATTATCCAGGTGCCGCTGGAAACCGTTGGCGAGGCCGCCGGCGTCAAGAACAGCGGCGGCGTGCTCGAACACGTGATGTTCAAGCTCAAGGTCCGCTCCCTGCCCAAGGATTTGCCGGAACAGATTGTGATTGATGTCAGCCACCTCGAACTCGGCAAAGCCATTCATCTCGGTGAAATCAAGGTGCCCGCCGGTGTCGAAATCATCGGTGACAAAAGCATGCCGGTTGTGACGGTGGCAATGCCGCGCACGGAAGAGGAAGAGACGGCGGCGACAACCACCGAAGCGGTGGCTGCGGGCGATGTCGAGATGATCAAGGAAAAGAAGGAAGAAGGCGAAGAGGGCGAAGCCCCGGTCAAGGGGGAAAAGGGCGCCAAACCCGGCGAAAAAGCTCCCGCCAAAGGCGCCGAGAAGGGCGCGGCGGCGCCAGCGGAAAAGGCCGCCGACAAAGCCGGCGAGAAAAAGCCGGCGGAGAAAAAGAAATAATTTTGCGGGTGGTCCGCAAGGATCATCGCGCCCGCGCCGCACATGGAGCCATTGCATCTCATCGTGGGCCTGGGCAATCCGGGTGCGGAATACACGAAAACGCGCCACAATGCCGGTTTTTTGCTGGTCGAAAAATTGGCTGCGCGCTGGCAGGCAGCATGGAAGAACGAGCGGAAGTTCAACGCGCGCCTGGCCCGCGCCGCGCACCACGGCTGCCGCGTTTTGTTGTGCCAGCCGCAGACATTCATGAATGCCAGCGGTGAAACGGTTGGGGCATTGGTGAATTTTTATCGGTTGCCGCGGACACGGGTTTTGGTGGTGGTGGACGATGCGGATTTGCCGCTGGGTGAGATCCGGTTGCGGGCGGGTGGCAGCAGCGGCGGCCATCACGGGCTGGAATCCATCGAGCAACATGTGGGTTCCCGCGAATTTGCCCGGTTGCGGCTTGGCATCGGACGCCGGGAAGGCGCACGGGAAATCACGGATTACGTGCTCAGCCGTTTTGACCGGACGGAAGCGGCGCTGATGGAAAAGGTTTTGGATCGGGCGGCCAGCCAGACGGAATGCTGGTTGAGCGACGGAATACAAAAAGCAATGAACCGGTTTAATGGAGTCGTGGACTCCGCAAACGAAGAGACAAAACAGTGAAACGATACGAAGGTCTGTTCATCCTGAACACGGCGGGACGGGAAGAAGGTGTCAAAGACGCCCTCGACAGGATTTCCTCCGAAATCACCGCGGCGGGCGGCAAAGTGGAAACGGTTCAAAAAATGGACCGGAAGAGTTTTGCGCGCGTGGCCGACAAAAAACACAACGCGGGATTTTACGCGAATGTGATTTTCATGGGCACGCCGGCCACGGTCACGCAATTGCGGACGAAACTGGCGTTGAATGACGAGGTTTTCCGCGCTTTCTTCACGCAGTCGCCTGAGCCCAAACCAGCGAAATAAACCCTTAACCCCGGAGGCCTTATGGCTAGCTTTAACAAAGTGATTCTCGCCGGAAATCTGACCCGCGACCCTGAATTGCGCTATACGCCCAAGGGCACAGCGGTGGCGCGCCTCGGCATCGCCTGCAACCGCAAATGGAAAAGCGAGACCGGTGAAATGAAGGAAGAGGTGACCTTTGTGGATGTGGATGCTTTCGGCAAAACCGCCGAAACCATCGGCCAATACCTGAAAAAAGGCCGTCCGATCCTGATTGAAGGCCGCCTGCGCTACGATACCTGGGAGGACAAACAGAGCGGCCAGAAGAAAAGCAAACTCGGCGTGGTGCTGGAAAACTTCCAATTTCTGGATTCCGGCGGCGGTCGTGGCGAAGGCGCTGCCGAAGCCCCGCGTTCGCGCCCGGCATCCAGTTCCACACCGTCCGCGCCCGAACCCGCCGAAGGCGACGCGCCGCCGGAAAGCGATGACGTCCCGTTTTGATTTTGTCACACAAATTTTTCCGTCACTCGTTACTTTTTTATGAAGACTGAAGTCATTCTCACGCACAACATTGTCGGCCTCGGGGCCGAGTCCGATCAGGTGAAGGTCGCTGCCGGTTACGCGCGCAACTTTCTGTTCCCGCAGCGGCTGGCCATTCCCCTTACGCAGGCGAACAAACGCCAGATCGAGGCTTTGCGCCAGCGCCGCGCCGAACGCGAAGCGCACGAGTTCAACACCATGACCGAACTCTCCAAAGCACTGTCGAAACTCATCTGCATCATCAAGGTAAAGGCGGGCGAAGATGGCAAGATGTTCGGCTCGGTGACGGCCGGCATGATTGCTGATGAATTGAAGCATCAGTTCGACATCTCGCTCGACAAAAAGAAGATTCATCTCGAACATCCGATCCGCGCGGTGGGTGACCATGAAGTGGAATTAAACCTTCACGCCGAAGTCAAAGGCACGCTCAAAGTCCGGGTCGAGAGCACCACGCCCGCGGCGGTGCCCGCTCCGGAAACCGCGGCTGTGGCGGCGCCCGCCGAAGCCAAAGCTGAGGAAGGCAGAAGGCCCAGGACGGAAAAACGCGGTTTCGTCAGACGGGATGCCAGGAGCGAAAAAGCGGCCAGATCCGAAAAAAGCTGAAAAGGTTGAAGCCGCCGAAGCCAAACCCAAAGAGAAGAAGCCTGTCGAGAAGCATGCCAGAGTGGAAAAGGCTGAAAAACCGGAAAAAGCCGTCAAGGCACCCAAGGCCGAAAAGAAGGAAAAGAAAGCCGAGTAAGCCGTCAGTGGACAATTTGTTTTCCTTAGGCCGCGGAACTTCTTCGCGGCCTTTTTCATCTGCCTCCCTGGTCAACCTTGATGCTTCCCCCGGTCTCGGTGTCAGAGGACAAAAAAGGAGTTAAAATTGGCTAAAAACAGGGCTTGACCCGGCCGATAACTCCTGTAAACTGAACGCGTAATGTTGAAAAACGTTCTACAAGCAGCCGTTCTGGTAGTCGTCGCAGTCGCCGACGCCGTTGGCGCTTGTTGAACTGAACCAAGTTTTAACAAGAACCCACGGCTGGAAACGGTCGTGGGTTTTTCGTTCAATCCGCGCCACCGGCCATAACCAAAAATACGATGATTGAGATTAAGAAACAGATTAAGATTAAGAACAACCAGGGCGAACGCTCCGGCTTGATTCTTAATCGTGATCTTAATCTTACTCTTGATCGCCCAAGCCCATGAGCAAGACAACTGAAACTGCTGAGAAGAAACCCGCCTCCACCGCGCGCGCCGAGGTTGGCGCGGCGATGTTTGGCCGTGACATCCTCGTTGAAGCCCTTGAACGGGAAGGCGTGGAGGTCATCTTTGCCTATCCCGGTGGCGCGAGCATGGAAATCCACCAATCGCTTACCAAATCCAAAATCCGCACCATCCTGCCGCGGCACGAGCAGGGCGGCAGTTTTGCGGCGGAAGGTTACGGGCGGGCAACCGGCAAGGCCGGCGTGTGCATGGGCACCAGCGGCCCCGGCGCGACCAATCTCGTTACCGCCATCGCCGACGCCTACCTGGATTCCTGTCCACTCATCGCCATCACGGGCCAGGTCAACCAGAACATGATCGGTCGCGGCGCATTTCAGGAAACCGACATCATCGGGGTGACGCTGCCCATTGTGAAGCATAGCTATCTCATCACCGACGTGAACGATATTCCGCGCGTCATCAAGGAAGCGTTTTACATCGCGCAAACCGGCCGGCCCGGCCCGGTGGTGATTGACGTGCCGAAAAACATCCAGCAGGCCAAGACGCAGCCGGTGTGGCCGACGCTGGCGCAGATCAAAAAAGGTCTGCCCGGTTACACGCAGCCGGATTTGCGCGCCGATGACCTCGCCTTGAACGAAATCATGGGTCTCATTGAAAAGGCCGAACGTCCGGTGATTTATTGCGGCGGCGGCATCATCAGCAGTGGTGCAGCAGCGGAACTCAAGAAATTTGCCGTGGCGACGAACATTCCGGTGACGACCACGCTCATGGGCATCGGCGGATTTCCCGAGACGCATCCGCTTTCGTTGCGCTGGCTGGGCATGCACGGCGCGGCGTTTGCCAATTGGGCCGTCAACGGTGAATATGCGCACCGCAAGTCGTTCAACGATCCGATGGTGAAAATCAAAGACGGCGCGGATCTGCTGTTGGCGTTCGGCGTGCGGTTCGACGACCGGGTGACCGGCAAGTTCGAGGAATTCTGCAGGCACGGTACCATTGTCCACGTGGACATTGATGCCTCCGAATTGAACAAAAATCGGAAGGCGCACCTGCCCGTGGTTGGCGACATCAAGGATGCGTTGACGCGGCTTAATGCGATGCTCGCCCAGCGTCCACTCAACAAGAAACACACGGCCTGGCTGGAGCAGATTGATGAGTGGAAAAAGAAGGCGCCGTTCGCCTACACCATCACGCGCGAAATCGCCGCCAGTGACCACATGAAGGACCATCTCAAAGGGCAGGAAGACCAGATTATCCTGCAACAAATGGTGGTCGAGGCGCTCTATGAGCTGACCGGGGGTGACGCCCTCATCACCACCGGCGTGGGGCAGCATCAAATGTGGGCTGGTCAGTGGTTCAAGTACGAACACCCACGCCAGTTTATCACCAGCGGCGGGCTGGGCTCCATGGGCTTTGGCTTCCCGGCGGCGCTCGGCATCAAGGTGGCGCATCCGGACAAGGAAGTGATTGATATTGACGGTGACGGTTCGTTTCTGATGAACATTCAGGAACTCGCGACTGCACACGTCGAGAAAATCAATGTCAAGGCCATCATCCTGAACAACCAGCACCTGGGCATGGTTGTGCAATGGGAAGATAATTTCTACGCCGGCAACCGCGGCCACACGTATCTGGGCAATCCCGACGAACGGGCGCAGATTTATCCCGACTTCGTGCGCGTCTGCAATTCGTTCAACGTGAAATGCGAGCGCGTGATGTTCAAAAAGGACCTGCGCCCGGCCATCCAGCGGATGCTCGACGCCAAGGAGCCGTATGTGCTCGATGTGGTGACGCCTTATAGCGAGCATGTGCTGCCGTTCATCCCGACGGGACGGACGGTGGCCGATATGATCTGGAAAGTGTAAAAAGCATGTGGCGGCGCTCCGTGAACGCCGCACTCTTCTCGTCTTTGGTAAATGGCGCGGTCACAGACCGCCGCTACAGCAATGCTTGTCGTCCGGCCGGTTTTTGTTACGCTGCGTGCAATGCGTAAATGGTTTCCTGGTTTTGTGCTCGCGCTGGCCTTGCCCGTCTTTGGCGCGGAAATAAAAATTGATTTCAGCAATTTCCCGACGAATACACCACCACCCGGCTTTCACAGCGCGCTGGCCGGCGGTGGTGAACCGGGTCATTGGACAATTGTCATGGATGAATCGCCCTCGGCGTTTGCTCCCTTGACCCCGCAAGCGGGTCGGGTGCCAGACATGACCCAACACGCCGTGCTCGCCCAACTCAGCCAGGACCCCGCCGACGAACGATTTCCGATGCTGGTTTACGACAAGGAAACCTTCAAGGATTTCAAGCTGACGACGCGGTTCAAAATCGTCAGCGGCGTGGCGGAACAAATGGCGGGCATCGTGTTCCGGTACCAGAACGCGTCGAATTTTTACGTGATCCGCGCCAGCGCGCTGGGTCACAACCTCCGCTTCTACAAGGTGGTGAACGGCCTGCGCGGCAATCTTTTGGGGCCGGACCTGGATATTTCCACCAATGTCTGGCACACGCTGGGCATCCAGTGCCAGGGCAATCAAATCATCTGCCTGCTCGATGAGCATTCGGTGATGCCGACGATGACGGACAACACCTTTACGGCCGGTAAAATTGGATTTTGGACGAAATCGGACGCCGTCAGTTATTTTGGAGACACCACCATCAACTACACGCCACGCGTACCCATGGCACAATTGCTCGTGGAAGGCATGATGCAGAAATATCCGCGCATCCTGGAACTCCGGGTTTATACGCTCAATGACAAAGGCGACCCGCAAATCATCGCCAGCAACAACGGGAAGGAAATCGGCCAGCCCGGCACCGACGCCGAAAAGGGCGCCATCACCACCGGCATGGTTTATTTTGGACGCGGCAAAGGCACCGTTGCGGTGACGATGCCGTTGACCGACCGGAACGGCGATTCCGTGGCGGCAGTACGGGTGCAATTGAAATCATTTCTGGGGGAAACGCAGGACACCGCCGTGGAACGCGCGCGACTCATTGTCAAACAGATGCAGGCGCAGGTTGTCTCCGGACAGGATCTGACGCAATAACGCCGCGCTCAGGGTTTAGCGGGCGCGTACAATTCATCCGGCGATTGAACAAGCGGTATGTCCTGCGGCTTCACGCGCCGGACACCGCCAAGAATCGTGATGTTGCCGTCATCACCGACGTGCAACCGGGGCCGGACATTGAGGTAATCATAAATTTCCTGCCGGACAATTTCACCGCCGGGATTGACCACCGAATAGAGGAAACTTGCCGCACCGCTTTGGTAGAGCAGGTGCAGATTGCTGGAACGATCCAACTGCTCTTCCGGTTGGCTGAAAGAAACCATCGAGCCGATCGGCCGCACCTTGAAAATGGTTGTCCCGGATTCGTCACTCACCTGCACATACATCCGCAGTTGCGAGTGCAGGTAATTGGCTTCTTCCAGGGTGTATTTGCGGACTTCCGGCGGGCGATTCGACACTCCGGCTGGCAACGGCACGCCGAATACCTGTGACCACAATTTTGCGCCATTAATCACGTCAAATCCCCGCGGTTGGCTCGTGATATCAGTGTTCCAATCCTTGATCCGCACCGTGGCAACGATCCGGTAATGCCCCGCCTGTTTCAAATCGAAGTACGGCTGCAAATCCACCCGCTTGGTTGCGATCTGTGAGGAATCCAATTCAAATGGATCCTGCACCGGCGGGTCGGCATTTTTGACGACGATGAAATTATCCGCCGCCTCGACGCTGAACGTCAGCCAATCGGGGTCCGCTCCCAAATGCAGCGGCTGACCGGATTGATTGGTGATGTGCACCGTTACCGGCAGGGATTCACTGGGTAAGAATTGGTCCTGGTCCAGCGTCAAACTGACCGTGACCTGCGCCGACATGCTGAAAACCGGCGTCACCGCCAGACCGAGAATGAGCCAAAAAAATTTCATTTGAACCATGCATACTCTAAACCGCCGTCAAAGCATGGCAACTATAAACAATGGAAAGGTGCGGCCCTCCTGCCCTTCGGCGACCGTCAAATAAGTTGCAGGCCGGCGAATTCTCATCCGCCGGCCCGCCGCGACCCCGATTACGCGGGGGTGTCGTTAAGCTTATTGCAATTCCACCCGGAAGAAGCACTGTGGAATGCCGTTCATACTATTGGTCACGGCCAGCACGGCGCCGGTCCCGGGGAGGGGGCTGCCCATTGGTGTCCAGGTGGGGGCGGCGAGATTGGTGGTAAACTCCAACTGATAGGTCTGATTGGTGATGCTGGACCAACTGACAATGAATTGGTTGTTGCCGCCCGCGTTTACCTCGGCGCAACTCAATTGTGGCGCTTGAATGACAGTCAACGTTCCATCAGCGTAAGTAACCGTGTAGTTGGCGGCACTCGCGCCACCGGCGGTGATCGGATATTCACCGGCAGTGCTGTTAATCGTCGCCGTCGTGCTCAAGACCGCCAGGGATGTCAATACATTGGTGCCTTCGCCGCTGATAAAGCCCGCATAGCTGGCTGTCAGCACCGGATTGGGCTGCCCGCACATCCTGGACTTGTCATCGGCGGTCACCGTCAGTGTCGCCGGGTTGATGACACCCGCGGAACTGGCAACCGTAGTGACGGTGTAGTTGGCGCCGCCATTGCCATCGTTGACAACGTAGGCGCTCACGTTGAGGCTCTTGCCCGTACCGGCATTCTGGGTGTCATACGTTTCAGCCAGGTTGGCGACGGTATCGAAACCTTGCAAACCGGTGGCTGTCGGAATCGCAGCCGCGCTGGTGTTGCCATCGTAAGTCTTGGTGTTGGCCGTGGCTGTAATGGTCAGGGGAGCCGGGTTAATGACCAGCGTGCCGGTTGTACTGCCCTGGTAATTTGCGTCATTGATTGTTCCGACTACGGTATAACTGCCGGCGCTGGTCGGGGCCGTGGCTGAACCGTTGTAGGTGAAAGTTACCGCCAGACCGCTCGGGGTCGTGGTTGCGGTCGCCGTTTTGGCTGAACCAGTGTAAGTCTGGCTCAGGTTGCCCAGCGTAATGGAACCTGAAGCCTGTGCAATCACCAGCGTACCGGTTGCACTGCCCTGATAATTGGGGTCATTGATTGTCCCGACCACGGTATAACTGCCGGCGCTGGTCGGGGCCGTGGCTGAACCGTTGTAGGTGAAAGTTACCGCCAGACCGCTCGGGGTCGTGGTTGCGGTCGCCGTTTTGGCTGAACCAGTGTAAGTCTGGCTCAGGTTGCCCAGCGTAATGGAACCTGAAGCCTGTGCAATCACCAGCGTACCGGTTGCACTGCCCTGATAATTGGGGTCGTTGATTGTCCCGACCACGGTATAACTGCCGGCGCTGGTCGGGGCCGTGGCTGAACCGTTGTAGGTGAAAGTTACCGCCAGACCGCTCGGGGTTGTAGTCGCCGTAGCCGTTTTGGCTGAACCGCTGTAAGTCTGATTCAAGCTACCCAGCGTGATGGAACCTGAAGCTTGGGCAATCACCAGCGTGCCGGTTGCACTGCCTTGATAATTGGGGTCGTTGATTGTCCCGACCACGGTATAACTGCCGGCGCTGGTCGGGGCCGTGGCTGAACCGTTGTAGGTGAAAGTTACCGCCAGACCGCTCGGGGTTGTAGTCGCCGTAGCCGTTTTGGCTGAACCGCTGTAAGTCTGATTCAAGCTACCCAGCGTGATGGAACCTGAAGCTTGGGCAATCACCAGCGTACCGGTTGCACTGCCTTGATAATTGGGGTCGTTGATTGTCCCGACCACGGTATAACTGCCGGCGCTGGTCGGGGCCGTGGCTGAACCGTTGTAGGTGAAAGTTACCGCCAGACCGCTCGGGGTCGTAGTCGCCGTGGCCGTTTTGGCTGAACCGCTGTAAGTCTGGTTCAAACTGCCCAGCGTGATTGAGGCCGTGGCTTTGTTCACTGTCAGCGTGGCGCTGTTGGTCGCGCTGCTGCAGGTGCTGTTGACGATCACCGTGTAAACGCCTGCCTGGCTGGTAGCCAGATTATTCAAAGTCAGGCTGCTGTTGGTTCCCATGACTGAGCCATTGAACAACCATTGGTAACTTAACCCTGTCCCTGAGGCCGTCACGCTGAAGGTCGCGCTGCCACCCGCCACACTCGTCTGGTTGAGAGGTGCCGTGGTCACGGTCACCGGGTTATTCACCGTCAGCGTGGCGCTATTGGTCACCGACCCCATGATCCCGTTCACGATGACGCTGTAGGTCGCTGTGGCGTTGGTGCTCACATTGGCGAGGGTCAGGCTGCTATTGGTCTGGCCGCTGAGGGTCGAGCCGTTCTTCAACCAGGCATAGCTGTAAGGCGGGGTGCCGGAGGCTACCGTGCTGAACACCGCGGTGTCACCCGGACAAACGGTCTGATTCACCAGCGCGGTCGCGCTCACCGGCACGGTGAGATTGGTGATGGCTTGGGGAACATTGCCTGAGAAATTGAAATTGGCAGGGAAATTAGTGCCGGCGCCGACCAGGTTTATCGTGATTTGGTGAGTGCTGCCATTGGCGTTGGTTCCGCCGACAACAAAACTGGTCAAGTCAAAGTACACCAACTTGGGCGTTTGGTTGGAGGCGGACCCCAAATTGATGAAGACGCTGTACATGTTCGAACTGGCGTTTTCGAGCATCAGATACGGGTAGCCGACGGCTTCTCCCATCCACGTCGCCACGCCGTTCGTGGTGTTAATCCGATAAATATCGGTGTTCGTGCTCGTATTGCTCAAGTAGAGGTTGCCATCCTGCGCAAAGCGGATGTTCTGCCCTTTGCTGTTCAGATTGGCTGGGCTGCCATAATTCCCAACCGAGGTTGCCGTCCCATTGGCGGGATTGATTGTGTACAGTCTGGTCTGCGTGGCTCCGAACAATTTTCCATCGCTGGGCCGGAAGGCCAGTGACTGGATGGTGTTGGTGCTCAAGTTGGCAATTTTGGTCATTGTGCCGTTGGTTTCATTGAACGTCACCAGCGCCGTGGAGTTGGATATGCCATACACCATTCCATTTGTGGGGCAGTAAGCGATGTCGTTGATCAACGCTTTGCCGAAGGCGGAAATCTGGGCGAAGTTACCGTTCACCAAATTAATGGTACCGAAAAGGTTGGTGGATTGATTGTACTCAGCGGCATAAACCACGGTGCTTTGCGCCCGCGCGGTCGTGACCGGGCCTTCCGTCACCAGCAACGCACCCACGATAACCAACATCCATGACTTGTTCATAACCATTCTTTTTTAAGTTTTAAATTGTGCCTGTTACTTAACACAGATGGCTTCAAACAGTATTGGTTTAGGGACACATTGCGCGAATTCAGGGGCGAATTGCGCACGAAGCGGGGTGAAATCTGCGGACGGAAATCAGGGCGGCCAGCCCAAATCAACACTCACCAACACTCACGGTTCAAGTCATCACACCGAGTTGCCGGAGCTGTTCCCGATAGCCCCGGGTCAGTGTCGCGCGGGTGCCGTTGTGCAGGGCGACCGCGTATTCGCCGTGAAACAGGGGATGCAATTCCTTGACCGATTCAATGTTCACGATGGTCGAACGGCTGATCCGCACAAATTGGCTCGGCGGCAGTTTTTCCTCCAGCGCGGTCAGGGTCTCGCGCAGCATGTGTGTTTCATTGCCAACGTACAGTTTTACGTAGTTGTCCGCCGCCTCGATCATGTCAATATCGGTCAGGCGCAGGAAAACGATCCGACCGTTGGATTTGACGGCCAGTCGTTCCGGATATTTCGAATCCGCTTTCAGGTCCTGCATCAGACTGTCCAGTTTTTGCTGGATGTCGCCGTTCTGGTGACTTTGAATCTGTTGCCGGGCCCGTTGCACCGCCGAGCGCAGCCGGGCCAGTTGACAGGGTTTCACCAGATAGTCGAGGGCGTGCGCCTCGAAGGCCTTCAATGCATAATCGTCGTGCCCGGTTACAAAGATGATGATGGGCATCTGCGAAAGCTTGATTTGGGCAACCACCTCGAAACCGTCCAGCTCGGGCATTTGGACATCAAGAAATACCAGGTCGGGCGCCAGCCGGTTGATCGCTTCAATGGCTTGCGGGCCGTTGGCGGCCGTGCCAATGATTTCAATATCCGGTTCGTAACGAAGCATGTCCCTCAACACCGCCAGCCCGGTTGACTGGTCATCCACAATCAGAGTCCGAATTTTCATATCGTTATTTCGACGTTCCCAGACTGGCGATTCAGGTCGCCCCAAGTTTTAAATCCTAATAGCGTGTAAACGGCCCGGGGTTATGAGCAGTTGCCATGCCTTGCACCAGTCCCGAAGAGGCATCTCCGGTTTAAACTTCGCCTTTTCAGAACCTTGAAATTCCCAAAAAACCGGGCCATCCAACCCAAGGTCCCGGCTCCGACGCGGAGAAGTCCGCCGGCTGTGCTTCATTTGGACACTCCGACGCCATTCCGTTGACAGTGTCGGATATCAAATCCGGCGAGCGCAAAAAGTTCATCCGCCCCAACCATCAATGCCCGCCGGTGGGGAGAAATGCTTACCGACAGCCCATGCCCTGGTAGCTTGGCATCGCATCAGGACTTGACTTTGCTCGGGAGTGGCCCAGTTTTCGGCACCGCCGCTTGCCGGGCTGTGCCTCCCGGAGACAAGTCTAGCTGGTTGAGTCAACGCAATTCATCATGGCCGACAAATGAAATACCGCGCCTTTGGCAAACTCGGCTGGCGTGTCTCTGAAATCGGTTTCGGCGGCTGGGCGCTCGGTGGACTCGGCTGGGGCGGGCAGCGCGACGAAGACTCCGCCGCCGCCTTGAAACAGGCGCTCGACCTTGGCTGCAATTTCATTGATACCGCCCAGGGCTACGGCGACGGCCACAGCGAACAGGTCGTCGGAAAATTCCTGAAGGCGCACAAAGGCGAACGCGTTTATGTGGCGACGAAAATCCCGGTCAAAAGTCCCGGTGACTGGCCGCCGTCGCCCTACGACGAAATCGAGGCGCGCTATCCGAAAAGTTATCTGCGCGAATGCGTGGAAGTCAGCCTCCGTAATCTCCAGACCGATTGCCTTGACCTGCTCCAGCTTCACACTTGGACGCGCGCGTGGAATCGCAATCCCACCGCGCTGGAGGCTTTGCGCGAGCTGCGCCAGGAAGGCAAGCTGCGCGGCATCGGCATCAGCACGCCGGAACAGGACCAGAATTCGCTCGTGGACCTGATGCGCCGCGGTTGGCTCGACAGCGTGCAGGTCATCTATAACATTTTCGAACAGGAACCGCAGGCGGAACTTCTGCCGGCGGCGCTCGAACACAACGTCGGCGTCATCGTGCGCGTTGCCCTTGACGAAGGCGCGCTCACGGGCAAATTCACGGAACAAACGAAATTCGCTCCGGAAGAATTCCGCCACAACTATTTCGCCGGCGACCGGCTGGCACGCACGGTCCGGCGGGTTGCGAAAATCAAGTCGGCCATCGGCACGACGGAACCGGACGTAGCCACGGCGGCGTTGAAATTCGCACTCAAACCCAGGGCCGTTTCCACCGCCATTCCCGGAATGCGCAACGTGCAGCAGGCCCGGTTGAATTGCTCCGTCAGCGACCAGCCGCCGCTGTCGGATGAACTCGAATTGAAGCTCCGCCAGCATGCCTGGCGGCGCGCCGATTGGTATAAAGGAAAAGGCTGACTTTTGGATTAGTGGGATGGTTGCGGTTTAATAACTTGCGCAATTTCCGTCAAAAGATGGCCAAAGGAAGGTTAGCCATTTCCTGTTCCCTGTCAGATGGTTAAACCATGGCCATCGGCTATCAATCATCGGATGGAAACATCCAGCGAGACGAGCCACTATCATCCAATGGCCCCAGGCAGGTTCAAACCGGGAAAGTCGGGTGTTCGACTGGAATCATCGCAAAGCTTCGTGCCGCCATCAGGTCGCACATACCGCTCGGCTACGAAGACGAAACGGGATTCCACGTAGGCAGAATGTCTCCGGAAAGGTAAAACTCTGCGGCATCGCCTCGGAAGCCGGCGGCGGCGGAATTTGATTCTCCGGCCGCGTCAGAAAGCTCCGGGTAAAATCACGCTTTCCCGCTGCGGGCGTTTTGCTACTTTGGCCGCATGTTCGAACCAGCCGATTTGTTTGACCTCAGCCAGACCGAACACGCCGCTATTTTCGATGAGTGCAAATTTGCCTGGGACGCGCTCAAGCAAATTGAAGGTTATCTTGTTTCGAACCTGAAACCGGACTTGCGCAACCAGTGCGAAGGCCGGGCGTTCATTGGCGAAAAGGTTTTCATCGGCGAGGGCACTGTGGTTGAGGATGGCGTGATGATCAAAGGCCCGGCCATCATCGGCAAAAACTGCAAGATTCGGCACAATGCCTACCTCCGCGAAAATGTCATCGTCGGCGACGGCTGCGTCGTCGGCAACTCGACCGAACTGAAAAATTCGCTCCTGTTTAACAACGCCCAGGCACCGCACTACAATTACGTCGGCGATTCCATCCTCGGCCACAAGGCGCACCTTGGCGCCGGCGTGAAAATTTCCAATTTCAAAATGTTCCCCGGCAACATCGAGGTGGAACTGGACGGTCGGCCGTTCGACACCGGCCTGCGCAAATTCGGCGCGCTGCTCGGCGACGGCGTGGAAATCGGCTGCAACGCCGTATTGAACCCCGGCAGCATCATCGGCCGCGGGGCGGTGATTTACCCGAACGTCTTCTGGCGTGGCGTCCTGCCCGCCAACATGATTGCGAAAAACAAAGCAGGCGTTGACGTCACCGTCAAAAGGCCGAGGGAAAGTTAAACTTATTTCCATGAATTGGTTTGAATCTGCCAAAGAATTTTTAGCCAAATGGAAAGCTCAAGAAACGGAGTCTTGGGGAAACTTTACGCCGCGTGCAAAGCAAGTAATCGCACTCGCTCACAAGGAAGCCGAGCGGTTAAATCACAATTTCATTGGCACGGAACACATTTTGCTTGGTCTTATCAAAGAAGGAAAAGGCGTTGCTGTCAATGTGCTTAACAATTTAGGGTTGAATCTTGAAAACGTTCGTATGGAAGTGGAGAAGCAAGTCGGCATCCAGTCTGACCACAAAATAACTGGTCGCATTCCCTTCACGCCACGAACGAAAAGAGTTCTCGAAATAGCGAAAGAGGAAGCAAAGTTGCTCAATCATACTTACGTTGGCACAGAACACCTTCTACTTGGATTATTGCGTGAAAGCGAAGGCGTGGCGGCGCGAGTTTTTAAGAATTTTAATATCACTGTCGAACAAACACGAAAAGAAATTGTGAATGAACTACTTAATCCTTAATTTTCTTCCGGGAAATGACACTCAAGAAAAACAAGATTAAATCACTTCACAATTTTTCTGCGCGCATTTTTCCAGGGATTCCTCCGGCATTAATCCAATCCATTCCGGGTCAAGCTGACGGATTTTGCATTTTGCGTTCCTGCAGAACTTTCAGGAAGGTTTCGTAAACCACATCGCGGCTGTCGGCGTATTCCAGCCGAGTGATTTGTCCGCGATGCTGTGAATAAACGATCCGCAGCCCTTCAATCCGCAACCGGCAAAAACCTTCCAGTTCGCCGCGCAATGCCTTGATGTCGCCGCGGCCCCTTTCCAATCCGCGCAGAGCGGCGCGCACGCGCTTTTTGGTTTCCGGCGGCAGCGCCACCAGCCAGCGTTGCACCTGGTCAGAGGCCGAAATTTTCATCGGCCAGATTCAGTTCCTTGTAAGCCAACCGGCCAGCCTTTGCCGCCCGCAGAGTCTTCATCGCAGTGGGATCGCTCAACAATTCCATCGTCTCCAACAGCGCGTCGTAATCCTCCAATGGCATGGCCACATAAATCGGCTTGTCCCGCCGGGAAATCACAAACCGCCGCCCCGTCCGGCATAAACCCGGCAGGTTCGCCTGCGCCTCGGAAATTGTATATGTAACTTTCTTCATCAAGTTACATATAACTGAAAATTTCAGCCGCGTCAACAGCCGGCGGTGTCCTCGTTGGGTTGTTGTGGTGTCGGTGCTGTGCGCCGATAAGGTCGAGCCGCAGACTCGACGCTACATCTGGATAGGACACCACTCAATCAACGGATTGAAGCAGCTTCGTTACAATCGCTTCCGGCAATTCATCCGGCCTCAATTCAATCCACTTGAGATTTTTCTGCGCGCGGAACCAGGTCAGTTGCCGCTTGGCGAATTGCCGCGTGCGGGTTTTCACCAGCTCGATGGTTTCCTTGAGTGACCGCTCGCCACGCAGATGTTCCACGACCTGCCGGTAACCGATGGCTTGCATCGCCGTTTTGTTTTGCTGAAGGCCGCGCTTGAGCAATTCGCGTGTTTCGTCCATCAGACCACGCGCGAACATCTCGTCCACGCGGGCGTCAATCCGCCGGCGCAAATCGGCAGTCGCGCGCGTCAGACAGAAAAATTCCGGTGTCTGACTTCTGACTTCTGACTTCTGACTTCTGACTTCTGAGAATGGCTTTCCCGTCAGCCGAATCACTTCCACCGCGCGAATGACCCGGCGCGGGTTCTTTTTGTCAATTTTCCCGTAAGTCACCGGATCGCGTTGGCGCAGTTCTTCCAGCAACTTTTCCAATGGCGTAGCTTCGAGTTTGGCGCGCAACCCGGCGTCGGCGGACGGCATTTCATCGAGTCCTTCGAGAAAGGCTTTGAAATAAAGTCCGGTGCCGCCGCTCAGAATCGCCACCTGGCCGCGCGACTGGATTTCCGCCACGGCGCGGTGCGCGTGCCGGGCGAATTGCGCGGCGTCGAACGATTCGGTCAGGTCGCAAATATCAATCAGGTGATGCGGCATGCGGGCGCGGTCGGCGGCTGACGGTTTGGCCGTGCCGATGTCGAGTCCGCGATACACCTGCATCGAGTCCACGGAGATGATTTCACCGCCGAGGCGTTCCGCAACCTGGAGCGCGATTTCCGATTTGCCGACGGCGGTCGGGCCGGCGACGCAGATTGGAGGAAGGAGCAAGCAGCGAGAAGAATGTTGCGGCAGGGCAGACATCTTGATCCTTGCTCCTTCATCCTTGCTTCTTGGGCGAGCGCGACAGGATGACGCCGAGCGCGAGGCCGACGATAAAAATGGGGATGCTGACCAGCATGCCCGGCGTGAGGCCATAGTGGATGTGGTCGGGCGGATAATCGCCACGGAAGTATTCCATGAACGTGCGGGTGACAGCGTAGCCGACGAGGTAGGTGGCAAACACCTGGCCGTCGAATTTCTTGCGCCGGAACAGCCACGCCAGCAGAAGGTAAAGCAGGAGATTGTTCACCGCGTCATAAATCTCTGTTGGATGCACCGGCACACCGGCGTATTGGTGGCCGGGGGAAAACTAACGCCCCACGGCAAATCGGTTGGCCGGCCATAGCAGCAGCCATTCAAAAAACAGCCAATGCGGCCAAAAACGTTGCCCAAGGCGCAACTGGGCGCGAGCACGTCCGCGACTTTCCATAACGGCAGTTGTTTCCAACGGATGTAAATGAACCCGGCCAACGTTGCGCCAATCAAGCCGCCGTAATAAACCAGGCCGCCGTGCTGAATCATGAAAATTTCCGATAGCGGCTGATTGGCGAATTCGTCCTGCCAATACGTGGTCACATAGACAACGCGCGCGCCGAGGATGGCGCCAACCATCAGCCAGAGCACAATGTCGGCGATGCGTTCGCCGGGGATGTTGGCACGGCGGGCGCGGAGGCTGGCCGTCCAAAGGCCGGCCAGAAACGCCCCGGCAACCATGATGCCATACCAATGAACGGTGAGCGGCCCAAGGTGAAACGCAATCGGATGCACGGAGAGAAGTTAAATTGTGGCGGTCGAAATGGAAAATTGAAATTCGCGCCGGTTCAGTCGGGGTTGGTCGTTGCCACCGGATGAAAGCCCGGAGGATACGGGATGGAAGGCGGTGACGCGATAAATCCTAGAGGCAATGGCGGCCATTGCGGCACGTTCACGACGAGATCGCGCCAGGCCTGGCGGTCAGCCGGTGACATCTGCGACCAGCGTTCGGCGTTTCTCAAAAATTCCTGCTTTTCGGACGCGCTCATGCCTGCGAATTGTGCAAAGGCACGAATGCATTCATCCCGTTGGTTGGTCGGCAATTTATCAAATGCCTGCAAGGTCTGTTCCATTTGCCTGCGTTCGGCGTCCGACAGCGTGTTCAGCGCCGCCTCTTTCTCATCCGGCGTGAGCGCAAAGAACTGGTCCACGCTCGTGGTGATTTGTTTCCGTTGCGCTTCGGTCATTGCAGTCCAGCGCGCCAGTTCGGAACCCGGTGGAGCGATTTTCTGAAGAATCATGGCGTTACTTACGTCCAGATGCGCAAAATAGCGCAGTGCCTGCTCATTTTCCAAAAACTCCTGCTGTAACGGTGGCGGCAAAATGATCCATTGGTCGAGGCGGTATTTGACCAGTTCATACAGATCCGCCGGGATCTGCGCCAGCCGCACGGCGCGGTTGCTGGGCGATGCCTGCAAGAGCGGGAGCAAATACCAGCGCAATTCGGTGGCTCGCAACCGCAACTCGCGTTCGTTGGGGTCGAACGCCTCGTATTCATCGACCTTGGCCAGAATGCCTTCTCGGATTTGCGGCGGGCGATTGGTCAAAAAGGTTTCGCGTTCATCTGGCGTCATGGCCAGCAACTGGCGGAACAAAGCCACCGGCGACCGCGGACGCGGCAACGCCGGGAGGCTGTTTGTCGCCGAAAGTAATTTCACCGGTGGCGGAACGCTGGGAACGGTTCCGGCGAAAATGGGGAAAAACACCCCTTGCCCTGCAACGCAAAACATCAGCCACCAAAGCGTCTGCCGCGAACGGTTCATTGCAGGAGCGCGAGCAATTTCTCATCGGCGTGCGGCTGGCTCATCCGCTGGATGGCGTCGAAATTTTTCAAGGCCTCAACACTCGGCATCGGCTGCGTCCGGGCCAGCAGCGCAACATTTTGAGCAAGCCGGGCGCGCTGATTGAATTCGTGACGCTGATAGGTCAGACCGGCGATCCCCAGGACCGCCAGGCCGACTGCCAGCCGGGGCACCAGCACGCGCCAGCCCCATGGCCAAACCGTCGGTCGGGGGCGCAGCACCGTTTCGCGCTCGACCGCCTGAAGTACACGCGCGGTGAAATTCGACGGCACCGCCGCGTCCGGCAATCGCGCCAGCCCCTCCGTCAGACGCGATTCGAGCTCGAAATCCGCCTGTGTTTCCGGCTGTTCACGCAATCCGGCGTGTTCGGCTTCGGTGAGCTTTCGCCGCCAAACCAACTCACGCAACAGGTTCTGAATCGGCTCGCTTTTCATCTTGTCTTCAAATTAAAAACCGGTCAGCCGGCAAAGTTGCACTGAAAACTCACTCGCCGTGGCTCGCATTTCGCCCTATACTGATTATCGAAAAATGACCGCTATTGCCGCCGACCAGGCCAAACCGGAGGTGCCCCAGCTGACCAATCGCCAGCGTTTTCTCGATGCCTGCCGTTGCCGCGCGGTGGATCGCCCGCCGGTCTGGCTGATGCGGCAGGCCGGGCGCGCGCTTCCGGAATACCGCAAGCTCAAGAGCAAACACCCCTTTCTGACACTGGTCCGCACGCCCGAACTGGCCGCCGAGGTCACCTTGCAGCCTATCCAACGGTTTGATTTTGATGCGGCGATTCTGTTCAGCGACATCCTCGTCGTCGCCGAGGGTCTGGGGCAGGGCTATAAATTCCGCGACGGCGGCGGGATTGAGATGAAGTTTGCATTGCGGACGACGGACGATATCAAGCAACTCAGCGTTTCCGCCCTGCCCGAACGCCTCGACTACATCCCGCGCGCGCTCCAACTCGTCAAATCTTCTCTGGGCGACCAGACCGCCCTCATCGGCTTTGCCGGTTCGCCGTGGACGCTGGCCAACTTCATGCTCGAAGGCGGCAGCGCGGACGAATTCATCCAGGCCAAAAAGTTGTTTTACTCCGAGCCGGAGATTTTTTCGATGCTGATGAAGAAATTGACCGTGGCCGTGACGCGCCTGTTGCAGATGCAAATCCTGGCCGGTGTGGATGCGGTGCAGATTTTCGACAGTCTCGGCGGGCTGTTGTCCGGCAACGCCTTTGAGACCGCGTCGGCCAGGTGGATCAAGCAAATCATTTCCGCGCTGAAAAGCACCGTGCCGGTCATCGTTTTTTCCAAGGACGTCCATGGCCACTGGCACACGCTGGTGGACACCGGCGCGAACGTGCTGGGAATTGACTGGACGGTCCGGTTGGCGGATGTGCGCGACCAATTGCCGGAACATGTTGGCGTGCAAGGCAATCTTGATCCATCTTTGCTCATGACGAAACCGGAAATTGTCGCGGCGGAGACCGGCCGGATTCTGGCTGAAATGCGCGGTGCGCGCGGCCATATTTTTAATCTGGGCCACGGCGTGCCGCCCGAAGCCAAACTGGAAAATATCACCGCGCTGGTCGAAACGGTGAAAAATTTCAAATGAGCAAGAGATTTTGTAGCAGCGGACGTGAGTCCGCTCACTTTTTAATCGGAGCCGACTAACGTCGGCTGCTACGATGACAACGAAATGAGCGCGTTGAACGTCAACCTGGATCTGGTGAAGAAATACAACGTGCCCGGACCGCGTTACACCAGCTATCCGCCCGCCACGAAATTCACCGACGCGATTTCGTGGGAACAGCTTTCCACGAAGATCGAAGAGAACAACCGTGCGCCGCGCGACCTCTCGGTGTATTTCCATATCCCGTTCTGCGAAACGCTTTGCTGGTTCTGCGGCTGCACGACCGTCATCACGCTCAACCACGACAAGGGCATGGGCTATGTCGAGGCGCTGGGCCGCGAAGTCGCGAAAATGGCGCCGAAGCTGAATCGGCAACGCAAGGTGGTCCAACTCCATTTCGGCGGCGGCTCGCCGACGTTTCTTCGGCCGGACGAAATCCGCCGGCTCGGCGAAATCATCCACCAACATTTCACCTTTTCGCCCGACATCGAGGCGAGCGTGGAAGTGGACCCGCGCCGGTTGACGCGCGAGCACATGGTGGCGTTGCGCGAAATTGGCTTCAACCGCGCCTCAATGGGCGTGCAGGATTTCAATCCCAAAGTGCAGGAGGCGATTCACCGCATCCAGCCTCGCGAGATGACCCAGCAGGCAATGGATTGGATGCGCGAACTCGGCTACAACTCCATCAATCTCGACCTGATTTATGGCCTGCCGTTCCAGACGCCAGAGTCGTTCAATGAAACGCTCGACATCGTGCTGGCGATGAAACCTGACCGGCTGGCTGTGTTCAGCTACGCACACGTGCCGTGGATCAAGCCGTCGCAAAAAATCCTCGAACGTGAAGTCCTGCCCACGCCGGAAACCAAGCTGGAAGTACTCAAGCTCGTCATCGAAAAACTTACGGCCGACGGCCAGTACGTCTATATCGGCATGGACCATTTTGCGAAGCCAACCGATGAACTCGCCATCGCGCAACGTGAAAAAAAGCTTCAGCGGAATTTTCAGGGTTACAGTACACGGGCCGGCTCGGACATTTACGCGTTCGGCATGTCGAGCATCTCCCAGATTCCCGACGCCTACTGGCAGAATGAGAAGGAGCTGCCGAAATGGCAGGAAGCCGTGGACGCCGGGAAAGTGCCGTTAAACCGCGCGTATTTCGTGACCGACGAGGACAAAATCCGCCGTGAAACCATCATGCGCGTGATGTGCGACCTCTCGCTCGACTTCGCCGCGATGTCGCAAAAACTCGGCATTAATTTCGAGCAGCATTTTGAGAAGGAGTTGGCGTCGCTCGCGCCGTTTGAAACCGACGGTTTGGTAAAACGCAATTCAACCGGACTCGAAGTGACCGAAGCCGGCCGTCTTTTCATTCGCAATATCGCCATGTGTTTCGACAACACCCTCGCCCCGATGGGCGAGCGGCGACATTCCAGGACGATTTAGCGCCGGACAAACGCCAGGTGAAAGGCATTACCCCATCCGGCTCCGCACAAAGATGAAATAGAGGACACGAGTCATGTATCTTTCCCTATTGGCATTGTTCGTGGCCATCGCACTGGCGATTTGGTTCGTCTTTGTCAGCGAAGCATCGGCGATTGCCAAAATCGTCGTCGGGGTTCTATTTGTAATTTCCTTCTTTCTCCACCCTTCGATTTTCCTCATGGCGGGTTTCTTTCTGCGAATCGCCATCAGCGTCTTTATCTTGCTCTACCAAATGTACCAAACGGCCAAATCGCCATGAAACCCGTCGCCATCATTGGGGCCGGCATCACGGGATTGACGGCGGCGTTTTATCTGAAACGCAAAGGCGTGCCCGTGACGGTTTATGAAACGGGCGGCCGCGTCGGCGGCGTGATTCAATCCATTCGCAAAGACGGTTTTCTGGCCGAATGCGGGCCGAACACCCTGCTCGAAACATCGCCGAAAATCGCCCGGCTCGTCCGTGATGCCGGGTTGACCTCACGCCGGCTGGATTCCAATCCCAAAGCCGCGGCGCGTTATTTGGTTCGTTATAAGCGTCCGATTGAGATGCCCGGGTCGCCGCTCGGATTTTTCACGACACCACTTTTCACCGCCCGGGCCAAGCTTGCCGTCTTGCGCGAACCGTTCGTGCCGCGCCGTCGCGACGGCCAGGAGGAAAGCGTCGCTGAGTTCGTGAAGCGCCGGTTGAATCAGGAATTTCTCGATCATGCGATTGACGCGTTGGCGGCCGGCGTCTATGCCGGCGACCCTTACAAGCTGTCCGTGCCGCAGGCATTTCCGCGGCTGGCCGCGCTCGAAGCGCGCTACGGTTCACTTATCAAGGGCCAGATTCTCGGCGCGCGCGAACGCAAACGGCGCGGCGACATTGCCCGGGATCGCGCACCGAAATTTTCCTTTGACGAAGGCTTGCAAGTCTTGCCGGACACGTTGGCGGCACAACTCGGCGACGCAGTAAAACTCAACACTTCGGTCACAAAACTCACGCAAACCTCCGCGGGTTGGATGCTTACACTTTCGGAGGGGCGAGTTACACGAGCCCAAACTTTCCAAATGAAGTCGGGGACTCGCGGAGCTCGTCCCTGCGGAATTTTGAAGCAGGCCACAGCGCGGTGATTTATTGCGGCACGGCGTATAAATTGGCGGAGTTACAAGTTGAAGTAAACGCGCCCCTCGCTCCGCCAGGCGGGGAAAGGGTGGCCGAAGGTCGGGAAACGGGTAGTTTTGTGAACCTTGCTGCGTTTTCTGAAATCCGGTATCCGCCGGTAGCGAGCGTGGTCCTGGGATTTCGACGCGACGACGTGGCGCATCCCTGCCAGGGTTTTGGCATGTTGATTCCTAAAGTTGAGGGCTTCAAAATTCTCGGCGCGATTTTTTCGTCATCGCTGTTTCCGAACCGCGCGCCCGCCGGCCACGTCACGCTGACGAGTTACATGGGCGGCGAGCGGCAGCCGGACCTGGCGCTGCGGCCCGCGGACGAACTGGTCGCGCTGACGTGCGAGGATTTGCGCGGGTTGCTCGGCGTGCAGGGCCGGCCGGTGTTCCGGCACACAGCGCTTTACCCGAAGGCCATTCCGCAATACAATCTCGGGTATAGCCGCTACCGCGAGTTGATGAGTGCCATCGAAAATCAAGCCGCCGGCCTTTTTCTTGCCGGCCATTATCGGGAAGGCGTGTCGTTGGGCGATTCGATTGTGTCCGGTTGCAAGGTCGTTGAACGCGTGGAAAAATTCCTGACTGCCAAATGAACAGAGGCGTTTTGCTGGTCAATCTGGGCTCACCGGATTCGACTTCGGTTGGAGACGTGCGGCGTTACCTGAATGAATTTCTGATGGACGCCCGGGTGATTGATTCGCCGTGGCCGTTGCGGCGGTTCATCGTCGGCATGATTCTTATTTCGCGCCCGAAACAATCCGCCGAGGCTTATCACAAAATCTGGACGCCGGAAGGTTCACCGCTCATCGTGACCAGCCGTCATGTCCAAACGAAGCTGCAGGAACGTGTCACCCTGCCGGTCGCCCTGGCGATGCAATATCAAAATCCTTCCATTACGAACGCGATTATCGGGCTGGCGGAGCAGAAAACTGACGAGGTTTTGCTCATCCCACTGTTTCCGCACTATGCCATGTCGAGTTATGAAACAGCCGTCGAACGCGTCAAGGAAGTCGCGGCCACACTCGCGCCGCACATGCTGATCAAAGTCCAGCCGCCTTATGGGGATTCACCGGATTACATCGCGGCGCTCGCGGCCAGCGCGGGAAATTATCTGGAGGCGGGCTACGACCATTTGTTGTTCAGCTTTCATGGGGTGCCGGAGCGACACCTGAGAAAAACCGACCCGACGCGCCGGCATTGTCTCACGGTCCCGAACTGTTGCGAAGGCACCAATCCGGCGCACGCGACGTGTTACCGCGCGCAGTGCCTGAAAACCGTCGCCGCCTTCGTAAGGCAGGCGGGCGTGCCCGCCGGAAAATTTTCCGTGTCATTCCAGTCCCGTCTGGGCGGTGACCCGTGGCTGAAGCCGTACACTGATTTTCAACTGGCCGCTCTGCCCAAACGCGGCATCCAAAGTCTTCTGGTCATCTGTCCCGCGTTCGTTTCGGACTGTCTGGAAACACTGGAGGAAATCGGCATTCGTGGGCGCGAAACATTCCTGTCGGCGGGTGGGAAAGAGTTCACACAAATTCCGTGCTTAAACGAGCACCCGGGCTGGATTGCCGCGTTGGAGAAAATGATCGAACGCTTTTAAAATCCGGACGGCCACCTGAAACCGGCCGCCTTTACTTTCTGGCCTTCCGCCGGCCGGCGCCATGCCCGAATCTGAGTTTGACCGTGTCCTGCAAAAAGCCGAGCAATCCCTTTTTCTTCCTCGTCTGCACGGTCGGGATCGGCTCGCATTTATGGCTGCACAACGGGCAGAGAAAATGCGGTTCGCCGCCCTTGAAACGCAACACGTGCACGCAGTCAGTGCACATCACTTCATGACAATGGGTGCACCGATAGGTGGCCTGGGCGCGGGAGTGGCGCGGGCAAACAATCATGCCATCAGGCAGCACCACCGGCGGCCGGGGACGGTCACGCTCGAATTGAGGAATCGCGACGCTGACGTCGGTGGATTCAACAAACAATTCCACATCGCCCAGGTTTACCGTCTGACCCGGAAGCAACCACGCTTCCCGGACCGGGTCACCGTTGATGAACGTGCCATTGGTGGAGCCGCAATCACGAATCATCACGCCGTCGTTCGACAGCACGATCTGGCAATGATTGACGGAGACCGTGGGATGGTTGATGGAGAAATCGCATTCCGGGCTGCGGCCGATCTGGTTGACGCCCAGACGCAGTTCGAGCGTCTGGTTCTTCAAACCTTCTGTCTTAATTAACAGCCTGGCCATAGAGCCTCCGCTTGTCTGTCCAAAAAGATTCTCCAACTTTTGGCAATAAAAGTCGAGAGGAAAATGCGCCCGTTTCCGGGCCTTCCGCCGGCGTCACCGCAACGGGTTCCGGGCAAAGGAATACTCCTTAACAATTTGCCCGCCAATCAAATGCTCCCGAACGATGCGTTCCAAAACTTCCGGCGTGCAGGAGTGATACCAAATGCCTTCGGGATAAACGACGGCGATTGGCCCGCGCGCACAGACTCGCAGGCAGTTGACCTTGGTGCGATAGACCAGCGGCTGCGGCCCGGTCAGGTTTAACTCCTTGAGCCGGCGCTTCAGAAATTCCCACGCCACCAAGCCCGCGTCGCGAGCGCAACATTTTGGCTCGGTCTGATCGGCGCATAGGAAAATGTGCCTTCGGAATTTTTCAATGCCGAACGTTTCGACGGCGCTTTGCAGTTCATCGTTCATACCGGAAGGAACGGCAATATGCCGTTCCCCCAAAATGTCTCAACGGAAAAATGTCAGGCCGATGATACCCGCCACGGCAGTCAGCGCGCCGATGGTCGAACGCAGGCCGATTCGCTCGCCGTCAATCAAGCGCGTCATTGGCAGCAACAGAATGGGAGTCGTGGCGATGACGGCGGTGACGACCCCCGCCGACGTGTTTTCGAGCGCCCACTGCATGCAACTCACCCCCACCGTCTGGCCCGCCAGGCTGTTGGCCACGACCCAGGGCCAGAGACGGCGCCATTTGTCACGCGAGACCCGCAAGCTGTTTGCTTCCAGGATGCCGCCGTGCGCGTGCGCACTACGCCATTTTACGGCCAGTAAAAACACACCCAGCGCGATGGCGCCGCCGATAACGCGCTGGTAGCCGGTGGTGCCGGGGTCAGGATGTTCCCCCGCCGCATGCGCAACGGCGTAAGCTTTGCGGCTTAACACCGCGCCGAGCGCGCCGCCGAGCGCACCCACCACGGTGCCGGAAATTCCGACGAACATCTGGCGCGGCGTGATTTCCAGATGTTCCCTGGGCGCCAGCGCGATGGCTACACCGGCCAAAATAACCATGATGCAAAATAATTCAGTGAGGTCCAGGGTGGTGCCGAGCCACAACCATTCAATGACCACCGCAAAAGGCGCGGTGAGGCATTGGGTGAGCAAGACCGTCCGGCGGCTGCCAAGCCGTGGCAGGGCTTGAAAATAACCGCTGTCGCCGAGGCCAATTCCAGCCAGGCCGCTTAAAACAAAAACGGGAAAGGCGGCGCCTTCAAAACCGTGGCCCAGGCTGTTCGCCCAAATGGCCAGAAACAGGGTCGCCAGGCAGGCGCGCCAGAAGTTGGCTTCCACACCGCCGATTTGGGTGGCCGTGCGATGGCCACAAATTGCGGAGATGGCAAACAACAGTGTGGTCAAGAGCGCGGCAAGCATAGGACGCGCATGAGAGGTTACAACTGATCGTAATATTCGTCAGGGCCGACACCACTTTCATTGTCGGTGCTTTCCACTTCCAGGCCGCTTTCCTTGAGAATTTTTGCAATGTCCGGCGAGACCGAGCGATCATCCTTGTCTTTGCCTTTCCGCACCGGCTTGATGCGAAAATGTCCCGTGGCATTCGATTCCAGAATGCCGCGTTCCTCCATGCGGAGTAAAACCGGTTTGCCCCATTCCGGATCTTCACGAAACCGGTTTTTGTTGCCGGCGCGCCGGCAGATTTCCCGGGCGCCAACATATTCGCCGCCCCATGACTTGAGGAACTGGTAAATCTCACGCTCGTCCGCATCCATAATGCCAAACTGCCACAACCCGGCGGGGGAGTCGAGTAACTCTGAAACGCCCGGCGGCGCCAGACCACCGCTTCAGTTTCGGTTGGGAAATCAAGCAACTCGAACCCCGATCCGCCCCGACGAGCGTGTTGTTGCGGGATTCAAACGGTCTTCCTTTTTTCTGTTTGATTTAAATTGCTATAGATAAGTCACTTGCGGTGTGTTTCTGAAAACTGGTTCCGAGCCGGTTGGCGCAGAAATCGCTGTATTTCCGGTCAAATTATGTTGTGGTGGACGTATCAGCAACTTCGCGTGAGCAATCCAAAGACTCGGCTGGCAACGGTCGAAAAGCTCGCGCAATCCGAGCATTCCGATTCGGTTGAGCCGCTGCTTTTTGCCCTGAAGGACCAGGAAACCGAAGTTCGCAGCGCCGCCGCGCGGGGGCTGGGCAGGTTCCAGGACCGGCGGGCGGTTGAACCCCTGGTGCAGATGTTGCGGGACCGTGCTCCGCTGGCGCGCGCGGCAGCGGCAGAGGCCTTGGGCCAATTGGGAGATTCGCGGGCAATCGGCTGGTTGGTCCACCTGCTTCGGGACGCCGAGCCCGCCGTGCGGTCGCGCGCGTCCATGAGTTTAAGGCAGTTGGGCTGGCAACCGGACAATGACGCTGAACGTGCATTCCATCTCATGGCCACCGGTACGCTGCGCCAGGTCGCTGCGCTGGGGGTCGATGCCATCGAACCTTTGGTCGGGTTGCTCCGGAATGGTCCGCCGGACAAACAGTTGGAGGCAGTCAAGATCATGGGTGAAATGGAGGATCGGAACGTCATCAAGCCGTTGCTGGAAGCGCTCAGAAGAAACACGCCGGCGGTGCGTATAGCAGCCCTGGAGGCGTTGGAACGTTTTGCCGACTCCTCCGCCTATGATGACGTGGAACGTCTGCTGGCAGACCCCAACCCCGGTGTCCGGTCCGCTGCCGCCGAAACCGCCGCCAAATGCGATGGGACTCGCGCCGTGTCCGCACTGGTTCACCTGTTAAAAGACCCCTCATGGGAAGTGCGCCAGACGGCGGTCAGGACATTGGGCAATCTGGGTGAAGCGACGGCGGTGGAGGGACTTTGTCAGGCGCTGCGTGACAAAGATCGCGATGTGCGCGAAGGGGCCACGGTGGCTTTGGGCCGGATTGGTGATGCGCGCGGGATTTATCCCCTGGTACTTACTTTGTTGGATCCTGAAAGTGCCGTGCGCAGCGCGGCGACCAACTCGCTCCAACGGATTGACGACCATTGGCTGAAGACGGAGGCCGCCCACCAGGCATTGCCGGAAATCAAGACGGCTCAGAATCATCGGGACTACTGGGTCCGGCATAGCGCCACCAAATTGCTGCAGCAACTGAACAGTGTTGTTCCCGACAAGCCGGACATCCGGCCGGCAGCCGTTTCTGCGGCGCAACCGCCGGACAATTCGACCCATGCCGCTTTTGCCATTCTGGCCGAGCTGCTTCGTGATCGCGACCGCGACTTGCGGCTGGCAGCGGCCACCGCATTTGGACAATTGCAAGAAAACAGCGCCAAGGCTCTCCTGACCGCAGCCACCCGGGACAGTGATTTTCTCGTGCAACAGGCGGCCCAAAGCGCCTTAACGGCATTGAATTGAGGACGGTTAATGAGGCCATGATTTCTTATCCGGCAGCGACTTCCGGTATGGGAATTGCGGCATTTTTGTGCAAATTTCATGATGAAAAGTGAACGCGCCGACTAAACAATATCAAATTCTGTTCGTGGACGACGACCCGGATTTTCTGGCCATGATTCGGGATTTCTTTGCCACGTTGGGTGAAAAAATCTGGCAAATCCATTGTGTGACCTCCGCGGATCAGGCGCTTGAACTTCTGAAAGTCCGCAAAATGGATCTCGTGGTGTCGGATGTCAACATGCCGATGCTGGACGGCATCCAATTCCTCCACATCCTCAACCGAAGCCATCCGGATTTGAAAAAAGCGGTAATCACGGCCAACGCCACCGAGGAGAAACGTTCCGCCTGTCTCGCCGAGGGCGCCGAATTGTTCATCGAAAAACCGCGCTCGCCGGAAGGGTTGAAATCCATCTTCATCATGCTGGAGGAATTGATCACCTGGACACCCCAGGAGGGTTTCCAGGGTGTGTTGCGCCGGGTTGGTTTGCAGGATGTCATCCAGATGGAATGTCTCGGTCGCACCTCGTCTATTCTCGAAATTCATAATCTGCAATTACGGGGACGGATTTACATCGAAGACGGCAGGATTATTCATGCGCAAGCCGGTGACATGGCGGGGGAAGCCGCGTTTTACAAGTTGTTGGCCATTCCCAGCGGCGAGTTCCAACTGCAGCCGTTCGAATCACCGCCAAAGCGCACCATCGAAGGACAATGGGAATTTTTGCTGATGGAAGCCGCGCGGGTGCATGACGAAGCAACCGCGGAAGCGGCGGCCGCCGGGACGGTTCCCCGATCGGAGCCCGCACCCATCGTTGCACCCCCGATCGCAGCGCCCGATTTTAGCGCGCGGGTTGAGGAAACTTTGATCTGCTCCGGCACGGGTGATCCGCTTTACGTCTGGCGGTGCCCGGACCAGCATGCGCGGGTGGCCCTGCTGCAGGACGTGGCGCAACGGGCGGCGCTCTTCAACCAATTGATGCCGCTGGGAAATTTTGATCGATTGGAAATTCAACTTGCCGGCAGCCGGGCAGTGGCGCAGGCGGGAGCAGACCGCATGGTCTTCGTCCGCGTTTCGTCCACAACGGAAAAATCCCCGACCCCATTCCAATGAGCAACACCTCCCAGGAACGGCTCACGGCTGGTACGACGGTGCCGGGTTTACTCGGTTGTGGCCTGCGCCTGCCCGATTCCACCTGCTTGAGTTACAGTTTTGATGAAACGTGTCCCCGCGAGCATTGGGATCAGATCCTGCATCAATTGGCCGAAACGATGACATTGCTGGCTGGCCACGGACTGACTCCGCACCGGCTGACCTGGACATTCGACCAGGGCCAAATCTTTCTGATCCTGCGGCCGGACGGCGCGTTGCTGGCGGTGGCAACCCGGCCGAATACGGAAGCCGCAGAAAATGTGGACCAACTGGCCACGGAATTCTTCTCGCTGACTCCCGGAGACTGATTCGGAACGGCGGTTATCGCTCTCAGATCGTTCCCTTTTTCCTTTTCCCTCTTTCCTTTCGTCTTCATCCTGACGGCGTGGAATTGTCTGTTTCAGAAATCCGTGAAGCCGTTCAAAACGCTTTGGCCGAGGACATCGGCAGCGGTGACGTGACCACGCTCGCCACCGTGCCCGAAGCCACTGCGGCTCAAGCCGTCCTGCGCGCACGCGAACCTCTCGTTGTCGCCGGGCTTGCCTTTGTCGAAGCGACGTTCACCGAACTGGCCTCCGGGGTAAAAATCGAACGGTTCGCCAAGGATGGTCAATCCCTGAAGGCGGACGATATTTTGCTGCGCGTTTCCGGGCCGGCACGCCCGATTTTGAGCGCCGAACGCGTCGCGCTGAATTTCGTTCAACGGCTTTCCGGCATCGCCACGTTCACCGCGCAGTTTGTCGAGGCCATCAAGGGGACCCGCGCCCGGATTCTCGACACGCGCAAAACCACGCCCGGCTGGCGGCGGTTTGAGAAATACGCCGTCGAATGCGGCGGCGGGAAAAATCACCGCCTCGGCCTGTTCGACATGGTTTTGATCAAAGACAACCACCTCGTCGCACTGCAACACGAGAAACCTAACGCCATCGCCGCTGCCGTGGCGCGGGCGCGGGAAAGATTTCCCCAATTGAAGATCGAGGTCGAAGCCGACACTCTGGAACAGGCCGAACAGGCCGCCGAAGCAGGCGCGGACATCATTCTGCTCGACAACATGAACCTGATTCAACTGCGGCTCGCGGTGCAGAAAGTCAAGGGCCGCGTAAAAACCGAGGCCAGTGGCGGCGTGAATCCAGCCAACGTCCGTGTCATCGCCGAAGCCGCGGTGGATTTCATTTCCGTCGGCGCGCTCACACATTCCGCGCGGGCGGTGGACCTGGGCCTGGATTTTGAAAGCTGAAAATTGATGACCACGGACGCAAAAATTCTTTCGACGTTGCGCGCGAGTCCCGACGGCGTATCGGGAACGGATTTGGCCGAGCAATTGGGCATCAGCCGCGCGGCGATTTGGGCGCGCATCGAGGAACTGCGCCAGCTCGGTTACGAGATTGAGGCCGGTCCGCATTTCGGCTACCGGCTCGTCAGCGTGCCGGACGTGCTACATGCCGACGATTTGCTGGCGCGCCTTTACAAGACCAAAATCATCGGCCGGGACATCCGCGTCTTCGAGCAGACGACCTCGACGAATGACGTGATCGAAAAGCTGGCCCGCGACGGGGTGAAGGAGGGCGTGGTGGTGTTCGCCGAATCGCAAACGAAAGGCCGCGGCCGGCTGGGACGAAAATGGATTTCACCCGCGTACAAGGGGCTTTGGTTCTCCATTTTGTTGCGGCCGGAGTTCCGGCCGCAGGAGACCACGCAATTGACGGTCGCCTCGGCCACCGCGTTGTGCCGTGCCATCCAGACTGAAACCGGTTTGAATCCTGAAATTAAATGGCCGAACGACGTATGGGTGCACGGAAAAAAGGTCGCCGGCGTGTTGACCGAACTTGGCGCGGAACTCGATCGCGTCAAGCACGTCATCCTCGGCATCGGCGTGGACGTGAATGTGGGGCCGGGCGAATTTCCAGCGGATTTACGCAAGCAAGCGACATCGCTGAAAATCGAAGCGGGCCGGGCTATTTCGCGCGCTGACCTGGCCGCGGCCATCTTGCGCGAGCTGGACAACGATTACCTGCGCGTTTGCACCGGGCAATTCGCCAAAGTCGCCGATGAATGGGAGGCGCATTGCCAGACGATTGGCTGCGACGTGACGATTCAGATCGGCAACCGCCGCGTCCAGGGCCGGGCGGAATCGCTCAGCGAGAGCGGCGAATTATTATTGCGGACGGAACACGGTCATCTGGAGCGCATCAGCGGCGGCGATGTGACCTTGGAAAAATGATCCTGCTTTTCGACATCGGCAACACGCACACGCACGTCGGTCTGGCGAACGACCGGCGTGTGCTCAGGCAAACCAACATCCCCACGGCTGAATGGTTTGATGGCAACGCGAGGACGCACACGGCCCGATTTGCCGGCGCAAAAAAAATTGAGGGCGCGGTTCTGTGCAGCGTTGTGCCGCGGGCAACGCCGTTCGTCCGCCAGGCCATCCACCGGTCCTGGAAATTGAGGGCGCTGGAACTCAGTCCGAAAACGTTGCGCGGCCTGGGTATTGATTATCCCAGGCCAGGCACGATTGGTCCCGACCGATTGGCCAACGCCGTCGCTGCGCGGCATCACTTCGGAGCGCCGGTGGTGGTGGTGGATTTTGGGACGGCGGTGACGTTCGACGTCGTAAATCGCGCGGGCGATTATATTGGCGGCATCATTGCGCCGGGTCTGGCGGCAATGACAGATTATCTGCACGAGAAAACGGCGTTGCTGCCGCGCATCAAAATCCGCGAAGTCAAAACGGCGGTTGGCCGGAGCACGGAGCAGGCAATGCTCGTCGGTGCGGTGCATGGTTATCGCGGTCTGGTGCGCGAGCTGATCGCTGAATTGAAGCGCGTGTTGAAGGTAAAAAATCTGCCGGTCATCGCGACCGGCAGTTATGCGCGATTGATTGCCGCAAAATTGCCGGAGATCTCCGCCGTCGAACCCGACCTGACGCTGGAAGGGTTGCGGTTGACGTGGGAGGCGCAGGCTTACGGCCACTTGTAAATCAGCGTCGCAAAAACGCCGTGTGCGGTGAAGTCATTCAGATGGGCGCTGCTGGGCTCGGAGTATTGCGAAAATTCGTAATGCAGCGCGCCGGAAAGGTTCCGGGTGAGTTGCCGTGTCAAACCCACAAACAAAACGTGACGCGTGAAATCCAGACCAAGCGGCACACCTGCCCCGGCGTTGTCTTGGCCGTATCCCGCGCGGAAAAAGCTATAGGTGGCCTGCAAGCTGGTTTTTGGGTTCAACGCGTAAGCTGCGGATGCGATGAACGTATAGGTATCTCCGCGATACGGTACGACAGATGAGACGCCATTGTCGGCCGTCACGACGCGCGAATGGGTGTAGGTGAACGTGCCGGAAAAGTAAAATCGCCGAAACGGCGTCAGCATGGCGTTCAAACCGCAGGTCTGCTCATCGTCCCGTCCGTCCAAAATCGGGCCGCCGATACCAAAAAAACCATCCGGGTCTGTTTTTGATGAATAATCCGTGGCCATGTATTGGTAGCTGAAGGCGGTGTTCAGCCAGTTGGCCGGGCGCAACGTCAGTTTGGTGGAAAATCCGTCGCCTTCGATTTTCCGACTCAGAATGAATGCCGGATAGCCATTGGACGGCGTGACGAACAACGGGTCCCAAAAGCAGAGGAACTGACGAAAACGTCCATGAGATGGTTGTAATCCGTATCGCTGTATTGCCTTTGGTATTGGGCATTCCACTCAAACCAGGTCCAGGGCGAAGTGTTGAAGCCGGCACGCAGGTTGTAACGGTCACTGGTAGCGTCGGTGTTGTCCATCAACTGCCCGGAGCCCTCCTGCTCGGATTCGCTGATGCTCTGCTCTTCGAACTGGCCTTCGGCGAAGAGCACCGTGAAGGGTATTTTAGTGAAACGCAGATTCGCGTCCTGCGCGGCCTGGAATTCGTCGTAGTCCCCGCTGGCGGAATTGTTGGTGGCAAACTCAAAATCCGGAATGCTGCCGCCAAAACCTTCATCGCGCGTCCATTCGTTTTGCGTGCCGACCGAAAAGCTTAGATATTCCAGTGGCAGGAAAATACTGGCCAGGCTGAAAACCTCCGACTGTCGGCGCAGGGTGATCCGGTCGCTGTTCCACGAAGAGGGATCATTGCCCACAAAGTTCGGGCTGTTGGTCTGGTTGAAAAAGTCGCTGCCATCCAGCCGCGAATAATAAAGGCCGCCGGACAAGAACCACCAGTCCCGGATTTGTTTCTCCAGCATCAACGTGTTCATACCCTGCATGTGATTGTAACTGTCCGACGTGGAGGTGGTGCCGCTGGTTGTGCCGCCGCCTTGCTGAAAAACATTATTTTCATCGCTTCGGTTGTCTTCGGTGTAAAACTCGACCCGGGCATTGTTCTCCAGATGCCAGTCGTTGAAATCGTGCGTCACGTCGAGCTTGAGGATGTGTGCTTGTTCGTCAATGGTTTCGGTCGAGGGGGCGATGTTGACGCCGCCCGTCTCGCCCCAGTCGAGCATGGACTCGGTGCCCTTTTTGAAATCATATTCATAGCCCAGCACGATTTGTGGCCAGCGCGGCGGGGTTAAGCCGAAATCAACCCAGACGCGTCCGTTGTCCACGTACAAGTCACGATTCAAACTCAACTGCGGCGGAACCACCACCGGGTCGTATCCGCCAGTGTCCTCGTAGTATTGGCGCCACTCCTCGAAGCCAGCGTGAATGAAGCCGCGGTCTGTCTCGTCCACCGCCAGGTTCACCTTATAGTCCCGGTCCGGAGCAATCACATGCCCGGTTAACGAGAACTTTTCCGTTGGGCTGGTTTGTTGCGTGAACGAAAACTCTTCGGCGCCGCCCGAAAATCCATCGTTCACACCCTGGAGTTCACGAAATTTCGCCTGGTCACCCTGAACCTCAATCCAGCGGAGCGTGGGCGCAAAGGTGAAGGCAAGCGAGGCCATTGGATTCGTCGTGCTCCAGTTCGCGCCCTGGTCAATCCATGCGCGCATCAGGCTGATTTGTTTCGGGGTAAGCGCGTTGCCTTTGCCAATCGGTGGCATCTCCAGGTCTTTTACCTGCCGCGCGACATAGTGGATCAACAGGCTGTGGGCACTGTCACCCACGACAATGTCATTGGTGTCATTGTCGCCACCAGCGAGCGCCGCGGCGCGGTCGTCGAGCCGGAAGTGGCTCCGCGGCTTCTCGCCGCCATGACAACGCAGGCAGGAGGTTTCGAGAATGGGTCGGATGTCCCGGTCGAAAACAATGTTTACCCTGGCGGACGGCGGCAGTGGCACGGAATCGGTTTCCACGGCGGAGAGCGAAAAGCAGAAGGCGAGAAAAACGACTGAGGCGTTAAACGTGAGGCGCGGGAAACGTTTGGCGGGTGCGCAGCCCACGGACGTTTTTTTTGATTCACGCATCGCGCCTCACGTTTCAGGTTTAATACCTCAATAGCGGGTCCACATTTGAGCCGTGGATGGCCGTGTGGCACCCGGCTGTCCAGCAAGTGCCCATTCGTAGAAATGTGGTATGATCAACGTTGCCAATGAGAATGGCGCCGGACGAGCCTGGCTCCTGCGCCTGTGCGTGGCAGCGCAGGCAGAGATTCGGATCGCTCTCGACGAGCATCTTCCGGTTGATCGAGCCGTGCGGGTTGTGGCAGACCGTGCACCCTTCGCGCAGGGCCTCATGCTCGAAGACAAACGGGCGGGTTTGCTCGCGATGGCACTGCTCGCAGCTTTCGTTTTGCCGGGCCATGGCCAGCCCGACTCCCGGCTTGAAAATATCGCCGCCATGCGGGTCGTGGCATTGCACACAGTTCATGTGCCCTTCAATGACCTGATGATGATAGGGCAGGCTGAATGCAGCTTGAACGTTCAGATGGCATTGGAAACACGACGTCGGGTCGTTGCCCGGATTGATGATGAATTTTGCGTTGCCGCCGCTTTCGATGTGCTTGCTGCCGGGGCCGTGACAGGATTCGCAGCCCGTGCCGCCAGACAACGCTGCGCCCACAAAGTGGATTTGCGCATGCGGACTGGCGGGGAATTTCCGGACAATCTCCGCATGGCAATCCATACAAGCCTGGTTGCCGACGTAATGAGCGCCGGGAATTTCCAGCGGCGCCACTACCTCGGCTGGCGTGGTGGAACAGGAATTCAAAAAGGGGATGGCGGCGCCTGCCGCCACCAGTGCCACGAAGATGATTGCCGTTTGCTTCAGCCTCATCCCGTGTTTCGGTGCCTGGAACATGAGGGTCAGGGGTCGGCGGGTTGATTGGTGACGGCGGCGGCCTTGATGATTTCGGCAACGATGGAATCGGAAAAGTCTCCACTCACCGGGAAAACCGTCTGTAAATGGCCGTTGCCATCCACAATGAGGGTGCGGAAGTTATGGTTGATCAGTCCATTGTCGGATTCGTAGCGGACACCAGACTGTTGAGCCAATTCGGCAATATTGTCCGGCGGACCGGTCAGGAAACTCCAATGCTTCGGGTCATATTGATAACTATCCCCGTAAACTTTCAACATTGCCGGCGTATCGAACTGCGGATCAAAGGAGACAGAAAGGAAATGCCAGTTGGTTGGGGCGCCTGGCATGGATTCGAGTTTCTGCGACGCTTCCTGAAAATTTCTGGATAAACGCGGGCAATAGTTTGGCAGTGGACAACGCGTGTAAATAAACGTAATGGCCAGCGCTTGGCCGTGAAAATCGCTCAAGCTGACAGCTTGCCCCAATTCGTTGGTGAATTTGTAATACCACAGCGGGTTTCTCCCGTGAACCGGCGGCGGTTTCGGAGGTAGCGGTTTGCTTTCGCTCAAAGGCACCGTGCCAACGCGGACAATTTGATCCACCCAACTGTCCGTCTGAGTCACGTGAAGTCGGAAGGTAACCTCGTCACCAGGACGCAGGTCTTTCAATTCTCCGGGATCCTTGACCTTGAAGGGCATGGTCATGGCGTCCATGTAATTGGAAACCGCTTCGTGACTGATGGTGACCGTTTGCTCGTCGGGACTGAGTTCGCGCACGACTCCTTTGGCCGCGAAAACACGGGTGCTGCTTTCAAGCGAGTTTGATGGTTCCGTTGATTTGGCGTTTGGCAAAACCAACAGGCTCAGACCAGAAGCGACCATGAGTAAGCCCCGTGACCACATATTTTTCGACATGCCGCTAATGCCTCCGGGTTCGACAGCGGCAATAACGGATTCGTGTAACCGGCGCAAGAGCATCACGGATTCGGCAGCCGGCCGACACGGTAAAATCCCGGATTGCCCGAGGCGGTTGGGTCATCGAACAAAACCGGACTGCCGCCCGCCATATTGGTGCTGAGAGTTGTCCAACTGCCCGAATTCAGGCTCGACACCCGTTGAACGATATAATTCAAGCCAGGATTTGCGGTATAATTGAATCGGAAATCCGCCGGCGGCAAAAACTGCGGCGCGCTCAGAACAATCGGCACTGCCGTGACCACGCGAATCGTAACAGCATTCGTGGCCGTCTGCCCGCTGTCGTTGGCGGCCACGGCGGAAAATGTGTAGTCCGCTGCGGCAAGATTGTTCACCGGCACCGAATAGGGACCGGTCGCCACATTGCCCAGCGAGCTTGCTCCCTGGAAAAACTGGACATTGGTAACCGTCCCGGATGTATCCGAAGCCGTCGCCGTCAGCGTGAAGGAAGCCGTCGCGCTGAGTGTTGTGTTGTTGGTCGGATTGGTGATTGAAACCGTCGGCGGCACAGCAACCGCAGCGACATTAACTGCTCCCGTCATGTTCTCGGGGTAATGAATGGAACAGTAAAAAGGAAAATTGCCAGCGGAAGGGAAGCTGTTGGTGAAGGAGTGCGGCTGATTGTTCACACCCGAATCCCATATCCCATTAGGATGAGCGGTGCCGCCGCTGACCGTGCCACTGGTCGTGGAGTGTAAGCTACCCTGCCAGGTCCAGATAATCTGGTCGCCAGTATTGATATTGACGATGGAGGGTGAAAAGGTCAGGGTGCCGCCGGCCCCAACGAACACGTTGGTGGTGGCGGTAAAACCAGAAAGTGTCCCGGCAAAAATCATCGCGCCAACGATCCCACCTGCCCATCGGAAATTATTTTTTGTCGTATTCATGTTCTGCTTTGTTATTTTGCTTTACAGTTTGCCTATCGGCTGAACCCAGCGTCCGGCAACCCATTCAATTACCGGCATCCGTTTCTTTCCAGCCGGCCCGGCAAAAGCCCTGTGCCCCAATGCCCCTTTTCGGCGAAACGCATGAGGATCACGACCCCCACTTTGATTTGACAAGCCGCTGTTTGAGAAGCAACCGCCGGCCATCGTCTTACGCTCCAATTTTGGATTCGGCCTTTTCAAGTTCGCTCTTGCTCCCAGGAACACCATTCACTTACCCCCTGAGAGGAACAATTAGACAATTTGTTCCCGTGAGGTAAAATTCCGGGGGTTTGTAGGCCTGGCGACTCCCTTGCAAAATCAAGTCGATAAACGGGAAAAGCCCTCAAAGAAACCTGTTGGCGGGAACAATTGGCGCATTAATGGCTCTTAATTCAGATGGCGCGTTATGGCTAAAGGTGTGGACTTTGAAAGTCTGGTGGCTTGTTATTACCAGCCGCTGTATCAATTCGCCTTCAGCCTGACGCGTGATGAGGCGGATGCCTGTGACCTTACCCAGCAGACATTTTACATCTGGGCGGCCAAAGGCCATCAATTGCGTGATGAAACAAAAGTGAAAACCTGGTTGTTTACCACCCTCCACCGCGAATTCCTCGGCGCGCGGCGGAAACAGGTTCGCTTTCCCCACGTCGAGCTGGAACAGGCCGCCACTGAACTTCCCACCGTGCCGCCAACTCCGCTTAATCAGCTCGACACCACGCAGGTGCTGGCGGCCCTGGCGCGCCTGGACGAAATTTACCGGTCGCCGGTCGCCTTGTTTTACCTGCAGGATTATTCCTACCTGGAAATTGCGGGAATTCTTGAAGTGCCGATCGGCACCGTCAAGTCACGTCTGGCGCGCGGTCTTGACCGGTTGCACCAATTGCTGACGGAAGGCACCGCAACCCCTCCGCCTGCGCCCCAAGCAGATTTATGAACCGCGACGACGCCAAAAACATTCTGCTGCTGTACCGGCCCGGGACGGCGGACGCCGCGGATCCGCAAACGGCCGAGGCGTTGGCGTTGGTGAAACAAGACCAAGAACTGGCACGCTGGTTTGGCGAGCATTGCGCCCGGCAGGAGGTTTTGCGCACAAAGTTCCGGCAAATCCCGGTGCCCGCCGGATTGAAAGAACAAATCATTTCCGAACAGGCGGCGCAGGATAAAATCATTGTCTGGCGGCGGAACATTGTTCTCACGGCGATGGCAGCGGTCGTCGTGGTGTCGCTCATTCTGGCAACCTTTTGGCTTCGTCCCGCCGGCAATGACAACACCCTGGCCATTTACCAGAACCGCATGGTTGCAGTGGCGTTGCGCGGTTACGCCATGGATTTGGCGACGAATGACCCGGCACAAATTCGCGCCTTCCTCAAACAAAACCACGCGCCGGCGGATTACGTTTTGCCGGTTCCCCTCGGAAAAGTCGCCATGACCGGTTGCGCCATCGAAAGCTGGCAGGGTGTGAAGGTTTCGATGATTTGTTTCCGCACCGGCAAACCGCTTCCTCCAGGCGAACCGGGTGATCTTTGGCTGTTTGTAGTGGACCGCGCCTCGGTCGAAAACGCCCCGGCCGCCCGGCCGCCGCAACTGGCCAAAGTCAATCAACTCATCACCGCCATCTGGTCACAGGGAGACAAACTTTATTTGCTCGGCACGGCCGGCGACGAACAAACCATCCGGCGGCTTTTGTAAGGAAGCGGACCGCCGGCGCCGTTAATTATTCTCAACACTCATGTGGGAGATCACCCATTGGAAATCCGACCATTCCGGGTAGGGCAGTGAAATGGGCAGATCGGCCGCATCCGGCCATGGCGGCCGGATGGTGCTGGGCAGCACCCAGGAGTGCAACGCGCTGTGACCGTCGGCAAACGAAAACGCCGCGGCGCCGTTGTGATACGACGCTGGCAGATCACGCCACTGCCAGGAATAGGCGCGATTGATAAAATACCCGTCATCAATGCTGTCGGGATGCTCGTCCAGAAAGACAAAAATTTCCGTCGGATGGGGAATTTGCGTGAGCTTGAAGAATTGCACGTAATCGGGATTGTTGATGTTGGTGCCGCCGCTCGTAAATTGCCCAACGTCGCCCACCATGGCGTTCATCGAATAACTGCGGATGCGTGCCGTCCAGCCGGCCGCGCGTTGACTGCTGCTCAGTGCATGATCGGAAGGGCATCGGTAAATGCTCGTCTGGCCCTCCGCGTAAGGGCCGAGGCTCGCGCCGGTGATGGTGGCTAGGTTCGTGTTGTCGGAACTCGTATCCCATGTCATGACGTTGTTGACCCAGTTGATGTTGGTCCGGCTCCCCGTCTCGGTCATGACCAGATTGTCAGGTAACTGGCCGTTGTGGTCGTCCGCGTAAAGCTCCCACGCAAGCTCGAGTTGGCGCGTATTACTGAGGCAAATCAAACCTCGCGCCCGTTCGCGCGCCGCCGACAGGGTAGGCAGTAAAATCGCCGCCAGAATGGCAATAACGACGATCACCACCAGCAGCTCAATCAGCGTGAAACCAATTGCAGACGGAAGCGGCGATTTCCGCAAACCGGGACGGGCATTCATGGCGCAAAAACGCTGGGTCGTTTATTAACGGATGTTTTACGCTCTTTTGACCGCGCTGTCAAAGCGCATTATGCCAATTCCACGATTGCCCCGTCGCCTCGCTTTCCGCAAAATCCACGCTCTATGGCGAGCGGCCGCAGGCAATATCCATTTCACCTGATCGAACCCAAATGGCAGCAAATCTGGGAGATACAGCAGATTTTTCGCGCCTGGAATCCGAGGGAACCAATCCCGGAAAACCACCCCTTCGCCAAACGGCATGGCGCTGATTCCATGGTGGCCAGCGGCAAGGCTCCGCCAAAATTTTACATCCTCGACATGTTTCCGTATCCGAGCGGCGCGGGACTGCACGTCGGCCATCCGGAAGGCTACACCGCCACGGACATCCTCGCCCGCTACAAGCGCGCGCTCGGTTTCAACGTGCTGCATCCGATGGGCTGGGACGCCTTTGGTCTGCCCGCCGAGCAATACGCCGTCAAAACCGGCCAGCATCCGCGCGAGACCACCGAGCAGAACATCGCCACGTTCAAGCGGCAGATTCAATCGCTTGGCTTCAGCTACGATTGGTCACGTGAACTTGCCACCACCGACCCGGATTATTTTAAATGGACCCAGTGGATTTTTCTCAAGCTCTACAACAGTTATTTCGATCCATATTGGAACAAGGCTAGGCCGATTGAAATTCTTGAAGACGCACTTTCGGAAAATCCAAAACGAAAAAGCGAATGGCAGGACAACATTTATCTAGCCGATCTCAATTCCGTAAAACTCCGGGAAAAGGAAAAGTTTGACGGTACCTACCTAGTCAGCTGCAAACGCTTAGCATACGTGACTAAAGCGCCCGTTTGGTGGTGTGAACAATTGGGAACTGTATTGGCTAACGAAGAAGTTGTGGACGGTAAAAGCGAAATAGGTGGTTTCCCAGTAATTCGTAAGCCAATGCGCCAATGGATGCTTCGTATCACTGAATACGCCGAACGCCTGCTGCAAGACCTCGACACGATTGACTGGACTGAATCACTCAAGGAAATGCAACGGAATTGGATTGGACGGAGTGAAGGTGCCTTTGTCAACTTTAAATCGGCCGATTTAAATCAAACGGTTACCGTCTTCACGACCCGACCAGATACGCTCTTCGGCGCGACTTACATGGTACTCGCGCCGGAACACGAATTGATTGATAAGATCACAACACCGGAGCAGCATAAATCAGTGGAAGAATACAAAACAGAAGTCGCTAAAAAGTCGGATTTGGAACGCACCGAACTGGCAAAGGAAAAGACCGGTGTCTTCACCGGTGCTTACGCTGTCAATCCGGTCAACGGCCAGAAAATTCCCATCTGGATTGCCGACTACGTGCTCGCCAGTTACGGCACCGGCGCCATCATGGCGGTGCCGGCGCATGATACCCGCGATTTTGAATTCGCCACGAAATTTAACCTGCCGATTGTCCAGGTCGTCCAGCCGCCTGATCCGAAAAACGATTGGCGTGGCTTCGTGGATGATGGCACTTCAGTAAATTCCACTGGCCCGGAGATTTCCATCACCGGCCTGCCGACACCCGAAGCCAAAAGGAAAATCACGAAATGGCTTAGTTTGAACAAGCTCGGTGCAGAAAGAGTTAACTACAAACTTCGTGATTGGCTGTTCAGCCGACAGCGTTACTGGGGCGAACCATTCCCGATTGTTTGGAAAAAAGGCCCGGACGGCCAGTCCCATCACGAAGCGTTGCCCGAATCCGCCCTGCCGTTATTGCCACCGTCGCTTGATGATTACAAGCCCACGCCCGACGGCCAGCCGCCGCTCGCCCGCGCCAAGGATTGGGTGAATCTGCCCGACGGCTCCGTTCGCGAAACCAATACGATGCCGCAATGGGCTGGTTCGTGCTGGTATTACCTCCGCTACCTCGATTCGAAGAATGCCAACGCCTTCGTCGGCAAAGAGGTGGAATCGTATTGGATGAGTAGCCGCCGAGGTAACGAGGCGGACACCACCAATTCCAAGAATCCGCCTCCTCACGTCGGCGGCTACAAAACACAGGGTGTGGATTTGTATATTGGCGGCACCGAACACGCCGTGTTGCACCTGCTTTACGCCCGCTTCTGGCACAAGGTGCTTTACGACCTCGGTTACGTCTCCACGCCGGAGCCGTTCTTCAAACTTGTCAACCAAGGGCTGATTCTCGGCGAGGACGGGCAAAAGATGTCCAAGTCGCGCGGCAACGTGGTGAATCCCGATGACATCCTTGCGGATTACGGCGCCGACGCCTTCCGGCTTTACGAAATGTTCCTCGGCCCGTTGCAAGACACCAAACCGTGGAGCACGAAGAACGTCGAAGGCGTTTATCGTTTTCTTGGCCGCGTGTGGCGGCTGTTCTTGGACGAAAAATCCGAAACGGAGTTTGAGCAGGCGGAAACCACCGCCGGCACAGGTAGCCGCGCTTGTGAAAGCGCGGAAGTCTGCGGATTCACCTCAGCGGCTACGAAGTTGCTGGATTTAATCAAATTGGATTCTTCAATCAAAGATACGCCAGCAACTCCGGCGCAGCTCAAAACACTCCACGCCTGCATCAAGAAAGTCACCGAAGACCTCGACGGTTTGCGTTTCAACACGGCCATTTCCGCGCTCATGGTTTTTGTGAACGAAGCCATGACCTGGGAAGTGAAGCCGCTTTCCGTGTTGCGCGATTTCCTGGTTTTGCTTCAGCCCTTCGCGCCGCATCTGGCCGAAGAATTGTGGTCCAAGCTCAACCTGCCACCTGTCACTCGTCACCTGTCACTCGCGTATGCGCCCTGGCCCCAATTCGATCCGGCTCTGCTGGTCGAGTCCGAGATGGAAATTCCGGTGCAAGTGAACGGCAAACTGCGCGACGTCATCAAGGTTCCGGCCAATGCCGACAATGCCGCGCTCGAAGCCGCCGCCAGGGCTTCGGAGAAAGTTCAACCGTTCATCGCCGGCAAGACGATCAGGAAGGTCATCGTCGTGCCGAAGAAACTGGTGAACCTGATTGTCATCTGATTTTGTAGCAGCCGACGTGAGGAGGTTGTGACTTCAGGTTGAAAACTGTTTGAGCCTTGTCGCCCCGGCTGATACGAAATTATTTTCCCGCCCCGGCCAGCAGGGTCTGGAAATGCGGGGATTTTTCCTCATGCGCCACGACGCTGATTTCAATCTTCTTGAAGCCCGCATCCTCCAGCCAGCGATGCAAGTCACTTTCGGCAAAACCGAGCCAACGGTCGCCGTACAGTTCGTGCGCCTTCTCGAAATTATGCTTGAGCAAATCCAGAATCATAATCTGCCCGCGCGGCCGGAGAATTTTGTGGGCGGCGGCAATCGCTTTGGCCGGCTCGCCGGCATGATGCAATGCCTGGCTCAAAATCACGAGGTCAACACTGTTTGGCTCAATTGGCGGACTTTGCAAATCGCCCAGCCGGAATTCCAGATTCTTCAGCCCGTTCTTCTTCGCCTTGGCCGCGCCAAACGCCACCATCTTCTCCGAATTGTCCACGGCGATGACCTTTTTGCAGCGGCGCGCCAGCAGTTCGCTCAACAAACCTTCGCCGGCACCCAAGTCGGCCACGACCAGCGGCGGCAAAATCCGCAGCAGCAGATGCCCGAACGCCTGCCAGGAACGGCCCGGACCATAAACCCGGTCGAAACGCCCGGCAATCTGGTTGAAATAAACCTGCGCCTGTTCGCGGCGGCGGGCCAGGATGCGTTTCAGGTTGATTTGGTCGCCGCCGTATTCGGGCAGCTCCTTCGCGCCGCGAATCGCCAGTTGAATGAGTTCGCGCGCCGCGCCATCAGCCTGCGAATTCGGTCTGTAAAATGTCCGCTTGCCCTCGCGCCGCGATTGCAGCAGCCCGGCGTCCTGCAACAGGCCGAGGTGCGTGGAGATGCGCGACTGGCCGAGCCGCGTGACCTCCTGCAGTTCGTTCACCGACAGCTCATCCCGCTCCAGCAGCGCCACCATCCGCAGGCGCGTCGGATCGGACAAAGCCCGAAGTGATTTCAGTGCCGAGGACATCGTTTTCCGCGCGCCGCAATTTTTCGAGAAAACCTGTTGACGCGCTTCAATTCTGATATATCATCTTATCCTGATACGTCAATATGACAATTGAAACAATTATTCCATGAGTAAAAATTTCATCTTCTCGTCCGAGTCCGTCGGCGAAGGCCATCCGGACAAGGTGTGCGACACCATTTCTGATTACGTGCTGGACGCCTGCCTCGCGCAGGATCCCCACAGCCGTGTCGCCTGCGAAACCTATGCCAAGTGCAACCTGGTCGTGGTCGGCGGCGAAATCACCACCAAGGCCAAGCTCGATTTCAATGCCATCGCCCGCCAGGCCATCCGCGACATCGGCTACACGCACGACGACGACGTGTTCCACGCCGACAAGGTGCTGATCATGAACGCCATCACGTCACAATCGCCGGACATCGCCCAAGGCGTGGACGCGCGCGCCGCCGAAGGCAAGGACACCGCCGAGCAGGGCGCCGGTGACCAGGGTTTGATGTTCGGTTATGCGACGACCGAAACGCCGGAATTGATGCCCGCGCCCATCATGTTCGCGCACCAGTTGGGTCGCGAACTCACCCGCATCCGCAAGACCGGCAGGGTCAAATGGCTGCGGCCCGACGCCAAGAGCCAGGTCTCCGTCCGCTACGTGAATGACCAGCCCGTCGAAATTACCAACGTCGTCATTTCCACCCAGCACTCGCACGACGCGAAGCATGAAACAATCAAGGAATTTTGCATCGAAGAAATCATCAAGAAGATTTTGCCGAAAAACCTGCTCACCAAAAACACGACGTTCCTCATCAATCCAACCGGCCGCTTCGTCGTCGGCGGGCCGCAGGGCGACACCGGTCTGACCGGCCGCAAAATTATCGTGGACAGCTACGGCGGCATGGGCCGGCACGGCGGCGGCGCCTTCAGCGGCAAGGACCCGTCGAAGGTGGACCGCAGCGCGGCGTACATGGGCCGTTACGTGGCGAAGAACATTGTGGCCGCGGGCCTGGCGACGAGCGCAGAAATCCAATTCGCCTACGCCATCGGCTATCCCGACCCGGTGTCGGTTTGTGTGAACACCTTTGGCACGGGCATCGTGAGCGACGAAGCTATTGAAAAGGCGGTCTGCGAAGTTTTCAGCTTCAAACCGGCCGCCATTATCAGGCAACTCAACCTGCTCCGGCCGATTTACGCCAAGACCACCAATTACGGGCACTTTGGCAAAACCGATCCCGACATCACGTGGGAACGCACCGACAAAATTGAGGAACTTAAACGCGCCGCGACCAGGGCCAGATCCGAGGCCGCACCATCCACCGTGAAGAAGGCCGCCGCACCCGGGCGCGCAACCCGGGCGCAAGCATCCGCCTGACACTCAAACTTTTGACATTTAACTCTCAACCGACCATGCCAACCATCAAACTTTCACCGCCCCGCAGCAAACCCGCCAAGCTCAACGGCAACGGCGCGAAACAGGATTATTATGTCCGCGACCTTTCGCTCGCCGACCTCGGCCGCCGCGAAATCGAAGTCGCCGAGCAGGAAATGCCGGGCCTCATGGCCGTGCGCGCCAAGTACGGCCCGCAAAAACCGCTCAAGGGCGCGCGCGTCTCCGGCTCGTTACACATGACCATCGAGACCGCCGTGCTTATCGAGACGCTGGTCGAACTCGGAGCGTCCGTGCGGTGGGCCTCATGCAATATTTTTTCGACGCAGGACCAGGCCGCCGCCGCGATTGCCAAGTCTGGCGTGCCCGTGTTTGCCTTCAAGGGCGAATCGCTCGAGGAATACTGGGAGTTCACGCTCGACATGCTCACACATCCGGTGGCAGTGGTGGCAGCGACGCCCTCGTCGCCAAGCGCGGATGGGCGACGAGGCGTCGCTGCCACCTGCGGCCCGCAACTCGTAGTGGACGACGGCGGTGACGCCACGTTGCTCCTGCACAAGGGCTACGAAATGGAACAAGGCGACAATTGGGTGAACACCGCCAGCGACAGTCATGAGGTTTCCGTCGTCAAAAATATTTTGAAGAAATGCGCGAAGGAACGTCCGGGCTGGTTCACCCAGGCCATCAAGGATTGGAAAGGTGTTTCCGAAGAAACCACGACCGGCGTGCATCGCCTTTACCAGATGCTCGAAGCGAAAAAGCTGCTCGTGCCCGCCATCAACGTCAATGATTCCGTCACCAAATCCAAGTTCGACAATCTTTACGGCTGCCGCGAATCGCTGGCGGACGGACTCAAGCGCGCCCTCGGCGTGATGATTGCCGGCAAGACCGCGTGCGTCTGTGGTTACGGCGATGTCGGCAAGGGCTGCGCGCATTCTTTGCGCGGCTTCGGCGCGCGCGTCATCGTCACCGAGATTGACCCCATCAACGCGCTGCAGGCGGCGATGGAAGGCTTCAAGGTCACGACCATCGAAGACACGCTCGGCGAGGCGGACATTTACGTGACGACCACCGGCAACTGCGAAGTCATCACGCTCGAACACATCCTCAAGATGCGGGACCAGGCCATCGTCTGCAACATCGGCCACTTCGACAACGAAATCCAGGTGGACCGGCTGAACAACGCCAAGGGCATCAGCAAGGTGAACATCAAGCCGCAGGTGGACCGTTACGATTTTCCCGGCGGCCGCGCCATTTATCTGCTCGCCGAAGGCCGGCTGGTGAACCTTGGTTGCGCCGAAGGCCATCCGAGCTTTGTCATGTCGAACTCCTTCACGAACCAGGTGCTCGCGCAACTGGATTTGTGGAAGAACAAAGACAGCTACAAGGTCGGCGTCTATCGTTTGTCCAAGAGATTGGACGAGGAAGTCGCCCGGCTGCACCTGGAAAAGATCGGCGTGAAGCTGACGAAACTGACGAAGAAACAGGCCGACTACATCGGCGTGCCCGTGGAAGGCCCTTACAAACCGGAGCATTACCGCTACTGAGACAAAGCAAAATCTCGAAACACAAAAGGCGAACGGGCCACCGTTCGCTTTTTTACGTGTAAATAGTCATGCGTCATCGCAGTTGAAGCTCTCGACTAAGATGGTATGCTCTGCCTCAGAGCATGTGACAGTAGCCACCGTCCATACAAATGTCATCGCTGGTGAAACGCCAACCCTTTCACCTTTTGCCCCGGCATCACGGGACGACTTGGACAAGCAACACGAGTTGGGGCAGTTCCTGACGCCCGGTCCAGTCGCAGAATTCATGGCGTCGCTTTTCGAGATTCACCGGAGCGAAGTGCATCTGCTCGACGCTGGGGCGGGAGCGGGTGCATTGTCCGCTGCACTGGTCAGGCGGTTGTGTCGCGAGCCGCAAAAGCCCAAGCGAATTTCAGTCACGGCTTACGAGGTTGACGAGGCACAGATTGAATCGTTGCAGCATACGCTCGACGGTTGCCATTGCGAGTGTGAACAGGTAGGTATTTCATTTTCGGCTACGGTCTTGAACGAGGATTTTATTGCCGCCGTTGTACCGATGGTGCGGGATGATTTTTTTGGATCACAGCCACCGCCTTTCAACGTGGCCATCATCAATCCACCGTACCGGAAAATCCGTAGCGATTCTTCCGCCCGGTTGTTGCTGCGGTTGACGGGCATTGAGGCAAGCAACCTGTATGCGGGCTTTGTTGCGCTCGTCACGCGGTTGCTGGTTAAAGGTGGCGAGTTGGTCGCTATCACGCCACGGAGCTTTTGCAATGGGCCTTACTTTAAGCCGTTTCGGGAAGACTTTCTTGAAATGATATTGCTGCGCCGGTTGCACGTCTTTGAATCACGTTCCGCTGCGTTCAGCAGGGATGCGGTATTGCAGGAGAACATCATCTTTCACGCGGTCAAAGACATGCCCAAACCCAAGCGGGTTGTCATTTCGACGAGCAGCGGCGAACGTAGTGGCGCGGTGACTGAACGTGTGGTGGACTTCCGCGAGATTGTTTTACCAGACGATGCGGAGCGATTCATTCATCTACCGACGGATGATCAGCACACGCAAGTACGCCAAACGATGGAACGGCTTTCGACTTCACTGGCGACGTTGGGCATTTCGGTCTCGACGGGACGAGTCGTGGATTTTCGCGCTAAGGAATTTCTCCGCCAACAGCCGGGACAAGACACCGCGCCGCTAATTTATCCCTGCCACTTCAATGGCGGGCTCGTACGTTGGCCTAAAGAGAAGGCGCGCAAACCGAACGCTATCATCAGCAACGGGCAAACGCGCGATTTGCTCGTGCCTGCCGGCATTTATGTGCTGGTGAAGCGGTTCACGGCTAAGGAGGAGCGACGGCGGATCGTGGCTTGCATCTACGACTCGCATCAGATCGCGGCGCCGCTGGTTGGATTCGAGAATCACCTGAACTATTTCCACGTCGCCGGTCACGGTCTGACGATGGCGTTGGCGAAAGGTCTGGCCGCGTTTCTCAACTCGACGGTGGTGGACGCTTATTGCCGCCAGTTCAACGGTCATACTCAAGTCAATGCGACTGACTTGCGCAGTTTCAACTATCCGACGCGGATGCAACTGGAACGCTTGGGTGAGAGGATTTCTGATTTGGATTTGTCTCAGGAGCTGTTGGACGGAATTGTGGAAAGGGAACTTTTTAATGGCAAAGGCAAAACAGTCAGAGCGTAACCGGAAGCTGAAGGGCGCGATGGAAATCTTGCGAGCGCTCGGTTTCGCGCCAAAACAAAGCAACGAAGTGGCAGGCTATACGCTGCTGGCATTGCTTGATTTGAAACCTGGCCAATCTTGGGTTGAAGTCACAGCGCCGTTGCGCGGAATCACTCCCATCATTGACTTCATAGCGATGGCATATGGTGTCCGCTACGCGCCAAACACCCGCGAAACCATCCGTGATGAAGCTGTGAAATACTTTGTCGAATCTGGTTTGCTGTTCCGCAACCCCGACGATCCGGCGCGGCCAACCAATAGTGGCAAGACAGTCTATCAAATCGAAACTCACGCTTTGGAACTGATTCGGGCGTTCGAAAAGTTGGAGTGGAGCGGCAAGCTGAAGGCATATCTGACGAGCCGCGGCCGTATTCGCAAAGAATTGGGGCGAGAGCGAAAACTCACTCGCATTCCGGTGAAACTTCCGTCCGGCAAAACTGTGACCATCTCACCTGGTGGACAAAATCCACTCATCAAAACAGTCATCGAAGAATTCTGTCCACGCTTTGCGGCGGGTGGGACAATTCTTTACATCGGCGACGCCGAGGACAAGTTTCTGCATCTCGACGCTGATTATTTGGAGAAGCTTAACATCGCAATTCCAGCGCCCGCGAAGATGCCTGACGTAATTATCCACGACACGCGGCGCAATTGGCTCCTGCTGATTGAAGCTGTGACCAGTGCCGGACCAGTGGATCGTAAGCGAAGAAGGGAGTTGAAGGATTTGTTTGCGGGTTGCAAGGCGGGCTTGGTTTTCGTGACCGCCTTCGCAAGCCGTGACGTCATGCGGAGTTTTCTCACACTACTTTCATGGGAGACGGAAGTTTGGATTGCCGAAGACCCAGACCACTTAATTCATTTTAACGGCGAACGGTTTCTTGGACCCTACCCGGACGTTTCGCCGGAGGGGTCTTGAAGTTGGATTCCGCATTCAAGATTAAAGTCCCCGTAATCCGGCGGCGATTGGCAGGCGGGCGGCGCGGATGGCAGGTTTCAACTATGCCGTCGCCAGATGGGCGACGCTGTAGGAGCGCGCGGGCAGCTTGAAAGTCATTTGGGAACTCGCGGCCGGCGCGTCAAGCGTGCGCGGCGCCACCTGCGCGGGCTGCGCGAACGTGTTGACGGCCTTCAAATCGGACCCGGTCAGCGTTTCACATGTCAAAACCTGTTTCGGCGTCGGATCCCGGAATTCCACAACCAACTCCCGCTCCGCATCGAGATCGCGATTCAGCATAAACAGGCAAACCCTTCCGTTCTCCGGATCGAGCGTGGCGGTGACGTCCACGTAGGGGACCTCGTCGTTGCGGGCGAAGTCGGCGCGCAGGCCTGCCGCGTGAATCGGATACGTTTCCGACTCGATCAGTAGATCGAGGACTTTGCCGTGCGCGTATTTCAGGGCCCACGCGTATGGAAAATAAATGCTCTGGCGCAACACCGAGGTTTCGTTGGTGACCAGCGGGGCGATGACATTCACCAGTTGGGCCAGACAAGCCACGCGCACGCGATCGGATTGCCGCAGCAACGAGTTGAGGAAACCGCCCACCAGCAGCGCGTCCTCCAGGTTGTAAACTTCTTCCAGCAGATGCGGGGCCACGGTCCGCTGGCCGTCGGCAAATCGTCCGCCCCGGGCGCGGTACCAGACATTCCATTCGTCGAACGACAGCCACAAGCACTTGGGCGATTTCAGAGTTCCCTGCACGTAATCGCAGACGGCGGCGATTTCGTGAATCTGGCGTTCCATGTCCAGGTTCATCGCGAGATAACGCGACGAGTTGTTGCCCGTCAGCTCCAGCGTATTGCCGTAATAATTATGCAGCGAAATGCCGTCCACCTGGTCAAAACATTGTTCCAGCACCTCGCGATCCCAGACCAGGTAGGTGTCCAGAATGGTGTTGCTTGAGCCGCAGGCGATGAGTTTGACATCGGGATCCACCTTCCGGATCTGGCGCGCGGCGTCACGCGCTTTCTCGCCGTATTCGCGCGCGGTGCAATGGCCCATCTGCCAGGGACCGTCCATCTCGTTGCCCAGGCACCAGAACTTCACGTTGTGCGGTTGGGGATAACCGTGTTTCCGCCGCAGGTCGCTCCATTCGGTGCCTTTCTCGACGTTGCAGTATTCGACCAGGGCGGCGGCCATTTCCGGCGTGCCGGTGCCGAGATTGAAACCCAGCAGCGCCTCGGTGTGGATGAATTTGCACCAGTCCATGAATTCATTGGTGCCGAATTGGTTGGTATCCAGTGTGTTCCAGGCCCGGTCCAGCACCGTCGGCCGCTGGTCCTTCGGACCGACACCATCCAGCCAGTGATAGCCCGACACGAAATTGCCGCCCGGATAGCGGATGATCGGGACCCCGAGTTGTTTGACTTCCGCCATGACATCTTTGCGGAATCCATTTTCGTCGGCCAGTTTGGAGCCGGGCTCATAAATGCCGGTATAGATCGCGCGGCCCAGATGCTCGAGGAAGGAGCCCAGCAGGCGGCGGTCCAACAGAGACCGATAGCGAGCCTGGTTGATCGTGACGCGCGCGGGGCCTTTGGCGATCTGGGCATAGCCCAGTCCTCCCAGCCAGGAAGACGCGGCCAGGACTGCGCTCGACGCGCCGAGTTGGGCAATGAATTCTCGCCGGCTCATGGTGTGCATTGCCGGCGATCGTATGTCCGACCCCCGGCGCGGTTCAACCCAATTTGCGGCCACTGAATCGCGTGGAACCGTGCGCCGATTCGGCATTCAGGCCAGGTCCAGTTTGGATTGCGCCCGCGTGGTTTCGTCGTGAAGCCCGAGGATGAGTTGGACATCGGGATGCACATCACGGTTGCCGATTTGCCGGATGAATTCACAGGTGGCATAGGAGGCGGCGAGTTGATCATATTGCGCCTGCCATTTATTAAAGCGATTTTCGGCTTTTTCATTTTCAAACGGCCAGCGGGTCGGTGGACGGTTGCCATTACAACGCCAGTATTTCGGCGTGAGCCGGGCCCGGAAACATTTCTGGGTCTGGCACAGCCGGCGATACAACGGGTCGGCGCCCAGCGCGTCAAACACGTCATCTGAAGCCACTGTTTCCGGATCAAACAAGGCGTGTGTGGCCAGCAACCGGAGCCCGGCGCGCGTCCGGTAAATCCGCCAGCCCCAATCGAAATGGTCACGCGCCCACAGCTCGGCTTTGGCAATCGCATCGTTTTGCGGGTTGCCGGGCGGCGTGATTTCAGATTTGCCGAAAAGCCTTTGGAAAAGGCCCGGCCGTTTTGGCTCCGGCAGGTCCACGTCCACAAACATTACTCGCGCCGTGTTCAGTACCAGGCAACCGTAGGAATTGCGCGTGACAACGGCGGCGGTTTCGCCGGCGCGGTTTTTGATTTCGCGCAGCACCGGTTCGCGGAAAGGACGGTCGGGATAATAACCGCGGCGATGCGATGGAATATCGCCATGCCGGAAGCGGTCGGCGAGTTGTTGCGCGGCTTGCGCGGCGAGGGTTTGCGCTTCCGCGAGACTTTGATTTGACCAGCGCCAGCACGAAAAATCACCGCTGGCGCCCCTGGCCCAAAACGGTGGAAAATTCATGAAATGACACTGAAACAAAGCTGAGCGGCCGGCAAGTTCAATTTGCCGAGCGATGGGGGAGGCACTGCTATGTCAGTGCCGTAAAATGCGGGTGACGACGAATTGCTACCCGCCAGGCGATTGAAACATTCGGAGCAACGAAAAACTTTCGCTCCATAAAAAGTGTGCTACTTTGGCCTGTAATCATGATCTTGTCAGGTTTGTGGCCAGACAGGCGGCCCGCCATGATTGCCGAAACCAGCGACGTTGCGCCGCCGGTGGCATCGTGGTTGGACTTGAATGGAAAGTCATTGAAAAATGAATGTCCCGCTCCCAAACAATGAAGCTGAACGGCTGGCAGCCCTGAAGGAGTATCGCATTCTCGATACCGGGACCGAGCGACCGTACGATGACATCACGACCCTGGCGGCGCACATTTGCCAGGTTCCCATCGCCATGATTTCCCTGGTGGACGAGGCCCGGCAGTGGTTCAAATCCAAGGTGGGAATGGCCCGGGTGCAAACGCCGCGCGAGATGGCCTTCTGCGCGCATACGATTCTTCAGCACAAGCCCCTGGTGATCCAAGACGCCCGGAAAGACCGGCGGTTTGCCAACAACGCCCTGGTCAAGGGTGAACCGCACATCCGGTTTTACGCGGGCTTTCCGCTGGTCAACCAGGAAGGATTGGCCGTGGGAACACTCTGCGCCATTGACCGGAAACCGCGCGAGCTTTCCACCAGCCAGGAAAAGGCCATGCAGGCCCTGGTGCGACAGGTTATGGCTCTCCTGGAGTTCAGGCGGGTTTCGGCGCACTTGTCGGATGCGCTCAACCAGATCAAAGCGTTGCAAGGCCTGCTGCCCATCTGCGCCTGGTGCAAGCGCGTCCGCGATGATGAAGGATACTGGGATCAGGTTGAGGCTTACTTCCATAAGTACACCGGCGTTGATTTTACCCATGGCATTTGTCCGGAATGCCTGGAAAAGGCGCGTCCCCAAAAGGGCACTACTGATACGCGTCCGCGACAGTGGCATGGTTGACGGCCTGTGGTGCGCCGCACAATTTCCGGCGCTCACAGAACGTGCTAAAAATCCAGCAGTTCGGGAACCTTTTTGCCGTTGGAGCATCCCATAAAAGCCGACAATTCATTTTACGCTGAAAACAAAGGGAAATCTATGAATAGACTGAGATACAACTTGGACGGTCTTGCACTTCTGGTCGCCTCGGGCCTGGCGATGTCTGCTGTTTCGGGCCATGCCCAAAGCGCCAGCGCGACCATTTTCGATGTCGCGGTAGCTGGCGGCTATGATTACACCATAACGCTGAACAATACCGGCTCCATCAGTCTCGAAGACTTTTGGTATGGCTGGACCCAGGATGGCAACAATCTGCCGTCGGACCCGAGCAGTTTGGGAAGCTCATTGGGTTGGAGCGGCAGTTTGTTTGGCGGTAATTCCGTGGAATGGCAAGGCAGTTCAGGCACGGCCTTGGCGCCGGGAAATTCAGCGACGTTCACATTCTTCAGCGCGTCCACGCCAACGGCCATGACCACGCCGCCCGCGGGCGAATCGGTTGCGTACGTGAATGGGATTGATTTCAGCCAAAATACGCCGGGAGACAGCACGGCGGTGTTTTCCCCGACCCTGGTGGCCACTCCCGAGCCTTCTTCAATCGCCTTGCTGGCCATCGGGTCGCTCGGTTTGCTGGCGGTGGGACGCCGCCGGCTTTGTGCGCAATCGTGAGCCCTTGCATGTCGAACTTTCAAGGTTCGCCGCCATTGTATTGAATGAACTCCTGCCGGATTGGAACTGTCCGGCAGGTTTTTTGTCAAATCGCAGTTGCAATTCCTTAAGCTGATGCTATTTGTGACCCATGAAACATCCGCGTCCCTTCCAGGGTGGATTAAACCGCCGCCAATTTCTTAAGACCTCCACCGCCCTGGCCGGTACCGCGCTGCTCTCGCCGTGGGCCTTGGCCGGTACCGGCGCCGCCGCCAATCCGACGGTGGTACGCACCGCGACGGACCAGGTGACGCTGGGCAAAACCGGCATCAAATTGAGCCGGCTGGGGTTCGGCACCGGCAGCAACAACGGTTACATTCAAACCGCCGACGGCAAGGATGCGTTCGTCAATCTCATCCATTACGCCTACGACCGCGGCATCACCTATCTCGACACCTGCGAGTCGTATCACACGTTTGATATGATCGCCGATGCCATCAAGGGATTGCCGCGCGAAAAACTATTCATCCAGTCCAAGATGGACGGCCGGCCGGAGGACGTGTTGGCCGTCATTGACTATCATCGCAAAACGTTCAATACCGATTACGTGGACAGCTTGCTTGTCCATTGCATGACCAGCGGCCAATGGACTGACGAATGGAAGCGGGTCATGGACGCCTTCAATGAGGCCCAGCAACGGAAATGGATCCGGGCCAAGGGTGTTTCCTGTCACAGCCTGCCGGCGCTGCGCGCCGCCGTTGCCTCGGATTGGACCGAGGTGCATCTCGTCCGGGTGAACCCGCAGGGCGCTTACACCGACGGCGAAAGCGGTTATTGGGGCAGCCGCCGTCATGACATTGCCCCGGTGATGGAACAAATCAAGGTCATGCACGCCAAGGGCCGCGGCGTCATCGGAATGAAAATCTGCGGCAACGGCACATTCACGAGTCCGGCCGACCGCGAGAAATCCGTCCGTTTTGCCGTGTCTCAACCGGAAATTGACGCGGTGGTCATCGGGTTCAAAAACCGCCAGGAAATTGACGAAGCCATTGAACGTATCAACCGCGCGTTGAAGGAAGTTTGACGAGGTAAGGAACAATTGAAGGGCGCCACTTCGCCAATGCCGTAAAATGTGGGCAGCGACGAAGCGCTGCCCTTCGAGGGAGGAGAGGACGGAAAACCATTCACTTTTCAATGTTCATCAAAAGATTTTCAATTCATCCAATTGTAAATCTGTGATCATCGTATGGCATGAACCAAAACACCAAACGTGACAAACCCACGTTTCGCGAACAACTCCGGCGCGGGCTGCTTCTATTTGCCGGACTTTATTTTTTAATTTGTGCCGGCTGTGCCACCTTTCAACGCCGGCTGATTTATTATCCTTCCGTCTTCACTCGTGAGCAGGTGGATCAGATGGCGCAAGAGGCGGGGCTGGAACGCTGGACCAATTCAGCAGGCCAGCTCGTCGGACTAAAACGTCCATCAGCGAAACAACCGGCACAGGGATCGGTCATGATCATGTACGGCAACGGCAGTACGGCAATCGGCTCCAGCCATTACGCGGACGAAATTCAAGAGGTGGCCCGCTTCGACGTTTTCATCCTTGAATATCCCGGTTACGAGGACCGTCCCGGTCCGCCAAGCCAGAAAAGTCTGTTTAATGCTGCCGACGAAGCGTTTTGTGCGCTTCCGGCCAACCAGCACATCTATCTGGTTGGCGAATCGCTCGGCACCGGTGTCGCTTCGTATCTGGCCGGAACTTATCCAAGCAAAATCGCCGGCGTCGTTTTAATCTCAACTTTCAATAGTTTGACCGATGTGGCACAGGGCCATTTCCCCGTGTTGCCGGTTCGGCTATTTCTCGCAGATCGTTTTCCGTCGGAAAAATATCTTCGTAATTATCGTGGCAAACTCGGGGCAACGGTTGACGGCAAAGATACGGTCGTTCCGGAGAAATTCGGTCTTCGTCTGTATCATGGTTATGCCGGCCCCAAAAAACTCTGGCAATTTCCGGATGGCGGGCACTGCCAGATTATGCAGCCACCGTCGGAATTCTGGAAAGAGGTCGTCGAATTTTGGCGGAGTGACTCTGTCCGCTAAATGGCGGGCCGAAACCTTGTTCGCCCTTTTATTTTCTACAATTCCCGCAACGCCGACGCGATGGGCAGCCGCGCGGCGCGAATGGCCGGAAACAGGCCGCCGATCAAACCGATGACAACCGACCATACGATGCCCCGCACGAGCAATTGCGGCGTGACTCTGAAGGCAAAGGTGATCTGGCTGAAGCTTTGAAAGTTCATCGTCGAGGTGTGGAAATTGTTGAAGGCGACGTAGGCCAGGGCGCCGCCGATGACCCCGCCCACCAACGCCAGCAACAGTGATTCGAGCATGAGCGACACCACCACCGCGCCGCCGCCAAAGCCGAGTGCCCGCAACGTGGCGATTTCCCGCCACCGCGCCGCGACCGCGCTGTACATCGTGTTCAACGCACCGAAGACCGCACCAATGGCCATTAAAAACGCGATGAGAAAACCAAGTGTCGTGATCAACCGCGTGAGGGTTTCGGATTGCTGGGCGTAATAATCGGTCTGGCGGATGACCTGCACGTTGAGCTGCGGATTGGAGGTGAGCGAATCCTTGAACGCCTGAAACGCGGCCGGCGAATTGAGCCGCACGGAGACGGATTGGAAAGAGTCGCCGCGATTGTAGGCGTCCTGCAATATCTTCGCATCGGTCCAGATTTCCGATTCGGCAACGCCGCCATTGGCCGAAAAGATGCCGACGACCGGCCATTCGTAACGGCCCACTTTGATTTTCGAACCAACCTCCAGTCCGGCGAATTCCTGGGCCGCGCCGCGACCAACGATGACTTCGTCCTTGCCCCATTCAAACATCCGGCCCTGGACGATTTTCAGATTGTCGCGCACCAGCAACGCGGCCGGCTCCACGCCGCGCAGCGGAACGTTGGCGTCCGTGCCGGTGGACCGTTTGGGCAGGTCAATAATGACGAACAATTCCGCGGAGGCGAGCGGGCCCTGGGCCGCGCGCGCGATGCCCGGCGTGTCGGCAATAACGCGCGTTTCATCGCGCCCAAAACCGCTGACCATTTCGCTGTCGGCGCCGCTGCGCAAGATAATCGCGCCGTCGGGCGACCCGGAAACGGCCATGGCCTGCCGGAAACCCGCCGCGATGGAAAGTACGCCCACGAGCACAGCCACGACGCCGGCAATGCCGATGACCGTGGCCGCCACCGCGCCGCGCCGTTGCGGAAGGCTCAGCAACCCGAACTTCGTAATCGAGCCGATTTGCGAAAACCAGTTGAGAGGGCCGGACATAATCAAGAGGGGGTTGGGCGCGTCACTCCGTGCGCGCCGAACTCCGATGGATCCCAAACGGCGCGCACGGAGTGACGCGCCCTACCGCTGAATGGTTTTGTTGCGGTCATTTTCATTTTCACATTCTCCTTAAAGCGTCCGCCACCCGCAGGCGCATGGCCTGGAGCGCGGGAAAAATTCCGGTGACGAAACCCAGCGCGATGCTGAGGCCCAACCCGATCAATAGATCGTGGGTGGGAAGAAAGAACATGGGCAACAGGCCCGCCAGGTTTTGGGCTACGACGGGTGTGATGGCACGCGCCAGCCCCAAACCAATCACTCCGCCAATGACCGTGAGCAGGCATGACTCGGCGAGCACCAGCGCGACCACCAGCGCGTTGGTGAAGCCAATGGCCTTGAGCACGCCCAGCTCACCGGTCCGCTCGCGCACCGCCTGCGCCATGGTATTGCCGGTCACCAGCAGGATGGTAAAAAACACCGCGCTCAAAATCGCCGCGACGATAAAGACGATGTTGCCGAGTTGGCTGGCCCAGCCCTGGATGAACGCGCCTTCCGGTTCCGTCTTGGTTTCCGTCGGCGAATTTTCAAACTCCGCGTCCACCCGTTTGGCCACTTCCGCCGCTTGTGACGGGTCCTTGATGCGGATGGTGTACCAGCCGACCTTTCCTTTTCCCCACTGCTGTCGCGCTTCGTCGAAATAATCGTAGCGGAAAAACATCGGCGTGGTGTCGGTCCCCTTGTCCTTTCCGTCGTAAATGCCCACGATGTCAAATGTCCACGTCTGGCTGCCGTCCGGCTGCGTCCAAATGGTGGATTGAATCGGAACCTGGTCGCCGATTTTCCAGTGAAACCGCTCCGCCGTCCGGCGGCCGACAATCGCGCCGGTCCGCGTCGCCAGCCACGCCTTCTCCTCATCCGGCGGCAGGATGATTTCGGGATGCATCTTGAGGAATTTTTCCGGCTCGACGGGATTTTGCATGAAGAAATTTTTCGGGTCCTGGTAAATGCCGCCGAACCAGGTCTGGTGCGTGGAAAAATCCACGCCTGGAATCCGGTCCATCCGCGCCTCGTAACTTATGGGCAGGAAGTTGATAATGGATACTTTCTCGCGGACGACCAACCGGTCCGCCCCCGCCAGCGCCACGCCGCCGACCAGCGCCTGCTGGATGGCCGACAGGAATCCGAACAGGATGAACGCCACCACAATGGACAGCAGCGTCAGCGACGTGCGGAGTTTCTTCCGCCGCAGATTGCACCAGATGAGGTGAAGGAATTTCATGACGCCCGGAATTGTAGCCGCCGACGTGAGGAGGCGGATTGGCCGTCTCTAAAAATGTTCCGCCTCGTTACCTCGGCGGCTACCAGAATTGGCTTCATTTCACTTCTCCGTTGCTCAATTGTCCCTTGTCGAGATGCAGCGTCCGGGCGGCGCGCACCGAGGCATGCGGGTCGTGCGTGACCATGATGACGGTTTTGCCGTGCTCACGGTTCAATGACTGGAGCAAATTCAGAATTTCGTCGCCGGCCTTGCGATCCAAATCGCCCGTCGGCTCGTCGCACAGCAACAGCGTCGGGTCGGTGACAATGCCGCGGGCAATGCCGACGCGCTGTTGTTCGCCGCCCGACAGCGTGCGCGGATAATGTTTCGCGCGATGCGACAATCCCACCATCGCCAGCGCTGTTTCCACGTGTTTCTGCCGTTCGGCCCGGGAAAGGTGCGTGAGCAAGAGCGGCAGTTCCACATTGCGTTCCGCCGTCAGCACCGGCATCAGATTGTAAAGCTGGAAGACAAAGCCGATGTGCCGTGCGCGCCACGCGGCCAGGGCGTGGTCGGACAATTGATCGAGACGTTCGCCGGCGACAGTGACCGCGCCGTTCGTCGGACGATCAAGGCCGCCAATCAGATTTAAAAGCGTGGTTTTGCCGGAACCCGACGGCCCCATCAGCGCCAGAAATTCGCCGGCGGGAACCTGCAAATTCAGGTCCGTCAGCACGTAAATGTCTTCCGAACCGCGATGGAAAATTTTTCCCACCCGGTCAACCTGCACCAGCGCATTATTGCTCGATTTGCTTTCACTCATAGTGTTTTTCCCTTTACGGCCATGCCGTCCTGCAAATTGGCCGGCGCGTCCACGACGACCTTTTCGCCGGTGGCAACGCCCGCACTTAACACGGAATCATCACCTTGCGTGTCGCTCACGGTGACGGCGCGGCGTTCGGCGTGGCCGTCCCGGATGACAAACACCACATCGCGTCCGTCGCGGTTGAGCACCGCGTCCTTGGGAATAATCACCGCATGGCCCGCCGCGGTTCCGCCGTTGTCGCGAAAGGCCACCTTGATGGACATGTCCGGCAGGATACGCGGGTCGAGTTTATCAAAGCCAACGCGCACCTTGACCGTGGACTTGTCGCGGTCGGCGGTCGGGATGATGGCGATGACCTTGCAGGGAATTTTCCAGTCCGGATACGCGTCCAGCGTCGCTTCGACCGGCTGGCCCGGTTCGACGCGGTTGATGTAGCTTTCGTTCACATCAATTTCAATTTCCAGGGAAGTCATGTCCACGATCGTCCCGATGCCCGTGCGCGTGAAACCGCCGCCGGCTGACACCGGCGAAATCATTTCGCCCGGCTGCGCGTCCTTGGTAGTGATGACGCCATCAAACGGCGCGCGGATGATCATGTCGTCCATTTGCTGCTGCCACATCGTTACCTGGCGATCCGCGACGACAACGTCAAGTTTCTGCTGCGCCAGATGTGCCTGCAACGCCTTGGCGTTTGACTCGGCCAGGTCCAGGTCGGATTGCGACGCAATGTGTTGGCTGGCCAGCTCAACGTTGCGCTGATATTCCAGGTTCGCGTCCTTGAGTTGCGCCCCGGTTTCTGCGAGCGCCGCCTTCGCCGACGCCAATTGGGCGACGGCCACGTCGAGGCTGGTCTTGACGTTGGAATCATCCAACCGCGCCAGGACCTGCCCGTTGGTGACCTTCATGCCCTCCTCGATGAGCACCTCCATGACTTTACCGGTGACTTTGGACGAAACGGTCGCTTCCCGCCGCGCGGTGACGTAACCGGAAGCATTCAACACCGTCCGCTCGCCGCCGCCACCGTTGGCATCACGCGCCACTGCCGTTTGAACTTCGACAGCATTGGAGCGCGCGTGCCAAAACACCAACGCCATGATGAACAGCAAAATTGCGCCCCAAATGGCAAAAAGCCATCGCCGCGATAAAGGCTGCCGCTCCGGGCGACGCTCGATCCGCAATTCATCAAGTGGAGATTTGGGCGAACTCATAAAATGTCCGCCTACATCAAACCGATTTTTGGCGTAAGGGTCAAGCCGGGTAATGTGACAACTGAGGAAAATTAGTAAATGACACGGGTACGAATCCAGCGTGCGACTTGACGCCGACGGACATTCGTCCTAGCTTCCCCACATCGGGGAGCCAAACCCGTCCGGTTGTGGTGGTCTATGACCGCCGTTAACCGGCGAAGGCTGAGAGGGCGACGCGGAAGCGCCGCCGACCCGTTTGAACCTGATCCAGGTAATGCTGGCGTAGGAATGTTCTGATTCCTTTCCCGCTCTTTTGGATCAGGTCACTTGGCACATGTCACGTGTCACAAAAGATATGATAGCAACCAAAGATTCGTTCGAACCGCATAGCGGTGAGCAATTACCCAAGAGCAAAAAGGTTTATGTTGCGGGCAAAATCCACACCGATGTCCGTGTGCCCATGCGTGAAATCGAACTCGCGCCCACCAAATCCTATACCGGCGCCATCGAACCGAACGAGCCGGTGCGCGTCTATGATTGCTCCGGTCCGTGGGGTGATCCCGATTTTAAAGGCACAGTCGAAGAGGGCCTGCCTGCGTTGCGCGCGAAATGGATTCGTGCCCGCGGCGATGTGCAGGAAATTGAAGGTCGCAGGGTTACGGTCAAAGATGACGGTTATTTGAGTGATGTTCACGCCGCTGCCCGAAACGGCAATTCAAAATTCAAAATTCAAAATTCAAAATTTGAGCGCAAGCCGTTCCGCGCCAAGGCCGGCAAGGTCGTCACCCAACTCGCCTACGCCAGGCGTGGCATCATCACGCCGGAGATGGAATTCATCGCCATCCGGGAAAACCACCGGATTGCGGAGCGCGAATTGCGGATTGCGGAATTATCAAAGGACAACGCGCGTAACGATTTGGGCAAACAGCACGCCGGGAGCGCTCAAAACTCCGCACTCCGCACTCCGCACTCCGAATTTATCCCCTCCGTTTTCCACCGCTTCCCGCAACGCATCCCCGGTGAAATCACGCCGGAATTTGTCCGTGGCGAGGTGGCGGCTGGCCGCGCTATCATTCCGTCCAACATCAATCACCCCGAATCCGAGCCGATGATCATCGGGCGCAACTTCCTTGTTAAAATCAATGCCAACATCGGCAACAGCGCCGTCGCGTCCAGCATCGAGGAGGAAGTCGAGAAGATGCGTTGGGCCACCAAGTGGGGCGCGGACACCGTCATGGACCTGTCCACCGGCAAGAACATACACGCCACGCGCGAATGGATTCTCCGCAATTCGCCCGTGCCCATCGGCACCGTGCCGATTTATCAGGCGCTCGAAAAGGTCGGCGGCAAGGCCGAGGAACTGACCTGGGAAATTTTCCGTGACACCCTCATCGAACAAGCCGAGCAAGGCGTGGATTATTTCACCATTCACGCCGGCGTGTTGCTGCGTTTCATCCCGCTCACCGCGAATCGCATGACCGGCATTGTTTCGCGCGGTGGTTCGATTCTCGCCAAGTGGTGCCTGGCACATCATCAGGAAAATTTCACCTACACGCACTGGGACGACATCTGCGACATCATGGCCGCCTACGACGTCAGCTTCAGCATTGGCGATGGTCTGCGGCCTGGCTCGATTGCCGACGCCAACGACGAAGCGCAATTCGGCGAGCTCAAGGTGCAGGGCGAATTGACCGAACGCGCCTGGAAACACTGCGTGCAGGTGATGAACGAAGGCCCCGGCCACGTGCCGATGCACATGATCGAGGAGAACATGGCCAGGCAACTCGAGTGGTGCCACGAAGCGCCGTTCTACACGCTCGGACCGCTCACCACCGACATCGCGCCCGGCTACGACCATATCACCAGCGGCATCGGCGCGGCGATGATTGGCTGGTACGGCTGCGCGATGCTGTGCTACGTCACGCCCAAGGAACACCTCGGCCTGCCGGACAAGAAAGACGTGAAAGACGGCGTCATCGCCTACAAGATCGCCGCGCACGCCGCCGACCTCGCCAAAGGCCATCCCGGCGCGCAATACCGCGACAATGCCTTGAGCAAGGCCCGCTTCGAGTTCCGCTGGGAAGATCAGTTCAACCTGAGCCTCGACCCGGTGACCGCGCGCGAGTTCCACGACGAAACGCTGCCGCAGGACGGCGCCAAGACCGCACACTTCTGCTCCATGTGCGGCCCGCACTTCTGCAGCATGAAGATAACGGAGGACGTCCGCAAATACGCCGCTGAACTAGGTATCGCCGAGGAAGAGGCATTGAAGAAAGGCATGGAAGCAAAGTCGAAGGAATTCGTGGAAAAAGGCGCGGAAGTTTACGCGAAGATGTAATGTTGGCTCTTGAATCTGATTTCATTTGCGACCACACTTCTCGCAGACGTTAGCTCAAATGCCGGAAGAAACAGCCAAACAGCCAGACTTGATCGCCGTAGAAAGGCAAGCGGACGTGCCTTGCTATTTTCTGCGTTTGACCGTCGAAAATGTTCGACCGTTCAGTGTTTCGCAAATTCTTGACTTGTCAGATGGCAAAGGTCGGCCAATTCAATGGACGATATTGCTAGGAGATAATGGGTCAGGTAAGACCACGTTGCTCCAATGTCTGGCCTCTATGATTCCCCGCCAGCTTCAATTGCATGCTGGGAGCGTCGAGAAACCTGAACGTAAGCACTATGTGCCTGAAATCTTTCGAGACTTCCCTAGCGATGAAAAATACCGAAATTTTGCCCGCGTTGGCACCACTAAGCTAAAACTTTCAATCCGGCTTGCATTCGGAGCAAAGATTCAAACTGCCGACGCACATTTCCATCCTCATGATATTTCGGTTGAAATCGGTCTTAACGGCGGAAGATCTGCCGGCGGTTTTACATCTGACATCAACAGTTTTGTTGTGTATGCATATGGCGCAGCGCGACGAATCGGAAGTGCTGCTCTGTCTGAAACCAGAGATACTGATCCACGAACCACGCTTTTTGATGAAAACAGCTCTCTTTTGAACGCGGAGGAATGGTTGTTGCAGGCAGATTACGCCGCTGCCAAAAGCAGTGATATTCGTGCGGCCCAAAGACGAGATCGGATTAGAGAGATTCTCATTCGATTATTGCCCGAAGTAGATGATTTGAGAATCCAAACCGACCCTGCCAAAACTGCTTTTGTAGAAGCGCTCACTCCGTTCGGTTGGGTTACAGTTCGTTCATTGAGCACAGGTTACCGCTCTGTGGTTGCCTGGATGGTTGATTTAGCCAGTTGACTATTCGACCGTTATCCCGATAGTCAGGACCCACTCGCTGAACCAGCAGTTGTGCTCGTTGACCAAATCGATTTGTTATTACATCCGAAGTGGCAGAGGGAACTTGTGCAAACCCTTACTTCAATCTTTCAGAACACTCAATTCATAGTTACAGCCCACGGCCCGCTGATTGTTCAAGCTGCAACAGAGGCAAAAATCGTTTTGCTGCGTCGCGAAGGTGACCACGTCGTAATTGATAATCGAGCGGACTCAGTGCGAGGTTGGAGGCTTGATCAAATCATATCAAGCGACCTGTTTGAAAACCTAGGAACGCGTGATCCAAAAACTGAGGAATTGTTGAAGCAACGAAAGGTCATCCTGACGAAACCGAATCTCTCGCCAGAGGATAAAATGGCGCTTCATAAAATTGATGAAGAAATCGGGGTTCTGCGATTTGGTGAAAACGCCGAGCAGAATAAGGCTATGGAAATAATCGAACGCGCCGCAAAGAAGCTACAAGGTCAGGCTTTATGATTCGTGTCATACGGCCAGCTGCGCCTCCCGCAGTTTTAGCCGTGGAGGGGAATGCTAAAGCGCAGGAACATAGCAACGCATATTCAGGTGGGGCTCGGGATTTTCAGTTTGATTCGGCGATCTATGGTCACGCCACTGTGAAGCAAGCTTTGGTGATAATGCATCACGGAAAATGCTGCTTCTGTGAATCAAAAGTCAGGCATACCGGTCCGGGGACAATTGATCATTATCGTCCGAAAGCAGCTTCACAACAGCAGGTTGGTGCTTCACTGGTGCGGCCTGGATATTATTGGTTGGCCTACGATTGGGAGAATCTGTGTTCGAATGCGTAGCATGCAATCAAACGCACAAACGAAACTTGTTTCCGCTTCAAAACGATGCTCAAAGAGCTCTTTCTCATCTGCACCCGCTGAACCAAGAAGAACCGTTGTTAATTGATCCGTCGCGAGAGAATCCTGCGGACTTTATCTCGTTTCACGAAGAATATGCTTTTGAGCTAAATGGCAATCCTCGTGGGCGGATTACGATTCAGATTTTGGCCCTGAATGACCGAGACGATTTGGTTGAACAACGTCGTGGGAAAATTCGGGTGCTCCGACTCCTTCAAAACATCATCGCCTTGCTTCCCCAGAGCCAAATCGCAGCGGACGCGCAGCAATACTTAAACGAAGCGGTTCTTGACCCCGCTGAATATGCGGCCATGTGTCGCGCCTTCTTGCAGTGAAAATGATTCCCTTGGGATTCATTTCATCCCCGCGGGCAACCATTCGTTCCGTGCCTCGGTTGTGAGGCATTGCACAAGTTGCATTTTTTGAGCGGCGGCGTATGGTTCGCCAGCGAGTTTATGAAAACGATTCAAGGTTACCATCTCATCAAGCCGGAAAGACCAGACACGGATTGCACCGATTAACACGAATTTAATCCGTGAAAATTCGTGGAATTCGTGTCCACCTTTTGGTTTCTTGAAACTATGAACAACATGAAGACCAATAAAAAGGAGCTGTCACCAAAACAACCCCGAAGCAAACGCTTCGCGTTGCAACGGGGCAGGCGTGAAGAACTGCTCACGGCATTGAAAGCCCGTTTTGAGAAAAACATGAACCGCCATAGGGCTCTTGAATGGGCTAAAGTCCAGGCGAAGCTGGAAGCCAATGCTGAAAAGCTGTGGTCGCTCAATGAAATGGAACGGACCGGCGGCGAACCAGATGTGGTGGGTCATGATAAAAAGTCGGGCGAATACGTTTTTTATGATTGTTCGGCGCAAAGTCCTGAAGGCCGCACCAGTCTTTGCTACGACCGGGAGGCGCTGAATTCGCGCAAGGAATTTAAGCCGAAAAACAGCGCCATGGATCTGGCAGTGGCCATGGGCATTGAGCCTTTGACCGAAGAACAATATCTGGAGCTACAGAAACTGGGCGAGTTCGATACGAAATCGTCGAGCTGGTTGAAAACGCCGGCGGAGATGAGAAAACTCGGCGGCGCGCTCTTTGGCGATCGCCGCTTCGGACGTGTTTTCTTCTACCACAATGGCGCGGAGTCTTACTACAGCGGCAGGGGGTTCCGCGGCTCGCTAAGGGTCTAAGTGCGAGCCGCACAGGCCAATGCGTGCCGCACGGGCTACCGTGACATGGGCGCGCGGCTTTAGTTTATTAGGCGGCGGCGCGGTGCGGACCGTCCTTGCGGAAGTTCGCTCTGAGACGTAATCTTCCGCGCTGGCTTTGTCTCAATTTTCGGTTTACCGAACAAGGAAGTCTGATGAAAGCCGTCAGTTTTTACAAATCGCTGCCGATTGAAGATCCGCAAAGTCTTGTGGATGTCCCGGTGGACGCGCCCCGGCCGCGACCGCGCGATCTGCTGGTCGAGGTGCGCGCCATTTCGGTCAATCCGGTGGACACCAAGATTCGCGCGGGCGGCGGTCCGGGCAGGCCGGACGGTCAGTTGCAAATCCTCGGCTGGGATGCCGCCGGCATCGTGAAGGAAGTCGGGAACGCGGTGACGCTTTTCCGGCCGGGCGATGAGGTTTATTACGCCGGGTCGGTGGATCGCGCCGGGTCTTACGCCGAGATGCAATGTGTTGACGAAAGAATCGTCGGCCGCAAACCCCGCACGCTCGGTTTTGCCGAAGCCGCCGCACTGCCGTTGACCACCATCACCGCCTGGGAAATGTTGTTTGACCGCCTGCGTCTCGATGAATCAGCGGAAGGCTCGTTGTTGATTGTGGGCGGCGCGGGTGGTGTCGGTTCCATCGCCACGCAACTGGCAAGGCAGCTTACCCGCCTGAAAATCATTGACACCGCGTCGCGCCCGGAAACCGTCCAATGGTGCCAACGCATGGGCGCGCATCACGTCGTTGACCACCGCCAGCCGCTGGCCGGTCAGGTGAAGGCAATCATGCCCGGCGGAGTCAATTGCGTCCTCGCCCTGACGAAGACCGAAGACCATTTCGACCAGCTCATCGAAGCCATGGCGCCGCAAAGCGCGATGGCTTTGATTGAAAATCCGGCGCGTCCGCTGGATGTCGTCAAACTCAAACCCAAGAGCATTTCGCTGCATTGGGAGTTCATGTTCACGCGGTCGCGGTATGAAACGCCTGACATGGGCGAGCAGGGCCGTTTGTTGAACGAAGTCGCCGCGCTGGTGGACGCCGGCCGGATCGTCAGCACGATGCAGACAAATCTTGGTGCCATCAACGCCGCGAATATGAAGAAAGCGCACGCGCAGGTTGAAAGCGGGAAGGCGATCGGGAAAATTGTGCTGGCCGGATTTTGAATTAGTGTCAATTCCACTCGCCAGACATGGGCGGAGGAAAAAATAACATTATGAAAACATCAACTTCACAACCGGAAGAATACGATGTCATGGTGCTGGGCAGCGGGGCCGCCGGTAAATTAATCTCCTGGACGCTGGCCAAAAAAGGGATGAAGGTCGCGGTCATCGAGCGAAAATATGTCGGCGGTTCATGTCCCAACATCGCCTGTCTCCCCAGCAAGAATATCATCCACAGCGCCAAGGTCGCTTCCTATTTTTTCCGAAGCGCGGAATTCGGCATCACCAAGGACAACACCAAAATCGACATGGCCGCCGTGCGCGAACGCAAGCGCAAGATGGTCACCGGACTGGTTGACCTGCATCTCGATTTATACAAAAAGAGTGGCGCGGAATTGATCATGGGAGTTGGCCGCTTTGTGGCGCCGAAGACCATTGAGGTGAGCCCCGCCGCCGCCGGCACCCGGACTCTGCGCGGCCGGCACGTCGTGATTAACACCGGATCGCGCGCGACCATTGACCCCACGCCGGGTTTGGTCGAAGCGAATCCCCTGACGCACATCGAAGCGCTGGAACTGGACCGGGTCCCGGAACATCTGCTGGTCATCGGCGGCGGCTACGTCGGCCTTGAGTTGTCCCAGGCCATGCGTCGTTTCGGCAGCCGGGTGACCATTATTGACCGCAACCCGCGATTGGTCCATCGCGAGGATCAGGACATCTCGGAAGCCTTGCATGAATTGTTCAAGGACGAGGGAATTGGCGTGCTGACGAACACCCGCATCACTCGCGTTGAAGGAACGTCCGGCAGGGCGGTGAAGCTGCAGGTGAACCAGAACGGATCAGAAATTGTCCTTGAAGGCACGCATCTGCTGGTGGCGACGGGTCGCACGCCCAACACCAATGACATTGGCCTGGAACTGGCCGGCGTCCAAACCACCAATCGCGGTTACATCAAGGTAAATGAATGCCTGGAGACCACGGCACCCGGTGTTTGGGCGGCGGGCGACTGTGCCGGCAGTCCGCACTTCACGCACATCGCCGAAAATGACTACCAAATCGTGCGTGACAATATGCTGGGTGGCCGGCGCGTCACCACCGGACGGCAGGTGCCCTTCTGCATGTTCATCGATCCCGAATTTGCCCGGATTGGCTTGAGTGAATCTGAAGCCAAAGCCCGCGGCACTCCGTATCGGCTGGCGAAAATTCCCATGACCTTGGTCTTGCGCGCCCGGACGCTTTCCGAGACGCGCGGTTTTATGAAAGCGCTGGTCGCGGCGGACAACGACCGCATCCTTGGCTTTACTGCCTTCGGAGTGGGGGCGGGAGAAATCTTGGCAGCCGTCCAGGTCGCGATGCTCGCGCAGCTCCCTTACACCACATTGCGCGACGCCATCCTCACGCATCCCACCTTGCCAGAGGGACTCGTCCCGCTGTTTTCCACCGTGCCTCCGATTTCCAAGCCCGACACCACCAAACCGCTTAAATCATGAACGCCACCGGCATCATTGACCTGCCCTGCAAACATTTGGTTGCCGAAACCGTTGACCGGCTCGAATCGCTGCTCAAATCCAAGGGTCTGAAAATTTTTGCGCGCATTGACCAGGCGGCGGAAGCCCAGGCCGTCGGCTTGACGATGCGTCCGATGGTGCTTTTGATTTTCGGCGATCCCAGGGCCGGCACTCCGCTGATGAACCATTATCCGAGTCTCGCCATGGATTTGCCGCTCAAGGCGCTGGTCTGGGAATCGGCGGACGGCAAGGTCTGGTTAAGCTACAACAGCCCTGAATTTTTACAGCAGCGCCACAACCTGGAGACGCCGCCTTTTGGCACGCTGGCCGGATTGTTGCAAGCGGCAACGCAATAACCTGGCGGGCAAACAGCCAATTTTTTATCCAGCCTTCTCCCAAACAATTTTATAGTTTCATGGCGATATGTGCACAAAGGGAAACGAACCGCACACGAAAGCGTGAAGCATGCATCAAACGGAAAATAATGGTTGACAAATCGGGCTGATGTGTGTATATGCACATCAATATGAAGAAAGAACGGAATTTCGGGACCATGGAAAACTGCGTGTGCTCCAGCCTCCGCGCGGTGACGCGGGGGGTAACCCAGTTCTTTGACGTGAAAGTGCGTCAACATGGCATTCGCCCCACGCAAACGCCGATTCTTGGCGCATTGCAGGCCAAAGACGGGTGGCGTATGGCAGAATTGAGTGAATGGCTCGGAATGGAGCGAACCACGCTGTTGCGAAATCTTCGTCCGTTGCAGCGGGACGGTTTAATCCGGGCCAAAGGCGGCGGACGAGGCGGCCACGTGGAGCTTGCGATTACGGGGAAGGGGCGTACGGCACTGGCCAAACTGCTTCCGGCGTGGCGCTCCGCCCAGGACAAAGTGGTCGCGATCCTGGGGAAAGAACGATGGTCAACAATTATCAGTGATCTGGAAGACGTGGCCACGAAGTTGAAGGGGCAATAACCGCAAGAACACATTTTTTTAGCGCAATTAAGTGTATATGCACACCACATTATCAAGGAAAGTAGCAATGAATCAAACCTTAACGGGGAGCCTGGAAACGGGCGCAGGCCTTAAATAAACAAACAACAAAACAAAAATGAGAGGACAAAGTATATGAACATGAAAACTGAAAGTATGGGAAGCCTCAGAGAAAACGTGGGTTCGGAACTTAATGATAACCGTTCGAGCGTGAGACAGGTCGTTGCCGTGGCATTGGCATTGTGGCTTGGCCTCGTTTTTCTTCTTGGTGCCCAAGGCGCGTTCGCCCGAACTCCGGATTCACCACCCCTGCCGATTTTCTTCGGCTTCGCAATTCCTTTGGTGGTGTTTTTTGCGGCCTACTTCGGATGGAGCGCCTTCCGGGCGTTCGTCCTCGGCGCCGACCTGCGGCTCGCGGCAGCGATTCAGGCGTGGCGGTGGGCCGGCCTGGGCTTTCTCTCGCTCTATGCACATGGTGTTCTGCCGGGGTTGTTCGCTTTCCCGGCTGGACTCGGGGACATGGCGATCGGGTTTAGCGCACCGTGGATCGTGCTCGGGCTTGTTCGTCACCCGTCATTCGCGGCCAGCCGACGGTTTGTGATTTGGAATATCATGGGGATCATTGACCTCATTGTCGCCGTGTCAATGGGAACTCTATGTTCGGGCTTCCTCCGCGGATTCACCGGGAACGTCACCACGAGCCCGATGGCACAATTACCTCTCGTGCTCATCCCGGCGTATTTCGTCCCCTTCTTTATCATGTTGCACTTCACCGCCCTTGCTCAGACGCGACAATTGGCTCGCTCCGGGAAATCAGCGCCCACACAAAAAAGTTGAACCAACAAATCTCTTAACCCACGGGAGTTTTATATGCCATGATTGACCCAATGAAAGCGATTGACGGCCACTTTTTGTTCAAGCCGGAAGATGCATGCCGCATGGGCCAGCGTGATCCCGGCGCGTGGTTGAGGCGGTTGCTGACTTTTTCGGGGCGAACTGTCACAATCGGTCGCAGAATTGGTCTAAGTGGTTATGGACTTGATTGCTGAAACCGATGACCGCCTCGTCGCCAGGGCGCGGGGCGGCGACATGGACGCGCTGGACGCGCTGGTGCGGATGCATCAATCGTGGGTGTTCAATCTCGCGTTGCGCATGGTCTGGCGGCGCGACGTGGCGGAGGATGCCACGCAGGAAATCCTCATCAAGGCGGTGACCAAATTGAGCACGTTCGCGGGCAACAGCACGTTCCGCACCTGGCTTTATCGCATCGCGGTGAATCATCTGCTCAACGTCCGCAAATCGGAGATGGAGGAAAAGAAAATGACCTTCACCGACATGGGGGCGTCGCTCGACGGCGTGGCGGATGAAGATTTGCCGGATGAACGCGCGTTGCCGGTCGAAACCAAATTGCTGGTGGAAGAGGCCAAGCTGGGTTGTATCACGGCGATGTTGATGTGCCTCGACCGGCGGCAGCGGCTGTCGTTCATCCTGGGGGAAGTGTTTGGCGAAACCAGCGAAGCCGGCGCGGCGGCGATGGACACCAGCCCGGACAATTTCCGGCAGTTGTTATCGCGGGCGCGGCATGATTTGTATCAATTCATGAATGACAAGTGCGGGCTGGTGAATCAGGCCAATCCGTGCCGTTGTGCGCGCAAGGCGAACGGTTTCATGAAGCATGGCTGGCTGGATGCCAACAACCTGCAGTTTTCCAAGGACCGGATTGCCGACGTGCGCGATCTGGCTGCCGGCCGTTTGGATGAATTGCAGGCGATGGATCGGAAACATGCCGAAATCTATCGAATGCAGCCGTTTTTGGCTGGAAATGATCTGGCGGCCAAGTTGCGCGAAGTCCTTTCGCAATCGGGTTTTGATACGAATTGAAAAATGCCTTTCCGTAGGAGCCGAGGTGACGAGGCTCTGATTTCTTTGGAAAAGGCCGTATTTTGGATAAAATGAGCCTCCTTACGTCGGCTCCTACGGTTGTCAGGTACGAATTAAAAATCCCTCGGCGAACTGTCACAACCGGATTTTGGGATTGTCTATATAATTGAAGCCCGCAAACGGGCAAAACAATTAACCAAAGACAATTATGAACACGAAAATCATCACCGAAACAGCGCGCAAGACTTTGGATGGCACGATGTCCTTTCCCGAAGTCGTCGGCCAATTGCTTGCCGCCGGAGTGGAGTATTACCACGTGGATTACGTCGGGCTGCGCAAGACCTTTTACAGCGCGGCCGGCGACGCGGTTGTGACCCCCATCAATTACGAAGGTTTGCCGCCGGTCGCCACCGATTTCGATGCCGCGGCGCTCCGCGCAGATATTTTGGACAGCCAGCGAAACGGGCAACATTATCGCGATTTCACGCGGCGCGCCATGGCCGCCGGCACGCAAGGCTATTTCGCTTTCCTGCGCGGGAAAAGGGTCACCTACTTTGGCCGTCAAGGCGACCAGCACACAGAATGGTTTCCCGGAGCCGGACCTGCCAAAGCTGCCAACTGAAGTATTCGACGAGGAATGGTCACAACGCCTTCGGCGATTTGTCCAATTCCATGAAGCCCGCAAACGAACTGAACGAAAAACAACCACGAAAACCGAAATCATCCAGGATGCCCGCGAAAATCGTTCATGGAGAGTCTACTGTTCCCCGAAGTCGTCAAACTACTGCCATCTCATCAAGCCGGAAGATGCATGCCGCATGGGCCAGCGTGATCCCGGCGCGTGGTTGTGGCGGTTCTCACTTGAACAAGGAAGCGGAATCGGCATAGACCCGGGCGACCCGTTCCATGGACGGTCGGCGGTCGGGATCCTTTTCCAGGCATGCCATGATGATGACTACGGTGTTGCGGAGCACATTCTGTCCTAATTTCAGGGGCGAGGGCGGCGTCACCTCCCGGATCGCCTTTTCGATTTGCGCCTTGCTGCCGTCGAACGGATGCTTTCCCGTGCACGCATAATAGGCGATGACGCCAAAGCCGAAGACGTCGCCCTGGAAACCCTTCGTGAAATCTCCCTCCCATTTTTCCGGGGCCGAATATTTGACCGTGCCCGCCGGTGGATTTTTCTTGTCCGTGATGAAGGGCGGCAGATTCCCGTCGAAAAACGAGTGCGAAAAATCAATGAGCTGCGTTTCCTCGGGCGCGGCCACGGGCACCAGCACGTTCTTGCTCTTCAAATCGTTGTGGACGATCGGGCGCCCGCAAAAGATGCCGGCGTGCATGTCCGCCACTGTTTCCGCCACGCTTTGCAGGAGACGATGTGTCCGGCCCGGGTTGGCGCGGGTGACACCCGCCTGTACCAGCTCATGCAACGTCGCCCCCTCGATGTATTCCAGAAAAAGCCGGTGCGCCGCGGCGTCATACGCCAGTTTCCGGCGGATGCGCGGGTGCGTCACCTCCCCCAGCACATAGGCCTCGTTGGCGATGAAAACCTCGTCCCAGAAATGGGCCGGTTCCTTCAGCAAGGCGGGATACGGATGCCGCGCAAACTCCACGCGGGCCAGCTTGGACACGCCGGCCTCCACCGCTAATGGCTCCCGTTTTGTGATGGCTCGCAGGTTCATGGTCATTCGACGCCGGCCGGGCAGAGCAGTGGCAGAAACCCTTTTGACCGTCAAGCGATTGCCACGCGCAAGACCTTCACCTGTCGTCTTGTTCAATCTTCCCGACGCGCCGGAGGAATTGGAATTTCTTCAAGGCTCAAAATCCCAGATGGACCCTTCGCTCATTCAGCGTGCTGACCCGGCACAACTGTCAAAGGAATTGGCTGGCGTGGAATGGTGCCAACAGGGGGTGAGCCAAGCCGGTATATATGTGCATTAAAATGCGCATTAAACCCATGAAATGGGTATTAAGCGCATAAAAGTGCGCTTTGTATTTGACAGAAATCTGTCCTGGGGCAGACTGTTTCCATGAATTTCGAAGCCATGAGCGAACAGGCGGTGTTGGAGGAATTGGGGAGGCGGCTGCAGGCGCAACGGCTCAACGCCAATCTCTCCCAGGCTGAAGTGGCGCGCAAGGCGGGTGTCTCGCGGCGAGGTCTGCAGAATTTGGAGAGCGGGCGCGTCTGTACCTTGTCGCTTTTGCTTCGTGCATTGCGGGCGCTGGGCAAATTACAACAACTGGAAGCGTTGCTCCCGGAAACCGGACCCAGTCCGATCCAACTCGCGAAACTAAGAGGGCGTGAGCGGCAGCGCGCCTCCGGCCGCCGCAAACCTGCCGCCCATTGATTCCATGCCGGCACGCATCCGCAAAGTCACCGTGGCCACCGTCCGCCTTTGGGGACGGGATGTCGGCGCGGTGGCGTGGGACGAGCGGCGTGGCGTGGGGAATTTCGAATATGACCCGGCGTTTGTGAAACAGGGGTTGCCGATTGCACCGTTGATGATGCCGCTCGGGCCGGGAATTTTTTCGTTTCCCACGCTCAACCGCGAGACGTTTCACGGCTTGGCGGGGTTGCTGGCGGATTCGCTGCCGGACCGGTTCGGGAACCGGTTGATTGATCTATGGCTGACGCGGCAGGGTCGCGCCCCGGGCGATTTCACGCCGGTCGAGCGGTTGTGTTACATGAGCACGCGCGGGATGGGAGCGCTGGAATTCAAGCCGGCGCTCGGGCCAACGCCGGGCAAATCGGTGCCGATTGAGGTGGCGGAACTGACACAACTGGCGGCAGATATTCTGGGTCATCAGGCGAATTGGGCGGTGAAGTTCAAGGGGGCAAAAGCCGAGGCCTTGAACGCGATCATCCGGGTTGGCACATCCGCCGGCGGCAACCGGGCGAAAGCCGTGATTGCGTGGAATCCGCAGACGCAGGAAGTGCGTTCGGGACAGGTGCAATCGCCGACCGGCTTTGAGCCGTGGATTCTGAAGTTTGATGGCGTGAACGACAAGGCGCTGGGCGACCCGAAAGGCTTTGGGCGCATTGAATACGCCTATTACCAGATGGCAGTCGCAGCGGGAATTGAGATGAGCAACTGCCGCTTGCTGGAGGAATCCGGGCGCGCCCATTTCATGACACGCCGTTTTGACCGGGACGCTCAAGGCGGGAAAATCCACATGCAATCGCTTTGCGCGCTCGGGCATTACGATTTCAATGCCGCGGGAGAATTTGGTTACGAACAGGCGTTCTCCGCAATTCAACGCTTGAATCTTGGCCACGAAGCCCTGCGGGAAATGTTCCGGCGAATGGTGTTCAATGTGCTGGCCCGGAATCAGGACGACCATACGCGGAACATCGCATTTCTGATGGCCGACGACGGCCAGTGGCGGTTGTCGCCTGCCTTTGATTTGACCTGGTCATTCAATCCGAGCGGAAGCTGGACGAATCGTCACCAGATGAGCATCAACGGCAAACGAGACGGTTTCGTGCGAGACGACTTGTCCGCTCTCGCCCGGCAATTCGGTATCAAGGATGAAAAGGATTTGATCGAACAGATTGCGGCGGCCGTTTCAGATTGGCCGCGGTTTGCCAGGAAAGCAGGCGTCCAGAATGACCAGCAAAAGGCCATCGCGCGGACGCACCGTCTCGCGTTGGTGACCGCGCGTAAAAATGGACACTAACACTGTTCGCATCCGTCGCACGAATTGATATTCCTTTGTGACTTGAAGCGTTTGCCTGTAAGTCCAGGGCGAAAATCTCAACGCGAGGGCTTACTCGCCAAACGCCCAGTGCCCAAGCCGATGGTGTTTCGTCGCTCCCACTTCGCTGAGCACAAGGACGATTTCCTTAATTGTCCAATGCACTGGTTCTATGTGTCTGAGAGCAAGTTCCTGTTTGTCAATAAAGAAGAGTCAAGTGCGGCACAAATTTGGGAGTCGGAAAAGTCGCGGAACCAAGTTTCGCGAATTCGGTCCAGAGCAATCCATGCAGGCCCATTATCCCGTCGCTTCCATGATTAGCATTCAGAAGAACTAAGGGATGATTTCCAGGGCCTCCTCTAAAGCTCATCACCCGATCGAATTTGATTTCGAACGGGTTCGTGGTCGTGGCGACTGCATGGCACACGCGGTCAACGTTCTCAACCGTGGTTTTCGGCCCGTCACTGGGGTTACGGGGAAAAGGAAGCGAAACGTGTAGATGGCTGGTTGGACGAATTCTCCCATAGATTTCGTGCCTTTTGCGAAGCGAGTTTCCGAGGTCGCTGATCTGCTGAGCGGTGCGTTGATCTGGGAAGACGGCAAGCACCAAACTATAACTAAGACCCCGCCGTTGTGGCATTTCGAATAGTGAAAGTTGTTCATTCATAGTTCAGCTTGGGGCTTGTAAAAATTCCTGCCCGTTAGTTTAGCACAGAATTCACGGCACAGAGGAGAAGACTAATTGACCTCAAATCCATCGCTTTCTGTTCGCAAGAGTGACAGTAGATATTTTTGAGTTCACTTTCCATTTAAAGCATCGTATGTAAAGTAGATTCCATGAAACCCAGCCAAAGTTACCATCTCATCAAGCCGGAAGACCTCTTCTGGCGGCCCTCCAACCTGATGCAAATCCCGAATGCGGATTATCTGGAACGCACTGGCAGCGAGAATCTCGGCGCGCGGCTCTGGCGGTTGCCGCCCAAAAGCGCGAACACGCTGCACAAGCACATCCGCGCGGAAGAGTTTTATTTTGTCCTCGAAGGCACGGGCCGCCTGCGCGTGGACGACGAAACGCTGACCGTGGCGCGCTATGGCGGCGTGCCCCGATAGTTATCGGGGTTGCGCCAGGTGTTCAACGACACCGACGCCGAAGTGCTCTGGCTCATCATCGGCGCGCCGGAGGAGACGGAATTTCTGCCCGGCGCAAAGACCAAACCCGATATGTCGCTCATTTACCCGGTTGACCCGACGCAATTGCCGAAGGAACTGGCCGGCGTGGAATGGCCGCCAAAGAGTTGAGTGTCAGGATTGGGCCGCAACGCTGGACTATCCCGGGTCAAACTCAGGTCCATGCCGCAAGAATCTTTTCGGCCTGCGCAACCTGTTCCGACGCGCCGGTAAAATTGTATCTGTATTTTCCAGCCCTGCGGGTGACGTGGACCTTGATGGTTTCCAGGCCACTCTTCTTCATTCGCAAACGGAGTTGTTTGTAAACTTCCTTGATGCCGTGCTGTTGGAGGCTGTTGCTCATGGTTGAGGTTCAGTGCGCCGCGGTCACAAAGCAATGTTAATCGCCGATTATTGCGCGGGCTGGCAACCTCACGAGAAATCACAACCCTGATCAACCCATTCCGGGTTGATGGCGTTGACACGTTACGATTTTCGCCCTTCAAGCACGTCGGTATAGTCAGGAATGGTCGTCAAATCGGCGCGCTGGGTGTGCCCGCTTTCCTGCTTCCAGGCCGCCAACCGGCCGCTGGCTTCGTCGTTCCAACCGCGCTTGCGAATAAATTCGTTCCAAATCAGGAGATCCGTCTCGTCGAGCCTCCGGCCCGATGCAAAACACCATTCCAGAATTTCTTCGTCGGTTCCGCCTTCCAACACGCGTTGTTTCAGCGCGTCGTAGGTCACACGCAAATAGTGGCAGCACAACCCGTCGGCCCGGTTGACCACTCCCAGATTCGCGTGGCAATCTTCCCGCAGCTCGCCCTTCGTAGACAGCCGTATCTTGTCCAGCATCCGCGGGAAATACATCATCCCGCCTGCTTTTTCGTGAAAACTTTTGGGCGCCTTGCCGTTCATGGCGGGGGAATTGTGTCAGTCATGCCGACCCTGTCAGCTATCCTGAAAACTTCCCGCTTGACATGCAACCAAAAGGTTGCATATTATGGGCGCCGATGGATGCGGTGTTCAAGGCGTTGGCCGATGGAAGCCGTCGAAAGTTGCTCGACCGGTTGCACCGGAGCAACGGGCAGACGTTGGGCAAGTTGTGTGAACATCTCGACATGACGCGGCAGGCAGTCACCAAGCATCTGGGGTTGCTCGAAAGGGCGAACCTGGTGGCCACGGTCTGGCGCGGGCGCGAGAAGCTGCATTATCTGAATCCGGTGCCGTTGCACGAGATCTACGAACGCTGGATTGGCAAATACGAACGTCATCGCCTCCAGGCATTGAGCGATTTGAAAAAAGGTGTCGAAGAAACCAAAACCAAGGAATGATTCATGAAAAAGCCGAACTTAGTTTACACGATGTATATCCGGTCAACGCCGAAAAAGACGTGGGATGCCATCAGCAAACCGGAATTCACCCGCCAGTATTGGGGTGGAATGGCAAACGTCTCGGACTGGAAGAAGGACTCAAAGTGGGAACACCTCAACCCGGAGAACGAAGTCTGGATCACCGGCAAGGTTGTGGAGTGCGTTCCCTCCAAACGTCTGGTGCTGACCTGGGCTGACCCGGACGATCTCAAAGATAAATCGCGTGTCACTTTTGAGATCGAGCCGATGGACGACATGGTCTGCCTCACGGTGACGCATGACAACTTCAAGGCGGGTTCGGAAATGGTGGGCAAAGTCTCCCGAGGCTGGCCGCTCGTGCTGTCCAGCCTGAAAACGTTCCTCGAAACCGGGCAAGGCTTGAACGCTTTCTGCCGGGGTTAAAATTGAACAACGGAAACCAGATCAAGAAAGGATGACAACTATGGAAAAGAAAGAATTCGTTTATGCAACGTTTATCCGCACGACACCGGAAAAGCTCTGGGAAGCGCTGACCAGCGGTGATTTCAGCGAGAAATACTGGTTTGGCTTCCGTATCGAAGTGGAACAAAAAGCCGGCGGCACCGTCCGCATCCTGCCGCAGAAGGGCAAGGAAGAGCATGGCGATCACGCCGGCAAGGTTCTGGTCTGCGAACCGGGCCGCAAGCTGGTTTATACCTGGAACCCGAAAGACAAGCCGGAACTTGCCAAGAAGCGCGACGGCCTATCACGAGTCACCTACGAACTGACGCCGATGGGACCGCAGGTCAGGTTGCGCCTCATCCACGAGAACCTGTTGCCGGAAGACCTCGAGAAGGACCCGAACACCTTCCGGGGCATCAACAACGGCTGGCCGGCCGTCCTGAGCAGCCTCAAGAGCCTGCTCGAGACGGGGGAGGCAATGGCATTTTCCGTTTCCTGTTGAACGAACGGGGCGAAAGTAACATTTCATTCGCCTTTGCGTCTAAAAAACATGCAAAGATGGTTGTATCTGCAGATTGGGTTGCTGGCGTTCGCAGGTCTGCCTGCCCGTGGGGCCGAGGCGGATGTTCTTCAGCAAATGTCATTCATCGTGGACGGCGCGGCGCGCACCGCGCTGGTTTATGTTCCGGCCACGGCAAAAACGAATCCCACACCGTTGGTGTTCGTGTTCCACGGCCACGGCGGCAATGCCCGACAGGCAGACCGCAGTTTCCACCTCGAGCGGGAATGGCCGGCAGCCATCGTGGTTTACATGCAGGGATTGGACACGCCTGGCCAACTGACGGACCCACAGGGCAACCGGCCCGGCTGGCAGGCCGCCCTCGGCGATCAAGGGGACCGTGACCTGAAATTCTTCGACGCTGTTCTCGCGCGGTTCAAGCAGGATTATGACGTGGACGCGAAACGGATTTACTGCACCGGCCATTCCAACGGCGGTGGCTTCACCTACCTGCTGTGGCTGGCGCGAGGTGATGTTTTCGCCGCCGTCGCGCCGTCCTCCGCGGCGGCGCGGTATGCTAATAAGCTTCCGCCCAAGCCGGCGTTGATTCTCGGCGGCCAGACCGATCCGCTGGTGAAATTTGCGTGGCAGCAACGCACGATGGACGCCGTGCGCAAGGTCAATGGCTGCGCGACGACGGGCGAGCCCTGGGACAAACAATGCACGCTCTACCCGTCAAACGGCGGGACTCCGCTGGTCACATGCATTTTCCCGGGCGGGCATCAGTTCAACCCCGCCGCACCGGCGCTGATTGTGAAGTTCTTCAAAGCGCATCCGGGCGCAATTGCGGAGTAAGCTGGCCAGTCATCGGTGGTCGGGTTGAAAAGATAGTTGCCGATAGTTGTTGCTATCCCGCCGGAACCAGTCATGCTGTGCGTGTCTGTTAGATAGCTTGTCTCTTTCAAGGCATGGTGAATCTTCAAGTGAACCTGGTTCAGTGATGATTTTAAACCCGGCGTTCGGGAACAGTCTGGGAAAGTAACAGTTTGTCGGACAGTAAAACATCACATGAGCAGTAAATTATTTGTCGGGAATCTTTCCTTCGACATCACCGAAAACGACCTGCAGGACGCCTTCGCGGCGCACGGCACGGTCACTGAAACCAACCTGATGATGGACCGGACCACCGGCCGTCCCCGCGGTTTTGGTTTCATCACCATGAGCACGCCCGAAGAGGCGCAGAAGGCCATCGCCGCCCTGAACGGCGCGCAACTGGGCGGTCGTGCCCTGACGGTCAACGTCGCCAAGCCGCGCGAAGAGCGCCCGGGTGGCGGCGGTGGTCGCCGCGAGTTCCGGGTGAGTGGCGGTGGCGGTCACAGTCGCTATTAATCCAGCGGCAGCAGGGATTTCACGCGGGGTTCGGGTGAACCGGACTCCGCCTTTTTGGTTTCAATTTTTGACAGCGGAACAGATATGAAAGAAGAACACATTGAAGTGGAAGGCCGCGTCACCACCGTGCTGCCCGGCACGATGTTCCGCGTCGAACTCGACAACAAACATCTCGTGCTCGCCACGATTTGCGGCAAGATGCGCAAACGCTGGGTGCGCCTGACCGTCGGCGACCGCGTAAAGATGGACATGTCGCCCTACGACCTGAACAAGGCGCGCATCACCTGGCGGCTGCGATAATCCTTTCACTGTGGCATTGAGTTGCCCCGTCGGACCCCGCCTCATTTTGAGCCGCCGTGCAGCGATTTCACCTTCTCCCGAAAGACAATTTGTCTGAACCATGAATAAAACCGTTTTATTGACCAGCGTCTGCCGCCCGATGGGGCCGCAATACGGCGACGCGCCATCGGTCGGCTACGAACTCTTGTACCGCCAGGTGACGCGGGCGCAGGGCCTCTTCAGCCCGCGCACCGTGAATGTCCATTTCGGGCTGGACTACATCGCAGAAAATCTCAGTGCACCGACGGTGGTGCTGCAATACCCATCCCGGCGCGAACTGATCAAAGAACTCAAGAAGGGCTACGACTATGTGGGCGTCTCATTCATCATGGCGGTGATGCACAAGATGAAGGAGACGGTCGCGTTGATCCGGAAATACGCGCCCGGAAGCAGGATCGTCCTCGGCGGATATGGCACGGTATTGAAGGACGAAGTGCTCAAGCCGTACGCGGACTACATCTGCCGTGAAGAAGGCGTGGCGTATTTTCGCCGGCTGCTGGGCGAACCGAAAATCCCGATGCCCTACAAGCATCCCCTCATCGTGAGTTGGCTCAAGGTGTTCGGCTGTAAGGTTTCGGGCACCGGAAAAATTTTTGCCGGCCTCGGCTGCCCGAACGGCTGTGATTTCTGCTGCACGTCGCATTTCTTTTCGCGCAAGCACATCAAGCTGCTGCCGACCGGGCGGGACATTTACAGCGTGGTGGAACGATATTTCGACCTCGATCCGGGCCTGGTCTTCCTGATTTTGGACGAGGATTTCCTGCTCAATAAAAAGCGCGCGATGGAGTTCCGCGAGTGTGTGCTGAAGGGCGGGAAGAAACCGTCGATCTTTGCCTTCTCCAGCATCAAGGCCATCAGCCAATACCAGGTCGAGGAAATTCTGGAGATGGGCATCGACGGCTTTTGGATCGGTTACGAAGGCACGCGTTCGAATTATGCCAAGCAACAGGGCCGGCCGGTGGCCGAGATTCTCACCGAGTTCCGCGAGCACGGCATAACGGTGCTAACCTCAATGATTGTCGGGTTCGATTATCAAACGCCGGAAATCGTGGCGCAGGAATTGGACGAGCTGATAAAACTCAAGCCCGCGCTCGGCCAATACCTCATTTACGGCCCCGTGCCTGGCACGCCGTTCCACGAGCGCATTATCAGGGAAAACCTGTTGCAGGATGTTTATACCAGCGACCAGGATTTGTTCTACCGGCGCGCCGACGGGTTCCGGACGATGATCAAACATCCAACGCTTTCACCGAAGCAAATTGAAGACATCCAGCGCTGGTGTTTCGAGCAGGATTTTCAGCGGCTCGGCCCGAGCATCTATCGCGTGTTGGAGTCCCGTTTCCTCGGTTACCTCAAACTCAAGGATTCGCCCAATCCCATCTTGCGCCGGAAGGCGGAATATTTCGCTCATGAATTGCGTTACGCGTATCCGGTGTTTCTTCCCGGAAAATGGCTCGGTCCCAACCCCAAAATCCGGAAATGGATTGGTGATTTGGAGTCGCGCATCCACGCGGAACTGGGCCGGCCGGCCTTCGCCCAACGATGGAAGTCGGTCGTGGCCGTGGGCGCGGCGCTGTGGACGGGGCTGACGTTGAAGCTCGACCTGTTCCAGCATCCCAAATTGCAGCGGACGACCTATCGCGTGCCGGAAAAGAGTTGGAGCGCGTTTCGTTTATGGGAGGAATTCCAGACGAAAGTGGCGAATCCCAATTTTTCCGTCAAAGTCGAATTGCAGCACGCCCGGCAGCAGGTCTGGATGCGGCTGGAAGGCGCGCTCTCCGCCAGGGACGCGGAAGGCCTGGCACAACGCATCCGCGATTCGCTGGCGCGCAGCCGGAGCCGGCTGGTGCTGGACCTGAACAAATTGCATTGGGACGAGGTGGAGGACCTGCGTCCCCTGCGGGAAAAACTCCTGGCCTATCGCTCCCGCATCCGGGTGGTGCTGCCCAAGATGTCGGCGGCGCATCCCGAATTATTGCTGCTGGCCGGCATGTTTCACCATTACCAGGGCTGACCGGGCGGGCAAACCACCAGGCTCGGCGTTGACTCAAATCACCGCGGAGACGGCCCCGATTCATCCAACACCCGTTCGATGCGCCGGTCAGGGATGAGCCACATCAACGCCACCAGCATGTAGATGGCGCAGGAAATCCATGGCTCGAAGAAGGCCATGACGATGGCCGTAGCGTAAAGAATGGGCGACGCCTTGCCCTTGAAATCCCGGCCGATGGACTTCGCCAGTTTCGAATCGGGACCTTGTTGGGCAACAATCACGCTCTGCAAGATGTAATAGGCGATGGCGGCCAGCAACATTACCACGCCGTAAAGCGCCGTTGGTGCGGTGGTGAAATGGTTTTCGCCCATCCAACCCGTGACGAACGGAAAGAGCGACAGCCAGAACAGCAGATGCAGATTCGCCCACATCATCGCCGCGTTCACCTTGTGCGCCGCCTTGAGCAGGTGATGATGATTGTTCCAGTAAATGCCGAGATAAATGAAGCTGAGCGCATAGGTCAGAAACACGGGCAGCAGCGGTTTCAATGCGGCGAGGTCCGAACTCAGCGGCACCTGCAATCCCAGCACCATGATAGTGATGATGATGGCCAGCACGCCGTCGCTGAACGCTTCCAGCCGGTTCTTTTCCATGCGGCAATTTAAGGGGAGACCCGGAGGCGATGCAATCGCGGCGATAGATTGGCAATCGGCCGGCCAGCCTTTTTGGTGGGGCGAGCGTCCCCGCGAGCCGGCTCGTCAGTAGCCTCGCCCCACCGATGCCCGCGTTCAATTCAGGTCAAACAACAGCACCTGCGCCTTGCCTTTGCCGGCCAGTTCCAGTTTCGGTTCACCGCTCACGGCCGCGGCGTCGCCGCCTTTGAGTGTCTTGCCGTTCAACGTCACCTCGCCCTCGGCCACATGGACCCACGCGTGACGCTTCGACTTGAGCTCGTGCGTCACCGTCTGGCCGTTGGTGAACCGTGCCAGCCACAGGTCGGTGTCCTGGTTGATGCGGATGCTGTCGTCGCGTCCGGATTTGCTCGCAATCAGGTGCAACCGCCCGGGCGCGGCATCGGCGCACGCCTTTTCGCCGTAGGTCGGCTTGGCCCCGGGCTTGTCCGGTTGGATCCAGATTTGCAACAGATGCACCGCTTCAGCTTTGGACGGATTGAATTCGCTGTGCTGCACGCCGATGCCGGCGGCCATGTACTGGAAATCGCCCGGCTGGATGACGCGCCCGTTGCCCATCGAATCCTTGTGCTCCAGCGCGCCGCTGAGGACGTACGTGATGATTTCCATGTCGCGATGCGGATGTTTGCCGAAGCCCATGCCCGGCGCGACGTAGTCGTCGTTGATCACCCGCAAATCCCGGAACCCCATCCATTGGGGATCATAATAATCGGCAAAGGAAAACGTGTGATACGTGTTCAGCCAGCCGTGGTCGGCGTGGCCCCGTTCGTTGGCTTTTCTAATCGTCATCATATTGCCCTAAGATGCCCTTGATTGTAATCTCCGCAATCAGGCACCTTTGAGTGCCCATGACATGCATCTCAAGACCGTCGAATGCGAAGTGGAACGCCTGTTGGCCGTGATTGGCGGCAAGTGGAAGGTATTGATTTTAAGGGAATTGTTCAACGGCCCGCGCCGCCACGCGCAACTGTGCCGCGCACTGCCGGGTATCCGCCAGAAAGTGCTCACCGCCCAATTGCGCGAACTGGAACTGGACGGTGCGGTGCAGCGCAAAGTTCTGGCCGCAAAACGCCCGCACGTCGAGTACTCGCTGACGCCGTTTGGTGAACGGCTGCGCGGATTGATTCTGCAAATGCACGATCTCGCCCTGCAAAATTGTGCCGTGCTCAAACGCCGGCCACCGGCGGGTCGGTTTGCAAAAGCAAGCTAGGAAGAAAAAGCTCGCTTGGGAGTCAAGAAAGGGGCAGATGTCTGCGCGAAGGCGTAAAATGTTGACCCGTAGTTAAACTGCTGGCATACTTTTCGACAATGAAGCTGCGCGATAGCCAAACTTTCATGTCGCTCTACTACGAGCCAAACGTCGTAGAGGTCGCTACAGGTGAGACAAGTTTGTTTGCTTCGGTCGAGTCGTGGCAACGAGATACAAAAGAGCTTGGGCAGGTTGCTACGCCTGAGCCAATCGCAGCTTTAATGGCAAAGTGGGTGATGTCGGCGAAGCCTCGCACTGTACTCGACCCGGCAGCGGGTTTGGGTGGATTGCTGGCTGCGTGCCACCGGTTCAACGGACATTTGCAGTTGGTGGGAGTAGAGCGCGATGTCGAGACCCTGAAACAAGCCAAAAAAACTGCGCCGCGCAGCACAAAATTAATCCTTGCAGATTATCTAAAATCCGACGGTGGCCTTTTCGACGGTATCATCGCTAACCCGCCTTACATAAAGGCACATCGGCTAAACTATTCGGAGAGAGATTGGTGCTACTTCGAGGAACGTTTTGGGACGCCACTGGACCGCTTAACGAATATTTATGTACTGTTCCTGTTAAAGATTTGGGAAGACCTCACGCCGTGTGGGCGCGCCGCCGTCATCCTGCCGTCGGAGTTTCTCAATGCAAATTTTGGCGAGGAAATCAAAGAACGTCTCGTGTGTGTAATGCGCCCTGTGGCACTTTTGGTCTTTTCGCCTTCGGTTAACCTTTTCCCAGGAGCACTCACTACCAGCGCAATCGTATTCCTCGACAAGGTTCACTCCTTTGGCACGCAGGCATGGCTTAAGCGAGTTGATTCAATGGATGAAGCTGAAACTTTCATGACCAAAGTCCTCACCAGGACCGCGGTGGGCCATGTTGATGGGTGTATTGACCTGACAAAACTCAATCCTTGCGACAAATGGCTTAATGTGCTGCTCAACGGCGCGATGCACAGTGGTTCAGTCCAGTTTTCGAAACGTGTTGGCGATTACTTCGACTGCCGGCGAGGTATTGCGACCGGGGCAAACGATTACTTTTGTCTGAACCGCGCCGTTATGCGCACGCATCACTTGACGGAAGCGCATGTCGAACCTTGCATCACAAAAGCAGCCGATGCGGACGGATTGGTCTTCACGCGTGAAAGGTTTGACACACTGGCGAAACGCGAGCGCCGTTGTTTTCTGTTGAATCCATCTCACAACGGGCAAGATTTGATGCGCTACCTCAAACTTGGCGAACAGCGAGGAATTCCCGTCCGGTATTTGCCAAGCCATCGTCCCGTTTGGTATCTGCCGGAAAACCGTGCCGTAGCCGACATATGGGTCGCAGTATTTTCTCGAGAATCGGTGAAGTTCATTCTTAATGCTTCCGGCGCAAAAAACCTAACCTGCTTTCACGGCCTCTACGCTAAACTTGGCTGCGAAACATTGCCGCCGTTGATGACACTGTTCCTGAATAGCTCAGGCGGTCGGCGGGCATTTTCACAGGTGAACCGTTTTTACGGCGACGGCCTGAATAAGCTAGAACCCAAAGATGTGGAAGACATGCCTTGCCCCGAAATGCCGATGTTCAGCCGGGCCGAAGCAGTTGAACTGATCCGCAAGTTGACGGAATTGGAGAAGTTGTCGGCGGACGAGCGGGTGGCCCGGATTGACGAAGTTGCAGCGCGTTACTTCAATGCTAACGCTCTGCCAAAACAACTTTCTTCGTTAAAACAGCATCGAGTTCAAAACCGCCGCCCTGCGGTACAACATAGGCGTCGTGCCGTCCAAGCTTCGTGACCTGATGCTCAGCGGCGAAAGTTGGTATCGAAGTGGCCCGACCAATTTGTACGCCAGTGATGATAGGAATCATGATGGTCGCCTTTTCTTGGCTCTTCTCCGGTTTCTCGATAGTAAAGCCGGTGCCGCTCCCGATGGTTCTAAAGATGTCGAGGAAATTGATGGCAAACACGGAATCGAAGAACACTTGGCAGTAGCTTTGCGGCACACAATTTCGTTCCAACCAGCGATAAACAATTACCAAGTCTTCGACTTTCACCGTGAAACTCGGCGTTTCGCGACCGGTCTGTGCGCCGGCGTCACGCTGACGCCTACGAACCGTGATGTACGTCAATGCCTCGAATTTACTAGACCGGACTTCGATAGCCGCAACGGCTTGTTTTAACAACGGGTCAGTTTCTGCATGGCTGTGTTCTGATAAATCAGCGTCCACTGCAATTCCGATGGGGAAGAGAAGTAAGTCCGGGCGTTTGCCGAACTGTCGCGTCTCTTCCAGTCCAGCAAGATAGCGTGTCTTGAATTCAGGATGCCCTGCCGCAATGCGGTCAGTGCTGCCGTATTGTGCGACTTTCCAGTCGGGAACCGCGGCGGCCAACGCCGCGGACAGCATTCGTTCAGCCCAGTCACCCATCGCTCGATTGGCGAGGAATTCGGAACGAGCATCCGTCGGTACAGTCGGCTTCCGGGCAGGCGGCTGGCCTTCACCGCCGAAAGTCAGGTGACGTTCATCAATCCCGTTCGATTGAAGAATCTTGATGACGCCGGGCAGAGTAGCCTTGAGGTGGGTAATGTATGCTTTTCCACGGGTCATCGTTCCTTCTCCTCAAACGTAAAAAGTTCTCTAACCTCAACCTTTAAAATTTTGGCAAACTTTCCCAGGTTGGCGACCGAAGGAGCATTTACACCCCGTTCAACGAGGCTGATAAACTCGACGGAACAACCAACCGCCTCCGCAAGTTGCTCTTGGGTGAGCTTTCTGGTTCTGCGGAGGCTGGCAATTCGTTGGCCAAGTTTTTGCTGAAGCACGGAGTTTAACTACCACAAAGAGGGGGCAGTGAACCACGCAGCTAAACTACGGGTTTGTTCGATCTAAAATTCAGTTCAACCTAGCCAATTCGACTTCGAACAGTTCCTTCCACGTAAAACTGCGCCACGTGGCTCGTCGGCACTGGATATGCGCTTGCGGCAGAACGTCAGTGTAGCTTCGCAAGCTCTGCCTCAAAAAGTTCACGAGGCTTGGCCTGCACATCAGCCAATTGGAGTTCGCCTTTGTCCAGCCCGGCCAACAGCGCCTTCTGCGCCTGGTAATCCTTGTTCGCCACGCCCGCCTTACTTTGAAGCATGCGCCAGGCTTTGCGGCGTTCCACAGCGAATAACACCATCTGCCGGCTCACGGCAAAGTATTTAATCTGCCCGTTGACGTCGGCCTTGATGTAACAGCCGAAGTTCGGGACGTAGGAACGATGGTTCCGGTCGAATACGCGCCGGTAAATGACATCATCCTGCGTAATCAACACCAGCATGTCGTCGAGGTGAATCAATTCCCGCGCTTCCTCTTCCTTGATGGCTTTGACGTGCTTGCGGAACCGGGTTTCGGTGATGGCCCAGTGCGCCACGGTGAAGTTGTATTCCTCGCCGGTCGCCTTGAATTTTGTGCGCCACCAGTCGCGGTTCGGCGTTGGATTGCCCTTGAGATCGAACGCTTCCTGCGCCGTCTCGCCGTTGCGCGGATTGAACACAAACTCGGGCATGCCGCGCGCGTCGCGGACGAGCTTGGCCTGGTCGGCGCTCATGTTGTCGGGCACGCCGTGCTCGGGCTGGCAGGTGGTGTAGGCCTGGAAAAACGCCGTGCCGCGGTATTCGAGGCCTTCGAGCATCGCCTTGTACAGTTTCGCCGCGTTGGCCATCGAGACCTGCGCCACGAACGGCGAGCCGTGCCCGCTGGTGAACGCTTCGGCGACGTTTTTCTTTTCAATCAATTTGCCCTGTGACGCCACGCCGAACTGGTTCATGTCGTAACCGCCCAGCATGGTCGAGGAATCCGAGTTCTGGCCGCCGGTGTTGGAATACACCTGCGTATCGAGCATCAGGATTTTCACGTTCGGCCGGTTTTGCAGGATGACCTTGGATACATTCTGGAACCCGATGTCGCCGAGGGCACCGTCGCCGCCAATGGTCCAGATCTTCGGCAATTCGCGGATTTCCTGGTCAGTCATCAACGCGTCGTCGAGGTGCGTGAGCAGGAACAAATCAGCCGCGGACATGACGTCTTCAGTGCGTTCGAGCAGCGCGTCGGCCAGGCGTTCGGGCACGACCGAGCGGCGCGCATGGTTCACGATGAGCGATTCGCCCAGCAGCCACGAAATCGTCGCGCCATCCTGGAACAACGAATTCATCCACGGATACGGATGCGGATTGGACGGCGGCGTGGAGCCATAGACGGTGTTGCAACCGGTGCTGGCGCCCATGAACATCACGCTCATCCCGTTGGCGCGCCGGCCGTCAATGGACTGCAAATCGCGGTGATTGAACGCGTCCTGTCGCATCACGGCCACGATGCCGTCGATGATCTGCTCGTCGGTGATGGGGCCGTGCTTGGCCTCGTAATCGGCGATGCGTTTCGCGGTATCGTCGTCGTCTTCGCCGCCCAAGCCCATGATGATGTGAGCCACGGCTTTGCGGAACAGGAGGTATTCGGTCTCGTCGCGTTGTTTTAGCGCCTGTAGCTTCGCCAGCCCTTCGGCTTCCAGTCGCGTGGCCTTGGCGCGCAGGCGGTCGGCCTTTTTATGATACAACGGGCGCATGTACGCTTCAGTGACGGAGGCTGCCGCGCGCAGCACGCTTTTCTCGCCGCACCCGGCGCACGCGCCGTCGCCGGACACGAGCGCCTCGTAATTGCGCCGGACCATGAGATGATTGCGCAACGCGGCTTCGCGGGAGTTCGCAGCGTCGTTGTCGTTGTACAGGCCGAGGAATTTCTGCGGCGTATCGGGCAACAGGCGCGAGAAAATCTGCGCCGTGGTCAGGTCGGCGTTCAAATCCTCGGTCTCGCGTGTCATCCGGAGCGCGTCGTGGTCGCCGCAAACCTGCACGCATTCACCGCAGCCTTTGCACAGGTCGGAGACAAAAATGGAGAACAACCCGCCGCCGCCGGGTGTTTTGGCTTCAAGCGATCGGAAGATGGCCGGCACGTTCGAGTAAGCCAGCGGCAGTTTGTCAATGATGCCGGTGAATTCGGCCTTCGTGGATTCGCCGACCGTGGTCAGGGCGTTGACTTCTTGGCGGATAATGTCCTTGAACGGAACGTTGGAGCGGGCCTTGATTGACTCGTTCATCTTCGTGCGGGCGCGTTCCTCGATGCCTTTCAATTCGGCGGCCAGTTTCGAGCGTTCGGCAGGATCGGTGACATAGTAATGCACGGCGGTCTTCAGGACCATCGCCACGTCCTGCGCCATGTTAGGCAGGGCGGTGTCCGGGCAGGCGGTGATGCATTCCATGCATTGCGTGCAATTTTCGGCGATATACACCGGCGTTTCGCGGCGGGCGACGTACTTGGACTGAGTCGCACCCGAGCCGGCGCCCATGACGCCGAGCGACGCGAGCGCGCTGGCGGGCTGGTGATAACCGAGGCCGTGGCGGAATTCGGCATCGAACTTGGCCAGCGTCTGGAAGGCGTACCGCGGCGTCTGTTGCGCGGGCGTGGGAATGCCCGTGCCGCAGGCCGAACCGCAACCGGCGGTGGGAATCAACGGCTCATGCTCGTTCGGCGCCACCGGCGGATTGCGCATCGAGGAACGGTCAGGCTCGTTGAACTCGCCGTACTTGATTTCCTGCACCCGCGAGAAACCTTCGGTCATCACGGTCATGTTCAACGTCACAACGTCGTCGCCGAAGCGCCCGAATTTCTTCTGATACTGTTTCTTGACCGTGGCGTGGAAGGTCTCATCGGAAATGTGGTTCTGCCGCAGGAACGGCGAAACGCGGAAGAACGCGCCCAGGAAGGAGTTGCCCTGCATGCGAAGCTGCAACTCGGTTTTGTTCGTCGCTTTTTTGGCGATGTCGAATCCGGGCAGGATATAAACGCGGATGTCGTTGTCCTTGACGTACCGGCGGTGTTGCGACGGGATGCGTTGCCACGCGGTTTCCGGCGTGTCGCTGGATTCCCAGACGAGGCAGCCACCGGGCTTGATGCCTTCCAGCGGATTCGTGTGCGTGAACGCCTTGGGATCGCAGCAGAGCACCACGTCCACGTGATTCAGCTCACAGTTCACCTTGATGATATCGGGCGCAACCGTGAGATAATAATTCGTCGGAGCGCCTTTCTTCTCCGAGCCGTACTTCGGGTTGGCCATCAAGAACAGTTTTTCCTTGAGCCGCCCATCGGCATCGTATTCCGGGTCGCGTTGTTTGATGAGGTCGCCGAATTCACCGACGATTTCGCCTAGATTTTTGCCGGTGGTAATCATGCCCCAGCCGCCGATGGAATGGAACCGCACGGCGATGGCGCCTTCGGGCAAGAGCGACGGCGTTTCCTTGCTGATGACGGCGTAGGGATGGTCAATACCGAGGGTGAAATAAGTCTCGCCGCTGGCTGCGCTCGCGCCGTCCTGGCGGCGGGTCTAGCCGCTGGCGAATTCGTAGGCGCCCAGCGTGTGTTCGGGCCGGAAATCGCGCGAGCCGATACCATAACTGCCGCGAAAGAGGCGGGGAGTTTCCTCGGGCGTCAAGCCGGGCAGGGCGCCACCAAACTTGGCAGCTTCATTGGCCTTGCCGAGGGCCACGCGGATGTCGCGCGCCAGCGGATTATCGCCCGCCATGCCTTCATCCGTGCGTTCCAGGATGATGACGTTCTTCTTGCCGCGCATCGCGTTGATGACGGCGGCTTCGGGGAACGGGCGAATAACGTTGATGTGGATGGAGCCGGCCTTCGCGTTGCGTTTTTCGCGCAGGTAATCGCATGCGGCTTCGATGTTGTCCGCGGCGCAACCGAGCGAGACAAACACCGTGTCGGCGTCATCGCACTGGTACTGGTGAATCAGGCCGTAATGACGTCCCGTGAGCCGGCCGAATTCGGCGTAAGCATCTTCCAGGAATTTCAAGATCGGTTCGTTGAAATTATTGCGGCGCGCGACCACGCCGTTCATGTGGTGTTCCTGGTTCTGGACCGGGCCGAGCAGGATGGGATTTTTCAGGTCCATCATTTCCGGCACGCGCCGCCGTTTCGGGCCGAACAATTCGCGCTGCGCGGGCGTCGGGCATTCGATGGTGTCATCGGCGGCGCCGAGGAATTCGCGGAGCAAATCGGCTTCCGGCGCGAGATAGGTGCGCTCGGAATGGGTGGTGAGCATGCCGTCCTGGATGTTCATGCCCGGGTTGAGCGACAGTTCGTTGACCTTGCGGAGAATGATGGCCTGGTCGGCCGCTTGCTGAGCGTCTTTGCCGACGATCATGGTCCACCCGGTATCGAGCGCGGCGTAGAAATCGTCGTGACCGCAATGGACGTTAAGGGCGTGCTTGGTGAGGGCGCGGGCGCCGACTTCGAGCACCATGGTGGAGAACTTGCCGGGCGCGTGATAGTACTGCTCCATGGCATAAGCGATGCCCTGGCCGGAGGTGAAGTTGACCGTGCGCTTGCCGCTGACCGCGTACGCCGTCGCGCCGCCCTGCGCGGCATGTTCGCCTTCCGTTTCGACCGCGATTTTCTGATGGCCCCAGACATCCAATTCGCCCGCAGCATAAGAGCCCTGGTAAATCTCACCGCCCTCGGTGGAGGGCGTGATGGGGTAAAAGACGCCGCCTTCGGTGATCCGCGTTTCGACGTGTTCGGCCACCAGGAAATTCCCGTTGCAGGTGACGCGGACGCCGGGATATTTGGGGGCAGTAGGATTGGGTTTGGCCGGGGAAGTGCCGGTCTTTTTTGCAGATTCAGATACCTGGCTCATAGGCACACCTTTCAAAAGGCAGCCACACGACCTGCCTTTGGGGATTAACCTTAAACAAAGTAACTCTTGAATCTCCGGGACACAAAACAAAAGTTGTTTGTGCAATGCCAATTCAGGATAAGCACAAGTAACTGCTCCGCCGCACCCGAAGCGACGCGCCGGGTCGGAGACTAGATCAGTTGGTTTTTATTTTTTCAAGAACCGCTGCCCTGATCGTCTGTGCCCCTGGTGTTTTCAGGTCCTGGTCCGTAATTGTCCCGGAGGGATCGAGAAGCTTGTGAGCGAGCCAACATGCGGTCACCCAAGCCGAGTCTGAAGATGAGTTTCTGTTGAAATCAAGAAAAGCCTCCCGCATATCGCTGCTGTCGTTTTCCAAATATAGAACCACCACATGACGGAAGCGATCTGTTTCAGGACCGCCCAAGAACCTAATTGCATCTTCTTTGGTTAGTCCATATTTGAGTATCAAGATAACTCGCAACACCAAGCCCTTATTCGATTTGCCAAAATAGTCCAGCGCCTTTTTTGTGATCTGGATTGTTGGGATCCTTGAGTGCCGGGATCAGAGGCACAAACCCCTTCAATATTCGGCCGGTGCTTTCCGGGCCTTCTTGAGATTCGTAACGCTCAGTCAGTTCGTCCATTTGTTGTTCCATCCCTTGGGAATCGTCATGTGCGGCGAAATTCCAGAACGCTGTCAACATCGCCATGTAACTGCCGGTATCACTGTCTTTCAAAGCGGTACTCATTAAATTCTCATCCTTCTCCAAAAAGCCGATGGTCCATAGCTGGGGGCCAGTGTCGTTGGAAAATCCAACCCCTAAATCAAGCAGTTTACGAATTTCCAAATAAAACCGTTTAGCTGAGTCAAAGGCCCCGGCAGCAATGTAACCGGTAATAATTCGTTCCTCCAAACCCGAATCCGGATCTTGTCAGAAGAGCTTCTCAAACTCCCGCGCGCGGTCCAGATTCGACATGTGAGCGTAACGCTTCTCGAACAGGACATTAATTTTAAGCGGAATGGGAACAGGGATACTGTCTGCTAATTGCTCCTCCAACGCGAGCAAGCCATTGACCCGCTCCGCCTGGCTTTGGGTAAACCAATCCCTGATATATTCCAGTGAAACGACATCAGACAAGGGGCCGCACTCCTGATGATATTGCTTGAGCATTTGAACCATGTCATCCCGTTGCTGTGCACAACACAAAGTCCAGGCCTGCCAACGCACGTCATAGGGCCGAAGCCAACAGCGCTTGTAGAACAAGCGCGCCGCATTGGTGTCGTTCATGTCCTTTGAGAAGGGCTGGACGTTTGCACCCACCATCCATCCCAAGCCATCTATCATCTGTAATCGAAACAAAGTGGATTGCAGGTCAAATGCGGATTTTTGAAAGTCGTTTTTAAAGAACGGCGACTGGCCTTGGATATCACGCGTTGCTGCATCGAAAATGGACTTGGCTAAATCGTAAACACCCCAGTAGTTGTTAACAAAAATGTATCTCGACCCCATCTGTAATCCGTTCATTTCCCAGCCGTAATTAAGAAGGTCACGCGCGGTAACCGTAGCCGCAGGAATTAATTTACCTTCGCCTTGTTCGTAACCTAGTGCACTGTAACATTTGAATCTGACTCAGGGCGTATGCGGTTTCTCGTGCTTTTGTAAGTCCACTTCACGGGTTTGGCTTGGTGATTATATCGGCGTATGTAGCGCATGATCTTTTTGGCCAAATCCTTGACGGAGCTGAACACCCCGCGGGCAATGACATCGCGCTCGATCTTCGAGAACCACAACTCGACCTGGTTCAACCACGATGAATAGGTCGGCGTAAAATGCAATTTTACTTGAGGATGTTCCTGCAAAAAGAGCTCCACCCTTTCGGTCTTATGAGCGGAAAGGTTATCCACGATCACATGAATCCGCCGCTTCCTGGGCTGACCACTGGCCAACTCGGTAAGGAAGGCCACAAACTCCGCACTGGTGTGTTTGCCCGCTGTCTTGCCCAGCACCTGGCCAGTCTGTGTGTTCAATGCGGCATACAGGGAGAGCGTCCCATGACGAAAGTATTCAAAACCGTGACGTTCGGCGCGGCCTGCAGATAGTGGCAGAACCGGGTCCAGCCGATCCAGCGCCTGAATCGCCGTCTTCTCATCCACGCAGAAAACCACAGCATTAGTGGGCGGTTTCAGGTAGAGCCCGATTACATCGGCCGCTTTCTTGTGAAATTGCGGATCGTCGCTGGCCATATACCGGCGCATCCGATGCGGCTGCAGTCCGGCTTTGGCCCAAGTTCGCGCCACCCGCATATGGCTGATTCCCAGTTCCTCGGCCATTTTGCGCGTGCTCCAATGGGTCGAGCCGTCTTTGGGCGGGCGGCGCGTGCAGTCCAAAATCCTGGCCTCCAGTGCAGGACTCTGGGCCTGAATCTCCCGGCCCGGATGACGAGCGTAGAGCCCGCCCAGGCCTTCAACCTCATAACGTTCTCGCCAAAGCCGCACGGTATTGACGCTACAGCGCATCTGCCGGGCCACAGCCCGTTGAGCCTGTCCTTCGGCCAATCGCAGAATGATATCGGCGCGCCGGACATCCTCCGCAGGAAGACTGCGGCAACGAAGCTTGGCCGCCAATTCAGATTTATCAGCGGAACTCACTTTAAGTGTGATTGCCATGGTCAAAACCATAACAAACAAATGTATCAGAAGTCAATGTTACAGTGCACTAGTTCCAGCAATGGTGCTGCCGCCTTCAAACCGACCAAACTGTTGTGAGCCTCTCCCGCCGGTCGAACGAGCGCCGTAGCCACGATGTTGTTAAGCGTCGGCTGATAATTTGTGTAATCGAGGGCGGTTGGGGGAAATTTGCGCAATGTTTCCACCCAAGCTTTGCGAGAAAGGGCAGGCCACGCTCCTTCGAGTATCCTCCCACCGCCGATACCGGTGTGTAAGGCAAAGTAAGGTCCATAATTGTGCAGACGATAAATCGTGTCCTGCTCATCATGATATAACGGGTAAATTGCATCTGATAGCGTCTCGCCGAGCCATTGTGTGCGCGCGTAATAAACCAGCATCGGCATCGCAAATGGACGATGAACAGGGTCTGTAGCAAAGAGAAAGACAGCCTTGGCTGACGGCTTCCCCAGAAAGAAATTCCACCAGGAGTAAAACTGTGGCACGTCTTTTCCATTTTTATGAAATCCTGCGCTTTTTCCCCAGAGCGCCACAGCCGCGTTTTCTCTCCCGGCCATGAACAAAATCGGAGCCCATTCCTCATCAGGCGGAGATTCCGCTTTCCCAAGCATGGCTTCGCTCAGGCACAGCCACGCCGCTGCACGGCTAAGGAGCATCGCATCTACCGTCACGCCCCCCGCCAGACTTGGAAGGGCGGTATGGCTCATCATACCTGCCAACTCTGGCGCGTATTCCTCCTCCGGGACATTCGGTTTTGTGTCTACCAATTTAAACATGGCGCCCAGCCCTTCTTCCCGCGACATCCCGCTCTTGTCCGCCCCGGACCAGAAGCGTTGTGATAATTCCTACCTCGAGATTTTCGGGAGTGCCACCCATTTGGTGCCAGACCATTCCTGTTTGAAGACTTCCCGATAAAATTGCGGCCCTTCCAGCAACAATTGGTTTGGATAATGCACCTCGACGGTCCGCACAGGTTTTCCATCAAGCCCCAGCCATTTTAATTTCCAGGTTGTTACACCATTAGTGTTGACAGTGACTGAGTACGTTATTTCTTGAATTTTCCCGTCATGTAGATTCTCCCTCCAGGCGAGCACACGGGCGAGTTCGACAACAAACAATCGCTGAACTTTGTCGTGGTACTCCGTCTCCGGTGCATAGAATTGTGCGCGCGCTTCGAAGGTTGAGGAGAAACAGAATAGACCGATCACTCCAATAATGATAACCCGCCACGATTTCATATCTGAGAACAATTCCGCCTCAAATTCTGGTAAATAGCAAATGAAATTAGATTTTTGGCGTATCGCCATTGTGAAAAACCTCGACGGCAAGGTCGTTGACTGGATGGAAAAGGTCAGCGACCAACAGTACTGCCGGTAATCCTGCAACATGTACCACCACTGACTCGTTTGACAGATTCGCAATCGGGATTACATGTAACCAATCGCCGGAAGCGGCGAGGTTGGAATATGAGAATTGCGGACAAAAATTTTGGCGTGTTGCCGGTGACGGACGAACCAGCAGGTTTTCAATTTGGACAGGAAGCTGCCCCGAAAGCTTTCGGGGCTCGTCCGGAGCCTCGCCCCACCGACCCTGTCACGGATGGTCCATTGCTGGACGCTTATTCCAATGCCGTCGTTAACGCGGCAGAAACCGTCAGCCCGGCGGTGGTGAAGATTGACGTGCACAAGCGTGGCGCCCGCCGCGGCGGCGGTGAAGGCGGCGGCAGCGGCTCGGGTTTCATCATCACGCCGGACGGGTTCATCCTGACCAACAGCCACGTGGTTCACGGCGCGGACAAGATTGAAGTCACGCTGGCCGATGGCCGGCACCCGGACGCACATCTGGTCGGCGCAGACCCAGAGACGGACCTGGCGGTCATCCGGATTTATGCGCCGAACCTCAAGCCAGTGCGGCTCGGCGATTCCAATCAGTTGCGGGTTGGCCAGTTGGCCATCGCCATCGGCAATCCGTACGGATTCCAATACACGGTAACGGCGGGCGTGGTCAGCGCGCTGGGCCGGTCGTTCCGATCCAGTTCGGGCCGACTGATGGACAACATCATCCAGACCGACGCGGCGTTGAACCCGGGCAATTCCGGCGGGCCGCTGGTCAATTCGCGCGGCGAAGTCATCGGCGTGAACACAGCGGTGATTCTGCCGGCGCAGGGACTTTGTTTCGCCATCGCCATCAACACGGCCAAATACATCGCCGGCTGGTTGATCAAGGATGGCATCATCCGGCGCAGCTATCTGGGCATCGGCGGCCAGACGGCGAAGATTCACCGGCGGCTGGTGCGGCATTTTCATCTGCCGAACGAGGCCGGCATGCTGGTGATTGGCGTCGAGCCGGGCAGCCCGGCCAGTCGCGCGGGTTTGCAGGAAGGCGACATCATCGTGGAATTCGACGGGCACACTATCGCGGGAATTGACGATCTGCACAAGCTGCTCACCGGCGCACAAGTCGGCGTGCGTCTGCCGCTGGTCGTGTTGCGCAACACGGAGAAATTGCAACTGGAAGTCGTGCCGGCCGAATCGGCAGCGAAATCGAATTAAGACGTTGCAAAAGATGTAGCGTCGAGGCTGTGCCTCGATTGCTCCGTCCTGAAACCGCGTATTTCCGGCCACAGGCCGGACACTACATCTCGTGGTTGGAACGCCTCGCCGAGGCGTTCGTCGGTCATCGTGGCACGATGACCCCACCTCGGAAATTGAGATAATATCTGACGACAGAATGGAGCTTGCGAAAAATGACCCAGAAAACTGTTCCCATTGATCCCCAGGTCCGGATTGGTCACGTTCACTTGAAAGTGGCTGACCTCGACCGTGCGCTGAAATTTTACTGCGGCGTGCTGGGCTTTGAATTGACGCAGCGGTTCGGTTCGCAGGCGGCCTTCATCTCGGCGGGCGGTTATCATCATCACATCGGCCTGAACACGTGGGAAAGCGCAGGCGGCTCGCCACCGCCACCGGGCACGACGGGTCTGTATCATCTGGCTATTTTGTATCCGACCCGCGCCTTGTTGGCGGATGCCGTGCGTCGCGTGCTCGGGGCGGGCATCGAACTGGACGGTGCGTCCGATCATGGCGTCAGTGAGGCGATTTATCTGCGCGACCCGGACGACAACGGCGTGGAGCTTTACTGGGACCGTCCGAAGGAACAATGGCCGCGCTCGCCCGATGGCAGCGTGGCGATGTTCACGCATCCGCTGGATTTGGATGGGCTGTTAAAAGAAGCGCCGATGGCTTGAATATCGTATCCGCCGGCGGCGGCTAGGAAACAATCCTCGTGTCGGTCAGGATTTCCTGTTCGGCCGCGATGAGGGCATCGCGCATGGATTGGGCGTCGGGCGCGTCGCGGAGCTGGTCCAGCACCTTGGTTTTCATCGCGATCAGGCAGAGCCGGGCCAACGTGTGCAAATGCAACCGGTCGTCCGGACAGCAAATCAGGAAAAACAAATATGTCGGCTGTCCGTCGGGAGCACCGAAATGGATTTCCTGAATGGGCCGCCCCACCACGATGAACGAGGTTTCAAACAGGTAAGGTTCATGCGAGCGCGGATGCGGCAGCGCAAAACCGCCGGGTACCGCCGTGGAGCATAATTCTTCACGTGCTTCCAGGCTGGCCAGCAGGGATTTGGGATCGTTGAGGCGTCCGGTCTTTTCCGCAAGCGCCACGAGATTGCGCAGGACGGATGCCTTGGTCTTGGACGACATCGCCGAGGCGATGGCTCCGACCTGGAGCATTTCCGGCAGGATGGCTTCCTGTTCCAGCATTTTCCGCGTATGGCGGGTGGATTTTTGGTGATAATCCGCCAACCGCGTGCCGGAGAATCCAAGGATGCGCTGTGAGGCCCATGCGTCAATGTCGCTCTTGCGGAAGACAATCCGGTCGCCGCGTTTTTCAAAGGGAATTTCGCGGTTCTTCACCCGCTGCTCAACGTCCTGGGGCGTGAGGTGCAGGTAACTGGCAACTGTTTCAAGGTCGAGTAATCGGAACGGCATAATGCGCGCATGGTAACCCCGCTTGGACCAACAAAAAAACTGGAAATTTTTTTAAAATGAAGGACAAATATCGAAAGGATTTTTATGAACTATAAACTTCTCGGCAAATCCGGCTTGCGCGTGTCCGAACTATGCCTGGGCGCGATGACCTTCGGCGAGGACTGGGGTTGGGGCGCGAACAAGGAAGAATCCAAGGCGATGTTCGATTTGTTTGCGGAAGCCGGTGGCAATTTCATTGATACCGCCGACGGTTACACCGGCGGCACCAGCGAAAAATTCGTCGGTGAATTCATTCGCAGCGAGCGGAAACATTTTGTGATCGCCACGAAATTTTCCTTCAACCAACACCGCGGCGACCCGAATGCCGGCGGCAATCATCGCAAGAACATGGTGCAGGCGCTCGAAGGCAGTTTGAAACGGCTCGGCACGGATTACGTGGACCTTTACTGGATGCACGCATGGGACGAGCTGACGCCGGTCGAGGAAGTCATGCGCGCCTTTGACGACCTCGTGCGCGCGGGCAAGGTGCTTTACATCGGCATTTCCGATACGCCGGCGTGGTGGGTGGCGCGTGCCAACACGCTGGCCGAGTTGCGCGGCTGGACGCCGTTCGTCGCGCTGCAAATCGAATACAATCTCATTGAACGCACGCCGGAGCGCGAACTGCTGCCGATGGCCGACGCACTGGAACTCACTGTCACGCCATGGTCCCCGCTCGCCAGCGGCTGGCTCACCGGAAAATATGCGGGCAAAGCGAAGGAGGAACGGCGGCTGGACAAAACGCCGCAATTTGCGCGGCGCACTGAACGCAATGGGGCCATCGCCCGGACTGTGGTCAAAATCGCGAAAGCCGCCGGCAAATCCCCGGCGCAGGTCGCGCTCAACTGGCTGCGGGCGCGGCCCAATACGATTCCGATCCTCGGCGCGCGAAAACTTTCGCAATTGGAAGACAACTTGAGCTGCGTCAAATGGTCGTTGAACGCAAAGCAACTCGCGCAGTTGGACGAGGTCAGCCGGATTGAGTCCGGTTTTCCGCGGGATTTTCTGGATCGCCCGTTCGTGCGCGATTATTTGCACGGCGGCATGTTTGACCGCATTCAGCGCCGATGATCCGGTCTCAACCTATTTGCCAAACGGCCGGGGTGTGTTACCAGTGATGGCATTATGAGCACGACTTTCAAGGCATACGCGGCGTCAGCCAAGGGCGCGAAATTGGAACCGTCCGAATTCGACCCAGGCCCGTTACGCGATGAACAGGTGGAAATCCAGGTCGAGTATTGTGGCATCTGCCACAGCGACCTGAGCATGTTGAACAATGAATGGGGCATGACGGAGTATCCATTTGTGCCCGGACACGAGGTGGCCGGCCGCGTGGTGGCCGCGGCGAACAAGGTGAAGGGCGTGAAGGTGGGCCAACGCGTCGGGTTGGGCTGGTTTGCGGAGAGTTGCATGAGCTGTCCGCAATGCCTTTCCGGCAATCACAATCTCTGCCCGACCGCGGAGGCGACCATGATCAAGCGGCCCGGCGGCTTTGCCAACCACGTGCGTTGTCATTGGGCGTGGGCTATTCCGTTGCCGGACGCGCTCGACGCGAAGAAATCCGGCCCGCTCTTCTGTGGCGGAATCACGGTGTTCAATCCCATTGTCCAGTGCGACGTGCAACCGACCGACCGCGTAGGCGTGATCGGCATCGGCGGATTGGGCCACATGGCGCTGCAATTCCTGAACAAATGGGGCTGCGAGGTGACTGCGTTCACGTCGAGCGACTCCAAGCGTGATGAGGCGATGAAATTTGGCGCGCAGCACGTCGTCAACTCGCGCGATGCGGCGCAACTGCAAAAAATCGCTGGGTCGCTCAATTTCATCCTGTGCACCGCCAACGCTTCGCTGCCGTGGGACGCCATCATCGGCAGCCTGGCGCCAAAGGGCCGGCTGCACATCGTGGGCGCGGTGCCGGAGCCGATTCCGGTGGCGGCGTTCTCGTTGCTGGCCGGCCAAAAGGCGATTTCCGGTTCACCGCTGGGCAGTCCGTTCAACACGGCCCGGATGCTGGAATTTTCCGCACGACATGGCGTTGCCCCGATGATTGAGGTGTTTCCCATGTCAAAAGTGAACGACGCAATGGAACACCTGCGCGCCGGCAAGGCGCGGTATCGCATCGTTCTGCAGAACGACATCCGGTGAAGCTGAGAAGATGCCGAAATGTAGCCGCCGACGTGAAGAGGCGGATTTGTCGCCAAGCCTCGCGCAAGTGTCCGCCTCCTCACGTCGGCGGCTACGTGTCTTCAATGGTGCCGGTTATTCATCAAGGCCGCGAAACAAATGGATTGTCCTTGATGTAAAACCGAAGGTGCCGCTTCGCCCAATGCCGTGCGTAATCCACGCCCACCCGCGGCCGTTTGACGATGGCAAACGGTTCGGCCTTCGGCGGCGTGGCGATGAAAAAGTCGTCACTGAGCAGGTCGTGGCCATTGAGGCGCCGATCAATGTGCATCGCGCGGCAGAGCAAACCGGGACCGCTGGTTCGACCGTCCAGATTTTTCACCGGTTCCAGGGCGCGCAACAGCACGGCGGAGGCATGACCTTCGCGCTCTGTCACCACGTTCAGGCAATAATACATGCCGTAGATGAAATAGACGTAAGCATGTCCCGGCGGACCGAACATCACCCTGGTCCTCTCCGTCAAACCGCGCGAGGAATGCGCGGCCAGGTCATGGGGACCGAGGTACGCCTCCACTTCCACAATTTTCCCGATGCGCACCCGGCCGTGTTCGACGCGAATGAGGAGTTTGCCCAGCAATTCCCGGGCGACGATTGTGGTGTCCCGGTCGTAAAACGAGCGCAGCAACTTGTGCATGACCGGATTATACCAACCGGTTGGCAATGGGAAATCCAGGTTTGCCAGTAGAATGATGTAAAATAATGCTTGCTATTGTCCGGAAATCTGCGATAATTTCCGCGTCTGTTAGATAACTCAAAGCTTGCGAGGCATGGTAAATCTTCAAGTGAACCTGGTTCAGTGATGATTTGAAATCCGATTAACGGGAACGGTCTGGTCAAAGCAAAGTTCAGTCTAGGACAGTATAACATCACATGAGCAATAAATTGTTTGTCGGGAATCTATCCTTCGAAACCACCGAAAACGACCTGCAGGACGCCTTTGCGGCGCACGGCACGGTCACCGAAACGAACATTATGATGGATCGAACGACCAACCGCCCCCGCGGTTTTGCGTTCGTCACCATGAGTTCGCCCGAGGAAGCGCAGAAGGCCATTGCCGCGCTGAACGGCGCGCAACTGGGCGGCCGCGCCCTCACGGTCAATGTCGCCCGCCCGCGCGAAGAGCGCCCGGGTGGCGGCGGCGGTCGTGGTCCGCGGCGCGAGTTTCGCGGCGGCGGTCGTGACCGTTACTAATCGCCGTTGGCATTTCGGAACGGGGCCTGGTTGAAACCGGGTCCCTTTTTTTATTTTCTGTGCTGTTTTTGGGGCCATGAGAACAAGATCGGATCCGGCCATTCAACGTGCGCCGAACTGGGGGTGAACTGGATTGACACGGCGCCGGTCTATGGCTTGGGCCATTCGGAGGAAGTGGTCGCCCGCGCCTTGCGCGAGTGGAAAGGTGCGCGGCCTTACGTCTTCACCAAATGCGGCATGTTGTGGAACGAGAAGGGTGAAATCAGCTATTCGTTACATGCCGATTCCGTCCGGCGCGAATGCGAAGCCAGCCTGCGCCGGCTCAAGACGGATGTGATTGACCTCTACCAAATCCACTGGACGGCGGACGATTTGAACGAGACGATTGAAGGCTGGAACACGCTGGCCGCCCTGCAAAAGGAAGGCAAGGTGCGCTGGATCGGCCTGTCGAACTCCAGCGTCGAAGAGATGCAACAGTTGCAATCCATCACGCGCATCACGTCGTTGCAACCGCCGTATTCGCTCGTGCGGCGCGACGTGGAAACGGCACAACTGCCGTGGTGCCGGCATGAAAAGGTTGGCGTGATTGTCTATTCGCCGATGGCGTCCGGCCTGCTCACCGGCGCGATGACGCGTGAACGCATCGCGTCGTTGCCGAAAAATGACAGGCGCAACAAAAACGACCAGTTCAAGGAACCGAAACTGTCGGAAAATCTCAAAACCGTGGAACGGCTGCGGGCTGTGGGCGTGCGGCATGGGCGTTCACCGGGCGAAATGGCCATTGCCTGGACACTGCACAATCCGGCGGTAACGGGCGCCATTGTCGGCGCACGCAACGCGAAGCAGGTGGACGGTATCATCGGCGCGATGGATTTACGGCTTACGCCGGACGAAGTTGCGGAAGTGGAAGGGAAATAAAAGCCCGCCCGTGAGTTTGGTCAGTGGCGGGGGTAATTTACAACCAGCGAGCCGGTTCAGTCCCGTCTTATTCAAAGGTGCTTTTGGCTGCGGGCGGTCCGGAGGGGGCCGATGATCCGGTTGAGACCGGCGGTTGTGAGCGGAGAGCCTTTACTTCTTCCGGAGTCACCTCCAGCCTGGAATTCCCGAATGAATTGTAAACGAACGTCAGGACATTTGCGATGTCCTGATCGCTAAGCGGGAACGAAGGCATGCTGTTGTTAAATTTCAGCCCATTCACCACCACTTCCCCTTGCCGGCCAAAAATGACGGTTTGGATGGCCCGGTTCTTGTCGGCATTTAAAAAATCAGATCCCGCCAGGGGTGGAAACACATTGGGAAGTCCCCGGCCGGTGGGCTGATGACAAGCTGCGCAAATGGAAGTGAAAAGCCGTTTGCCCATTTCGATCCGCTCGGCCTTTGATTTAGCAGTGCCGGGCGGCGGCGGCACCCCCCGAAGGCCTCCGTCGTCCACCCACTTCACGATGGTTGACCGTTCCTCGTCAGTGAGCGCCAGTGATTCCGGGCTGTTGGCCACCGGCATGGCCTCCTTGTAATACATTCCCTTCCAACTGTCCCAGATTCGCCGTCGGATCTCCCAACGATCGGCGTAGGCGGTTTTGTAATCCAGCCAGTCGTAAACAAACCGGGACTGCTGGTTGTGGCATCGGGAGCAACTGCCCATGAAGATCGGTTGGATATCGCGGAGGTAGGTGGGCGCTTGATTGGTTTGCGCCTGGGCTTCGGTGAAGACCAGACATCCGATCACGGCCGATACACCCGGCCAAAGCAATCGTGCCAGCCGCCGCCGGTTCAGGAATTGAAATATATGCATGGTTGCTGTTTGGTTGTGTTATCCGTCGAAATTTTTATTGCCGGTGCTAAAACCCCAGGGAAAGCTGGAGAACGAGTTGGTCGGCCTGGGTCGGGTCGTTGCTGTTGAGAAACTCGTAGTCGCCTTCAAACAGCAGCGTGTTCGTGATGTAGTAAACGAATCCAGTGGTATATCGCCGGGTTTTGGTTCCCAGCCCGTCGCGCACATAGTCATAGCGGCCCACCAGCTCCGTGTCGTTGATGACCGGCAGTTCCAAATCCAATCCCGCCAGCTTGTAGCTGACTTGCGCATACCATCCGGTTTGGTTGACGAGACCAAGGTCATCGCTGCCATAGCGAGTCAGGATATATTCACCCTTCGCCTCAAAATTAGGCCCCACATGCAGGGCCGCATCCAGCACGCCCGCCGACCAGAGATGATTCCCCGCGTCGTCCCATTCACCCGATTGGCCGGAGACTCCCAGTTCCAAATCGTAATGAGGTTTATAGGGAAAGGGTAAAAAGAACCCAAGGCGTGCGCCACCGGACGGGTGGCCATGCAGATTGGCCACCGTGTTGTCCGATTGGAGGCCGACGTTCCCGCCCAAATCAAGCGAGCCGGCATCTCCCGTTTCATCCGACGAACTGGGCCCGTTCACACCGTACACCTGATAATTAGCGAATGCACCAGCGTCCCCCACCGGAATCGCCCCTTGCAACTCGACACCCACGCCGGCACCGGGAACCAGATCCACGGCCAGGGGATCGTCGGGAATCTTGTTCAGCCACCCCGCGCTCCGCTCGCTATAGGTTCCGAGCGGCAGCAACAGGTCGCCGGCCGCAAAGGTCATGTAATCAGTCATCACATAATCCAATTGGGCGAAGCTTAGATCAAACGAAGTTGTGGTGCCGCTATCGTGAGTTCCAGCGGCATTCACCCCATTTTGCAACGTGGTATCAAAGCCGGCCTCAAACAGGATGTTGTCCCCGCCGCGATACAGAAAAATGGGCGCGAAATCGGCCAGTAAAAACGCCCCGTGCTGTCCCGCCGTTTTGACGTACTGAAATTCCGCGTCGCCCAGCATCATGAAATTGTGGTTGACGGTGGCTTCGTCAATAGGCTGCCGCGGGAGCGGTTGCGTCTCTGCCGCCTCGGCGATTTTCTGCTCCGTGTTCGTGGCCATTTGTTGCGTTTCGTTCAGCTTCTGTTGAAGCTGCTGGATCTGTCGCAGGTCCTGCGCATGGGTCTGCTGCTGAACGATGTTTGACTGTTGCAGATTTTGAACCTGCCCGCTCAGTTTCTGCACCGTCTCCTTCAAAGCATTGAAGTCGGCGTCACTCACCTCGGCTGTCGCCCGCGGCGGCAGTGCCATCCCGATGACGCCGCCTGCAGCCGCCAGTCCAAACATCCAGCAACGTGTTTTCATGGTCTTTTTCATTGTTTATTCAAGGGTTGCACGGGCTGCTCAACGGCCGCTATTGTCCTGGAGATATTGCAGGATCAGTTTGGCCTGGTCGTTGGGGATGTTGGCGCGTACCTGCATGTGAAGCATGATGGTTTTCCATTGTGCTGCCGTCCGTTCGGTCGGGTAACGCTCGGGATGGCACCGGTTGCAATGCATCGAGTAAAGCTCAGCGCCGGTGAGTTGATGTTTCAGCACGGGCTGCTCCGTCTCCGGCGCCTTGGCTGTCACGGCCACGGAATTGGTGGAGGCCGGCGCGGGATCCATTTTCGGAGGCGCGACGACAGTATTGGTTTCGGCGGAGAAAAGGGTGGTGGATGCCAGCCCGCCGAGCATCACGGTGGCTACGGCCGCGGCGAAGGTTATTTCCATCAGCGCTTTCAACTGTTTCATTTTTTTCATTTTGCCTCCGGGTTAAGGTTGGCAGCGTTCAGCTCTGCTTCGGTTTGTCAGCCAGACACGTCGCTCTAATTAAGTGTATGCGGTTTTATTCTAACGACCGTATTGGAGCTATCCATTTCTTGTTATTACTGAAACATTTTTTGGCAGGAAAATAAAATTGAACAGATAAAAATTGCGGCCTGTCAGGTTGAGGTCTTCCGGCGGCGCGACCAGGTCGTCGCGAGGATCAGGCGTCCTTTCTGAGAACACGATGCGATGAGGGTTTGCCCAGACAGCAAGGATTCTCATTTGACAGCGCGGGAATTGTCCGCAAAATGTAACTCTGCCATCGGTCGCCAGAGTAGCTCAGGGGTAGAGCAGAGGACTCATAAGCCTTTGGTCGGGGGTTCAATTCCCTCCTCTGGCACCAGCCTTCGCCCGCTGTGAAGCAGGGGCGCAGAGTGCCGCGTCTAGCGCTGGCGCGAAGACGGACTGATGCGACGAAAGAAGGCGGGCTCCGGCCCGGCCAGTTAATCCACCCCAAACACGAGACGGTTCCTTGCCACGTGTGGATTGCCCAAAAACGCCCAAAATCGGGGTTTTAACGATTTCAGTAATCCGCTTGACGTTTGGCGGGCCAGCCGATTTACTGAGTGCCGTTAGGGCACATTCATGCTTGCGCAACTTAAAAGCCTGTTTTCCAATGATATTGGGATAGACTTGGGCACAGCAAACTCCCTCGTCTACGTGCGGGATCGCGGAATCGTCCTGCGCGAACCTTCTGTGGTGGCCATTCAAGCGGGTACAACTAATGTGCTGGCTGTCGGTGAAGAAGCAAAACGAATGCTTGGCCGCACGCCGGGCAACATCGTGGCCATCCGCCCGATGAAAGACGGCGTGATTGCCGACTTCGAAATCACCGAGGCCATGCTCCGCCACTTCATCCAGAAGGTTCACCATCGCAAACTCATTGCGCCACGCGTCGTGGTGGCGGTGCCGTCGGGCATCACCGAAGTGGAAAAACGGGCAGTCAAGGATTCCGCCACTCACGCCGGAGCGCGTGAAGTGTATTTGATCGAACAACCGATGGCGTCGGCCATCGGCGTCGGTTTGCCGGTGCATGAGCCGGCGGGCAACATGATCGTGGATATCGGCGGCGGGACTTGCGAAATCGCAATCATCTCCCTCGCCGGCATCGTCTTCAGCCGCAGCCTGAGGGTGGGCGGGGACGAATTTGACGAAACGATCACGGCCCACATGAAGCGTGCCTACAACATGATGATAGGTGAACGTACTGCGGAAGAAATCAAGATACGTATCGGCTCCGCGTTTCCGTTGGAACAGGAATTGACCATGGATGTCAAAGGCCGCGACCTGAGTTCCGGCCTGCCCAAGACTCTGACCATCCGTTCCGAGGAGATCCGCGAAGCGTTGCAGGAACCGCTTTCGAGCATTTTGGAGTCCATCCGCCTGACCTTGGAACGTTGTCCGCCCGAACTGGCCGCCGACCTTGTGGATCGCGGCCTGGTGATGGCGGGCGGCGGTTCGTTGTTGCGCGGCATAGACCGTCTCGTGGCCGAGGAAACCGGCTTGCCGGTGCACCTCGCTGACGATCCCATGAGCGCCGTGGCCGAAGGCACCGGTCGCGTCTTGCAGGAAATCGAATTCCTCAAGCGCGTCGCGACCAACGCCAAGTATTGAAGATTGATTTCCCGCCCCGTTCACCTGCGGACGGCTGAGTTGAATTCAGCCGCGGAGCAGGATGCTTAAGAAAAAACATTATCTGGCGCTCGGCGTGGTGTTGCTGGCGGCGTTGCTGATTTTCAGCCTGCCCCAGCGCGCAACCAGCCGTCTCAAGCTCGCCGTCAGCAGTCTTTTCCTGCCGTTGTTTGGCCTGCTCAATACCGCGCAACAATTGCCCGTCACGGCCGCCGATACCGTCATGCCCCGGAGCGCCCTGCTCCGGGAAATCGGGGAGCTCCGGCGACAAAACGAGCAACTGAGCATCCAAATGAAACAGGCCGCCGCCGCCGCGCAGGAAAATGACCAGTTGCGCGCGTTGGTGGGCTGGCAGCGGCAGACGCCATGGAAGCTCAAACTCGCCAACGTCATCCTGCGCGACCCGGCCAACTGGTGGCGCACCGTGCAGATTGACCTGGGCAGCCGGGATGGCGTCCGGGAAAACCAGCCCGTGCTCACCGCCGACGGCCTGGTGGGACGCGTTTCGTCTGTCGGCCTGACGCGTTCGCAGGTGGTTCTGCTCGGTGATCCCTATTGCCGCGTGTCAGCGTTGGTGGAAAATCCGGCGCACGACGTCGGCGTCATCGGCGCCAGCGGGCCGCTCGACACTTCACTGGCCGAATTGACTTACCTTTCCGGCAACGCCGTTTTGAAGCCGGGACAAAATGTCGTCACCAGCGGTGAAGGTGGAATTTATCCCCGGGGCATCACCATCGGCCAGATTGTGGATTCCCAAACGGTCGAATTTGGTCTTTACACCGAGGCGCGCGTGAAGCTGGCCGCCAACCTCGGAGCGCTGGAGCAGGTCTGGGTGATTCTCAACCCACAGGTCAACCCATGAACCCCCTGCAATCCATTCTGATTCTGGCCGCCGCGTTTCTGGCGGTGTTCGGCGAAGCGGCATTTCCCCTGCTGCGTCATTGGCTGGGCGCGCAGGTGGATGTGCTGCCCGGGCTTATGGTGTACACGGCCTTGAACGCGGACATCGTGACCGTCTCGTTGCTGGCCACGCTGGGCGGGCTGTGGTTTGACGCGCTGTCGGCGAATCCCCTCGGGGTCAGCATCCTGCCGCTCTTTGCCATTGGATTTGTGATTTATTTGCAACGCGAACTGATTTTACGTGAGCTGCCCTTCGCGCAATTCATCCTCGGCGCGGCGGCCAGCGCCGCGGCGCCGGCCATGTGTGTCCTGTTGCTGCTCACGGGCGGCCAGCAACCGTTGCTGGGGTGGGGTTCGCTCTGGCAATGGCTGGTCATGACGGCCGGCGGCGCGGTCGCGACGCCGATTCTGTTTGAGTTTTTCCACTGGTGCCAGCACGCGCTGGGCTACCAGCCACGCACCGAAACCAGTTTTCGCCCCGACCGCGAAATCCGGCGGGGAAAATTATGAGTCCCCGGTTGCCAGTCCACAGGCCACAGTCAAAACGCCGCAGCCATGACAACGGCGCAACTGGGGACGGTGGACGGTGGACCAGGGACTGTGTGCCATGTTGATTTTTGACGAACTGAAAAAGAACGACCCGCAGCTTCGCCTGGTGGCGATGGTGCTGGCCGCGGGTTTGTTTATTTTGCTCGCCGGTTTGTGGTGGGTGCAAATCGTCTCCGCCCGGGAATATGAAAGCCATCTGGAAACCCAGTCGTATCGCACGGTGCGCATTCCCGCCGTGCGCGGAAAAATTCTCGACCGCAACGGCCGCGTGCTGGCCGAAAATCATCCACAATACAACCTCGGACTTTATCTGGACGACTTGCGCAAGCAATTCGATGCCGCCTATGGCCAGGCGCTCGCGCGGGTGCGCGCCGTTCAAGAACAACGCATCGCCGCGCAGGAGAAAAAACTGGACCGTTCGCTGACGAAGGTCGAACGGCGGCAATTCGCGCTTACGCCGGAGGAACGCGAACAACTCCGCGAACAGGCCCGTTTCCAGGTGGCCAGTGATGTGGTCCGGCAGGTCAGCGAACGGCTCGATCAACCCCTGGCGCTTAATGAAGCGACCTTCGACCGCCAGTATGACACGCGGCGCGCGTTGCCTTACCAGTTGCTGCCGAATCTCAATACGACGCAGATCGCGCGGTTTGAAGAGCAATACTCCGGAACGTTGGGTGTAAACCTGGACCTGCAAGCCGTCCGGATTTATCCGTTCGGCACGACGGCCGGCCATTTGCTCGGCTATTTGAAGCGCGATGACAGTTCCGAACAGGGCGAAGATGCTTCGTTCTCTTATCGTCTGCCGGATTATCGCGGTGCTGTGGGCATTGAAGGCGGCTTTGACGCACAATTGCGGGGGCGGGCGGGCGCGGAGGCTGTGCTCGTCAACAATCTCGGTTATCGCCAGTCCGCCAACATCCTGACTCCGTCGGAACCGGGACACAACGTCGTGCTGACCCTGGACCTAGACCTCCAGCGCGCGGCGGAGGAATCGCTCCTGGCTCACCGAGGCGCGGACGCGCGGGCGGCCATCGTTGTCATGGACGTTCGCAACGGCGACGTGCTGGCGATGGTCTCGTCGCCGGCGCTCAACCCGGATTATCTTTCAAACGATACCGAGTATTTGAGCGACCCCAAATTGCGTCCGCAAATCAACCGGGTCACGCAGGAAAATTACGCGCCTGGCTCCATCTTCAAACCCATCGTCGGTCTTGCCGCGCTCGAAGCCGGCCTGGATCCGAACACGATGGTGGACAATCCGGGTTATGTTTATGTCGGGCGGCGACACATTACGGATTTGGCGCCACCGGGCCGATACAATCTCAGGCGCGCCATCATTTTCTCCAGCAACACTTACTTTATCACCGTCGGCCTGCGCGCGGGCATCGAGAACGTTATCCGCATGGGCGAGAAATTTCATTTTGGCGAGCGCACGGGCCTCCCAACCCGGCAGGAAACCGCAGGCATCTTTCCGACTTTGGACCAGGTGCAAAGTGCCGACTGGCACGACGGCGATTCGGCCAATATTTGTTTCGGCCAGGGTGAAATGGCCGTGACACCATTGCAAATGGCGGTAGCGTATGCGGCCATCGCCAACGGCGGCAAAGTGCTCTGGCCGCGGCTGGTGCAGCGGATCGAACCCCAGGACCCGACCTCCAGCGAAGCGCCGACGGTCTTCCCGTCAGGCGTGGTGCGCGGTGAATTAGACGCGCATCCGCGCAATTTAAGAATCCTGCGCGACGATATGCTGGCGGAGACCGAGGACCCGGAAGGCACCGGCCGCGCGGCCCAGGTGCCAGGGCTGCACATTTGTGGCAAGACCGGCACGGCGCAGGTGATGAACGAGCACAACCAGGAGATTGACCGCACCACCTGGTTCGCCTCGTTTGCGCCCTATGAAAATCCGCGTTACGCCGTCGTGGTGATGGTCGAAAGCGGCACTTATGGCGGCCCGACCTGCGCCCCGATTGCGCACGACATCTACGAGGAAATTTTGAAAAAAGGAAACACCGACGCGCCTCGAAACCTGGCCCAAACAAATTGATGCCCGCCACCCTGCTCAATCAAGAACATCACGAACGGTTCGACCGGTTGCAACTGGCCGCGCTGGTGGGGTTGATGATCATCGGCACGCTGTTCGTGTACAGCGCCACGATGGCCAACCCGGCCATGGCGGCGTTGCCGTGGTACGACCAGGCCTGGCTGCGGCAGATTGTCTGGTATGCGCTCGGGATCGGCGCGGGCGCAGCGTTGTGCCTGCTGGATTACCACACCCTCGCCCGCTGGTCGTTCGTAGCGTATTGGGCGACGATTTTCTTTCTGTTGATCGTGTTGATTCCGCATGTCGGTTCGATGCGTTTCGGCGCGCGGCGCTGGATTGATCTTGGCCCGTTCCAATTTCAACCGTCCGAATTCGCCAAACTCGCGTTCATTCTCGCCCTGGCGCATTTTCTCAGCCGGCCGTCGGATGAATTGCGGCTGCCGGGGAATTTCTGGAAGGGCATCGGGCTCTTAATGTTGCCGTTTGCCCTGACCTTGAAGGAGCCGGATTTGGGTTCGGCGCTGGTGATGCTGCCAACGGGCCTGGTAATGATGTTCGTCGCCGGCACACCCAAAAGTTATTTGCTGAAACTGATCGGGGCGGTGGGTTTGCTGGCCGCGCTGTTTTTGGTGGACGTGCTGTTTGTGCCGCCGGGCTGGTGGCAGATTTCCATGGAACCATATCAGCGCGACCGGTTGCTGGTTTATTTTGGACGGGATTACACCGCCTTTGCTTCGCCGAACGCCGCGCCGGCGGATTTGCAACGCCTCCGGCAACAGCAATTGGACGATGAATACAATGTCCGACAGGCGTTGATTTCCGTCGGCTCGGGGGGGTTGACGGGCAAAGGCTGGCGGCAGGGCACACAGAACGCCCTGGGTTATTTGCCACGGGCCGTGGCGCATAATGATTTCATTTTCTCCGTGATTGCCGAGGAGGAAGGATTTGTCGGCAGCATGCTGGTGCTCGCTTCGTACGCGCTGGTTCTCTTCACCGGGTTGAGAATCGCCGGGCAGGCGCGCGACCGGCTGGGCCGGCTGGTGGCGGTGGGCGTGGTGACGCTCATTTTCAGCCACGTTTTTATCAATATCGGCATGAACATCCGCATCATGCCCGTAACGGGCGTACCGCTGCCGCTGCTTTCATACGGCGGGTCTTCAGTGCTTGGCTCGTTAATCGCTGTGGGCTTGATGCAAAACGTACACATCCATCGGAAAGGATACTGACATTCTATGAGTAATAATAATTTTTCAAGGCGGCGCCGCGGCATGCGGTTCCGCCCCAAGGGCGGGCTCGGTCAATCCCCGCAAAAGACCGACCGCGAAGCCATCCAGGCGCGCGCCGAGGTGGTGAGCGAACAAGGCGGCGCCGAGCGCGTGTTTGAGAAACGGCACGCGCACGAAATCGAGCGTGCGGAAAATCTGGCCGCCGGGCTGCCTTCGCAGGGCACTCCGGAAACCGTCGAACCCCCGCCGGCGCCGGACAAAAAGGATTTCCGTGAACCCCATCACGACACGCCGGCGCAGGTCGCGGAAGAAAAACCATTCGAGCCGGTGGACTTGCCGGAACGGCCCAGGGGTGTCCTGGACGCCATTAAAATGGCCGGGACCAACCTGCTGAAAAAGGTCCAGCGGCTCATTCGCCCGGAACACAAGATTCACAAGGAGGTAGTTATTAACGCCGAGACGCTCGAAACGCGCGTGGCGGTGCTGGAAGAAGGCAAGCTCGAGGAGTTCAACATCGAACGCACCACCGAGGAACGGCTCGTCGGCAGCATCTTCAAGGGCAAAGTCCGTAATCTGGAAGACGGCCTCAAGGCCGCATTCGTGGACATTGGCTTCGAGAAGAATGCGTTTCTGCATTACTGGGACATCGTGCCGAATCAATTCGACAGCGGCGTGGAAATCGTCGAACGCGAGGGCCGCCGGCCCGCCCGGCCCAAGATTACGCAAAAGGACATTCCGCGGCTTTATCCGCCCGGCAGCGAAATTGTCGTGCAGGTCACCAAGGGGCCAATCGGCACCAAGGGCCCGCGCGTCACCACCAACCTCGTGCTGCCGGGGCGTTACCTCGTCCTGCTGCCGAATTCGGATCAAAGCGGCATCTCGCGCAAGATTGAAAATCAGGAGGAACGCAAACGCCTCAAGAAAATCCTGCGCGAATTGTCCATCCCGGAGGGCATGGGCGTCATCATGCGCACCGCCGGGGAAGGCCAGCAGAAGCGTTATTTCGTGCGCGACCTCGCCCTCCTGCTCGAGGAATGGCGCGACGTGCAGGAGCACATCAAGTCGCAACCGATGGCCACCTGCGTCTTCCAGGAGCCGGACCTGATCGCGCGCACCGTGCGCGACTTCTTGACCGAGGACGTGGAGCGGATCGTGGTGGACCAGCAAAAGGCCTACGACCAGATGCGCGAGATGATTTCAAAAATCTCCACGCGCGCCGCCAACAAGGTGAAACTGTATGCGGACGCACAGCCGGTGTTTGACCGGTTCAACATCACCAAGCAATTGGAGAACACGTTCTCGCGCCAGGTCCATTTGAAGAGCGGCGGGTACATCGTCATTGACGAGACCGAGGCGCTGGTGGCGATTGACGTGAACACGGGCCGGCACAAGGGCAGCCGCGACCAGGAATCCACCATCCTGCGGGTGAACCTGGAAGCCGCCGAGGAAATCTGCCGGCAACTGCGCCTGCGCAATATGGGCGGCCTCATCGTGCTCGATTTCATTGACATGAAAGGCCGGCGCGACCAGCAGCAGGTTTATTCGCGCATGAAGGATGGTCTGCGCCGCGACAAGGCCAAGACGCACATCCTGCCGATTTCACAGCTCGGTCTCATGGAAATGACGCGCCAGCGCCACACCGAAAGCGTGCGCTCGGCGGTGTATGACGACTGTCCGTATTGCAAAGGCCGTGGCAAGGTCAAAAGCGTCGTGACCATGAGCGTCGAAATCCAGCGCAAGCTCCAGGAAATCCTGAAGAAACGCACGCGCGACGAATCGGACTTTCAACTGCGCATTGTCGTGCACCCGACCGTGCTGGACCGGCTCCGCACCGAGGACGAAAAACATCTTATCGAGATGGAGAAACGTTATTTCGGCAAGCTGTCGTTCCGCGCCGACACCGGCATGCACGCCGAGCAGTTCAAGATTGTGAACGTGGAAAATAACGAGGAACTGGCCAGCGTGGGTTCCTGAACGTGTAGTGTCGGCGCTGCGCGCCGATGTTATCGAGCCGCAGGCTCGACACTACAACTGGAAATCAAAAGCGCCCCGCAGGAAACTGCGGGGCGCTTATTTGCAAAGACCATTAACTTTTGCAGCCTGTCCTCGTGTCAGGCGGCTTGCTGCTATGGACCACTAAAAAAATAAATGCCCGGCTTCCATTTGTCTGGCAGGCCACATACATAATTCGAGACCTCTGCAAAAGGTTGTTTGAGTTGCTGATTTGATGTCAAAGTCATTATTCAACGAAAAATGGGATTGGCGACACGCCGTGTCCGGCGATGTGAACCGCCGTTTTCATCGTTTTTGTCCGCCGCGCGGACGTTCTGGATGTATTGCTTCATGCTCTGGTCAAACTCACCAGGCGTTTCAAGTTCCAACAGATGCTTTTGAACTCCAACTCCAGCCGGTTGGGATCACGCCCCACATACCGCACTCGCCTGTAGCCGGTGCATCGCTTCCACCAGCCGAAGATTCTTTCAATCCCGCAACGCACGCGGCTCATCAGCCGGTTAAAGAGCAGTGTGGTTTTGTCCAACGGTTGTCCCCGAAACGCCTTGCGCAAAATGCCATTGCCAATGTTTCTGCGTTCACACCAGCGGCTGCGCTCCTGGCTCCAATAGGCTTTGTCGGCCACAACCATTTCTTCATCGCCTTTGACCACGTTCTCAAATTCCTGGCTGTCATGGACGCTGGCATCGCTCAGAGTGACTTGACGAATCAACGTGTGCTCCTGGTCGGCGGCCACGTGCGCTTTGTAGCCGTAATGCGGCTGGCCTTTCTTGACGGTAAAGCCCGCGTCATCGTCGCCACCGCTTCTGTCTTCCCTGGCCGGGGCGCGCCGCGCCGCAGCCAACAGTGTCGCATCCACCAGTGTGCAGGTTTTCAGGATGAACCCTTTTTGTTCGAGTTGGCGGTTGACCAGTTGCAGCAGTTTTTCATGCAGCCCATGTTCCATCAACCGTTGGCGGAAGCGCACCAGCGTGGTTTCGTCGGGCACTCTGTCCTGCAAGCCCAAGCCCACGAACCGCCGCCAACTCATCCGGTCGGCCACCAACTCTTCACATTGCGGATCGGACAAGCCGTAGCAGTGCTGCAGCAGGCTCATCTTGAAAAGCACCAGCGGCGGATGCGGCGGATGGCCGGTCCGGGCCGGATACATCCGGTGCAACGCCGCTTCGATGGGTTTGAAGTCCACCGCACGGTCGAGCCGTTCCAGAAAATCGTTCGCCGGCGCAGAGGGCATCAGACTGTCCAGAAGCCCATATTGGGGATCGCTTGTCGTTTGCATATCTCTCTGACTTCTATTCAACCACCACGTTCAAATGCGTTTTGCAGAGGTCTCAATTCGTGTCGCCAATCCTCATTCCCCATCTACCAACAAATGGGTTAACTGCCCATAGTAACTGGACATAATATCCACCGCCCCAGATTTTATCATCCATCAATGCAACGTTACAGCTCCTGGCGCCAGGAAATCCCGCTGGCAATTTGTTCGTGACCGCAAGGACTGTCCTTTCGGCAACATTTGACTCGTCATACGTTGTAAGGACTTGGTCGCCCAAGCCTGCAACTCTACGGAATTCTGGTTCTGCCGAATTTGGGATTCCCAATATCGAGTCTTGATGTTAAACCACCACAAACGAGCCATGAATAAAAGCGCACCGAGCAACAAAACGCCAACGATAATGAAAACCGGTGAACGAGTGAATTTACTCATACTCATAGCCGCCTAACAGATAAAGTACGGCGCATTGTACAGCCTATCCTTATTCACAAAAGACTGTAAGCCAGTCTAACAATTCTGTCTGGCATGGCGTTACGTTGTTTATGATGCAGCAATCGAGCCGGCAAAGACTGCGAATCACAATTCTCCCTTCGTGCCCGGCAACCGACCGGCGATGCGCGGGTCATGCCGGCGCGCTGCGTCCACGGCACAATGAACCAACATTTTCATGTTTGTTTGGGTTTGATTTTTCCGCTTAACAAATTTCCCAATTCTTCAGTCAAATTGAGTTCTTGCGCCCATTGCTTCAAGTACTTTTTATCCAGCGCCTCGGCTTGCACGGCCATTACGCCGGCGGCGTCACCGAGTTGCCGCCCGGAAGGCGTGATGCGATTCCAAATCAACTTGTGCAGGATGACATCTTCCGCCGTCGCAATCCACGCTGGTTCGCCAAACAGCGTGACGCGAACGCGACGGCGGAGCATTTCCCGGTCGAACGGCTCCGGTTTGGGCAGCCAGAAATCCACCTTCAACGCGGAACGGGTGTCAATGGCGTTGAACTGGCGCGGCGGTTGATGCGCAGCGCGCACGGCGGCTTCCTCGATGTAAAAATCCGGGGTAAATGCGGAGACAATTTTTCCAATGGCAGAAGCTGGAAGTTGAATGACGAAATCCAAATCGTGCGTGGTGCGCGGGATGCCCCAGTAATTGCTTGCCATCGAGCCGGTGAGATAATAAGTCACGCCGCTGCGGTTCAACCGCCGCAAACAATCCGCGAGCAGTTCCTGTTCATTCATGCGGCCCGGGCGAGTTCGATCCGCCGGCGAAGAAGCCGCTCGACTTCCGCGTCGTCGGCGTCCGGGTGCTGCCGGCGGATGCCTTCACGGGCGATGTTGCACGACAACTCGTGCAATTCCAAAGCGACGGCAAGCCGTTGTTCGCCGCTCATCCGGCGATAAAGCTCGATTTGTTTTTCCAAGGCTGCGGTTGCCGTCATAGATCTGACGTTAAGCCATCGAACATCGTTTTACAATTTCCCCTTGGTGCTCGGCAACCGACCGGCGATGCGCGGGTCATGCCGGCGCGCTGCGTCCACCGCGCGTGCGAACGCTTTGAACAGCGCCTCCACGATGTGATGCGGCTCGTCGCCGTACAGCAGTTCCAGGTGCAGATTGCAGCGCGCCTCGTTGGCGAAGGCCTGAAAAAATTCCTTGGCCAGCCCGAAACGGAAGGCGCTCGACATGTCCTGCTGTTTCTCCTCGCGGGAAATTTTCTTTTGCGAAAATTGGTCCAGGCCGCGCCAGACCAGATGCGGCCGTCCGCCAAAATCAATGACGCAGCGCGCCAGGCATTCGTCCATCGGCACGTATGCCTCACCCGTGAATGGATTTTTTGGGTGAAAACCCGCGCCGTAACGGCGGATGCCTTTCTTGTTGCCGAGCGCTTGTACGAACGCCTGCCCCAACGCGATGCCGCAATCTTCGACGGTGTGGTGCGCGTCCACCTCCAAATCGCCGGCACAACGGAGCTGCAAATCCATGACCGCGTGCTTCGCGAACAGCGTGAGCATGTGGTCGAAGAACGGAATGCCGGTTTTGACCGAGGCTTTGCCCTGGCCGTCGAGGTTAAGATTGACAGCAATGCGGGTTTCTTTGGTGTTTCGCGCGATTTTTGCCTGCCGGGGTTTCATCGCCGCCATTAAACCAAAGCCGTCTCTGAAAAACAAAGCGCAATTGCAAGCCGTCCCGCCGCGGTTGAACCACAGATCAGCACGATCGGCACGGATAAAACTTTTGTCACAAATTTGCAAAAACTCACGCGCTTCGCACCTGACGGTCCGGACTCATCTGCCTGGGTTTTACAAATAAACCCGTCAAACAGCCGAGGAATGTCAGCGCGGAAATCGCCGCCCCCAGGCGGAACATCCCATCTTCGTAACGCAGCGTGACTTCGTGCCGGCCGGCGGGAACTTCGAGCGCCTGGAAAGCGTGATTGGCCCGCAGCAACGGGACCGGCTGGCCGTCCACATCAGCGTGCCAGTCGTGATAAAATGCCTGCGCCATGACGACCAATGCCGGAGCGGGTGCCTCGACCGTAAGCCGCACTTTTTGCGCGCGGAACTGTTGGAAGGTGATTTTCACGTTGGAAGCATTGGTCACGTTAACCCGGCTCCGCGCGGACAACGGGAGGTAAACGGTATGGCGCGGATCGAAGTCCGCACTTTCCAGTTCTTTCATGGTTTCCGCGTCGTCAGCGAAAACCGGGCATTGCCCGGCGGTGACCAGTGGCAGGAAGGTTTTGCGTTCCTGCCAGGCAAAAATAGAGTTGGTTGCCGAAACCTGGGAGACGCCGAGGAAATCCAACAACGGCGCGGGCGGGGCATTGGTGCTGGGTTGGTCGAGGTATATGCCGTAAAAGATTCCGTCAATATCCCATTCCTCCTTGAGGTGAAGTGAACAAAAACCATCCACTTTGGGAATATGTTCGGGGATGTTGCAATTTTCCATGAGCGCCCCGCGCAGGCCGGCAAAATAATAAAGTGGATTTTTCGTCCAAGCCAAAAGCAGATACGAGGTAACTTGCTGGCTCAACATGGCGCGCGATTCGCCGCCCTTCGGCCGGGAGGTCATGTTCAATTCGAGCGGACCAAAAGCTTTGGTGACGACTGTAGGATTGACGGGCAAACCGGCGGTAATGAGATCAAAACCGATCAACGCCAGGGCGGCCACTCCCAGAAGGCCGCGCAATCTGATTGTCGGAGCCCGGTTTAAAACACCCATGACCCCAACGCTGGCGATCAAGAAAAATGCCCGCAAGGCGCCATCCTGCCAGGTCACCCGCCAGTCACACCCGGGATACGGCAGGCAACGGGCTGCCGCAAGGATGACCACGACCGTCAACAGCAGACAGGTTGCTATGAAGAGAAAGTCGCGCCCGCTCCCTTTCTGATTACGAACCGCCATGTGTTGAACGGCGTTAAGACCGCAAGCCGCCAGCAACGGAATCGTGAAGACCGGAATGGAGACAAACTTGATTGGATAACGGGCAAAACCGATCCATGGCATAATGTGTCTGAGCCAGGCGTAAATGTAACCGCCGTCACCCAGCGCCAATACCAGTCCAGCCAGCGTTATCCCGGCCAGAACAGAGATTTCCGGCTGCCGTCGCAGACGCCAGACCGCCAGCATCGCCAGCGCCAGGGTTCCGATTCCCAGATAATAGGAAGCCGTCCAGGGCTGATTCACCTGCAACCAAGTTGCGAAGATGGTTTGCAGACAACGGAAAGAGGGCACGACGAAATTGGCCCATCCCCAAACCGGCATCGGCGAGGTATCTGCGACAGCGTAGGACAGATTGCGTTCCGAATGCTTCAACAAATCCAAAAACGGAAGCAGTTGAATTGCAGAAAGTCCGGCTATCACCACCACCACCACGGCGAATCGGCGCAACGTCAACCAAAACGGAATCTTCTTCCGCGCGGCCTGGCTGAGCCAAAGCATTCCCAGCATGACCCAGGTGAACACGATGATTTCAGGCGCGCCCGACAACATCTGCATCGCCCCAGCCAGGGCGGCAATCACCACCCGCCGCCGGCCACCGCGCTGCCAGGCCTGTTCGACCCACAGCATGACCAGCGGCTGCCAGCTCAACGCGGCGAGATTGCTCGTCCACATCAGGCTGTTGAGCATGAGTCCATTCAGTGCAAAAACCAGACCGGCAAAGCTCGCAGCCAGCCGGTTATGGGTCCAGCGATACGCGAGCAGATACATGCCCACGCCGGCGAGCAGCAGATGGCCGAGGCAAAAAAAATTCAACGACCACGGCAGTGGAAACACCATATAAATGAGCGAGAGGGGATAACAAACCGACGTGTTCCATTGCGCGAGAAACGGCACACCGCAATTGTTCAGCGGATTCCAAAGCGGCACCTCTCCCTGCCAGAAACTCTCATGCGCGTAATAGGCAACCGGATAAGTGAAAAGGCCGTAGTCGCGAAAAAAGAAACTGTGCGAGCCCAGAATCACACCGGGATAAAGGGCAAACAGAAGCAGCGCAATCAGGCAGGCCAGGCGGCCGGGGGTGAACGGTTCCATCCACGACCGGGAATCATTCGGAAGCGGGTCTCCAGCCGAGGGGCCGGACTGGCCTTCCAATGTTGTACTCATGTGGTTAAAAAATTATTTACCTGTCACCACCGCGGAATCCTTTTCTTTCAGCAACTGATCCGTGGTTGATACTCCGCTTCCGCCACCGGACCGGGCATCTTTTTTTTAACACCTGTGTGTGTGGCGTGGCGCGAAAGTTCCATCACTTGCCACCGACCGCCTTCCGTCCAATCTCATCAATTTGTTTTTGGACGGCATCAGGGTTGGGCGAGACTTGCTTGACTATTTTCAGATACTGGATGGCTTGTGGCCAATGTCCTTCGTTTTGCTCCAAGTGCGCGAGGTTCATGGTGATTTCTTCGCAAACCAACTCGCTTTCGGTGTTTGTCTTAACATTGGCGCTTTGTGCCTCCCAGCAGCGCAACCCTGCCATCCAAACGTTGCGGGCACGGTTGGCATCATGCAGGTTCTCCTTGTAAAGCCAGCCCAGATCGAAGAGAAGTTCGCTGTTGCCTGGATTGTTGTGCAATCCCTCCAGCAAAAAGTCGCGGGCTTGCTGGGGCATGTGGAGGCGGCGCAACCAGTAAGCTCCGACCGTGTAGGATTCGATATATTGCGGGTTCATGTCCGTGGCAAGTTTCAGCCAGGGCAGAATTTCCTGCACTTCCACTTCCTTCACATGCCCCGACGGGCCCCCGAACTTAAATGGGTGTGCCGGTTGGGAACAAACTGGCGGTCCAGGGCCGCGATCCAATCCGGCGGCGGGCCTAAAAAATCATCGCTGGTCGAATTCGAGTCGTCAGCTTGTCCGTGTGCCGGATCCGCGACATCGCGATCGGGGTCCTGCCGGTCAAACATGGACGGGTAATAGCCGCTGTGAAAGTACACATCGGCCATCACAAAGAATTCATTGGCAAACAACCGCCGCCCTTCGCCGAATAGCAGCTTGAAGACGTTGTCCGACTCTGACGGGCCTTTGTTCCAATCGGCGGCGTGCCGCACGTCATTCCACCACCCGACGCGTGGCACAAACACCGTCCCCAGCGTGAAACATACCGTCAGCAGCAAGGCCAGCAACCAGTAGGATGAAATTCTTTTCATCAGGTCAAACTTTTTCGACGAAACGCCAGCCAGGTCAGCATTAAAAACAATCCGGTGTAAGCCGCCGCATAGAGCGTTGCCAGTCCGCAATCGAGCCAGTTCACCAACCCCCAGTCGTTGACCACCCGTTCGCGCACATCAAACAGTTCCAGGTGCGGGATGATGAAGTAAATCGTGTAAATAATGCTCCGCAACGGCTCGGCATTGTGCAACGCGACCGTATTCAGATGGCGTCCCAGAAATAGAATGCCGGCGACGACAATGAACAGAATGGTGACCGTGGACGACGGCGCGGCAAAAACAATCGAGCCGAGCAATGTCATTGCCGTCACGATGCCCAGCATGATCCATTGCAGCAAAAAAGCCTGCAAATAATCCAGCACCGGCCAATATTGCTCACGCGAACCCGTGATAATCGCAAAAAAGATGTAAAACACCGCTAGGGCGGTACCGCTGGCCAGCCAGCAGCCAAAGAATTTTCCGAGAATAACCTGTCCGCGCGTGACCGGCTTGGCCAGCAACGGGAAAATCGTGCGACTTTCGCGTTCCGCGGGAATCTGCCGCGCCGCCATCACAATAGTGATGAGCAAGGCGGAAATCCAGATGAGCAACATGCAAAGGTCCTTCACATATCGCACGATATTGGGATCCTGGAAGAATCGCACACTGCCCGCTGCAACAGTGATGACCGCCGTGAGCACGAATAAAACATAAAAATCCTTCCGACGGTACAGTTCCTTGATGACGACGCCGCTCAATGCCCAGATGGTGTTCATGACGCGGATTGTGGTTGATAGCCGATGATATCCAAAAACGCTTTTTCCAGATTCGTATGATTTGGTCCGATAACCTCGTCCACGCCACCAACGACTTTGAGTTCGCCGTTATTGATGATGGCGACCCGGTCACAGATGGTTTCCACTTCGCCCAATTCATGCGAGGAAAAGAAAACGGTTTTACCCTCGTTTTTCAGGCGCTGAATAATCTCACGGACTTTCATGCGGCCCAGCGGGTCCAGCCCGCTGGTGGGTTCGTCCAGCACCAGCAAGTCGGGATTGTTGATGAGCGCCTGCGCGATGCCGACGCGCTGTTGCATACCTTTGGAATAGGTCTTAATGAGCCGCTTCCGGGCCGGTTCCAGTTCGACCAGCTTCAGCAGGTGGTCAATCCGTCTGTCCACTTCCAACGACGACAGTCCAAAAATGCGCGCGTAAAAGCGCAACAACTCCTCGCCAGTGAGAAATTTGTAGTAATACGTCATCTCCGGCAGATACCCGATGCGCTGGCGCGCGATGGGCTGGCGCACGTCAATGCCAAAGAGATAGGCGGTGCCGCGTGTGGGCGGAATAAAACCAAGCAGGACGTTGATGGTGGTGGTTTTGCCCGCACCATTCGGGCCGAGGAAGCCGAAGACTTCGCCCGCATGAACAGAAAGGTTCAACTCCTTCAAGGCGGGCTTGGTCTCCTGCTTCAAACCCCGCGTGCGATACTCAACACAAAGATTGTCCGTCCGCAGAATCGCATCCATGTCTTTTCCCAATACCAGAATCAATATAACAGGCCAGCAAAATAATCATTCAGATCCCACCCACCGGCGCACAAAAATCAAAAGGGCTTGAAGCAAAAGCTTCAAGCCTTTTTGAACTTGAATGTTAACCACGCAGGCTTAATTCGCTCCCGGTGGCAATACGTGGTTGTAATTCGGGTCGGTGCCCAGGTTGCACGTTGGCTGCGTCTGGACGTCAACCAGCTTGTAACTGGTAGTGAACGTCTTCGTCGAGTCCAAGGGGCAATAGGGCAATTGGCCGTTAGCGCCACGGCCCAAATAAGGTTCGACCTGGGTGCCACTGACCGTGGCCGTTGCGGTCTGCCCTGTCTCCAAGGCCCATTCCTGGATGGAGCCGTCAAGCTGACGGAGGTTGTTAATGCACGCGTTCTGCTGTGAAGTCGAACGCGCTCTTAGGAAGTTGGGAATCGCGATGGCAGCCAAAAGGCCGATAATGGCCACCACAATCATGATTTCCACCAGGGTGAAACCCGCTTTGCGGGAGGTTTTCATTTTCATACTGCTTTTCTTTCTGCTTGGCGGCGTGAACGTGTAACAGGCGGGTTACTACGATTTCGGTTTTTGTTCACTTGATTGCCTGTCGCTACCGCTTTGTGTTTAAAACCAGCAACCTCAATGCCAATAACTGCTCTTAGGGGCAGTGCTGCTTTCCTTCGGACATCAATGGCCATTGAGCCAAAACCGGGCCAAACCCGGCAATCTTCTTTGTCCCGTTTGTCCATTACTCGCAATGGCCACCGACATCTCACCAAATGACTTTTAACCCCGGGGCATCTGTAAAGTTTCTGGACACCATCCCAACTTCTCATTTGGCCCTTGGCAGCCATTCCTGTCTTAATCAAAAGACAGGCAGTTCTCACATTGCGTTCACTCGACTTTGCGGGCCGGTTTGTCTGCTTCAATCAGGATCAGTTGATCTGGCTATCTCTCGGTGCCTTGAACAATCCGGCTTCATCCACAAGGAGCGTCAGTTCAGCCACCGACTGTACTCCCAATTTTCTTTTTATGTTTGTCCGGTGCAATTTCACGGTGCGCTCGTTGATGTTCAAATTGGCGGCAATCTGCTTGTTCATCCTGCCTTGCACCACGTGTTCCAGCACCTCCAGTTCGCGTTTGCTAAGCTCATCAAAACGAAGACGCAAGCCCCTCAACCGTTCGCGTTGCTGCCGTTCCTGCATATCACGTTCAAACGCCCGTTCCACCGCCGCCAACAACTCTTCCTTCCGGGCTCGCTTCGTCAAAAAATCCTCCGCCCCGCTTCGCATCGCATTTACCGTCGTCGGAATGTCCCCCTGTCCCGTCAGAAAAATGACCGGCATCGGGTTCACAGAACGTCCCAACGCGTGTTGCAATTCCAATCCACTCATCCCCGGCATCTGCAAATCGGCCACGACACAGCCCGACATCTCCGGAGTGAGCCGGTCCAGAAATTCATGCGCTGATTCAAAAGCCTGCACGGTATAACCGACCGCACACAGCAAACGCGACACTGACCGCAGGAAAGATGCGTCGTCATCCACAATGAAAACCGTGCCGGATCGGTCAGGAAGTGCCGGAGTCATGACTTCAATTTAATCGTTAAGGAGTTGCTGGCAAGCCGCTATCCTTTGCCATTTCCTGTTTCATCCGTGGCAGGGTGAACACGAACGTCGTTCCTTTCAATGCGTTGTTCTCCGCCCGGATATTCCCCTCATGTGCTTCGATGATTGTCCGTGAAATGGCGAGTCCCATGCCCATGCCATTGGCCTTGGTAGTAAAGAATGGTTCAAAAATGTGGCCCATAGCGTCCGGTGCAATGCCCATTCCGCAATCGCTTACCGCCACTTGCAGGTCTCCCTTTTCCGTCTTTCCCACCCGCACAGCCAATGACCGCTGATACTTGGGGACGGCGTCCATCGCATCCATTCCGTTTAAGATGAGGTTCAGCAATACCTGCTGTAAATGCACCCGGTCTCCCCGCACCGTCGGCAATTGCGGCGATATTTGCACGGATAATTGTATTTGCCGGGCGTCGGCATCGGGCCTCGTCAAAGCGACTGTATCTGCCACGAGATCTGGCAGATTTAAACGATCCAACACCAGGCTCCGCCGCTTGAATAAAGTCCGCATCCGGTCAATCACGTCTCCCGCCCGGCGGTCGTCCCGGCGGATGTCAGCCAATATCGCCCTGATTTCTTCCAGGTTGGGTTGGTCGCTTTGAAGAAAGATTTCCGCCGCTTCTGTGTTTCGCAAAATGGCGCCCAGCGGCTGGTTAAGCTCATGGGTCAGCGCCGAAGCCAATTGTCCCACCGTCGAAACTCTTGCCACATGCACCAGTTCCATCCGTTGTCGTTGAATTTCCAGTTCCGCCCGGCGGCGTTGCCTCCGTTGCACCAGCAACGCCGCGATAGTTATCGCTTGTGCCAGCAAGACCGCCCCGACAAACACAATTAATGCCCGATGTTGCTCCCACACTGAGTGTGGGCGGTAGCGAATCACACAATTCGCCGGCAACCGGCTTTGTTTTATATCCCAGCGTTCCAGTGCGCGCCAGTCCACCATCGGCGTTCCCTTCGTTGCCACCTCAATGGGCAGTTTTTCGGGGTTTGTGCCGTTGAGTACGCGCAGCGCCAGATCCGCCGCCCGCGTGCCCAAATCCTCCGAATCCACCACCGACCCGCCCACCGCCCCGCTGCCCAGCACCCATGCCCCGAGCACATACACCGGCACGCTGGCGGAAGACACCACCACTTGCACCAGTTGTGACATGTAAAAAGTCTGGCCATTCACATCGTTGATCATTGTGCTGACCAACACCACCGTGCCTTCTGGCAATGAATTGAGAGCTCCCGGCAATTCCACCGCCGGGCGGTTGGTCCAGAAATCGAACTCGACTCCCTCCAGCGCCCGCGACGCTTCAGCAATCCGGCCCAGGGTCGCGCGATCCACGTCCGACACGCCTCCGATCACCACAATGCGACGTGTGTCCGGTTGCAAACGCATAATGAGTCCCAGCGTGCCGCGAATATCGAACCGCTGCACAATCCCGGCGACCCCGAGTTTGTGCAGCGGCTCCGGCACTTCCATCTCGTTGACCGCGACGAAAACGACCGGCACATCCGGGAACAGCGCCTTCGGCAAATCTCCGGCCAGTCGATAGTCTCTTGAGGGAAACGCCACGATGAGATCAAGTTTCTGTCCGGCATATTTTTTGCCGATGTAATCCTGAAACACCTGAAAATGTTCCTTGTCCGAAAAATGGCTGGCATCAAGGAATTCAGTCAAAAACTCGATCCGGTTGGTACAGGTTCTCTGTAATTCTGTCCGCACAGCCTGTTCCAACACGATGTTCCCTGGCACATCTTTGCCCTCGTTGAATACCATCAACACCCTTTTAACCGGCAAACCCGGCTCGTTGGTCGAGACCTGCGCCTGACAGTCGGATACGCCGAAAGACATCAAACCGAAAACCAGCGCTGCCGCCAAAGCCCTTCCGGACTTCTGGCTCAATCGCGGGAAAAAATGGCTGGGATAATTCAGGTGAAATCCAGCATGTTCCACTTGCCACCTTTTTTCAAGCCTCGACCAGTTGTAAAACGTTTGGTGTGGAGGCCAAAACGGAGCCAAAAGGGTGAGGAGGTCATTAGATTCCACGATGAGCGATAGAAAGAACTTCGACGGAACGCCAGGAACATTGGTTAAAGTCACCTTATGACCGTTGATGTCACAAGGGGTCACTGTATCACGTCGGCGCATTTGTGACGATTTGAGCTGTAACGTGTCCAACAGGGTACTATAAATGGTAAGTCCCGCATTTCGCGGGCTTCAAATTCAATCAAACCGTTGATGCCACCTGGCATCAAATCAGGCTTTGCATGTCGAGTTAGCGGAAACTTTTTTCCGCAAAATTTTCTGCGTCATCTTGCCGGTGCAGGACGGGCTGTCCATTGCGGCACGTCTCAACGGGCATCACAGGCCGCACACTACGGCGCGATGTTCTATCAACCGGCAACTGCATTTCGGACGTTCTGGAAGCGCCTTGCAACGGCTCTGCAAACACCCTGGCGGCTCGTTTCCGAGCCGGATTGGATGCGCCGCCAATAGCTCCCGTCAAGGCGGCGTCGGATGGAATTACGCTCTCCTGGATGGCTCGTTTAACGTCTCGGAATTCAATCTTTTGCCGCTGTTCTTTTTGGCAAATGAACCGCGCGCGGTTCACCAAGGCGTCAATGCCAGCGATATATTTGCGCGAGCTTTGCGCGTACAAAACTAAAGCCTTGATCGAATCAGAATTTCCATCAGGTAGCAGCGCCGAGGCAACTCCCCTCAAGTCATCAGGCGAAAGTGAGTCGGGCAACTTTTCGTAATGCCCGATCCGGCCGATGAATTGCTCGGCTGTCCAGCAAGTCGCGTTTTCAATCGCCTTCTGCGAGCGGAAAAATTGCGGCGTTGTGACCAATGACACAGAGACGCCGTGATTGACCAGCGCCGTCATCAGCCAGTTGATTCGGACCGGCGTTGTGTTGCGATAGTGGCTCTGCGGCCAAGCGTAGTGCGCTTCGTCAATCACCAGCGCCAGATCACCCCCCTGCAACGTTTCTTCAATCCGGTTTCGCAATTCCTGCGCCTTCGATTTGAGATTGATGCTGACACCAAGGCTCATGGCGATGGCGCGGAAAAACGAAAAATCGTCGTTGGTTGAGGGACATTCCACGTAACGCGCGCGGCCGGGGTGCAGGTTGCACCAGGCTTTTGCCGCGTGGGATTTTCCGATGCGTGGCAAACCGTCAATAATCACCAGCCGGCCGCTTTCCATTCCGTAGTCGAGCGCGCCGGCTATTTTCCCGCCGATGCTTGTGACGGCGTCACCGCTGCGTTTGGCAATCCACTTTGATTGCGCTTCGCGCAGGGTCGAAACGAGCGTCGGGAAATACCAGAGGAAGCCTTCAGCTATAGGCAGCGCAGGATCGAGGCAAAGCGATAACAGATGCTTTTCCAAGCCGGTCCCTGCCGCGTCGCGACAGCATTTCACAAAATCGGATGCCGCATAACTTGCCGGATGGAAACTAGCTTCATACTCCAAGTCTTCACGCCGGGCGTGATATTCCGAATCCGGCGCGAACATTATCAAGTGATTTTCCCTGTCTGGATCAAGTTCTCCCTTCAACGGGAACGCTTGGCCGTCAATTTCCTTGCGGACTTGCTTGACCTGGCTCGCCGAATAAACCTGTCCAGACTTCATGCCGAATTTACGCATGGATTCAGACGCGATTCGGTCAGGAAATTGAGCCATCAGATCGGCGGCGAGCTTTTTAATCCCGCCGGGCTGGTGAGAAATCAACTGGGTGAACCAAATCAGTTCGCGATCTTCGGCTCGCTCCAAAACTGAGCAACGTTTGGCAACCAGATTGGCCATCAGGCCGCGCTCGTATTCCTGGCTTGACGCAAATCGCTCCTGTCGGAACGCGCCGCCTTCGCTTATGTGGCGAGTGTTGCTCAAAGTGTTTTCTCCTCTCCTGCGCCGGCAAAATTCGCCTCAAACTCGTGATAGTTAGGTATTCCCTTCCCCTGGTTGCGCTTGCCGAGAATCGTCGCGTCTATCTTGTGCTTTAAATGGACGCAAACAGCCTCAAAGTTTTCAGGCGCGTAAATATCACCGCCGATCTGGTTTTGCGCAATCTTCCGCGTGACATTAAAAGAGATCGCGCTGTTGAAATTCTGGCCGAAGGATTTGCCGGCCTTACGGAAAACGGTCAAGCGTTCGAGAAGATAATCCACGTATTTTGATTCATCACTGCCAGACGGCTTTAGATGGTAGGTGAATTTTCCGTTGTGTTCGGTGAGTGATTTATTCCCTAATGGCGCGGCGACTTCGTTGGAGGTTTTCTTGTGTTTCTGTAATAGTTTGGCCAGCTCGCGCGCGGCGTCTGCTTGCTCTGGACTCAACCGCGCCGGCATGGCCATGCCGAGACGGTGGAAATTGACGCTCGCGCGATTTCTTGTGGCGCTGGCTTGTCGTTGCTCTGTGACTTTCTCCGTGCGTTGCCGCTGCATTTCCTGCGCGGTTTCAGCGGTCTCAGCGTCCACCAGGTTGCGTCGGAATGTCGGCTCGAATTTGGCCTTGAGTACGTTGTAGCGCGCGCGCGGATAGACGCTGTGTGATGCAGCGTTGGCCGTCTCGCGCTCAAAAACCGGATTACCAGGCTCGGCGAGAAAATCAACCGGCCTGGAGCGTTCCACTAGGTAAGGATTTTTTTTGTTCATGTCAGTGACGCAAATAGATTCAGGGCATTCCGGGTCAAACCAGGCTAAAAGCGTTTTGCCGCGATCCCGCCCGGTGCGTTCATTGCGATAAACGAAACTCTTGCTGCCGATGCGGAAGCAGATGCCGTTGGTTGTCACCGGCTTTGGACTGACGTAGTGCGCAACCAGGTGCCAGCTATTGGCGTCCAGGCGAGTCGGCGGATCGCCATGCGGCCAGAATTTTTCAAATGCCTCGTCTGGACTTAACCCCTGTAAAACTTTTCCGTCCTGGCTGGCTGCATTGTAACGGTCTATGAGCTGGCCGAGTTGCTCGTGCCACTCGTCGAATGACAAAAAAAGTTCACCGGGATGATTCACGCGCCTGAATTGGATATCCCGCAAGGCGCGGCTGGTGACTTCAGGACAATCGCGGCGCTCGTCGCGTCCGCAGTAGCCGCGAACGCCGTGCATCAGGTCTTGCAACAGTCCGCCGACGCGCTCCACGGGCTTTGTCCGGGCGCGGATGGCGTGACGGAATTGGACGCCGAGAGTTTCCCAGCCAGTCTTTACTTCAATTCCAGGCCAGGCAACATCCCAGCCCTGCGGCGCCGTCCCTTTGACGACGTGCGAGTTTTGCCAAATGCCGCGCTCAAAATACCAGGTGCCGGGAATTCCCCAGCCGGTGCAAACGTGGTTCATCAGCGTGCGGATCACCAGGGAGTTGTAGTTGCGCTCCGGTTGCAGGGACCAGGCAATGATTTTCCAGGAGCGAACGTCCAGCATCAGCAGGCATTGCCCGCGCGTGAGATTGAACCAGCCGTTTCCATCGGGGACATAAAAATAAACCCCAAACGTGAAGTCATCCGCGTTGATGATTTCCATTGAAGCGAGTTTCGAGTAGTCGCGTTCAACGTGCGCAGTGGCGTCGTCTCTGACTTTTTTGTTCAGGAAAAACGGCTTTATGGCTTTCACGTCGCCCGCCACGCGCGCGGTCAAGCGGCGGTTAAACTGGCTTTTCCGGGCATGATGGCGCGTGATAATTTCAACCGTGCCGGCGTCCAGGCCGGACCGCTCACCGCTGACGGCAAAATCGCGCAAAGCCGGAGCGACACGTCCGCCGTAATTTCTCGCCGCGTGCCAGACAATCTTGTCCACGTCAGCATTTGGAATTTCCGGCGCGCGTTTCTCGCCGCGCTTCAATTCGCGGCCATCCAATAGCGCGGCGGATGATTCGCCGTTTTCAATCCAGCGCGCGTACTTGCGGTCAAAGGCGACGCGCAGCGCGCGTTTGCTCGATGCCAGCCAGGGCGCGTGCCGGTAAAGGAACTTCACCAACTCACGGCGCAACGCGCGCTGCTCGCGCCTGGTCTCCGCGCCGGCCTGGTAGAATTCAAACGCTTCCGCCCAAAATGCGGCAATCTCCGTCCGCGCCGGCGCGGTCGGATCGGTGAATGCCTGGATTGCGTCAGATAACGGTTTGAAGTCCATCTCGGCGGGCAGCAACCGTTTTGCATCAGGCTTGTAAGCCGATTTCTCAGGTAGATAAATTTCGAGCCGCTGCCAGTCTTTCATGCCGCCGTCGCGCCAAAGCGTTCGCATTAGCAACCGTTGCAAATGCCGTTCAGAAATGGAGTGGCCAAAGGCGCACTTGTAATCTTCCAGGCCGAGCCGGATGCGATCCGCCGGCAGCAGCGTTGTGGCGTCCATCCGTTGCAACGACGGGAGCAATGCGGCGCGCAACTTCCTGGCGTCGGCAAGGCAGGCGTCGGCAATTTCGGCAAGCGGCAGCGCCGGTTGCCACGGCCTGACAAATGTTTCCAAATAGTCAGCGATGGTCAGCCCGCACGCGGCGGATTGGCTCGTAATGGCCGATTGAATGCCGGCGGTTAAAATGTCAAACGTCCAGACGGCCGTTTCGTTGCCTTGGACGATGATACTGCCAGCCGGCGGCGTGTCTGCAAGCGCCCTTAAAACTGTGCGCTTCGACATGCGCGCCGCATTGGCGATCTGCGCCGCAGTGTAACCTTCGGGATTGGCCTGGCGCGCTAGTGATGTTTGTGGGGTCATAAATCGTTTTTAGGTTGACGAAAAATAAAGGGAAGCATTGCAGTCCCGGTCCTGGCCTAGCGCGACCAGGGCCAGATAGCCCCAATTTTTACCGCAACGCCTCCCCGAAAATCGCGAATTCCTGTTTTTTTCCGGACTGCCGAAAATTTGCCTTTGCAAAACGCCGGCAACCCGTTGCAAAACGCGCCAGGCCGATTCCACGGGGTATGGGGCGCTATTGTGCCTCGGCGCGCTACAGACGATTTTAGAGCGGTTTGTAAAGTTTGGGTTCATCTCAGTATTTTGTCCAGGCGCGCGGCCTTCCTGCCGACGCGGCCGGCCTTGTGCTCCGCCAGGGCGGCTACGCCAGCGCCTTCCACTCCAGAGACCCACCGACGCAATATGCCAACCGAAAAACGCATCAGGTGTTTAAACCGCTTCACGGTGGCCTGTAACGTCCATTCAATGCCGCGTTGCGGATCGCGCTGCAGTTCCAAAACGAATCCCAACACGGCGGCAGCGCGTTTGAGTTCCCTGATCCTGGCTGGCTGGTAAAGGATCGAGGGGATTGGTGATGACGTTGACGCTCGGAATAAACGCAGCACACTGCACGGCACGCGATATTCGATGCGGTAGCCGTTGCTACGCGCCGGCCAGTTTTCCCGCCTTGCGCGGCGGTGGACCGTCTTTTGACTCACACGCAGAGCGTCCGCGATCACGCGAGCTGTAAAAAATAATTTGGAGAAAGTTTTTGGCATGATCACTGGAGCAGATACGAATTCCCGCGGCTCGCGGTTTGGTGCATTTCAGTTTTTAACTCAGAGATCGCGGCGTGGAGTTGGGAGACATTTACCCCCAAACCTTTGACGTACTGCAAAACTTCCGCATGACCGGCCAGGGCATTGTTGAGGTCTTGCAAGACAGCCAGCGCGTCCTTGAAATTCCCTGAAGCGATGTCCCTGTGATATTTTTCAACATCCTCCCTGGCTTGTTTTTCCAGGCCGGTTGTCTCCGTGGTCGAAATGGTCTGCTGCTGGGCATTTTGGGTCGAAGCACTCAGAGGGCCGGTGCCGCTGATAATTTTTCCCTGTTGCTCGACTTCGCTTTGCAATTTAGCGATGGCGTCCAGACCCTCCTGCGCTTTTTTGTCAGCCAGGTCGGCGGTTCCCTTTAATCGTCCAAGATTCTCCTTTGCCGACTCACCTGATTCGCGCTGAAGCTGGCGGATATGGTCCTGCATTCCCTCCGCCGCCTTTTGGGCATTTCCAAGTTGTTGCTGTGCGCTGGCCAGAGCAGCTTTATCGCGGGCATTTTGTTCCGGCATCAATCCGGATCGGGAAACGTTAATTTGCTCCTCGTGCACCCGTTGTTGCGCAGTGGCGACCGCATCCTCAAGAGGCTTCATGGCGGCCTTAACGTCTTCGGGCTTCTCAAATTTCTTTGCGTCCTCCTGGGCCTGTCTGAATTTAGCTTCCGCCTGAGTCGCCCTGCTGTCCGCTGCCGTCTTGACTGAATCAAGTAATGGCTGAACCTGTTTAGCGACGAACAAGTTGAGTTGACCTGTCTGGAATTTATCTGTGGCGGCCTGTTGTTTCTCGGTGAATTCACGCGCGGCAAATTCCTTCTCGACCCCTGCGCGCTGTTCAATGGCCTGGGAGGGTGTGAGGTTTCCTTCCGTCTCGGCCTGGCCAATTTTAGCGAGCGCCAGTGCTTTCTGCGCCTGCGTTTGCTGGCCGCGCGCCTGCTCGATGGCTGCCATGTACTGCAATTGATTTTGCAACGCGGTGGCAATCGTTTGTTCGCCGACGGCTACGGCAGCTTCCTTTTGCGCATATTCCTCAGCGGCGGTTTTGGCCTGGGCAAGCACGGTAATGCGCGCATTGATGCCATCCAAAAAGGTAGGGTCAGCGGCGGCGGCGGCGGAGTCGTCCAGCGATTTGTTCCAATCGGTGATCGCCTTTTTGGACTCATAAAATGCCAGGGCGACGAGGCTCAATGTGGCAATGACTGGATTCAACCCCACAGCATTCAGGGACCGCAGCGAATCTCCCAAACCTGGAATTAAACGGTTCAACTCAGCGAACAAAATATAAATCTCGCGGCCCTTGCTGCCGAATTGGGTCATGTGCTCGCCGGTTTTGTCGAACTCCTTTCCAAGATCAGCAGCGGCCGGGGTCGCGCCTCGGGCGGCCCTATTTATCTCGTCAATGTCCTGCGCGGTTTGCTTGGCGCCTGTTCCATCGGCGGTGGTCGTGATTTTATATTCCAGGTCAGGCATACTTTGAATGTGTCATGGTGTTTTTTGCCTTATCCCCAAATGGAACTGGCGCGGCGAAATTCCGCAACTGCTGGAATGAAAAACAGCCGGCAGGATGGTCGTCGCTGGGCTGCCCGATAATGATTGCGTCAAGCAGGTGAATGCCCTTTTCGCGGCCAGCCAGGATTAACGCGCGGACGCGCGCAACGTCATCAGCGGCCGGGGCCGGCGTAGCGCCAGGCCGGGAGTGAATCAAAACGAAGTGCTTGGCATAACGCAGAAACACTTCCGAAAAAACTTCGTCCGCAAAACGCTGTGCTGCACCAAAGGCCCGGGTTGACGGCGCGAACACCTTGACGAATTGCCGTTCTCGATTGAGCGTGATGATCCAGAAACCTTCGGCTGAATCGGAAGCATCAGGTAGCGCAACGTGCGCCCGCCAGAAACTCACAGCGTCCGCTGGGCGGCGGCAAACTGTTGTTTTCCCGCTCATAGTTGAATCGTCAATTTTTCTTAAACCCGCCATCCGGCCCGGTGAATGGAACAGCCCCCTTCTTTGACGGCGTTTTAGTGGTCGCCTTATCGTTCGGATCGTTTTCGGCAACCAATAACTCCTTCGGAAGCAGGTCAAATAATTCGTCGGGAACCGCCGCAAGCAGAATTTGCAGAAGGGCAAACTTCCGGCTCACACGATGACGCCGGCGAGTCACCGAATACTTTCCAGACTGACTGCTGGAATACTCTTCGACGGACAGAGCAACCGGGTAATCCGCATAAAAGTTGTCGTAATAGTCCTTGAAAATTCGCAGATCGGCCACCGAAGCGATGACCCATAAAGGGTCGTCGTTACACTCTGTAGATTGTTGGAAAGTCTCAGTCCATCCAAGGATCGTGCGTTTCAATGTTTCCTTGCTGGCAGGATTGTCAGCCAACTTGGTTTTATTCGGTGAGCCTTCACCATCTGGATTTGGGGGGGGCGGGGTCATTTTTTATTGCGCTATTTTGGTTTTGGTTTGTCGGTTACGCCCCCGGTAATTCCCTGGAGGCAGTATGTAATCTGTAATTTTATCCTGCCACTGAGAATCGGGTGCCTGGCTTCCCACTCCAAACGCCGGGCTGTCCGCTCGCGCCGGGTCATGCGCCGCCTGAAACGGTGCCGGGCCGGACCGGCGCCGCTGGTCCGATTTGAGATTTGCTTTTGAGTTCACCAGACATAGGCCGATTGACGGCGTAAAAATGTTTTACCCGGCGGCGAGTTTCAGTGAGGCAAAGCCGTTGGCGACACGCAGCGAACTACGACCACGGCCGAGAGCGCGAAACGATGCGTTGGCGCTGCCGAATGCCGCACCTTTGTCCGATTTCGCGATCTCAAACTTTTCCTGCAGCGCAACTAACATGGCGTCCCCGTTGCCGAATACGGCAACCTTGGCGTTTGCGGCGTTGACACTCGGCGCTTGCGCACAAAAAGTCACAGGAAATCCAACCAGGAGCCATTCCCCGCGTGTTTCTGCCGGCGTCTTGAGCAGGTAGTTTTTGGCCGTTCCATCCCACAAAACCAGCAGTTGCGGAATTAAAACCGGAGATATGAACCAACGCGGTGGCTGGCTGTCCATGCGCTGTAAAGCCGCTGGCGCAACCTGAGCGATAGTGTTAATGAAATCGTTGCGTTGCAAACCGGCAATCGTCGTTTCGCCTGCCGGCGCGACGTAGGCCGGGATTGTCAGATCGGCAAAAAGCCCGGTGCACATGCCGTTGGTCTGGTCATCCTGGCCGTTCCCCTGGAAGCATCCATAATCAATCCGGGCCGCAAGCCCTTGGACGAACTTCGACAAGAGGACTTCTGATAGGTCAACTTTCTCGTCTTGGAGCCATGCCAGGCTGCAAGTGATCAGGCAGGCAATCGTATTGGCCAGCGGAGTCAGGGCACTGCCTAGCAGGCTGGTATCTTCCGGGATTGTCGTTTGGCCCTGCCCGCTGGGCGTGATGAAAATTGCATTCGGGTATTGGGTAACTTGAGCATACCGAGTGTACGCCCCAATCATCTTTCGTAGGCCGAGATATTTGTATTGGCCGAACTGCAAAATTAAATTCCAAATCTCGTCGGCAACCGGCATTGACTCCAAAAGCCCTGGGCCAAACGTGTCCTGGAGATTAATCCCGCTGACTGCGCGTTGCCAAACTTTCGCTTCCGGCGAGTCGGCTCTGAATCCGCCGCCGAGCCGACGCGCGACCGCGTTCCAGAAAAAGCGGCGCTCGGGTTTGGCGTCCAGATAGCGCACCACGGGATCGCCATAGGCCGCGTGCTGTTCGCGCGCTACTGAAGCGAACGCCTTCCGCACAGCGAGCTCAATCTCTGAATCGCTGCCGGACCGGCGGGCAGATTCGATGCTGTCAAAAAAGATTGTGCCAGTGTTGGCGAGCTGTTCGGAAAAGGTAGAAGGTTTCGTTTTCATAGTGGCTGCGGTTGGTGTTGCGGCGGCGGTGGGTTCGGTTTCAAGCCCAAGCGCTGTCATCATTTCACCGATGGCGTCGGGTTGTTTCTGAGAGGTTGAAAAACTGTAACTGCGACGAGCCGGCTTGACCGCCCGCTCGACGCGGCGCGAAAATTCCGGGAAGTGCTTTGAAATCTTGGTGATGGTCGAATCCGTCAGGATACCGTCCGAATAGCTTCGCGCCAGCGCGTCAGGGTTTGCCCCGATGACGCACGCGGAAAGTTCTTTTTGCTGCTGTTCCAGATAAATGCCGCGGCAGTCTGTCTTGTCCGGGTCCATATCCAGCTTCTGGCATTCATCACGCCAGGCCTGCTGGTCGCGGTCGTATGGCGTGACGGTACGCACCGGCATAAATCCAACGCTGACGGCTTTTAAATGGCCGGCGACCGTCATCTTGAAACCAAGCTGCGCGAGAACGTTTTCAGAAACATCAATCGCCCACTTGACAACATTGACGAGATTTTTTCGCTCGACCCGGAAATCAGTGACGTGGCCGATTACCTTGTTGATGCTTGAGTAATCGTGACTATCCACAAACGGAGAATTTTTCTCGAAGTCATCAAATCGCCAGCCATCGGCACGGATGATCTCGTTGTAGCTGTCTTGCTTCTCGGTGCTGGCGGTGTATTGGACGAGCCCTTGTTTTTCATCCAGAACGCGGGTAATCGGGTGAATTTCGCGGCGAATCATAAATTTAATTCAAGATTGAAAGGTCGAGTTTTAAGACGGCGCTGTGGCGCTCCACGGACCGGAGAAAATCTTTTGCCGTCCCAACCAGATCACGTTCCATCCGTTGCCTTAAACAGTCGGTAGGGTAAAACGCCTGGCGCCATTCATGAAAAATGAGAAGCCGGGGCATGTTTCCCTCCGACCAAAAGCGCCGGCACTCCACTTCATCGTCGTTAAAAAATTGAGTCATGGTTTCAACGACTTGGGCCTCGATCGTCTCAATCCCTTTTCTGATCGCAGAATTCCAAGCCTCAACGTGCCCTTTCAACTGCGTGGAAAGTTCGCTGAGGGCTTCGTCGCGTGGCCCCGAAAGCTTTGCGCGTTTCGCATCAATCAAGTCGAGGGTCAATCGGGCGTCACGAATCTTTTGCTGCGCCAAGTCCAACGGGATGTCGGATTTGGCCGCAGCCAGGATGTCAGTGCGGGTTTTATTTTCGAGGCGGTCAAACTCGGCCAGTTCTTTGTCAAGCTTCGCGACTTGTGAAAGGGAGATGGTTAATATTTTCATGCGTTTTTGGTTTTGGTTTGCTGAGATATCAGGTCATTGTAATATTGCGAAAGCCTCCGGCTGCGGACATGGCCGTTTATCACGCGCGAAAGATGGGTTCGACTGACACGAAGAATTCGAGCTGCGCGAGTTATGGTCATTGCCTCATCAGCGCCAGATGGCCGCCGCGAAACGACGGTGTTAGGTTGCTGCTTTTTATTCGGCTCGCTTTTATTGTTTGCTGCCTGTAACATGTTTCGGAATTAAAGTTAACACCGATTTGGTGTATGAGTCAACACCGACAATCAAAAATTTCGTTTTTTCACTTTTCACTGAATCTCAAGGCCTTACGCGGCAAGATGAGCCAAGCTGAGTTTGCGAAGTTTATTGGAGTCCCCAACCAGGCCACTTATCAACGATATGAAGCGGGCCGCATTCCGCGACCGCCGGTGTTGCATCAAATCGCTATCCGGTTGGGAATTGAGGTCGATGAACTCTTAATGCCGATGGATGCGGACCGGGCGTTTGAAATTACGGCGCTCGCTTTCATTGAGGGGCCCGCGCGGGCGCATGTGAAAATGACTGAGGCCTCCGTCAAAGCCATTGGGAAGGGGATAGGGGAATTGGTCACCTCGAAAAATGTAAAGGCCATTGCAGATGCGTTCCGTTTAAAATCACTGTCGTGGGAGGAATTGTCATCCTTTTTTGAGCATATTGTTTCAGTCGCGAACCGCGCGCCTGTGCACTTGATGAAATTTTATGCGTTGATTCGCCGCGCCATCGCTGAAGAATTGGCAACGCGAATGAAATTGAAATAGCAGGCGTCAATGCCGCGCCGGCGGGCGCAAGACCAAAACAGAGCATATGACATTTGACCGAGATGATGCTTACGTGTTGAAAGCCTTATTCGTCTGGCTGCTTGAGATAGAAAAATTCCAAGTCGCATCAGCAAAGTATTTTCTAGCGAAACAGATCACTGAGGAAAGGGGGAAACTCTTGCGAGAGGAATTGGGGCGTCAAACTGACTCGGTGCTGGTGGAACGCCTAAAATCTGAGATTTCTTCAGCAGAGCAAGAACAGGCTGCATCCTTTTTAAACGATCCACAAAAGCTTCGAAGCGCGCTGATGAGGCTGGAAAGTGATCACGAAAAGCTGGAGGCTATGATGGCCGAATTTAACAGGTTGTTCCCCGATCTGCCGGCAGCCGGCAACTGAATTGGTTGACAGCTTGCGTGTTTGTTTTATGATTACTGCCATGAAGGCTTTGCTGGCAGTGGTTTTGGCCGCTGTAGTGGGGCAGGCTGCATTCGGTGCCGGCCTTTCACAGGTCGAGGTCAACGGCAATTCTTATAGCAATATCACCGATGTTCACCTTGGCAGTGGCGGTCTTGTCATCATTCTCTTTCCAGGCGGTGGAACTTCGGTAAAAGTGGACAAGCTACCGACAGATTTTCTCGCGTCATGGAATATCGGCCAGAAAGCACAGGCCGCCGCCCAGGCTGCTCAGGCGGCTGCCGCAGAAAACAGCCTGGATCGGGCAATAGAAAGCGGTTCTTTCCGCGAAGTCGAAGGGGTCGTTTACGACACACGCAAGCCGCAGGCTGATTGGGTGGAGTTTGACAATGTGAAGGTAATCCAGGTGCTGGATGATGGAGACATTGTTGACCCCATGCCTGGGGTAGATTCGGCGGTCGCAATTTTTGTCAAACATCTATCATCGCAACTTTCGGACACAGACTACGTCAGCTTCACCGCCAAACAAACGGGTACTTACAGCTACGTCAACAAGCTTGGCGACGACCGGACGATCCGCTCCTATGACGTTGGCCGCGTATGCGACAGGTCCGATATTCCGCAGACGGTTTTGTCCGGGCATAAGGCTTATGATTCGTTGCCGCTTGCTGGCGCACCTCAAATTGACGCCGTGGCCAAATTGCCGGACAGCGATAATCTCACGGCATCAGGTTCCGGCTTTTTTGTTTCGGAGGATGGTTATCTGATTACAAATGCCCACGTCGTCAGGAATGCGCGCAAGGTGAAGGTTAGAACCGGCGGGGATGTTTTGTCGGCGGAAGTGGTGCGCGTTGACGAAACGAAAGACCTTGCACTCTTAAAGGTGTCCGGGGATTTCACTGCTCTTTCCATTTCGACCAACGATGTTCAGTTGGGGGATCCGGTTTTCACGATTGGTTTCCCCGACATTGATTTGCAAGGCATGGAGCCAAAATACACGGACGGAAAAATCAGCAGCCTTTCCGGTTTGATGGATGACGCGACCCAATACCAAATTAGTGTGCCTGTGCAGCCTGGTAATTCCGGCGGTCCGCTCGTGGATACGGCCGGGCGCGTCAAAGGCGTCGTAGTGGCGCGGCTGAATGATCTTGCAGTTTTGCGCTCGCAGGGGAGCCTCCCGCAAAATGTGAACTATGCGATCAAGGGTAATCTGCTCCGCAATTTTTTAAGCCAATCGCCAGAGGTTAAACTTGTACCGGCAGCCTCGCCGGCAGACAGTAAATCCGCAGTCTCCTCCGTGCGCCAATCCGTGGCGATTGTTTTGGTGTATTGAATTGGGCTGCGCGGGCATCCGGCAGCCCGATTGTATCGCCCTTGCAACTTTCCTTCAACTCCGGTTTCGCCGGCTAAAATCGTGTCACACGTCACACCCCCATTTTGCATTTGTGTCATTTTTGGGTTCGGATGTCCAAACTTCAAAAGCCATTACAGGCGTTGGTTTTATTCTCGGACATCGTTTTGCACAGATCCGCGGCCGGTGCGAGTTGTGGCGTTTTTAAAAATCGGCTGTCAGCACTTCCGGAAGTGCTTGTAAGTAAAGGCTAATATGCCTGAATCAAGGTAAATCAGCCCTTCAACGAATCGTCGCAACTGCGGCGGCGTTGTTCATCACCATATTGAGAATGGCGGGAGTGGCGGGGCTCGAACCCAAACAGGGCGATTCTCATAATTTCGCAATAATGCGTTTTTGTCTCGTAAAGATTGGCAATTTTGTGATTTTGCCCTTTCCGGCATAACGCGCCAATGCGAACAAACACGAACTGGAATTGTCCCTAATTGCCCCTAAATCAAGGCGCTTCTTTCGGATTTCATTCCCCAAATTACTTTGGCCTACTTCAACGGGCTTCTTTTAACTCCATTTTACTCTCAACCGATGAAGTTTGCTGGCACTTCTGCTGGCACTTTTTCATAGAAGGGTAAATCAATCATTGCGACAATTGGTAAAACATCTGTTTTCCTGAAATTACATTGGTCACAGTAAATTGGCCGTTAATATCGACCGGCGCAGGAGAAACGGCGGCCCAGGTGACAGGCTGAACCAGATTAGTAGCGGATTCGAGTGTGTAACCGATGGCGGTACTTGGCCAAGTCAATATCACACTCTGGCCGGCAAGAAGAATGGATAACTCCGGCGAACTAGACGATGACGGCAAGGAAAGACTAAACATGGTGCCATAGCCATTCGCACCGCCCTCAGTTGCCGTACCGTAAAGCGTGTTTCCCGACAAAATTAAGCCTCCCCATGGATATGCGCCATCGCTATTCGTATAGAATTCGGCCCCGTAATCGGCAGTCTCGAAGTAAAAACCATAAATAGGCTGACTAAAACTATGCAGCGTGGCAAAACCAGTGCCGTCCGTGTTGATAGAAAACACCGTGCCTGCGCCAAACGCACCCCCCTCACTTGCCGTGCCATAAAGCGTATTACCCGACAAAATTAAACCTGCCTCTGGATACGCACCGCCACTGTTGGTCCCAGCAGAAAGTGCCGAAAAACTATAAAGTATCTCGAAGTCGGTGCCATCGGTGTTAATGGAAAACACGGACCCTTCGTCATTTGCACCATCTAATTTTGTCGTGCCATAGATGGTGTTCCCCGACAAAATTATGCCATTAATTGGCGTAAGTCCATTGGGGAAGCTGAAAGTGCCGATGTTCGTAAAACCAGTGCCATCGGTGTTGATGGAAAACAATGTGGGGTAAGACAAAACATTCCCGGAACAAACAACATAGAGTTTATTGTTCGATAAAACAAATGGATTTGCTCCTCCTTCACTGAGGGTGAAACTATAGAGCGTGATGAAACCTGTTCCGTTAGTATTAATGGCAAACAAAGTCCCAAGGTTATTCGTTCCACCGCTTATCGTTGTTCCATAAAGCGTGCCGCCAGACAAAATTAAACCTCCTATGGGCCACTCCCCGTCATTGCCATCGGTGAAATTGTAAAGGTTAGTGTAACCAGTGCCGTCGGTGTTGACAGCAAACACAGTGCCATCGCCGTCTGTACCACCTTCGTATGTTGTCCCATAAAACGTATTCCCCGACAAAATTGAAGCACTCTCCGGACTGTCGCCATCCGGCAAACTGGAAATAGTGGTGAAAGTTCCGTTGGTCGTTACGGCGAATACTGTGCCGTGGCCATTTGGCCCTCCATCCGGGGCTGTCCCATACAGGGTGGTACCAGTTAAATTCAAACTCGTTCTCGGAGATGAGCCGTCGCTGTTGACAGGGCCATTCGCATTAGCATAATTTTCCGAAAAACTAAAAAGGGTGCTGAAGTTAGTGCCACTGGTGCTGACGGCAAATACCACACCTTGGCCATTCGCCCCTGCGTTCATCGCCGTGCCGTATAGCATATTGCCAGATAATATCACGCCGGTTGGCTCACTCCCGTCATTTTGATTCATGAAGTCGTAAAGGTTAGTGTAATCAGTCCCGTTGGTGTTAAGGGAAAACACTGTGCCTCCGCCATGCGGACCGGCCTCGCTTGTCGTACAATAAACCGTGTTGCCGGACAAAATTATATCTGCATTCGGATACGCTCCGTCAACATTAGTTAATCATAAATTGCTGAAAAAGTGTGGAGAATGACGAAATCGGCGCCATCCGTACCGACGGCAAAAACGGTTCCTGTGTTATTTGTACCGCCATTGCGAGCCGTGCCATAAAGCGTGTTGCCAGACAAGGTTAAACCTGCCGCCGGATTGCCTCCGTCGCTGTCCCCGGTGAAGTTATGCAAAGTTTTAAAGCTTGTGCCATCGGTGTCGAGTACGAACACCGTGCCATTACTATTGGTGCCGCCGTTTCTTGTCGTACCGTAGAGTGTATTCCCGGATAGGACCAAAGCTGCCAATGGATTGGCCCCATCACTGTTGGTAGAATAGTATGGATTATAGACATTCGCAATTAATGCTGTAAAATCATGAAGAATTGTAAAACCAGTACCATTGGTATTGAGGGCGAACACCGTGCCATTCCCATTGGTGCCGCCATATTGCGTCGTTCCGTAAAGGGTGTTGCCGGACAAAACCAAACCTGCCACTGGATCGGCCCCATCAATGCTCAGAAAGTCATCGTTGGATGCGGAAAAAGTATATTCGGAAAAAGTATAAAGGGTTTTGAATCCGTGGCCGTTGGTATTGACGGCGAATACCGTGCCATTACCATTTGTGCTGCCTTCACTTGTCGTGCCATAGAGTGTGTTGCCCGACAAAATCAAACTGGCCGCTGGAAACGCCCCATCACTATTGGTATACCCGTCACCGTTAGCGCCCTGTGTATAGACATATGAAAAAGTATGAAGTACGGTAAAGCCAGTGCCGTTGGTGTTGATGGCAAATACAGTGCCAGTGCCGTTTCCACCGCCCACAGGGGCTGTGCCATAGAGCCTCCCGTCGGAACCTTGTATCAATGGCGCCTCGGAGTGTTCACCGGACATAATTCCAAAGCTATGCAATGTAGAAAAGCTTTGTGCTTGGACGGAGATATATTATGGCCAGCACAATCGTGATCAAGATACAAACAATTTTAGATTTCATAAGCTTTATTTAGGGCTTGTCCGCAAAACGCGATTTTCTGAGGAGGAGGAAAAAAGGTGTGAAAGGTTTCGAGTGCAAACGATGGCGGCGTGGGTGCTCTTTTCGGAGAACGGGTGCAGATTGATAAAGACCACGCTGGCGTGGGCCTCAAGAGCCATCAGTACGAACGTGGCGGCCATGAATATTTGAATCAGATGTTGTTCGGTTTTCATAAACAATCGTTGGATTAAATCATAACGGGGTAATGACCGAAACGTTCATTGCAGGTAAGCTCGGTAAAAGCGGCTGTTATAACCGCTGATGCATTGTCAGGTAAATGGATCCGCTGACAGGAATGGTAGAAGTGCTGACCGAACTCCAGTTCAACAGGTTGGTGGAAGCTTGCAGTACATAATTGCTGCCGCCGGGACCGGAAAGCAGAAATGTAAATTGGTTTTTCCAATGGTTATTTGTGACGCGGACAAAATGAGTGGAGGGAGGGAAATGGTAACATTGACCACGCTGCTAGTGACGCTGCCATACGGACTAGACACTACCACGTCATACGCCCCTGCATTTTCAAAAACCGAAACATTCAACATAAGTATTGGACCATGGAGTACTACTTTGCGTATGACATATTCTCAGTATCCGCAATAACAGGTTGCCCGTAGCGTCCACAGCCACCCATCGGGATTATTCAATTCGGCATTGGTCGCCGGCCCCCATCGCCGGAGTAGCCGGCTGTACCCATTGCCTGCCACCGTGGTAATGATCCCGTTTGTTCCCACCTCGCGGATGCGCTTGTTATAGTAATCCGCGATGAACAGGTTACCGCTGGCGTCCACCGCCACGCCTAGGATAATCCAATTCCGCATTGGTCGCCGCGCCGCCGTCGCCGGAGTAGCCTTGGTTCCCTCCCGCTACCGTGGTGATAATCCCGTTGGTTCCCACCTTGCGGATGCGTGGTTATACGTATCCGCAATGAACAGGTTGCCGGCGGCGTCCACCGCCACGCCGTAGGGATCAATTCCGCATTGGTCGCCGCGCCGCCATCGCCGGAGTAGCCTGAGTCCCGTTGCCCGCCACCGTGGTGATAATCCCGTTGGTGCCCACCTTGCGGATGCGGTTGTTATAACATCCGCAATGAACAGGTTGCCGGAGGCGTCCACGGCCACGCCATAGGGAAAATACAATTCCGCATTGGTCGCCGCGCCGCCGTCGCCGGAGTAACCGTATGTCCCATTGCCCGCCACCGTGGTGATAATGCCGTTGGTTCCCACCTTGCGGATGCGGTTCGTTATATCATCCGCAATAAACAGGTTGCCGGCGGCGTCCACCGCCACGCCTTCGGGATGACACAATTCCGCATTGGTCGCCGCGCCGCCGTCGCCGGAAAAGCCGTCCGTTCCATTCCCCGCTACCGTCGTGATAATTCCGTTAGTTCCCACCTTGCGGATGCGATTGTTATAGAAATCCGCAACGAACAGATTACCGGCGGCATCCACCGTCACGCCTTCGGGAAAATTCAATGCTGCATTTGTGGCCGCGCCGCCGTCGCCTGAATAGCCATCCGTCCCGTTGCCCGCCACTGTGGTGATAATCCATCTGGAAGGTTGGTTCCATTAAGTTGCCATTGGTAACTAAACGGCCCGGTGCCCGTCGCCGACACGGCAAAGTTCAAATTGCCACCGACAGCAACAATAATTGAGTTATTCGTCGGTTGAATTGTGACGCTGGGAGGACCATTAGTCGTTACTATTTGAGGCCCATAGCCAACCACTGCGACACCGTTATTGTTCGTTGCTACAAGATTCGGTGTAAAAGTGCTGACAGTTGTATAGGTATGTGACGGATTTTGCAACGTGCTGGTTCCGCCGTCGCCAAAATTCCAGTTCCAAGCAGTAATAGTGTTGCTGTCATTGTCGACACCAGGCGAATAAAATTGGACTGTCAAAGGCACCTCCCCGTTGGTTGGGTTGGCTGTAAGCTGAACAGTAGGACTGGCCGGCAATCCTACCGAAATACGAAATACGACGCCGTTCCCACCGATTCCGCCTTGGTAAGTCGTGCCATAGAAATTGCCATCGCTGGCTTGGACGAGTCCAGCTTTCGGCCCTGCGCCGTCATTGCCGCCGGTGAACGAATACAGCGAGGTGAACACGCCGTTGGTGGTGATTTTGAACACCGTGCCATCGAAGTTTGTGCCGCCCCGGAAGTGGTGCCATACAAATTGCCATCGCTGGCTTGAACAAGTCCCGCTTCTGGCCAAGCGCCGTCATCCGCCGGTGAAGGAATACAGGGGAGTCAACACGCCATTGGTGGTGATTTTGAACACGGTGCCAGGGAGTTTGTGCCGCCGGAATAGGTCGTGCCATACAAATTGCCGTCGCTGCCTTGCACCAATCCTGCTTCGGGTTGTCCGCCGTCATTGCCGCCGGTGAAGGAATAAAGGCGGTGAACACCCCATTGGCGGTGATTTTGAAAACGGCCCCAAAGTAGTTTGTGCCGCCAAGACAATGGTGCCATACAAATTGCCGTCGTTGCCCTGCATCAACCCGGCATCGGACTCGTGCCGTCATTGCCGCCGATGAAAGAATAAATTGGTGAATGCCCCGCTGGCGCTGATTTTGAAAATTGTGCCAGAAAAATTCGTGCCGCCTCCCTGGGTCGTGCCATAGAAATTGCCGTCACTGGCTTGCATCAATCCTGCTTGCCCGGCTCACTGCCATCGTTGCCGTCGGTGAACGAATACAGCTTGGTCAACGCGCCATTGGTGGTGATTTTGAAAACTGTGCCAGAGAAGTTTGTGCCGCCCAAATAAGTCGTGCCATACAAATAACCGCTGCTGCCCTGCACCAACCCAGCATAGGGATAGCCGCCATCATTGTGGTCGGTGAAAGAATACAATGGAGCCAGCACTCCGCTGGCGCTGATTTTGAACACAGTGCCATAGCCATTCGTGCCGCCTATGTAAGTCGTGCCATAGAAATAGCCGTCGCTGCCCTGCACCAGATCGGCCTCTGGATTTACACCATCCAAATTATCGGTGAAGGAATACAAGGTCGTTAACGATCCACTGACGCTAATTTTGAAAACTGTACCAGCACCGCTATGGCCATCAGCGGCTTGGTAAGTCGTGCCATACAAATAACCATCGCTACCTTGTACCAGCCCGACCTCCGGACCTGCACCGTCATTGCCGCCAGTGAAGGAATACAGGCTGGTCAACACTCCGTTGGTGCTGATTTTGAAAACCGTACCAAAGTCATTCGTGCCGCCTCCTTCAGCTGTGCCATAAAAATAACCGTCGCTGCCCAGTATCAGCCCGGCTTCAGGATTCCAGCCATCATCGCCACCGGTAAATGAATATACGATGGTGAACACTCCGTTGGTGCTAACTTTAAATACGACGCCAGCGCTGTACGCGCCGTTGGCAGCCGTCCCATAGAAACTGCCATCACTACCTTGCGCCAACCCGGCATCGGGAAAAGCGCCATTGTTGCCATCAGTGAACAAATACAGATTAGTGAACGCTCCATTGAAGCTGATTTTAAAAATGCTACCGTAGCTCCCCAAGTAAGACGACGGCCCATCTCCATAAGTAGTACCATAGAAATAACCGTCGCTGCCCAGTATCAGCCCATTGGGATATGCGCCATTATTGCCACCAGTGAATGAATACACCATTGTCAACGCTCCATTGGTGCTGATTTTGAACATGGTGCCAACACCATAGGTACCGCCTTGCAAAGCTGTGCCGTAGAAATAGCCGTCGCGGCCTTGTACTAGGCCGTGGGGAGTTCCGCCATCCATAAGGCCCCCCATGAAGGAATACAGGCTGGTGAAAACTCCATTGGTAGTGATTTTGAAGACGGTTCCCCAATGATTTGTTCCGCCGCCGGCAGTTGTGCCATAGAAATTTCCATCGCTCCCCTGCGCCAGCCCAGATGGACCTGCGCCATCATTGCCACCGGTGAAGGAATATAGGCTGGTCAAAACTCCGTTCGTGCTGATTTTGAATACAGTGCCGTAGCCGCCGTTTGTGCCGCCGTCGGCAGTCGTGCCATAAAAATTTCCATCGCTCCCCTGCACCAGGGCGGCAGAGGGATATGCGCCATTGGTAAAAATTCCGAAGGAATGCAGATTAGTAAAGACCACGCTGGCCTGGGCCTCAAGAGCCATCAGTACGAACGTGGCGGCCAGGAATATTTGAATCAGGCGTTGTTTAGTTTTCATAAACCGTCGTTGGATTAAATCATAACGGGGTAATGACCGACCCTTTCATTGCAGGTAAGCTCGGTAAAAGCGGCTGTTATAAGCGCTGATGACATTGGTCAAGGTGATGGATCCGCTGACAGGGATGCTGGAAGTGTTGACCGAATTCCAGTTCATCAGGTTCGTGGAAACTTGCAGTACGTAATTGCTACCGGGAGGACCGGAAAGCAGAAACGTAAAATTGCCGCCAATGATTTGTGGTGCTGAAAAATTGAAGACGGGAACCGACAGTTTGGCGAGGAAGAAATTCCAAGCTTCTTGTGATTGCAAAGTGGTTGTGCCGAAGGTGGCTGTCCCTTGGTAAAATCCGTTCAGATAGCAATGACCGGCTGAATCAACCGCGCATTTGGTCACACCCGACGCAACCGGACTCGCGGTCGGGCCGCTGGCTGAATAAGTCCACTGAAGCGTTCCCGCGCTGGAATATTTTGCGACGGCCGCATCAGAACCCAGAAACCCTGCCGCATAGACATTGGTCTGTGCGTCCAGAGCAAGGTCCCAGTAAAAACCACCGTTCGTGCCACCAGCCGGCTGCGCCCATTGGATCGCACCTGCGCTGTTGTATTTGGCGAGAAAGGCATCACCGAAAAGGGCGTTGCTGTTTGCCTTGTTCGTCAGAGTTATGCCGTCGCCAAAAACTAGGTTGGTGTCAAAAGTGCCTGAAACATATACGTTCCCGGCCGCATCCACCGCCACTCCACCTTCGCCTGAGTTACCTCCTTGTGGCTGCTGAACCCAGATTAGGGTGCCGGAGTTGTTGAACTTGGCAATGAACATATTCTCCGTCTCATTCGCCGGGCTGACCACCAGATTGCTGCTCCCGATTGTCATGTCCGATTCAAACAAGCCGCGCACATACACATTTCCGGCCGCGTCCACCGCGACCTTGGACCCGAAAGTCTCCTGCGTGGTGTCGAACAGTTGCGCCCATTGGGCGTTCCCGCTGCTGTCGTACTTGACGAGGATGAGAAAGGTGGTGCCCCCGTTGTTCGCGTTGACGGTGACAGATCCAAATGTGAGGCTCGTTCCCGAGTGATCCAGGACCGCCAGCGCATAGGAGTTTCCGGACGAATCCACTGTCAGCCCGATTCCATTATTATCGTCGGAGCCTCCAGTGGAAGTCTGAACCCACTGAACTGCACCCGCGCTGTTATATTTGGCGAAGAAAAATTCTTCACCTGAAGTGGCAGGCAGGTTGATGCCGCCGAACGTCGCCGGACTTTGATAACCGCCTGTGACATAAATATTCCCGTTGGTATCCGTGCCTATCCCGCGTCCGTAATTAAAGTTGCCGGCACCGCCGCCCGCGCGTTGCGCCCACTGGAGCGCGCCGGCGGAATTGTATTTGGCCACATAGATGTCCGAGCCGCCGACACTTTGATTCGTCAGTGTGATATTTCCAAAATTGTTAGTGTCATCGAAAAATCCAGTCACATAGCAATTGTCATTGGTGTCCAGGGCCAACCCGGTGTCGGGTTCACCTTCCGGCCAGTTGCTGACACTGGCAATGCGTTGGGACCATTGGAACTGGGCTTGCACCGCGGCGGGCAGCACCAACAGCATTGACCACAGCAGACAAACTTGAATCAGATTTCGTTTGGTTTTCATGGCTTTATTTGCGTAAGTAAGCGTCCACTGCCGGGTCCGACAGAAGCTTTCTGACGGCATCGGCATTCGCTCCATCCACAGCTGACAATGGTGCCAGTGAAGAACTGGAGCCCTCGAACGTGCTGTTCAATCCTTCCGGGTTTGTCGCTGTCAGCACTATTTTAGCCGTGGCCCCGCCGACAAACGGTATGGATTTGACCTCCGCTTTGGTCATGGTGATTGTTAGGGATTTAGGAGCACCAGACGTGATGGTAGCCCCGCGTGCGGAAAGATTGGCTCTAATGGCTCCCACCGTGGCACTCGTCCACTCTGATAGGTTACCCATCACTTTCCCAACGCCCACTGAGCCGATCTCCACTTCTGTTGAGCTGCACTCCCCGACCTTTAAGTCTATAGGTTGGCTGCCATGCAGGTCGGACATTTTAGCCGAGGACACAGTGAAATTTGGAACATGGTGAACGGGAACAGTCCCACAGCCGGCCACAATCATCATTGTGCATACCAGCAAAATGGCATATAAAACAATGACGGTTTTGTTACTGTTGCTGAGTAGTTTATTCATGGGATTTCCTTTTGTGTTAACGAGTATTGGTGTTGGCTTCATTTTTTCTTTCAAGTTGCCGTGTAGCGTGGTGTCATGATTTCGTCACGGAAGGCGATGCTGCTCAAAGCCAGCGCGGTCAGCAGGATGGCGGCGAGGCGGCAAATAGGGAGCGGCGGAACCGGCAAAAAAAGTGCATTGCTCATGGTTGCTACGGCTGTTTGATTTCAGTGTGGAGGTTAGCGAACGGGTCTTCACCGGGAATAATGCTGAAGAGGTTGCCGTTCCGATCTTGAAAGATAACTCTCGGATTTTCATTACGAAGAATAAAGCCTTTCCATTTTTCTTGATTAAGGGTCAAATCATCATAAACGGAAATCTTCACGGTGCGATTCATGGGATCCATCGGTTTCCGATGGCAGAAATCAAGGTCTATCATTGCATTGATTTCGTTCATTCCTTCAGTCATTCGACGGCGGAAGATCGCTCCGTTTGAGGCCGTCCATTTTGCAACTGCATCTTCATATTGTTCGGGCCCGACAGGTTTCGAATAGTAAGTGTAGTAACGGGCATAAGTAGCATTTGTCTCTCCCTGCCGAAAATATAATAATCGCGCCTGCATAATCAGGGCAGAAGCATCGTAAGAAAGATAGTAAGCCAAATTGATTTGTATTGCAGGATGCTGATATATCTCTGCCAACGTCACGGATCTATTTGTCATCTCCAACTGCATTGTGTGAAGCCAGGGCGACGAAGGCAACGTGGAAGAGAGTAAAGATTCGATGTTGGTCCTAAAAAAACCGCCAAGCCCATAGCCCTTGAGTGAAGCAGTCATTTTCGCCGCTCTATCTGCGCGCTCTTTGTTGGCCACTTTATGGCCTTCAGCGATTGCCAAATCCATAGTAAGGGATACTCCAATGTCAATTAAGCCGCCGGTAACCGGGACTCCTGTGCCCAAGCGAATCACCTTTGCCGTGACAAATGGATCGTTCTGAGCCAACACAACGCGATAAGCAACAGGCGTGGCTGAATCCACCGTTTCTGGAATAAATGGAGGCTTATAAAAATTATCCCCACTGAGTGTATATTTCTTGACGTATGCCTCACCGTCTGTTTCAGAGAGCAGTGTAAATTTGGCCCCAGTCAACCCCGGCTTAACCGTCATAAAATAATTTTGGCCTGCCTGGGTAATCAATGGAGTGTCGTCGTTGTCTCCAACAGCGGGCATGGAAAGAGAATGCTCGCCAGGCCAAACTGGATTATAGATGTAAGAGCGTGTCTTTAGTGTGCCAAAATTCTGATTGTCAAGACTAATGTTCCACAAACCAGCTGAACCAACGAAATTGTATGGGCGAATTATATAAATTCCGGCCATGTCGGGTGAGGTGGTAAAACTTAATGCCTGTTGCTTCATCTCAAGAGAGCCTTCCGGTACGGATGCGCAACCGGCAATCAATACAACCACGGCTGCCAGCAGGATTGCTGGAAGCCAATTAAACCGATGGAGATACTGCGTGATTGATTTCACACTTATTATTTGCTCTAGGTTTCCAACAGTGGATATTCGAGAAGTATTAATGGAATCATGCCCCTAAAAAATGACATCAACGCCTGAAAAAAATCACAGCGAGTTTGGCGGTCGGCTTGTTCAGCCCGCACGTATTTACCAACATCGTCAAAGGAGAGGCAAAAACCGAGCGTCAATGGAATACGCAACATTGACTTGTTGAACATAGGTTTTCTCATTTTCGTATTTTTTCGGAACATTGGGATTGAAGCAAAAACAGGCGTCTGCTGCAAGCCGCGTTTTGTCTCGCCTGAAAATGTGCGAAAATGCCGGTGACAGGAGTTTGCGACGGTCCAGTTTCGCACATGCCGGAGCAGCAGGCGACGGGCTGAAGATCAATTCGCCACTTTATTTGGGGCGTGCATTGTCAAGTTCAGCTTCGATTTCCGCCACGGTCGGCAGGCTGCCTTTCAAATTCCTGGGCAGGGATTCGACCAGTTTGGTCTGCCATTGGGCGACGCCGATGGGCTTTTTCAAATCGCGCAACGCATACTCAACGGTCAGATGGTCACGTTCCTTGCACAGCAGCAGGCCGATGGACGGTTTGTCATCGGCATGGCGCAACTGGTCGTCCACGGCTGAAAGGTAAAAATTCATCTTGCCCGCGAATTCCGGCTCGAAGGCTTTCATTTTCAGATCAATCACGACGTAGCACCGCAGCCGGAGGTGATAAAACAGCAGGTCGAGATAATAATCCTGGCCGCTGATTTCCATGTGATATTGCCGCCCGACAAACGCGAATCCGACGCCGAGTTCGAGCAGGAATTTCTGGATGTGGTCGAGCAGACCCTGTTCGAGGTCGCGCTCGTGCGCGTCGCTGCGGATCGTGAGAAAATCAAAATTGTATGGGTCTTTGAGCGTTTGCTCGGCGAGATCGGACTGCGGCGGCGGCAGGGTGCGTTGAAAGTTGGTGACGGCTTTGCCTTCGCGTTTGTGCAGTTGCGTTTCAATGTGGTGCGTGAGCACCGCGCGGGACCAGCCATGTTCGATGACTTTGTGAGCATACCAGAGCCGGATGAGCGGGGTTTTCAATTTGGCCAGCAGAACCAAATTATGTCCCCAAGGAATTTCCGCCACAGGTTGCGGCAAATTTGATCCAGCCAATTCTCCAACAAGCTGTGGGAGAATTTTCGAGGTGGATTCTCCAACAGGCTGTTGGAGTTTTTGAAGTTCCTTGGTCCAAGCGAGATAAAAACTCCGCATATACCAGACGTTTTGCGGCGAGAAACCCGCCGTGCCGGGAAATTCCTTTTGCAGGTCAACTGCCAGCCGTTCCACCACCTGCTTGCCGTAGCCCTTGGTTGTTTGCGCCTCGACAATGATTCTACCGATGTCCCAATAAAGCAGAATCAACTCGCGGTTGACGGAAACCACCGCGCGCAGTTGCGCCGCGCGGACCCGCGCCTTGAGGTCGGCGAGGAGCGTGGTGTAACCAGCGGGAAGCGCGCCGGGCAGTTTGCCATCCTGTCCGCTGGTTTTTGCCAAACCTGTGGCTGTCGTTTTTCGTTTCGTCATACAAAATGTTTGCCCGCCGTTCTGCCCACAACAATCCTCAATCGTTTTCGGAAACTTCGGGCATGATGCCGAATTTTGCCGGTGTTGAAAAGTTTTTCGCACACATGACTTTCAAGGCGTCCGGTGCGGCTGGCCATTCTTGTCGCAAGCAATTCTCCACGCGCCAAATCCTAAACGCAAAAGCCCCGGAGCCGGGCGGCGGGTCAACGGTGGAGAGCCGAGGGCATACGAGGACTACTACCTTGACGCGACGACCGGCGACATACAATGGAATCTGGATTCGCGCGCGGTTGGCTGGCGCGGCTGCGCTCCTGAAAACGAGAGTGTTTTCTGACGACATTTTGGCATCGCACGGGAAATGATGCGGCAAATTATTTTGCCGGGTTGTTGGTCGCTTGCGCCTGATTTTCGCCGTCCGGCTGCAAGTGCCGGATTTGTTTTTCCGGGACACTGCTGCGGAAGAAAATGCAGCCGTCGTTTTGTCCGTTGACCTGGCGCATATCAGCGGCGTAAGCGCCTTCAATCACCAGCACAAAACCCGGCGGACTGTCAAAGCCGTCATTTTGCGTCGGCAGCACTTGGATGGGCATTTGGGCAACCGCCAGTTTTTGAAACGCCGCCTGATTGAATTTCATCACCTGCGCCATGTCGGCGATTTGGGCTGCCATTTTATGGTCGTAGCGGGTGGCAAAATCCAAACAGATCAGGCTGGCGATGATGATGGCCGCCACAATGCTCCAAAACAAACTGGTTGTCCAAGCGGTTTTCCAAATCCGTTTTGTCCATTCGGACTTGGCTTCGTCGGCGGCATCCTGAATTTTTTCCAGCGTCGGCATGACCTTCCAGAGCCAGATCGTTCCGTGTGCTGCACGAATGGCGCGATGATTTTCTGGTTGATGCCGGATTGAATCGAGTTTTGAACGCCCTGCACGATGGCCTTGGTGTCCACCTGTGCGCCAAGATTTTTCACGGTCAATTCAATGGCCGCAATGGTCTCATTGCATTTGGCCAGCGTGATGCGGCAAAGCTCGTCGGTCTTTTCCGCGTGATTGGTGATGTTGGCATCGCGGGTTTCAATCGTCTTGGCGATATGCGCGACTTCGCCGCGCATTTCCTCAATCGTCGCCAGAGTATCGGCATTGGCCGAAATCATCCGGGTGGGGATGCGTTCGGCATAATGGGCATACACGTCCAGCACGAGAAAAAGCTGGCTGAAAAACTGCGTGCTGTCGCCATCGGCGAAGCGATGATAAACCGCCCGCGCCAGCTCCCGCTTTTCAGCGGGATAGGCGGCGAGCATTTCTTCAAATAAATCGGATTCGGCCATAACGACTCCTTTCAGTTCGGTGAGATTCACCTTCGCGCCGCGCTTGGCGGACAGCGGTTCGCCGATGGGCGGCGCGATTTTGGGTTTGATGGTGGCCGCTTCAATGGCGGGCAAAAGCTTGGCGGCAATCTGGTCGTATTGATTGAACATGGTGGCCAGCCAGTCCTGCAACACGCCCCGCGCCATGATGTCCAAGCCAAGCGAGTCGTTGCCGATGGCTTCATTGAACGGGATGCCGCGCTGCTGGTCGGCCTCCAGCTTGGCCAGCCGGAGTTTCACAAATTCCGACAGCACCGGCACGGTGATGGTGACTGCGCCGCAGTCGAGCAATTCCTTTTCCATCGGGCTGTTGTCAAACATCCGGGTTTTGGACGCCCGCGCCGGATTGCGGACAATGACATAATCCACCTGCCTGCCGCAGAACTGGCAGACGGCGGCGAGGTTGGTCATCACGTCCAAATCATCGAAGGGAAACACCATGAGCGTGATGCCGATGTTTTGCGCGCTGGCGATGTCAAAGAAATGCGTGGCCGATAAGCGCCTTCATCAGTTGCGCGTCCAGATGCGCCCGTGGGTCAATCAGGGTGACGGGTTGGGCGGTGGTCTTTCGCAGAATCAAAATGAGTTCGTCCAAGTCTTCGGCTTGGCCGCTCAAGGGTGTCAGCTTGACCTGGCCGGGAAATAATCGGGACAAGGTGCGGTTGTCGCCGTCCAGATCAAATCCCTGCCACGGGATGCCACGTTGGTTAAGCCAGCACGCGCGGGCGGCGGCTTCGATGCTTTTGCCCATGTTTCCTTTGGCCTGCATGGGCAGAATCAGGCGATGTTTTGTTGTTTTCATATATTGGTGTTGAACCGATATGGATTGTCTGTTTCGGTTGTTGTCGTTCTGCTGCTGGCGTTGGGCGATGCGATGGATTCACCGTGGCTGGCTGTGCCGTTGCCGCTTCGCTTTCCCAATGAGGTCGGCGCCTGACGTTTCAGTTAGCGCCGGTAGAACTGGTGCAATTGAAACGTGATGCCGCAACCTTTTTCGGTGCGAAGCCGAGCGGCGATTTCCTGCCACGTCTTGCGCTGCTGGCGTTGTTCGCGGATGAAATCCACGAACGGTTCAAGGCGGCTGTGGAATGGTCGTCCGCCGCCGGAACGATTTCGTTTCACCGGCTGGTTGACGTTGATGGATTTTGAATTCATCAACATCGAGTTTAGAACACTTCACGCGGATGCGGGTAAAGGATAGTCGGCGATTAGAGGGCAAAAATGACGATTCGGCAGGATAGTTTCGGCGATGGATTTTTCAGCGTTGAACTGGGTTGAAATCCGTTGATGCGATGCGTTGAACTGCGTTGAGCAGTGTTGACGGCGAATGTTGAAAAGCGTTTAGCAGCGTTGAAATCGTCAACGCAAATCAACGGATTTCAACACTTGTTTTTGCTGCCGCCTTTTTCCGAAGCGAATGCGTCGGGGATGGTGTCATCCTTCCCCATTCCATTTATGCGTCTAGCAATGCCTCATTTTTCATGGTCGCGTGAACGTATGGTTTTTCGCTTCGGCGCATGGTGAGATGCTCCAATTTTTTGTTGGTTGCTCATTCCATCATGGGCTTATCGCCAATCCATTTGGATGCCATTCGCACTGAACGGGCGTTTCTGAAATCGGAAGCGGAACGGAGCAGGTCGGCAGTGGCTTGAACGGACGACGGCGGAATGGAGCGGATTTCAGAACGCCCGTTGAGTGCGCCGACCGTATAGGTTTCGGCTAATGCGGCGATTTGTCTGGCCGGTTGCTGAATACCTGGAAGCAAGCCGGCCAGTCAAAGCGCCGAACGTAATTCGATTTCATCGGCTGGTTCGTTCCTGATCGGATTATGGATGAGTGCCCGTGCCCGGTGCATCGTTTTCCGTCCAAAGCGTTTTTCGTATAGCTCGCCAATCCATTCTTTCACCGGCTGTTTCCACGGCTGGCTTGGGCTGGGCTTGTTTTTTCTCAAGCTCTGCGGAGATATGCCCAATTCTTTGGCCATGCGAATGTCCTCCATATTCAGCCGGCAGACATTCTTGGTTTTGGCCCATTGCGGATCGTGTTTCGGTTTTTTCTTTGCCATTGGGACAGGATTTGGTTCATCGCCAATGAAGTCAACGGGGAGTTTGCCGCTGATTTTCTCACTTCAAAATGCGAATGGCTTATCGCACTGAACGGGCAGCCTGAAATCGGAAGCGGAATGGAGCAGGTCGGGAGTGGCCTGAACGGACGACGGCGAAATGGAGCGTGATTTCAGAATGCCCGTTGAGTGCGCCGCCGTATAGGTTCGGTTTCAATGCGGCGATTTGTCTGGCCGGTCGCTGAATACCTGGAAGCAAGCCGGCCAGTCAAAGAGCCGTGCCGAATCCATCATTGGATGTTTGGGGCATACTGCCCGGCATCCTAACCGCGCAATCGTTTTCTCTGCGGCCGGGTCAACGTGCCCAGCCATTGGCGCGGCGTGTAGATGTCAATGCCGAATGGTTTTTCCAACACCGTCAAATCCCGGTCGCGGGCAATGATCGAGTAGCATTCCCGCTCGCCCAAAGCCGCCTCAATGAATTTGTTGTCCTTGGGGTCGCGGCACACTTTTTCTTGAAACGGGATCGGCGTAACCCACAAGGCTGACGTTCGCAGGGTATTCAACCAGAGCGCGGTATCCGTTGTGAAGTGCTGCTCCTGTTTCACCCGTTCCAACACCGCCTCGTATTCGGCCAGAATTTCCTCGGTCATCACCGGCGTCATCACGCCACGCAGCCATGCCTTGAGGCACAAGTGCGGCTCGTGACGCCAGAAGACGCCCGACACGAAAACGCCGGTGTCAATGACGGCCAGATTCATCACGCACCTGGCGCAACGCCTGATTGACAATGGCGGCCGCCTGACGGGGCGAATGTCTGCCGACGGGGGTTTGTTTCAAAAGTTTTCGGACGGCCTCTCGTCCGGGGGCCTTGATGGGACGGATCAACAAGCCATCCTTGCCCAGGTCAAACACGTTCAAGGGACCGCCGCGCGCCAATCCTTCCCGCTCGCACCATTCCAGCGGGAACACCGTCTGGCGTTTGCTGGTCAGGGTCATGGTCATCGTCTTTATCATAGTAAGGATTTATTACCCGAAAAGTGCCCTTTGTCAAGGGTTTTGCCGGATTTCGCCGGTATAATCCTGTGTGATTCCCGCGCAAAGCGGGCGGAATTTTCTGCCAAGCTCTCCCATTGACGATGAAAAACATAAGTCAAAACATGGCCAGTGGCGGTTTCAACGCAAATCCATTGCAAAATGAGGTCGAACCGGCTGCCGGAAAAATTGTTGGGACGGATCAACCAACCGTTCCCGGCCATTCAACGCGCCATTGCCGTTGCAAGGATTTATTACCGTGAAAACGCGATTTATCAAGGATTTTGCCCGATTTTGGCGGTATAATCTTGTGCAGCCACTTACGCCAATCAGGTTGGATTTTCTGCCAAACTTTCCACTGACAATGAAAACCATCAGTCAAAATACGGCAAGACCGGATTTCCGCCCCTGCGAAATTCGCGGGCAAAAATCTGTCGTCGGGGCTGGCTTGGGCCGGTCGGCCTCGTGGTGGCGGTGAGGTCAAACCGGCTGCCGGGAAAATTTTGGGGAGGCGTCAATCAACCATGCTGGCGGGGTTGGATACATTCATCGCCGTCTGGCATTTCGAGGTCAAGGTCATCGTAATAATCATTTTCTTCGGAGTAAGGATGTATTACCGAAAAAACGCCATTTATCAAGGGTTTTGCCCGGATTGGCCGGTATAACTTTGTTCACTCCATGAACAAAGCAGTCGAAAATTTCTGCCAGACTCGTCCCGTGAATGAAAGAAAAGGCCAAAAAACACGGCGAAAACGCAGCGCAAACCGTCGCCAAAATCCGGGGATAGGGTCGGTGGCTTCCGTGACTTCGGAAGCGCGGCAAATTTCTTGCAAAGTTTGCAAAGGCCGTCCGCCGTTTCCTGTCAGAGTCCCGGCGATGATGAAAATAATTTCAGGCCGACTGGCGACGCGGGAAACCAAAACGCATTTTGTGATCCTGATACATCTTTGCCGGTTTCCCTTTTGGCAGGATTCCAATTTGGTGGCCGGATTAACGACCGGAACGAAAAAACACTTTGTTTCAAAATGGAACTGAGCCTTTTGAAAACCAGCTAAAATCGGTTCTATGTTTAGTGCCGTAGCGCATAAAAATCTGGCGGATGCCCGGAAGTATTTCGACGAGCATCTGGCGCAGAATGATTACTACGCCGCCGGGGAAATCCGTCCCGGCCAGTGGATGGGCGCGGGCGCGGAACGCTTGGGATTAAAGGAAAATGTCACGCGCGAACAATTTCACGCGCTCTGCGAAAATCAAAATCCAAACGATGGCGAACGGCTGACGCAGCGGAGCCAAAAGGAAGGCCAGCGCCGGGTGTTTTATGACTTCACCTGTTCCGCGCCCAAATCGGTTTCGGTGCTGGCGGTCACGCTGGATGACCAGCGATTGATTGAAGCGCATGAGGCAGCGGCCAAGCTCGCGTTCCGCGAACTCGAAACTTTCGCCGCGACTCGCATCCGCAAGCAGGGCGTTGAAAATCGTGACCGAGTGACCGGCAATCTCGTGGCGGCGGCGTTCGTGCATGACAGTTCCCGCGCGCTTGATCCGCAGTTGCATACGCATTTCACGGTGTTCAACGCCACGTTTGATAAAGAGGAGCGTTGCTGGAAAGCACTGCAAGCGCGGGGCATGTATGACGCGATTCGTTACGGCACGGCGGTTTATCGGAATGAACTGGCCAAGCGGGTGCAACAAATCGGCTATCGCATCCAACCGGCCAAACATGGTTTTGAAATCGAGGGCGTGAGCGATGAGGTGCTGAAACGGTTTTCCAAACGGGCGCAACAGCGTGACGCGGTGGTGAAGGAAATGGAAGAAAAGTTGGGGCGCAAACTTTCCAACAATGAAATTTCCCATGCGGTGCATCAGAGCCGGGCAAAGAAAATCAAAGGCATTTCCACGGCGGAAGTGCGCGAACGGCAGTTGTCGCAGTTGTCAGCCGATGAGCGGCAATCGCTGCAAACACTTCGCGCGTCGGCTCATTCAACCCGCCTGCCGCGAATTGCCTTGGTGGAAAACCAAGCCTTGAACCATGCCGTTGCGCATGTCTTCGAGCGCAAATCGGTGGTGCCGGAACATGAACTGTTGAACGTGGCGTTGTCGCATCGCCTGGGTGCGGTGGATTTGAACCATTTGAAAGCGGCGGTGAAGCATTCGCCGGATTTGGTGAAAACGGAACGCGGGATTTTCCACCAAGAGAAATTTTGGCGACGGAATTGGATTTGATTCAGACGGTCAACGCGGGCTGCGATTCGGTTGCGCCGTTGCATCCCGGCTACCGGCCTGCCGACTGGCTCGGCGAAGATCAACGCCGGGCGATTTATCATGTCCTGCGAACCAGTGACCGGATTACGGGACTCAAAGGATTGGCGGGCAGCGGCAAAACCACGGCGTTGCGCGAGCTGGTCGCCGCCTGCAAAGAGGCGAAGATTGAACCGCTGTTCTGTGCGCCAACGGCGGCGGCAACGGATGTGTTACGAAAAGAGGGATTCGAGGCGGAGACGCTGCAAAGCCTGCTGCTGTCCAAGCCGGTTCTGACCGAACGGCAATTGGTCGTGCTGGATGAAGCCGGGGCGGTGGGGATGGACGACATGAAACGGCTGTTTGATTTGGCGGAAGCGATGCCGGATCATTCTTTCCGGCGACACCGGCCAGCACGCTTCGGTTGCGCGTGGCGATGCGCTGCGGATTTTGGAGCAGCATTCCGATTTCAAGTCCGGCCAGTTGACGGCCATCCGGCGGCAACGCAAGGCCGAATATCGCAAGGCCGTGGAACTGGCGGCGCAGAAACGCACCGTGGAAGCGTTCGCGCAGTTGGAACGGATGGGCGCGGTCGCGGAAGTCTTTGCGGACGGCACATGAACTTCACGGCTCGGCGGCGAAATCATATTTGAAAGCGTTGGCGGAAAACAAATCCGCGCTGCTGGTCGCGCCCACCTGGGAGGAAATTGAAGCGGTGACGGAAAAAGTCCGGGCGGAATTGAAATCGTCTGGCCGTCTGGCTCTGGAAGAAAAGGAATTTCAAGTTTTCGATTCGCTGTCGTGGACGGAAGCGCAAAAACGGGATGCGCGGCAATACCGTCCCGGCATGGCCATCCATTTTCATCGTCGCGGACATGGTTTTGAAAAAGGTGAAACGGTGGCGGTGGTCGCCGTGGAAAATGACTCGCTCAAAGTTCAACACGCCGATGGTTCCGAAAACATTTTCCCATTGGGCGCAGGCATCGCCTGTGATGTGGGCGAGAAACGGAAATTGAAAGTGGCTGCCGGTGACAAGCTGTTGCTGCAAGCGAACTGGCAGAAGAAATTCGTCAACGGTGAATTGGTCGAGGTCAAAGCCATTCAGGGCGATTCCGTTTTGCTGGCCGATGGCCGGGTGATTCCTGCCGATTATCGCACGTTCACGCACGGCTACGCCGTCACGTCGCACGCCGCCCAGGGCAAGACCGTGGATGAAGTGCTGGTCGTCGCCTCGTCACGTTCGCTGCCCGCCATCAATCAGGAACAATTTTACGTCAGCATCTCGCGCGGGCGCGAGCGTTGCCAGATTTTCACCGATGACAGCGACTTGCTTCGCTCGCACGTCACTCATTCCAGTGCGCGGCTGGCGGCGGTTGAAGCCATGCCGCGCGCAACGTGACTTTCTCCAAACCATTTTGCAGCGCGGCAATCGTTTTCTGAAACGGTTCCGCCAGCGCCTCGCGCAATCACTTTCAACGGAAACAACTGAAAGGAGTAGCCATGAAATCAAGCCAACTGAACAACAGCGACAATCCACCGCATCAGCGTCTAGCCCGCGCGATAATCCCTGCCTTGACAGGGATTCCACCATCGCCGCGCTTGAAGCGATTGCCGATGACGGCATCAGCTATCTGCTGCCTTACGCGCAATTTTTGTATGCGGAAAAAATTTCCAACCCGGCCTTGGAAAAGGAGCCGGATGCGCCGCCGGAAAAAATGCTGATTCATTTTGCGTGTGCCGATGTGGTCGTCCTGGGCAGCGGCCTCAAGCGGCTGGAAGCAGGAAATTCAGAAATATGAATTGAAATTTGTGAAGTCGGCGGATCGCCGTTTGGCCGCCACGCTGAAAACCCACATTGCCGCCGTCACTGTCACTTTAACCAAGGAGGCCACATGGACCCCGAACGCAAAGACTTTCTAAATCTACGCTCGCCGCCCGGGCGAATCACGGTTCCCGAAGCCGCCTATAAACTCGGCTTTGAACCCGATCACGTCTTTATCCTGATCAATGCCAAGATGCTCAAACCGTTGGGCGATCCGCCGCCGGGGGCCATGAAATACTTCCTCTGGTCCGAAATCGAGGAATTGAAGAATAACAAGCGATGGATGGCCAAGGCCACCGAGTTTGTGCGGCTCAAGATCAAGGACAAGAACGAGCTGGCTTCCCAAAGCCGGGCGCTCAACGGCGATGCGCGCCACACCAAAAAACAGGTTGTCGGCAATGGTCGGGCATGTCAAATTCCAGGCGGCGTGCCTGGCGTTTCCATTTTGTCAGCGGACGGTCAAGGCCGGCGAGTCCGTTACGCAGTAGCGACCGGCGGCGCGGCGATCTGGTGGCTCGCCCGCTTCCGCGCCGCCGCTCGCCGGCCGGCTGACATAATGAGTTTCAAAACACACAAAGAATTTGATTTTATGAATCGAGACCGGAGAACAAAAAATGCACCGGCAACACATCAATCGGAGCCAAGCGCCGGTAAATGTGTCACACAGGTTCCGAGTCTTGCTGACTGCTTCATCTCAAAAACGGAAGTGGCAAGGCGCTTGGGGAAGACCTCTCGGACGGTCGAACAATGGATGCAACGCGGCATTATCCCTTATCTCAAAATCGGCAAAGGCAGACGTGCCACAGTGCTTTTCAAGTGGGCTGATATTGAGGCGCATTTGAAAACCAATTACGGCGTGGGCGGCAATTAAGCCGCCTGCCGCCGGTCTGAATTTTTCATCGGCATAATGCCAAACCACTTCCTCGCTTCGGCTTCCGTCACCAATTGGCGGTAATGTTTGAAAATCATCTGCGGGGAATTGCCCGCCTCCAACGCCACTTGCGCCGCGTTCTTGATTGCCGCCAGCTGATACGAAATGAAACTGTGACGCAGTGCGTTATGCTTCCAGACAAATTTTTGATCGTCAGAAAAAGTTTTGCCTGCCTGCTCCGCTACTTTTTTCCGTTGCTCGTTCACCGCTTCCGCCACTTTGGGTATTTGATTCCACCATGATTCAAAGCTGGTCACTTTGCCTGACTCCTTCGCGTAGGGTTTGAGCCACTTTGCGAGATTGTCCGTAACGGGAGCGAGCCGCCGTGCTGCTGTCTTGGCTTTGCTGGCTTTGATTTCGATGTGCCGCTCCTTCAAATTGATTTCCCGCCAATCAAGCCTTTGAAGCTCTGCCGACCGCAATCCTGCAAAGCCCGCAATCGCGAGCCACGGAACCATTTCCGGGCGGGCGGTGGTCAGCATTTCCCTCATCTCGGCAGGCGTGAAGATTTCAATTTCCCCGTTGTCCTCTTTGGCCTGCTGCACCGCCTCGATTTCCTCCATTGCATCTTTCGGCAGGTATTTTCTGCGGATCGCAAAACGGAACAAAGCGGCGACAACGGCCAGATAATTTCGTTTGGTGCGCCCGCTCCCCTCCATATTGTCCAGCCACGTCTGCAACATCGTTCCCGACACGCCGCCGATATTCATCTGGAACGCACCCGCGATTCGGTTGAGCCGTGAATCCAAATCTTTGAGGTGGACAGCCGAAAGATTCGCGGCGCGTTTGGCCCCAAGCATTTTGTCCGCAACCTGCCGCACGGTGCGTTTTTCCAGCGAAGCCGGATTGCGTTTGCGGAAAAAATCCACGGCTTCTTTGAGCGTTGAACCGGGGGGTAGTTGCTTGACTGCCGACACATATTCCAGCACGGCAATATTCAAGGGCACATTTAACGGGCGCAAATGTTCGATGGCTTGGACGTAAATTGTGCGATCCACTGAAGTCAGGTGAAGTGCCTGACCTTCGCCCCTCGACAATTTATCCGCCGTGAATTCCGCCTCGCGGCGGGCTTCGGCCAAGTCAGCAAAGCGTTTTTTCTTCCGCTCTGCGCCTTCGTAGTAGGTCAGCGTGAACTGCGGATAGGCAACGCCGTTAACGCGATTTATCCCTTGATAAATTTTTACCGCGACGTTGCCGCGTTTGACTTCAATAGGCTCACTTTGTTTGCGGGACGAATTGGTTTTCATGCACCAATTGTCCCCAAAATGTCCCCAAAAGTCAAACACTTAACAATATGCCATAAAAGAATGGCGGGAGCGGCGGGGCTCGAACCCGTAACCTCTGCCGTGACAGGGCAGCGCTCTAACCAATTGAGCTACACCCCCACAAGGGGACGGGGAAGCTAAAAAATGCTTTCGGGAGCGTCAAGCCACTTTACAAACATTCGGGCGGCAGACGCCAAGGAGGTGGGGGTGGGGAACCCCGCTGAAGAAACGTACTGCCACCCGAATGCATCAATGTTACTTTTTTGTAAACCTTTGTCAACAAGTTATCGTTCACTGATGTAACTATTTCAGCCCCGGTCCCTTTCCGGGCTTTACGCAGCTAAACTTTTCCATAAAGTTACGTTATGGCCGAATTGGAGTCGGTGGGACTTTTTCAAGGACTGAATGCCGGCGAATGGCAGAGCCTGCGCCGCATGGCTCAGGAACGGCAGTTCGCCACCGGGCGGGAAATCTTTCGCGAAGGAGACCCGGGCGATGGGGTCTATGTTGTCCGCGACGGTCTGGTGGAAATTGCGCACTTTATGGACGGGAAGAACCACCATGTATTTTCACAGCTGGGGCCCGGTGAAATCTTCGGTGAAATGGCTGTGATCGAAAACCGTCCGCGCTCGGCTACCGCCATTGCCACCCGGGAAGCGCGGGTCTATTTCATTCCCCGCGATGAAATGCTCGCCTTGCTCAAACGCTCGCCCGGGCTCGCTTTTAACCTATTGCAGGAAATCAGCCGGCGCCTGCGCGATTTCAACCAGCTGCATTTGCGCGAACTCATCCAGGCCGAGCGTCTGGCCGTGGTCGGCAACTTTGCCCGTTCCATCCTTCACGATTTGAAGAATCCGTTGACCGTCATCAGCCTGGCCGTGGAAACATTGGACCGTCCCGGCCTCGCCCCGGAGAAACACGCGCAATCGCTCGAATACATCCGCAAACAAATCGAGAACATCAGAGGAATGATCGGCGACATCTTTGATTTCACCCAGGGCGCTGGTACCAAGGCTGCGTTCGTTTCCGCCGACTACCGCCAGTTCATCAACGAACTATTGCCCGAACTCCGAGCAGATGCGGAAGTCAAATCCGTGCGCATCGAATTGCAAAACCAACCGCCGTCTGTCCGGTTCCTGCTGGATGCCCGCCGCCTGCGCCGGGTTTTTTTAAATTTGCTCCACAATGCCACGGACGTAATGCCCGATGGCGGCAAGATTTTTCTGCGTTTTCAGCGCACCGAAAAAGCAGTCATTACCGAAATAGAGGACACCGGCCCCGGCATCGCGCCGGAAATCGCCGACCGGCTTTTTCAGCCATTCGCCACGCACGGCAAAGCCCAAGGTACCGGTCTCGGCCTTTCCATTTGCAAAAAAACCATCGAAGACCACGGCGGCTGGATGGAGGCGCGAAGCAAACCGGGACGCGGCGCGATTTTTTCCTTCGCCTTGCCATGGGCGAAGGACGTTGAAGGGATGAAAGGGTGAAGGGGTAAGGCGAAGTTGTAATTCCTCTGGACATCCCGCACCAACACCTCAACCCTTCAACCGTTTAACCAACCATGAATCGCATCCGCCTGTTGCCCGAACACGTCGCCAATCAAATTGCCGCCGGCGAAGTGGTCGAGCGTCCCGCCAGCGTCGTGAAGGAGCTCGTCGAAAACGCGCTCGATGCGGAGGCGGCGCGCGTCACCATCGAGATTCAGGCCGGCGGGCGCAGTCTCGTGCGCGTGACCGACGACGGCGCCGGCATGAGCCGTGATGACGCGCTGCTCTGCCTGGAACGCCACGCCACCAGCAAAATCCAGCGCGCGGAGGATTTGGCGGCCATCGCCACGATGGGTTTTCGCGGGGAAGCACTGCCCAGCATCGCCAGTGTCAGCCGGTTCACCCTGACGACGCGCGAACGCGATGGGAATTCGCCCGAAGGCACGCAGATCATCGTCAACGGCGGGAAAATCGCCGAGGTCAAGGCCGCGGGCAGTGCGCCCGGCACGAGTGTCGAAGTCCGGCAACTCTTCTTTAACCTGCCCGCGCGCCGGAAATTTCTGCGCACCGAAGAGACCGAGGCGGCGCACATTCAACACTACCTCACACTGGCGGCGCTGGCGTATCCCGAAGCCGCGTTCACTTTTATCAAAGATGGTCGCAGCATCTGGCAACTGCCCGCCGTCAAATCGGGCGCGGTCATGTCCAGTCGCATAGAAGCCTTGCGCGAACGTTTCCGCGCCCTGCTCGGCGAAGAAAAACTTCTGCCTGTGAATTTTTCCGCGTCCCTGGCCGACGATTTCAAACCGGAAGAAACCGAAACTTTTGAAACGGCCAATTCCCGGAAGTCCGACGCCCGACCTCCGACCTCCGACTTCCGAATCTGGGGTTTGATCGGCGTGCCGGGGGTTTCCCGCACGACCCGGGACAGCCAGTTTGTCTTTGTAAACCGCCGCCCGGTGGAAAACCGCGGACTCAACTATGCGCTTATCGAAGGCTACCACACGTCATTGATGAAGGGCCGTTACCCGGTTTGCTGCCTGTTCCTGGAAATTGACCCGGCGGCGGTGGACGTGAACATCCATCCGGCCAAGCGCGAGGTGAAATTCCATCGCGAGTCCGAAATCCGGAAGCTGGTTGCGCAGGCGATCAAGGAAACCTTGCTTGCGTATCACGCGGAACCGGAAAAAACGAAAACAATTTCTAACGCAGAGACGCAAAGGCGCAGAGACGAACAAATTGAAGCAATTGGAAAACCGCTTGAAATCAAAGCCGAGCCAGAACTTTCAACGCCATCACTGCCGGAATTTCCCCTGCCGTCAAAACCGATTCCCGAATGGCCGTCGCGACCCGCCGAACAACCACCATTGCGAATGGGTTTTTCAAAAGCAACTCCATCGCAACAGCCAATCACGAATCTTCAATCTCCGCAGCAAGCTGCGACCTCGACTCCCGACTCCTTGGCGCGGCGAAGCGAAGCGGAGACGGCTCGACCCTCGACCAGCGTAACGCCGTTGCTCAGCGTCCCGCTCCGGCTCGTCGGCGTCATCGGCCGGCTTTACGTCCTGCTGGAATCCGACCGCGGACTGGTATTGCTGGACCAGCACGCGGCGCACGAACGGATCCTGTTCGAGCAGATGATGAATCGCATCGAGCAGGGCGGTTCGGCGCCGTCGCAAAAACTGCTGTTGCCGGAGACCATCGAACTGCCGCCGCGCGACGCGCAGTTCCTGCGTGAGCAACTGGCCGTGCTGACCAAACTCGGCGTCGGCTTGAGCGAATTCGGCGAACGCACGTTTCTGCTCGACGCGTTGCCGCCGTTTGTGAAGGCCGCCGACCCGCGCCGGTTTGTGTTTGATCTCGTGGATGAACTGCGCGCCGCCGGACGCGAGGTGAATCTGGCACGGCTGGGTGAGCACACCGTGGCCAAGACCGTCTGCCGCCATGCGGTCAAGGCCAACGACCCGCTCGTCGGACCGGAACTGGAAAACCTCGTCGAGGATTTGCGTCACTGTACCATGCCCTACACCTGCCCGCATGGCCGCCCGACGTTGATTGAGATGAATTACCGCGAACTGGAGAAAAAGTTTGGGAGAGCGCAATGACTTGCAAATTATGCCTTACCGAAAAAGAACTCCGGGATTCACACATTATTCCTGAATTTCAATACAAACCACTTTATGACGAGAAGCATCGTTTCTTTGTCATTTCAACTGATCCGAAAAAGAACGATTTTTATGAACAGAAGGGATTCCGGGAAAAATTATTGTGCCAAGAGTGTGAAACGAAGCTTTCTCGCTGGGAAGCTTACGCAAGCAAAGTAATCTTTGGCAAAGAAGCTTATCAAATAGAGCGAGTCGGCGAATTTGTCCGAGTAGGTGGAGTTTCATACCCCGAATTCAAACTTTACCTTCTATCTCTGTTGTGGCGGATGAGCACATCAACTCTAAAGTATTTTTCAGATGTGTCTCTTGGCCCACATGAGGAACAAATCCGGCTTTGCCTCCTGAATGAAAATCCTAGCAAACCGATAGATTATCCTTGCTTCATTACTGCCATCTTATTCCAAGGCCGTTTCCATCCTGATTGGATTTTCCCTCCGATGCGCAGCAAAGTTAATGGAGCGCATTGCTACGCGGTGGTAATATCGGGAATTTTATACACGTTTTTTATCACGAAAAAACCACTACCAGTTAATGCTGAACAAATCGCAATAAGCGAACGCGGGAATTTTTTGATGGCGGTTAGCCGCCTAGAGGAGATTCCGTTTCTCTACGAAATTTTGATGCAACATTCAAAGGCTCAGAATGAAAGGAAGAAAATCACAAAGCAGGAATCTTTCCAAAGTTAAAAGAGATGCTTGTCCCACGTCATCTGGGGAAACCTTCTCCGGCGAGCATTGGCGGTTTTGTCCGCAGTGCGGACATGAGCTGATCAACGAAAAGTGCAAGCTGCGTTGTCCGCGCTGCCATTATTTCATGAGCTGCTCGGATTTTGATTTCGCGGGGTAAGATTTAATCCGCGAATGACGCGAATTGACGCGAAAGGGAGATGATTTCCCAAAAATGAGCGCTCATTCGCGAATTTCGCGGATTATTTTCTTCGTGTTCATCGGCTTCATTCGTGGTTAAATTTCCGTGTCCATGAACGATTGGAACATTCAATCCCGCGCGTCGGCGTGCGAGGCGTGCGCGCAACCGTTTGCCGACCGGCAGACGCTGCACACGCTGCTCTTTGACGAGCATGCGGAGGATTTGCGCCGCATGGATGTGTGCGAAGCGTGCTGGCAAAGCCAGTTCAGCGACGGTGCGCGCGAGCGCAAAGGTTTCATTTCCCACTGGCAAAACCTTTACGAAGCACCCGCGCCGGCCGCCGACGCGATTGAGAAGGACACTGCCGAGACATTGTTGCGGAAGCTCATCGCACAGAATGATCCGCGTTACGCACCCGCCGGCTACATTCTTGCCGTCATGCTGGAACGCAAGCGCGTGCTCAAGGTGAAGGAAGAAGTTGTCCGTGACGGCCGACGTGTGTTCGTTTACGAACAACCCAAAACCGGCGACGTGTTCACCATTGCCGACCCGGCTCTGCGACTGGATCAACTTGAGGAAGTCCAGCGGGACGTGGCCGCATTACTGGAACATGGATTGAATCCGCTATCGCCTGCCCAAAATGAAAATGTGCCGCTTGCAGAACAACCAACTGGAACACCCGCTCAAAGCTAAATTTAAGATTTATGATTTGTCCGTGACCAGCAAATCGGCAGATAAATCATCAATCGTAAATCATAAATCATAAATGTCTCTGGCCGACCTTCAAACCCGCCTCGGTTACACGTTTCGCGACGAGGGTTTGCTGCGGCTGGCGCTGACCCATCCGTCGGTTGCGCACGAGGGCGGCGCGCCGGTGCCGCACAATCAACGGCTGGAATTTCTCGGCGACGCCGTGCTGCAACTCATCCTGACCCACGAGCTTTACGAAAAATTTCCGGCGTTCGATGAAGGACCGCTGACCAAAGGACGCGCCAAACTGGTCAACCGCCGCACGCTGGCCGAACACGCCCGTGCGCTGGGGATGGGCGTGTATTTAATCCTTAGCCGCGGCGAGGAGACGAGCGGCGGGCGTGAGCGCGCGTCCACGCTGGCGGACGCATTCGAGTCCTTGCTCGGTGCGATTTTTCTGGATGGCGGTTTCGGCGCGGCGCAGGGATTTGTTTTGCGCGAATTCAGCGCGGCGTTCAGTAAATTGAGCGTGCCGCCGACCATCGAGAATCCGAAGGGCGAGTTGCAGGAGCTGTTGCAGGCACGCTCACCCGAAGCGCCCGAATACCATGTCCTCTCCGCCACCGGGCCAGACCACGACCGGGTGTTTGAATGTGTCGTGCAGCACGCCGGTGTGGAATTGGCACGGGGTTCCGGTAAAAGTAAAAAGGCCGCCGAGAGCGACGCGGCCAGGGCGGCGTTGAAAAAATTGCGGGAAGAAAAATCTTAACGGGCTGGACGGCGTGACGCGTCCCTGAAATTCGGGTCGTCGGCGCGGCGTCCTTACCTTTTTTCTTCGTCAAGGAAAGTCAGCTTCACACCACCTTCCTTTGGCTTGGAAAAACTGTCGAGCAAAGTTGGTGCGTTTGCGGGACTGGCCGGCTTGCCTTCCACTTTATCGGGTTCGAGTGCGGAACGGAGTGCGCCTTCGACAAGCTGGGCACAATGAATTTTCATCGGCGGCAACGGGCCGAGTTCGCCGGCCAGTTCCTCGGTCTTGAGCGCCAGCGCTTCTTCGGCGGTCTTGCCGCGAATCAATTCCGTGGCCAGGCTGGCGACGGCAATGGCGGTTTCACAACCGAAGGATTGAAACGTGGCGCGGTCAATGACTTTCTTGCCGTCCTGTTCCTTGAATTTCACCCACAACCGCAGCATCTCGCCGCAATCGGCGTTGCCCACCGTGCCGACGGCGTCGGCGCCGGCCAACTCGCCCAGGTTTTGCGGATTGGCCAGCGCGGCCTGAATGCGTTTTTGCAAATCCTCGTTCACGATTTCAATACCGCGGCACGTTGGAATCAATTTCCTCCGACCAGGCGTTGATGCCGTCTCTGACATTTTTGACGTATTTGAAACCTTGCTCGCGCAAGAATTCCGCCGCCTGATGCGAGCGCGCGCCGACTTTGCACAGAAGATAATACTGCTGGTTCGGGTCAAGTTCGGTAAAGCGTTGGCGGAGCTGGCTCATGGGCAGCAGCGGCACGCCATCAATGTGCGCAATCTCGTATTCAAATGGCTCGCGCACGTCAACGACCTTGATGCCGAGCTTCGGATCGTCCAACGCTTTCTTCATGTCATGGACTGTTACCTCGTCGGGATTCGCCGTCGTCGGTTTGGGAACGATGCCGCAGAATTGCTCGTAATCAATCAATTCCTTGATGGTCGGGTGCTCGCCGCAAACGGGACATTCCGGATCGCGCCGCAATTTCAATTCACGGAACTTCATGTCGAGCGCGTTGAACAACAGCAACCGGCCGACGAGTGAACTGCCCCGGCCGATGGCGAGCTTCAAAATTTCGGTGGCCTGGATGCAGCCGATAATGCCCGGCAACACCCCGAGCACGCCGCCTTCTGCGCAACTGGGCACCATGCCGGGCGGCGGCGGTTCGGGATACAAACAGCGGTAACACGGCCCGCCCAGATGCGGTGCGAACACGCTGGCCTGGCCCTCGAACCGGAAAATAGAGCCATAAACGTTCGGTTTTTTCAGCAGCACGCAGGCGTCGTTCGTGAGATAGCGCGTCGGGAAATTATCGGTGCCGTCCACCACGATGTCGTACGGCCGGATGAGATCGAGCGCGTTTTCTGAAGTGATGCGGACATTGTGCAGTACGACCTCGCAATTCGGGTTGATCCCTTGAATCGTCTCCCGGGCGGATTCCGTTTTCGGGCGGCCCACATCCGCCTCCGTGTGCAAAATCTGCCGTTGCAGGTTGGAATAATCCACCGTGTCGAAATCCACGACGCCGATTTTGCCGAGGCCGGCGGCGGCGAGATACATCTGGATGGGCGAACCGAGGCCGCCTGTGCCGATGCACAGGACACTCGCGCCCTTGATCTTCTTTTGGCCGGCCAGACCAACTTCGGGCAAAATCAGGTGCCGCGAGTAACGGCGGATTTCGTCATTGTTCAATTCCATAAATCGAGCAAGCCATGATATGGCAAAAAATGGATAAATCAAGCCGGCGTCAACATATGAAAAGGTCAATTTCGATTTCGGTTGCAATAATTTGTTTAACTTTTCTTTGCGGACTCGGTTGCGGTCGTTCAGAAATGACGAAAGCTCAAGTTACAGAAATGTTCGATAAAGCTGGCGGAGTGGACAAAATCAACCAAGAGGCTAAAATAATTTTTAGCGAATTCGGCACGAATATATCCACTGTTATCTATGGCCAAGAACTGACTAATTTTCCGGCAATTTCTTCGATTGTCAGTTCTGTTTTCTTCAAACAAACTTTGGTTGGTCAACTTGCATTGAAATACCTTTTGGGTCTCACTACCAAAAAAACTTTATTTTTATTTTCGACCCGAGCGGTGCAATTGAATTTCCGTATGCTTCAAATTGCATTGCAGTTACAGCAAACATTTTTGTCGGAAAATAAATTCTTTACCCCAAACCGCCGCCGCGCGGCTAAAAAACGTTTCGCGGTTGCGCCCGAAGCTCGCCCTCGTGCGGGCGGCGGATTTCATCCCGTCCTGACGGCGCTGCGCGTGGACAAGAAAATTTCCTACGCCAAAATTCCCGACTTCCCGGTTTCGAATGTTAGCGGACACGCCGGCGAATTGGTTTTCGGGCATCCGGGTGACACGCCGGTTTTGGTTTTAAGCGGCCGGGCGCATTCTTACGAAGGGCATTCGATGGAACAGGTGACTTTTCCCATCCGGACGCGGGCGGTGTTCGGCATCCGTGATTTGCCGCTCACGAACGCGGCGGGCGGCATCAACCAGAAATTCCGGCCCGGCGATTTCATGGTTGTGACCGACCACATCAATTTGACGGGCGTCAATCCGTTGCGCGGCCCGGCCAATTCCGGATTAAACCGGTTCGTGGATTTGACCGACACCTACAATCAAGGCTTGCGCGCGCTTTTAGTTCGAGCCGGCAAAAAATGCGGCTTACGGCTGCATCGCGGCGTTTATCTGGCGGTCAGCGGGCCGACTTACGAAACGCCCGCGGAAATCCGCGCGTTTGTACGGCTCGGCGCGGACGCAGTAGGCATGAGTACGGTGCCCGAGGCCGTTGCCGCCCGGCAATGCGGTTTGAACGTGGCCGGCATTTCCTGTATCACCAACCCGGCGGCGGGCATGGGTCAAGGCCCATTGTCGCACCCGGAAGTGTTGAAAACCGCAAAAAAGGTGGAGCTTTTGGCAGTGGAATTGCTGAAAAACTTCATGGATTTGTATGATAAAACTGATAGGGGACGGCGGCCTCAGAGAGAAACAACCGGGTATTGACCGGCATCAGGAATTGGCGGGTAAAAAATTCGACCGGTGCCAGTCGATGGACTTGCCTTGAAATTTTGGGCGCGAGACGTAATCTAAAGTTTCCGCGGTGGAATGAAGCCGGAAATCATATTTGGTCTGGAGAGCGCTGCCTGGCCGGCGTTGCTGGTGGATGCCAATGGCGTAATCATGCGCGCCAATTCGTCGGCGTCCGCCGCGTTTGGCGCGGTGCTGTCGGGCGAGGCGGCGTTGCTATCGGCAATCTGGCCGGCGGAAAACGGCACAACAGCGGTGGACTTTCTTACGCGTTGGGAGCGTTCCCCGGTACCGGTGGTGAATTTGAAATTTCGGGCGCCGAACGGTCCCATGGTGGCTTGCACCGTTTCCATCTGCACCTTCGCCAAGGACGGCCGGAAATGGTTTGTTTTTCAGTTATTACCCCTGACCACACCGCTGACCACACCGCCGCCCTCAACCAAAGCGCCGGCGGCGGCAGCGGCCTCGCCATCGGCCGAGAACACAACCGAAGCAGACGCGGGGCTGACCCTCAAGCAGAGGCTGGATTGCGCCCTGCAACTGGCCCGCACGATGTCACTCGACTTCAACAATGCGCTGACGAGCATTCTCGGCCACACGTCGTTTTTGTTGAGCAAGGCCGAGCCGGGACATCCGTGGCGGCATTCGCTGATGGAGGTGGAAAAGTCGGCGTCCAAGGCGGCGGAGATCGCCAATGAACTGGCCATGTTCAGCCAGCAGGAGCGGCAGCAGGCGCGCCGGGCGCCGCCAGGCAATCTAAATGCGGTTACCCAGCGCTGCGTGGAATTTTTCCGCAACGCCAACGCCGGGCAGATCAACTGGCACACCCAGTTCGAGCGGGAATTGTTTGCCGTGCGCTTCGACGAGGCCAAAGTACAACAGGCGTTGACGAAGATTTTGGAGAATGCGGTGGAAGCGCTCAATGGCATGGGGCAAATCGCCGTGCAGACGCGGAGCCTCGAATTAACCGAGCCGACGCAGGACGGCAGCGTGCATCTCAATGCCGGCACGTATGTCTGCGTCGAGATCGTGGACAACGGGAAAGGCATTGACGCCGACGTGTTGCCACGGATTTTTGAACCGTTTTTCACAACCAAGGGCAGCAGTCACCGCGGACTGGGACTGGCGCTGGTTTACGGCATCATAACCAATCACGGGGGCGGCGTGGCAGTGTCGAGCCAGCCGGGCACGGGCACGTCCACGCGCGTTTATCTGCCAGCGGAGAAACAATTTGTCCGGGAAAGCGCAGACACGGAGGAAAACCTGAATGGCACGGAAACCGTCCTGGTGGTGGACGACGAGGATATTTTGCTGGCGATGGCGGAGACAATCCTGGCCGAATACGGCTATCGCGTGCTGACGGCCAACAGCGCCCAGAAGGCGCTGGCGATGTTGTCGCGTGACGACGCACACGTGGATTTGGTGGTGACGGACCTGGTGATGCCGACCATGGGTGGCCGCGAACTCGTGGAACGGATCCGCCAGCTCCTGCCGAAGATACGTATTTTGTGCGCGAGCGGCTGTGTTTTGCCGCCGGACCAGCAAATCGGCCTGCTGTTCCTGCAAAAGCCCTATACCAGCCGGGAATTGCTGGGTAAAGTACGCCAGGCCCTGGCCATCGAATCGGCTGAACATGCTGTTGACTAATGTTTAGGTTTTCTGCTAATTAAATAACCCATGCAAATCGAAAGCCTGAAAGTATTCTGTGATTTGGCTGAAACCGAAAGCTTTACCAAGGCCGCGCAAATCAATGGCGTGACCCAATCAGCGGTGAGCCAGCAAATCAGTTCACTCGAACGCACATTCAAATCCCTGCTTATCGAACGCAGCAAAAAGAAGTTTCGCCTCACGCGTGAGGGCCAGGTGCTGTACGACTATAGCAAACAGATCATCCAGACCTACGAGTCCCTGCACAGCAAGCTGCAGGAGTTGAAGGACATCATTTCCGGCACGATCCGCGTGGCAACGATTTACAGCATCGGCCTGCACGATTTGCCGCCTTACATCAAAAAATTCATGAAGGTTTATCCGACGGTGAATGTTCACGTCGAATACCGCCGCGCCAACCAGGTATATGAAGACGTGCTGGGCAACGTTGTGGACATGGGACTGGTCGCGTACCCGGTGAAGGATTCCAAGCTGGAAATCATCCCGCTGCGCAAAGAACCGCTGGTGCTTATCTGCCATCCGCAGCATCCATTTGCCAAATCGAAATCGGTCAAACTCAAGACGCTTGCCGGCCAGAAATTCATCGGCTTCGAGCCGGACATCCCGACCCGCAAGGCGCTGGACAAGATTCTGAAGGAGTACGACGTGAACGTGAACAACGTCATGGAATTCGACAATATCGAAACCGTGAAACGGGCGGTGGAAATTGACGCGGGCGTTTCCATCGTGCCGGAAGGCACCGTCGCGCAGGAAGTCGCCAAGCAAACCCTGGCCGCCGTGCCGCTCGAAGACGGCACTTTCTTCCGGCCACTGGCCGTCCTTTACAAGAAAAACAAGGTCCTTTCGCCGGCGATGAAGCAGTTTTTGACGATCCTCAAAGACTCGATTTAATTGCTACTTCAGGTTCGACGGATTCAGCGGCTTCAAATCCTTCGGTACGAACTTACCGTCCTGGCGAATGAGTTCGTCGTCGAACCACACTTCGCCGCCGCCCCATTCCTTGCGCTGGATCAACACCATGTCCCAGTGCACCGCCGAGCGATTGCCATTGTCGCACTCCTCATAGGCCTGGCCGGGCGTGAAATGCAGTGAACCGGCGATTTTTTCGTCGAATAAAATGTCGCACATTGGGCTCAGAATATAGGGATTGAACCCCAGCGAAAACTCACCGACGTAGCGCGCCCCGGCGTCCGTATTTAAAATTTCGTTCAGCCGTCTTGGGTTGTTCGCAACCGCGTTTATGATTTTGCCGTCCTTGAATTCCAGCCGCACATTTTCAAATTTTGCGCCCGAATAAATCGTTGGCGTGTTGAATTGAATCACGCCATTCACGGAATTCTTCACCGGGCACGAAAACACCTCGCCGTCGGGAATATTCTTGTCGCCCTTGCACATTTTCGCGCCGATGCCCTTGATGCTGAATTTCAAATCCGTTCCCGGCGCTTTAAGATGAACCTGGTCGGCGCGTTTCATCCGGCGTTCGAGCGGAACCATGGCGCGTGCCATCTTCGCATAATCCATCGTGCAAACGTCGAAATACAAATCCTCGAACGCCTCCGTGCTCATGCCGGCGGCCTGGGCCATGCTCGGCGTCGGCCAGCGCAAGACGCACCAGCGCGTTTTGTTGATGCGCCAGTCCAGCACCGGCCGCGTGATGCGCGAGTAAAGCGCCATGCGGTTGCCGGGCACATCCGAATTTTCACTCGCATTTTCGCTGCCGCGAACGGCGATGTAAGCCTGCACCTTTTTCATGCGCGCCAGTTCGAGGTCGCGGACGAGCACGGCGTGCCGGTCATTCATTTCCAGCAACAGCTCGCGGGAAACCCGCGTATGCCGGACTTCCACCAGGGGCGTGGCCTCCGCCGCGCGCACGGCGCGGATGAGTTCAATGGTGAATTCATCGGGCACGTCAATCATGTCCAGCAACACACGATCGCCTTTTTTCAACCCGGTTGAATATGCCACCAGCAGTCTGGCCAGTTTTTGGTAACGCGGATCAGTCATAAAAAGCTGGAAGTCAGAATGGAGAAGGCAGAAACGGCCGTCAAGAAATTGAGCTTGTGCAAAGTCGTTTCTTCATTCTTCCTTGGGTCATCTTCATTTTGCGACGATGAATCGTGAAACATTGGATCGTTGGTGCGAACGGGGCGTGCTTTTTCTCGTGCTCGCCATTCTCGTCTTTGGCCCGCTGGCGATGGGCGCGGTGGACGCATGGACGTTTCTTATTATTCAAGCATTGGCGATCGGCGTGATACTGGTCTGGGGGGTGCGCCTGTGGATCAGCCCCCATCCCCGAGTGCTCTGGCCGCCCATCAGCTGGGTGGTACTGGCATTTGCCGTTTATGCCATTGGCCGTTACCTCACCGCCGACATTGAATACGTGGCGCGGCAGGAAATGATCCAGGTATTGCTATATGCATTTTTGTTTTTTGCCATCGTCAATAATTTGTATCAACCGGAGTCGGCGCAAACCATCAGCTTTATCTTGATTTTTCTGGCGACGGGGATCTCAGGCTATGCGGTCTATCAATTTCTGACGCACACAAATCACGTGTGGAGTTTCATCTCGCCCTACGCGGGGCGTGGATCAGGCACCTACATTTCGCCGAATGATTTTGCCGGATTTCTCGAAATGCTTTTGCCGCTGGCGATCGCCTACGCGCTGGTGGGACGTGTCAAACCCCTGGTGCGTGCGCTGCTCATTTATGCGGCGGTCGGCGTGATGGCCGGGCTGGCGGTCACCTTTTCACGCGGCGGCTGGGTGGCGGCCACAGTGGGGTTGCTGACTCTTTTGCTGGTTTTGAGCTGCCACCGCAATCATCGTTTGCCGGCCCTTGGCCTGCTGATCGTTTTTGTGGCCGGGGGAACGGTTTTTGCGACCAAATTTCTCACGACGACGTCAGGCTACGCGCAGCGGATAAACGATCCCGGAGCATTCACCCAACTGGACTGGCGTGTTCGGCAGGACATGTGGGGCGCCGCCTTCCAAATGTGGCGGGACCATTTTTGGTGGGGTGTTGGGCCGGCGCATTACGACTACCGCTTCCGGGAGTATCGGCCTGAAAGCATGCAAATGCGTCCCGGCCGCGCACACAATGATTACCTGAACTTGCTGGCTGATTGGGGCACGGTGGGTGGGGTCATGGTTTTGGCGGGCATGGCGGCTTTTGGCGCCGGATTGTTGAAAACAAGAAAATATGTTCTTCCACCGGAAAATGATTTTGGCCGCGGCTTGGGCAGCCGGTTCGCCTTCTTTCTCGGCGCCTCCACCGGTTTGCTCGCGTTGGCGGTTCACTCATTGGTGGATTTCAACCTGCATGTCCCGGCTAACGCGATTCTCGGAGTAACCCTGCTGGCGTTGCTGAGCAGCAATCTGCGATTCGCCACGGAACGTTATTGGCTGACAGCGCGACTTCCCCTTAAAACGCTGACGACCTTGGTGTTGATTGCGGGGGGTGCCTATTTGAGTGTTCAGGAATGGCGCCAGGCTCACGAGCAACTTTGGCTGTCAAGGGCGGAGCGACTGCCGGATTTTTCATCCGTTCGCACCGCCGTATTGATCAAGGCGTTTGCCGCCGAGCCGATGAATTTTGAAACGGCGTACGACATCGGCGAAGCGTACCGCCTCCAAAGTTTCAAGGGTGGACAAGACTACGAGGAATTGGCTCGGACAGCGATGCAATGGTATGCGCGCGGCCTGAAACTTGACCGTTACGATGGCTACGACTATCTACGCAGCGGAATGTGTCTCGACTGGCTCGGACAGCATGCCCAAGCGGGGCCATGTTTCAGCCGCGCCGAGGCACTTGACCCCAACGGATATTATACGGTCGCCAATGTCGGCTGGCATTACGTGCAAACGGGAGATTATGCGGCTGCCCGGTCTTGGTTGGCACGATCCGTGCGGCTTAACTACCAAGACAATGTGATTGGCCGTTCCTATATGGAAATATGCGAGCGTAAACTGGTTGAAACCGCCTCCGGGCAGAGCCTTTTACCCGCTGGTTTTTAAGAACTTTCAATACGAAAATGAGATTTGACATTTGACTGCGGAGATTTATAATTTGACTTAGAGTAAACCGTTCTGGAAAGATAACTTTATTTATGAAATACATACAGACGTTGATTACCATGGTGGTTGGCGGCGCCGTTCTGGCATTGGGCAGCAGTGTGGTGGCGCAGACCGTGAAACCTTGCGTAGTAACAGTTGTGCGTATCCAGGGCCAGGCACGCTATTCCTTGGGCGACAATTCGTGGCACCCGCTGGTTGTCGGCAAGGTGCTCGGAGCCGGTGCCGTCATTCAAAGTGCCGTCAACTCATCGGTGGACATCGTGTTGAGTGGAAACGCGGTGGCGATGCCTCAAGCCTCTCCGTCTCCCGAGACGATTACCTTCGCACCTGACCCGAACGTTCGTGGATTGGTTGCCTTCAAACCCATGGTTGAACAGAACGTGATTCGCCTCTGGGGCAATACCGTGCTGGCTGTTGATAAGCTGACGCAGTTTGACACGGGTGCGCAGACTATCAGCGACACGGAGCTCGATTTGCGCGCGGGGCGCATATTCTTCAGCGTCAAAAAAATGTCAGCCACCTCGCAATTTATTATCAAAATTCCCGACGGCGTTGCCGGCATTCGCGGTTCCGCCGGTTGGGGAGATTCCACTGGTAACTGGGCAATGATTCAAGGTTCCGCGGTGCTTTCGCAAATTCGCAATGGCATCCCGCACACTGTCGTTATTAATAGCGGATCCGAACACGATTCGGCGACCGGTAATGTCACGCTGATACCGCAGAATATTATGGACAACTTGATGAGCACCCTTACGTCGTTAAGCACGTTTTATCAAGCTCCCGGTGGGCCCATTCTGCCTATTTTTGACACGACGCAGTCGTATTGCTCGTCCAATCACGTTGTTATAAGTTTTTAGCCCTGTTTTTCTGTCAAATGACAACACCAGAGCAGCCTTGAGTTGCTCTGGTTTTTCGTTTAATCCGGCGGAGTGCAGTTCAAACCCATCCAACGGACAGCAGCCCTTTTGGCGGTGGCGATTCTTCTTTGCGTTTGTGTCGTCCGTCTTTTGCGACTCGATTTTTTCGATCGTCTGGAGGGGTTGACCTACGATTTGCGCGCGCGGACCGCCTTGCATTTTGCCGCACCTGTAGCAACCAATCTTGCCTTTGTTGCCATTCAAGATTCCAGTATTGCGGTCGTGCAAAGCGGCCGACTGGGATACCAGTATGGCCTTAAATGGCCCCGTCAAGTCTATGGCCGGCTGGTGGAAGAACTCGCGGCAGAAGGCGCCAAAGCCGTCGCCTTCGATGTGCAGTTCGGCGAATTGCGGCCGGACCATCCTCCCGTGCTGATGGCCGATGGCAGTCGAATTGAATCCGACGACTTCTTCGCCTTGCAATCCCGGCTCGCCGGCAATGTTATCCTGGCCGCCACACCCGAGCTGGTACCGCCTGACCTGTTCGCCACCAATGTGCTCGCACTCGGGGACATCACAACTGAAAAAGATTCCGACGGCGTGCTCCGCCGCACCAGGGCGTTTCGGGTTTACCGCCACTGGAATCCGATTTTCCAGGAATTGGAAGCCGATCCCGAATACGGTGTGGACCTTCGGAAGGCGCGGATTGAACCGCATCAAATCATCCTGCCCCAGGCGAACGGGGGCGAAATCAAGGTGCCGATTGATGTCGAAACCAATTTTGAACTGGCCGACTTTGTCGGCGATAAACTTCCGCCCGGCTTGCCGCCGAAGGCCAAAGCTTTCACCGATGAACGCGTCTGGCACATGGGCATCGTCCTCGCTGCGCAGGAACTGGGGCTTGATCTGGCCCATGCCGACGTGGATTTGCCCGGCGGCCGGATCACCCTGAATGGCACCAATGGTCTGGTGCGCGTGATTCCTGTGGATGCCAACGGCTATTTTTATGTGGATTGGCGGCTGAAGCCAAACGACCCGCATCTCACCAGTGCGCCGATTGAAAACCTGCTGTGGCAGGACAAAGAGCGTTTACTCGGCCAAACCAACGACCTCAACGACGCTTTCCGGGGCAAACTGGTTGTGGTCGGTTCGGCGGCGCAGGGCAACGACCTGACCGACCGCGGCGCGACGCCGCTGGAGCGGGACACGTTGCTGGTCAGCAAACACTGGAATATCGCCAATTCCATCATTACCGGCCGGTTTATCCGCCGCGCTTCGCTGAACACCGAACTGGCGCTCATTGTTTTTCTGGGCGCGTTGACAGCCTTTTTGACCTGGCAACTGCGTGTGGACGCGGCCTCCTCGGCGGTCTTCCTGTTGGTGCTGGTTTATGTCGCCGCTGGTTTCTACATTTTCGTGGAGTCCCGCGTCTGGCTGCCGCTGGTCTTTCCAGTGGCCGGCATACTGGTCGAACATTTAAGTCTGGTAACTTATCGCGTCGCATTCGAGGAAAGTGAACAGCGCCGCGTCAAATCTGTCTTCTCTAAAATCGTTTCGCCGGACGTGATGAACGAACTGCTCGGCGCCAAAGAACTTTCACTGGGAGGCGCCCGCCGGGAAGTAACCGTGTTTTTCGCGGACATTCGCGGATTTACCGCGATGACAGACGAAACCCAGGAACGCGTGGCGGATTTTCTCAACAAACATCATTGGGATAACGCAACGCAAGAAGCCTATTTTGACGAATCCGCCCGCGAAATACTGAACACCGTGAACCTTTACCTCGCCGTCGTTGCCGACGCGGTGAAAAAACATGGGGGCACCCTGGACAAATACATCGGCGACTGCGTCATGGCGTTCTGGGGCGCGCCAACCCCGAGTGAAAAACACGCCCTGGCCTGCGTGCGCGCGGCCATTGACACGCAGCGTGCCGTTCATGAGCTGAATCAAAAACGTCTGGCCGAAAACCCAAAGCGCGAAGCCGAAAATCGTGTGCGGATTTCCGCCGGCCTGCCGCCCCTGCCCGAGTTAACCGCGCTCCAGCTTGGCACGGGCATCAATACCGGTCTGGTAACTGTCGGTTTGATGGGGTCGGAAGAGCACCAATATAACTACACGGTCTTTGGCCGGGAGGTGAACCTCGCCAGCCGCCTGGAAAACTTTTCCGGCAGCGGCCGCATCATTATCAGTGACACCACCTTCAAGCGTCTGCGTCGTGACGATCCGGCGGCGGCGACGATGTGCAGCGAGATGTACCCCGTCACGATCAAGGGCATCCGTGCCGCGGTGCGGGTTTACGAAGTGCCGTGGCAGGTACCGGAGACGAAGTAATTTTTTCTTCCTCGTCAATTTTGCCCTGCGTGCTAAAGTGACAATGATGCGCACGGCGATTTATCCGGGTAGTTTTGACCCGCTGACCAACGGCCATTTGGACGTGATTCAGCGCGCGGCCAAGTTGTTTGATCGCGTGGTGGTGGCCGTGGCAAAAAATGAGGACAAACACCCCTTGTTTACACTGAACGAACGGCTCGCCCTGGTAAAACAGGCGGTACACCACCTGCCGGGTGTCGAAGCCGACACGTTTGACGGCCTGCTCATCGAATATGTGGTGGACCGGAAGGCGCAGGCGATCGTGCGTGGATTGCGCGCAGTATCGGATTTTGAATTTGAATTTCAACTCGCGCTGATGAACCGCAAGCTGAACGAAAACATCGAAACAATTTTTATGATGCCGAAGGACACGTACACGTTTTTGAGTTCGCGCATTATAAAGGAGATCGCTCGATTGGGCGGCGACGTGGGCGCGTTCGTGCCTGCGCATGTGCGAACCGCATTGGCGAAAAAATTTCCTGGAGCCAGAACATCTTGAACGGAGCAAGTCATGCCGCTGATTGTCAATCTGCGCCATCTGGAGGAGCACAATATAACCCTGGGCGGCGAACTGCCCGTGGACGAGCTGGACATGGAGACGGGCGACGAAATGATTCAGGCTGCCGGACCCTTGCAGTACGACATCGAGGTCCAAAAACTGGAAGGCAGTTTGTTGGTGCGCGGTGCGTTGCGGCTGGCGTTGAAATGCCGGTGCGTACGGTGCTTGAAACCATTCACCCGCAGGCTGGAATTGAAGGAGTGGACTTGCCATCTGCCATTTGAAGGTGAGGACCAGGTGGCCGTCATCAACGATTGTGTGGACTTGACGCCGTTTGTGCGGGAAGATATGCTCTTGGAATTTCCGCAGCATCCGCTGTGCAAGCCGGATTGTGGCGGACTGAAAACAAAGCCTGGCAAGGCCCAAAAAAACGCTGATGAAAGTGCCCCGTCCGCGTGGGCTGAATTGGACAAATTGAAACTGTGATTTTTTATTATGGGTGTTCCCAAACGCAAACCGTCCCGCAGCCGGCAGCGCATGCGCCGCGCTTATAACAGCGTCATGACGCTGCCGCAACTGAGTACGTGCCCGCAATGCGCCGCGCCTTATGTGCCCCACCGGGTCTGCCCGGCCTGCGGCTATTATAAAGGCCGCCAGGTGTTGAGTGTGACGGCCGGCACTTGATCGGCCGCCCTTTTGCGGGAAATTTCCGCGTTCTTTCATCTATGCGAATAGCGGTGGATGTCATGGGCGGCGACCACGGATGCGGAGTCGTCATCGAAGGCGCCCGGCGGGCACTGGAGGAAAACAAGAAAATCAGCGCCCTCTATCTGGTCGGCGACCAGGCCCAAATCCACGCCGCCCTGCCGGCCCGGGGTTTTCGCGACCATCGCGTGCGTGTCATTCACACCAGTGAAGTCGTGGAGATGGAGGACAAACCGGCCAGTGCGCTCCGCAAAAAACGCGACAGTTCCATTGCCCGCGCGGCGGAATTGGTTCACGAACGCAAGGCCGACGCTCTGGTTTCACTTGGCAACACCGGTGGCATCTTCGCCGCGGCCACGTTCAAGGTCGGCCGCATTCCCGGCGTGGATCGCGGTTGTATTGCCACGGTCATTCCCCGTCAGGGCAATGAATTTGTCCTGCTGGACGCCGGTGCCAACATCGAATGCAAGCCGGTTCACCTGGCGCAATTCGCGGTGATGGGCAGCATCTATTCCCGCGAGGTTTTGCGGCGCCGCAATCCACGCGTGGGTGTTTTGAGCATCGGCCGGGAGGATTCCAAAGGCAATGAATTGACGCTCGAAGCCTTCAAACTTTGCCAGCGGCTGGATTTGAATTTCATCGGCAACGTCGAGGGACACGATTTGTTCAAGGACCACGTGGACGTCGTGGTGTGTGACGGGTTTGTCGGCAACATCGTTTTAAAGACCTCCGAAAGCCTGGCCGTCGCCATGTTCTCGATGCTCAAACGTGAGTTGATGAATTCGGCCCAGCGGCAGATCGGCGCCTTCCTCGCGAAAGGCGCGTTTCACGCCATCCGCAAGCGGATGGACCCGGAGGTGTATGGCGGCGCGCCGCTGCTCGGCTTCAACGGACTGGTATTCAAGGCGCACGGTTCGGCGCGCGAACGGGCCGTCGCCAGTGCGTTGCAAATCACCGCTGATGCGGTGCAGCATCACGTCAACGAGATCATCGCCCGTGAAATCGCCCAGGCGAATGAAAAACTGGAGGCCGCACAAATTTCCAGTCCGGTTTCCCCATGAGCCCAAAATTCAAAAACCCGCGCGCCCGGTTCAATTTTCAAGGGCGCACCTGTTCCATCACCGGTGTCGGCTCGTACGTGCCGGCCAAAGTCCTGACCAACGCCGATCTGGAAAAAATGGTGGACACGTCGGACGAATGGATCACCACCCGCACCGGCATCAAGGAACGGCGGGTGGCGGCGAAGAGTGAATTCACATCGGACATGGCGGTCAAAGCGGCGCAACGGGCGATGAAAATGGCCGGCGTCACCGCCGAGCAACTCGACCTCGTAGTCGTGGCGACCATCACGCCGGACATGCCCTTTCCCGCCACGGCGTGTCTGGTGCAGCAGAAGCTTGGCGCGCGGCGCGCGGCGGCCTTTGATCTGGAAGCAGCCTGCTCGGGGTTCATTTACGGCCTGGAAGTCGGGCAGCAATTCATCATGTCGCGCACCTATGACACGGTGCTCGTCATCGGCGCGGAAAAACTTTCCTCCATTGTGAATTGGAAGGACCGTAACACATGCGTCCTGTTCGGCGACGGTGCGGGGGCGGCGGTTCTGCAAAACCGTCCCAACGCCCACGGTCTGTTGACGGCGGTGATGGGCGCCGATGGGGGAAAGGCGAATTTGCTCTTTATGCCCGGTGGCGGCAGCCGTTGTCCGGCCACCTTGGAAACAGTGACCGACAGACTTCATTATCTGCAAATGGAAGGGCGCGAGACGTTCAAGAGCGCTGTTCAGGCCATGTGCACGGCGGCCCAGGAGGCGTTGCGCCGTTGCGAGGTGGATGTTTCCAAAATCAAATGCATCATTCCGCACCAGGCCAATCGCCGCATAATTGATGCCGTGGGCGAACGCCTCGGTGCGGCACCGCACCAATTGTTCGTCAATGTGAACCGCTACGGCAATACGTCGGCGGCCTCGGTGGCCATTGCCCTCGACGAAGCTGTTGCTTCGGGAAAAATCCACCGCGGCGATCTGATTTTACTGATCGTTTTTGGCGCCGGCCTGACGTGGGGGGCGGCGGTAATTGAGTGGTAAAGACTAATTCGTTCAATCGCAGACACTAATTTGACGTTTGTATTTCGCGTGTTATTTTAGACTGTTCTTATGAGTGCAAGAAGATTCGAAGGTGCTGGTTCATTCCAGCAACAAATTACTGTTGAAGCGCGGCAAACCCGTCTTGAACTTTCCCCGGATTCTGTCGTTATCCACAAAAGCGGCGTCGAATTCCGCAGTCCGGTGCCGTTCAATTTGTGGACGGAAATGACGATTGCCCTGCAATCGCCCCGGGAGGAAAGCCCCATCCAGTGCAGCGGCGTGGTCATTGCCTGTTCGGGCAATAAACACGTTGGTTACCACGTCTCACTCCTCTTTACCGGCATGTCCAAACACGCGCAGTCCCGGCTCAATTCCATGGCCTATTCTGAACTGGGCGCGGATTGAGTGCCAAATTTTCATAACCCCGGGCACTTTTTCATTAGCCTCCGTGATTGATGCGGAGGCTGATTCTTTTATACCCTGGTTCACATGAAAATTTTGCTGACCACGACTTCGTTTCAAGATACACCCGGCGCGCACCACGATTTGCTCGCCCAGACCGGCTGGGAAATCGTCCGCGCCCGCGGCCCGCTCAATGAAGCCGACACACTGGCGCTGGTCGGCGACGCGGAAGGCTACATTTGCGGCGACGACGCCATCACGCGCAAGGTGCTCGAAAAGGCGCGCCCGAAACTCAAGGTCATCAGCAAATACGGCATCGGCGTGGACAAGATTGACGTGAAATCCTGTACCGAATTCGGAATTCCCGTGCTCTTCACACCCGGCGTCAACCACACCACCGTTGCGGAACATACTTTCCTGCTGCTGCTCGCGCTGGAGAAAAATTTTCTGTTCCACACCGATTCCACGCGCAGCGGCGGCTGGAAACGCAAGACCGGCCACGAATTGCTGGACAAGACCATCGGCATCGTCGGCCTGGGCCGCATCGGCAAGGAAGTCGCCATCCGCGCCCGGGCCTTCGGTATGAACCCGATCGGTTTCGATATTTATTGGGACGAGAAGTTTGCGAAGGAACACGGCGTCAAACGCGCCGCGTCGCTCGACGAAATCTTTGCTACCAGCGACTACATTTCGCTGCACACCAACCTCACCCCGGAAACGCGCGGCATGATCAACGCCAAAGCGTTCGCCAAAATGAAAAAGGGTGTTTTGATTCTGAACTGCGCCCGCGGCGAGATTGTGAACGCGCAGGACATGATAGACGCCCTGAAATCCGGCCAGGTGGGCGGTTACGGCACAGACGTACTGGACAAGGAACCGCCGCCACCCGACCACCCGTTGCTTAAACTGCCCAACGTCGTCTGCACGCCGCACATTGCGTCGCGCACTTACGAAAGCGTGGTGCGCCAGGCGACAACTTCCGTGAAAAATCTCATCCTCGCTATGAAAGGCGAAAAGCCCATCGCGCAGGTCAACTCCGAAGTGCCGGTGAAGAAAGTAGAGTGAATTGAGATAAACACCCAACAACCAACTATCAACATCGAACATCCAATGTTCGCTACGTGGCTTTATTGGATGTCGGGCGTTGGATGTTCGATGTTCGATGTTTTCTGTTAATTTTATGCCCGAAACCTATTTCATAGTTCCGAAGGAAAAGCACGACACGCTCGTGAAGAAGGCGTATCTCAGACGCGGTTACAATGCTGATGAAGCCGGCGCCGGCGCGCGGTTTTGCTCCAGCGCGTCGTATTATGGCATCCGCACGCATAACGCCATCAAGGCACTGCACCTCGACGAACTGTTCGGCAGCAAGGTCGGACGCTGGAAGCCCGGTGCGCAGATTGAGAAGTTGCCGTCCCGTTTCGCCGCTGCTGAAATCTGGAACGCGCATTTCAAGCTCGGCCAGGCCGTCGCTTACGAGGCCATGGACACCTGCATGAAGCTCGCCGACAAATTCGGCGTGGGCATGGTGAGCGTGGACAACGCGACGCATTATCTCTGGGGCGGCGGCTACGTGATGGACGCCGCGCTCAAAGGTTATATCGCCTACACGAATTGCACGTCGGCCACGTCCGAAGTCGTGCCGTTTGGCGGCAAAACACCGACGATGGGCACCAACCCGCACTCGTGGGGCTTCCCGACACAGGACGCCATCGGTTTTCCCATCGTGATTGACTGGGCGACTTCGACCGTGGCGATGGGCCGCGTGCAAGTGCTCAAGCGCGAAGGCAAAAAGCTTCCGCCCGGCTGCGCGGTGGATGCCGACGGCAAGGAAACCGACGATCCGAACAAGGCCGTCGCGCTGCTGCCGTTCGGCCAACACAAAGGTTACGGACTCGGGTTGATTGATGAACTTTATGCCGGTTTCATTGGCGGCGGGTTACCCGAGATCCGCGGCACCGCGCGCGGTGACAAAGGCGAAAAACGCGGTTCCACTTTCTACTTCCAGGTCATCCATCCCGACGCGTTGAAGGGTGGGGACTACCCCAAAGGCCGTTCGCAAATGGAAAATGTAAAAGCGGTCATTACCGACATACTCGGCCACGGCAACGCGAAGTGCCTGTTGCCCGGCCAGCCGGAGGCGCGGAACGGCGAGCTTTCCAGGAAATACGGCGGTTTGCTGTTCACCAGGGCCGAACTCGACGAGTTCAATCATCTCGCCGGGGAAATCGGCGAAACGGCTTGGAATTTAACTGAATTCAAATCCGTGCAAGTATAAACTAAAAAATGAATCCGCTAATTTCGCGAATTGCCGCGAATTTGATTCTAAAAATAATTCGTGAAAATCAGTGTAATTCGCGGATAAAAAATCGATTATGAGCATTCAACTTCGCGACAAATCATCCTGCAAATACGACCAGGTTTCCCTGGGCGAAATCATGCTGCGGCTCGACCCCGGCGAAGGGCGTATCCGCGCGGCGCGCGCATTCAAGGCGTGGGAAGGCGGCGGCGAATACAACACCTCGCGCGGGCTGCGGAAATGTTTCCGGCTCAAAACCGCCACCTGCACCGCGCTGGTGGGTAACGAGGTCGGTCATCTCATCGAGGATTTCATCATGCAGGGCGGCGTGGACACGGACTTCATCCTGTGGCGACCCGACGACGGCATTGGTCGCAGCATCCGGAACGGTCTGAATTTTACGGAGCGCGGCTATGGCATCCGTGGCGCGGTCGGCGTGCCGGACCGTGGCCATTCCGCCGCTTCGCAACTCAAGCCGGGCGATTTCGACTGGGACCACATTTTCGGCAGGCTCGGCTCACGCTGGTTCCACACCGGCGGTATTTTTGCCGCGTTGTCGGAAACCACGGCGGCGCTGACGATTGAAGCGGTGAAGGCCGCGAAGAAGCACGGCACGATAGTCAGCTACGACTTGAATTACCGCCCGTCGCTCTGGAAATCCATCGGCGGCCAGAAGAAGGCGCAGGAGGTAAACAAGGAAATCGCCAGATACGTGGACGTGATGATTGGCAACGAAGAGGATTTTACCGCCTGCCTCGGCTTCGAGGTGAAAGGCGAAGACCAGAATTTGAGCAAGATTGAAACCGAGGCGTTCAAAGCGATGATTGCGACGGCAGTAAAGGCGTATCCGAACTTCAAGGTGGCCGCCACGACGTTGCGTCGCGTCATCACCGCAACGAAAAACGACTGGAGCGCGATTCTCTGGCACGATGGAAAATTTTTCGAAAGCCGCAAGTATCCGGAGCTGGAAATCCTCGATCGTGTCGGTGGGGGCGACAGCTTTGCCAGCGGCCTGCAATTCGGTTTTCTCGAATTTAACGATCCCGGGAAAGCCGTGGATTACGGCGCGGCGCACGGCGCGCTGGCCTCGACCACGCCGGGCGACACCAGCATGGCCACGCGCAAGGAAGTCGAAAAGACGATGGGCGGGGGCAGCGCGAGGGTTCAACGTTGAAGCGGATTTTAAAAACGCTTAAACTGTTTAACGCTTCAACGAATTACGAACCATGAAAACCCCGACTGAATTATTTTCACTCAAAGGCAAAATTGCCGTCGTTATCGGCGGCACGGGCGAATTGTGCGGCGCGATTGCGGAGGGCCTGGCGGCGGCAGGCGCGATCGTAGCCCTGGTGGGACGCGACGCGGCAAAAGCCCAGAAACGGCTCGACAAAATCTCAAAAGAGGGCGGCAAGATGGAATTTTTTCCGTGCGACACAACGTCCAAGCCCGGCCTGCAAAAATTGCTGGCGGATGTGGTCGCCAAATTCAAGCGCGTGGACGTCCTAGTCAATGGCGCGGGCGTGAATTCACCAACGCCGTTCTTCGACATTCCCGAAGAAGAAATCGACCGCATTCTTGCGGTGAATTTGAAAGGTCTGATGCTGGCCTGCCAGGTTTTTGGCAAGCACATGGTCGAACGCGGTTCGGGAAGCATCATCAACGTCGGCTCGGCGTCCGGCCTGAACCCCTTGTCACGGGTGTTCACTTATTCGGCGTCGAAGGCGGCGGTTCATAATATTTCCAGGAATCTGGCGCGCGAATGGGCAACGCAGGGCGTGCGTGTGAACGTTCTCGTGCCGGGCTTTTTCCCTGCGGAGCAAAACCGGAAGGTGCTCAGCCCTGACCGGGTGGCTACGATTATGGCCAAGACGCCCATGAAACGCTTTGGCGAGGCGCATGAATTAATCGGCGCGGCGCTGCTGCTGGCGACCGACGCGGGCAGCTTCATCACCGGGGCGGAGCTGGTCGTGGACGGCGGTTTCGACGCGATGACGATTTAAGTCTCCAGCCAAAAAATTCAGCTCGTTGAAGCGAAAAATTCAACGGGCTTTTGTTTCACACTGGGATTATATATCGGTGATCGGTTGGTGGCGCGGCACGAGCGCTTTCATAATGGCCCACGCGATCAGATAACTCAGGGCGCAAACGATGAACATAACGAGATAGGCGGTTTGGGGAGTTTGGACGAAGGCGTCACGCAGCCGGCCTTGAAGCAATTGGATAAGCACGCCGCCGATGCCACCGGCCATGGTGCCAATGCCGGTGACCGATGCGACGGTTTTCTTGGGAAACATGTCGGAAACCGTCGTGAAGAGATTCGCCGACCAGGCCTGATGCGCCGTGCAGCCGATACAAATCATGGCCACGGCGAGCGTTGCGGCCAGACTGCCAAAACGGTTCACATCTCCAAAGTACTGTGTCAATAAGACCGCTAGTGGAAAGAGGGCAATGATGAACATTGTCGTCATTCTCGCGCGATAAACCGCCACGCCGCGTTTGATGAGGGTGAACGGAATGCTGCTGCCGTAAATGCTGCCGAGAATGGAAATCCCAAAAACGATAAAGGTGGGCATCCGCACCTCGCTTTGCGTCATCTTGAATTGATCGTGCAAATAAGCCGGCAGCCAGAACAAATAAAACCACCAAATCCCGTCGGTCATGAATTTGCCCGCGATGAATGCCCAGAGTTGGCGATAGCCAAACAGCCGCAGCCACGGAACGGCGGCCCGGTCACTCGTTTCAGCGTCGGCGGCAATTTCGTCATCGATGTGAATGTAATCATACTCGGCTTTGGAGAGCTTTGGGTGTTTCGCAGGCGGGTTATAGAGCCGGAACCAGAAAATCAGCCAGAAGAACCCCAGGGCGCCGGTGACAATGAATGCCCATTTCCAACCCTGCTGCTCGCCAAAATAGACCATGAAGGTTGGAACGAGCAGCGCCGCGACCATGGCGCCCGCGTTCGAGCCGGCATTGAAAATCGAAGTCGCCAGGGCGCGTTCACGTTTGGGAAACCACTCGGCCACCGTTTTAATGGAAGCGGGAAAGTTGCCGGCTTCGCTGACGGCAAACAGGCTTCGCACCATAATGTGTCTCACCAGCAACTGCCCGACGAAGGCGTTGAGAATCCCGAAAATGGACCACGCGATAAGTGAAAGCGCCAAACCCAGCTTGGTGCCGATTCGGTCAATGAGCCATCCGGCGAAGACCGTTGCCGCCGCGTAAACGCCGGTGAAGGCCAACGTCAGATAGGAAAAATCGGAATTGGTCCAGCCGAAGCCGCCCTGTGTTTCCGGCCGGCAGAAAAAAGGCTGCAAATAACTAATGACCTGCCGGTCCAGATAGTTGAAAGTGGTGGAAAAAAACAGCAGCCCGCAGATGATCCAGCGATAATTACGAAAACCCGGCGGAGGTTGACTTTGGGAATTCATGCAGCGCTGGAAAATAACCGGAAAAAAGAAGGCGATTCAAGCGTTAAATCCAACTTTACAAATCACCGGCGCTTGTGTAAAGCTGCCTCCATTATGTGGAAGAAAATCTTGCCGGTTCTCCCTGTGTTGTTGCTGACGGGTTGTGCCGCGACGTTTACGAACCTGACGCCGCTGGAACAGCCACGCAACGCAAACAACCTTTATCCCGTGGAAGTCTCCTTTATAACGCAGCAACAATCGTTGCGGTGGGACTCCCTCCATCCCTACGTGGTCGCCAACGGCCAGCTCTATGACATGCGTCCGACGCCGCTTATCACCAACCGCTGGGAAGGTTATGTGCCCGTTTCGCCCGGTGCCAATAGCGTCACCTACCGTTTCAAATTCGAGTATCTTTACAATGACCTTGGCAAGCCGCCCCAACAAGACAGTGCCACTTCACGGGCGTTTAACTTGACCATTCTCGGCCAGTAACGCCGTTCAATGCCTCGGCCGGAGCAGGATGGCTTTCTTTTCGGAGCCTTCGACCTCGACGCTGTGGGTTTCCACATCGGGGTCGTCCTTGAGCGCCTGATGCACCACGCGGCGGTCAAACGCCGTCATCGGTTCCAGTTCCACGGTATCGCCCCAACGCCGGACTTTTTCCGCAGCGTTCTTTGCCTTTTTTATCAGCGCTTCGCGCGCCTGCGTGCGATAGCCGCCCACGTCCACCATTACTTTGGGCGCGGTGGCGTCCTGCTGAAACAGCAGGCGGTTGGTGATATACTGGAGGTCGGAGAGCGTTTGTCCCTGCCGGCCGATGAGCCGGCCGGCATCGTCGGCTTTTATTTCCAGCAAGAGGCCCTCCTCCAGTTGGTGTTCCTCGATGGTGGCGGTGAAACCAAGGGTTTCCAGGATTTTTTCCAATGTTTCTTTTGGTTGAGCAGGCATAAAATGGCAAGTAAAAAACGTCGTGCGCCTCTATTTTTTCTTTTTTGGTGGCGGCGTCAATGCCGGAGTCGCCGCGGCCGGGGCCGGAGTCTGGTTCATTCGGGTGACCTTGGTCTGAATCACGCTCATCAGCGTGCTCATCGTCATGTAAAGCGCCATGCCCGAGGAATAATTGTAGAGAAATACCAGAAAGATCAGCGGCAGGTAACGCATCATTTTTGCCTGGGTGGGGTCCATGCCCGGTGACGGCGGTTGAAGATGGGCCTGCCACACCATGACGCCCACCATCAACAATGGCAATAGATTGAATGGAAAATTCAGCCCTGGAATCATGAACAGCGTGTCCGGTTTTGACAGGTCGCTAACCCACAGGAAATGCGCGCCGCGCAGTTCAATCGCGCTGCGCAACATGGTAAAAAAGCCGAAGAACACCGGCATCTGAATCATCATCGGCAGGCAGCCGCTCATGGGGCTGACCTTGTGCTTGCGGTACAGTTCCCACTGTTTCTGGGTGAACTTCTGCATGTCGTCCTTGTATTTTGCCTGGAGCGCCTTTATTTCCGGCGCCAGCGCCTGCATCCGTTTCATCGAACGCGTGCTGGCCGCCGTTAATGGCCAGAATATCCCCCGGAGCATGACCGTGATCAGCACCACGATCCAACCGTACCCCAGTTTGGTCACGTCATGCAGCCAGTTCATGCACACCAGCAACGCCTTCGCGAAAAAAGTTCCGATGCCCCAAAAGCTCATATAGCCCGTGCCGAAATTCATCGCCAGATCGGCATGGTTCTGGAATTGGGCGCCGATGCGCGCGAGCGTCCGGTACTCCTTCGGTCCAGCGTAGAGATCAATCTGCCGTTCAATCACCTGGTTGGTTCCGAGGGTTTGCGCCGGATAAACCAGGGCAGTTTGGATGCCTTCCGGCAACGGCATCCCCGGCATCCATTCGACATTGGTAAAGGGCGGCAAGTAAACCGGGCGCGCAACGACTTGCACGGCCGGCTTTGTTCTCGGCATCGCCAGCAGCGCGAAAAACTGGTTGTACGCCGCCGCCCAGACCACATTGCTTGACCCTTCGCGGTACTCGGATTTTGGGGTGTGCGGGAAGACAAACAAAAACGTGGTGTTGGTGCTGAAATAGGACAGGTTGATCTGCTGCTCCTTTGCCCCGTCATACCACATCGTTCCCCCGTACATGGGGAAATTGTTGTCGTCCGGCCCCATCGGCGTCGCCGTGCCGATGACCCATTCCTGCGTCGGCAGCGGCAGCGACTGGTCCGAGGTGTTTTCCAGCCGAACCGTCACATTGATCAAACCATCCGCGCCAATGCGAAATTCCTTCACGATGCGCAGGCCGTTGGGGAAAATCTTTTCTGCATGAACGCTGTCACCCATCTTGATCAAGTTAAAATTGCCGTCACCAATCAGACTGGATTCGCCCAAAATTGCCATCACCGGCACGGACGCGCGTGCATTCAGCGTGGCGACGCCCGCCGACGCCGCCTTCCCCTTCCACCGGGCGGAAATGGTCTCCGGGTAATCCAGCAGTTCGACCGATTTCAATCCGCCGCCGCGCGAGGTGAACGTGTAACGCTCATGCGCGCTGGTGAGCACGATGGTTTGCTCGGACACATTGGTGTCGAGGGGAAAACCTGAGGGCACAGCGGATGTGGTCGTTGTGGCGGCTGGTGCCACGCCGGGCGCGGCTGCATTGGGAGTTTGAACAGTGACCGGTGCGTTGGTGCCCGCCGGCGACCGGGCCAGTTGCGAGGCATATTTCTGCTCCGTAACAAACCACACGCCCATCAGAACGACGCAGAGCGAGACAACGATGATGCCGGTGCGGTCCATAATCAAATTCGGAATTCGGAATTCGGAATTCGGAGTTCCTTTTTGGGCGCCGGATCGTGCCCGCCATCACCCCACGGATGGCAGCGGCAAATCCGCCTGACCGCCAGCCCACTGCCGGCCAGCACGCCCTGCGAACGGATGGCGTCCACCGCGTATTGCGAGCAACTGGGCGTGAAACGGCAGCCACCGGCGGGTCCGAACAGGAAAACGAGCATGGGCGAAACCGTCCAGCGATACAGCCGGATAGCGAGAATCAAAACGGACCTGGGAACATTCAACGCCCAACATTCAACGCCCAACACCCGGCGGCGCACTCCTGCCCTCATTCGAGGTTGAATGTTGCATGTTGCATGTTGCATGTTTTTCACTTTCATTTCAACAAACCCGCCCGCCGCAGCGTCGTCAGGAAATCCTTTTCGACCTCGACAAATTTTTTCCCGGCGATGGAATTCCGGGCGACCAGCACCAGTTCGACCGGTTGCGCAAACTCGTTCTGGTGCTGGCGGAAACTCTCGCGCAACAACCGCCGCGCCCGGCTGCGCACCACCGCGCCGCCGATTTTGCGGCTGGTGACGACGCCCAATCGCGGCATCGCGCCCTTCGGCAACGCATGCCAGTTGGCAATGAGGCAACCCAGCGCGAGCCGCTGTCCCTGCTGCCGCACGCGCGCGAAATCGCGTTGCTGCTGAAGCCGCGCCGGGCGGCGCAACCGCAGGCGCCCGGGCTCCGGCGTCCGGCGACCGGCGTCTGGGAAGGGGGTGGGCATGGGCAGACGCATCAAACCGGCGTCAGGCGCTTGCGCCCCACACGGCGGCGGTTGCGCAAGGTGGCACGGCCGCTTTTGGTGGATTTGCGGGCAAGGAATCCGTGCTGCCGTTTGCGCCGGATTTTTGACGGTTGATACTGGCGTTTCATAAATCAAATTCGATTCGCGCCTTTTGCGCGGGAAAAAACTCCGTTTGACGGAGCGCCGAGATTAGCAGTGAAAGGCCTCGTGTCAAGACGCGGTTCGGGAAATGATGTGCCAGTGTGACCAGGGAAAAAAACAAGCGGTACCCAAACCGGGATCCTGAGCGTTTCAGATAAAGTCTTTATCGCTTAGACAGTTCTGAAAAACATAACCAAACTGAACTGCGGCCTTGATAAACTTTGAGAACTCCGTTTTTGAGATAGCACCCTTTATCACAAGTTTACGGGTGTCGCTCGAGGAAATTACGTGTAAATAATATCCCTTCCTGAGAACTTCGTATAAACAGAACACCCCCAAACCGCCGAAGAGAATAAAGCCAATTCCCCAACGCAGTTCAACGAAGCCACCCGATATCAAGAGAGATAAACCGACGAAGCCAAGGCCAACCAGCAACAGACCAAGGATTATTTGCACCAAAGGTCTTTCTGCCTGCGATCCAAATTTAACCTCAATCCTTTGAATTTGTTCTTTTGGAACAAAAATCAAGCGTTGCCCATGACCGAATTCCGAGACGCCCTTTTCAGAAACCACTATGTTCAAATATGACAGCGAATTCGTGGGCGTTGTGTTCGGGACACTCATTTAGCTTCGTAATTTTAGCCGGGACCGGCACAGAATCAAACCATGAGTCAACACAGGATTCAAAGTGTATCACAAGCAGGATTCCGACTTTATTGCCGATTGGGCCCGCGGCCTGTAGGATACGCCGTCATATTTTGATAATGGACAAGCTCATTGACACGCTGTGCCTGCAATGCGGCATGTGTTGTAACGGTGTTCTGTTTGCCGATGTCCGGCCAGAACCCGGCGATGCTTCGCCGCTTTTCAACGGCAGCCGTTTGCGCGTCGAACAACCGTGTCCCGCCTTCAACGCCGCCACGTGCGCCTGCGCTATTTATGCCGAACGCCCCGCGCGCTGCCGGAAGTTTGAGTGCCGCCAGCTCCTTGGCGTGCGCCAGGGAACCACGACAACAGAAAAGGCCTTGCGCCAAATCCGTGCCGCCCGGGGGCTGGCCGCCGAAGTCGAAAAGCTGCTGACGGACCTGGGTTTCAACAATAAGCAGTTGCCCATCAGCCGCCGGTTTCAACTCTGCCAGCGCGCCGCCGAGAATGGAAAACTGCCGGAGGCGCAGTTCGACCGCCTGGCTGATCTGCAACTGGCGGTGCACCGGTTGACGGGTTTGCTGGCCAGGGAGTTTTACGCGTGAGAACCATTCGTTGGACGGAATACGGTGAATTGGCGGTTTTGTTCCTGATCCAGTCCATGGCCACCGGTATTTGGATGGTGCCCTTGAGCGTGGTGTTCAAGGCTCACAATCTGGTCGGCATCGCGCCCTACGCCTTTGCCACCTCCGCTCTCGCCGCGTTGGTTTCACCGCTGATCTTCGGCGCCATGGCGGACCGTCATGCCTCGCCCGTCGCCGTCTTGCGCGGGTTGTCCGTGGCGAGTGCGGTCAGCGTGTCGCTTGCCGCCTGGAGCATCAAGCAAGGCTGGCCGCCGGCCCTGGTGTTACTGCTGGTTCAAATCTATGCGCTCTGTGCCGCGCCCACCGGCAGTATTGTGAGTGCTATCGTTTTCTCGCGCTTGCACGATTCTCAGCGCCAGTTCGGACCGATTCGGGCCGGAGCGACCGTGGGTTGGATGGCTGGTTGCTGGCTGGTCAGCGCGCTGAATGCCGATGCCTCCACGTTGTCGGAATACACCTGCGCGGCCACCTGGCTGGCGCTGGCGGCTTTCACCTTCCTGTTGCCCGGCGTCCCCCCGCCGGAATCCGCCGGACGCCCGACGTTACTACAGCGACTCGGCTGGGATGCGCTCGTGCTGATGAAAAACCGCGATCATCGCGCGGTCTTCATCACCGCCGCGTTGTTCAGCATTCCCCTGGCGGCATTTTATCCGTTCACGCCGCTGCACCTGCAACAACTCGGCTTTCGACACACGTCCGCCTGGATGACGCTGGCGCAAACGACGGAATTAATTGCCATGTTCTCGCTGGCGGGGCTGTTCCTGAAGTGGCGGTTGAAATGGATTTTTGTCGCGGGCCTGGGTTTTGGCCTGTTGCGCTTCGTCCTGTGCGCGGTGAACGGCAAGGTGTGGTTGCTGGCCGGCACCAGCCTGCACGGTCTGTCCTTCACCCTGTATTTCATCACCGCGCAGATTTACATCAACGAACGGGTGGGACCCGAGTGGCGGGCGCGGGCGCAGGCCATGATGGCGCTGATGACCAACGGGGTCGGCAACCTCATCGGTTATCTGGGCACCGGCTGGTGGTTCAATGCCTGCACACAGATCCATGGCACGCAATGGCAGTGGTTCTGGGGTGGATTGGCGGTGGTGATTGTGTTGGTACAAATCTATTTCCTGACGGCGTATCATGGAAAATATTCAGGAACCACCCGACCGCAGCCCAGCGGTGCCGTTATAAAGCCAACCCTTCCGCTCGGCGAAACCCCTTAGCCGGAACCATGCCGTAGGACAGGCGTCGCGCCTGTCTCCATCTTCAAAAAAATTGTTCACCATCCAGAGCGCGGTTATTGAAGCCATTCGTCATCGGAAGCTAAAGGACTAGAAAGTCAGAGACAGGCGCGACGCCTGTCCTACGGTTCGTATTAAAGACCACGGAATTCCTTTGCCATGATGTAATCGTCCATGACGAACCCGTCGCCGATGTCCGTCACTACCGATTCGGCAATGACAAAACCATTTCTTTTATAAACCGCAACCGCTTGGGCGTTGCGTTTGTTTACGGAAAGAATCAATCGGTGCCCGCCTCCAGTACGGACTTCGCGTTCAATGTGCTGCAACAGGCGGCTGCCCAGCCCGCGACCGTGCAGTTCCCGCAACAGGTAAAGCTTGTGCAACTTTATCACACCCGGTTCGGCTGTCGGGCCGTAGGAGGCGAAACCGGCCGGTCTATCGTCCACCAGCAACTGGTCATAGTGGATTCCTCGGGAGCGAATTTCGTCGTGCAGCACGTCGAGCGAATACATCCGCGCCAGCATGTAATCAATTTGCGCGCGGCTGATAATGCCGGGATAGCACGCCCGCCAGATGATACCCGCCAATTCAACAATGGCCGGCAGATGTTCCTCGGTGGCCCGGATGATTTTCGTCCGTTTTGGTTCCGTTCCGTTCATTTGCGCCCGCGAAACTCGTCCATCAGGTGAAGGATACCTTCGCGGATTTCGAACAATTCCTTTCGCACCCTGGGCATCATTTCTTCCGGCAACAGTTTTTTCGGCGCGACGGCTTCAAGACCGGTCTGTGCTTTATGGAGGTGGTCCAGCGCACGCTTCAGATAGGCCACGGTGAACGCGTCGTCCCGAAAACCACGCCCTTCGGCCAAGCCAGTCAACGCGCCGCCCAGTTTCACGCCCGCGGTTTGAAATTCAAAAATGAACCGTTGCAAATCTTCATCCTCCGATTCCGCGAGGCCCAATTCATCGCATTCGTGCCAGACCTTCAATGCGCTCTCGAAACAGCGATGCTGGAGCGGATGCCGGAGTTCGCCCGTGGCCGTGCGAATCCAGTCAATACCTTCACGATGCGGTTCAGGTTCGGGCGGCGGTTCGTTCAACGCTTCTTCACACGCGCGATTCATTTCCTCGACCGACATCCTTTCCCCATCGTCTTCGTCTTCGCCTGCCGCGCCGAAGCATTCATGCGAAGGCGGGTCCTCGCAGTCCCAGCCCATTTCCTTCGCGATCTTCTCCTCGGCCTCCTCGGTGTCGCCGTATTTCTCCAGCAACTCCATGTATTTGTCCGTGCGCGCGTCGCATTCCTTCATGAACTTTTCGTAATCGAGTTCATCCCATTCCGCCTCCGGATCTTTCTGTTCCCGCCGATGCTGTTCGATCGCCTCGGTGAGTTTTTGCATGAAATTATCCATACCTGCCGCGGCCTGGCGCGCGCGTTCTTCGTTTTCCTCCGGCGTCAGCCGCCATTCCGGCGCGGAAATCGTGAGCTCATAATCCGCGCTTTCAATGACCACCCGCCCGTTGGTCTCGCTGAACCATTCCAGGTAAAGTGAATTAGCCATGTGCTCCGGCGGTTTCTCGCCGCGCTTGCACATCAGGTAAGCCTCCGGCATCGGAATATCGAACACGCGCACCTTCCGTGAGGCGGTCAGGTCACCAATCGTGCCGCGTTGGATCGGATGCAACGAATCCAGATGTTGATGTGCCATGCGCTTCTGCGGATTGGTGAACGTGAGCAGACAACCGGCAAGGTCAGGCCAGGCGTTGCCTTTGAGTTCGAGCATCACCGGCTCGGCGCGGCCCTCGACCCAAATTTTACCGCGCACCACGCCTTTCACGCGATTGTCAATCTCGCCGCGAATCACGTTGTCTTGAATGCGCCAAGCCATGCGCGCAGAATAATCACTGCCCCCATACCAAGCAAAAGAATCTTAACTACGGATGGACACCAATGGACACGGATTTTCCTGCCGCAAAAAACGCAGAGATCAAAAGTTGGAGACAGGCGGGACGCACTGTCCTACGTCTGTTCCCACCGGGCCGGCAGCCTTTCAATTTCAGCGCGGACCAGTTCGCCCGCATGCAAATGCCGTTTTAGATTCCTCGACTCAGCCCAGTGTTTTGAGCCATTTCTCAAAGTCACGGCGATTGATCAGGTCAAGGATTTCGAGTTTTTCAGGCTGCAGTTTGAACAACAGGCGGTAGTCGCCCGCGAGGCGCACGCGGCAGATCTCATGGCGCACCCGCAGCCGGCGCATCCCCACAAATGCCACCGGCTCACCTGCGGCCAGCCGCCCGATCAGCGTCATGGCGCCGCGGGACACATTCCCGGGAAACGATTCCAGCGTCTGCGAAAAACGGCCCGGGAAAACCGGCACGCGCACGGGTTGCAGCGCCGTCGTCTCCTCGGCCAGCAAGGCCTGCTCTTCACGGTCGGGCTCGCTCGCGGCGTTTGCGTCCGGACCAGGGCGGGCTTTCAATTCCCGAAGCTCGGCGGTTTCCTGCAACACCTCGTTCAACTCGCGACGCAGCGCGTTGCGCTCGGCGTGGCGCTCCTTGAGCGCGGATTTGAGTTCGTCAATCCGTTGGCGCAGTTCGGCCGCGGACGGTTCGGGCGCGGCGGCCGGCGTGGCGGGAACGGATGGCGCGGTCTTGTTGCGTTCGGCGAGTCTTTCCTGGCGTTCGAGCTGGGCGCGGACTTCGGAGAGTTGCGCCCGCAGCCGGCTGGTTTCCGCAGATGCGGCCTCCATCTGCCGTCGCGCGCCGGCCAGTTCTTCACGCGTTTCCTCGTCCAGTTCCTCGGGCAGATCGTAAATGTGATCCAGCATCCACTCGCCCGGATCTTCAGGCGGCAGGTCCATCTGGTCGCGCACCTTGCAGATGGATTCGAACAGCATCTCCGCATCCAGGGGCGAGGCAACGGCTGCCGCGCCGCGCGCCACAAGCGTTCCCAATCCCGGCAGACCTCCCTCCGTCAACGCGCAAGCCACATCCACGTAATCCAGGTTGCTAGGGTCCTTGAGATTGCGCAGGGCGGCCTCTTCAAGCAGGTGAAGGAATTTTCCCGGCTGCTCCTGCAACAACAACAGCCGGGCGTTCAAGGGAATATCGTCGTGGTCCGCCGGAAGCCCGCGCAGTTGCAGCAGTCGGACCACCACGTCACGCCGGCCGGCCTGCGCGGCATTGAAGAGGCAGTGATCCCAGGCATTGCGCAGGTCGTCGCGCCAACCCACCTTTTCCCACGCGGCGAGCAACGCGTCCATTTGCTGGAACACCGAAAGCCGTTCGAGCAACACGCGCTGCAACTCGAGCGCAAGCATTTCGATCCGCAACCGCGCCAGCTTCGGCCCGCGCATGGCCTCAAGCTTTTCCCGCGTGAGGAACGGCTCGGGCAAGGCCTCGAGCTCTTCGGTCGTGACGCCCGCGACGTCCGAGGAATGATGCAGCCGCTCCTGATCCTTCTCGAAACAACACTTTTTGTATTTCTTCCCGCTGCCGCAGGGACACGGATCATTGCGCCCCACCTTGGTCGCCGCGCGCCGCAACGGTCCACTCGCACTGATGACGCGATCCATCTGTTCGGGCAGAAAACCCAGCGGGTCGGCGTCCGGTTTCTCGATGATGAATTCGAGCGCCGTCTCAATCACCTCGAGCGGCGGCGGGGAAATCAGTTCTTCCAGGACCGTCTGGAGCGCCTTGTTTCCGGTGATGTGCGCCAGCGCGAACAGCGGCAACAGCGCCTCGGGCCCGCCCCGCATCTCGCGCGCCAGCATCCGCGCCTTGGGAATCAGATTCGGCGGCAACGACCGTTTGGGGTCGCGATTCAGGCATATCCAGCCGGCAATCAACAGCAGCACCGCCTCGCGCTCCCAACCCATGAGGCCGCTTTCGATTGCGGCCAGCAGCGCCTCCACCACCTCGCCGTGCGCGTGCAACGCCACCACCGACACGCCATCGAGCTGATTCAGCAGCGGCAGCACCCCGGACAACACCCGTGCTTCGATGGTTCGCCCGCCCGCCACCATCGCGAACATCAACGCCGTCATGCCCGCCTCGTCGGCGGCTGCCACCCGTGACTCGATCAGCCGGTGCAAATCTTCATCGGTGGCCGGGAGTTGGGCGGCGAGGGCGCGCATCTCGCCCTGGGTCAACCGGGCCGAATGCAGACGTTTGATAAAATCGTCTTCCACGCCAACAGACTAATTCAGAAACCCCGCCGCCGTCAGCACCGGAATTGGTTTTTAACCGCAGATTGGCCGCGATTCTTTTTTACGCCAAGACGCCAGGACGCGGAGACGCAAATATTTTTAACCACGGGTTGAACAGGGGCACGCGGAGAGAACAGAGAAATCTTTTCTGGTCTCCGTTCTCTCTGTTTCCTCCTGTAAAGACCTGGGCAAACTCGGTCTTTTCAAATTCCTGCCTTTGGCGCACACTCGCTGCGTCAGTCAAAAACCAAACGACCAGAAAACCAATTTAACCAAAATCATTTCGCGTAGCTTCGGCTGTTTCCCGGCCACAGAATTTTACTTCAACAAGGCCGATTCGCGCGAGAGCGAACAGTCATGCCACGACCTGAACGACAGCAGAACGTTCTGGAGTTGCTGAAAGGGTTGCGGGGGATCGAACCGCTCAAGCAACTCTTTTGGTCGGAACTCAATTACCAGCGCGTGAACCAGCCGCTTTCCCGGCGCGGCTGGGCGGAATCGGCGGGCAAGGCGCTCGCGGATGATCCAGTGCTGTTCGCGGGCGGAGGCGAGGGCAACGCTTTCCACGTCATTTACTGCCAGCTCGCTTCCAACGCACTCGCGCGGGGAAGCACCAGCTTGTTTTCACCGTTAAATGCGATGAAGAGATGACAACCGGCATGCACTGGGCTAAAGCCAAAGAGGGTCCGCAGGGGTTACACGCGCAGAAAAGCGATTTTGTCACCGGGATTGAAGCCCATGTCAATTTGATGCTGGACGACACGCCGGATCGAACGGTTGTCGAGTCGAAGACCCAAGCAGACTTGGAGTCTCTGAGAGATTTGCTGTGCGGGGCAAGTCCCAAAGACAATCCGAAGTGCGTCTTGGCCAGCTGGTAAATTCTTATGGAGTTGATGTCACAAATAAAATTCATACTCGAAGCGATTAAGCAGCTTTGCCACCATCAGTTTACCAGGATTTAGAAAATGATGACCTTGCGCCAACTGGCGGCTGAGCCGCCTACGATCCCCACCCGCACGGGCTGGTATCTGGCCGATTTGGGCGAGTCCAAAGGCAAATACGAACTTTACACCCGCCAATCGCCTCAAAAGCTGAAGGCGCTGCGCGAACATGCGCTCATCGAGAGCGCCATATCATCCAATCGCATCGAAGGCGTGGAAGTGGATAAGTCGCGCATCGGCACGCTGATTTTCGGCAAACCGGCGTTGCGCGACCGCGATGAAGAGGAGGTGCGCGGGTACCGCGATGCGTTGAAACTCATCCACGAGGCGGGCGCCAAACTTCCCATTTCTGAAGCCACCATCAAGCGCCTGCACAAGCTCTGTCGGGGCGAAATCCGGGATGCCGGCGTTTACAAGGAAAAGGACGTGGACATCATCCAGACCTACGCCGATGGCCGCAGCCGGGTCCGTTTCAAATCTGTTCCGGCCAAACAAACGCCGGCGGCGATGGCGGAAATGGTTGAGCTGTGGGAACGCGGCCTGCTTGAGAGATGGGTTCATCCCCTCGTGCTGACTGCGGCGTTGAATCTGGATTTTCTCTGCATCCATCCGTTTCGGGACGGCAACGGCCGCGTTTCGCGGCTGCTCTTTCTGCTGGCGTGTTATCACTGCGGTCTTGAGGTTGGCCGGTACATCAGCCTGGAGCGTCTCATTGAGGAGAACAAAGAGCGATATTACGAAGTCCTGGAACAGAGTTCCCAGCGCTGGCACGAGGGCAAACACGATCCGTGGCCGACGATGAATTTCCTGCTGTTCATCCTGACGCAGGCGGGCAAGGAATTTGAACAGCGCATGGGACAGCTTAAAGCTCAACGGGGCGAGAAAACCGCCCTGGTCGAAGCGGCCATCGAACGGCAGCCCGGCGACTTCGCCGTTTGGGACCTCCAAAACGAATGTCCCGGTGTCGGTATTGATTTGATTCGCCGAGTGCTGAAACGGCAGAAAGAAGCCTTGCAACTGACCAGTCTGGGGCGCGGTCCTGCCGCCAAATGGAGGAAAACCGCGAAATAGGTACTGTCCATTTAATTAGGTATTTAATTAGGTATTAACCCATGCCCGCGCACGACATCATAGATAATCGCAAGGAAAAGCTGGTTGACCATATCAACCGCATCCTGTCTTCAACGGAGTCGGCACGGTTTGCGGTCGGATATTTTTTCCTTTCGGGGCTGGAGAGCATCGCGCAACGGCTGGCTGGCGTGAAGGAGTTGCGGTTGCTCATCGGCAACACAACCAACCGTGAAACGCTGGAGCAAATGACCGAAGGCTACCGGCGGCTGGAATTGGTGGCCGAGGCAGCAGAAGCGGAGGCATATCCAAAACGCGCCGACACCAAGAAAATGGCCGGCGAGACGGCGGGCAACATCCGGTCGGCCATCGAATTGATGGATCAGACGGATGAAGTGCAGGCGGTGGTGACGACGCTGGTGCGGATGATTGAAGAAAAGCGGCTCCAGGTGAAGGTCTATACCAAAGGCCGGTTGCACGCGAAGGCTTACATTTTTGATTGCGGCAAGGTGTTTGATAAAAGCGGAAAGCCCGTCGAGCGGCACGAAGAGGGTATTGCCATCATCGGCTCGTCGAATCTCACGTTGTCCGGCGTCACGCACAACACGGAATTGAACGTGTGTGTGCAGGGCAATGACAATCATCAGGAACTGGTCAAATGGTTTGATGAGCTTTGGAAGGATTCGCAGGATTTCGACGAAGCACTGATGCAGGAGATGAAGCAGTCCTGGGCGGTGGCTGCCGTCCGGCCGTATGACGTTTACATGAAGGCGCTGTACACGCTGGTACGCGACCGGCTCGAAGGCGAGGACGACAAGGATATTTTGTGGGATGACGAAATCACGAAGCGGCTGGCGGATTTTCAGAAAGTGGCGGTGCGTCAGGAGGTGCAGATGGTGAAGGATTACGGCGGCGCGTTCGTGGCGGACGTGGTTGGTTTGGGCAAGAGCTACATCGGCGCGGCCATCGTGAAGCACTTTGAGCGGACTGACCATGCCCGTGCGCTTATCATTTGCCCCGCTCCGCTGGTGGAAATGTGGGAGCGTTACAACGAGGTGTATCAACTCAACGCGCGTGTGCTTTCGATGGGTTTTTTACACGAGGATGAGGACGGCTCCGTGAATGTCCTTTTGGAAAATGTGCTCTACAAAGACCGTGATTTCGTGCTGATTGACGAGAGCCACAATCTTCGCCATCGCGACACACAGCGTTACAAGGTGGTGGAGGTGTTTTTGAGCACGGGCCGGCGTTGTTGTTTTCTGACGGCGACCCCGCGCAACAAAAGCGCGTGGGATGTTTATTCGCAAATCAAGCTGTTCCATCAGGACGACAAGACGGATTTGCCGATAGACCCGCCGGACTTGAAGCAATACTTCAAGCTGATTGAAGACGGGGAGCGGAATTTGCCGGATTTGCTGTCAAACATTCTCATCCGCCGCACGCGCAACCATATCTTACGCTGGTATGGTTTTGATTCCGTCACGCACCAGCCGGTTGACCCGGCACAGTTCAAGGATTATCTCGACGGTCGGAAGCGCGCGTATGTTTTTGTCGGCGGGCGGCACCAGTTTTTCCCGAAGCGCACGCTGGACACGATTGAATACAGCATTGAGGACACCTATCAGGAGCTTTACCAGCAGTTGCGCGGTTATCTTGGAAAAGCCAAAAAGGGAAAATCGGCGGGCGCGTCAGACAAGGAATTAAAATATGCCCGGTATGGCCTGCACAATTATGTCCACAAGGAAAAACAAAAACGCGAGCCGTATGCCAGCCTGCATCGCGCAAGCTACACGTTGCGCGGACTGATCCGCATTTTGTTGTTCAAACGTTTTGAATCGTCCGTGTATGCGTTCCAAGAAACGGTGCGGCGGCTGATCAAAGTGCATACGCGCTTTTTGGAGGCGCTGAAGCAAGGCTTCGTGCCGGCGGGCGAAGACGCACAAGAACTGCTGTATGAACCGAAGACTTCAAACAGCCTGAATGCCCAGGAAGAACAGGCGTTGATGGACGCGCTGCGGCAGGTTTCAAAGCGATACGACATTGCGGATTTCAACGCCGAAAAATTGAAGGCGGACATCGAGCATGACTTGAAGTTGCTGCAAATAATTCTGGAGCTGGTCGCACCTATCACGCCGGAACAGGACGCGAAGCTGCAAAAGTTGAAAGAGCGGCTGGCGGCGAAACCGCTCAAAGATGGCAAGCGGCTCATCTTCACCCAATACGCGGATACTGCCAAATATCTTCACGAGAATCTGAATCCCGGCGGCAAGCGGGATGACATGGACGTGATTTTCAGCGGCGACAAAAGCAAGGCGCGGGTGGTTGGCCGCTTCGCGCCAAAGGCGAATCCCGAATACCAATTCACGGCGGGCGAGAAGGAATTGTTCACGGTGGTCGCAACGGACGTGCTGGCTGAAGGTTTGAACCTTCAGGATTGCGACAACATCATCAATTACGACCTGCATTGGAATCCGGTGAGGCTGATTCAACGCTTCGGGCGCATTGACCGCATCGGCAGTGACCATGATGTTGTTTATGGCTTCAATTTCCTGCCGGAGACGGGACTCGACCGGCATCTGGACTTGAAAGCCAAGCTGCATCGTCGCATCCAGGAAATTCACGACACCATTGGTGAAGATTCAGAAATTCTGGACCGGACGGAAAAGCTCAACGAAGAGGCCATGTATGCCATTTACGAGCAAAAGAACGGCGCACAGTTGAGCTTGTTTGAGGATGAAGAGGATGAATTCCTCGATTTGAACGAAGCCGAGGAGATTTTGCGGCAGTTGCGGAAGGAAAATCCGGCGGAATACCAGAGAATTGCCGATTTGCGGGATGGCATCCGCGCCGCCGAGACATCCACGCTAAAAGGGCAGTTCGTTTTTTGTGAGGCATCGTATCCTGAACGCGAAACCTCGAAGGGCTTTCAGCAATTGTTCCTGCTCGATGTGACCGGTGCGGTTGTCTCGAAAGACATTCCGAAGATTCTCGGCACGATCAAGTGCGGGCCGGAACTGAAAAGCCAGCCATTACCCAAAGACTACAATACGATTGTCATGCGCGTGCTGCGCCAATTCGCTGAAGAAGTCAAACACCGGCAAGCTGAGCGCGAACACACCTTGTCATTGAGTCATGGGCAGAATTATGTTTTGCGCGAGTTGCGCATGCTGTTTGCGGCCAGCACAGACGAAGACCAAAAGGCGATGATTAACGTGCTTGAAAAGTCATTCCGAGGGCCGATAACGCGCGCCGTTAACCGGGAGGTGGTGCTTCTCCGCCGAAACGGTGTGAGTGGCGAATCGCTTGTGAAAGCGCTCGCCCGGATTTACGACCAGCATAATCTTCGTGATTGGGTTGACCGTCGAAGTCTCCACGCCACCGGGCGACCCGTCCCAAAAATCATTTGCAGCGAGGCTTTGGTTTGACGGACAGGCTGGAAGCACCGTCCTACGTTATCAGCGTCAATCAGCGTGCATCAGTGGTTAAGATTTTGCGCCTTTTGCGCTTTTTGCGGCAACGTTTTGCGCTTTGGCATCTTGGCGGTGAAGATTCTATTGACGGTTGGAAACCATGCTCGACAAAACCGGTGGTTTGGCATTATTTTAGCTCGTCACATTTAGATGCCTCCCGATTTACAGATCGCCCAAAGCCTGTTGGCCGCCTGCCTGGAAGCCGATCACAAGCCGGGCAAAGTCCAATTCACCAAATATCTGTATCTGCTGGATTATTGCCATTGGCGGTTCACTGGCCGCAAGGCGACTTCCCTGCCGTGGAAATTTTATCATTATGGCCCGTGGTGCGAGCAGGCGGAGGATTGCATGGCGCAACTGGCTTCCGATTACGCGTTTCACTGGCGGGAAACGGAGGCGTCATTCATCCGCTCGGTTGAAGTTCCCGCCCATAAGCTGGATTTGACAACTCGCAGTCTGATGACGCAAATCGTCGGCTGGTTCAAGGAACGTGAGCTGAATGTTTTGCTGGAGGTGACGTATTCCCAAACCGAGCCGATGGTCCGCGCCCGGCGGGGCGACGTGCTGGATTTTTCGACCGTGCCGGTGGACAAGCGGATGCCGGTCTTCTTCCCGAATCCACCGGCGACGACGGCGAGTTACCGGCTGCATCCTGAACGGCTCAAAAAAATGGAGGCGTTCCGGGCGCGCGCGGAAAAGCTGAAGGAAAAGGCGCGGCAACGGATGGCATTCCGCGAATCGGAGAGTTATCAGCAGGCGGCAGACATGTTAAAGGAGGAGTTCACCGCGCCGGACCGGTTGCCGGAAATGAGCGGGTCAATATCGTTTGACGCGGCAAACGGGCTGGCCAACGGCTGAACCATGGAAAATCCGGTTTATCGGAAGCTGACGACGGCGGAAAAAGCGCGGCACGTCCTGGGGCAGATTTTCTGGATTCCCGCCTATCTCCACATGCAGGATTATTACGTGGTGCGGGTCGGCCAATGGGACCGGTTGGCGCCCATCACGTCCGCGCAGTTTCGCCTTGAGAAAAAAAGTTTTCACGGGCTTGGCCACAATGCGGACCTTTACCACCACATGCCCATCCCGGAATTGAAGTTGAAGATGGACGAGGAATTGGTGGTCAAGAAGGTGAAGCGGCGCCCGGCGGTGTTGATATTGCGGGACGGCACAGACCCGCGCCGAACGGCTACGCATTTCTCCGGGCTTGGCCCAAAACCCAATCCGAACTCGCACGTTTTTGCGCCCATTGTCTCTTTGAAAAAGGAAGACAATCTGGGCAATGATTATCCGCCGGCATTCATTGAGAAAGTGAACGCGGGTGAATTGCCGGAATTCATCCATCTGCCCGCCGAAGGCGTAATCATCAAAAATGAATCCATGGCGGTGCTCACCCAGTTGCAGTCGCATGCGGAAAACGCAGTGGAGGAAACGGATTTGGCGCTGGACGCGGTTTATCTTGGCGCGGCGCTGGAAACCTTCTGGCAGGATTTGGAGGCGCAACTTTTATCGTAATCACACCTCACCCGTCTTTGCATTAAAGGAATCAGCATCAATCAGCAGTTCTACTCTTTGCGCCTTGGCGTCTCGGCGGTGAAAAGAATCCGTGTTAATCCGTGTCCATCCGTGGTTACAGTCCCAGTTTCTTGAATCGGTTGTTCACTTCCTTGAAATGGAAGTCCAGCGAACAGAGTTTCTCCAGTTCGCCCGCCTTGAAATGCCTGGCAATGGATGGGTCGGACTTCAATTGTTCGACAAAATCCGCATCGTCGCGGCCGGCATGTTTTACTTCCCACGTTTTCATCGCGGCATCCTGGACCAGTTTGTAGGCAGCTTCACGGGTCAGACCCTTTTTGATGAGTGCCAGCAGCACGGTCTGCGAATTCCACATGCCCAGGCTCAGACCGAGGTTGCGTTTCATGTTCTCCGGATAGACGGCGAGGCCGTCCATGAGCCGGATGAGCAGGCCGAACATGTAATCGAGCAGCGTGCAGGAGTCGGGAAAGATGATGCGCTCGACGCTGCTGTGGCTGATGTCGCGTTCGTGCCACAGGGCGACGTTTTCGAGGGCGGCGACGGCATTGCCGCGGAGCACGCGGGCGAGACCGGTAAGCCGCTCCCAGGTGATGGGGTTGCGCTTGTGCGGCATGGCGCTGCTCCCTTTCTGGCCTTTAGTGAAAGGTTCCTCGGCTTCGAGCACTTCCGTGCGCTGCAAATGGCGAAATTCAACCGCCCAGCGTTCAATGCTTGCGCCGACGAGGGCCAGCGTAGTCATGAATTCAGCATGGATGTCGCGCTGGACAACCTGGGTGGCAATGGGCGCCGGACGCAACCCCAGTTTTTTGCAGACGGCGGCTTCGACGCGCGGCGGTAAGTGCGCGCTAGTGCCGACGGCACCGCTGAGTTTGCCGACGGCAGCAGTTTTGCGGGCGGATTCAAGGCGCTCAAGGGCACGACCGAATTCATCATACATGAGCGCCAGCTTCAGGCCGAACGTGGTCGGTTCGGCGTGGATGCCGTGGCTGCGGCCGATACAGGGCGTGAATTTGTATTGGCGCGCCTGCTTCACAATGGACTTTCGCAACATCCGCACGTCAGCAATGAGAATATCCGCGCTTTGCACCATTTGGACGGCGAAAGCGGTGTCAATGACGTCGCTGCTGGTCAGGCCGAAATGAAACCAGCGGCTGGCGCGGTCGTGGATTTTTTCGGCAACGGCGGTGGTAAAACCGATGACGTCATGGTTGAGCGTCTTTTCCAGTTCTTTCTGACGTGTGACCAGGCCGGGCAAATCGGCGAACCATTTGTCCGCGCCGCGTTTTATTTTGACGAAGTCCGCGCGCGGCACGACGCCTTCCTTCACCAACGCTTCGAGTGCAAACAACTCGATTTCGAGCCAGAGGCTGGTTTTGTATTCCTCCGACCAGATGGACCGCATGGGGTTTCTGGAATAGCGCGTTATCATGCGGCGAGCTTAAAAAGCCGGGGAACAGGTGTCGAGCCGCTTTCGCTTCGCTTCAGCGTGCCAAGGGTCGAGTGCCGGAGAAAGGATCCTTGTTGGAGTTCAAGCTTCAGCTTGTGGGTTGAGTCGTGGCACGCTAAAGTGCGAACCCCAACCTAATGTTTCGCTATTTTGCTGCGGGCCTTTTCCAGGATTTCGCGTTCGTGCGCGGTCAGGCTTTGAATACCATGGGCGGAAATCTTGTCGAGGATGGGGTCCACCTCGCTCTTTACAAATTCATCGGTGGGCAATTCCTCGTCGGACTCGCCCGCTGCCGAACGCCAGAACTTACCCTTGCCCGCGCGGGTGACGGCAAATTCGCGCGGTGCGGCCGGGCGCGAGGATGGCGTTCCCCATCGCGGCCAGGACCAACGGCGCTGGATGAATTGCCGCACGAAAACAAAGCCCATCAACATGCCGCCCAAATGCGCGGCATGAGCGATGTTACCTCCCATTAACACCGCCAGCCATGAATACGGAAAAAGAATGCAGAACGCGCTCAACAACGCCGTGCCCCAAAGCAGATATTTCGCCCGCAGTGTGACTGGCAATACGAAAAACAGGAGCAAGGTCAGTTGTTGCTCCGGATAAAGAGCGGCGAACGCCGCAACCAGACCGAGCGCAGCGGCCGAGGCACCCACCACCGCCGTGCCGAAATGGCTGGGCCAGACCAGTGCCCCCAGCATCTGGACCAATCCACCGAGAACGCCGCTGGAAAAATACAAAATCAGGAATTTCCCGGGACCAAGGGTTTCCTCCATAGCCCGCCCGAAAACGTAAATTGCCCAACAGTTGAGCAGAATATGCAACAAGCCGCTGTGCATGAACTGGTAGGTGAGCAGTTGCCAGATGAAACCATGCTCCAAACCTTCGAGGCTCAACGCAAAATAATTGTAAATAAATGGATTGTCCGGCACCAACCGCATCGGGTTGGAGGAAAGAACGCACTCGACCAGAAAGACGATGGCGTTTGCAACCAGCAACACCACGGTCAAGGACATATATGGCCGGTAATAAACCGGCTGGCGCATGTAATCACGATCTTCAAGCATGGCGGACGCAAGCTAATCGCCGGAAAAGCTGTTTTCAACGGTCATTTTGCGGCAAATCTTCGACAATGCAGCCGTCGGCAAGTTCAAAGACGCGCCGGGCGTGCGCCGCCACCTTGGCGTCATGTGTGGCAATGACGAGTGTGGTTTGCTTTTCTGCATGGAGTTTTTTGAGCAATTCGATGATTTCACCGCCCGTACGTGAATCCAGATTGCCGGTGGGTTCGTCGGCCAGGACCAGTTCCGGTTCGTTGATGAGAGCGCGGGCAATGGCAACGCGCTGCTGTTCGCCACCGGAAAGTTCGAAGGGTTTGTGCTCCAGGCGGTCACCGAGACCGACGCGGGCCAGCAATTCACGGCCACGCGACGCGGCCCGGGCGGCCGGCACGCGGGCCACCCGCGCGGGCAGGCAGACATTTTCCAGCGCGTCGAGTTCCGGCAACAAATGGTACGCCTGAAAAACGAAACCGACCCGCCGGTTGCGAAAGTCGGTGAGTTCCCGTTCGGAAAACGCGGCGACGTTTTGTCCGGCGAAATGGATTTCGCCCGCGTTCGGCGAATCCAATCCGCCGATCAAATGCAGCAGCGTGCTTTTGCCCGCGCCGGACGCACCGCGCAACGCCAGGAATTCGCCCCGCGCCACCTGAAGATTGACGCCGCGCAGCACCTCGAGCGTGCGCCGGCCGATGGCGTAGGACTTGGTGAGGGCGCGGGCGGAAAGGAGCGGCTCGTTCATGGCCGGCCCCCCATGGGAGAAGAAGAAACACCGAACATCGAACGCCGAACGCCGAACGCCGAACAACACACGATTCGGAGGTTTATTCGATGTTCGACGTTCGGCGTTCGGCGTTCGATGTTTTTCAGCTTATTCATAACGCAGCGCCTCCACAGGTTTGAGCCGGCCCGCGCGCCACGCAGGCAGCACACCGCCTAAAATGCAGATGATAAACGAGCTTCCGCAAATCAGCACGATGTCGCGGGCGTCAATGATCGCCGGCAATTCGCTGAAGCCGTAAATCTTGGCGGGAAAAAGTTCCCAGCCGGTCAGCCGGTTCATGACGTGCAGAAATTCATTGCGATAGGTCAGTGCCAGGATGCCGAGCCCGTAGCCGGCGAGCACGCCCAGCACACCGATGATGGCACTTTGGGCGAGAAATACGCCGGAGATTTGCAGGTTGGTGGCGCCGAGCGCCTTCAACATGCCGATTTCGCGCGTCTTCTGGACCACGAAGGTGATTTGCGCGCTCAGGATGCACAACGCGGCCACAATGACGATGAAGAACAACAGATAAAACATGACGTTCTTTTCAACGATAATCGCTCCGAGAATGGCGGAATTTTCCTGCATCCAGGTGGTGATGGCATAGCCCGGCCCCAGCACCTTCGCCAGTTCGTTGCCCACTGTCGCCGCCTGGTACGGGTCGCGCAGCATGACCATCAGCCCATGCACACTGTCGCCGAGGTCATAAAGCTCCTGCGCGTTTTCCAGCGAGGTGACGGCGATGGAATAGTTGTAATCATAATAACCCACGTCGAAAATGCCGGTGACGGTATAGTCATCCGGCAGAACGGCCTCTTCGTTCGACTTGCCCTGGTGTTCCTTCATTTTCTTCAACTCGTTCGGCGAATAAATCGCCACCCGGTCGCCCACGGCCAGATTCAGGCTTTGGGCCAGCGCGCTGCCGATGACCAGACCGCGCCGGCTCAGGTCGAATTTCCCGGCGATGATGCTTTTGGGCAGCAGGCTCACCGAATTTTCGCGGGCGGGATCCGCGCCCCGCACGTACGGCACGGCAAAGAACGGCTGTTGATTGCCGGACGGTTCCGTTTCCATGAGCACCGGTCCCAGCACATACGGCGCCACACCAATCACGCTCTGATTGGAAGAAACGAGGTTCATCACTGCGTCGTAATTTTGCATGGTTTCGCCGTTCGCCACGATTCGCAGGTGGGCGTTGAAGCCGAGAATTTTCGCGCGCAAATCGCGGTCGAACCCGCTCATGACGCTGATGACGATGATGAGCACGGCGACGCCGAGGGCGACCCCGACGATGGAGATGAGGGTAATGATGGAGACGAACGTCCGTTTGGGCCGCAAATAGCGCAGCGCGAGGAGCAATTCAAACGGCAGCCGAGACATGGAGGCAGGCTAGAGGCGCGTTGCTCAAGTGTCAACGAAGCGCGTGAGACTCATGCGCGCTCCTTGCGCGACGGCTGAAACGGGTTGCCCTTGCCGGTTGCGATTGAGGCGCGCGGCACGAAAAGCAGGCTGACGAACAGATAAATCCAGCCGATGACAAAATGAGCGCCGAAGATAAAACTGAAGGACACCAGATTCAAGAAACCGATGCCGTAAAGGAAAACGGCCGCCACCATCAAAATGGCCCCGGGCATCAAGGCTGCGCCCGCGAGCCGCCAGCTTTGGCGGAAATTCAAATCACGGTTCGCAAAAAAGCCGAGCAGCCAGAGCGGCAGGAAATAAATGGTTGCCAACAACGACCAGCTCAGCAGAAGACCCATCGCCACCACCACTCCGGCCATGATCAGAATTTCCATCGCCCAGGCGCCCCACAGCGGCTCAAGCGTATTGCGGTTGAAGGCGATGACATAGCCGGAGGGATAATTCCATTCCAGGTAGCCGAACAGGGAGAAAACCCGGACGGTTTCCCGGCCGAATTCGATTTGCACGTCTGAGGTCGGGCCGATTTGACCGGAGTGATCCAGGTCCACATCCAGTGTCAGGATACGACCGGTGGCCAGTAACTCCGGTGAGCGGCCGGGCCAGTTCAGTTGGCCTGAGCGGATTTCGCCCGTCGGCGGCAATTGTTGGATGGCGGCGGTCACCGCCGGGAAACCGATGTTGTCAACAAACCAGGTGGCGGCGGCGGCGGCCAGCAACGCCGCGATGAACTGCACGAGCAAGAGGGGCCCGAATCCCGCGCCGGCGAATGCCGCCACACCGCGCGGGGTGAAAGGTACCCACGCGGCGGGTGTTTTGGCCGGCACACTCATTGAGCCGCAGCTTACCCCAATTGTGGAAGTGTTAAAACGCTGAAGTGCAGAAGCGACTGGGTGAAGGCATGTTAGCCGTTCCCGACGGGACGCACTCGCAAAAATCCGGCTTTATTTCGCCGGCCCGGGAGGGGGTGGCGGCGGGTTTTGCTCCGGCGGCGGCGTGTGAATGACCGGGATGGGATAGCGCAATTTCATGACATCATCCACGAGGACTTCGACGAAGTACGTTCCGGCGGTTTTGAATTCAATCTGGCCAAAAACCATGACGTTGGTGGCGTGCAGCGCCGCGTCTTTCAATTCGAATTTCATCTCGCCTTTGCGCAGCACGGTCGTCTGATCGGGAGCGGTGAACTTGACGCTTTCGGTGAACTGGCCGATGCCCGCCGTCCAGCGGTTGAAAACGCAAAGCCGCCCGGCCATGACGGGCAGTTGCGGCACGCGCAGGAAGTTGATGACGCCGACCAGGAAAAAATTTCCGTTGGCTTCCTGGCGTACTTCTTCACACACCAGCGAGCACTGTAAGTCAGGGAGAATGCGGGTGGGAGTCATTTTGATTCGTTAAACTGTTAAATCGTATTACAGTCCATCAATCCAGCCTGAAACAATTTTATTCGAGGTACTGGAACAAACTTCATTGAAAAAGGAATCAATCCAATTCCAAAGTGCAATTGAATCTGAACGCGGAACTTTTCGCAATCCTTTTTTAATTTCTTCCCAATACGGTGGAAATTCTGGCTGTCTGTGTTTTTGTTTTCCCAGATTGAGTTCAAAGTTATCTTCGCCGAGACCGATTTCTACAAACGAAGACGGGCTGGGAAAAAGATTTTGAGGAAGCCCGGTCCTTTTGTGGACTCTAGGTGAATCCACGAACCATCTACATGCTTTTGCGTCAATTGCTCAAATAGGTACCGAATCAAATCAATTCGTTGCGGAAACTCCAGGCTGGGACTAATTGAATGTTTTGTCCACATTGAATGATTTAGGCAATTGAAGTTTCCGCCGCGCGCACGGTGTTCTGCATCAACATCGCAATGGTCATCGGGCCGACGCCACCGGGATTGGGCGTGATTTGACCGGCGACCTTCTGGACGGCGGCAAAATCCACGTCGCCCACCAGCCGCGAACCGTTTTTCGCCTTCGGATCGCTCACGCGGTTAACACCCACGTCAATCACGGTCGCACCAGGCTTGACCATGTCCGCTTTTACAAATTCAGCGACGCCCAGCGCGGCGATTAAAATATCCGCGCGCCGGCAATGCGCCGCGATGTCGCGGGTGGCGGAGTGACAAATCGTGACTGTCGCGTTCGCGTTTTTATCTTTTTGACAAAGCATCGCGGCCATCGGTTTGCCGACGATGTTGCCCCGGCCCAGAACCACCACCTCGGCGCCGCTGATTTTCACCTTCGACCGGACCAACAATTCCCGGACGCCCGCCGGGGTGCAGGGTTGAAAGCCCGTGGGATCACCCAGCATCAGTTTGCCGACGTTGACCGGATGGAAACCATCCACGTCTTTTCGCGGCGATACCGTCGAATAAACGACGGACTCCCGGATATGCTTCGGCAATGGCGCCTGGACGAGGATTCCATGCACGCGCGAATCGGCGTTCAGTTTTCCCAGCAACGCGAGCAAATCACTTTCGTGGGTTTGCTTCGGCAAAACGTGCGTTGCGGACGAAATCCCGAGTTCAGCGCAGGCCTTCTCCTTGCGCCCGACGTAAACCTTGGACGCGGCATCCTCGCCTACGCGCACAAACGCGAGGCCGGGTACGATCCCGCGTCCTTTCAACGCGGCGATGCGCCCGGCCAGTTCGCGCTGGATTTGCGCGGCAATTGCGCGTCCGTCAATGAGCGTTCCCACGCTGTCTGGGGCTTCGGAGGTCAACGTGTTGGACAGCATTGGTGGAAACCACCTGGATGCTCTGGATGGCAACGATCGGACTGCTGGGCCAGCGCTGGTCAATGCCTTCCACGCCGGTGACAATGATGCGCATGTTGACATAACGGCCCAAGTCAAGATCCGGCGCCGTCGTGTAAAGATAATCAATCGTCTGATACGTGTCGGGATCGTACAACATGTATTTGGTTGGGGCGACCGGACTCAGAACCGGTCCCACCACACCTTCATGCGACACGATGCGGTCCGTCGGCGGCGGTGGTTGCGCGACCGGCGGAGTGGCCGGCTGGGCTGCGGCCGGCGGTTGTTGCTCGGCCACAGTCGTGGGCGGCGCCGCTGGAGCGGTCTGGGTTAAATACATCGCGGCAACAAAGGCGTAGGCGTTGGCCGGCGGCTCGATTTCCATCCACTCACCCTTGGTGCGGATGATATTCACTGTCGTCCCGCGTTCAATGGTGCCGAGGATGCTGTAGTTTTCACCCGGCCCGCCGCGCAGGTTTATTTTTTTCGACTGTACCGTGTTGTTCGCTTTGTCAATATATTTGGCAAAGACCCAGACGTGGGCGCTTGAGGGATAAGCGATTTGTGCCCACTGCGCGGGTTCATTCGCCTTGTGTTTTTCCAGATTGATCTGGGACAAAACCGTCACCGTGTCGCCTTGCTTGAGATGGGCCACCACTTCCCCCTTGAGGCCGGCCTGGCCGCGCGCGGTGAGGCTCTTGACGGCGACTTGCGCCGGGCCGGGAACCAGCGTGACCGTCGGTTCGGAAAGCGGGACCATCCTGGCCGCTGCGGCATGGCGTTTGTGTTTGACGGCCTTGGGTTGTGCCTCGGGCGCCGCAGCCCCGGTGGCCGGCGCCATCGCGGGCGCAGCCTGGGCGGGCGGCGCGGTGGATACCGCGTTTGTGTTGTCCTGCGCGACTGCACTTGTTGCAAGCAGCACGCCTACCATCAACCAGCAATTCGTTTTCATATTTCTGCAAGTAAAGTTTTAATCTCGGTTTCTGTCAATGTCCGCCATCGGCCGGGCTTCAATTCGCCCAATTTGATTTTGCCGATTTGAGTCCGTTGCAGCCGTTTAACCGCCAATCCCTGCGATTCAAACAGTCGCCGCACTTCGCGGTTTTTGCCTTCGGCCAGTTCAAGCTCCACCATGCTGCGCACACGGCTGGCCGAAATGAGTCTCGCCGCCTGCGCTTGGAGTTTTTCGCCTGCGTGCCATACGCCCCGCAAGAATCGTTCCAAAATTGCCCGATCGGCGCAACCTTCAATCGTTGCAACGTATTTTTTCCCAACGCCATAGCGCGGATGAGTCAGGCACAGGGCGAATTGTCCATCATTGGTCAGAAAAAGCAATCCTTCCGTGTTAAAATCCAGACGGCCTACGGAGCGAAGATTTTGCCATTCCTTTGGCAATAAATCATAAATCGTCGGCCGGCCCAGCTCGTCCCGGCGCGAACAAACGCACCCCACCGGCTTGTGCAGGGCCACGTAAAGTTTCCGTCTGGCCCGAACGGGTTTGCCGTCCACGGTCACCGCATCATGGCCGGGATCCACCCTGGTGCCGAGCACCCGGACTGGTCGGCCGTTGACCTGCACACGTCCGGCCAGAATGATTTGCTCCGCCGCGCGGCGGGAAGCGACCCCTGCTTCCGCCAGAAATTTTTGCAAACGAATGGCCGGTGACATGTGACCGGTGGCGGGTGACAAGGCGAAATCCGTGTCACGTTTCACGTGTCACTCGTAACGTTTTACACACCCGGTTTGGTTTTGCGGAGACCGGTGATGCGGTCGCCGTCCTTCCACTGGCCGCGCTTTTTGAGAAGCTCAACGCGCTCGAAACGCTTGAGCACATTGCGCTTGCCGCCCAATACGGTCGCCGCGCGCAGACTGCGATGCTGTGACATAAATTTTCTTCGGTTAAATGGTCGGTAAAAAACGAGTGTGAAAGTTAACAGATTAAATCCTTCCCGCAATCATGAAATTTCGCCACTTGGCTTCGGCAAACGCCGCGCATCCGAAGTTAAGCTTCAGGCAGAGACCAACGAAGCCTCAGGCCTCCGGCAATCGTTGCAATTCCATGAGCAACCGCTCCGGATGGACCGGCTTGTGGAGCACCGGGGATCTCACCTGGCTGAGGAACGAATGATATTTGGGATCATCGGCCACACCCGTGAGAAAGATGAAACGGCGGCAAAGATACGGCTTCACCCGCTCGATGGTACTGTAAAACAAATCGCCTTCCAGTTCCGGCATCCGGAGATCACAGATAATGGCGTCCACGTCCCGGCTGAGGAGTTGTCCCAGTGCCACCTTACCGTTGGCCGCGGTGCTGACTTCGTAATTGAACGTCTCGAGAAGATGCTGATAGATCGACGCCAGTTCGAGATCGTCGTCCACGATCAGCACGCACTTTTTGTGCGACGCAGGTTGCCTGTCCACGACGGTTGACATCGGTGCTCTGGGTTACGTCGCCCTGGAACGCCCCGATTTTCAATCCTTGCGTCACCAAGGCAGTCGCCGGCACGTTCTGCGCGTGGCCGGGAATGTCAGGGCGAATATGGCACAACTTGTGAAAACGGACAAGCGCCGGTCGGGGTAGCTTTTGGAACAGTTCAGCACTGCAAGGCGACTGACGAGCCGGCTCGCGAGGACGCTGGCCTCACGGAAACCACCTGTTGATCTGCTAAATTTTAAAGAACCGATGCAACCCGACCCCGACCGAATTTCAAAGAATTCGATTTGAGAGTCGCCCCCCCGCTTTTAAACTGGCTGTGTGAAAGCCGCCATTCTTCACGGCCGGGAAAACATCCAAATTGAGGACATCGCGCCACCATCGCTGAAACCAGGCGAAGTTCGTGTCCGCGTCAAGGCCGCGTTGACTTGCGGAACGGATTTGAAAGTTTTCAAGCGGGGTTATCACGCCAAAATGATTGTACCGCCCGCCGTCTTTGGGCATGAACTGGCGGGAGTCATTTCTGAAATCGCGCCCCTCGCCTCGTCCCTTGCTCCGCTTGGGTGGGGAGAGGGTGGCCAAAGGTCGGGTGAGGGGAATTTGGATTGGAAAATCGGCGACCGGGTTGTGGCGGCCAATTCCGCGCCGTGCGGTGAATGTTTTCACTGCCGTTGCGGCCAGGAAAATCTCTGCGAAGATTTGCTGTTTTTAAACGGCGCTTATGCCGAATCCATTGTCATTCCCGCGCGACTCGTCCAAAAAAACCTGCTGCGGCTCAAACCAGAAACCGATTTTCGAGACGCCGCGCTCGTCGAGCCGCTCGCCTGCGTCGTCCAGGGAGTGGCCGACGCGGAATTGAGTGCCCACCAAAGCGTGCTGGTCATCGGCGCCGGTCCGATTGGCCTGATGTTCGTTGCGCTGGCAAAAAAAATCGGTTGTAACGTGACGGTGGCCGGGCGGCGAACGATACGGTTGGAAGCCGCCCAACGATTGGGGGCAGCACAGGTCATTGACCTTGGGGATGGTCGGGAATTGGTTGTGAAAGTTCACAAAGCAACCAAAACCCATTTCGACGCGGTGCTGGAAGCGGTCGGTCGGCCCGAAACGTGGGAAGCTGCCGTACAACTGGTGCGCAAGGGTGGCACAGTAAATTTCTTTGGCGGTTGTCCCTCCGGCACCCAGGTGTCACTCGACACTGAATTGATTCATTATTCCAATCTGACCCTGCTGGCGAGTTTTCATCACACGCCACGCGCCATCCGGCGGGCGCTGGAATTCATCGAGGCCGGTTTGATTCGCGCGCAGGATTTTGTGGACGGCGAATGTCCGCTCAGCCGGTTGCCGGAATTGTTCAAGCAGATGGCTGCGGGCAATCATGCCATCAAGACCTTGATTCGCGTGCATGAATGATCCGGGAGGGACGGCGTGTCGCCGTCCCAAATCAGGGCCGCCGCTGCGGCAACCCTCCCGGATTATTTCAGGAAATCCTCCAGAACCGTGTGCATCTTTTTTAAGTCCGGCAGGTTCACATACATCATGTGGCCGGCTTCGAAGGTGGCGTAGTTGATGTTCGTACGATAAGCCGGGTCGAGTTGCATGTGGTCGAGTGCGTACCGCACCGTGTCCGGAGGACAGACGAGGTCGCGCATGCCGTTGAGCACCAGCACGCGCATATACGGGTTTTGATTCATCACCGACGCAAGCTGGTCGCTCACACTCGGATAATCGTTATGCGCGCCGTAATTCCAGGGTTGCACGCCGGCGATGATTTCGTAGGGCAGATCATCCTCGAACTTCAATTCCTGGCGCACATAGGCGTTCATCGCCGCCGCGAACGGCCCGTAAGTCGCCGCGTAGGACGGATCGAAATCGGGGTACGGCGAGGCCGGGTCGTCGTCGCGTCCGGTGATGCGCGCGTCATAAGCGCCAAGGATCAGGCCCTCGTCGTGAAGCAACTGCTTGCGAAAGACGCCGCTATCAATCCGCAGATGGTTGTCTTCAATCACCTGCGGTTTCAAACCGGTGAGCCGTGCGAGTTCGGCGACGATTTTTTCCCGTTCGCCGGCGGGGAGCGCCGCGCCCTGTTGCAGGGCGGAGGCGTATTCGCCCTTGGCAAACTCGCGCGCCTCGGCCAGGGCCCTGGGCAAATCACTTTGCAGATCCGGTGGCAGTTTTTTGAAGTAAAACGCCGTGGCAGTATAATCGGGCAGGAATAGTTCAAACGGCAAATCGTTGCCCGACCCGTCATCAATTGTGGCGAAATCCAAAACGCCCGACACCAGAATCAAGCCGTTCAGATACATGCCGTAACGCGAACGCAGACGCTCCGCCAGACCCGCCGCGCGAAAGACGCCGTAGCTTTCGCCGCAAAGAAATTTCGGCGAGAGCCAGCGTTCATGTCGCGTCGTCCACAGCCGGATGAATTCACCGACGGAATCCAGATCGGCAGACTGGCTGAAAAATTGATCAGCCTTTTCATCCTTTGCCGCGCGGCTGAAACCGGTGGCGACCGGGTCAATGAAAACCAGATCGCTTCCGTCCAGAATGGAATACCGGTTGTCCTCCAGACCAAACGGTGGTTTGGGCAGCGTGCCATCCTCATTCATTTTCACGCGACGCGGACCGAGCGCGCCCAGGTGCAGCCACACGGACGAAGAACCGGGACCACCGTTGAAACAAAACGTGACCGGCCGCCGGGCGGGGTCGGCCTCCTCAACGCGCGTATAAGCGACGTAAAAAACCGAGGCGCGCGACGTGCCGTCGGGCTTGAGGATTGGCAGCATTCCGGTTTCGGCCACGTAGGTCACGTGCTTCCCGGCAATGGTCACCGTGTTGGTGGTAAAGACCGGTTTGTGCGTCGCGTCGGGAATGGCGGCGACCTCCGATTTCTTTGCGGCGGGCGCATTGGTTTCTTCGGCCGGAGAATTGGTTTTGGTCATGTCCGCCGCGCGGGCGTTCATTGCCAGCGCCAGGGGTAAAAGCCAGAGGATCGCTTTCATTTGCATTTCCGATTTTCGCAACCGCGGCGGCTTTCGACAACCATTTATACGAGCTGTGCAGAATTTGCGAGCAAGCTTCCCCAAAAGGCAGGTTGTCGAAATAACGAATTATTATTAAATATTCTAAGTTTTATATGTTGTTTCACGCAGTTCTGTTAATTCACAAAACGAGGGTTGAATGGAAATAGCGGAGAAGGTTGGTCAGGACAGGTCCGGTTTTGCGAGTGCATCGGGCAAGGCGCGGGTTTCAATTGTGCTTATTCCGAAAAGCTTCCAGTGGAGAGGTTTTATCCATTTCTATCCAAATACCCTAAACCATCAAATCCAAAACGAAAAAATGAAAACAAGAAATTCGTTCATTTGCGGCGTGACGCTGTTTCTCGGCGCGGCATTGTTCAGTCAATCCGTTCAAGGTCAGTTGACACTGAGCGGGACCAATTACATCCAAAACTTCAATGCCATCAGCAACGGCCTGCCCGTCGGCTGGTCGGTCAGAATCAATGCCACCACGAATAGTTTAGGAACAATCACAACCAATTACAGCGCCGGCGGCAAAACATGGGCAGACACCGGCGGAGAGTTTGGCAACTGCGCTTCGACGGTAGCCAATTCGGGCACGAATTTTAATGGCAGTGAATCCACCACCATCCAAGGCAGTTGCACTAACCGTGCACTGGCCATCCGTCAAACCGGCACTTTCGGCGACCCTGGAGCCGCCTTTGTGTTGCAAATTGCGAACACGGTCGGCTTGAGCAATCTGACTTTCAGCGTGGACCTATGCATGTTGAGAACAAACGGATACGTCACAGTCTGGACGATTCAATATGCCGTCGGCAACCCACCTGTTTCCTTCACCTCCCTGGGCACCTACACCGATGCCAGCGTTTTTGGGCCAACGACTCAAACCTACAGCCTCGGCACCGATGCCAATGGCTCATCCTCCAATGTCTGGATTCGAATCGCCGCGCTTTCGGCGGCGGCCGGTTCAGGTTCGCGGGCCACTTTTGGCCTGGATAATTTTTCCATTTCCTGGACAACGAACGGCGTTCTTGTTACTCAGCCATCCATTACCCGCATGATTCTTACAAACGGAACCGTGCAGATAGATTTCACCGGCGATACCGGCGACGGCCCATCTGCCTTTGCCTTGCAATGTGTCAGCCGATGTTCAGATACCTTCGGTGAAACTGGCGCAACCATCACAAAAACCAGCCCGGGGCATTTCCGCGCCGTGTACCCAATGAACGGCTCGCAGCAGTTTTATCGAATCAAACGGCCATGACAGGACGACTCACTCGCCGATGATTTTTACCAGCACGCGCTTGCGGCGGCGGCCGTCAAATTCACCATAGAAGATCTGTTCCCAGGGACCGAGGTCGAGCTTGCCTTTCGTGATGGCCACCACGACCTCGCGTCCCATGATCTGGCGTTTCAGGTGCGCGTCGGCGTTGTCCTCACCGGTGCGATTGTGACGGTATTGCGATGTCGGCGTGTGCGGCGCGAGTTTTTCCAGCCAATCATCGTAATCGTGCAACAGGCCGTTTTCGGCGTCGTTGATATAAACGCTGGCGGTTATGTGCATGGCGTTGACGAGGCACAGTCCTTCCTGCACGCCGCTTTTGCGGACGAGTTGTTCGACGGTATCAGTGATGTTGAGGTAATCGCGGCGATGCGGCGTTTCAAACCAGAGATGTTCGGTCAGACTTTTCACCGTTGGAGTTCAAGCTTCAGCTTGTCACCATCAAACCTCGGCCGCCACCAAATCACCAACTTCCCGGGTGCCATAGCCCATCTTGCCGGCCGCCAGTGATTTGATCTTTGTATTGATGATCTTTACCACGGCGGCTTCGATGGCAGCGCCCGCTTTGGGTTCGCCAAGGAAATCCAGCATCATGCCGGCCGCATTGATGGCGGCGATGGGATTGATGACGTTCTTGCCGGTGTATTTGGGCGCGCTGCCGCCCATGCACTCGAACATGCTGGTGCCTTCGGGATTGATGTTGCCGCCGGCGGCAACCCCCAGCCCGCCCTGGATCATCGCGGCCAGGTCGGTGATGATGTCGCCGAACATGTTGTCGGTGACAATCACATCGAACCATTCGGGATTTTTGACGAACCACATGCACGTGGCGTCCACGTGCGCGTAATCGCGCTTCACGGTCGGATACTTCTTCGCACCCATTTCGTGGAACGCGCGCTCCCACAGGTCGAACTCGAACGTCAGCACGTTGGTTTTGCCGACGAGCGTCAGTTGCGCGGTCTTGCCGTCCTTGACGTCTTCGGGCTTGAGGCCTTTCCACGGCTTGCCGCCGCGTTGCTTTTTGGCCAGTTCGAAGGCAAATTTCAGGCAGCGGTCCACGCCCCGGCGCGTGTTGACCGATTCCTGCACAGCGATTTCGTGCGGCGTGCCCTTGAACAGGAACCCGCCCGTGCCCGATGTAAATCCCCTCGTTGTTTTCGCGCACGACCACAAAGTCAATTTGCTCCGGGCCCTTGTCCTTCAGCGGGCAATCCTGCACGCGGTACAGCTTCACCGGCCGGAGGTTGATGTATTGTTCCAGCTCGAAACGGAGGCGGAGCAGGATGCCTTTTTCCAGAATGCCCGGCTTGACCTGCGGATGGCCAATGGCGCCAAGGTACATCGCCTTGAACTTGCGCATCTCGTCCACCGCGCTGTCGGGCAGGGCCTCGCCGGTTTTGAGGTAGCGATCGCCGCCGAAATCGTAGGGATGCCAGTTGAGTTTGAACCCGAACTTTTTGGCTGCGGCTTCTGCCACCTTGAGGGCTTCGGCAGTGACTTCCGGCCCCGTGCCATCGCCACCGATGACTGCAATATCGTAAGTTTTCATTTGTTATTATCCCTGCAATCGAAACAAGGCCGGTCATCGTAGCAATTTGCCGCGCAGTGACAATGAAGAATTTACGATTTATAATTCATGATTTATGATTTGCGAGCTTCGGCGGGAAGCAATCATCAATCGTAAATTGTAAATCATAAATGCCCATGGTTTTGCCTTACAAAGTCGCCACGCTGCTTTACTGCTTCAATGAGCGTGACGACGCGTTGTTGCTCGAACGCGCGCAGGAACCGAATCGTGGTTTCTGGAGCCCCTGCGGCGGAAAGCTGAAGATGGACATCGGCGAGTCGCCTTACGTCTGCGCCTGCCGTGAGGCCGAAGAAGAACTGGGCATGAAGGTCCGGACGGCCGATTGGCATCTGACCGGCCTGGTCAGCGAGCATGGTTATCAAGGCCAAACACATTGGCTGATGTTTTTGTTCGAACTAAAAGTGAAGTTAAAAATGGTGCCGCCGGCGCATGCCGAAGGCCGGTTTCAATTCTTCCCGCGGGAAGCGCTGATCTCGCTGAAGATTCCCCAGACCGACCGCGAGCAAATCTGGCCCTGGTTCTGGCGGCATCGCGGCGGTTTTTTTGCGGCCCATTGCCATTGCCATCCGGACGGACACAATGATTGGACGCTGGAAGAGTCCACAGTTGCCAGTTCACGGTCTGCAGTCCGGCGTGGCTCGACTGTGGACTGAAGACTGTGGATTATGGACTGATTTATGGACGAACCGGTCATTGATTTACAGAGCGATGACTATTTCATGCGCGAGGCGCTGCGCCAGGCGGCCAAGGCTTATGAAGCGGGCGAAGTCCCGGTCGGCGCGGTGATCGTGCGCGAAGGACATGTCATTGCCCGGGCATTTAATCAGGTCGAATTGCTGAAGGACGCCACCGCCCACGCGGAAATGCTGGCGCTCACCCAGGCGGAAGAAGTCACGGGTGACTGGCGATTGACCGACTGCACACTTTACGTGACCAAGGAACCGTGCCCGATGTGCGCGGGCGCGATTGTGCACACGCGGCTGGCGCGCGTGGTGTTTGGCGCAAGTGACCCGAAGGCCGGCGCGGCGGGGAGCGCAATGAACCTGCTGCAGTTCCCTTCTCTGAACCATCATTGTGGAATCACCCGTGGTGTGCGTGAAACGGAATGCCGCTGCTTGTTGCAGAATTTTTTTACGGAACAGCGGCTTGCGGAAAAGCCGAAACGGAAGACCGACGGCCGGGTTCCTGATAATTCTTAAGAGAGTTTCCGCAAAACCAGGGTGGACTTCAGCGCGTCACTGCCAAAAAAACGAGGCATCCCTTCCGGATGCCTCGTTCATGGTCAAATTAACACCCTGACTCCTACGGGAAATTATAAAACGGATATAATGTCGGCCCATTCGTGGCGTTTATCAGGTCGTTTTGCAAATCGGAAATGGTTGCCTGCTGGGCGCTGCCGTCACCCAGCAGCAGGTTGCCGGCCTGCAAGTGAATATCGTTGGCAGTCCATGACCAATAACTCCAAGCTACGCCCATCAGCGAAGTGGATCCGGTGCCACTGCCAGCTTTTCCCTGGTTGCCTGGGCCATTACTAGCGGAGGCAGGGCCAGCGGTGGCGGTATTATACATCCCTGTGGCAGGTTGTCCCACGCCAACAGCCGTGTTGTTGCCAATATTGCGATCACCCGCCAGGATTGACTGGGGCTGGGTATCAATGGAATCACCACAAACAAAATAACTTAGATAGGTATCGTTCTGGGCAGTCGTGCCAACGGTCGTTCCGCCATCAGTAGTATAAAATTGAGTCCAATTCGTCGCAGCGGCGCTGTGAGGTGCGGTGGCATCCGAGGGACAAGCCAGCAATGCCGGATTATCCAACGTATTCGACATGACGGTAAAGCAGGCCTGCGGATAAAGTCCACTATTATAGCCCGCCGGCGGAGTAAGACTAAGCGTTGGATTCTGCGCACTATAAACAAATTCTTCGGCGCCACCATTGGCTACCAGCACAGTCATGGGATATTGACCGCCGTTGTCATCTCCCCACATCCGGAAGGAGAGGCCGATTTGTTTGAGATTGCTGATGCAATTGATGCGTTGGGCCTTGCGCTTGGCGGCGGCGAGCGCCGGCAGCAACATGGCCGCCAGAATGGCGATGATGGCGATCACCACGAGCAGCTCGATCAGGGTGAAGGCCTTTTTTTGTCTTAGAATTCGTTTCATACGTTCACTTGGTTTTTATTAGTTCTTTCGGTGATGGTTGGCGGACTCTAGCCAAATGGCACCGGCTGTCAATACATATTCTGAGAATTCTCTTAGCACTACCGGTGCCATACGGAATTTCCGGTAAAACCGCCGAAAATCAGATTTCCGTAAAGGTAGAATTGCCGCTCTGCGTAAAATTTTCACGCATCGCGCGTGAAATTCACGCATCAGCATGCGCCGTGGCCGGTCAAAATCTCATTTACTCCCGTGCGTTCATCGCAAACACTGACCCTCCTGTGGCTGACCCGAAAGAAAATGTTCTCATGGAAAAAATCGTGTCGCTGTGCAAGCGGCGCGGGTTCATTTACCAATCCTCGGAAATTTACGGCGGCATCAATGGTTTTTGGGATTACGGCCCGCTCGGAGCCGAACTCAAGCGCAACGTCAAGGAACTCTGGTGGAACACCATGACCCGCCAGCGCGACGACGTGGTCGGCCTTGAAGCCACCATCATCATGTCGCCGCAAATCTGGAAGGCCAGCGGGCACGTGGATACGTTCAGTGATCCGATGATCGACTGTAAAACCTGCAAAGGCCGCTTTCGGGCAGATCAAACCAGCGAAATTCCCTGTCTGCAAAAACCGAGTAAAATGGTTTCCGAATGCCATGGCGAGAAAACCGCGCCGCGTGCCTTCAATCTGATGTTCCAGACCTATGTCGGCCCCGTGCAGGATGCATCCGCCGTTGCCTACCTCCGCCCGGAAACCGCGCAAGCAATTTTCGCGCAGTTCAAAAATGTTTTGGAAACGTCGCGTCAGAAAGTTCCGTTCGGCATCGCGCAGGTCGGCAAGGCGTTTCGCAACGAAGTCACGCCGCGCAACTACACCTTCCGTTCCCGCGAATTCGAGCAGATGGAACTGGAATTTTTCATCAAACCGGACGAAGTCGTGGAAGCCATTTGCGGCACAGTGGCGAGCGCGGCAGAAGTCGGTAGCCGCGTTTGTGAAAACGCGGAGTCCGGTCCGCGCTCTGACGAGACGCGGCTACAAGCCGACTGGGGCTGGGAAGCATGGCACAAATACTGGGTCGAGGAACGCATGGCCTTCTACGAAGGCATCGGTCTGCCGCGAAACACGCTGGTTGAGTATTGGCAAAAACCGGAGGAACTGGCGCATTACGCCCGCGCCACCGTGGACATTCTCTACAAATTCCCGTTCAGCAAACGCGACGAAAAGGGGGAATTGACGGGCGAGGAACTGGAAGGCATCGCCGCCCGCAGCGATTTCGATCTGAGCCAGCACGAGCGTTTTTCGGGCAAACCGATGGGCGTGTTTGATGAGGAACTTCGCGCTGCCTGGGGCAAATTGCCAAAAGAGAAACAGGACGAACTCTGGCGGCGTTATTACGAGAACCGGAAAAAATATCTGGTGAAAACCGGCATCGCCGTGGAACAGGCGTCAAAAGATGCGACCGAAGACGCAAACAGTCTGGCGAAGGGCCAGTACATCCCGCATGTCATTGAACCGTCTGCTGGCGTGGATCGTCTAATCCTTGCCTTGATCTGTAACGCTTACCACGAAGACCAGATGCCCGACGAAAAGGGCAAGTTGGAAACGCGGGTGGTGCTGAAATTTCATCCGCGGGTCGCGCCGATCAAGGTGGCCGTCCTGCCGCTGCTCAAGAACAAGCCTGAACTCGTCAAAAAGGCGCAGGACGTACGTGACCGGTTGCGTCCATACATGAATGTTTTCTATGACGACGCAGGCGCGATTGGCCGCCGTTACCGGCGCCAGGATGAGGCCGGCACGCCGTTCTGCGTGACGATTGATTTCGACACGCTGGGCGAGAAGCCAGAACAGAAGGACACGGTAACGGTGCGTTATCGCGATGATGGCAAGCAGGAGCGTCTGGCGATTGACGAATTGCTGAATTGGTTGCTGCCGAAAATCCGCTGATGACTGAGAACACTAAGATTCCGAAAACGTCGAAGCGGCCCGCGCCGACGCTATATTTCATCGTTGCGATCAAGCTGGTCAAAGGCGTGGCGCTTCTGTTGCTGGCATTGGGCGTCTTTTCGCTGGCGAACCGGGACTTGTCGGATGTGTTCGACCAATTTTTGCGGTGGGTGCATCTCGACCCGGAACAGAGTTTTTTTCAAGGCATTGGCGACTGGCTGGACACCATCACGCCGACCAACATACGCGTGGTTGCGTCGGGCACATTCCTCTGCGGATTGTTTCTGCTCGTTGAGGGCTTCGGCCTGATGTTCCGCGCGAAATGGGCCATCTGGCTGGCAATTGGCGAATCGGCCTTTTTCATTCCGATCGAGGTATTTGAACTGGTGCATCACCGGCCTGAATTGACGGGCCCCATGCGACCCATGTTCTCCCATCCCAAAATCGGATTGGCCATTGTGCTGGCGTTGAACGTGCTGATCGTCTGGTATCTGTTGAAAAACCGGGAGCGGCTCTTCCGCCACCACGGCTGACCTCGCTTGAAATTTCCCGTTTCCAATTTCGTCGCGAAAAAGCCATCCTTGTTTTGTGACAACCGGTGAAGCCATCAAACTTCTGGAAGCGTTCCGCGCCGGGAAGATTACGCGCGCAAGGATCCTGCGCGCCTTTCAATCCGCGCCGGTGGCCGATCTCGGCTTTGCGCAGGTGGACACCCACCGCGCGCTGCGGAAGGGTTTTCCCGAAGTCGTTTTCGGCGCGGGCAAGACGCCAGAGCAGGCCGTTAAAATCGCCGCCAAGCTTTTGGAGCGCGAACAACGCGTGCTGGTGACCCGCATCAACGAGGAACACGCCCGGGCGTTGAAACGAAAATTTAAAATAGCCGTCCACCACAAATTGGCGCGTTGCGTGACACTTGAGAAAAAGCCCCTGCCGAAACGGCCCGGCAGCATCGCCGTCGTTTGCGCCGGCACGAGCGACTTGCCGATAGCTGAGGAAGCCGCGGTAACGGCGGAGATCATGGGCAACCGAATCGAGCGTGTCCACGATGCCGGCGTTTCAGGTCTGCACCGGTTGTTACCGCACCTCGAAGTCATACAGAGTGCAAATGTGTTGATCGTTGTTGCCGGCATGGAAGGCGCGTTGCCCAGCGTTATCGCCGGCCTGGTTTCCCGCCCGGTGATTGCCGTGCCGACCAGCGTCGGGTACGGCGCGAGTTTTGGCGGCGTAGCGGCATTGTTGGCGATGTTGAACAGTTGCGCCAGCGGCGTGACCGTGGTGAATATTGACAACGGCTTCGGCGCTGGTTATGCCGCAAGCCAGGTCAATGCGTTGGTGGAAAAATGAAAACGCTTTACCTCGATCTTTTCAGCGGCATCAGCGGCGACATGTTCGTCGGGGCGCTGATTGATTTGGGCGCAGACCCGCGCAAACTGGAACGCGAGCTGACAAAATTGAAGCTCGACGGCTGGCATCTTCACGTTTTCCGCAGACAAAAATCCGGTATCGCCGGGGTTAAATTCGATGTGCATGTGGACGAAGGCCCGGCAACCAGGGCCCGACACCGAGGGCGGGAGCACTCACACCATTCGCACCACGATCACCATCATGATGACAGCCGCAATTTCGCCGAAATCAAACGGCTCATCTCGCGCAGCCGGCTCTCAAACTGGGTGAAGAAAAAATCCATCGGCGTGTTCCAACGCATCGCCGAAGCCGAGGGCAAAATCCACGGCCGGCCGCCGGCCCGCGTCCATTTCCACGAAGTCGGCGCCGTGGATTCCATCGCGGATATTGTGGGCGCATGCATCGCGCTGGAAATGCTGGGCAAACCGCGCATGCTCGCGTCGCCGGTCATCGAAGGCACCGGTTGGGTGGATTGCGCGCACGGACGATTCCCGGTTCCGGCGCCGGCGACGCTGGCCATTCTCGGCGCGCGCCGCATTGGCATTACGCAATGCGACGAACCGCATGAACTGGTCACGCCGACGGGCGCGGCGTTGCTGGCTGAATTTGTTGAAAGTTTTGAGCCGATGGGAAATCTGGTCGCTGAAAAAATCGGTTTTGGCCTTGGCTCGCGCGAAAATGAAACGCGACCAAACGTTTTACGCGCCGTGCTGGGCAAGGCAACCAAGGTTCATCCTCCGTCGCAAAGCTACGGCGCGATGAAAGGTCCAAAGTTCAAAGCCGCTGATACGCGGGATTGGGAAACCGACCGCATCGCGATCCTGGAAACCAACCTCGACGACATCAACGCCGAAATTCTTGGCCATTTTGTCGAAACGGCGTTGGCCGCGGGCGCATTGGACGTTTTTTACCTGCCGATTCAGATGAAGAAGAACCGGCCTGGCGTGTTGTTGACGGTTTTATGCAAAGAATCCCGAGCGGATGATTTCAGTGAAATGATTCTGCGTGAGACCAGCGCCTTTGGCGTCCGGCGCACCTGGGCGGAACGGCGCAAGTTGCGGCGTGAATTCTCCGAAGTCAAAACGCCGTTCGGCAAAATCACCGTGAAAATGGGCAGATTTAACGAAAAAGTTGTCCAAGCTTCACCGGAATTTGAGTCGTGCAAAAAGCTCTCGACACGGGCAAAAGTGCCACTCAAAGATGTCTATGAAGCGGCAAACCGGGCCATTTTGGCGGAAAGATAACCCTGTTTTTTTACTTGCGTAAAGGCCCATGAATTGCTTAATTATGAATTGTAATCTATTACGACAGGTGCCGGTTTTTTTGATGCAGAACCATCCAGTAAAGTCACAACCGACGAGGGTGTCTTGAGTCGCCCTTTTGCTCCACGCAGCTTCTCCTCTGCCTCGTTCGTCCGGGTCAACGGCAAAATTCGCGCCCGCGAAGTACGGGTCATTGACGTGCACGACAAGAACCTCGGCGTCATTTCGCTCAACGAAGCACTCGCCTTGGCCCGGCAACAGGGCGTGGACCTGGTGGAAATCTCCCCAAACGCGACACCGCCCGTGTGCCGGATCGTGGACTTCGGCAAGTTCCGTTACGAGCAGGCGAAAAAGGACAAGGAATCAAAAAAACATCAGCACGCCTCGACCGTCAAGGAAGTCCAACTCAGTCCGCGCATTGATCCGCATGACCTTGGCATCAAAGTCACTCATGCGATTGATTTTCTGTGCGAGGACATGAAGGTGAAAATTGCGCTGAAATTCCGCGGACGCGAAATGGCGCACACGGAATTTGGATTTCAAGTCATCCGCAAATTTCTCGCCGAACTGGTGCCTTACGGACACCCTGACTTTGACCCAAAACTTATCGGGCGCGGCATTAATGTAATGGTCAGCCCACTGCCCCGCAATAAACGCGCAAAAAACCCGCGCGCGGGCGAAAACGGTCGCGCGCCGGTACCGGTAAACAATCACGCCCCCTTGCCGTCAACGGCGTCCGAACCAAAGTCTGGCGGTTTCGCAAACAATCCATTCGTCAAGATGGAGATCAAGTAGCGGTTTGCACCCGCCAGCCGTCCACCAGTTCAGGAAAACGGCAACCCTCGCATACGGCATTTGAATGCCCGCAGAAGTCGCGTGCGATTTGCATCAGACCCTGTTGCGCTGCCGCACTGCGATATAAACGGCTCCGTCCCGGTCCCAGCAAACGCTGCCGTGCCAGCCGCAAAATGGAATTGTCCTGGGCGGCTGGCCACGCGAAATAACGTTGTTCAATGACGCGTTGTAACTTCCCATTTTTGCCCTCCGCCGCCCGCGTCCAAAGCCAGGGTAAGATCACGTTCACCGCCAAATCCGTTACGCGCGCGTCACCCAGCAACGGCCGCGGTTTCGGCAAACGCGCCGAGCGAAACGTCCAGTGCCACGACCAGAATTCGTCACGCTCCACTTCAAAGATTTCGCGTAACGAAGCGGGCAACATCATGTCCGGCGAATCCGCCGCGCACCACCGTTCCAGTTTTTGAACCACATCGCCGGCCGCCAGCCAGTGTGCGGCGAGTGCCAGCCGGCGCTGAGGATGATTGGCCGGGCGCAGGCCGCGGAATTTCCACGCCGAGCGCGGCAAAATACAATCGCGGAATTCATCGCGTTCGCGCCACCAGCGGTCCCAAATGCGCCGCAAATAGCCATCATCACCGGCTCGTACGCGGGGCAATTCGAGTGGCAACAAACCGCTGATGCCGAGCAACCGCGCCTGCAGACCAAACGCCGAGTCGGCACCACGCGCCCAACATTCGCGGGATTCAGCCAGATTTTGCATTGGCCATGCATTGTGTTTATAACCCAGCGCACGAAACAATCCTTCCCAAAGGCATTGCTCCCAGCCAACGCGTTGCGCGCGGACGTGGAACCAGGCAACCTTGGATTGAAAACGCACGTTGGCGGCCTCGCGCAGAAGGCCGGTTAATTGCGGTTCATCCAAATTGCGCAAGGACACGCAACATTTGCCGCGCAAATTTTCGGGGAACCGGCGCAGGGGTTCGCCCTCGAGCCACAGGCAGAGTTCACTCAACGGCGCATCGAGCGAGTGGTCCAGCGACAACATCGGCGGCGCGCCGGCCGCCGGGCGCGTGTCTTCCCAAACCACGTGGAGCAGGACGTTTTGGAAATTCGGATTGCACGCGTGGCCGTGCGCGCGCCAGTTGCCGGCGCGCAAATCTATTTCCACATCGCCCGAACGCGGCGCTTCATCGCCAATTTGAATCACCGCGCCCGAAAAATCCGGTCCGCCTTCGGGATTGGTAAAACCGGGGTGAAAAATCCGAACCGTCTGTCCGTCAGCGGTTGTCAGCCGGTCCCGACACAGGCGTTGATGCAGCCAGACGGCCTGAAGCAGGCGTTCAGTCGGCAGGTCATTCCCGTCGCGCAGGACATTCGCCGCACCCACACGCATGCGCCAGAAAGCATAAAAACTGCCGGAAGTCGGAAACATCTTGAAATTGCTTTTGCGCCGATGATGGCGCAAAGTCAAGCCGAGCGTAGAAAAATTGAACGCACCTTTTGTCAGATTTGCCTGTTTATAGAAACGGGCATCTGCTTCACAGTGAGTTTTTGTTGGCCGAAACCATGCTTTTCCAGCTAAACTTCGCGAGATGGCGATGAACGAGAATGCGATGATTGAGGTAAAAAGCCTGACGAAGCGCTATGCCGGCCGCACCGCTGTGGCGGGCATCTCGTTCACCGTCGCGCGGGGTGAAATTGTCGGGCTGCTCGGCCCGAATGGCGCGGGGAAAAGCACGACCATGCGGATTCTGGCGTGTTACCTGCCGGCAACCTCCGGCACGGTGCGGGTGGCAGGTTTTGATGTTTTTCACCAATCCAATGAAGTGCGCCGCCGGATTGGCTACATGCCGGAAAACAACCCGCTTTATTCCGAAATGCGCGTGCGCGAATACCTGAAGTTCCGCGCGCGGCTGAAAGGGCTCGGTTGGCGGCGTTCCCGCGAACGTGTGAGCACGGTGATGGAACAATGCGGATTGACGGACGTGAGCCGCCGCATCATCGGACAGCTCTCGAAAGGTTATCGGCAACGGGTCGGCATGGCCGACGCCCTGGTGCACGATCCGGAACTGATCATTCTGGATGAACCGACCATCGGCCTCGATCCACATCAGATTCGCGCCGTCCGGCAGTTGATCAAAAGTCTGGCGCGCGCCCACACGGTGCTCATCTCGACGCATATTCTTCCCGAGGCGGAAATGACGTGTAACCGGATGTTGATCATGTACGACGGCAAAATCCTCGCTGCCGATACACCGGAAAATCTGCAGCGGCTCGTGGCCGGAAACAGCCAGATTATTGTCGAACTCGCTGCGCCCGTTGCCGCGTTGCGCGAATGTTGGTCACAAGTGCCTGAAATTGAACATTTTGACATATCAGCCAGCGACGGTGAATTCCAGCGTTGTGCATTGACACCCCGGGACGGATTGGATTTGCGGCCGATGATTTTCGCATTGGCGCTGCAAAACGGCTGGGTGTTGCGCGAACTGACGCGCAATCGCCATTCGTTGGAGGATATTTACGTCCAGGTAACGCGGCCGGGCGAAGAGGAAGAGGAAGAAAGCTGATGCGAATTTTTTTGACGCTCACACGACGGGAACTGGGGGCATTCTTTGTTTCCTTCACGGGTTACGTCATCATCGCGGCAGTGACACTCTTAATCGGGTTGGGTTTCGTGGTGTTGATGACCAATCTCGGCAGCGATCCTTCGCCCCTGCCGATGACGCAACTGTTCTACCGGACCTATTATTTCTGGTTCATTGTCCTGTTGGCCACCCCTATCATCACGATGCGATTGTTCGCCCTGGAAAAATTTTCCGGTACGTTCGAAACCCTGATGACGGCGCCGGTGAGCGATTTGCAGGTCGTGGCGGCAAAATTCACCGCGGCGGTCGTTTTTTACACCATCATGTGGCTGCCCATGCTGCCTTGCCTTTTCGCGGTGCGGCATTTTACAGACCAGCCCGGCACGCTGGATCCCGGCACGATCAGTGGAATGTATCTGGGGGTGTTTCTGGTGGGTTGTCTTTTCTTGTCGTTGGGCTGTTTCGCCTCGGCACTCAGCCGGAGCCAGATGGCGGCCGCCATGATCACTTTCGTGCTTGGCGTCAGCCTGTTCTCACTCGGGCTTCTGGCCCAGGCGCTTACGGCGGCGGCACAATGGAAAACTCAATTGCTCTCATATTTCGGGTTGTTTGATCAAATGAATGATTTCGCGCAAGGCGTGGTGGATACACGCCCGGTCATTTTTTACGTCAGCGTCACGTTGTTTTTTCTGTTTTTGACCCTGCGCGTGGTGGAAAGCCGGCGCTGGAGATAAGATGACCACCACCCCCAAACCGCAACCCAGTTTCTCACCCGGCCGCCGATGGAAAATCGGATTTGATGTGGTGTTGCGAACGGTGTTGGTGCTGGCGGTCGTGGTCATGATAAATTATCTGGGTGGCGTTTTCACCGAACGATTTTACCTCAGTTCGCAGACGCGCATCCGATTATCCCCACGCACGGTGGATGTGCTGAAGTCCATGACCAATCACGTTCTGGTGACCCTCTATTACGACACCGGGGATGATGATTTTTATCCGACCATTCTGTCCCTGCTGAATGCCTATCACGCGGTGAACCCGAATATTTCAATCCGCACGGTGGATTATGTGCGCGACGCGGGTGAAGCGGAAAAAATCAAGACGCAATACAAACTCAATTCGCCAACGGACAAAAACCTCATCATTTTTGATCGTGGCGGAGGAAATTTGCCCAAAATTGTTCCCGGTGACGCCCTGGCCAAATACACGCTCGAACAGGTTCCGAACGAGAAAGAACGCGAATTCCGGAAAAAGCCAATTGCGTTCATGGGCGAAATGATGTTCACATCCACATTGCTCACGCTCGAAAACTCCAAGCCGTTTGAAGCCTATTTTCTTCAAGGCGACGGCGAGCCGTCGCCCGCCGACAACGGAGACACCGGCTATTTAAAATTCGCCGCTATCCTGGCACAGAATTATATCGAGTTGAAACCGCTCGTCTTGCTGGTTGACAACCCGGTACCGGCCGATTGCGACCTTCTCATTATCGCCGGACCCAGAACCTCGTTTTCAAACCCTGAACTTCAAAAGATTGACCAATACCTTTCGCAGGGCGGCCGGTTGTTGTTGTTGTTGGATTACTCTTCCCTCCAACATCCCACCGGTCTGGAAGACATTCTCCGGCACTGGGGCGTGAATGTCGGCAATAACGTCGTGCAGGATCCGCAGCGCACGATTTCCGGATCGGATGTAGAGGTTTTTAATTTCAGCCAGCATCCTGTCGTTGATCCACTGACGGGACTGGGGCTGGAACTGATCCTACCGCGACCGGTCAGCCGTATAAACTGGCAAAACCCGCCTGCCGACGCGCCCACGGTGGACGAACTGGCTTTTTCCGGCCCGGCCTCCGTGCTCATGAACGAACGCGGGCTGCCGCCCCGCAGTTATCCGTTGATGGCCGCCGTGGAACAAAACGAGGTGAAAGGTTTGGCTACCGCGCATGGCGGTTGCCGGATGGTAGTGGCAGGTGATTCATTCTTTCTCGACAATCACTATATTGACGGCGGGGCAAACCGCGATTTCGCCGGTTACGCGGTCAATTGGCTGCTGGATCGGCCAACCCTGCTGAAAGGCATTGGCCCGCGCCCCGTCGTTGAATTCCGGCTGATGATGACGCGACAGCAACAACACCAGGTCCGCTGGCTGTTGCTGGGAGCGTTGCCCGGTGGCGTGCTGGCGCTGGGAGGTCTCGTCTGGCTGCGGCGCAGAAAATAATGAACTCAAAAAACACCCTGGTCTGGCTGGTCGTCGCCGCGGCGTTGTTCGCGTTCATTTTTGCGTTTGAACATTTCCTGCGGCCGAACGGTGCGGAAATGCCGGCCATCCTGCCGGACTTGCAGCCCGCCACCGTGACCAGCGTCCAAGTGATTCCCGCCACTGCGCTCGAAATTCGGGCCGACCGCACCAACGGCGCCTGGCTGCTGACCAAGCCCATAACTTATCCGGCCCAATCCACCGCCGTCGAAACCTTGCTGGCCGCATTGCAGAAACTCGCGCCCGCCATTCGTATCAGCGCCGGGGAGCTTCGCGAACAGCGCAGCGCGGAAGCGGATTATGGATTCGAAGCTCCAAGCGTCTCGCTCGTGGTTGAAGCCGGCGACCAGCGCTGGCAGCTCCTGGTGGGCAATAAAACCGCGCCCGGCGACCAGGTTTTTCTTCGCGTCGTCGGGACCGACGGCGCGTTTGTTACCGACGCCGACTGGCTGAAATACCTCCCGCGCTCGACCGATGATTGGCGCGACACAGCCCTCGTGAGTTTTAACGACGGGACGCCGGACTGGATTGTTTTGACCAATGGCACGAAAGTTATTGAACTACATCGCAACGCCACCAATCTTCTCTGGCAGATGACCCGTCCGCTCGTGGCACGAGCCAACAGCGGTCGAATCACCGAAGCACTCCAGCGCCTCGAAACCGCGCGGGTTTCGCAATTTGTCACCGATAATCCAAAGGCGGATTTGTCCTTGTATGATTTGCAGCCCGCCAATTTGGATTTGTGGTTCAGCCGGGGAACAAACTTTGTCACCTCCCTCCACATCGGCAAAAGCCCGGCCACCAATTCGTCGTTGGTCTATGCCCAGCACGACGGCTGGAACACCGTCGTCACCACCGCCAAAGAATCATTGTCACCCTGGTTCGGCGCGGTAAACGACTTTCGCGATCCGTATTTGCTTGAACTGTCTGCGCCTGTTGCCGAAATCGAGGTGCGTGGCAAAGGCGATTTTACGTTGCAAAGACAGGGCACGAACGGCTGGCGCGTGGTGGGGGAAAATTTTCCGGCAGACGCCGGAAACGTGCAACAATTCATCGAAACTCTGGCCAATCTGCGCGTGTCGGAATTCGTCAAGGACGTTGTGACCGCACCGGATTGGCCGGCCTATGGACTGGCGACACCCACGTGGCAAATTACCTTGTTCTCAGCGGCGGGTAATACCAACGCCGTAATGGCGCAACTGCGTTTCGGCGCGGCGCAGACCAATGAAGTTTACGTGCGGCGCGCGGATGAGGACTTTGTTTACGCCGTTCCGCTGGAGGATTTCAACCAGTTGCCGGAGGCAGGCTGGGAACTGCGTGAGCGGCGGATCTGGAGTTTTTCAGAGGCGGATGTGGCGCAGATCACCATTCATCAGAACGGCCAGACCCGGCAAATGATTCATAATGGGCCCAACCAATGGTCGGTGGCACCCGGCTCGCAGGGCATCATTGTTCCGGCGGCCATCGAGGAAACCACGCATCGGTTTGGCGAACTCACCGCTGCCGCCTGGCTCGCCCATAACGCGGCCGAATGCCAGAAATTCGGATTCAAACCGGGAAATCTCTCTGTCTCCTTCGAACTCAACAAGAATGGCGCGAAGTACACCAACACCGTGGATTTTGGCATCGCCGGCTCGCAAACGGCCGTGGCCGCCGTAACGCTGGACGGCGAACAATGGGCCTTTGTGTTTCCGCCGGTGCTTTATCAGTTTGTCTTGAGTTATTTGTCCATTCCCGTCCCGCCAAGCGGGAATCCCTGATATGCGCCATCAAACTGGCTTCTGGCGGCGGTGCCGGACGCTCTTCCGCCATTTGCGCCGTCTGATCATTTTCCTGGTTCTGGTTTTGATTTGCGCCATTGGCTGGCTTAATCAAATCGGTCTGCCGGATTTTGTGAAACGGCCGCTCGTCGAAACGCTGCGCACACGCGGCGTTGAATTGAAATTTGCCCGCTTGCGCCTGAGTCTCCGGCGAGGGTTGGTGGCCGACGATGTTCATATTGGCCGCGCCGAAAAAATCGAAAGTCCGACACTCTCGCTCCGGGAGGTTCAATTGCGCCTGGATTATCCGGCGTTGTTGCATCGCCGTTTGCAAGTTGACGCGCTGGTGCTGCGCCAGGGCAAATTCGTCTGGCGGCTCTCGCCGACGAACGCACTGGTGCTCGACCAGGTCCAGTCCGATTTGCGGTTTCAAGCCAACGAAATCTGGTCACTGGATAATTTCCAGGCTGACTTTGCCGGAGCAAAACTCAGATTGTCGGGCGACATCGCCCACGCCTCGGCTTTTCGTAACTGGGAAATTTTCCACGGCCAAACGACCAACGCCGCCGCCTGGCGGATTCACTGCCAAACCTTCGCCGATACGCTTCGCCAGATTCATTTCGCCGGCACGCCCCAATTGAGTCTGACCATCAATGGCGACGCGCGTGACACCCGTTCATTCAGGATTCACCTGACGGTCAATGCCGCCGGCGTTGACTCTCCCTGGGGTCGCGCGGCTGCCGTTCAACTCGCTGCCAGGTTGATGGCCTCCACGGGAGCACCGGCAAACTCAGACCGATCATGGGGTTGGTGGACCAACCTTCAACCGTATCGCATCGAATGGACTGCGCAGGCGGAGAATTTGGAATCGCAGCAACTGAATGCCCAGATCGTCAAGTGCGGCGGATTCTGGCGCGCGCCGGAACTGACAGTGACAAATTTGTCCGCCGAATTGGGTGGTGGGCGGCTCGACGCCGGCGCGCGGTTGAATGTGGATACCCGCGCATTCATATTCACCAATTCATCGTATTTTGATCCACAGGCGATTGCGGCGTTGCTGACTGGAAAAACCCGCAACTGGCTGGCGCAGTTTTCGTGGACTCGACCGCCGATATTGCAGGCCGCCGGCTCTCTGATTTTGCCAGAGTGGACGAATCGGCAGCCCGACTGGCGCGGGGAAGTACAACCGACGGTGCGGCTTACCGGCGATTTTGCCGCAACGAATGCCGCATTTCGTGGCATAGCCATTGACTCGGCAGGGGGAAGTTTTTCCTATTCCAATCTGGTCTGGCGGCTGCCTCATCTCGCCGTAACGCGCCCCGAAGGCGCGCTCGCCCTCGCCGACGTTGAGAACGACGTCACCAAAGATTATCACTGGCACGTGCAGGGGGCGCTGGCCCCGTCTGCCCTCCGGCCCTTGCTGGCCGCAAACCACGCCGAGCGGGCCGTGGACCTTTTCACATTCACTCAGCCATTATGGCTGGACGCGGACGCGTGGGGTCGTTTGTACGATAATGACAGCATTGGCGCCAGGGGACACATGGCACTGACAAACTTCACGCTCCGCGGCGAGACCGTCAGCAGGGTTGAAAGCGACTTTTGCTACACCAACCGGTTGCTTGAATTTTTCCAGCCGCGTCTGCTAACCGGCGCGCAAAGGATGAGAGCCGACGGCATCGCGGTGGATTTTAATTCGTGGCGGATTTATTTCACCAACGGTTTTAGCACCGCGGACCCACGGGCGGTAGCGCGCGCCATCGGCCGGAAAGCCGGCCAGGTGATGGACCCCTATCGGTTTGCGGTGCCATGCCCGGCGCGGGTGGACGGCTACGTGCCGTTGCGCGGCACAGCGGATGCGGATTTGTGGTTTGAGGCGGAAGGCGCGCCGGTCGAGTGGTTGAAACTTAAAACTTCGCGCATCACCGGGAACATCCACTGGCTGGGTGAAACGTTGGTTTTGACCAACCTGACAGCGGCGTTTTACGGTGGGGACGGGAACGGTTTTGCTCACTTTGATTTTCGTCCAAGACAGGGCGCGGATTTTGAGTTTGCTGCCAATGTCAGAAACGCGAGTTTGCATTTGCTGGCAACAGATTTGTCGTCGCCCACAAACCATCTCGAAGGCGTGCTGAGCGGACGGTTTGTGATGACGAGTGCAAACTCGGTGGATTGGCGCACTTGGAACGGCTATGGGCAGGCCAATCTGCACGATGGATTGATCTGGGATGTTCCTATTTTCGGCATTTTATCGCCGGTGTTGAATACCGTCATGCCCGGTCTGGGCAGCAGCCGTGCGACGGATGCCACGGCGCGATTCGGCATGACCAACGGAGTGATCTTCTCCGACGACCTGGAAATCCGCTCAACGATGATGCGGTTACAATATGCCGGCACGGTCGATTTGCGAAACCGGGTGAACGCCCGCGTGAACGCGCAATTATTGCGGGACACCTGGGTGGTCGGCCCACTGCTGAGCACGGCGTTGTGGCCGGTCAGCAAACTGTTTGAATATAAAATCACCGGCACACTTCAACAGCCGCAAACTGAACCGGTTTACATTCCCAAAGCCCTGCTGATGCCGCTGCACCCGCTCCGCAGCCTGGAGGAGATGCTCTCCAACGGTATCAACACCAACGCGCTGCCGTTAAGGTAAACTTGAAAGTTCTATTGGCCCGGAACCGCCACGGCATTGGTGTCAACAAAACCCTCCGGCGACAGCGGCTGAAACAATCCGTTTCCGGATGAGGAAGACGAAGATTGTGGCTTGCCCGGCATTGGTTGCGCCTGGGGTGGTTGAGCCGTATTTTTCGCCGCCGCGCCCGAATCAGGTATTGAAATGATGTTGGTGTCAACTGAACCATCTTGATGCATGGGTTGGAAGGACGTATCCGGCGGCGCAGCCTGCAGGCGTTCCCGTCGTTGCTCCGCTTGTTCGGCCTGGCGTTGTTCTGCCTCTTCATTTGCGAGCGCAGCCGAAATGCCGGGCAATCGTTTTTCTTCTTCAGTTGTCTGCGCCGCGGCAATTTCCGGAGTTTTCAGAACAGTGGGACGCATTAATACGAGTAACTCCTCGCGGGTATGGTTGCTGGTGCGGCTGCTGAACAGGCTGCCCAATATCGGTATGTCTTGCAGCAGCGGAACGCCGTTTTTGCTCTTGTCCTTTTCGGTGCGGATAAACCCGCCGAGGATGATGGTGTCGCGATCCTTGACGGCGACCTCGGAGGAAAGCTGGCGTTTATCAGTGTTTGGAACGTTGCCCACGCCCTGAATAAACGTGCTGCCATTGAGATCGTCAATTTCCTGGCTGATGTCCATCACCACCAGGCCGTTCGGATTGATGAACGGCGTCACGTCCAGCGAGATGCCCACCTGCAATTGCGAATACGAGGAGCTGGGGCCACCGCCGATGCCGCTGTTGTAATAAACACTGGTGACATACGGCACCGTCTCGCCGACAAAGAATTGCGCTTCCTTGGCCTGGAAAGTCTGAATGCGCGGGCGCTGGATGATGGAAACCGAACTGTCTGACGCCGCCGCCGCCACGGCCACATCCCAGGTCGGGCCAATATTTCCGAAGTAGCTGAGGCCGCTGCCCAGGCTGTTGCCGAAAGCGCCGCTTGCAACCGAGGTTGCATTGGTGCCCAGGGTGTTGTTCATAAAATTAAAGAATGACTGACCATTGTTGTAACCGCCGGCGCCCTGGGTGCCTTGGGTAGGACTGAACGTCTTAGGATTTTGCGCCGCCGACACACCGAAATTCCAGCCATTGTTCAAGTTCACGTCCATGATGACCGATTCAATGAGCACCTGCGGCAGCAGCACGTCCAGCTTGGCCACAATGTCCTTGATCGTTTTCATGTCTTCCTTGGTGGCATAGACCAGCAACGCATTGCTCCGTTCGTCGGCGATGATTTTCGTCGGGCCAAGAAGTTGAATTTGATCCGAGCCGCCGCCCGCCGCGCGCTGGATGATGGACTGCAATCGCTGGCTGAAACTATTGCCTCCGGCGGCTCCACCCGAAGACGTTCCAAATGGCCGCGTGGTCTGGCCGCCAGGCTGATTGATGCCGCCGGACTGATACTGGCTACCCGTAGTACCCGTGCCGCCCATGTTGCCGAAGCCTCCGCCGTGCGAACTGGGAGTGGTGGCATTGCCGATGGCTGAACTGGAACCGCCGAGACTGTTCAGCGCGTTGGCGATGTCGTCCACCATGGCATATTTGATCGGAATCACCTCGGAAACAAATTCCTCCGGCATAATCACGTCCACCTGGTTGATAAACTCCAGCATCCGTTTGACGTTTTCGGCGTAGTCGCGAAGGATGAGGATCCCATTGCTGTCAATCGGGAAAACTCCGTTCGGAATCTTGGCAAATTGCTGCAAAACGGGGGCCATTTCGCTCGGCTTGATGTATTTCAACTGGACAATATGGGTGACGTATTGGCCAACGTCCGGGAGTTGGGCGGCAGTCAGGTCGTTGAAAGCCGCGCCTTCCTGGCTGGCCTGGGCCACGGGCACGGCTTTCACAAATTTATCACCAATGTTGATCAGCGCGATGCCGTTGAGCGCCAGCACGCCCTGCAACGCTTGAACCACCTCATCTTTGGTCAGGGGAGTCTCCGTGTAGAGAACGATCTTCGCCTGAGGCAAACCTGCCCGCAAAAGGGTGCGCCCCACATAACGGGCATAAACGTCAAGGACTTGATCCACATCCACGCCCTGAAAATTAATGTCGCCGGCAGGAACCATTTCTTGCGAGGCGGCCGCCGGGGATGAGGAAACAACCGGCTGGCTGGCAGCCGGCATGGACGGCAATCCCGGCGAGGCCGCCGGCGGGTTGATGGCCGGGATGCCGGGACGTTGTGGCACGGGACGCGGGCCGGGCGGCATTTGCGCCCGGAGGCCAAGGCCGGTTAACAGCACGAGCAGGATAAGCGTGGTCGTTTTCACAGTCATTTCATTGATGCGGTTGTGTTGTTCAAATTACCTTTTGCCGCGGCTTTCTGATAGCTGGCAATCAGCCGGATATTGGCGTTGAGATGTTGGTGCGTCGGGTCGGGCTGCAACTCCAGATCGTGCACGCGAATCATGGAAGCATCGGAGCCGAGCTTGTAGAGAAAATCCACCAGTTGCTGGTCACCAGCGGTGACATTGATGCTTTCTGTCACTTCGACGAAAAACTCATTCGTACGGGTCATTTGCCGTGACGTGTTGATAATGCCAACGCCGCTTCGCGCAGACTGGGAATCAATCGTGCGGATGAAGTTAATGGCCTGGTCCTCAGGCGCCACCGTTCCACCGGCGCCTTCCATTTTTTTCACCAATGCCGCGTACTGGGCAGATTGCGCGATGATCGTCCGATAAAGCGCCAGCTTGCGTTGGGCATCGGCCAGACTGTACCTCAGATGGTTCCAGTCGGAAAAATGCGGCCAGATGAAAGCGTAATTCAATACCAGAAACAAAACCACCAGCACCGCCACCGCCAACCGGCGCTCCATTGGACGCAATTGGGCAAAATACTTTTTCACTTCGCTTCCTCCTGCTTGTGTTTGAGCATAAGCGAGAATTGCCAGCTCACCGTACCGACCATCGTGCGGAAGGTCGGGGGCTCGCCAGCCGAAGTATCAAACATGGGTTGGCCGTCCACCTCCGCCTTGCGCACCGCGTCATAGAAATGGTCGGTGATCTGGGAGACCTGGTCTTGCGGGACGGTTCCGTTGAGGGACAAATGCTGGCCATCGGCAAAACTCAGCCGTTGCAGCGTCAGGCCAGCGGGCAATTGTTCGGCCACAATTTTCCAGCAATCCAGCGCCGCGTATTTCAAATCCTGCCGTTGTTTAAGCACCTCATAACGCGCCTTGATCTGCAAGGCATTGGTGTAACTGCCGTTCAACGCCGCAACCTGTTGCGCCACCCGGTCCACGTGATACCCCAGCACCGTGGTCGCACAGAAATAAATCATCACGCCGACTACATACAAGACTCCCGCCGCCACCAAACCCCGCAGCCACAATCGATCCACGAATTGCTGGTGATAGCGCGTGGAAAATTCCACCGGCAGCAAGGTGCTGCGCGCGTCGCTTTGCGTTGAACGCCGGGCGGTACGCGCGGCCAATTCCGCGAAGGGCAACGGCTTTGTCACCTGCACCGGCTCGTCGAGGCTCGCGCGCAGGGTGCTTTCCCATTCGCCGGCGACAACGCCGTCGGCGATCAGGTGCCAGGTCGGAGGCGCCGTCAGCCAGCCTTCTAATTCACCGGCCCAGGTGAGTTGCGCCAACTGGTCCTTCACACCTTTCGCGCGGTCACCGGTTGTCGGCAAAACCACGAAACTTAAATTTCGCAACGCGCCGCCGCACCACCACGCCACCAACGCGACGCTCTGTCCGGTGAAAGCCGCGGGATAAATCCACGCGCCGTCTTGCGTCGCCGGCGTGGCTTCCAATTCGTCCAGCATTGGCGCTTCGAGCCGGTCGGCCAGATAGCCCTGACCTTCAATTTTACCGAGAAACTCTTCGACCGCGTGGCGGGCGGCGATGACGACAATGACCGTTTGCAAATCGGCCGCGGTTTGTGGCAACACATGGATCATCCACACGACCTGCGCCACGGGGAGGGGCGACAATTTTTCCAACTGCAATTCCACCATCGCCAGCGTTTCTTCGAAGTTGCTCTTGGGCAACTCGACGACGCGTAGAAATACATGTTCCGGCGGCAACCACGCCACGTTCAACCTGGGCTGCCACAATGAACGCCACGACTTGGCTACCAGATGAAATGGCAACGATTCGCCCGGCGCACCGGCATGCTCGCGATTGAATACGAAGCCGCCGCCCCGGGCTTCGAATTGCCAGAGGCGGTGCGCGTCGGTGCCGACGTGGAGGATGTTGCAAAATTGCCAGCGGGCCATATCAGGAAAAGGTTCGAAGTGGCAGGATCGAGCTCAAGCCTTGACCCACATTTCGGTTTTGGTGTCGCCGATGAGCGCGTCCATGTGTTCCTCGATCTGGGTAACGCGCAGAACCTCCTCGATGGTGGTCTCACCGGCCTTCACTTTATTCCAGCCATCGGTGCGCAAGCTGCGCATCCCCTGTTCGACGGCCCGGGCGGCGATGGTCGAAGCCGGGGCGCGGTTTAAAATCAACGGGCGCATCATTTCGTTCAGGATGAGCAGTTCATAAATGCCCTTGCGCCCTTGATAGCCGAGTTGCCGGCAATCTTCGCAACCGGCGCCGCGCCAGAATTTCGCCGTGTCAATTTCTCTTTCGGGAAAACCGATTTTTTGCAGGTAGTCACGTTCCACTTTTTGTTCGGTCTTGCAGTGCGGACAGATGGTGCGAATGAGGCGTTGGGCCATGACCGCTTCCACCGACGACGCCACCAGGAACGGTTCAATGCCCATATCAATCAGCCGCGTGAACGCGCTGGGCGCGTCGTTCGTATGCAACGTGCTGAACACCAGGTGGCCGGTCAGCGATGCGCGAATGGCGATTTCCGCTGTCTCCAAATCACGGACCTCCCCGACCATGATCACGTTCGGATCCTGGCGCAAAATGTGGCGCAAACCCATGGCAAACGTCAGCCCGATTTCCGGTCGCACGGCAATTTGGTTGATGCCCTTGAGCTCGTATTCAACCGGCTCCTCAATCGTGATGATGCGCTTGTGAACGGAATTAATGGCGCTCAAAAATGCGTAAAGCGACGTGGATTTGCCAGAACCCGTCGGGCCGGTGACTAGAAAAATTCCGTGCGGCTTGACGATGATTTCGCGAATCATCGCCTCGTCCTGCGGCGCGAAACCGAGCTTGTCGAGGCTCAGGAAAATTTTCCCGCGCGTGAGCAGGCGGAGTGAAACGCTTTCGCCATAAACCGTCGGCACGGTCGAAACGCGGATGTCAATTTCCTCGCCCTTGATGCGAACGTTAATACGGCCGTCCTGCGGCAGGCGTTTTTCGGAGATGTTCATGCCGCTCATCACTTTGATGCGCGAAATGAGCGCCGCTTGAAACCGTTTGAGTTGCGGCGGCATCGGCGTCTGATGCAGGATCCCGTCAATGCGATAGCGAATACGTAGCTCGTCTTCCGCCGGTTCAAAATGAATGTCCGTCGCGCGGTCCTTGTGGGCTTCCCAAATAATCTGGTTGACGAATTTGATGACACTGGCCTCCTGATCGTCCTCGGTGATTTCCTTGTCGGTGGCGATCTCCAGTTCCATCGGTTCGCTCTCGCCCAGTTCGTCCAGTGTTTCGGCACCGACGCCGTAGTATTTTTTAAGCGCTTTTTCGATTTCCGTTTTTGGCGCCAGCGCGAATTGCACCGGACTATGCGCGTCAAATCGCACGGCGTTCATCATCGCAGCATCAAATGGATCGCTGACCACCACTTGCAGCGCGTCGTCGTTCACTGCGGTGGGGAGCACGAAATATTGAAACGCCACTTTCGTGGAAAGTCTGTTCCGCGCGTCCGGCGGGATGGTATGCTTGTGCAAGTCCACGAATGGCCAGTTGAGCGCATTCGCCAGCCGCTGCAAAAAAACATCCTCGGCCAGGCCGCGCTCACGCGCAACGAACGACAACAACGACTCCGTCGAGCCGTTGTCCGTCGCCGCGCGCCACGCCTTCCGCCAGTCGTCAAACTGTCCGGGAGTCGTTTCGGCAACACTCGCGACCAAATTTTTTACTGAGCTGAAACCCATGTAAACTGTTCAGATTACTTTGTTATATCAACAATCGCAGCGAAAAAAAGTTGCGTTTTGGCCCCAAAAACCGGCAAAGTCTGGCGCGACCAGAAATGAGGCAATTTGCCACCATCACTGTCATCGGGCGCGACAAAACCGGCGTTATTGCGCGCGTCACCGCCTTTCTGTTCCAGCAAATGGCCAATATCGAGGCGTTGGAGGAGCAGGTCACCCGCGGCCAGTTCAGCATGACACTCCAGGCCTCCTGGTCGGACAGCGATTGCCGTGCCGCCACCCTGCGTGACGGCCTGGACAAGCTGGCACAGCAACTCGGCATGGAAATCAAAACCCGGTTCACCGAGCCGAACCGGCGGCAGCGTTTCGCGATCATGGTGACGAAGGAACAGCATTGCTTTGATGCGCTCATGAGCGCGCACCACCGGCGTGAAATCAAGGCCGACCCCGTGCTCGTTCTCGGCAACCGCCCCGACCTCACGCCGCTCGCCAAAAAGTTCAAGTTGCCGTTCGCGCGCATCCCCTGGACTGACCGCGCCCGCGCCGAAGCCCATGCCTTGCGCCTGCTCGACGAGCACGAAATTGATTTCGTTGTACTCGCGCGGTTTATGAAAATCCTTTCGCCAAACTTCGTGTGGCGATTCAAAAATAAAATCATCAACATCCACCCGTCCCTGCTTCCGAGCTTCCCCGGCCCGCAGGCCTACCGGCAGGCGTACGAAAGCGGGGTGAAAATCGCCGGGGTCACCGCGCATTTCGTTTCGATGCGGTTGGATGAAGGCCCGATTATTGCACAAGACTCATTTCAAATCCGTCCCGGCATGACGCTCAAGGACATTGTTGCGCGCGGCCAGCAAATTGAAGCCGACGTGCTCGTCAAGGCGGTGAAGCTTTATCTCGGCAAACACCTCGACGTTTATTGGGGTGTGGTCAAAGAGGTTTAAGAAAATCAACGATCCGGCAAAACGCAAGCCGGCAAAGGAGAAAATTCCCCAGGTTTTCCCCCCGTTTTTGAGGGGCAGAGCAAAATTAGCCACACCCCTTCAGTCTGGGGTCCAAAAATTCTCCGGGAAAATTATTCACTTGGTTGAACCAATTTCGCATTGGTGTGTCGGAAATAAAAAAGAGGTGAATTTTATGAGTACCATTGCCAAGCATAAAGAAAACCTTCCCGGCGTGATCTTGAAGGCCGTGATTATTTACGATGATTTCGATTCAGCGACGCACGCCACGGCGTTGTTGGAACGCGTGGCCAGGCGCGTGGACGAGGCCATAAAGTGGGACATCAAGCCTTGGAGAAACGATGTCCTGAAACAACCCACGCTGGCCGCCTTGACCGTGGCGGTGGCCGCCAACGCGGATGTGATCGTGCTTGCCCTGAATCACATTCATGCACCACCGCCTGAATTGTCGGACTGGCTTAAAAATTGGGCGGCACACCGGCGCATCAGGGATGCTGCCGTGCTGTCACTGCATATTGGCACAAGCCACTCGCAGTCAAAATCCTGGAACGAAATCAAAACACTGGTAGAAGCGCATGATTTGACCTTTTTGGGTGGTCATCAGGTTTGGCATAACGACCGTCCGGCGCCTTTTGCTCATCGTTGGCAACAACGCAAGCAACTGGTGGCGCCGGCACCGCGCCCGTCGTTTGCCGAATGGCTGCCGGTTCCACATCCCTGAGGAGCCAACGAATACATTCATCTTCAGGTTTGCTTTGCTTTCACGGCAGGCTTAAGATGTGGTCGGCGGAAGCCGATTTTGCGAGAAGCAATTTGCCGCGGTGGATTTTCTGCCGCAGCGGCACGGAGTGGGTAAAACACCCGCAAAACGGTTGAGCTCACTCCGTGTCATCGTTTAACAGGGGAGTTGTTAAAGTTGGGAAGATTCTGCAACGCAAAAATGCAAGACGCCTTCGCAACAGGCGCATAGAAAGGAATCACATCATATGGCAAAACAAACATACCCGAAAGGCGGTAGCAATGGCCGGCAACAAACCTTCGCGTTTTCTGCACCCGATGCGCGGAGCGTGCAGTTGGTGGGTGATTTTACCCAGTGGCAGGAACGTCCCATCAACCTGCAAAAAAGCGCGGATGGCGTGTGGCGGACATCGGTGCAATTATCGCCAGGCACACACCATTATCGTTTCCTGGTGGACGGCCAGTGGCGCGACGATCCCGAATGCATTCTCCGCGCGCCGAACCCCTTTGGCAGCGAAGACATGATGCGTCAAGTGGCCTGAGTTGAAGGCACTGACCGCTGGACAATCAATAGCGGAATCACGAACGCGGCGTTGAAAGCACGCCGGTGGGGGTGGGGTGACGATTGGGCGCCGGGAAAATTCGATTTTGCCTTTTACGGTTGGGTTCATGGATAACCGGAAATAAGGCGGGAATTTCCGAATGAATGCGGGGGTGCCGCTCTGGGTATTTTATTCAACATCCCACCGGCTTCTTGTGTCAGAACAATTGTGATATGAACGCAACCGCACAGGCAGGAGAATAAACACAAGGAAAGCATAAAGTTGAATTTGACCGCGGCCGCTATGAATTGATCTGCAATTTCAGACCTCAACCTGCCAACGAGAAAAGGCGTAAGATGAAAAAGTGCCTGGGAAATGAGATATTGCCGCTGGGATTGATCCTGGTGCTGTTATCCGGTTGCGTAACTTATCCCATTGCCAGGAATCTCCAACAACAGGCCAAGCCGCTGACCCTGTCGCAGGTAGTGGCGGACCCGGATGCCTGCCAGGGAACCATCGTCATCTGGGGCGGCAGAATCATCAAGACCGTCAACGACGTGAACGGCAGCGCTATCTACGTTCTGGAATTACCCTTGGGGGGTGATGGCCAACCGCTGGCGTATGCCAATACTTCCGGGCGATTCATCGCCAGCAGCAAGGGATTCCTCGATCCCGAAGTGTACAAACGCGGAGAGTTGATCACGGTGGCTGGCACCATTGCCGGTTTGGAAAGCGAGCTGGTGCAGAAAGCCAAATATACGTACCCGGTCGTGACCATTAAACAAACCCACCTCTGGCCGGTCGAGCGAAGGTATTACTATGACTATCCAGACGGGTATTGGTACGGATATTATCCGGACTGGTACTGGTGGGGTTGGTATCCGGCGTGGGGCTGGGGCTGGGGTTGGTATTACGGCGGAGATTGGGATCGGGCTTATCATTATCAGGGCGGGCATTGGGGTGGAAGTTATCATTATCAAGGCGGATCTCAGGGCGGAGGCGGCCACTGGCATCATTAAAATAAAGCCATGCCGACAAACAGCGCCGCACGCGCGCCATGCGCAAGTTCGCGGATTCCGCCGAATCATTGAAAGAGAAAGGCATTCCTGATCCTGGATATTTTTGTCATTAAAAAAATGGCGCTTGCGGCGTGGTCATTGGTCGCCCCATTTTAGGCGACTCTATGAAAATTAAATCGGAAACATTCCGGGTTTGCGAAGGCGAAAAAGTCAAACTCAAGAAATGGCCGACGAAGGTAAAACCCTTCTACCATTCGAAGGAGCATTACCAGGAAATCCTCGCCGGGCACATCAAGGAATTGAGCCGGCAACAAGGCCTGCTTTATGCTGACAACGACTGCGCGGTGTTGTTGATTTTTCAGGCGATGGACGCCGCCGGCAAGGATGGTGCCATCAAGCACGTCATGTCCGGTGTCAACCCGCAGGGCTGCGAGGTTTTCAGTTTCAAACACCCCAGCACCGAGGATCTGGAACACGACTTTCTTTGGCGCACCACCTGCCGCCTGCCGGAACGTGGGCGCATCGGCATTTTCAACCGTTCCTATTATGAGGAAGTGCTTATCGTGCGGGTGCATCCGGAACTGCTTCGTGCCCAGAGGATTCCAGAGGAATTGCTCAAAGAAAAAACGATCTGGGAAAAGCGGTATCGCTCCATTTTGGATCTGGAGAAACATCTACACCGCAACGGCACGCGCGTCGTTAAATTTTTCCTGCACTTGTCCCAGGATGAACAACGCCGACGGTTTCTCGAACGGATTGACAACCCGGAGAAAAACTGGAAATTCAGTCAGGCGGACCTTGCTGAACGAAAATTCTGGAACGGCTACATGAAGGCTTACGAGGATTGCCTCGGTGCCACCAGTACCGACCATGCGCCGTGGTATATTGTTCCAGCCGACGACAAGGGAAATGCCCGGCTCATTGTTTCACAAATTATCCTCGATACATTGAAATCGCTGAAGCTGAGTTATCCCGAGCCTGGCAAGGCGCACCGCCGGGAATTGCAATGCATCCGCAAATGGCTCGCAAAATAAAACAGAGTGCCCGCCATGATCAGCCTGATTGCCATTATACCCGCTGATTTTCCCCGGCAATCCGCCATTTTGGTAACCTTTGTCATTACCTACCTCGGAATCGCCATGGGCCATGTGCCCGGCTTGAAACTCAATCGCGTCGGCATCGCCTTGCTTGGCGCCATCGCAACAATGATTTTCGGCGGCATTTCCACCACCAATGTCGTTGCCTGCATCAACTGGCCGACCATTTTTTTGCTGTTTGGATTTTTTGTCATTTCGGCACAACTCCGGTTGTCGGGCTTTTACGACCTGGTCGCCGGCGGCATCTCCGCGCGACTTGGACATCCGGCGCAGTTTCTGCTCGTGTTGATGTTGGTCACCGGCGGCCTTTCCGCCTTTCTGAACCACGACATTGTTTGTTACGTTTTTGCGCCCATTGTCGGCACCGCGCTGTTGCGCAAACAACTCAACCCCATTCCATTTTTGATTGCTCTGGCCATTGCCAGCAACATCGGCGCTGCAGCAACGCTCATCGGCAATCCGCAAGACATGATGATTGGACAGGTTGCGCACCTGAACTTCGGCCATTATCTGCTGTGGAGCGCTGTCCCGGTCATTTTGGCGATGGCCGCCGCCTATGGCATCGTCTGGATGCTGTCGCAGAAAAAACTCCAGTCCACTCTGGCCGTTCCCGAAATATCAACTCCGCAAACCCATCCGTTTAACCGGCCGCACTCTATTAAAGGGCTGGTCATTTTGGTCGTGGTGATCGGCCTGTTTTTCTCGCCGTTGCCAAAGGAAATCACCGCCCTGGCTGCCGCCGGAATTCACCTGGCGAGCACCAAATTTCGCACTGACGATTTGCTGGGCCTGGTGGAATGGCCAATCCTCGTCCTGTTCATGGGATTATTTGTTGTCACCGGCGCCTTCCAATCCACCGGCTTCGGTGATCAGGCCGTGCAATGGTTGGCGCACGGTGGTTTCAATCTCAATGCGCCAGCCACCCTTGCCCTGACGACAGCCGGATTGTCCAATTTGATCAACAACTCGGCGACGGTGATGTTGCTGCTCAAGGTGGTTAACCTGTCGCAGCCGACCATGGCTTACATCCTGGCGCTGGCCAACAGCTTTGGCGGCAGCCTCATCATCATCGGCAGCGTTTCCAACATTATCGTGGTCCAACAGGCCCGCGCCCTGGGCATCAGGATTTCCTTTTGGGATTTTGCCCGGCTGGGCATTCCGGTAACGCTGGCCGCGTTGGCCGGATTGCTGGTTTGGATCGCCTTGGTGACTTAGGCGGGAAAATAGATCGGCGGAGGCTGTGAATGGCACGAATGACGCATTGATCTGCCAATTTATCCCTTTCCTTTAAAAGCATTGGGAGCAGATATCTTCATTTTTTGGCGCCCGTTATTTTTCTGTGAAACTTTTTCCGCCGAAATGTCGTCTGGGTTCATGACGGGCGAACTATAATACCGACTTTTATTGATTTTCGCGTAAAATAATGGATGCATTTGCCTTTGCGTCGCGATCCAGTGTTCCGTCTGCCAGATTGAATTAACATTATGATTCAGCAATTCTGGGGGCGCCGGTTTTTTATAACTTCTCTGGCAACGGCGGTCATGACCATTTCACCATCGTCCCATGCGGTTACCATCTTATCGGGGCCTTCCTTTTCCCCGGCAGCCAACGCTCCGCTGGCGGGACTTTTGCAATTGACCACCGACGTGGATTCAAGAATCAGCGTCCTGGTCAGCGACGGGACCGGTATCTGGGAAAAGGATTTTTACGACTACGGCACGACGCATTCGGAAACCCTGCTTGGTTTCAAACCCGGCCAGACGAACTTGATCCAGGTCACCGTTTACGATAAAGACCGGAACGCGTACACGGCCCCGCAACTGTTGACCTTTGTCACCGCGCCCCTGCCGGTGGGTTTTCCCACCTCCACCGTCCTGACCAGCGAACCGGATCAAATGGAACCGGGATATATGTTGCTCGTCATTGATCACGCCTATACCCCTTTTAATGACTACATCGCCATTTTGGACAATTCCGGCAATGTGGTCTGGTACAGTCCGGTTCCGACGTCTGGCGCTGCCTATGCAGATGTGCGACAGTTGGACAACGGCGATTTGTTCCTTCAACTGACACCGCCGTCGAACGAATTCATCGAAATAAATATGCTCGGGGAAATCGACAGAACCTGGCAACCGCCCGCGGAATATCCGATTAACGCCCATGAGGGCCTCGTCACCACTCGGGGTACCATCATGTACCTAAGCGACGCCAGCGAGGTTGTATCCAACTTTCCAAGCAGTGATACCATTTCAAATCCTCCATTAATAGAAACGACCAATATTGACGACAATCCGATCGTCGAAATTTCGTTTACCAACTCAGCGCTCCTGAATGTCTGGTCGCCGCTGACGAACTGCCTGATAGACCCGACGCGGGTTACCTATCTGACATACGGAGAGTTTTCAGGCTCTCCTGATGGGGTGGACAGCGAGCATGCCAACGCAATCATTGATGATACCAATGATAATTCCATCATTGTTTCCATGCGTGATCAGAATGCGGTCTTCAAATTCTCCCGGTCAACGGGGCAACTAAAATGGATACTGGGGCCGCAGGCACTTTGGGGAACGAACTGGCAGCCATACCTGCTCACGCCGGTGGGGACGCCCTTCGATTGGAATTACGGCCAACATGCGCCGTACCTGACGCCCCAAGGCACGTTGCTGCTCTTCAACGACAACCCTTACCAAGCCAGTCCTTTCGACCCGCCGGTGGCTGATCAAAGCAATTATAGCAGCGCCGTTGAATACAGCATCAACGAAACCAACATGACGGTGTCGGAGGTGTGGAATTCCGCCTGGCAAACGAATCAGGACCGGCTTTATGCGCCAATCGTAGGAAGGGTGCAGTGGCTTCCCCAAACCCGGAACGTCTTTGTAACTTACGGCTATGTCACCTACCTGAACGGCGCTCACCCCGACACCTACGCCACCAATGCGGAAATGGTCCGGCTCATCGAGTACACACATGACCCGGTACCGGCGGTGGTGTTTGATCTTTCTTTTTTTGATTATGGCGACACCAGCCCGACTTACCTCGGATATACCTGCTATCGCGCCTACCAGATTCCTGATCTCTATCCCCATCCCGCCGAGCCGGTCACCGACCTCGCCATCGGCGATGGAAATCAAATACCCGTCCTGAAATTTTCGGCGGACCCGTCCCTAAGCTATATCATCCAGGCTTCAACCGATTTGACGAACTGGACGACCATTGGATCGCCGGTGCAGGAAGGAGGCGTCGGCGATTATGATTTTGAGGATCTGGACGCCAGTCAGTTCACAACCCGCTTTTATCGCGTCGTCACGCAGTAGAGCAAACCGGCGGCGTGTCGTCTTGCCTCCTTCCGGCTGATTTCGCGTCTTCCTTCCGTCTCGACTCGTGGCACCAACACGCTTACGTTACAGATATGAACCAACTTCTCATCGGCCTGATGGGTGCGTTGCTGGCGACCAATCAGCCGCAGGCCGTCAGCAATTTGATCCAGCAAAACGCCGGCCTCTCGGTCAACATTCCCAATCCGAATGATCCGGCAGAGAAGGAACTCGACCGGTTAATGACCGAAGATGATGCGGCCATGGCCGAGGTGGACAAATGGATTCAGGACAATAACGCCTTCGCCGCGCAAGGCGCGGGCGAAACCAAGGCGGAACTCAACAAGCGCATCATGGCCCGACTGAACGTTGTCCGCAAAAACTACGAGGACTTTTTGCGCCGTTACCCGGATTTTGCCCGCGGCCACCTGGCCTACGCCAGTTTTTTGAACAACATCGGCGACGAGGAAACTGCGAAGGTTCAAAACGAAAAGGCCCGGGAGCTGGACCCCAAAGATTCGGCGGCCTGGAACAACCTCGGCAATTACTACGGCGAAAACGGTCCGATCACCAACGCTTTTGTGTACTATGCCAAAGCCATTGAACTGGACCCGGGTGAATCGGTTTATTATCAAAATCTCGCCACAATGGTTTATCTCTACCGCCCCGATGCAAAGGCCTTTTACCACATCGACGAACAGCAGGTCTTCGATAAATCGCTCGCACTCTACCGCAAAGCCCTGCAACTCGACCCGGATAATTTCCCGCTCGTAACCGACTACGCGGAGAGTTACTACGGTATCCGCCCGCTCCGCACCAACGACGCGTTGGTGGCCTGGACCAACGCGCTTCAAGTCGCTCACGACGACATCGAGCGCGAGGGCGTTTATATTCACCTCGCCCGGATTAAAATGCTGGCCGGGCGCTACGCCGAAGCCCGTGCGCAACTTGACGGGGTGACCAATACGACGTATGCCAGCCTCAAACAAACCCTCGAACGCGCCGTCACCCAGCGGGAAAGTGAGGCGACGAATTCCATCGGCGACGGCGATTCAACGAATGTTCCGACAAACAACTTCATGGCGCCGACAAATACCTTGACCGTCATTACCAATATAACAACCTCACCAACAAACTCGTTGCCATTGCTCACTAATGGCGTGCCGGTACTCACCAACCCGCCGGTTTTTTCGCCGAAAATTGTCAACATTATGACGAATGTGCCGCCGAATCCTCCGAAGGCGTTTCATTTGTCACAGTCTTGAGTGCTCTTTAGATTCAACTTTTGTCCCGGCAGATTTGTGCTAAAATAGTCAACACATGGATTTTTACGACAAGCTGAAATTTGACGCCAATGGCCTGATTCCCGCCATCATTCAGGAACAGCAAACCGGGCGGGTGCTGATGATGGCGTGGATGAACCGCGCCTCGCTGGAAAAGACCCTCGAGACCGGCAGGACGCATTTCTGGAGCCGTTCACGCCAGAAATTCTGGATGAAAGGTGAAACCAGCGGCCATGTGCAGAGCGTCAAGGATATTGCGTTCGATTGTGACGGTGACGTGTTGCTCATCCAGGTCGGGCAGACCGGCGCAGCGTGTCACGAAGGCTATCAATCCTGTTTTTTTCGATCGGTGGAAAAAGACGGGAAATCGGTTAGAATAACGGAGGCCCAGATCGAAACGCCGGAACAAATTTACGGAAAGAAGTAATGGACAATTCGGTCTCATTTGACAGCCGCGAGTATCTTTTGATGCTTGGACTGCTGGTATTCGGGCGTGGAATGGATTTTCTCAGCACGTGGATCGCCACCCCCAATCTTGCGCTCGAAGGCAATCCCCTCGCCAAAAAACTTGGCTGGAAATGGGGTTTGTCGCTCAATGCGGTGTTGGTCGTCGCCCTGGCCATGTGGCCGTTGTCGGCCATTGTCGTCACCACCGCCAGCGTGCTGGTCGCGGCACGCAATTTCCAATCCGCGTGGCTCATGCGTTCGCTCGGCGAGGATGCCTACCGCGAGTGGCATGTCCAGCGTGTGCGGGAGACACGCGTTACCCTTCACCTCTTTTGTCTCGCCGGTAATACGTCGTTGACGGCCGTTGTCGGCGCAGCGCTGATTTATTTCAGCAAACCATCAGTTCCATTCGCTATCGGCATGGGCATGGTGGCTTATGCCATCGCCGTGGCATTTTACTCGCTGCTGGCAATCTGGCGCATCCATCAGGCCACCAAACGCGAAGCGCGCCGGTTGCAAGCTCTTCCCCATCAACAGCCGGAGGCCGAGGCTCTGGTGATCGAAACATACTCGCGCCCGCCTGACTGAATCGGCTAAGCTGTTGGCGCATGTACTCGCCAACCCTTGAAGAATTTTTGAAATTGGCCGGGCAGGGAAACCTGATTCCCGTCACGCGCCGCCTGCTGGCCGACATCGAAACGCCGCTGTCGGCCTACCGCAAAATCCGCGGGCAGGGCGAATCCTTTCTGTTCGAGTCGGTTGAAGGCGGCGAACATCTGGGCCGCTACTCATTCGTCGGTTGCAATCCGCGCGCCGTCATCCAACAAACCGGTAACCGTGTCGAAGTCATTGAAAACGGCAAGACCATTGAAATGGCTTCTGTCGGTAAGGACACAAAGGACGGTTTGGTCGTTGTCGAGCGCGTGATGAAAAAGTACCGGCCGGTGACGCTGCCCGGCCTGCCGCGGTTCACCGGCGGCGCGGTCGGTTTCATCGGTTACGAATTCATTCACAACGTCGAGCCGATGGTGCCGCGTCCACCCAGGGACGAATTGGGCACACCCACCATGGTTTTCCTCATCGCCGACCAGTTGCTGATTTTTGACCGCGTGGCGCAAACCATCACCATCCTGGTCAACGCGATTCTTGATGATGCGGCCAGCCCGGCGGACGCCTACGAAAACGCGACAAGCGAGATTGAACGAATCATATCGTTGCTCGAACAGCCGAGCGAGCACCATCCGGTGACGGTGCCCGACGATGTGCCGGCGATTTCGTTTGAATCCAACCAGACGCAGGAAAAATTTTCCGCGAACGTCCTCAAGTCCAAGGAATACATCACCGCCGGCGACATCATTCAGGTTGTCGGTTCGCAACGCTTTTCCGCGCCGGTCAAAGCATCGCCCCTGGACATTTACCGCGCCGTGCGCTCCATCAACCCCTCACCGTACATGTTTTTGTTGGAATTGGGTGGATTCTCTTTGGTCGGCGCGTCGCCGGAAATTCACGTGCGTTGCGAGGATGGCAAGGTTGAAATTCGTCCCATTGCCGGAACGCGGCGCCGCGGCAAAAACGACGAGGAGGATTCAGCCTTGGAAAAGGAATTGCTCGCCGACCCGAAGGAACGCGCCGAGCACGTCATGCTGGTGGATTTGGCGCGCAACGACATCGGGCGCGTCTGTGATTTCGGCAGCGTGCAGGTGAAGGAGTTGATGGTTATCGAGCGCTACAGCCACGTCATGCACATTGTGACGCAGGTGGAAGGCAAACTCTCGGCCGACAAAACGCTTTATGATTTGATGCGGGCAACGTTCCCGGCGGGCACCGTCAGCGGCGCGCCGAAAATCCGCGCGATGCAGATTATCGCCGAACTGGAACAGACCGCGCGCGGGCCGTATGCGGGTTGCGTCGGCTATTTTTCCTTCAACGGCAATCTGGACACGTGTATCACGCTCCGCACCGCGCTGATCAAGGACGGCAAGGCTTACATTCAAGCCGGTGGCGGCTGGGTGAACGATTCTACGCCCGAAGGCGAATTTCAGGAGACGGTCAATAAATCCATGGCCATGCGCAAAGCCGTGGCCATGGCCGAAGGGTTTGCGAAGAGTTGATTTTAACCACGGATGGACACGAATAAACACGGATTTTTCAAGCCCGTAGGGCTGGCATCTTTGTAGGAAATCGGAATAAAAAAATCCCAAGCTCCGTCAGGAGCGACATCCTCTTAAATTTTGTTTGGGTATTGATTCTACAAAGAAGCCGCGCCTGACAAAGCTGGGGACGTGTAGTGTCGGCGCTGTGCACCGATTTGTTCGAGCCACAGGCTCGCGGGAACGCTCGCCCCACTAAAAAGAAATTCGTGTCAATTCGCGGAATTCGCGGATTTATACGTCTGGTCAGGTTTTTTTCTTCCGGCTGTATGCCATAAAGTAAAGCAACGGCACGGCCACCGGCGCGATAATCATCGAAACCAGACTGCCGGCCATCAACGAAATCGCCAGCCCCTGAAAAATCGGGTCGAACAAAATCACCGTCGCGCCCACCACCACCGCCAGCGCCGTCAGCAGGATGGGCCGGAACCGGATCATGCCCGCCTCAACGACCGCCTCTTTCAATGGCCTGCCTTCCGCCAGCCGCAGTTCGATGAAGTCCACGAGAATAATGGAATTGCGCACCACGATGCCCGCGCCGGCCATGAAACCAATCATCGAAGTCGCCGTGAAGAAGGCGTGCAATACACCGTGTGCCGGCAAGATGCCGACCAGCGAGAATGGAATCACCACCATGACAATCAGCGGCGTGAGGAACGACCGGAACCAGCCCACCATCAGAACGTAAATCAGCACCAGTACCGCCGCGAAGGCCACGCCGAGATCGCGGAACACTTCGATCGTGATGTGCCATTCGCCGTCCCATTTGAGCGACGGCTGATAATCGGTAAACGGCAGGTGATAGTTGTAAATTTTCAACGGCGAGCCGTTGCCGCCAAATTGACGCGTGTCAAGCTGCCGCAAGGCCTGGTTCATTTTCAAAATTGCATAGACCGGACTTTCCACCTGGCCGGCAACGTCGCCGATGACATAGGTCACCGGCATGAGATTTTTGTGGTAAATGCTTTTATCGGTGATGGTGTGCTCGACAGTCACCAGTTCACGTAGTGGCACCAGCGGCGGCGCGCCGGTCGTTGAACCCGGTTCGGGCAGCGCGTTGGCGTCGCCGGAGTGCACGCGCACGGCCAGCAAATCGTTGGGGTTGCTCCGGTCGGCCAGCGGCAATTGCAGGACGATGTTCACGTCCTCCTTCTCGCGCGGAACGTGGAGCAGGTCCACGGATTCGCCGCCGACGGCGATTTTGAGCGTCTGCGAAATCGTCTCGGCGCTGATGCCGTGGAGCGCGGCTTTTTCCTTGTCAATCACGAAGCGCACTTTGGGCTGGTCGGCCTCGATATACCAATCCGTGTCCACCACACCAGGAGTGTTATGGAAAATATTAATAACCTTCCGCGCCAGGGCGAGCCGGCTCTGCTCGTCCGGGCCGTAGATTTCGGCCACCAGCGTTTGCAACACCGGCGGGCCGGGCGGCACCTCGGCCACAGCCACGCGCGCGCCATATTTCGCAGCAATGGTGGCGACGCGCGGGCGCACCCGCTCGGCAATTTCATGGCTCAACGCCTTGCGCGCGTTCTTGGGCAACAGATTAATCTGAATGTCCGCCACGTTGGCGCCGCGTCGCATGAAATAGTGGCGCACCAGGCCGTTGAAATTGAACGGAGAGGCGACGCCGGCGTAAATCTGGTAATCCGTCACCTCCGGCTCGGTGCGGACGGCGGCGGCGATTTCGCGCGCGGCTTCCGTGGTGCGTTCGAGCGAACTCCCTTCCGGCATGTTGAGAATGATTTGGAATTCGCTCTTGTTGTCGAATGGCAGCATTTTCACCTTCACGAATCCGATGCCGACAAGCGCCAGGGAGGCCAGCAAGAGCAGGGCGAGGCTGCCAAGAAAAACGTAACGCCGAAGCTGGAAGGTGACCAACGGCACCATAAATCGGCAATACAGCCGCGTGAAGAAATTTTCCATGGGCACGGAATGCAACGGAGGTTTTTCCGCCTCGGTCACGCAGGCCGCGCCCTCGGTCAGGCACGAATATTTCCGGCCCCAGCGCAAAATACGGATGCTCGCCCACGGCGTGACCACGAACGCGATGGCCAGCGAGAAAAACATCGCCGCGCTGGAACCGATCGGAATCGGCCGCATGTAAGGCCCCATCAAGCCGCCGACAAATGCCATCGGCAGCACGGCGGCGATCACCGCGAACGTGGCGAGGATGGTCGGGTTGCCGACTTCGTTTACCGCCTCGACGGCGATGGCGCTCCATTTCCGGCCCTTGTTTTCCGGCAGATGAAAATGGCGGACGATGTTTTCGACCACAACAATGGCGTCATCCGCCAGAATGCCGATGGAAAAAATCAGCGCAAACAGCGTGATGCGGTTCAGCGTGAAGCCGTACAGATAAAAGACCAGCAATGTCAGCGCGAGCGTGGTCGGAATGGCGACGGCCACGATGAATGATTCGCGCCAGCCGAGCGCCAGCAAAATCAGCAGCGACACGCCGATGACCGCCAGCAGCATATGGAAGAGCAGTTCGTTGGATTTTTCCTCCGCCGTCGCACCGTAGTTTCGAGTAATAGTCACCTGCACATCAACGGGAATGATGCGGCCCTTCAACGTGTCAACTTTTTTGATTACTTCGTCGGCGACATGAATGGCGTTGGCCCCCGGACGTTTGGCGATGGCCAGCGTAACGGCGGGTTGCTCCGCATATATCGTAGCCGCGTTTGTCAAAACGCGGTCTGACCCAATCCGCGAATTCACATTCGCGGCTACACCTTCTCCAAAAAGCACATATTGCGTTGGCTCTTCGGCGCCATCCACGATGGTCGCCACGTCGCGGAGATAAACCGGTTTGCCGCCGAACACGCCCACGACCACGCTGCCGACATCCTCGGCGTTTTGCAAAAACGCTCCGGTCTCCAGCACAACTTCCTTGTTGTTGCTGGTCAAATCGCCAGCGACATACTGGCGGTCGGCCTGTTGCAGCATCGGCACCAAGCCGGCGGGACTCAAATTGCGCGACGCCAGTTTCGCCGGGTCGAGCAGCACTCTCACCTGGCGATGCGCACCGCCGATGATGGTCGTGCCGGCCACCTGCGGCACCTGTTTCACGGCGTCATCCACCTGCGCAACGAGCCGGCGCAGCGTTAAATGATCGTAATGCGCACTGTGGAACGTCAGGCAGAGAATCGGCACGTCGTCAATGGACCAAGCCTTGATGAGCGGCTGCGAGACGCCATGCGGAATTTTGTCGTAATTGGATTGCAGCTTCTGGTTCAGCTTCACCAGGCTGCTGTCCATGTCTTCGCCCACTTTGAACCGCACAATCACCAGCGACTGGCCTTCGCTGGAAGTCGAGTAGATGTATTCGACGCCGGGAATTTCCCACAGCAGCTTTTCCATCGGGCGGGTGACACGTTCCTCGACTTCCTTGGCGCCGGCGCCGGGCATGGTGACGAGCACGTCCACCATCGGCACCTTGATTTGCGGTTCCTCCTCACGCGGCAACATCAGCACCGCGAACACACCCAGCAACACCGACGCGATGATGATGAGGGGTGTGAGCTTGGAATCAATGAACATACGCGCGACGCGGCCGGCAAAGCCGTGGGGGGATTGAGGATTCAGGCTCTTCACGGAAAATAATAATTAAAACCGGCAGATAAACCGGTCTGGGCAGCGGTTCGCTGTCTCACGCCCAAACTGACGCCGTTGAAAAGCGGCGGAAGACCGCCGCAGTCCAAGACGCTGGCGCGTTTGCCGACCGCTTCATTCCTCGCAGAGCGTCTTGGACTGCGCCAGCCCTCTGGCGCTTTTGAAGTTTTCAATTCCTTACTCTGCATTCCGAATCGAGACGGGCTGGCCGTCCATTAAATCATCTGCGCCGCTGGTCACAACCGTTTCGCCGGAGTCGAGGCCGGAAACGACTTCCACTTCGTCGCCGACACGCGCGCCGGTTTTTACGATGCGCAATTGGGCATGGCGGTTGACCACGACAAAAAGCAATTGCAGTTCTCCTCGCTGAATCACCGCCGAGACCGGGACGCGCAGCGCGGAAATCTTGCCGGTCGGGACGGCTACACGGCCAAATTGTCCGGCGTGCAGACCGGACACGGAAGGCAAATCCAATTTCACGACGAACGTCCGGCTGTTGGGATCGGCGGACGGCGCGATTTCGGTGACGACACCTTCGAAGTTGGTGTCCAGGGCGCTGATTTGCACCGGCAGTGTGTCGCCGAGTTTGACGTTGCCCACCAGCGCCTCCGGCACGTCAGCTTCAAGGCGCAGGTTGTGCGGGTCTTCCATTTCCAGCAGTGATTTGCCGGGTGCGGCGAGGTCGCCTACGTCGGCGTCCTTGCGCGTGATGACACCATTAAAGGGCGCAGTAACCCTGGTGTAGCTGAGCAGCGTTCTCGCCGCTGCCGCCGCGGCATCAGCCACGTGGAATTTCGATTTAGCAGCATCGAATTCCGAGGGCGAGAGAATATTTTGCTGAAACAGGTCGGTGGCGCGCTTTAAATCGCTTTCGGCCTGCTGGCGCAGCGCGACGGTTTGGTCGTATTGCGCCTGAACTTCGCGGGCATCAATCGTGGCCAGCAATTCTCCGTTGGTCACCTGCTGGCCGGGCACGACGAGCATCATTTCAATCTTGCCGCTGACTTTGGCCTCAATGACGGCATGTAATTGGGCGCGGACCGTGCCAATATCCTCCTCGGTGGCGACGCGGGTTTTGCTTTCAGCAACCTGTGTTTGCACGGAAACTGCCGGCAGAGCATTCACGACTTCCGCGGGTTTGCGTCCGCAGCCGTTCAAAATGAGCGCCACCAGCAACAGCGCACCGGCAGGGAAATTTGGCCGGTTCATTTTCCCTGTACCGGTTGAGCCGGCTCGGCCGCGCAGCAGTTTCCGGCATCACGACCAACGCCCATTTTTTTCAAAATCATTTCCAACGGGCAAAAGTTGGTAAACGAGGACTGAAAGAGGTTGAAGCCGACAAACGCGGTGAACCAGAGCCAGTAAAGGCTGTGATAATAAGCCAGCAACAGGCTGATGAGGATGAACGCGCCGGCGAACCGGCGGATGAGCATGTGCATTTTCATAATCGGATTTGTTTGTTTGAATTTAATGAAAACTGCCCGCGATCACGGCGCCCACAGTCATGCCATAGAGCGTGGCGACAAAAAGATTGGCGGTCAATGGACAAGCGCCGGTCGAACAGCCGACCCGCTTGTGCCAGCCAAAGCCCAAAACGGCTCCGATGACCGCACCGATGAGAATTCGCAGAATCATTTTGATACCTCCGTCGGCCGGTCACGCAATGACAGTCTCGTTGGCAGCCTTTTCCAACCAGCATTTTAACAGGCTCGGTGAAGCAAAGCCCACGATTTGGTCAGCGACGTTCCCGCCGCGGAACAACATCAGCGTCGGCGCACCGGTGACGTCGTAACGCCCGGCGAGTTCCGAAGCGTCGTCCACGTTCAGTTTGGCGAACCTTACCCTCCCGGTGAATTCAATAGCCAGTTGTTCAAGCAAGGGAGCAAGCATTTTGCACGGCCCGCACCATGGCGCGTAAAAATCCACCAGCACCGGCCCGGCGGCCTTCAGCACTTCCGACTCAAAGTTGGTTTCGTTCAATTCAATGATCGTCTTCATGACTTCAGACATTTGTCGTTGCTACCGGTTACTGAGCCGGCAGCGGCGGAAAAGTTACAAGCCCGTCGAAATGGCCGGGGAATTAAAGAGAATCGTTCGTCAAAGTGTTCGTCCCGGCCAGGGATTCGAGACGCGTTTTCAAGACGTCAGCCGGAAGCAATCCCACTACGTTCCCCACGACCTTGCCGTTCCTGAAAAACAAAAGCGTGGGGATACCCTGAATGTTGAAACGCTGGGACCAGTCGGGCGATTCATTCACGTTGATTTTGACGAATTTGATTTCGTTGGTGAACGAGCCGGCCAGCCTGTCGAGTCGGGGTGAAAGCACTTTGCAGGGGCCGCACCACGTTGCGTAAAAGTCCGCGACGACCGGCCTGGTGGAGTGAATCACCTCGGCCTCAAATTCCGCCCCGGTGATGTGGGTCACGTTCGGGGTGGATTGGTTCATGGCGGCGGAACCACCCACGCCGGTCACAAGATAATACACGATGCCAACCGTCGCGCCGTAAAGCGCGTCCCGTCGCCAGTTCGCAATCAAAGGGCGCGTGACAGAGAAACGCTGGGGAAAACCGCCGACCACGGCCCCAATGCAACCGCAGATCAATACGCAAAGCGTCAATGCCAACATGGCTTGGCTCCTTTCCTCATGCCCGTTTTCTGGAAAATGATCTCCATTTTTACATCAAAACAATCACCCATCCTTCATTGGGCCGCAAATGGGGGAAAAGTTACAACGACCTCATCGGCCAACGATTCGTAGTGCCCGGCCGTAGGAACCAAGATTGAAACCGTTGGCGTAGCCCATGGATTTCAATGCGCGCCTGGCGAAGCCGCTGCGTGTCCCACTCAGGCAATGCAGCAATAAAACCCGGTTCTTATCGGATACAAGGCGTGGCAGTCCGCTTTGCAGTTCACCCAGTGGAATGTTCACGGCGTTGCTCAAGTGGCCAGATTGAAATTCTCCGGCGGTGCGGACGTCCACGACCAATGCGCCCGCTTCCAAATGTTTCCGCGCCACTTCCGCCGACACCAATCCCAGGCGTTTCCAGCCCAGGATCACGGCCACAACCAGGCCGATGATTAAAATAGAACTCCAACTCATGGCCGGCGTTTCCTGCTTTCCGCCTCGTCGTGCGTTTCCTTCCAACGCTGACGCAAGGTCTCGTGCAGCCGTTCTCGGAATCGGACCGGCAATTCGTACGGTTTGCCTTCCTTGTAGAGCGTGATGGTCTTGCGAATGTTGTCCACAACCACCTGGCAGGGGTTGCATCCGGCCATGTGCTGCTCAAAATCTTTGCAAATGGCGGGATCAATCGTGCCGTCCACGTATTCATTCAACTTTGCCAGCAGTTCTTCGCACTTCATGGTGTGTCGTTCCGGCTCTTTTGAGCCGCCATTCCTAAAAAAGTTACACGTTTTATCGGACGATTTCTCGTGAACAGGAGCGCCGAGCGCCGCCTCGGCGCGGCAAAAAACGGATCAAGCCGAGACAGTGCTCGGCGTTCCCATCGCAAAATTCCCAAGGCTCAATGCTCATGATCATGGTTCCGTATCAATCGTTTGTCCGGGTCACCCAGAGTACGCGTCAATTGTTCGCGCAATTGCAGGCGCGCCCGGAGCAACCGCACCTTGGTATTGGCCTCACTCAACCCCAACGTTTCCGCTGTCTCCTTCACAGACAACCCTTCCACGTCGCGCAACAGAAAAACGAGCCGGTGCTTTTCGTCCAGCGTGGCCAGCGCCTCATCCAACAATCGCTGGATTTCGTGTTTTTGCACCAGTTGTTCGGGGGATTGTCGCCAATCGGCGATGAATTCCGGATGGGGAACGGAATCAACGCGGTCTGCTCCTTCCGTAGCTTCCTCCAACGAAACCGTCTTTAACCCTTTGTGTTTGCGAATGACCTTGAGTGCCGCGTGGGTGGCAATGCGGAAAAGCCAAGTGGCAAAGCTGGCTTCACCGCGAAAGCCGTTCAGGTTTTCCAGAGCGCTAAGGAAGGTTTGTTGCGTCACATCCTCGGCGTCCTGTTCCTGCCGCAACATCCGCATGGCCAGTGAGAAAACTCGTTGCTCGTAACGGGTCGTCAATTCCTCAAAGGCGTCCAACCCGCCTGCCTGGGCACGGCGCACCAATTCGACGTCGGTAATTTCGGGCGTTGGCGGATTTGTCATGCCGGTTCCTGACCGAACCTTGGTTACGCTGACAGAGAAATTGCAGCCAGGTCAATTCCTTTGTCGGAAATCCGGCGGGCAGATCGGCATTCGAACGTGGTAAATTTAATTGCAGAAGCCGCACATTCTGTTAGCGTGCCTTTTAAGCGGAAAAGTTATGAAGTGTTGGGGTCTGATTTTAATTGCGGGACTGCTTCTGGGCGCGGCGGCGCACGCGACACAAGTGGGGCTGATTAAAATTGATGGCGCGATCGGCCCGGCCACGGCCAGCTACGTTTCGCGCGCCCTTGAGGTGGCGGCGGCGCAAAACGACGAATGCCTCATCATCCAATTAAATACGCCCGGTGGCCTGCTCGATTCCGCATCGGAAATTGTCCAGGACTTCTACGATTCGAAGGTGCCGACGGTGGTTTATGTGGCGCCAGCCCCGGCGCGGGCGGGCAGCGCGGGCGTGTTCATTACCATGGCGGCGGATGTGGCGGCGATGGCGCCGCATACGCGCATCGGCGCGGCCCATCCGGTGGAACTGGGTGCGAGTGGCGAGGTCGAAGACACCGGCGAGACGATGAAGACGAAGATCGAGAACGACACGGCCTCGTTCGCGCAGTCCATCGCCGACAAGCGCCATCGCGATGCCAAATGGGCGATCGCCTCCGTCCGCGAAAGCGCCTCCATCACCGCCGAAGAGGCGCTGAAAACAAATGTCATTGACCTGATCGCGAACGACCTGCCCGATTTGCTCAAGAAATTGGATGGCCGCAAGGTCGGCGATAAAATCCTCCATACCGCCAACGCGACGGTTGTCGAAATTCCCATGAACGCCTGGGAGCGGTTCTCCCAATTGTTCCTGCGGCCGGAAGTCATGTTTGTGCTGATGTTGATGGTGATTTACGGGTTCATCGGCGAGTTGAGCAGCCCGGGCGCGATCCTGCCGGGTGTCGTCGGCGCGATTGCGCTGATTCTGGTGCTTTACATGTCGGCGATTCTGCCGGTCAACGTCGCCGGGCTGGTGTTGATCGGGCTGGCAGTGTTGCTGTTTATCGCGGACGTTTTCACCACCACGCACGGCGTGCTGACGGCGGGCGGCATCATTGCGTTCTTCCTCGGCGCGCTGATGTTGTTCAATCACGCCGGGCCGGGCTACAATCTGTCGTTGCGCTGGATCATTCCGGGGACGGTGATAACAGCGCTGTTTTTCATCTTTGTTGTCGGCAAGGGTATTCGCGCGCAATTCCGGCCCATCCGCGCCGGCAAGGAAACGATGATCGGCAAAACGGTGAGCGCGCAATCGCGGATTGATTCGCAGGGCGGCCGGGTGTTCATTGAAGGCGAACTGTGGAACGCCGTCAGCGAAATACCGGTGGAAGCCGGGCGAAGCGTGGAAATCACCGGCATCGAGGGATTGACTTTGAAAGTGAAACCAAAGAACTAGAAACGGAGAAAAATTATGGACCAACTCGTCAGATTAGTTTACGCCATCGGCCCGGTGGCCGTCATCCTGATTGTCCTCGCCGTGGTGGTTTTGCCGCAGGCCATCCGCATTTTGCGCGAATACGAACGTGGCGTCATCTTCCGGCTCGGCAAACTGCTCGGCGCCAAAGGGCCGGGCATCATTTTCCTCATTCCCATCGTGGACAAGATGGTGCGGATGGATCTGCGCGTCGTGACCATTGACGTGGCCAAGCAGGAAGTCATGACCAAGGACAATGTGCCGGCCACGGTGGACGCGGTGGTTTATTTCCGCGTCATCAACCCGATGGACGCGGTGGTGAAGGTGGAAAATTTCTGGAAAGCCACCTCGCTCATCGCCCAAACCACACTGCGCAGCGTGCTGGGCCAGTCACCGCTGGACGATTTGCTGTCGCAACGCGACGTGATCAACCAGAAGTTGCAGGAAATCATTGACCGCCAGACCGAGCCGTGGGGCATCAAGGTCACCGCCGTCGAGATCAAGGACGTGTCGCTGCCCGACAGCATGAAGCGCGCGATGGCCCGGCAGGCCGAGGCCGAGCGGGAACGCCGCGCGAAGATTGTAAACGCGGAAGGCGAATTCCAGGCCGCCGAGAAAATGGTGCAGGCCGCCAACTTGATCAGCAAGGAGCCGATTGCGTTGCAATTGCGGTATCTGCAAACGATGCGCGAGATGTCCAGCGACCGCAACACGACGACGTTCCTGCCATTGCCGATAGATTTGTTCAGCGCATTTTTGAAGAAGTGATGGCTCAGGCAAGAAACGTTCGCTTTACCGGCTACGTGATTCGCGTCCGCCTTAATGATGGGCGCGAAGTCAGTTTGGCGTTCAACGACGTGCCGTGGCTGAAATGGCTGGCCAAAGCGGCGCCAAAACAGCGTGCGAACTGGACAATTGAACCGGGCGGCTTTGCGATTTACTGGCCGGACTTGGACGACGGCATTGAAGTTTGTCATTTGCTGGACTCCACGCCGCTGGCGTAAATTCATGGCCAGCGAACCCGACACAACCGCGTTCCTGCCATTGCCGATTGGTTTGTTCAGCGCGTTTTTGAAGAAATAAAAAGCCGAAGCCAATTCAGACAATCTACAATTTGCAGGCCTGTGATATTTGATGACGGTGCGTGGCAAATCTTTGATAGCTCCAATCGAATATCTTTCTGCCCAATGGCGCGATGGAAAACAAATAAGCCGGATACGCCCACCAAATCCTTCTCATCGCGTAACGGTAGGTGTCTGCGCCTTGGATTTGATCGCCATTTGCCAGCAACAAACGCAAATCTTGCAGCAAGCTCATCTCGTCCAATTGCAGCTTTTCCCTGACCCAGCCCGCTTGAAGCGGGGCAATTTCAAATCCGCGTTTGCGCAGGGTGTTTTTCCAAAACGGAACCCACCGCCGGCAAAATCCGCAGGAATCATCGTAAAGAATCCAGCCGGTCGGCTCTCGTTTGAACTCATTCATGTGGTCAATTTTACGCCCTGATACACCTTTACTTCCGAGCCATCCGCGAGGAAAGCGGAAACCGGAGGACAACTGAAAAGTCCGCGGAATGGCTCATCATATAAATCAGCCGCGTCACAATGACATTCCGCCGCTTGGGTCTCCCAAATTTTCCAGCGCGGATGCTCGACGTGATATTCCATCGTTGAACCGTCGCGCTGCTTCGCATAGCCCCAATAGTGCCCGGCAATGAATTCCGGCAATGAACCATCCACCAGCGGCCGGGGGTGACCGCGCACCGTCACTTTCAGAGAATTTTCCCGACCATTCGGCCACCAGAAAAAGGAAGCGGACTTTACTTCTTCCTGAACGTTTTCAATGTGGTGTGCCATCGGCGAGGCATAATAATTTTCGTTGAAAAATTTCCGCGCGACAAAGGCGACTGCCCTGCGTGGAACCAATTCCTTGATGAAAACGACGCCCCGCCGCCAGCCGTCTCCGGCTTTCCGGCGAACGTAAAACCGCAAGTTAACTTCTTCAAAATTGCGATGAGAGAGGATGGGAATGCCGCGAACACGCGTATTCTGGAACAAAAACCCGACAAGGCTGACATAAGTTTTACCATCCCAAAAATCCAATTCCGTACCCGTCGGAATAAAAGGGACGAGGGCGACTGGCTCAATTTCGTAGTTCAGCATCGCCAGAAAACGCCATTCGGCGGTCAGGAAAACTTTAGGTGGACTGGATTTCGTTGCGTCCATCAGCGACAATTTTATTCAATTTACGTTAGACATTCAGCAATCGAAAATTGAAATTGGTTCCGTGCCGCTTTACGAATACGAGTTGTGCGAAGGCGAATGCAAGGTCTGTGGCGGGCGGTTCACACTGCGCCGGCCGCTGTCGGCCAGGCCGCTCACGAATTGTCCGGCCTGCAAAAAGCCGGTGCGCAAAATCATTTCCGGCTTCAACACGCCGACCAAGCTCAAGCCACTGTCCGTTTCGGACGCCAAAAAGGCCGGGTTTACGGTGCTTAAAAAGGTCAGCAAAGGCGAATACGAACGGCAGTAAATCCGTTTTGACGCACGTGGCAAGGTGCGGTAGGATGAAGATTGAATGGATAGCCGCCCGATTAGTTTAAGGTTGTCATCGTTTCTGGCCCTGGCAGCCCTGGGGATGGTGCCATTTGTTGAAGCCCAACCGGCGGCGACCAATGCCTGGAAGCCCATTATCTTCTCGTCGCCGGCCGAAAATGAGATTTCCTCCAACCCGATCTCGCCTTCCACCCAACCGCTGGCGCCTGCGGATTTTCGGGGCCTGTTTCAAGACGCGACACCCATATCTTCGTTCAATGATTTCGGGCCGGCGCCGATGCCGAGCGGAGGAGGGCGAATCCAAAAATCCTCCGAGGATCGCCAGGATTGGATTTTCGAGACGCCCGCGGAAATCATGGGTGTGTCGTCGGATCAAATTCTGCAAACCGGGAAACGTAACGAGAATGGCCAGCAGGAAAATCTGTCGCCGATGGAACGCTACCTGGAAGGACGAAACCCGTCCGCCAGATTTGATCAGTCCGGCAACCCCTCGCGGTCACGAAATTTTTGGGGGCGGGGAAATGACCAGACGAACAGCGACGATAGTTCTTCCGATCTGATGAATGGCGATCCGGATGACGTGCAGTCACCTCTGATTTCCAGCCAGTTTCCTGACACTGCGCCGGGTAATACTGCAAACCCAAATACAGATTCTGCCTGGTCAAAATTATTTGGCGCTCCTGCGCCACAATCAACTCCCAACGCCTCCACCCTCGCACAACAACAGGCGGAATTGAACCAGTTCCAGCAGTTGCTTAACCCGGGCTCGATGCCGGTCACTGCGGCAACGATTGTGCCGGACAACACAAGCGCTTTTAAGCCACAAAACACCCTTCCGATTACCGATTCCGCCCAACCGTTGGTTAATCCCATTGGCGCCTCTTTCGCCCCACTGAATAGTGGAATTGGCCAACCGGCTGCCTTGACACCTCTTCCTACCATCACCCGGCAAGCCGGCATCCCGGCTGTGACCACGCCAAGCTGGGCACCGCAGCCTGCTCCCTGGATGTCGCAAAACCCACAGCCGTTTGCCATTCCCCAGCGCAAATTCTGAACCAACGGCGCGAATCAATGGGACGAGGTCATCACCATGACTTGTTCCAGCGTGGAAATGCCTTCGCGGGCGCGGTCCAGCGCAACCATTCGCAACGTGCGCATGCCCTGGCTGATGGCCACCTTGCCCAACTCCCGCGTGTTGGCGCGGGCAATGATGAGTTTGCGGATTTGATCGGAGATGGTCATGGCTTCAATGACGGCCATGCGCCCGCTGTACCCGGAATTCTTGCAACGTTCGCAGCCGCGTCCGCGGTAAAGTTGCGCACCGTTGAGCGAAGCGGGATCGATGCCGAGGTCTTCAAACATCCGCGCAGGATACGTCACCGGTTCTTTGCAATGGGGGCAGATGCGGCGGATAAGGCGTTGGGCACACGAAAGAATCACCGACGAAGAGATTAAAAATGGTGCGATGCCCATGTCATCCAGGCGGGCAATGGCGCCGGGCGCGTCATTGCAGTGCATGGTGCTGAGCACCTGGTGGCCGGTGAGCGCGGCTTCGATGGCGATTTCGGCCGTCTCCGTGTCCCGGATTTCTCCAATCATGATGATGTCCGGATCCTGGCGGAGGATGGAACGCAAGGCGTTGGCAAAAGTCAGACCGATCTCCTTTTTGGTCGGCACTTGATTAATGCCGGGAACCTGAAATTCCACCGGGTCTTCAACGGTGACGATGTTGTAGATGGGGTTGTTGAGTTCGTTCAACGCGGAGTAAAGCGTCGTGGTTTTGCCCGAGCCGGTCGGGCCGGTAACGAGAATCAATCCGTGCGGCGCATCGATGGCCGCCTTGACTTGCTTGAAGGTTTCAGCATCCAGTCCCAATTTATCGACACTCGCGGAAAGATTGGTCTTGTCGAGCACGCGCAGCACGATTTTCTCGCCATGCACGGTGGGCAGTACTGAAACGCGCAAGTCAAAGTCCCTGCCGCTCACGCGCACCCGCATGCGGCCGTCCTGCGGCAAGCGCCGCTCGGCGATGTCGAGGCTGCTCATGATTTTGAAGCGCGAAGCCAGGGCCAACTGCATTTGCTTGGGTGGCGGCGTGGCATCGATTAAAACACCGTCAACGCGGTAACGCAGGCGCATTGTCTTCTCAAACGGCTCCAGGTGTACGTCACTGGCGTGATCCTTGATGGCCTGAACGACGATCAGGTTGGCGAGCTTGATGACTGGCGCCTCGCCGCTGGAGGCAGCCAGTTGGTCAAGGTTGACCTCTTCGAGGGTTTCTTTAATCGTTTCGATCGAGGCGTCTTCCTCACTCTCACGCAGCTTTTCAGCGTCTTGAATGATGTCTTCCATCGAGCTGCCCTTGGCGGAATCAATCGCGGCCAGTTTGTCCAGAATGGCTTTCTCCGAGGCGATCATCGGAGCGATTTCGAGGCGCGTGATCCGCTTGACGTCATCAAGGGCCAGGACATTCAACGGGTCGGCCATCGCCAGAAACAGCTTGTTTTCCAGCCGTGATATGGGAACCACCTTGTAATTATGCGCGGCGTCCCGCGGCAGTAAATCGGCAATTTCAACCGGGACGGTCAAACGGGCGAGGTTCACAGACGGCACGTTAAGGACCCGGCCCATGGAAACCGTCAAATCCTGTTCGCTGACATAGGCCTTTTCGACAATCAATTTAACGAGCCGCGTGCCTCCCTTTTTTTGTTCCTCCAGCAGTGTTTCCACCTGTTGGGCAGTCAACAAACCGTCTTCGACGAGGGCGTCGGCGATGCGTTCTCCAAATGATTTGACTTTGGCCATGACTTTAACGGAAGGCTTTGCGGATGTTTTGCATCAGTTCACTCGGTGACGCCAGATACCAGAGCAACCGGTTGGGCGTGGTTTCGGCCAATTCCTTGGCTGCTTGCTGGTTGAACGGATTTGCGGTCGCCACCAAAATGGCCTTGCTCATCCGGTCGAATGGCAACAGGCACCAACGGCGGCAGATGGCCATGGGAAACCCCCGCGCCAATTCAATGTCCACTTCATATTTATCCAGCGGCAAATAAGCCAGACGCGATTTGTCGGACAACAGTTTGAGTGATTTCTCGAACGGCAAAACGCCCTTTTCAGAAAGTGCGTTGATGAATGGTTCAACCACATCCGTCGGCGCCCTGGTCAAGTCCGCCGATCGCCACCATAAATCGAAATCGCCGGCATTGATGATACGACCTTCAACAAAAACCTTATGCATCGCCTTGCGGCCATCATCAATCTCCTCCGCCGCCGTGGCGCGTGTCTTTTTTCTGAATCGCGCCGTGTCGGAGGACGGCGTCAGCGCCGTCGGTTCCACCCCCACGATTTGCTGAACCGCCACATTGTTGGCTTTATCTTCGATTTGTTTCAGCGCCAATTGCACGTCCATGTCATTCGGACGCCTTTGCAAAACTGTCTCGTATTCCAGAATCGCCGAGGAAAGTTGTCCCATTTGAAGGTAGGCCTGCGCGATGCGCTTGGAGGTGTTGATGACCTCTTGCTCGCGACCGAGCTTGGTGTAGGCTTCCTTGAGAATTTCCAACGACTGGCAATCGTTCGGCTGCGATTGCACAATAACCTCAAACATCTCAATTGTCTGTTGCAATTGAGCTTCTTCGCTCGCATTTATCGTCGCTGTAGGCATGCCTCGAAATTCGCCAACGCCATTCTCACCCAGAACATGCGGCAAGACATGTATTTTCAGCAATTTTCCTGCCAGCTTGAACGTTACTGGCAACGGGCTTTTGCCAAAACAACGTAACGCGCCAAAGTGTCTGCCAAAGGCGCTTTTGCGATTTATATCCTCGCCTTTTCATGCTAAAAAAACGCCAATGGAACAGCCGATCCCATCCATGACTCCCGCGCCGGGTGAACGCCTGGTGCGTTTCGTCGGTGATCAGGTTCGTTTCACACTGCGCGATGGCTGGGCACCCCCCAACCCGGCCCGGGGGGACGAGGTGCAGGGTCGCTGGCGCGGATTGCTTCGCACCAATCTTGGCCGCGCCACCGCACGTCGTCTTGAAATCATCGCTGCCCACGCCGGCGGAGTTGGCCAGGCCGGAACTTCGTGGCACGACATCCCGATGCAAAGAAATGGCAACGCTTGGGAAATCGAATTGCCGCTCGCCGAGGTTGGTTTCTTCAAGGCCAAACCTTACTTGCTGGACGCCAAAGGCTGGCAGCACTGGCCGGATGGCCCCGACGTTGGCATCAGCGTTCATCCCAATTTTTGCCGCACCGCCAATGTCATTTATTGCGCCTTCACCCGGCTGTTCGGGGTCACCCGCACCGCCGCGACGGCGGTGGATGCACAATTGAATTTTCAGCTTAACCCCCTCGATTCCCAAGGTTATGCCGTCATTCCGCCCTCCGGAAAATTGCGCGATCTGGTCCGGCAGTTGCCGCACATCGTACAGACGCTCGGCTGCCGCATCCTGCATTTGCTGCCGGTACACCCGACCCCCACGACGTACGCGCGGTTCGGACGGTTCGGCAGCCCGTATGCTGCACTCGATTTGACGGCGGTTGACCCGGCGCTCGCTGAATTCGATCATCGCACCACCGCCCCTGACCAGTTCTGCGAACTCACGTCCGCGGCTCATGCGCTTGGGGCGCGGGTGTTTCTCGACATCGTCATTAACCACACCGGCTGGGGCGCGGTCCTGCAGGAAAATCATCCTGAATTTTTCGTGCGGAATGCCGACGGCACCTTTGCCAGTCCCGGCGCCTGGGGTATTACGTGGGGTGACCTCGTGGAATTGAAACAGGACAACGCCGTGCTTTGGGATATCATCGCCGGTGCGCTGCTAACCTGGTGCCGACGTGGTATTGACGGTTTTCGGTGCGATGCCGGTTACAAAATCCCCATGCCGGCCTGGCAATACATCATTGCCCGGGTGCAGGAGGAATTCCCCGAAACCGTCTTTTTGCTCGAAGGCTTGGGCGGTTCCTGGGAAGCCACCGAGAACCTGCTCACGGAAGGCGGCATGCAGTGGGCTTACTCCGAATTGTTCCAGAATTATTCCGGACCGGAGGTGGCGAAATATCTCGACTACGCCTTGCGCCAAAGCGCGCGCAGCGGGCTTTACGTGCATTACAGTGAAACGCATGACAACGACCGCCTGGCCAAACGCGGCCGGGCCTGGTCACTGTTGCGCAACCGTCTTTGCGCACTGACGAGCATGAGCGGTGGGTTTGGCTTTACCTGCGGTGTCGAATGGCTCGCCGCCGAAAAAATCAAGGTTCACGATTGCACCGGGCTTTCCTGGGACAGTCCCGCCAACATCGTTCCCGAACTGGCACGATTAAACCAACTGCTCGCCGACCATCCCTGCTTCTTCGATGGCGCGAAACTCACGCGTTTGAGTGCGCCGGATTCGCCAGTTTTTTCCCTGCTGCGCGAATCTGCCGAGGGCAGAGATTTGCTGCTGGTACTTGTTAACACTGATGTTGAAACGGAAAATTCAATCGTCATTGCGAACTCCGAACTGCGAATTTCGGACTGTAAATTTGAATTGCTCGGCCAATCTCCGCCAAAAACCGCCGTGGCGGGCGGCGAAACCACCTATACCCTTCCGGCGGGGGCGTGTTATTGCCTTGCGCCCACATCGAAACCGCAGGGCTTGAGCGGTGACGATTACCGGCGTGCGCGGGCTCAAGCCGCGTTTGCCGTCCAGGCGATGAGTTGTGTTCTACCCATCGAGACAATCTCGGATTTCCCTTGGCAAGGACTGGCGAAGCTGGTTGATGAAGCACCGGCCCGACTCCTCGCAGCCATCACCGATTTGGCCGGTGAATTGGCTCAGGCTGAAAAGAACTATTCTGAATTTTCGGTGATAACTGCTAAGCTGATCGCGCTTGCGAAATCACTGCGAAAATACCCACCGGTTGTTATTTGGACGTTGCTCGACCATCGCCGGATTACACCTGTGCCACCCGGCCATTGGCTGTTGATTGAAGACAGCGCCCCATTTCGAGCCGCGCTGGAATTCCGTAATGGGAATGGGCGGGGGCAAACACCGCAACATGCCCAATCCATTGTTGTTCGTAACAATCACATCGCGTGTTTTCCCCCGCCGTTGAACGCCACTGATGCTGAATTGGTTTTGGAGCGTTACGCTGCGGCCTCACAAAGGGTTTCCGCCGCCATTCGTTTTCTTCCGGCAGAACCGAAATCCGAAACCCGAAATCCAAAACCGGGAGATCTTGTCCTTTTGACCAACGGCATCGGCGGCATGGCGCGACTTTGCGTGGACTTGGGGCGTGTGAATTCGAAATACGATTGTGTCCTCGGGGCAAATTTGCATCCGAGTGTGCCCGTGGACCGTCATGTTTTTGTCAAACGCATCCGCGCCTGGGTGAATGCCGACGGTTTCCTCTCGCCACTCGATATCAAAAACCTGTCGTCGTTCGCAGCCGGTTCCCCGGCGGTCTGGCAATTTGTAGCCGATGCCGGCGACGGGCGCACCGTGGAAATCGAGTTGCGTGCCGAAATGCTTGAAGGGGAAAACGCAACGGTTTTTCAGTTCCATCGTCCAACCGCTGAGCGCGCTATTGGCAAACAATTGCCTGCTGATGCAGACGTTCGCCTGACCGTGCGGTTTGACATCGAAGACCGGAATTTCCACTGGGAAACCAAACGCAACGGCGGCGCCGACTATCATTTTTCGACGAACACTCACGAGCTCCAGACCCAGGACCCAAAAGCCAAAACCCCAATCGGCTTTGCCTTCACGCCTGCGCCCGACCGCCAATTGCGCGTTTTCGCAAATACCGGCGAATATCATCCGCAGCCGGAGTGGTGTGAAAACATTCCGCATCCGGTCGAACAAAGCCGCGGTCAGACCGGCAGTGGTGACGCCTACAGCCCGGGCTGGTTTGAAATTCCACTGACCAAAGGCACCAGGGTGACGCTGGTCGCCACGGCAGAAACGGATGGGCATTCGCCTGGGATTCTGCCCTCAGACCGCCCGAACCGGTTAAAATCGGAACTCCAAACCTTTGAGTCGCGGTTGATTCGCGCCGCGAAACAATTCATCGTCCGGCGGGATGAAGGCAAAACGGTCATTGCCGGTTATCCCTGGTTTTTGGATTGGGGCAGGGACACGCTGGTCTGTGCGCGCGGTTTGTTGGCCGCCGGCATGGCGGAAGAAGTCAGGCAAATCCTGCTCACGTTTGCAAAGTTCGAGAAGGACGGCACGCTGCCCAATGCCATTTACGGCGACAACGCTTCAAACCGCGACACGTCGGATGCGCCGCTGTGGTTTGCCGTGGCGTGCGAGGATTTTTCACAGGTGGCGCCTCACGATTTTTATTCAACGCCGGTTGCTGCCCATCGCACCATCCGCGACGTGCTCGCAAGCATCGCACAAAATTATTCGTGTGGCACTCCCAACGGCATTCGCATGGACGCGGATTCAGCGTTGATCTGGAGTCCGGGCCATTTCACCTGGATGGACACGAACCATCCTGCCGGCACGCCGCGCGAGGGTTATCCGGTGGAAATCCAGGTTTTGTGGATTCGATTGCTGCGCCAACTCGAAAAAAATTCAGCGCCCGTTGAACAAAAGAAATGGCGCGACCTTGCCGATCGCGCGACCGCTTCGTTTGAAAAATTGTTCTGGCTGAAAGACCGGGGCTGGTTCGCGGACGTGCTGTTCGCGGAGCCGCGTGTCATCGCGCGCGATGCCTCGCCGAGTGACGCGTTTCGCAGCAACTGCCTTTTTACCGTGAGCCTTGGCCTGGCAACCGGCGAACGTGCCAAACGCTGCGTTGAGGCCGCACAAACATATCTGCTTGTGCCCGGGGCTTTGCGAACGCTCGCCCCGTTACCAGTGTCCATGCCACTGCCGGTCTATGGCGATAGCAACGGTGAACTTTTGAATAATCCCGTCGAGCCGTATTGGCCGCATTACGAAGGTGATGAGGACACGCGCCGCAAGCCGGCCTATCACAACGGCGCGGCGTGGACCTGGATGTTGCCACATTTTTGTGAAGCACTGGCGCGGGCATGGGATTTTGCGCCGGAAGCGGTCGCGGCAGCAAAGGCGTATTTGGGCAGTGCGGAAAAATTGATGAACGAAGGCTGCCTCGGCCAGATTCCCGAAATTTTGGACGGCGATGCGCCGCATGCCCAACGCGGTTGCGATGCGCAGGCATGGGGCGTGACCGAGGTCTTGCGCGTCTGGAAATTGCTGAATCACCATTAAAGCAAGTAAGTCATGACGATCGCTCCGATTCAGTTGTTGATCTGTCTGATTGCCGGTGTTTCGATCATCGTCCTGTTAACCGCTCGATACCGGGTTCACGCCTTTTTTGCCCTCCTGATTGCTTCGTTCGTGGTAGGGTTGGGCACACAGCTTCCGGCACCCGATATCATCAATGCCATCAAGGACGGCTTTGGCAGCATCATGGCGTCGTTGGGCCTCATTATCGTGCTGGGAACGGCCTTGGGCGTTTTGCTTGAACATACCGGCAGCACCCGGGTAATGGCGGCGTTTATTCTGCGCAAAGTCGGTGAACGACACGCAGTCCTGGCAATCGGTATCACGGGTTTCATCGTGGGATTGCCCATTTTTTGCGACTCGGGATACATCGTGCTCAGTGGGTTGAACCGCTCTCTGGCCCGGCGCACCGGTATTTCCATGGCAGCGATGGCAGTTTCCCTGGCAGCTGGTTTGTATTCGGTTCACTGCTTGATTCCACCGCATCCGGGCGCAACCGCCGCCGCGAGTGTCATCGGCGTGGACTTCGGAAAATTGATCCTGACCGGAATTGTGGTAGCGATTCCGGCCGCGATGGCCGGTTATTTCTGGGCCAGTTTCGCCGGCAGTAAAATTCCCGTGACGGTTGTCGAAGAGGAAATCATGGCCGAAGAAACATCACGACCGCCCTCTGTCATTAAAGCATTTTTGCCGGTGGTCGTGCCCATCATTTTGATCGCCGTCAGATCCTTTTTCACAATCCAGGCGTCTGCCGTCAAAGGCTGGCGGTTCTCCGCCTTGCTCTCGGTGGGCGATCCGGTAATCGCGCTGTCCATCGGTGTGTTGCTGGCTTTTAATTGTCATCGGACGTGGAACAAGGAGGCCGTCGGGCATTTATTGGAGGAAGCGGCGGGAAAGGCCGGCGGCATTCTGGTCATCATCGGGGCGGGCGGGGCTTTCGGGGCGGTGCTGGCAGCCACGGATATCGGCCGGTGCTTCAGTCAGAGACTGGCGCTGGACAGTCTGGGCATTTTGTTTCCGTTTTTAATCACCTCGGTTCTGAAAACGGCGCAGGGGTCGTCCACTGTCGCCATCATCACTGCGGCATCCATTGTTCAACCTTTGCTGCCAGCATTGGGCCTGGCGACGGAGAAAGGTCAACTGTTTGCCGTACTGGCCATGGGCGCGGGTTCCATGATGATTTCCCATGTGAACGATGCCTATTTTTGGGTGATAGCCAAATTCTCCGGACTGGAAATGAACACCATGCTGAAAGTCCATTCTGTCGCTTCGCTGTTGATGGGGCTGGTCTCGTTGCTGATGGTTTATTTGTTGTCGTTGGTCTTACCTTGACCTCCCCGTGCATATCCTGATTGCCCCCAACGCCTTTAAGAACAGCCTGGATGCAACGGCGGCGGCTGAAGCGGTTCGACAGGGATTGCAACGGAGCAAATTGAAATGCACCTGTGAATGTTTCCCGGTCGGCGATGGGGGAGATGGCACCGCTGCCTTGCTTGTCCAAAAATGCGGCGGCAAAATGGTGCCGGCGGAAGTCCAAGATCCATTCGGGCGAAAAATCCGCGCCGGGTTTGGGTTGATTGACAACGGCAAGACGGCGGTGATTGAAATGGCCGATGCTTCCGGATTGCGGTTGTTGCGACGTGAAGAATATGATCCGCTGCGCGCCAACACCTTCGGCACCGGTGAATTGATCCAACGCACGCTGGATGAGGGAGTCAATAGAATCATCATCGGCATCGGTGGTAGCGCCACCGTGGATGGCGGCACCGGTATTTTGCGAGCTCTGGGCGTGCGTTTTCTGGATGCCAACGGAAAAGTTCTACCGAACCTGCCGGCGGACCTTGCCAGTCTTGAATCCGTTGATTTATCCGGTCTGGATCAAAGAATCCTGTATTGCACCCTGATTGTCCTTTGTGACGTGGAAAATTCGTTGTTGGGCAACGAGGGCACAGCGAAGTTCTTCGGCCCGCAAAAAGGCGCCACGGAAGCGGTTGTTAAAAAACTGGAAGCTGCCCTCACGAGGTTTCGCAACGTCGTGTTCCGGCAGACCGGCAAGGACATGGCCGGGATTGAACGGGGCGGTGCCGCCGGCGGCGTGGCCGCTGGAATGGGTGCATTGTTAAATGCCAAACTGGTGAATGGCATAGACTATTTCCTCCATGCCACCGGCTTTGAGAACGCTCTGGCAAAAGCCGATCTGATCGTCACTGGTGAAGGACGCATGGACGAACAAACTTTACGAGGCAAGGGGCCATTGGGGGTCGCGTTGCGTGCGAAAAAGAAAAAAATTCCGGTGATTGGGCTGGTCGGTCAAGTATCACCCCAGGCGGAGGCGCCGTTGCACCGATATTTTGTCCAACTGCTGGCGATCAACCCTCCGTCGCTGGAGCCGGACAAAGCCTTGAAACAAACCGCTCAAAACTTGCAGCGGATGGCGGCGGAACTGGGAAATCATCTGGCTGCGAAAGCGTCAACATGAGCGTTGCCAAGCGGCTACCAGTGGACAAAAATTGCGCCGTGCATTTCCGCGACAAAATTCTTGCCTGGGACAGATTGCTGGTCTGGCGTGCGGCTTTTCGCGCGACCGGCAAAAAACTCGTCGTCACCAACGGCTGCTTCGACATTCTGCACCTGGGCCACGTGAGTTATCTGGAGTCGGCGCGCAATCTCGGCGATGGCTTGCTCGTCGGCGTCAACGGCGACCGCTCGGCGCGGCAACTGAAAGGTGCGGGCCGCCCGGTAAATTCTGAAGCCGACCGCGCCGCCGTGCTGGCGGCCTTGGCCAGCGTAGATGGCGTTTGCGTTTTTTCAGACAAATCAGCGGGGAAATTTCTTTCAGCAGCGCAGCCGGATATTTACGTAAAAGGCGGCGACTACACTTTGGACACGCTGAATCAGGAGGAACGCCACACGGTCGAATCAGCCGGTGGGAAAATTGTGATTATTCCACTGGTGCCCGGCAAATCCACGACAGCATTGCTGAAAAAAATCTCAAGTCTTTAACGCATCCCGCAGGCGCAAATGAAAATTCTGGTCATTTCCCTTGCTGGCATTGGGGATACGCTCATTGCCACGCCGCTTATCCGCGAATTGCGCGAGAATTTTCCCGGCGTAGCGATTGACGCGCTGGTGAGATGGCCGGGCGCGAAGGATTTGCTGGAACACAATCCCAACGTCAACCGCGTGTTCCAGAAGGAACTGATGACGTGCGGAAAATTCGAGGTGTTGCACTTCTTCCGGGTACTGCGGCGGGAGCGTTACCAGCTTTCCATCAACACGCACCCACAGGGCCCGATGCTCTATCGTGTGGCCGCGTGGCTGGCGGGCGCGGAGGTGCGCATCAGCCACGAATACGAACGCTTCACCTGGCTCGACCGGCTGCTGGTCACCGGAACATTGCCGCAGGATTATTCACGGCACTCGATTGAAAATAATTTTGACATCCTGCCATTAATTGGCGCAAAGAAAAAACTGGCGTCGCATGAAACGGAATTTTTTCTCGAACCCGGCGATGAACAGTTGGCAGATGACTTTCTGGCGGAACACAAATTATCCAGCCAAAAAATTCTTGGCATCCACGTCGGCTCCGGCGGAACAAAGAATCTCCGACTCAAACGCTGGCCGTTGAAAAACTACGCCGGTCTGGTACGGCGGCTGAACCAGAAACGGCCGGACATCCGGATCTTACTTTTCGGCGGGCCGGAGGAAATCAACGACCATCCGGTGGTGCTGGCGCAGGCGAACCGCGATTTGACGGTGGAAGTCAAAACCCAAAACCTGCGGCAGACGGCAGCGTTGATGAAGCGGTGCAGCGCATTCCTGAGCGTGGACACGGTGCTCATGCACGTCGCGGCGGCAATGAAAGTACCCAATCAGATTGTCATCGAAGCACCGACGTTGAACCCAACGAATCTGCCTTATGGCAATCCCTTCACGTTGGTGAAAAACCCGGTGGTGGCGGGGCGGAACCTGAATTATTACCGCTACGACGGCGGTGATATCAAAGGTACGCGCGAGGAATTGCTGGCGTGCATGGCATCCATCACGGTCGAAAACGTTTACGACCCGGTGAACAAGGTGATTTAGCCTCTGATAAAACTACAACGAAAATCCCGCGGCTTTGGCGCGGCATCGGAGTCCTCTCCAACATCAGCAACGCAGCCCGCAAATGCATCTCCGTTTTGTCCGCGCGGCCGTCGAAAATTTTTCTGCGGTACACAGCATAAAACATCCTTGCGAATCTTCGGCTTATTTTGCACCGGAGGGGATGATTTCGGCTGCTTTCAGCGTTGAGGAAAGAATTGCCAGTTTGAAATCGTCCTTGGTTTGGCTAACATCCCCGCCATGCAGAAAAATCCAAATGCGACCTTGCCCTGGCCATATAACTGCTTTGTTTTGTTGCGGATTTTTGCCGGATGCTTGTCCGATACCGATTACGCTGTGGATTGGTCGTGCTCCTGAGCGGAAGAAAGACCCGCCCATGTACCAGGACAGGAGCACAAAATACTTCACGATGAAAACAGTCTGCGCTCATCCGCGCCGATGGAAGCGGTTTGATGCCAGTATCATGCGGCCCTGCCTTCACCGACCGCGAGAAAGTCATTCAGGACGTTCTGAATGGTGCGCCATCACCGCGGTTCATTGGAACCGCTCATATGAATAACGATTCATCAAATTCCAACCGTCGGCGGGCCGGTGGGTTATTGCAGACCGGCATCATTTTTTCCGCCATCAGTTTTGTCACCGGCCTGGGCAACATGGCCTTCCAGTGCGTGATGGCACGGCACTTGAAGGAGCAGGGTCAGTACGGAAATGCGAACAGCGCGCTGAATGCGCTCATGCCCCTGTTAAGTTTGCTGCCGTCCATCGCCACGTTCGCCGTGGCGCATTATATTGCTCATTTTAATGCGTGCGGTGACAGCGCGCGGCTGCAGGGATTGCTGGGCGGTTGCCGGAAATTTTTGTTCCACCTTACCATCGCCGGCTCGGTGTTGGCGGTGATGGCCATCAAACCGATGAGCATTTTTTTCCATTACAGCCCGGCTTTGATGCTGACCACATTGGTTTGCACATTGTTGACCTTGTGGACTTCGCTGGCCGGAGCGTTGTGCCAGGGATTGGCATGGTTCAAGCGGCTCGCCCTCATCGGGCTGCTCGCCATGTTGCTGCGGGTTACTTTTGGCTGGTTCGTGACGCTCAAATGGCCCTCGCCGGAAACCGCCGTGCTGGCCTCAACCTTCGCGTTGCTCGCCTATCTCGTCCTGCTGGTTTGGAAACGTGATTTGACCATGCACGGTGAAGCGGTCTCGCCGTGGAACCGCGAATTTGTGCATTATCTTGTCGCGAGCGCGGCGTACGTCGGCGGCGGATATTTCTTCATGCAAAGTGATTTGCTGGTCGCCAAGAAATTCTTTTCCGGTGCGGAAAACGACGCGTACAACTGCGCTGAGCGGCTGGCCATAGCGTTGCCGATCACCGTGTCCCCCCTGCTCACCGTGTTGTTCACCTCCCGCTCCGGCGCCCGCACCGGGAGCATTGTGGGCGATCAATTGAAGTTGCTCGGATTCTATCTCCTCGGTCTGGCGTGCGGCGCGACTGGATTGTTTGTGTTACGAGATTTCTGCGTGAAACTCATTCTGGGCAGGCCCTCACCGGAAGCCGAGGCGATGATCGCGCCGCTGGCAGTCACGATGATTTTTTCAGCCCTGCTCCAGGCGCTGGCACTGTGGGCTTTGGCCAGTCGTTGGATGAAAATCTCCCTGCTTTACGGGGTGCTGGGTGTGGGTTACTGGCTGACCCTGTTTGTACGCGGACAATCTCCAACTGCCTTGTTGCAGACAATGCCGGTTGCCGCAGGCACCGCCTTTGGTCTGCTGTGCTTTGTCTGGTTCCTCACCATGCGCCGGCATAAACCAACCGCGTCACCCTGATATCCAAAGACTCAAAGTCACGTTTGGGTCAGTTTTGACAATCCGCACAACAAACTTTCCCTCGACGCCAAGTGCTACCGGGGCCATTTGATGGTTGCACAATCATCACGAGAGTTGCGTCAACGTGATGACCTGTTGATCGCCGGACAAGTGCTCATTAATTCTTGTTCGATGAGGCCTTTTTTGTTTCATTCCACCCATGTCAATACCCGAATGCACTCCCATTTGGTTTAGATTTTTGGCAGGGAGTAGAGCCAGGCCTGTCTCCAATCAATAGCCTAGAAGCATGAACGACCTGCAGCGCTATTTTGAATCCAACACCGGGAGGCTGATTGACAAGCACACCCATTACTTCGACATTTATGACCGTTTTTTCGCCAGGTACCGCAACACCGAGGTGTGTTTTGTAGAAATCGGCATCTACAACGGCGGTTCTCTTCAAATGTGGAAACACTACTTCGGACCCAAAGCCAGAATTTTCGGGGTTGATATCAACCCTGATTGTAAACAACTGGAAGAAGATCAGATTAAAATCTATATTGGAGATCAGGCGGATAAAGATTTTCTGGAGCAACTCACAAAACACATCCCGCGGCCGGACATCGTGCTGGACGATGGCGGACACTTCATGGATCAGCAAATAAATACCTTTGAAATTTTGTACCCGTTTGTGGCGCCCGACGGTATTTACCTGTGTGAAGATATCCATACTTCGTACTGGAAGAATTATGGAGGAGGATTCAAAGCTCGTGGAACATTCGTTGAATACAGCAAATACTTTATTGACTATTTGAACGCCAAACACTGCGCCAAACTCAAAAAACCGAAGGTATTGGACTTTGCGCAATCGGCTTTTGGGCTGCACTACTACGACAGCGTGCTCGTTATTGAGAAACGCTTAAGGGAAGAGAGCAAACGCCAGATAACGGGAAAGCCCACGTACCCATTGAATACCAAACGCACAATCGCCCAGAGAATTCAGACCCGGTTTTCGGCGTACTCGCGGATTTTTCGCCATAAGCTCTTATATCGCCCCTTCCACCGGCACGATTAAGGTGGCCTTTACCTTCTTTGAATCATGCGAAGGCCTTCACGCAAATGGAAAGCAGATTTGCCAAGCCACCAATGCGGGAAAGTTGCAATATTTCGCCCGGCCTTCGCGACCTGACGAGCGTATTGTGGCGACCGGTCACGAACCAGTTGCGCTTTCACGTGAACCAGGGCGGCGAAAAAGCACCTGAGCTTTTGCATCCGCACCCAGCGCTCCAGCCCGGTTTTGCCGCGCATGGCCTCGATGACCTGAATGACCTTCCAGTCCTCATAAACATAGACCTCCAGGTTGGTCTGATTGAATGAGGTCGCGCTGAGCGGATGGGCCCGATACTTCAGGAGCACCTCCCGCACCCGCCATCGTCCGGCACAACAACCTGCCCACTGCGCCCAGAAATAGTGGTCTCCCACCTCCTTGAAATCCTCCCGGAACCGATACGGTATGGCCTGCCGATCGGTTTTTATCATTGTCCCGCTTACAAAGATATCTGCCTTTAGCCGTGCCCGCTCTTTCAAGAAGTCGTCCACGCCGACAGCTTCCGGCGCGCCGGTAACGGGCGCAACAATCGGAGGCAGCGGCTGGCCGTGCTCATCAATGAACGCGGCTTGTCCCCAACTCATCCCGCGGCCCGCGACACCCTTGAGCAGCTCAACCGTGCGGGCGCAAAAATCCGGCAGCAGCACATCGTCCTGATGCAAGAAATGCAGGTAGTCCGTTTCCGTGGCCAGTTCCAAAGCCCGGTTGTGGTTCGCCAAAAGACCAAGATTTTGTTCGTTCAACCGATATTCACAATGCAGCCCTTTAAAACCGGCGACAATTTCCCTGGTTCGATCGGTCGAGCCATCATCCAACACCACGACCCGGTCTGGCTGTCGCCGTTGATGCGCAAGGGAATCGAGCGCTTCCGCAAGGTGCAGTTCTCCATTGAAGACCGGCATCACTGTAGTTACCACAGCCATGAAAATGTCAGTTCAGGATTTCATCCTCATAATCGCTCAACCGCCCCTGAAAAGTTTTGACAAAATATTCCAGACGGGGATTCCGCATGACTTTTGCGAACAATTCTCGATCACTGATCTTGCGTGTGCGGCGGATCAACTCGCGCTGCGCGCGAATTTTGCCGAGCCGCCGCCGACTGGACAAAAGCGCGTGCCAATGGGCTTCAAATACGGAGCTCTTGCCCGTTAGCGCGGCCAGTGTCATGCTCGCAAAAAAAACCAGAAAATAGCCGGGCATGATCCGCCACAGCGACGCTGCTGATAAATTTGCCAACAAGCCAAAGGTCTGGTTGGTTAAATATTGTCGCAGGACGAAGCCGCTTGTTTGCATGCGTTCTGAAGTGGCCCCTTGCAAGTGCTGGATGGAGGAATTGTGGACAAAATGCACTTCGAATCCTGCCAGCCAGACACGGTGACAAAAATCCGTTTCCTCGTAGTAACAGAAAAAATCCTCGTTGAACAAGTAGCCTCCGACGGCGGCAATCAGCGCCCGGCGAAACAGCAAACAGGCGCCTTTGACGGTAAAAACGGGATAGCTGCGATCATACTTCTGCGCATCTTTCTTCCAGTAACCATAGTGATAAAGAAAGCCGAAACGTGTCAGGAAGGAGCCGCAAACATCCAAGGCATCACCCTGCCGGCTTAAAATCATCTTGCCCTGCACTACGCCAACCTGCGGGTGATTACAAACATATTCGACCAAGGGCTGAAGAAAGTGCGGCGTGACAATGGTGTCATTATTGAGCAGCAGAATAAATTGTCCGCTGCAGGACGGCAGGCCAAAATTGTTTCCTCCCGCGAACCCGCGATTATGGCCGCTGTGAACGACACGGACGGAGGGATACCGGGCCAACACCTCTGCTGAAGAATCGGTGGACGCGTTATCCACTACGACCACCTCGAATCGAGGATAAGTGAGCCGCTGCAATGACTCGAGACAGTTTTTCAACACCTCCGCACCGTTATAGTGCACAATCAAGATGGAAACCAGCGGCCATTCTCGTGCCAGAGGGGTAGCTGGAGATGTTGAAAGCACGATGGTTGAGATGTCCGAGACAGTGGTTTCAGTAAAGCAACCGGTTAAACTCTCGCAAATTATAAGAAAACTCAACCCAACAAGTCAAGCGCGGAAATAGGAGGGTGCATCTTGACACTGTCCTTAAGATAAAGGCCGTAACGGTTCCTCGACTCGGCGAAACCTAAACCTATGGAAGCCGTGTCACTATATGAAACCAACATCCAAGCCGTTTCCCCGTCTGGCTGACATTGAACGAGAGGTAGTGGCGGAAGCCCGCGAATGGGGACGCCAGCGACTCCAGGAGCGTCTGCAAAAACTAGCCCAAGAAAGCGGCGAAGTTTTTCCCCCTCCGGCAACGCCGACGAAGGCCTCTGAGCCTGCGCAGCGAACTGGGCGAGGTAAAACTGATCGTTGACTACGGTCAGGACCCGCTCACCAGCCAATGGGGTTGTCCGCTGCTTGGGGCTTGGGAGTTGGGGCCGCATCAGAAGATTACCCCTGGTTACGCCGAAAAGCTCTGCTTCACCGTGACGGCCACCGGTTCGTATGAGGAGGCCGCCCAAGTCGCCAGCCAATGGGCGCCAAGCATCGATGATTCGACCTTGCACAGGCTGGTGCAACGGATCGGGCAGCGTGCCCAGGAGCAGGCCAAGAGCCGGTATGAGTTGCCACCGCCGGAGCGCCTGCCCCAACGGCCCGCCAGTCCGTTGGCCGTGCTGATGGCCGACGGCTGCCAAATCCGCTATCGGGGTGGTGGTTGGGGCAAGCAACAAACCAAGAAAGACCGTGTCGAATGGCATGAATTGAAGCTTGGGGTGTTCTACCGGCACGAAGAGTTGGGCCACACCGAGGGCGGCCGCGGCCTGTTGGCGGATAAGATCGTGGTCAGTTGGCAGGAACAGGCATTGGAACTGGGGCGGCGACTTAACTGGGAAGCCCTGCGGGAAGGGTTGGGCCGTGCCCGGCAGATGCTGTTTCTGGGAGACGGAGCCGACTGGGTGTGGAACCTCAAGCAGGATCGGTGGCATCAAGCCGTGGAACTTCTGGATTTTTACCACGGCAGCCAACACCTCTGGGATTTGGGCAAGGCGTTGCAGGGCGAAAGCCAACCCGCGCTCTCCCAGTGGGTAGAACCCCTGCGACACCAGATGAGACACGGTAAGGAAAAACAGGTCTTACGGCAGATTGCTGGTCTTCAGAAACGGCGTGGACCAACCGGCAAAGTGATCCGCCGCGAGCAGAACTATTTTCAGACCCACTCCAGTCGAATGAACTACCAACAGATCGCCAACCGAGGCTGGCCGATCGGTTCGGGGGCGGTCGAATCAGCGTGTCGCCAGAAACAATGTCGGTTCAAACGTTGCGGGCAGTTCTGGACCGCAAAAGGTCTCCGCAACCTTTGCGCCCTCGATGAAGCTCGTCGAAATCACCACTGGGACGAACTTTGGACCTCCAATTAAGGACAATGTCAAGATGCACCCAAAATAGGACGTCGAAAATCTCCACGCAAAATAATCTTATTATTGCGTTGGGAGGAATGAATTGAAATCCTGCCGTCACCGTCTTACCTTGGATTAAGGTATGAATCCAATTGTCAGCCTCGTCATTGTCAACTACAACTGCAAGCCGTGGTTGGATCGTTTCTTCTCATCATTGCGGGCACAGACGATTTTAGATCGTTGCGAAACCATCATCGTGGACAATTCTTCCAAAGACGGTTCGGCGGAAATTTGCCAACGGGAAATGAAAGGGTGGCCCAACGGGCACTTTCTGCCCACGGGCGGCAATTACGGATTTGGCGGCGGATGCAACTTCGGCGCGCGGGCGGCCCGGGGCAAATACCTTTTTTTACTGAATCCCGATGTCTGGTTTCAAACCGACTGTCTTGAAGCGCTCGTTCGCCAGGCTGAATCATCATCGGCCAAAGTTTTTTCTGCGGTCGAGCTTGGTTACGAGGACAAGAACTTCGTGTCCGGCGCCCACGATCAAGGTTCTCCTGGCTTTGATATTTTTGGTTGTCCCACCTCACGTTCGCCGGGGAAAAAAGTGGAGGAACCCTTCGTCGTTGGCAGTTTTTTTTTCATCGAAAGGGAATTCTTTCAGAAGTTGGGCGGGTTCGACCAGGAATTTTTTGTGTACGGCGAGGAGATGGACTTGTCCTGGCGCGTACACATCGCCGGAGAATCCATGGAACTGGTTCGTACTGCAGGTATGCACCACGCCGCCGCCGGCAGCACGGATAAAACCGGTGGGACGACGGGATTCCGCCGCTTCTACGCAAACCGCAATCAGCTGATCACCATTCTCAAAAATGCAAATGGCCCGCTATTACTGCTGGCGTTCAACAACGTTGCCCTGATTACGGCTGAAGCCATCGCCGGGGCGGTGCTGGCGCGAGAACCTTCATTCATTGTTGCCTCCCTGTTCAAACCTGTGGCTGATTGTTGGCGGTTGCGCGGTCATATTTTGTCGCAGCGCAGAGCCATCCGCAATTATCGTCAGCACGGCGATTGGTGGATGGTCCGCCATTTCTTACGCGCTGGTTTCGGCCATTGGGGAGACATCAAAGGATTTCTGAAATGGAAAATCGCAATCGATAAACCGACCGGGCCGCCGAAACCAGGCAGCCTTCCGGAGGACCGTGACCGGTTAAAGGTGACTCCCTGATTCCATTGAAAACCATTGTTGCCTGCCCGTAAAATGCAGTCGGGCAGGTTGACGCAAATGCTCAAAATTCTGGTAACCGGCGGCGGGGGATTGCTGGCTCATGCCCTGCGTGAGCTTCAACCGATGGACTGTGACTTGATTTTTCTTTCGCATTCGGATTTTGATTTGACCGCACCGGGGCACATTGAGGAGCAGTTAGCCGCGATTGGCCCGCAAGCCGTCATCAATACCGCCGCCTACAACCAGGTGGATCGCTGCGAAATCGAGCGCGACCTCTCGTGGGCGGTCAATGCCACCGGCCCGCAGCGACTCGCGGAACTTTGTGCGCAGGCCGGCATCCGCCTTGTTCATTACGGAACCGATTACGTTTTCGACGGTGAACAAAAATCTCCCTACCTGGAAACGGACCCGCCGAATCCATTGAACCATTACGCCGCCGGAAAACTCGCCGGCGAACAGGCAGTCCTACGGGCATCACCGAATCATCTTGTCCTGCGCACGAGCTGGGTCTTCGGCGGACATCCCACGCAAACGAAAACCTTTGTCCACACGGTATTGCGTGCGGCGCGGGAAGGTCGTGAACTGAAGGCCACCACCGACCAGGCGTCGGCGCCAACCTGTGCGTCCGACCTCGCGGAATGGACGCTTGAACTGGTCCGCCAAGGCGTCAGTGGGCTGGTTCACGCGGTCAACGACGGAGGTGTAAGCCGCTACGAATGGGCACTCGCGATCCTGGAAGAGGCGGTACAGGCGCGATTGATCCCCCGGGTACCTCCGGTGGAAAGGGTGACGACCCGGTTTTTCAATTCCTCCATGCGCCGCCCCAACAACACGGTGATGAGCAACAAAAAGTTGGCCGGGTTGCTCGGCCGCCAGCCCGGTTCCTGGCGTCCCGGTTTGCGAAAAATGCTCGCGCGGATGAAGTGATTTCAGGTAGTTTGTCGCCCGTGTCCACAGTCTGGCAACAAGTCGAAGTACATGGAATTTCCGGAATTCCAGGCCTTCCCGGTTTTCGAGTGGAGGCCTTGCCTGTCTTTAAAGACCCGCGCGGCAGCCTGCACGAGCTTTTCCGCGTGGACGAAATTCCCGCTGGTTTCAAGCCGCTGATGGCCTGTTCGTCGTGGTCGCATCCGGGAGTGACGCGCGGACCGCACCAGCACGTCGGGCAGGATGATTATTTCACTTTTGCCGGCCCGTCGAATTTCACCATTTATCTCTGGGATGACCGGCCCGGTTCGGCCAAGGCAGCCAAAGGTTGGTTCATCCTCACCGGCGAACAGGCACCGTCACGAATTTACGTTCCCCGTGGAGTGGTTCACGCCTATCGCAACACGGGTGGCACGTGCGGCCTCGTGGTGACGACAACCAGTTTGCTTTTCAAGGGCGAAGGCCGGCGTGATCCGGTTGACGAAATCCGGCATGAGCTCGACCGGAATTCAGCATACAAACTTCCTCAAACATGATTCAGGAACGCACCCGCTGCCGCACCTGCGGCTCGAAAAATCTCCGGCTCATCCTCGACCTGGGCAGGACGGCACTGGCCAATGATTTTCTTAACCCCGAGGAAGTCACAAATTATAAAATCTCACTGCCGCTGCGGGTCGTGCTGTGTCCGGACTGTTCACTGGTGCAACTGGCCGATACCGTTGACCCGAAGGTTCTTTATTCACGCTACGCCTATATCACCTCTACCTCCCGCACGATGGATGCGCACTTGAACGACCAGTCGGCGCATCTCCTGTCCGTCGGTCATTTTGGCGTACGCCCCAAAGTTTTGGAAGTCGCCAGCAACACTGGTGTGTTCCTGAAAAAATTCAAGGAGCGTGGTTGCGAAGTTCTCGGCGTGGAACCGGCGCAAAACATCTCTGAAGTCGCGGTGAAAGCCGGCGTTCCAACCCGGGGCGAATTTTTCAATGCCGCCGGCGCTAAAAAAATAAAAGAGGCGTGGGGTGAGGCAGATATGATTTTGGGCCGGCACGTTTTCGCGCACATTGATGACCTGCGCGATTTGCTTGCCGGACTGGAGGCCGTTTCGCACAAGGAAACGCTGATCGCCTTCGAGGTGCCCTATCTGGTTGATTTTTTTGAGCGCACGGAATACGACACGATTTACCACGAGCATTTGTCCTACATACCGGTACGTGCGCTGGAAGCCCTGGTAAAGGATTCACCGTTTATGCTGTCCCGGATTGACCATTATCAAATTCATGGCGGCTCGATTCTATTTCATCTGCGCCACCACTCATCGAAGGTCACGGCACATGAAAGCGTTGCGAAGGCATTGGAAGTGGAACGCCGCATGAAACTGGCCGAACCAGCCACATGGAGTAAGTTTGCCGAGAGGGTCAATCACATTCGCACCGAATTGCCCATCCTCATCCGAAAACTCAAATCGCAAGGCAAACGCATCATCGGCTATGGCGCGTCCGCCAAGGGCAACACGCTGCTCAACACCTGCGGCCTCGGCACAAGCGAATTGGATTATATCATTGACAATACACCCTTCAAACAGAACAAGGTCGCGCCCGGTTCATGCGTCCCGGTTCGTTCGCCCGAAATGCTATTGAAAGACCAGCCGGATTACGCCCTGTTGCTGGCATGGAATTTCGCGCCGGAAATTATCAAGCGTGAGACAGAATTTCAAAAGCGCGGTGGCCGTTTCATCGTGCCGATTCCCGAACCCAAAGTAGTTCCGTTTTTGTCGGAGCCTTTCGACGCAAAAGCCGCCAACCCCGCAAAATAGTCATGAGCGACTTACCTTAAGATGAACGGTTTATCTTAAGCATGATTGTTATGATAAATCCTAAAACCACTTTGGCCTATATCTGTCCGGTTGAATCACTTAATACTATCTATTTTGATAATGCCTGTCGGTTTGTGTCGAGTTATCACAATTTCCCGCCAGAAATGGAACATGAAACCATCATTGTTAGCAATGGCGGCAAGCCAAGTGAGCAAACGCGGTCTTTGTTTTCTTCAATCTCGAATGCAAAGATTATTGAGAATGACAATGTTGGATGGGATATCGGAGCGTTTCAAAAATTTGCCGGACTGGTAGATTGCGACTTGATGCTGTGTTTGGGATCGTCTATTCATTTTCACAGGAAAGGATGGTTGAAACGGCTGGTTGAAGCATGGCGGGAAAAAGGGCATGGCATTTATGGGACGTCGTGCACTTACGAAATATCACCCCACATCAGGCCGTCCTTTATAATGTTCGACCCCAAAATTCTCCTTGCCTATCCTTTTAAAATTAGAAGTCGGAAAGATTGTTTTGGTTTTGAAGGCAGCCGATGGAAAAGGAAAATGAATTTTACCGCCTGGTCTGAAAAACAGGGATTCTCAAACTGGATGGTAACATGGGACGGGATCTACGGGATAACGGAATGGGACAAACCGGACAATGTATTTCGAAAAGGAAACCAATTATCAATGTTGGCACTCGACCATCACGCCGACTTTTTCGATTCAGCAGATTTTAAAAGGAAGAGGTTTTTACATAAGGTCTCATACACAAAATCAACTGCCGGACAATACGCTGCGAGACTGAGCTGGCGCGCGAAGTGTTTCGTCGACAAACTGTGCGGAAGGGAGAAGTTGTAGTGTTTGATTTGAAAGGATACACAAAAGCTAAATGTTGTCACGGCTGTTCGTATCCAAAGGGTAAAGAAAATATAGGCGAGCGATTTGGAAATTTCGCCGGTTGTTTCAACAGTTAGATTGATGGGGAGGGCGTGCAACTGCTGCCGACTCAAACAAATAGGCAGGCGAATGGCATGACCAACGGTCCTATCGACCTTCCAGGGGAATATTTATTTTTCACAAATGAGAATCGCTTCCTCGCCGCATTCGGCATCATGCCGCATCTGGCGGAGTTCCACATATTGAAGCATCAAACTCCGAAGCCCGCGGATGAAATTGAACTGAATTTTCATCTGGTAGGATGAAAGTGTTGCTTTTGCCTGTTCGAATCCCAGGCTGATAGCGATAAGACCATCGGCGTTGGCCGCCGAAGTGCTGACTTTAATGGCATCGAACCCGGCCTGTCGCGCACACTTTTGTATGACGGGCAGCGAAAAAACCCGGAGATGCCGGGGAGCATCCAACCCGGACCAACAATCTTGAAATTGCTTGTGGCCAAGGCTTTGAACGTTTGGCGTCGTCACAACAAGCCTGCCAGCCCATTTCAGAATTCGGCGGGACTCGGCCAGCATTCCAACCGGATCAGGAACATGTTCAATGACGTGATTCATTGTGACCGCATCAGAAGAGTTGTCGGGAAAACCAGCCCCAGCCAAATCATTGTGCAATAATTCAAATCCATATCTGTCATATTTGGTTTTGCGTAGGCAATAGCCTTGTCATCAAAGTCCACCCCCCGTAACTGACCAGCCCAACTGATGCATCCGGTGTAGAAAATCACCAGAGCCACATCCGACGTCCAAAATCCGGCCTAGGGGACATAAATCATCCAAACACATGTTTAGGAGTTTTCGTCTTTCTTGATTCAAGCCCAAGACACTCGAGGAAAACAACTTGGCCAATTTGTAGCCATTGAGAAAAAACGACCTCAGTTTAGCCCGAAATCCCAAAAACGAATCTTTTCCGTCGTGAGTAGGATAATCTTCATATAGGAATTTCAGGTCGGTTTCAGAGGCCACCGGGTCCAGCCAGCACAGGCCAAACTCAGTATTGGCACACCGTCTAAGAAGCCATTTTCCGGGAGCCGTAAATAAATTATCTTCCAAATTTTCATATGGCAAATCTCCCCGGCCTCCGCACAGAGGACACAAGGGACGCGGCACAGTCCGGATTTTCATAGTTGGCGGCATCTCTTTTAACTGCGATCTAGCAGCAGTGGAATTTCAAAGAATTGCGGCGAAAAGTCGAGCCTCAACTCGCGCACCGCGAACTGTTGCTTGAAACGTCTTTACGGATGTTGATTAGCCCGGTAAACTCCCTCAATTCGCGTTTGCACTGAATTTTACTGATTATGTCGGCCGCCATTCCGCCCACGACACGTTTCAAGCCTTGGGATTCCTTCCTGATAATTACGTGCCTGCTCGTCCTCATGTTGGGGTCGCTTTTTTATCAGAGCTTCGTTCCCGGCGAAGTCGTTTTTTCCAATGACGGCCCGTTATGTGGATATATCGAAGCACAAAACCAGTTACCCCAAATTTTTAAGGGAGCGTGGCGGGATCTCAATTCCATTGGTTCAAACGGTGGCGTAGCCACTCCTTCCATCTACTCACTGCTGCGTCTTAGCACCGGTGCAGTCGATTTCGCCAAATTCTTCGCGCCTATTGCCCTGTTTATTCTCGGCATCGGGGCTTGGACCTTTTTCAGGCAATTGAAACTCACTCCACTGGCGGCCGTTTTGGGGGCTTTGGCTGCAACGCTGACTTCCACGCTTTTTTCGGACGCCTGCTGGGGCGCGGCTGCGCATCAAATTGCTTTTGGTATGGATTTTCTGGCATTGGCCTTGATTGTCTCCAGCTCACCGACCACCCCGCGGTTTGTTCGTTGGGTGCGGCTCGCCTTGGCAGGATTTGCCGTGGGTATCAACGTGGTCGAAGCGGCGGACATTGGCGCCATTTTCAGTTTGTTTGTTGCCGCCTTTGCACTCTTTCAATCACTCGTGGAAGACGGCACACCTGTGAAAAAAATTGGGCGCGGTGTCGCCCGAATCACGGTCATTGCAGCGTTCGCGGCGTTCTTCGCCTATCAAACTGTTGTATCGCTGGTCGGCACTCAGATTGAAGGCATTGTCGGCACCCAACAGAATACGGAAGCAAAGGCGCAACATTGGGATTGGGCAACTGAATGGAGTCTTCCCAAGATTGAAGCTTTGGGAATGGCGGTGCCTGGGTTATTTGGATATCGGATGGACACACCGGAGGGAGGCAATTATTGGGGAGCAGTCGGGCGAGCTCCGGCATGGGAGCAATACTTCGCCGGTAACGAACAGGGTTCGCCACCGCAGGGTTACCTGCGCTTCACCGGCACGGGCAATTATGCCGGCACGTTGGTGCTTTTGGTGGCGTTGTGGGCCATCACCCAATCATTGCGCCGGCAAAATTCCATATTTTCCGAAACACACCGGCGATTTATTTGGTTCTGGACCGCAGTCCTGGTAGTTTCAGTGCTGCTCGCGTTTGGCCGGTTCGCTCCATTCTACACCCTGTTCTACAAAATCCCATATTTTTCCACGATCCGAAATCCGGTCAAATTCCTCTTTGTGTTTTCCTGTGCCCTGGTCACCGTTTTCGCCTATGGCATCCACGGGCTGAGCCGGTGTTATCTGGAAGTTCCGGCTGTGGATTCTGCTTCGCCACTTGCCCGGTTCAAAACGTGGTGGGCAAAAGTCCGCGGCTTCGACCGAAATTGGACCTCGGCTTGCATCATAGTTTTAATAGGTGGTCTGCTGGCATGGCTGATCTATGCGGTGCAGAAGCCAAACCTGGTCGCCTACCTGAAAACGGTGGGCTTTTCCGATGAGAACATGGCCGGCCAAATTGCCACATTTAGCGTCCACCAGGTCGGCTGGTTCATTTTATTCTTCGCATTTGCCACGGGTTTGTTCGCGTTGATTTTGAGCGGTGCGTTTGCCGGACGCCGCGGCAAATGGGGTGGAATCCTTCTGGGCACCTTGCTTGTTCTGGATCTGGGGCGCGCCGACTTGCCTTGGATTGTCTATTGGAATTACCCGCAAAAATACGCCAGCAATCCCATCGTTGATATCCTGCGCAACCAGCCCTATGAACATCGCGTCGCCATTTTGCACTCCAACTCACTCTTTGAGAATCTCTACGGCATCGAATGGTCCCAGCAGATCTTCCCTTATTACAACATCCAGTCGCTGGACGTCGTTCAGATGTCGCGCCTGCCCGAGGATTTGGCGGCGTATCAAGCAGCCCTGGCGCCGCGGGGCACGCCGGACACGGCATACCTCATCGCCCGCCGTTGGGAATTGACCAACACCCGTTATCTGCTCGGCCCGGCCAGTTATCTTGACGCGTTAAATCAGCAACTCGATCCGATACAACAGCGGTTTCGCATCGTCCAACGATTTGACGTGGTGTCAAAACCGGGAATTGAACACGCCACCCAGCTGTCGGAACTGACGGCGCTTCCCGCTGAAAACGGCGAGTATGCCCTCCTCGAGTTTACCGGCGTGCTCCCCCGGGCCAAATTATATTCCAACTGGCAGATCAGTACCAATGACAGCGACACGCTCCAAATACTCGCGAGTACAAACTTCGACGCCGGGAGAACGGTGCTGGTTTCCACCCCGCTGCCAACGCCGCCAGCCATGAATGCAACCAATAACAATTCCGGCACGGTTGAATTCAAAAGCTATGCGCCGAACGACATCAAATTCGACGCCCACGCCGGGATGCCTTCGGTGTTGTTACTCAACGACAAGTACGACCCGAATTGGCACGTATTTGTGGACGGCAAACCCGCGTCCTTGCTGCGTTGCAATTTCATTATGCGCGGCGTTTATTTGACGCTTGGCGCACACACGGTGGAATTTAAGTTTTCGCCTTCCCTTGGCCCGCTTTATATCAGCTTGCTGGCCACTGGCGTGTTAATTCTCTTGTGTGGCTTTTTGATTGTTTCAACGAGACGAACCCCTGCCGGTTAACCTGGCCTGCCGGATCGGGCCTGCACAACTCCTCGTAGCTCGCCGGTCAGATTCGGTGCCGGGCTTTCGTCTTAAATTTCCGGACCCGGCCGGGAGACAGTTATTACGTCACTTAGCTATTCGCCGAGTTGCAGGCGAAAGAATTGATTGGTTCCGGTCATCTGGATGGACTCCAAATATTCGTTGCCGATCTGAATGGGCGGATTGGGCACGGGAACCCAGTTGGCCAAGGATAGGCTGCTGGAAGTTTCCAGCACAAAACCCTGCATGCTGACCGGCCAGAAAATCAGCGCGAAACCGCCCGATGTCGTCACTCCCAGTGTCGGCGGCGGATTGACCGTCAGCACGGCGTTGGAGCTGAGGACGGAATTGACAAGATTGGTCACCAGCACCGCGTAATTACCTGCCTGATTTAGTTGCGCGTTGGTTAACACCAGTGTTGTATTAGTCGCATTGGCGATGTTGGTCTGATTGAAGTTCCATTGGTAATTCAGCGGCGGCGTGCCGGAGGCGGTGACACCGAAGCTGGCCGTGCCTCCAACATAGACCGTTTGGTTGGTGGGTTGGGTTATGATTGTAGGCGGTACCAGGTCCGTCAACGTGGCATTGGAACTGAGCACTGAGTCAACCAGGTTGCTCACCATCACCGCATAGACTCCAGCCTGATTGGATTGAACATCGGTCAGGATCAGCGTTGCGTTGGTCCCAGCCGCAATGTTCGTCGTGTCAAACGTCCACTGATAGCTTAAAGGTTGTGTTCCACTCGCACTCACTGAAAATGTCGCCGTCTGGCCCGCCACTACCGTCTGGTTCGTCGGTTGGGTCGTGATCACCGGTGGCTCCGGCGTGAAGCACTTGCCTCCGCTGCCGGCCAAGTAGATGTCCTGGATCTCCGTGGAAGTAAGGACGCGGTTATAAATGCTCATCTCATCTATCGTACCCAGAAAGCCGTTGTCCCCATTGTCCGGCCGATACCCGATGCCCACAGAAGTGGTAAACGTAAAGGTGACACTGAAAGCGGGTGTGGCGTAAGCCACCCCGTCCAAATAGAACACAATCACACTGCCAACCTTGGTCACCGCCACATGATGCCAGCTGGTGTCCGTAATCGCCGGACCGGTCACATAGGCTGGGTTCCCCAACTGACCGAAGATCAGAGACCCTGCCGAATTCATAAAGAACAGGTATCCACCTGTGCCGTAACCAAAAATAACTCCATTCCCACCACTCCCATAGGAAACCACCGAACTGCTGCTCCGCTGAATCCACGCTTCAATCGTCAAATCCTGCAACTGGAGGTTCGTCGCATTGGCTATGCTCACGCCTGAACCATTCCCATCAAACACAAAACCCTGACCCACTTCTCCCGGCCCATACGTCGCATTGCCCACCAGCGTCCCGTTGTTCGTCCCCACCTCATCCAACGCGTTCCCCTCCGCCTTCCACCAGCTCACCAAACCCGATGGCGCCGGATCACAGGGCGGGGCTGGATTGACCGTCAACGTTGGCATTGGAACTGAGCACTGAGTCGAACCAGGTTGCTCACCATCACCGCATAGACTCCAGCCTGATTGGATTGAACATCGGTCAGGATCAGCGTTGCGTTGGTCCCAGCCGCAATGTTCGTCGTGTCAAACGTCCACTGATAGCTTAAAGGTTGTGTTCCACTCGCACTCACTGAAAATGTCGCCGTCTGGCCCGCCACTACCGTCTGGTTCGTCGGTTGGGTCGTGATCACCGGTGGCTCCGGCGTGAAGCACTTGCCTCCGCTGCCGGCCAAGTAGATGTCCTGGATCTCCGTGGAAGTAAGGACGCGGTTATAAATGCTCATCTCATCTATCGTACCCAGAAAGCCGTTGTCCCCATTGTCCGGCCGATACCCGATGCCCACAGAAGTGGTAAACGTAAAGGTGACACTGAAAGCGGGTGTGGCGTAAGCCACCCCGTCCAAATAGAACACAATCACACTGCCAACCTTGGTCACCGCCACATGATGCCAGCTGGTGTCCGTAATCGCCGGACCGGTCACATAGGCTGGGTTCCCCAACTGACCGAAGATCAGAGACCCTGCCGAATTCATAAAGAACAGGTATCCACCTGTGCCGTAACCAAAAATAACTCCATTCCCACCACTCCCATAGGAAACCACCGAACTGCTGCTCCGCTGAATCCACGCTTCAATCGTCAAATCCTGCAACTGGAGGTTCGTCGCATTGGCTATGCTCACGCCTGAACCATTCCCATCAAACACAAAACCCTGACCCACTTCTCCCGGCCCATACGTCGCATTGCCCACCAGCGTCCCGTTGTTCGTCCCCACCTCATCCAACGCGTTCCCCTCCGCCTTCCACCAGCTCACCAAACCCGATGGCGCCGGATCACAGGGCGTCACCGTCAAGTTAGCATTGGAACTCAGGGTCGAACCATAGATATTCGTTATCACCACCGCATAAGCACCCGCCTGGTCAAACTGCACATTGGTCAATACCAGCGTCGCGTTGGTCCCATCCGCAATATTTGTCTCATTGAAACTCCATTGATAGGAGAAGGGCTTGGTGCCCAGCGCGGCCACGGTGAACTGGGCCGTGCCTTTCACGACCACTGTTTCATCGGTGGGCTGCTGGATAATCACCGGCGGCGATGGGACAATGGTCAACAGCGCGTTGGTGCTGACGACCACACCGGCCGCGTTGCTCACAATGAGGTCGTAATATCCCACATTGGCCAGCGAGGCGTTGTTGATCGTCAAATTAGTTGTGGTTGAACCTGAAATATTTCCTCCATCGGTCAGGTTATTGCTGTTGTATTGCCACTGATAATACAACGGCAGTCCTCCGGTGACTTCCACCGAGAAGGTCGCCGTCGCCCCGTCCAGCACCGCCTGGTTGGTCGGTTGCTGTGTAATCGCCGGCGGACTGAGCACCGCCAGGGTAAATTGACGGCCTTGTCCGACCTGGTCATTCAAATTGGTGAACCACACCGTCGCCTGGTAAGTCCCCACCAACAGATTGCTGGCAACCGAATTCAAACTGATCATCACGTTGGTTGCCGGTCCGCCCCGGGCCAAGGCGCCTCCGCTGGAGGAAGCGTTGAGCCAGAGTGACGTGTTGGACAAAGTCCAAGTCAGGGAGTTGGTACCCACGTTGGTCAGCGAAAAGCTCTGGGCCGTCACGGTGAATGGACCGCCCACCCCACCCATCGAGGTAAATCCAGTTATCGGAGTGATTTGCAAAGCCTCTGGATTGGCCAATGCGTTAATCAGCTTCTGCCCATTGGGTGTGCCCCAGCCCGTGCACAGATCGTAGCCGGTTACCGCGTAAAATCTGGTCGGACTGCTGCCGCTTGTGTTGTTGCCGGTGGTGATATCGTGAAAACAGGTGGTATAATTGGGACCGCTGCCAATCGCGTCAATCGCCGGATTGATAAACCCCACCGCCGGTTCTCCGGTGGCTGCCGCCTGCTGATTCACCAACGCCGCAAAACCCGCCCACAACGGCGCCGCGCAACTGGTCCCTCCCACATCGTAATTATTACCATCGGCCCGGACATAAACATTGTCCGCTGTCAGCGCCACATCCGGGGTGTTCCGCATTGTGGTGGAGCCCTGGTTGGCCGTCATGTTGATATTCGTCTGCCAGTATGGAATCGGATACTGCGTGCTGATCCCGCCTCCGCTGCCAATCCCATTGCCCCAATTCCATACCGTTTCCGACGCCCAAGCCCCACCCGCCCCGCTCGTGGTCAATGTTGTTCCGCCTACTTGGGTAATGTTGGTGCTATCTCCCGGAAAATCAATCAGTCCGGTGTAGGCATCGTTGTCACCCGAAGCATTGAAGAAAGATTGGCCTTGGGCAGCCATCTCCTGCCAAATCTGCTCGGCTGCCGGCTCCGCCGTGCCATTGGGAACATACCACGAACAACTTAACTGCTTGGCTAGGTTATCCGTGGCCATCCGGTTTAGGATGTCCACAAACGGACTGGGATTGGGCGCTTCATAGACAATCACCTGGGACACATTGGTCGCCATGGAAATCACCATCTCGATGTCGAGCGACACCTCGACTTCTCCGCCGCTGCCGCTGGGCAGTCCACTGGCGCCGTCAATCAGCACGTTCGATAAGGTCACGCTCGGCAAACCTGCCTGGCTTTCGTAGTAGGTAATATCACTGGCCGTATAGCCGTCAAATTGCAATAGCCCCACAACTTGTCCCGATCCGTCCAGCATCGTGTCCGGCGCATAGGCCGCCCGAAAGTCTTTCCCCATGTAGGTACCACCAGGCCCCGAACCAGCATTGGGTGCCACCGCCTGCCCCTGGACCAACGGCTTGACCACATAATGTGGGCGCGGCAGTGAATAGTTGTTCAAGCCACTGATGCCCAGAATCGGCACGGCCAAGTCCAGTGACGGCTCCACATCCGGCGCATAAAATGTCCGATTTTCCGTCGGGTGCTGGTAAACCTGCATCCTGACGTGCAACACCCGTTCAATGTCCGCCACCGACCCACTCACATCCACCAGTAGCCGGTTGGAATGCTCTGCCATCACCGTCAGACCATTGGCTTTGGCAAAGGCTATCACCGCCTGATAGTCCTGTTCGCTCGGACCAAATTGTGCGGTGAACTGTTCGGGTGTCAGAAAATGGTGATAGTTTGGACTGGCCGGATCGTAGATTTGCTCAAGCAGATTGTTTAACGTTTCCTGGTTGCGCAACGGCAGGCCAATGGCCAGATTCAACGGTTGCGAGCTTCCCATCGGCCCGAGGGGCTGCAAGTGGGCTGCGGCGGCAGGCATGTGGATGTGCACCACCTGCCGTTCGGCCGCACAGACAGGCCGGGCAAACATCATCACCACAACCAGGGAAATAACCGCTGAGAATGCATTGATGATCTTGCTCCACTCCCTCCAGCACCGATGCGGCCAGCTAAGTTTTGTCATAGCCAACTCCTGACTAGTCCGACTGTTTAATTCCCCCTAAACACTCACATCACAATAAGGCTAATGTGAATACCTATTGGGAAGAAATATCCATTATTGTTACAGATAACTTATTGATAGTCAAGTTACTTTTTGGTAACGGATGACGTTCACGTCTTCAAAGCATCTTACAACATCATGACTTGTGTGAAGCTCTCTGATACCGGAAAGTGCGCGTGGCCAAGTTTGACCTGAAAACACCGGCGGAGTTTTTACAAGAGATTATGTTCCTACTCGTACCCATATAGCAGAATTCAAGTTTTCACTGCCGCGGAGCCCGTTTTACATCACCTTGTCAGACATCGATGCGGGACGTCTTTGAGCAAGTCTCTATTTTTCAATCTCGCGAATCCCCGCTGAAATCTGCCGCACCCGCCCTGAATTTACAATCCCGTCGGATGGTCAAGGAACATCCACGGTCTACGGAATTTTTCGGACAAATGCGCCGCCAGCGCTTTCACACCGAATGTTTCCGTCGCGTAATGGCCGCCATAGAGAACGTTGAGGCCGAGTTCCTCCGCCAGCGCGTAAGTCCAATGCGGGCCTTCGCCGGTGATGAACGTGTCCACACCTTCGCCGGCCGCCTTTTGTAAAAAATCACCTGCGCCGCCGGTGATTACGCCGATGCGTTCACACATCCCGCTTCCGCCAGGAATGACAAAAACTTTTTCTCCAGTTGCGCGCTGCATACGGGCAGCAAGAGTGGAACGTAAAACTCTGGCCCGTGATTGAAGACCGTAATGTTGCCCCGCCTTCAATAGAAATGGCCGGAGGTTTTTCAGGCCGAGTGCGGCGCAAAGAATCACGTTGTTGCCAAGTTTCGGATGAAAATCCAGCGGCAGGTGTGAACTGTAAACGGCCAGATCGTTTTCGGTCAACAGCCGCATCAATTCATAATTTTTCCCGGTCCATGGCTGGCGCGTGTTCCAAAATAAACCGTGATGGACGATGAGCAGATCAGCCTTGGCGGCAATGGCGAGCTTCACCGTGGCCAGGCTTGCGTCCACGGCAGCGGCAATGCGACCGACCATGCCACAATTTTCCACCTGCAAGCCGTTAGCCGCGCCGTCATAATCGCCAATTTCCCTGGTGCGAAGAATTTGGTCGCAGTAAACGACCATGGCAGCGAGTGAAACTTTCAACATCCGGTTTTATTACCACCGCTGTTCTGCTTCTGGCGAATCATTTTTACGATGCTCCACACGATTAATTGCTTTCTCCGTGTGGATTTTGTAGTTCATTGCAAAATCAATATGATCAAAACCCTCGCTCACATTTGCATCTTCTCAAAAGATTTGAACCAAAGTCTGGATTTTTATTGCGGCGCGCTCGGCTTGAAAAGGCATTTCAATTTTTTCAAGGACGGCGCCTTGTTCGGATTTTATCTCCAGGTCAACCAGAGTCATTTCATCGAAATTTTCAAGGCCGATCCAAACGCGGAACTCCGCAACCAGCGGATCCATCATTTCTGCCTGGAAGTGGAAAACATTGACGCGATGCGCGACGCGTTGATCAAACACGGCGTGGAGGTGACGCCCAAAAAACTGGGCTGCGACCAGACATGGCAATTCTGGTGCAAGGATCCCGACGGAACGGATTTGGAGTTCCAACAATACACGGCCCAAAGTTCGCAGCTCATCCGCAAAAATTGCGTTGTGGACTGGTAACTTGAAATCGGCATTCACACATTTTTCTGTTTCGAAAATTTTTCATTCCGCGTATTGAATTCTCCGTACAGCGTTCTATAGTTCGCATGGATTCATGAGATGAGCAATTCAACCGATGCGGGCTCGCCGTGGAACATTGACGCGGCGCGCGCGCTTTACAACATCCGCCGCTGGGGCGCGAAGTATTACGACATCAACGAGGCCGGACACGTCGTGGCGCGTCCGTTGCAGGACGCGGGCGTGGCGGTGGATTTGACGGACGTGATCGAGGAGGCCAAGGCACGCGGGTTGAAATTTCCACTACTCATCCGGTTTCAGGACATTTTGCGACACCGCGTCGAGTCGCTCAATCAGGCGTTTCGCAATGCCATCACGGAGTACAATTATCAAGGCCGGTATCGCGGCGTGTTTCCCATCAAGGTCAACCAACTGCGCGAAGTCGTGGAGGAAATTCTCGATGCCGGCAAATCGTACGAATTCGGCCTCGAAGTCGGCAGCAAGCCGGAGTTGTTCGCCGGGCTGGCGATGCAAAATCATTTGGGTTGCCTGATCATTTGCAACGGCTATAAGGACGCGGAATTTGTCAAAATGGCCATGCTCGGCATCAAATTGGGCAAAACCGTCATCATGGTCGTTGAAAAGCTGGAGGAATTAAAACAGATCATCTCCATTTCCAAACAGCTCGGCGTCGAACCGCTCATCGGCATCCGGGCGCGGCTGTCAAGCAAGGGCGCCGGGCGCTGGGCGGAAAGCGGCGGCGAAAACGCGAAATTCGGCCTGAGCACGGCAGAAATCCTCGAGGCGGCGGAAATGCTGAAGGCCGAAAACCTCACCCATTGCTTCAAGCTGCTGCATTTCCATATCGGCTCGCAGGTGCCGGACATTTTGACGGTGAAAAAAGCCGTTCAGGAGGCGGCGCGTTTTTATGGCAAACTGCACAAAATGGGATTCCCGATTTCGTACCTTGACGTCGGCGGCGGCCTGGGCGTGGATTACGATGGCAGCCGCTCGGCGTTCGACAGTTCGACCAATTACACCCTGCAGGAATACACCAATGACGTGGTTTATTACATTGGTGATGTGTGCGCCGCGGAAAAAGTTCCGCACCCGGACATCATCAGCGAAAGCGGGCGGGCCCTTGTCGCCCACCATAGTGTTTTGATTGTCGAGGTGTTCGGCACCATTGAAAAAATCCGGCCGAACGGGTTCTTGAAATTCGGCGACCGCGAACACCCGCTGGTGCAGGAATTGCTCGACATCAGACAAAACCTGCCGAAGCTCAACACGCTGGAGGCTTACCATGACGCGCTTGAACGGCGCGAGGACGCGCAGCACATGTTCGCGCTCGGCGTGCTGGATTTGCCCGAAAAGGCCAAGATTGAAGACCTTTACTGGCAAATCAGCCGCGCCGTCGTCGAGCATTACAAGGGCCAGCATTATGTGCCGGAGGAAATCCGTCTGCTGGAAGACAGCCTGGGCGATCAATACCTCTGCAATTTTTCCGTCTTCCAATCGCTGCTTGACCACTGGGCCTTGGACCAGCTTTTCCCGATCATGCCGATCACCCGGTTGAACGAGCGTCCGACCCGCGAAGGCACGCTCGTGGACATCACCTGCGATTCGGACGGACAGGTCAACAAGTTCATTGATTTCCGCGATGTGCGCGACACCCTGCCACTGCACCAGCTTAACAGCAACGGCAATGGCCTGCCCGAACCCTATTACATCGGATTTTTTCTCATGGGCGCGTATCAGGACATCATGGGAGACCTGCACAACCTGTTTGGCCGCGTCAACGAGGTTCATGTTTTTCTCGAACCCGACGAGCCCACCGGTTATTACATCGAGGAAATCATCGAAGGCAACACCATCATCCAATCGCTCGCGGCGGTGCAATACGACGAAAACGAGTTGAAACGCCAGATGAAGGCCCAGATGGATGACGCCATCAAGTCCGACCGCATGAAACCGTCCGAGGCCATGCGGTTGCTCGATGACTACGAACGCGGCTTGAAGTCTTACACTTATCTTTCGTTTTGACCGAAACCCAAAATCCTGAAGCTGAAACCCGAAACAAAGCCGAACTGCTCCGTTCACTTGGGCACCTTGCCCGCGGTCTGTCCGCGTTGTTCTGGGGTTTGCCCGCGTCGCTGGTGATTTGCGTGGAAACCGCCCGGACCGATTGGTTGAAATCATTCGGCCTCATTCCCGCTCTCGCCGCCTCCGGCCTGTTGATTTTTGGGCTTTGGCAAATGAGCGATTTCCAGAAGCAGGAACGTCCCTGGCGCAATGCGTTGGACCGCGCAAAACTCCTCGGGCTTGTCAATTTCGGGCTTAGCCCATTCCTCTACTGGCACAACCGGATGCCGCGGGAAACCTTTTTCAGCGCCGCCATTTTTGTGCTCGTCCTGTCAGCCGTGCTTTTCCTTTTCAACTTGAACGTCGTCCTCAAACAACTCGGCGCCATGCTGCCGGATGAAACCCTTCGGCACGAAACCGGCCTGTTTACCGCGCTCAATCGCTGGCTGTTGGCCTTGCTTTTCCTGCTCAGCAACACGTATGTGGTCTTGCTCCACGTGTCGCAAATGCCGCTGGAATTTGGCATCCTGATCCTCTGGCTTAACCGCCTCGGCTTGTGGCTGCTGACCTTCTTTGCCTTGTTGCCCCTGGCCATGACCATGGCGTTAATCTGGAAAACCAAGGAAACCATCCTCGACAGCGTCTTTGACGCGCAGTGAATCAAAATTTATGATTAATGATTTACGACTTGAGACCTCTGCAAAACGTGTGGCGGCGACGCCCCGTCGCTGGGAGCATTCAATTTTCCAACGGTTTTGGCCAGTCGCCCAAAGCGACGAGGCGTCGCTTCTACCCTTTTGCAGAGATCTCGATTTATGATTTGCTTCCTTCATTCAAACCAATCATCAATCGAAAATCGTATATCATAAATGAACACCGCCCTGTCTGTCATGGGCCGCCGCACCGCGCCACCGCCCATCTCCTGGCTCATGCAAGCCGCATTGTCGCGGCCCAAATTGATTTCGCTCGCCGCCGGTTTTACTGACAACGCCACCTTGCCTGTCAAAATTTCGCGTCAAGTGCTCAACCGGGTTTTGCGCTCCCCCAAAACCGGCCAACCCGCCTTGCAATACGGCATCACCACCGGTGAGACCAACCTCCGCCAGCTCACCGCGCGCCATTTGCAAAAATTGGATCAATCCTCCTCGTCGTCGTCCTCGTCCCTCGAACGAAAATCGAGGACGAGAACGAAGAACGAGGACGAGGACGAGAAAAGCCACTCGTGGGAATGCACCATGATCACCGGCGGCTCGCAGCAACTGCTCTACATGACCCTCGAGGCGCTCTGTGATGAAGGCGATACCGTCCTCGTCGAGGATCCCACGTACTTTGTGTTCCTGAGCATCCTGCAAAGCCGCGGCCTTCGCGCGCGCGGTGTCCGTCTCGAACGCGACGGTCTCGACCTCGCGCACCTCGAAATCGTTTTGCAGCGGCTGAAAAAATCCGGCGAACTTCGCCGCGTCAAGGCGCTTTACCTCATCAGTTATTTTCACAATCCGACGGGTGTCACCACCAGCTTCGAGAAAAAACGCGGCATCTTGAAACTGTTGAAAAAATTCGAGCGCGCGGCGGGCCATCCGATTTATTTGATTGAAGACGCTGCGTATCGCGAATTGCGATTCAAAGGGCCTGACACCAAATCCGCGCTCACGGTGCCCGGCGCGGTGGATCGCGTGATTTACACCGGTACTTACAGCAAGCCGTATGCGCCCGGCGTGCGTGTTGGTTTCGGCCTTCTGCCCGAACCGCTCTTCACGGCCGTCCAGCACATCAAAGGCAACCACGATTTCGGCACGGCAAACCTGTTGCAACAGCTCCTCGCCGGCGAGCTGGAAACCGGCCTTTACGACCGGCACGTGGCTAAGATTGAAAAACGCTACGGCCAAAAGGCACGCGTGATGAAGCAGGCGCTCGCGGAACATTTTCCGCCGAATGTGGAAATCTGGGAATCCAGCGGCGGACTTTATTTCTGGGTACGCTTGCCCAGGAATGTTTCCACCGGCGTGAAATCCAAAGTTTTCCGCACCGCATTGAAAAATGACGTGCTCTATGTGCCCGGCGAGATTTGCTACGCCGACGATCCGTCACGCCGGAAGCCGGACCACGAAATGCGCCTCAGCTTCGGCAGCGCGAGTGAGGAAAACATCCGCGAAGGCATCAAGCGACTCGGTAAAGTGCTTTGGAAACAGTGCCCGTAAAATTGTAGGAGCCGACGTGAGGAGGCTCTGACTGGGTTTGATTTTCAGCTGGGGGTTTTGGGAAAGTTTGAGCCTCGTTACCTCGGCTCCTACAAAAATTCCAGTTTGCGCGAAGGATTTTGCGCGGGCCGTCGTGTTTCTGTATAAAGAACACAAATCAAACCAGCCAACTTATGAAAAAATCCATCTGCCTCGCCGCCAGCCTGTTCGCACTGGCGATCAATCCGTTCAATCAGACATCCGCCCAACCCGCGCGCATTATATCTCCAATGCCGCCGAGGGATGATTTGGGCCGTTATGTTTGGGTCGAGCCGACCAATTCCCTGCCGAAATTCGATCTGAATTTTCCCGGCGGCACACCAGAGCAATTGGTCAAAGCCATCGAAAAGGAGACAGGTAAGCCCTTGAATGCAGTAATTCCCGACGATTGCAAAGATTTGAAAATGCCAGCTTTTTCCGTAAAAAATGTAACCGTGGCACAGGTATTCAAAGCGTTGGAGCAAGTTTCCCAACAAACCGAGCGATTCACGGTGCTGGATCCGAGAGACCGTTCCATAGGAGGGAATGGCAGCGATGTTTACATAAATACTTCACATTATGGCTTCCAAACCGAAGGCGCGCCTACCGAAAATTCAATTTGGTTCTTTTACTGGGATAAAGGAAAAGAACACGCACCATGGCAAGTTCTGTCATCTACGGTTTGTAAGTTTTACCAGCTGGAACCTTATCTTGATGCCGGTTACACAGTTGACGATGTTACAAGTGCTGTTGAAACCGGTTGGAAGATGCTGGGGGTGACTAACCCACCGGCGATTAGTTATCACAAAGAAACCAAAATGCTGATTGCCGTCGGCGAAGAAGACAAAGTCAACTTGATTGGGGATGTGCTTAAACAGTTGTCCACAGAAAAGCCAAACGACAAACCGGCGAATGGCCAGACAGAAAAACCTGGAAAATAAATTTCAGCCGGTTAATAAATTTCAGCCGGTCGTTAATGAATCAGCTTGGAAAAAGACATTCAACCGTCGGTGGGACGAGCGTCCCCGCGAGCCGTCACGGAACAAAGCGACGACGGCTCGTCAGGAGCCTCGCCCCACCAACAGATTGAAACGTTAACGCGCCGGATGACCGAAGGAGATGAAATGGCCTGGCGCACTTTTTACAACGCTTACTTCGACCGCCTGTGGCGTTACCTGCTCGTCGTCGCCGCCGGCAACGAAGATGCCGCGCGCGAAGCCTTGCAAGGCGCGCTGGTCCGCGTGACGCGGCACATCAAGGTTTTCCACGATGAAAACGTTTTTTGGAGCTGGCTCACGGTCTTGGCCCACAGCGCGTTTGCCGACGAAGCCAAAAAGCGCCGCCGTTACTTTTCATTTTTGGACCGTTTCACGCGGCACGCGAATGTTGAACTCGACGGCGCAAGCGATACTCGAACCGAGGAGCGATTGAAAACTTTGCTAGACCGCCATATTGCCGTGCTGCCGCCGGACGAGCAGAAATTGCTTGAGCAAAAGTATATTGCGCGCCGAGCCGTCCGTGAAATCGCGGACGACCTGCAAACCACGGAAAAGGCCGTAGAATCGAAATTGTCCCGCGTCCGCAAAAAATTAAAAGACACGGTGCTCGCGGAGTTGAACCATGAATCGCAAAGCTGACAACGAGCAATTGCTGGCTGACGTGCTTTCAGAAGCGACGCCCGGGGATTTCCGTGGCGTGATGCTCGGAGAAACGCTGCGTCTGGTTCGCCGCCGCCGCCGTTGGCGGCAAACGCGGCGCGCGACGGCGTTGCTGGCCGTGTTGGCGCTATGCGGAATTTTTATTTGGCATAAAAAACCGCCTCAAACGCCGCTCGTGTCAGCGCCGAAGCCAATGACGAGAGCGGTTGGGAAAAATTATAAACTGGTTGAAACGCAACCGCTACCCGCAACGGCCATCGTGACCACGCAACCGATGGCATCGGGGCAATTCATCAGGTCAACGGCAAGCGTCGAATTCGTTCAAACGAGCGGCGGAAATTACCGCGTGATCAACGATGACGAACTGCTGGCGTTGGTCGCGTCGCATCCGGCGGTGTTGATTCGCACCGGCCCGCATTCGGAGGAATTGGTTTTCGCCAACCCTAAAGACCAAAAAGGGTTTCCGCTAAATTAACGGCCCGTCAAACCTCATTCCATTGTAGGAGACGAGGTAACGAGTCTCCCATTCCCTCAGATTTGCATAACGCGGCGGAGACTCCTTGCGTCGTCTCCTACTTTTTTAACCAGTTGTTAACCCGGCGGCCATTTCATGTAGCGACCGCCAAGAATGTGGACGTGCAGATGCGGCACGGTTTCGCCGCCGTCCGCGCCGTTGTTGATGACCAGCCGGAATCCGCCGTTGTCCAAACCCAGCTTCCGCGCCACCGCCGCGGCCTTGAGCAGCAAATAACCGAGCAGTTGCTGGTCTTCGGCCTTCGCCTCGGCCACACGCGGAATTGGTTTCTTCGGCACAATCAAGGCGTGCGTTGGCGCCTGCGGATTGATATCGCGGAACGCGAGCACCTGATCGTCTTCATAGACGATTTGGGCCGGAATTTCACGGGCGATGATTTTTTCAAAAAGCGTTTTACTCATGACTTAATTTATCCGCGAATTACGCGAACTTTCACGAATTAATTTTCCCAGGCCGAACGTTTCCCCTGCTGGTTTTCATTCGCGTTAATTCGCAAAATTCGCGGATGAAACTTTATTCCACCACCAGCGCGCAATCGGTGGATTCCGGCTCGGCGGTAAGGCATTGGCGCAAATACTCGACGATGTGGTCCTGCAATTTTTCGCAGCGACCGCTCCAGCGGCGCGCGCCGGCCAGTTGCTTGACGCAGCCGCGCAAGCCGCGAAAGCGCAGCACCCGCGGCGCACGACGAAGCTGGGCGCGGAGTTCGTCGCGCAGGCGCGGAAAGAAGAAAAGTTCGAAGCCGCCCCCGGATTCGCGCGCCATCAGACCCAGATCGGTCTCCGTGGTTTCCGGTTTGCGCGATTCCTTGGCACCGGTGCTGATGGCAAAACCGAGATTGCGCAGCACCTTTTCCAGGGCGCCGGCAAATTCACCCACCGTGACGCTCTCGCGGCAAAGCTCGGTTTTGAAATAATGAAAGACCGATGCCGCAGCGTGGCGCAACACTTCGGGGTCGAGCCAAAGGTCGTTGCCACCGACGAGTTCGACGGAAATCATTTCGGCCGAGCACGGCACACTCTCGCCATTGGTGAGTTGAAACAGCAGGCAGTCGGACAGCAGGGCAATCATTTGGCGGCCTCCAGTTTTTTGACTTCATGGACGAAATCCGTGGCTTCCTGGAACCGGCGATAGACGCTGGCGAACCGCACGTAGGCGACTTCGTCAATGTCCCGCAGGCCCTCCATCACTGATTTACCGATAAATTCGGCGGGCACCTCGTTTTCAAATTTGTCGGTCACAGCGGCCACAAGATGGTCGGTCAAATCCTCCATGGTTTGCGGACTGACCGGACGCTTCTGGCAGGCCTTTTTGATGCCGGACAGGAGTTTCTCGCGCGAGAATTCCTCATGCCGCCCGTCGCGCTTGAGCACCATCAATCCTTCGCGTTCAACTTCTTCGTAGGTTGTGAACCGGTGACCGCACTTGGTGCATTCGCGGCGGCGGCGAATCGTGGCTCCTTCGCGCGAGGCGCGCGAGTCAATGACTTTGTCTTCCTGACAGCCGCACTTGGGACAACGCATAAAGCCACTGCTAATTGTGGCTGCTCCCTTGTACCACACAAAGTTTTGTGGTGTCAAGCGGTGACCGGGAAGGAGATGCCCAAAGTTATTCACACGAAACCGCGCTTGCGTTCAGGCTTTTTTTGATTATGCTTAACAACTCCTTTTGGCGAAACGGCAGTAACACAATACTTTTTGAACGATTAATTTTATGGCAACAGCGAACGACCTCCGCCGCGGCATGGCGATCAGTTACAACGGCGACATTTGCGTGGTGCTGGATATGCAGCACCGTACGCCGGGCAACCTGCGCGCGTTCGTACAGGCAACTCTCCGCAGCATCCGCACCGGCAAATCATCCGACGTACGGTTCAGCTCCACCGAGCGCATCGAGCCCGTGCCCATGATCACCAAGCGGATGGAATACAGTTACAAGGACGGCGAGGATTACGTTTTCACCGACCCGGAAACCTACGAAACGGTCACGCTTGCGGCGGAACTGGTTGGCGATGCGAAAAACTTTCTTGTAGAGAATGCCTCGATCACTGTGACGTTTGTCGAGGAAAAGGCGGTATCCATTGAACTTCCGTCGAGCGTGGTGTTGACGGTGTCCGATGCACCGGAAGGCCTCCGGGGCGACTCGTCAAACAACGTTCAGAAACCCATCACACTGGAAACCGGCATCACGGTCCAGGCGCCGTTGTTCATCAAGACCGGTGAAAAGATCAAGGTGGACACCCGCACCGGCAAATACATGGAACGCGCGTGATCGGCTGAAAGTTAAGCGTGAGAATTAAAAGCCCGCCTTTGGCGGGCTTTTATTTTGCCGTGGGAATTGCTTTTCAATGCGGCTGGCTTTGGTTATTTCTGTACTGACACGTATGCCGGAGCAAGCAAAAGGAGAGAAGACATTTCGCGGCATTGCCGTTTCTGCCGGCATTTGCCGCGGCAAAATTCTTATCCTCCACCGCGCCCGCCACATCATTGCCCGGCGTGGACTGGCCGACAACGAACTGAATGAGGAAGTTGGCCGTTTTGAAAAGGCCCTGGTCCAGACCCGCCAGCAAATTCTGGAAATCCAGGGCAAGGTGTTGGAAACCCTCAGCGCGAAGGAGGCGGACATTTTTGAAGCGCACCTCCTGATGCTGGAAGACCGGGTGCTGGTGGACGAAGTCGTCCGGATGATCCGGGACCAAAAGGTCAACGCCGACTTTGCCTTTCACACCGTGGCGGAACGTTATGTCACGGCGTTGGTTGGGGCGAACGACGAGTATCTTCGCGAACGGGCCAACGACATGCGCGACCTGGCGGCGCGGGTGCTGGATAACCTGCTCGAGGTTGAAGACAAATTCGATCTGCGCCACCTCGCCGAACCTTGCATCCTGGTCAGCCACGACCTGAGTCCGTCCACCACCGCGCAACTGGACAAGAAATTCGTGCTGGGGTTCGCCACCGATATCGGCGGGCAAACCTCGCATACCGCCATCATGGCCCGTTCGCTGGGTATTCCCGCCGTCGTCGGCCTCCAAACCGTCAGCCAGGAATTGGACAGCGGCGATTATGCCTTGCTGGACGGCTATAACGGCACGGTCGTCGTCAATCCCACCGACCAAACGCTGTTTGAATACGGCCAACTGGCCAAAATCAAGGCGTCGCTGGAAGAAAAACTGCACGAAATCCAGCAACAACCCGCCGTCACCCTCGACGGCAAATTCATCCATCTTTCGGCAAACATTGAAGATCAGAATGACATCGAATCGGTATTGGCACATGGCGCCGAGGGCGTCGGGCTGTTTCGCACGGAATATCTGTTCATCAACCATGAAAGCCTGCCGACCGAGGAGGAGCAATATCAGTCCTATCGCAAGGTCGCCTCGGCGTTGAAACCGAATCCGGTCATCATTCGCACGCTTGATCTGGGCGGCGACAAATTTGCTTCGCACCTGCAACTGGCCAAGGAAGTCAATCCCTTCCTGGGCTGGCGCGCCATCCGGTTCTGTCTCGCGCAGCCGGAACTGTTCCGCGCCCAGCTTCGCGCCATCTTGCGTGCCAGCGCCGAGGGCAACGTGAAAATGATGTACCCGATGATTTCCGGCCTCGAGGAATTGAATCAGGCCAACGCGCTGCTTGAAAAGTGCCGCGCCGAACTGCGCGCTGAGGGACTGCCGTTTGATGAAAAAATGGAAGTCGGCGCGATGATTGAAATCCCATCCGCCGCGCTCATCGCCGACGTCCTCGCCCCGCGGGTAAAATTTTTCAGCATCGGCAGCAATGACCTCATCCAATATACGCTGGCCGCTGACCGCACAAACGAGAAGGTTTCGCATCTTTATGAACCGACACACCCCGCGATCATTCGTCTCATCAAAACCACGGTGGATGCGGCGCACCGGCATGGCATCTGGGTGGGTGTCTGCGGTGAAGTCGCCGGCGATCCCGTGCTCGCACCGCTGTTGATCGGTCTGGGGGTGGATGAACTGAGCGCCGCGCCAACCGTCGTCGCCCAGGTGAAATATATCGTCCGCCGTCTCAAACTCAGCGAAACCCAGGCACTGGCCGAATTCGCGCTTCAATGCGAATCGCCCGCGGAAATTCATGCCCGATGCCGGGAACTCGCCCGCCAGACGGCGCCGAGCCTTTTTGAAAGCAAAACTTGATCCGTGAATCTCACCATCTGGAGTTTGGATTGCGACACGGGCGGTTTTTTGAATTTACGTCCGCCCGCATCAACGGCGGGCCAACCGACAACTCAACTGTTCCACCGGCCATAGAATTGTGAATTTTGATCCCAATCTTCATCCGCACCGCCGGTATGACCCTTTGAGCGGCGAATGGGTGCTGGTATCACCGCATCGCACGCAACGCCCGTGGCAGGGCCGGCGCGAAGACGGTGTCTCAGCCGACCGCCCGGCGCACGACCCGAAGTGTTACCTTTGCCCGGGTAATCCGCGCGCGAGAGGCGCGGTGAATCCCCACTACACGGAGCCGTTTGTGTTCACTAATGACTTCGCCGCGCTGCTCCCGGATGTGCCGCGCACCGGCGGCGCCACCGGCGGTTTGTTATGTTGTGAACCGGTTCGCGGCGAATGTCGGGTCATTTGTTTCTCACCGCGCCACGACCTCACGCTGCCTGAAATGGCGGCAGAGGACATTCTGCGCGTGGTGAATGTCTGGGCGGAGCAAATCAACCAACTGGGCGCCAAATATCGCTGGGTGCAGATTTTCGAGAACAAGGGCGAAATCATGGGCTGTTCCAATTCGCACCCCCACGGCCAGATTTGGGCGGGCAATTTCCTGCCCCGACTCGTGGCGCCGGAGCATCGCACTCAAAAGCCTTACCTCGAAAAAAATCAAAGCCCCCTATTGCTGGATTATCTGGAAACTGAATTGCAGTCGAAAGAACGCGTCATTGAATCCAACCCGCACTGGGTCATGGTGGTGCCCTATTGGGCCGTCTGGCCGTTTGAGCTGCTGCTGCTGCCGCGGCGCCACGTCCAGCGTCTGCCGGAGCTGACCGACGACGAGCGCCGGAATCTGGCGGACATTTTGAAGCGGAGCCTCACGCGCTACGATAACCTGTTCGAGACGAGTTTTCCGTATTCGATGGGCTGGCACGGCGCGCCGACCGACGACGGCCATTACGAACACTGGCAGTTACACGCCCATTTTTATCCGCCGTTGTTGCGTTCCGCCACCGTAAAGAAATTCATGGTTGGCTACGAAATGCTTGCCGAACCGCAGCGTGACCTCACGCCCGAACAGGCCGCCAAACGCCTGCGTGAAACGGCGTTGGTTCATTTCAAGCAACGCTCGGCGCGCTGATTTTCATTAGAGCGTGCCCATTCACTTTTTTCCCCAGGAGCCGACATATCTGTTTGACGACACAAGCACCCGCGGCAAATAATGTCCCGAGCCATGGGAACTGATTCCAACGCATGAAAGTGATCATTCTGGCCGCCGGCTACGCCACGCGGTTGTACCCGCTTACCTTGAACCAGCCGAAACCGCTGCTGTCCGTTGCCGGCAAGCCGATGATTGAACATGTCCTCGACAACCTTTCACCCATCGGCGGCATTGACCGGATTTACATCGTGACCAATGCCAAATTTGCCGGTCACTTTCAGAAATGGTCGGAACAGCATCCTGCCGCCAAATCAAATCTGGAGTTCACCGTCGTCAACGACGGCACGACCAGCGAGGCCAATAAACTTGGCGCCATCGGCGATATCCATTACGTGCTCCAAACCCAAAATGTGAACGACGATTTGATCGTGGTGGCCGGTGATAATCTGTTCAGCGAAAAACTCGGTGATTTTGGGAAATTTTGCCGCGAGAAAAACGCGCCGGCGCTGGCGCTCTACGACGTGGGCAATCTCGAGGAAATCAAAAAATACAGTTCTATTTCCGTGGCGGCCGATGGCCAGATCATCGCCTTCGAGGAAAAGCCCCAGCATCCGACGAGCACGATGGCCGGCATCGCGCTGTATTATTATCCCAAAGCAACCATCCCGCTCATCAAACAATATGTGTCCGAAGACAACAACCACGATCAACCCGGCCGGCTCGTGCAGTGGCTTTACCTGCGCACGCCGGTCTATACCTGGCGCGTGCCGGGACTGTGGTTCGACATCGGCTCGAAGGAAACGTTGGAGCAAGCCAATCAGATTTTCGCGAAGTTTAACGCGTAAAAATCCGGTACTGTCCTAAATCTGTAGGCGACGAGGTAACGAGTCGTTGGGCAAGCACTCCTTACGTCGTGCCCTACTGCCAAATTAGCCTACCAAAAATCCTTTTCAAAAGAGACCGGTGTGCTACAAGCGGATTGTAGCCGATGGATTTTTTTGACCAGGAAGCCCATGCCAAAAGACGAACCCGTCTGCTTTTATGCCTGTTTGGCCTGGCGGTCGTCGCCTTTCTGGTTCTGACCTACCTGATTCTGGCCATACCCATTTTGTTTTTTTCCAGGATTTCGGCCACAAACTATTTGCAATGGATTTGGGATCCGCACCTTGCCTGCTGGGTCACTATCGTCAGCTTGTTTTCCATTACCTTCGGTTGCCTCTACAAACTGCACTTGCTCTCCGGCGGCGGCGCGGCCGTAGCGGAACTGCTCGGCGGACGGCTCATTGAAAATAATCCCGCCCATGCCGACGAAAAAAGACTAAGGGATGTCGTGGAAGAAATGGCGGTTGCATCGGGCTTGTCCGTTCCCGCCATTTACGTGCTCGACAACGAACGCGGCATCAACGCATTCGCGGCCGGTCGCACACGCGATGAGGTGGCCATCGGTACCACCTTCGGCGCGTTGAAATTACTGGACCGCGATGAATTGCAAGGCATCGTGGCCCACGAATTCAGCCACGTTCTCAACGGGGACATGCGGCTCAACATGCGGTTGATGGTGCTGGTACACGGACTTTTCTGGCCGACCATTGTCGGCCGCGTCCTGGTGCGCGGAACGACGCGTGCGCCGGAAATCGGCGAATCCATCTTCGACGAAGGCACCCCGCCGGTCTTTCTGCCGACCGCCCTGCTGGGGGTGTTGTTTTTAATCATCGGCGGCATCAGTTCGCCCCTGGTGCGGTTGCTCAAAAGTCTGATTTGCCGCGAACGCGAATGCCTGGCTGACGCGGCGGCGGTGCAATTTACCCGTAATCCAGCCGGTATCACCAGCGCACTTAAAAAAATCGGCGGTTTGTACAAGCAGGGCCGGCTCGACACACCTTTTGCCGAAACCGCCAGCCACCTGTATTTCGTCAACTCAGCCTACGACCCGTGGCTTAATTGTTTGTCCACGCACCCGCCCCTGGTAAAACGCATACTGGCGATTGACCCGGCATTCGACGGCCGGTTTCCACATGTCCAGGCCCTGCCCCGGCCTACGGAAGACCCCTCACCAGAAGCCAAGTACGACCAGGAGTACGAAGAAACCATCCGCCGGGCGCGCGAAGAAGCCAAAGAGCGCGGCGAATTGGAATAAACGTCACTTCGCCTGGTGAGCACGAGGTTTTTCGGTCGTGTAGCAGCCGACGTAAGGAAGGCTTTGGATTAGAATCGGTGCAGAATGAGTTTGAGCCTCATAACCTCGGCGGCTGCAATCACTTGGCCGTCACGACGACGTAATTCTTTTTGCCCTTCCGCAACAGGACGTATTTGCCGAAGAGCAAATCGTTTGAAGTGACGGCGCGCGTGGCGGTGGCTTCTCGAATGTTGTTCACGTTCACACCGCCGCCTTCAATGTCTTTACGGGCCTGGCCTTTGGAGGGACACAAACCGGCGTGAACCAGAAGTTCGACCAGCGACAAACCCGCGCCGTCCAATTTTGTTTTTTCAATTTCTTTCGTCGGCACTTCACCGACGATTTCGTTGAACGTGCTCTCGGCAACCCCTTTCAGTTCACCGCCAAACAAGATTTCGCTGGCGCGAATGGCTTCCGTCGTGGCATCGGGGCCGTGGACCATGTCGGTGACAGCTTTCGCCAGTGCCTTGTGCGCCTCACGCCCCTCGGGCTTTGCCATGTGCTGTGTTGCGAGTGCTTCAATTTCGTTGACCGGCAACAGCGTGAGCATCTTTAGATAATTGACCACCATGCTGTCGTCCGATTGAATGAAGAACTGGTAGAGGCGGTAAGGGCTGGTCTTCTGTGGGTCAAGCCATACCGCCCCGGCTTCGGTCTTGCCGAACTTCGTGCCATCAGCCTTGGTTAACAGCGGAAACGTAAGGCCACAGACTGTTGCGCCAAGTTTCTTCCGAATGAGATCAATGCCGGCGGTGATGTTACCCCATTGATCGCTGCCACCAACTTGCAGCTCACAGCTGAATTCTTTCCGCAGGTAATAAAAGTCAAACGCCTGGAGCAGCATATAAGTGAATTCGGTGTAACTGATGCCGCTCTCGCGGTCCTCCATGCGGGCGCGCACGCTTTCCTTGGCCACCATCTGGTTGACCGAAAAATGCTTGCCGACATCGCGAAGAAAATCAAGGAGCGAAATACGCGTCGTCCAGGACGCATTGTCCACGAGCCGGGCAGGATTCTTTTTGGAATCAAAATCGAGGATCCGCTGCAGTTGTCGTTTGATGCAGGCAACATTGTGTTCAAGCAGGTCGCGCGTGAGCAACTGGCGTTCGCTCGCCTTGCCGCTCGGGTCCCCAATTGAACCGGTTGCGCCGCCAGCGAGCGGAATGGGGTAATGCCCGGCCAATTGAAACCGGCGCAGCATGAGCTGCCCCATCAGATGCCCAATGTGCAAACTGTCGGCGGTCGGGTCAAAACCGCAATAGAGCGTGACCGGCGTGGACACTTTCTTTGCGAGTTCCGGCGCATCGGTGCAATCGGCGATAAGTCCCCGCCATTTCAATTCTTCCAGAATGCTCACCTCGGCAGAATAAATTGCCGATGGCCGGTTGCCAATTTCCAAATAGCCGCTTGCTTCAAGACGCGCCGAGACAACGAAGCTATTTTTTCTCGGCATCCGTCCTCGGTATCGGCAACTCTCGTTTTTTCAAATCAATTGTTCCCAGTTCCACCGTCGAATCATCATTTTCATCTTTTGCCGACGGCACGGTGAATTCCCGCGCTGATGCGAGTTGCGCCCACGTGCGGCTCTTCTCGTCCAGTTTCACCGATGGTTGGAAGACAAATTCGTAATTTCCCGGCAGCACGTCCTCAGTGCGGAACGAGCCGTCCGTCGCAACCCGCACTGAAAAACTTCGCTCTTCCGCCCGAAGCGCTTCGGCTTCTGGCGATGCCAAAAATGCCTTCCTTTCGGCGTCGGTTTTCAATTGCCGGAATTTTTCGTAAATCTTGAACGTCGGCGAGGTGATGATGCCCATGCCGTTTTTGAAATCCACGGGGAAATCGCCGCTGAATTGAACTTTGCCCGTGACGGTGCGCCCGTTGCCACCGATATTGGTCACGACGGTTTGGCCGGGTTTTACTTCGACGGTGGCAAGCTGGCTTTGCGTCCAACCGCGTTCGCCATACGGAATTCTGCGCCACAGCGACCGTTCGCCGGGCGGCACAAATCCGATGGCGAACTTCCCGTTCTCGTCCGTTCGCGCGGAGAATGCCTGGGAGTCATACATCAGTGGCTGGAGAAACTTCGGAGCGGGATTGGTCAATTCTGTAACACGATTGTGCGGCACAGCCGGCGACAAATCCACCGTTTCGTTGGTGCCGGCATGATGTCCGATGCGCAGCGTGCCATCGACGCGGCCGAATATCTGCAACTGGATTTGCGGCGAATTTTTGAATTCGTCCAGCGATACCTGCGCAAAGCCTTCCTCGTTGACGGCGACAACGGCGATGGCTTTTTCATACAGCGGCAGGTCGAAACGGCCGTCGGCATCGGCGTTTACGTGCAATCCTTTTTCGCGAAGTCCACTCGATAGTAAAAAGCCGCGGCCGAGGGACAGATTGAACGGCCCTTCCCGCAATTGCAGCGCCACTTCAGCGTTGGCGGCGGGCTTGCCGTCGGGCGCCAGCACGATTCCTTTTAAGTGTTCACCCGGCACCGGCGTCAGCGGCGGCGGTTGGTAGGAATTTCTCTCGTTTTCCGCTGGACGGTCCGCCGCGCTGATGTTGACTTCAAGAGTTTGGCCCGGTTTCAAATCCACTTCTTTTAGCAGGCGGTCTTGCCAGCCGTTGCCGCCCATTGGCAAGCGATATGAAATTTGCAGATGTCCCGCGGGCACGTGGTCAAACTGGAAATGCCCTTGCTCGTCGGTGTCGGCAGGCAGCCACATGTTAAGGCCGGCGGGACGTTCGTCGGCAAGAGTCACATCCAAAATTTCATTCGTGCCCGGCCCGGACGTTCGCTTGAGCGTGCCGATAATTTTTCCGTAAGGTTCGAGCGTGATAGTCGAATTGGTGGCCAGAGATTGCACGCTGACAATGGCAAATCCGTTCGATGAAGCTGCCGCGACAAATTTCATCCCTAAAATCGGCTTGAACGAAAAATGTCCATTCGCATCCGCCGTGCGTAAAGCGGTTCGATTTCCATAGGCAGTCAATGCGCCGCCCGGGTTGAAGCCGGCTTGGTTCATTTCCTCGTTGAGCAAAACCAGCGCGGTCGCCGCTGCCGGCTTGCTATCCGGCGTGGTGACGGTTCCTTCGGGGCCGGTGCCACGCTTCAAAACAAAATCCACATTAGTCGCGTCACGCGACTGAAGTTCAATTGCCGCCGGCAAATAGCCGTCCGCCTCTACCTTGAGCATCGGCTGCGCCGTGCGTTTGCTGACGTAAGCCGAATAAACGCCGTTGCTGCCATCCATACCGCGCAGGGTGCTCCAGCCCATTCCAAATTGATCCATATGTCCCGGCGTCACGCGAAAATTTTGCACCGGCTGTTTCATGTCGGCATCCGTCACGTGGCCGGAAATTGTCCAGTCGCGCGAATGCTCCACCACACCTTCCGCGCCTTGCAATGGACGCAGGCGAATTCCGTTGTATTCCGGGTCAATGTGATTGTAATCGGGCTGCGGCTCCGGGCCTTTTTCCAGCACGAAAACCAAATTGGTGATGTCATGGTCAACGCGGCCGATCAGTTGAAACGGATTCAATTGGTCCACGCTCAAATTCCGCGCCGAAACGTGATAGCCTTTCACCCGCGCGCTCAAGGAAATTAGTTCGGGCGGAACACCAGTCGTGTCAAAGTTTCCGTCCGCGTCCAACGTAATTTGCATCGAGTCCCACGCGTCCTGGCGCGAAATGAGCAGACGGACTTCCGGCGGCAGCGGCGCGCCGGCCGCCAAAACCACACGTCCCGCCAGCCGATGCGCCGGCGCGGCAACTAAATCGCCGACGTCCGTGGTTTCTCTGTCCTTGCCGGAATGAATTTCCTGAATTGGCGCCGCGCCGAATTTCTTCATCGAACTCATGGCGGTGTAAATCCAGAAATCCACATCCGGCGGGATGTTGATGAAGACAAATCGGCCATCCGCGTCCGTGCCGACTTCAAAATGGCCGATGTAAACCCCGGCCTGCCGTTCCACGCCGGAAATGCCCACAGAAACGCCCTTCAGCGGACTGCCATCGCGCAACACGCGGCCTTTGATAGTCGCGCCTTCGGTCATCACGAGTGCATTTTCCTTGCTGGACGGCAGCTTGCTGAAATTTTTGTCCGCGAAGGTCCGCGCCGAAATATTCACATCCATCATTTCAAACGGCTTTTTCGACGTGATTAAAAATTCGCCATTATCGTCGGTCACCGCCAGCGGATCAATTCCCGGCAGCGCGCCCCAACTGCCGCCGCCATCTTTGGTTTCCGTGCCGACCATTTCCACCACCGCGCCGGCGACGGGGTCGCCCTTCATGTCCACGACGCGTCCGCGCAAACTGCGGTGCGGCGTGGCATCCGCAGATGAAAGCGGCTCCAATTCAATTTTTACCGGCCCTTTCGCTGGGTCCACTTTGGAAATGGATTTCGGCTGATAACCTTTGGCCACCGCGAGGATTTGAAACGTGAGTTGTGGATTGAGCGACTCGATTTTGAAATTGCCCTGCGCATCCGTGCGCGAATGCTTGGCGCAATCGGCGTAGCACGACGGACAAAATGTGCTGGTGCCGTTTTTTGGCGCGGCGGTGGCGATGAAAACATTCGCCGGCACCGGCAACGTTCTGCCGCCTTTGGCTGTGACGGCGCCGGTCAAATCTGGACGCGACGCATTTGCGAAAGCTGATTTATCAGTTTGAGCATCCGTCAACGCTGCCGCCGCGATCCCGGCAATTAAAATCACTGCCAGCGCCGACCATTTTCCTGGCCGGCGAAAATTCGCAATCATCGAAATGCGCCGGCGCATCTGTTTTTTGTCCTCCAAAATGCCGACCAGTCCCGGAATCGCCGCCGGACGACTTGAATTTTCCAGCAGTTTCACCACCGTTTCGCCGTAAGCCGTGCCGACGTTGTCGCCGGCGCGCAGCAACGCGAGTTCGTCGCACGCCAGTTCGCGGTCGGCGCGCAGCCGGGCGAAGCCAAGCCAGAGCAGTGGATTGAACCAGTGCAGGATCTGTAGCGCCGTCACCAGCCAGTTCAACCAAAGATCGCCGCGTTTTACGTGGGCAAGTTCGTGCAGGAAAATGTAGCGCAGTTCACGTCCGGCAAATTGCCCGCCGAAACCGCGCGGAACGAGCAACTGCAGCCGTAACAGGCCGAACAGCGCTGGACTTTCCACCGCGGCGGTTTCCAAAAGTTCAACGCGGCGCGAAAGCCCGAACTCATGCCGGCAATCGTCAAGCAGCGCTTGCAAATTGGAACCGGCAGGCGCCGTTGCCGACGCCAGCTCTCGATAAAAGCGAATCATCTGCACGACCACCGCGCCGCTCAAAATCAAGACGCCGGCCAGCCACAAGCCGGCCAAGCCGGGAATGAGAAAATCGTCGAAGCTTAAAGAATGCTTTGGAACTGCAGTGGCGGGCGCCGTCTGAATTTGTTCCGGCGAATTTGCCGCAGCGGGCGCCGGCGGGGTCGCCGGTTGATTTTCAGTCTGCGGCAATTCGCTTTGCGTGGGGAGAATAATCGGCGGGGGAATGCGGAGGGAACTGTTCCCGGCGACGAGGGGAGGAACCGGTGCAGCGTAGCGCGAGCCTTCCAACTGCACCACCGGCCGAAAATAATTGAACAGGCTTACCGCGCTTTGCGGACTGAACGGCAGCAGCAACCGCGCGAGCACGATCCACCACAGTGCAAACCGCCAGCGGCTCGTCAGCCGGCGGCGGAACAGCCATTGCACCCCCAGCACGAGCAGCACCAGCACGCCGGCCTGCAACGAATGGTTCAGCAGCCAGTTGAGCTGGCGTTCAAGTTCCTGAGTCGCGTTCATTTTTTCTCCTTTCGTCGGAGCAACGTTTTGAGTTCAGCGATTTCAGACGGCGACAGTTCCCGATTTTCCACAAAATGCGCCAGCATCGGCTTGAGCGAACCGCTGAAGACGCGGTCAAGAAACGATTTGCTCTCCGCCGAGATGCAGTCCTTTTCGGCGACGAGCGGATGGTAGAGATAGGCGCGGCCGTCCTTCCGGAAGCCGAGCGCGCGTTTTTTGACGAGGCGGTTGAGCAAGGTCTTGACGGTTTTGGGATGCCAGTCGTCCTGGGCGGCGAGCGTATCAATGATTTCCTGGGCGGTCACTGCAGGCCAATTCCAGCAGATTTTCATGATCTCCCATTCGGTTTCAGAAATGCGCGGCGTTCGGTTCGTCATTTTTAGATTACAAATGTAATTGTTTTAGAAAGATTACAATGGTAATCTTTGCTGTCAACCATTATTTTTCACCAGCCGTTTGGGACTTTAACTTTGGACTTTGGACTTCAGGCCTGGGACTTTAATCTTTGCGCAATGTCACAAATGCTGAAGTCGTCCGGCGCGATGGCCGCCGCCACGCTCTCGAGCCGTTTGCTCGGCATGGTGCGCGAAATGGTCTATGCGCGGTTCATGGGCGACGGCTGGGTGGCCGGTGCGTTCCAGTTCGCCTTCACGATTCCCAACCTCTTCCGCCGGCTGCTCGGCGAGGGCGCGTTGACGGCGGCGTTTATTCCCCTCTTCAAGGAAAAAGAAAAAACGCACGGCGAAATGGAGATGTGGCGCGCGGCCAACGCGGTGATTTCCGGGCTGGTCATCGCCGCGAGCGTGGTCGTGGCGCTGGTTTTGATCGGCCTTTCCCTGGCGCTGGCAGCGCATTCATTCGACGCCAAAACCGAGCTGATGTTGCGGCTGCTGCGGGTGATGTTTCCCTACATGCTGCTCGTCTGCGTCGCGGCGGCATTCATGGGCATGCTCAACGCACGCGGTCATTTTTTCATTCCGGCCATGGGCGCGACGATGCTCAATATCGTGATGATTGCGTCCGTGCTGTGGCTCGCACCCAGGCTGGGATTGCAATACCCGAAAGGAGAACGGCTGCCGCACCAAATCTTCGCGCTGGCAATTGGCGTGCTGGCGGCAGGCGTGGCCCAGGCGGCGTTTCAGTTGCCAACTTTGTGGCTGGATGGATTTCGTTACCGCTGGGTTTCCCCCTGGCACGACGAAACGGTGCGCCGCGTGATTTATCGGATGATCCCGGGCACGATTGGCGTGGCCGCGTTTCAAATCAACGTAACGCTGGTGCTGGCCATCGCGTTCTGGGTGGACCCGCAAATCGTCGCCTCGTTCAACTACGCGGTGCGCCTGATGGAACTGCCGCAGGGCATGTTTGGCATTTCCCTGGCGACCTATCTGCTGCCGACACTTTCCGGGCTGGCGGCGGAGAAGAATTTCGCTGAATTCCGCGCCACCCTGCGGCACGGCATGGGCACGCTGTTTTTTCTGAACCTGATTGCGGCCATTTTGCTGGTGGTCCTGGCCGAGCCCATTGTCCGCCTGATTTTCCAGCACGGCAAATTCACCGACGCCTCCACCATCCGGGCGACATTTGCGCTCATGTGCCTCGCGCCGGGATTGGTGGCGTTTTCGACCGTCAATATCCTGGCCCGCGCCTTTTATGCGCTCGGCGACACGCAAACTCCGATGAAAATCAGCATCGCGTGCCTCGCGGTCAACCTCATCCTGGCCGTCGCGCTGGTCGTGCCGCTCCGGCAGGGCGGCCTCGGCCTCGCGAACACGGCGACGTCCCTCTGCAACGTCAGCCTGCTGCTCTACTGGCTGCGCCGAAAGCTCACCCGACTGGAAATGGAGCCGCTACGCGCGACTTTTTTGCCGCTGGCTGTGGCTGGCACGATGGCCGGATTGGTGGCGTGGTTCGGCTGGCAATTTTGGGAAGGTTCGCTTGGCCACAAGACGGTCGCGTTGCAAATCGGCGAGGTGTTTGTGCCGGCGGGAATCGCCGGTGCAGTTTACTGGCTGACGGCGCTCGCGTTCAAAATTCCAGCGGCGAAGGAAATGGTCGAGTTCGCGCTGGTGAAGTTTAAACGGTAGGGCGCGCAGTCCTCTGCGCGCCGCGTGAGTAGCGGTACTGGCACGGGCGGCGCGCAACGGAGTGCACGCCCTACCCGGTGACTGGCACGACTGCCGTCCAGCAGGTTTGTCCGAATCTTGCCTTGAATTTTTCCGCCAGTGCTCCGGCCGCGGAAACGTCTTCGACGACGGCGAAGGTGGTCGAGCCGCTGCCGGACATGAGCGCGGCGAGCGCGCCGTTGGCGCGGAGAAATTTCCGAAACAGTGCGAGCACCGGGTATTTTTCGAGCACCGGCGCCTCAAGGGAGTTGTAAAAACCGTCCGCGACGGCGGGCCAATGATCGGTTTGAAGATTTGAAATCAATTCTTGCGCGCGGTCCGGCTGGCCATTCAAGGCGGCGGGAAACCGCGCCAGTGCCTGATAAGCCCACACGGTGGAAACACCAAATCCGGGATGAATCAACAGAAACGCCTTGCCGCGGAACGCAGGAAAAAAATCGAGCGTCTGGATTTTCTCACCGCGACCGGTCGCCAATGCGGGTTGGTTCTGCAAAAAGAATGGCACATCCGAACCGAGCGACGCGGCCAATTCGCTCAATTTTGTCAGCGCGAGCGGCTGATGGAAAAGCTCGTTCAGGGCCAGCAGGGTGGTGGCGGCGTTGCCACTGCCGCCGCCGAGACCGGCGGCCAGCGGAATTTTCTTCTCCAGATGAATTCTTACGCCTTCGCTGATGTTTGCTGCCGACAAAAACGCGGTCGCGGCGCGATGCACCAGATTCTGCGAATCCGTCGGCAGATTCACATCCGAACACGAGAGTTCAACCCCCTGGCCGGCGCGGGCGAAAGTCAGGTGATCGCACACATTGACCGGGTGCAGGAGGGTTTCAAGCTCGTGGAAGCCGTCAGCGCGCCGGCCGAGGATGTTCAACAGCAGGTTGACCTTGCAGGGCGATTTTTTTTCCAAGCGCATCGGAACCTAAAAAAGCAAAACGCGCCAACGAAAAGTGGCTGGCGCGTTGAACAAAAAGTTTCAGCCCCGGTCAGTTGTCAAACACATGAAACCGGCTGCCGGGAAAGAATGGAGCAACGTCGCCGCCGTCGAGACCGACATAGGTATCAGTGTCAAACATTGAATCGGACCACAAGCCCGGGGTGTAATTGTCGGGATAAACCGGTTCCGGCGCGAGGTATTTGGTGAAAAGGGGATGATAAGGCGGGAATGGAAAAGTAATGACTTCATACAGTCCCAATCCCGTACGCGCCACGGAGCGGTCGAAACCACGAACAAACCCCGTGGTATAGCCCGCTTCCGGCGAGTCAAACACGGCGGTTTGCTCCACCGACCGCCGCCATTCGCCGCCGCGGGCAGCTTCGGCAACATTACTCATGCCGCGACCGAGTTTGGCCTCCGGCCCCGCGCAGCCGGAAGTAAACAACGCAGCCAAGGCAACCACGCTGAGAAAGGCAAGTGCGTTACGCATAAATTCTCGAATTGACCAAGGCAGCTTACGGCAAATCCACCGGATGTAAAGCGTGTTTTATCTTACATTTCGAACGGGGAGATTTCATGATGGGGCGCCCCCCTCGGCAGCGCGCGCCCGTTTCTTTTCCCGGCGATCCCAATACCACGCAATCCAGACGGTGATTTCGTAAAGCCCTTGCAACGGCACGAACATGACCAGTTGCGTAATCGGTTCGGGCGTGGTGAGCACCGCGCCGAGGATTAGATTGATCACAATCATGTAACGCCGCGCTTTGGCCAGCGTGCGGTAGTCAATCACGCCGATTTTAACCAGCGTCAAAATCACCACCGGTAATTCGAAGCCCAGCCCCATACCGAGCATGAATTTGCAGACAAAACTGATGTAATCCTCCGCCCGCCATTGCAGGGCGCCGAACCCGAGCCACTGCGAGTACATCTGCGCCGCCGCCAGCGCGACCGGCATTAAAATGAAATAACAGAACGCCACGCCGGTAAGAAACAGGCCAACCCCAATGACCAGTCCATGATAAACATATTTGCGCTCGCGGATTTTCAGCGCCGGAAAGATAAACCCGGCAATAAAGTAAAAAATGAACGGCGACGCCAGCAATGCACCGCCGTAAAGCGCGACCTGGAACGCCACTATAAATCCGCCCGCCGGACTCAGGTTGACCAGTTCGATGTTCGTTCTCCGCGCGGCAGCGAGGGCGGCCGGACTGTCACTGACGCGCCAGCCGAGCACGTGGTTGGTGCCCAGCGTGAGCGGTTCCACGGTAACGGCCACAAAACGGTTCGTACTGAGGTTCAGGGATTTTTCCTGTTCCGGCGTGAGCTGAAAATTGCCGAGGTGATTCGTGCCGAAGCTGACGACAACCGTCTGGTTGGTAAAGGTGTGGTAGCGGTAGGCATGGTCCAGTGGCCATTTGATGATACCGACAACGTGATTGGCCGCGAAGAGGCAAATCAGCATTCCCAGGAACAACGCAACAATGCTTTTGATGAGCACCCATCGGAAGTCCTCGAGGTGTTCGAGAAAAGTTTTGACCGGGCCGCCTTCGGCCTCGTCGGAACGCTCCGGTTCATTGTCGCCGGCCATGCCGAAAAACCACCGCCGTCAAACCTTCGGCGGATTGGTGGATTGTGAAACAGTTTGGCCGGACTGTGTTTGGCTGTCCGTGACGGACGTTTTGGGGGCCGCGGGTTTTTCTTCCGCCGCGTTGTGAATCTCATCCGTCACTTCGCGCGTCGCCTTTTTGAATTCCTTGATTCCCTGGCCCAAACCGCGGGCCAGTTCGGGAATCTTCCTGGCGCCAAACAAGAGCAGGACGGCCAGGATCACAATGACCCATTCCCACCCACCCAGCATAGCTGCAAACATGACATTCATAAGTTTTGTCGAGCCTTTGACAGGTTACGCCCGGTTCGCCGGTTAGTAAAGGGTCAAAAAAAGGGGGGGACGGCGTGCCGCCGCCCCTGTTTATTTCAAAAATGAAGGGACGCCGACACGGCGTCCCTCCCAAAATCACGCGCCCGTCCTGGGATGCAACAGCACAAAGTCGTCCCGGCGGTTCTTGGCCCAGGCAGAGTCGTCGTGACCGGGATCCACCGGCTTGTCCTTGCCGTAACTCATGGTGCGGATGCGGGCCGGATCGACGCCCAGTTTGGCCAGCGCCTCGCGTGCCGCCAGCGCGCGCCGATCGCCGAGTGAGCGATTGTATTCCTCGGTGCCGCGCTCGTCGCAATTGCCCTCGATGATCAGCTTGGTGCTGGGATCGGAGCTTAAAGCCGACGCCACCGATTGAAGATTCGCGTCTTCACTGTGCCGGATGACGGAGCTGTCAAAGGCAAAATGAATCGTGTAATTCGCCAGTGCCGCGCGGTCCTGGGTCATGTTGTCAAAACTGTTTATATTCGCCTGTTGGCCGCCACCGGGCTGGTTGCCGCCTGGCAAAGTACCGCCTTCTCCCGGATTGTTAACCAAGCCTCCCGGTCCGTTCGGGATGGGCGTAACGCCGTAGGGCCGATGGTTTCGGCAACCGGTGGCGGCGAGAGTGACCGCCAATGCAAGTGTCATGGGGTAAACCAGCTTCATCATTTTCATAATTTTTCCTTCGTTTAAAGGTTTGTTAAAACAGTTAAAAGTCATCTCGCCCAGGCCGGTTCGGAATCACTGCCCGTAATCTGGCGAATATCCTTGACTTGTTTTGTGTACACGTCAAGCAAAGACAACATGTAACGGCCGCCGGTGCGCCGCGCGTAAATGAGCGTCCGCGAATTCGGCGACCACGACGGATCCTCGCCCCGCACCAGAATCGTGGGCGGCGCGCTGCCGTCCGCAGGCATGACGCAGATGTCAAACTCACTCGCCTGCAACGTAAAGGCGATCCACTTGCCGTCCGGCGACCAATCCGGCTCCGTCGGGTTCGGCGCGCCGGGGGTGCGGATGACTTCAACTTCGCCGCCGTCCGCGGGAACCTTGGCCAGCACGCGGCGTTCGTGGATCTTGGTGGCGAAACAAATCCATTGTCCGTCGGGCGACCAGCAGGGTGATGAATCCTCGCTGGTCGAAGTCAGCTTTCGCGGATTGGAACCGTCGGCGTTGGCGACCCAGACGTTCGGGCTGCCGCTGCGGCTCATGATCATGGCCACCCGCGAGCCGTCGGGCGAGGCCGCCGGGCTGATGTTGGAACCGCTGTAATGCGCGATGACGCGCCGTTCGCCGGTATTGAGATTGTGGTAAAAAATGTCCGGGTTGTTGAGCTTGTAAGAATTGTAATAAAGGGCTGCCCGGCCGGGCACCCACGATGGTGCGGAAACGATGGTGCCGTCGTGTGTAACGGCCTGGGAGTTGTGCCCGTCAAAATCAGCAACGTAGATCTCACCGTTGCCGCTGGCAGCCTCGACCTTGAACGCAATCCGGGTTTGCGCAATGCCTTTTTTTTGGGTGATGGCCAGCACGACATCGTCGGAAAAGGCGTGCGCCTGCCGCCGCAACGTCGCGCCGTTGTAGGAACGCGACAGGATGGTGTTCCGGCCAACCATCACCCGGCCCACGACGTTGCCGGAGCTGGTGCCGCTGATGTGATATTGCGCGGCATCGGGAGCCACAAACGTGAAGCCCTGAACGTACAGGTCGAATTTTAAAATGTCTGTGACTTCGGGACCGAATCCTTCAATGGAAACAGGGATCGGTTTGGTTTGGCCCAGGACCGGAACCTCCACTGGAATACTAAGTTCGGGTTGGTCCTGGCCGAAAGAGAGATTGCTTATGGCCACGGCCAAAACAATTGTCAGGCAAAGTTTGATTGTGTTGAGGATGTTATCTTTCATTCAAGTGTTCGCCGGGTGGCGTTGAAATTGAGGGTATAATCCCGTTGTTTCTCCGGTGCACCTTCGGGAAATGGCGCTATGAACGTGACCCGCTCCAACTCCCGCTGAACCGCATCATCCACTTTGGCGTCGCCGGAAGGCTCGGTGATACGCGCCGAAATCACCGTCCCGTCACTGGCAATGGTGACGGTAAATTTCACGACGGCGTTGTCGTTGTCCATTCCGTCCGGCGGCACCCAGGCGTGCTTGTACACACTAATGACCACCGAGGCGTAATTCGCATAAGACGCACTGCTGTCACCCGGCATGTCCACCGTCGTGCTTGAGGAAAAATTGTTTTTCAAACTCCTGATGGCGTTTCGCAGCGCTCGCGTTCGCGCAGCAGAATTGTCCGGGGTCGAAGTGTTTCGCGGCGCGTTGTGGGTCACAAGGTGAGTATCGATTTGAATTTTGTGCGGTTGGACCTTGTCCGGGGCCGGCGACGGCGTGGGCGGCGGCGGTGTGACGACGGGTTGCGGGGCCGGCGGCTGGGGCGCGGGTTGCACGGCGGGTGGCGGCGGCTGGGCGTTCCGCACACCGCTGTTGATGGCATCGTCTATCGTTATGGCCGGGATGACGTTCGAGCACCTGCAAGTCGTCCCTGGGTCGGGGCCGAAAGAATGCCGGACCCACCAACAAAATCACGAACAACAGCAGGTGAACGCCTGCCGTGGCCAGAACACATTTTTTTTGCAACCGGTTCATTTGGTCGGTTCGGTGCGGAGCGAATAACGCGTAATGCCGTTGCGCTGGCAGCCGTCAATCACCGCAGCCACGTACTTGTACGGATCCTCCTGGTCCGCCCGGATATAAACAATGAGGTTCGGGTTGACCCGGAAATCCGCCGCCAATTGCGCAATCATCTCGTCGAACGACATCCGCTGCCGGTTGAGCGCATAAATCCCCGTCGCGCTGACTTCGACGGTCTGAATGTCGCGTTTGTTCACAAATTTGTCCGGCTGGCCGCCGCGGGGCAGCTTGAGATTGATGCTTTGCTCCAGCAAAGGCGTGGTGATGACGAAAATGATGAGCAACACGAACGCCAGGTCGAGCAGCGGCGTAATGTTGATTTCGCTCAACGTCACCAGATAACTCCGTTGTGAAAATCGTCTCATTCTTCTTCTAAAAATTCCGATTCCATTTTGGAAACGAGTTCCTGTGCAAAATTGTCAAGTCCGACGGTAAATACCCGCAAATTATGTACCAACCAATTGTAGCCAAACATCGAGGGAATGGCCACGAGCAGGCCAGCCACCGTGGTGATGAGCGCCGCTGAGACACCGGGGGCCATCGCCGCCATCGTCGCCGAGCCTTGCTGCGCGATGCCGGCAAACGTGCTCATGACGCCCCAGACCGTGCCGAGCAACCCCAAGAAGGGCGCACCACCGCTGGCGATGGCCAGAAAAATCAGGCCCGATTCCAGTTTCAACGATTCCTGCGCGACCACGTTTTCGACGGCGCGTTTCACGTGCTCCATGTTCTTGAGCGAGACGCGCTGCCGGCGCCGTTCGCCGCCCGGACCGCGCAACCGCGCGTCCAATTGCGTGCAACCGACCCGGTAAACCTCGTAAAGCGGACAGCCCTCGACCTGCAGCTTGCGGTCAAACAGGTCGAGCACGGATTTTTGGGAGCGGAATTCCTCGTTGAAATAATAATTCAGGCGTCGGGCGCGGCGCATTTGCAGCGCCTTGGACGTCATCACCGACCAGGCAATCACGGAAAAAACCACCAGACAGGCGATGACGGCCTTGCCTTCCGGCGTCGCCTGTTTCCATACGTAAACGAGTTCCGCTTGATTGGAAGCGGCCCCCACGACAGCAAACGATAATACGTTCATCATGCCGACAAATTTACCTGGTCGTGAGGAACCGATGTAGCGGCCAAGCGGCAGGCGGTCGAGCAAATCTCCTGCCCTCACAAATTACTACCCGCCCGCCCGGGAAATGCAATGACTTTTTACAGAAAAATTTGAAATGATGATGCCAGTTCTTTAACCGCCTTGCGCACCGGCGATTTTTTCAATATCCGTGCTCCGTCAAAACGTCCACCCAGCCACGGCAGCCGGAAAATCCGTTTCCCATCAAAATACTCCGCCAACAGACCGGTGTTGGTCTTCGTGGAGGCATCCGGCCGGGGCGGCGACACCAACACGACCCGCGCTTTGCGCCGGGCGGCAGGCGGCAAAACTTCGAGGGTGAGTAAAACCTGATTCACCGCGCCGAGCTGATTGGAACCGACGATGATGGGCGTGGCGCGTAATGACGCAATCATAGCGCGTGAGTCGAAATCTTCGCCGAGTGGACTCAGCAAACCACCGGCGCCTTCGACGATCAAAACGTCAAAACGTTTTTGCATGGTGCGAATGTGTGCGACCACCTGCGACAGTTTCACCTGTTTCCGTTCCTGGCGCGCGGCCAGCAACGGAGCCACCGGTGCCTGGAAATACCAGGGATTGATTTCAGCCAGTGTCAGTTTGCCATTGAACATGGCATGGAGAGCGCGGGCATCGTCACGTCCGCCGGAACAAACCGGTTTGAGCGCCGCGCCGTTGACACCACGCTCGCGCAAATACCGCGCGAGTAACCCGGTCAGCACGGTTTTGCCGACGCCGGTGTCTGTGCCGGTGATGAAGAATATGCTTGGTCTCATTTCGGCAACATCAAAGCGGAAATGCCCGCGTCAAGCCATTAAAACCATTGACGTTCCCGGCCGGGTTCAATTAACCTGCACGGCTCGCTGAGAAGCTATAAATCGAAAATTATTGTGAACGTCACCGTTGAAAATCTGGCTCCGTGCAAAAAATTGCTCCGGGTGGAAGTGGACGTGAAGGCCGTGGACGAGGCCTTTGATGCCACGACGAAAGAGTTCCAGAAACAGGCGGCGCTGCCCGGTTTCCGCCCCGGCAAGGCGCCGCGCGCGATGGTGCTTAAGAAATACGAGACGGACATCAAAGACGAGGTCAAACGCAAGCTCATCGGCGACGCGTACCGCCAGGCGGTGGATGAAAAGAAAATCGCCGTGGTCGGCTACCCGGACATCGAGGAAATCCAGTTTGGCCCCGGCCAGGCGCTCCAATTCGCCGCGACCATTGAGACCGCGCCGGAATTCCAACTGCCGGATTACAAGGGACTGCCCGCCAAACGTGAAGTGAAATCAGTTACGGAGGCAGACGTGGAGCGCGCGTTGAAGCTGCTGGCGCAACAGCAGGTCAAATTTGAAACGGTCGCGCGCGAACTGCGCCTGGGCGACATCGCGGTGGTGAATTACACCGGCACGTGCGACGGAAAGCCGATCATCGAAGTCGCGCCGACGGCGAAGGGGCTGGCGGAACAGAAGAATTTCTGGGTGGATATTGGGCCGGAAACCTTCCTGCCCGGCTTTGCCGATCAGCTCATCGGCGCCAAGGCGGGTGACCAGCGCACCGTCAGCACGGATTTTCCCGCCGATTTCGCCACCAGGGAACTCGCGGGCAGGAAAGGCGTCTTCGACGTGGCGCTGGTGGAGGTGAAGGAAAAGATGTTGCCGGCGATTGACGACGCGTTCGCCAAAAAATACGGCGCGGAAAACCTGGAAAAGCTCCGCGAAGGCGTGCGCCGCGACCTGGAGAATGAGTTGAAATATTCGCAGACCAAGGCGATTCGCAACCAGATTGTCTGCGGCCTGCTCGAGCGGGTGAATTTTGACCTGCCGGAGTCGGCGGTGGCGCACGAAACGCGCAATGTGGTTTATGACATTGTGCGCGAGAATTCACAGCGCGGCGTGGCGCGCGACGCGATTGAAAAACAAAAGGACGAGATTTACTCCGCCGCCACGCGCAGCGCGAAGGAACGCGTGAAACTGGCTTTTTTGATCCAGCGTGTCGCCGAACAGGAAAACATCAAGGTGACGCAGGAGGAAGTCCTGCGGCGAGCGCAGACCCTGGCGGCGATGTACCAGATCCCGCCGGACAAATTCCTCAAGGATTTGCAGAAGCGCAACGGGGTGATGGAGCTGTACGACCAGGTCGCGCAAGAAAAGGTGCTGGCGTTCCTTGAACAAAATGCCAGAATCGAGGACGTGTCGCCGGCAGCGGCCGGGTCAGGCGCAACTCCGAATTAACTGAATGGTTACCTTCGGGCGGGCTGCAGCGTCTTTGGTTTGACGGTTCCGGCAGCCAACGCAACTTTGGCCGCGACACGGAGTTTATTGAATCGGCGCGGATCACCGCGCTTTTTTTTGGCAAGATGAAAAGTTCCAGAGTTTTCTCAATCGTTCTCTTCGCGGCCCTCACGGCCGCCGCGCAAACCGGCACCAACACCGTCTCGCCGCGCGCGATGTCGTTGCAAGATTGCATCCAGCAGGCGTTGCAACAGAACTTCGACGTGCAAATCCAGCGGTACAATCCGCAAATCTCGCTTTATAATTTGCGCGCGGCCTACGACGGATGGGATCCGGCCTTCAACATTTCCGGCCAGCACAATTACAATGTGACGCCGAGCAGTTACAATCTGTTCTTGGGCATCCCAACGCCGCCCTCGGTATCCGACGAAAATTCATTCAACTCCGGCGTCAACGGAACGTTGCCATGGGGATTGCAATACAATTTCACCGGCACCATCGCGCAGGAGTACGGCTCGGACTCCGGACTGCCGTTTGACTACTCCAGCGGCAACATTGGAGTTACCCTGACGCAGCCGTTGCTGAAAAATTTCTGGATTGATACCACGCGTTTGAATATCCGCGTCGCCAAAAACCGGCTGAAATACTCCGAACAGGGCTTGCGCCTGCAACTCATAACCTCCGTTACCGCCGTCGCCAACGCCTACTACGAACTGGTCTTTGCCCGGCAAAACGTGGCAGTGCAGCAAGAAGCGCTGAACCTGGCTCAGACGCAGCTCGATCAGGACAATCAACGCGTACAGATTGGCACGCTCGCCATCCTGAGTGTGCAGCAGGACGAATCACAGGTGGCCCAAGCCCGAGCCAATTTGATTGCCGCACAAAGCACACTCGACACGGATGAAGACGCCTTGAAAAACCTGTTCACCGACAGCTATTCCAAATGGCAAGGGGTGGCCATCCACCCCACTGCCGCGCTGGAGGCGCCACAACAAACGTTTGATTTGCAAGACAGTTGGAACAAAGGCCTGACCGAACGCCCCGATTTGTTGCAAGCCAAGTTGAACGTGGAACAACAAGGCATCCAGTTGAAGTACTACCGCAACCAGCTTTTTCCCGAACTCGACTTGACCGGCTCGTACGGCTTCAACGGGTCGTCCACGAAAGTCAATGGCGCGGGCGGACAATACAGCGATATCTTAAGCGAGCTCAACGAGGGCGACGCGCCATTCTATAGTTACGGCGCGACGTTGACGATGCCTTTGAGCAATGTCGGGCCGCGCAATCAATACAAATCCACCAAGGCGACACTGCAACAAATTCTTTTGCAACTCAAGCAACTGGAACAAAACGTCATGGTGCAGATTGACACCGCAGTGAAGCAGGCCGAGTCCAATTATGAAAGCGTGCAGGCTACGCGGCAGGCCCGCAGCTATGCCGAGGCTGCGCTCGATGCCGAGCAAAAAACCTACGCCGTCGGCAAGGCCACCACCTTCGAAGTGCTGCAATATCAGAACAACCTGACCGCCGCCCGTTCGCAGGAGATCCGCGCGCTCGCCAATTACGAAGAGGCGCTCGCGGCTCTGGCGCAGCAGGAAGGCACCACCCTGGAGCAATACAACATTAACCTCGAAGCGAAATAATTCAGTTTCATCCTAATCTTGCTCTTCATCTTTTGGTGACAGATTAAAATTAAGATCAAGATTAAGAGTTAAAGCGGTTTTACCAGAACTGCCACGCGCCGCGCCAGACGACCCACACGCCCAGCAAGAAGTTTGTAATCGCGTGCGCGGTCATTGCGTCGCCCAGACGGTTCTTGCGGAGCACCAGCCATTGATACGCCATGCCACACAGAATGCCCGCCAGCCATTGGTCGTGTTCAAAACCGAATATCACGACGGTGACCAGAAATGGCACCGGCAGAAACCGGTTCAATGGCACGACAAGAAAATTCGGCTTGGCAATGTAGCGATACAAAAACGAACGGTAAAAAACCTCCTCCAACGGCGGGACGACCAGGGTGGAGCCAAGTGTCCGGGTTGCAATCATCAGCCACGCCAGCACCGTGCCTTCGCCGAATTGGTCATTGGGGTTCCAGAATTTTTCCAGGTTCGAAACCGAACACAAAAAGCCCAAGCCAATTTTCTTAAGAAATGGGTAAATGTAATTGTGTAAAATTTCTCCGGAGTGCGGATAAAACGGGTCCAATCCGACCCACATGACAAAAACGCCAACACCGATAATGACCGCTTCCCAACTCACCGCCCAGCGCATTTCCGGGACCAGCGGTCGCATTTCCCAAATCAACCAGATGGCAACCAAGGTTTTGGCCAGGTAAAACCAGTAAGCCGACGCCGCGCCGAATTGGCCCTGACAAAACGTCAGCGCGAGGAAAATCACAAACGGCGCCACGCGGGCCATCAAGGGGGAGCCCCCGAGCAGCTTTCTGAGGAAATGCACCCGGTAAAATGGCGTGAATACTATCGCGGATTCAAGCTTAGAACGTTCGTTGCCGTTTCGCTTTGCAAGGTAACGGAATCTCTCGAAATCGCTGCCACCCGGAATTCATTTATTTGATCGCCGACAAACACTGTTTTGCCGCTCACAATGGCACAGGGTCGTGTGGCGGCGAACAAAATGCCTTGCAGCTTCGGCCCCAGCGGCCGGGATGCACCCGCCGCTGCCGCATTCGTATCCGGCGGAGGATTGGTCACCGCCAGCGGGATAACCACGGTGGTTTCCACTCGTTGCGTCGTCGTCGCGGCCATCAACAACGTGCTGGGAAGCGGCGGGGCGTGCTTGGACAGGGACAACCCAATGAAAACTCCGGCGGCGGCGAGTAACAAAATGATCATTACCGGCGCCAGCCAGTTTCCGCCTCCCCGCACGGCGGATTCGACCGGCGACAGCGTTGGCGGATTGCCTGGCGGATTTTGCGGCTGCGACTGTTTGGTCTGCTTGAGTGCGTCATTGATCAGGCTCATACGTGGATGTCTCCTTCCAGTTCGCGGATGGCCCGGCTGACCATCCGGTAGTTGATGCGTTCGGATTGTTCGACAAACCCGGCGAGCAGCGCCTTGTCGCAAACGGCGTTGACCAGCCGCGGAATGCCGCCACTGTAATGGAAGATGCGCCAGAACGCGGGTTGCGTGAATTGTGGCGCGCCGTCGGCGCCGGCCAGTTCAAGCCGGTGCTGGACGTACTGGCCGACCTCAATACGCGTCAATGGCGCGAGATGGTAACGCACCGTAATGCGCTGGCGAAGCTGGCGCAGACGCGGATTGTTCAGGCGATCGCGCAATTCCGGCTGGCCGAGCAGGACAATCTGCAACAATTTGCGGTCGTCCAGCTCAATGTTGGAAAGCAGCCGCACCTGTTCGAGCAGGTCGTCCGTCAAATCCTGCGCCTCGTCAATGATCAGCACGCAATCCCGGCCGTTCTGCGCCTGGTTGAGCAGGTGTTCGTTGATGGTCGCGATGGTTTCCAGGCGGTCGCGACCCGTCACCTCCAGGCCAAATTCGGCGGCGATGGCCCGCACCAGTTCCTCGGCGCTCATCACCGGATTGAGAATCAGGGCGGTGGAAAAACGCTCGTCGAGCTTTTCGAGCAACGCACGGCACAGTGTCGTCTTGCCCGCGCCCACTTCGCCGGTGAGCTGGACAAAACCTTTGCGTTCGCGGATGCCGTATAGCAAATGATTGATGGCTTCGCGATGCTTCGTGCTATGGAAAAGAAATCGTGGGTTCGGCGTGATATCGAACGGCGCCTGCGTCAGACCGTAGTAATCCAGATACATGACCGGTTATGAGCAAAAATCATGCTCACTGAAACAGGAATTTTTCCTTGAAAATAAGGCTAATCGGACAGGATTTTCCGCACCGTCCCGACCAGGGTCGTTGCCTCCGCCGGCGTCCCGATCGTGATGCGCAGATGGTTTTTCACCTCCGGAAAGCCGAACCACCGGACGAGGATTTTTTGCGCGCGCAATTTCTGGAGCCATTCGTGCGCCGTGAACCACAAGGGCTGGACGAGAATGAAATTCGTCTGGCTCGGAAAAACCCGGAAGCCCAGCTTCGTCAACTCGCGGTTCAGCCACTCGCGCGTGGCAATGATTTTCTTGAAGTTCGCGCGGTAGTACGACAAGTCACCCAACGCCGCCAGGGCGCCAATCTGGCCAAGACCGTTCACATTGTAACTGTCGCGAATCTTGTGCAATGCGGCGATGAGGTCGCGGTGCCCGACAAGATAGCCGACGCGCTGGAAGCAAAGCGAATAAGCCTTGGAAAACGTCCGGGCCACGAGTACCTGTGGATATTTCAACGCCAGCTTCATGGCGTTTTCCTCCGCGAAATCCACGTAAGCCTCGTCGAGAATGACGACGCCCTTTTGGGCGCGACAAAGCTTCTCCAACTCCGATGTCCTGTAACCGCGCCCGCTCGGCGCGTTTGGTGTCGTCACATAAGTCAGCGCTGCGTCGAACCTCCAGACTCCGTCGTGCTTCAATTCCGCCACGCCGGGCAGACTGAAATCCGGCTTGAGCGGCACGGGATTTTTCCGTGCGCCATGAATGTCCGCCAACACCGGATACAGCGAGTAACTCGGTGTGAAGTATTGTACCGTAGCCGCGCTTGTGAAAGCGCGGACTTTCCGCCGATTCACATCAGCGGCTGCCGGTTCCACAAACGCCCTCGTCGCCAGCGCCAGCAATTCATCCGAGCCGTTGCCAACAATGAGATTGTCCGCCTGGCAGCCGTGCAGCTTCGCCAGCTTTTCGCGCAGCGCCTGCGCCGTCGGGTTCGGATACAGTCGTAACCGTTCGTCCACCGCCGCCTTGACTGCTGCCAGCACCTTCGGCGACGGCGGATACGGATTCTCATTCGTATTGAGCTTGATCAACCCTTTAATCTTCGGCTGTTCGCCATAGACGTAAGGATGCAGCTTATGCACCAGCGGGCGGATGAATTGTGGATTTGGCATTGGTTCAATTCAAATGACACAAAGATTTTCCACCTTTGCAATGCGCACGGCGGAAACCGGAATCCCCTGGTGAAACGTCGCCAGTCTTCCGTCGTGCTTGCCCGCCAGCGCCAGCAGGTAAAGATCAGTCAGTTGCCGTGAACTGTGAATGCGCTCCGCCGCGAAAACCTTCTCGTCGCGCAATGAAATGTCATCCGGCCAGAATTCGTGATCGGTTTGTGTGGCAAACGTTCGCAGCCGTGAAATCAAATCACCCGGTGTGAAGCGCGCCTTCCCGCTGTAGCCCGGATTCGACATGATGCGGACGACTCCGTTTTCCACGATGGGGCAGCTTGCCCAGCCGGACTTCACCTGGACTGCCCACCAATCGTGCGTCCGTTCATGGAATGCATGATCAGGATCAAGCAAGGCGATGACGATGTTCACATCCAGCAAGGCGCGCATGAGCTACACGCCCTCCTCATCCCGAATCTTTTGCACGTGTTCCAGCGTTATGACTTCGCCGCGTGAAGGCAGCACCGGAACACCGCCGCGCATTCCCGAACGGTTTTTCCGCCCCGGCATGGGCGACGCCAGACCGCGCCGTGCCAAATCGGAAATCACCTGCCCAGCCGTGCCACCCTTGCGCTGTGCCAGTTCCTTGGCTGCCTGCAACACGTCATCCTCAATATCCAATGTGGTTCTCATACATCTGATGCTATTGCATCACGGCATCAATGTCAACTGTGTTTTCAAAGGGAATTGGGTTGATATAATTTGTTGCCTTCGACTGATTGAGCTTTTTCTGGAGTAAGCGAGGCCATAGTCTTTCCACACTATTTCAAGCGCACTTTGGCCGAATTTCCGTGTGCGCCCAGGCCTTCGAGCTCCGCAAACTTTTTCACGGCCGGCAACGCTTTCTTGAGCGAGGCGCGATTATATTCCACCACGCTGGTGCGGCGTTGGAATTGGTCCACCGTCAGGCCGGCAAACGATGCGCCGGCGCCGCCGGTCGGCAGCGTGTGGCTCGGCCCGGCCACATAATCGCCCAGCACCGTCGGCGACCAAGGGCCAAGGAAAATCGCACCCGCCGTCAGGATGCCTTCGGAAACCTGGCGTGGATTGCATGTCATCACTTCGCAATGCTCCGGCGCAAGCTGGTTGGCCACCGCCACCGCGTCATTCTGTGACTGCACTTGAATAAGCCAGCCGTTATTTTGCAATGCGCGCTGGATAAATTCACGCCGCGCGAGCTTCGGCAGTTGTTTGGTGACTTCGCCCTCCACCGCTTTCAAAATTTTCGCAGAGGTTGTCACGAGCCATACACGCTCGTGGCCGGAACCGTGTTCGGCCTGTGCCAGCATGTCGGCGGCAATGAATTTCGGATTGGCCGTTTCGTCCGCCACCACCAGCAGTTCGCTGGGACCGGGCAGCAAATCAATCGCGACGTGGCCGACGAGTAATCGCTTGGCGGCGACCACATAGGCGTTGCCGGGGCCAAAAATTTTCTGGACCCGGCGGATGGTCCTCGTACCGTAGGCCAGCGCCGCGATTGCCTGCGCCCCGCCGGCGCGGTAAATCTCCGTTGCGCCCGCCAAGCGCGCAGCGAACAGCAAGGCGGGATTGATCGAGCCATCCTTGCCACAGGGCGTGCAGACGACGATTTCCGGGCAGCCCGCGACCTTCGCCAGGGTAATGGTCATCAAGGCGGTCGAAACCAGCGGCGCCGTGCCGCCGGGAACATAAACACCCACGCGCTGGAACGGATCAAACTTCTCGCCCACACTCGCGCCATGCGAATTTCTTGTCTGCCAGTTTTTGCGCAACGATTTTCCGGCGAAATTGGCAATGTTTTTTTCCGCTTCAGCCACGGCGGCGCGCAGCGATTTGTCAGCTTTGAGCGACGCGGTCATGAGTTCGGCCTGCGTCACGGCGAGTTGCCCGGCTGCCAGCTTTGCGCCGTCGAATTTTTCGGTGAATTCCAGCAACGCATCGTCGCCGTGCAAATATACGTCCAGCAGGATGGCGCGGGTGCGTTGTTCGATTTCCGGGTCGAACAGGCTGGAGGCAGCCGTCAGCTCGCGGAGTTTCCCGGCAAAATTCGTGTCGGTGTGGCGAAGCACTTGCATAGGGGAACAGGCTAGGAAATAAACGGGGGAAAGTCAAAAGACGGACGGGTCCCCGCGCCGCCGTTTGGGATTACCGGCAACCGGAGCGCGGATTTATTTCAACGACAATTTTACTATCGCCGCTGACGTTGCAGGTATACTTACGGCGCACTGGCCGGCCTGTTCCGGTACCAGCGGCGTCCATTTGCCATCCCAACCGTTGCCGGTGAGGGACGCGCCGCCAAGCGTCACACCGGTTTCAGCTGCCAAATTGTTGTCCGGCGCGCTCAGAAAAATCACCGATGTGCTTGCCAAAATCCCCGGCGATACGATGGTTACTTTCGCCGCCTTTGTGCCGGTACCGTGGTCCTTGTTAATGATGGTGACAAAAAGGTTTTTGCCATCGCGCATAGCGTAGGCGGTCAGATTGACGCCGTCCGGATTGGAAATCGTGAGTGGTTCGACGCGCCCGTGTCCGCCCAGATTGAACGCCTTGATGGCGTATCCGATGGGGTGAACGTCATAGCCCTGGTCCGAGGACCAAAACGTGGCGTACCAGCAGGATCGGTTTGCGCCTCCGGCGGCAACTTTGTCCCCGGTATGAAAATTGACTCCGCTGGCGTTGTGCGCGGCCCACCAATGTAAAAAGTCCAACCCCCACAATGCCGATGCGAAGGTGTCGCTCAAGTCCCTGGCCCCGGCATTGTAAAAGTTGTTGGCTTCTTCCAGCCGGAACGGCAGGCCGTTTGACAGCGCCGCCGGCGCAAACGAATGCCACATGCCGCGGTATTCATCCTGCAATTTTGGAGACAGCATTTTGTCCTGCCCCGCGGCAATGTCAGTCGCCAGCATGCCGTTGCCGCAGGGATAATCGTGCTGGGCGATGAACGCGATGGGTTCCGATTTGCCAAAGTCATTGGCGAAATCGTGCGACCAAACAGGATAACCGCCGGCGCTCGGCCCGCAGAACTTTGCGTCCGGCACTTCCGTTGTGATGGCGGCGGCGTATTTTTTCCACTCGTCGCGATAGGCGGAATAGGTTTTGAAATAAAAGTTCGGTTCGTTGCCGATGGCAAAGCACTCGAGTTGCGATTGGTAATGCTGCGCGATGTATTTGGCGGTCGCGGCGGCGTTTGTGATGCTGCCATCGCGCAGACGCAGGGTGTAAATCACCTTCACGTCCGCAGCCCGGGCAAAGGCGAACAGACTGTCAATGTCCGACGGGCCGGGAATCGGAACACCCGGGCGGTCTGCGGTGTTTCCGCCAACGCGCAGGATTTTGATGCCGAGTGTTTGGAATAGCGTAATCAACGGCTGGTTCGCCGGGCTGAACAAATATTTCCCATTCGCGCCGGGCAAAATGCTTTGCGTTTCAAAACTCAAGCCCGTGAAATCGGCCGGGGCTTCAAAGCCGGGAACTTTTGAAGCGGCCACGGTGACGGTGACGGGGGATTGCGCCATTGCCGTTCCTTCCAACAGAGAGCCGATGCAACCCAGACTGAGAATCATTGTTATTTTGTTCATGAATGTTTTGCCGTGTCCAAACTTGTGGCGGTTCCCGACTTTGGAGTAAATTCTTCTCATGCGCAATCCTATCATTGCTGCGCTGGATGTGCCGACCGCCGAGGCGGCCATGGAATTGGCCCAAAAGATTGCCCCGGCCGTCGGTGGTTTCAAAATCGGGAGTGAACTGTTCACTGCCGCCGGGCCGGACATCGTGCGCCGGATTCGGGCGACGGGCGCGGCGGTGTTTCTGGATTTGAAATTTCACGATATTCCCAACACGGTTGCGAGAGCCGTTGCTTCCACCGTGCGGCTCGACGTGCAAATGCTCACTGTTCACGCTGCGGGTGGAGTGGATATGCTCAAGGCCGCCGAACAATCCGCGCAGGAAACCGCCTGGGAGCTTGGCCATGCGCCGCCCCTCGTGCTGGGCGTAACCGTGTTGACAAGTCTCGACAGTCACGCGTTGAGCCAGATTGGTCTGGATCCCAACGTCGGCCGTCAGGTGCGCCGGCTGGCCAACATGGCCGCTCAGGCCGGTTTGCGCGGCCTGGTCTGTTCGCCGCTGGAAGTCGCCGAGCTCCGGCAAATGCTGACCGCCGGTGTCCAACTGGTCACGCCCGGCATCCGCCCGGAAATGAATTCTGCCAACGACCAAAAACGCACGCTCACTCCGCGCGAAGCCATTGCTGCCGGGGCCAACTGGCTGGTGATTGGCCGGCCCATTTATGCCGCGCCCGACCCGCGCGCCGCGGCGGAGAAAATACTGGAATCGCTGGTACAAGTCAGGCATCTGGCCTGATTCAGGCTCTGAATTCGAAGACAGGCTGGAAATTTATGCTGTTTTAAACCGCGTCAGCCGACAAATTTCTTCGCCGCGATGCTGGCGTTATGGCCGCCAAAACCGAATGAGTTGTTGATGACGGCATTGATTTTCATCTCGCGCGCGGTGTTGGGCACGTAATCCAAATCGCATTCGGGATCGGGCACCTGATAATTGATGGTCGGCGGGACCACGCCGTGTTTGATGGCCAGTGCGCAGACGGTCATTTCCACCGCGCCCGCCGCGCCGAGCATGTGGCCGGTGGCGCCCTTGGTGGAACTGACGGCGATTTTTTTTGCGCGTTCGCCGAAAACGGTCTTGATGGCCTGGGTTTCACAAACGTCGCCCTGCGGCGTGGAGGTGCCGTGGGCGTTGATATAGGAAACGTCCTCGATTTTCAGCCGGCCGTTGTTCATGGCCATCTTCATGCACCGCACGGCGCCCTCACCGTCGGGCGACGGCGCGGTCAAATGGTAGGCGTCGGCGGTGTTCCCATATCCAACGACTTCGCAATAAATTTTCGCGCCGCGTTTCCTGGCGCGCTCCAGTTCTTCAAGCACAATCACGCCGGCGCCTTCGCCCATGATGAAGCCGTCGCGTTCCCTGTCAAAAGGGCGTGAAGCGTGTTTGGGATCGTGGTTGCGCCGGCTCATCGCCTTCATCGCACAAAAGCCGCCAATGCCGATGGGCACGATGGCTGCCTCCGCGCCGCCCGCGAACATGATCTGCGCGTCGCCCATTTTGATGGCCCGCCAGGCTTCGCCGATGGCGTGGTTGGCGGTCGCACAGGCCGAGCAGGTGGCAAAGTTGGGACCGCGCAAATCGTAGAACATCGAGAACAGGCCCGAAGCCATGTTGCTGATGAGCATCGGAATCATGAATGGCGAAAGCCGGCCCGGCCCGCGATCACGCAATATCTCAAGTTGCCCGGTGGTGGTGGACAGGCCGCCGATGCCGGAACCGATAATGACACCGATTTCGTCGCGGTTTTCCTTTTCGAGATCAAGGCCGGAATCGAGCAGCGCCTGGTGCCCCGCATAAACGCCGAATTGCGAATACCGGTCCGTGCGCCGGATTTCCTTTGGCGACGGGAACGCGGGTGTGGGGTCAAAATGTTTCACCTCGCCGGCGATTTGCGTGTCAAATGGCAACGGGTCAAAGGAATGAATCCGATCAATGCCGCACTGGCCGGCGATCAGATGGTTCCAAAAAACGTCGGTGCGATTTCCCAGCGGCGTCACCACACCAAGACCGGTGATGACGACACGGCGGTCTGTGCCATTGCTTGCCATAAAATTTAAAGGGGGCAGTTCAAGCTGGATTCAGCCGAAACTGCCCCGAAGCGTTCAAAGTCGCAACTATTTTTGCTGATGTTCCTCGATGTATTTGACCACGTCGCCAACCGTCAGGAGTTTTTCCGCCTGTTCATCCGGCACTTCGATGCCGAACTCCTCCTCCAGCGCCATGATCAGCTCGACCGTATCGAGCGAGTCCGCGCCGAGGTCTTCGATGAACTTGGCCTCCGGTGTGACTTGGTCCGGCTTGACGCCGAGTTGTTCAACAATGATGTCCCTTACGCGTTGGTCTATAGGTTTGTCAGCCATAAATTAAATTTAGCCCTGTCTCTATGCCATGAATGGCCAACTCGTCAAGCTCCAATCACAAAATTTTTATTCGTCAAAATTGCCGAAACGGCGCCGGCCAGGCCGCCTTCACATCACCATGCCGCCGTCCACCGCCAGAACCTGGCCGGTGATGTAGCGCGCCGCCGGGCTGGCCAGGAACACCGCCGCACTGGCAACGTCGTCGGGCTGGCCGAAACTGCCCAGCGGAATTTGCTTGAGCACTCCGGCGCGGAGTTCTTCCTTCAACACCGCGGTCATGTCCGTTTCGATGAATCCCGGCGCCAGTACATTGACCGTTATGCCGCGCGAAGCCAGTTCGCGCGCCACCGACTTCGTGAAACCAATCAGGCCAGCCTTGCTCGCCGCATAATTGCTCTGGCCGGCGTTGCCAATGAGGCCGATGACCGAAGCCACATTGATGATCCGGCCGGAACGTTGCTTGATCAACGCGCGGCTGAATGCCCTGGTGAACAGAAACGCGCCCTTCAAATTCGTATTCAGCACGGCGTCCCATTCGGCGTCGCTCATGCGCATAAGCAGATTATCGCGCGTGACGCCGGCGTTGTTGACCAGAATGTCCACCCGGCCGCATTCGGCCAAAATTTTCTCTGCGGCGGCGTTGACGGCAGCGGCATCCGTCACGTCCACGGCATGCGCCCAGGCTTTGCGGCCCAGCGCGCGGGTTTCCGCGGCCACCTTTTCGGAATTTTCCCGCGTGCGCGAAACGCAGGCGACTTCCGCGCCTTCGGCCGCAAATTTCAAGGCGATGGCCCGGCCAATGCCCCGGCCCGCGCCGGTGACAACGGCAATCCGGTTTTCAAGTTGGTTCATATTGCTCGAAAATGTTTAACCGCGAACTGGCGCGAATGCACCTGAAAAATTCAGGGCCTGCGAACAAATATTGGTCGCACCCGCCTCCGGCGGGCCGGTTCAGGCGTCCCGCCTGAACCATTCGTGCGACGGCAAAAGTACGTTGGAATTTCTTCGTATTTTGCTTTGGGCGCGACGCCCAAAGCCACCCGCGAGACGCGGGTGCTACAACAGAGCTTTCACGGTCGCTTCTAAACTTGTTACGTCGGCCACGTTCAACATTTGCGCATTTTTGTCAATCCGCTTCATGAAACCGCCCAACGCCGTGCCGGGACCGAGTTCGATAAAGCGCGTGAAGTCCTGGGCCAGCAGCGTGCGCATGGATTGTTCCCATATCACCGACGAAGTGACCTGCTCAACCAGTCGTTCCCGGATATCGCCCGGCCGACCGTGAGGCAGGCCGGTCACGTTTGAAATCACCGGCACAACCGACGACGAAATGTTGATCTTGTCCAATTCCACCTGCAGTTTCGGCTGGGCACCGGCCATGAGCGGCGAGTGATATGCGCCGGCGACCGGCAACGGAATCGCACGCTTTGCGCCTTTGGCTTTGGCCAATTCAACGGCTTTGGCGATTTTGCCGGTTTCACCGGAAATCACCATCTGGCCGGGGCAATTCAAGTTCGCCAGTACCACGCCTGCTTCGGCGCAGACTTCCCGTGTGGGCGTCTCATCCAGACCAATGACCGCCGCCATGCCGCCGCGCGTGGCGTCACAGGCTTCCTGCATGAAACGGCCGCGCTGACGCACAACGCGCAGCCCGTCTTCAAAGCTCATAGCGCTTGCCGCCGCCAGCGCCGTGAATTCGCCGAGCGACAAACCGGCAGTCGCGTCAAATTTCAGCGCCGGTACGTGCTCCTTGAGCAGCTCAAACGCAACCCAGCTCACGAGAAAAATGCCGGGTTGAGCGTTTTCGGTTTTGATCAACTCCGGTTCCGGGCCATTAAAACAAACGGAGGTGAGGTCATAGCCGAGCGCGGCGTTGGCACGGTTGAACCAGATTTTGGCGGAGGGAAATTTTTCGGCGAGGTCTTTGCCCATGCCGACGGCCTGCGCGCCCTGGCCGGCAAACAGCAATGCGGTTTTGCTCATAGGGTCCGCAAACTAAACACGAATTCGTGCCGCGACGAAAGCAGAGATTTCGCTATTGGCGTTGATAAGTCCCCACGAGTTGCCCTTGCGCAAGAACATGGCCGTCCATCGCCTTGAGCAGTTCCTTCCTGGTCGCGCCGGATTTTAAATTGAGAGGCAGGTCGAGCGCGTAGATTTTGAAAAAGTAGCGATGCGGTCTGCCGGGCGGCGGACAGGGACCGCCATAACCGGTCTGACCAAAATCATTGATGCCCTGCTTTGTGCCGCCGGGTAGTTCCGATGATGGCGGCGTGTTTTCGGCAAGTGCGGTCGTGGCGGGCGGCAGGTTGTAAATCACCCAATGTATCCACGTGCCCATCGGCGCGTCGGGATCATCGGCAATGAGTGCAAAACTTTTGATGCCGGCGGGCGCGTTCGCCCATTGCAGTGGCGGCGATACATTCAGCCCGGCGCAGGTATATTTGTCAGGAATCGGCTGGCCTTCGGCAAATGCGGTGCTGGTGATCTGGATGCTCATCGCTGGCTCCTTTGCGATTTTGACGTCCTCCGCGCAACTGGCCGCGACCAGACAGAACCATGCCGCGGCCAACCCGAAACTCATTCGCGCGTTCATGCCTTGATTCTGGCGCGCGCGCGCCACTTGTTCAAGCGTGCCGTTTCAGTTTAAGCTGGCCGCGTGACCGTCCTCGAGGCGATTCAGAAAAGTGCGGAGTTTCTGGCCAAAAAAGGCGTCGAATCGCCGCGCTTGCAGGCCGAACTGCTGCTCGCGCATCTCCTGAACCTGCCGCGCATGAAATTGTACCTGAATTTCGAGCGCGCGCTCACGCCGGCGGAAACGGACGCGCTGCGCGAATTCATCAAGCGCCGCGGCCAACACGAACCGCTTCAACACATCACCGGTTCCACCTCGTTTTGCGGATTGGAAATTGCCGTGAGCCGCCATGCGCTCATTCCGCGGCCGGAAACAGAATTACTCGTCGAAGCAGGCTGGAAATTTCTGAATAGTCTTTCGGAGGGGCGAGTTACACGAGCCCCTGAATCAAATATGGGGATTGGGGACTCGCAGAGCTCGCTCCTCCGGGCTTTGGACCTTGGCACCGGCACCGGCTGCATTGCCATCACGCTGGCGGTGAAATGCCCGGAGGCGAAAGTCACAGCCGCCGATATTTCGGCAGATGCTCTGACGCTGGCCGGGGAAAACGCGGCGAGGAACGGCGTCGGCGAAAGAATTGAATTCCGGAAAGGCGATGGCTTCGCGGCGCTCCCGGTTGATGCGCGCTTCGATTTGATCATCAGCAACCCGCCTTACATTCCGTCCGCCGAAATCGCGACGCTTCAGCCGGAAGTGCGGGATTTCGATCCGCGCGCGGCGTTGGACGGCGGCGCGGATGGCTTGGATTTCTATCGGATGTTTTCGATACAAGCGAAACCGTGCTTGAAACCGGATGGCAAGATCATGCTGGAAGTCGGCGACGGCCAGGCCACAGCCATCCAGAAGATTTTTGAAGCCGAAAAGTGGATTGTCGAGGCGGTCAAGGAAGACTACTCTCACCGCGCCAGAATTTTGATTGCGCGACGCTGATGAAAATTTTTAACCACAGATGAACACGGATAAACACAGATTTTTATACCGGCTTTCTGTCACCGGTTTTTTATCCGCGTCCATCCGTACTACTATCGATGAAAGTTTTGTTTTTCTGCGCAAAATTTTTGGCGATGCCACGTTGGATCGTAGCGCAGGTTGGCAACCTGCCGTATCCCCGACTGGCAGTCGGGCGGGCGATCGCATTTGGCGGCACCAGCGGATTGCCAATCCGCGACCAGCCCCGAAAGCTTTCGGGGTACACAGACTGCCAGTCTGCGCTACTTTGGTTGCGGCGTCAGCCGCGCCGTGTCCATCCGTGGTTGAATAAATTCACATGGAAAGCTTTTTGATCAAAGGCGGCGTGCCGTTGCACGGTGAAGTGGCCATCAGCGGCAGCAAAAACGCCGCGCTGCCCATCATGGCGGCGGCGTTGCTGACCGATGAACCGTGTGTCATCCAGTGCGTGCCGGATTTGAGCGACACGCGATTCATGGCGCGGATTCTCGAATCGCTGGGCGCGGAGACCAACTTTGAGGGCGGCACTTTGACCGTTCATGCGCAGAAAATCCGCGGTTACGCGGATTACGAACTCGTCCGCAAAATGCGCGGCTCGATCTGCATCATGGGCCCGCTGCTCGGCCGCTTGAAAAAAGCACGCGTGTCGCTGCCCGGTGGTTGCGTCATTGGCGCGCGACCCATCAATCTGCACCTGAAGGGTTTCGAGACGCTGGGCGCCAAAATCAAAATTGAGGGCGGCTACGTTGACGCGGCCGCGAAGCAACTGGACGGAACCATCATGTTTCTCGGCGGTCGCGCCGGTTCGACGGTGCTCGGCACGGCCAACGTGATGATGGCGGCGACGCTGGCCGCAGGGGTAACGGTCATTGAAAGCGCGGCGTGTGAACCGGAGGTGGTTGATTTGGCCAAATTTTTGACGGCCATGGGCGCGAAAATTTCCGGCGCGGGCAGCCCGACCATCACCGTCACCGGCGTCAGGAAACTGCACGGCGCCGTGCATGAAGTCATTCCCGACCGGATTGAAGCGGCAACTTTTGCCATCGCCGCCGCCGCCACGAACGGCGAGGTGACCCTGAAAGGCGCCCGGGCGGATCATCTGCGTGCCATGACCGACAAGTTGAACGAGGCGGGTGTGCCGGTTGAACGCCACGGGGAGGATTTGCACGCGCGCCGACGCGGCCATTTGAAAGCAGTGGACGTGACCACGCTGCCGTACCCGGGTTTTCCAACGGACGTGCAGGCGCAGATGATGTCGCTGCTGGCGCTGGCGCCGGGCATCAGCATCATCACCGAACGGATTTTTGAATCGCGCTTCATGCACGTCAGCGAACTGGCGCGGCTCGGCGCGGACATTGAAATCGAAGGGCCGAGTGCCATTGTCAAGGGCGGGCGGCCCTTGAGCGGCGCGCCGGTGATGGCCAGCGATTTGCGCGCGTCGGCGGCGCTGGTGATTGCCGGGCTGGCGGCCAAAGGAACGACGCAGGTGAACCGCATCTACCATCTGGATCGCGGATATGAAGGCATGGACGTGAAGCTGCGAAAACTCGGCGCGCGGATTCAGCGCGTCGAGGAGACGTGATTTGAAAGGCAGGAACGACCGTTTGGCTCGCCTGCGGTTTCGGTGGCAGCCGCGCGGCGTTCCCGCCAGTTCAATTTCCCCACAAAGCAAAAAAGGCGCAACGAGCCGCCGTTGGCGCAGGTGTGGAAAACTCACCCACGCCAACGACTACCCGTGCGCCCGTGCCCCACTTTAAGCTGGTGCGACGAGTTCATACGCCGAGCAGTTCGCGACTGGTCGCATAAATGCGCGCCTGGCGTTCTGTCTGGCGCAGCGCGGTCGCGGCTTTTTCCTCGAACAACACCGGGAACACCAGCAATGGGTAGAGGGTCACCCACGCCAATGCCGCCGCTTCGTTGGCCGCCCGCCGCACCGGGGTGTTCAACTCCGGCCTGGTCAGCCCGGTCAGTTGCAGCGTGAGCAACTGATTTTTCAGCCGCTCGAACTCGTTTTCCTGCGTGGCCCGAAACGGGGCCGGCGGTCCCGGCCGCAGTTCGAACCGTGTTTCGGGGACGAATCGGGTCGCCACCCGCCCGCGTGGCCGAAGCCACTCCGGCGCGGCGAAGGCCCGTGTTTGATTTTTGTTCATGTTTTTCCTTTCGTTACAGTTTTGGTTCAATAAACAGAAAACCCGCGATTGACTTGGCAATCGCGGGTTTTCCGAAAATCTGTGGTTGCTTTTACCTTTTTATTCCCACGATGCCAAAACCAAAGCAATTACGCTGCCAAATGGACATGCGACCATCGGCCGGCACGTGCTTCAGTGTTCGAACAAACGTGTCTTTCATTTTCAACACCGGAAAGAAACACCATTTTGGGGTGTTTGTCAAAGAATTCTTTGCGCCGCAAATCCTGCTTCTCAAGGCTTGTCGGCGAGCAGGGCGGTGGTAGATTTACTCCAGCATGAGCGAGAAACCCCTGCGCATGGTCACATGCAGCTGGTGCGAGACAAAGGTCTTCATCCCCGGCGATTTGGCGCCGCTCGGCACCGTCCCCTGCACCAAATGCGGGCACCCGATCATGATGCCGATGCAATTGCGGCAGTTCGAACTGCGCGCGGTCATTGGTTCCGGCGGCATGGGGAACGTTTATCGCGCCTGGGACACGACGTTGGAACGCATGGTGGCGGTGAAGTTGATGAAGAAGGAACTGCTCGAAGATGAGAAGGCGCGGGAAAGTTTCTACCGGGAAGCGCGCGCCTGTGCCCGCCTCAATCACACGAATATCGTCCACATCTATACGTTCGACGAGGCGGAAGGCCAATACTATCTGGTTATGGAACTGGCCGACCGCGGCAGCCTGGACCAGCGCATCGAGAAGTTGCACGCGCTGCCGGAGCTCGACGTGCTGGACATCGGCATCAAAATCGCCTCTGCGCTCGACATGGCGCTCAAACACGATTTGCTCCACCGGGACATCAAGCCGGGCAACATTTTGTTCAATGCGGACCACGAACCGAAACTGGTGGATTTCGGCCTCGCGCAAAAAACCGATGCCGAACAGGAATCGGACGATGTCACCTGGGGCACGCCGTACTATGTCGCGCCGGAAAAAATCAAACGCGAGCCGGAAACGTTTTTGTCCGACATGTACAGCCTGGGCGCGACGCTCTATCACGCACTGATTGGGCGTGTTCCGTTTGACGCGCCGACGGCCGAGGAGGTTATTATCGCCCAGGTGCAAACGCCGTTGACGCCGCCCAACCTGGCCGTGCCCGAAATCACGCAACCCACCAGCGACGCGCTGACGCGGGCGTTGGCCAAAGACCCGGCGGCCCGGTTTTTAAGCTACGACGAATTTCGCATGGCGCTCGAAGCGGCGCGCAGTCAGTTGCTGGTTAAACAATATCAAGGGGTGCCGCAAAAAACCAAGAGCCTTACCAGTTGGTGGAAACGGTAAATAAAAAAGCGGGCGTTGCCGCCCGCTTGAAGCAATCAGGCCGGAGGATCAATTCCCGCTTGAATTTTCCGGGTTCGGTTTTTCCCCGGTCTTGGCGCCGAAATGCACGGTCACGGCTTCAAGCTTGCCGGCTTCGGTTTTTTTGTAAGTCCCGCGCACCGGTTCGCCTACCTTGCCGTCCGACAGGGTCGCTACCTCGCCGTTATTGAAGATCTTTGTGTCGGCGGTAACCACAAAGGTGCGAGTGCCAATCGTGAATGTCATGGCGCTGGTATCCACGGCACCAAGTTTGCCATGAAACGGAATGATCCCATGTTTTGCCGGCTTGGGACTTGTGGTTTGGTCTGACGACGACGGCGCGTTTGTATTATTCGCGTCCTGGGCTTGAGCAAACACAGGCACCACCAGCAACGCGGTGGTGAACAGACTTAAGACCATGATTTTGGAGATGTGATTTTTCATAGGTTAATAAGGCTTTTTGGTTTGTTTATTGCGTTGAAACAGTTTTAAGAATAGTCGGTTGTTCCAACCAAACCAACTGTTTTTTACCACGCTCCTTCGGTCAAAAGCTCGGTGATATTTCTGGCCAAATCCTGCGCCAGCAAGGGAAGGGCCTGCCGTTCCGCATCTGCCAAATCGCTGCCCACATGTACCAACGTGTCGCCATGCACGTCCCTGCTGAGCAGCACCTTGCCGGTGTTGCGTTCGCGTGCCGTGACGTGCGCAGTAATCGCCACGCGGTAATCCTGCGGCGTGGCCACGTCCGCACTCAGAAAGCTCAAGCCTTCTCGGTCGTAACTCGTAATAACGCCCGTCACGACTACGTCGCCGGGTTCCCGGGTGGCGAGATGATAAGTACCATCGGTTTGCAATTCTTCACGCAACGCCTGGGTCAGCGCATCGCCCAGACGCGGTTGCAGGGTTTGATTATTGAAGGGCAGCACTTCGATGGATTTTTCGCCGGCCATCGCGCCGTTGACCGGGCCCAGATGATAACCGGCGCAGCCAGCCAACAACAGGGCCAGAACCAGGGCGGCGGGGAACAGGAGCTGGCGCATTTCAGTCAGCGGACGCCTGCAGGCGTGGCTTGAGGACTTCAATGCGCTGCCGGGCGAGGGCGGCATAGCGCGAATTGGGATCCAATTGCAGCACCTCATTGTAATAGATCACCGCGCCGTCCCACTTTTTGCCGTTCTCGTAAAATTGCGCGATCTTAAAATTGCCCTGCACCTGCTGGGACTTGAGCATGGTGATGATGCGTTGCGCCTGTGGAGCACGCCGGTCGTCGGGGTAAACCGTAAGGAAGTCGGTAAAGACGGCGATGGCCTGGGCGGCGGTGTTTTGATCATATTCGGCGGTTGCCGCTTCTTTCGCATACGAAATGCCTTCCCGATACAACGCGTCGGCGGCGATCACCGGCTGGTTTTGATAACGGTCCGCGGCGGTTTCGTAGGCCTTCACCGCCGCCGGATAATCCTTCTGTTTTTCGCGCGCGGCGCCGACGCGCAACTGGGCGTGGGGGGCGACATCACTGTAAGGGCCGCTCTGGACAATCTTGCCGAACATGTCTGCCGGTTGATCCATCGAAGGCGGATAGGGGATGTAACCCCAGAGTTTGGGCCATTCGCCCTGAAGAAAGCGCCTGGCGATGGCGTATTGACGCCAAAGCACATCCTCGTATTCCGCGCTCTTGGGATATTGTTCGACGATTACCTGATAGGCGTCGAAAGCCATTTCATCCTTGCCCTTCGCCTCCAGGCAACGGCCGACAAGGTATTGCGCGTGCGATGCGTAATCCGAAAGCGGCCACACCTTAACGACGCGATACGCGGCCCGGAGCGCGAGGCTGTAGTCCTGGCCCTTGAAGGCCTCCTCCGCCACATCCAGTTGGTCCTTGGCGCGCGTGCGTTGCCATCCGGCCGCCATGCCAAACGGTTCGTAATACCAGCCTTCGCCCGGCGTATAAACCAACGGCGCCGGCGAGCGAAGTGGAAACAGCGCCACAACCGCGGCCACGACCAGCAATAAGACAATCCGGCGATTCATACGGCGACACTACCCATCTAAAATCAACAAGTCAAGGCAGGCTCCGGGTGTTGGCATCTGAAATCCGCCAAGGACCTTTTTGACATGTGCCAATGCCCTGGCCATGACACCAGGGTAAATCGCGGCCAGAATCGAAATAACTATAATGACGCACAAAAGTTCACCCAGGCTTCAGCCGGTTATTCTATGAACGTTTTTCATAAACGCTCCGGAACCGTGTTCAACCACGGTAAACAATCAACACGCCATAATCCGACAGTGTCTTTTGCGAAGCGATGTCCACATAGGTATAATGGACAGTGTGAACGCCGATCAGATTGGCCTCGCCGACATCATTCAGAAACTCCGTTACCTTGTCATCAAACCGGTCGTGGCCGGATTCAAAGCACGTGGCGTGGCGAATGGTGTGGAGGCGGATTTTTTTATTGGCGCCCCTGGTCACCGTTTCCACCGGCGCATCGGTTGTCTTGATCAACAACTCGCTGGGCTTGTCGCGTACCGGCACTTTGAGGTGTTTTTCAACTTTAGCAGCGGCTGACGCAGCAATGGGGTTGACCGGTTGGCCGGTCGGCGGAGCCACTTCCGGCGCGGATTTGGTGGATTGCCGTGGAATGGTGATGGTTTCACCGCACGCCGGGCAGTCGATTTCCGTGCCTGCCCCGGCATTGTCCACAACCAGTTCCTGCTGGCAATTAGGGCAATCAAAGATGATGTCCATAATCGGTAACGGTTTGACGACGAAGTCAGATTAGACCTGTGCGAATTTTAAACCAACAAAAAAATCCGACTTATTCCCACTCAATCGTTCCCGGCGGCTTGCTGGTAATGTCGAACACGCAACGGTTCACGCCTTTGACCTCGTTGACGATGCGGCTGGCAAGCTTTTCGAGCAAACGATACGGCAGCTTCACCCAGTCCGCCGTCATACCGTCCTGTGATTCCACCGCGCGAATCGCAATCGTATAGTCATAAGTGCGTTCGTCACCCATCACGCCCACGCTACGAACCGGCAGCAGCACGGCAAAACTTTGCCAGATTTTATAATACCAGCCGCTGCTTTTCATCTCGTTGACGACAATGGCATCCGCGTTGCGCAAAATTCTCAACCGCTCCAGTGTCACTTCACCAAGGATACGAACCGCCAGACCCGGGCCGGGAAACGGCTGGCGGAAGACAATTTCACGAGGCAGACCCAGTTTGAGTCCAAGTTGGCGGACTTCATCCTTGAACAAACACTTTAGCGGCTCGACCAGTTGAAATTTCATCTTCTTTGGCAGGCCACCGACGTTGTGATGGCTCTTGATCATTGCGGCCGGATTGCCGGCGATGGGCACCGACTCGATCACGTCCGGGTACAGCGTGCCTTGCGCCAGAAACTTCGCCTTCCCGGCGCGTCGCGTGGCCGTGCTGAAAACCTCGATGAACGTCCGGCCGATGATTTTCCGTTTGCGCTCCGGATCGGTCACGCCCTTGAGCCGCCGTAAGAACAGTTTAGAAGTGTTTTCGTATTGCAGTTTGATTTTGAAATGTCGCCCGAAAACCTCGCGCACGACTTCCGCCTCGCGCCCGCGCAACACACCATTGTTGACGAAAATGCAGGTGAGCTGGTCGCCAATGGCCTTGTGAATCAGCGCCGCTGCGACACTCGAGTCCACACCGCCGCTGAGCCCCAGAATGACTTTTCCCCCGCCAACCTGGGCGCGAACCTGGGCAACGGCCTGTTCGATGTAATGCCGCATGGTCCATTGTCTCCCGCAGCCGCAAATCTGGTGGACAAAATTGGCAATGATCTCCCGCCCGCGCGGCGTGTGGACGACTTCCGGATGAAATTGCAGGCCGAAAAATTTCCGGGCGCGATTTTCGATCGCCGCGAATTCGGAATTTTCCGTCACGGCGACCGGTTTGAAATGGCGCGGTAATTTCGTGAGTTTGTCGCCATGTGAATTCCAAACCTGCAATTTCCTGGGTAAATTTTTGAACAAGGCGCACGCCGGGTCTTTCACCATGAGCGTGCCCTTGCCGTATTCGCGTTTCCGGCCTTTCTCGACCCGGCCGCCGAGGAATTGCGCAAAGGTTTGGACACCATAGCAAATGCCGAGGATGGGAATACCCAGGTTGAAAACCCTCCGGTCCGGCAACGGCGCGCCGTCCGCATAGACGCTGGCGGGGCCGCCGGACAAGATCAGACCGCGGGGCCTGAGCTTTGCGAGTTCGTGCGCCGGTGTATCGTAGCGCAGGATTTGTGAATACACGTTGCATTCGCGAACGCGGCGCGCGATGACCTGAGTGTATTGCGACCCGAAGTCCAAAATGACAATTTGTTCACGCATCATCGGAACGAACCTGAATTCATGCCTGTGAACGGCAAATTTTACGAGAAAAAAATGGCGGTAATTCCTGCAAAAGGGCTAAACTTTTCCAATCAACCATCTCATCCCATGCAAGACCTCAAGCCGCTTCACGAAGCCATTCTGAATGGTGATGTCAAAACCGCCAAATCCGTCTCCGAACAAGCCATCAAGGACGGGGTTGATCCTCTGAAACTGGTTCAGGATTACATGATGCCCGCAATGCGCGAAGCGGGACAGCGGTTCGAATGCAACGAATATTTTGTCCCCGAACTGTTGCTGTCCGCCCGCGCGATGAAAGCCGCGCTGGAACCGCTACGCCCCTTGCTGGCGGCCGGCGGTGTGCAGCTGGCGGGGCGGGTGGTCATCGGCACGGTCAAAGGTGATTTGCACGACATCGGCAAGAACCTTGTGACGGCCATGCTCGAAGGCGGCGGCTTTGAGGTGACCGACATCGGGGTGAACGTCACGCCCGAACAGTTTGTCGCGGCGGTCAAGAAGAAGAACCCGCAAATCCTGGCCCTGTCCGCGCTTTTAACCACAACCATGCCCGCCATGAAAGACACCCTCGAGGCCCTGAAGAAAGCCGGCGTTCGCGACCAGGTAAAAGTGCTGGTAGGCGGAGCGCCCGTTACACAGCGATTCGCCGATGAAATTGGTGCCGACGGTTATGGCGAGAGCGCGGCGGTGGCAGCCAGTCTGGCCAAGCGAGTGATGGCTTGAATCAAGCAGCTTTCGGAAAAGGCACGGCGGATTTTGCCGCCGTAAAAAACGCATCCAGATTGTCGAGCGGGGTGTTGAACGGCAGGTCGCACCCGGAGGAAAGCACAAAATTTCGATGGCCGGCCGTGGCCGCGAGCAGGCTGATGGTGCGTGCACTCACTTCGTCGGCGGACAACTGGCAGAAGATACCCGCTGGATCAAGATTCCCACACAATACCACATCGGACAGGACTTTCCCCAACCCGGCGGCCACATCCATGGGCGCGCCGAAATGAAAGCTTTTCAAGCCGGTTTCCAAAATTGCCGGCAAGTGCAGCGTTTTTGCGGCGCAATTGTGCAGTACGAGGGCAAAACGCCCGTCGGCCAGTGCCGCCGCCATCGTTTTGAGATAGGCTGAGGAGAATGCGGTTAATCCGCGGGGCGACAGCAGACCCGCCGCCGGCTCGGCGATAATGACGCCATCCGCGCCTGCAGAGCGGAACGCGCGGAGGTAATTGGTTAGAAAAGCGGCGCTTTTTTCCAACACGACATGCATCAAGTCCGGGTCGGCCAGTGTCAGTTCCAAGGCTTCGCTCACACCGACCAGCCGCGCCGCCAGGGAAAATGGCCCGATACAACCGCCCAATACCAGCGAACCATTTGCCATGGCATGCAAACCCCGCACAGCTTCAAGATGTATCGCCGTGCGCTTGTCACCGGGTTTGGGAACCGGAAGGCATTGTGCTTGTTCCACGTTCGTCACCAACCGGCCCGTCACCACCGGCACTTCTGTTTCCGAGAAATGGATTTGGCAGCCAAAGGCCTCGGCTTCCGCGCTCAAATCCATCGCCGAGAGGACAAAGGGGGTTCGGTAACGCTCGCGCAATGCCATTTGCGCCTCGATCTGCGCTCGCGGATTGCTGATGACGTTGATGACCCGCGCTCCCGTAAATGCCAGACCGGGATAAACCGCAATCGGCATGGCGATGCGCCGTGCCGCTCCCAGGACAAACTCATTGAAACAGTTCATTTTCATTGTAATTACAGTTCCGGCGGGTGATGACCGCATTTTTCAGGACTCGAAATCCAGCCTGATGTTTAGTTCGTTCAAGAAAAGACAATAAGCACTCTTTGCGTGTGAACGGGAATTTTACGAGAAAAAAATGCTGATTTCGTCAGATTGAAAATCTTCCCATTGCTCGGGATGCGCGGTTGCGTTATAAGACGGGCATGACGGCGTTCGGGCAAAGCGGCTGCGTTCGCGCGAATGGCGGGCGCTTCGGAATGCCTTCCGCCAGATCGGGTTTTTCGCTTGTTGAGCTGCTCATCGTCCTGGCGTTGATGATCATCCTCACCGTCATGATGTGGGGATTCACGGCGGAAAGCCACCAGCACGCGGCGCAGCGGGCCTGCCAACAAAATCTGGAGAAGATCTACGTGGCGCTCCAAATTTACGCCAACGACTTCGACGGCAAACTGCCGGCAAATACCAACGCCACCAGATCAGAAGAGCCGTTGAGCCTGCTGGTGCCGCGTTACACGGCGGACACATCCATTTTTATCTGCCCGGGTAGCAAGGATTCGCCGCTGCCGTCGGGCAGGCCGTTCGCCGATCGCAAAATCAGCTACGCCTATTACATGGGACAACGCCTGGGCGACGCGCAACAGCCGCTGATGTCCGATTGGCAGGTCAACACGCTGCCGAAGAAGGTTGGTGATCTGGCGTTTTCCGCCACGGGCAAGCCGCCGGGCAACAACCATTACAAATACGGCGGGAATTTTCTGTTCTGCGACGGGCACGCGGAATTGACGCCGCCGGCGCTTCCGTTTTCGCCCGTGACCACCAACGGCGTTGTGCTGTTGAATCCGAAACCTTAAGTGCCTTATGAAAATTCAGTGCGCTTGCGGCGCAAAATACGCCTTCGACGCCACACCGGAAATGCTGCAAAACCCGGTGACGTTCGTCTGCCCAGGTTGCGGGTTGGATTCATCGGATTTTGTCAACGAATTGATCCGCCGCGAATTTGCCGGACAAGTATCTCCCGCGCCGCCGGCGACCGAAACCCCGCGACTCAAAATCGCCCGCACCGAGGCGCAATCATCCGCGCGGGTGGAGGCAACGCCGGCCGCTCCGGCCGCCACGGAGTATTGCCCGAAGCATCCTCACGAGTTGGCTGTTCATCATTGCGTAGTTTGCGGAAAGCCGATGTGCCACCAATGCATGAGCTTGTTCGGCCATGTCTGTTCGCCGTTTTGCCGCGCGCGGGCGGAAGCGCAGAACCTCGAGGTGCCCGTTTTCGCGGGGCAAAAGACGGTGGCCGCAGCCAGGCATTGGCGAAAGGCCGGCCTCATCACCAGATTGGCCGCGGTTCTCGTTCTCGGGGGTTTTGGCTTTTGGGTATGGTATGCGTGGGTCGGCTCGGTGCCGCACGCGGTTCTTTCCGTGCGTTTCGATAGCGTTGCTTATACCGGTGAATCCAGACTCTGCGGAACGAATCAGATTGTGTTCCTGCACGGCGGCACTTTGGCGCGTTACGACATCAGGTCTGGAAAAGAAGTCTGGTCGCAGGTACTGGTGACGCCGCAGCAAATCGCGGATGCGGTTGCGCGCGGAAATCGATTGCAGCCGACCGACAGAGATCAACCGAGAATCCCCCAAAGTCAGCTTGAAGAATGGGCGATCCGTGACCTGGAAGGATCACTGCAATTGCACGTTTCCGGCGAGAATGTTTGGGTCGCCGCGCCGGGAAAGCTGACGCATTACGATTGGGACACGGGCAAGGTGTTGCAGGAAATTCCGCTGGAGGCCGGCGCGGGTGAATTGATCACCCGCAACAGCGAATTTCTGATAATGGGAGAAGGCGCAAACGGGCGGGCGCTCGTCACGCATATCAATCCGGCGACCGGCGAATCGCGCATCGAGGAAATCGGTCAAGCGGGACAGATCCTGGTCGCCGCGACAACGCCGAGCGACAGCGCCGGCAGCCAGGCCGGCGCCGGCCTTCCGCTGGCACCGGGCGCTGGCATGGGGAGGCCAATAAACCCGGCGAAAGTCGGGGAACAGGCGCAACATCTGAGCCTGCCGGCACAGATTGCCTTGCCCGCCTTGCTGGCCAACAGTTCAGAGCAGGAACGCCTTCAAGCGGAACTCAATGACCAGAACCGGCCACGTTCCAACGCGTCCCCGGCCCAACAACCCAAACCGGCTGAAAATGAAACCGGACATTTCACAGTCATCTCCAGTCAATATGGTTACGCCGAGCTCGCTGTGCGGCTGTTGAAATCACAAATTGTCACGCGCGAAGCAATGAAGGCATCGTCGGGAAAATCCGCGTTGAGTGGCAACCTGGGCGCCGCGAACGAATCGGCCGCCGCGAACGAAACCCTCAATGAAATGCAGCGCAGTCGCGGGGGCAGCACGGTGCAGGAAGATGAAAGCCTTTACCAGGTCTCACTCCGCCGGCCCGATTCCGCCGGCGCCGCTGATTGGACCGGTGAGGTCACCGGTCCGCCCGCACTGTTTCCGCTTAAAACCGTGAATGTCCTCACCGCCGGAAAGACGCTCATTGTTTTTGACAAGACGAACAAAAAGCTCTGGCAAGCCATGCTGACTTACAACGTCCCCGTTGATAACCGCGACGAGAACGAAGCAGCCTCGCCGTTTGGCGCAGGACCATGCGTCGAGCGTGGCGACACGCTTTATGTCTTTGATCAGGCGGTGTTGACGGCGTTTGATCTGGCAACCGGCAACGCGCGTTGGCGCCTGCCGACGGTTGGCGTCGTCGGCTTGTTTTTCGACGACCAGGGAATGTTGTACGTCAACACCACGACCGCCGATCCGGAAAACATCCGGTATTCACGCCAGATTGACATCACGCAAAAAATCCAGGCCAGCCTGCTCAAAATTGACCCCCGGACGGGCCAGACCTTGTGGAACGCGCAGCCGGGCGGCTTCATCTCATATCTGTCGGGAAATTTTATTTACACGGTTCAGATCTATAATCCAAGCGAGGACGAAACCAAGATGGCAGACCTGGCCGGCATTACGCCTGATCCGGCTCATATCTGGATCCGCCGGATCAATCCCAGGAACGGGCAAGTCCTGTGGGCGTATTATCAGGCTGACAAAGGGGCGATACTGAACGTGCAGTTCAAGGACAATTCCATTGAACTCGTCTTCAAAAAAGAAGTGGACGTGTTGAAATACCTTTCCCTTTGAGAAGGAATTTTACCTTTGGACCACTTTTACCTTCCCGGTGGCGGGGTCGTAACTGATTTGATAACCGGCCGGCACCTGCGGGATTTTAGCAAGGTAATTGGGAACCAATTCTTGAAGATCGTTCGGATAACGCCCTTCCGCTGCGTTGAACTGCTGGATGGCCTGATTGAGTTGTGCCAGATCAATCTGCTTTACCGAGTATTTCTGCGCCTGACCAACGACACCGAGGTAATCCGGCACCACGGTGACCGGGTTCCCGTTGGCGAAGTTAGTGGCGGGGTTATTCGTGGTCGCTTGGCCGGTTGAACTGGAATTGTTGCCGCAACCAGCCAGAAAGAAACCAGCAACCACCGGAATTAATAAAAAAACTCTCATAGCGGCAATTTAGTCCAAGCCGCAAAATTTCCCAGCGCCAATTGGAAATTTTATATTGACGCTGAAAATCAAGCCCCCTTGCCGCGCCGCGCGCGACAGACCCCGCCCGACGCAATTATTGCGCGGGCGCGTTCGTGGCAGGCGCGTTCGTGGCAGGCGCGTTGGTGGACGGCGTTTCCGGCGCAGGCGTCATTTCTGCCTGTTTCTGGCAACCCGCCAGCAGCCCGATGTAAAGGAGGCCGAACGCAGCAACTAGATAGACTAATTTTTTCATACGCGGCTCAACTACCCCAAAATCCTTGCGCGCCGCAAGCACAATCTTCAGATTTTTTCAGGAAAACCACGCGAAGGTTGCACCACCAGTTCCCGCGCCCGGCGTATCAAATCCAAATCTTCCGTCAGACTGCCAAAGCGGAATTTGGGCAGGCCGCTCTGTCTTTGGCCCAGCAATTCACCCGGCCCGCGCAGTTTCAAATCCATTTCGGCAATGCGAAACCCGTCCGTGGTTTCTTCCAGCGCCTGGAGCCTTTCACGCGCTTCGCCGGTCCCGGCGCCGGAAATTAAAACGCAAAACGACCCGCTGGTGCCGCGCCCGATGCGGCCGCGCAATTGATGCAATTGCGCCAGCCCGAATCGCTCCGCGTTCTCGATAAGCATGACGGTCGCATTCGGCACGTCCAGGCCCACTTCAATCAGCGCCGTCGCCACCAGCACCTGGACCCGGTTCGCGCGAAACGCCGTCATCACGTCTTCCTTCTCCCGGCCTTTGAGCCGGCCATGCAGCAAACCAACGCGAAACGGCGCAAGCAAGCGCCGGACGTTTTCAAATTCCTTGGTCACGGCCTTGAGGTCGTTGGCCGTGTCCTGCTCTTCCACACGTGGATAAACCACGTAAGCCTGCTGCCCGGCGGTGAGCTTTTCGCGGATGAATTCCCACACCTTGAGCAGCGTGTCCGCCGCTCGCACAAATGTTTTCACGCGGCCGCGGCCGGCCGGCATTTCATCAATCACGGAAACATCAAGATCGCCGTAGAGTGTCAGGCCAAGCGTGCGCGGAATCGGTGTCGCCGTCATCACGAGCAAATGCGGGTAATTTCCCTTGCGCACGAGCTGCTCGCGTTGGGTCACGCCGAACTTGTGCTGCTCGTCAATAACGACCAAACCAAGGTTGGGCAGGTCGAACCCGGCCGTGAGCAAGGCGTGAGTACCGATAAAAAGGGCGACAGGTGACAGGTGACAGGTGACACGATTGACGGGCGGCAGCTTCATGTCACTTGTCACTTGCCGCTTGTCACCGGCGGTTTTCCGGCTGCCGGTTTGCAATTGAACCTTGATTTCCAGTGGCTCGAACCAGCGCGAGAAATTTTGAAAGTGCTGTTCCGCCAGAATCTCCGTTGGCGCCATGAGGGCCACGTTAAAACCGCTCTCCAATGCCATCAGCGCTGTGCACGCGGCCACAACGGTTTTGCCCGACCCGACATCACCCTGGAGCAACCGCCGCATCGGGTGAGCGCCGCCCATGTCCGAACGGATTTCACGGAGCACGTTCGTCTGCGCGTTGGTGAGCTTGAAGCCGAGCCGGGCCAGAAATGGCCTCATCAAACGGTTGTCGCCGCCGCACGGCAGCGCGCGCGATCTGGCTTCAAAATTCCTTCGGCGAAGCTGCATTTCACATTGCAGTGCTACGAATTCATCCAAAGCCAGCCGTCGCCGCGCAATTTCGGCATCGGTCAATTCTTCGGGAAAATGAATCATGTGGACCGCGTTGGCGCGCGTCGGCAAATCCGGGTAGGGCGCGCAGTCCTCTGCGCGCCGACGAATTGTCCCGGAAGGCGGCGCGCACGGAGTGACACGCCCCACCTGTGGTTCGACGAACTGCGATTCAAATTTTCCCAGCGTCCGCCAGATCAATCCGCGCAACCAGCGTTGCGGCAGGCCTTCAGTGAGCGGATAAATTGCCGCCATGCGGTTGATATGGATGAAGCTTTCCTCGCCGTCCTCAATGACTTCCGATTCGGGATGATCCATCGTGCGCGGTTTGGTCTCGACGAGCTTGCCGAAGACAAACACCTCGTCGCCAACCGCAAAATACTTCTCCATGAACGGCAGGTTCCACCAGCGGCAATGCAGGCGCGCCGTGCCGTCGTCGAGGACAAATTCAAAAACGGACTTCGTTCCGCCGCGAAAACGTTTCAATCCCTGTGCGACAATGGTGCCCCGCGCGGTGGCCGCCTCGTCCCGGGTCAATTCGGCGATGGCCCGAAAATGCCGGCGGTCTTCGTAACGCCGCGGGCGGTGCAGCAGCAAAGCTTCGACCGTATGAATATCGAGCCGCGCCAGTTGCACCGCGCGTTCCGCGCCGACGCCCCAAAGTGAAGTGACTGGCCTTCGCAAGGGCGGCGCAGCTTCGCCACGGCCGGCCTGTGCGGCCAGCGGGGACTTTTTGGGTTCCGGCAACGACATTGCCCGCACGATACAAACCGTTCACTGCCGCTTCAACGGGAAAGAAATCAAGCGTGCTTTCGTTTCCTTTGGTTCTTTGATGGCATAAGTAAGAAGAGCACGAGTGCAAGCGTTACTGGATAAAAAAAAGCCGAATATAAAATCTGCCAGATCGAAACCATAAGGTGAAGGCGAGCATGGAGGCGAGGCAAACCCAATCCTAACGAGTGAATTTTCTCGTTGTGCGTTATAGCTGCGACAGTCACAAATGCTGCTGCTATGGCAATAATTCCAAAAATTCCAATCGCCAAACGGAGCCGGTTTTCAATCAGAAACCTTAATTTTGAAATTAGGTGAACCATTTTCCCTGACCTCACCAATATTGCTAAAACTAACGGAATTAAAACCGGCAAAAGAAACACAAGTTCTCGTGCAATTGTCTGCGCCATCTGAAAGCTAGCGCCATCCGATTGTGTGCGGACGACCTGAAGATCATAAGCCAAAACGCTGATTACGTTGATCAAAATGACCGACAGAAACAGCACAAACATCATCCAAAATGCTCGTTCGCGCCAGACTTTGGTTGGGTCACCGTTGGTAAATTCCTCGGCAAGCTGTTGTGGTCGGCCAATCCTTTGACGCGCGAGCCAGAAAGCTTCTTCGTCATTCAAACCGCGCTGGCGGAATTCGGTAATGGCATCGCGCAAGTGTGTTTCCAATTCGCGCCGGTCGTCGAGCGCGAGATTTGGTTGCGCGGCCAGTTCCTGCCGCCAGTTTTCAACGGCGGCGTTTAGATCGAAACGGGTTTGATTTTCCATAATTTGCTCAAGGTGTTGTGAACGGCCAGCCATTGCTGGCGTTCGGTTTTGAGGGCTTTGCGCCCGCCGGAACTGATGAAATAGTATTTCCGCTCACGCCCGGTTTCGGCTTCCTTCCATTCGGAGTCAATCAGGCCGTCACGTTCCAGCCGGTGCAAAACCGGGTAGAGCATCCCGTCGCTCCACTCGATCCGCCCGCCGGAAAGCTCGCGTACTTTCTGAATGATTTCGTAGCCATAACTTTCACCGTCGGCGAGAATGGAAAGCAGCAACGGTTTGGAGGATGCGGCAACCAAATCTTTCGCAAGCATGGCAGTCTTATACATTGAACTACAATGTATGTCAACTGGAAAATTGAAGCGCAGACAGATTTCCCGGTTCTTGAAAGTCAAACTTCGATCACGGTGACTTCCGGGCGGCAGTTAAATCGCACGTCATAGTAATACCAGCCGATGCCCGGGTTCACATAAAGCGGGCCGGACTCGGTTTGGAACAAGCCAAGGTCGTATTCGTCCACCCCGGGCGGCAGCGCGATGGCTCCATAAAATGGAATGCGCACCTGTCCGCCATGGGAATGACCGGCCAGTACCAGATCGAACCGATGGTCACCCTGTCGCTTTATCCACGCCGGATAATGCATCAGCAAAACGGTTTTTGCCCCGGGATTCAGCGGCGGCGGAACGTTGTAGAAACTCCGGCAGGTGATGCCCACCAGGTTGATTTTTCCGCCGGCCACCGCCTGCTGTTCGTCGAGCAGCCAAGCGCCGCCGGTGGCCGCAAAGCACCGGCCGATGACCTCGAACGACGCACCACTCCAATAATCGTGATTTCCGGGTACACCAAACATGGGCGATTTGATGCCGGAAAGAATTTCCAACGCCTCGGGCAGGAACCGGGTTTGCTCCATAATGTCGCCGGTGAAACACACCAGATCCGGCGAGAAGGAGTTGATGGTCTTGACGACCGATTCTGCATAGGTGTGGTCGCCCTTGTAATGCAAGTCGGTAAAATGAACGAGGCGGACGGCGGGTGGGCCATCGCCAATACGCAAGTGCCTGACCTTCAACCACGTGGGTTCAAGCCATCCGGCATCCGCCACTGTGGCCACCGGCGCGCCGGCACAGGCCGTACCGAACGTCAGCAGAAAATGGCGGCGGCTGAATCTGGTCAATTTCATTGCTACTTTTCACGCCTCGGCCAAAATCACCTCCCCGGCACAATTGCGCCCGGCGTCATTCCACGCTAACTTGGACGCCGTGCCCGCGACTTTCGTTCAACCCAAAATATCGCCGTTGTTTCTGTTACTGCGCGTCAACGCGCTTCAAACTTGGCGGCGGCTGCTGTCGTTGAGGAAACAATCGCAGTTGCTCACGAGCGTCATCATCGTCTTTGTCATCGGTTATCTCGTTCTGTCCTTCTGGTTGTTTTATCATGCACTGTGGTTTGTTGCGAGATTCCCGGGTTTGGGCGCGGTGCTGACCGAGCGGTTGATGTACACTTTGTTTGCCTTTCTGTTCGGATTGTTGCTGCTGAGCAACCTGGTCATCAGCTACACAAACCTGTTCCGCAACCGCGAAACCGCTTTTTTGTTCACGCTGCCGGTTCCGGCCCAGACGGTATTTCGATGGAAATTCATCGAATCCACACTGCTGGCGTCGTGGGCGTTTTTATTCCTGATTGCGCCGCTGCTGGTGGCCTTTGGCCTGGTGCGCGGCGCGGCGTGGCATTTTTACGTCATGACGCTGGTGTTAATCGCGTTGTTTATCGTGCTGCCGGGTGTCGCCGGCGCGTGGCTGGCGATTTTAATGGGGCGGCTTCTGGATCGCCGAAGTTTCCAAATTGCGATTGTGGGAACGGCCATCATCTCACTTGCACTGGTCGCTTTTTGGTGGAAGGCCCAACCGGCAACCAACGCCTTGCTCAGTGAACGCACCCTCGAGGCGCTCGATCAGTTGCTCGCCAGGACGCGTTTTACAATGTTTCCCTTCCTGCCCAGTTACTGGTTGTCGGCGGCCGTGCTGCAATGGGCGGAAGGCATCCTGCGCGGCGCGGCGTTCTTCGCGCTGGTGCTGCTGAGTTACACGCTGCTCTTCGGCGGACTGGCTTTCACCCGGTTCGGCCATTTGTTTTACGATACGGCGTCGGCAGTGCAAAGTCGCGTGCACCGCGGCGGCAAATGGACCCGGGTTCGTCTCAAACTTGAATCTCAAGACTCCGCCAGGCTGATGGAAAAAATTGGGGCGGCGTTGTTTTTCTGGTTCAGCCGCGATAGCCGCGCGCTGGCCATCAAGGACATCCGCATGTTCTGGCGCGACACGACACAATGGGGGCAATCGGTGATGCTGTTCGGTCTGTTGGGCGTGTATATCATCAACCTGCGGAATTTTACACACCAATTGAGCAGTGAATTTTGGATCAATCTTATCGCCTTCCTGAACCTCGGCGTTTGCGCGCTGAACCTCGCCTCCGTGACAACACGGTTTGTCTTCCCGCAATTTTCCCTGGAAGGCCGCCGGCTTTGGATCGTCGGCCTGGCGCCCATGGGCCTGGCGTGCGTGGTTAAGACCAAGTTCTGGCTGGCCAGCATGATGTCGTTTGTCGTAACTTCCGGCCTGATCATGCTTTCATGCTACCTGCTGAAAATGAGTTGGGACCGGGTGGCTTTTTTTGGCGCGGTGGTGACCATAATGACCTTCGCCCTCAACGGCCTGGCAGTTGGATTGGGGGTGTTGTATCCCAATTTGAAAGAGGCCAATCCCAACAAGATTGTCAGCGGTTTCGGCGGCACTTTATGCTTCGTGCTGAGTTCGGTCTATATCCTTGCGTCAGTGTTGTTGTTGGGATTTGCCGGCACCGGCTGGCACGGGCGGGCGACCTGGGCCGCCGATGGCATAATCGCCTTCGTGTTCCTGTCGTTCCTGGTCGGCTGGCTTCCGATGAAATTGGGTCTGCGGCAATTGAACGATTTTGAAGTATAATGCCAGGGTTCCAACCGCTGCCGTTCACGCTTGTATCAATCTCTCCAACGCATCGAAAAGTTTCGGTGGATCCGCCAGAGGCAGGTGGCTGCCTCTGGTGATCAAACCAAAGCCTTCGCCGTAGGCCGGGCCGTTGGCCACACACGCGTCGGTCAGGCATTGGATGAGTTGTTGTTCCGCCGTGCGAACCGCGTCCGGGCGCTTGCCTTCCGCTTCAAACTTCCACCCCACCAGTTTCGCCCAGGGAAACCAGGCACGCAGTTCGGTGATGATTTTCCGTGTCGGCACGAGTTCCACCAGCAAGGTGCCCTCGCCGGTGGGAATCTTTTTTGATTTGATTTCCGTCAACTTGCCGTGGGGCGATTGCTGTCGAATCCGGCCGAAACGAAAATCGCTGACGGCTGCCGTATGAAAAACCGCGTTTACTTTTTTTGCTGACAACGCCTGCAATTTTTCCCGCAAGTTCGCCGTGGTGGTGAACACCTCGAGCCGCTGGGTCCGGCGCTCGCCGCCGTACGTGGCCTGCGCGCTGATCAGCAGGGTCACCTGATGGCCGCGCGCGACCAGGAAATTGGCCAGTTCCGTGCCCAGCCGGCCGGTGGAGAAATTGGTAAGCCGGCGCACGTCGTCGAGGGGTTCATAGGTCGGACCGGCAGTGACAATACAATTCATGCAACCACAATAATCGCAACGGGGTGCAAATGCACAAAAATTTTGTTTTGTCGCTGTTTCGTGGCAGCATTGGGTGGTGAGCAAAATCGTCGGCATAGACCTGGGCACCACGAATTCGCTGGTCGCCACGGTGGATTCGGGCATCCCGCTCGTCATCGCCGACGCCGAAGGCCGGCGGCTGACGCCGTCGGTTGTGCATTTTCCCCCGGCGGACGCCCGGCCCGCGGTTGGCCACGAGGCAAATCGTGCGCGCGCCATCCAACCGGCGGAAACGGTCTATTCGGTGAAGCGTTTCATCGGCCGGCGCGGCGCGGATATTGCGCAGGAGGAAATGCTGGTGACGTATGCCGTCAAAGGCGACGGCGACGGCGCGGTGATGATTCCAGTTTATGGCAGAAATTTTTCGCCGGAGGAAATTTCCGCCGAGGTTCTGAAAAAACTGAAGCGTGACGCAGAAAATTATTTCGGCGAACCGGTCACGCGCGCCGTCATTACCGTGCCCGCTTATTTCAACGACGCGCAGCGCAACGCCACCAAACGCGCCGGCGAACTGGCCGGATTCACGGTCGAACGCATCATCAACGAACCGACCGCCGCGGCGCTCGCCTACGGCCTGGACAGGCTCAAGGAGAAATCGAAAATCGCGGTCTATGACCTGGGCGGCGGCACGTTCGACCTCTCGATTCTGGAATTGCACGAAGGCGTTTTTCAGGTGCTGGCCACCAACGGCAACACTCGCCTCGGCGGCGATGATTTGGATCGGCGGTTGGTGGATTTTCTTGCTGAAAAAATTCAAACGGTCAATCCGCAATCCGCAATCCGCAATCCGCAATCGTTGTCCCGCATCCGGGAAGCGGCCGAGCAGGCCAAGATCAAACTTTCAACCGAAACCGAGGCGGAAATCGTGTTGCCGTTTCTCACGCCGGATTTCAGTTTCAGTTGCAGGCTGACGCGCGGCGAACTGGAGAATCTCACGCGCGACATCATCGCCCGCACCCGGCCGCATTGTCTGCGTGCACTGGCCGATGCCCGGATTGAACCGAAAGATTTGGACCAGGTGATTCTCGTTGGCGGCCAGACACGGATGCCGCTCGTCCGCAAATATGTGAGCGCTCTGTTCGGCTGCGCGGAATTTGAGGAAACACGCGGCGGCATTCGCCTTGGCAGCGACTATCACCAATCCAGCGGCCCGCAGTTGAACACGTCGCAAAATCCTGATGAAGCTGTCGCGCTGGGTGCGGCGATTCAGGCGGAAATCTTGTCGGGCGGCTTCAAAAACGTCCTGTTGCTCGACGTGACGCCGCTGTCCCTCGGTCTCGAAACGTTTGGCGGGCTGATGAATGTTTTGATTCCCCGCAACTCGACAATTCCGGTGAAGGCGGGCGAGCTGTTCACGACCGCCGTGGACAACCAGCGTTCGATGCTCATCCATGTGTTGCAGGGCGAACGCGAACGCGCGCAGGACAACTGGAGCCTCGGCAAATTCACGATTGAGTTTGAGCCGGCGCCGCGCGGCGTGCCGCGCGTGGGCGTGCAGTTTGAAATTGACGCCAATGGCATCCTGCACGCGCTGGCGCGTGACGTGAAAACCGGCCGGGAAAAAGTTGTCGAAATGAAATCCACCGTGGACGTGGACGACGCGGTGGTGCAACAGATGGTCGAGGAATCCGTCGCGCACGCGTTCGAGGATTTGGCCGCGCGCCGCTGGGTTGAGGCGAAATTGCGCGCAAACGAAACACTCACCGCCACACGCAAGGCGTTGGCGGATTGCGCCGATGAAATGGAAACCAGTTATGGTGCAGAGATTGAAGCCGCGGCGCGTGGGGTGGAAACTGCCCTGACAACGGAAAAACCGGAAACCGGCACAGGCGATTTGCCGCAATTACAGGCCGCCATCGCCACGCTCGATGAAATCACCAGGCCACTGGCGGATTCGCTGATGGACAGGGCAATGGAAGCGATGCTGCGCAAACGCGGTGTGATTCAGTGAGAGAACAACCACGCCAACAACGGCGCAACGACCAGGCCCGGCAAATAATTCGCCAGCGCAACCTTGCGAACCTGAAAAACCACCAGAGCCACGGCGCAGGACACCAACCCCGCGACAATATTGACTGAATTGACCAAATCGTCTCCGCCCGGGCTGTACGATGCCAGGAACGGGACGGCATAAAGCCGGCACAACCAGGTGACGACACCGAGAAAAAAGAAAACAGGGAAAGCCGACAGGGCCACCGGCCAGCCCAGCGTTTTTACGGAACCCAGTGTCGCCAGCCCGTCCATGACGGCCTTGACCGCCAAAAGATAAAAATAATTGGATAATCCGTCGGCCACTGCACCGATCAAGCCCAGCGGCGCGACGCAAAAAAGAATTGCGCACGCGCTGAAGCCATCGCCTGTTTTGCGCCGGACGCCCGATTGTCCGGCAGTAATGATATTGCCTGCGTAACGGCCCAGCTGGTTTGAAATTTTTTGCAGTCCGAGCAGTTTGCCCAGCAGGCTGCCAACCATCACCGCCAGCAGGGCGATAAGAATTTGTTTCAACCCGGACAGAAATGTCCCGTTGACGCTCAACCAGACAAGACGCAGGCCGAAAAAAACAGTGAGAACGCCCAGCGCGGAACGGATGAAAAGCTGCACGCGGACGGACAGCGGCCGGCGCAGCGCCAGCCCAAACAGGCCGCCCAACAAAATACCCAGGGCATTGAGAAATGCGCCGGTCACGTCCTGACTCAATCATCGTTCCCGCAAAGCGCAAGTCGGAAAATTTTTGCGCGCACGGCTCCGGCCTGTTACTCAAAGGCCCATGACCGGCACAAAACTGGCCGCTCGCGGCCCGTGGCTTTGGGTTCCGACGGTTTATTTCGCCGAAGGAATGCCGAACGCGTTGGTGGCGACGGTATCGGTGCTGCTTTACAGTGACCTCGGCGTCTCAAACGCGGCGACGGCATTCTTCACGAGCCTGCTTTACCTGCCATGGGTCATCAAACCGCTGTGGAGTCCGGCGGTGGACATTTTGAAAACGCGCCGGCAATGGATTTGGGCCACGCAATTATTCCTCGGCGCGGTGCTCGCCGGTGTCGCGGTGATGATTTCGTCACCGCATTTCATCCCATGGACCATCATTTTTTTTGGATTGCTGGCGTTCAGCTCCGCCACGCACGACATCGCCGCGGATGGATTCTATATCCTGGCAACAACCGAGCATCAGCAATCGTTTTTTATCGGTTGGCGGAGCATTTTTTTTAATGCTGGAAAAATCGCGGCCCAGGGCGGATTGATTTTCGTCGCGGGCAAACTCGCACAGCAGACCGGCAATCCGGCGCTGGCGTGGTCGTCCGTGTTTGTCATCGGCGCGGCGATTTTTTTCTGTCTCGGCGCGTATCACCGTTTCATTCTGCCGCGACCGGTGATGGATCGACCCAAAGAAATTCCGGTAAAAGAAAATTTCTTCGACGAATTTCTGATAACGTTTGCGGCATTTTTTCGGAAGAAGAAAATCATTTTGCCGCTGATTTTCATTTTGTTTTACCGCCTCGGCGAGGCGCAATTGGTGAAAATCATCCCGATTTTCCTGCACGCGCCACCAGCCAGTGGCGGTCTGGGACTCGATGAGGAACGCATTTCCGAAATTTACGGCGCGTCCGGCGTCATGGCTTTTATGTGCGGCGCGCTGCTCGGCGGATTCGTTGTGGCCCGGCGCGGATTGAAATTCTGGCTCTGGCCGATGTTGCTGGCGATTCATCTGCCGGACGTGGTCTTCATCTGGCTGGCGTATGCACAGCCGCAAAATCCTGCCGTGATTGGCGCCGGGGTAGCCGTGGAGCAATTCGGCTACGGGTTCGGTTTCACGGCCTTGCTGCTCTACATGATTTACCTCGCTCGCGGCGAACACGCTACGGCGCATTACGCGATTTGCACCGGCTTCATGGCGTTGGGTCTGATGCTGCCGGGAATGTGGAGTGGCCAATTGCAGCAACTGCTCGGCTACAAGCATTTTTTTGTTTGGGTGATTCTGGCGACAATTCCCAGTTTCATCGTCGCCGCGCGCATCCCGCTTGAGGCGGAATTCGGGAAAAGGAACGGGAAGTCCGTTTAGTTGAAGATGGCCAAACCGTGCAGAAAAAGTATTGCCTCGAACGCATCAAGTTTTCCAGAATTCAGGTTTGCAATGAAACAAATGTGCTTCCCTTGTCTTGGCCGTCTGTTGTTCGCCGCCGTGGCCTTTGGCCTTTTGCCGGCGGGACACACACAATCCATTTCCCCCGCCGCCGGCCATCCGCCCGCGCCGCGCCGGCCATGCATCATCTTCATTCAATGTGATGGCCTGGGTTACGGCGACTTGAGCTGTTACGGCCAGACGAGATTCCAGACGCCCAACCTCGACCGGCTGGCTGCCGGGGGCATCCGGTTTACGGGCTATTACGCCGGCGACGCAGCGGGCTCGCCGGCGGATGCCGCCCTGATGCTCGGCCGGGATTCGACACACCTGAAACAGCGTGCCGACGTGGACGTGCCGCTGGCGACGGACGACATTACGGTGGCGCAAGGGTTGCAGCAATCCGGCTATCACACCGCTCTGATCGGCGAATGGCGGCTGGGCGGTGACGGCACGGCCGGTGCGCCGTGGCAAAAGGGTTTTGATGAATTCAACGGTTTTACTGACCCGACGGACGCGGAAAATTACTACTCGGATTACGTCTGGCGTTACATGCCCAAAACCCTTCTGAAGCCGGCGACGGAACAGCCGGCCGCTTTCAACGGGCGGGAACCCTTGTATGCCAACGCCGACGGGAAAGCGGGCCAATACCTTCCCGATTTGTTCGCCAAAGCCGCCGGGAATTTCATTCGTGCCAACCAACCCGACCCATTCAACCACTACCGTCCCTTTTTCCTGTTGTTGAATGACACCATCGCGCGCCCGGGCACCGGTGACACCATGCCCGTGCCGACCGACGCGCCTTATTCAAACGAGCCGTGGCCGCAATCGGAGAAAAATCGGGCCGCCATGATTGCCCGCCTCGACGACCACATCGGCCAGTTACTCGACCAATTGAGAAACCTGAACCTCGAAAGCAACACGGCCATCTTCTTTTCCAGCGATACCGGGCCACAAGCGGGCGGGGGCGTGGATCCGAAATTTTTCCAGAGCGCCGGACCGTTTCGCGGCCAGCGCGGCGATCTTTACGAAGGCGGCCTGCGGGTGCCGATGATTGTTTCCTGGCCGGGCAGGATTCCCGCCGGCCAAGTCAGCGATTTTCCGTGGGCCGCTTGGGACTTCCTGCCGACGGCCCTGCAGATTGCGCTCCGGGAACCACCCAAAAATATTGACGGTATTTCCGTGGTGCCGACGTTGCTGGGCGAAACCCAGACCAACCGCCACGAATTTTTCTCGTGGGCACTCCAGGACCGCGATCTCGCCCAGGCGGCACGCCTGGGTGACTGGAAAATCGTGCGCGCGAAGGCTGGTGACCCATGGGAGCTTTACAATTTGAAAACCGATCCGGGCGAAACCGAAAACGTCGCGGATAAAAATCCGGACGTAATTGCAAAATTTGAGAAACTTCTGAAAAAGTGAGCGCGCGGTTGGAGTTCGCGCTTTAGCGTGTCTTCCGCGCGGGCCGATTTTCCGGATGAAATTAAATTCCGGCTAAGGCGCTGAGTTGGTGGCCGGCGGGGTGTTCAAATTGCGCTCCTGTTCAATGGTTTGGACGTCGAAAATCATCCACAAAACCGCCAGCGCCACCCCCAGCAAAAAGGCCGCCAGGACAAACCATGGCCATTTATAGCGGCGCGGTTTTTCATCCAGCTCGTTCATCTTAATCTCGTTGTTAATCTTAATCTCAATCCGTTCCCACGGCGACCACATTCAAGAACCGGCTCAAGACCCCGGAAATCCCATTATGCGAAAACTCGACCTGCGCCGATTTTCGATTAAGTTCTGCGTCATCGCCGTCCATGAATAACGTCGAATCGCCAGATGATTTAATTTCGCCACCGCCGGTTGCCGCCGACGGCGGTCCGTATGCGTTGTTCCGGAACCGGGATTTCACGCTTTATCTCATCGGCCGATTTGCCGCCTCGCTTGGGCAGAACATGCTCAGTTACGCGATTGGCTGGGAACTTTACCATCGAACCGGCTCGGCGCTGGCGCTGGGACTGGTGGGACTCGCGCAAATGATTTCCATGGTCTGTTGTACGCTGCCAGCCGGTCACGTTGCGGACAATTTTAACCGCAAACGCATCATTTTGCTGGCAACGCTGGTGCTGGCGGTGGCCAGTCTGGGTCTTACGTTCATCTCCGCGTGGCAGGCGCCGGTGGGCTGGATGTATCTCTGCCTCTTTGTGATTGGCGCAGCGCGGACGTTTCTCTGGCCGGCCAGCGCGGCCTTTCTGCCGCACCTAGTGCCGCGCCGGCAATTCGCCCGCGCTGTCACGTTCAACAGCGGCACGTTCCAACTTTCGTCGGTGGTTGGCCCGGCGCTGGGCGGCTTGCTGGTCGCCTGGTTGCTCAACCGTCATTCGGCGTATCCCGCCGCCTGGGTTTATGCGGCGAACACGCTGGCGTCCTTGATCTGTTTCGGGCTGATGCTGGCCATCCGCCGCGAACACACGGTGGCCGTCCGGCAAAAACTCTCCATCGGAAATCTCGTCGAAGGGTTCAAATTCGTTTATGCGAACAAAATCATCTTCGGCACCATCTCGCTGGACATGTTCGCGGTGTTTCTGGGCGGAGCGACCTCGTTGCTGCCGATCTATGCCCATGACATCCTGCGGGCCGGACCGGACGGTCTGGGCTGGTTGGTTGCAGCAATGCCCATTGGCGCGGTCATCTGCGCGTTTGTTTTGACGCACCGGCCGCCGCTGCAAAAGGCGGGCCGCGCCATGCTGTGGGCGGTGGCGGCGTTCGGCGTCGCCACCGTCGCCTTCGGACTTTCCCGATGGTTTTGGTTTTCATTCCTGATGCTGGTGATTTGCGGCGGCGTGGACAACATCAGCGTCGTGGTGCGGCATTCCCTGGTGCAAATGCTCACGCCGGACGAGAAACGCGGGCGCGTGTCCGCCATCAACAGTTTGTTCATCGGCACGTCGAACCAACTGGGGGATTTTGAGTCCGGCATGGTGGCCTACCTGTTCGGAGCGGCGATGGGCCACACCAACACCGCTGGCTCGATCATCTCCGTGGTGTCCGGCGGCATTGGCACCATCCTCGTCGTCATTGCTGTGGCACTGATCTGGCCGGAAATCCGGCGTTACGGAAAACTGGCGTGAGGTTTTGTCACGTATAGGGCGTGAAATCGGCGAGAAAATTGTCGCGACGCGACTTCGGAGATTAGCCAGCTACGAAGTGGCTGGTGTTTATCCAAAAAAAATCCGTCCCGGAAGGGACGGTGGAAGTGCAATATTTCCAGCGTCCCTTCAGGACGCGAAGTCGTTGAACGCGTGATCCAGCCACTTTGTGGCTGGCTAATTTCCGTTGTTCCTTCGGAGCAAAGAAAGAACGCTGGACAAACTATTTTCCCGGAAATAAGGTTCAAATTATGAATCAGGATAGGCTGCAAACCCAGCCGCCGATTGTTTGTTAGGCCACTTGACCGTTACCATGAAGCGTATCGGCAAATTTCTTTTGATTGCTTTCGGTGTCGTCGTGCTGCTTATTGCGGGTTTTTACATTTACGTTGCCAGACCAATCAACGATGGTCGCACATCGGCAGAGAGGCGGCAGATTGCTGATGCCTGTTTTGTGATGTTGCACTCATCTTTGACGAACGAAGTTGACGAGATAAAGATGGACGACCCACGAATTCCAGAAGCCCTTCGAGCTTTACATCCGCACCACATTGAGGTTATTCCGAACTTTGCCGTGGATATTTACCGCACGGAGTGGCCACAGGAATATTTTCTGATGCGCTTACACACGAATACATGGATTTTATGTGCTGATGGCCCATCGCTGAGATTCGGCGGAGGAGGCAGAGAGATATTGAGGATGCAGCATGATTGAGTGGCCTAACCCCAGGATAGGCTGCAAATTCCCTTCGGGTTCTTTGCTGACTCATGCACTTCCACTTGACGCGGGCGGGCGACGGATTATCGTCGGCGCATGAAAAGATTTCTAGTTTGGTTTTTGGTTTTTAGTTCTTTGGCGACCGTGACGGTGCGGGCGCAGGATGACGCTGCCCAGCAGCAAATTGACAAGCTCAGCGGCCAGATTCAGGACCTGCAGGCCACCCAGTTGGAACAGAGCAAACACATTCAGGCGCTGGAGAAGGCAATCAACGACCTGCAAGGCCAGTTGAACCAGCCCGCCGGCGATACGGCGAATCCGGATGATTTGAAGAAGCTCGCCGAGCAGGTGCAGGAAATTGACAAGAAACGGCAGGAGGATAATGACCGGGTTTTGAAGGAGCTGGAACGGCTCGAAAAATCATTAGGTGCGACGCCGTCCAGCCACAAATCGTCGCCGGACATATCACCGGACACAACGCCAACATCGACAAGGGGCCATCCCAGCGCCAATACCAGCGGCCCGCAGAACGGCTATGATTACACCATCCAGCGCGGCGATACCTTGCTGGCAATTGCCAAGGCGTACCGCGCGCAGGGCATCAGGGTGACAACGGACCAGATTTTGAAGGCGAACCCGGGATTGGACCCGAAGACCATGAAAGTGGGGCAGAAAATTTTCATCCCCGCGCCGCAGTAAGGATTTTGCAGGAGCCAACGTGCGGAGACTCCAGTCAAAAACCGGAAAAGTTTGAGACTCGTTAGCTCGTCTCCTACAAAATTAATGGAGCGTGAAATGAATCGTCAGCACACCCGCCGCCGCCGCCAGACAATAATAACCGAACCATTGCCAGCGCCCGCTTTCGAGCCAGCGTGACAGCCATCTCAAGGCCAGCAACCCGGCAATGAAGCTGAAGACCATCCCCACGATGCCCGGCAGGAAAAGATGCAGCACGGAACCCTGACCATTCAACGCGTGGTTTTTGACCAGGCGCCACGCTTCCCGGGCCACCACCGGCGGCGTCAAAACCACCGCCAGTGCAAAGCTGTATTCCTCCAGTTTCGGTTTGGGCAGGCCGAGCAGCAATCCGGCAGAAATGGTGGAACCGGAACGCGAAAAGCCGCGAAAAGGCAGACAAATACCCTGCACAATGCCGATCCAGATGGCGTGCGCCGGCTGGACTTCCGAATGGCGCGGCGACTTTTCCGCCCGCAGCCCGGCGTAAATAATCAAAATGCCAACGACGGCCAAAGCGCCAGCGATCAACGGCAAATTGTTGAACAAATCCTCAATTTGCGCATGCGGCTCGCCGCGCATGAAAATTTTCTCAATGAGCATTTTCAGCCCGTAGCCGACCACGCCGGTGGCGACGGTGGCGAGGATGACCTGGATGGCAAACCATTGGAGCTGGCCGGTGGAGGCAAAATAATCGCGCTTCCAGCCGCGCCAGAAATAAACGATCACCGCAAACATGGTCCCGGTATGCAGCATGACCAGCAGCATCGTCATTTCAGGGCTCGACGGATCCAGGCCCATGAGTTTTTCCACCACGATGACGTGCGCCGAGCTGGAAACCGGCAGTAATTCGCACGCGCCCTGGACTAGTGCCAGGAGCAGGATTTGAAAATAATTCAGCACAACCACTAATTCCCTTCAATGAAATTCAAAATGACAACCGCTATCCAATCCAGGCATGGCGCGTGGTTAGACACGAAACGGGCGTGCCGGGCAAGAAAGAAATGAAACCGGCGGTTTACTTTTTCCAGAGAAAGAACGCCTTGGCTTCCTCGGCGCGCTGCTTGACCTTGAGCTGGCCGAGGATGGAATGCCAGCCGATGTAGATTTTGTGCCACTGGCTTTCGATGCCGCGCAGGGAGCCTTCGCTCATCTCGCTCAGGTAGCGGAGCGACGGCGCATTGCCAATGAGGGCATGAATTTCCTCCTTGGCGGGCGTGGTGATTTCGAGGGCGGCGTAAATCATCTCCAACTCCTGCACGATGACGCTCTTGATCTCGAGAAAATGATTCTCATCGGGCGGCGCGAACTTTTTCGTGCGGGCAATGTTCACGAAATGGTTGAACTGTTTCCAGCATTCGATGTGCGTTTCGATCTGGGTGACCAACTGGGTGAGTTCTTTGGTCGTCATAGGCTGTCGGATTGGCTGGGTGTGGTCGGCACGGTGTGCGGCGAGAGGAAAATCACGGCACCGCCGCGCATCTCGCGGGCGGTGATGCGCAGGCTGGCGAAATGGATGCTGAATTCCGCCAGCGGCATTTGCGCCTCGCGCGCCTGGCGAAACAGGAGCAGCACGTCGCGCACGATGTCGCGCAACAGCCCCTGCGGATAGCCCGAGGCGATGGTGGATGTGACCACCTTGCCGTCGCGGTTCACGGTCAGACTGCCGGCCGGCAGTTGCTGGACCGCCGCATGACTCTTAAAAAATCGTGTCAGGAATCCCATGAGGCAACAAGTTTCTTGGTTTTTTCAAACAGTTGGTCGGCCGGCGCGTCCGGCGGCCAGGCGACCAAATAGGATTTTTCGTCGCGGGGCAACAAGAGCACTTGCCGTTCCACACTGTTGCCGACGACGTACAACAACGGGCCGGCTTCGAGCCGGTCGCTCAACCGTTTGGCCACCTCGGCGACCCGCCGCGACCAGGCGGCCAGTTGTCCCGCGCATTGGGTTCCCCACGCATCCACCTCGTTCTGGCGCTCGCCGGAAGAGGCGACCACGAATTCAGCGCCTTCCCGCGCCACCAAGGCAAGCTTCCAGATGGTCTTGCGATGATCGGCCTCCTCGACCGATTCAGGTCCCGCGGGGTTAGCAGCTTCGTCCATGTTCTGCGCGGATTCGAGCAGCAGGGCATTGACCGACTTGAAGATGGTGCGTTCGCGTTTCGGTTCGGCGGACAAATTTTCGAACGTGCCGGATTTCCAGGCCAGGATCCGGCGGAACGCCGCCTCGCCGCGCGCGCCTTCGGCTTCGGCATCAATCAGTTCTCCCTCCTGAATCCACAATCTGGCCACCAGCGGGCCGCGGGTAATGCGCAGCACAGTGGAAGTGCGGGACAGGCACTCCATCTGAATGATGTCCATGAGACTTTTACTTTGGATGCCGCGAAAGCCCGTTTCCATGTCGCGGCCCAACAGTGACTCGACACAATCCAGAAACATTTGCGGGTTTTGTTGAATATCGGTTTTCAGCCAGAACAAATCCACACCGAGCGCATAAGCGCGCGAACGGAATTCCTCGTCCTCCAGCGCCGTCAACACCACCGTGCGCAATTCCGGAAACCGGCGGCGGACAATCGAAAGCACTTGCAACCCATCCATCTTGGGCATTTTTAAATCGCAAATCAGCAGGCGAAATGGCTCGGCATCCAACAGGGCAATGGCGCGTGTCCCGGTGTTGACCGCGCGGATTTCGGGTTTGCTGGGAAGTTGCGACAATATCTCGCGATTCACCTCCAACCAGGCGGTCTCATCGTCTAAAATCAGGATTTTGTGATGCGATTCCATTCCACTCGACAACTTATAACACGGCCAATGCGGTCGGCCTGTGAATTCAAGCCCCAAAGCCTTTCATCCGCAAACACGCGAAGAGAAGCAGTTGTCATTCCGAATCCCGCAGGGCGGACTAATAATCTACCGTGGCTTTGTGGACAGCCAGTCCAACGCTGAGACAACCTTCTGCCGGTTCGCTGCCGGACGAATGGTTGGAGGCTCGGCGGGCATTTCCCATCCGCCCGTGGCGCGCTTCCTGCTGAGAATAGGCCAACCTGCGGATTCACAGTCCGCGGGAAAAGCTGTGTGCGATGCCAAATGGAGTAAAAACAAGATTTGCCGGGTTGCTGCGAGAATTGCTGCGACGTTTTGACGAGAACGAAACTGGAGCGGACACTCCCCAACCGCCGCGACCTGTAACGCAAGCCGCACCGCCGCCTGTTCCCATTCCGCAATTTGCCGCGCCCCAACCAAAACCGGCGGCGCGTTCCGCAACCTCGGAACCGGCACCGGCCGAAATTATCAGTGAAGTGGAATTGCCGTTGCAACCCATCCTGGGAAACCTGCCGCCGCAACTGCACGCCCGGTTGACGCTGACCGACACCGATTTGAGCCGCGCCAGCATATCAATTTCAATTGGGAAAATCATGCCCCAACTGGCGCTGGGTGTTGTTAAAATCACCTTCGGTGAATTGCGTCAGGCTGCGCCCACCCTGTTCAATGTTGACGAGGAATATGACTCGCTTCCCGTGATACTGCCGCTGAACGAGGTCCTCACGCGATTGAATTTCAATTCTTTGGCTCGCAATCCGGCGCAAAAACACATGGAAGTGCCGGCTGAAATCACCGGACCTTTCAGCGGACGCGGGGAGGGGATCGTGATATCCAAAATGCCGCTCCAACCAACGCCGTCCTCCGCGCCGCCGATACGAATGGCCACGCCACCGCCCCGCACACCGGCCAACCCAACGCCAACGCCTGTCGCGCCACCGCCCCCGGCGTTTGTCTCGCGTGCCATCAAACCGGAGCCCCCGGCTCCAGCCCTGTCGCGCAACGGCAATGGCAATGGTATGCCCAAGCAACCCATCATTCCGGCCATTCCCGTTCCGCCATCAGTGCCGATCGCACCGAAGCCGACGCCGTTCACGCCAAGACCCACACCGCTCATGCCGAAGCCAGCGCCGGCCGCGCCTGAGCAGGCCACGATTCAGGTACCGCTGGCCATACTGTCGGAAAACTGGCCGGAGGCCTTGCGGTCCGAAATTGCGGCGTTGACCATGGCCAACGCCCAAGTGGCGTTGCCCGTGAATTTGATTGAGCCTGCCCTCAAACGCGGGCGCTTGTCATTTGCCTGGCGTATCGTGCGTTTGTGGATTAAACCCACACCCCCGGCGGTGTCCGTCCATGACGGCTTGGAATTGGAATTACCGTTGAAAATTGTCGCCCCGCTCTTTCTGGCCCGACTGGGAGGAGCAACCAAGATGGCCCATCCGCTTCAAGCGGCGCCACTTCCGGCGGAGATTCCGAATTTGTTTTTTGGTTTTCCGCAGCCGCAACCGACCTCCGAAATTTTGGAACCGCCGGCCAAAACACCCTCGCCGGACGGAATTCGTTTCGCTTCCAGACCGGCAGACCCCCAACGACAGGACACAAACTACTATACTTGGGGCGAGTCCGATACCACTTCCCTGGTGGCACATCCGGGCGAGACTGAATTCAAACGCCCGGCAGCGGAACCCGTGCCGCCCGCAACCGATTTCAGCAGCCGCCGCGCTCCACCTGACGAAATTGTCTCGCACGCCGTGAAACTGCCGGGCGTCGCCGGCGCACTCGTGGCATTACCCGACGGCCTGATGGTGGCCAGCCAGATTCCGTCTGATCTCAACGCGGACACGTTGGCGGCCTTTCTACCCCAGATTTACGGTCGCGTCAGCCAATGCACCAAGGAATTGCGGATGGGCGAATTAAACAATTTGAATTTCACCGTTGGCAACGTGCCGTGGAAGGTTTTCCGCATCCACGGCGTCTATTTCGCCGCGTTCGGTCGCGCCAGCGAACAGTTGCCGACCGCACAACTGGCCATGTTGGCTGGTGAACTCGACCGCAAAAAACAATAATCCTATGGCTATTATCAACCAAGCCACAAAAGAACTGCAGGTTAAAATCGTTTATTACGGCCCGGCGATGGGCGGCAAGACCACGAACCTGGTCCAGGTCCATGATCACGTTCAGACCGCCGCCGGCAACAAAGGCAAGCTCGTCTCATTGGCGACCAGTTCGGACCGCACGCTCTTCTTTGACTTCCTGCCGATTGAGGCAATGACCATCCGCGGGTTCAAGACCAAGTTTCAGCTCTATACCGTTCCCGGCCAGGTCATCTACAACACGACCCGCCAGCTCGTGCTGCGTGGAGTGGACGGCATCGTGTTCGTAGCCGATTCGCAATTCGAGAAAATGCCCGAGAACGTCGAGAGTTTCCAAAACCTCATGGATAATCTGCAGTCGCTCAAACTCAACCTCCACGAGATTCCCTACGTGCTGCAATACAACAAGCGCGATCTGCCCAATGTCGCCCCGACGGAGTACATGGAGTTTCTGCTCAACAACCGCGAAGTGCAGGTGCCATCCTTTACCGCGACGGCACATCGGTGCGAGGGCGTGTTCGAAACGTTGAACATGATCACGCGCCTGCTATTGCACAAATTCATCAACCAAAGCGTTCCACAGTACGCATGACATGGCTACTCTCCCTCAAATCACCGAGGAGGATATTCAAAAACTGGACGAAACCCTCCGTGAGTTCAATACCAGCGCCGACGTCGCTGTCTCGCTGATCATTGACAAGGGCGGTTTTCTCATCACGCACCAGGGCAACTCAGCCGAATTTGACCTGACGACCATCGCCGCGCTGGCCTCCGGTGCGTTCATGGCCAACCAGACCATCGCCGGCCTGGTCAGTGAAACCACTTTCAACAGCACCTATCAGCAGGGAGAAAACCAGAGCCTCTTTGTCACCAATGTGGATGACCATTGCCTGCTCGTGGTCATTTTCAAATCCGAGACCGGCGTGGGCGTGGTCAAATACTACGCCGCCACCACCATCAAGCGCATCGCGCGCCAGCTCAAAATCGCGAGGAAACGCACCCCCGAGGAAGGCCTTGACCTCTCGATGCTCAATGTGGCTGACACCCAGTACTTTTTCCGCAAAAAGGAGAAGGAATCGGGTGGGAAAAAGCGCCAGTAATTCCGTTTAACCCAGCCGGCTGTGGCTGCCGTCGCAAAACGGCGCGTTTTTGGAATGCTTGCAACCGCACCACGCGACGGTTTTGGCTTCGGTAATGTCCGCCTGCTTGGGTGTGAAACCGGTGCCTTTGTGTGAGCCATCACAAAACGGCTGGCTCCTGGACCGGCCGCAGGCACACCACCAAAACGTGCCAGCCTCGGCCTTTTGCACGAACGGAGATTTTTGGGCAATGATTGGTTCTGGCATAGTTATTTTCCTTTCCAGGCGATGGAGTAGTAAAAGGACCGGAAAGAAGCAACCTCCAAATCCCTTACCCTGATCATCACTGCCCGGCGGCTTCGCGGCGGCGGTATTCGTCCAGCATCGCGGCGGTGGCGGATACCCCACACCGGCTGGCGCCCAGCTCGCGCACGCGTATCAAACCGTCCAAGTCACGCACGCCGCCGGCCGCTTTCACCTGAACCTTGAGCGAACATGCCGCCCGCATCAGTTCCAAATCGAGCGTCGTGGCGCCGCGATAATTGTAATGGCCGTCCGGTTGTTTGACGAAACCGAAACCCGTGGACGTTTTCACCCAGTCGGCGCCGGCACGTTCACAAATCTGGCAGAGCTTGCGCTTGAAACTGTCGCCGTCCAGCCCAGCGCCGCCTTTGTCCAGATAATCGTTCTCGAAGATGACCTTCACTTTTGCCCCGCGCCGGTGCGCCTCGTCGCACACGGCTTTCACGTCGCGTTCGACGTAATCCCAATCCCCGCCCAGCGCTTTGCCGATGTTGATGACCATGTCAATTTCCACCGCGCCGTCCCGGCAGGCCAGCTCAGTTTCGTAACGCTTGGATTCGGTGCAGGCGTTGCCGTGGGGAAATCCGATGACGCACCCGACGCGCACACTGCTCCCGGCCAGCAGTTCGGCGGCGCGCTTGACAGCGTAAGGTTTGATGCACACGGACGCCACGCCGTACTTCACGGCGAGCTGGCAGCCGTCCTCCAATTCCCGATCCGTCAAAGTCGGATGCAACAGCGAGTGGTCGATCATCCCGGCCAGTTGTTCGTAGGTGTATTTCACGACGCGCCAATCCTATCCCAATCTGCCGGGAACGTAAATGCTTCGGCCGCCTTCTCTGCTCCACGCCATTGCCGCGAAGGGAGCTGGCGCGGGACCTTTTACATCAGCATGTTCCGCACGGCGTCAATGAGAGCGTGGACTGTGGCTGGCACGGCCAGATTCCCGCCCCGCCGCCAGCTTAACGAAAGGAAAACTCCCACGGCGATGTGGATGCAAGGCAGGAGAAAGACGAGCGTCACCAACTGTTGAATTCCCGCCACCCCCGCGATGGGCAGATGCCACCAGCCCCACAAGGAGGAAACAAAGAACGCGGTCCACCATTGGCCCTTGTCGCCAGGCTGGAAAACATGTGAATCCAGCGCGCCGCGAAAGACGACTTCCTCCAAAATAAAACAGACCGGCACATAAAGGATAAAACTTCCGACACCGGTCATCGCCATGGCGCCATTCAGCGCGATTGGCTTGTGCAACAATGCCCAACGGGCAAACGCCCCCAGCAACATTGTCCCACAGCCGATGACTCCGGCAGTGGATAGACAGAATCCCAGTTCGTTCCAAGTCTGCCTCGTAAAACGGCTGAACCCGAACGCCGCACCAAAGGCCCCGATGATGCAACACACATACCACAGGATTTCCGGCAGGTGGGAAGGCCAGGATGCCAATCGGCAAGTTTGAATCAATTTCACCGTCGGCAGAACGGCGAAACCAAGGCCCAAAATGATTCCCAAAACATTCAACCGAAAATGTTCCGCGTCACGAACCCAAAGAGTCACCAGGGGCTTTTTGCGCACCCAGAGCTGGAAGATTGCTACCCCTGGAACGCCCAGCACCAGATAACAGTTTCCGTTCAGATGGAACAGCCAGCCGATGGTCATCCAAATACCAACGAAAATGACCGCTTGAACACAGCGGATGAATTGGCTCGGCGACGAATCTGATCGGGAAATCGGAGTTTGCTCGGGTATCGCTTCGGTCATCGGTTGAATCGGATTTTGCCCGTTCTCCCGTGCCCGGCCAACTCTATTCCAGATCGCTAAAACAAAAATGGAGAGAAGCGCTTCGTCGCTTCCCCAATTTCAACCGGTGTCAGGGCAATGACAAAGCAACGCCCTCTAAAGTTCGTCCCACACTTCACACTTCTCACTTCCGTGTTCCGGCCTTAACCTGCCCTTGCCATTATGCCCATCACCTACCGCCAGTGGGGCACCGATTTGGACGCCAACGCGCGTCAGCAAATGGAGAACGCCTGCCAGTTGCCCGTCTCCGTCGCCGCCGCGCTCATGCCGGACGCCCACGTCGGCTACGGCCTGCCGATCGGGGGTGTGCTCGCCACCGACAACGCTATCATCCCTTACGCCGTCGGCGTTGACATCGCCTGCCGCGTCAAACTGACAGTGCTCGATTTGCCGGTGGACTGGCTCCACCGCCGCGAAACCGATTTGATCCGCGCCATTGAAGCCGAGACTCGCTTCGGCATCGGCTCGGAATTCAAGCATCGCCGCACGCATCCGGTGATGGACGCCGACTGGTCCGTCAGCCCCGTCACGCAACGTTTCCGCAGCAAGGCGTCGGCACAACTTGGTACCAGCGGCAGCGGCAATCATTTTGTCGAATTCGGCGAATTTACGGTGGCAGACAGGCAACTCGGTCTTGAACCAGGAATCTATCTCGCCTTGTTGAGCCACAGCGGCAGCCGCGGCACCGGCGCGCAGGTCTGCGACCATTACAGTCGGCTCGCCCGTGAGAAACACAAGGATCTGCCCAAGGAACTCAGCTACTTGGCGTGGCTTGATCTCGACTCCGACGGCGGCCGGGAATACTGGGTGGCAATGGAGTTGATGGGTCAATACGCCTCCGCCAATCATCAGCTCATCCATAAACACATCGCGCGGCATCTGGGCGCGAACGTGTTGCTGGACATCGAAAACCATCACAACTTCGCATGGAAGGAACGTCACGGCAGCCGCGACCTCATCATCCATCGCAAAGGTGCGACGCCGGCGGGCGCGGGCGTGCTGGGTGTGATTCCCGGTTCGATGGCCAGCCCGACGTTTGTGGCGCGCGGCAGGGGCAATGCGGAATCGCTCAACTCCGCGTCGCACGGCGCCGGTCGCGTGATGAGCCGGAACAAGGCGCGAGAAAGTTTTAATTGGAAAATGGTGAAACCCTATCTTGATGAACGTGGCGTGAAATTAATTTCCGCCGGACTGGATGAAGTGCCGATGGTTTATAAAAACATCGAGGAAGTCATGGCCGCGCAAACGGATTTGGTGGAACCACTGGCGAAATTCTTCCCGCGTCTCGTCAAAATGGCCCCCGCCGGTGAACGGGCGGAGGACTGAAACAACTGAAAAGGCTTTTTTAGACACGGATTTCGCGAATTAACACGAATTCAATTCTCATAATCCACGTCAACGGTTGACCTCAGCTTTACATGATTGGGTTTTGAAGTTAAACCAGCCTGCTTCTCGAACGATTTCACTTTGGCAAAGCTGATGCAGAAGTGCTAGAGTGGCGATGAACCCAAAGGACGCCACATGCCGGTGGCGCGGCAACGTGGCAAACTGGAAGGAGGCCGTATGATAAAAGCAAGAATGGCAAAGGAGGCAATCGTCCGGATGAACAACCGGATTGGAGTTCTGGCCCAGGTCACGAAGAGTCTCGCGGACATGGGCATCAACATCGAGGCGGTGATCGCCACGGTGGAGGGCCCCGACGTGGTCATCCGCATGGTAACCGGCGACCATCAGCGGACGTTGGACGCCCTGCGCGACCAGCGGCTGGAGGTACAGGAGGCCAAGGTCGTGCTGGCCGAAGTGGAGCACCGGCCCGGCTTGTTGCGGGAGATCACCGAAAAACTGGCCCGCCAACACATTGACCTGTCCTACCTTTACGGCACGGCGGCAGGAGACAAATGCCTGGTTGTTTTCTCGTCCACGAACAATGACTGGGCCGTGAAGGTGTTGAACGAATAGAGAGCAACGACAGCCGGTTAAAAAGTAGGAGACGACGTAAGGAGTCTCTGGTCGGCTTTGCAATTCGCGGAAGTGAGACTCGTCACCTCGTCTCCTACTGCCATAAATTGGTTTATTTGCCCTGATTGAACGCGGCGACGACTTCGTGAATCGCGCGGGTATGTTCCGGCGTGCTGCCGCAACAGGAGCCAATGATGTTGGCGCCGGCCGCCAGCGTTCCCGCCACCCCGCTCGCCATATCAACCGGTGACTGTTTGTAAACCGCCTTACCCTTTTCCAACACCGGCAGACCGGCGTTGGGCTGCACCATGACCGGCAACTGGCAGTGTTGCCGATAGATCGCCGCCACTTTCGCCGCGCCGGGCATGTCCATGCCGGTACCGCAGTTCAAAGCCACCACGTTGGCGCCCCGTTCCTCAATAAATTCCGCGGCTTGCGCCGGCTGAACGCCCATCATCGTGACGTAAAACGTTTTGTCCTGCGATAAATCGTAGGCCAGCGAGGCAATGATACACGCTGCGCCCGCCGCTTTGGCGGCGTCAATGGCGATGCCGATTTCGTCGAGCAACGTCTGGGTCTCGATGATGATGGCATCCGCGCCGGCTTCAATCAGTGCCCGGGCCTGTTCCTCGTAAGCGGCTCGCGCCTCCTCCTGTGGCAGATCACCGTACGGCTCCAGGATCGCGCCAAGCGGGCCGAGATCACCGAGCACAAAACCCTCGCGCCCGCCGAAGGCCTCGCGCGCGATGCGAACACCCGCCTGGTTGACGGCGCGCAAGTCATCAGCATGGTTGTGCCGCTGGAGCATGATGCGGCTGCCGCCAAACGTGTTGGTGATCAGGCAATCCGCGCCCGCTTCCACGTAACGCCGCTGGATGCCCAGCACGCGGTCCGGATGGGACAGGTTCCAGTATTCGCCGCAACCGCCTTGTTCGAGGCCCGCGAGCATGAGTTGCGTTCCCATGGCGCCATCGCAGACCAGACGGCGGTCGCGCAGAGTTTCCTGAAGTGTTTTTTTCATCTTGGCTTTGAGATTATGGCCTGGCCGGTTCGATTTCGAGATAATCAACACAGGCGCGCTCACCGCCATCGGCCACAGCCTCAATTTTTATTTCGTCCCCGGTGCGCAGCGCAATGCCATATGCCGTGTGCCGCGTGGAGGTGTGGCCGTTGGGCAGTGACTTGACGTTGCGCGATGGTAGCATGTCATCGGCGAGCCAGTGGTCCACTTTTTGCCCGGCAACCAGCAGCGTGAACTGCGACACGCCGTTGGTCTGGTCAAAGTATTGGACGGCGAGATCGTACCAGCCGGGTTTGCCGGAGTAATTGAAGCTGGCCGAACCACGGTTGTTGGCGCTGGCCACTTGAATCGCCTTGCCGCGCGAGGCCGTCTCCCACGGTTTCACGTCAAAAACCGCGTACCCGTCCAGCTTCATGGATTCAGCCTCGATGCGGTTGGGATCATTATCCACGCGGTTATACTTGTCAGGGATACCGGACATTTTGAAGAACCATTGGCAGACGGCGTCCCGCCATTCCGTGGCGTGGCCGACCTGATATTCCAGGAGTGCCAGCGTGCGGTTATACCGTTGCTCGTCAATCTTGCCTTTGAGCGACTGCCATTGTTCGGCGAATTCCCGCACCTGTTCCACACCGGCGTAATGTGTGTCATAGACGTGTTGAACCACGGTTTTGCCGGAGTGCAAAACATAATCGTAAGGCACATGATGGAAAAATAGGAGCAGTTCGTCCGGGCAGGTGGCCAACGACTCATACAGGTTCGAGACGGGCGGATGATATTGTGCGGTGTAACCGGTACCGGTGGCCACGGTCCGATCCATGCCGATGCCGTTGGTGTCCGCGCGAATCCACTGGCCCCAGCCATTGCGCTCGGCGGATTCGATGCCGGGACCGTAGTGCACCTCAATGATGTCGGTCAATCCACCCACCCCGAGCGGTCCGGTGTAATCCTCGTAGGTGGACCACGATTTCCACAGCATATCGCAAACCGTTTTGATGACCTGCGGGTCGTAACCGAAAGTCAGCTTGGTCCATTCTTCAGCGATTTGCCTGCTGCTCAAATCCGGATTCCATGCCAGGCGCCCGAACCCATAGAGGTTCGCCATGGCCAGCGGATGGCCGAGCCAGTTGGTGTCGAGACCGACGTTGGCTACCCCGGCAAAACCGCCGAGGGGATTATGGAAAACCTTTCCGGCGGCCAGAGCCTTGACCGGCGTATTCGGTCCCCCGGCGTGCAGGTCAAAATCGAGCGTGGTCTTCCACATCGGCACTTCAAAACATAGATGCCGTTGCTGGCCGAGATATTCCTGGGTGATTTGCACCTCGAGCGTCATGGCCGTCTTTTCCAGACCACCGAACAACGGCGAGGCCGGCTCACGCACCTGGAAATCAATCGGGCCGTTTTTGATCTGGACGATGGCGTTGTCGTCGAATTGTCCGTCCAAATGGTGAAAATTGTCGTAGGCGGCCTTGGCGCGATCGAGCTTCAGATTGCGCCAGTCGGCGTGATGATTGTAAACAAAACCACGGTAGAAAACGATCCCGTCATGCGGCTTGAGCGGGCGGGCGACCACGTTGGCCGCGTCGGCGTGCGTGCGCCCGTAGGCCGACGGGCCGAGTTCGCCTTCGGAATCCGCCTTCATGATGAACCCGCCGAAATCAGGAATCGCGGCGTAAATTTCATCCACCTTTTTGTTCCAGAAATCAATGACGCGCGGATCGAGCGGGTCGAAGGTATCGAGGCCGCCGATGCTCTGCGGACTGCCAAAGTTGATGCAGACAAACAGTTTCACGCCCCAGGGACGGAACGCCGCCGCCACGCGGGCGAGTTCCGGGATGTGTTCGCTGTCAATGGCGCGCGGATCCGCGTTGACGTTATTGATGGAACAACCGTCAATGCCAAGCGACGCGAGCAGGCGCGCATAATCGCCAGCGCGCGCCAGGTCGGGAACGATGTGGCCGTTTGCCCAAAAGATGGACCCGCCGGCGTAACCGCGCTCAATGGTGCCATTCAGATTGTCCCACTGGTTGATGACCCGGATTGGCGCATAAGGGTTTTCCTGCTCTTCCAGTCCGGCAATGGATTCAGCCAACGCCATTTTTCGCAGCAACGTGAATGTCCCGTAAAGCACACCGCGATCGTTCAGCGCAGTGACCACAAAAAGCCGGTGGCCACCAACCGAAATCGTTTTCAAATAAAATCCGTCCGGTATCAAACCCGCTGGCGCGTTGAAGGTCGGGACCACTTTTTTTACCTCGTCCACCGTGCCGAGCAGGATGGCGTTTTCGTCCGGCAATGCGGTTTCAGTCCGTTTGGTTCGGTTGAGCATACCGCGCACACCGCGAACCAGCTCCGCCTGCGCCGATTGTTCGATTTCAGAATTGCCCAGGGTGACAACGACGGCGGGCAAAGCTTGCTCATAGCTTTTCCTGAGTGAAAGGTCATCTATCGCCGCGTAACGGAGCCAGCCTTCATAGCCGGTCTCGGCGCGGGATTGGTCAACAAAGGCACAAATTGAAAGCAACAAAATAACGAGACCGGGGGAGAAAAGGCGCGTTCTCATCGCGGTTCAAAATGACTTCATGGTGAAAGGGTAGGAGAGCTTATTGACTCCGCAAGATGAAAGCGTCGTAGAATTGTACATGGCTTCCCGGCGCTACGTCGTTGCCCGGACTCAAGAAAGCATCTATGGTACTAAATTGAATCGGACGCATGAGGCACCCGCATGAGTGTCGAATTACATTTCAACGGCCGGCAAACCGGAGTCACACCAGGCATTTCGTTGTTTGATTGTGCCGAATCACTGGGCGTCAACGTGCCGACTTCCTGCCGCAAGAACGGCAAATGCAAGGAATGCGTGGTGGAAGTCACCGCGGGCATGGACTGTCTTTCCGAGCGGTTGCCGGCGGAGAAACACCTGAAAGGCAACTTCCGGTTGTCCTGCTCCTGCTGCATCGTCAAGGATACCGGGATCGTCCGTTGCCATACCATGCGGCGCGGCGAGATGCGCATCGAACGCCACGCGTTGCAACTGCCAACGGGCGGGCAAAAGCCAAAACTGGATCCGGCGGTGACGCGCAGCGGCGACCGGATTTTGCTGGACGGCGAAGAAATCGCACGCTCGACCGCGCCGATTCATGGCCTGGCCATGGACTTGGGCACCACCACCGTCGTGCTCCGGTTGCTGAATCTGGAAACCGGCGAGGTTGTCGCCGACGCCTCCTTTGAAAATCCTCAGCGATTCGGCGGCTCGGACGTGATGTCGCGGATTCACTACGACACAGAGGACGGCAGCCACCTCTTGCAGCGGACGTTGGCGGGTTATCTCACCCACGCCATCGAGGAATTTTCGGTGGACCCCAATACGATTTACGAGATGGTCGTCGCGGGAAATTCGACCATGCGCGACCTTTTTTTCCGCCTGAACGTCTATTCCATCGGGCAAAGTCCCTACCGTTCCATCACGGAGCTGGAAATGGCCGAAGGCAAACGAACGACGACCAGCCTGACCGAATCCGCCAAAAAGCTGTTGCTGCCGCTGCATCCCCGGGCGCGGGTTTACGGTTTGCCCATCATCAGCGGCCACGTGGGCGCCGATGCCGCGGCGTGCATGCTCGCGGTGGATCTGGCTAATGAAGAACGCCTTGTCGCCGTCATGGACATCGGCACGAATACGGAACTGATTCTTGGCAACAAAAACAAAGTCCTGGCGGCGTCCTGTCCAGCCGGGCCCGCATTTGAGGGCGGGAAAATTTCCTGTGGCATGCCGGGCCTGCCGGGCGCGATTGAAAAGGTGGAAATCGCCGAAGCCGGCCCGGTCCGCGTCGGCATCATCGGCGACGTTCCGGCGGAAGGCCTTTGCGGTTCCGGTCTCGTGGACCTGTTGAGCGAATTGTTGCGGACCCATCGAATCAATCCTCTCGGCCGGTTCGAGCACGGCGAGGATAAATTTGTCCTGGACGTGAAAAGTGATTCGCCGGTTTATCTCACCGAAGGCGATATCAACGAACTCGCGCAGGCCAAGGGCGCGAACGTCGCCGGCCTGCACGTCATCTTCCACGATTATGGAATCCGGTTTGAGGATGCGGATGTTTTTTATCTGGCCGGTGGCTTTGGCCGTCATTTGAACGTCGAATCATCCAGGCGCATCGGGCTGATTCCGAACCTTGACAGCTCTAAAATTTTACAGGTGGGCAACGCCTCGATCGAAGGCGCCTGTCTCGCACTGCTGTCGCGCGCGAAGCGTTTGGAACTGGAAAACCTTGTCAAAAAGGCCGTTCACTGCCGGCTCGAAGCGCATCCGAATTTTTTTGACTTCTTTGTCGAGGGCTGCCAGTTCAACCCCGTCGAATCTCCGCGCACGCTGCAATCCGTATCCTGACATGCTCGAGCTGTTTGAAACCAATCCGAACGTCAATGTGCAGGAAGCCGAGTATCAGCGGTTGCTCGGCTTGCCGAAAAGCTACTCGATCCAGGGGCGCACGCGCGAACTGATGGACGCCACGCGGCGATGGTATGCCGGAAACGGCCGGCCGTGGTTTTATGCGTGCGAATTGAACACACTCGAGTTGACGGGCAACAAACTGCGCGTTGGGGGAACGGAGTTCTCTTCCAAACAACTTCATGATCAATTCGCCGAGGCGCAGGCGGACAGCACGGTGCTCGTCACCGTGAGCGCGGGCCGGGAATGCGAGGAACACGCGCAACAGCTTTGGCGGGAGTCAAAACCGGACGAGTATTTTTTCCTGGAAATGTATGGCTCGGCGGTCGTCGAGCATCTGGTCACAATGGCCAGCGGCCACATTTGCGGCTGGGCGGATCAGCGCGGCGCAGCGGCGCTACCGCACTACAGTCCGGGCTATTCCGGCTGGGACATTTCGGACCAAATCAAATTGTGGAATCTGCTCCGGCAAAACGGTGCACGACATTTCGATGGCAGGATCGAAGTGCTGGAAACCGGAATGCTCCGGCCCAAAAAATCGCTGCTGGCCGTAATTGGCATCACGCGCAATCTGGAAAAGGCCCGGGGCCTCGCTCGATTGATTCCCTGCGAAAATTGTTCGCTGCCCGATTGCCAATATCGCCGCGCACCCTACCAGCGTCCGCCACAGCAGATTGAAGACGTGCGGGCTTTGCTGTCGGACGCAGTTCAAATTTTTGGCGAACGAGATAAAACCTCAACCTTGAAAACCGGCACCCGATACACCACCAACCTGCGTGCATTGGAAAAATGGTCGAAGGAACGGCTGCAATTGGAGTTCTCACGCGAGGGCGCGGTCGAAGCCCGATTCCATTACGAAGGCACCACCTGCTCGAATATGGGCCGCGCCCTGGAATTCGATTATCGCGTCAAGCTCGCGCCGCCGAAAGATCATTATCGGATTCTCGAAATGCATTGCGCGCCGGCGCCCGGCGACACTGGCCACCAGTTCCAATGCGAATATTTGAACAACGCCGAAGCGCTCATGCGCAGTATCGCCGGCGAAAAACCGCTGCTCGGCCGGCCCCTGGATGACATTTTGAAGTGGCAACGTGAGTATAATCCCTCCGGTTGTTTCTGCGATTTGCCGCGGCGCGAACACAAGTGGGGCCTCGTTTTGGAGGTGATTCACTTCGCCCTGGTCCAACGCGAAACGAAATCGGCGAATGGACAAGTGAAAATGATTTTGGAATGATTGGGCACTTATATGACCAAACTTTGCGACATCAACGCGACGGCCCGGGAAAAACTGCCGCCGGCGTTCACCGACAAGTCAGGCATCGGCGTGCATTACCTGGACGCCTTCATCAAGCCGATGAACACGAAGCTGCCGGACGGCACGCGCGTCGGCTGCAAACGCAAAGGACTGAAACTCACGCTTACGATCGGCACCAAAAAGGGGGAAGGGCTGATGCGCCGGCTGGATGTCAGCAAAGACCCGGTGGTGATGTTGAACGCTGCGTTGCAGGAGGCGGCGAAAGCAGCGGGTGTTGAGTTGAAGATTACTGACAGAGAAATCCTGGTCGCAGCATAAGTCGTTGACCTGAAGGTGCTTTGTTTGACGCCGCGCTCAATGGCCGGCGACAAAAGGAATCGGCCGATGCTTGCCGAATGGCCGGTACTTGCTAGTCTTGGCATACGAAATGGATGCTGGCCCTTTACTTGAATCGGTGGTTGCAGCGCTGGCCGAAGTCCGGCTGGAGGCCATACTGATTGGCAATGCGGCAGCAGCGATTCATGGTGCGCCGGTGACAACCGTGGATTTCGATTTCATGTTTCGCGCCACGCCCGCCAATTTGGCCAAGTTAAAAAAATTTGCCAAGGCGATGGAAGCCGTGGTTTTGCGGCCATACTACCCGATATCGAAGCTGTACCGGGTGATGAATGATGACCGGGGGTTGCAGGCGGATTTCATGCCGGCCATTCATGGTGTAAAGTCCTTCAATAGTCTGCGGTCGCGCGCGGAAAAGATCGAATTGCATGGGCGCTCGCTTTGGGTGGCGCATCTGTCGGATGTCATCGCCAGCAAACGTGCCGCGGCGCGCCTGCGCGACAAGGCTGTGCTGGATATTCTGGAGAAAACATTGCGTGAGAAAAATAAATCGTCAGCGGAAACGTAAAGTGGCTCTGGCGGCGTTGCGCAAGGAAAGCGAACGGGCCGAACTGGACTTGATCCGCCGCCGGCTGAAGTTGCCTGTGTCCCGGCGATTGAATTTTTTGCGTGTGCGGCTGCCCGGCGGCGGCTCACATTTATGAGCGGATGGCGGGAGGAGTGTCAGGCAAACCGCCAATTTCCTTCAGTCAAACCACCGTTACCGTATTGCGGAGCCGGCCGATTCCAGTGATTTCAATCCCGATCTCATCCCGTTCCTGCAAGGTGAACGTCTCGGGCGGAACGATGCCCGTCCCGGTCAACAGCACGGCGCCGTGCGGAAACACCTGGCTGCGAAAAAGATAACCGGCCAGTTCCTCAAAACGCCGTTTAATTTGGCCAACCGGGGTTTCGCCGGCAAACACAGGCTTCCCGTTCCGCCGGATTTCGATTTTAATTTTCCATTCGCGCGCCGCGGCTTCGGTTGCACCCAACTGGATCCATGGACCGAGCGCGCAGGAACCGGTGTAAATCTTCGCCTGTGGCAGATAGAGCAGGTTTTCGCCTTCGATGTCGCGTGAACTCATGTCGTTGCCGACGGTATAGCCGACCATCTTCCCGCGGGAATTCAGGACCAGCGCCAGCTCCGGTTCCGGCACATTCCATTTCGCGTCCCGCCGGATGCCCACCGGCTCGCCGGTGGCGACGACTTTCTCCGCCAGTGCCTTGAAAAACAGCTCGGGCCGGGCCGCCACATAAACCCGGTCGTAGGCGGTGGCGCTGAAATCCGATTCTTCCATGCGCGCGGTTTTGCTGCGCAGATAAGTGACGCCCGCCGCCCAGATTTCCTGCCGTTCCACCGGCGCGCACAATTGGATTTCCGACAACGCAAGGCGCGGCAAATTTTGCCTCGCGGCCTGATTGAGTTGCGAAACCGGGTCATCGCTTTCCAGCAACGGATGCAATTGCGTGACCCCCGCCGGGGTCAGGTCGAGCAGCGCGGAGTCGTCCGCGACCAAACCCACACGGACTTCGCCGTGCATGTCTTTGAACCGGCAGAGTTTCATTTATGTCGTTATCGTAGGACAGGCGTCCCGCCTGTCTCCATCTTTTTGTGGCAGTGCCCTATGAACGTTGCGGGGCCTTCGGTAGCAGAAAAGCCAGCGCAGTGCAGCCCAGCATGCCCATGCCAATTACGGTGAAGCCAACCGCGGTACTGTGATATTCTTTCGACAACGCGCCCACAAGATAGTTGCCGGCATAACCGCCCAGATTTCCAAAGGCATTTACCAATCCCATGACAATGCCCATCGCGGCGCGCGGCAACGTTTCACTTGGGATGGCCCAAAACGGCGCCATGGCCGCAAACGGACCGGGAATGGCCAGGCACATCAACGTGTAAGAAATCCAAAAATGCTGTCGGAACAGCACGCTCAAAATGAGGCTCGTTCCGCTCATGAAATAGACCGCCCCGACATGGCCCCGGCGCTCGCGGGTTTTGTCCGAATGCCACGAGTTGAGCATCATGATGATCGCCGTCACCGCATAAGGAACGGCGAATAAAAATCCGTATTGCAACGCGCTGAAACCCTGGCCCTTCAGTCCGTCCGTGAAAAAGGTCATGCAACCGTACGCCGCGCAGTTGTGCAAAAAATAAAGGGCGATCATGACGAGAATGGATGGATGCCGGAACCGTTCGAGCCAGGAAATTGTTTGCGGCGGCTCCAACTCCGACTGTTCCCGGCGCAGGGTGGTTTCGAGATGTTCGAGTTCTTCGGCTGAAATCCATTTCACCTCACGCGGATGGTCGCGAATACAGAACCACCAGATCGGCAGCCAGATGAATGGCAAAATACCTTCGAGAATCAACATCTGTTGCCAGCCGTATTTTCCGAGCAGCCAGCCGGTGATGGGGGCGGAGCCGGCGACGGCCAGCGGCTGGCAAAGGAGCCAGTAAGCATTGGCGCGCGCGCGTTCGATCCGCGGAAACCAGTTGGCCAATAACACGAGTGTGGCCGGAAATACGCCGCTTTCGGCCATGCCGAGGAAAAACCGCATGACTTCAAACTGCCGGAAGGTTTGCGCCAGTCCGCAACCCGCCGCACAAACACCCCAGGCAATCAAACACAGGCTGATGGTTTTACGCGCGCTCCAGCGCGACGCCAGCCAGCCACCGGGAATTTGCAGCAGCAGATAGCCGAAAAAGAAAATGCCCGCCGCCTCGCCCTTCATGCGGTCGTCCATGAACAAATCCTTCATCATGGAGGAAATTTTCGGGTCCAGCGCCAGCGAGACGTTGGTGCGGTCAATGTACGAGATGGTGTACATGAGCAGCGCCACCGGAATGATGCGGAGCCAGCGTCGTTGGACCATAGGATTGGCGGTGCGAAGTTTTTAACAGGGCCAGCTTCGTTTGGCGACAGGAATTAAACCATTAGAGCATTTCCATAAAACATATAGCTTTACTGAAAGGGGGAGGATATGGCAGGTTGGGGGCATGAAAGCTATTTCCCTGCCGGTGCGTGAGCGGATTCTGCGACTCTACGAACAAGGCAAAAGCACGCTGGAGATCGCCGAATTTTCAGGTTTTTGCGTGGCCGCCGTGCGGCGGGTGCGTCAGCAGTTTCGGGAGCGCGGGACACTCCAGCCGCAGACACATTTGTGTGGGCGCAAGAGCCTGCTGACCCCGCGGCGGCAGGCGCGTTTGCAAAAGCTGGTGGACCGGCAACCCGATGCGACGCTGGCCGAATTGGGGGCGCAACTGGATCGTCGGTTCGGGACTTCGACCGTGGATTTGTGGCTGCGCCAGTTGGGGTTGAGTTGTAAAAAAAACGCTGCACGCCGCCGAGCGGTCGCGGCCCGACGTGGCCGAGCAAAGAAGCCACTGGCATGAACGGCTGACCGCTGTGCCCGCCGAACGGCTGGTCTTTGTGGACGAAAGCGGCGCCAACACCAAGCTGACCCGTTTATACGGGCGTTGTCGGGTCGGCCGGCGGCTGGTCTGCCCGGTACCGCAGGGGCATTATCAGACGACCACGCTGATTGCGGCGGTGCGTTTGCTGGGACCTTGCGCACCCTGGCTGTTTGAGGGGCCGATGGACGGGGAGATGTTTTTGGCCTGGGTGCGGCAAGGTTTGGTTCCCACCCTGCAGCCCGATGACCTGGTGATTCTGGACAATCTGGCGACGCACAAGGTGGCGGGGGTGCGCCCCGCCATTGAAGCGGCGGGGGCTCGCCTGCTTTATCTGCCGCCGTATTCACCCGACTTCAACCCGATTGAAAACCTCTGGAGCAAGGTTAAAGCCATCCTGCGGGCGCTGGCTCCCCGCACCGCCGACCAACTGCTGCGGGCGGCGGCCACCGCCTTTGACACCATCTCCCCCACCGACTGCCAGAGCTTCTTTTTACACGCCCAATACGCTATATGATTTATGAAAATGCTCTAATCGCGCACAAACTAATGCGAAATAGTGAGATCCGACATCGGCGGCGAGTGTTGAGGCTGAGAATGATAACCTGCAAAGCCGGATTGAGACCTCTGCAAAACGTGTGGCGGCGACGCCCCGTCGCCGGGAGCATTCAATTTTCCAACGGTTTTGGCCAGTCGCCCAAAGCGACGAGGCGTCGCTTCTACCCTTTTGCAGAGATCTCGGATTGTGAGTAAGTTGTGCTTGCACCGGTTGGTGGAAAACAGTAATTAGACAAAAAATGTCTAAAGTTTCCTACCGGGATCATGTCGGCAGTCAGCGGTTCGGTGATTGGATGAGGGAACTTCGTCTGGAGAAGGAATTGCCGTTGCGAGTGGTCGCGGAAGCGGCGGACATGGACTTGACGCATTTGCAGAAAATCGAGCTGGGCCAGCGGCTGCCGACGGAGGAACAGACAAAAGACCTTGCCCGGTTCTTTGGGCTCAACGAGCGGGAAACCCTTGCCCGCCGCATTGCCGAACGGTTCCGGCAGGAATTTGAAGATCATCCGGCGGCGCGCGACGCCATTTTCATGCTGGCGGAGGAACACGGGATTTACACGGCGGGAAAGAAAAACGGAAAGGGATAGAAATGCCAACCCTGAACTTCAAAGGCAAAGCGCTGGTGCAGAATTTCCACCTGCTCGTTCCATATTCGGAATTGAAGCCGGTGAAGGCCAAAAGCCTTACGGACAAGGTGAGCCTGCACGACAATCTGGTGGTGCATGGCGACAATCTCAAGGCCCTGAAGGCGCTCCTGCCTTACTACCACGGCCAGGTGAAGTGCATTTACATTGACCCGCCCTACAACACCGGCAACGAGAAGTGGGTCTATAACGACAACGTCAGTTCGCCAATGATTCAGGAATGGCTGGGCAAAGTAGTGGACCGCGAAGACCTGACGCGTCACGATAAATGGCTTTGCATGATGATGCCCCGGCTCAAGCTGCTCCGGGAATTCCTCACCGACGACGGCGTCATCTTTGTCTCGATTGATGATAATGAGGTCCACCGACTGCGGTGTTTAATGGATGAGGTGTTTGGCGAAGAAAATTTCATTGCGACTGTGGTATGGCACAAGATGGACAGCCCAAAGAACACAGCTGTCCACCTGAGCGAAGACCACGAGTATCTCGCACTCTACGCTAGGGACGCTTCGATTTGGAGGCCCAACTCACTCGCACGAACAGAAGCAATGCTCGAACGATATAAAAACCCTGATAATGACCCACGCGGACCTTGGTTACTCAGCGATTTGGCAGCACGAAATTTCTACGCTCAAGGAAGATATTCTATAAAAACCCACAAAGGTCGTGTTATTGCCGGCCCACCTGCAGGCAGTTATTGGCGGGTCAGTAAAGAGCGGTTCGACGAGTTGGATCGCGACAACCGGATTTGGTGGGGAGAATCGGGCGACAATAGGCCGGGCATCAAACGCTTCCTTTCCGAAGTTCGAGAAGGTGTTGTTCCACAAACTCTTTGGGCGTGGAAAGATGTCGGAAGCACTCGCAACTCGAAACAGGAAATCAGTGAGATTTTGGCAGCCGAAGCAAATGAGGATTTGTTTATAACTCCGAAGCCTTCAAAACTGATTAACCGCGTTCTTCAAATCGCCACAGATAAAGACTCCGTCGTCCTTGATTGTTTTGCAGGTTCGGGAACGACAGCGCACGCGGTACTCGCGCTTAACAAACAAGACGGCGGCTCGCGGCGTTTTCTTGTCATTGAAAGTGAGGACTTCGCAGATTCACTCACTGCTGACCGGATTCGCCGCGTCATCAAAGGCGTGCCGAAGGCGAAAGACGAAGCCTTGAAAAAAGGTTTAGGCGGTTCGTTTTCGTTCATCGAGATCGGCAACTCGATGCAACTGGAATCGTTGCTCAAGGGCGATAAGCTGCCGTCTTACGAGGATTTGGCCGGTTACGTTTTTTACACGGCCACGGGCGAGGAATTTGACGAGCGGGCCGTCAAACGGAAGATTAATTTCATCGGCGAAAGTGCCCGCTACGACGTGTATTTGCTTTACGAGCCGGATTTGGATTACCTGAAAAACACGGCGCTGACGCTGGACCTGGCGCGGAGCCTGCCCAAAGGCAGCGGCAAGCGGCGGCTGGTTTTCGCGCCAACGAAGTATCTGGACAGCATTCATCTGGAGGAGAACCGGATTGATTTCTGCCAGTTGCCGTTTGAAATCTACAAAGCAGTGAAGCCGAAGAAGGCATGAAATTGTCGCCCTCACCTCACCCCGGCCCTCTCGCCTCCCTCCGGAAGCGGAGAGGGAGTGGAACGCTCGCCCTCACCCCGGCCCTCTCCCCCGGGGAGAGGGTGAATTGTCCGCCGGGTTTCGGTAAATTCGGACGGGCTGCTGATTTCGTCCGTCTTGACCGCGAAGGCTGGATGACGGGAGATGCAGAATTGACGGTCAAATTTGCAGGACGTGCCGCTGGCGCCCTCCCTCTCCTGGGGGAGAGGGCCGGGGTAAGGGCGGTTGTTAATCCATTCCTTTTCAAAACCAGGCACGCCGCATGAAACTGAAGGAATATCAGGAGCGCGCGCTCAAGGAAGTCAAAGGCTTCCTGGAGCAGCTTGCCATCTGGCACGGCAAAGCCCGTCAGGACGGCGAGTGGCTTTTTGATTTTGCGGAGAAGGCCTGGGAAAAGGCGGATGTGGGCCGGACTTATCTCAAAAAGAAAGACGGTCTGGACCGTCCGCTGCCGGTGTTCTGCCTGAAAATCCCGACCGGCGGCGGAAAAACTTTGCTGGCGGTGAAGACGATTGACCTCGTCCAGAACATTTACCTGAAACGGCAGACGGGGTTGGTGGTGTGGATTGTGCCGACGCTTCAGATTTACCGGCAGACGCTGGCGCGGCTCAAGGATCGGGATGATCCTTACCGGCAGCACCTCGACATGGTGTCGGCGGGCAAGACGCTCATTCTGGAGAAGACGGACGGGTTCACACCGCAGGACGTGGAAGAGCATCTGGCCGTGTTGCTCCTGATGCTGCCGTCGGCGGCGCGGGCGAACAAGGAAGCGTTGCGGATGTTCCGCGACAGCGGCGCGTTTCAGGCGTTCTTCCCGGCAGAAGAAGACAAAGAAGGCCACGCGAAGCTGCTGGCGCAGGTGCCGAATCTGGAAACGTTTGAAAAGGAGGACGCGTTCTGGGGTCGGCAGGTGAAAACGTCATTGGGTAACACCATCCGGCTGCTGGAGCCGTTGATTATTTTGGACGAGGCGCACAAGGCTTATCCGCCCATTTCACGGGACACCATTCGCGGTCTGAATCCGTGCGCGGTTGTCGAGTTGTCCGCAACGCCATCGAAGGAAGCGAATAATCTGGTCGTCATCAGCGGCGAGGAATTGCACCGGGAGGAGATGATTAAGCTCGATCTGCACGTCATTAATAAATCGTCCACGAGCTGGCGCGACACGATGCGGGCGGCGATGGAGCGGCGGAATGATTTGGAAGGGCGGGCGCATGACTACGAAGGCAACACAAACGTTTATATCCGCCCCATCTGCCTCATTCAGGTTGAACGCACCGGCAAGGAACAGCGCGACGGGAAACGAATACACGCGGAAGACGTGCGCGAATATCTCATCGGCCAGGGCGTGCAGAAGGATTGGATTGCCGTGAAGTCGGCGGAGATTGACGAGTTGAAAGACTTTGACGACATCGGCGGACTGCTGGTGCGCGATTGTCCGGTACGTTACATCATCACGAAACAGGCGTTGCAGGAAGGCTGGGATTGCTCGTTTGCCTACGTGCTGACGATCCTGACGAATCCGCATTCCAAAACGGCCATGACACAACTCGTGGGGCGCATTCTTCGCCAGCCTTATGCGCGCAAAACGCGCGTGCCGGCGCTGGATGAGAGTTATGTTTATTGTTTCCAACGCAGCGACCTGTTGAAAGAAATCCGCGACGGCTTCAAACGCGAAGGTTTGGAAGAAATGCAGGGGCGCATTGTGAAAGACGCGGCGGACCTGGAGAAGGTCGAGTTGCGCGAGATTGGACCGCAGGCAGAGTTCAAAAAGGCCGCTGAGCACATGGTGTTGCCCGCTTTTGTGATTCGCGACGGGAAGGATTGGCGGCTGGTGAGCTACGAAGCGGATATTCTGTCGCGGGTGCCTTGGGCAAAGGCCGATGTAACTCCACTCTACAAACTGGAACTCAGCCTGGAGGAAGAACGCGACGTGGAGATGCGCGCCGGATTGGGAGAGAATTTAAAGGACTTCGCCCGGCGGGCAAGGCTGGACGCGGGTAACGGCGCGGTGAAGCTCGATTTTGCCTATGCCGCTGGACATCTGCTGGACGTAGTGCCGAATCCGTGGATTGGTTATGAATTTGTTGAACGGGTGTTTGGCAAGTTGTTGGTCAAATGGAAAGGCAAGGAGAAGAGGGTGGTCAACAACTTGGTTTTTATTCTGGGGGAGTTGAGAAAACGGTTGGAAGCGGAGCGCGACCGACTGGCCGAGATTGTGTTCAACCTGATGCTTGAAAACGACGAGATGCGATTCATGGTGGTGATGCGCGATCTGGGAATGCATCGTCTCCCGAAGAAGCTGGAAATTCCGAAATCGGTGGTGAAGGCGACGCGGCTGGATGGCAGCCAGTTTGAAATGAATCTTTTTGATCCGGTGGCGGCGGACTCGCTGAATTCCCTGGAACGAGACGTTGCGTCGTTCCTGGACGAGCAAGGGCCGTTGTATTTCTGGTATCGCAACCTTCCGCATCGCGGTTATTACGTGCAGGGCTGGCAGAAGTCGCGCATCTACGCGGACTTCATTTTCACGGCGAACGGCGGCAGAAAGCCGGATTACCGAAAGGTGTTCGTGCTTGAAACCAAGGGACTGCACCTTAAAAACGAAAACACTGGATACAAAAAATCCGTTTTCGCCCTTTGCAACAAACACGCGAAGAAGAAAACCTGGAACCAGCTGGTCCCGGCCATGCGCGAAAAGGAAATCCGCTACGAAGTTGTCTTCCAAAACGAATGGCAAAAGCGGTTAAATGAGCTGTTGGCGGAATAAATTATCGAGCTCCCGTAACGACGTGTTCGAGGCTTCGCCGGACATTTATGAGATTCAGACCAAGGCTCCCGGCCCGGGCGGGCAGTTGCCGCTCAGCGAAGAAATGCTCCGGCACCGTCCCAGTGGGGATCTGTTCGGGCTGACGCAAAATGCCGGCATGGGCTGGGACCCGGCCGAGGCCGGGCGCAAACAGTTTTTAATTCTCAGCACGCAAGGCGGATTGCGCGCGCCTGATGGCAAACCCATCGCCCTCGGCTATCACACCGGGCATTGGGAGATCGGATTGCTGGTTCAAGCTGCTGCGGAGGAATTTCGCCGGTTGCAGGTCATCCCTTTCGCCGGTTTCTGTTCCGATCCCTGCGATGGCCGGACCCAGGGAACGACCGGCATGTTCGACAGCCTGCCGTATCGGAATGACGCCGCCGTCATTTTCCGGCGTCTGGCCCGCTCGTTGCCGCTGCGGGCCGGAGTGCTCGGCATCGCTACGTGCGACAAAGGACTGCCGGCAATGATGATGGCCGTGGCCGGATTGCGCGAGTTACCGGGTGTTGTGGTTCCCGGCGGAGTCACGTTGCCACCGACGACCGGCGAAGACGCCGGCACGGTGCAAACTCTGGGAACGCGCTTCGCGCACGGGCTGGTGTCATTGTCCGAAGCCGCGGAATTGGGTTGCCGCGCCTGCGCGTCGCCGGGCGGCGGCTGCCAATTCCTCGGCACGGCAGCCACATCGCAGGTGGTGAGCGAGGCGCTGGGACTTTCGGTGCCGCACTCGGCACTCGCGCCTTCGGGACAACCGGTGTGGCTGGACCTGGCCCGGCGTTCGGCGCGCGCGCTTTATCATTTGGACGAACAAAAACTGGTTGCGCAACAGATCCTGACTTCCAAGAGCATCCAAAATGCGATGGTCTTGCACGCGGCCTTCGGCGGTTCAACCAATCTACTGCTCCACATTCCCGCCATCGCTCATGCTGCCGGTTTGCCGCGTCCGACTGTGGAGGATTGGATTTCGGTCAACCGCCGCGTGCCGCGGCTGGTCAGTGTTTTGCCCAATGGCCCGATGCATCATCCCACGGTCCGGGTGTTTCTGGCCGGCGGCGTGCCGGAAGTGATGCTGCATTTGCGCGGTCTGGGCCTGCTCAACACGGACGCACTCACCGTCACCGGAAAAACGTTGGGCGAAAATCTGGATTGGTGGGAAAAGTCCGAACGCCGACGGCGTTTCCGCGAATTGCTCAAACGACACGACGGCGTGGACGCCGATGAAGTCATTTTCCCCCCGGATAAAGCCCGGAAACACGGTTTGACCAGCACGCTGGTTTTCCCGCGCGGCAATCTCGCGCCGGAAGGCTCGGTAGTGAAAGCCACTGCGATCGATCCCGCCGTCATCGGTGCCGACGGCATTTATCACAAGGAAGGACCGGCCCGGGTCTTCGTAAACGAGAAAGACGCCATGGCGGCCATCAAGGAAGGCCGCATTCAGGCGGGCGATGTCATCGTGCTGACGGGTGTCGGGCCAATGGGCACCGGCATGGAAGAAACCTACCAGGTCACCGGCGCATTGAAACATCTGGCGTGCGGCAAAAACATCGCGCTCCTGACGGATGCCCGTTTTTCCGGCGTCTCGACCGGCGCCTGCATCGGGCACATTGGCCCCGAAGGTCTGGCGGGCGGCCCGATCGGCAAGGTTTTGGATGGCGACCTCATCCGCGTTCACATTGATTGGACGCAAAATGAAGGAAACGTTGATCTGGTTGGCGAAGGCCGGCGCCGGTTCACACCTGAGGAAGGGGCTGAAATTTTATCGAAGCGCACGACCCGGAAGGATCTTTCGCCCGACGCGGCGTTACCGGAGGACACGCGCCTTTGGGCGGCCCTGCAACTGGCCAGCGGCGGGACCTGGGGCGGTTGTGTCTATGATCCTGACCAAATCATCGCGAGTCTCAAGCAAGCCAAATAACATCAGGGAGCTGGTTCACAGGCCGTTCGGATCAAGATTTTCATCGCTTTCAAAAATCGCGCCGTCGAACACAACAATCCTGTGTTTCCGCAAATTTGAAACGCTTTCCAATGGCGAATGGCCCGTGAGAATGAGACGGCTGAGAAAGCCCGGTCTGATTTGGCCGATTTTTTCCTTGAAGGCCAGCCGATTGGAACCGGTTCCCGTCGCGCTGTTGATGACGGCAATGGGCGAAAGACCGGCGTGTTCCATCAATTCGAGTTCGTTCAGAAACCCAACACCGTGCGCTACCCCGACTGAACCGGCGTCACTCCCGGCAATGATGGGCACACCCATTTCGTGGGCCTTGACCAGACTCGCAGCGTGTTGATCGAGAATTTTTTTCAAGTTGGAGACAACTTCCGGATCCCAGCCCATCAAATCGGCGTGGTCCAGCTGCTCCTGAACCGGCGCGAACGTCGGCACCCAGGCGATTTGCCGGTCACGCATTTTGGCCAGTTGATCCGGGCGCGCAAAAAATCCGTGTTCGACGGAATTCACGCCGCCGTCAATGGCCCGCTCGATGCCGGCGTCGCCGGAAGCATGGGCGAAGGCCGGCCGGCCGAATGATTTCGCCGCAGCGACCAGCTCACGAACCTCTTCCGCGGTCATCTGCGGTTCGGTAGTGACCGCGCCTTTTTTGAAATTGATGATGCCGGTGGGGATCAACTTGATACGGTCGGCCCCAGCTTTGACCCGGGCTTCGACACATTCCCGGGGCGAGGTAAAATTTTCAATCGGTTCAGCCATGAAACTGCCGTAGCGGCCCCGGTGATGAATGGCTGCTCCGGGGCTGTCCACATAAGGCATCAACGGGCGATCGGGGGCTGCGTACAGTTTGCTCAACGCGAGCCCGACGCCGTCTTTGTCACCCGCATCGCGGACGGCGATGACACCCAGGCGGATGAGCTTTTCCAGACGCGGACGGGCGAGGCGGAGCAATTCTTCCGGCGTTTGTTTCAGATACGCAGCGCGTTTGTTCAGGTTCAATTCGCCGCCTTCGAGGAAAAAATGTGCATGGGCTTCAATCAGTCCCGGCAGCAACGTGTGTCCCGGCAGATGCAAATCCGGCTCGCGCTGGCCGCCGTTGAGCAAGTCCGCCGGTGGAGAATTCTCACCGACAAACAGGATTTGGTTCCGGTCATAAACGATGTGCGCGTTCCGCAACGGCTGCGGGCTGACACCATCCACCAACATTCCAACGCGCAACCAGACACGGCGTCCCTTCGTTGCGGGCGGAATCGTCTGATGGTCAGGAATCATTCGGATTGCTTGAGGCACCCCTCGCCCCTTCCCTCTCTCCGCTTGGCGGGGAAAGGGTGGCCGAAGGCCGGGAGAGGGGATTTCATTGGACACCGGAAACTTCCATTAATCTTCAACTGTTTGCACCTCGCTGCAAATGGCCATGATGGCTTCGGCCTGGCGGAATCCTGAAGTCTCGTGCGTTTCGCCATCCCGCGGACGGCCCCGCTCGAGCGCATCACGAAGTCGGGTGACCATGGGATGTTCTTTCGGCAGCGGACCGGGAGTTTTTTCGGGATTTGCCAATGCAAAATCCAGGCCGGTTTCCATTCCGAGCGTGAGATAGGCTTTTTCCAGCTCCTCGCGGACACCTTTGGGCGTGCCCCAGGCGAAATTGGAAAGGCCGACGATGAGATGCACGCCTTTCAAGTCCGGATCGGCGCGGATCAGCCGCATCGCATCCAGGCCGATGTTCACCAGGCCATAAGTGTCCGCGCCGACGGGTGCGAGTCCAGGATCAATGATGATTTGATCGTTGCGGCGGCCGGCTTTCGTTGCGAGCAGTTCGACAAAATGTTTCGCTGCCCGATGGGAGTCCCGGGGATCCAGGCATTGCGACGTTCCGCCGGGCGCGAATGTTTCCGAAGCCATGACGACTGCCAGCGTATCGTAGTGTTTCACCAATTCGACCATCTCATCCAGATGTTCGCGCGAAGCGGCCAGCGAGTTAAGAATCGGCGCGCCGCTCTTCTTCCGGTCGTAATGTTTGAGCGCGACCTTGTGATATTCGACGGACGGATTGTCGAACGCGATGGGGGTTGGGGTCGCCTCCTGGATCGCCGGAATCACGTCCGGCAGAAAATCGAGCATTTCCTGGCGGCGCACCTGGATGCGCTGCGTGCCGTCGAGGTTCAGCGTCAGAAAATCCGCGCCGAGGCCGGCCTGCAACCTGGCGAGTTCCCGGTACCCCTTCGGATCCCGTTCGGTGAACGCCTTGCGGGCGCGCGCATACGAGTTGTTCATCAGCTCGCCGACGATATGAAGTTTTTTAGTCATAATAAACCGCCTTAACTTTCGGGGCCGGCTTCGCGCTGTGGCCTGGCCGTGTGGTCGCGCCCCAGCCAGTGGTTGGCCCAGGCTGAGGTTCCCCGCAACCCCTGATTCTGGACGACCGGCGCGTGCTGCAACAAATCCTGCTCCCGGCCGTCGTGTTTCAAACGTTCATAGGCGCGCAACCAGATGCAATCACCGTAGCCGTCCACCTCGCAGCGGCCTTCGCGCGTGCCGCCGCACGGACCATTGCGCTGATTTTTCGCACACTGCGATTCGGGGCACAAAAATGCGATGTCCGGCAAAGAACAATCGCCGCAATCCTTGCATTGGAACAACATTGCCTTGCTCACCTTTTCCAGCAGGCGCAGCGGTTTTGGACCTTGAAATGCATCGCTCGCGCCCGCGCAAACTTTTGCGCCCCATCCGGCAAACGCCGTGCCCGCCGCGAACAGGTGCTCATGGGTCCACTTGGACAGATGATAAGTCGCCGTGACGTGCCCGGACGGAGCCGGCGGGTTTGAATTTCCGGCAGCCGGGTCGGCCAGGCCGGTCGCAGGGTTTTCCCCGTAATAAAAAAATTCGGCGGGGCGTGAGAACCTGATTTCCCGCGCGAATTGCTTCCAGTCGTCGGGCGCAAACTTCCGTTCGATCTCCAGAATCCTTGCAATCGCCGGGTAATTGTGCACACCGCCGAGATAGACGCCACGAAACCCGAGTCCGCGATAAATCGCGATTTGCTTCGCGGCCAATTCATAAAAGAACGTCTTGCCACCGTCAGCGGACCGGCTCTGCTTTTGGCACAGCTCCAGGAGCGGGGGGGTGACGACGACGCCGGGGATTCTGCCTTCGTGAAAAATAGCCGCCACGCGCGCGCTCAACAGATAAACGTTGCCGATGAGCGGCGTGGTTTTCATCCCGTGGGTATCGAGGTAAAGCCGCAGTTCGGAAATCTTGCGCGAGTCGAACCCGATCTGGTTGATGATGAACCGCGCGCCGCACCCGACTTTTCTTTCGAGCTTCAGGTATTGCGGCATCACCTCGCCTTCGCGCAGCTTAAAATTGGTCGTGACCGCGCCGATTAAAAAATCGGTTTTGGCGAGCCGCTGCTCCTTGCCACCTTCCCCCTTCCTGGGATCCAACCCCTGGTTCATCTTGTGCAACATCGAAATCAGACCGATGGAATCGATATCGAATACCGGCTTGGCGAGGCCGTCATGGCCCGCCACCGGATAGTCGCCGGTCATGGCCAGGATGTTGTGGAAGCCCTCGCTGTTAAGCATCCACGCCTCGCTCTCGAGGCCGTTCCGGTTCAGGTCCTTGCAGGTGAGGTGAATGACCACTTCCTTGCCGGCATAAAGAATCGGCCGGCCCAGGGCCAGCGGCGCGAGTTGTGGATTGCCACCGGCGTTGTCGGTGATGGAGATCCAGTCGATATCGGACGACGCGACGAGTTCGTTGGCGAAGGTGCGGGCTTTTATCGCGCTGCTCCCGGCCATCGAGCCGCGCACCGACACCAGTTCCGTCCCGATAAGGAAACGGGAAGTCTCAAATAATTTTTCGCGCAGTGTTTGCATCGCTCCGCCGGCATAACCCCTCGTTTAATCAGGGAAACTTCGCTTCCAGTTCCAGTCTGACAGCCTGGGCGACGTCCTCCACCGCGCCGTTGCGCTCCTGTTCGTCGCTCCACTTCCATTGCGACAGAAAATCGTCCGTACTGGTCAGGCCCTTGGCTTGCGCCAGCGAATCAATGCGGACGGCAAAACGTTGCGGAAGTTCAATTTTGATCTCATTAAAATCGTCCCACGCCTTGACCTGCGAGGGAACGTCCTGCCAGTAGAGGATTTGAAACTTCGATTTGGCGCCCGCCGTCCGCGCCGCCGCCCGCGACTGTTCGCGTTCGGTCTTGACCTCGTCGATGGTTTCAATTTTGGATTTCGCCGTGGGCGCGGCGCCCTTGCCCATGAAATAAAGAAACAAATCCACCGCGCTCGAGGCGTCCGCGCCGTAGCCGTCCGCGCCGATTTCGTCGGCGTACATCTGGCTGATGGGCGCGCCGCCGATGGCAAATTTGACGTGAGTGAGGCCGCGCTCCTTGTAGCCGTCAATGACCGTTTTCATATAGGTCATCGTCGTGGTGAGCAGCGCACTCATGCCAATGATGCCAGGCTTGAATTGTTCCGTCGCGGCCAGAAATTTCTCGATGCTCTGGTCCACGCCGATATCGTGGACTTCAAACCCCGCGCCCTCGGCCATCATGCACACCAGGTTTTTTCCGATGTCATGCAAATCACCGCGCACCGTCCCCATCAACAGGATGCCGGCCGGCTGCACGCCCGAGTCGTGCGCGGACAGCAGCGGCTTTAGCACGGACATGCCCGCCTTCATCGCCCGCGCGGCAATGAGCACTTCCGGCACGTAGAGAATGTTGTATTTGAAATCCTCGCCCACGACGCTCATTCCGGCGATGAGTCCTTCGGACAAAACTTCCTGAACGCTCCGGCCTTCGGCGAGGGCGTCCCGGGTCATTTGCTCGACCTCCTTGGCCTTGCCCTCGTAAAGCCATTGGTTCATCAACGCATAATCCGGCATTTGATTTCTTCCTTTTGGGATCCTTGTGTTATCTCAAGCCGCGGCAGGTTTGGAATTGAACTCCTCCAGCGCCCGCAACATGGCTTCAATGTTTTGCTTCGGCATGCCCGGACTGGTGCCGCCGCCGACGGAAAGGATGATTCCCTGGCCGCCGCTTTTTTCGAGCACGTCGAGCGTGGCTTCGCGCACTTCTTCGGGCGTGCCGCGCACGCCGACTTCCAGCGGATTGACGTTGCCCATCAGGCACATCCGGTCGCCGACACGCTCCTTGACCTCGGAAATATCCGTCTGCTTGCCCCAGTTCAACACGTTGAACCCGCAATCCGGCAGGTAATCGAGGCACGCCTGAACCTCTGCGTCGTTGTGATAAATCTTCACCCAATCCTTCGGGAACGCATCGCAGATTTTCTTCAGGTACGGATGCGCGAACTCCTTGTAATGCTCCTCATTCACGAAACCGACGATGTCGTCCAGAATAAAAATGCCCTCGACGGTGTCGCCCATCGCCTGGTGCTGGGCCTTGAGCCAGTCGATGATCAGGTTCGTACACCGGTCGAGCAGCTTGTGCGCCCATTCCGGCTTTTCCACGAGGTCAATCATGAAATCCGTCGTGCTGCGCACGAAACCCGCCGTGCACATCGGCCCGCGCGACGTGACCAACGGCAGGATTTCCCCGGTATCCAGGATGCGCTGCCGGTGCATGCGGATGCGATGCAGGGTCATCGCCATGAACGCGTCGTTTTCCACCTCATAATCCGGCCAGTTTTCGAGATCTTCGATGTGATACAGCGTGTGGTACTCACTGGGCGTGTTGTCCTGCCAGAATTTGATTTTGGCGCCGAGCGCCGACGGCTCCGCCGCCATACCGTATTCCATCCACCACGACGGCACGAAGATGATGTCCGGAAATTCCCTGTGGATTTTCAGATTGGATTGGAACCACAACTCCGGATCGAGGAAATAATCCATGTGCTTGATGCCGAGATAGCCCGGGATCCACGGACTATCAATGATCATGGCCATCGGCACCTTGTCGAGTTTCTCCAACCGCGCGGCTTTCTTAAAAATTTCCCACTGCTCAGGTCTCATATATTAGACAATGTTTCCATTTAAATACGCGTTACTTCAAGCCGGAAAACACGCTTTGGAGCATTGTCCATGCAATTCATAACATTCTCCATCCAGCCGAAATTCCATCTCTCCGACGGGAGGAACGGGACCGGGCCTGGGCGGCGCCCCCGGCAAAATTTCCAGGGTCAAGGCATAATCCCGGCATCCCGCCGCCCGCCAGAAGGCGACGGCGGCCGTGTGCTGAACCAGAACGCTGACCGTCAGCCGTTTGTTCTTCGGCCAGATCTGAGAGCGCAGAATTTCCACGGCTTGACGGCCAATACCCTGCCGGCGCCGGTTCCGCACCACAAACAGTTGCCGTAAAGAAATCTCCTCCAGCTGCTCGCAGTACAACGCGTAGGCGACCACCGCCCCGCCGTCCTCAAAAAAGCCGCGTATTCGGAGGCCAGCCAGCCTTTCATCCGTTGTTCCAATTCGGGAACGGTCATCGGATTCCGACGCCCCTCGTCGCGGATCAATTGATGATTCAGTTCTGCCAGCGGGGTACCATCGGTCAATGTCGCGCGCCGAAAGGTCATTGGAATTCAGGAATTAATTTCCGGTCTCTTCCAATCCCACGCCTTGGACATGGGTTTGCGTGAGAAATGGACCTTCATACCCGGTGACGCGGATGTTGCGTAATTCCACATGGGTCATATTGGCGAGCGCGATGCTTTTCCGGCAGGTGCCGCTGATATTCACCAGTGAAAATCCGTCCAAAGGCTTTGCCGGAGAAATCGAAGCCGCATCCACCAGCGTGCCACAATCCACTTTCACGTCGTTGAAGCGGTAATTTTTCGCAGCCGGAATTCCCTCGTCGCCAGGCACCGGCTCGGGATCCTGAATTCCGCTGTTCAGAAGGTTCACGCGCAGAAAACCGCCAGGCACGGTGGCGACATCCAGGTTGGTCGCGGATATATTTTCAATGAACGCGCCGCGGCCGGGCCGGCTCTTGATATAAATGGCATACGTTCGGGCGCGCGTGAACGTGCAATCTTCAATTCGCACACCGCGGATGCCGCCGGAAGTTTCGCTGCCGATGCCGATGCACGCAAAAATGCTGTCGGCCAGGGTGCAATGAGAAATCAAGACATCCTCGGTCGGTTTGGCGATGCGGTAGCCCTCCATGCCGCGACCGGATTTGAGGGCAATACAATCGTCACCGGTCGCGATGTCGCAATTTTCAATGCGGACGTGTTTGCATGAATCCACGTCAATGCCGTCGCCGTTGCCGCCGGTGCTGCGGATGATGAGATTTGTTGCGACGACATTTTCGCAGCAGGTGGGATGAATGGACCACATGCTCCGGTATTCGGTGGAAAAACCTTCCAGGCGGACATCCGTGCAGTTGATCGGCTCGATGAGGACCGGATGACGCGGCATCTGCCGTCCGCCCAGCGTAGGATTGCCGGAAATTCTTCCCGGCCCGATGATGGCAATGTGGTCTGCGTCGTGGGCAAAAACCAGCGCGCGATGGCCGTCAATCCATTTCCCCTCCCAGCGCACTTTGATAATGGGATAATCCTCCAGATCGGGGCTGCCCAGCAAGTGCGCGCCCGGTTTCAGCAACAGGGTCGTGTGCGGTTTCAGTTCGATGCTGCCGATGAGATAATTTCCGGCGGGCACGATCACTTCGCCCCCGCCCGCAGTGGCACAGGCATCCAGCGCCTTCTGAAACGCAGCGGTGTCCTTCGTCGTGCCGTCGCCGGCCGCACCGCAGGCGTGGACATCGAGTGGCGCTGACTGCACCGCGGCGTGCCCCGTGTACCCGATCAGGATGAGGAAAAGTGTAACGAGCCGGATTTGTTTCATGGTGTAACCAGTGCGTTCGTTTGGGAGGCGTCGGACGTTTGCGGCGGGAATTGGTCGAAGCGCCGATGATGATCAATCCCGCGCAACTGTTGGTCGGCAAAATCCAGCGCCGCCGTCCAATCCCCCGCCGTCAACGCGTGCCGGTGCGGTCGGTAACTCACACCCACCCGGTCCGGGCTCACGCCTAAAAAAGCATACACGGGTTTGGCCGCGAGCACGGATTGTTTGACCGCGTTGGGAACGCAATTCTGGTCGTCTGTGCCTTCCACCGAAATCCATGGACGCGGTGCGGTCAGGGCGATGTACCAGTATGCTTCAAACGGCAGTTTGTCCATTTGCCCGGTGAATTCCTTGAGCCGCGGCACGAAGTAATACGGAAATTTGCGAGCCATGTCTTCGATGCCTTCCTTGCCGCCGCGACCGGGGCCGCAGAAACGGTATGCGCCGGTGCCGGCGCCGCTCGATCCGGCGGGCGCGCCGAGCACGATGCGTTCGTCAAAGGCCGTCGCCACCATCACCAGTTTGCCGAGCCGCGAATGGCCAAGCGCGATGAGTCGGTTCGTGTCGGCGAACGGTTGCGTCTCCAGATAATCCACCACACGCGACAGTCCCCACGCCCAGCCGAGCAGCACCCCCCAGTCGTACCCCGGATAGGCGGGGTAAAAAGATGAATCTCGAAAATCGGCATTGTCTGCGCCACACTCCGTGTAGTGATACGTCACAATCGCATAACCGCGGCCGAGCTGGTTGCTGAAACCTTCCGCCGCCCTTGCCGGTGTAACGGGTGAGTTAAAAAGCAATCGCAGGCGTGCTTGTGAATTCGTCGCCGCGGTGGAGGAGACAGGCAATTTGTTCGTCACCGCCACACCCGGCGTGTTAAAAAACGACGGGTTGATGATGGTCGGAAACGGCCCGGCGCTTTTCGCCGGCGTGAATATCGCGATATCGAACCCCAACCTCTCGTCGGGACCAAAATTCAGATGCACCAGCCCGTACCTCACCGTACCATCGAGCAGGGTTAGCGATTTAATGTCCTGTCCGGTCACATTGCCCGGTGGTGGCGGCGCGTGGCCGAGTTCGTAATGCTCCAGAATCGCCTTCATCTCCTCGCGCCGCACGCGCCACTGCGTGAGCGCTGTCACCTTGGTGCCGTCGTCCATCGTCATCGCATCCGGCATTTCTTTGCGCACGGGCAAATCTTTCACGTCCGGAAAGGCCTCTGGCGCGGCCTTCGTTGCGGGAACGGCCGTCATCAATACGGCAACGAAAAAAACAATCGTGCGCCAAAATTTCATGAGCTCCCAATGCTGCGATTCGAGCGCAGAGTTGCGCAGAAAAAAGTAAAGTAAAGAAAATTGGGGAAGTGCGCGGTGGTAAGTTACATGTCTTCGGCCAGCATAGCCCAGCGTTCATGATCCCGCCAGCGCCCGCCGACCTTCAGGTAACGGCGTGAGAATCCTTCCCGCTCAAAACCACAACCCTGCACCAGCCGGAGGGACGCGTGATTCTTTGGCTGAATATTGGCTTCCAGGCGGTGAAGTTTGAACTTCTGAAAGGCGTGTTTCAAAACGAGCAGCATCCCCTCGCGCATCAACCCTTTCCCGGCATGGGGAGCAAAGGCGTAATAACCCAGGAACGCGCCCCGTAACGCGCCGGGAATAATGTGATTCAAATGAATGGCCCCGACCAGATCACCCGACCCGCGAAGAACAACCAGAAATCCGCGGTGCGAAGCGGAAGCCATACGCTTCACATAAGCTTCGAATTGCTTCTGCGTTTTTGGCGGCGCGACCCGCGAATAATGCAAGGCACGGCTCCGCCGGGTGGCTGCTTGAAATGCCGGCCAGTCCCGCAGGGTCGGCGGCCGGATGGTTACTCGCATAAGTCGAATCCCACTTTAGCAATCGGGAACTCGGGTGGCGACAAAGATTCGCTATTCACCAACGCTGCGCCATTTCCCACAACGGTCTTCCACCATTCTGGTTTTTCAACCGCGCCGCGGCCTTTGAATCATGCGCAGGCAAAAGGCCGGGCGCGGGAAAACGGGACGCGCCCAAACTCCTGTTACGGTGTGAGCCGGTAGTAATTGTCGGGGTTGTACAGGTAATAGCAATCCACCGGATCGAGGCGCGGTAACAAGACGTATCGTTGTCCATTGGCGTCCACGTGTTCCTGCAATACAGGTTCGTGGTTGACATATCCCGGTGCCGACGAATCGTTCAGCGCGGAAGGAGCGTCGGGATTTTTGTCATACGAATCCTCCCGGATCGTATCAACAATCTGGTCCACCCACTTCAATTTGCGGGCGTTGTCGCCGAATTCCACCCAATTACCGGTGCTGCGATTCTGGTACATGCGCTTGATGAATTCATCCAGGCTGATGCCCATTTTGGCGGCAACCGGCGCGGCCAGACGTTTCCACCATTCTTCCATTTCTTTGACATTCTCTTTCACCTCGGTCAGGTTCCCGCCACCGAAGCCTGATATTTGGTGGTGAAGGATGATGGCGTTTGGGTAGGCAAACGATTTCTTCGATTGGGTGGCGATGTTGGCCGCCATGCTGGCCGCGAACGATTTCACGACCACGTAAACCGGCGCCGCGCTGCCGTCCATCGCCTTGAGGATCTTGTAGCCGGCCATGACCGAGCCGCCGGGCGAATCGTCGATGACAATAAAGATCGGATATTCGTGGCTTTGGTTGTTGAAATAATCAATGCGCTCCTGAACGTAATCCGCCGTGTCACCCCAGATGGGGCCGTTCAGGGCAATCCGGCGGTCGCTGATGGTCAACACGCCGTCCTTGAATGGTTCCTTCGTGTACTGGATGTCGTGGTTGACGCGGTTCTTCCACAGGTCACGTTTCGCGCGCAGATCGAGGTCGCTGTTCAGCCGGGCCACCTGCAAATCGAGGTCGGCCCGCTGCGCCTGCAGGTCCGCCGCTCGCAACTTCAATTCCTGCTCGCGCTGGGCCATTTTCGTGTTCTGGTCGGCGAGTTCCGCGGTGGCAAGGTCGTTGGTCAATTTCATCTTCTCCAATTGTTCCCGCCCGGCCGCCAATTCCTCGTCGAGCTGCGCCTTGCGTTCGGCGTCCTTGAGCGCGGCGCGTTTGGCCAGCAGGTCGGCCTGCCTGGCAAGCGTGTCCAACTGGGCTTGAAGCGCGGCGGCATCAGCCTGCTGCTTTTGTTGCGCCAGGCCGTTTTCAAGTTCGAGCCGCTGCTTCTCGGCGGTGAGTTTGGCCAGATCCTCGTGCAATTGTTGTTCGGCAATGCCGTTTTCGAGGTCGAGCCGTTGCTTCTCAGCCGTGAGCTCGGCCAAATCTTTTTGCAACTGTTGTTGGGCGATGTTGTTTTCGAGCGTCAACCGCTCCTGTTGTTTCTTTAACTCCGGAAACGCGCCGTTCGTGTCCGTCTGTCCGATGGTACGCGACGACAACCCCAAACTCAGGAGCGCAATGCTGACCCACGCGATTGATTTAAGAGGATGTATTTTCATTGGATACCAGCCTTTCTAAAGAGATGCTTATTTCATGGTGAATTGGTGAGGCGCTTGGAATTTGCGACCCAATGTCTTCTGAAATCAAGCCTTAAGTGGAACGAGGATAATGAAGGATCCCCTGCCCGGGCAGGGCGGCAGCTTATCCAGTTTGCGCCAACAAACCAAAAACGGGGAGCATCTTCACACCGTCCGCATCTGGACGGCATCCACAATTTCGGTGCCGACGGAAATGGCGCCGACGATGACGACGGTCATGCCGCGCTGCAGCCGGCCCTGTTCGACCAGCGTTTTTAACGCCCGTTCGATGGTGTTCTGTGGATTGATGAAATCAAATTCCACCACCACGGGTGTGACGCCCCAACATAACGTGAGTCCATTGGCGCATTGCTCACTGTCGCACAATCCGTAAATCAGCGAATAACGCGGGCGCATCCAGGCGCTGTAGCGCGCCATGTGGCCGTGGCGCGTGAACGCGAGCACGGCCTCGGCCTTCAACTCGTTGGCCATGACCACGGCGCTTTTGACCAGCTTTTCGCGCGCGCCGGTCAATTCCGCCGTGTCGTGAAATTGCGCATTGCCGCTCCGTTCGATCCGTTTCGCAATGCGGTCAAAAACTTCGATGCACTTGAGGGGATACTTGCCAACGGTGGTCTCACCGCTGAGCATAATGGCATCGGCCTCTTCATAGACGGCGTTGGCCACGTCAGTCACCTCGGCGCGGGTGGGCATGGGCGATTCAATCATGCTCTCGAGCATATGCGTGGCCACAATGACGGGTTTGCCATGGCGCAGGCAGGTCTTGACGATGCGGCGCTGGACGATGGGCAATTCTTCGTAGGGGATTTCAATGCCCAGATCGCCGCGTGCCACCATGATGGCGTCGGCTTCGCGGACAATGGAATCCAGATTGGCTACCGCTTGTTGGTCCTCAATTTTGGCGATGACCACCGGCGGCGGTTTGCCTTCCTCAAACAACTCCTTGAGCTGCAATAAATCGCGGGCCTCGCGGACGAACGACAGGGCGACAAAATCCACACCGACTTCCAGTCCGAGCTTCACGTCCTTGATGTCCTTGGCCGTGAGCGCGGGCAGGCTGACCTTGACGCCGGGCAGGTTGATGTGACGCCGGCTGCCCAGCGTGCCTTCGGTCAGTACCTCGCACTCGACCTTGTTGCCGGACTTGGCGAGGACCTTCATTTCGATCGTGCCATTGTCCACCAGAACCACATCATCCACGTTGATGTCGTTGACAAAATTCTCGTAATTCACGTCCACCGAATGTTCTTCCAGGTCGCGTTCGCCACGGACGGTGAGGGTGAATTTCTGCCCGGGCTGCAAATCAAGCGGCACCCCGAGGTCGCCGGTGCGGATGGCCGGACCCTGCGTGTCCATCATGATGCCAATGAACTGCCGCCGGGCGGCCGACGCAGCGCGGATGTCCCGGACGACGCGGCGCACCCAATCGTGCGGCGCGTGCGACATGTTGAGACGGAAGATGTTGACCCCGGCGTCAATGAGTTTGCCGATCATTTCCGGTGAATCCGTCGCCGGACCCAGTGTGGCAATGATTTTGGTTCTGCGAAAGCTTCCCCGTTGCACGCACAGAAACATACTATGATGCGGCGCGATTAAAAGTTTTTATTCGGCCGGAGCAAATTCTAATCGGCAAAAGGGACTTGCCAGCGCGCACCCCGGCGGTCATATTCCATGAACAAAATTTATGGCAGACGTGGCAAATAAATATCCGGAAAATGTCCCCGGCAAATATTACGTGGACAACCAGTGCATTGACTGTGACCTGTGCCGCGAGACGGCGCCGGACAATTTCAAACGGAACGACGACGGCGGCTATTCGTTCGTCTATAAACAACCAGCCTCACCCGAAGAAGAGACGCGCTGCAAGGAAGCCAAAGAAGGTTGTCCGGTCGAAGCCATCGGCGACAACGGGGCGTAACGGTCTTCAATGTTCGAGGGCCGAGCTACACGAGGCCCTGATCTCATAATGGGGGCTCGTGTAACTCGCCCCGCCGAAAGTTCAGAGTCTAAGCCCGCGGATGAAACTTTCGGTGGATGTCCCGGAGCCGGTTTCCCGTCACATGTGTATAAATCTCCGTGGTACTGATGTTGGCGTGGCCGAGCAATTCCTGAATCACCCGCAAATCCGCCCCGTGCTCCAGCAAATGCGTGGCAAAGCTGTGTCTCAGCATGTGCGGTGTGATGTTGCGTGAAACCCCGGCGCGCTGTACCCGGCGCTTGATCCGCAACCACAAGGTCACCGATGCGAATGGTGTCCCGCGCCTGGTCAAAAAAACATTCGCCGGTGATTTGGGTGTCACCAGCTTTGGCCGTCCGGTCGTGAGATAACGGTCTATGGCTTCCACGGCTTTCCGCCCGACCGGCACCACGCGTTCCTTGTTGCCCTTGCCGATGACGTTGATGAACCCGGCGTTGAGATGCAACTGTTCCAACCGAACGTTTTTCAATTCGGCGAGCCGCAGACCGGAGGCGTAGGCCAGTTCCAGAATCGCCTGGTCGCACAGATTTTCGGGCGTTTCCGGCAATTCGGGAGCGAGCAGTTTCGTGATTTCGTCGTTCGTCAGCGCCTTGGGCAGGCGTTTCCAACGTCGCGGCAACGACAAATTTTCCGCCACATTCACCGGCACATGCCTCTCGTTCTCGGCGAACTTGTAAAACGCCCGCAAGGCGGCGATTTCGAGATAGACGCTCTCGCTGCTCAGGCGGCGCGGCGAATCCTGGTGGGGCGAGGCTGCTGACGAGCCGCCGCTTTGCCCTAACGTGTCGGGTCCGGCTCGCGAGGTCTTGGCAGACGGCCACCGTCCTCGCCCCACCGGCAGCAAATTCCGTTCGCGCTCGTGCCGGAGAAACGCCATGAGATGTTTCAACTCCACCTGCTTCCAATCCGTCAGGTTTTGTTTTGCCGCCCAGGCGGTGAACCTGCCGAGCAATGCCGCGTAGGTTCTGGCCGTATTATCCGATTGCCCGCGTTCGTGCCGCAGGTATTGGAGAAAATCTTCGACGAGCGTTTGCACGTCAGAAGAATAACGGGAGTTGCGCGCCAAGGGGACGACGAAATGCCGCCGCGGAAAGCTCGCGGTTGTCGTTTCGAATCCCGGCCTTGCGCCGCGCTACCTCGAACAGCTGCCCGATTTGATCCGCAAAAATGCCTTCGCCGCGCATCCGGGTTCCCCACTGCGAATCGTTCAATTTCCCGTCGCGCATTGCCCGCAACCGGTTCAGCACTTTCTCTTTTCGATCCGGGAAATGTGTTTCCAACCACTTCTCAAACAACGGCCCAACGCCGTATGGCAGCCGAACCACGGTATATCCGGCCGCCGTTGCGCCCGCGTCCGCCGCGGCCTGGAGAATGGCCGGCATTTCATGGTCCGTCAGACCCGGAATGATGGGCGCCACGTTCACCCCCACGCGAATTCCCGCCTGAGCCAACTCACGGACGGCCGCCAGCCGCGCTGATGGTGGAGACGTTCGTGGTTCCATGATTTTGCGCAATTCGGCATCCAGCGTGGTAATAGACAGCCAGACCGCCGCGGCATCATGCCGCGCCAGTTCGGACAACAAATCAATGTCCCGCGTGACCAGCCGGTTCTTGGTGATGATAAAAACCGGATTCCGAAATTCCGCCAGCACTTCGAGACAACGGCGGGTCAGCTTCAAACGACTTTCAACCGGCTGATAACAATCCGTCACGCCGCTCATGAAAATGACCTGTGGCTGCCATTTCGGCGACATCAGCTCCGTGCGCAGCAATTCCGGCGCGTCTTCCTTGACCATGATTTTGCTCTCGAAATCGAGGCCGGCGGAAAAACCGAGAAATTCATGCGTCGGGCGGGCATAACAATAAATGCAGCCATGCTCACAGCCGCGATACGGATTGAGACTGGCGGTGAAGCCAACATCCGGGCTGTCGTTGCGGGCAATGACAGTTTGGCTATGGTCCTTGAAGAATTGCGTCCCCCGTCCTTGCAGACGGCCACCATACTCGTCGTCGGGATTCCAATCGGTATCCGGTTCGATCTGAATTTTCTCGAACCGGTTTACGGGATTTTCCGTCGCGCCGCGATGCGCTGAAATTAAACGCTCGGCCTGCATGATGGCAGTTTAGCACAGAGAAGCGCAGGCGCGAAGGGAAACGAACTTCCGTAGCCGCCGGCGTGAGGAGACGGACACATTTCTTCACCATTATCTGCCTCCTTACGTCGGCGGCTACAATCAAAGCTTGACGATTGGCTTTTCCGGCGGGATACGAAGGCATGAGCTTTGAACCCAAGCGCAACTTGCCGCGCTTGGAACGACATCATTATCAGGGCCATGCGGTCATTTTCTGAACCAATACAGTTGAAGCTCGTATCCGAGGATGGCTCACGCCTGCGTTCCATGCCAATTTCCGGGAAATGATGCTCCATGCAGCCGTGCGTGCACATCTCCTTTGCCCGACTTATTGTCTCATGCCGGATCATCTTCATCTGGTCTGGCTGGGACTGCGCCGCGACTCGGACCAATTGAACGCCATGAAATTCCTGCGCGTCTATCTGGAACCCGCGTTGGGGGACGGACGCGAATGGCAACATCAGCCGCATGATCATGTCCTGCGCGAAGAAGAACGAAAATGCAACGCCTTTGCCCGTTTCTGTTTTTACACCCTGGCCAATCCCGTCAGAGCCAGGCTGGTAAAGCGGGAACGGGACTGGCCGTTTTTGGGTGCGGTGGTGCCCGGCTATCCTGAACTGCATCCGCTGGCGGAAGATTTCTGGGGAACATTTTAGAAACTCCATGTCGGTGAGCGCGAGGCCGAACCACCACCGCCGACTGTGCCGCCGCTCGGTTCGTAAGTTCCCGGGGTCCGCCTCCTCACGTCGGCGGCTACATTCCACTACAATTTCTTCCCCGTCAGTCGTTCATACGCTTCGAGATATTTCGCGCTGGTCTTGGCGACGACGTCCGGCGGGAGCACCGGACCGGGCGGGGTCTTGTTCCAGTCGAGCGTTTCGAGGTAGTCGCGGACGAATTGTTTGTCAAAGCTCGGCTGGCCGCGGCCCGGCTGGTATTGGTCGGCAGGCCAGAACCGCGAGGAATCCGGCGTCATCACCTCGTCAATCAGGATCAACTTGCCGTCGCTCAGGCCGAACTCGAATTTGGTGTCCGCGATGATGATTCCGCGTTGGCGGGCGTAATCGCGTCCGGCCCGGTAAATCTTCAGGCTCAAATCGCGCGCCTGAGTCGCGAGGTCGTCGCCGACGATTTTCTGCGCCTGCGCGAACGAGATGTTCTCGTCGTGACCGGCCTCGGCCTTGGTGGACGGTGTTAAAATCGGTTCCGGCAGCTCGGCGGACTCGGTCAAACCGGCGGGCAATTTGATGCCGCAGACGGTCTGCGCCTGCTTGTATTCCTTCCAGCCGGAGCCGGAAAGATAGCCTCGCACGATGCACTCGATGGCCAGCGGTTTCGCCTTTTTGACGATCATCGAGCGGCGCTGCAAATCGGCCAGTTGTACGGGAGGAAGGCCGGCTAAAGCCGGAACTCCGAGCGGTTCATTGGCGCGCCGCAGCAGGTGGTTCGGCACGAGCGACGCAAATTTCTCGAACCAGAAATGCGAAATTTGCGTGAGCACCTCGCCCTTGCGCGGGATGCCGTTGGGCATGATTACGTCGAAGGCGGAGATGCGATCGCTGGCAACGAGCAGCAGGGCATCGCCGAGGTCGAAGATGTCGCGGACCTTGCCGCTGCGGAGTTTTTTAATACCGGGTAAATCGAGTTGCAGAATGGGTTCGTTTGCCATGCGGGAATTATTAAATCCCAAGGCGAAAGTTCAAGGCCCAAAGTGGTTTTCGATGTAGGAGACGACGTGAGGAGTCTCTGACTTTGCCGGCGTAACAGCACAATAAAACTTGAGTCTCGTTACCTCGACTCCTACACGATGGATTTCACGCTGCCGCACGCGGAATCAGTTTGACCTGCAAGGGGATGCTTGCCAAGGACCGGCCGTCGGCCAATACGTCCACCGAATACAAGCCTGCTTCGGGAAACCGCAGTTGCTGGATGTTCACAACAAAATTGAGGGAGAGGAAATGTGTATCGGCGGGCAGCACAATGGCCACCGGGATTTCCATGGCCGGCACGATCGGGTGACCGTCGGCGTTGATGAAATTGAGCGTGAGTTTGCGCTGGCCCTCGTCGGCGGCGGCAAAAGCAACGCGCAAGGCCACAGCACATTGCGGTTGCACCGCCGGCATCTGCGGCGCGTAAATCGTGTCAAACACGCCCAGGATATTGAGTTTGCTGCTGCTGTCCTGGGTGGCGGCGTCGCACAGCACGGCTACTTGAACGTTCATAACCCAATAGAGCCACAAATTTCAGCCATTGGCACGGATTTCTTTGGGCCAATTTTTCGCTTGACTTACATAGAGTACCTATGTATCGTGCTCCTATGATTCGCAAAGAACTGGTCGCCGCGTCAGCCGAGCCGTTGATTCTGTCCTTGTTGTCCAACGGCGAGAGCTACGGCTACGCCATCATTCAGGAGGTCAAGGCCCGCTCCGGCGGCAAGCTGCAATGGACCGACGGGATGCTTTACCCAGTGCTGCACCGGATGGAAAATCGCGGACTGATCAAGTCGCGCTGGGGGGAAAGCGAGACCGGGCGGAAGCGGAAGTATTATGCGCTGAAAAAAGACGGCAAGGCGGCGATGGCCAAACACCGCGAACAGTGGTCGCTGGTCCATTCCGTTTTGGCCGGCCTGCAAAAGGAACAATATGTTTGATCTCGAACAATCCATCGCAGACTGGCGGCGGCAAATGCTCGCCGCCGGCCTCAAGACACCCGTGCCGCTGGACGAACTGGAAAATCATCTGCGCGAGGAAATCGAGCGGCAAATTCAATCGGGAACAAATCCGCAACGGGCATTTGAAAATTCTGTTCAGCAAATTGGCCATGCCGACGAACTTAAGGGTGAATTCAAGAAAATTTGCGGATCGAAATGGAACGCTGAGTCATGGCGGCAATTAGTAAAGATTGGCGGCATCGGATTGGGTGGTACGGTGATTCTGAATCTACTCGGACGATTTGTATTTCACAGAAATTCATCAGTGTATTTCTCTGATGAATGGTGGAGCGCTTGGCTGCCTAATTACATCGTCTGGACAAGTTTCATCATCATCGGCCTGTCCCTGGCTTTGGCTGATTGGAGATCGCGACATAAGGCAACCAAACAGTAGGTTGAACACAATACATCTGCGAAAGGAACAATATGTTTGATCTCGAACAATCCATCGCAGACTGGCGGCGGCAGATGTTCGCCGCCGGCATCAAAACTCCCGTGCCGCTGGACGAACTGGAAAATCATCTGCGCGAGGAAATCGAGCGGCAGATGAAATCGGGGTTGGGCGCACAACAGGCTTTTGCAACTGCGGCCGAAAGGATCGGCCAGGCGAACATGCTCAAGAAAGAATTCAAAAAAGTGGAAAGGAAACACATGAAACGAGTCCTCATCATCAGCGCGGGAGTGATTGGCGTTCTTGCAGGCATGGCGTTTGTCATGCCGGCAGTTGCGCAATATCGGCACGAAGGAGCCATGACCCTTAATGAAACTTGCCTGCTTCTGCTGGGGTTTGGTTTGACTCTCGGCGGCGGATGCGTGGCTGTTTTCACTTTCGGAAAACGCAAAGCCTAGCCGCGCGCTTCCAGGAACTTCTTCAATTCCACTGCCGCCTTGCCGCCGAAGCCGGGAACTTTGGAAATCTGTTCAACTGTTGCCAATTGTAACCGCCGCACCGACCCGAACTTTTTCAGCAACGCCGCCTTGCGCGCTTCGCCGATGCCGGGAAATTCGTCCAATACGCTCTCCGAAATCCGTTTGATGCGGAGTTGCGCGTTGTAGCTGTTCGCCACGCGATGACACTCGTCGCGGATCCGCTGGAGCAGTTTCACCGCCGGATGAGCGAGGCCGGGTCGCAGCGGCTTGCTTTCGCCCGGCTGGTAAATTTCCTCAAACTCCTTCGCCAGCCCGATGACGGGAATTTCTTCAAGGCCCAGTTTCTTCAATTCCGCGCACGCGGCGTTTAACTGGCCCTTGCCACCGTCGATCAGGATGAGGTCGGGAAACACCTGTAGCCGCGCTTGTGAAAGCGCGGTCGGGCCATCCGCGTTCTCACGAACGCGGCTACGCGCTTCATTCAAGATCCTTGCATAGCGCCGCTTCACCACTTCGGCCATGCTCGCAAAATCGTCCTGCCCTTCGACGGTCTTGATTTTGAACCGGCGATAGTTCGCGCGGTCGGGCCGGCCATGCTTGAAACTCACCAGCGACGCCACAGCAAACGTGCCGCTGATGTTGGAAATGTCGAAGCCTTCGATGCGCCGCGGCGGTTTGGGCAAACCGAGCACCTTTGCCAGTGCCAACAGATCGTTTTCCGGGTCGAGGGAGAGCGGCAGCGTGTAGGGTACGCGCTCGAACTTACGCTCTCTCTTCGTCGTTTCGCCCAGGTCACGGATGAGGTCGCGCAGGCCGGCGGCCTTTTCGTAATCCCGCGCCAGCGCGGCCTTTTTCATCTCGACCTCGAGCTGCTCTTTCATTTCCGCACACTGGCCTTCGAGAAAATCGCACGCGGCGTTCACCTGTTCCAGATATTGTTCGCGCGTCACATTACCGATGCAGGGCGCGGTGCAGTATTTGAGGTGCGCGTACAGGCAATGCTTGTAATCGGCCTCCCCCGGCGTGAAGGCGCGGCAGCCGCGCAGATTGAATTGCCGCCGCACCAGCGCCAGCGTGTTGCGCAAGGCGCCGGAATTCGAGAATGGCCCGAAATAACGCGCGCCGTCGTCCTTGCGGAACCGGGTGAAGGTAAAGCTCGGTATCGGGTCGTTCAGATTGACCTTGAGCATCAGGAACCGTTTGTCGTCACGGAAACTGATGTTGTAACGCGGATGAAATTCCTTGATGAGCTTGCCTTCGAGCAGATAGGCCTCGGGATCGCTGCGGACGGTGTGGAAATCGAAATCGCAAATCGCCTCGACCAGCGCGTTGAACTTCAGATCCCAGCCCATCCGGCGTGATGGATGGAAATACTGGCTGACGCGCTTGCGCAGGTCGCGCGCCTTGCCGACGTAAATCACGGTGCCGAACCGGTCTTTCATCAAATAGATGCCCGGCTTGTGCGGCAGGGTGCCGATTTTCTTGCGGATGATTTCAGTCGCAGGCACAGGGGAATTTCAACGCAAAGCCTCAAAGGCGCAAAGCGAAAATTCTTGCTTGCGCGATGAATTAAATCGGCGTATTGAGCGCCCGAACCCAACGAAAGGAAACCCATGCCAGATAACCAGAATCCGCCGGCTGCCCAACCACCGCAATCCACACCCTCCACGCCGCCGGTGACCGGTGGCGAAGATAAAGTGGTCGCCATCGTCGCCTACCTCACCTTGATTGGTTTCATTGTGGCCATTATCATTCACATGAACAAAAAGACAAAACTCGGCGCGTTTCATCTCCGCCAGATGCTCGGTTTTGTCCTAACCGGTATCGCGGTCGTATTTTGTGAAATCGTTCTCGTGTTCATTCCCATCCTCGGCTGGCTGTGCATTTTAGCCCTATGGGCTTCGATGCTGGTGCTTTGGATTCTGGGATTGGTCGCCGCCATTAACGGCCAGATGAAGCCCATGCCGGTGGTCGGGCCGCTTTACCAGAAATGGTTTGGCACCACCTTTGATTGACCGGCGTCAGAACGTCCAAAGGCAGGATTTTATTCCGCCTTCTGATTTCCGTCTTCTGACTTCTGAACCATGTGCCGGTGGACAAAGAAATAGTAAAGTCCGCCGAGGATGAGCGCCGCGCCGCCGAGCCACAGGGCAACGTGTCGCATCTCGCCGCGCATGAGTTGTTCGTCCTGGCCGGCCTTGACGCCGACGTAGCAAAGCACCGAACACCAGGTCGCCGCGCCCAGCAGCGTGTAAATGGAATATTTCAGGTAATCCATCCGCGCAACGCCGGCGGGAATGCCGACAAGTTGCCGCGCACCGGGCAATAGTCGCGCAACGAACACACCCATCGGGCCGTAGTAGGACATCCAGCGCTCGCTTTTCTCGATCTTTTCCGGCGGCATCAAAATGTAGCGGCCGTACCGCACCAGCAGCGGCCGGCCGGCCAGCCGCGACAGCCAATACATGATGGTCGCGCCCAGCCACGAACCCAGCACACCGGCGGCCACCAGGCCGATTTCCGCCGGCCAGCCGATGAAATGAGCGTTGAAAATTTTCAGCCCTTCAAACCAGGCCAGGTAAGCCGCTGGCGGCATGATAGCTTCGGCAGGAATCGGCAGGACGGAACTTTCCATTGTCATCAGCAGCACGATGACCGGGTAACCGGCGGTCTTGAGCGCAGCGAGATACCACGCCAAGAGCGGCTGGAAAATGGATTTGAGCATCGAGCGGTTTATAGCGGAAAACGACAATGAGGCAATCCGCGAATTACGTCCACCCTCCGCAGTATGGCTACGGAGGACGGGCAAATTGGCGCGAATTGGAAAGGCGCAAATTATTTGGGCGTCCTACTTTGGTAGGGCGCGTCACTCCGTGCGCGCTGTTTTCAACATTTGCGGCGGGCAGAGGACTGCCCGCCCTACCCAAATTTCGAAATCAGGACAGCGCCAATTACTTCGGTGGATGCGCGTAGTAATTCTGAATTTCCGCTTCTGTCGCCGGTTGCGGCCAGACCCAGTCAAGGGCATGAGAATCATTCCAGTCATAATCCGGAAAATCGTTATCGTTTGAAGGTTGTGCCGGATTGCCACCATCGTCCACGCCGTTTTCGCCGACGGAATAGAGTAAAAAAATTCCATCCGGATTTTTCTGATAATGCAGCGCTTGACCGTTCATGTAATCAAGTGGAATCGTTTTAAGAATTGCCGGCGTCAAACTGTCGAGTGTTGGCGGGAGTTCATGGTGCTGAAGTTCGTATCGTTTAAGCGCAATTGCGACAATCGTCATATTTCTTGCGGTTTCAAAAACCAAGGCCCTTTTTAATAGACGAAATGAGTCGAAAGCATCCTCAGACAGAAGCCAACGCACACCAATCGGGTCAATATCCATGCGAAAAGTTCCCTCTTGGGGAAAAGGCATTTCAAAACCAAGCCGGATAAAATTTGTGCGTGCGAACTTTTGGGCTGATTGAAACGAATGATTGGTTTCGGCCATTCGCGTCGCGTCGATTAAAACTTGATATGTTTGCATCATACGTTTCTCATCGGCGTAAGCCCAGAACCATTGCCAGAGGTGTTTGCACAATCTCCGAGAAATGTCTTTATCGTTCCCGTTCACGCCACGCCACAAATCAGAGGGGCTTTGAAGGTAATGTTCCATTGAGTGCAGGTTGATAACTCGTTCTGCCAAAAAAGCCCTTTTGGCAGCACCGACAAATTCAACTGATTCCCAATCCTGTTGTAACGATGCCAATTCAGATTCCGAAACTTTCGCCTCTTGTAAAATTTCCCATGTCGTCTCGGCACCTATGCTCGCAATGGCATCACGCGTTTGCTGGGAAATCTCTAGTCGTTCTTCGGTTTGCCCCTTGACTATCATAAGAATTGCATGTGCATCCGCGCAGGCTTCGGCAGTTTTTCCTTCGTGTAAATCATAGACCGCCGCCGTGCTTAACCATCGTGACGCATGTGCGAGCGGCGCGAGGTTTTCAAGCCGAATTAAATAACCTTTCCCATAGTCCAAATTAAAATCCAGCACTGGATGATTGGACAGGCTTTGAAAGCTATCGAGGCCGTCCTTTTCGGCGGCAAGTTCTCTTTCCAAATCTTCCCAGTTGTTCGTCCATAATCTGGCGTTTGTCGATAAGCTGGCGAGATCGTCGTCGTCGAATCCGACAATATTTGGCTGTTGCCAGCTGACCATTGCTTTGCCGGGCGAAACTTCGCGCATTGCCATCGGCGGATTGGTTTCAACAATACTCTTGTATTTGTCTTTAAGATTCGTAAGTGAATTTATTATGAACGGAACTCCATTTTCCTCCGGCGGCACTGGCGGTGGAATCACCTGCGCCAAGTCCATCGGCTCGCCCTGGGCCTTGAGCTGGGCAATGTAAGCTTCCGTCGCCGCGCGCAGTTGGTAGTGATGAATGATCGGAATGAGAATCACGACGCCGAACGCGATTGCAACGGCAATCAAAATTTTCAGGCGGCGGCTCATATCAACTATGGTTTTAATCTACCGATTGGGCTGAGGCGGTGGAAACCACAAAACCTTCGGTCTTTTATAACCCTCGTAACCAGCGTCAAAATTCGTGCAGTGTCCTGATTTCAATATTTGGGTAGGGCGGGCAGTCCCCTGCCCGCCGCGAATGCCGAAAACGGCGCGCACGGAGTGACGCGCCCTACCGAAATAACGGAACTGCCAAAATTCGTGCCAATTCGTGAAATTCGTGTCAGCGCTTTGGCTTTTACACCTTCAAAAAATAATTCCGCTGTTTCTCGCTGATGGACATTCCCAGTTTTCCCATCACGGCCAGCATGTCTTCCCAGACCCTGCGTTTCTCGCTCATGGCCTGGTTGCGGAGCAGATACGCCGGATGATACGTCGGCATGAGCGGGATGCCGCGGTAGGTCTTCCAGGTCCCGCGCAGTTTGGTGATGCCGATGGTCTTCCCCAGCAGTCCTTCCACTGCCGTCGCACCGAGGGCGACAATGACTCTGGGCCGGATCAAATCGATTTGCTCGTGCAGATACGGGATGCACGTGGCCATTTCATCGGTGGTCGGCTTGCGGTTGCCGGCGGATTGGCCGGGTGTGTCGGGCCGGCATTTCAAAATATTGCCGATGTAAACGTCGGCGCGTTGTAAACCCGTGGCCTGGATGATTTTGGTCAACAACTGCCCCGCTTTGCCGACGAACGGCTCGGCTTGTTCATCTTCATCCGCCCCCGGCGCTTCGCCCACGAACATGAGTTGCGCGTCAATGCTGCCGACACCAAACACGACGTTTTTGCGCGACGACGCCAGATGCGGGCATTTCACACACGCCAACGCCCGTTCGCGCAGGGCAGCAAACGCGGCGGCCTTTGCCTGCGGATCCAGCGGCGGGCTTTGGCTCGGAACGGCTTCCCCCGGCAAGGCCAGCAAAGAGGCCTGTTCAGCAACCGGCGATGGAATTGTCGCTCGCGTCGGTGAAGCGCCGGGCACCGTCCCGGCTTGCGCCTGGAATTCTCTTCGCACCGAGGCGGTGCTCGGCGCTCCAATTGAAGCGGCGTTTCCAATCTGAGATTCCTTCGCCGGAGGTTGCGCCAGGGCATGGAGCGTTTCCGGAGAAATGGCGACGTGGCGGACACCGCGCGATTTCAAATCCTCCAGATGTTGAATCGTGGCGTCGAGCAGTTGGTGGTAGGTCGAGGACATCAGTGATTGGTAGTTTGTTTTCTCGCATTCCGGCCATACCAGATGCCCGAAAGGATAAAAACGACGCCACAGGCCGCCGCGAAATAAACCAGAAATGGCAGGGGTAAAACAAAGTGAGCGCCTACAGCGGCACCCAGCGACAGGCCGCCGCAGAGATAACAATAAAACGCACTGGCCTGGGCGTTTTGCACACTTTTTTGGAGCAATAATTGCACGGCCAAGTCATTGCGAGACAGCGCCGCCGCACACTCATCGGAACAAACCAAGCGCGGCATTCCGGAAGGTTTGGCGCACCCGGCGCACAACGCCCGGCCACAATAGGCACAAATGCCGATTGCCTCGGCCTGGTGTTCGGCGCATTTCACGGATTGAAATTGCGCGATTGCCGGGAGCAATGCAATCCGAAGCTTGCGACCGTGGCCAAAACGCGGCAACGTCATGCCGATGAACCTTGAGGACCATCTGGGCGACATCATCCGCAAGGCCCGCGACATGAGCCATGTGTCGTCCGCGGCCGCCGCGAAGGCCGCCGGTCTTTCCGCGGCTGAACTGGCGGCGTTGGAAGAAAGCGGTCAAACCGGCAAACAGCCGGACTTGGCCGCGCTCGCCAAACTGGTCGGATTGCATCCAGCCAAACTCGAAGGCATCGCCAAAGGCTGGCTCCCGGCGGAAAAGGATTTGAGCGTCTGGCGCGAGCTGCGCGTGTTCACGACCGCCGGCGAAGGCATGACAGTGAATTGCTTTCTGGCTTGGGACGAGGCCACGCGCGATGCGGCCTTGTTCGACACCGGTTTTGACGCGAAACCGGTTCTGGATTGCATCGCCGAAAACCAGCTTCAGCTCCGGCATGTGTTCATCACGCATTCGCATTGGGACCACGTCGAGGCGTTGCCAAAAATCCGCGAGGCATTTCCCAAGGCGCGGCTGCATTCGGGTTCCAGGGGTGCCCCCGTGGACCAGCGCAACAAGCCGAACGAAATCGTCCACCTGGGCGGTCTGCGCATCACGCATCGCGAGACGCCCGGCCACGCCGCGGATGGCGTGACGTACCTGGTCGGCAACTGGCAGGAGGACGCGCCGCATGTGGCGATGGTCGGCGACGCGATTTTTGCCGGTTCAATGGGCAACGGCAACGGCGCCTGGGATCTGGCCAGACAAAAAGTGCGCGAACAGATTTTGTCGCTGCCGCCAGCCACTTTGATTTGTCCCGGCCACGGTCCATTGACGACGGTGGCGGAGGAAAAGGAACACAACCCGTTTTTCTGATCTATGGCCAACGCAATTTTTCATTCCAGCATCGAAGGCGCGCAACACGGCACGAAATCGCTCGCACAATTTCTGGACTTTGCCAGAAAATCCGGCGCAGGCGGCGCGCAACCGTCCAACTTCCTGCTCCAGAACGAAAGCGGCGGGTTCAAAAGCGCGAAGGAAATCAAGGACACCTTCGCCAAAGCCAAGGTGTCACTCGACGGTATTTCGGCGCACTGCCCGTTTTGGGTGCATACGACGGCGTGGACGGGCAGTCCGACGATTCGTCCGTTCATCCCCGCTGAAGTTGCGAAGAAATCGCCCGCGGAAATTGAAAAATGGGCCGGGGGTTACCTGCTGCGCCTGCTCGATTTGTGTGCAGAACTGGGCGTCAAAGTTGTGCCGATGTTCTGGGGCATTGCATTCGGCTGGGAGCTGGCGACCGGCTATCCGTGGGGGTTTTGGAAAGGCGGTGATTACGATTTGCTGGCCGAGGGCCGGGAACGGTTTGTTAAGAAGACTGCGAAACTCCGGCAACACGCGCGCCGGCTCGGCATTTTTCTCTGCCACGAAATTCATCCCGGCACCGCGGCGATGTGCGCCGACGATTTCAACCGGCTGGTGGACAGTTGCGACGGCGACCAATGCCTGGCCGTAAACGCCGATCCGTCGCACTGCTGGGAAGGCGAAAGCTGGGAGGCGCGTTTTCAAAAGGTCGGCGCGCGGATTTATGCCTGCCACGTGAAGAATTTCACGATCCGGCGGGGCCTGCCGCTGCGGATGATGGAACCGGCCTGGCAAAAACGCGCGATGCAATTCGTGAACCTCCCGACCGGCGACCTGAATCTGATCCGCTACGTCGAGTGGCTCATTCACGTCGGCTATCCGCAGCGGTATTGCCGGGTGATGAAGACGAAGACCGCGCCGCTGGTGGTCGAAGCCGAGAGCGCTTATCGCGACCTCGATGCGACGGGTGCGAACGGAATCGAGTTCGTGCGTGATCAGCTTTGTTTCCCCATCGCCGCTCGCTCGTTTGAAGAAGGCATGGGCGCATAACTGGCGGAAGCGGGTGTCTTGCGGCTTGCCAAGCATGTTTCTCTGCGGGTATTTAACCCGTGACAACCAAAATGAAAACCTCACTTCTGTTTCTCACCAGTGTTTGCGTTACCTTGTTCTGGTTCCAGAGTGCCAGCGCCCAGGAAATGACCCAGACCAACAGCTATCATCAATGGTGGCATGACCGCCCGTATGGCCAGCCATTCGACAGCTCGCAGTTGGCGCCAGTTCCCCGGATTCGGGTGCAGGGAAACATATTCGTGGACCCGGAAGGCAAGGCCATGTTGTTTCGTGGCGTGTCCATTGCCGACCCCGACAAGATTGAACACGAGGGACATTGGAACAAACACCTGTTTGCGGAAGTAAAGGACATGGGCGCGACACTCGTCCGCATTCCGGTCCATCCGATTGCCTGGCGCCAGCGCACACCCCGGGAGTATCTCAAATTGCTCGACCAGGCGGTGACTTGGTGCAACGAACTGGGGATTTACGTGGACATTGACTGGCATTCCATTGGCAATCTCAAAATGGAAATGTTCCAGGATCCGATGTACGACACCACGCAAAAGGAGACTTTTGCTTTCTGGCGCACCATTGCCCGGCATTACCATGGCAGCACCGGCACGGTCGCCTTTTACGAATTGTTCAATGAACCGACGCTTTACCGCGGGCAACTGGGCAGCGCGTCCTGGAGCGACTGGAAGCAGCTGAATGAGGAAATGATCGGTGTGATTCGTTCCTTCGACACCAATACCATCCCGCTCGTGGCCGGATTCGATTGGGCGTACGACCTGACCCCGCTCAATCTCGAGCCCATCAACGCGGAAGGCATCGGTTATGTGACGCATCCTTATCCGTACAAACGGTCGCAGCCCTGGCCGCCGAAGTGGGAGGAGGATTTCGGATTCGCCGCCGACAAGTACCCGATCATCGCGACGGAAATCGGATTTTCCGTACCCAAGGGAACCGTTCCCAAAGCTGACGATTACGGACCGCAGATTATCAACTACCTGGAAGGCAGGGGGATCGGCTGGGTCGCCTGGTGTTTTGATCCCGACTGGGATCCGACCTTGTTGGAAAACTGGAATTTTGATCTCACGGGTTCAGGGGAATTTTTCAAGCAGGCCATGCATGGACAAGTTGTTGGCCAGCCGGCGCAGAAATAAAATAGTTGCCGACAATCGAGGAAGAAAAAAACGCCGCCAGTTTTGTAACGGAAGACCGGTGATGTAAGTTTACGTGCTTGCAGAACCATTGCCATGACAGCGTCCGCGCCCGAACATTTTAACGCTATTGCCGGCCAATACGCCGCCAGCGAAGTTCATGCCAACAGCCCCACCATCGGGCGTTTGCATGAACTGCTCGCATCGAAACAATTGGATTCGATTTGTGACGTGGCCTGTGGTCCCGGCCATCTGGCTTTGTCGTTTGCCGGTAAAGCCGCGCACATCGTCGGGGTGGACGCCGCGCCCAACATGTTGCGGCAGTTCGAACGGCTGGCAAAAGAACGCGGTGTAAAAGTGGAAACGGTTCACGCCTATGCCGACTCGGTGCCGCTTCCAGCCAACTCCTTCGATGCCGTCGTTTCGCGCCTGGCCCCGCATCATTTTCCAGATGTCGCCAAAGCAATCCAGGAAATGACGCGCCTGGCGAAGCCGGGCGGCGGCGTAGCCGTGATTGATCTGGAAGGTGATGAAAATCCGGCGCTGGACGCATTAAACCACAAAATCGAAGTGCTGCACGATCCGTCCCACGTCCGGAGTCACACCGCCGCGCGTTGGCGGGAATTTTTTGAGACGAACGGCCTTACCGTCGAAGGATTGGAATCCAAACAGACCGAACTGCCTGGCGGTTTGACTATCCAGCGCTGGTGCGAAATCGGAAACACTCCGTCAGAAGCCCAGTCGGAAATCCGGGCGTTGCTGGCCGGCGCACCCCGCGAACACCTGACCGGACTGGGCATCCGGTCTGAAAATGGCGAGTTCCGCATCCCCGTCCGCACCCTGATTATTTTGGGACGCAAGAGTCAGACTGCCTGAATTTGCAAATTGACCATCGCCCCCGCGGTTGTTAGCCTGTCAACCCGTTTCCAAACGGTTCTATGCGACATACCATTTCAGTTCTGGTGGAGAACAAGTTCGGCGTGCTCACGCGCGTCGCCGGCCTGTTCAGCGGACGCGGCTACAACATTGACACGCTCAATGTCGGCCCGACGCACGACCCCAAACTCTCGCGCATGACCATCGTCACCCACGGCGACGAGGCCACGCTGGAGCAAATCGTCAAGCAGCTCAACAAGCTGCCCAACGCCATCAAGGTGCAGGATTTCCACGAGGGTGAATATGTGGACCGCGAACTGGTGCTGGTGAAGGTGGCGGTGGATTCCAAGTCGCGCGCCGAGGTGATGCAGATCACGGACATTTTCCGCGCCAAGATCGTGGACGTGCAACCGAAGTCGCTCACCATCGAAATCACCGGCGCCGAAAGCAAGGTGGAGAAGTTCGTCGGCCTGATGGATTCGTTCGGCGTGATGGAAATCACCCGCACCGGCAAGGTGGCGTTGCCGAGGAAATAAGCTTGGAGCGCCATGAAGTCTATTTTGCGGTTACTGCCGTTTCTATTTTTTGCCGGTTGTGCCACCTCAAATTATGTTGCTTATGTCGGCCAGCAACAGGCTTGGCCCACAGCGCCTGGCGCGTTCGCCAACGCATACGATGGTGTTACCATCTATCACGGTTTTCCGCCGAAACCCTATGACGTGCTCGGCAGATTAGTGATTGAGAACGCGACTGATCACTCATTGGCTTGGGCAGGCAAAGCCCACGGCGCGGACGCTATCATTGTTATGGACACGAGAAGTGTCGATGGTGGTTCAATGACTTTCGGTGGGCAAACATCAACGTATTTTGTTGGAAATTCGCTACAAACCTATAGTAGCCCCACCTACAATGTCCCGGTAAGGCGCGTTTTTGTCACCGCGTGGGCGATCAAATTCCAGACCAATTCAACAACAATTCCTTAATCGCTCGCGATTTCTTGTAAATTATCAACTTTCAATTAACACCCATCAACAGAATCTTATGCCTGCAAAAGTTTATACCGACAACGACGCCGACCTCGGCGTGCTGCAAAACAAAACGCTCGCCGTGCTCGGCTTCGGCTCCCAGGGCCACGCCCACGCGCTCAACCTCAAGGACAGCGGCTGCCGGGTCATCATCGGCCTTTACGACGGCAGCAAGTCCATTCCCGTCGCGCAGGAGAAGGGATTTGAAGTCGTCAGCACCGCCGAAGCCGTCCGCCGCGCCGACGTCATCATGGTCGCGCTGCCGGACACCAAACAGCCGGCGGCCTACGAAAAGGACATCGCGCCGAATCTGAGCGCGGGCAAGACGCTGTTGTTCTCGCACGGCTTTTCGATTCATTTCAAGACCATCGTGCCGCCGAAAAACGTGAACGTCATCATGGTCGCGCCGAAAGGCCCCGGCCACATCGTCCGCCGCCAATACACCGAAGGCAAGGGCGTGCCGAGCCTGATCGCCGTTTATCAAAATCCCGGCAAAGACGCAAAGGAGATTGCGCTCGCCTGGGCCAAAGGCATCGGCGCAACACGCGCCGGCGTGCTCCAAACGTCGTTCAAGGAGGAGACCGAGACGGATTTGTTCGGCGAACAGACGGTGTTGTGCGGCGGCTTGAGCGCGCTGGTGCAGGCCGGTTACGAAACGCTCGTCGAGGCCGGTTACCAGCCGGAGATGGCCTACTTCGAGTGCCTGCACGAATTGAAGCTCATCGCGGATTTGATGAACGAAGCGGGCATCAGCGGGATGCGCTTTTCCGTCTCTGAAACCGCGAAATGGGGCGACGTGAGTGTCGGCCCGAAAATCATTGATGCCAGCGTAAAAAAGCGGATGAAAGCAGCGTTGAAAGATATTCAGTCCGGCAAATTTGCCAAAGGCTGGATTGCCGAGTACAAGGGTGGCTATAAAAAGTATAATGCGCTGCTCAAGAAAGGCGAGAAACACTCCATCGAAAAGGTCGGTGAGCGGTTGCGCAGCCTGATGCCATGGATGAAAAAGCGCCAAATCAAGGGTGCCCAGGCGGCTTATTGAGGCGTGCCTCACGCCTTATCGGCGCGCAAGTTGTTGACGTTTAACTCTCAGGGCAACTTTCCCTTGAAATTGGTGTTAGTTGAAGGAGAATAACCTCTGGAGCATGAAGCATTTTTGGAAAATTGTTATTTGCCTGTTGGGCGGGGTGGTGTTGAACACCGGCTTGGGTGCGGACAGTCCCTATACGCCGATAGCCGCGCGCAATATTTTTGGGCTCAACCCGCCGCAGCCTCAAAATATAACGCCTCCCGAACCGCCTTCCAAAATCACGCTGAATGGCATCATGACCATTTTTGGCACAACCCAGGCGCTTTTTTACGTGGATGTCCCTCCGCGCCCGCCTGCGCCAGCAACACAAAAGTCCTACATCCTCAGCGAAGGCCAGGGGCAGGATGAAATTGAGGTGACGCAGATTAATGAAAAGACAGGCGTGGTAACCTTCAATAACCACGGTGTGGTGCAGGAAATTCCGCTGGTCAAGGCGGGGCCCATCAGCACGCCCACACCCGTCGTCATGAATTCAGGTTTCACCACCCCGGCAGCCGCGCCCGGCGGTTACAATAGCTACGGTGGCAGTGGAAATACGGCGCGTTTTGGCAATCGTATCGGCCAGAATCGCAATACAGGAAATAATGGCGCTAATGCCGGTCAAAACAGCTTTGGTAATACGGGTCCCGGCGGTGTAGCCAGCGGTTCAACCGGCGGGCAGGCCCAACCTCAACTTTCACCGGAGGAACAAACGGTCCTGATTGCCGCGCAAAAGGCGCAAGCCAAGCAAGCGGGTGACCCCTCATGGATCATTTATCCACCGACGGAATTGGACCAAGCGGCCGGAACTGTTAACACTGCACAACCGGGCAGTCCTTCCCCATAGAGGTCTTCAAGTTCAACCACCAAGCGAATCGGGATCACTCACGTCGCCCTTGTTGAAATCCACGTATGCCTCAGTCAAATCCGCCGCGTAAATCACGGCGCCGGCTTTGCCAAGATTCAAATTGACGTGTAAATCAAATTCTTCAGGCGCAACGGCCGCGCAAAGTTGTTTGAACGTTGCCTTGGTCGGCTGGCCGCGCTTGAGGCTCCATAAAATCTTCTGGCTGCCCGGAGTACTGTAGCCCAGGTCCACCTTTTCTTCGACAACCCTGGCCGGTGAATAGCCCAGCGCATCAATGATGCGGCCCCAGTTCGGATCGCCGCCGTGCCAGCTCGTCTTCACCAGTGGACTGTTAGCCACCGCCCGCGCAGCGGCAGCGGCATCGGCAAAGGACTTTGCGCCGTTCACGCGCACGGTCACAACGCGATGAACACCTTCGCCGTCGCGCACAATCATTTTGGCCAGCTCCAGGCAAACATGGTTGAGCGCCGACTGGAAAAGTCCGAACTCCGAACTCCGAATTCCGATTTTTCGGTTTCCCGCCAATCCATTGGCCAGCACCAGCACGGTGTCGTTCGTGCTCATGTCGCCGTCCACCGTAATGCGATTGAAACTTTGCGCCACGGCCTCTTGCAACGCGGCTTGCAATGTTTTCGCATCCATTGCCGCATCGGTCGTGATGAAGCAAAGCATCGTCGCGTGAAGCGGCGTCACAGCCGGGCGTTTGCCGGTGGTGCTCATCCCCGGCTGAATCATGCCCGCTCCTTTGCAAATGCCGCCGATACGGACGATTTGACCGCCCAGCCTGAACTCGACTGCAATTTGCTTGGGCCGCGTGTCGCTGGTCATGATGGCTTCAGCGGTGTGGGCGGCACTGGCCGGTGAATGGTCGAGCAGCGTCACCGCTTCGTTGATGCCGGTGCGGACATTGGCCATTGGCATCGTGACACCGATACGCCCGGTGGAACCGACCAAAACATGTTCCGCGGGCATGTGGAGATGTTTTGCTAATAACGCCGTCATTTTGCGGGCGTCCTGCAAACCTTGCTTGCCAGTGCAGGCGTTGGCGTTGCCGGAGTTCACCACGATGGCCTGGGCAATGCCTTTTTTTACGCGTTCGACGCAAATTTTCACGGGCGCAGCGCAAACCTGATTGGTGGTGAACATGCCGGCGACCGCGGCAGGCACTTCGGAAATGATCAGCGCCAGATCTCGCTTTTGCCCCTTGTTTGACCCCCTGCCGGTACCGAGACGTTTGATGTCACAAAACACGCCGCTGGTGAAGAAACCCCGCGGCGCAATGATTGAGCCTGAAATTTCACTAAACATTTCTTTCATGCTTGATTCCGCGCCGGAATTTGCGGACATCGTGCGGTTTTTTCAAACTTTTACCGCGTCAATTTCCAGCCGGACCATGCGGACATGAATCCTGCCTTCCGCATCCGGCGGATGTCTGGTGACGTAGCGGTTTGCGACGTCGGCGATGAATTCCTCACGCAAATGTTCCGGCACGCGCTGGACATAAGGGAGCCAGGTCGTGCGCAACCACGCGGTGAACCCATCGCGCCCGGTGTAAGTCGCGTCCTTCGGCACGAGCCGGACATTCAATACTTTAAAGCCGGAACGGGGCAGCCATTTTTCGTAATCCGCCGGACTGTAAAAAAAGTACGGTTTGGACATCCGGCGGAAGAACTGGCGCCACCGTTTCATTCGTATTTCCGGCCGCAACGCGACAAAAACGTCATGAGCATTGCCTTTGCCGCCGCACGAAATGACGAGCCGTCCTCCCGGCTTCAGCACGGACGCGGTACCGCGCAAAATCGCCTCGTGATCGTCCACCCAATGCAAGGCAGCATTGGAAAAAATAACATCGAACCGACGCGCGGATTTTAATTTGCGCGCGTCCATGACGTGAAATTCGAGATTCGGATGTTTTTTTGCAGGAAAAGCTTTCTGCGCAAAAGCAATCATCTCCGCCGAGGCGTCCACGCCGGTGACACCACCGCGCGAAACTGCCCGCGCGATCTCCGCCGTAACCTTGCCGTCGCCACAACCGATGTCGAGGATGTGCTCGTCGCCGCGTAATTTGAGTCTGGCAATCAGTTCGCGTGCCCAGGTTTGTTGCACGCCGGAATTTGCGGCGTAATCGGCCGCGTTCCATCTCAGGTTTTTTGTAGTAGCCGAGGTCACGAGGCTCCATTCCATCAAACTTCAGCAGAGCCTCCTTACGTCGGCTCTTACGGGTTAAATTATTCCAACCCGGCCATTTCCGGCCAACCGCTCAGAATATTCAAGCTTTGCACCGCCTGACCGCTGGCACCCTTGACCAGGTTGTCCTCGGCACTCATGACGATGAGCCGGCCCGTGCGCGGATCGAGCCGCCACGCGATTTCAATGACGTTCGTACCGATGACGTTTTTCGTGTCGGGCAAGGCTTTGCCTTCGAGCAACCGGACGAACGGTTCCTGGCCGTACGCTTTGGTGTAACAGGCCAAAATCTTCTCGTTCAGCGGCTTCATTTCCGCCTCAGTGGAAAAATGTTCCTCCGGCGCAAGGTAAAGTGTCGTCAAAATACCGCGGTTTACCGGGATCAAGTGTGGCGTGAACTGGATGGTAATCGGGGTTTTCGCGGCCAGCGAAAGCTGTTCCTCGATTTCCGACAGATGCCGGTGTTTCGGCACGCCGTAAGGCCGGGCACTTTCGTTACATTCGCAGAAAAGATAATCAACTTCCGCCTTTCGACCGGCGCCGCTCACACCGCTCAGGGAATCAGCGATGATGCCGGTCGGCTTGACCAGACCGGCTTTGAGCAGCGGAATTGTTGGCAGCAAAATGCTGGTCGGATAACAGCCCGGCGACGCAATCAGCAACGATTTCTTGATTTCGTCCCGGTAAATTTCCGGCAGGCCATAGACGGATTTTTTCAGCAAGTCCGGCGCGGGATGGTCGTGAGTGTAAAATTCCCGGTACCTTTCTGCACTTTTAAGCCGGAAATCGGCGCTTAAATCAATAATGGCACAGCCGGCCTCGAGCAGCGGCACGGCGTACTCGGCAGCGACTCCGTGCGGCAACGCGAGAAACACCACGTCGGCCTGCTTCGCCAGCAATTCCGCCTTCGGCTCGGTGAACCGGAGTGTTTTTGATTTCGGGTGGCTGGCGAATTTTGGGAAAACTTGCGCCAGCGTCTGCCCGGCGTTTTGGCGCGAGGTCACTGCCACCAGTTCCGCGTGCGGATGGTGGAGCAATAACCGGACGAGTTCCTCGCCGGAGTATCCGGATGCGCCGATAACAGCAACTTTTTTTGTTTTCATTTTGGATTCAGCGGCCATTTCAACAGCCACATTTGTAACCGCTTTCCGGACGGATTTCCATAAAACGTTCCGGATACGCCAGCGGCTTGAAGCCGAACCGGGTGTAAAGCCCGGCCGCATCCTTCGTCCCAAGCATGAACCGCCGCAGACCCTGCAACCGCGGATGCGCCAGCACCGCGGCCACAAGCTTTTTGCCGATACCTTGCCCGCGTTTGGCTTCGACGACAAAGACGTCCGCCAGCCACGCGAACGTCGCAAAATCGGTCACGACCCGCGCAAAACCAACCTGTTGCCCCGCTTGATAAACGCCAAAACACAGCGAATGGTCGAGGGAGCGGTTCACAATTTCCGGCGACACGCCCTTGGCCCAATAACTGCGCTCGCTGAGAAAAAAATGGATCAGCTCGCGATTCAACCGCGCCGGATCGTCGGAAATCAGCAGTGTCTTTTCATGTATTTCGTATGGTTTCATGGCAATAAAAAAGCCCCGCCGGTTTTGCCAGCGGGGCTTGGAAATTTCCAACGCGATTAACGTTTCGAGTATTGGAACCGTTTGCGCGCGCCCGGCTGGCCGTACTTCTTGCGCTCCTTCATGCGCGAATCACGGGTGAGCAGACCCTCGGCCTTCAAGGTTCCGCGCAGATTCGCGTCAAATTGCAGCAGAGCGCGGGCAATGCCGTGCCGCACCGCGTCCGCTTGGCCGTTCGGCCCGCCACCGGCGACGTTCACGCGCACGTCAACTTTTTCGGCCGTGCCGGTGACCGTCAAAGGTTGGGCCGCCTGCGCCCGCTGGGTTTCGAGCACGAAATAATGGTCAAACGCGCGTCCGTTCACGGTGATCTTACCGTTACCGGTCGCGAGCCGGACCCGCGCAACGGCGGTCTTGCGCCGTCCGGTGCCCAGAAATTCGTTGGTTTTCGTCTCTCCCATAAATCAAATCAGGCCGCCGCCTTGAGCGGTTCGGGTTGTTGTGCGGCATGCGGATGTTTCGGGCCTTTGAACACTTTCAACTTGGTCAACAACCGGCTGCCGAGCCGGTTCTTCGGAATCATGCCCTTCACCGCGTGCAAGATGAGCTTTTCCGGATGCCGCGCGCGAACTTGTTCAACGGTGGTGTATTTCTCGCCGCCTTTCCAGCCGGAATAGGTCATGAATTCCTTGGCGGTTTCCTTCTTGCCGGTCACCCGGACCTTCTCAGCGTTGATGACCACGACAAAGTCGCCAGCGTCAAGGTGTGGCGTAAAAACGGGTTTATTTTTGCCGCGCAAGATGTCGGCCACCTGCGCCGCCAGCCGTCCAAGCACGGCGCCATCGGCGTCAATCACGTGCCATTTCCGCTGGTCCAGATTCACTTTGGGCAAATATGTTTTCATTTCAAAACCGAGCAAAGGAACGCGCAATTTATCAAAGCGGCAGACAAAGTCAACAGGACATTTCAGCCGCCAAGATAGGCGCTCTTGACCTGCGGATTCTGCCGCAGGGCGGCAGAATCACCTTGCAGGGTGATTTTGCCCGTTTCCAGGACGTAGCCAAAGTTGGAAACTTCCAGGGCCAGGTTCGCGTTTTGTTCCACCAGCAGGATGGTGATGCCCTGTTGCCGGTTGATTTCGACAATCTTTTCAAAAATCGTTTTGACCAGGAGCGGCGCGAGGCCGAGCGACGGCTCGTCCAGCAGTAGCAATCTTGGCCGGCTCATCAGTGCGCGACCGATGGCCAGCATCTGCTGCTCACCGCCGCTCAACGTGCCGGCGATCTGTTGCCCGCGTTCCTGCAACCGCGGAAACATCGCAAAAACAAAATCGAGTTCACGCCGGACCGCCTGCCGGTCCCTTTGCAGATACGCGCCCATCTGCAGATTTTCCATCACCGTCAGGTTTGCAAAAATCATCCGGCCCTCCGGCACGTGCGAGAGGCCGAGTTTGACGATCTGGTGCGGTGGCAGGCCGGCAATGTTATTGCCGTGGTAAAAAATTTCGCCGGCCTTTGGCCTGAGCAGACCGGAAACGGCTTTGAGAGTCGTGGTCTTGCCGGCGCCGTTGGCGCCGATGAGGGTGACGATGCTGCCGGGCGGCACGGACAGGGAAATTCCGTGCAGCGCGGTGATGGCACCGTAGCTCACACTCAGGTCTTTGATTTCAAGCATCGGTTCAAGCGAGAAGGGAGGATGGAAGATTGAGAATGGCTAAACGCACCACCCATCTTCCATGCTCTATCCGCCATCTTCGTTTTTCATTTCTTCACCCAGATACGCTTCAATGACTTTCGGGTCCCGGCGCACCTCGTCGGGCCTGCCTTCGGCGATTTTCACGCCGTAATCCAAAACGGCGACGCGTTCACAAATGCCCATGACGACCTGCATGTCGTGTTCCACCAGCAGAACGGAAATCTGAAATTTGCCCTTGATGAACTGGATCAACCGCATCAAATCCGTCTTCTCGTTCGGGTTCATGCCCGCGGCGGGTTCATCCAGCAAAAGCAGTTTCGGCCGGGCCGCTAGGGCGCGGACGATTTCCAGCCGCCGCTGGTCGCCGTAATTCAAACTTTTGGCCGGCGCGGCGGCGGATTTTCCGAGATGAAAAATTTCCAGCAATTCCCGCACTTGCGCAGCGATCTCCTGTTCCTCGTCCCAAAACGCCCGGCCGCGCCAGAGCGCGTGGCGAAAGTCACCGCGCAAATGCAAATGGAAAACCGTGCGGACATTGTCGAACACGGTCAGGGACGGGAACAGCCGGATGTTCTGAAATGTGCGCGCGATACCCCGCACGGTGATGCGATGAGGCTGGTAGCCGACAATGGACTGGCCGTCAAAAAAAATCTGGCCTTCCGACGGCTGGTAAACGCCGGTAATGAGGTTGAACACGGTGGTTTTGCCCGCGCCGTTCGGGCCGATCAACCCGACCAGTTCGTTCTGCCCGATCTGCAAATCCAGATTTGAAACCGCCGTCAGCCCGCCGAAGCGGATCGTCACGCGTTCGGCACGCAGCAGGGTATTTTCGGTTGCGGTGCCTGTGGTCATGACACTGCGCCTTTAATTTTTTTACGCCAGGAAAAGAGCCCTTGTGGTCGTGTTAACATGAGCACGATCAGCAGCAGCGAGTAAATGATCATTCGCGTGTCGCCCACCCAGCCAAACGGATACGCCTTGGCAATGCCGGGGAGAGACTGGACGCCTGCGAGCCAGCGCAGCCCCTCCGGCAGCAGCGTCAACAGAATGGCGGCAAGGATGACGCCCGGCGTGTTGCCCATGCCGCCGAGAATGACCATGACCACAAAGGTGATGGACGCCATGAAACCGAAGCCGCTCGGCGTGACGAATTGCTTCGAGTGCGCGTAAAGTCCGCCGGCGATGCCGGCAAAAAACGCGCCGACCACAAAGGCGGTGACCTTGTATTTGGTCGTGTTGATGCCCATTGCTTCGGCGGCGATTTCGTCGTCGCGGACGGCGATGAAGCCGCGGCCGTAGGTCGAGTGCACCAGGGTGGTGACGACATAGACCGTCACCGCCGCCAGCCCGAACGTCCAGAAGAAATTGGTGTAACCGTGTATCACGCTCAAACCGCGCGCCGCGCCAACCGCATTCATGTTTTGGAAAATGACGCGGATGATTTCGCCGAAGCCGAGCGTAACGATGGCCAGATAATCGCCTTTCAGGCGCAACGTCGGCAAACCCACCAGCAATCCCACCGCTGACGCGAACAACCCGCCGGCCAGCAACGCGCCGAAGAACAGCGCCCCGGATTCGAACCCGCTCAGCGGGCCAAATTGGTTGGTGATGACCGCCGCCGTGTAGGCGCCGACCGCCATGAAACCGGCGTGGCCGAGCGAAAACTGGCCGGTGTAGCCGTTGATGAGGTTCAGGCTGACGGCGAGGATGATGTTGATGCCGATGTCGTAAAGGATGAAAAGCGCGTAGGGATTGATGCGGTCCGCAAACAGCGAAACCAGCAGGCTCAGGCCCAGCGCCGCCAGCAACAGGAGTTTGGCGTGCCGGAACTTCATACCTTTTCAATCTCCTTTTTGCCGAGCAACCCCGACGGTTTGATGAGCAGAATCAAAATCAAAATGGCGAAGGCGATGGCGTCGCGGTAGGTCGAGGAAATGTAGCCGGACACAAAAGTCTCCGTGGTGCCGATAATGAGTCCGCCCAGCACCGCACCCGGCAGGTTGCCGATGCCGCCGAGCACTGCGGCGACGAACGCTTTCAAGCCGGGCAAAATGCCCATCAACGGGTCAATCGCCGGATAATTGACGGCGAACAAAATTCCCGCCGCCGCCGCCAGCGCCGAGCCAAGCGCGAAGGTGAATGAAATGACGATGTCGGTGTTGACACCCATGAGCGCCGCGGCTTCGGGATTGAAGGACAACGCGCGCATCGCCATGCCGATTTTTGTTTTCAGCACGATGAACCGCAACGCCGCCAGCAACAACCCGGTCACGACGAGCACGATGATTTGATTGCTCGTGATGCTCAGGCCACCGAGGTGCGCGATGGGGTAAACGGGAATGATCTGCGGAAATCTTTTGGGCGCGGCACCGAAGACGAACTGTCCGGTATATTCGAGCAACAACGAAACGCCAATGGCGGTGATGAGCACGGTCAGCTTCGGGTTGCGGCGCAGCGGACGGTAAGCAAATCGTTCAATTACAACGCCGATCACCGCACAAATCAGCATCGCGGCGAGCATCACCACCAGCCCGCTCCCGATGGACGGCGTCGGCAAAATCGTGGCGATCTTCGGCGCGAGGTAAAACCCGGCGAACGCGCCCAGCATGAAAACGTCGCCGTGCGCGAAATTGATGAACCGGAGGATGCCATAGACCATCGTGTAGCCGAGCGCGATGAGGGCGAGAATCGAGCCGAACGCCAGGCCATTGATGAGCTGCTGGAGAAATTCGGTCATGCCGGTCCCGCAAAATTCCGGTTTGCATTGCCAGATGTCACCGCGCGCAGGATGGCGTGGCGGCGGAATTTTGTCGAGTGCGCGAAACCGGCACCTACGGGGCGATCGTCTGCACGTATTTGAACTGGCCGTTGGTGATGGTCAGAATCACGGCAGGCTTCGAGGCGTTGCGGCTGGCGTCAATCGTGATTTTGCCGGTGACACCGGCGAAATCCTTCGTCGCCGCCAGCGCGTCGCGGACCTTCGCGCCGTCGGTCGTGCCGGCGCGTTTCATGGCGTCCGCCAGAATCATCGCCGAATCATAACCCAGCGCGGCCATCGCATCAGGCATTTCGTTGTATTTGGCCTGAAATTTTTTTACAAAATTTTGCACCGCCGGCGAAGTGTCCTGCGGCGAATAATGCGTGGAGAAAAAACAACCCTCCAGCGCCTTGCCGCCGATGGGCACCAGTGAGGAAGATTCCCAGCCGTCTCCGCCGAACAACGGCACGGTGATGCCGAGCTGCCGCGCCTGCAACGCAATCAGCCCCACCTCCGTGTAATAACCCGGAACAAAGATGCCGTCGGGGTTGTCGGTTTTGATGGCCGTCAATTGCGCGCTGAAATCCTTGTCGCCGTGGCTGTAATTTTCCTCGGCGACGATCTTCCCGCCGTCGGCAGTGAAGCCGGCGACGAAGTATTTCGCCAGTCCCACGCTGTAATCGCTGCTCGACTCTTTCAGCACCGCAGCTGTCCTCAGTTTGAGCGTCTTGCGCGCGAAGTTCGCCATGACTGTGCCCTGGAACGGGTCAATAAAACAGACACGAAAAATGTAATCACCCGCCTCGGTGACTTTCGGATTCGTGGAGGCGGGCGAAACCATCGGGATTTGGTTTTCCTGGCAGATGGGCGCGGCTTCAAGCGAGCGCGACGATGCCACTTCGCCGAGGATGGCCACGACGCCGTCGCTGGAAATCAGTTTTCGGACCACCGTGGCCGGCTGCCCGGCCTGCGACTGGTCATCCTCGGTGATCAAATCGATCTTTTTGCCAAGCACACCGCCGGCGGCGTTGATATCGTCCACCGCCAGCGCCGTGCCCGCGTGCGACGACTGGCCAAACGTGGCCTCGCTGCCGGTCAGCGACGCGAACTCGCCGACCTTGATGACGTCATTGCCGGCACCGGTTCCCGACGGGGGTTTGTTACAGCCCGCGAAGAAAACGCAGACGGCCAGCAGGGTTGTTCCGGCGAACGGCGCGCGCCCATCTCTCATAAAAGTCCTGGTTGTCGTTTATACCGTACCCACCAGGCGTCAGACTAAACATCCAAGCCGGCGTTTCAAGTCTTTGCGCATTGGTTTCGCCCGCAAAAAAGGCATTTGACAAAAGGCCGTTCATTACCTACCGTTCGGTAAGTTATGGCCAAACACGGTCCCGAAACCCGGCAACAGATTTTGCGGGCGGCGCTCAAACGCTTCGCCAACGCTGGCTACGCGGCCACGTCCATCCAGCAAATCGTCGGCGACGCGAAGGTGTCCAAACCCGCGCTGTATTATCATTTTCACGACAAGGCCGGCCTGTTTCAGGCACTGGTGAGCGAGGCGCTCGACCGGCGGTTGCAGGTGGTGCAGCAGGCGGCGGCGCGGGCGCGGGATTTTCGCGGACAACTGGTGGAAATTCTCGCCGGCTTGTTTGATTATTTCCACAAAAACCGTGACCTGACGCGCATCGCGTTTTCCGCGGCCTTTGCCGCGCCCGGCGAGGTGCCACACGACGTGTGTTATCTTGACCGCTGCCAGCGCAATTTGGAATTCATGCACTCGCTCATGAAGCGGGCGCGCGCGGCGGGTGACCTGGACGAACGCTTTGACTGCCGCGATCTGGCCTACGGTTTTTACGGGCAGGCGCACCTGTACATTGTGGCGCATATTTTGATGCCCAAATATCGTCTGAACCGCGCGGCGGCGGAGCGGATCGTCGATTTGTTTTTGTCCGGTGCCGGCACGAAGAAAGGGAAAAAGTAAGATTATGAACGAGGAGAGATCAACCGCCGCCCCCAATGGCAACAGTGCGCGGCTGGCAAAATTAAATTCACCGTGGCTGGTCTGGCCGGCGGCCATCGTGCTCGCCGGGTTGTTGTTTTTCGGACTGGACTACCTGATCGCCGCCTTTACCTGCGAGTCCACCGACGACGCTTTCATCACCGCGCACGTGGTTTCCATTGCGCCGCGGATTGCCGGACAGATTTCCGCTGTCCACGTGCTCGACAATGAGATGGTCCACTCGAACGAACTGCTCGTGGAGATTGACCCGTCCACTTACGCCATCACTGTTGCGCAAAAGCAGGCGGCAGCGGCCTCGCAGGACGCCAATGTCAAGACCGTGCTGGCAGTGGACGAATTGATGCACAAAAAAGTCGCCACCGCCCAGGCAAGTGCGCGCAAAGCGAAGGCCGATGCCGACGCATCGGAAGCCACCGCCAAACGCGCTGCGGCTGATTTCGAGCGCAGCCGGGAATTGCGAAAGGACAACACTATTTCGCAACAGGAATTTGATGCCGCGCAGGCGGCGGACACCAGGGCGCAGGCGGATCTGAAAGCCGCGCAGGAAAATGTCGATGAGGAAAATTCCAAGGTGGACGAGGCCGGAACGCAACTGACCGCGGCGGAAGCCGAGGTCGGTCTGGCCATGTCCCAGTGGCAGGAGGCGCAAACCAATGTGGCGTCGGCGCAACTGGACCTTTCCTACACAAAAATTCACGCGCCGAGCGATGGCCGTGTAACGCGCAAGGCCGTCGAACCGGGCGATTACGTCCAGATTGGAGAACAACTGATGTCCCTGGTGCCAACCGACGTCTGGGTCGTTGCCAATTTCAAAGAATCGCAGTTGAAGAACATGAAACCCGGCCAGCCGGTAAGGGTGGAGATTGACGCGCTCGGCGGCCGGACATTTCGGGCACATGTGGACAGTGTGCAAGCCGGCAGTGGCGCGGCCTTCAGCCTGCTGCCACCGGAAAACGCCACGGGCAATTATGTGAAAGTCGTCCAGCGCGTGCCGGTGAAAATTCTCTTCGACGAGCCGCTGCCTGCCGACCACACGTTTGGCCCCGGCCTGTCCGTCGGACCCAGTGTCCAGGTGAGTAAATTCACTTTACCGACCTGGGTGATTGGCCTACTGGCGTTAATTTTGGCCGGTGCGGCCGCGCAGATTTTTCGTTTTGCGTTGCAACGGAAACTGGCTGGCCTTCCTCATTAGCCGGTTCCATGTCCGACGCGGGCTTTCACGATGAATGGCGTCCCCGCCACAACCCGTGGCTCATCGCCCTGGGTGTGATGCTGGCGACGTTCATGCAGGTACTCGACACCTCCATCGCCAACATCGCGCTCCCGCACATCGCCGGCAATCTCTCGGCCACGACCGACGAGGCGACCTGGGTACTGACCAGTTATCTGGTCTCGAACGCGATCATCCTGCCGATGACCGGCTGGCTGGGAAATTACTTCGGTCGCAAACGGTTGCTGCTCTGGTGCGTGGCGCTCTTCACGCTGGCTTCGGTGGTATGCGGCGCGGCGTTAAATCTGCCAATGCTGATCCTGGCGCGGGTGTTTCAAGGGGCGGGCGGCGGCGCCATGGTACCCATCGCTCAGGCGGTGCTGCTGGAAAGTTTCCCGCCGAACCGGCGTGGCATGGCCATGGCGATCTTCATGCAGGGCGTGGTGGTCGCCCCCATCATTGGCCCGACGCTCGGTGGCTGGATCACGGACAATTATTCCTGGCGCTGGGTTTTTTACATCAATGTACCGGTGGGCGTGCTGGCCATGTTTCTGGCGCAATGGTTCGTTGAAGACCCGCCTTACATCAAACGCAACAAAAAGGCGGCGATTGATTTTATCGGGTTCGGGCTGCTGGCGCTCTGGCTGGCAACGCTGCAAATCGTCCTGGACAAGGGCCAGGAAGCCGACTGGTTCGGCGCGGAGTGGGTCCGGTGGTTCACCGCCGTTTCGGCCTTGGCCATGATCGGGTTCATCGCGTGGGAATTCACGGTGAAACATCCGCTGGTGGATTTGCGGATTTTGCGAAATCGAAATTTCGCCGTGGGACTGGTGTTGATTACGGTGGTCGTCGCCATCCTTTACGGCACGACGGTGGAATTGCCGTTATTTTTGCAGACATTGATGGGCTATCCGGCGCTGCAAAGCGGCTACGCCCTGAGTCCGCGCGGCGCGGCGGCGTTTGTCACCACGATCGTCGTCGGGCGGCTCGTGGGGCGCATCCGCAACCGCTGGCTGATGTGCGTCGGTTTTCCCGTCCTGGCAATGGCCTGCTTCATGTTGAGTGACATCAATCTGCAAGTGAGTGAATCCGCTGTCATCTGGCCCAGCGTCATTAACGGCGTGGCCATCAGTTTCATTTTCGTGCCACTGACGACGGCGACGATGGGGCATCTGCCTCAGGAGCAGATGAGCAATGCCACCGGCCTTTACAATCTGATGCGCAATCTTGGCGGCAGCTTTGGCATCGCGTTTGTCACCACCATGATCGCACGCGGCGCGCAGGCGCATCAGGCGCTGATGGCGGGGCATCTGGCATCCGCCAACCCGGCGTTCACGCATTACCTGTCCGCCCTCCAGAACACGCTGGCGCGGCAATCCGGTCCGGCCACCGCCACGAACCGGGCCTACGGCCTGATCTACCAGATGCTCGACCGGCAGGCGCATTTGTGGGCGTTCGTGGATAATTTCACGTTGCTGGGCTGGCTGGCACTCGGCTGCATTCCGTTGCTTTTCCTGTTCAAACGCATCCAACGTGGCAAGAAACCGGCGGTCACGCATGTGGAATGAAGGAACGGCATACCGCTGCTCTGCCAAACCATTTGACAAATCCCCGTTTATTACCTACCGTTCGGTAGGTTTTAAACCAAACCTGACCGGGGAGGCGGCGCGGATTCTGCGGACGGCCCGGTTTCCGGGAACGGCTCCAATGGCTGCCCGCCCGGGAGCGGAAATGAAGAATGCGACCGTCCGCGAATACTGGCAATCCAACGAAGAGTCCAGCGCCGGCGCCTTGACTCGTTTTAAGAACTATGTCCGATGACCTCCATCATCAGGAATGGCGCCCGCGTCACAGCCCGTGGCTCGTTGCCGTGGGCGTGATGCTGGCGACGTTCATGCAGGTGCTCGACACCTCCATTGCTAACATCGCGCTGCCGCATATCGCCGGCAGCCTGTCGGCCACCACCGACCAGGCAACCTGGGTGCTGACCAGTTACCTCGTGGCCAACGCCATCATCCTGCCGATGACCGGTTGGTTGGGAAACCACTTCGGTCGGAAACGGGTCTTCATTTCCTGCATCGGGATGTTCACCTTCGCGTCGGTGCTGTGCGGAATGGCGTTGAACCTGCCGATGTTGATTCTCGCGCGTATCTTGCAGGGCGCGGGCGGCGGCGCCATGGTGCCTATCGCCCAGGCCATCCTGCTGGAAAGTTTCCCGCCGCACAAACGCGGCATCGCGATGGCGACCTTCGCGCAGGCCGTGGTGGTGGCGCCCATCATCGGCCCGACGCTGGGAGGCTGGATCACGGACAATTATTCGTGGCGCTGGATTTTCTACATCAACGTGCCGTTCGGTCTGCTGGCGATGTTCCTGGCGGAATGGCTTGTGGAAGACCCGCCCTACATCAAGCGCAACCTGAAGGCGGCGATCGATTTCGTCGGATTTGGCCTGCTGGCGGTCTGGCTGGCGACGCTGCAAATCATTTTAGACAAGGGACAGGACGCAGACTGGCTGGGTGCGGTCTGGATCCGATGGTTCATCGTCATCTCCGCCGTGGCGATGATTGCATTCATCGTGAGGGAATTTCGGGTGGAGCACCCGCTGGTGAACCTGCGGATTTTGCGCAGCGGAAACTTCCGGACCGGCCTGATATTGATGACGGTCATTGGCATCATTCTTTACGGCACGACGGCAGAACTGCCGCTGTTTTTGCAGACGCTGATGGGTTATCCGGCGTTGCAGAGCGGTTTGGCGATGAGTCCGCGCGGCGTGGCGGCATTTTTCACGACCTTTATCGTCGGGCGGCTTGTTGGCCGGATTCCTCTGCGCTGGCTGCTGTGCTTTGGTTTTTCGATGCTGAGTTTGTCGTCGTACATGCTAAGCGGCATCAACCTCCAGGTAAGCATGGCCAGCGTCGTGCTGCCGACCGTGTTGAACGGCGTGGCCATCAGTTTCATTTTCGTCCCATTGACGACAGCAACCATGAGCCAGTTGCGGCAGCAGGACATCGGCAGCGGTACCGGCCTTTACAATCTCATGCTCAACCTTGGCGGGAGTGTCGGGATTGCGCTCGTCACCACGCTGGTAGCGCGGGGCGCGCAGGCGCATCAGGCGCTCATGGTCGGACATTTGACGCCGGCCGACCCGGTGTTTACAGAACGTCTCCATGCCGCCCGGGCTGCGCTTGCGCAGCATCACGACCTGGTGACGGCAACCGATCAGGCTTATGCGCTCTTTTACAACCTGCTCAACCAACAGGCGCATTTGTGGGCGTTTGTGGACACGTTCCGGGTATTCGGGTTCATGGTGCTGTGTTGTATTCCGCTGATTTTCCTGTTTAAACGGATCAAACGTCCGGTGGTGCGGCAGGTGGAAGTACAATAATCACATTGAACGAGTCAAAAAACCGGCGGTTGGCTAGGCATGGTTGCCATGTAACAAAGGCGACCCAATGGTCGTCTGGGAGGGTGATTATGAAAAAATCTATCTTGGCCAAAAGCCTTCTAATTGCCGTGAGCCTGCCGTTGTTGGCAGGTTGCGTGGTCTATGAACGCCAGCCCCCTGCAGCGGTAGCTGCGCCTGCGGGAGGCGCAGTTGTGGTGGACACCGCGCCACCGCCGCCACAGGTTGAAGTCGTTCCCGCGTGTCCTGGACCGGTGGATGTTTGGTTCTGGACCCCCGGCTACTGGGCATGGCGTAATCACTGGGTTTGGGTCGGAGGACGCTGGGCGGCGCGCCCGCATCCGAATGCGGTATGGGTGGCTGGTCATTGGGGCCGGCGGCATCATGGTTACGTGTGGATTGAAGGCCGTTGGCGGTGATTATCCGCAGTAAGCACAACATCCACTCGCGTCGGAACATCCTGGGGCCATCGGCATTGTGAAATGCCGGTGGCCATCCTTTCGTCCGGGAGATGGCCGGGAACTTGAACCGCAGACGCAAGCATGTTAGAAATTAAACTGGCATGTTTGGTTCGGGTGAAAAAGAGCGCAAACGATCCTCTCCGCAGCCGGGCAAGGGCGGAGGTGGCTATCGCCGCAAGCAAAACCTCATCCTGACATGCTCCATTATCATTGGATTGGGTGTAGCGGTAATGCTGGTCACACTGATGTATTGGTTGAATCAGCTCGGACCCTGAATCGCGAACGAAGCGGCGCTTGACGTGCTGTTGCCGCTTGTTAGTATGCGCAAAAAATTTGGTGAAATTCGGTCGTTTCATTCCTGTCTGGTTGATGATCTTTTGTTCCGGCCTGCCGGTGCGGGCGGAATTGGCGGACGGCATCCTCGCCATCGTCAACAATTCGGTCATCACCCGTGAACAGGTCGCGGACTATGTCGCGCCGGCCATTGACGCCTTGCGGCAGGAATACGCCGGCCAGGGGGACCTCTCGGGCAATTTGGAACAAAAAGCTTCGGACGTGTTCAACGACGGTCTGGAACAACTGATCGAACGTCAATTGATCCTTCATGATTTTGACGTCGAAGGTTACAAACTGCCTGACAGTTATGTGGACCAGCTCGTCCAGGATCGCATCCGCGAACGTTACGGCGACCGCATCACCCTCATGAAAACCTTGCAGGCACAGGGCGTGACCTTTGAGCAGTTCCGCAAGGACGTGCGCGATCAGTACGTCGAGTATGAAATGCGCCGCAAATACGTCTCACAGGAAATTGTCATCTCACCTTACAAAATTGAACAGTATTACCTCGCCCATCAGGATGATTTTAAAATGGGAGACCAGATCAAACTTCGGATGATCGTGCTCAACAAAAGTTCCGGTGACGACCAGTCCCCGCATCGTATGGCTGAGGAAATCCTGACGCAAATCAAACAAGGCGCTTCGTTCACCCAGATGGCTTCCGTTTATTCCGAAGGCTCGCAACGCGAGCAGGGGGGTGATTGGGGCTGGGTCGAGCGCTCCGTGCTCCGCAAGGAACTCGCCGACGTGGCCTTCTCGCTCAAGCCCGGCCAGATGAGCGACATCATCGAAACGTCCCAGGCCTGTTACCTGATGCTCGTGGAACAAAAACGTGCCGCACACGTCCGGCCGCTCGGCGAAGTCCGTGATGATATCGACGCAACCCTTCGCACTCAGGAACAATCGCGCCTCGAAAAACGGTGGATCGGCAATCTGAAGAAAAAAACCTTCATTCGCTACTTCTAACCCACTCCCAACCGCATGACTCGCTGGATCGGCATCACGCTGGGCGACGTCACCGGCATCGGCCCCGAGGTCACTTTGAAGGCCCTTGCTGCCGAATCTGCCAATGACGACACGCAGTATTTGTTGATGGGCGATGAAGGTTATGCCCATCGGCTGAACGAAAAACTGGGAATCAGGTTGCCACTGGAAACATTTTCCAGCTACCAGGCGGTGGGCAAGATCTTTACCACCAGACCGTTCGCCGAGCCACTGCCGGAGAATCTGCCGGCCGGTTCGCCGGCCGCCGCCAATGCCGCCTTCGCCGCGCTGAAGAATGGCGCCAAACGCTGTCTCCGTGGCGAACTGGATGCCGTGGTTACGGCACCGGTCAACAAGGAGGCCATCGTCCGCGCCGGAAACAAATTTGTCGGCCAGACGGAATTATTTGCGAAAGCCGCTAAAACGAAACGTTACGCGATGATGCTGCTCGGCCACGACGAGTACGACCGCTGGCTGCGTGTGGCGCTCGTGACCATTCACACTTCGATCAAATCCGTTCCCCGGAAGATCACGCCCGAAAAAATTACGCTCGCTATCCAACTGGCTGCTCAAGCCTGCCGCGATTTGGGTCTGGCGCGCGCGAAAATTGCCGTTTGCGGCCTGAATCCACACGCGGGTGAAGGCGGTGAATTTGGCAACGAGGAAATCAAGACCATCGCTCCGGCCGTCCTCTCGGCGCAAAAAAACGGATTGGATGTCGTCGGCCCCTTGAGTGGCGACACGGTTTTTTATTACGCTCTGCGCGGCGATTTTGACGCCGTGGTGGCGATGTATCACGACCAGGGCCTCGCGCCGCTGAAAGCCGTCGCCTTCGACACCGGCATCAACTGGACACTCGGCCTGCCGTTCATCCGCACCTCACCCGACCACGGCACGGCCTACGACATTGCGGGAAAGGGGATTGCCAACCCGTCGTCCATGATGGCCGCCATCCGGCTGGCGAAACAGTTGGCAAAGAGTCGTTGTCTGTAGCACCCGTGTCCCGCGGGTTGTTTCGGGCGTCGCGCCCGAAACAGGGCGGGACGAACACACGCTGGTGGTTGTCCAATTTCCCTGCGCTTGTCCACTCGCCGGAGCAATTCGGCGGGACGCCGCATTGAACCCGCCAGAAGCGGGTGCTACACGATCAATTCATGAATTTTTTTCTGAATGTCCCCGCCGCGTAGCAGCGATTCGCCCACCAAAATCGCGTTCGCGCCACATTTTTTCAGGCGCTCCACGTCGGCGCGATTGTGAATGCCGCTTTCCGCGACTAAAAGTGACGAGTGACGAGTGGCGTGTGGCGGGAAAAGTTTCACCACGAGCCGTTCGGTCGTGGCCAAATCCACCTTGAAATTCTTCAAGTTGCGGTTATTCACGCCAATTAAATTCGCGCCCATTTTCATGGCACGCTCCAATTCGGTTTCGTCATGCACTTCAACCAATGCGGCTAGACCAGCTTCGACCGCCAATGAATGAAATTTCTTCAACTGTTCATCGGTCAAAATGGCGACAATGAGCAGGATGGCGTCCGCGCCCCATTCAACGGCTTCGAGGATTTGCCGCTCATCAATGATGAAATCCTTGCGTAACAATGGCAGCTTCACCACTGCGCGAATCTGCCGGAGATGATCCAGCGAACCTTGAAAATAATTCTCATCGGTCAAAACAGAAAGGCAGCTTGCCCCCGCCGCTTCGTACTCCCTTGCGATGCGAACCGGATCAAAATCTTTGCGAATGACTCCTGCCGACGGCGACGCTTTTTTAACCTCGGCAATCAGCGCGATGTCACCGTGACGCGGCTTCCGCAACGCCGCTGAAAAATCGCGCTGTTCATCGCGTTCGAGCAGCAAATCGTGCAAATCGCCCGCCGCGATAAGCCGCGAGGGCAACTTCGCGACTTCAATCTTCTTCTGCGCAATGATGGTGTCGAGAATGTTCATTGGTCAACGGTCATAGTCAGTAGTCAGTAGGCACTAGGCTGATGTTTGTCACTAACTACGATCTATTATTGACTACCGACTCGCCTTATTCGTCTTCATCTTTGACGCCCTGCATCCGCTTGGTCGGGCAGCCGGCGCGCAGCCAGCCGTTCACAAACATGTCGAGGTCGCCGTCCATCACAGCTTGCACGTTGCTGGTTTCGACACCGGTGCGCAAATCCTTCACCATGCGATATGGCTGGAAAACATAACTGCGGATTTGATTGCCCCACGAAATGCTGCCTTTTTCGCCATAGAAACGTTCCATCTCGGCCTTCTGTTCATCCTGGCGTTGGGCGTAAATCCGTGAGAGCAACAGCCGCATCGCGGTAGCACGGTTTTGATGCTGTGACCGTTGCGTCTGCGACGCCACGACCAGTCCGGTCGGAATATGCGTGATGCGCACGGCGGTTTCCACCTTGTTCACGTTCTGGCCGCCCTTGCCGCCGGAACGGAAGGTGTCAATTTGGAACTCATTCGGCGGAAGCACAAGCTCGGAATTATTTTCCTCGATTTCAGCAATCACGTCCACACTGGCAAAGCTGGTGTGACGGCGTTTGTTCGCGTCAAACGGCGAGATGCGCACGAGCCGGTGCACGCCGCGTTCGGCCTTGGCAAAGCCGTAGGCGTTTTCGCCTTGAATCAACATCGTGATGCTCTTGAGACCCGCGCCTTCACCAGGCAGCGCGTCGGTGACCTCGACCTCCCAGCCACGCGATTCCACCCAGCGCTGGTACATGCGCGAGAGCATCTCCGCCCAATCCTGCGCCTCGGTACCGCCCGCGCCGGCGTTGATGCTCAGGATGCAATTCTTCCGGTCGTGCGGTCCGTTGAGAAAAACCTTCAATTCCAACGCGTCGAGGCCCTTGAAAAACCTGGCAACGTCATGTTCCAGCTCCTGCTGCACCTTTGGCTGCGCTTCGGGCGGTTCGGCCTCACCGAGTTCAAGCATGACCCGGAAATCGTCCAGTTGTTTTTCCGCCTGCAACAGTGGTTCGATCTTGTTGCGGAGGGAATTGGCCTCGTCAATCAGCGTTTGCGCCTTTTCGCGGTTGTTCCAGAAATTGTCGGCGGCCATGAGCGCATTGAGTTCGCCCAGACGCCTTTGGGTGGCGGGAACGTCAAAGAAACCTCCGCAGATGCGTCAGTTTCCCGGCAGCGGTCGTGATTTCTGTTTTAACCGTTTCGAACATGCGGAGAAAATATAAAATCCAGGAGCCGGAAGCCAGAATAGAAAACTCAAGGAATCGCCAAACGATTGGTGGCAAGCCTGGCCATTGAAGTCAAATCCACGCTGGTGGCTTGCTGCACCGAACCATCACCCAATAAAACATTCCCGGCGCCTTGATGCCGTTCTTTCGTCCAGGCAAGCACGTCGCTGGTGTGAAGATTCAGAATGCCGGATTGAACGTTTTTGCCATTGACCATGACATTATCGTCGCCTGAAAGGAGCGTTTGCGGTTGCGCATCAATGGCATCCAAACTGACGAAATAACTGATGTTCGAGTTCCTGAGGGCAGCAAAATCAGTCGCGGCCATGTGATTTGTGTCTGCTGGACAAAGTAAAACTTTGGGCGCGGGGAGTTGATTGGACATCACTTGAAAACAGGCAACGACATTTCCCGCAGCGATCAACTCCATCGCTCCATTATTTGTCATGGAGACTTGCATTGGAAATTTACCACCATAGTCGTCAGCCCAAACATTACAGGTGACACCGATTTGTCTCAAATTGCTAACGCACATCATTCTTGTACTGCGGTGGTTTCGATCTTCATTCGCAGGTATGATCAGCAACGCAAAAACCGCCAAAACAGCAATCACCAACAACACTTCCACCAGCGTTAGCGCGGCGGTTCTTGGATGGGCGAGGCGCGGTTTCATGGCCGCGGCTTTCAGGGCTTATCTATGAGTGTCGGTCAATGATTGTGCTGATTGGCCAGCGAGAGCGCATAAATGAGCAGGATAATAATGACGAGACCGACGAGAATGGCACCTATCCAGAAATAGGTGCCGACTTTGTTGCGCTTTTTGGTAAAGGCGGCGGCGGTGTCAAATCCGACCGGCCGGCCGCCGCTTTCCAATTCGCTCAAGCTGACTCCGCGAGTTGCGGTACGTGCGACGGACTCCGGCTTCCTGGCTGGTGCCGGGGCAGGAGCCGCCGATGGAGTGGAGCCAGATGCCGCGGGAGCGGCGGGCACACCGTTTTCCAGCCGTAATTCAATCTGGCCCAGACGCAGGGTGTGACCGGGCTTCAGAACACTTTCAGTGATTTTTTCGTCGTTGATGAATGTGCCGTTGGTGGAGTTCAAGTCCTTGATGACCACCTCATTGCCGCGCAGCAGCACTTCGCAATGATGACTGGAAACGGAAGGTTCGGCGATTTGGAACATGTTATCCTCGACCCGGCCGATGGTGGTTTTGTCCGCTTTCAATTCGTGGACGCGACCGTTCATACCTTGAGTCAGGATAACAAGTTTGGCCATAGTTTAGATGGATTTTATTATGGTTGGCGCTGGCATCAAGTCAAAGGAAATCTCAAAATCCATTGTTTTAAATCCTAGCCGCGTTTCTCAATCAATGCCCGAAATTCCGCAAACAGCGGCGTCGAATCATGCGGACCGGGCGAGGCTTCAGGATGATATTGCACGCAAAAAACCGGCTTCGTCTTGTGCCGCATACCCTCGACTGTCTGGTCGTTCAAATTAATCCGATCCACGGAAATTTCCTTCGGCAAACTTTTCGGGTCCACGGCAAAACCGTGGTTCTGCGACGTGATTTCGACCCGGCCCGATTCCAAATCCTTGACCGGCTGGTTCGCGCCGCGATGGCCGAACTTCAATTTGAATGTTTTGCCGCCAAATGCCAGCCCCAGAACCTGGTGGCCGAGGCAAATCCCAAAAATGGGAACGCCGCTGTCCACGAGCGTTTTCACCTCGTGTACAATGTAATTGAGCGCTGCCGGATCACCGGGGCCGTTGGAAAGAAAAATACCCGCCGGCTTATGTTCGAGCGCCTCCGCCGCCGAAGCCGTAGCCGGCAAAACCTCAACGCCAAAGCCATGTTGCCGCAATCGGCGCAAGATGTTGTATTTCAAGCCGTAATCAAAGGCAACAATCGGAATATCCGCAGGCGGCAACGGTTCGCGCTGATCGCGGGCCTTCGTCAGTGCGTTGCCGGAGGCGAGCTTGAAATTCGCGCTTTGCTCATCCTTTTCGTCCCAGCGAAACGCTTTCCGGTGCGAGACTTCCTTGACGTAATCCACGCCGACGAAAACAAACTTTTTTGCGCGCTGCAAGGCTTCCTCGTCCGAAATGTCCCCGGTGGAAATAAATCCATTCATCGCGCCGCGCACGCGCAATTTTTTCGTCAGCGCCCGCGTGTCAATGCCTTGAATGCCCGGGATGCCGTTCTTTTCCAGATATTCCGCCAGCGAAAAATCCGCGCGCCAGTTGCTGACCACCGGCGAGAGTTCACGGATGACAAATCCAGCCACGTGGGGACGCCACGATTCCACGTCCACGGCGTTGACGCCGTAGTTTCCGATGAGGGGATACGTCATCGTGACAATCTGGCCTTTATAGGACGGGTCGGTGAGAATTTCCTGATAGCCCGTCATGGAAGTGTTGAAACAGACTTCACCACCCGCAGACGCACAGGCGCCAAACCCTTGTCCATGAAAGATTGAACCATCTTCGAGGGCCAGAATTGCTTTCATCATCAAAATCGCTGCGCGATGCTAGAATGATTGGCCAAGCGGTCAAGCGTTAAGCAACCGTTCACGCCGCGACCAGTTCGGAATTTTCCACCCAGACTTTTTTTCCGCCGACAAAGGTCGCCATGGCCTTGCCTTTGAGGTTCCAACCGAAGAACGGACTGTTTTTCGATTTGCTCGCGGATTTTTCCGGAGTGAAAACCCATTCCGCTTCAGGATTGAAGACCGTCACATCCGCGTCCACGCCCACGCTTAACGTGCCTTTGGGCAGGTTGAGCAATTGCGCAGGCGCCGCAGTGTATTTGGAGATGAGTTCGGACAAACCCAGCCGCTTCGAGTGGTACAGCTGCATCAGAGACAGCGCGAGTTCGGTTTCCAATCCGATGATGCCGAATGGGGCATAATCGAACTCGACTTCCTTCTCAAAATCACAGTGTGGCGCATGGTCGCTGCACAAAATTTCGATCGTGCCATCGCCCAGCCCGTCCAGAATCGCGTCACGGTCACGAGCGGAACGCAACGGCGGGTTCATTTTGAAATTTGTGTCGTAGGCCGGCCATTCGGGAAGTTCATCCTGGTATCCAGCCAGCGTTTTCCCATCGTTGGCCCAAAATCTTGCGCTGCCGGCCACCGCCGCATCGGTGAGCGTGAAGTGGTGCGCGCAGGCTTCGCCGGAAATTGGCACGCCGCGTTTTTTCGCTTCGCGCAACAGCGCAACGCTGCCCGCCGCGCTCAAGTGCTGGCAATGTACCCGCGCACCGGTGAGTTCAGCCAGCAGAATGTTGCGCGCGACAATCATCTCCTCGCCCGCCGACGGCCAGGCGCGCAAACCGAGCGCCGTGCTCCAGTAACCCTCGTGCATCACACCGTCGGTCACCAGCGAATAATCCTGGCAATGATCCATCACCGGCAGGTTGAACATTCTGGCATATTCGCACGCCCGGCGCATGAGCTCGTTGTTTTGCACACAATGCCCGTCGTCGGTAATGGCCACGACGCCGGCGCGTTTGAGCGAACCGATGGGTGCGAGCTCCTCGCCCGCGATGTTTTTGGAAATGGCTCCAGCCACAAAGACGTTCACGACGCCCTGCCGGACCGCGCGCTCACGAATGAGTGCGACGGTGCCGGCGGTGTCAACCGACGGCGACGTATTGGGCATGCAAACGACCGACGTGAAACCACCGCGCGCGGCGGCGGCGGTGCCCGTCGCGATATTTTCCTTTGCGGTTTGTCCCGGTTCGCGCAGGTGAACGTGCAGGTCGATCAAACCGGGACAAATCACAAGGCCGCTTACGTCCATTTTCTCGGCGTCGCGCGGCGCCTGGTTTGCCGCGCCGGCACCGACCGCGGCGATTTTACCTTCGGAAATCAAGAGGTCCGCCTTCGTGTCGAGGCGGTTGGCCGGATCCACGACACGCCCACCGGTAAGAAGCAACGCTGCCATGCGCGGCGAGGGTACACGCGTGACATTGACAATGCAAGCGCGGGAATTATGATGGATGCACCTCGGCAGGCTTGCGGGCTTGCCGCGCCGAAGCGCGGACGCGGAGGCGGGCGTAGTTCAATGGTAGAACGGAAGCCTTCCAAGCTTCACACGTGGGTTCGATTCCCATCGCCCGCTCCATTCATAATAAACAACTTATGAATGTATGCAGTAAAAGTGCAGTAAATTGACTCCCTCGGATTCTTTCTTTGTTTCGTGTTGGATGTATCACGCCGCCTCCAGAATTTTCGCCGCCCGCAGTGGCAGGCTGGCATCCGTGAAGGGTTCCGTGTTGCGCTCTGGCAGCCGTTTCCCGGCCTTCGCCGACGGCATGAGCTACGGCCAGCGGGTGCAGCGCGAACAACCGGAAATTGTGAGACGGATTTTCGCCGAGTACAAAGGCGAGCACTTGGAGAGTTCGCTCTCCGTGGTGCAGGAGGTGGTCGCCGAAGCGGGCGGCATTGACGCGGTAAGGCTATTGCCGGCGCTCAAGCGTTGGCAGAAGAGCGTATATGACGAGGATGAACCGCGCTGCTACGGTGAAGCGGTGGAACGGGTCGCCCTCTTTTCTGACTTCGCGGTCTGGATTCCGTGGGGGTTGAGCCAGCCGCTAGTGAAGCCCGAGCCTAAGAAAGACTCCGGTGCGACCGGCCAGCCGGCGCAAATCGAACTGTAGGCGGATTGAGTCGTCGCGTTAATCGAACCCCTTGCAAACCGAGTTCTTCATTGGCAGCGTGGCGACTGGTTGCGCCGAAATCAGATGAAGGCGGAAGGGAACTCATTTCCTGAATTTATTTTGGGGTGAAGGACAGGGCAAGGTAGTGTTTGATTTTTCAACGGTTGCGGGATTATGCACTTCACAAAAGTAACCCCAATTAGTGCTGGCGAGCGGTTTTGGGAGTGGGCATCCTTGTTTTCAAAATGATTGTTTGTGATGGTGGTCGTTTATGCCGATGATTCTGGAACTCACGATGAACAGGGTGAGCAGCCGGGTTCGCGAGAAGGCATCGTTGGCGGAATTGCGGCATTAAGGGAGGATTGGATTCCTTTTTGCAATCAATGGCAGGCCGCGCTCAAGAAATACGGTGCCAGCTATTTTCATTTCAGGGAATGGAGAACTGCTTTCGCCGTTGCACGAAAAGCCCGAACACCTCCGTCTGATTTCAAAACAAATCCGTACCGCAGTTTGAATGAGCAACAGCTAAGGAGATTCCTGACTGAACTGGCTACAGTAGCCGGTGCTGGTAACAAGCTCATTATCGGAGGGAGCGTTTTCACTCAAAAATTTCACAAACTGAAAATTGAAGGAGAAGTCCCGCATGATTCCAGTCCTTATGAACATTGTCTGGCTCAGTTTTTCGCCTCGTTTTTAGGACAATTGGAACTTCAGAGAAAACCGTGGAAAAGGCAGCGCGTTTCGTTTTTCTTTGACCGGTCTGACAACAAAAGATGGATACGCACAGTCAACGATGTTTTCCTAGAATATCAGAAGGGGCACCAAAAGTGGGAAATGCCAGTATTCAGAGACAAAAAGCAATCACCCTATTTGCCATTGCAAGCCGCTGATATGGTTGCATACCGGCTGCGCTATATCACCGAAAGATGGGTGGACAACGATTCTCTAGGACAATGGCCAGAGCTAGACGAAGCTCTGTTCAAGCCTGCATTCGATTTCTTAGATGTTCATAAGGAAGAAGTTTTGCGGGCATTTTATTCTGGAAAACTGGATTACGAGCACTACGAAAGGCACTGAATGCGACGTTTTATAACATGTTGTACATCATATTAATAAGCGCAGAACACGAAAGACGAGAGGTATGAGGACGTGGTGAAGTCGGCGCAGGACGCAGCGGTGTTGGTGCTGGTGTATTGAGCTCTCCCCTGTCTCGGGTTTCTCGTCTCTCGTCTCCGGTCTCCGGTTCCGGGCCACACGGTTCTGGGGACTGGTCCCCCGCCGCCTATCCCCAATTCAGGGCAGCAGGCACCCGGCAATAGGCGTCAGGCGACTCGTTCCGGGTCTCTTGTTCCGGGCGAGAGACTTCCGCGCCTTAACCAAGGCAAACTGTTTCGTGAACATTTTGGATTTCATCGCAAGCACATAACAGTTGAGCCGGACTCAACCTTTTCGCAAGAATTTTCGCCGACATCCGCTTACGCAAATTGCGCGCCCTGCCGACATACAACACACCTTCGGTCGCGCCGCACATGAGATAAACGCCCGGCCCTGACGGGAGCGCGCGGAAAAAATCGTCGCCCAACCGCTCGACGAGCGGCTTGGGCGGCGGGAAAAGCCAGAGTTGCCCGGCAGCCATGCGCTAATTTCAACACAACCTGCCTCGACCTCCAACTCCCCCCTTTTCAAGGTGCCCTTTGCGGAATAAGATTACGCCCGGCCATGAACGAACCACTTCAACCAAAATTCATAAAATCGGAAACCTTGTCCCTTAAATCATTGCCCGAAGTCAACGAGATTTGGGTGCAGCGCGTGATTGAGGCCGACCCAAGCATCCTAGGTCTTGGCGAAGTAGTGCTGAAGGACCGAGAACGCATTCAGCCAGGAGCAGGCCGCCTCGACCTCCTCTTGCAAGACGCGGACGGACCAGGGCGATACGAGGTGGAAATCCAACTCGGTCGAACGGACGAATCCCACATCATCCGCACCATTGAGTATTGGGACAGGGAGAAACGGCGCTATCCGCAATATGACCACACCGCAGTCATAATCGCGGAGGAAATCACTAGCCGCTTTTTCAACGTGATTGGACTTTTCAACGGCTTCATCCCACTCATGGCAATTCAGATGACGGCCATTCGCCAAGCGGACGGCATCGGCGTGATATTCAATCGTGTCCTCGATACGGTCACATTAGGAATGTTGGAGGAGGATGAGGAGACAGCAGAATTGACTGATCGCAATTTTTGGGAATCCGAACGCGGAACGCCAAAAACGGTTCAATTGGCCGACAGGGTGCTGGAAATAGTTCGCGGATTCATCCCGAACGCGACACCGAGTTATAACAAATACTACATCGGCATTTGGGTTGACGGCAACCCGTGCAACTCCAGGGGGGATTGTGCGAACGAAGGCAGCCCTATATTCTCATCATTGGCACAAGTCCAAATCTTCAACACGTCAGCACGTAAACGTGGGGGACCAGCACAACTCGCAGCACAAAACGAGTTTGACTTTTAGCACAGAGCGTATAAACTGTAAGTAAGCATCGGGAACAAATTATCCGTAGCGATAATTTTACCAACCGGCCCGCAGTGGCACGGTGGTCTGCCGAGGTTCGAGTGAGTCTCGGCAAATGCGGAGAGCAGAAAGCTCTCAAAAAAGCTGCAACGGCAGAGCCATCCCGATGAGGATGGCTATTTTTTTTTGCCGTGCTTCCCGGTGTGTTTAGAAAAACACACTAATGAAAAACTCAACCGCGCAAGCCAGCCAGCTTGCACAACCTCAACTTCCCGGCACTGTGTCCTCACCGGACTTCGCCATCTCGTATCACGGAACCGTGTCCCTGTTCCATCCGCTGACCAATCGCGCGGACGATTGGCTCCGGCTCCACTGTCCAGCCGATGGCGAGCATCAGTATTTGGGCAACGCACTCGCCATCGAGCACCGTTTCGTCTCGGACATCTTTCAGCTCGCAGCCGATGACGGTTTGCTTCCCGCAACCCCCAGCCGAATGAGGAACTAATTATGTGGTCACTCCCTGACATCAACCGAATGAACGCCAACGCCGCTGCCACAGCGACGAAGCTCAAGCGCGAAGCGGCGCGCAAACGTAAACCCCAGTGCGCGCGAGCATCGGACTTTACACGCGGCAACAGAAACGCCGCGCGGGCCGGCGTTCCGCCGGTGAACTGAAGGAGGCGGCATGAGTGCCTATATCGTTGACCGGAATCATATCCTCTACCTCGTTGCTGCCGCGACCAGTCCGGTTATCGAGCCAACCGGCAAGTTTAGCTGGTTCTATAACGGACAATGGCATGACGTGCGCTCAGCCCAGGCCGTCGTGTCGGGCGAATACTCCCGATACGGCTACGACGTTTGGGTTGACCACCGCATTGTTTACACGGCTTTGAATCACCGCCGCGATTCCCAGCAGTTGGCGATGTGCGAGCAAGACCGGCTTTCCCTGCGGGAACTTCGCCGGTTTTGCCAGCGCACGGCCCGCGAGATTGCCGAGGAGCGCGGTGGGATTTTCGCCGGGGTCGAGCGGATTGCACCGCATTTGTCCAAGAGGACCCGTGACCGGTAAAAAATTGCGAGTGACCGGCGACCAGTAACAAGGACCGGGCGACCAGCGATAGCCGGAGCGCTTCGCGTTGCAGGCTTTGGGGCGCAATTCCAAGGCGCTACATAATGCCTAATCATCAATCATGCGGAAAGGCGATAGCTTCACGTTCTAACAGCACGCAATCTGGGTCCAGTTTTCGTGCAATTGAAAAATAATTGCGGCTTTCCGCAAGATTACCTCGGCGTGCCTCGGCAATGCCAATGTAACAGGCATTGAGTGCTTGCCCATATTTTTCAGGATGGTTTTGATAAAAAATTGCTGCCACCGGCGCGACGGTTGAAACGGAAACTCGACCGTGAATTTCTGCTTGGACTTGCGGATGCGTTCCAACAGGGGGCGCAGCGCGGATGGCATCGGCACGGAGAACGCCCGTTCTTCGCCGCCTTTGGGCGTAGGAAACGTGATTTTGTTTTCCGCAAAATCAATGCAGTTGAGTGGCAGCCGCGTTTCCCGCAACCGGCAGCCAGTATGGAGGGAAATGTCAAACGCGGTTTGCATCCATTCCGGTTCGGTTTTCAATGCTTCTCGAATTTCACTGATTTCAGTGTCAGTCAGTTCCGGCTTTTTCGCCACTTTATCCCGCCGCAACTTGAGGCTAACCAAGGGGTTCGCATCGGCATGGCCGAGCCGTACCGCTTCGCCCATAATCATGGCCAAAAGTTTCAATTCCATGATTGCAGTATTTCGTCCTACTGTCTTGCCGGTTCTCTTTTTGTAGCTTGTGCGCCAGTCAATGTATTCAAGAGCATTGCGATAGGTGATAGCGCGCGGCGAATGGTAATGCTTTTCTTGCAGCCAGAAAGCTAGCCATTGCCAGTTGCCAGTATAGCGTTGCAGTGTGCGAGGAGTTTCGCAGTGCCGCTCCAAATACTGTGGCACCCAAGTTTCCCAGCCGCCGCCGTTGACCTCACCGGCGTTACGGCTGAGTTCTTTGGCTTCGAGTTGCGCGCGCAGGGTGCGCGCCTTAACGGTTTCACCGGGAATGTCTGCCCGTAGGCCGGTGGATTTGTTGCGCCGCGTACCGTCGCTGTCAATGAATTGAATGAACCAGAAGGGCGAATTTTGCTTTCGATATATTGAGGCCATAGTGCAGTTAGTGCAGTAAACGTACTGCACAAGGGCTAAAATATCCAGCAAAATCGAGGGTTTTATACCACTATAAACCACTATGCCATAAACGTGGGTTCGATTCCCTTCACCCGCTCCAATCACGATTCTAGTCAATAGAATCAATGTCATTGTGAGTTTTACGGTTTTCACAAACAGGCCAGTGCTAAAGTTTGGTGCTAAAAAGTCCAGCTATGTTTGCGGATGTCAGAACGTGATTTTAAGGGTTTCTGACACGGGGCGCGGTGGAAAGTGTCAACGTCCTGATTCCAGCGCGGCAGGCGGGCTTACAGGCTCGCGGGCAGCATGATTTTCGGCACTGGCTTCGCATCGCTCGATGAACGCGAAGATGCTGGCGAGATGGAAAAGCCGAACGCCCTTGACGCGGCCCGGTTCACGGATGGACACGGAACGGATGAAACCTTTGGCCGCCCATTCGTAGAGCTTCGGGCGTGAACAACCAGTGTAAAATTCATGGCCGCGTTTTGGCGCACGCACCCACACCGGCAGATTCCCGTCCCGTTCGCTGGCAAGTTGTGCGGCGCGGGACGGTGCGGGACAGTTGCCATTTTCAGTCACGCCCGCGCTGGTTGGTGACGTGCGGATGGCACTCCGAAAATCTTTTTCACTGTTCATACGTCCGATCTCCTATTCATCGTAATTGAGGATTCTACCCGGAGCGGGACGGGCGCATCGTGTAATCTTTACACAAAATGACGTGAGGGATTTTGGGCGTAACCGACGAGAATTTTGCACCGGCGCGCAAGGCCGATTAGGGCGGCAAAATGATTTATCAAGCCGCCAGCATAGGGTGCCAAAATGTTCACCATGTAGTTGCCGTTGCAGCCGCAAAACGCGCCATATTTCTGCCGGGTTCCATTCACTGAATCTGCATCCGCAAATTACAGCGCAATCAATTAAATGGAGTAGAAGCCGAACCCCTTAATCAAATTAAGGATTCTGTGCAACGCGCGGTGCGGCGCAAAAGTTGCGTCACTTGCTGCGTTTGGTGCGCACTTTGACGCCAACCCAGATGCGGCGTCCCGCGTTGCGTTCGATGCCACGCATGATGCCAACTTTGTTGCGCACTTTGTTGCGCACTTTGTTGCCAAGTCTAGTCACACGTCATCCGCTGCGTATGCCGCCAACTGATTTCCGGCGATCATCCGCCCGAATGTCCGCAGCCAGTCCGCAGTCGCGTGTGGCCGTGCGCGTGAATCAGGGGCGTGATTGTGTGTCGCCGGTCGTCGCGTCAATGTCTTGCTCGCCTCACCCGGCTGCGCTCCACATTGCACCCGCCGCCCGGCTCCGGGGATTTTGCCTTTAAGATTCCGCGCCCGGAGAATTGTTTGACGAAGGTGTGAAAAAACATATATGCCCCACCCCCATTTGAATTTACATTGCCACTCGTGCATTTTGGCCCGCCTATTAGCGAAACACGAGGGGCAGTTCCAAAAAAAATTCCAGCCGGTAAAAAACCGCCTTGGGGCGATGGTCAACTTACTGGTTTGAATTGCCGGGCCAAAAACGGCAAGCCGAGGCAGAAAAGAGCGATTACCATCAATACCCACATAATCGCGCCGGGTTGCATGGAGATTTGGTTAATAAATGCCGCGCCAAGGGCCGTTCCAAGTGCTGCACCGGGCGAATTGTCCCCGTCATTTCCCGCGTCACTCATGGCTTTGGCCTTGATTGCACCGATGGCGATGTGCGCGCCGATTGAAAACAAAATTGGAAATTGTAACGCCAGAGCCAGCCATACGATGTTCAAAATTGAAAAGGTCTTTTTGAAAGCGAAGGACAACACTCCCCAGACGATTGTTAGCAAATAATGCAGGACAATACCCAGCACCGCCAATGCACAAATAATCGCGCCGAAGTTTGCTTTCTTAAATTGAAAATCATCTGAATCAATCACGTCCTTGATGTTTGGTTTTACTGGTTTTTCCCCTTCGACTGTCGGCTTATCGGATTTGGGCGTAAAAAAATCAAACATGGAAACTTCGATTTTCCCAAAGATGGGCACCGAAACGGACGCATTGGGCAAAAAGAAAGCTACCAAGCTGATTGCGAAAATGCACTTCAGCAGCAAGCTGTTCAGTTTGGTAATGGGCGCAAATGAAATTCGTGATTGTTGCCCGATGCGAACAGATAACGGTTCCCATTGTGATGATTTCTCATTTCGGAAAAGGGCATCACCAGTGATTTGCCCGCTATTCCATAACGAGCGTAGCTGATCAAATGTGTATGGACCATTTTCCCGGTCGGCAATTTTGTAATAAAATAATTCGACCTGACTTGACGGCTTTGTGGCGGGCGTGTTCGGAATGGGGTTAGCGATAGGTTTTGGCTTTGTGTCTTGTGATGTCACTGGCACAAAAATTATCGTTTCCAAATGACAGTGCGGACATTCAGCCGCGCGAGTTTCATCTTTGGCAAAACCGCTGGCGTCAAATTCAATATGCCCGCTGCAAAGCTGACACGGGCAGGTGACGTAACGTGGTGGTTCGTTTGGCGGGATGCTCATGGTGTATCGGTAGAAATGGCGAACAGGTTTTTGTCACTCAAAATCAGCTTTTCTTCTTTTTGCGGCAAGTCCAGCAACCAAAAAAATTCTTCACCGGTTCCATCTGATTTTATTTTTGCAAAAACCTTTGTCCCTGCTTTGGGATTGTGAATTGTAAATTCACCCTCCGCATCTGTTTGTAAAATTTCCAGTGCCGCAGGAGAAAAGTCTGACAGATAAAAACTTGGCGATTGGACGGATTTTAAATTTTGGTTGGCTTCGTCCAACTTTTTCTTTGCTGCGTCCAGCGCGGCCATTGACGCCTGTATTTGCATCCTTCTCTCATTGTTAATTTTGTTTTCCAGATTGTCGTCTTCACTGGCGATGCGGTTTGCCCGTTGACTAATAGATTGAATCCTTTGCGTATCTTCCCGTATTGCCTGCCACGCAGTTCGCTGATCTTGTGAGTATTGCCGAACGAATGGCTGATTTAACATATCAGGCGGGACGCCATATTTTGACTCTAAAAAATCAATAGCCTTTGCGAGCGTTTTTGCGGTTTTCAAATTATCTTCGTCTTCTTTTATCAGCGCAATGTAACGCGCATCATTCGTGTAAGATTGACTGGCAACATTTCTTGCCTCGTCATATTCCAACTGGTTCGTGTTTAATTCGGATTGAAATTTTTCCATATCCGCCATTATCCGCGCGCTTTGCTGGTCTGATTCAACTTTCTTTTTCTGCAAAAAATCGTCCGCCTCTTTTGCGTCCACCAAAAAAATCTGCACGCCGCCTGCCTTAACTATCGCGCCTTTGATCTCCGGCACAAGTTCGGTGGATTGGACGCCGCAATCAAAAGCCGCATAAGAAATTCCGATGGCATTGTAATTGGCAACGCGCATACATCGGCAATCACCGAGCAGTTGTCCGCTGACCAAAGATTCTGCGTTCGGATAGTGATAAATCACGATTTCCTGAACCATGTCCTCACTTTCCACCTCGCCGTTGGCGACTGGAGGCCAATGTGCCTGTGCATAAACTCCACACTGAATTTTGTTCCCCGCAACGGTTTCGATTTTTGCCAAATATGTCACCAAACGGAAATTTTCGTTGCCGTGCGAATGGAAACCCGCCAGTTCGAGTGGATTTTTCCAAAGTTCGGAATGGTAGCTGTCGTAAAGCTGGCCGTTCACGATACGAAGATTTTCACTCGGCTTAACCAAATCAGTCACTATCTGGCCGGAAATCCTGGGCTTGCAAGATGTCAGGATGGCAACAGACGTGACTGCAATCAGGGCGACAAGTATTTTTGTTTTCATGTTCCCATTCCGCGTTGCCTATGCCGCTTCCGATGAAAAAGGCGTGCCATACTCACGCTCCCTCACAGGCACGGGAATGCCCTCAAAAGAACGCTTTCAGACACGCCCGATGGGGCGTGTCTTCAAACGCCGTCTTTTGAGTCGAAATTTCCCGTTTCGTGAGTGACAGCAGCCGAAGCTACGCAAATTGGATTGTTGTATGTTTTCTGGTCGGTATTTTTTAGCTGACGGTGACGATTGAACCACAAAATGAGAAGGGAGACAATACCACTTTGACACACCTCCGCGCGCCCGCGTGCGCGAGTCATCTAGCCGACAAGATTTAGCAAGGTTTTAGCGCGGATCGAAAAACGGCGAAAATTTTATTTCGCATTGTCGCCGTAGATGAAACTGATTTTTGCCGCCATATCAGAAAGCAAAGTTTGATGATATTCCGCGCGCGTGCGCGCGAGCCATGAAATATAACGGTCACATTGCCGCCACTGGACATTGAATTTATCCCTGACAGCGCTGTGGATTTCCGTCTTGCTTGCACCAGCGTCCAGCATCCGCGCCACGAATCCGCGCCGCTGGTCAATTTCACTCTGACTACCCTTGCGGTAATAGTGACGCTGGCCGGGGCGGATAAATCGGCGTTTGGGGATTTTCATATTTGGCCGGTGACAGACGTGACAGACGCGACACACGCCCGGCGTCTGTCACGAGTGTCACGAGGTTGCCGGTGGTTTTTCATACTCGCGCCTTGGTGAATGTCCGCGTGATATGTCCACCGGTTTCGGGCTTGGAATCCTTGCCGGTCAATTCGCCGTCCGCCTCCATCCGGGCGAGCAAGGCGCGGGCTTCATCCGCACTGCCGACGATCCGCGCCCGGTGAACATCCCGCGCCGTAACGCCCTTGGGATTGTCCGCCAGCAATGCCAAGACTGCATCCAACTTGGCGCGGCGGGCCGCGTGGCGTCCACGGGCAAGGATGCGTAGCTGTTCGCCTGCAAACCAGTCCGCCAAGGCGATTGCGCTCGCCGCCGTGTCGGTCGCCAGCATCCTACCAACGGCATCTTCACCGTGAAGGCCAGCGTGAAGGCATACAGCAATCCGCCATGCCTGTTCGTTCCACCGGGCCGCGTAGGTGGTCACGTCCCGCAATTCGCCGTTTCGCCGTTCCACAATCCGATTGTGATGCTCCTTCATCATTTGCCGGGCTTCTGGTGTGGGTTCAATCGTGATTGGCGCATCCACCATGCGGAAGGTTTGAATCAATTTGCCCACGAGCATGGCCCATGCGTTCGCCGTGTCCGCCGGGATGCCGTCCACGCCGTCCACGATTGGCCGGGGCTTGGCGCGAGTGTGGCAGACCAACAGGCGGGGAATCATGCCGCCGTCCGTCAATTCCGTTTTGCCCAGCAGCGTCTCAATTTTATCCGGTTGCACAAGCCACAGGGCCGCCAGACAGGGCCGCTGAAGCAATACGGGTTCGCGCCCCAGCCGATCCACCCGGTAATTGTCCCCGCTGAAGGCTTTCAAATAAATGCCTTCATCCGTGCGGTCTAATTTTGAATACCGGCCCAAGAGGTTATTCACGATGTCGCCCGCGTCCGGGGACAGGCTGGCAATCTGTTCCTGATTATGGGCGAGCATCACGGCAAGTTTTTCCGAAGTCACGTTCTCGCAGCTCAACGCCGGGGCGAATAGTCCCGCCTCCACGTCCGCCAGTGCCTTTTTCTTTGCCTTTAATTCGTCCCTGATTTCCTCACGCCCCATGCCGGATTCACTTTTGAAGGCGTCCTTTTTCAGTTTGGCAATTTCGCTTTCCAGCATTTCCTTGTCCGCCTCAAGGCCGGGCAGATTTTCGTCTTTCCAGCGTTCAATCAAATCATGCTCGAAAGCGTAAAACGGTTTTGCCGCGTGCCGATAGGTTTCACTTTTGCCGCTGCCGGATTCCGCGCTGGGCATGATGTAAAGATTTGCCCGTGTCACCCGGTTTGGGCCGCTCGTGACCTCAAGGCCCGCGCCAATGGACGCGGACAGGAATCCCAAGACGCAACACCCGGCCAAAGTTTCGGGCGTTCGTTCCGTGCGGGCGATGGCTTCCGCCATGTCACGCGCCGCCGATGGAAGATGCTGAAGCGGGAACGGTGAAATTTTTTCATCACCTTCATCAAGGCCAGGTTGCCCCGCACCGTCCGCCGTGACCGCGCTGCCGGGTTTGTAAATTCGTTTTGGAATCATGGGATTACCCTCCAAAGAATCCGTTCGGCCTCAAAATCATCGGCGTGAACGGATGTGCAATCGTTCAAATCATTCACGGGCTTGGCGTCCGTCTGCCGAAGTCCCGCGAAGCTGAAGGCGTCCACGTCCGCGCCTACGGATGCCAGTTGCGCGGCCCAGCGTTCCACCGCGCACCGGCCCGCTTCATCATCATGGCCGAAGATGCGAACGCGCTTGCCGGTCAACATGGGCAGGGCATCCGTGTATATTTGATTTGATGCCCCCAGCATCGCCACGGGCGAGCAAGATTTTTCGCGGTCTTCACAAAAAATAAAATGAAATGCCGCCAGCAAATCCGGCCCGCCTTCGCATAGGGCGATGGCCGGGAAGTTTTTTGATTCGGTGATGCCAATGGGCCACGATGCCCACGAGCCGGGCAACGTCCATGCCTTCGCGCCGATGTGTTCCCATGCCTGTCCGTCCATCCGGCGGGCTTGGGCGTTCACCCGTGCGGCATCGGTCACGATCCACGCGGGATAATTCTTCAGCGTGGCGAACCATAGCAGGCCGCGTTCACCGGCCCATTCCAATCCTTCACAGCCAATTTTCCGAAGGCTGGCAAGATGCTGAATTTCCGCCGCTGTTCCCGTGCGGAAGTCAGGGAAGACGGGCTTGGGTTTGACTTCCGACCGCCGGGGCCGGGCCGCTCGTAGCGCGTTCGTGATGCGTCCGCCAGCAAGTTCAATATATTTCCGGCAGGCGTCTTTTTGTGGCAGGCCGGATGCCCGCTGGAAAAAATCCACCGCGTCCCCGGCTTCACCCGTGGCGAAGTCATTCCACAAAGTCCCGTCCGCGTTCACGCTGAAGCTTGGCTTGGCATCGTCACGGAATGGCGAATGGCAGGATGCCTTGGGTTCGCCATCAAATCCGAAGTGCCGCCACAGGCCGTGAATGTTAAGCCGCGTTTTTGCATCCGCCAAAGTTGACCGCCCGGAAGGGCAAGAGTATGATGTTCTCATGGTAGTTTTGCCGCGTTCGGATTGCAGTCCGGCGCGGCTTTTTAGTCCGCGCTGCGGCTAATTTCATTAGTTCACCGCCCTTTGCTGTTCACACTTGGCGATAAAATCCAAGATGCTGGAAAGTAGAAACAATCTTGTCCCTTTGATCGCGCCCGGTTCGCGGATGGAACGGGTTACAATTCGCCCCTTGCCGCCCAACTCGTAAAGTTTGGCGCGTGAAAGCCCGCTGTAAAATTCCAAGCCGGATTTGGGCGGGCGAATCCAGACGGGCAGGCCGTTGGATTGGTCGTTGAGTAGTTCCCGCGCCTTCGCCGGCACGGGCCTTGTGGTTTGCTGGGCATCGCTGCCCACGTTTCTAGTGTCAGATGCGTTTGGCATATGCGCCACACTAGAGCCAGCGCACTATGACTTCACGGAACGGGGAAAAACTGAAAACTTAAATTTCCCGGATAGGCGCACCTTCGGGATTGGAAGACAATAAACGAAGTTTTTTCAAACGCCTTTTCTTCATCGCATCGGGCTTTAGGTTCGCGCCCGTCTTGGCGTTAATTGCCGCTGTGTATTCATCCGGCTTCATCTTGTCATATCCCGCCGCATACCACCGGGCCGCAATCTCCACGTCCACCGGGTCACGCGGGCTTTTCGCCTTGTAAGCCTTGGCGATTTCAAGAATAAAACTGGTTTCTTCCGGCAATTTGAAAGGCAAAATCTCGCCAAGTTTTGCGGGCTTTTGTAGTCGCATCACGTCCACAGCATAGGCGCGAAACAGTGCTTCCATCGCTGCGGGCCGGGCTTCCGGCTGGGCTTCCGCCAGCGCGTCCATTGCCTTAAACGAGTCGGGATACTGTTCGCGCATGACCTTCATGCGGGCGTTGAGTAAATCCTTTTCGGCTTCCGTAGGTTTGTGGGATTCCGCTGCGAGAATTGCCGCTTGCGCTGCTATTTTTTTATTTGCTTCCGCTCTCGCCCACGCCTCAAATTTTGGAAATTCCGCTTTCGCTTGCTCCTCGGTCTCGAACCATGTTTGCCCCCATATTCTCAAAATTGTTTTCAAATCTTTAGCGTAATCAACTCCTTCGATTGCCCAAAAAAGTTTCTTGCCCGCGTGTTCAAGTGGTTTGTCGTATCTAAACATCCGTAAGGCAGCCGTGTAATTGCGAACCGTTCCGTGGCCAACGGCGAAGCCATCACGCCACATTATAGGGAAAATTCCGGGCGTTGCGCCCTTTTGGACAGACGCCTGCCATGAGTCTGTTAATGGTGTTGCCGCCGGGCGAGTGTCACGAGTGTCATCGGGGCGAATGGATTTTTTCATTTGAACCATGCGCGGAGATTTTCGACAGCATCACGCCTTTACCAGCGTCTTGGTGCAATAGCTATTGAGACTTTCCCCGGCGGCGAGTGCTTTGGCCGCGAGTCGGCGGTGCATAGCCGGTTCAAGGCGCAATACAAATTTGCCGCTGAATTTTTTCGCGGCCAGTGGTTCGGGCAGGGCGTGGCCGTCCGCGTGAATCAATTCCAGCATTTCCTCGACGGCTTGACACAATTCCGCATACACCCGCGCCTCGTCGCTGCCGTGAACGCCGCCCGCCATGATTTCCGGGCAGCGGCCAATGAAGCATTGATCCTCGTCGCTCCACTCCACGAATTTCGCGTAGCGGGCGGCCTGTTCTTTGATTTGCTTGCGTGTCATACTCAATTCTCGTTGCTCGTTGCTCAATTCTATTTCACCGCGTCCAAAGCGCGGCGCACGTCGCGTTCCTGATAATGCTTGGCGTCATCACCCGCGCCGCCGCTGATTGTCACCCGCAACCCTTTTGGATGCGTGAAGTTCCGATGGCTGCCCTTGCCGCCCCGGTTCACAAACCCGACTTTTTCCAAGTCGGCAATCAGTTGTCGCACTTTGCGCGGCATTTCAGTATCAAAATAGTATCACAGAGGTTTGCCGATGTCAAACAAGTGAAAATCAGCCAAGTGACGGGATTTTTTTCACGGCGGCGCGGAGATTGTCCATTTCGTGATGCGTGTATTTTTTATGCTCGCCTTCGGTGCTGTGGCCGGTGAGTTTCATCCGCAATTCAGAAGACACGTTTTGATTCGCCAGCGCGGAAGTGAAGCTGTGGCGCAAGGCATGGAACGAACGCTTGGAAAACATCTGATTGCCCTTGCCCTTAACCGTCTGTGAATCCACGCCCGCCTTCCGCATGATTTTCTTGAACGTCTCGGAAAGCCCCTTCCGTCCGCTTCCGCGCTGGCGGGCGATTGCGGGCATGATAAAAACTTCCGGCTTGTCTGTTCCCGCTAGTTTGTTCAACCGTGACAGCAAGTCAGGGTGAAGCGGGGTGGTCACTTTCGCGCCCGTCTTGGCTTGGGTGTAAGTCAGCGTGCCTTCCGCCAAGTCCACGCCTTCCCATTGCATCCGGGCGCAATCGGAAAGCCGCGCCCCGGTGAAGTAGGCCAGCATGATTAACAACTTCCATTCGCCTTCCGCCGTGTCCACGAGCATCTTCACTTCCGCCGGGGTGAACGTGCCACGTTCCATGCCGATGGCTTCGGGCAGTTCCACGGCTTCGGCGGGATTGGTAGGAATCAAACCTTGCCGCCGCGCCGCGTTCAATGCGCCACGGATGATCTTCACGTCCACATTCACGGTCTTGGGCGCAAGTCCCTTGGCCGTGCGAGCGTCTAAAAAGCGTTGCACGTCGCTTGCTGTCAGGCTCGTAAGGTTTTTGCTGGCGCGATTGCCCAGCGTCTTCAAAAATTCTGCCACGGCCACACCGTAGCGTTCCCCCGTGCTTTCAGCCTTCCGTCCGCACTTGCTGGCAAGCCAAGTGTCGAAATGGGATTTGATGGACACGGTTTGCAACGTCTCGCCCATGTCCGCCCGTTTCATTATGTCCTTCAGGACTTCGCGGGCCTGGGCTTCCACCAGTTCCCCGCGCCGGGCGAGTTTGGATGCCCGCTCATATTCCATCGCCACGGCCAAGGCGGATTGGCGGTCTTCCTGTTTGGTGCTGCGGAGAATCCACCGGCCATCCGGCCCAAGGTAGGATGCGTGCCAGTAGGGTGATTTTGGTCTTTGATGAACGCTTGCCATAACGCTGCTAAAGATAATGCTAAAATCTGCCCATGTCAAGCGTGTTTGAATATGTTGATAATAAAGGGAATTATGCGTGCCTGCCTTGCGGGAACGAAACGTGGGTTCGATTCCCATCGCCCGCTCCAGCTTGAATTTAATAGATGATGGCATAAGCCACCCGATCGGCATCGCTGATGGCCCACATACTCAAAGGATCCACCGCCTGGGGAAATTTGATAAACCGCGCGCTGCCGTCCGCCAGGACGTAATTGGATCCGCCGGTGCTGCCGGCACCCTTGGCCTGGCTGCTGGTAACGCCATTATTGTCGTGGCGGCCTTGTTCGAGGATGCCGGTGAAATCGTTGCCGTTGTTTTCCAGCAAATCCATGTAAAAATCACCGGCATCGTGGCGCTTTTCCCCGAGCACGACCGTCTGGGACGGATGTACTATCACGCCTTGCCTCAGACCAGTCCCGAGATTAAACATGTCTGATTCCAGCGTCCCCCAATTTGCCGTGCCAAATTGCCCGGCGAAATAATCGTTCCAGCCATTGATGATGTAACTGCGCGGTGAAGCGTCGGCGACATTGTTTGACGGAGACAGTCCGACGGTTGCGGGCTTTGAGAAGCTGGTGGCGACGTCAGTGGGACAGAGCAATATTTTCGCATTATTGCCGTAGTTGACGTAAAATCGGTTCGGCCAACTGTTGGTTTCGCTGCGCGGCGGGTAGGCGTTTTGATTGTCATTGACGTACATTTGGGAAGCGAGACTCAGTTGTCGCATATTGCTCAGACAGGCAATGCGTCGGCCGGCTTCCTTGGCGCTGCTTAAAACGGGCAAGAGCATGGCCGCCAGAATCGCAATGATGGCGATGACGACGAGCAATTCAATCAACGTGAAGGCGTTGATTTGAGTATTGGCCAGCCGCCTGAGACCTGTTAATTTCATAGCCGTTCGGTTCCCGAGCGAAAGCTTAGACCGACAGAGCGCTCCGCGCATTCATTTTATGGCAAAAAAGCAATGGATTCTCATAGCCGTCGCACTGGTGCTGGCTGTCTTGTATGTTCATTACTTCACTGGTTGGTTCAAGCCTAAAGTTATCGATATTTCTTATACCGAGCGCCCGTTGATGTCGCGCTCCCGCGGCGCGTTGCCAATGGTGCTTTTTGGTTTTGAAGGACAATCCTACCGACTTTCTGAGATCGAGGTCGTTCCGCTCGCCACGCGGCTAGCGAATCAATCCACGGCCCCGATCTGGCATTTGATTTCCGATTCGCGGTCCGCGCCGGTGGATTTTTTCAGATACGGTCAAAATCTTCCCGGCATGAAACCCGCCGCTCCCGGCGCCCGTCCTGAACCGCTGGAAACCAATCTCACCTACCGTCTTCTGGTGCGGGCGGGTCGGCTCAAAGGCCAGTGCGATTTCCAACTGGGCGGCCGGCCGCCAGCCACGTCCACCAACCAATAACTGTTTAAGGTCAGACGGCTTCGCGCTGTGCCGGGTTACGGGCCGATTCAATTTTTGTTCCCGCAAAATGACAGGACGCCCAGTGGTCTTTCCGAACCTCGCGGAATCCTGGAAATTCCTCCCCGCACTTCGGCAGTTGCGCAATCGGACAACGCGGATGGAACGGACAACCGCCCGGTGGATGAATCGGCGACGGCACATCGCCCGGCAAAACAATGCGCCGGCGTTTGGTTTCCAGGTCCACCTCCGGCACGGCGGAAATCAGCGCCTGCGTGTAGGGATGCTGCGGTTCGCGAATGATGGTTTTGGCGTCCGCGGTTTCCACGATTTTGCCCAGATACATCACCATCACCCGGCGGCTGATGTGTTCCACCACCGCGAGGTCGTGCGCGATGAAAAGATAGGCGATGCCGCGCTGTTGCTGCAAATCGCGGAGCAGATTGATGATTTGCGCCTGCACCGAAACGTCCAGCGCGCTCACCGGTTCGTCGCAGATAATCAGTTGCGGCTCGACCGCCAACGCGCGGGCAATGCCGATGCGTTGGCGTTGGCCGCCGGAAAACTCATGGGGATACCGCTGCGCATAAATCGGGTCGAGGCCCACGTCTTTGAGCAGTTCAAGGATGCGCTTCTGGCGCGCGGATTTGCTGTCGGTCAACTTGTGGATGTCCAGCGCCTCGCCGACGATTTGCTCGACCGTCATGCGCGGATTGAGCGAGCCGTAGGGGTCCTGGAAAATCATCTGGAATTTGCGCCGCCGCGCGCGCAACAGCGAACCGCCCATCCGCGTGATGTCCTCGCCCTCGAGCAGGACGCTGCCCGCCGTCGGTTCGACCAGCCGCACAATGGCGCGACCCAGTGTCGTCTTGCCGCAGCCGCTCTCGCCGACCAATCCGAGCGTCTCACCCGGTTCCAGACTGAAGCTCACGTCGTCCACCGCCTTCACGAATTCGCGATCGCGGCTGAACATCCCGTGCTTCACGGGAAAATGCACCTTCAGATTTTTGACTTCGAGCAGGCTCACGGTGTTTTCCAAAACGGACATCTCACGAAACGTCCGGGTTCAACCTCAACCAGTTCGGGAATTTTTTCGGAACATTCCGGCTTGGCAATCAAGCAGCGCGGGGCGAAACGGCAGCCGGGCGGGAAATTGCCGATGCGCGGCACGTTGCCGGGAATGGCCGAAAGGCGGTTTGCACCGCCGGCCAACTTGGGGACGGCATTCATCAATGCTTTTGTGTAGGGATGCAGCGGGCGACGCAATAATTCCCCGGCCGGTGACAGCTCGACGATCTGCCCGGCATACATGACGGCCACGCGGTCGGCCATGTCGCCGACAATGCCGAGGTTGTGCGTGATGAGCAGAATCGCCATGCCCAGCCGTTGTTTGAGGCCGCTCAGCAGTTCCAGAATCTGCGCCTGAATCGTCACGTCCAGCGCGGTGGTCGGTTCGTCGGCCACGAGTAATTTCGGTTCGCTCGCCAGCGCCATGGCAATCATCACGCGCTGCTGCATGCCACCGGACATCTCGAAGGGATAATTCCGGATCCGCGATTCCGGCGCCGGAATGCCGACGAGTTTTAATAAACGAATGACTTCCTCGTTCGTCGCCTTTTCCGGGCGATGCAGTTTGAGTGATTCCTTGATCTGATTGCCGACGCGGAAAACCGGATTCAGCGACGCGCCGGGTTCCTGAAATACGTAGCTGACCACGCCACCACGGATTTCGCGCAGTTGGTTGTTTGACATTTTCAGCACGTCGCTGCCATTCAACAAAATTTCCCCGCCGACATAATTCGCCGGCGGCGCCGGCACGAGCCGCGCGATGGACAAGGCGGTAACGGTCTTGCCGCAGCCGCTTTCCCCGACAAGACAGACAGTTTCGCCGGCGCCGATATTGAACGACACGTCGTCAATCGCCCGCAGCGCCTCGGCGTTCTTGCCGAAGTCCATTTTCAAGTTTTTAATTTCAAGCAGCGGCGTCATAAATCAGATTCGGAGGGACGAGTTATACGAGTCCCTGACGCGAAATGAAAAATGGAGACTCGCAGAGTTTGTCCCTCCGAAAATAGAATTGTAAAATTGGTCTTCATAGCGACTTCGTGTCCGCCGCGTCTCTTAATCCATCGCCGAGGAAGTTGAAAGCGAGAACGGTGATAAAAATCGCCGCGCCGGGCGCGAGCAGCCACGGATAATTGCGCAGGTATTCGGTGTTTTGCGCAGCGGTCAGCATGTTGCCCCAACTCGCGTTCGGCTCCTGAATACCCACACCCAGAAAGCTCAATACCACTTCGCCGAGGATGTAATACGGCACGCTCAGCGTCGCCGCCACGATGACGTAGGAAAAGGTGTTCGGCAAAATATGACGCACAATGATTTTGAGATGCGATTGACCGATGGCGCGGGCAGCGAGGATGAATTGTTGTTCGCGCAGCGAAAGCGTCATGCCGCGGATCACGCGCGCCATGCTCGCCCAGCCGATGAAGCTCAAAATGATGATGATCATGGCATACACCTGTGCCGAACTCATGCCCGGTGGGAACGTGGCACGCAGCGAAATGATGAGATAGAGCGCGGGAATGGACATGATGAGTTCGCACAGCCGCATGATAATCGTGTCTGTCCAGCCGATGAAATAGCCGGAAATACCGCCGATGATCATGCCGAACGTGAATGAGAGCAGGATGCCGATGACGCCGATAGAAAGCGAGATTTGCGAGCCGTAGAGTAATCTCGACAACACATCGCGCCCGAACTGGTCGGTGCCGAGCAGGTAAACCGGATAATTATCTTGGCCGGTACCGAACAGATGAATCGTCGCCGGAATCAGGCCAAATAATTTGTATTCGTCGCCGCGTACGAAAAGGCGGATTGGTTTAGTGTCATTCGGGATGGCATGATAATTGAAATCGCCCGGCAACTGTTCATAACGCGGCACAACCAGGCGAAAACCGGACAGCCGCGGCCAGGTGGGCGGATGAAAGAAACGGTCACGGTCCTGCCGATCATAACTGCGAGGCGCGACGAAACCAGCAAACAGCGCGATGAGATAGAGTGCTATCAAAATCACGCCGCCGACCATCGCAATGCGCCGCTGTTTCAATCGCCGCCAGAACAACTGCCACGGTGAGAGCGGCTGTTTCACAATCGGATCCTGGATAGGCGCAGATTCGTTCATCTATTTCAGCCGGATACGTGGGTCGCTCCAGGCAAGCAGCAGGTCGGCGACAAAATTTCCGATCACGAGCAGCGCCGTGGCCATGACCACGCAATCCACGACGAGGTAGGAATCTTTGGCGAAGAAGGCTTCCATCGTCAGCCGCCCGAGACCGGGCCACGCCATGATGTTTTCTACAATGAATGCGCCGCTCAAAAGGGCGGCCAGCGAATAGCCGAAAATGGTCAGCAACGGATTAATGGCGTTGCGGAGCGCATGCTTGTAAACGACCCAGCCTTCGCTGAGGCCACGGGCGCGGGCAGCGGTCACATATTCGGCCCGGAGTGTGTCGAGCAGGCAGGAACGCATCCGGCGCATGATGCCGGCGAGGTCGGACGCCGCGAGCACAATCGCCGGGAGGATGAGATGATGCGTACGATCCCAGAATTGTTGTGCCGGTGACAGGAAATCGTAGAGCGGGCTTTGGGCACCACCGACAGGGAACCAGCCGGTGGCCGCCGCGAACCACAACGCCAGCAGGGACAACAACACGTCCGGCACGGACAGGCCTACAAACGCGAACAGGGAGCAGCCGCGGTCAATCCACGAATCCTTTTTCACCGCCGCCCAGATGCCGAGCGGTACGGCCACGCCCCAGGCGATAATCAGCGCGGAAAACGAAAGCAGAAAGGTGTTCCAGAGGCGTTGGAAAATGAGCGCGGCAGCGGGAATGTGATAGGCCATGGAATAACCAAAGTTGCCGCGCAGAACATTTTCGAGCCAGTAGAAGTATTGGACGCACCACGGCCGGTCGAGGTGGTACTGCGCCTGGAGTTGCTTGATGGTGTCCGGCGAGATCTGCGGGTTTTGCTGGAGCGCAGTGAAAAAATTGCCAGGTGCCAGCGCCATGAGCAGAAAGGTGAGCAATGACACGCCCAGTAAAATCGGGACCATGTGCAGCAACCGCTTGAATAAATAGGACCACATCGCAATAACGTTTGGAAACGTCGCAAAAGCCGTGCCGCTTTGGCGAGTGAAAAGGAGAGAATCCGTGCAGTGAACGCCAGCTCTCACAGGCCACAAGAAACGAAAGGTTGTTGACATCCTCCGCCTTCGTTATTTTGTTTCTTTGTGGTTCAAACTGTCGAACGCAAAATGAACATGAACAAATTTATCTGGAGCAACGTGGTCCTGGTCGCCGTGATCGCCTGCCTTTCCGGCTGCGGGGAGAAAACCGAAACTAAAAATCCGGCGGCGACTTATCCCCTGCCTGAACCGCCGGTGGTTGTGGATTGCCAGCCGGGAATCCGTGGTGGGAAATTCATCATCGACGAAATCGGCGACCCCAAAACCTTCAATTACATCATGGCCAACGAGTCGTCATCCTATGACATTTGCCGGATGATGTTTTGGAGCCTGCTGAACTTCGATGTGCCGACGCAAACCGTGAAACCCGGTTTGGCGGAATCATGGACGAACTCACCGGATGGCAAGACCTGGACGTTCAAACTGCGGAAAAACCTGCGCTGGAGCGACGGCGCGCCGCTGACGGCAGACGACGTGGTGTTCACCTGGAACGACATCATTTATAACACCAACATCAACACGGTCGCGCGCGACCCGTTTATCGTGGACGGAAAAAAATTCACGGTGACGAAGATGGACGACCTGACGATTCGCGTGGTGACGCCGGAAATTTACGCGCCATTTTTGGCGGGGTTTGGCGCCGGTGTGCCCATCATGCCAAAACACGTTCTGGAAAAATCGGTTGCCGACGGCACGTTCGCCTCCGCCTACGGGATCAACTCCGACCCATCGCAAATCGTCGGCAGCGGGCCGTTTCGCTTAAAGGAATACAAGGCCGCGCAATACACCTTGCTCGAACGCAATCCGTATTTTCTCGAAGTGGACACCAATGGCACGCGCTTGCCGTATTTTGACGATATTATTTTCGAGGTCGTGCCGGACCTGAACGCGATGTCACTGCGGTTTTTAAGCGGCGAGTGCGACGTGGATGATCTTATCTATCCGTATGACTACGACCGGTTCAAGGCCGAAGCAGCCAATGGCAAATTCCTCCTGCTGGAACCGGGCATCGGTTTGGAAACGGTTGATATGTGTTTCAACGAAAATACCGACATGAATTCCAACACCGGCCAGCCCTACGTTGACCCCCGGAAACTGAAATGGTTCCGCAACACCAAATTCCGCCAAGCCTGTTCTTATGCAATTGACCGCGATGCCATCGGTAAATCCATTTTTTCCGGCCGCGCGATTCCTGAATATGGTTTTGAAACGCCCGGCAACAAGAACTGGTTCAATCCGAACATTCAGACGTATCCATATGATCCAGACAAAGCCCTCGCCCTGTTGAAGGAAATCGGCATTGAAAAACGCAACGGCGACGATTTTCTGACCGACGCCGACGGAAACAAAATTGAATTTGTCCTGAACACCAACACCGGCAACAACGCGCGCGAAAAAACGGCCGTGCTCATTGTGTCGGATTTGCAGAAGCTCGGCATGAAAGTCATCTTCCAGCCAATTGAATTCAACACGCTCATCACCAAAATGGACAACACCTACGATTACGACTGCATTCTTTTGGGCTGGTCGCCAACCATGACCGATCCGTCCGACAACATGAACATCCTGAAGTCCAGCGGCTTCACGCACGAATGGTTCCCGCGCGAGAAAACACCTTCGACGGAATGGGAGGCGCAAATGGATCATCTGATGGACGCACAAATGAAAACCTTGAGTTTCGACGAGCGAAAAAAAGATTACGACGAAGTCCAGGAAATCCTCGCCGAACAGCAGCCAATGATTTTTACTGCCACACCGATGTATTACGCCGCGATTCGCTCGAACATCGGGAATGTCCGCCCTTCACCATTAAGTTACTGGCGCGCTTCCTGGAACGCTGAGGAGCTTTATTACAAGCATTGAGGTTGCGTTTAAGGGTTGAAGCGGGGAGGCGTTTTCCCTACGCTCCGACGCCTTAACGAGTTTATGCCACTACTCGATGGAAAAATCGGACTGGTCTTTGGCGTCGCCAACAAACGCTCCATCGCCTGGGCCATTGCGCAAGCATGGGCCGCGGAAGGCGCGAAACTCGCGTTCACGTATCAAGGCGAGCGACTCAAGGACAACGTCAGCGAACTCGTCACCACGTTCGGCGCCGACACGCTTATCCTGCCGTGCGACGTGACCAAGGATGAGGAAATCACCGCCGTCTTCAAAACGGTCGGCGAAAAATTCGGCAAACTGCATTTGCTCCTGCATTCCGTCGCCTTTGCGCCGAAGGACGCGCTCGAAGGCGAATTTGTCAACACCAGCCGCGAAGCGTTCCGCGTGGCGCACGACGTGAGCGCTTATTCGCTCGTGGCGTTGGCGCGCGCCGCCGTGCCGTTCATGGCCGACGGTGGCAGCATCGTGGCCATGAGTTATTACGGCGCGGAAAAGGTCGTGCCGCATTACAACGTCATGGGCGTGGCCAAGGCCGCGCTCGAAGCCAGCACGCGTTATCTCGCCTACGATCTTGGCCCGAAAAAAATCCGCGTCAACTGCATCAGCGCCGGCCCGGTCAACACGCTCGCCGCGCGCGGCATCGCCGGGTTCACCGAAATGCTCAAGCATTACGAAGCCAAATCGCCGTTGAAACGAAACGTCCTGCCCGAGGAATTGGGCGCGACGGGAGTTTTCCTGGTCAGTCCCGGCGCGGCCGCCATCACCGGCCAGACAATTTACGTGGATTGCGGCTATCAGATTATGGGGATGTGAAAAGCAACGAGCCTGTATTGAGCCGTTCTACCATTTACTTTGGAGAGTTAAAACCGGTGGCTCTTCTGCGAATATCTTTGACAGCCTTTTTAATTCCGAGTTTGGTGAAGGGCATCGTTTGCGAAGAATCGCGTTTTGACGTTGCCAATCAAGCTAAAAACTTTCCGCAAAATTCGTGGCTGCGGCGAATTTGATTCACGCTGGCCGGATCATTTCAAACCGATCGCGGGTGCGGCAATACCAGTGCGGCGACGCCATGCGGCCAATGAGGAACAGTTTGTCCGTATTGATCCGCTTCTTCTCCGCATTGAACAATTCCTCGCGCAGGTGCAGCCGTTTCACGATGCCGATGATGACGCGGTTGTTACCAATTTGTAAAGTGCCCCATTCAACGCATTCCAGGCTCGCCGGCGCTTCGGCGATGCACGGTGGTTTCACCAGCGATGACGGCGCGGCGTGCAAACCCGCATGTTGCAATTCATTTTCGCCGTAAGGCAGCGACGCGGCGCATTGATTCATCGCTTCAGCGATAGCTTCGTCCACGAGATTCACGACAAACTCATGCGTGGCGCGGATGTTCAAGGCCGTGTCCTTGGGTGTGCCGTTGTCGCGGTCGCCGGGCGCAAAGGCGACAATCGGCGGCTGGGCACCCAGCACATTGAAGAAGCTGAACGGCGCGGCGTTCACCCTGCCATCCGGGCTGAGGGTCGTGACCAGCGCAATCGGCCGTGGCGTGACGAGGCTGACGAGCAGTTGATAAGCGCGGTCGGCAAATTGTCTCTCCAGGTCGAGTTCCATGGGGACTAAAATGCCACAGGTTTGTATCGTGGCAATGGGATTGAAGCCAACTCCGGGCGTAGCCGCGTTCGTGAGAACGCGGATTACCGCGCTTTGACAAGCGCGGCTACAAATGCGCCATCCACATTGTCTCTGAATGACAGCAATTCACGCTCCGATCCCAGTTTGAAATCTTTGTGCTCATGCAAAAACTGTTTCACGACCTCCTGATTTTCCTCCGGTTCCAGGCTGCACGTGCTGTAAACTAAAATGCCGCCGGGCTTCAGCCTGGGCGCGGTTCGCTTCAGCAAATCCAGTTGCGTTTGTTGCAGGCGCGAAATCTCCTGCGGCTGAATTCGCCAGCGCAAATCCACGCGCCGCCGCATCACGCCGGTATTCGAACACGGCGCATCCACCAGGATGCGATCAAAAACACGTCCGCCCTCACCCTGACCCTTTCCCCCGGGAGAGGGAACAGCAACGCTCGATTCTTTGGAACTTGAATTGCACCCGTTTCGCCGACCGGCTGACGATAATTCTCCCTCTCCCGACGGGAGAGGGCCTGGGTGAGGGGTCGGTGACGTTGGATTTAGAATTGTTTCAACACAAGTCACGCCTAACCGCACACAATTTTCCCGAATCAATTTCAACCGTTCTTCGGAAACATCCTGTGCCACAATCCTGCCCCGGTTGTTCATCAACTGCGCCATGAACGTGGTCTTGCCGCCGGGCGCGGCGCAAAAATCCAGAATCGTTTCGCCGGGCCGGGGATTTAATTCACGGGGCGCCAGCAGCGTGCCGGGATCCTGGACGTAAAACCAGCCTTGTTGGAAACTTTCCAGCGACGCCAGGGGTGGATGCGATTTCAATTCAAAGACCAGATTTTCCTCCAGCCAATCGCGCCGGACGAAATCGTATTCGACATTTTCCTCACGCCACTTTTCCACCAGTTTGCCCAAACATTTATCTTCGGAAGGGCGAGCTATGCGAGCCCCTGACTTGTCGTCGGACATTTGGGACTCGTGTAACTCGTCCCTCCGGAATTTGAGTCGGTTGACGCGCGCAAAGGTCTTCGGCGGTGTATTGTTCCACTCCAAAAGCTGCGCCGTCTTCTCCACGCCGAGATTTTTTTGCCAGCGCGCCACCAACCATTCGGGATGCGACCAGCCGAGCGCGGGCCGGGAAATTTTCAAACCGGCCAAAAGTTTTCTGGCTTCGTCTTGTTCGCGTAAATAGCCACGCAACACGGCGTTCACGAAACCGGCGTGTGAACCGAATCCGTTGCGTTTGGCGAGTACGACGGTTTCATGCACCGCCGCGTGGTCGGGAATCCGGTCGAGCCAGAAAATCTGGTACAAGCCGAGCCGGAGCAGATTCTGGAAGCCGGGTTTTTGTTCCCGCTCATCCGTCTTCCGGCCGATGAGCCAGTCGAGCGTGGCCTGCCAGCGAACCACACCATAGACCAGCTCCTGACACAAGGCGCGATCAACGGGTGAAAGCCTGGTTTTGGCCAGCGCCCGTTCCAGCAAGTGCTCCGTAAAGCCGCCACCGGCACGCCGTTGCCGCAAAACTTGCAATGCAATTTGTCTTGGATTTTGGTCGTTCACTGCGTTTAATAGGGGGATTGTGCTTTCATAGTGCTATAAAAACGATGCTTTTATGAGAGAGGAATTTGAGAAATTGGCCGCGGCGGGCAAGATTGAAGGCCGCCACGTCGAGCCGCTGACGCAACTGGCCACCGGCGGTTTTTGCATGCACCGCAGTTGGGGTTTTGGCCGGATTAAGACGGTGGACACGGTGTTCGCGCGGTTCACCATTGATTTTCCCGGCAAACCGGGACACACGATGGATTTGGCGTTTGCGGCAGAATCGTTAAAGCCAATTTCCAAGGACCATATCCTAGCCCGCAAGGCGATGGATCTGGAGGGTTTGCGCCAGATGGCCGCCCGACATCTGGATTTGATCAAGCTGGTGCTGAACAGCTACGGGGGAAAGGCAACAGCGGACCAAATCCAGCAAGTGCTCGTACCCGATGTCATCCGCGACGACTGGCGGAAATGGTGGGAAACCGCCCGGCGCGAAATGAAGAAAAACGGACACTTTGTCGTGCCATTGAAAAAGACGGAGCCGGTGGTCTTTCAAGAGCAGGAAACGACGCTGCAAAACCGGCTGTTGGCAGATTTCCATGCGGCGAAAGGTTTGAAAGCACGCGTGGGGGTGGTCAGCGAAGTCCTCAAAAATGCAACCGATTTGACAGACAAACAGTCGGCGGCCAACGAAATCATTCCGGTACTGAACACGGACATTGTCTCCCATCAACGCACCCAACCGGCGGTCGCGCTCGAAGCGGTCTTCGTCCGCGATGAACTCCGCGCCGTCACCGGACTGCCGCCGGCCGCCGACGAAATCACTGACACGCAAATCTGGTTGCAGGAAAACGTCAAGTTCGGCCCGGTGCTGGAATTGGTTCCGGCCGCCAAACATCATCGCGCGTTGGAATCGTACAAGACGGCGAACCCCGAGCGCTGGCACGAAATTCTGCGCGGTTCCCTGAACATCGTCACCGCCAAGCTGTGCCGCGAATTTGCCAATCTGCTGATTCAAGAAGGCAAAATGGATTTGCTCAAGGAAACGCTCGCACGCCTTATCAACCAGCACACCGCCAGCAGCGAATTGCTGCTCTGGCTGGGTCGCGACCGCAGCGACGCCTTCGCCGACATTCTCGGACCGGAGGTGTTCCGCGCCATGCTCACGGCGATGGAACGCGACCAATTCAATGAGAAACGCTCCAACCGCCTGCGCGAGTTCATCCTCGATGACCACGAATTGCTCGCCGAATTGACGGCGTCCGCCGACATTGACGTCGTCAAGGACCTCACCCGCGCGCTGCAATTCTCGCCCGTGTTCGACGACATGGACAAGCGTTCACTTCTAGCGCGGCTGGTCAAGGCGCATCCCGCCGTGCAATCGCTCGTCAGCGGCGAACAAACGCGGCAGGACAGCGCCCTGCTGGTCTCCTGGGAAAGCCTCGAACGCCGCCGCGGCGAGTATGAGGAACTCGTGCAGAAAAAGATTCCCGCCAATTCAAAGGAAATCGCCATCGCCCGCAGTTATGGCGACCTTAGCGAAAACCACGAATACAAAGCGGCCAAGGAAATGCAGAAAATCCTCATGCGCCGCAAAGAGGAACTGGAAGGACAACTGGCGCGCGCCCGCGGCACGGATTTTTCCAACGCCAAGACCGACACCGTCGCCATCGGCACCATCGTCCAGGCCATCGATCTGGGCGCCAATCAGTCGGAACGGTTCACCATTTTGGGCGCCTGGGATTCCGACCCGGAGAAGGGCGTCATCAGCTATCTTTCGCCCGTGGCACAATCGTTGCTGAACCGCAAGGTCGGTGATGAGGTGGAATTTGAGTTTCACGGCGCGATCCACCGGCACCGCATCGAAAAAATCGAGTCTTGGAAAATCCCGGGCGCGCCGCCGGCTGAAGCGCCGGTGCCTGTTCCGGCGCAACAGCCGCAGGCTTGAATTTATGATTGATGACCAGGCGCGGCCGATTCGTAAATCGTAAATCATCAATCGTAAACGCCTCAGGCCTTGCCGCCAAAGCTCACGTAATCGTCCACATCCAATACGTCGAACCAGGTGGCAATGTCGTCGCGTTTCGGGGCGGCGGCCTTTTGGATTTCGTTGAAATGCTCGCGCGATTCGGGATTGTCCGGCGCGGCTTGCTCCTGCCACGCTGACCAGGCCAGGATTTCCGGCATGGTGCGTTTATAGTTGGCATTTTTATCGATCCATCCCAATACTTCCGAGTCGCTCTGGTTCAGTTGTTTCTTCAACGCTTCGGGATCAATGCCCACGAATTCAAGGAAACCCTGGTCGAGCGGGCAGGCGTAATGATACTCGCCGTTTTTGCCGGCAACCGTCGCCCGGCCCTTGTCCAACATGCGCGGCAAAATCACGTAACCGCCCAGCCGCACGCGCGGACTGCGCGGCGGAAACTTCGTCAAATCAGGTGTGTTTAGTGACATAATTGTTTTGAATTTGCTCTATCCGTTGCGCCTCCAGCCCCTTGCCGGATTTTGCAACGTGAGCTTAAGTTGCCGCGAAAATGCCGAATTGCAAGCGGGGCGCAAAATTTTTATCCTGATGGGGTGAAATACTCTGGCAAAGCGTCGCTCGCCGCGCTGCGGCTCATCGGTCTGGCGGGTGCAGCGGTCCTGGCGTTGCTGGTCGTCGCGTTCCTGGCCAAGTGGGCCGCCTTCTTCATCCTGAACTATTTGACGTGGGCGCTGGTCGCGCTTTGGGGCCTTTTTGCGGTGTTCACGTTCTATTTTTTCCGCGACCCCGATCCGCTCGTGCCCGCCGGGCCCAATCTCGTTATTTCCCCCGCGCACGGCAAGGTGGACGTGATTGACACAACGACCGAGCTGGAATACCTCGGCGGCGAATGTCAGCGCGTTTCCATTTTCCTTTCCGTGATTGACGTTCATGTGCAATGCGCGCCGCTGGCCGGCCGTGTCGCGTTTTACAAATACGCAACCGGCCAGTTCTTAAGCGCCCTCAAGACCGAATCAGCGCAGTTCAATGAAAATCTGCTCATTGGCCTGGAATCCGCCGAGCCGCGCGGCGAAAAAATTGGTGTACGCCTCATCGCCGGTCTGATCGCGCGGCGGATCGTGCCGTGGCTCAAGGAAAACGACATCGTCCAGCGCGGCGAACGCATCAGCCTGATCCAATTCGGTTCGCGCGTTGAGGTTTACCTGCCGCGCCGCGCCGAAATCAAAGTGAAGCTCGGTGACCGGGTGGTCGGCGGCCAAACCGTGATTGCCGCCTTTGATTGAATCCTGTTATGACCCCGCCCCATTCCCCGACCCCGTCGTCTGACCATTATGAACATGGCCAGTTGAAAATTTATTTCCTGCCGAACCTGCTGACGGCCGGCAACCTGTTTTGCGGTTTCGTGGCGCTGACGAAAATCGTGGAAGCCGATCCGGCGAGTGATTTCTATTTCGCCCAGATCAAACTCGCCCTCGCCTTCATTTTGCTCGCCTGCATTTTTGACCTGCTCGACGGCCGGGTGGCGCGGCTGGGCGGCACGGACAGTCCGTTCGGGCGTGAATTTGACTCCCTGGCGGACCTGGTTTCGTTCGGCATCGCGCCCGCGTTTCTGGTGCAACGGGTCGTGCTGGGGGATGTGTTTGGCGAATATCGGCAAATCAGTTGGTTCATCGCTTCCATTTACCTGCTCTGTGGCGCGTTCCGGCTGGCGCGGTTCAATGTGCTGTCAACTTACGCCGGCGGTGGCGGCAAGGATTTTCTCGGGTTTCCCATTCCCTCGGCGGCAGGTCTGGTAGCGTCGCTCACGCTGCTTATCATCCATTTCCACGAAAAAGAAAGAAGTCTTGGCCATTGGAATTATCTGCTGGCCGTGGTGCTGGTGTTTTTGTCGTGGATGATGGTGAGCACCGTGCGTTATCCCAGCTTCAAATCGCTGGGGTTGCGCTCGACCAGCACCTTCATGAAAGCCATTGGCACGGCGCTGTTCCTGGGCTGTCTGTTGGTGCTGCGGGAACGGGTCCTTTATTATGTGCTGCCCGCCTTCTTCACCCTCTATCTCGTCTATGGTTTCGTGCGGCCAAAACTTTCGCGGGCGTGGCGGCGGGAAATCGAGGAAGAGGAAGAAGACGAACTGGAGGCGCACTGAAAGATGTTATCACCGTCAACCATTTTGCTCGCCGCGCTCACGGGTTTGATCAGTGGATTGCTCCTCTCGATGCCCATTGGGCCGGTGAATCTGACCATCATCAATGAAGGCGCCCGCCGCGGTTTTATGCAGGGGATGCTGATCGGGCTGGGCGCGTCGGTGATGGAACTGATTTATTGCACCATCGCGTTCACGGGCTTCTCGTCGTTTTTCGGCGACCGCATGGTCAAGGCTTCGATGGAAGTGTTCAGTTTCACCTTTCTCCTGTTTCTCGGCATGAAATTTCTCACGGCCAAAACCGTGGGCGCGCCCACGCAACTTGGTACTGCCGCCGGGAAAATCGAGGCCCGCGTCGGTGAAAAATTCAATCCCCATTCGGCGTTCATGACCGGTTTCGTGCGGGTGATGGGCAACCTCGGTGTGTTGTTGTTCTGGATTGTCCTCGCAGCCAATTTCATGTCGCACGACTGGGTGTCGGATGCCTTCGCCGCGAAGGCCGCATGTGTCGGTGGCGTGGCACTGGGCACCAATCTGTGGTTTTGCGCGTTGAGTTTCGGCGTGTCCCGCGGATGCAACCGGTTCAGCGAAAACACGCTGGTGCGCATGCAGCACATTTCCGGCCTTTGCCTGATTGCGGTGGGGCTTTTCGACGGCGGACACATCGTGTGGCAACTGACCAGGCACAGAATTTAATGGCAAAATCTTTCTGTGTCTTCCATTTCATGGTAGTTCTCCGCGTCTCAGCGGTAAATTTATGCTTAAAGCCGGAATCGTCGGACTGCCCAACGTGGGCAAATCCACGTTGTTCAACGCCGTCACCCGTTCACACAAGGCGCCGGCGGAAAATTACCCGTTCTGCACCATCGAACCGAACCTCGGCGTCGTCACCGTGCCGGAACCGCGCCTTGCATCGCTGGCCCAAATTGCCCGGGTCAACACGCGGATCCCGACGACGATTGAATTCGTGGACATCGCCGGCCTGGTGAAAGGCTCGTCGCGCGGCGAAGGCCTAGGCAACAAATTCTTGAGCCATATCCGCGAGGTGGACGCCATCGTGCACGTGGTGCGCTGCTTTGAAGACCCCGACATTGTGCACGTCACCGGCGGCATTGATCCGGTGGGCGACATCGAAATTGTCAACACGGAACTGGTGTTGGCTGACATCGAGACGGTTAAGAAGCGGCGGGAAAAAATCGCCAAGGACGTGAAACGCGGTGACAAACACGCGTTGCTGGAGGAGCGGCTACTGGAACCGATTGGCGCCCATCTGAACACGGGCAAACCGGCCAACACGCTGGTATTGCCGTTGGCGCCCGATGAAAAATCTATCGTTCGGAGTTTCTTTCTGCTCACCGACAAGCCGGTAGCTTTCTCCTGCAACGTGAAGGAAGGCGATTTGGCAACCGCCGACAAAAATCCGTTCGTCCTAAAAGTGCGTGATTATGTAAAGACGCATCTTGCGTGCGAAGCCGTCGTCGTTAGCGCCCAGATTGAAAGCGACCTCGTTGATTTATCACCGGAGGAAGCCGGCGCGTATCTGAAGGAACTCGGCGTGGCCGAATCCGGCCTCGGACAGCTCATCCGCGCCACCTATCACGTGCTCGGGTTGCGGACGTTTTTCACGTTCAACGAGAAGGAGGTCCGGGCATGGACGATTCACGCCGGCGACACCGCTGCAAAAGCTGCCGGCACCATCCACACCGACTTCGAACGCGGGTTCATCAAGGCGGAAACGGTGAACTGGGACGACTTGGTGAGGTGCGGCTCAGTCGGCCACGCCCGCGAGACCGGCCATTACCGCATTGAAGGACGCGATTACGTGGTCCAAGACGGCGACGTGCTGCTGTTCAAATTCAACGTGTAGGAGACGACATAAGGAGTCTCATTATTTTCGATTTACGCGCCAAGCTGCGTTATTGAAGGTTTCGTAAATCGTATATTGAAACCTCTGCAAAACGTGTGGCGGCGACGCCCCGTCGCCGGGAGCATTCAATTTTCCAACGGTTTTGGCCAGTCGCCCAAAGCGACGAGGCGTCGCTTCTACCCTTTTGCAGAGATCTCATATTGTAAATTCAATCTGAGTCTCGTTACCTCGACTGCTACGCTAGCCAAGTTTATATCTCCGCATCTTCAAATCCACTTCCTGCGCCCAGGCATCAATGCCGCCGCACAAACAATGGACGTTCTGCAAACCATGACCCATGAAATACGCCGCCGCGTCCAAACCATTCTTGCCCGCATGATCAATGACGACGATCGGGTTGGTGTTGGAACCGCTGGCCATGAGTTCCCTCATTACGTCCTGCGACAGCAGGACCGAGCCTTCGATATGCACCGCCTCAAATTCTTCGCGTGAACGAACATCAACGAGTTTCACCGCTTTCTCCTTCTGCAAAAGCCCGGCGAGTTCCTTGGGTGAAATCAAAAAATTTGCGTCCTGCTCATGGCTGGACTGGATGTGCGTGAGCACCTCGGCCACGTCCAGATTGCCGTTGCGCGCGCAAACCTGCGCCAGTGTTTCATCCGGGCTGAACCCGCAACTGCTGCACCCGCCGATGTGATACCGCCGGAACAACGCCCGCTGCGCGCCGGGAAAAATCTCCAGCACGGCGCTCATGGGTGATTGCGGTTGGATGTCGGATTCAGTCATCACAATCTGTCACCAAATTTGCCCGCAAAATGCCAGTCTGTCCACCCTCGCCAATCCCGGCGCACGTTGGCATGTTGGGTGCGCGATTACCCAATTTCCATCTTTGCGCAATGAACAGACTTCCGCCGCGACCGTATCCGGGCTAAGGTACGGCGATGAAAAAGCCCGCCCCGGCCAAACCGGTGGAACGCCTGTTTCCGTTCGTGTTGCGGTCACGCAACCTGCTGGTTGGCCGCGAGACCTTGCGCCGCAACAAGGGCAAGCTGCACTTCGTGTTGATCACCTGTGACATCCCGGAACGCAGCCGCGCGGAAATTCTGAGGGATTTCGCGCATTACCCGGTGGTCCAGTGTTACGTGGCGGCGGACCTGGAGAAATTTTTCGGCATCACGGGAGCGAAACCGATTGGTTTCAGAAAGTCCGGCCTCGCGCAATCCATTTACGCTGAACTGAAGGGGAACCGGATCAACCAACCGATGACGAAGTCCAAGCCACCCGCATGGCCTCCAACTCCTCCCGGTGTGCAAATCGCTTTGTGAAATTTTCCCTTGCAGTGGCGGGATCGGCCAAGGATTCATTGGTCTGGCTGGCACATGTTCGGTAAAAATCCAGCAACGCAACTGCTGCACCCGCCGATATGATACCGGCGGAACAACGCCCGCTGCGCACCGGGAAAAACCTCCAGCACCTCACGCATGGATGATTGGGAATTGATTTTCGTCATCGGCAAACTATCCCAATCTACTTTCGGTGTCGAAATCAAAGTCCCAGGCATACCTAAACGGCTTGGATCTACAAAAATCATAGATGCAGATTGAATAGCTGTTACCTCGTCTATGCACCATGTAAAACAATGTTTCATTTCACCGGTGGTTATGCTACAAAAACCACATGCGCAGCTTGGAATCGGTTATCGGGAGAATTCATCAAGGCGACGCACTGGCGTTCATGCACGAACTGCCTGACCAATCGTTCGACCTCGTCGTTTGCGACGGACCTTACGCGGTCACGACGCATGATTGGGACGACGTGTCAGACATTCAGCATTTCAATCTGGAACTGCTGAAATCGTTCTCACGACTGGTCAAGCCGGGCGGTGCGGTTTACCTTTTTGGCAAGCCTGATTGCTTGGATTTTATTGATTACCGGCAGTTCTTCACGCTGCAATCGAAAATTGTTTGGTATCAACCAAGTCGATTGGCACAGGGGCGTGTTACTTACACAAACAATTACGACGTTATTTGTTACTTCACCAAGGGTAAGGTGAAAACCTTCAACCTCGACCACATTCGTGTGGCGCAGTTGGTGGAATTGGAGCACCGTTTGCGGTGTGAACGTGTGCCGTCGGTAACAAACGGCAAGTTTGGTAAAACGGCCTTCAATCCCGCCGGCAAGAATCCCGGCGATGTATGGGGCGACATCAAGCAACTTACCTACAAGTCGAAAGAATTGGCCAGCCGAGAAATGCTCAACACGATCCAAAAGCCGGAGAAGCTGATTGAACGGCTTATCAAAGCCAGTTCAAATCCAGGTGAATTGGTCTTTGACCCGTTTTGCGGCTCCGGCACTGTTCCGGCAGTTTGTCGGCGATTGCGGCGGCGGTTCGTTGCCTGTGAGATCAATCCCGGGTACTGCCGGATCACTGAAGAACGTCTTGCGGCTGCAAAAAGTGAAATTGAATCAGCTAATACGCTGTTTTCTTCGCGTGAACTTCCGGGCGGTGTGGAAGTGGAGGCCGCTCAAGTTGGTTTACTGTAAGCTACTTTACTGTTTTGTTGTGCCCATTTGATGGTAAACCCGACGTGAGAAATTTCGTTCCTGCTGGCATCCAGTTGCCGTTCCGCTTCCCGCAATATTACCTCTACTGGTACTTCGTAAATTACGAGAACATCCAGCGGGCTCTCTTCATCAAACACGGCGCAGTAGATTGCCGTGTTGCGCGTGATGCGTTCGAGCGACTTCGCCCGCTTGTCGGAAGGTGACTTGAACATTCGGTCGAGTTGAAACGTGCCAGCTTGAAAACAGGAAAGATATTCGAACTTGCGAGACGGATTACCCGGATCATAAGCATCAGGTTCGTGCTTTGTTCGGTGGACTTCGTGGCCGAGGATATCAGCAACAACGAGTTCTTTAACGAGTCCAGGTTGGAGCAAATTCTTATATCCATGTTCTGTTGCAATCTCCTGTGCCTTTCGTACGTAATTAATGATTTGAGACCTCTGCAAAAGGTTGTTTGAGTTGCTGATTTGATGTCAAAGTCATTATTCAACGAAAAATGGGATTGGCGACACGCCGTGTCCGGCGATGTGAACCGCCGTTTTCATCGTTTTTGTCCGCCGCGCGGACGTTCTGGATGTATTGCTTCATGCTCTGGTCAAACTCACCAGGCGTTTCAAGTTCCAACAGATGCTTTTGAACTCCAACTCCAGCCGGTTGGGATCACGCCCCACATACCGCACTCGCCTGTAGCCGGTGCATCGCTTCCACCAGCCGAAGATTCTTTCAATCCCGCAACGCACGCGGCTCATCAGCCGGTTAAAGAGCAGTGTGGTTTTGTCCAACGGTTGTCCCCGAAACGCCTTGCGCAAAATGCCATTGCCAATGTTTCTGCGTTCACACCAGCGGCTGCGCTCCTGGCTCCAATAGGCTTTGTCGGCCACAACCATTTCTTCATCGCCTTTGACCACGTTCTCAAATTCCTGGCTGTCATGGACGCTGGCATCGCTCAGAGTGACTTGACGAATCAACGTGTGCTCCTGGTCGGCGGCCACGTGCGCTTTGTAGCCGTAATGCGGCTGGCCTTTCTTGACGGTAAAGCCCGCGTCATCGTCGCCACCGCTTCTGTCTTCCCTGGCCGGGGCGCGCCGCGCCGCAGCCAACAGTGTCGCATCCACCAGTGTGCAGGTTTTCAGGATGAACCCTTTTTGTTCGAGTTGGCGGTTGACCAGTTGCAGCAGTTTTTCATGCAGCCCATGTTCCATCAACCGTTGGCGGAAGCGCACCAGCGTGGTTTCGTCGGGCACTCTGTCCTGCAAGCCCAAGCCCACGAACCGCCGCCAACTCATCCGGTCGGCCACCAACTCTTCACATTGCGGATCGGACAAGCCGTAGCAGTGCTGCAGCAGGCTCATCTTGAAAAGCACCAGCGGCGGATGCGGCGGATGGCCGGTCCGGGCCGGATACATCCGGTGCAACGCCGCTTCGATGGGTTTGAAGTCCACCGCACGGTCGAGCCGTTCCAGAAAATCGTTCGCCGGCGCAGAGGGCATCAGACTGTCCAGAAGTCCATATTGGGGATCGCTTGTCGTTTGCATATCTCTCTGACTTCTATTCAACCACCACGTTCAAATGCGTTTTGCAGAGGTCTCGATTTGTCGGATGTAATTCACTGATTTTAAATGAAACTATTTCGTTTGATGCAAATTGTCGAGCGTATGAAGCTCACATCCTTGCGTCTCTTGCAGTCCAACTATTGGCCGAAAAATTTCTGAATCTCCTTCACCACCTCCACAAACCGGTCCACTTCGGCTTTCGTGTTGTAAAAGTAAAAACTGGCGCGGGCGGTGGATTCCACGCCGAGCTTGTGCATGAGCGGCTGCGTGCAGTGATGGCCGCCACGCAACGCAACGCCGGCCTGGTCCGCCAGTGTCACCACGTCGTGTGCGTGAACGTCTTTCAGCAGAAAACTCACGAGGCCGCCGCGATTTTGTTTCGGGCCAAACAAACGGATGTCTTTGATTGCGGCCAGTTTTTCGTAGGCGTACTGCGCGAGTTCCTGGTCGTGTTTCCAGATGTTTTGCCGCCCGATGTTGTCCAGATAATCCATGGCCACGTGCAAGCCAATCGGCCCGGAAATATCCGGCGTGCCGGCCTCAAACCGATGCGGCGCTTTCTTGAATTCGGTCTTCTGGTATTCCACCGATAAAATCATTTCGCCGCCGCCCTGATACGGTGGCATGGCGTCGAGCAAGTCCTGCCGTCCCCACAACACGCCGATGCCGGTCGGCCCGCAAATCTTGTGGCCGGAGAACACGAAGAAGTCGCAACCGATGGCCTGTACATCCACGGGCATGTGCCCGGTACTCTGCGCGCCGTCCACCAGTGTCGTGATGCCAAGCTTTCGTGCCCGGGCACAAAGGTCGGCGACCGGATTTACCGTCCCAAGGGAATTCGAGATATGGACCATCGAGAAAATTTTCACCTGCCTGGTCAGCAGCGAATCGAGCCCGGACAAATCGAGAACGCCTTCGTCGCCGGTGATGGGCACGTAGGTAATCTTTGCGCCGGTGCGTTGCGCGAGCAATTGCCACGGCACGAGGTTGCTGTGATGCTCCATCTCGGTGAGCAGGATCACGTCGCCGGATTTTAAATTTTTCGCGCCCCAGGAACTGGCCACAAGGTTGATGCCCTCGGTGGTGCCGCGCGTGAACACGATTTCCTCGGCGCTCCGGGCCTTGATGAATTTAGCGGCGCGCGCCCGGGCCGCTTCGTAACCGGCCGTGGCGCGGTTACTCAATTCGTGGATGCCGCGATGCACGTTGGCGTTGTCGTATTCGTAGTAATGTTCCAGGGCTTCAATCACCGCGCGCGGTTTTTGCGACGTGGCAGCGTTGTCAAAGTAAATCAGCGGCTTGCCGTGGACCTGCTGGTCGAGGATGGGGAAATCCTTTCGCAGCACAGACCAATCAATTGTCTTAGCGTCATTCATCCGAAAAATTTAACCACGGATAAACACAGATGGACACAGATAAAGAAAAAAGAAACGGAAATCTATCCGTGTTAATCCGTGTCCATCCGTGGTTGAAATTACATCAAACCGAGTTGCAGCTTGGCCGCCTCGGTCATCATGCCCTGGTTCCATGGCGGGTCCCAGACGAGTTCAACGTTCGCTTCGTCAATCGGTTCGAGATTCAACAATTTGTTCTGCACATCCTGCGCGAGCATCGGCCCCATGCCGCAGCCCGGCGCCGTCAGTGTCATTTTCACATCGGCCTTGAAACTGTTTTCGCCAGCGGCCGTCAGGTGACAATCGTAAATCAGGCCGAGATCCACGATATTGACGGGAATTTCCGGGTCGTAACATGTCTTGAGCGCGTCCCAGACTTGTTTTTCCAACTGTTCCTGTGTGATGGGGCCGGCCGGCGCCGCCACCGATTTGGTTTCCACCTGCACACCCAGCGCGTCGGCGTCCTTGGCCTCGATGCGAAACATGTTGCCATTGACGACGACGGTGTAGCTGCCGCCAAGCGATTGCGTGATGTAAGCCTGTTCACCCTTTTGCAGGGTGACCTTGGTGCCGACGGGCACCACGGCGGCCTCAACGTCGCGGCTCAAAGTTTTCGGTTCGGAATTCATAAAGTGCTTAAGTTGAATTTACTTCAGCTATCATCGCTGCAAACACGGTTGAAATCAATCAGGTCTGTTCGTTTTCCGTCGTGACTGGCTGGGCATCACCCTTTAACGCGGCCATGACGGCGTGCCACGAAAGGATGGCGCACTTTACCCGCGCGGGGAATTTGTGAACGCCCGCAAATACTGCCAGCTTGCCGACGTCGCCCTGGACATTGCCGGTCATGACCATTTCATGCACCCGCTCGAACATCTTTTCCACGTCTGCCTTGGTTTTGCCCTTGGCAAACTCCGTGAGCAGTGATGCCGAGGCCTTGGAAATGCAGCAGCCGGAGCCGACAAAACTGATGTCCTTGATTTCGTCGCCATCCAGTGACACGAAGAGCTTCAACTGGTCGCCGCAGAGCGGATTGTGACCCTGCGCCGAGCGGGTCGCCGCGGGCATCTCGTGGAAATTCCGCGGCTGCTTGCAGTGGTCCAGGATGACCTGCTGATAAAGGTCGTTCAGTTCGTCGAACATATTTCGCGTAGCCGCCGATGTGAATCGGCAGACGAATCCGCATTTTCACAAACGCGGCTACAAAATCATATCCCCCGCAAATGCGGATTGGCTTCCAGCCGGTCCCAGATGACCTTGTCCAACTCCTCGCGCACGGCATCGTGTTTTACGCGCGCAATGATTTCGCCGGCAAAGGCGTGAATCAGCATCCGCCGCGCGGTGTCCTTGCCCAGGCCGCGTGAGCGCAGGTAGAAAATGGATTCCTCGTTCAACTGGCCGACGGTGGCGCCATGCGTGCATTTCACGTCGTCGGCGTAAATTTCCAGTTGCGGCTTGGTATCGGCGGTAGCGTCGTCGGAGAGCAACAGGTTTTTGTTCGTCTGCTTCGCGTCGGTCTTCTGCGCGGCCGGATGGACGTAAATCCGTCCGTGGAAAACGCCCTTGGATTTGTCGTCGAGAATACCGTTGAAATATTCATGGCTGGCGCAATGCGGCTGCGCGTGCTCGACAATCATGTGATGATCTGCGAGCTGTTCGCCGCGCGTGAGGTAAAGGCCGTTCAAAACACATTCCAGACCTTCGCCGGCGAGCTTCGCGCGGATGTTGTTGCGCGACAGTTTCGCGCCGAGTGCGAACGAATGGATGTTCACGTTGCTGGTGCGGCCAAGGTTTCCGGCGATGGTCGCCAGATGAAACGCGTCCGGCGCCTCATCCTGAAATTTCACGTGCTCCAAAACCGCATTGTCGCGGGCGACAATCTCCGTGACGGCATTGGTGAAATACGCGGCCTGGTCCCCAGCCAGGTAACTCTCAATGACCGTCGCCCGGCTGCCGGCCCCGGCAATGATCAGGTTGCGCGGCTGGATCGTATCGCCGTTGTGTTTGGCAGTGGAGATGAAGATGAGCTGAATGGGGTCGGCAACGGTCTGGTTGGCCGGAATATGGACGAAACCGCCGTCGAGGAAAAACGCCTGGTTCAAGGCGGCGAACGAATTGTCCTCCGTCAAGGCGAGCCGGCCGAGCTGTTGTTCGATGAACGCGGAATCCGTCGCCAGCGCGGCGGCGAGACTGGCGACTTTCATGCCGTCCGGCAGCTTGTCCACCGAGGAAAGCGACCCATGGAAATGTCCGTTCACAAATACCAGTCGCGAACCGGGCAGATGCGCAAAGACATATTTTTCCAGAGCGGTTTTGGCGGCGGTATCATTCACCGCTTCCACCACTGGCTTGAACGGCAACCGGGCAAGCGGTGCGACGTTCGTAAAGCGCCAGTCTTCGTCGTGAACGGTAGGAAAACCGAGCTCGGAAAAGCGCGCGAGGCCGGCCTTGCGAAGCGGCAACAGCCACGCCGGCGATTGAGGTCCCGCTTCGAAACGCCGGAACTTTTCCAGAAACGGTTCGGCGCCCTTGAAGGAAGCATTGGGTGTCGTTTGCGTCATATTCAGTCGTCCATTGCAAAAATCAGACCGCCAATCTTCCATGCCCCGCATCCCTGCGCAAGTCCGGAGCGCGCTTGTTTTCGGGCGCAAAGCTGGCAATTTGATGAAAGATGCTTACACAAGCCGAAATTCAAAACGCGCTGAAGGCCGTCAAATATCCCGGCTTTTCGCGCGACATCGTCTCGTTCGGACTGGTGAAGGAAATTTCCACCGCCAACGGCGCGGTAAGCGTTTCGTTGCAATTCACTTCGGCCAACCCGGAGGCCGCCCGCCAAATCAAAGAGGAATCCGAACGCGTCTTGAAGGCCTTGCCCGGAGCGAACCACGTCCACGTGGAGGTGCGGCAACCCGCCGCCGGGCAGCCCGCACCGGCCAATCCCTTTGCGAATCAAAATCGCGTGGCGGGGGTGAAACGCGTCGTCGCGATTGCCAGCGGCAAGGGCGGCGTCGGCAAGTCCACCGTTTCCGCCAACCTCGCCTGCGCGCTTAACCTGGTCGGCGAGAGAGTCGGACTGCTAGACTGCGACATATACGGACCGAGCATTCCGCTGATGATGGGCGTGCACGAGCGTCCGACCATCAGTGCGCAGGAACAGCTGGTGCCGCCGGTGGGGCATGGCGTGAAGGTGATGAGCATCGGTTTGTTGCTCACGGATGAGCAGCCGGTCATCTGGCGCGGGCCGATGATCAACAAGACCATCCAGCAATTCCTGATGGCAGTGGAATGGGGCGAATTGGATTTTCTGCTGGTGGATTTGCCGCCGGGCACCGGCGACGCGCAACTGTCGCTCTGCCAGACGGTGCCGCTCGACGGCGGTGTCATCGTGACCACGCCGCAGGAGGCGTCACTCGGCGTTGTCCGTAAAGGCATTGCGATGTTTAACAAGGTGAATGTGCCGATTCTCGGCATCGTGGAAAACATGAGCTATTTCACCGCGCCAAACGGCGACCGGGTGGAAATTTTCGGCCACGGCGGCGGCCAAGCCGAGGCCGGAACGTCAAAACGTGCCGTTCCTCGGCGAAGTGCCCATTTTCACGGAAATCCGCGAAGGCGGCGACCGCGGCCTACCGGTAGTGGTGTCGGCACCGAAAGGCGCCGCGGCCCGGGTATTTGTTGGAATTGCCGAGTCTTTACGCAACCGATTGGAATGAAAAAGGTTGCGCAACTGGTTCAATCTTCGGTGGTTGCGATTTCAGCGCGAGATTTTTATTGCAATCGGGTTGAAAAAACCTGATTTTTACGTCACATTTTCTATGTCGAACGCTATGAAAGCTACATCTCCAGCGGACGATTTGTTGAAGAATTCCTCGCTTTATCGCGAGTTCCAGGCCGAGCGCGAGGAAATTCTGAAGCACAAGTGGATTGAGTCGGAAAAGGCCGGGCACGACATCGGATTCGAACGGGCATTGACGGATTGGATTATCAAGCACCGTTCGAACTGGCGTCGGGCGCGGCAAAGCCCAAGCCACTAACAAGATTACAAAGGTTCCTTTAAGGCGGCCCGGTGAGGTTGCCAAGGAAAGACATGAACGCAAATTGCGCGCCGCGAATCAGCTCCGCCGGGCGGAGCGGTTCGCGGTTTTTACTTCCAGCGCCGATTCCCTGATCCTGGTTTATGGCTGAATCCAATGTCATCCTCGATGCCGCCGCGATGCAACGTGCGCTCACCCGCATTGCGCACGAAATTGTCGAGCGCAATGAAAACAGCGCGGAGGTTGTCCTGGCCGGTATTCCCGTGGGGGGCGATCATCTGGCCAGGCGCCTGGGGAAAATCCTTTCCGAAATCTGGTCCCAGCCCATCCCGGTCGGCATTCTTGACGTGTCCATGCACCGTGACGATCTGGACCGGCGCGCCGCGCCGAAAATCCATCCTACCGTCATTCCGTTTGACGTGACCGGCAAAACGGTCGTGCTGGTGGACGACGTGCTGTTCAGCGGCCGCACCACGCGCGCCGCGATGGACGCGCTCAACGATTTTGGCCGGCCCAAAAAAATCCAACTGGCCGTGGTGATTGACCGCGGCCACCGCGAACTGCCGATCAAGGCGGATTTCGTCGGCAAAAATGTGCCGACGGCCGACAATGAAAAAATCCGCGTGCGGCTGGTTGAAAACGACGGCGTGGACGAAGTCGTGCTGGAAAGGTTGAAATGACCTGGACCCGCAAACATCTGCTCGACATCGAATCGCTCACACCGGACGAAATCGTCACCGTGCTCGACACGGCACGGGCGTTCAAGGCGGTCGGCGAACGTGCCATCAAAAAAGTCCCGGCGCTGCGCGGCAAAACGGTTATCAACTTGTTCGTCGAGCCGTCCACGCGGACGCGCATCAGCTTTGAGCTGGCCGAACAGCGGTTGTCGGCCAACGTCATCAACTTTTCCACCGAGGCATCGTCATTCAAAAAAGGCGAGACCCTCAAAGACACCGCGCGCAATCTCGAAGCACTCAACGCCGACTTCATCGTCATCCGCCACAGCGCGAGCGGCGCACCGCATTTTCTGTCACGCGTGCTCAACGCCAGCGTCATCAACGCCGGCGACGGAGCGCATGAGCATCCCACCCAGGCTTTGCTGGATGTGTTCACGATTCTTGAGCGCAAGGGAAAAATCGCCGGGCTGAACATCACGATCCTGGGCGACATCCTTTACAGCCGCGTGGCCCGCTCAAACATCTGGGCGCTGCGGAAGCTGGGGGCGACGGTGACGCTCTGCGGGCCGGCCACGCTGGTGCCGAAAACGTTCGAGCAAATGGGTTGTCGTGTGACCTACGATGTGGACGAGGCAATCCGCGACGCGGACATTATCAACCTACTGCGCATTCAGCATGAACGCCAGCGCAAGACGATGTTTCCGAGCATCAACGAATACATCCAGCTTTTTGGCCTCAACAAGGCGCGTCTGGCGAAGGCGAAACCCGATGCGCTTATCATGCATCCCGGCCCGATCAACCGCGGGGTGGAGATTGACAGCGACATTGCGGACTCCGATCGGTCGCTGGTCCTGGAGCAGGTGACCAACGGCCTGGCGGTGCGCATGGCGGTTCTCTTTCTGGTCAACGGCGGCAAAGGGCCACAGGAAGTGGCGGGAAACTGACCGTTATTTCCGTTTCCAAAAAATCAAAAACGCGCCGAACAACCCCACCGCCACGCCGGCCCCATAGTAGTGGGTGGCTTTGCCCAGCGGCTCGCCGGTAAATGCCTTGGTGAATTGCGAGCCAATCGAACGGGCCACGTCGTGTCCCTGCAACAGCAACAACAGGCCGACGACGAGACAAATGACTCCAATCACTTTCTGCATAAATTCCTTCAAGTTGGACTTCGGCGCCGGATTTTTTCACCCCGGCACGTCGAAGCTTCAACCAGGCCGGTGGAAATTGCGAACCCTAAATCGCCCGCGTCAGGTTCCGGAGGTCGGCGCAGGAATTAACGTCCCGGCATACGAAAACCCATCGCAGCCAGCGGGACGAAAAAACATCTTGGACCATTACGGTTGCCAGAGGGCACGCCAGAATTGCCGGGAAGCGCCCGGCGGAATTGCGTTGGTAATATTCAAAATACCACCGGGCAACGTGTTGGTAGAGACAGGGACCCATGTCATCAGATCTGTCGAATTCTGAACCACATAGGTGACGTTTGTATCACCCAACAGTTGGAACACAAACCGGGTGGTTGACCAGGATACAACCTGCAACTGCGGCGCCGTCGGAGTGCCTGAGGAAACCGTGAACGAAACGGGCAACGGGGTGACCGGCTGTAGCGGATCGCTGGTGTTAACGAACAGCGTGCAGGTGTAAGTACCGGGCGCAAGACCAGCCGGATTAAAAGCCAGATAAACGGTCAAGGCACTTGATTCCGACACGTACCCGTTGGTGGAAGAAAAACTCAACCAGGCCGGAATGGCGCTGGTCGAAGAAAGCGAATAGGCCAGGGGCAGACCGCCGCTGTTGGTTATCACCAACGGCACATTGAACGGCGGCGCATTGGAGGCCGCCGTCTGGGTCAGATTGGGAACAATAATTCCCGCCTGCGCCGGGATCCCGACATAAAGCGCCAGGGAACGCAAAACGGTCGGCGTGGCGAGCGTCACCGGCACATTGCTGCCGGTGACGGTAAAAGTGAAATTGCTGACGGCACCGGCCCCGAACGTATCCCACCACGTACCGGCGTAAGTGCCCGGATCCAGGCCGGCGACCGCCACGGTACCCGTGACACTCGGCCCCGGCGTGGCCGCGAAAACGTTGGTGCGGTTCCACAACCAGAGCGCCTGCCAGTTGTTGGTGCCAATCGCATACGCTCCGAGCGCAGACACATAAGGGTTGAGCGTGATATTGCCCAGCAGAATCCAATCCAGACCATTGTTGGTAATGTTGATGCTGTGTGAACCGGCGGAAACCGGAATGGACGCAGTGAAATTCGTAGACGTGTCGCTGCCGGCAGAGGGGAATGCAATGTTGGTTCGCAGGTTGCCATCGAGAAAAATTTCCAGACCCGCGCCGGAACTGGCGATCTGCAACACTTGAAGCGAAAATGTCCCGTTCTGAGGATAATTGACGAGGAACGTATAACCATTCGATGTCATGGCGCTATGATAATAACCTTGAAGATAACTGGAGGCCGAACCGATGCCAGCGGGTGCGGCGTCTCCAATTGTATACGTACTCTGGGTATTCGTTACCCAGCCACCGCCGGGCGAAAACGTCAGCGGGCCGAGCCCACCACCGGTGGTTTGGGGAATAGACTTGGTCAACGCGTTTTCATCGGCCAAGCCGGAAACGGTGACAAAATCAGCCGCGGCTTGAATCAGAAAATAGTCGTTGTTCGGATCAATGGTGTCCCAATACCACGGTTGCGCGCCGCCGGACTGCGCCGCCATCAGCCCGGCCCAGACCGGAGGGCTGACCCCGACATGCGGCGTGTAATCTATGCCGCATTCGCCGCTGAAATCAGGCGCGACCGGTTGGGAGGCCGCGATGTCCTGGGCATCGCGAATTCCGGTTATCAGGTCCGACGGATAATCGTGGTGCTGGTAATAATCCGTCTGGTCCCAAATCGGTTCGGTGAGGTCTGAACTGCTCGTAATCAAATGATGATAAACATCGTTCGTACGGATGAACTGGGCCATTTCATTGTGCCAAGCCTCGATATTGCTCCACTGATTGGCGTAGCCGGCATCGGTGTATTGGACCTCATTGAACAACTCAAAGGCCATGATGGCGGGCGAATAACCCCAGCGCGCCACAATGTAATGGAGCTTGCGCTTGGTCAACGACGCGGCGGTCGGGTCGGTAAAAAAGTTTGTCGCGTTGGTTAGAAAACCGCCGTTGGCAACGTTGTAGGGGTTCTGCTCCCAGTTCGGGTTGACGTCGCTGCCGTTGGTGCTCGAATACTGTCCGTGATGTTGCAACACCATCTGAAAGTGGATGCCGGCCTGATCGGCGGCGGCAACAATGGCGTCCCAGTTCCGTGCGTTGGTCAGGTTCAGTTGACCAAAGGTATTATTGACCTTGGGCCAGTCCAGATTCAGCCCCAAACCTTGCGAATCGTAAAAGTGCGTCATCCATACCCGCGACCAGTTCTCGTGTGCCGCGCCCATTTTGGGGAAGATAGTTGTGACCCGGTAATCTCCGCTGGGATAATTGGTGTACCCCCATGCGACATCCTGTCCAACGGGAAAATATCGCCGCCCATTGCTGGTGACAAAGCGGCGCGGATTGGTGGGATCCACGCCCACAAAACCGGGGCTGGTTGGAAAACCGGTCACCGTCCAGGAAGCCGGCGACAAATTACCGAAGGACAGCGGCGACCCGTTCAAGGTAATGTTGCTGATGCTGTAAACTCCGGCCATCGTTGGCGTGTGACGCACGCGCCAGGTGCTGCCGCCATCGAAAAACGCAGGCAGGGAAATCGTGCCCGCATCCGGCTGAACCATTAACACGCGCACGTCATTGCTGTAGTCGAACGGGTCGGCAATCGGCGTGTTCACCGTAAACGACGCCTCGATTTTTGGATACGTGCTCTGGGCATGGATTTGAGCCGGAACGCAAATTGAGAAGATGGCGAGAATTGCGACTCTTAAGAACCACACGTCGAAAGTGGCGCTTTGAAACGACTGGTGCATGATGTTTAAGATGCCTTATCCTGTGGGCTTGCTCAAGCCGGAATCATGAATTGACCGTCGGATCGCAATAAAGTCTGGAAATTTACAGGAGCAATAGTTAGCGCCCAGTGATTACCCTTGGAATTTTTTGAAGACAGGCTGTCGGCCATTGAAATTAAATCTGCAGTAATTTGATTTGTTCGTTATCCTTCTCCACCGCTTCGCCGAGCGTTTGCGCGTGACGGCGGCGATGCTCGATGATGTGCTTGTCCAGCACCGGATCGTATGGCACAGGATAATTTCCGTCATAACACGCCATGCAGAATCCTTCTTTCGGCAGCCCGGTGGCCTTAACCATGCCAGTGTGCGAAAGGTAGTAAAGTGAATCAGCGTTCAGATATTTACGGATTTCGTCTACACTGTGGTTGGCCGCCATGAGTTTGCTGCGGTCGGGGAAATCAATGCCGTAAACGCACGGGTTCATGTGTGGCGGACAGCTCACCAGCACGTGAACTTCCTTGGCGCCGGCTTCTTTGAGCGTCTTCACGCGCGCTTTGCAGGTCGTGCCGCGCACGATGGAATCATCCACAATAACCACGCGCTTGTCTTTCACCAGCGAAGCAATGAGATTCAACTTCACACGCACATCGAAGTCACGGATGAGTTGCGACGGCTGGAGGAAGCTGCGTCCGACGTAATGATTGCGGATGAACGCCATCTCGAACGGGATGCCGGATTGCTCGGAAAAACCGAGCGCCGCGACCACACCGCTGTCCGGCACCGGGATCACCAGATCCGCCTGGACGGGGTGCTCGCGGGCGAGCTGACGCCCCATCTCCTTGCGCACGCCATAGACGCTCCGCCCGCCGATGTTACTGTCCGGCCGCGCGAAATAAACGTATTCAAAAATGCAAAACGCCCGGCGCGCGTGTTCGGGAAACGCCTGCAGGCTAACCAGTCCTTTTTCGTTGATGATGACGATTTCGCCCGGCTCAATGTCGCGCACAAATTCCGCCTGAATCTGGTCCAGCGCCACCGATTCGCTGGCCAGCACCCAGGAACCGTTCACACGGCCCAGTGCCAGCGGCCGGAACCCGAGCGGATCGCGCGCTCCGATCAATTCCTTTTCCGTCATGATGATCAGCGAATACGCGCCTTCGATGCGGCGGAGCGTCTGCACCAGCGTGTTCTCGACGCCGTTGAGCAACGGTTGCGCGAGCATCATGATGATGATTTCGCTGTCCACGCTCGTTTGAAACACCAGCCCGTGATTTTCCAGTTCGTCCCGGAGCTGCGCGGCATTGGTCAGGTTGCCGTTATGGGCGATGGCAATCTGGCCGCGTGTGCAATCCACCGTAAGGGGTTGGGCATTGCGGAGATTGGAAGTACCCGTGGTGGAATAACGCGTGTGGCCGATGGCCATGTTGCCGACCAGATCGTGCAACAGCCGAGGGTTGAACACCTGCGACACCAACCCCATGCCGTGGTGCTTGAAAAACTTCCCGTCGTGGCACGTGACAATACCGGCGCTTTCCTGTCCACGATGCTGGAGGGCGTAAAGACCGTAGTAGGTAAGTTCCGCGGCGTTCGGATGGCCGAAAATGCCGAACACACCGCAATAATGTTTGGGGTAATTTTGTTGCATCGTTTACTCGCGCCCGCCGCTGAATTGTCGCAGACACAAACGCCGTGCGCAAGGCGAATGAAACGACTGAGCAACATCTTTGGTCGCAGCCACTATCATTGCGCTTGTCCCGTACTATGCGACGGGATTCCTGCTTGATAGGATTTTATTTGTGATTGAAGTGATTCAATCAGCGCGGTATTGGATTGCACAGTCGCCAGTTGCAAAGCGTGTTGCGCCGTTTCAATAGCTTCTGCGGATCTGCCTGCCTCCGCATACGACGCCGCCAGCGTGCAGAGAATAACCGGATTTTGTCCGCCGGTAAGCTGATTGGCGCGTTCGGCCAGCTTCACCGCCTCAATTCCGTTTCGCAACGAAGCCTGCGGGCAGGTGGCCAGCACCCAAGCCATGTTGTTCTGGACTGCCACATAGTCAGGTTTGATTTCCAGCGCCTTTTGGAATTGCGCAATGGCTTCCTCCACGTTTCCCTGTTGGAAAAGCGCGTTGCCTAAATTGTAGTGGGCTTCGGCGTAGTCTGGCTCGATTGTCAGAGCCTTTTGGAACTGCGAGATCGCCTCTTCTCTTCGCCCCTGTTGGGTAAAAACGACGCCCAGGTTGTTGTGGACTTCAGCATAGTTGGGATTAATTTCCAGCGCCTTTTGGAATTGCGCAATGGCTTCCTCCGGCCGTCCCTGTTGGCGAAAGATACTTCCGAGATTATTATAGACTTTCGCATCGTCGGGATTAATTTTCAGTGCCTTTTGGTAACACGCGACGGCTTCCTCCACGTTTCCTTGTTGGAGAAGGGCGTTGCCTAAATTGTAGTAGGCTTCGGTATAGTTGGGATTGATTTCCAATGCCTTTTGGAATTGCACGGTGGCGTCACCTGTTTTTCCTTGTTGAAGATACACATAACCGAGATTGTCATATGTCTCCTCGTCAGGACTGATTGCCAGTGCCTGTTGGTAATGCACCATGGCTTCTTCCATCCGTCCCTGTTTGAGAAAGGCATTGCCGAGTTTGTTGTGGGCAGTGCTGTTATCCGGGGTGCAGGCCAGTGTGTGAGTCCACAGTGATTCACTGTCGCACCAATATGCAGTTTGAGCGCTGGCACACGTGATCAAGACGGCAAGAACAGTCATCGCGCCAACGCCAAGCACCCAACGGCGGCTTCGCCAGGAGGCCGTCAACTCAATCACCGTCCAAGTGAGAAGAATATACAGGCCAATTTGTGGCAGGTAGGTGTAGCGATCCGCCCGCGCCTGACTTCCTACTTGAACCAGCCCAATCACCGGCACCAACATTCCTAAATACCACAACCATCCCATCAAAAAATATGGACGCTTTTGCCTCCCACAAAATGCTATCACCGTGACGGCAACCAATAACAACAATGCCAAAATGACTTCTCCAACCGGCACGCCATTGATGGGAAACGGATACAATAAAGCCAATCCCACCGGATAAAACATCTGTCCACAATAAGCAACGCAGGACACAAGCGTATTGCTGACTCGAAGGAACAAGGAAATCTCTTTGTCTGGTTGCTGTACCAGAACTGTCACCACGCAGATCGCGATAGAAAATACAATGAATGGAATCTTCTCAATGATCAATTTTCGCGAAATCGCATAGCCGTTCGCCGCCGCCCCGAACCGATTCAGCGGCCAGTAGTCCAGCAGCAATAGGACGAACGGCATGGTCACCAGCATCGGTTTGCACATCAGCCCAAGGGCAAACAGAAACAGCACCGTCAGATAACGACCCCATGACGGTGGCCTGCGGACATAGCGGACATAGGCGCCAAGCGTCAGCATGAAAAACAGCCCGCTTAACACATCCTTGCGTTCCGACACCCATGCCACCGATTCCACCCGCAACGGATGGATGGCAAAAACCGCCGCCACAAACGCGCTGCGCCACAAAGCCCCCGTCATTTCTCGTAACACCAGAAACAGGAGAATTGCAGTTGCCGCATGGAGCAGGAGGCTGGTCAAATGATGGCCACCGGCATGCAACCCGTAAAGCTGGCAATCCAGCATGTGCGACATCACCGTCAACGGATGCCAGTTGGCTGCAACGCTATGGGTAAGTGCCCACCCAATTCCCTTCAGGCTCAGCCCTTGAATCACCTCCGGGTTCTCATACACATAGAAGTTGTCATCGTAATTGACGAATTCAAATCCCAGCGTCTGACCGAACACAATCCAAACAGCAACCACTAGAAACGCACAAATGCCAAAAACAGCCGGATAGCTGCCCGACTTTTTAATTATCAGGTGGTCGTTTTTGATTTCATGTTTTCCACAACCCATAAAGGTTACGGTACGCTGACTTACTCTAACGACGATAGATTTTTAAATGAGTTCCGGCTTGGATCAAACTCCATATTCGTGTCGTTGGACGTGGGATTCAGATAATATGCAAACGTCAGTTTGCCACCCGCCGCTGCATGATTAAAGTCTCCATAAAAATCTTGCCGTATAAGGCGCTGAAAATGTCCTCCTGCGCGTCCTTCTTTGTCCGCACGCGGATAAAATCATTCTGGTCGTCTCGATAATCTGAATATGCCTTATGGCCGCGTTCTTTGTATTCGTGTTTAATCAATACGGGTTTGTATCCATCCACCGGCGCTTGGCTTGGCAACCGCAAAGCGCTATGTCCACCACGTATTGGCACGAAAAGCGATTGAATGCCGTCGCCATTGTTAGAAAAACTCACGATTAGCATCATGTCGTAAGGCGGGATTTCCCTTTTACGTTACACTTGCCACTTTCTATTTTGTCTTCTTGAAGCATGCGGCATTCTGCCGAAACGCTGCAACGACAAAGATACCACCCGTTTTTTGGCCGAAAAAAACCAATAAAATTCCCGTTGCGCGATCGGCCTTTGGGAGTATGTTGCCGCAGAATTTGGCGCGGGCCGTTCGCCCGGCACTTGCTTATTGAGCTTTTTGAGATATTGTTCCAATCATGGCTTTAACTAAAGTTAGTTCGACGGTTCACTTCATTTCACGTGGCGCGACGGTGGGGGGGCGCGACGAAACGGCCAGCGGCCATTGGGTTCCCAATACGGATGTTTATGCCACAGACGGCAGCCTGGTCATCAAGGTGGAATTGGCTGGCATGAAAAGTGATAGTCTGGAAATCACAGTGGAAGGCAATCGCCTCCGCATTGCCGGCACCCGGCCGGATGGCTGTCGGGCCAATAAGTGCAATTTTTTGGTGATGGAGATCAGTTACGGGCCGTTCGAGAGTGTGTTGGAACTGCCGCCCGGCTACGATCTCAGCCAGGCCAAGGCCATCTACGTGAACGGTTTTCTGCGGATTGACGTGCCCATGGCACAACCGCATTCCAAGACGACCAAGGTGCCGATTGCCGAGGGGAATTAGCCGCACGCGCGAACTTTTCCGGCGCTGCGGCATCTAACTAATAGAATAACTGGCAGGAACGACGATGACATCGCCGGAGACAGAGTTTGTCAGCATTTTGGGCACCGAAAATTCCGGACCGCCCCCGCGAATTTCTTCACGTTCGCTGCCCGAAGCTTTGCCCATCCTGGGCTTGTCGGACATTGTCATCTTTCCCAGCGCCCTGGTGCCGTTACTGGTCGAGACCGGGCCGAGCCTGAAGCTGATTGACGACGTGGTGGCCGGCGACCGGTTGCTGGGCGTGGTGTTGCAGCGCCAGCCGGAAATCGTCGAGCCCAAGCCGGAAGACTTGTATGATGTCGGCTGCGTGTCGCGCCTGGTGAAAATGGTGAAGTTTCCCGACGGCACCGCGCGCGTTCTGGTCGAGGGATTGTGGCGCATCCATATCAAGGAATTTTCAGCATCCTCGCCTTATTTGTCCGCGCACTTCGAACTGCTCCGCGACGAGACCGAGGACTCCGTCGAATTGCAGGCCATGTTGCGCAACGCACACAAGCAATTCGATGAAATCGCCAAGTTGTCGCCCGCGCTCTCGGATCAGGTCAAAATCGCCGTGTTGAACACCGAACATCCCGGCCATTTCGCCGACCTCATCGCCGGGAATCTGAATCTCAACCTCGAAGACCGGCAAAAGCTGCTGGAAACCATTTCCGTCCGCGAACGTTTGCAGAAATTGCTGCCCATGCTCAACCGCGAGCACGAGGTGCTCACGCTCAGCTCCAAAATTCAGAACGACGTCGCGTCGTCCATTGCCAAAACCCAGCGCGACTTTTTCCTGCGCGAACAGATGCGCGCCATCCAGCGCGAGCTGGGCGAGGGCGAACCCGGCAGTGGTGAAGCCCGGTCGTTGCGCGAAAAAATCGATCAAACGCCGATGCCCGAGGAAGCCCGCAAGGCCGCGTTGCAGGAATTGGAACGGCTGCAACTGACCCCGCCCGCCGCCGCCGAATACGCCGTCGCGCGCAATTATCTCGACTGGATTTTGAGCCTGCCGTGGGAAAAGGAAACCGAAGACAAGATTGATTTGAAGGAAGCCGAGCGCATTCTGGACGAACAACACTTCGGTTTGGCAAAAATCAAGGAGCGGCTGCTTGAATTTCTCGCCGTCATCAAGCGCCGGAAACAAATCAAGGGGCCGATCCTTTGTCTCGTCGGCCCGCCAGGTGTCGGCAAAACCTCGCTCGGCAAGAGCGTGGCCGATGCGCTGGGCCGCAAATTCGCGCGCATTGCCCTTGGCGGCATGCGAGACGAAGCTGAAATCCGCGGCCACCGGCGGACTTATGTCGGCGCCATGCCGGGAAGAATTATTCAGACGCTGCGCCGCATTGAAAGCCGCAACCCCGTAATTTTGCTGGATGAGTTGGACAAGGTCGGCGCGGATTTTCGCGGCGATCCGGCAGCAGCGTTGCTGGAAGTCCTGGATCCGGCGCAGAACCACACGTTCACCGACCATTACCTGGATTTGCAATTTGACCTCTCGCGCGTGCTGTTCATCGCCACGGCCAACTGGCTGGAGCCGATTCACGCGGCGTTGCGCGACCGGTTGGAGGTCATCGAACTGCCCAGCTACACCGAAACCGAAAAGCTGGAAATCGCCAAGCGCTATCTCGTCCCGCGCCAGATTGAGGAGCACGGCCTTACGCGGCAGGACATCAAATTCACCGACGCCGCGCTGCGCAAACTCATCCGCGAATACACACGCGAGGCCGGCGTGCGGCAGTTGGAGCGCGAAATCGCCGCGCTTTCGCGCAAGGCCGCGCGCAAAATCATTTCCCGCAACGGCGCGGCCGTGACACTCAAACTCGACGCCAATGGTTTGAAAAATTACCTGGGCCACGCGCCTTTCGTTTCCGAAACGGCGGAGCGGATCACCGAGTACGGCATTGCCACTGGCCTGGCCTGGACGCCGGTCGGCGGCGACGTTCTATTCATTGAAGCCACCCGGATGCGCGGCAAGGGCAATTTGCTTTTGACCGGGTCACTGGGCGAAGTGATGAAAGAGAGCGCGCAAACGGCTGTGAGTTATTTGCGCAGCCAGGCCAAACTGCTCGACCTGGACCTGAGCAATTACGGCAAATTCGACGTTCACATTCACGTGCCCGCCGGCGCGACGCCGAAGGACGGGCCGAGCGCGGGTGTGCCGCTCGTGGCGTCGCTGGCGTCGTTGCTAACCAAACGGCTGGTGCGCTCCCGCCTGGCAATGACCGGTGAAATCAGCCTGCGCGGCCGCGTGTTGCGTGTCGGCGGCATCAAGGAAAAGGTGCTCGCCGCGGTGCGCTTTGGAATGAAGGAAATCATTCTGCCCGAGCAAAACAAGGCGGACTGGCTGGACGTGCCAACGGAAGCGCGCTCAAGACTGAAGGTCCATTTCGTCCGGCACATCTCGGACGTGCTGCGGCTGGCGCTGGAGCCAAGGTAAATTCTTCGTTCTTGCCTTCGTCCTCTCTCTTGTCTTATCAAGCTGATTGAGCACGGGCAGGATGAGAAAGATTTTTGCCATCGTTATAGGTGCCTCAATTTTGCTGGTTGCGTTCGATGCAACGGCAAAAATGACGAACGATTTTGTCGAAGCTGTAATTCAAGGTCGTCAACTGGCACAGCAAATCCTGGAACAACAGCCCACGGAAAACTTCACCAACACCGGTGTCTTGAAAATTCGTGACGCGAAAGACAGGACTTCGGAGATTCCTATACAATGTGCAGTCATCGTCACGCCGACAAATTGGTCCGTGATTTACAAAGCGTTTTTTACAAACGCCACAGAGACTCTTACAGTCGTCCACCCGGCAAATCAGTTGTTCCGGCAACTGATTTCACCTGGTTTACCTGATGATCTGCCTGAATTACCTGAGGATTTACCTAAAATCGCTGGAACCATAAACGACCGCATCGAACCTTTCGACACTTATCAGCATGATTGGCAAGACGTTCCAGTGGTCAACAGGTCTTTTGCTGGTTCGGATTTCTGGGTCGAGGATTTGAGCCTGGAATTTTTCCACTGGCCGGAGCAGAAGATTTTGAAGCACGAGATGCGGCGCGGCCGTGCGTGCCAGATCCTGGAAAGCACGAATCCAAGCCCGTCCCCGAATGGTTATTCGCGAGTGGTATCGTGGATCGACAACGAAACGCTCGGCATCGTTCAAGCCGAGGCTTATGATGCGAAAGGTGAATTGCTGAAGGAATTTTATCCGAAATCCTTTAAAAAGGTGAACGGCCAATGGGAACTTCAGGAAATGGAAATCCGCAACGACCAGACCGGCTCGCGCACGCGGCTGGAATTCGATTTAAAGAAACCGAATTGAGGTTGGGAATAAGTCATTAATAAGTCATCCGGCCGGGCGCTTGACTTTGGCGGCACGGCGGCTCAGGCTCATCCCATCGGAATGAGCGTGCTGGTTCGTCTGAACTTTTTGATTGTTTGCGCCTGCTGCATTTTTGGCGTCGGGCCGGGCCAGCGTGCTTTTGCCGGTAACACCAACGCCGCCGATCTTTCCCCGCGCCAGGCCGAGGACAAAACCGCGCAAGACACATTAAATGCCTTTCTCCAGATTCAGGAACAGCTTCATACCACGCAAATGCTCATCGAAAGCAATCGGCTGGCCGCTGCCGCCGAGGCGCAACGCAATGCGGCGGAGATGACCGCGCGCATCCAGGTGCTCGAACAAACGGTGGCGACGCAGCGCGCCAGCGAAATCGAGGCGACGCAAAAGGCGCAGCGGCTGACGCTGATTCTGGCCGGCGCCTTCGGAGTGATCGGCCTGGCCGCCGTGCTTTTCATGGCCTATTTCCAATGGCGTGCCGTCACGCGGCTGGTGGAATTATCCACACTGCACCCGCCCGCGATCACTTTGGAAGGACGGAGCGCGTCACCGATGCTGTCAGCGGGTGAAGTGCATGACGCACCGGGGCGCGCGGCCGTGGAATTTTCGAGTGCGCGCTTGTTCAATGTGGTCGAGCATCTGGAAAGGCGGTTGCTCGAACTGGAACACCTGGCGCGCGCTCCGTTGGCTGGAACCACATCGCCACCGGTTGACGGGCATAACGGCACCCCGGCGACATTCACCGACTATGACCGGAACGTTGCCAGCCTGCTGACGGAAGGGCAATCGTTACTGAACGGCAACGAGCCGGAAAAAGCCCTGGAGAGTTTTGAACGGGCCCTGTCGCTTGACCCGAAGAATGCCGAAACCTTGATCAAGAAGGCAGGCGCGCTGGAAAAGCTGAACCGGTTTGAGGAAGCCATCGCCTGTTACGACGACGCCATTGCCGCGGACGGCTCCATGACCATTGCGTACCTCCACAAGGGAGGCTTGTTCAACCGCATGTCACGATACGAAGAAGCGCTGCAATGCTACGAGCACGCGCTGCACACGCATGATCAAAGGACCGCCGGCGTGAAAACCGCCGCGTAGCCGCCGAAGTAACGAGGCGGACCGATGGCCATTTTTCCGGGACCTGCGTTCCACCTCCCTGCACCGGCGGCCACGTTCAAGCAGCGCCTAGTTTGGAATGAAGGTGAGACGGTTGTGAACGCGCTCGACCTCCAGTTGTCGCCGAATCATGTCAATCTTGAGCTTCAGCAATTCGCGGTTTTCCTCGTTTAGCGCGGTAAGCTCCCTTTCCAATTCTTGAATCCGCGTTTCGTAGGAGTGCAACCGTTCCTGCAGCGGCGCCTGCACGGAATCAAAACGGTGGATCATCGCGGCAATTTCCTGGGCGGCTTCCTCCTGCGCTTTCAGCAATTCACGGCGTTGCGTGGCCAGTTCCTGAACCACGGTCTCTTTCAGCACCTGCGCCAGGTGCGGCGCGAGGTTGGCCCGGGTGGCAGCCTGGGCCTGTTCCGCGCGGCGTTCCGCCTCAAGGGCACGCTGACGCCAGATGGCCGCCTCGGTCCTGGACGGGTCAGCCTCCACCGGCGGCGGAGCGCTCATCAGCGTTCGTGGGCGGATAATCAAAGGCACCGGAGCTGTCGGCGGCGATGATGCTAATGGCGACGACACCGGGGCTGCCGGAGGTGGTGGTGGGACTGCCGACGACGGCGGCTTGAGGGCGATCGCGATGATTTCATCCGCAACGGCCGTGCTGTCCAACCCGCAAACGGGACACTTGATCGGCGACGGCATGCGACCGTTCAGCGGATACACATCAAAGGCGTATTTCTGGCCGCAACTGCAAACGATCTTAACGGGTACTTTGACGTGCATCATTCGGGCGCGCCCGAGTTTATTGCCAGCACGACGGAGGCAGTCAAGCCGAGACGTCCATTCCTGGCCAGCGCAACTTTACCATAAAAATGATTTTTGCTCGCTCAATTGTTGATTACCCGACCAAAGCGTGGCGCGCCAGGCGACGAGTTCGCCGAAGTCTTTATAATCAGTGCCGCCCAGTGTCAATGAATTCCAATGTCTGAAGAAATGCGGTGTGACCGCCTGTTCAAGCGTGGCCCGGCGGGGCATTCCATCCTTGCCGATGCCGCGCAACTCGACCCGCAATTTCAGTTGCGCGCCGCCGACATCCGACGTTTTCCACAGAACATCAAAACGAAGGGCGGAACGTTGATCGGCGTGACGGCGGAGATAAGCCTGGTAGGCGTCACGGTCATACAGGCTCGGCGATAAGGCCTCCTGACCTTTGAGGTCGAGAAAAAACGGCAGGACTTTGACGACGCGGCCCGTGACGACATCGCCGGCGAAGGCCGTTGAAAGCGAACCCAGCAAAAGCAAACTCAGCAGCAGCCGGCGCATGGCAAAACGATAACGGGCGAGGACGCGAACTCAACTGTAATTTCCCATTATTCCCAGTAAAAGCTCAGAATCTGGATATCGGTGGGCGTGTTGCGATAAAGAATCGCGACGTATTCGCGATGGTAATCACCAATCCGGGCGGTTACGTGAACTTCAAAAGTTGAACTGCGGACGGTGCAAATTCTGGAAAGTTGAGCAATAAATTGCTGATTCAGACCGGCGTTAATGAGCTGGCCGACGTTCGTAAAGGGAGTGTCATCCGCCGTGCCATCCTCGCCATCCGGTCCGGCGCGCAGTTTGATGATGTTTTGGGCGGTGGCTTCGTCCACTCCGGGAAGCATTTGCAGCACATTTTCGTCGGCGGTATTGATGTTGATGTGCCCGTTGGAAATGGCGGTGAAAATATTTGTCAGCCCGAATGGATAATCCGGCGCTTGAAACGGTGAATTCACAAAGCCCAGTTTCTGTTGAAACCGGGCCGGTGTGCGGTTGGTGGGGCTGCCGCCCCAATATATTTCGGGGTGATCCCGGATGCCTTTGACCAGCAGTAATTCCGACAGATCGTCCATCGGCGCATTCTTGGCATAGTAAGGGGGATTCAAGCTTTGATAATAATCGCTCTCCGCACCGGCGGGGCGGGGAGCGTTGGGCGGACCAATCCAATCCAGAATGGAATCGGAGATGACGGAAATGCCGTCCGCGCCCACGCCCATGAGAGTGAGCGCCTGTTGTAACTCCGCGGGATTGACCGTGTTGATGTTCATCTTGCGTTCGAGATCAACGATTTTGATCGAAATGCTTCCGTCACCGACCTGATAGTCGTCCAGCGAAATCCCGGTCAGCGGACTGTTGGATTCACCGATGCCTCCGGGCCCGCCGGCCCAGATTTGATTGAGCGCATCGTAGGGCTCGTTGGGGATGGTCATTTGTTCCGACAAAACGTAACGCGCCAATTCCACGCCCGACCGGCCCAGCCAGAGCAATTGCTGATCGTGGTCGGCATTCTGCGCCAGTCTGGTTTCAACTTTCATTGACGTCGCGAAGATGGCCGCCATGACCGACAGCACAAAAATGGCAATCATCACAATGATGAGTGCGATTCCGCGCGGCCGGGTCTGGATGGGAATTCTCATTGTGAGCCTCTGACAAACGGGGGCCGAGGTCCGGCCCCACCCGATTGCGCTGCCACCGGTACCATGACGGATGGAATGGCGACGATGCGCGTAACGGCCAGTGCCGGGCTGGCATCGCCAAAATTGTTCAGCTGATTTCCGCCGAGTACGAGAGTGAACCGCACCATCGTGGGGATTTGATTCGTGTTGTCCCATTTGTCCGACCAGTCATTCTCGGTCGGATCCCAGCATTCAGCGGCAAAACTTTTTACATTGCGGGCCAGTACCAGCGGGTGTTCCTGCTCGTCCCTGTCCATGTCCATGAGGATCGGGTTTTGCCGGAGTACCAGGTCCTTTTCCGAACCCGGTCCGGCTTCGACCGTAAAGGTCACCCGCCGCATGTTAAAATCGCCGAACCGGCCATTGCGCAGAAAATCGTCCGGCAATCGTGCCGTGAAACTGAGCAGCGGTTCGTCGCCGTTTTGGACCACAAAGGTGTAATACTGCTGTGATGCTTGAAATGACTGGGCACACGTGAGCGCGCTTTCAATGGTCCGCACGGCGACGCGCCGGCGCTGGACCTGTGCCGTGGCCTCCTGGCCCACCTTCGTGGCACGCAGGATGAGCATCCAGGACGAATAAATCGCCACCATCACGAGGCTGAAAATCGCGATGGCCAGCGTGAGTTCGAGCAGCGTGAAAGCGCGACCCGGACGTGGGGCGTGGGACGCGGGGCAGGAGCAAGGAAGATTTCGCCCGCCATGCACCGGCGCTCGATGCTTGACACTCGACGCTCGGCAAAAAAATTTCATCTGGCCACCGTGGCCCCCTCGAGGCTGCCCGCCGGCGAAAGCGGGCGGAAAAGCAGGACGCTCATTTTGGAAATGACCGGCTTGTCGCCGGAGTCACTTTGAACGATAAAATCCACCTGAAACAGCTTGTTCGACTGCACTTCCTCGATGTCACGCGTCCAGGTGTAACCCTGGTACGAGTCGCCCAGCAGCTCGTCGAGACTGCCGGAGTTCACGCCTTCAACCAACTGATTGGTTTGCGACAATTCAGCCGCCAGCACGCCGGCGTCCACCATCGGCCGTTGTAAGCGGCGGGCGCCAGCGAGTGAATTGGAGACCAGCGCCAGAATCACAAAGATCGCGGTGCAAAACACAACCATGGCAAACATTACTTCCAAAAGCGTGAAGGCGCTTCGCGTGGTTTGCGGCCGGTCAGCTTGGGCTTTCATTGGATCGTTTCCGTGGACGCCAGGCCGGTGGTTACTTCCAGCGTGATTTTCCGGTACTGATCGCCGGAATGTATTATGAGGGTCATTTCATCGCTGGTACCGTCCGGAAAAAAACGCACCGGGGCCTCGCTCGCGTCCTTGTATTCCGACAAATTGACGTCGAGCATGTCAACGGTAATGCTGTCATCGAAGTGCGCGGAATTCAACGCTGACGCATCAGGAGCGGCGGTGGTGGTTTCGCCAGCCGGTGCGTCCGGCGGCGCGAAACCGTCCGCCGAATTGGTGGTGGCGATGCTGGCCAGCATGATGTCTCCCGACTGGGGATGAAAGACGACGGTGGTGGTTACACCATGCAAAATCGCCTGGGCACGGGCATGGCTGCAGATCGTCAATACATCATTGACCGCCTTGCGCAATGGTTCCTGGTGCATCGTCCGCAGAATCGCCGGCACGCTCATGGTCATTATCAGGCCGATGATGGCGACAACCATCATGATTTCGAGAAGCGTAAACGCCCGCTCACGCTGGCGCCTGGTCAACCAACAACACGAACAGGTTTTGCAACCGCAGTCCATCTTCCCGCCTCCGCTGCTCGCGCCTGACACTCGACCGGTTTGCATCAGGGCCCTCCCGCCGAGGTGCCGATGCTGGAAATCATGGAGAACATCGCCCCCAGCACCGCCACCAGCAAAAAGCCGACCACGACGGCCATGCCGATGATTAAGGTGGGTTCAATCAGGTTGGTCATCACCCGCAAGGCAATGTTCAGTTCGCTTTCGTAGGTTTCGGCGACATTGTTCAGCGCGCCGGCCACGTCGCCGGTATCTTCGCCGATTTTTACCAGGTCCACCATCAATTGGGGAAACACCTTGCTCTGCGCCAGGGGTTGAGCGAGCGTTTTGCCATCCGTCACCGCGTCGCGGGTTTTGGCCGTCGCTTCCTTGATGATGCAGTTGGGAATGACCTGTTCGGTGATTTTCAATGCCGTGAGCACCGGCACACCGTTCTGCAGCAGAGTGCAAAGCGTCCGCGCGAATTGGCCGTAGAGATTCAAACAAATCACCCGCCCAAAGAGCGGCATCTTCATTTTCCATTCATCAATCCGGCGCCGCCCGGTGTCAGAAGCCTGGAACCGCTTGAAGAAAATCACGGCCAGGATGACGACCGCAAGCATCAACAACCAGTAATGTTTAAAGGCATTGCTAACGCCGATCAAAAGCAGCGTCGCCGTCGGCAGTCGGGTGAACCCGACGCTGCCAAAGATGGACATGAACCTGGGCAGGATGAAAGTCATGAAAAAAATGATAATGCCCACGCCCACCGTGCAGACCACGGCCGGGTAGATCAGCGCCGATTTGAATTTGGCCTGGACCTCGGCAAATTTTTCGAAATGATCGGCCATGCGCCGGAGCACGTCCACCAGGGCGCCGCTCTGCTCGCCCGCCCGGACCATGTTGATATACAAATCGGAAAAAATCCGCGGTTGCTTGGCCATCGCATCGGACAAGCTCCGGCCCTCGGTCACTTCCTGCCGGAGCTGGCGGCTCACCTCCGACGGAATGCCCTTGGCCTCGAGGTAGGTCATGCTCTGCAGCGCCGTGGCCAGCGGCATTCCGGCCTGGAGCAGATTCGCCAGTTGCTGGGTGAACGTCGCCAGTTCCTGTAATTTCGGCTTGCGCTTCTGTTGCAACTGGGCGCGCAAGGTCGGCGGCAGGAACGCCAGGAAATCCACCTTTTGGCCGGGGTGTTTGTCATTCACCACCGGGCCTCCCTTTGAGGCGTCCAGCGCCACGGGAAAAAGTCCGAGCCGTTCGACCTGCGCCAATGCCGCCGCACGATCGGTGACGTCCAAAACGCCCTCGACCAGTTCACCACTGCGGCGACGAGCCCGATAGGAAAATTGCGGCATAGCTTCCTTTATCTAAAACCGTTACAGGTCAAAAGTTTCAATCGCGCTTCGGCCGCATGGTGTCCACGCCGCCACGGCGATAACCTTCCAAATCCAGCGTCACGTGCGCGTAGCCGATGCCTTTCAACGCCTCGGTGACTTTCACCGAAATGTCGTCCGCCAAAAAGCGCGGAATTTCCGCCGGCCCGAGTTCAATGCGGGCAAGGCAAGTGACGGGTGACACGTGACGGGTGACAGGATTGTCATCCGTCGGCGTGTAGTTGCCTGTCACTTGCCACTGGTCACTTGCCGCTTTCAACTCGTGGTGCCTCACTCGTACGTCATAAAACCCCAGACCCCGCAGCACATTTTCGGCCGCTTCAATCATTCGCAATTTTTCCGGCGTCACCGGCTCACCGTGCGGCACCCGCGAACTCAGACACGCCATCTGCGGCTTGTCCGCCGTCGGCAGGCCCAGTTGTGCCGACAACTGGCGGATTTCCACCTTCGTCAACCCCGCTTCCTTGAGCGGCGCGCACACTTGAAATTCCGCCGCCGCCGTGGCCCCGGGCCGGAAATCACCCGCATCACTTGCGTTTTCGCCATAAACAATCACCGCGAGTTTCTCCGCACGCGCAATCGGCGTCAATTGCTCGAATAATTCGTGTTTGCAGAAATAACAGCGGTTGACCGGATTGGCCGTGTAACGTTTGTCTTCAAATTCCTTCGTTTGGATGACGCGCACCGGAAAACCGGATTGTCTCGCGACCGCCATCGCTTCAGCCAGCTCACGGCGCGGCAGGCTCGGCGAATCAGCGATGACCGCGAGTGATTTTTGGCCGAGGACCTCGTGCGCCACGCGCGCCAAAAATGTGGAGTCCACGCCGCCGGAATAGGCGACGAGACAGGAACCGTACTGGCGCAACCGGGCACGCAACTCTTCAAGCTTGTTCGCGACCATGGCTTAACTCTGGCATTTCTTCAGACACTTGTCGAGCCGGCCTCCTGCGAGACAGTGTCCTGATTTGGTGTAGCGTCGAGCCTGCGGCTCGAATAAATCGGCGCACAGCGCCGACACGATAATTCAAATTGGGACGGTACTTCCCGCGAATCAGGCTTGACGCGCGCGGTGGTTGTGATTGTCTTTGGACACGATGAAAACAAAAATCTTTATGGCGTTCGCGGCCATCGCCCTCATGACCGCCGGTTGTGTCACCACCGTGAGCGATACCAAGGTCGCCGGCAACCCGATGGGGAGGGATGCCGTGGCCGGTCGTTATCAGCGCTCGGTGGACGAGGTCTATCGCGCGGCCATTCAAGTCATCAACAGCGACGGGACGTTGCTTACCGAATATATCCCGCATGATACCACAAACACGGTGCGGGCATTCATGGGCCGTGTGAACCAGAACAAAGTGTGGATGCGTGTCGAAGCGGTGGATCCGCAAATCACTCAAATCACGGTGGAGGCCCGCACCAAATGGGGCAACCAGGATCTCGACATGGCGCACGAACTGGAAAAGGAAGTCGCGCTACAACTGGCGCGGTGAGCCATGTTTTAATCCGATGTTCCGTTCGTAAACGCCGAGCTTCACGCCCGGCGTTTCTTTTCGTCCTTTGAGTTCGAGCTTCAACCGCGCCAGCCGCGTCCGTGCCATTTCCCCGGCGGCCAGATCGGGGAAACGCCCGATGATCTTCTCCAAAGTTCCGCGCACCGCTTCGTAATCCGCGCCGTGTTGAACCTGCAAATCCGCCAGCAGATTCAGCCAGTGCGCCACCCGTTTCCCCGGCTGGTTCGGCGTCTCGATCAACTGGTTTAATTCGCCCTCGGCCAGATCCAGCCGCTGGTAATGCTCCGAGTAAATGACAGCCAGTTTCTCGCGCGCCTCGGTGTCGAGCGGATGCTGCTCCAGATGTTTCACGTAGGCGGCGGCGAGTTTCGTCGGGTCGGCTTCCTCCGGACGTAAATGCTCCGACGATTCCAACAGGCCGACGTTTTTGACGCCTTCCGGCACGGCCATCGGCTGGCGGTCCAGCGACGCCAGCGCAACTTTTTCCGTTCCACCCAGATGGGCGATGCGCTGGGCGGCCTGCAACGACAATTCCGTGTCGGGAAACCGCGCGCTGGTTTTTTCCAGCGCGGTGCGCGCGGCATCAAAATCCTGCGCCAGTTTGATATGCCAGTCGGCCAAGTGATTCATTGCGGCGGCAAACTGCTTGGGTGGCGGATTTGGCTGGTCGCAGAAATGGTTCAACGTCTGTTCCGCCGAGGCCAAATCCTGTAAATCCTCGGCCTGAATGGTGGCCAGCAGCATGACGCCTTCAAAATCATTCGGGAATTTGGCGAGTTGCTCGCGAATGGCCACCACCGCCTGGAGGAATTCGCGCTGCTGTCGCCGGGCCTGGGCAACGGAATAATACGGCTTTGGCTCCGGCGGCTCGTCGCCGCCGTCGTAGAGGGACGAAAACTTGTTTGCGATGGCGTCTATGATGCTGTGCCGCCACAACACGGTCATGACCAGCCCGACGAACAGCATCTGAATCAGCGCACCGATGGCGGCGAATCCACCGGTCGCGAACCCTGGAACGATTTCTTTGCGGACGTAGTAAACAACCGCCGCCGTTATGAGCCATTTGAGAATCAAGATCGGCGGTTCCGCACTACGCTTGAGCGCTCGTACCGCAAACCAAATGAGGCAAGCTAAGCCGACCGCATACAAGGCCGTTTCCACCGTTATTTTAATGGTCTGGCTCATGGCTGATTAACGCAAACCTCGTCCCGCTTCCCAGCAACTTCAAGTGATTTCTACAGCGGCAGCACGCGATTGTCGTAAATTCGGGCTTGTTTCCGGCACAGCAATATCATCAGCCATAGCGATACGGTCGGGCCATGGCAAACGTGTTCGGCAGATGCCGCACCTCGCGCACTTTGCCTTCCGCCAGCAGCACTTCTACGATGTCAAAACGGACTTTCACCGCCGGATTTTTCAACAGGCGCAAATAATCGAGCGCGGCGCGCGACAGCCGGCGACGCCGTTCCGCATTGACTGCCGCCGCCGGTCGTGTCCATTCCTCTGACGACCGGGTCTTGACCTCGACGAACGCCAGGCATTCGCCGTCCCGAAAAATCAAATCAATCTCGCCGCGTTCGGACCGGAAATTGGCGGCAAGGAATTTCAAACCCTGTCGCCTGAGAAATTTCTTCGCCACACGTTCGCCCAATTCGCCTCGCCGCAAATGCTCCGGCTTGGGTTTGCCGGCCAATCGCGCCTTCAATTTTTCTATAAGATTTTTAACCACGGATTAACACGGATTGACACAGATGAAGAATTCACTAATTAGCGTGGACTCGGTCAATGAAACCGGGTTTTCCGAATCCGTGTTTTTCTGTGTTAATCCGTGGTAAAAAGTTCGAGTTCCTTCGGCTTCAGCGGCGCAAAACTTTTCCGGTGAATCGGACACGGCCCGTGCGCCGTAAGGGCCGCCAGATGCCGCGCCGTGCCGTAGCCCTTGTGTTCGGCAAACCCGTAAGCCGGCCACTGCCGGTCGAATTCCAACATCAGCCGGTCACGAGTGACCTTGGCCAGCACACTCGCCGCGGCGATGGAATAACTCCGCGCATCACCTTTGATGATGGCCGTCTGCGGCACGCGCATGGTTTTGACCGGCCGACCGTCCACCAGGGCGTGCTGCGGCTGCGGGACCAGGTCCGCCAGCGCCGCGTTCATCGCTCGATGGGTCGCGCGCAGGATGTTGATTTCATCAATCTGAACGGAATCAATTTGCGCGACGGCATATTCCACTTCGCCGCACGCGGTGAGGAACGCGAAAAATCTTTCGCGCTGCATGGGTGTCAGTTGCTTGGAATCATTCAAGCCTTCGAGTTCGCGCGGCAAACCGGATTCCGCCCATGGGGACGGCAGAACCGCCGCCGCCGCCACGACCGGCCCGGCCAGCGGCCCCCGGCCCGCCTCGTCCACGCCCGCCACGCGGGTCATCCCGCGATTCCATAACGCGCGTTCGAATTCGAAGCGGTCTATAAAAGCTGTCCGGGCCATCCCTTTGTTCCGAGCCTAGCGCGTTTGACGGCGTTGTCAGCCTGTTTTTTTCGAGGACGAGGAGGATTTTGATTTGAAAAATCCCTGCTCATCCGCGTCCATTCCACCTTCGCCACTTGCTTCGGCGCGGCAAGCCGTGGTTAAATTCCCGGCATGAAAATCGAAGCCCTCTGCATCGGCATGAAGGTGCGCCATCCGCAATATGGCACGGGTACCATCAAAACGATTTCCGAGACCACGGCCGAAATCCATTTCGACAGCGGCGACAAACGCGCCGTCGCGCCGGAACCGAGCAGCCTGGAACCGGCCGAACCGCAAATCTCCGCGAGCGGATTGACTCTGCCGCTGAAACAATTCGTCGAGCAAACAGTCGCCGCCACGCTGGACAAACTGGGCCTGGAAAAACCGGAGGTGGTGATTGAAAAACTCGGTGCCCGCTGGCACGGCGGCAAACTGGTTTTGCATCCGTCCGATCCCACGTTGCAGACCAAGGAAGTCCCGCTCGAAACGTTTTTCCACAAGATGGTGATGGTGCGGAACAACCTGCGCGTGCTGGAACAGAAAATCAACGGACACGAAAAGTTGAACGACGGCGAAAAGGTCGAGTTGCAGCAATACATCACGCGCAGTTACGGCTCGATGACCACGTTCAATGTATTGTTCAAGGAAAAGGAAGACCAGTTTTAGAGGTGTGTCAGGTCGGCCTGCCGTATGTTGTCAAGCCTGCTTTGAAAAACGACGAAACAAGCATCAGGCCACCGGTTGCCCGTCGCGGAATTCTCGCGGCCGGTCATTGGATTGTTGACCAGGTCAAGCGCATTGACCATTGGCCGGAGCCGGCCACGCTGGCCCGGATTGAGCAACAGCAAACGGCCAATGGCGGATTCGCCTTCAACCTGCTGAGCGATCTCGCCGCGCTGGATTCCTCCTGCCCGCTCTTTGGCGCCGGGTTGATTGGCGATGATGCCAACGGCCGGTTTGTCCGCGAACGTTGCCGCCGGTTGAAAATTGACGACCGCCGGCTTCACTCGACGGCGGAATCACCCACCGGTTTCACGGATGTGATGACGGAAACCGGTTCCGGCCGGCGGACCTTTTTCTATTGTCCCGGCGCCAGTGAACGGCTGGCGGAAAATCATCTGCGACCGCTCGCGTCGCCCGCGAAAATTTTCTGCCTCGGTTACCTTGGTTTCCTGCCACTGCTGGACGCCGTTGACGCCAGTGGGCTGAACGCTTCCGCGCGTTTGTTGAAAGAGGCGCAGGCGTCGGGAATGCTGACCGCCGCGGACCTGGTGAGCGCGCGGAATCCCGACCTGCGCGCTCAGATTGCGCCGTGTTTGCCGCATCTGGACATTCTCTTTTTAAACGAATGGGAAGCCGGTCAGTTGCTCAACCGGAACACGTCCGAATCATTCTCCGCCGGCAAAGCCAAAGCGTTGGCCCAAGCCGTCCGCAGGCTTGGCGTGCGCGGGACCGTGGTCCTTCATTTTCCCGAAGGCGCGGCGGCGGCGATCAGCAAGGACAAATGTCTGATGCGCGGCTCAGTACGCCTGCCACAGGAGGAAATCCAAGGCACCGTAGGGGCTGGCGACGCCCTGGCGGCGGGTGTCTTGCTGGCGCGGCACCACGAAATGTCCTGGCCGGAAGCGTTGACCCTTGGTGTCTGCGCGGCCGCCGCCTGTTTGAAATCGCCCTCCGCTTCGGACGGCGTGTTGCCATGGAAACAGTGCCTGGAGCTGGGACGCCAATACGGTTTCAATAAATTCGGCGACTGACTGACAATCGAGTGAAGATTTTCAGGCTTCTAAACCGGCTTGCCGAGTCGAAGCTCGGAGCGCTTGATGGACCACGATTATTCGCCCGCCTGCGCGCTATTGCACTACGGCGTGGCAGTCTTCGCTCTACGCTGCGCTCCGAGCGAAGACTGGTGCGCGGTGCAGGTTTTGAACCTGCGACCCCCAGTGTGTGATACTGGTGCTCTACCGCTGAGCTAACCGCGCAACTCTTACAGCGTATCCGGCGCCTACATTATTTCAAGATTTTCTTAAAACCGTGTCTCGCTGTCCCCAGTCGGGATTCGTGCCCGGATAATCCAGATTGTAATGCAGGCCGCGGCTTTCGGGCCGCAACTGCGCGCAACGCACAATCAATTCCGCCACCGTGGCGATGTTGCGGAGTTCCAGCAAATCGCTGGTCACGATGAAATTCCAGTAATACTCGCGGATTTCCTCCTGCAAATTGGCGATGCGCTTGGCCGCACGTTCCAGTCGTTTGTTCGTGCGGACGATGCCGACGTAATCCCACATCAACCGCCGGATTTCGTCCCAGTTGTGCGAGACGACGACCATTTCGTCCGGGTCGTGGGCGTTGCCGGACTGCCACAGCGGAATTTTAGCCTCGATTTTTTGCGGCGGGCTTGAAATGGCTTTCTCCGCGGCGCGATGAGCGCACACCAGCGCTTCCAGCAGTGAATTACTGGCCAGCCGGTTGGCACCGTGCAAGCCGGTGCAGGCGGCTTCGCCCACGGCGTAAAGCCCGGCGATGTCCGTCTCACCGTCCACATTCGTCACCACCCCGCCGCATTGATAATGCGCCGCCGGCACGACGGGAATCGGTTCCTTGGTGATGTCAATGCCGTAACGCAGGCAGGTCTGATAAATATTTGGAAACCGCTCGATGATAAACCGCGCCGGCCGGTGCGTGATGTCCAGCCACACGTGTTCCGCGCCGCTCTTTTTCATCTCGCTGTCAATCGCCCGCGCCACGATGTCGCGCGGCGCCAGCGATTTCAGCGGATGGTAACCGTCCATGAACTCTTTCCCGTCGAGCGTCTTGAGCACGCCGCCTTCGCCGCGCACCGCCTCGCTGATGAGAAACGATTTCGCCTGCGGATGGTAAAGGCACGTCGGATGGAACTGGACAAATTCCATGTCGGCAATCGCCGCGCCCGCGCGATACGCCATCGCCACGCCGTCGCCGGTCGCGATGTCGGGGTTCGTCGTGTAGAGGTAAACCTTGCCGCAGCCGCCCGTAGCCAGCAGGATCACCGGCGCGGTGAACGCCCAGACCCGCCGGCCTTTTTTGTCGAACACATAGGCGCCCAGACAGCGGTTGGCGCCGGCGTGGCCGAGTTTCTGGCTCGCGATTAAATCAATCGCCAGGTGGTTTTCAAAAATCTGAATATTGGGCTGCCGCGCCACTGCGTTCAACAACGCCCGCTCGATTTCGCGCCCCGTCACGTCCTTGGCGTGCAGAATGCGCCGCTTCGAGTGGCCTCCTTCCTTGCCCAGGTCCAGTTCCTTGCCGCCGTCCTCCGCGGGCGCGTCGCGCTCGGAAAATTTCATGCCGAGTTCGATCAATTCCTGAATCCGCGCCGGGCCTTCCTCCACAATGGTGCGGACGACGCTTTCCTTGCACAGACCCGCGCCCGCCGTGAGCGTGTCGCGCACGTGCAACTCAAACGAGTCCTCCCTGCTCATCACCGACGCGATGCCGCCCTGGGCGTAATTGGTGTTCGATTCCGCGCGGTCCTTTTTGGTCACGATGGCCACACGCCCGTGTGGCGCGACCTTCAGGGCGAACGAAAGCCCGGCGATACCGCTGCCAAGAACCAGAAAATCAAATGGCTTCATTTCAAAGTCGTGCGTTGTCAATCAACCGCGTTTTGCCGATAAGCACTGCCAGCGCCATGTGCGTGCCGCGCCCGACTTTCGCAATGGGCGTCAGCGTGTCCGGCTCAACAAATTCCACATAGTCCAGTTTCGCGTCCGGCTCGCATTCGACCAGTTTTTTCACGACCGCCTTCAATCTTATCGCGGAAAACGTCTTCGACTTTTTTATCGTGACGCGCGCCATTTGAATTGCGCACCAAAGCACCGTGGCCTGCCGTCGCAAATCGCCCGTAAGATATGTGTTGCGCGAGCTCAGGGCCAGACCGTCGCGTTCGCGCAGCGTCGGTGCGACGATGATTTTCACCGGGAAATTCAAATCCGCGACCATGCGTTTGATGATGGCTGCCTGCTGAAAATCCTTTTGGCCGAACACCGCCACGTCCGGCTGCACGAGATTGAACAGCTTGGCCACCACCGTTGTGACGCCAAGAAAATGCGTCGGGCGTGATGCGCCTTCCATCGTTTGCGACAATTTTTCCTCGACGACGTAAGTCCCGTAGCCGCGCTTGTCAAAGCGCGGTTCGTCCGCCGATTGACATCGGCGGCTACGAGTTCTGTTCGGATACATTTCCCGGTCAGTTGGCGTGAAGACGACATCCACGCCGGCACCGCGACAAAGTTTAAGGTCACGTCTCAAATCGCGCGGGTATTTGGAAAAATCCTCGGTCGGCCCGAACTGCGTCGGGTTTACGTAATTGCTCACCACCACCACGTCATTTTTGCCAACAGCCCGGCGCGCGCGCTGGACCAGGTTCAAATGGCCCGCGTGCAGATAGCCCATCGTCGGCACCAAACCGACGCGTATGCCGGCGCGCTGCCATTTTTTGGCGAGCCGCTGCATCCCAGCAAGGGAAGAAATGATTCTCACACCGGAAAGTTAGCGGTGAAACACGGCCAATCAACGTAATTGTCGCTTGTCTGTGAAAAGTTCCGGGCGGGACGCCCGAAACCACCCGCGGGACGCAGGCGCTACACAAAGAAAAAACCGCGTTGGAATCCCCCAACGCGGTTTGGCAGTGCGATCTGCGCTGCCGCCAATTTTAGCGACGTCCACAGACCGTCCCCACAAATTTTTCAGCGCACAAAGTTCAGCGGCGCACTGGCCGGCATTTCGTGGGCGCAAGGCTGGTTCGTCGGCGCGTCGGCTTCGCGAGTATTTGGCATCACGATTTTATTCGCGAGCATCCAGGCCTCGACTTCCTCGCCGCTGACGTCCGCGAGCATGTGGCCGTTGACCTCAACACACGGGCTCAGCATCTGGCCGCTCTTCTCAATCATTTCCTGGCGCTGCAACGGGTCGTTGATGACATCGCGGTCCTCAAACGGCAGGTCGTATTTGCGCAGCACGGCGCGGACACCCTGGCTCCAGCCACAGGTCGGTTTCAAGTAAGCAATGATTTTTGGCTTTTCCATAACTTTTCAAATTTTGGCTTCCCAACGCCAATATACTGCCATATCCCTTGCCGTTCGCAAAGCCTTTTATCGCTCTATTTCCTTTTGCCGCGCCGAAAGCACCTTTCGCGACGGCACGTAATTGGCAATGAATTCGCGGTAAAATCCTCCAAACGCACCGGCAGCAATCGCCGCACGGGCATCGGCCATGATTTTCAAAAACAAATGCGAGTTGTGGACGCTCACCATCCGCAGGCCCAGAATTTCATTTACATTCAGCAGATGCCGCAGATAGGCGCGGGTGAAATGTCGGCAGGCGAAGCAGTCGCAAGTTTCATCAATTGGACGGAAATCTGCCTTGTAAGCACCGCCTTTGAGCCCGAACGCGCCGCGGCGCGTGAAGGCCGTGCCGTTGCGCGCCACACGTGTCGGCAGCACGCAGTCAAACATGTCCACCCCGCGCGCAATCAATTCGAGCATTTGCGCCGGTGTACCCAGGCCCATGGCGTAACGTGCCTTGTTCGCCGGCAGGAAGGGCTCTGTCAATTCAATCGCCTTCAACATGTCCAATTCCGGCTCGCCGACGCTCACGCCGCCGATGGCGTAACCGTCAAAATCCATCGCGACCAACGCCCGCGCACATTCTTCGCGCAATGCGGCATTCGAACCGCCCTGTACGATGCCAAACACGATCTGGCCATCGGCGCGGGGTTGCTCACGGCATTCGCGCGCCCAGCGGAGGGTGCGTTCGACGGAATGGCGAAGCGTGTTTGTGGCGGCGACGCCCCGTCGCCTATGCGACGAGGGCGTCGCAGCCACTTCCGGCGGCGGACATTCGTCAAAAGCCATGGCGATGTCCGAGCCGAGGACACACTGGATTTCCATGCTTTCCTTCGGGCCGAGAAACAACGGCGAGCCGTCGAGATGCGAGCGGAATTCGACGCCGTGCGGTTTGATTTTCCGGATTTTGGCAAGGCTGAAAACCTGGAAGCCGCCGCTGTCGGTCAGGATTGGCTTCTCCCAGTTCATAAACCGGTGCAGGCCGCCGGCGGCGCGGATGATGTCGAGTCCGGGCCGGATGTTGAGATGATAAGTATTGCCGAGGATGATTTGCGCGCCCATCTCCAGCAACTCGCGTGGGTCGAGCGCCTTGACGCTGGCCTGCGTGCCCACCGGCATGAACACGGGCGTATCCACCACGCCGTGTTTGGTGGTCAATTTTCCCAGCCGGGCTTTGGTGTGCGCATCGGTTTCGAGCAGTTCAAACATCGGGCCGAGGGTAAATAAAAACGGCGCGCAAGCAGATGAAATTTTCGATGATGCGGAACCGGTCCTTGGTTTATATTAGAAAGCCGGCTGGTCATCAATCAAACCAACCGCACGCATGGCTAAGTCCTCAACCGATACACCCGGCGTCATGGCGTGCCCGCCATTGGTCTTTCTGGGCGGGTTGGGGATGGGTCTGCTGCTGCATTGGCTGATCCCGATCCGGCCATTCCCGCTGAAATTTTCACAACCACTGGGTGGCGCGCTCTGCCTCGCAAGCATTGCCGTGGGCATTTGGGGCAGCACTGCCATGCGCCGCGCCGGTACCAACGTGCGTCCCGATCGCCCCGTCACCGCGCTCGTGACCGGCGGCCCGTTTCGGTTCTCACGCAACCCACTCTACCTGTCGCTTACAGCGCTTTACCTCGGCGTCACATTGCTCTTTGACGCCTTGTGGCCGTTGGCAACACTCATACCCACGTTGGCGGTCGTGCATTGGCGAATCGTCTTGCGCGAAGAACGGTTCCTGGAAACCAGGTTCGGCGACGAGTACCGCGCCTACAAAGCCCGGGTCCGCCGCTGGCTTTAGCCCTTAACCCTTGCGCTCAAGCTCTGCAAAGGAAACGTCCACCAGCAAATCGGCGGCGATTTTTTCCAGTTCGGTCTTCAGCGCGGCGAGATCACAATTTTCGGGCAGTTGCAGGCAGGCCCCGGCTTTAAACAAGGTCTCGCCGGACATCGGCGCGCTGACGATTTCGCTGGAGAATTCCTCGACGTTCACGCCCGCGCGCGCCAGCGCATGGGTGATTTCGCGGACGATGCCCGGGCGATCATGGCCGATGATTTCGAGTTTTGTCCGCCGACCCGTTGCCGCCGGGGCCGCCGCCTCGCCCGGCCGGACAACAACGGTCAAACCGGCGCCTTGAAGTTTTTGCATCGCGTCGAGCAGCGGTTGTCTTTTGTCCGCGGGCAGTTCGATGCGCAGGATGCCGGCGAACTCGCCGCCCAGCCGGGACATGCGGCTTTCCAGCCAGTTGCCACCATGTTCGGCCACGATGCGCGCGACAGATTCGACCAGGCCCGTCCGGTCCGGGCCGATAATCGTCATCACCAAGGGAGTCAGCACGATGTCTTGTAAACGCTTTCCGCGCCGGGGGCAAGCGGTTCTCTGAATTTTACATCTGTTCCACGGTTTCGATGCCGAGGGTTGCCAAACCCTGTTTGAGCACGCGCGCGGTCAGATCGCACAAGGCCAGCCGGCTGGCGCGGGTGGCGTTCTCGGCTTTGAGCACCGGACAATTTTCGTAGAAGGCGGTGAACTTGCCGGCCAGTTCAAAAAGATAATTGCAGAGGAAATTCGGACGGTATTCCTCCGCCACGGCCTCCAGCGTCAGCCCGAAATTCAACAGGTGTTTGGCCAGCGCGATTTCCTCCGGCGCCGCCAATTCGATGTTCGATGTTTGATGTTCGATGTTCGATGTTTCTTCCGCCTTCCGGAAAATGCTCCGAATCCGCGTATAGGCATACTGGAGATACGGCGCCGTGTTGCCCTGCAACGCCAGCATCTTGTCCCAACTGAAAACGTAATCACTCTGCCGGTTCGGCAGCAGGTCGGCGTATTTCACGGCGCCCAGCCCGACGGCACGGGCGATTCTACGCCGCTGCGCCTCGGACAAATCGGGGTTCTTGTCGGAAACGATTTTGAAAGCGCGTTCCTCGGCTTCGTCGAGCAAATCGGCCAGCTTCACCGTCTCGCCGCTGCGGGTTTTGAACGGCTTCCCGTCTTCGCCCAGAATCGAACCAAACCAGACGTGGGCCAATTTTACATCTTTCGAAGGGACGAGCTCTGCGAGTCCCTGACTTTTTGAATCGGATTTTGGGACTCGTGTAACTCGTCCCTCCGAAACGGCCGATTGCCATTTGCGGAATGCGGCGAAGGCCTGTTGGAAATGCAATTGCTGGCGGCCGTCCGTGACGTAAATGATTTCGTCCGGTTGCCACGTTTTCAGCCGGTATTCCAGCGTCGCGAGATCCGTGGTGGTATAATTAAATCCGCCATCGCTCTTGCGGATGAGCGCCGGATGTCCTTTCAATGACGGAATGCCATCGAAGAAAATGGCAATTGCGCCTTCGCTTTCGCGCGCGATTCCGCGTTTCACCAATTCGTCCACGAGTGGCGCTAGCCGGTTGTTGTAAAAGCTCTCACCGAGCGTCTGATCAAATCCTACGCCGAGCCGCGAGTAAATTTCGTCAAACTGCTTTTCCGACCGTGCGATCATCTCGCGCCAGATTTTCAGGTTTTCCTCGTCGCCACTTTGAAGTTTGACGAGTTCCTGGCGGGCGGCGTCCCGAACTTTTGGCATGGCTTCGCCCGCGGCGTTGACCATTTTGTAGAGCCGCTCCATCTCGCCAATCGGGTCGGTTTTGAGCGCGTCCGGTTTCAGGTGTTGTTTCCAGCCGAGCAACAACATTCCAAACTGCGTGCCCCAGTCACCGATGTGGTTGTCGGTGATGACGCGGTGGCCGAGCAGGCGCAAGGTGCGAGCGAGGCAATCGCCGAGGATGGTCGAGCGGATATGCCCGACGTGCATCGGTTTGGCCACGTTCGGCGAGCTGAAATCAATCACCACGGTCCGCGGCGGCATCGCCTTGTCAAAAAACATGTGCTCGCCACGCTTGGCGGTCTGGAGTGTTTGTGCGAGCACAGCAGGTGTCAGCCGGAAGTTCAGAAAGCCCGCACCGGCGATTTCAACCTGCTCGCAGATTTCAGAAACGTCCAATTTCGCCAGAACGTCCGTGGCGAGCTGGCGCGGATTCATCTTCCGCGCCCGGGCCAGCGCCATCAGCGCGTTGCTCTGGTAATCGCCGAATTTCGGGTCCGGGCACGGACGAACGAGAACCGCGGTCGTGTCGGCATCCGGCAAAACAACGCGGACGGCCTGTTGCAGACGGAGTTCAATCTGTTTGTGCGGAAGCATGAAAGCGTTGAACAGTTAAAGCGTTAAAGCGTTAAAGCGGAAAGGAAAATCTGCTGCCACTTCAACGCTTTAAGTCTTCAAGAGATCTCTGCAAAAGGGTAGAAGCGACGCCTCGTCGCTTTGGGCGACTGGCCAAAACCGTTGGAAAATTGAATGCTCCCGGCGACGGGGGCGTCGCCGCCACACGTTTTGCAGAGGTTTCTTCAACGGTTTAACGAATCACTTTTTCCCGTATTCCTTGATAATATTGAGCATCGCCTCGGCATCCGGCGCCTGTTCAAGCGCCTGGCGGAAATCGGCTTTGTGGAGAAGTTTGGCGATATTGGCGAGCGTGTGAAGATGTTTTTGAAACTGACCCTGGGGCACGAGGAACAGCATGACGAGCTTGACCGGCTGGTTGTCGAGCGCATCGAAGTTGACGCCCTTTTTGGAACGGCCCAGCGCGCCCACAACTTCATGAATCAGATCGGTCGAGGCATGCGGAATGCCGATGCCGAATCCGATGCCGGTGCTCATGGACGTCTCGCGCTTTTTCACGGCGGCGGTCACCGCGTCCTGGTCGCCGGCCTGAATCTTGCCGGTGGCCACCAGATTGCCAATCAGTTCGTCAATGGCTTCCCACCGGTTTGTCCCGCGCAAATCAGGGATGATTTGTGCTTTGCTTAAGATGTCGCCTAAATCCATACAAATGTTTGCCGGCAATTTGAACCAGACTGCGCGGCATTTCACAAGCGCGAAATATTTACATATTCGGCAAAAATTTCAAAACCAGCGCGCCAGCCCGTTGAAAACTCCGCCCGTGTCCTTCAGCCACCAGCCCAATACGTTGAGCCAGTTTACTTTTTCCGTGAGCAGCGGAACACCAAATAACAGCACACCCACATTGCCCAGAAAAATAATTACCGCGGAAAATAAATAACCCTGCGACGTGATGTCCGTCTGCCGCGTCTTCAAGGCGTGCCAGGTCAACGTCACATGAAACGCATACGCCGCGCCGACGGCCAGATGGAACCAAACAAGATAAGTCCGCCAGTCCCAGATCAAACGGCCGATGGCAAAAGCCAGAATGACCAGCACGGTGTACAGCGGAAAGAAATACGGCGCGAGCACGATGAGAAAATTGGTTATGGAGATGACCACGTGGCCGCCGTCGGCGGTGACCTTCATTTTCTTGACCCGGCCGCCAAAGAGCCAGGCCCACAGCGCGTGCGTCAGTTCATGCCCGAACACGTAAATCCACATCGGTTTGGGCAGCAGCAAAAAAATCACCAGCCAGCACGCCGCGCCTGCCAGCAGCGGCACCCAGACCGTGTCGGCGCCGTAACTGACCTGCAACACCTGCCATAACGTCATTGCCGCCCCGGCACAGACCGGCAGCAACAGGACGGCAATGAAGAATTTGATCCACTTCGGCACGCGCGGGCCAGAAAACAGAAAACCGAAGCCGGAAGCCAGAAGAAAGCGTTGTAGTGTCGAGCCTGCGGCTCGATCAAATCGGCGCACAGCGCCGACCCTGCACAATTTTGGACTTTGAACTTTGAGCTTTGAACTTAGAATCCGCCCGATGACGCAGGACGACGTTCTCCAAATTTTCCGGGATACCGGCGCGCTGCTCGAGGGCCATTTCATCCTCCGCAGCGGCTGGCACAGCCGTCTGTTCTTTCAATGCGCGTTGGCCCTCCAGCAAATGCCGACGGTCGAAAAATTTGGCGCAGCGCTGGCCGGAAAAGTCCGTTCGCTTGGCGCCGTCACCGTCATCGCGCCGGCGCTCGGCGGATTGGTCATCGGCCAGGAAGTCGCCCGGCAACTCGGCGTGCGGTTTATCTTTCCCGAAAAAGAGAACGGCAAACTGGTGCTGCGGCGTGGATTCAAAATCGCACCCGGCGAAAAAATGCTCGTTGTCGAGGACGTGGTAACCAAAGGCGGCCGCGTGCAGGAGACGATTGACATCGTCCGCGCACATCAAGGTTACGTGACCGGCGTCGCGGCGATTGTGGACCGTTCCAACGGCGCGGTGAGTTTTGGCGTGCCGTTCGCCAGCCTGATTTCACTCAAGGTCGAGGCTTTCGAACCGGACAAATTGCCGCCGGACCTTGCGAAAATCCCTACCGTCAAGCCGGGGAGCAAGTAAAACAGTAGCCGCCGAGGTAACGAGGCGGAGCTTCCACTTTGGTCCGCTTCATCCGCCTCCTCACGTCGGCGGCTACAAACTCAACGAAAACAGCGCCAAATGGCGCTCTTAACTGTGCCATCTTGTCGCTTTTGGCACAGTTTTAAACCCATCTGTTTTCGGTCTGAATCGTCATTCCATCCTTTATTTACAATGGTTCAATCACCTTTTAAGCAGTACGGCACCGTCATTGCTTCGAGGTGCCTCATAGAGTGTTCTTAACCAAAATGATTTTATGGCAAAAGTATTAGGCATTGATTTGGGAACCACGAATTCCTGCATGGCGGTCATGGAAGGTGGCGAGCCGCTGGTTCTGGAAAATTCCGAGGGCAAACGCACCACTCCCAGCGTCGTCGCGTTCACCAGAAATGGCGAGCGCCTCGTCGGCGAGGCCGCCAAGCGCCAGGCCGTCACCAATTCGCGCAACACGGTTTATTCCATCAAGCGCTTCATGGGCCGCAAATACGATGAGGTCTCCGAGGAAATCAAACGCGTCCCGTACAAGGTCGTCAAGGCGTCCAACGGCGACGCCGCCGTGGAAGTGGAAGTGGATGGCAAGACCGCCCGCTATTCCCCGCCGGAAATTTCCGCGATGATTCTCGCCAAACTGAAGTCTGACGCAGAAATGCGTCTCGGAGAGAAAATCACGCAGGCGGTCATCACCGTCCCCGCCTATTTCAATGATTCGCAGCGTCAGGCCACGAAGGACGCCGGCAAAATTGCGGGCCTTGAAGTTCTCCGCATCATCAATGAGCCGACCGCCGCATCGCTCGCCTACGGCCTCGATAAGAAAAAGGACGAAAAAATCGCTGTTTATGACTTGGGCGGCGGTACGTTCGACATTTCTGTGCTGGAAATCGGCGACGGCGTGTTCGAAGTCAAGGCGACCAACGGCGACACGCACCTGGGTGGTGACGATTGGGACAACAAACTAATGGACTGGATCCTGGACGAATTCAAAAAGGACAGCGGCATGGACCTGCGCAAGCAGCCCGACGCGCTCCAACGCATCAAGGAAGAGGCTGAAAAGGCGAAAATCGCCTTGTCGTCCGCGCAGCAGTACGAAATCAATCTGCCATTCATCACGGCGGACGCCAGCGGGCCGAAACACATCCAAAAATCGCTGACCCGCGCGAAGATGGAACAGTTATGCGACGATTTATTCGAACGCACCATCAAGCCCGTTCAAGCCTGCTTGAAGGACGCCGACATTGAAGCGGCAAAGATTGACGAGCTGGTGCTCGTCGGTGGCATGACCCGCATGCCGCGCGTCGTTGAAACCGCGCGCAAGCTCGTCAACAAACAGCCGCATCAGGGCGTGAACCCGGACGAAGTTGTCGCCGTCGGCGCCGGCATCCAGGGCGGCGTGCTCAAGGGCGAGGTGAAGGACGTGCTCCTGCTCGACGTGACGCCGTTGTCGCTGGGCATCGAGACGCTGGGGGGCGTGTTCACGCGGCTCATCGAGCGCAACACCACCATCCCGACCCGCAAATCGGAAATTTTCTCCACCGCCTCGGACAACCAGCCGGGCGTGGAAGTGCACGTGCTCCAGGGCGAACGCCAGTTCTCCAAGGACAACAAGACCATCGGCAAGTTTCATCTGACCGACATTCCGCCGGCCCCGCGTGGCGTGCCGCAAATCGAGGTGACGTTCGACATTGACGCAAACGGCATTTTGCACGTGGGCGCCAAGGACCTCGGCACCGGCAAGGAACAAAAAATCACCATCACCGCCAGCAGCGGCCTCTCGAAGGATGAAGTCGAGAAGATGCGCAAGGATGCCGAATCCCACGCCGACGAGGACAAGGCCAAACGCGAAGAAGTCGAGACGCGAAACGAAGCCGACAGCGCGGTGTATCGCTCCGAGAAGATGCTCAAGGACACCGGCGACAAGATTTCCGGCGACGACAAGGCAAAGATTGAAAAGGCAGTCGCGGAAGTAAAAGAAGCGTTGAAAGGCAGCGATGCCGCGGCCATCAAATCCGCCGCCGAGAAGCTGAACGAAGCGTGGCAGGCCGTGAGCGCCGAGCTTTACAAAGCCGCCGCCGCTAAAGCGCAGGCTGAAAAGGCGCACGGTGCCGACGCATCAGGCGGCGAGCCGAAAGGCGAAGCCAAGTCCGACGACAACAAGAAGGACGAAGGCGTGATAGACGCCGAGGTCGTGGACGAGAAGAAGTAACAATTTATTGCGGATTGATAAAAGCATGAGTGCATCAAATAAAATCAGCACTCCCGTTCTACTTGTGAAGAGAGCGCAAGCTGCGTCAACTACCCTGTGGGTGGATATTAATTACGCAGATTCCTTTTGTGCTCATTTAAAAGCGAAAGAAATTAATTTCAGTCGCTCGAATGTCGCCAAATCAGAAACCGGATGTTCTAGTGATTTGAAAATCTGGGAGCCTATCGGAAATGAGATTGCTGTGAATTACACAGCCGACATTGGGAATTTGTTACACGGTTGGAGAATTCCTCCTACAGGCCTTTGAAATGGCGCTAAATCAATGAAAATTAAGCATATCATAGCCGGTATTCTGGTGGCGAACGTTGTCGCGCTTTGGTGTTTGGCCCATCATTACGAATTTCATACAGGCGTGGATGGTCGTGCCATTTGGCGTTGTAACAATTTTACCGGCAAAGTTGAATATAGTTTATTGGGAAAAGACCAATGGGTTGCGATTTCATATCAGCAACCCATTCAAGACACTCCTGATTTTGATTCGGAGACCAATAAATGAAATTGGTGCAGACAAATTTGAGCAAGCTGGCATTCAGCGCCGGAGGCGCGCGCGGCAATAGCCCACGGCGCGAGCCGTGGGTCAAGGCGTTCGGATGGTCAAGCTCCGCCAGGAGCGGCAGAGCCGGACGATTCCCAAATTTGTTTCTGTCGCCCCTCCGGGGTTTGCGGCGCTTGAACATTCAACCCACGGCTGACGCCGTGGGCTATTATCGGTCGCCGCTCCGCGGCTTTGATTTGGATCGGATTTGAATAATTTTCCCATCGCGGGTGCGGTGGGAGTTGATTACAATTAACAACTCAACAACAAACAAAAAACAAACTATGGCACTAAACGTTAAACCGATCGGCGACCGCATCCTGGTCGAGCCGGTCGAAGAAAAAGAAGTCAAGAAGGGCGGCATCATCATTCCCGATACCGCCAAGGAAAAGCCGCAGGAGGGCATCATTGTCGCCCTCGGCACCGGTAAAACCAACGACGACGGCAAGAAAATCCCGTTTGAAGTCAAGAAAGGCGACCGCGTTTTGGTCAGCAAATACGGCGGCACGGAAATCAAGATTGACGGCAAGGAATACAAGATTCTGTCGTCAGACGACATCCTTGCGATCCTTGATTAACTCAACCATCAACCAACAACTTTTAACCAAGAACTAAAAATTATGGCAGCAAAACAACTATTGTTTGACGAGGCCGCGCGGCAGGCGATTTTGCGCGGTGTCACCAAGCTTTCCAAGGCGGTGACGGCGACGCTCGGACCCAAGGGCCGCAACGTGGTCATTGACAAAAAATTCGGCTCGCCGACCGTCACCAAGGACGGCGTGACGGTGGCCAAGGAAATTGAACTGGAAGACGCCTATGAAAACATGGGCGCGCAGATGGTCCGCGAAGTCGCCAGCAAAACCAGCGACACTGCCGGTGACGGCACGACGACGGCGACGGTGCTCGCGGAATCCATTTACCGCGAAGGCCTGAAATTCGTCACGTCCGGCGGCAATCCCATCGGCATTCAGCGCGGCATCAACAAGGCCGTCGAGGCCGCCGTCGCGCACCTCGACAAGATCGCCAAGAAGGTTCAGGGCAAAGAAGACAGAACCTTCGTCAAGCAAGTCGCCACTGTCTCTTCGAATTGGGACATGAACATTGGCGAAATCATTGCCGAGGCAATGGACAAGGTCGGCAAGGACGGCACCATCACCGTCGAGGAAGCCAAGTCCATGGACACGACGCTCGAAGTCGTCGAGGGCATGCAGTTCGACAAGGGCTATCTCTCGCCTTACTTCGTCACCAACGCCGAGACGATGGAAGTGAAGCTCGAGGACGCCTACATCCTCAATTACGAAAAGAAAATCAGCAGTCTGAAGGACCTGTTGCCGTTGCTTGAAAAGGCCGCGCGCTCAGGCAAACCGCTGCTCATCATCGCCGAAGAAGTCGAAGGCGAAGCGCTCGCGACCCTGGTCGTGAACAAGCTGCGCGGCACACTGAATGTCTGCGCTGTGAAGGCGCCGGGCTTCGGCGATCGCCGCAAGGCCATGCTCGAAGACATCGCCGTCCTCACCGGTGGCAAATTCATCAGCGAAGACCTCGGCATCAAGCTGGAGAGCATTGAACTCAATGACCTCGGCCGTGCGAAATCCATCGTCATCGACAAGGAAAACACCACCATCGTCGAAGGTGGCGGCAAATCGTCCGACATCCAGGGCCGCTTGGGTCAAATCCGCCGCCAGATCGAGGAGACGACGAGCGAATACGACAAGGAAAAGTTGCAGGAACGTCTCGCGAAGCTCGCGGGCGGCGTGGCTGTCATCAACGTCGGCGCCGCGACCGAGACCGAAATGAAGGAAAAGAAGGCACGCGTCGAGGACGCGTTGCACGCGACCCGCGCGGCGGTCGAAGAAGGCATTGTGGCCGGCGGCGGCGTGGCGTTGCTGCGCTGCCTGAATGCCATTGAAACGGTCAAGGGCGCGAACGAAGACGAAAAGATCGGCGTGGACATCGTGAAGCGCGCCATCGAATCGCCGACCCGCGAACTGGCGAACAACGCGGGCGTCGAAGGCTCGGTGGTCGTTGAGGAAGTCAAGAAGCGCAAGGGCAACGAAGGTTACAACGTGGCCACCAACGAGTATGAAGACCTCGTGAAGGCCGGCATCGTGGATCCGAAGAAGGTCACGCGTTCAGCGCTGCAAAACGCGGCGTCCATCGCCGGTCTGCTGCTCACGACCGAGTGCCTCATCACCGACATCCCGGAGAAGGAAAAGCCGGCCCCGATGCCTGGCGGCGGCGGCGGCATGGGCGGAATGGATTATTAAGCGGAAGTTCCGCTTCCCATTGGGACGCCGCGTTACGGCGTCCACGGACGGCCCGGCGGGCCGTGCCTACCAACGAAATCAGCGAGGTTGGAAGCAATTCCAGCCTCGTTTTTGTTGTAGGAGACGAGGTGACGAGTCTCAAATCAATGTGATTGATGCGGAGAAATGGAGACTCCACGTCGTCTCCTACTTTTTGGCCAAAAATTCGATGTAAAGAATACTTGACATGATGTAAAGGATGCTTTACAGTGCGGAATATGAAATGCATCAATTCAAAATATTTGATACGCATGACTGTCGGCTTCATCGCGTATGCGTTGGGACTTTTTGCGCTGCATTACTTCTTCAAAGACAAAAAGTATTCACCAGATAGATATTGGTTAATTTTATTGCCGATTCTGCCGCTGCTTTATATCGCCGCCACCATCATCCGCTACGTTTCGGAATTGGATGAGATGTGGAGAAAAATCATCACGGAAGCGATGGCTTTTTCGGGACTGGCCACGGGTTTCACCTGCATTAGTTATTTGTTTCTCCAGGACATTGGCGCACCGGAATTTCGTGCCTGTTGGGCGTTTGACATTATGAGACCTCTGCAAAACGCATTTGAACGTGGTGGTTGAATAGAAGTCAGAGAGATATGCAAACGACAAGCGATCCCCAATATGGACTTCTGGACAGTCTGATGCCCTCTGCGCCGGCGAACGATTTTCTGGAACGGCTCGACCGTGCGGTGGACTTCAAACCCATCGAAGCGGCGTTGCACCGGATGTATCCGGCCCGGACCGGCCATCCGCCGCATCCGCCGCTGGTGCTTTTCAAGATGAGCCTGCTGCAGCACTGCTACGGCTTGTCCGATCCGCAATGTGAAGAGTTGGTGGCCGACCGGATGAGTTGGCGGCGGTTCGTGGGCTTGGGCTTGCAGGACAGAGTGCCCGACGAAACCACGCTGGTGCGCTTCCGCCAACGGTTGATGGAACATGGGCTGCATGAAAAACTGCTGCAACTGGTCAACCGCCAACTCGAACAAAAAGGGTTCATCCTGAAAACCTGCACACTGGTGGATGCGACACTGTTGGCTGCGGCGCGGCGCGCCCCGGCCAGGGAAGACAGAAGCGGTGGCGACGATGACGCGGGCTTTACCGTCAAGAAAGGCCAGCCGCATTACGGCTACAAAGCGCACGTGGCCGCCGACCAGGAGCACACGTTGATTCGTCAAGTCACTCTGAGCGATGCCAGCGTCCATGACAGCCAGGAATTTGAGAACGTGGTCAAAGGCGATGAAGAAATGGTTGTGGCCGACAAAGCCTATTGGAGCCAGGAGCGCAGCCGCTGGTGTGAACGCAGAAACATTGGCAATGGCATTTTGCGCAAGGCGTTTCGGGGACAACCGTTGGACAAAACCACACTGCTCTTTAACCGGCTGATGAGCCGCGTGCGTTGCGGGATTGAAAGAATCTTCGGCTGGTGGAAGCGATGCACCGGCTACAGGCGAGTGCGGTATGTGGGGCGTGATCCCAACCGGCTGGAGTTGGAGTTCAAAAGCATCTGTTGGAACTTGAAACGCCTGGTGAGTTTGACCAGAGCATGAAGCAATACATCCAGAACGTCCGCGCGGCGGACAAAAACGATGAAAACGGCGGTTCACATCGCCGGACACGGCGTGTCGCCAATCCCATTTTTCGTTGAATAATGACTTTGACATCAAATCAGCAACTCAAACAACCTTTTGCAGAGGTCTCATTATATGGGCCTACTATGTAATCGGATTAATTTTTTCATGGCGGAGGTATAGATGAAAAATCGTTTGCGCGAACTGCGCGCGGCGAAGGAATGGTCGCAAGCCGATTTGGCGGACAAACTTGGCGTCTCGCGCCAGACCGTCAACGCCATTGAGACGGAGAAATACGATCCGAGCCTGCCACTGGCGTTCAAGGTGGCCCGGTTGTTTAAAACATCCATCGAAGAGATCTTTGAATGGGACGGAGATTGAATGAACTGGAACCGGAACACGACTGAAGTTGTTCCGGCCTCGATTTTTGCGTTTTTGCCATTCGGCATCCAAGATGCTATGCTAACTACAATTACTTAAGCTTTGATGAAAAACTTTCCCCAGGGCGTGCCAGCCGCCTTCGTGCTGTTGAGCCTGACAATTGCAGTGTGGGCGGGTCCAAACCATCCAGCCACGGAATACGTTGAAGGCGATGCCATCGTCACCTTCAAGCCGTCGGTCAACCTGACCGTTGCCGAACAAAGATTGGCCGGCCATTCGCTGGTTTGGCAACGGCATTTTGCCGACCTTTCCCGGTACCAAGGGAAACAGACTGGTTTGGTGCATTCCAATCAGCGAACGACGGCGCAATTGATTGCCGAATTGAAAAGCGATCCGGATGTGGAAACGGCTGAACCGAATTATCTGCGCTGGGTCACGACCATGACGCCCAACGACACGTATTTTACCAATTTGTGGGCATTGCAAAATACCGGCCAGACCATCAGTGGCAGCTTTGGTGTCATTGCCGGCACGGCGGGCGATGACATCCATTTTGTTCCAGGTTGGGCACTGGCGCAGCAGCCCGGCACGAATCCGCCGGTGGTGTCCGTCATTGACACCGGCGTGGATTACCACCACCCGGACCTAGCCAGCAACATCTGGATCAACACCGCCGAGAATCCCACCAACGGATTGGACAACGACGGGGACGGATATGTGAACGATTATTACGGTTATGATTTTGCGGACAACCTGCCCAGCCCGATGGATTCCGGTTTTCACGGAACGCACGTGGCCGGAACCATCGCTGCCGTTGGCAATAACAGCCTGGGCATCATCGGCGTGGATTATCAGGCTCACATCATGGCGCTCCGGGCGTCAAGCGACGGTGAAACGCTGCCCGATTCAGCCGTCATTGAAGCCATTCAATATGCGACCATGATGAAAGGCCGCGGGGTTAATGTCGTTGCCATCAATGAATCGTTCGGCGGCGGCGGGTACGATAGCGCCGAAATCTCCGCCATGCAAGCCGCCGGCAACGCGGGCATTATCTTTTGCGTCGCCGCCGGAAACAACGGCACCGACAATGACACTACGCCCTTTTATCCCGCGGGTTACCGGTTGAGCAACGAGATCGTCGTGGCCGCCACCGATCAGAACGATGCCTTGGCGTCCTTTTCGGACTATGGCACCAACACAGTGGACCTGGGCGCGCCGGGCGTAAACATCCTGTCCTTGCTGCCCATAGCGCCAGCCATCTCGCCAGAGAGCATGGTCCCGCCACCCGGCCTGGTTCTGGCCCAGGTTCAGCAAGGTTCCACGGTCTATGGTGCCAACGAGCTGACGTATTCCGGCATCACCACCGGCCTCACCGCCACGGTTTATTATTGTGGGCTGGGGAATCCCACGGACTTTCCAGCGGCGGTGAGCGGCAACATTGCCTTGATTCAACGCGGCACGCTTACCTTTTCAAACAAGGTCCTCAACGCCATGGCGGCCGGCGCGCGGGCCGCCATTATTTACAACGATGCCGCCGGCAATTTCTTCGGCACCTTGGGCGGCACCAATGGCTGGATTCCCGCCGTCTCGCTTGCCCAATCCGACGGACTCGCGTTGCAAACCAACGCTTCGGCCACTGTCGTCCATGGGCTTTATGAATACCTGGACGGCACTTCGATGGCGACGCCGCATGTCTCCGGCGCGGTTGCATTTGCCGCGATGAATTTTCCGTTTGAAACCGTGACGCAGCGGGTTCAACGCGTTCTGGCAAATGTGGATGTCGTGCCGGGCTTGCAGGGCCTGGTGCACACCGGCGGCAGGCTCAATTTGCAGCGCATGGTGGATACCGACGGCAACGGCCTGCCGGATTGGTGGGAACTTTTGTATTTCGGCCACCTGACCGGCACCGACCCGAACGCCGACCCCGATCACGATGGCATGAACAATCTGGCGGAATGGATTGCGGGAACGAATCCGACGAATGCTGCGTCTGTTCTGCGAGCGTCAGTCGTGTCCAACAGCCCCAGCGGCGTCGTGGTAAGCTGGTCGAGCGTCGCCGGCAAAACTTACTGGCTGGCTCGGTCCACCAATCTGCTGACAGGGTTCAGCACCATCAGCACAAACATCGCCGCCACCGCACCCACCAATACCTTGACCGACACGGCGATTCTGCCCGTCAACACCCGCTTCTACCGGGTTGGTGTGGAGCAATAAAACCCACGGAATCCAAAATCGAACGTGGTCGGGAGAAATTCCGGCCGCGTTTTTTGTCCTGAAATCAATCGCCAAAACTGTGAAAGTTTTCAAGCAAGCAAATCTTTTAACCAATCATTCTTTTCCACTTCCTCAACTTTGAACATTTGATCAGGAAGATTTAGAATCTTACGGCAAACCGTCCGGAGAAATTCGACTTTTTCGCCTGTTTTGCTGTGAGTTAGCACAAAATAACCCGAATTCCCAATTGGTTGGTGAGCATAGATCTTTTCCACTGCTCCACTCCAATACCTGTAATCACTTTTGGGATTTTTGGAAACAAGCATACGCCGGTTTACTTTGAATCTGCTTAATTTTTCCAAAACCTCGACGCCCTTAACCGCATAAAGGCGCGCAAGAAATTTAGCCAATGTGTCTGAAGCCATGTGTTCACAAAAAATTTCAGGTTTATGAGAATTCCCAAAAAATGAGCCATCAATTTCAATTCGTATTTTTTTTTGCTCTTGCCGCCCATTTAGACGGGGCAAGGTTTCCACGTTTTGATAGGCGGCACCCGTTGCCGTCGCCTTCTTTTCTTTCGGGTTCAATGTTTTTAGTAGATTTTCGATGCGCGTTGCCTCCTGTTGGATTTCATCAATTTGCATTTGCATCTGCTGGAGTTTGGCTGGGATTGGCCCAAGTCGGGCAATCGTTGCTGAATCGTTTAGCGACGGATTCTTTATCAGATTCATCGCTTCTTGGCCTAATTGTTGCAGTTTTTGTTTCATAGTTTAAAGTTATAGTTATTTAGTTAAATTGTCAAGCGGTTTTTAGGCCGTTGACAGAACTTTCGCTTTTGCGCATTTTCCCAGCGTGAAATCATTGCTGGAAATTGAGGAAGCCATTGCCAAATTGCCGCCGAAAGCCCGCCGCCAGCTTGTGCAGGATATTCCCGCGCTGTGCCCCGGTGAATTTCCGGCTGACGGCTGGGACGCCATTCTTCGTGATCCCTCGCCGCGTTCCGCACTGACTTCGCTGCTCGACAAACTGGACACCGGGCATTCGCAAAAACCGGAGAATTTCCTGGTATTGAATGACAAATCTTTGCGGAGCAAAAAGTGACCTCGCGCGGTACAACCGATTTCTGGCGGTTGTATCACGCCCTCTCCCCAGAGACACGCCAAACGGCCCAGAAGGCATTTCGGATATTTTTGGATAATCCGGCGCATCCCGGGCTTGCAACTGGAACGGCTGCGCTCCGATGAACGCGCATGGTCGGTTCGCGTTTCCAAGAAATATCGGGCCGTCGCCCGGCGTTACGATGATGACTGGCTTTGGTTTTGGATCGGCACGCACGAGGAATTTGACCGGCGTTTTCCGAAGTGACATTGTCCGCAGATTTTATCGTTTCACTTCACTTGACCGGCGCATTGAATTGAAGGATTGTATTTCCACCCAATTGAATGGGGGCGCACCGGTTTCGACCTGGGGAATGCGCCAGAGGCGGCATGCCGAGGACGATGCGTTGGCCTCGTTAATCATCGCATCAAACAAAACAGCTAACGAAGAATTAGCTCTCGCGGCCTAAAGTGCTGCGACGTTCGCCGGTGGACACCTGCTACGCCGGACGAACGCCATAGCAGGCATGGTTGACGGCGGAGACCGCGCGCCGTTGGCCGAGAAAATTCCATGCGGACTAGGCAGTGCGATTCGAGTCCGGACGCCATCGCACCGCAGAAAACCTTCTCCGGACTAAGCATGTAGTCGCGGCTGGTTTGTTTGCCAGGGACGCGGGTTCAACTCCCGCCGCCTCCACCACGCACAGCAGCGCATCTTCCCTCCAAGGTTTTCACCGGGAAATCGCGTTCATCACTACAACGGCAACTGCGACACATTCCAGCCGCCGCCCAAAGCTTCGATGAGCTGCACGGCGGCGGTCATTTGCTGCGTGCGAAGATTCGTCAAGGTCTGGCGATTGGCGAGCAGCGTTGTTTGAGCCGTGATGACATTAAGATAGCTGTCAATTCCGAGTTTGTAACGGTCTTGGGCAAGTGCGAGATAGCGCGCGGATGATTTTACGGCGGCATCTTGTTGCTTAATTTCCTGATCGAGAGTTCGTAACGAGGCCAGATTGTCCTCCACTTGCTGAAACGCGGTCAAAACGGCTTGCCGGAATTGCGCAACCGAGCTGTCGTAGGCGGCGCGATATTGGGCGACGGTGGCGGCGCGCGCGCCGGCGTCAAAAATCGTCTCGCTCGCGCCCGCGCCGATGGACCAGACGCGGCTCGGCCAATCCAACAAATTTGCCGTGGCGGCGCTTTCAAACCCACCGGACGCGCTCAAGGTGATAGTCGGAAAATAAGCGGCCTTGGCCACGCCGATTTGCGCGTTGGCCGCGGCAACGAGGCGTTCAGCGGCGGCAATGTCCGGCCGGCGCTCAAGAAGCTGCGACGGAACGCCGGATGGGATGGACGGCGGATTTGCGCTCAGCGGCTCTCTGGGAATTGAAACCGTCGCCGGCGGTTTGCCGATGAGCATGGCGATGGCATGTTCAAGCTGCGCGCGCAGAATGCGGAGGTTCGTGTCCTGCGCCTGCGCGGTTTCCAGTTGCGTCTCGGCTTGGGCGACATCCTGGTCCGAGGCGATGCCGGTCTTGAAAAGCACTTTTTCCAGGTCGTAGGATTGTTGGTAGGCGATCACTGTGTCGTCGAACAATTGTTCGAGTGCGTCCTGCCCGCGCAGTTCAAAATAGTCTGATGCCAGTTCAGCCTGCGCCGTCAGCCGGGTATTTTCCAAGTCGGCAGCGCTGGCCTGCGCTTCGGCGGCGTTGGCTTTGATGGTGTTGCGAATGCTGCCCCACAAATCCAGTTGCCAGGTGGCGTCGAGTGGCAGCGAATAGTCAGTCGTGTTGGGATTGTGAAACAAGGAGCCGATTTGGCTTCCTTGCGATGAACGCGAACGCGTGACGGACGGGTCCGCCACCAGCGTCGGAAACAACTGCGCCTCCGCCTCCTTGACCATCGCCCGCGCGGAGAGAAAATTGGCGAACGCGGCGGCGACGTTTTGGTTGGAAACGGCCACCTGGTCTTCGAGCGAATTCAATTCCGCCTCGTTGAAAACCGCCCACCAATTGCTGCGGACCGCGGCGTCGTTCGGCTGCGCGATTTTCCAGATGTTCGTGCCGGAATTTTCCTTGAACGCCGCGGGCGTTTCGACCGGCGGACGCGCGTAGTGCGGTGCAAAACTGCAACCGGCGAAAATTGCGGCGAGGCAGATAATGCTTAACCACGGATGAACACGGATGAACACGGATGAAATCGTTGAAGCGTTGAAGCGTTGGAGTGTTGAAGCGGCGGGGTTTGAAACCTCTTCAACGTTGTAACGCTTCAACGCTTCAACGAATTGGTTCAAATCATTTTTCATCGAGCGCCTCCTTCGGAAAACCCCAAAGTTGCCTGCGGAACGACCGCGCTTCTCCGGCGCCGGCTTTCCCACCAGAGGCGGAGGCGGTCGAAATAAAGATAAACCACGGGTGTGGTATAGAGCGTGAGCATCTGGCTGACGAGCAGTCCGCCAACGATGGCGATGCCCAGAGGCCGGCGCAATTCGGAGCCGATGCCGTTGCTCAGGACCAGCGGCAGCGCACCGAACATCGCGGCCATCGTGGTCATCAAAATCGGGCGGAATCGCAGCAAGCAGGCTTGGAAGATTGCGTCGCGCGGGCTTTTGCCCTGTTCGCGTTCGGCGACCAGCGCAAAGTCAATCATCAGGATGGCGTTTTTTTTGACGATGCCGATGAGGAGGAAGACGCCAATGAGGGCGATGATGCTCAAATCCGTGTTGAAGAGCATCAGTGCCAGCACCGCGCCCACGCCGGCGGACGGCAGCGTGGAAAGGATGGTGATGGGATGGATATAGTTTTCATAAAGGATGCCCAGCACGATATAAACGGCCAGCAGCGCCGCCAACACCAGAAACGGTTCAGCGGCGAGCGATGTCTGGTATGCTTGGAGGGTTCCCGAATAACTTCCATGGATTGTTCCAGGCATTCCGATGCTTTGTTCCATCTGGTTGATTTCCCTCACGGCGTCGCTCAACGCTACGCCGGGCCTGAGATTGAAGGAAACAGTCACGGAGGGAAACTGGCCGGTGTGATTCACGGCAATCGGCGCGGTCGTGGGCTGGTAATGGGCAACGGCGCTCAAGGGCACAACGGATGAACTGTTGGTGGGGCGCAAATAAATTTCATCGAGGCCCTCGGGATTCTGCCAGAACTGCGACTCCACTTCCATGACGACATAATATTGGTTGAGAGACGTATACATCGTCGAAGCGTCTTCCTGCCCGAAAGCGTCGTAAATGGTGTTGTCAATGAGTTGGGCCGGGATGCCCATGCGCGCCGCCGTGTTCCGGTCATAAATCAGCGAAGCCTGGAGGCCGTTGTTTTGCTGGTCGCTGTTGACATCGGTAAAAGCGCGCAATTTCCGCATTTGCTGGAGCAGAATCGGCCCCCACTTGACGAGGTCGTTCAAATTGTCGCTTTGGATGGTGTATTGGTATTGTGAGCTGCTTGAGCGCCCGCCGATGCGCAGGTCCTGTCCAGCCTGCACAAACACAGTTGCGCCAGGAACAACGGAAAATTTCGGGCGCAGCCGGTTGATGAGCTGGCTGGAACTGATTTTCCGCTCGTTGAGCGGTTTAAGGGCCATGTATATGAACCCGCCGTTGGCCGGACCGCCGCCGCCGGTAAATGCGGTGACGGTTGCGACTGCCGGATCGTTCGTGGCGATGTGAACAAAACGCGCCGTGGCCGCGTGCATTGCCTGATAGGACGCGTCCTGTGAACCCTGGATGCCGCCGAAAACCGTGCCGTTGTCCTGCTGCGGGAAAAACCCCTTCGGAATGATATAGAAAAGGAAAATGTTGGCCGCAATCGTTATGAGCAGCACACAGAGCGTGATGGCCGGATGTTGCAGAACGATTTGCAGGCTCCTCCGGTAATGTTCAAGCACCCACGCAAAAATCTTTTCGCTGAGAAGATAAATTCCCCCATGCTGCTCCTGTTTTCGGTGACTGAACAGGCGCGAGCACATCATTGGCGTGGTCGTGAGCGAAATGACGAGCGAAACAAGGATCGCAGTCGAAAGTGTCACCGCAAATTCCCGGAAGAGGCGTCCCACAATGCCCCCCATCAACAATATCGGCGTGAACACGGCCACCAGCGACAGGCTGATGGAGAGCACGGTGAAGCCGACCTCGCTCGCGCCTTTCAAAGCGGCGTCCATAGGGCGCATTCCCTGCTCGATATAGCGCGAGATGTTTTCGATGACGACAATGGCGTCGTCCACCACAAAGCCGGTCGAGATCGTCAGCGCCATCAAGGACAGGTTGTCGAGGCTGTATCCCAGGAGATACATGACGCCGAAGGTGCCGATGAGCGAGGTGGGAACAACGACGGCTGGAATCAGGATGGTGCGCGGATTGCGCAGAAAGATGAAAACGACGAGGATGACCAGCATGACGGCAATCAGGAGGGTCCGTTCCACTTCAAACACCGACTGGCGGATGGTGGTTGTCCGGTCGAGCACGACCGTGAGGTTGATTCCCGCGGGTATTGAAGCCTTCAGCGAAGGCAACGCTTCCTTGATGTGGTCAACGGTTTGAATAATGTTCGCACCCGGCGCCGGAAGAATAATGATGGGGACGCTCGGCTTTCCGTTGACATAGCCTGCGGTGCGGATGTTTGCGACCGAATCCTGCACGATGGCAACATCCGACAATCTTACCGGCGCGCCGTTGCGATAGGCCACGATGAGCGGCCGGTAATCGGCGGCTTTGAACAATTGATCATTGGCCAGGATGTCAGCGGTGGTGGTGTTCCCTGAAAGCTGGCCCTTGGGCAGGTTGGCGTTTTGCTGGCTGAGGGCTGTGCGGACATTTTCAAGGCTCAACCCGAAACTGTTCAACAAGGTGGGATTGACGTCCACGCGCACGGCCGGCAGCGCGCCGCCGCCGATGTTGACCTGGCCGACGCCTTGAATCTGGAGGAGCCGTTGCTCGATGATGGAATCCGCCGCGTCGTAAAGCTGGCCGCGACCGTAGATATCCGACGTTAGCGCGAGGATCATGATGGGGGCGTTCGCGGGATTAGCTTTGCGGTAACTCGGGTTGCTGGGCAGGTTGGATGGCAGGTAGGCGCGCGCGGCATTGATGGCGGCCTGGACGTTGCGCGCCGCCCCATTGATGTCCCGGCTCAAATCGAATTGCAGGGTGACACTGGTCGAGCCGAGATAGCTGGCGGAAGTCATTTCGTTGAGGCCGGCGATATGGCCGAATTGCCGTTCCAGCGGCGCGGCGACGGAGGAAGCCATGATTTCGGGGCTTGCGCCGGGCAGGGAGGCTGAGACGCTGATGGTCGGAAAGTCCACCTGCGGCAGCGGGGCCACCGGCAATTGCAAATACGCAACGATTCCCGCCAGGATGATGGCCGCCGTAAGCAACGACGTGCCGATGGGGCGCCGGATGAATGGAGCGCAAATATTCATCGGGAAAATTGGGGCACATCGAACATCGAACATCGAACATTGAACATCCAATGACTGCCCCTTCGCGCATCTGTGGGATGCTGGAGGCCTTCATTAACACCGGACTTCAGCCCGGTGTGGCCGACTAAATGAGACAAAACCGTTTCAACGGTTTTCCGCGCACCGGCAAGCCGTTGAAACGGCTCGTTCGTTCCGGCGCGCTCCCCACCCGGCTGAAGCCGGGTGTTAATGAGATTTGTTTCGCGGCGCATTCTTCGGTCCTCCTAAATTTCGCTTCTTGAAATTTCCTCGTTCGCCGGCAGACCTGCCGCCGCCCGCCCACGCGAAAATTTCGCCGCGAGACGGTCGAAGTAAAGATAAATGACGGGCGTGGTGTAAAGCGTGAGGGCCTGGCTGACTATCAATCCGCCCACAATCACAATGCCCAGCGGCTTGCGCAATTCCGAGCCGACGCCGTTGCCCAGGGCCAGCGGCAATCCGCCGAACAACGCGGCAAACGTCGTCATCATGATCGGCCGGAACCGCAGCAGGCACGCCTGGAAAATCGCGTCGGCGGGGCGCTTGCCTTCCCGGCGCTCCGCGTCGAGGGCGAAGTCAATCATCAGAATCGCGTTTTTTGCGACAATGCCGATGAGGAGAATCATGCCGATCAACGCGACCACGTCGAGTTCGGTCCGGCAAATAATCAGCGCGAGAATCGCGCCGACGCCAGCGGAGGGCAGCGTGGACAGAATGGTAATCGGATGGATGTAACTTTCGTAAAGAACGCCGAGGATGATATACACGCAGATGATCGCCGCGAGAATGAGCAGCGGCTCGTTAGCGAGCGAAGCGAGGAACGCCTGCGCCGTTCCCTGGAACCCGGGAATCACGCTCAGCGGCATGTTCAGTCTGCGTTGCGTGTTTCCAATGGCCGTGGTCGCGGCACCCAAGGCCGCGTGCGGCGCCAGATTAAACGAAATTGTGACGGCGGGGAATTGTCCCTGGTGATTGATTGCCAGGGGGGCGCTTCCCGACTCGAAATGGGCGAAAGTGCTTAATGGAACCGCCGTGCCGCTGGATGAAGTGACGTAAATGTCGTTGAGTTTGGCCGGATCTTTCTGAAACCCCGGCAGCGATTCCAATATGACGTGATACTGGTTCAACTGCGTGAAGGTGGTCAGAATCTGCCGCTGGCCGAAGGCGTCATAGAGCGTCCCATCAATTTGTGCCGCCGTGATGCCCAGGCGCGAGGCGGTGACGCGGTCAATGACCAATGTCACCTGCGAGCCGTTGTTTTGCTGGTCGGTGGCCACATCGCGCAATTGGGGCAGCGCCTGCAATTTATCCACCAAGGCTGCTGTCTCGGTTTTCAGCTCCGCCGAACTGGCGTCCTCGAGCGTATATTGATATTGGGTGGCGCTGACGCGGTCCTCAACGGTCAAATCCTGGACGGGCTGCATGAATAGTTTGATGCCCGGAATTTTCGCAAGCTCTGGTTGCAAACGTTGCATGACTTCGGTCGCACTGGTTTTCCGTTCCGCCAGCGGCTTGAGATTGATGAGAATGCGGCCACAGTTGAGGGTGGTGTTGATGCCATCCGCCCCGATGAACGACGACAAACTTTCCACCGCCGGGTCTTTGAGGATGACATCCGCGAGTTCCTGCTGCTTTTGGGTCATTGCCGCAAAGGATACGTTTTGTTGCGCCTGTGATATTCCTTGAATGACGCCGGTGTCCTGCACCGGAATAAATCCCTTTGGCGCGACGATATAGAGCAGGATGGTCAATCCCAGCGTGGCCAGCGCCACGACCAAGGTGAGCGGTTGATGCTTGAGAACTGTTTTAAGCGTGCGGCTGTAAAAATCAACGACACGCTGGTAAACGCGCTCCGATGCGTCGTAAAAGCGCCCCGGCTTTTGGTCGGCTTTTGCCTTGAGGATGCGCGAGCACAGCATCGGCGTGAGCGTCAGTGAAACGGCGGCGGATATGAGAATGGTAATACTCAATGTGATGGCAAACTCGCGGAACAACCGCCCCACGACGCCGCCCATGAACAACAGCGGAATGAGCACGGCAATCAGCGAAACGGTGAGCGACAAAATGGTAAACCCGATTTGGCCCGCGCCTTTCAACGCCGCGTCCAGCGGTTTTTCACCATGTTCGATGTAACGGAAGATGTTTTCGATCATCACAATGGCATCGTCCACCAGGAAGCCCGTCGAAATTGTGAGGGCCATCAACGTCAAATTGTTGAGGCTGAAACCGAGCAGGTAAATCAGGCCGAAAGTGCCAACCAGCGAAACCGGCAAGGCAAAGCTTGGAATCGTCGTGGCGGGCCAGTTGCGCAAAAACAGGAAAATGGCCATCACCACCAACGCGACTGTCAACGCGAGCGAAAACTCAACGTCGCGAACCGAGGCGCGGATGGTCGTGGTGCGGTCGGTCAAAATATGAACGTCAATCGCCGCCGGCAGGTTGGCCGTGAGTTGCGGGAGGAGCTGTTTGATGCGGTCCACGACCTGGATGATGTTCGCGCCGGGTTGGCGTTGGATGTTGAGGATGACTGCGGGCGTTTTGTTCATCCATGCCGCAAGCGTGGTGTTTTCGACTGCGTTGGTCACGTTGGCCACGTCGGAAAGAACCACCGGCGCGCCGTTGGTGGTGTAGGCGACGACCAGGGAGGCGTAATCCTTGCTGGTGAGCAACTGGTCGTTGGCATTGATTTCGTAGGCCTGTTTGGGGCCGTCGAAGTTGCCCAAGGCTTGGTTGATGCTGGATTGCTGGAGCGTCGCGCGCAGTGATTCGAGGCTGATGCCGTAGGATGAAAGTGCCGTTGGATTTGCCTGGATGCGCACGGCCGGTTTTTCTCCGCCGCTGATGGTGACGAGACCCACGCCCAAGACCTGGGCGATTTGTTGGGCCAGCCGTGTGTCTGCGTAATCCTCGACTTGAGAGAGGGGCAGGCTTTTTGATGTGAGGGCAAGGGTCAGGATGGGAGCGTCGGCGGGGTTGGACTTGCTGTAAATGGGTGGGGAGGGCAGGCCGGTGGGCAGGTAGGATTGCGCGGCGTTGATGGCCGCCTGGACTTCCTGCTCGGCCACATCAATGTTCAGGGACAATTCGAATTGCAAGGTGATGATGGAACTGCCGTCCGAACTGATGGATGTCATCTGGTTGAGACCGGGCATTTCGCCGAACTGCCGCTCCAGCGGCGCGGTGATGGCCGAGGCGGTGACATCGGGGCTGGCGCCTGGATAAAACGTGACGACTTGAATCGTCGGATAATCCACTTCCGGCAGGGCGGAAACCGGAAGCTGCAGATAGGCGACCAAGCCCGCCAATACAACGGCGGCCATCAGCAGCGACGTCGCCACGGGCCGTAAAATGAATTGTCGCGACAGGTTCACTGCGAATTGTTTCGATTGCCTCTTCCACGTCCGCCCGTCGCTGGACGGATCGTGACTTTCGCGCCGTCGGTCAGACGGTTGAAATTGTCCGCCGCGACCACGTCGCCTTCATCCAGGCCGTCAACTTCCGACATGTTTCCATCGGTCACGCCGGCGGTGATGGGATGCATCGCGACGGTTTGGTTGGTCTGCAACAAATAAACAAACGCGCCCTCGTCGTTCCGCTGAATGACCGTGTTCGGAACGAGCGTGACGTCCTTGTGCGTATCCACCAGCAGCCGGACGTTGACGAACTGGTTCGGGAAGAGCGATTCGTCGTCGTTCGTGAAAATGGCCCGCAGCTTGAGCGTGCCGCTCGTGGTGTCAATTTCGTTGTCGAGTGTTTCCAGCGTGCCGGTGGCGAGCTTCTTCTGGTCCGTGCGGTCAAATGCATCAACGACCAGCTTTTTGCCCTCCCGCAACGGCGCCTGAATTTGCGGCAGATAATCCTCCGCGACATTGAAAATCACCGTGATGGGTTGCAACTGGGCGACGACCACCAGCGGAGTGGTGCCGTTGGCCTGGACAATGTTACCCGGGTCCACCAGCCGCAAGCCGACGCGCCCGTTAATCGGCGAAGTGATATGGCAATAGGCGAGATTCACCTTCGCGCTGTCCAGGTTGCCCTGGTCCAATTGCACCGTCCCTTCGTCCTGCTGAACGGTTGCGACTTGGGTATCGTATTGCTGCCTGGGAATGGCGTTGCTTTCGTAGGCCTCTTTATACCGCTCCAGATCGAGCTTCGCGTCGGCAAGCAGCGCCGTGTCGCGCGCCAGTTGTCCCTCGGCTTGAATCACCGCCGCCTGGTAAGGACCGGGATCAATTTCCACCAGCGGCTCGCCAATCTTGACGCGTTGTCCTTCCTGATAATTCACTTTCACAATTTGCCCGGCCACGCGCGCTTCCACCGAAACTGTGTTCAGCGGCGTGACGACGCCGAGGGCGTTGATGTAAACGCCGATGTCGCCGGTCCGCGCCATGGCGGTGCTGATCATCAAGGCATTCGTGCCGCCGTCGAATCGGCCGCCGCCAGTCTGCGCCAGCGGCTGACGATGGGTGTAAAAGGCGATGATACCGAGAACAAGAATGACTCCCGCCAGAATCCACGGCCAACGACGCCGGCGTTTGAGCGGTTTGGCATCTTGTGGTTTGTCGGCTGAGGGCGCAGCGGGTGGGCGGTGTTGTTCGTCCATAAACAGTCAGGCGTTTTTAAGCAACGGGACGTTGAATTATTTCACAGGCTGTGTCAACGGGGTTGAGGTTCGCATGGACCGAGGCGATTGGACGGCGAAACGATTTTGTCGTGCCAGTTTTAGCCTTCGTCACTTGAAAATTTTTTACCCGCACCGGAAAAACGGCCGTGTGAAATTCATCCAGCCGAATGGACAAGACGCGGCTGCGACCGAACCGGCGGTAATTGATCATACAGTCTCCTTTGTTAAAGCTGGCACGGTACCCTTCGAGATTGCACGGCGTCAAAAGTGCGGGTTTGTTATTCACGCCTTTCATTTTGCCGACCCACTCTGTCGTGCCGGCAAGTAGTGCAACTTTGCAGACTTTCCCACCATCCGGGCCAGCCGGACTTCAGGCGGTTCCGCGAGCAAATCGCCAACGGTCTGGAGCAGTTTCGGAAAATCGAGGGGCTTTTCGAGCAACGCCCCGACACCGGCTGCGGCGGCAGTAAAGACCTGGTCGGAGCGCGCCGTGGCGATGATCACGGAGAGCAGCGGGTTTTCCACGGTGAGCCGTTCATACACGTCCCAGCCGTTCTCCCCCGGCAGCATCAAATCGAGGATCACCAAATCCACGCGGGCTGACGCGGCGATTTCCAACGCTCCCTTTCCATTGGCCGCCGTCCACACCTCGTAACCTTCGTTCACGAGAACGCGCATCAGCATTTCCCGCACGGACGGATCATCGTCCACGGCCAAAATCCTTTTTTGACCGGACCAGCGATAGTCAATTTTCATAAAAGCTCCTGCTGCCTTGTCGGTGGTTTTTGAAACGCAGCGGACTCGCCTGCAATCCGGGCAAGGCGCCTTTTCTCAACGCCAGTGTCCCGGCTCCCGATGCCAGCCGCCCGGGCCGCGTTCCCAGCGGGGACCAACCCAAATCGCATGGGGATACGGCGGCAAAATCCAGCGCCCGCCAATCCAAACCCACGCGACGCCGTTCCAGGTCCAATCGCCGTCCACCCACACGTAATCCGGCCCCGGCGCTGCCACCACCACTTCCGTCTGGGGCGGTGGTGGGGCCTGGCTGGCCACCACGTTGTTGCCGGTGTTCATCATGTAGGTAATCACCTTGTCGCTGACGCCGCCTTTTTTCAGGTCAATGATGTCGTTGGCGTCCAGATTATACGCCGAGTGTGTGTTGATAATCTGGTTGATGATGATGTCATCGCCCACACCGGCCTTGGCCATCGCCTTGAGGTCGGCGATGCTCAAGGGCTGGTTTTGGGGCGCGACCACGACCGTTGGCGGCGGTTGCGCCGCGCGTTGGGCGGTGGCTTGTTGATCCATGCTGTTTCCGATGAGGCCGCCGGTGATAAGCCCGGCCGCGCCGCCAATGAGCGCGCCGGCGCCGGGATTGCGCCGGTCGGCCGCCGCGCCGATGGCCGCGCCGGATGCGCCGCCGATGAGTGCGCCGCTGCCGGTGTAATTTGGCTGGCCGTTGGGGCCAACACAGCCGGCGAGCAGACCGGCCATTGCCATAAAGGTGAACGGTTTAATGATCTGGGATGGGTTCATAAATTTTGTTTGAGATTTGATTTTGGTTTCAGTCGAAATTCGTGTTGAACGCTTTCATTCGCCGGTTTCATCGGCTTGCGCTTGCGAAAGACTCTTCGGCGCGTTCGCCCAACAAGACGGTTTTGAAATCTGGCCGGGTCAGCCGACGGACACGCTCCGTTTCCGGTTCGGACAAGTAATCCCGGATAACTTCCAGCAAGAGCGGAATGTCCAGCGGTTTTTCCATCAAAGCATCCACGCCCAAATCCACGGCGCGCCTATATTGCCCAGACATGGCCGTGATGATAATGACGGGCACTGAAGGGTGGGTTTGATACATCAAGTTGAAGGCGTCCCAGCCGTCGCGTTCGGGCATGTTCAAATCCAGAAGAACCAAGTCCGGCAGGTCGGTGATGAACTGCGCCGCAGCCTCGCGACCCGTGGCGGCAAAAGTCACATCATATTGTTCCGAGATTAAAACTTGTCCGAGCATCTGCCGAATGGCGGCATCATCATCGGCCAGCAAAATTTTATTCATAAGCGATCACTCCAGCGTCTGGCCTGAACCATGCCAGCCCGGAAAAGTCGGGGCACCCATCAAAAAACAAGGAATTTGCGAAGTGTGAAAATTCGGGCTGGCAGCCCCAGCTAACGGGATATGCTGACCTGCTCAATGTCTTGGCAAAAGCCGGTTTCACCGACAAGGCGGAAGATCGTGGACAAACTGAGTTCATGATTTAATGGGGCTTGATAGGCGGATGAACTTCAAGGAATTCATCCTTTCGAACGGCTGTCTTTTGGCCGGTCTTTTTGCGAAAGTCCCGGTTGCGCTTGGATTGAGTTTGTGAAGGCGGCAGCGCGGGCGGCGGCGCAGACTTTGGAACCGCGCTTTTATTTGTCGAAACCAGGAGAACGCTCAGCGCCAGCAGGCCGGCAGCCACTGCCGCCAGACTGACGTAGAACCATCCGACCGGCGGCTGAAACTTAAATTCAACGATATGCCTTCCCGGCAACAGATGGACCCCGCGCATCAGAAAATTACAGCGCAGCAACTTCTCCGGTTTGCCATCCACCAGCACCTTCCAATTCGGGTCGTAATGATCGTTGAACAGCAAGACGGAGGGCAACGCCGCCTCCGCTTTGAGGAAAATGTCCTTGGGGGCATAACTGACAAAGTGAACCATGCCAGCCATCTGATTGGTGGCGATCGTAGCCGAATTCGTCGGCACCCCACCGGCTACAAACACGCTGTTTTCCGGGTTGAAGGCCGGGCTGAACAACTGTTTCAGCACGGCTCGGTCGTTGGTGTCAACCTGCCAGTGTTCATAAAGCCGGGCGCGGGGTAGGGCGGCGGCAAATTCGAACAGCCCAAAAAGGCCGTCATCATTGGGGACGGCGGTTAATTGACTCAATCTGGTGACTTCGGACAGGCCCGGCTTGGGGACTATAGCAAAGCGCACGACAGGCGAGAGCGGGGTATGCGCAAAATAATCTTGGTGGTTCCAGAAATCGTCCAACTCACCGGGTCCCAAAATGTAACGGGTATTAGTAAGCTGCCAGGCGCGACTTGTGAGCCACGGCAGATCTGCTATATTGGTCTGGTTCAGCCCTTCCAAGAAGGCCGAAAGATCCTGCGGCATTCGCCGCGCTTCCACCAGATCGAACGACTGGACGTTATAAAACGGCAGTTGTTGTTGCAGCCACTCGTTCTTGTAAAGTTTCTTAAGTACTATTAGTTGTGGCGGCAGAGTAATGGGGGCGATTGCGATACGGTGTTCGTAGGGCTTATTCCGCAACAGGTCAATGATCGGATTGCTGGCATACTTCTGCTGATAATCCCAATAAACAATCCACGGTTGGTTGGCCAGTCCCAGATCCGCCAACAACAGCACACCCAGCAAAAGGGAGCCGATGCCGGCCCGCCGCCCCACAAACGCACTGCTGAAGATCAAAATCATAAGCCCTACGGCCAGAAAAAAGAAGAGCATGAACCAACCCACCTGATGGATGCTGAAACCGGCGACGGAGTCAACCACGGATGAATCAATCTGGACGGACTGCAAGTACTGTTCCAGCTCCCAGCGATGTTGCGCGTAAACCCACCAGGCCAGCAAACTCACAACCCAGACCATCCCGCAGCCGTAAACCCAGTTTTTTTCAAACCGGGCGGCCCGGTTCCACCAACTCTGCAACCCGGGCCACCGGGAGTCGGCATTCGTTCGAGCCGGTTGCATGTATCTGCGCCACAAGCAATCCACGCCAAATGCAAAAAGCACCACGACGGCAATACTGAACAAATAAAGGAATTTGATCGGATTGCGAATTGTGGAGGCGTAGGGCAGCGCATAAAACCACCGGTAAAAAGGCGCAAAGTGACCGAACGCCAGCAACAGCGAGAGCACAGCGACTCCCAGCCAGAACCTAAGCCACTTGCGTTGCTCAAGGTTGAAAAGGAAATCTTTTCGGCGCAGGGACTGGGTCACCGTCCAAAACGCCACCAGCATGACGAGCACCCCCGTGTAATAGCCGCTTCCGGCGTACCGCAAAAAAACGGTCGGTGGCGGGCCTTGGCTACCATCGACCAAATATTCTTCCCAAGCGGGATCACGCCCAATCCTGCCCCAATACTGGCCTCCACTCGGCGTATTATCGCCGTAACCAAAAAGACCAGGCACCACCAAACCCAACGTTTCTAGTTTGGGCAGACTCCATTGCGTGGCCCAACCCCACTGCTCCGCCTTGGTTTGAACGTCTTGCTGGGTTCCCACCAACCCTTCGATGGACGTGTTGACCAAGCTATAAACTGACGAAGCGGCCAGGAACAAGGCACAAGCGGCGACCAATGCCAGCCGACCCAACCCCACGACCAGGTTCCTTGCCCATGAACCTCCGGCAATCAAAGCCTGATATATGATGAAGGCCGCAACATACAGGCTGAAAATGGCCCCGACATCAGCGCCCTCGGCGACCCCCATTCCCACGGCCAACCCTGCCAAAATCAGACGTACCCAGTGTTGACGCGAGGAGGTGTCCGCCAGCGCCGCCAGCGCCAGAAAACTCAATGCGGCGGTAAGCACGTGCGGCGACATTCCCCAACACGCCACCGAGAAATAGGTAGAATTCAACATTGCCGCCAGCCCGCCCAAAACGCACGCCAGCGGAGTCAAACGTGACTGATGGAAAAAAAGCCACGCTGCCAGGCCCAGGACCAAAAGCGACACAATCGCATAAAACTTGGAAAACCAAATCGGACCCAACAGCCACTGTAAACCGAAAGTGATGTCCGGAGGCGCCACCCCTCCGTTAAATCCGATACTGTTCAGGTCTGACCAACAGCCAAAAAACCTGCCCGGGAAACGGTGGCACTCCGCCATCAACTCGCCCAGCGGGCCATCGTTTGAAAACAAGGTGTGTCCCGGCAGAAAGACGCCATGCAACAAAACCGAGAGCACCACGAGAAACAGTAAACAAGTCGCGGCCCAGCCTCCGGTCGGCGTTCGGGCGATAGCAGACAACCATTTCATGTTGTTTCGAACCAGACCTAGTTCAGCACGGATTGGGCCTTTTGGTTTTCGTCAGGGCCACTGCCGGTTCCGAAATTGCCGCTCCCGGCCTGCTCCAATGGGTGAGATCGCGCTCCAGCAATGCGCTTAACCGTTCAACTTCCGGCGCGAACTCGCGCCGAAGAGAAAGTTGCAACTCCAGCTCCGGCGGCGAACGTTTTTGGGGACTCTTGATAGAGTTGATTGCCTCGAGCCGCAGTCCGGTTTTTTGCACCGCCATGAAGATCCGGCGGGGTACCCAGCGGCGCAGGCCGATGGCCGTCCTGCGTATCAACGGGTCGTTTAAAATGGCCCGCATGGCGCGGCTCCGCACGGATAGATTTCCGTTGACGTTTCCATTAATTACTTCAAAAGCGACGCCCGCGCCGCCGGAAGCGACACCCAAAAAGTCAAGAGTCTTGCGGTAGCTGTCCGCAGTATCGGTGCTAAAATCGTCATAGATGATTACCAGCACCCGTTCGCGGCCGAAGGCATCGAAGTAGCGCCGGACCTGTTCGGTAAAGCATGCGGTCGTCCGATAGGCCAACGCTTGCGCCAGATAGGTCTGCCGGCTGATACGGCGTCTGGCCCGCCGGTCATTTTCCGCCGCCAAGGCTTCTTTGAAGGTGGGCAGGTTTTCGTTGCCATCGGCGCAAAACGCACAATACACCGAATACAGCATGGCCACCGGCTCCCGCAGCATGATAATGATACGTGCGTTCGGATTAAAGGCTTTGATTTCGGCGGCGGCCTGGCGCGAGAAAAGATACCAAACCGAGGTTTCGCCCGCGCGGGTCTGCCCGTTCCAAGCGTCAAACTCGGCTAAATAGGCATCCCGGTCACGGCGATAAAACCGGGGGCTAAAATGCAGGTCCGCGCCGAAGAAGTGCAATTCTTTTTGCGCAACGTAAATATCCGGATGCGCCGCCAGATAATGATTCAAGGCGGTGGTGCCGCACTTGGGAGCGCCCACAATAAAAAAATCTGGCCGCTTTTGCCGGAAACCATTTTTTAATCCCGCAGCAATTGCTGAAGGTCTGTCGGTCGGCAAAGGCATTGTACAGTCATCCATCCGGATTTTTTTGCCCGGCACGAATCATGCCACCAGGTTCCAGCCGCGTGATGCCTTTGCGAATTGATTGAAAACCGCGGGAAATTCCGAAAAATGCGGGGTTGCCAACCGCAACCACTGCATAGCGGATATGCTGGAATGCAAAATTGGTTTACATACATCGCTTGCTCCGCTCTGCTTTGCGTGAGTGATTACACCCTTTTGGGGAATGAAACCCGTTCTGGTTCCCGCAGACCATCGTTCTTTGGTGTTAGAGCATTTCCATAAAACATATAGCTTTACTGAAAGGGGGAGGATATGGCAGGTTGGGGGCATGAAAGCTATTTCCCTGCCGGTGCGTGAGCGGATTCTGCGACTCTACGAACAAGGCAAAAGCACGCTGGAGATCGCCGAATTTTCAGGTTTTTGCGTGGCCGCCGTGCGGCGGGTGCGTCAGCAGTTTCGGGAGCGCGGGACACTCCAGCCGCAGACACATTTGTGTGGGCGCAAGAGCCTGCTGACCCCGCGGCGGCAGGCGCGTTTGCAAAAGCTGGTGGACCGGCAACCCGATGCGACGCTGGCCGAATTGGGGGCGCAACTGGATCGTCGGTTCGGGACTTCGACCGTGGATTTGTGGCTGCGCCAGTTGGGGTTGAGTTGTAAAAAAAACGCTGCACGCCGCCGAGCGGTCGCGGCCCGACGTGGCCGAGCAAAGAAGCCACTGGCATGAACGGCTGACCGCTGTGCCCGCCGAACGGCTGGTCTTTGTGGACGAAAGCGGCGCCAACACCAAGCTGACCCGTTTATACGGGCGTTGTCGGGTCGGCCGGCGGCTGGTCTGCCCGGTACCGCAGGGGCATTATCAGACGACCACGCTGATTGCGGCGGTGCGTTTGCTGGGACCTTGCGCACCCTGGCTGTTTGAGGGGCCGATGGACGGGGAGATGTTTTTGGCCTGGGTGCGGCAAGGTTTGGTTCCCACCCTGCAGCCCGATGACCTGGTGATTCTGGACAATCTGGCGACGCACAAGGTGGCGGGGGTGCGCCCCGCCATTGAAGCGGCGGGGGCTCGCCTGCTTTATCTGCCGCCGTATTCACCCGACTTCAACCCGATTGAAAACCTCTGGAGCAAGGTTAAAGCCATCCTGCGGGCGCTGGCTCCCCGCACCGCCGACCAACTGCTGCGGGCGGCGGCCACCGCCTTTGACACCATCTCCCCCACCGACTGCCAGAGCTTCTTTTTACACGCCCAATACGCTATATGATTTATGAAAATGCTCTAGCCGTGCCTAGCACGGTTCTTGCAAAGGCTTGTCTCTGTGGTGAGCTTGCTGGTCAAATGAAGCGAAGCAGCCGGGCGATTTTCGTTGCCAGGCATGCGCGACGGAATAATTAATATTCTCCTGACTATGAAGAATCGCTTGCAACTAAGATTAATCGGCCTCGTCGTCGCAGTTGTGTTGACGTGGGCGAGCATCGCCTTTCTGGTCGTGGAATTGCAGTGGCAATCCGGAGCGCTGAGCAAGCAATTGAAAGAAGTGGATTCGGAAAGCTACCGGATCGGCGACGAGTTCAGGGATCATCTGCGCCAATTGAACGAATCCCTTTATCATTATGGCCGGTCGCATACCTTGCCGGATGTCGCCGCCTTTAACAAAGCCAGCCACGAACTGGACCTGTGGATTGATGAACAGAAGCCCAAGCTGGCCACCGCGCAAGAGAAGGCGATTATGAACCAGATTGACACCGCCTATGACGATTATCTCCGGGCGGCGAAGGAGTTGCTGGTTCGGCTGGTGGCGCTTGGTGATGTCTCAGCCACGATGGATGAATACACCGGCGTGAGGACAGAGTCACAGCGGCTATACCGGCTTGGGCAGGAGTTGACCCAGGCGCATCTGGCCTCCAGAGACCAGGTGATGGCCAGAGTGGAGGTGCTGCACACGGAATTGCGCGCGCTCGTTCTGGTTGCGCTCGGGCTGCTCTGCCTGTTCTCGCTGGCCCTCGCCTTCGTCGCCTATCGCGACTTGATCGAGCCATTGCGCGTCAAACTCGTGGAGAGCCAGACGCTGCTCGAACATCAAGAGAAACTCGCCTCGCTCGGCACGCTGGCCGCCGGCGTGGCGCATGAAATCCGAAATCCGCTGACGGCCATCAAAGCCGCGCTATTCATTCAAAAGAAAAAATTCTCAAACTATTCGCCGGAGCGCGACGACGTGGAAGTGATGGAGCGGGAAATTTCACGGCTGGAACGGATCGTCAACAACTTTCTCCAGTTCGCCCGGCCTGCCGAGCCAGAGCTCACCACGATTTCGGCGGATTTGCTCCTGCTGGAATCGCAGCATTTCTTTGCACCGCAACTGGAAAGAAACAACATCCGGCTGAACCTGGAACCGTCCGAACCCATGCGCATCCGCGTGGACACAGGCCAATTCAAGCAAGTCCTCATCAATCTGATCCAGAATGCAGCGGACAGCATCGGTCGGGATGGCACCGTTACGCTGCGCGCGCGCCCGGGCCGGAAGCGCCTTGCCAACGGGGAAACCCCCGTTGTTATCTTCGAAGTCACCGATACCGGCAAAGGCATTCCGCCGCACTTGGAACGGCGGTTGTTCGACCCCTTTTTCACCACCAAGGAAAACGGTGCCGGGCTGGGCCTGTCCATCGCGGCGCGGATCGTACAACAACACGGTGGCCGGTTGCAGTATCAAACGCAGGTGGATCGCGGCACAACTTTTGGTATCATCCTGCCGCGAGTGATTGAATGAACGCCGCCACAAAAATTCTGCTGATTGACGATGACCCCGGGGTCCGCGACACCCTGCAGCAGGTGTTGACCAGCGAAGGCTGCGAAGTGGTCATGGAACGACGAGGCGACGATGGCCTGGCGCGCGCCGCCCGCGCGCCGTTCAACGTCGTCATCACCGACTTGAAAATGCCGGGTTTGAACGGACTGGAACTTGTCCGCCAATTGCACGCCGCCCAGCCCCGTCTGCCGATTATTCTGATCACGGCCTTTGGCACCACGCAAACGGCCATCGAAGCGACGAAATTCGGCGCTTACGACTATTTGCTCAAGCCGTTTGAAATTCCCCATTTGCTCGAACTGATTCGCCGTGCGGTAGACAGCAACCGCCTCATGTCCGAGCCGGTGGCGCTCGGCGAATCCACCGCCGGCCGGGACGCGCTCATCGGCAAAGGCGCGGCGATGCGGGAAATTTACAAGGAGATTGGCCGCGTCGCCGCCAAGCCGGTGAACGTGCTCATCCGCGGCGAAACCGGCACCGGCAAGGAGCTGATTGCCCGCGCCATTTATCAGCATAGCGACCGCGCCAACGCGCCGTTTATCGCCATCAACTGCGCCGCCATTCCCGAAACGCTGCTCGAAAGCGAATTGTTCGGCCACGAACGCGGCGCGTTCACCGGCGCGGCGGCGCGGCGGATTGGCCGGTTTGAGCAAGCCGACCACGGCACCATTTTCCTAGATGAAATCGGCGACATGACGCTTGGCACACAGGTCAAACTCCTGCGCGTGCTTCAGGAAAAAACCCTGCGACGGCTCGGCGGCCGGGAAACCGTTCCCTTGGACGTGCGTGTGCTGGCGGCCACCAATCACGATTTGGAAACCGCAATCCGGGGAAAATCATTCCGCGAGGATTTGTATTACCGGCTCAACGTGGTGGTCATCACCCTGCCGCCGCTCCGCCAGCGCAAGGAGGACATCCCCGAACTCGTCCGCTATTTTCTGCGAAAATACGGGCCGGAACTCGGCAACGCGCAACCCTCCATCCGCCCTGAAGCATTGGAATTTCTCCAGTCGCACTCCTGGCCCGGCAACGTGCGTGAATTGGAAAATGTCATCCGCAAGGCGCTGCTCCTCGCGCAGGACTACACCATCAACGAGGACCACATCCGGACGGTCTTGAACAAAGACGCCGGCGTGGCCGATTCGGCGAAGCGTCCTTTGGGAGAGTATCTTGACGATTTGCTCGCCACCGCCCAGCGTGGCGAATTGGCGGACGTCCACGCCCGCGTGATGGAATTCGCCGAGCGTGAATTGTTCCGCCGCGCCATCGAACTCGCCCGCGGCAATCAAGCCAAAGCCGCGCGCTGGCTCGGCGTTTCTCGCATCACCATGAAGGCCAAGCTCGTCCAGTTCGGTTACCATCCGGGAACGGAAAGCGACCCGGCCGCCTCAAATTTGTCAGTAACAAAATAGAAGCAGGTAAGACATTCCAAATTTATGAAAACCAAAATTCAAATGTTCACATAAAAATCACTCGCTGCGGGAGACCGGCCGGAATAACAGACGGCAGGCCAGACTTGCTCACTTCCCTGCGTGCTGCGTACCCTGCCTTGATGCGGTTGCTCGACCGATATTTATTGCGCGAACTTCTCATGCCACTGGTGTATTGCCTTGGCGGCTTCGTGGTGTTCTGGATTTCCTTCAACCTTTTCACCCGACTGGACGATTTGCAGGAAGCCAAACTGCACCTATGGGATGTCGTTGAGTTGTGTGCCGCCTGGACGCCGGAATGTCTGGTGACGGTGCTGCCCATCGCCCTCCTGCTGGCATTGCTCTACACGCTCACTCATCACGCGCGGCATAATGAAATCACCGCGATGCGCGCGGCGGGCATGAGCCTGTGGCGGTTGTGTGTGCCGTATTTTGCGGTTGGATTCGTCGCCAGCCTGGTGTTGTTTGCGCTAAATGAAATTGGCGTACCCCGGAGCACCGGATGGGCAGAACGCATTTTGAATCGCTATGTTCATAAGTCGGACGACGTGCCCAATCAATTCCACGGTTTCACCAACGCGCAAGCCAACCGCATCTGGATTTTCAATGAATATCGCCCCCAAACAACGGAAATGTCCGGTTCAATCGTGATCAATTGGACCTTGCCCGATGGTTCCATCCGGAAATTGTACGCTGACCGGGCGATTTACTCGAAGCCTGGCTGGACGTTTTTCAATGCAAAGGAATTCGAACAGGCCAGCGAAACAGCCCCGGTGGTTCCATTTCTTCAGACCAATGAACTGGCGATGCCGGATTTTGATGAAACGCCGGCCGGCATCGAAAACGAAATCAAAATGAGTGAATACGAGAGCCTGCATTCGCGTAAACTGAACATTCCGCTCTCGGTTCTTTGGGAATATCTGCGACGGCATCCGAATTTGCCAGCCGCCGAGGCGGCCAACTGGTGGACCAAATTTGACGGGCGGTTGGCGGCGCCGTGGACCTGTCTCGTGGTGGTGCTCATCGCCATTCCCTTCGGCGTGGCATCGGGCCGACGAAACCTGTTTGTCGGCGTAGCTGGCAGCGTCTTTATCTGTTTCACTTTCTTTGTGCTGCAACAAGTCGGGTTGGCCATGGGCCAGGGTGATCGTCTGCCCGCCTGGCTGGCGGCCTGGCTGCCCAACTTGTTTTTTGCTGCGGCCGGATTGCTGCTGACCGCGCGTGTGCGATGAATTTGAGTTCCAAACCCGTGAATGACGAGCTGGCAAAATTGACCTCGCGATACGAGCGACTGAAGCTGCTTTATCAGGTGAGCAACGTCATCCACTCGACGCTGGATTCGCAGGAGGCGTTGCAGTTGATCGTAAGCGAGGCCGTGCGGCTCATGCGCGCATCCAGCGGTTCGGTCGTTCTGGTCAATCCCACTTCAAATTTTCTGGAAATTCACGCCGCCCAAGGATTGCCCTCCAGCGCCAAGCGGCTGCAATTGCGGCTGGGTGAGGGCATCACCGGTTGGGTCGCGCGCCATGGCAAACCCGCGCGCGTCGGCGACGTGGCCCAAGATGCGCGTTACGTCGCCGCCCGGTCCGGTGTGCGCTCGGAACTGGCGATGCCACTGGAAGTAAACGGCGAAACCCGTGGTGTGCTGAACGTGGATTCGAACCGCGTGGATGCCTTCGATGGGGATGACCAGGAATTGTTGCAGGAACTGGCGGTACAGGCGGCCAAGGTAATTCAAAATACCTGGCTTTACGAACAGTTGCGCCTGAGAGCGCGCTTGTTTGAATCGCTCGCCAGTGTGAGCCGGACGATCAATTCCACGTTGAACCTCGACGAGGCGTTGCGGGTCATCACCCGCGAAGCGTGCGTGCTCATGCGAGCGCGCATGTGTTCGTTGATGATGCTTGATGAAAGCCGTGAGTGGCTGGATTTGCGCGCCAACTATGGCGCGGGCAAGGCTTATCTCAAAAAACCGCGGTTGAGTGTCGAAGAGAGCGTTCTCGGTGTTGTCGTGCGCCGCAAGAAACCGCTGCAATTGGAAAACGTCCAGACCTCGAGCCGTTATCAAAATGTCCAGGTTGCGCGGCGCGAGGGATTGATCTCACTTTTGAGCGTGCCGTTGCTGTTCGCCGGCCTGGCCATCGGCACCTTGAGTGTTTATACGGGCCGGCCCTATAACTTCTCCAACGAGGAAATCCGCATTCTGGGGGCATTGGCGGAATTGTCCGGCATCGCCATCGAAAAAGCGCGGCTTTACGAGCGCATCGTAGACGTGGAGGAACAATTGCGGCAAAACGAAAAACTGTCCGCGCTGGGTTTGCTCGCCGCCGAAGTCGCGCATGAAATTCGCAATCCGCTTACGGTGATGAAGCTGCTTTACCACTCGCTGGACCTGAAGTTTCCGGATGACGATCCGCGCGCCAAGGACGCCCGGTTGATTGATGCAAAAATCGAGCACTTGAACAAAATCGTGGAGCGAATCCTGGCCTTTGCCCGCACAACCGAACCGCAGCTGGCACCGGTGAATTTGAACGAATTGATTGATGAACTCGGCCTGCTCGTGCGTCATAAACTGGCGAATCAGAATGTCAACCTGGTCCGCACCCTGGCGCCGGATTTGCCGATGGTCATGGCTGATGCACCGCAACTGGAACAGGCCTTTTTGAATCTGATTCTCAATGCCGCTGAAGCGATGCCGGAGGGCGGTTCACTCACAATAAAATCCCGGACACTCCATTCTCCGCGCACGAGTGAAAAGCCAACACACGTTTCAGTGGAGTTCAAAGACACGGGGAAGGGCATGAGCGAAGAATTGCAACATCGGGCCTTCACCGCGGTACTCAACACGACGAAAGCCAAGGGTACCGGACTTGGCCTGGCCATCGTAAGCCGCATTATTGAAACGCACCGCGGCAACATTCGCATCAAATCCCGCCTCAAACACGGTACGAGTATCGTTCTCACGTTGCCGCTCAAGTAAACTTCACAGGGACCGCCTTCAGATCTGAAGTCTTATTCATCCGGCCTCTTCGTTTTGGACGGAAATGTTTCGCGCAATTTTCTTGCAACAAATCGCCATCAAATTTATTCACTCACATTGAAACAAATTTTATGAATTATTCAAAATTGCAATGGTGGGAGCGGTTCCAAAAATATTACACAGAATTCCCCGAAGCGGGTCTGGGGGTGGACTTGAGCCGCATGAAGGTGTCCGATGAGTTTTTTACCAACATGGAACCGCGCGTGCAAAAGGCTTTGGCTGACATGTCAGCGTTGGAAAGGGGGGCGATCGCAAATCCTGACGAAAATCGCATGGTCGGCCACTATTGGCTGCGGAATCCCGCACTCGCGCCGACAGTGGAAATCCGCCGGGAAATTGAGGAAACCATTGACCGGATCAAGGAGTTTGCCAAGAAAGTTCACACCGGAAAAATTCGCGGAAATGGCGGGAAATTCAAAAATTTTTTACTCATTGGTATCGGTGGATCTGCACTGGGACCTCAATTCGTTGCTCATGCCTTGGGCGATCCGCGCACCGACAAGCTCAAACCGTATTTCTTTGACAACACTGACCCAGATGGCATGGACCGGGTTTTGGCGACAATTGGACATGATTTGGATCGAACCTTGTGCATCGTAATTTCCAAATCCGGCGGCACAAAAGAAACCCGCAATGGGATGTTCGTTGCCAAAGCAGCATATGAAACGGCGGCCTTGGATTTTGGTTCACACGCCGTCGCCACCACTATGGCGGGAAGTGATCTTGATAAATATGCAAATCAAAATAAATGGCTTGCACGCTTCCCAATGTGGGATTGGATTGGAGGGCGAACCAGTGAACTTTCCGCAGTCGGTCTGCTACCGGCAGCATTGCAAGGCATAGATATAAACAACTTATTGTCAGGAGCTTGTGAAATTGACGCGTTAACCAGAAATCAGAACGTTAAAGCGAATCCTGCATTACAGCTAGCCTTGGCTTGGTTTGCTTCCGGTAACGGTAAAGGGACAAAAAATATGGTTGTTTTGCCATATCAGGACCGATTGGAACTGTTTTCAAAATATCTTCAACAGCTTTTGATGGAATCGCTCGGCAAGGAATTGGACTTGAATAAAAATGTCGTTAACCAAGGAATTACTGTTCTCGGCAACAAAGGTTCCACGGACCAGCATTCTTACGTTCAACAGTTAAGAGACGGTTTGAATAACTTTTTCGTCACCTTTATCGAAGTGCTGGCTGACGGTCAAAACTCGAGTTTGATAGTCGAGGAGAAGGTTACATCTGGGGATTTTCTCCATGGTTTCTATCTTGGAACGCGGCAAGCTTTGGCAGACAAAGACCGGGAATCACTGACAATCACTGTGAACGAAACTTCAGCAAGTACCGTTGGAAAGTTGATAGCACTATTTGAACGTGCTGTTGGCTTTTATGCGTCAATGATTAATATCAACGCCTACCATCAACCTGGCGTCGAAGCCGGCAAGAAGGCGGCCGGGCAGGTTATTGAAATTCAAAGAAAAATTTTAGACTATCTTTCTAATAAGCCCAATAAGTTATTCACGGCGGCTGAAATTTCAAAAGCAATTGGAGCAGAAGATGATATAGAAACAGTGCACAAAGTTATTCAACACTTAGCATCAAACCCACATCACCGTATCTCAAAATCCCAAGATCGTTCTTCGCTTGATGCAAAGTATGGTCTAAGTTGATGCTTTCATGTTTGTCTATCCAAAAGAGTTTGACGTCATAGTTGTTGGAGCTGGCCACGCGGGAGTTGAAGCCGCACTCGCCGCTGCGCGGATGGGTTGTCAGACACTCTTGCTGACAATGAATGCTGATACCATAGGTCAGATGTCCTGTAACCCGGCGATTGGTGGGCTGGCCAAGGGGCATTTGGCCCGTGAGATCGATGCGCTTGGCGGTGAAATGGGGATGAACACCGATATGACTGGGCTTCAATTTCGAATGCTGAATACGAAGAAGGGTCCGGCTGTTTGGGCTCCTCGCGCTCAATGTGATAAAAAGGCCTATCAATTTAGATTAAAATGGGTATGCGAAAGGGAACCAAACCTCGACGTAAGACAAGGTCAATCCGCTAAAATCCTACACAAGGACAGAGTGGCGTTTGGGGTGGAAACAACCATGCAAGTCCAGTTCCATGGAAAGACTGTGATAGTAACCACGGGGACTTTTCTGAGAGGACTGATGCACATCGGATCAAATCAGCAAACCGGCGGGCGTGCCGGTGATGTAGCCGCAATGAGCCTTTCGTCATCGCTTCAAGAACTCGGACTGGAGCTTGGTCGGTTTAAGACGGGAACCCCACCACGCTTGCTTGGCCGCTCAATTGACTTTTCAAAGACCGAAGCGCAGCCAGGTGATGAGCCGGTTCCTTACTTCACATACTGGAAAGACGATTTGTTCCACATGGAACAAAATTATCAAAACACGCAAGCAGGCAAGTCGCTGCAAATCAACTATCCAAATCACTCGATTCTCGAACGATTAAACGGCCAAATGTCATGTCACATTACCTATACGACGAAGAAAACCGCCACACTGGTTCGGGAGAATCTCCATAAATCTCCTTTGTATTCAGGTGTTATTCAAGGAATTGGGCCAAGATACTGCCCGTCAATTGAAGACAAGATAGTAAGATTCAGAGAAAAAGAGCGGCATCAGATTTTCCTTGAGCCTGAGGGTATCGAAACGGATGAAATATACGTCAATGGTTTTTCAACCAGTCTCCCCTTTGACGTACAGGTTGACTTGGTTCGGACAATCATCGGGTGTGAAAATGCCGAAATCATGCGTCCTGCCTATGCTGTCGAATACGATCTCGTCTATCCGACGCAACTGCTGCCAACGCTGGAGACAAAGGCATGTCGCAACTTGTTTCTGGCCGGACAAATAAATGGCACTTCAGGCTATGAAGAAGCCGGGGCGCAGGGCCTCATTGCCGGAATCAACGCAGTAAGGCGGGTTAAGAAACTTGATCCTATAGTTCTGCGGCGCGATCAAGCATACATCGGTGTTTTGATTGATGACTTGGTCACAAAGGGAACCACCGAGCCCTATCGCATGTTTACTTCGCGAGCAGAGTATCGTTTGCTGTTGCGCCAAGATAATGCTGATTTGCGGCTTTCGGGGCTTGGCCATGACATTGGCCTTTTGCCTGAACGTAATTACAAGAAATTCCGAGAGAAGCAAAAAGCCATTGCTGAAGAATTGGACAGGATTAATGCAACTCGTTATGGTTCAGATGCTTTGATTAAGATATTAACGCGACCTGAAGTTACTTACAAGGATTTGCCTGGTAGAAATGAGACTTTGTCGGACGAAGTTATTCAACAAGTCGAAATTGCAGCTAAATACGCTGGATATATTGAACGCCAAGGACTTGAAGTTGAAAAATTTAAAAGTTTGGAAGACAAAGTCATTCCCGACACGTTTGATTTTTCCGCAGTGCCGAGTCTTCGGCTGGAAGCTTCACAAAAGCTTGCTCGGATTCGACCCGCAACCATCGGTCAAGCGGCCCGGATTTCCGGTGTATCACCTGCCGACATCGGAATTCTGGTGGTCTGGTTGAAGCGCAGCGCCGTGACCAATGCGAATAATGATTCTTCCTCGGATTTGTGTGCCAACGGTTGCGATGAAGCCGGGCTTGAGGAGTAATTACAGGATTGGCTGTCCGACTTGGATTCGAACCAAGAATAACGCCTCCAAAGGGCGCTGTGTTACCATTACACCATCGGACAAGGCGCACGAACATTAAGCCTTCTGCGTTGCACGCGCAAAGCGAAAATGGCGAGCCGGCGCACTCTGTGAGTGAAAGAATGTTTGCCCGCACCATTGCTTGCCGACACTATGTTATCGTTTGTCATGAGTGACATTTTGACCGCACCCAATTCGCCGGTTGCCGGGGCCGCCCCGGCGACCGTAGTGGCGCCTGATTTTGCCAAGCCGGTTCAGCGGTCGAAAAAGGGTCTGCTGAAATTCGTGGGTGAGGTCTTGCGTCACGGCGGGCCGGGCTATTTGCAGTTTGCGATCACCAACATCTGTAATGCCGATTGTGATTTTTGCGGTTTCGCGCGTTCCAAATTTGATCCCAAGGCCCGGCGCAGTGTGACGTTGCACGAAGCCTGCAATGCCATTGATATCGCAGTAAAAAATCACATCGGCTATCTGCTCTTTGTTGGCGGTGAACCCATGGTCCATCGCGATTTACGCGCCATGACCCGCTACGCGACGGAGCACGGCATTCACCCGATGATTTGCACCAATGGCGGTTTATGGACTGAAGAAAACATGCGGGGATTGGTGAGTGACGGTTTGAGCAGCGTCATCATGTCCATCGACGCGCACGACGTGGCCAGGCACGAAAAAAACCGCGGACTGCCGAATGTTTGCCAGAAAATCAAACGTGCGAACGAATTCTTTCATTCAGTTGGCGTTCAAACCACCGCCAGCATCACCGCCAGCCGATTAATTGATGATTATGATAAACTGCCTGCCTTTCTCGAATCGCTCGGATTCAAGAGTTGCACGTTCAGCTATCCGCTCACGTCGCTGGCCAGCAGCTATCTGAGCTTCAGTGACAGCGGCCTGGTGAATTATTCGAAAGACGAACTGCTGCAAGTATTTGAGAAGATAATGCACATGAAAAGTAACAGCCATTTTCCAGTCGTCAATCCCATGGAATCGCTCAACGAAATGCAGCGGCATCTGCGGGGCGAAAAGGAAAAATTCGGCTGCCTGGGCGGGCACAAATATTTCTATCTGGACTGGAACCTCGATCTTTATCGCTGTCATTACTGGGAAAAGCCGATGTGCAAAATTTGGGAATGGGACGATTCGAAGCTCATCCGTGATGGCTGCACACGCTGCATGATTGACTGCTACCGCGATCCAAGCGTACTGCAATTCGTCGCCATCAATGCCAGCGATGCGTGGAACGCCTTGAAGGAAGGCAAGCTGGCCAAGGCTGCCGGGCATGTCTTCGATTCGCGCAATTTGACTTCACTCAAGGCTGTTTGGGAAGACCGCCAATGGATTAGCGGTGTGTAGTTCCCGCAATTTCCGTCTTGTCATCCGGCAAATTCATGGTATTTTCATGCCCCTTTTTATGAAGACGGACATCCATCCGAAATATGTGGACGCGGAGATTCGTTGCGCCTGCGGCAACGTGATCAAGACCCGCTCCACCAAGCCCGTGATTATCGTCGGCATCTGCAACGTCTGCCACCCGTTTTACACCGGTCAGCAAAAGTTCGTGGACACCGCCGGACGCGTGGACAAATTCCAGCAGCGTGCCGCCAAGACGCAGGCCGCCCAGGCCGCGTTTGCCTCGAAAAAGAAAAAGAAGGTTTAGCGACCCGATTTTATTCCGCCCGCTTGTGCGTCGCCACAAGTGGGCGGATTCTTTTTGCGAAAATGGATTTAAAACCACACATCAAAAAGTTCCGCCGCCGTTATGCCGAGGTTGAGACCGCGTTGAGCGATCCGAAGGTCTTTGACAACCAGCAACGCGCGCAGGAATTGTCCCGTGAATACGCCCGGCTCAAGGAACTGGTTGCGGTCGGGGACGTCTATTTGAAGACGCTCGCCGATTCGGAGCAAAACCGCGCGTTGCTGCAATCTGAACCGGCGGAATCCGAGCTGGCGCTGATGGCCAGGGAAGAAATCACCCGGCTGGAAGCGGAAGAAAGAAAACTTTCGCAACAAATCCAGTTCGGCCTGGTGCCGCCGGGCCCGACCGACTCGCGCAACACCATCATCGAAATCCGCGCCGGTGCGGGCGGCTCGGAATCTGCACTGTTCTCCGCCGACCTCTACCGGATGTATTGCCGTTATGCTGAAGCGCGCGGCTGGAAGGTTGAAACACTCGATTCCAATCCGTCTGACCTCGGTGGATTCAAGGAAATCGTCTTCCAGATCAGTGGCACGGACGTTTACAAACGGCTCAAATACGAGAGCGGCGTGCATCGTGTCCAGCGCGTGCCCGCGACCGAGGCTCAGGGACGCATCCACACCAGCACCAGCACCGTCGCCGTGCTGCCCGAAGCGCAGGAAGTGGACATCGAGATCAAACCGGAAGACATTGAGATTAACGTTTGCCGCGCCTCCGGCAAGGGCGGCCAGGGAGTGAACACCACTGATTCGGCTGTGCAAATCCAGCACAAGCCCAGCGGACTGATTGTGCGTTGCGCGGATGAACGTTCGCAGCAGAAAAACAAGGCCAAGGCCATGACCGTCCTGCGCTCACGTTTGCTGGAAGCGAAAATTGCCGAGGAAAACGCCAAATACGCCGCCCATCGCAAGCAGCAAGTCGGCACCGGCGAACGCAACGAAAAAATCCGCACCTATAATTTCCCGCAGAACCGCGTTACCGACCATCGCGCCGAGGTGACGCTTTACAATCTGGCACGATTCATTGATGGCGACCTGGATCCAATGATTGACCCGCTGATGACGCATGACCTGGAGGAAAGGTTAAAAGCGTTAAACAGCTGAATGGTCTGGCGATCCCATCCTTCGTGCTTCAGCGGATTATGAATCCCCAAGGTTTGATTTTTGACTGCGACGGTACTTTGGCCGACACGATGCCACTGCACTGGCACGCCTGGCAACTCGTCACGCAACGCCACAATCTCCACTTTCCCGAAGACCGCTTCTACGCCTTTGGCGGCGTACCCTCGCGCGATATTTTGAAGTTGCTCGCCAAAGAACAAGGCCGGTCGCTGGACCACATCGCCGTTGCGCACGAAAAGGAAGAGACGTATCTGCCATTGATTGCCAAAGTCGAGCCGGTCCATGCCATCGTCGAAATCGCGAAGGCAAACCACGGCAAAATTCCGATGGCCGTCGCCTCCGGCGGGACGCAAAAAGTCATCGGCATGGTGCTCGACCATTTGAAAATCCGGCATTTATTTGACGCGGTGGTGACCAGTGAAATGGTGAAGCACCAGAAACCCGCGCCGGACATTTTTCTGGAAGCGGCCCGGCAGATCGGAGTCGAACCAAAATTTTGCCGCGCCTACGAAGACACCGACCTTGGTCTGATGGCCATTCGGGCAGCGGGCATGGAAGCGGTGGACGTGCGGGAATTGCGCGGGTGAAGGCTTAGAGCGTTTCTGGGAAAACTGTAGCCGCCGACGTGAGGAGGCGGACCCTCTTGGACAATTCCGCCTCGTTACCTCGGCGGCTACGAGATTTATTGAACCGCTCTAGCCGCGCTGCGACAGTTCTTTGCAGATCCAATTCGGATCACCCCATGCGTAAAACGCCAAGCTCATCAAGAGCAACCAGAAATTCCTGGCCTTTACGCCTGGCAGCAAGACATACGCTGCCAGCACAACCGGCAAAAATAAGAACAGGAATAAGGGCGAACTAAAAACCATTGTTTTTAATTCGGATCAAGATTGCCCGAGCTTCTTCGATTTCTCCGTGGCGGCGCGGACGGCGCTCATCACGATGGCGCGCATCCGGCCTTTTTCCAGCTCGTGCAGCCCTTCGATCGTCGTGCCGCCGGGACTGGTGACCTGATCCTTGAGCGCACCGGGATGCACGCCGGTTTCCAGGACCATTTTGGCCGCACCCAGGACGGTTTGGGCGGCAAGTTTCGCGGCCAAATCTCGCGGCAAACCTGCCGCCACGCCGCCATCGCTCAATGCTTCGATGAATTGAAAAACATAAGCCGGACCGCTGCCGCTCAAACCCGTCACCGCGTCCAGCAGCGATTCCTTCACCTGAAACGCAATGCCCACGGCGGAAAGGAGCGTATTTGCCAGTTCACCATCCGTCTCTGTCGCGGACTTGCCGAGTGCGAACGCTGAAGCCCCCGTGCCGACGAGCGCCGGCGTATTGGGCATGACCCGGATGACGCGCGCGCCCGGCGGCAACGCACCTTCCAGTTTTGCCAGTGTCACCCCGGCCGCGATGGAAATGAGCAGATGACGGCTGGTGAATTTGCCGTGCAATCCGGCCAAAACGCCCGAACATTGGTCGGGCTTGACGGCGAGAATCAGGACGTTGGCGGCTTTGGCCACGTCCGCATTGGATTCCGTGGCCGTCACCCCGATTTCATCGGTGAAATGTTTTCGCGCGGCGGCAACCGGATCGGCGGCAACCATGTCCTTGGGACCAACGAGTTCCGCATGGATGAAGCCGCGGGCCAGGGCCGTGGCCATCTTGCCCGCGCCCAGAAAGCCGATGGTGAGTTTGGTTGCCATGAAAATTTTGTAACAGGCCGTTTGATTGAACGGAAGCGAAAACACGCGGCCATTTCGTGGCTTGAATTTGTATGGTGACGATTTATGCTGGGAGGGACACGAAAAGTGTCCTTGAGATTACAATGCCAAGCAACCGTCGAACATGGGATTCGTTTGAAGCGATGCGCGAGGCCGCCAGCGAGGGCGACCCGCAGGCGCAATGCTATTTGGGCGTGTGCTTTCAAACCGGCCAGGGGGTGACCCAGGACAACCAGGAGGCGGTGAAATGGTTCCGGCGCGCGGCCGAGCAGAGTGATCCGGTGGCGCAATGTTACCTGGGCGTGTGCTATTTGCATGGCATGGGTGTGCCGCAGGAATTCGGTGAGGCAGCCAAGTGGTTGCGGGAAGCGGCCGAGCAGAGCGATCCCGCGGCGCAATTCAACCTGGGTGTGCTTTACGAAACCGGACAAGGTGTGCCGCAGAATTACGTTGAAGCGGTCAAGTGGTATCGGGAAGCGGCGGAACGCGGTTATCCTGCAGCGCAATTCAACCTGGGCGTTTTTTACGAAACCGGCCAGGTCGTACCGCAGAACTTCACAGAAGCGGTCAAATGGTACCGCGCGGCGGCCGACCAGGAATGCGCGCCCGCCCAGTGTAACCTCGGCTTGTGCTACCAGACCGGACGTGGAGTGGAACAAAATCAGCAGGAAGCCTTGAAATGGTTCATCCGGGCGGCACGGCAGGGCGACAAGACTGCCCAACATAATCTCGGCCTTCATTACGCCGAAATGGAAGTCAAGGAAGCAGAGGCGGCGGAAGCTGCCGCGAAAGAATCGCCGGAAAACACAGCACCGGCGAGCTAACGCGTCAATTCCTCGAGTTTCGCGTTTGCGTGCCCATTGTCAATCGTCTGGCCAGCCAAATCCCAACCTTCGGCCAGTGATTTCGTTTTGCCGGCCACGAACAGCGCGGCGGCGCTGTTGAGCAGAACCGCATCGCGTTTGGGACCGCGCTCTTCACCGCGGAAAAGGCGCCGGATGATTTCCGCATTCGCCTGGCGGTCACCACCCATCAAATCTGACAACGTCGCACGCTGCAATGGAAATTGTTCCGGCGACAAAGTCGAAGTTGCAAAACCGCGTTCCTGATAAAACTCAGCGATCGTGTTTTCGCCAAGCGTCGAGAGCTCGTCAATGGCACTTTGGACTTTAAACCCGGGACTCGGGACTGTTCCGCACACGACCATGGCGCGACGGACGCCAAGCGACTGCAAAACACGCGCCAGTGGTTCACAAAGTTCGGGTCGCGGCACGCCGACGAGCATGGCGGACGGATGCGCGGGATTCAGCAACGGACCGAGATAATTGAAAATAGTCCGCTGTCCGCGTTCGGCACAAAGTTTCCGCGCCGGTGCGATATGCTTGAACGCGGGATGCCAGGCGGGCGCAAAGAAAAAGGCGAACCGGCGTTCGCGCAAGGAGCGCGCGGCGTCGGGCGGCGGCAAATCTATCCGCACGCCCAGCGCTTCCAAAACGTCGGCGCTGCCGGCTTGCGAAGTAACCGCCCGGTTACCGTGTTTGGCGACGGTGACACCCGCGGCAGCGCAGATCAAGGCGGCGGCAGTGGAAATGTTGAATGTGCCCAGACGGTCACCACCCGTGCCGACCACATCGAGGATTTCGCGGGCATCCCGCCAGGCCGGGTCAATGGGAGGCGGAATGGATTTCTCACGCAAGGCACGGGCGAATGCGGCAATTTCGCGGGGCGTTTCGCCCTTTTGCGCCAGCGCGGTCAAAAAGTCGGCTTTGACGACCGTGGAAACTCTTTCGTCCGTCAGTTGATCCACGGCTAGACGAACCTGCCCGTCGGTGAGCGGATCCGAGCCGGCGAGTTGCTGGATGAATTTTTCAAGCACGGGCTGATTCTAAGAATCGCCTGAGCCGCCTCAAAGCGGAAAGTGCACGCCAACGAAAACATGGACAGACACGGAAATTTCCGTAACTTGTCCGCTGCTGCCGTTGTCTCATTCTGTAAACATCGGCGCTTGGAGCTTGTTTTTATGGCAGGAAATTATCGTAATCGCTGGTGGAAGTGGGTCTTAGTCACGGCAGTTGTCGTTATTGGTGTTGGGTTTGGCATCTGGTATTTGCGTCGTGATCGCGAGGATACGCCGCAATATGAAACGGTGCCGGTCAAGCGCGGAGATATAACCCAGGTAGTCACGGCCACAGGCACGTTGAATCCGGTCAACGACCCACTTTCCGGCAGCCTGAATGTGACCGTCGGCAGCCAGGTTTCCGGGCTGATCACCAAGCTGTTCGTGGATTTCAATTCGGTGGTGAAATCGAACCAAGTCATGGCGGAGATTGATCCCACAACCTACGAAGCCCAACTCAACCAGGCCCAAGCCAATCTGGCCTACGCGAAGGCCAATCTAGAGTTGCAGCAGGTCGAGGTCGTCCGCGACGCCCAACTCTACACCAACAAGCTGCTGGACGCTTCGGATTACGACACGGCCGTCGCCACGCGGGACGAGGCGGCGGCGCAGGTGCAAATTCAAGAGGCTGCGGTCACCAACGCGGCGGCCAATCTGAGCTACTGCAAAGTTCGCTCGCCGGTGGACGGCGTGGTGATTTCACGCGCGGTGGACGTGGGGCAGACGGTCGCCTCCAGTTTCAACACGCCGACCCTGTTCCAAATCGCCAACAGCCTGAAGGAAATGCAGATTGACGCTGCGGTGGACGAGGGCGACATCGGCGGAGTCAAAGATGGCCAGGAGGTGGATTTTACGGTGGACGCCTACCCGAACCGCACGTTTCATGGGGTCGTCAAGCAGGTGCGCAATGCGCCGACCACGGTCAACAATGTGGTTACCTATGACACAATCATCAGCGTGAAAAATGCCGATTTGAAACTCAAACCGGGCATGATCGCGACCGTGTCCATCATCGTGGCGGACCTCACCAACATTCTGCAAATTCCCAATTCCGCGTTGCGCTTCCAACCTGTGGAAATGGCTGGAATTACGCCGGCATCCGGCGCCGCGGCAGCGGCGCGGCCTTCGGGTGGCGGCAACCGGCCCGCCGACGAAAGGCCGGGCGGTCCGGGCCGGAGGCACGACGGCAAGGAAAACGGCGAACAGCCGGTCGTCCGCACCATTTATGTCATGACCAAAGGGGCCAACGGCGACACCAAGCTGGAGCCGGTTCAAATCAACATCGGCATCACCGACAACATCAACACCCAAGTGGTGTCGGGATTAAAGGAAGGCGACCAGGTTGTCACGGGCCTGGCCATTCCCGGGCTGGGATCCGCCAACGGGTCGCAAAATCCATTTGCATTTCAGCGGCGTTTCTAAGCTTTTGACAGGATGAAGCAAGTCATGATTTCCAATCGCCGCAATGTTAGCAGTTGATGAATCCCGTCATTCAACTTGAAGATATTAGCAAGACGTACCACACCGGTGAAGTGGATGTGCATGCCGTGCAGGGTGTTTCGCTGGAACTCCTGCCCGGCGAGTTTGCCGCCATCATGGGTGCCAGCGGTTCCGGCAAATCCACCTTGATGAATTTAATCGGCTGCCTTGATCGCCCGACCAGCGGCCGCTACTGCCTGGACGGCATTGACATTTCGACGCTGGACCGCAACGCGCTGGCCGACATTCGCAATCAGAAGATCGGCTTTGTCTTTCAAGGTTTCAATCTGCTGTCGCGCACGTCCGCGCTGGAAAACGTGGAAATGCCGATGCTTTACAGCCACCATCATATTCCCGCCAATGAACAGCGTGAACGCGCCCTGCGCGCGCTTGAATTGGTCGGGCTGGCTACCCGTTCGGATCATCATCCCAATCAGCTTTCCGGTGGCCAACAACAACGTGTAGCCATCGCGCGCGCGCTGGTCAATCAGCCGGCGTTGCTGCTGGCCGACGAACCCACCGGCAATCTCGACAGCCAAACCAGCATCGAAATCATGGGCGTGTTCCAAAAATTGAATGCGCGGGGCATCACCATCATCATGGTCACGCATGAATTGGACATTGCCCGTTACACCAAACGCACGGTGGTGCTCCGGGACGGGCGCATTGTTACCGATCACCAGGTCCAAAACCGGTTGAATGCAGAGATCGAGTTGCGCAACCTGCAGGAAGCTCAACAAGCCATAAAATTGACAGCATGAGAATTTTAGCCACGCTCAAAATTGCCTTGCGTGCCCTGCGCCGGAACAAGATGCGCACCATTCTGACGATGTTGGGCATGATTATCGGCGTCGGCGCCGTCATCGCCTCGGTCAGCATCACCAGCGGCGCCAAACAACAGGTGGAGCAGCAGATCGCCGGCCTCGGTGAAAACATGCTGCTGATATTTCCCGGCTCCTTCAGTTCCAGCGGTGCGCGTTTGGGCTGGGGCAACTGGCACAGTTTGAAACTCGACGACGCGCTGGCCATCCAGACCCAACTGAAAGGCGTGACCGCCGTCAGCCCGGAAAACCGGACCCGCACCCAAGTCATCGCCGGCAACCAAAACTGGAACACCAGCGTCCAGGGCGAATCCCCGCAATATCTCCAGATTCGTCAGTGGGGACTGGCCGAAGGCGAGATGTTCGATTCGCAAGCGGTGCGCCAGGCCGCCAAGGTCTGTGTCATCGGGAGCACTGTGAAGCAGGAATTATTTCCCGACATGGACCCGCTGGGCAAATTGATGAACATCAGCGGCGTTCCCTGCCAGATCATCGGCGTGCTGCAACCCAAGGGTTTGTCTCCCATGGGACAGGACCAGGACGACCTCGTCATCGTTCCCTACACGACGGAGTCGCAGCGCATTTACCATGAAGATTGGGTGGACACCATCCTTGTGCAGGCTGTTTCCGAAGCAGCCATGCCCATTGTTCAGCAGGAAATTATCTCCCTGCTCAATCAGCGGCACCAAATCAAACCCGGCGGCAACACCGACTTTATCGTACGCAGTCAGGAAGACATTGCCCAAGCCGCCACCGCGACTGCCCAAGTAATGAGCGTGTTGCTGGCCGGCGTGGCGGCGGTCTCGCTGGTCGTTGGTGGCATCGGCATCATGAACATCATGTTGGTGAGCGTGACCGAGCGGACACGTGAAATCGGCATTCGCATGGCCGTGGGCGCCCGCGGTGGCGACATTCTGGTGCAATTTCTCATTGAAGCGGTGACCCTCAGCCTCATTGGCGGTGCGGCTGGCATCGGGTCGGGCATCGGCGTTTCCCACCTGATTAGTTCTCTCAAGCATTGGCCCACGCTCACGCCGGTCGTTTGGATCATCATCGCTTCGCTCTCCAGCGGGTTGATTGGCATCATTTCCGGCTTTTATCCCGCATGGAAAGCCTCGAAGCTCGACCCGATTGACGCTTTGCACTATGAATAGCGCGTGACCGCTCAAATCCTGCCTACGCACACGCCCGCGCTCTTTCAGGCCGCCGTAAAACGCGCGACCGACGCGTTGCGCACGGGCGAAGTGGTCGCGCTGCCGACGGAAACGGTTTACGGCCTGGCCGCCAATGCGCTGGACGAAAAGGCCGTCGCCAGAATATTCCAAATCAAAGGCCGGCCGGCAAACAATCCGATCATTGTTCATGTCGCCAGTGTCGAAATGGCGAAAGGTTGCGCGGCGAGTTGGCCGGCAATCGCGGACAAACTGGCAAAAGCATTCTGGCCCGGTCCATTGACGCTTGTGTTGCCACGTGCCAGGACAATTCCTGACATCGTGACCGCCGGCGGTCCGACGGTTGGTGTGCGATGGCCAAGTCATCCGCTCATTCAGGCGGTGATTCGCGGATGTGATTTTCCGCTTGCGGCACCAAGCGCGAATTTATCCAGCCAAATTTCACCGACAACTGCCGAGCATGTACGCAAGCAACTCGGTGGCAACATTTCCCTGATTATTGACGGCGGCCAGTCACAGGTGGGGATTGAATCCACGGTGCTGGACTTGACTCCGCTTTTGCGTGCCACGCCGGGGTTGCCGGAAATTCTGCGCCCGGGCATGATTCACGCTGAATCGCTCGCCGCGGTAATCGGGACCATCGAACATCGAACATCGAACATCGAACATCGTATGTTACGAAGCCCTGGTTTGTTAAAAAAGCATTACGCGCCGAAGGCAAAATTACTGGTCCTGAATTGGGATGACGAAGTGGATTTGAAAACCCGGCTCGTCACCCGTCGCGTGTTACCCGCCACGTGCCATGTCATCGCACACACAAGGATTCCAGCAGGTGGTGCTTTCGCAAATGTGTGTGTGATTCCGCACGATGCGGAGGCGTTTGCGCGGGCGATTTATGCGGAACTACACCGCTGCGACGAAACTGGCGGGGAATGGATTGTGGTTGAAGCGCCGCCGGATTTGCCGGAGTGGTCAGCCATTGCGGACCGGCTGCGGCGTGCCAGCCGGTGAGTTCCAAACCGGTGCGGAGCGAATTTATTTCTGCAATGTCCAACGATCTGAATCCGTCAGGAACAGGCGCTCGGGGAAAAAGCCTGGAGGCGCATGGTCGAGTGGAAAGTTGATCGGAATCCTCTTTTGCGCCGTGGTTTGAAAAATAAAACCGCCCCAGGTATGTTGGTCGGGGCGCACCCAATCGGGTCCAAATGCGGCCGTCATCGTTTCGGGCGTGAGGTAAAGTGCTTGCACTGGTTTCAAATAATCATTGATGGCGAAGAAGTCATCCTGGTAGTCCATGGTCAGCCAGACGGATTGGCGCTGGCCATACCAGGCAACCGCCCACGGCACGTCGCTCATTATCAACTCGTTTGGCCTCATCCAACCGGCAATCGCCTGGATGTCCGGCGGATAATAGGGTGGATACGCCACGGGCCTGGTTCGGGGAGGCAACAGTGTAAAAATCAGCGGCGTACAGCATAATCCCACAAATATGACTTTTACCACCAGACGCAATTCGCGGAGCGGCAGCTCCATTTGATCAAGCAGGATGAGAAACAAACTTACGCCGTAAACAAACACCAGCGGCGTCAACAGCACCAAAAGGTTTTCAGAATTAACCACTGGTGACTCTTCTGAGAGCTGCGTTTGCCCCATCGCCTGCACCACAATGAAGACCGCCAGACACATCAGTAAAAAATAGCGCATCCGCCGCACGGCCACGCTGCGGAAACTCAACAGCAGACCGGCCAGGAACAACATACTCACCCAGCTACCACCCAGTTTGGGCAGGCTGTCCTGCAGGAGAGGACGCGTGTTGACCAGAAATTTGTGCACATAAAGTCCCAACCCCAACGCATCTGAAAGATGAGGATTGATGGAACGTTCCAATTGAAATCCGGGGAACGCACCAGTCCCTTCGACGATGGCAAACCCTGCTGTTCCAAACGGCGTGCCGCTAACGGCGAAATTGCGAACGATCCAAGGCGCCAACACCAGCGCAAAGGCGCCGAAAGCCGCCAGCACGCACCACACGCGGCGCGATCCGCCAAACAGAATTAAAAAAACAGCCACCGGAAGTATTATCCAGCCAAAAGCATATCTCGTGAGCGCGCCTGCGCCTGTCACCACACCGGCCACGATGGCCAGTCCCAGCAGCCGACCCAACGACGCTTGCGGATCACGCGCCGCCTCTTCCAGACGCAGGATGCACCAAATCAGTCCGAAGAAAATGATGATCAGCAACATCGTGGACAGGCCGGACACACTGAACCGCCACAACAAGTCACAGCCCAGCACCAAAATGGCCGAAAGCCACGCCACGCTGGTATCAAACAATTTTCGGGCAAGAAAAAACGTCAGCACCACCACCACCAGCAGAAGCACCTCATTGAACAACGCAATCAGAAAGTCCGGTTCATAACGCCAGAAATTTCCGCCGCTGCTCCAGAAGGCGCTTTTGAGGTTCAGCGGGTAGTGAAACGGCAGCACCTTCATCAAGCCGGCCAGCACGAGCGGATACACCGGCGGGTTGGCAAGGTCCGGGTGCGCACTTTTGATCTCCGCGAAGTCCGTGCCGGCGCTGGCCAGCGCATCCGCCGCTTTGGCCTGGTTATGGCTCTGCACGAGATACAGGCTGAAGGGACGGACGAACAGCGTGGTATAGCCCTTGCCTTCCGCGAGGTTGCGCGCCAGTTGTGCCGAGTCCATCGCTTCCGGCGTGGCGAAGTTGCGGAAGGCGAACCAATTGTAGACGAGCATCAGGAACAGAATCGCGACACAAAAGGCGGCGGTCTTCAAATGACGCGCGCCGCCGCCTTCTTCGAGTTTATGAATCAAGTCTTGTAAGGATGGCATAACTAAAACTCTTCCAGGTGATATGTGTGCAGTTTGCGATGAAAGGTTCGCCGACTCATGCCGACTTTCCTGGCAGCCAGTGTGCGATTACCATTTGTCTCTTTCAAGGCGCGAATGATCAATTGTTTCTCCGCCTCCTTCACTGTCAAATCATTTCGCGCGAACAAGGGCGCCTCGCCGGTGCGCCCGCCGGAACCGCCGCGTACCGACGGCGGCAAATCGCGCGCCGAAATCTTTTCACTCCGGCACAGCACCACCGCGTGTTCGATGGCCGTGCGCAACTCGCGCACGTTACCCGGCCACGCATAATTCGTCAGCCGTTCGAGTGCATCCGCGGTAAATTCGTCCACTGCCTTCCCGTTCTCCAGTGCAAACTCGCGCAAAAACTTCTGCGCCAGCAGCGGAATGTCGCCCACCCGCTCGCGCAAAGGCGGCAGATGGATCTCCACCACGCGCAGCCGGAAGAACAAATCCTCGCGAAAGGCGCCGCCTTTGACCCGTTCCTCCAGGTTTTTGTTCGTCGCCGCAATAAGCCGGGCGTCCGCCGTCAGCGTCTTGTTCGAGCCAACGCGTTCAAATGTCCGTTCGCCCAGAAACCGCAGCAGCTTTACCTGAATGGCCGCGTCAATCTCGCCGATTTCATCGAGAAACAGCGTGCCGCCTTGCGCCTGCTCGAAACGGCCGATGCGCCGCTCGTAGGCGCCGGTGAACGCACCCTTTTCGTGGCCGAACAATTCGCTTTCCAGCAACGTCGGCGCCAGGGCCGCGCAGTGCACAATCACCAGCGGCTGTTTTGCGCGCGGACTGAGCTGGTGAATTGCCCGCGCCACGAGTTCCTTGCCCGTACCACTCTCGCCCGTGAGTAAAACCGTCGCGCGCGACGGCGCCACCTGCTGGATAACCTCGAAAATTTCCTCCATGGCCGGCGATTTGCCGACGATGTTTTCCAGGCCAAACCGGGTGTCGAGTTGCCGGCGCAACGAAACGTTTTCCGTTTCCAGGTTTTGCTGGCGTAGCGCGCGTGCGATGCGCATTTCCAACTCATCAATTTGCAACCGGCCCTTGGCGATGTAATCGTCCGCGCCGCGTTTCATCGCTTCCACGGCCAGCTCCTCCGAACCGTACGCCGTCATCAGAATGCAGATCGGCGGCCGGGCCAGCGATTTGGCGCGTGCAATCAATTTCATGCCATCTTCGCTCGGCAGGCGGAAATCCGTGAGCAATACGTCGAAGTTTTCGCGTTCGAGCAATTCGCCGGCGGCCCTGGCGTCCTCGGCCACATACACGTCGTAACGCTCTTCGAGCGCCGCGCGCAAACCGTCGCGTGTCGGCTTCTCGTCGTCCACAATCAGCAATGTCGGTTTTTCCGTCACAGTTTTCAACGTTGAGTTTCGGTGGTTCCTTCCGGTAACAATCGCGGCTGGCGCTCGTGCAGCGGCAGCCACACGCGAAACGTCGTGCCCCGGCCTGGATGGCTTTCCAGTTCAATCCGGCCCCCGTGCGCGCGTACGATGCGCTGCACAATCATCAAACCCAGTCCCGTGCCCCTTTTTTTGGTCGTGAAAAACGGTTCGAAAATGCGGTTGATTTGCTCCTCCGGAATGCCGCCACCGGTGTCGGCCACGCTCCCCCACACGCCGTCCGCGCCCTCGCCGGTCTGCAGCGTCAGCGTGCCGCCCCTGGTCATCGCCTGCATCGCATTCTTGATAAGGTTCACCAGAACCTGCTGCATCTGCGTTGCGTCCAAGGGCGCCGCCGGCAACCGGCGCGCCAGTTTCGTCTTCACGTTCAAGCCGCGATTGCCCAGTTCCGGTTGAAGCAAGTCCAGGGTTTTTTCAACCACGTCGTTCAAGGAAGCCGCTTTTAATTGCGGCGCCACTGGACGAATCGCCTGTAAAAATTGTGTGATGATGTAATCCAGCCGGTTGATCTCGCCCTTGGCCACGTCGAGGTATTGTTCCAGTTTTTGTGACGGGTGACCGGTGACCGGTGACGCGATCTTCCCGCTGCTCGTTACGCGCCACTCGCCGCTCTTAAGCTTTTTCAACTCCCGCTCCATGAGCTGCAAATGAATGTGCAGCGCATTGAGCGGATTTCCAATTTCATGCGCCACGCTGGCCGCCAGCAAGGTGAGCGCCTGGACGCGCTCACTTTCAATGGCCTCAAAGGTCTTCTGCCGCGTCTCGGTGGCATCATGCAAAATGAGCGCGACCCCGGAACTGCCGGTCGCCTCGCCATCGAGCGGCGCGGCGTAGAGACGCAAAAAACGCGGACGCGGGTACTCCACCTCAAATTCATGCCAGATGACGTGCCCGCCGCCCTGGCGGTCAAAGTGCGAGAGTTCTTCCCAGTCGAGTTCAGGCAGAAAGCGTGTAACGTGCTGGCCTTCGACTCCCGACTGCAAGCCCAGCAGACGCGTGACTGCCTGGTTGAAGTAAAGGATCCGGCCCTGCTCATCCACCACGAGCACGCCGTCTCCAATGGTGTTGAACAGCGTCTCAAGAAAACTGCGCTCCCGCGCCAGCCGCTGGACCACCGTTTGTAAACCTTCAGCATCCAGAACGTCCGATGCGGCCCAGCACTTTGTCTAGAAAACTGGATTTTGCCGCAGCCATTGAGTAAAATCAAGGTTTCAAAGCGACAAAATGGCACAAAACTCCGACCCGTCAATTCAAAAAAACGTTTTGCGGTGGCACAACAAAACCGCGAGAGAAATTGCCCGCTTCGCCTTTTGAGGGCACGTGGCCGATTGGACAGGGACGAGGATGCCAGATGGCCACGCTGCTCAACCCGGAATCAGGTTTCGCTTTTGTTCATTGTCAGTGCCAGAAAGATTTCTTCCAGCGCGCCGGCGCCGCCGCTTAATTTGCGCAATTCCTCGCGCGTACCCACGGCAATCAATTTCCCGCCATTGATGATGCCGATACGGTCGGCCATTTCTTCGGCCACACTGAGCTCGTGCGTGGACATCAGCACAGTCATGCCCGCGAGCGACCGTTCCTTGAGCACATCCTTCACCACACGCGCGTGCTGCGGGTCGAGGCCGACCATTGGTTCGTCAATCACAAACACTTCCGGGTCATGCAACAGCGCGGACACGATGGCCACCCGCTGACGCGTGCCGTGCGAAAGGCTTTCGAGCGGGAGATTCGCAAAATCGGCCAGATGAAAACGCGCGATCAACCTTTCCGCGTTTGTTTCGATTTGTGCGTCGGCCATGCCAAACAATTGCCCGGTAAAACGGAAAAATTCCCGCGCGGTCAGCTTGTCGTAGAGGAAGGGGAAATCCGGCACGTAGGCGAGGCGTCGGCGCGCCTCGAGCGGATTCTCCTGCACGTCAAAGCCGCAAACGCGCGCGCAGCCGGCGGTCGGTTTCATCAGGCCGGTGAGAATTTTCAGTGTTGTTGTTTTGCCGGCGGCGTTCGGGCCGAGCACGGCAAAGAATTCCCCGCGCGGAATGGTCAGCGTCACGTCGTTCACCGCGACGAGGTCGCCGAATTTTTTGACGAGATGGACCATTTCAATCATGGCGTGCGCTTCAAGGGCTACCCAGCTGATCGAATGATGCCATCACGCCGCCGGGCAGCTCGACGCGCAAGATTTCGCCAAGCGTGCTGGCGTAAACGACAATGGGATGGTCGAGAACGCGTGATTCCAGGCGATAGGCAGGCACGAATTCCCGGCCAATGGTCAACCGGTCAAGATGCGCTTCCCAATGAATCTCTTGTGCGGGCACGGCGGGCGTTTGGAGAACAACAGGCAAATCCAGGTCGTTAACCCATTCGCCGCCCAGATTCCCGGCGAACGCATGCCATAACGCATTCGGATTTTTCAAATCGTCAAAGCTGAACACGCGCTCGGTGCTGATGTCGTCGCTGGTGATGGTCAGTTGAACAGTTTGTTCGTCGGCCAGGGAGTGAACCTCGGCGGTGGCGAAATGCGAAGATACTTTCAGATTCAATTCACGCCACTCGCGCTTGTGCGAAAATTTGAGGAGACCATTAAACGTCAGCCGGTTGGTAAAATCGCCAAGACCCACGTTCCCATTGAAACGAATTTGATAACCCGCGCCGGCATTGATGGTTTCGGGGACGGGTTTGCCTTCATCCAACGTGGCCATTTCCTGTTCGATGCTCGTGGAGAATTCGCAGAAACCAACTCGCTGGCCATCTTGAAAGACCGTCAGCGAGGAAATGTCCGGCGCGGTTAGAATTTTCTGCCAGACCAAAGCCGCGGGCACGCGAACACCGGCGCCGTGCGAAACGTATTCCGCGCGCCAGAGCAGCACATTCATCGCAATCCAAAACACGGCAATAACCAGGAATGTAATGCGTGGTATCATGTGGCGGTTATGGCGAGGGTATGTTCAAGACCTGGCCGACTCGCATCCGCCGGGGTTCCAAATCCGGATTGGCCGCCAGCAGGGCATCCAGCGAAACACCGTACCGGCGCGCAATGCGGATGGCTGTTTCGCCGGCAATAACCATGTGCGTGCGCGTGGTGGCGTTGGTCGCCGCCGATCGCGCCGGATGATTTCCACCGGGTGGGCTGGCCGGAGTCGTGATATTTTGCGCCGGCTGCGGTAAAACTGGATTTGCGGAAGCCTGCGCCACTTCAGGACCTGGCGTCGGAGCAGCTTGATTTTTAGCCGCCAGTTGACTTGCGTAATACGCGCGCCATTTGTTGATCTCGTCCTGCAACTGCTGATTTTGCTCGATCAACTGGTTGATTTGTTTTTGCGCGGCGGGCGTGCTCGGCAGCGGCAGCACGTCGGCGGCCAGTTGTTGTTTGCAACTGGCGATGTGCTGTTTGATAATCTCGGCGTTACCCGCGTTCGGATTGAATTTCAAGTATTGCTGATAGTGATAAATCGCCGCCGCCGGATCGGGCTCCTTGTTTTCGTAAAGCATTGCCAGTTGAAAATGCGCCGCCGCCGAGTGCGGATTGGTCTCCAACGACTCTTCAAACGCTTGAATGGCACCCTGATAATCCATTGCATTGACGCGGCCCAGACCGAGAACGTAATGCGGTTCTTTTTCCTCGTCTGACTGGCTCTGGCCCGGGGGCAGGCAGCCGCCCAGCGTGATCCCAACCCAAAGGGCAAGCACGCCGAACCCGAAACGATTTCCACATGACATGATGCGAACCTAAACGAACCTCTTGATAGGCGCAATCGCGCGTTGGCTCAAGGCAAAACCGGCGCCAACGACCGGCAAAAGCGGGCTTGAGATTCCACGGCCCGGGGCGCAACTTGTAGCGGAGCGCGCGCGTGGCGGAATGGCAGACGCGCCAGACTTAGGATCTGGTCCCGCAAGGGTTGGAGGTTCAAGTCCTCTCGCGCGCACCAGAGATATTGGGGATTTTAAAGAATTGGTCAGAAGCATCGATCAAAAAAATTGACATTTCCGGCCAAGTGTACTATGTGTAGTAGTACAGTGAGTTTCAATATTTTCATCAGCACCGGTTCGAAGGTCCCGATCTACAAGCAGATCACCGATCAGGTGCGGCAGGCCGTTGTCACCGGCAGGCTGGCCGTGGGCGACCAACTGCCGAGCGTCCGCGCGCTGGCGGAGGAACTGGTCGTGAATCCGAACACCATCACTCACGCCTATGCCGACCTGACCCGGGACGGATTGATTGAATCACGGGCTGGTCGCGGCGTTTTTATCACTCGCAAACGAAAAGTGTTCACCCCCGAGGAGGCCTGGAGACGTTTGGAGCCGCTGATTGACGCGGCCATCGGCGAGGCAATGGCCCTGAACTTTACGCATCAGGAACTGAAGGACGCATTCGAGAAAAAACTCGGCCAGTGGAAACAGGTGAAGGGAGGCAAGCCAAACAATGAATGAACAACCCGTTATTCGCACCCGCGGTCTGACCCGATACTTTGGTGGCAAGTCGGCCGTCGAAGGCCTGGATCTGGACGTGCCCCGAGGAAGTGTTTTTGCCTTTCTGGGACGCAATGGTTCCGGGAAGACGACAACGATACGCATGCTGCTGGGATTGATACAGCCGACGCGGGGCGAGGGGGCTATTCTCGGTTATGAAATCCGCCACCTGCCAATTGAAGCGCGGGTGCGCATCGGATATCTGACCGAGGAGCATCAGCTCTACGGCTGGATGAGCGTCAAGGAGTGCGGCGATTTTCAATCGCGGTTTTATCCCCGGTGGAATGAAAAAATCTTCAGTGGCGTGGTCGGGCATTTCCACCTCAGAATGACCAGTCGGGTGAAGGACCTGTCACGGGGCGAGCGGGCGGGTCTCAGCCTGGGCCTGACGCTGGCGCCCGAACCGGAGTTGTTGATCATGGACGATCCGACGCAGGGACTGGATCCGGTGGCGTGCCGGTCGTTGGTCGAGTCCATGATTTATCTCACCCGCCGCTCGGACCGGACGATTTTCTTTTCATCGCACCAACTGGCTGATGTGGAACGCGTGGCCGATTATATTGCCATCCTGGACAGAAGTGTTCTGCGCGTCTGTTGCCCGTTGGAAACATTTCGGAAGAGCGTGCAGCAGGTAATGCTCCGGTTTCCTGGCCCGCCGCCGCCCCTGCCCGAAATTCCAGGACTGTTGCAGGCCTTCCGATCGGAAGGCGAACTCCGGCTGACCTGCGTTCATTACAATGGGACGACGGAGCGGGCATTGCGGGCGCTGGCGCCTGTGGAGATGGAAATGGTTCCCATCAACCTGGAGGATGCGTTCATCAGTTATCTGGGCGAGCGGGGCGAGAAATCATTCATCCTCTCGGAAACGGAGGCGCAGCCATGAAGACATTGATTCGAAAGGAATTGCGGGAGAATTTCATACTGGCCGTCATCGGTTTTGGCATCTTCATGTTCTTGCTGGTGCAGGCCTACCGCAGCTGCACCGCATTCTATGCCAATCTGGCCCTGGGCCAAACGGGCTGGTATGGAGACGCCAATATCGCGCAACCGTTGCTGGGAAGTTTCCCCAAACTGGCCATGGTGTTTTGCGCGATTTTCGGCGCCGTCCTTGGCTGGTTTCAGGTCCACAACGAACGGCACCGCGACCTTTGGGCGTTTCTGATCCACCGCCCGCTCTCGCGCACAAAGATTTTCTTCGCCAAGTCCATAGCCGGCCTTTGTCTTTATGCCGCTGGCGCGGGTCTGCCGTTGCTGGGCGTGGTTCTGATGATAAGGATCCCCGGTCACATTGCCGCACCATTCGAATGGGCGATGGTATTGCCGGTTACGGCCTTTTTCCTCTCCGGGATTGTGTATTATTTTGCGGGACTCTTGACCGGCCTGCGCCAGGCGCGCTGGTATGCGAGCCGCGGGTTGGGTCTGGGCGTGGCTATCCTGGTTTCGGTGACGCTGGCCACCGTGCCCGATTTTTGGCAGGCGCTCTTCCTGATCCTGTTGGGTGGAGTGATCGTTGCCAGTGCCGCTTGGGGCAGCTTTATGAGCAATGGTTACTACGATGGCCAGCCGCCGTTGGGGCGGCGGGCACTGGTCGCCTCCCTGATGTTCGGAGGTTTCATTGTGGTCATGTTTGTGATGGTCTTGCTTGAGTCACTGGTTCCGAATTCATTTCAGGAGTCTTTCCATTGGTCGCGGTATCAAATGACCAAAGATGGCGAAATTTACAAAATGACCAAACCGGCTGGCAAACCCTTGGAAATCACGGATCTAAATGGCGTGCCTCTGAAAGATGAGAAGACAGGACGCCCCATCACCCTGACTGATTTCAACCGGCTTGCAGTTTTGGAATCCAGCATCGGAGCCGATTTCGAAGATCAAGCACAATACCAGAAGCGTCACCAGGGACGATACACGGAAATTTCTCACTTTTTCAGCTTGTGGCGGCAGACCCCCGATACACTCTGGTATTGGAACCGGAACGGGCGATTATGGGGATACGACATTGCGTCGCGGCGGTTCATCGGCAGCCTCGGTCCAGGTGGTTTTACCCCGGGTCTTACGATCGGGCCGGACCGTTTCAATCGCCCGGAAGGCCAATATGGGAATGGCTATTACAATTCATCGTATCCGGCCCGGACGCTCATGACCGACACCGCCGTCTATAAATTGAATTTTGAAAACCGCACCGCCAAGGTCTTTTTTGCAGCCACGAATAATGATCGTATCGGCGGCGCGTTCGATGTTTCCTTGAATGGTTATGATTGGAATTACACCATCATCGTTACCAGGGAATTTGTCCAACTGTTGAATCCGGACGGCAAATTGGTCTGGCAAATAGCTTACCTGCCGGCCTATCCAGCGTATGACGGTGTTGTGGTTTCCTTCCTGGAGGCCACCAACCGTTTCGCGCTGTGGCTCAATGCGAACTATCAAACGAACAGGATAATGGGTTGGACCCTGCCTTCGCATGTCGTCTGGCTCGCCGCCGGGCAGGGCACACTTGAAAGCACGAACCTGCCGTCCTTGTCAGGCTATCAGAGATCGACGCCGCGTTTGGCTGAAAGATTGCTACGTTCGGTCGTGCCGCCGGCATTTTATTCCGCCCCGATCTTTCTCTACGGCACGGACTTTTTCCGGAATTTTCCATTTCCATGGAAAGATCTTCTGACCAGCGCGGTGGCGGCGATCGTTTGTGCTGGAATCGGTTGGTGTCAGGGCCGTCGGTATCACTTTACCGTTGGCGGCCAGTTGAAGTGGGCCGGGTTTCATTTGCTTTTTGGCCTGCCCGGTCTATTAGGATTTCTTTGTGCGCAGGAATGGCCGGCGCGAGAGCTCTGCCCCGACTGCAAAAAACCTCGGCTGGTGGACCGTGAAAAATGCGAACACTGTGGCGCGGACTTCGCGCCACCGCCAAAAAACGGAACCGAAATCTTTGAACCCATCGGCGCTGGTTGAAACCTGGTTATCTTGATTCTCAAAATAGACCGTCTTTGGGCGCGTGAATTTCACTACACCGTGGTTCGTTTCGTGTTGTCGCTCCAAGTTGCCAAAACAAGAGCGATTAGAAAATACAACCTCTCTTCGAGGGCAGATTCGAAACCGATATTACAGCCTCAAGCTGGCCCGACTTTGAAGACGTTTCCAAATATTTATTGAGCCGCCTGCCGCACCTGTTCTTTTTTATCTTCCAACTCGGCTTGAAGTTTCTTGCGTTCGGCAACCCATTGTTCTTGCAGCTTCCCAACGTTGTCGAAATCACCCGCCGCGCCTGCCTTGGCGATCTCATCCTTCAACGCGATTTCGCGCTCGGCAATTTTCGCGGCGTATTTCGAACCCAATTCCGCGAGTTCCCTTTTCTGCACTGCCTTTAATCTTTTGGTCGGGACGTCTTTTTGCAAGCGCTCCATTGCAAGTTCATAGGCGGTTTTCATGGAAAATTTTCAATTCTGAACTTTAAGTTTCAGGTTGCCGGTGTTTCTCTCAACCATCCATCTTTTTTTCTTCCACGGCTGGCTGGGAAATTTGATCGGCGGCGGCGTGGAACGCGCGATTTGCAATTCGGCATCGTTTCCAGCCTTCGCCGCGGGTTCATTGGCTTTGGCGGCGGCGGCGCGCCACGATTCAATTTTCGCCTGCAAGCCGTGATGCTCGGCCCTTGGTTTGTCACTGGCCTTCATGTAAAACAGCGAGAGATTCGTGTGCACCAGCTGCTCGCGCGGACGAAGCTGTTCAGCCTTGTGGCCCTCAGCGATCGCGGCGGCATAATCGCCCTTGCGATAATGCGCCATGCCCAGCGCCAGTTGCGCGTCAAAATGCGCTGGCTCGGCGGCCAGCACCCCCCTGAGCCTGGCGATGGCGCCGTCGAAGTCACCGCGGCTGAAATCGAACATCGCGTCGTCGTATTGTTCCTGCAAAGTCATGGTATCCCGTGGACGCTAACCTACACCGTTATTGCCATGCAAGCGGCTCATTATGACAAAAGAAAAATACCACCGCCAGGACGGGGTTATAAACAGTGCTAATATCAATATTCAGCGCCCTGCCGATTCCCGGCAAATCAACGCAAGTTATTCATTATAAGGCATATAAACACAGGATTAGAATTTGACACTGTCGCTTCGCGTGGCTTACTGTGACAAGGCAATGGTGCAATGTTGTTTTTGCCTTCAGTGGTGCATCTCACCTTGCGCGGCTGAAATTCGGTTTGATATTTGTGAGGGTCCATGAGTGATACAATTACAACCGCGTCGTCCCCGGGCGGCGCACCGAAGGTTTCAAAAATCAACGAAGCCGTCATCCGCATTGCCGGCAATTCGCAGGACGGCATCCAGGCCATCGGCGGGTTTCTGGCGCGGCTGGCCGGCCGCAGCGAACAGGAAGTCATGACGTTCATGACCATCCCCGCCACCATTTCCGGAGGCCCGTCCATTTTCCAGGTCCGCATCGGTTCCGGCGAAGTCCTGAGCGCGGGCGATGAGGCCGACGTGCTGCTGGCCTTTTACCAGCATTCCTACGAAGGTCACCTCAACTCGCTCAAAAAGGGCGGCATTGTGCTTTACGATACGGACCATGTCGAGCCCAAGCCCGAATGGCAAAAGGATTATCACCACGTCGGCATTCCAATTTCGTCGCTCGCCATCGAAGCCATTGGCGGCACGGCCAAGGACAAGGGCAAAAATATTTACGCCCTCGGCCTCATCGCCCGGATGTTCGATCTCAACGTGCCGAAACTCGAAAAACTCATCGACGAGCGTTTCGGCGGCAAGAACGAGAGCATCGTCAAAAGTGCGCTCACGGCCTTTCATGCCGGTTACGCCTACAACGTCAGCAGTGTTCTGGAGACCTTTCAATTTTCTCAAGGTCCCGAAAGTCAGAAACGCCAGGGCCATCAGGTTGTGATGAATGGCAACGAAGCGCTGGGTTACGGGCTGATGGCCGCGGGCATCCGCTTTGGTGCGGGCTATCCCATTACGCCGTGGTCGGACATAATGGAACTGTTGCGGCGCGAACTGCCGAAATACGGCGGCACGTTTGTCCAATGCGAGGATGAAATCGCCTCCATCTCCATGGCTTTGGGCGCGAGTTACGCCGGACGCCTGGCCGTGACCGGTTCGAGCGGTCCGGGCATTTCCTTGAAGAGCGAAGCGATGGGTTGGGCGGTGATGGCCGAGGTGCCCCTGATCATTGTGGACGTGCAACGCGGCGGACCGTCCACCGGCATGCCGACCAGCGTCGAACAATCCGACCTCTACATCGCTTGTTTTGGCGGGCACGGCGACGCACCGCGCGTGGTGCTGGCACCGGCCAACGTGGAGGATTGCTTCTACACCGCCATTGAAGCCGTCAACATCGCGCGCAAATACAACGTGCCGGTCCTGATTTTAAGCGACCAGTCTATCGCCACCCGCATCGAAGCGTTTCTGGAACCGAACCTGGAAAAAGTTTGCCAGAATATTTCACCCGATCTTTCACCCATCCCCGATTTCAAGCCGTACGATTTGTCCACGCCCGACGGCATCGTGCCGCGCGCCGTGCCGGGCACGCGCATCAACAGCGGCCGCTATCCCATCGCCACCGGCCTGGAGCACGACGAAATGGGGCACCCGACCGCTTCGCCCAGATTACACACCCAGATGACCGCCAAGCGCCGCAAAAAACTTCAGGCGCTGGCCGCCACACTGCCAGTGCCGAAGATTTATGGGCCGCCCGAAGGCAACGTCCTGCTGGTCGGCTGGGGTTCGACCTTGGGACCGATTCACGAAGCCGTGGACCGTGCGCGGGCGGCGGGCGACAGCATTTCGTCGCTGCACCTGCGTCATCTCAACCCGCTGCCGAACGGCCTCGACAACCTTTTTTCGGGTTTTCATCACATCTTCGTCGTCGAGATGAATGACGAGGGCATCTATGGCCACGGCCAATTGGCGACGTTGCTGCGCGGGCGTTATGGTGATTCCCACATTCGCAGCATCAGCAAGACCGACGGCCTGACGTGGAAAGTGAAGGAAATTCTTGCCGTCGTGAAAACGAAGTTGTCCTCGAACGGCGAAGCCGCCAAAACAGTCTAAACTTTTACGGTTGCGAATGATTTATTTTTATGAGTGAAGCCATTGCTGAAATACCTGCGCGTGAAAACATTGCCGCGGCGTCACCGCCGCCGGGTGCTGAACGCAAGGGTCTGACAAAAAAAGAGATTGCTGCCGACCACCCGACATGGTGCCCCGGGTGCGGGGATTTCTCCGTGCTCGCGCTTTACTTCAAGCTCATCGAGAAGCGCAAAATCTGGCACGAGAACATCACGACCGTCGCGGGCATCGGCTGTTCCAGCCGGTTCCCCTATTTCGTGCAGGCGCACGGCGTGCATTACATTCACGGGCGCGCGCTGCCGTTCGCCACAGGCATTTCCTTGTCGCGGCCGGATTTGCACGTGTTCGTTTTCGGCGGGGACGGCGACGCGTTTTCCATCGGCGGCAACCATTTCAATCATACCGCCCGGAAAAACATCAAGATGACCTATTGCGTCATGGATAACTGGGTTTATGGCCTGACGAAGAAGCAGACGTCGCCGACGTCGCCGCTCGGTTTCAAGAGCAAGACCGACCAGTGGGGCGCGGTGGATTATCCCATCAACCCGATGAAGCAGGCCATCGCCGCCGGCGCCACGTTTGTCGCGCGCACCACGTCCACGAACCCGAATCACGTGCTGGCCATGATGGAAGCCGCAATGGACCACGACGGCTTTGGTTTCATCGAATGTCTGAGCGAGTGCGTGGAATTTTACGAAGGCGCGTTCGACGCCGCCAATCCGCGCAAAGGCGGCGTGTTCAACGAGGTCCCGAAGGATCACGACGTGACCGACGAGCTGGCCGCCTACAAACTGGCTGGAGCGGATTTCCCAGGTTACTTCGGCATTTTTTATAAAAACAACAAGCCGACCAAAAACACAAAGGAAGCTGAGATCATCAAGTCCTATCAAAGCAAGGTCGCCGGCCTGAAGGACTGGCAGATTCTCCAGAAGAATTTCGACAAGATGAAATAGTCTTCATTTGCGATTCGCGATTCACGCGCCGGAAAGCTTTTCGGCGCGTGAATTTTTTTGTGGCGCGCCAATCGTAAATCGTAAATCGTAAATACTGATATGCCGATTTACGAATTTGCCTGTCCGAAGTGCCGGAAGATTTACAGCTTTCTCTCCAAGCGCGTGAATCCCGACCGTTTGCCCGTCTGCCCCAAGTGCGGCAACAAGAAAATGTCCAAGCAGGTCAGCCGCTTTGCGATGTCTCGGAAATTGAAAGAACCGGCGGCCAAAACCAAAACCGATTCCGGCGAACCTCCGAGGCCGGACCTGGACGACCCGCGCATGGAGCGCGCCATGATGGAACTCGGACGCGACATGGAGCATCTGGACGAGAACAATCCGCGGCACATGGCGCACATGATGAAGAAGATGAAAGACCTTATGCCGCCGGGTTCCGTGCCCAAGGAACTGGACGTGGCCATCAAACGGCTCGAAGCGGGCGAAGACCCGGAGAAAATCGAGGCCGACATGGGCGATGTGCTCGGCGATTTCATGGGTGGCGATGAAGGTGGCGCCGGTGCCGGTGGCGCTTACTCGCACGACAGCGGCTTGTATGATTACTAGAGGCGGGCGTGAGGTTAAGACCACTTGTTTCACGTTGGAAGGATTGAGTTCCTTCGCGACCTCTCTTAATTCTTATTACCTGTATTTTTACATGCGGGACCAGTTTGGATTCGGTAATAAGGAAAACCTCGCCTTCGCCGCGTTGAACGGCCTCATTTACACCATCTCCGCCTGGCAGGCCGGACGATTCGCCCAACGCCACGGATATTTTACCGCGCTCAAAATCGGGTTTGGTGTGATGATTCTGGCGCTGGCCATCGGCTCGCAATCTCACTCCGCAACTGGTGTGATTGTTGGCACCGGACTGTTCAACGTCGGCATGTGTTTTCTTTGGCCCACCATCGAGGCGCTCATCAGCGAAGGCGGCGACGCCGTGACCCTGCCGCGCGCCGTCGGCACCTACAACCTCGTCTGGGCCTCCACGAACGCGCTGGCACTGTTTACCGGCGGCACGCTCGTAGAAGCTTTCGGGTTCAAAACCATTTTCTATCTGCCGTTGGCGCTATGCGTCGGACAACTGGCGGCTACATTGTGGCTGGAAAAACGTGTGCCCGGCTCGACAGCGAATGGTGTGCCTGCGCCTGTCATCCCGCCCGATCCACATCGGCCTTCGCCGACGAAAACCCAGGCGTTTTTGCGAATGGCCTGGCTGGCGAATCCGGTCGCCTACATCGCCATCAACACGTTCATTCCCGAATTACCGGGTGTGGCTGCAAAGTTTCATCTCTCGCCCATGTTCGCGGGCTTTGCCTGCTCGCTGTGGGGTTTTATGCGGTTTGGAACATTTTTCACGTTGTGGTTTTGGACCGGCTGGCATTACCGGTTCCGCTGGCTCGTCGCCGCGTTCGCTTTGCTCATCGTTTCGTTCGTTTCCATCCTTACCGTCCCGAATTTGATGGTGCTGGTGGTGGCGCAAATCTTCTTCGGCGGGGCCATCGGGCTGATTTATTACTCGTCGCTCTTTTACTCGATGGATGCCGGCGACACCAGGGGCGAGCACGGCGGCATTCATGAGGCGGCCATTGGCATCGGCAACTGCATCGGCCCGGCGACCGGCGCGGTGACGCTGCAATTCCTGCCGGGGCTGGCGCATGGCAGCGCCTTTGCCGTAAGCGGTCTGCTGTTGTGCGGCTTCGGCGCGCTGCTGGGAATCTGGAAAACCGCCCGGAGAAATAAGGAAGACAAAACATCGAACATCAAACGCTGAACGCCGAACATCGAATGGCACGGTGACACGGTGTTTGATTCGGTGTTCGATGTTCGATGTTCAGCGTTTGATGTTTCCTTTCCTCAACTGTCAGCTGTTTTCCCCCTCGTCCTTTTGTGCCTTTGTTGTTAAGTTTTTCCCATGTCCGCCGAATCTCAGGAACCAAATAACCGCAGATGAACGCAGATGATTTTCCAGACTTGATCGCCTTTGGCAAAGTGGTTGTGGATGCCAAGTGCATTGACCAGATTACCGACCACGAACACGGACAGATGCTCAACTACCTCCGGATTACCCGGCTGCCGGTTGGACTGATTCTGAACTTCAAGCACGCGAAGCTGGAATTTGAACGAATTGTTCTTTCTAACCGCAGATAAACGCAGATGGACGCAGATAAAAAACAAATTTCCTGGCAGACCAACCGCAAAAGACCATTAGCATATCGGTGTTTCTGTAACAGCGGCGGCGCGGCTGACGCAAAAAAATCTGCGTTTATCTGCGTCCATCTGCGGTTAAACTCTTTTTGATTTATGGATAACGAACGCAAGACGCTCGATGACCGGGCAAAGATGACCGAGCTGGAGCGCATCCGGCATTCGTGCGCCCACGTCATGGCCACGGCCATCCTGCGCCTGTGGCCGGAGGCGCAATTCGCCGCCGGACCACCGGTCGAAAATGGATTTTACTACGACGTGGACCTGAAGCACCGCATCTCGCCGGAGGATTTCCCCGCCATCGAGGCCGAGATGAAAAAGGAAATCAAGGCGAACAACGTCTTCGAGAAAATCACCGTCACCCGCGAGCAGGCGCTGAAGGATTCCGAGAGCGGACGGCTCGGCGGCCTGACCGCGCGGCCGGGCAATCCGAGCAAGTTCAAGCTCGGCAATCTCGAAGCCATTCCCGAGGGCGAGCAAATCACCTATTTCAAAAACGGTGATTTCATTGACCTCTGCGCCGGGCCGCACGTGATGCGCACCGGCAACATCGGCGCGTTCAAGCTTACCAGCGTGGCCAGCGCGTATTACAAGGACGACGAGCGCAACCCGCAGCTCCAGCGCATTTACGGCACGGCGTTCAAGAACAAGACCCAGCTCGACGAGTATTTCAAGATGCTCGAGGAGGCGAAGCGCCGCGACCATCGCAAGATCGGCGCGGAGATGGGGCTGTTCGCAATTGACACCGAATACGTCGGGCCGGGCCTGCCGCTGTGGCTGCCCAAAGGCACCGCCATCGTCGAGGAACTGGAAAAGCTGGCGAAGGAAACGGAATTCGCCGCCGGCTACGTGCGCGTGAAAACGCCGCATATCGCCAAGGGGCGGATGTATTGGACTTCGGAACACATGCCGTATTATGAAGCTTCTATGTTTCCAGCAATCAAGCTCGACAGGGACCTCAGCAAGGAAGACATAACTCGGGCCGAGGAGCTTCGAGAGCAAATTAAAACGACCGAAGAAGAAATCAAAAAACTGCATTCGGAGCAAAAACAGCTTCCGGGCAGCCCGCTTGAAAAATTTGATCCGTGGATGGATTTAGCGGAAGCGATTCAAGATAAAAAGGCAGAAGCTGACAAGTTAAGAGAGCGTTTAAGGGAACAGCACAAGCAACTCAGCGATTGGGAAGGGCATTATTTTCTCAAAGCCATGAACTGCCCGCATCATCACCGCATTTTTGCGGCGGAACCGCGCAGTTATCGCGATTTGCCGCTGCGGCTGGCCGAATACGGCACCTGCTACCGCTACGAGCAGTCGGGCGAATTGTTCGGCCTCATGCGCGTCCGCTCGCTCAACATGAACGACGCGCACATCTATTGCACGCCGGAGCAGTTCGCCGCCGAGTTCAACGCTGTCAACGAAATGTATCTGAAGTATTTCAAGATTTTCGGCATCGAGAAATACGTCATGCGCTTCAGCACGCACTCGGCGGAAGGTCTTGGCAAGAAATACGTCAACGAGCCGGAATTGTGGAAGCAGACGGAGGACATGGTCCGCAAGGTTTTGATTGATTCGAAGATTCCCTACGTCGAGGTGCCGAACGAGGCGGCGTTTTACGGGCCGAAGATTGACGTGCAGGTCTGGAGCGTCATCGGCCGCGAATTCACGCTGGCGACCAACCAGGTGGACTTCGCCGTGCCGCGGAAATTCGGCCTGGTCTATCGCGACAAGGACAACACGGACAAGACGCCGTTGTGCATCCATCGCGCGCCGCTCGGCACGCACGAGCGGTTCATCGGCTTCCTCATCGAGCATTACGCCGGCAATTTCCCGCTCTGGCTCGCGCCGGAACAGGTCCGCGTGCTGACCCTCGGCGAGGAGGAGCCGCTGGTGAATTACGCCAAAGCCATCGTGAACGAACTGCGCGCGAATTTCGTCCGCTGCGAATCGGATTTTTCGTCGAACAAAATCAACGGCAAGATTCAGGAAGCCGAGCAGGCGAAAGTCCACACGATGCTCGTCATCGGCGGCCGCGACATGGAAGCCGGAAATGTTTCCGTCCGCTTGCACGGCAAAGGCAATCTCGGCGCGAAGCCGAAAGGCGAGGTGATTGCGGAGATTTTGGCAGCGATTAAAGAGCGGCGGGCCTAACGACGTTCGCAGACGGACGGTCTGCGACACAGCAGATTGCTAATCTGCGCCACGACAACGGCGCAACGTGAGCCTGTAGCGCATACAGTTTTGTCTGCCGTATCGCCCGACTGGTAGTCGGCAGATCGTTCGCTCGCAGGTTGCCAACCTGCGATACAGCAGACTGCCAGTCTGCGCTACGGTTGCGGCGTCTGCGCTACAGCGTTCCAACCCGGCCACGCGCTGCTCCACTTCCAGTCTTCCGGTGCCTGGCACAAACCGGCTTTCACCGGATTCATCCGGATGTAACGGCGGACGCGCGCTTTTTCTTCGTCGTTCCGAATCCAATGGTCATAGGATTCTCGCTGCCAAAAAGTTTCGCCGGTTTTTCCCAAGGTCAGATTTGCCTGCCGCGCGGTGTGGCATTTTCGACTCTTCAAGATTTCGCTCAAGGTGAAATTGGGCATCGGCCAAAGGATGATATGAACGTGATTGGGTATCACCACCCAGTCGTCCAGCCGGTATTGTTCGCCGTCGAAATGTCGTAACGCCTCGGCAATTATGTCCGCAACTTGCGGCCGTCGGAGATAACACGCACCGGCGCCTTGATCGAGGAACCGCTCAATCTGTCTTTGCAAATCGCGATGGATTTCTTCAACGACTCCCGGCGGGGCTTTCGCAGACAAACGGCGCAATGCTTCCGCATGTTCGCGCTCAAAGCGCATCAGGATTTCCTTCGGCAGCGAATCGGCAAGACGAAAGGTGACGAAATAGGAAGCCCCTTCGCGTTTGACATGCGGTAGATAGCCGCGCGTGTGAACGCCGCTGCGAAGTGGGCTGGGCGGTTCAACGGGAACACCGGCAGTGCGTAAAGCGAATCGCACGCGATCCAATCCGGGGTGGGGTTCCTTCGGGTTCATGTCGGGGGGGAGTAGCACAATGGGAAATGGCGGGCAATGTTGGAAATTTCGTGCCTTTGCCGACTGCCAGTCGGCGACACGGCAGGCTGCCAGCCTGCGCTACCACCGTGACGCAGACAGATTGCCTACTGTGACGCCAAAACCGGCAGTTGGCGAGTTACAATAACATCGCGTTCAAGGCGAGTCGCAGATTGGCAATCTGCGATACAGCAGGCTGCCAGCCTGCGCTACAGCGATGACGATGCAGGCGCCTTACTTAACCCCAATGGCCGGACTTTGACAAAATAAACGTCATTCTGCCGCATGGAAAAGGTGCGGACGAAGGGCTTGCCGGTTTCAATCTGGATGGTTTCCACCGATTCAGGATCGCCATCGCTTTGTTTACGTAGGATTCCGACCTGACCCGGTGTCAGTTGTGATGGTGAGCCCATGTCCAGATAACGGGTGAAAACGTCATTAACGCGATAACCGGTCTGGTAAATCTCCAGGGTGTAACTCCCCGCAGGAAGATTGGCGATGCTCAGGACCACACGGCCGATTGGCTTGGTTGGAATTTCGTGCTGATAAAACTGTTGATCGTTCATTCCCGCCGGCGGCACGATGGGCGTGTAGTCCCAAAACAAGGCCTGGACGGAATTGTCCGGGGTTTTGCAGACCCAGGATCCCGGGTCGGCATTGACGAGTTCGGATGGCCCCAGTTCGTTCAGGAATTTGAACGCGTAGAATGCCGGCTTCTTCAAATCCTCGTAATTGATCAGGCCGAAACCGCCGTGGAAAGGAGTCATCCGCGGACCGTTTTCTTCAAAAATATCGGTGAACACCCAGTAGGACATCGAGTTCACGGAGCGATAGGCGCCCTTGACCTTGCTCAGGATAAAGGCGGATTGCTGGTAGGTGTCGTGCATGAAATCGGTCGGCGTGTAGGCCGAGCTCCATTCGGTGAAATGCAACGGCAGGCCGGGCAGCGGCGATTGATCAATCATCTTCCGCTCGTTCACCATCCGGCCCACCACGGAATTGGGATCGGGATCAATCACTGTTCCGCGCTGACCGGTTTCATCCAAATACCCGCTTTTGACGCCATAGTTGTGCGACGAAACGAAGTCGAGCGGCACGTTGTTGCTGTAACAAAAATCAACGAACGATTTGTCCCACTGGCCTATCGCCGTGGCCGGACCGCCGACCCGATAATCCGGCGAGACACTTTTGATGGCCCTGGCGGTGACGTCGTACAGTTTGAAATAATCCTCCCGCGTGCCAGACCAGAACCCGTCATGCAGGTCAGGTTCGTTCCAAACTTCGAAGTACCAGGTTTTGACCTCGTCATGGCCATAGCGTTCCTGGAAATGGGTGACCAGATGGCGAATCAAGTCGGCCCATTTGTCATAGGACTTGGGCGGCGTGATGTTGCCTTTCCACCAGAAAACGGTTTTGCTGCCGCTGGCAAGGTCCTTGGGCATGAACGAAAGTTCGACGAACGGTTTGATGTCAATGCTGAGCAGGAAATCGTAAAGCCGGTCAATGTATTGCCAGTTGTAGATGGGATTGCCGTGCGCGTCTTCCTTGTAAACGCCCATGTCGTCGGTGAGCAACCCGTGCATGCGGATGTATTTGAAGCCGCATTCGCGCCGCGCCTCGCGTAACTGATCCTGCCAATCCGCGCGCAGCCCTTCGTTGGCCCGACCAGCGCCGATGCATTCCTTGAAGGAAGTGTCCAGCGGACCCTGAACTGCGCTCACGTCAACGGTAATGGTCCGGACTCGCGCATCCGGTTCCGCTGCCGGGGCAAACGGTTGGCCGAACACAGTCGTCACAACCATTATAGCCAAAATACAAAAGCCGGGTGAAATCAGCTTGGTTTTCATAAAAGGTGTATTGAATGCTTTGCCTCCAAGCTTGGATTCCCAATCGTTCCAGGTCTATCTTTTAATTTCAGGTCTCCAACCTGCCAAACAGTTGCCATCGCCGGACGCGCCTGTTTCATCCGCGCGAAGGCGGAAGTGATGGCAGAGATTTTGGCGACGATCAAAGAACGGCGTGCGTGACACCCACGCCCTCTCATTTGACGGGAATCCGTTCCGCTGTTCGCAGCGTCACCGGACCGAGCAGACCTGATTCCAGCAGCGGCGAATCTTTTGTGTAGTGATGCCAGGTTGTAAAGGTCAGCCGGCCGGTGGGGCTGGGCTGGCCGTCCAGCAGCCACTTCGGCCACTCTTTTAGCTGCTCTCCGTTCCACTCGCAATCCGGCGGCAATTGCTCGTCGCCAATCAGCCGGTTCGGCCAGAGATTGGTCACCTTGACGACCAGCTCGTTCACGCCCGGTTTCGCGGCACGGGTGATGTTCACCCGGAACGGCGGTTTCCACATCACACCGAAGTCCTGTCCGTTCAGGGAAACTTCGGCAAAATTTTTCACGGCGCCAAGGTCGAGCCAGAGTTCGCGACCAGGAGTCAAACGGTCGGCGGGAATCTCGATTTCCTTCTCGTAAGCCGCCGTGCCGGAAAAGTAACGCACTCCATTGTTTGTGTGGACGATCCAGGAGATCAATTGTTCCAACGTGACCGAAGGCGGCGCGCCCCAATTCGGCGGAAATTTCAGTTTCCACGGGCCGGTCGCCATCTGTGGCGCAGGCACGTCTGAAGCAATTGCGCGTAAAGCCTTTCCGCCCGCAGTGCGCAAGGTGACACGGCCGTCGCTCCAGGCTTTCACAACCGGCGAACCGTCGGCGGCAACGCTCGTCTCCCATGACGACGCCTGGCCGGTGGACAGAGTTGCCGGCAGGGTCAGCGTGTCGCCTTCATGGATGGTCGCCTGACCCGGCTTGCCGTCGAGCGTGTAGTCCACGCGCAGTTCCTTGGGCAGTCCGAACGCCGGATCCCGGCCCGCGAGTTCGTTGTTCACACTGACCTCCAATTCCCCTTGTTTTGACAGATCGGCAAGTTTGCCGGTCAGATCCACAGTCTGATCAGTTGAAGCGGTCTCCGCGCGCAGATCGCCGTAAAGCGCCCGAACAATTTCCGCTCCGGCGGGTATTTCGAGGGTTTCGCCCTCCTGCACTTCCTCCGTCTGCTGCCCGCCATTGAAACGAAATTCGACGCGCAGGCGCTTCACGATGTTCACCGCCGGATCTTCTCCGGCCATTTCGTTGTCGGCCGGAATAAGGCGTGTTCCGCCTGCCACGAGTGCCTCGACCTTGGCGGTGACATCGAGCCGGCTGTCGTTGCGGCTTGGGACCGGACTATAGACTGCCTTGAGTATCCGTAATTCCGCAGGATTCGCCGTGGCGACTTCAGGCCCATCACCCTCGACGGCAATGAGATGATCTGCACCGTCCGATGGGTGGCGGAAGATAACAAACACTGATCCGGCGGGATCAAAATCCAGTCGCACCGTCGTGCGTCCGGCCGAAGCAGACCAGACCGGCGCGGGTTCAATCACCCCGGTGTCAGGATGCCACAGTTCAGGCACCTTGCCGCTGACGCGGAACGTGCATTCGGCGGAATCAAATCGCCGCCGCTGGTTGGACACGAAATAAATGTCCGCCGCGCCGGCGACACGGTGGACGTACGCCAGATGCGTCGCGGCGGACGCACCCTGGAATTCAAAATCGGGCTTCAGGTTATGCGATGCCAAAACTTCAGCCAACGTTTTTCCCCAAACGATCCGGCCCTGGCCGTATGTATTTTCCCGGATGGTCCCGTCGTTGCATTTGCCCCAAAGCTCATCTGCCACTTTTTTTACCCGCACATCGCATTGTGGGTAACTTTGGAGGCTGGGCGAATGCCGTGGTCGCGGGCCAACCACGGTCGCGCCGGCATGAACCAGCTTGCGAAGGCGCTCCAGCATTTGCGGCGTCATGTTTATGTCGTCGGGCGGCAGAATCAGCACGGCGTAATTCGCGCCGCTGGCCAGGGTGAGCCGGCCATCCTTGACCGTCGCGCCATGCAGCAGCACATCGGCGTCAACGGCGTCGTAGTCGTAACCGGCGGGCAGTGCGGGATTGCCCGCGCGCATTTCCACCGGCGCGCTTTGGCCGTCAAAATACGCCGCGTCCGCCACGGCGCGGCCTTGTTGCAGGAGAAACTGGCAGCGCGTAATGTAGTCAATCCAGGGTTTTCCCTGCGATCCACCACGTCTCCGTGCGCTCGAAGTGAAACCCCCATTGGCCCATCGTCATGCCCGGCCAGACGATTCGTCCACGGCTGCATGGCATAACGGTGGAAGATGTAGCGGTTCACGCCTTGGCAAAACATCAAATCGCCGAGCGTCTTCAGTGAATACGGATCGTTCTGCCACCGCCCGTGTTCGGGGCTCGCGGTGAACGACTCCGCGCCGACGATGGTCTTGCCATAAATGTGCGCGATGGACGCGGCAAGCTTGACGGAGGGATCGCCCTGGCTGCCGCTCCAGAATTCGCCCATGACAACATCCACCGGCGCGCCGCATTGCAGCGATTCAAACGGCCCGGTGTAAGGCTCAACCGCATTCATCAAGCCATGCTGCCGGCAGAGTTCGGCGAAATGGCCGTAGTAATTTTCGGCGAACAAATCGGCGATGGTGCGGCGCACATCCCAGAGAAAGCGCTCGGACACCTCGGGATTGTCCACGACGCGACCGGTGAACGCGGGCAGAAACTTCAGCGGATCGTAACCGCGCCGTTTTCGGAATTCCTCGCGGAAATTTTTCGTCCAGTTCTGGCCGCCGACTTCGTAGCTGTCAATCAGCGAACTGTCAAGCGTCTTGCCGGCAAGCGGGCCGAGGTCGTCGAGAATCTTCTGCATGAAACCTGCCCAATGCGCATCCAGCGCCGCCTTGCTGAACTTGTCGCATTCCAGGCCGGTGCCTTCCGCGGGCGCGGGATGATTATTCCCGCCGGTGGGCGTATAGCCGACGCGCAGGATGACCCAATTGCCGGCGGGAACGCGCCAGTTCAATTTTCCGTCGGCGCCGAACCTGGAGGTGAGGTCAAACATCTCCTGTTGCGGAATGGCTCCGACGGTTGAGTCGCTGGCTTGGGGGGACGACAGCACGGCTTTGTCGTTGCGACCGTCCTTCGCATCGAGGTTGGCGATCATTGCCCCGGCATCCAGTGCCGGAAAGGCGAGCACCGCGATGTCACGGTAAAAATCCAGCTTTGTCGGTGGCTGCGGCAGCACGGCGGTGAAGTTCGTTGGACCCGTCACGGCCACTTCGCTGGTCACGACGTGTTGCATCGCGTGCTCAGGCGTGATCCAGGGTCCGCCGCTGCTGGACCAGCCGGCGCAATTTTCCACGCAGAGTTTGAGTCCCAGCCGGTTCGCTTCCTGCACGGCGAATTTGAAATCCGCCCGCCATCCTCGACTCATAAACGTCACCGGTCCACGCGGGATGCCGCAATCCACGTTCACAATCGTCGCACCGCCCAGGCCGATTTGCTTCATCGCCTCAAGGTCGGCCGTGATGCCTGCCTGCGTAATGTTGCCATTCATCCAGTGCCACCACGTCTGGGGCCTGGCGGAATCCGGCGGATTGAGAAAGCCCGATTCCAGCGAATCCGTTGGCGTGGCATGGCCGGCGAGCACAAACAGAACCAATGTCACGACCGGGAGCAGGGATTGATTCGTTCTCATACGAGTGTCGAAGGCGCAAGGCCAAGATGGTCACATGCCAACGGCCGGGACAAGCTTAAACCAGGTTTCGTCGGTGAAGCTGGCGGTGATTATGCTTGCGATTGAAGCGTGAAGAGCGTGAAGCCGAAGGCGCAAGCGGCCATGGCTCCCGCCAGACGTGGCTGGCAGTCAAAGAACTGAATCGGTGAGGGCATTTCAACAGAAGGCCTTGGGGATTCTGATCAACCGGGCCGGTGATGGTCCGTGGCGTTCCAAATCGGTTTTCGTTGCGTTTGCGGCGGTTGTGATTGGTCTGGGACTTTGGGTTTCCGACCTCAAAAATGGCCCACCGCAAAGCGAGACCAGCAGTATTGTGACCAATGTGCCGACTGTTACATCGCCCGCCAACGCGCATTGGCATTGGAGCAAACCGTTCCCGTTTTACGTGCCGGTGGGCGCAAGTTACATGGCGGGATTTTGCATCGGCTGGGTTTTTCGGAAGTTGATCCGGGTCATTCTGGCGTTCACCGCGCTGGTCATCGCCCTGCTCGCGCTCGGAAAATTCACGGGGTGCGACATGACCCCCGCCCAGGAACGGGTGAAGCACACCGGCGAGTGGGCGCGGCACGAGGAAACGGCAGCCGAAGATTGCCTCATGCCTGTGCTGCCGTCGGCCACGGCGGGCGGCGCCGGAATTTTTCTGGGTTTCCGCCGTCGGAGCAAGGTGGCCGCGCTCAAATCCGGAACCGAAACCAATCCACCACCCCAATATCATCGCGAAGAGTCTGGCGGCGATCAAGAGGCCCAACCGTGGTGCTGGCGTAGCGCATCGTTCCGGTGGAAGCCGATTAGAGTTCCTTTTCCGACAATGCTGATTTTTTATATTGCTTTGCAAGGATTTAACGCGTCCAATGCTGCCGCTATCTGAGGCTCAGATCGGCGCGCGTGAAAATTATTCACGGATCGGCTCGGTCGAAATCGGAGCGAGTTTTCGGGAATGCTCCCTCCAGAGGTTCCCGTGTCGCCCGGGGCGGTTGGCACGCCCCTCGCTTCCTTCACCCTCAAACCTGGAAAGGTTGTCCTGTATGAAAGTGTTCCTGATTTACGTCAACGACGAAAACTTTTACCGGCTGCTGCCGGAAGACTTGGGCGGCTCAAAGCCGGGCGCCGCACGCATCAAGGTGATGGGCTTTCCACCGCTGGGCATCGAGACGCTCGCGCCAGTGCTCCGCCGGCACGGCCACCAAGTCCGGATGTTCGACACCTGCCATCCGCAGATGAAGGAGCCGGACATCGCGCAGGCGTTGCGCGACGACCCGCCGGAGGTGGTGGCGCTCTCGTTTTTGTCCACGACGACTTATCCCGGAGTGAAGAGCATGGCGCAGGTGGTCAAGGGCATTATGCCCGATGTCCCGATTATCTGTGGCGGCGTTTTTGCCACGATGAACCAGGACCGGATCCTGAAGGATTGTCCTTACCTTGACGCGGTGGGCGTCGGCGAGGGCGAGGAACTGCTGCCGGATTATCTGGAAAATCTCGCCGCGCCAGCGAAGGTGGCCGGCCTCATCTGGCGGGATGGCGAAAAAATCGTCAAGAACCTCGCGCGCCCAATCATCAAGGATTTGAATCAGTTTCCGTACCCGGACCGGATGACGCTGCCGATTGATTATATCGAATCGCTGCCGCTCGATGTGCCGGCAGTGTTGTCGCTGGAAAAATTCTGCACCATGCAGACCTCGCGCGGTTGTCCTTACACCTGCATTTATTGCGATATCCCGGCACTGACCAACGGCAAGTGGCGCTTCCGTTCGCCAGAGCACGTCCTGGGAGAAATGAAGCAGCTCAACGAGCAGGGTTACCGCTCGATTTACCTGACGGACGACCATTTTCTGCTGAAGCGCGACCGCATCAATGCCATCTGCCAGAACATCATTGACCACAAGCTGGAGTTCAAATGGGGCTGCGAAGGCCGCGTGGACTCGGTGGCGGTGGACCAACTTCCCATCATGGGCAAGGCGAACTGCAATTTCCTCGCGTTCGGTGTGGAATCGGGCACGCAAAAAATCCTCGACCGTCTCGACAAGAACCAGACGCTGGCGCAAATCGAACACGCCGTCAGTGAGGCCAAGCGCTGTGGCATCGAGCGGGCGCACGGATTTTTCCTGGTCGGCTCGCCCGGTGAAACCGAGGAGGATATTCTGGAGAGCTTCCGCTTCTGTGCGCGGCTCAAACTCGACACCTTTGGATTCAACCGGCTGTGCGTCTATCGCGGCACTCCGCTGTGGCACGAATATCTCGAACGCGGCATTCTCGACGACGAACGCGACTGGGACAAGTGGTTCAAGTGCTCGGACATTGACCCGACGGTGCTGCCCAGCGAGGTGGTTAACCGCGCTCGACAGAAAGGTTATGCGTTGCTCTTTGCCCACCGGCTCCTCTTCCGGCCCATCCAGACGGTCAGGCTTCTCCGCACCCTGGGCCGGCACATGAAATTCACCGACATCCTCCGGCTGCTGAGCAGTCCCTTCCGGAGAAGGAAGTTGAACCGCAAACCCGAATTGCCGGCCCGGATGATCGAACTGGGATTGACCGCGCCCGTCCGAAGGGGCGTGCCGGACTTTCCCAGCGTTCCCGCGTAGCGCGCTGCTGGAGGATTTTTCTGGCGGATGGCGAAGATTGCCCGCTATTTTTCAGCGGTGAGTCAGCATTATGGGTCTGTTTTTGCCGAACTGATTGAAACGCCGTTCGAGCATATTTCGCTGGTTTGGGGCATTGTCCCGCTTTACTTCGGCCTGCTGCTGAATGAGTTAACAGCGGACAAGGCGACCTTCCGGACGGCCATTCAGTCCGGCTTCAGCTTCCTCTGGGCGGGCGCGCAATGGTTGTGGCCGTATTTCTCGCATCAAATCGATGTGCCACAAATCCGGCTCGTTTCCCTGCCCGTGAACCTGCTGGTGACGTTCTTGACCATCGCGCTGGGCGTGGTGGCGCTCATCAGCGGCATTCGCAAACGATTTCCCAAGTACTGGCATTTTGTCGGCCACACGCGATTCGCGAATTACTTCATGATCACGATTTTCCCGATCCAGTCGCATTACCTGCCATGGACCTGGGAACGCTTTGTCGCGATCGCGTTGTTTGCCGCGCCCGTCTGGCTGGTGTTGCACTTCGGCCTGATGCCGGTCCGAAACCGGTAATGAATCCGGTTGGAGGCGAGCCGGCTGCCTGGCCGCTCTGGGGTCGCTCAAGATCAAAGAAGAATTGATTGCGGATATCAGGACAGCAACTAGAGTAACCGCCCATGTCGTTCAACGAATTGCTGTTCGATTTTGTGACCTTGTGGGTGACCGTGGACCCGGTGGGCACGGTGCCTTTGTATTTGTCGGTGACAAAGGATATGCCGACGCCGGCACGAAAACGCGCCGCCCTGCGCGCAACACTCATCGCGTTCTTCCTGTTGGCCGGGTTTCTTTATCTGGGACAATATCTGCTGGAGGCGATGCGGATTGAGATGCTCTCGTTCCAAATCGCCGGTGGGATTGTTTTGTTCCTTTTTGCGCTGACGATGATTTTCGACAGGGGTTTAACGCGCAGTGCGTCGGCGGACGAGGGGCATGACGTGTCCATTTTCCCGCTGGCGATGCCGTCCATCGCCACGCCGGGCGCGTTGCTGGCGGTGGTGGTACTGACGGACAATAACACGCACAGCTTTTTCCAGGAGACTCTCACCTGCGTTGTGATGGCTCTGGTACTCATGGCAACGCTGGTATTGATGTTGCTGGGCGACTGGATCATGCGGTTGCTCGGGCCCTCGGGCGCAAACGTGCTCAGCCGAGTGATGGGGATGATTCTCGCAGCCGCGGCGGTACAGATGGTTTACAGCGCCTTCCATGGTGTCCTGGCCCCGGCTAAGGCTTTTCTTCCGCATAATGTGAAATTGAATCCGCCCCGTGGGATGTGATATTTTCAGCGCATGGGGCGCCAATGGTTGCATGCCAAACGTCTCGTGGCCGGATTGAAGAAAGGCCGCGCGACCAGTATGCTTGTCCGCGAAATCTCGGTTGCCGCCAAAATGGGCGGCGCGGATCCCACGATGAATGCGCGGCTGTTTGCCGCCGTGGAGAAGGCGCGCAAAGAAAGCGTTGCCAAGGACGTCATCGACCGCGCCATCAAGAAAGGCGCTGGCACCGGCGATGAAAAGCTGGTGATGGAGCACGTGGTTTTCGAGGGCTATGCACCGCACAAAGTGCCGGTAATCGTTGAAGTGTTCACCGACAACGTCAACCGCACGGCGCCGGAAATCCGCGTGTTATTCAAGAAAGGCCAGCTTGGTGCGACGGGCAGCAACAAGTTTCTTTTCGACTTCGTCGGCCTGGTGGAGGCGCACCATCCTGACACAAATATTGATCGCGAAGCCGCGGCTATTGAAGCCGGGGCGAATGAGGTTGAGCCGCTCTTGCCCGAGCAGAATGATGACCTCCCGGAAGGCGCGGCGGGGGCGCGGTTTTTCTGCGATCGTACGGCGGTCCATGCCGTCTCCAAATGGCTTTCGAAAAACGGGTGGACCGTGGTGACGAGCGAGCCGGGCTATCTGCCGAAATCTCTTCCTGAGCTTTCCGAGGTTCAACGGGCGGAAGTGGGTGAATTTCTCCAATGCCTGGACGACCACGATGACGTTCACCGCATCTGGGCCGCAGTGAAATAACAGTCTGTTTAGCTCAACCGCATCGGCATAACCACATAAAGGAATGGCCCGTTTATCTTCAAAACCCCGGGGCTGAGTTCGTCCGTCAATTCAAAGAAAACCTCGTCCTCGGTCAGCGCATTGAGCGGTTCAATGAGGAAATTCGGATTAAAAGCAATGGCTATTTCCTTGCCTTTATAATTCACGGCCAGGCTTTCCCGGGCTTCGCCGACCTCGGGCGAATTGGCTGTGATGGCAAGGTTGTTCTTGCTGAAGGTCAGCTTGACGGAGTTGGCTTTTTCGCTGGTCATGATTTCGGCGCGCCGCAGGGCATGCAGGAACTCCTCACGCACAAGTGGTACCCGCTCCTTGGTCTCACTGGGAATGACCTGGCGGTAGTTGGGATAATTCCCTTCAATGAGCTTCGTGAGGACCAGGACGGAAAAACCCTTGTCATCCTTCAATTTGAACGCCGCTTGATTCTCGCCAAACTTGATTTCCACATCTCCTTTTTCCTGCAGGAGCCGGGTTAACTCATTAACCGCCTTGGCCGGGATGATGAATTCGCCCTGGCTCTTTTCTGAAAGTTCCACTTCTTCGTCCGCAAGGGCCAATCGGCGGCCATCGGTTGCAACCACCGTCATTTTATGGTCCTTGAGGCTGATGAAAACGCCGTTTAAAACATATCGGGATTCATCTGTGGAAATTGCGAAGGCCGTTTTCCCCAGCATGGATTTGGCTGTCTCCTGGGTCAGCGTGACTTTCTTGTCATCCTTGAACTTCGGCATGGGAGGAAACTCATCCGCTCCAATTCCATGAATTTTATAGAAGGAATTTCCACTACGGACGCTGCACACATTCTTGTCATCCACTTCCATATCCAACTCCCCTCCGCTTAACTCTCGAACGATTCCAAAGAGCTTCCTGACCGGCACCGTCGTCACTCCACCTTTCTTTACCTTGGCCTCTACCGAACAGGCCACGGTCACATCCAAATCGGTTGCAGTAAATTCGAGCCGTTCTCCCTCCGCCCGTAACAACACATTGGAAAGAATGGGAAGCGTCGTCCGCGAGCTGACAACATTTTGAACCGCCTGCAGGCCATTGAGAATTTGCTCTTTTGTTATGGAGAGATTCATGAGCGGTTAATAGTTTTTTTCTTTATAAAAAAGTATCAGTATTAAGGCCTGTGAATAAGGCAAACAACCATTTGTGTCAACGTTTCACAGAAGGAAAATAAGGGAAGGCAAGCCAGGTTTGGAAGATAAAAAGAGAGAAAGTTCCCAAAGTTGGGGTTCTCAACACAAAAAACAGGAACTTCACAAAGAGACGGAGACTTATTGGCCAAGTTGTGCACGCAGGGCTACTTTGGAAAAAACGTGGCTGACATAATCAACGTCTTCCAGAGAGGAATCCCGTCCCAGAGAAAAACGAACAAGGGAATTGGCAGAATCCTGCTTCCCCAGGGCGACAACAACGTGGGAGGGAACAAGCGAGCCGGCAGAACAAGCGGAACCACTGGAAGCGCAAATTCCTTCGATATCCAATCCACCAAGCAGGGCGATACTGTCAGCGCCTTCTACAACAAAGGAAGCCGTATTTGCCAATCTTTCTTCGGAAGAGCCGACGAACTCCACTCCTTCGTTTTTTGAAAGGCAATCAATCAACCGGCGAGTTAGAGGAAACAGGAGATCATGTTTAAAGACCGGAGGGGAAAGGAATCTTTCCATGGCTTCGACCAGACCAATGATCCCGGCCAGATTTTCCGTGCCTGCCCGCCGTTCATTTTCATGTCCGCCGCCGAAAGCAATGGGAACAGGAAGGAGCGGGGATTTGATGTAAAGCAATCCTGCTCCCTTGGGCCCGTGAAATTTGTGCGCACAAACAGAAACCAAATCCGCGTTAAACAGGCCGATGGTTTCGAAAGGCAGCTTGCCAAACCATTGCGCTGCGTCCGTGTGAAAAACAATTCCGTGCTCGCGACAAAGCGATCCCAATTCCGCCACCGGCTGAAACGTGCCGATTTCGTTATTGGCAGCCATAATGGAGGCGAAAATCGTATCCGGACGAATCGCCCTTTTTAAGTCGTCCACCGAAACGCGCCCCACGGAATCCACGGGCAGCCGAGTGACTTCGAAGCCCTCCTTCTTTTCAAGATAGTCGAAACAATGCAGGACCGCGTGGTGTTCAATGACGGAAGTGATGAGATGCCGGCCTTTGGGCTTGAGCCGGTGCGCAGCGCCGAAAATGGCCAGATTATTACTTTCTGTGCCGCCGCTCGTGAAGACAATTTCACTGGGCTTGGCCCCCAGAACAAAGGCCGCCCGTTCGCGTGCGGCGTCCAACGATACCCGCGCCTGCCGCCCAACATGGTGCACGCTGGAAGGATTCCCCCAAGTCTCACCGAGAAAAGGCAGCATCGCGTCCCGCACCGCCGGATCTAGCGGCGTGGTGGCGTTGTAATCGAAATAGATCGTCCGCGGCATTATTCAATGAAAAAAAGCGTGAAACGTGAAGGAAGCGTCATCGTCACCCCACATTCCGCGCCCAACGTAAATCAAAAATCGCAAATCGTAAATGTTTGTGCGGTTTGACTCCTCAGAAGGCTTGCTTATCTTGTCAGGATGCAGCCGAAGCGGTCGGGCGCAAGACACCGCCAAAAAACCGCAAGCAGCCGACAGCAAAGAAAGGCCGCCGCAATTAAATTATTCAACGATGACAACGAATAGGTCAACACCGATGCCGGAAACCCGGCTGGACGCGCTGCCGCCGCGGCAGTGCGCCGTCGTGCGTCGCATCGAGACCGATGGGGACGACATACAGCGGCTCAAGACGCTCGGTATTTGCGTCGGACGCCGGCTGGAGGTCGTCCGGACCGGCGACCCGCTTGTGGTCCGCGTTTTTGGGTCGCGCCTGGGTTTGTCGGCTTCGCTGGCCTCGCGGGTCTGGCTGGAAGTCTGCACGCCCGACCATTGCGCGATGCGGGAAGCGCACGAGCATGAGTGACGCCGGGAAATTCGGGTTCGCGGCGGCTTGCAGTGATGAGCCGACTTCGGTTCTTGTGCCGCATCACGCCTTTACCCTCGCGCTGGTCGGAAATCCCAACGCCGGCAAGACCACCCTGTTCAATGCGCTGACCGGCCTGCACGCCAAGACCGCCAATTTCCCCGGGACCACCGTCGAACGCCGCGTTGGGCGCGCGCTCCTCGGCGACCGCCAGATTATCATGGTGGATTTGCCCGGGCTTTACAGCCTGGAAAGCTCTTCGCCGGATGAAAAAATCGCCAGCGACGCCCTGCACGGGCGGTTGGACAACCATCCCGCGCCCAACGCCGCGCTGGTGGTCGTGGATGCGACCAATCTCGAACGGAACCTGTTTCTGGTGAGTCAGGTGCTCGAATTGGACTGTCCCGTGGTCGTGGCGTTGAACATGATGGACACGGCGCGGCGCGACGGCATCCGGATTGATGTCGCAAAACTGCGCACCGAACTCGGCTGTCCCGTGGTCCCCATTTCCGCGCGCACCGGCATGGGGCTCGGCGAGCTTAAGGGAGAGATTGAGCGGCTTGCCACCGGCAAGGCCGCGAACGCCGCCGCCCACGCCAAGCCCGCCTGCACGCAGGGCTGCAGCGGTTGTCCCTACCAGGCCCGCTACGAATGGACGGAACAGATTTCGACAAAGGTGATGGATGCGGTCGCGGCGCGGCGTTCGGCCCGGACCGAAAAGATTGACGACTTGTTCACGCACCCGGTTGCGGGCGTCGTCGTTTTTCAAATCGTCATGCTCCTGCTGTTCGCCCTGATTTTCTGGGCGGCGCAAATTCCGATGGACCTCATCAGCCGCCTGTTCAGCACAGTTGGCGCTTGGGTGACGACGCACACACCGGCGGGCGATGTCCAGAGCCTGCTGGTCAATGGCGTTGTCGGTGGAGTCGGCGGCGTGCTGGTGTTTTTGCCGCAAATCTGCATCCTGTTCTTTGCGTTGTCACTGCTGGAAGACACCGGGTACTTGTCGCGCGCGGCGCTGGTGATGGACAAAATCATGCGCCGGCTCGGATTGCCGGGCAAGGCGTTCGTCCCGCTGTTGTCGGCACACGCCTGCGCGATTCCCGCCATCATGTCCACGCGCGTTATCGAAAACCCCCGCGACCGGCTGGTCACCATTCTCGTCGCGCCGTTGCTGACGTGCTCGGCGCGGATTCCGGTCTATGCGATGGTCACGGCGCTGCTGTTTCCACATTCGCCACTCAAGGCCGCGCTGGTTTTCACGGCGGCCTACGCGACCGGAGCGCTGGCCGCGGTGCTGGCGGCGGGGGTGTTCAACCGCACCATTTTGCCGGGCGGCAGCCGGCCGTTGCTGATTGAACTGCCGCCGTATCGCCTGCCCGGCCTTCGCACGGCGCTGTTGCATACCTTCGACCGCGCGAAAATTTTCGTCAAGCAGGCCGGCACCATCATCCTGATGGTCTCGCTCGCGCTGTGGGCGCTTTCGCATTATCCGAAATCCGCGCCGCCGCCCGCCGCCGTCGCGCTGACGGCGCAGGCCGCGCAATTGGAAAAATCCGGCGACTCGCAGAAAGCCGAGGAACGCCGCGCGGACGCCGACCGGCTGTCGGCGCAGTTTTCGCTGCAAAATTCCGCTGCCGGCAAGATGGGCCGTTTGCTGGAACCGGTGCTGAAACCGCTTGGTTACGACTGGCAGATCGGCATTGGTATCATCAGCTCGTTCGCCGCCCGCGAGGTTATCGTTTCCACGCTGGCCATTGTTTATGGCGTCGGCCAGGACGCCGCCGAACATCACAGTGCGTCGCTTTACGATTCGCTGCGCCGGGCTACGCGATCCGACGGCACGCCGATGTTCACCACGGCCACCTGCGCCAGTTTGCTGATGTTCTACATACTTGCCGCGCAATGCCTTTCCACCACGGCGGTCGTGCGTCGAGAAACGGGCGGGTGGAAATGGCCGCTGTTCCAAATCGCCTACATGACCGGGCTGGCTTACCTCTGTGCGTTCATCGTGTATCAAACCGTCAGCCACTTCGTGCATTGAAATTTGCGATTTATGATCTATGATCTATGATTTCGTCCGCGAGGCGGGACAACGGACAAATCCCAAATCGTAAATCGTAAATGAGTGTGCGGGTCAAAATTTGTGGCATCACCAATCTCGCCGACGCACAAGTTGCGGTCGAGGCGGGCGCGGACGCGCTCGGATTCAATTTTTATGAAAAGAGCCCGCGGTACGTTCCGATTGCCGCCGCGGCGGAAATTTCTCGCGCGCTGCCGCCGTTTACCTTGCGCGTCGGTGTATTTGTGAATCCGGCCGGGGAGCAGGTCCAACGTGCCCTGGCTGAATGCAGCTTGAACCTGTTGCAATTTCACGGAGATGAGCCGCCGGAATTTTGCACGCAATTCCGTCTGATGAGCATGAAGGCCTTTCGCATCCGCGATGCCGGGTCGCTCAAGGAATTGTCAAAATATCGGACTGACGCGTGGTTGCTCGACGCCTATGCATCCGACGCATTCGGGGGCACGGGCGAAAAATTCAATTGGAACCTGGCCATTGAGGCGCAAAAACCCGGCAAACCGGTTTTTCTGGCCGGCGGGTTGACGCCGGAAAATGTCGGCGCAGCCGTCTGGCAGGTGCACCCGTTTGGCGTGGACGTTTCGAGCGGCGTGGAATCCTCACCCGGCAGGAAAGATCGCGCCAAAGTGCGCGCCTTCATTAAGGCAGCTAAGTTAACGATGTGAGAAAATCTTCCAGAATAATTCATTCAGCGGACAAGGCGCGACAATTCCCGTACAAAGAAAGGCAACATTTGAGTTAACGACGGGAAAGCAGTGTGGTAATGTGCGCGCCACGTTTTTCGAGCAATGAAAATTTCCGTACCCAAAGAAACGCATCCGGGTGAGACCCGCGCCCCCCTGACGCCGGACAGCGCCGCCAAGCTGGTTAAACTTGGCGCGCAGGTGGAGGTCGAAGCCGGCCTCGGCCGCGCCGCCGGTTTCCCTGACGACGCCTACACCAGAGCCGGCGCGACGATGGCCACCGACCGCAAGGCACTCATCAGTTCCGGCGACATCGTATTGCGTCTGCGCAAGCCGCCGGTGGAGGAAATTGCGCTGCTCAAGCCCAATGCCATCCACGCGAGCCTGCTCGACCCGTTCAACGAGAAGGAGCTGGTCAATAAATTTGCCGAACGCGGCGTCAGCGCCATCAGCATGGAATTCATTCCGCGCACCACCCGCGCACAGAAGATGGATGTGCTGTCGTCGCAGGCGAACCTCGGCGGCTACGAAGCCGTGGTTCTCGCGGCGCGTTATTCCAACAAGATTTTCCCCATGATGACCACGGCGGCGGGCACGATTCTGCCGTCCAAGGTTTTCATCATCGGCGTCGGCGTCGCCGGTTTGCAGGCGATCGCCACCGCCAAACGGCTTGGCGCTAAAGTCACCGCTTACGACACGCGGCCCGTGGTCGAGGAACAGGTAAAAACGCTCGGCGCGCAATTTCTGAAGATTGACATCGGCGAAACCGGCCAGACCAAGGAAGGCTACGCCAAGCCCTTGACCGAGGAGCAAATCCAGAAGCAGCGCGATGCGATGAGGAAGACCTGCGGCGATTCCGATGTTGTCATCACTACCGCGCAGGTTTTCGGGCGCAAAGCGCCGGTGCTCGTCACGGCCGAGATGTTAAACGCCATGAAGCCCGGCAGCGTCGTGATCGACATGGCGGTTGAGACCGGTGGCAACGTGGAAGGCGTGATTTACGACCAGGTGACCGACCGCAACGGCGTGAAAATCGTCGGGATCGCCAACCTGCCGGGCCGCGCGCCGCTGCACGCCAGCCAGGTTTACTCGGCGAACCTCCTGGCGCTCATTGAGGAATTCTGGGACAAGCAGAACAAAGAGTTCGTGCTGAAACTCGACGACGAAATCATCAAGGGCTGCCTCGTCACGCACGGCGGAAAAATTGTAAACGAAAAACTCATCGCCAAACCCAGCTGATTTTATGAGCGTAGAAATTCTCGTCCTGTTCGTCTTCGTGCTCGCGATTTTCGTGGGCTTCGAAGTCATCTCCAAAGTGCCCTCGATGCTGCACACGCCGCTGATGTCCGGCACCAACGCCATTCACGGCATCATCCTGCTCGGCGGCATGCTGGTGCTCGCCGGCGCAGACAGCCCGTTGTCGCTGGCGCTCGGATTTGTTGCGGTGATTTTTGGTTCGGCCAACGTCTTCGGCGGGTTCATGGTCACGGACCGCATGTTGCAAATGTTCAAGAAAAAGAAATAGCATGAGTTCGACCCTTGCCCTCATTTTCATCGGTGTCGCGGTGTTGTTCATTCTCGGCATCAAATTCTTGAGTTCGCCGAAAACGGCGCGCTACGGGAACCTCCTCGCCGCCGCCGGCATGTTGGTCGCGTTTTTCGCCACGATCCCACTGATGCAACTGCACAGTTGGAACCTCAACTGCACGCTCATGGTCGTCGGCATCGTAATCGGCCTGGTCCTCGGCGCGGTCGGCGCGTATTCGGTCAAGATGACGGCGATGCCGCAGATGGTGGCGGCGTTCAACGGTTTGGGCGGCGGGTCGGCGGCGCTGGTCGCGAGCCTGGAATTTCTTCGGCGCGCCCACAGCCCTGAAGGCATCACGGCGTTTTTTGCGGTGACGATGCTATTCGCCACTTTGATCGGCTCGCTTTCGTTCTCCGGCAGCATCATCGCATTCCTGAAGTTGGAGGGGAAATTTGAGAAGCCACACACCTTTCCGGGCCAGAACTTTCTGAACGGCTTGGTGCTGCTCGTGATTCTCGGCTTGTGCGGTTATTTGATCGCCGGCGAAACGAGCAACTCGACGGCCTTTATCATAATGTTTGCGCTGGCACTGGTGTTTGGCGTGGCAATGGTCATGCCCATCGGTGGTGCGGACATGCCAGTGGTGATTTCTCTGTTGAACTCTTTCACCGGCCTTGCGGTCGCGGCGGATGGTTTCACGATCAACAACCTTTCCATGATCGTCGCCGGGACGCTCGTTGGTTCGTCCGGCACGCTGCTCACGCTGCTGATGTGCAAGGCAATGAACCGGCCGGTCACGAATGTCTTGTTCGGCGCCTTCGGCTCCGGCGGCGGCAGCCAGGCAGCGGCTGGCGGTGTCGCCGGAACGGTCAAACCGATTCAAGCCGACGAAGCCGCGTTGCTGCTCGCCTACGCGCAGCGGGTTGTGATTGTCCCCGGTTACGGCATGGCCGTGGCGCAGGCGCAGCACCAGGTCCGCGAGCTTTCCGACGAACTCGGGAAACGCGGCGTGGAAGTGCAGTTCGCGATTCATCCCGTGGCTGGCCGCATGCCCGGTCACATGAACGTCCTGCTCGCCGAGGCCAATGTTCCCTACGACCAGCTTCAGGAAATGGAAGCCATCAACCCCTCGATGGACCGTGTGGATGTCTGCCTCGTCATCGGCGCCAACGACGTGGTGAACCCCGCCGCGCGCGAGGAAAAGAGCAGCCCGATTTACGGCATGCCCATCATCGAAGCTGACCACGCCAAGACCGTCATCGTGATGAAACGTTCGATGGCCAAAGGCTTTGCCGGCATCGAAAACCATCTTTTCTACAAGGACAACACCCGGATGCTCTTCGGCGACGCGAAGGCCTCGCTCAACGCGCTCATCGCGGCCGTGAAGGCGAATTGAGCCGATCGCATTTGAACAGGGCGCGATTGCTTCTCTTTATCATCGTTTCGAATGAAAAAGGCCCCGGTCAAATTCCGTTGTCCGTGGGCGATTGACGAACTCTACCGGCGCTATCACGACACCGAATGGGGCGTGCCGCTGCACGACGACCGCCGGCTTTTCGAGTTTTTGGTTCTGGAAGGCGTCCAGGCGGGCTTGAGCTGGCACATCGTCCTTAAAAAGCGGGAGAACTATCGCGCCGCTTTCGACCAGTTCGATCCCGAGAAGGTTGCACGATACAATGCGGCCCAAATCACCGGATTGCTGAATGACGCCGGCATCATCCGTAACCGGTTGAAAATCCAGTCGGCGATTCAGAACGCAAAGGCCTTTCTTAAGGTACAGGAGAAATTCGGGAGTTTCGACGCCTACAGCTGGCGTTTTGTGGACGGCCGGCCCAAAATCAATTTATGGAAGACGCTCAAACAGATTCCGGCACGAACGGCGGTTTCCGACGCCCTGAGCAAAGACCTGCGGCAGCGCGGGTTTAATTTTGTCGGTTCGACAATTTGTTACGCGCACATGCAGGCGACGGGCATGGTGAACGATCATCTCGTGACCTGTTTCCGACACAAACAACTCAGGTAGGTCAGACATTCGGCTCGATGAAACGCATCGCGGTCTATTGCGGCTCGAACAAAGGCGCCCGGCCGGCCTACGCCGAGGCCGCCGAAAAACTCGGCGCGGCCTTGGCCAGTCGCAAAATCGAACTGGTCTATGGCGGCGGTTGCGTGGGCCTGATGGGCGTTGTCGCGGACGCGGCGCTGAAAAACGGCGGGCACGTCATCGGCGTGATTCCGGAGAAACTCGTCATCAAGGAAGTGGTGCATGAAAAATTGCCGGACCTGCGCGTTGTGAAAACCATGCACGAGCGCAAGGCGCTGATTGCCGAACTGTCCGACGGGTTCATCGCGCTGCCCGGCGGTTACGGCACGTTCGAGGAATTTTGCGAAATTCTCGCGTGGAGCCAGCTCGGCTGGCACCGAAAACCGTTCGGCCTGCTGGATGTCGCCGGTTTCTACCGCGGTTTCCTGGAATTCTTCGACCACGCCACGCGGGAAGGCTTCATCCGCCCCAAACACCGCGAATTGGTGATGGTCGAGGAAGACGCGGAAAAACTGTTGCACCGCCTGAAAACCTTTCAGCCGCCGACGGAAGTGAAGTGGGTGAAGTAATCACAGGTTTCGGTGGGGAGCGTACGCGCGAGCCGTACGTCAAAAACAACAGCGTGGCGCGCACGGAGTGACGCGCCCTACCAACTCTTTCCGCGGATGAAATAATTCCTTTGCGTCTTTGCGTCTTTGCGTGAGAATTGCGGTATGAGTTCAGTTGCCGCAAAAAATCTTCCTGACGCCCGGGGCCATTTCGGGCCGTACGGCGGGCGTTTCGTACCGGAGACACTGGTCCATCCGTTGCAGGAGTTGGAGGACGAATACCGGCGCGCGCAAAAGGATCCGGCCTTCCAACGCGAGTTTGATTATTACCTGAAGGAATTCTGTGGTCGCCCCACGCCGCTTTATTTCGCCGAACGCCTCACGCGCGACCTCGGTGGCGCGAAAATTTATCTCAAGCGCGAAGACCTGCTCCATACCGGCGCGCACAAGATCAACAATTGCATCGGGCAAATCCTGCTCGCCAAGCGCATGGGCAAGACGCGCATCATCGCCGAGACCGGCGCCGGCCAGCACGGTGTCGCCACCGCCACCGTTGCCGCCATGTTCGGTCTGAAGTGTGTCGTGTACATGGGCGCGGTGGATTGTCAGCGGCAGGAGTTGAACGTTTATCGCATGAAAATGCTCGGCGCGGAAGTGGTGTCCGTAAAGGCGGGCCAGCAGACGCTCAAGGAAGCCATCAACGAAGCCATGCGCGACTGGGTCACGAACGTCCGCACCACCCATTACATCCTCGGCACCGTTTATGGCGCGCATCCCTATCCGGAAATGGTGCGGAATTTCCAGCGCGTCATCGGCGACGAGGCGCGCCGGCAAATCCTCGAAAAGGAGGAACACCTGCCCGACCTGCTCATCGCCTGTGTCGGCGGCGGCTCGAATTCGATGGGTTTATTTTATCCATTCCTCAAGGACAAATCCGTGAAGATGGTGGGCGTGGAAGCGGGCGGCCTGGGCATCAAACCCAACCAGCACGCGGCGCGGTTTCACGGCGGGTCGCTCGGCGTGTTGCAAGGCACGCGCAGTTACATTTTGCAGGATGAATACGGCCAGATCCAACTGACCCACAGCGTCAGCGCCGGGCTAGACTACGCCGCCGTGGGACCGGAACACGCCTGGTTGTACGACCGGAAACGCGTGGAATACACCTATGCCAAGGACGACGCAGCGCTCGCGGCGTTCATGAAACTGGCGCGTTTGGAAGGCATCATTCCCGCCTTGGAAAGCGCCCACGCCATCGCCGAAGTCATGAAACGCGCGCCGAAGATGCGGAAGAATCAGCTTATCATCGTGAATCTCTCCGGCCGCGGCGACAAGGACGTGGCCCAGGTGGTAGATAAAGTGAAGCTGCAAATGCCAAAATAAAGTTGGTGCGGCGAGCGTCCTCGCGAGCCGAAATTTCCTACTAGCTTTTCAGGTTTTTGCAGGAGACGGGGTCTGTTTCGATTCTTTTGGAAGAAACGGTTTGATGTCGAAAATTCCGTCCGTCGCAAAAAGCTTGGTCCAAAATTCGTCAAGATTCATTTTACCCTGCTTGTGCAAAAGATAAATAAGGAAAAGCTCTTCCGACTTCATTGCACAAATTTGGCTAAGCTTGGCGGCTTTCTTCCAACCGTCGCTGAACGCATCCGGTCGGTCGCTCAGTGTTTTCAATGGCTTTGTGACTGCGCTGTTGCCGATAAAGATGCCCTTGTAATTCTTACCCCGAAGCGTTCGCCCGCGTTCAATCCAATCAAGAACCTGCCTGCGCCCGTCTTCGTTGAATTGATCGGACTTTGCACTCTTGATTTCGAGCACGCCTTCGTGGTTCTTCCCAGCTACTTGAATCGTGACCCAGCCATCCTCTTTATTCTTCTCAACTGGATCTTCGACTGTAGCCCCAAGCTCGCGAAGAATTTCCCGCACAACCGGCTCAAGCGCATATTCGCGTTCGTAGAGTAGCTTCAAACAAGTGCGCGCCTTCACCCGTTCGGTTATGGCCTTTTCCAGGGCAGCTTGTTGTTCAACAAGTGTCGTTTTTATTTGCGAGATTTTTTCGTCAATGGCCTTTTGACCTGGAACGCCGAAGCCCGACACCCATTCAGGTTCTGGCAACACTGAAGCGGCGTCGCAGAAATCACGAAGCACGATGAGCAATGTTTCGTCTTCGTCTAATGAAATCTCCGGCAGGAAATAAATCAGACCGTGTGGGATTTTGCCGTTGTATTCGGTTCCAATTTGATGCTGAACACAGAAGGCGAGGGCGTGACCATAGCGATTCCAACACGCTTTGTAAGTTACCACCCAAGCAGACCAGCCTTCTCGCCTTAATCCTTCTGGATCCCATTTTTCCGCGAAGACCGGCCCATTTTGGCTACAACGGCGCAGTGAATAATTCCATTTGCGCAGATATTTTGCGTAATCCTCGAACTCACGATAATCGTAGGAGTCATTAGCCTCTACAGTATCGCCCGGCTGGTTGTCCCACGCGAAAGAAGCGCCGGACCACTCAAGGAACGGTTGTGTTTCCAATTCTTTTATCTTTGTGATTGAGAATCGCGGGTCTCCAAGGACAACAATCATTCCTTCATGAGTCAGGATGTCGGAAGCGGCACGAAAGTCCAAGAGACGGTTGAATTTTTCCCAATCAACTTTCTGGCGTGCTTCTTCCGTGGCGATGCTAAACAAATTTAAGACAAGTACGTCATAATCGCGCACGTTCGCAATTCCGGAAAGTTTAGCCCAGCTAACACAATCGAGCCGAAGCCCATCTTTGGTTCGGTCGTAGCCTGTTGCACCGATCAACAAAAGCTTTCTGATTTTAGAGTTCATGCCAGACAAAATTTGTAGCGGAGAAGCAGAAATTTCACAATGAGAACTGCGACGCCTTCGAAGCCGCCTTCACTCGTCTGGAGAAAGATTTGCGCACATCCGTCTCGTAGGAGACGACGTGAAGAGTCTCCATTTTCTATGATTTGAGCCTCGTTACCTCGACTCCTACACAATTACCTGCGGGCGACTTCCTCGGCCACTTCCAACCAGAGCTGGATGGCTTCACGGATGTTGGCGAGCCTGGCTTTCTCCGTTTTTCCCTGGCTCCAGCCGCCGGGCAAAGCCGGGTAGCCGACGGCGAAACCTTCATTCGATTTGATGAGAATCACTGGATATTTACGCCTTGCCGCCGAAGGTGCAGTGGTCGTCGAGGTCGAGGTAGTCGAACCAGGTGTGGACGTCCTCGCGCATCGTGCTCAGTTTTCTCAGTTGTTCGGTGATAAATTCCAGCGTTTCGATGTCGCCGTCCGGCGTGCGGCGCTCATGATATTCGCTCCACGCGGCGATTTCCCAGGGCTGGCGTTGGTGTTTCGCGCTGGCCTGAATCCAGTTGAGGATTTCCCAATCGCCGCCTCCTCTGGCGAGTTCCTGTTTCAGTGATTCATGGTCGAGGCCGACGAAGTTGAAGAAATGCCGGTCCATGCCTTTGCCGGCGTAATGATATTCGCCCAGTTTGCCGGCGTGCGCCGCGCGTCCTTTGTCGAGGATGCGCGGCAGCAGAACATAACCGCCCAGCCGCACACGCGGGCTGCGCGGCGGGCGTTGTGTGAGGTCAGGTGCAATGTTGGATGTGCTCATATACAATTCACATCAATATGCACGTGTTCGAGGTGGACTCAACGAAAACCACCCGACACGAGGAACGTCTCGCCGGTGATCCAACCGGAATCCGCCGACGCCAGGAACGTTGCCACGGTCGCGACGTCCTGCGGCTGGCCGATACGTCCCAGCGGCGTCTGCGCAGCGGCATTCTTTTCAAAGTCGCTGCCGATGATGCCGGCACCATGAGTGCCTTCCGTTTCAATCATGCCGGGGTTGATGGAGTTCACGCGGACTTTCTTCGGTCCCAATTCCTTGGCGAGTGATTTGGTGACGGCATCCACCGCCGCCTTGGTGGCGCTGTAAACCGTTGCGCCGGGCATCGGGTTGACGCCGACCACGGAGCTGATATTGATGACGCTGCCACCATCACCGTTGAAATGTTTCAACGCTTCCTGCGTCGTGAGAATCAGGCCGAGCACATTCGTGTTGAATTGCTTGTGGAAGTGCTCCTCGCTGATTTGTTCGAGCGGGCCGAACTCATAGACGCCCGCGTTGTTGACCAAGATATCGGTTTGGCCAAAGGCCTTCCTGGTTTCGGCAAACAGGCGTTCGATGTCCGCCTTCTTCGCCACACTGCCCTGCACGGCGATGGCCTTGCCGCCGTGCGCGGTGATTTCGCCGACGACCTTGTCCGCGCCCGCTTTGCTGGAGGCGTAGTTGACGACGACGGATGCGCCTTCCGCCGCGAGATGTTTGGCAATGGACGCGCCGATGCCCTTGGAGGCGCCGGTGACGACGGCGACCTTGCCGCTTAGTTTTTTGTTCGTGTTCATGTTCTGTCCTTTCTCCTTTAGTTTGGTTGTTTTGTTATTGCGACTAAAAAAGTAACAATTATGGGTAAAACTTTTTAGAGTTTGTTTACCTGGGAAACGATCTGCGCCAGGCTGATGTCGTCCAGGCTGGTTTCCATGGCTTTCTGCGTTTTGTCCAAGGCCTTGTCCAACGCCGTTTTAATGTGGCAGCTCACGGGACAGGCTTTTTGCTCGGTGTAATGGTGGATCGAAAACGCCTTGGGTGCGTCCACGGCTTTGTAAATGTCCAGCAACGAAATGTTCTTCGCATCTTTGGCAAGCCAGCACGCGCCGGCTTTGCCGGTGGCAGTTTCCACCAGACCCGCCCTGGACAATCTGGCGAGCGTCCGCCGCACAAAACTGGGGCTGGTATTGACACTCGACGCCAACTCGGCCGAAACGGCATCCCGGCCATTCCGGTAGGCCAGCCCGGCCAGGATGTGCACCGCAATCGAAAATTGTGTATTGACCGCCATAACTGTTACCATAATAGTCACAATTAAAAATAAAGCAAGCGATTTTTTAATTATTTTTGCCGTCAAAATACAGGCTGAAACCCAAATTTTTCGTTCAACTCGGCGAATCGGAAGTAACGCTCGAAGCGGCCTGCGAAATTGAAATATTGTAACTTTTTCCCTCTCCTGTACGTATTTGTATGTATTATTGGTATTGAACTTTTTTCATGGTCATTGAGTCGAATAATCGCAAAGGACGAAAGGAGAATTATGAAATGCCGATATGCAATTGGTGTCGCTGCGTTGTCACTCTGCCTCGGCGCAGCCGTGGCGCAGGCGCAATTCTATTATTATTTGCCTGAAGGTGCCGGCCCGATTTTCCGCGTTGGCGTGGGCCCATCTTTTTTCAGGATGGGCAGATCACCCAGTTTTCAACTCCCGGGGTTGCACCCACCGGGCCGGTTCCCAGCAAGGTGGACTACAATACCGGGTTGGCCTTCGACGCGGCCTTCGGCTGGGCGTTCAATAAATACGCGGCCTTGGATTTTGAAACCGGATACATCGGTGCTGAAATCAACAACGTGCCAGGATATCTTTCGGACAACTCACGGTTCTATAACGTGCCGTTTCTGGTTAACGCCACGTTGTCGTATCCGATTCCGCGCACCAATATCATTCCGTACGTTGGCGCGGGCGTCGGCGGCGCCGATGTGGTATTTGACACCGATAATTTTCAAGATAGCGCCGGCATAAATGGAGTTGTCGGCGGTGAAAATGACGTGGTGTTTGCCGGGCAGGTCTTTGCCGGGGTGCGATTCAAGCTGACCCACCACCTGTCGCTCGACCTCGGGTACAAGTACTTTGCCACCGGCAACCCGACTTTCACTTATCCACCGGACAATTTTAATGTCAGCTTCAAGGGCGCCCGGACGCACTCCGTTCTGTTTGGGCTGACGTTCGATTTCTGACCAACAAGCGTAGTTCGCCTTGCCCCGTCCGGCTTTGCAATCCGAGCGAGTCCGGCTATTTTGTCGGGAACGTAATGGACGTTGCACGACAACTGCCGCGGTTGGCGCCGCAAGGCTGGCCGCGTAAAATATTTATACGCGGCTGGCTGGGATTGCTCCTGCTGGCGGTGTGCTGGCCGCTGAACTGGACGTTGCCGGGGATGCGGACGGCATACCTGTTCTTCCCGCTCTGGCTGGGTTACATCCTTCTGGTGGATGCGCTGGTCTGCGGGCGCACGGGGGCGTCGCTGTGGACCCGCTCGCGAAAGGGATTCGTGCTGCTCTTTGTCCTGTCCGTGCCGGCCTGGTGGCTGTTTGAAATCATCAACGAGCGGACCGGTAACTGGGAATATCTCGGTGCCGGCACGTTCACGCCGCTCGAATATTACGCCCTCTGCACACTGTCGTTCTCGACCGTCATGCCGGCCGTGTTCGAAACCGCGGAGCTGGTGCGGACGTTTCGCTGGGTCAAATCGCTCCGGCCCGGCGGGCGGATTCCAGACACACCGCAGGTCCATTGGGGATTGTTGTTCGCCGGATTGGCCATGCTGGCGTTGACTTTGCTTTGGCCAAAGTTTTTCTATCCGTTTGTCTGGATTTCGCTGGTGTTGATTTTCGAGCCGGTGAACCGCTGGCTGGGACGGCGGCATTTTCTGGAATGGCTGCAACACGGCGACTGGCGGCCGGTGGTTTCGCTGTCGCTCGGCGCGTTGATTTGCGGATTCTTCTGGGAGATGTGGAATTACTGGTCATGGCCGCAGTGGATTTATCACACACCGGGCGCACAATTCCTGCACGTCTTCGAAATGCCCTTGCTGGGTTACGGCGGTTACATCCCTTTCGCGCTGGAGTTGTTTGCGCTGAAAAATCTTCTCTGGCCGCGCGGACCCCGATTGGAACTTTGAACCAAACCTTTCAGCGGCGAAGCGCTTCTTCCGGTTCCGCTGGCTGATTGGTGATGATGCGGGCGCCGCGTTTGTAGGCGAAATACGAGTAGGTCCATTGCAACAGCACGGCCAGCCGGTTGCGGAAGCCGATGAGAAAGATGAGGTGGACGAACAGCCACGCCAGCCACGCCGGAAAGCCGGAGATTTTCAACCGGCCAATCCAGGCCACCGCTGCCGACCGGCCGATCGTCGCCATCGTCCCCTTGTCCCAATACTTGAAGGGTGGCCGGGGTGATGGGCTTGCGTCGGCGTTCAATTCCATTTCGATGGCCCGCGCGACATGACGGCCCATCTGCATTGCCGCCGGGCAGATGCCCGGAACCGGTTTGCCGTCCTTCCCGATCATCAGCGCGAGGTCGCCGATGGCAAACATTTCCGGGTAACCTGGAACACTCAAATCAGGATTCACCTTCACGCGGCCAGCCCGGTCCAGTTCCACGCCGAGTTTCCGGGTGAGCGGCGCGGCCGCGACGCCCGCTGCCCAAACGATGTTTCCGGCGCGGATGTTTTCACCGCCGGCCAGTTCCACCTCGCTGGCGCGGATGTTTTTCACCGGCGTTGAAGTGCGTACCTGCACGCCGAGCGCTTCGAGCTGGCGTTGGGCGCTGGCCGAAAGGTCCGGCGGATAATTTGAAAGCACCCGCGGCGCGCCTTCGATCAAAATGATTTGCGCCTGCGTCGGATCAATTCGACGGAAATCACGCTTCAAAACCGTCCGCGCCAGTTCGGCAAACGCACCGGCCAGTTCCAAACCGGTCGGCCCGCCACCCACGATGACGATGGTCAGCAGCTTGTCGCGTTCGGCCGGATTCGCTTCATTTTCGGCCTTTTCGAATGCGAGCAGGATGCGGCTGCGCAGGCGTAACGCGTCGTCGAGCGTTTTCAAGCCCGGAGCGAATGACTCCCATTCGGGGTGGCCGAAGTACCCTGTTTGACTTCCCATCGCCAGCACGAGGAAATCATAGTCCAGCGTGCTTTCGCGCAGGATGACCTTCCGGTTGGCGAGGTCGAAATCCGCAGCTTCATCCAGCAACACGGTGACGTCGGGGCGGTTGGACAGGATGGAGCGGATGGGCTGGGCGATTTCCGGCGCGGAAAGTCCGGCGGTGGCGACCTGATAGAGCAAGGGCTGGAACAGATGATGATTGGTGCGGTCCACGACGATCACGCGCGCACGGGGATGCCGGAAATGTTTGCAGAAAAACAGGCCGCCAAAACCCGCGCCCAGCACCACGATCTGGAATGTTTTGTCGCCAGCCACAGATCTAATTTCGATGAACCAGAGGGAAATGCAAAGCGCGGTGTTGACCAAATTCGCCGGTATCTGGCGGTTGCAGCCGGCTGCCTTCAGGCGGAGAATGTCGGATTGATTTTGGTTGTCGAGGAACACGCCAATTTTTATGGTTCGCGATTCCATCATGGAACCAGGCACGGAAAATCGGGCGAAGCTCGCCAGCGAGTTGTGCGAAAAAGGATTATGGCGGGAAATGCTGGCCTTCGCCCAAAAGTGGCGTGAGGAAAATGCGGCCGATTACCGGGCGTATTATTATCTTGGCCTGGGTTTGACCGGCTTGCACAAATTTTCCCAGGCGGAGGTGGCCTACCGCCGCGCGCTGGCGATAAACCCGGGCGATTTCGAGGTATGGAACGGCTTGGCGGAGTTGCTTTACCGGAATCTGCGGCGCCAGGCGGACGGCATTCAGTGTCTGGAACAAGCCATGAAAATTAATCCTCGTCACAAACTCGGCTGGTTGAATCTGGCCACGTTGAACGGCCGGATGGGCTGCCACGACAAGGCCCTGGAATGTGCCGACCGGGCCATCGCGTTGGATCAAAAGTTCGTGGAAGCGCATCTATCCAGGGCCGCCGCCGCCCGGGCGCTGGGGAAAATGGACATCCTCCAGGAAGTCTGCCACGAACTGGCGACCCTCGAACCCGAAAACTTTCGCCGTGTATCCTGAACCCGGCGGCTTGTTTCGAGGCAGGTCATCAGTTAATTTCACGCCGTGATTTACGACGCGTCATTGGACGAGTTGTTGCAGAAAGTCTGGGATGGCCGCCGCATCAACCAGGCCGAGGCCCGGCGGCTGTATCAGCTGCCGCTGGAGGAACTGGGGGCGCTCGCCGACCGCCGCCGGCAACTGGCCAAGGCCAGGGATTTCGACGGCCGCGGCAACGACCTCGTCACCTACATCGTTGACCGCAACGTCAATTACACCAACGTCTGCAACGTCTATTGCAAATTCTGCGCGTTCTACCGCGTGGAAAAGGACGACGACGCGTATGTTATCACGTTCGACGAGATGGACCGGAAAATCGAGGAGACCCTCGCGCTCGGCGGCACGCAGATTTTGATGCAGGGCGGGCATCACCCGAAGCTGACGAAACAGTGGTATCTCGATTTGCTGTCGCACATCAAAAATAAATTTCCCAGTTTCAACATCCACGGGTTCAGCCCCAGCGAATTCATTCATTTCCGCGAAGTGTTCAACGAGCCGCTGGATAAAATCATCGGCGGTTTCAAGGCGGCCGGCCTCGGCTCAATTCCCGGCGGCGGCGGGGAAATCCTGGTGGACCGCGTGCGGCAGCGCATTTCGCCGCTTAAGGCGATGAGCGACGACTGGTTGGAAGTGATGGACGTGGCGCACCGGCTGGGACTTTATTCCAGCGCAACGATGATGTTCGGTCATGTGGAAACGATTGAGGATCGCATCGAGCATTTGGAACGGCTGCGCGCACAGCAGGACAAATCGCTTGGTTACCAGAAGGGTCACTTTACCGCCTTCATCTGCTGGACGTTCCAGGCCGAGCACACAAAGCTGAAAGCGCCAACTGTTGGGGCGCATGAGTATTTGCGGACCCAGGCGCTGGGCCGGATTTATCTCGATAATTTCACCAATGTCCAAAGCTCATGGGTGACCCAGGGCCAGGAAATCGGCCAGGTCGCGCTAAAGTTCGGCGCGAACGATCTCGGCAGCATCATGATTGAGGAAAACGTCGTATCGCAGGCGGGCACAACCTTCCGCATGACCGTCGCGGACATGCAACGGCTTATTCGCGACCTCGGCTACGAACCGCATCAACGCGACAACTGGTATCGCTTGGTGAATTGAAGCTTACTGTCCGTTGAGTTGGAGCACGGTGACGGAGTCTGCCGGCAACGTGTAATCGAATACGGGCTTCACGCCTGAAACCTCGGTGATGACAGGTGCAACATTCGTTGGATTATCAATCGAGTTGTTCGCATCCGGTGCGGCGGCCAGTGTGGTTGCCGTGCCCGTCGGCTTGAGTGCGGCAACGCCTTTGACATCCAATTGAAGCGGTTGTGGCGTCAGCTGGGGATTTACCAGTTTAATCAGGATTGCCCCGGTCTTGCTGTCTTTCGTCACCGAATAATGGAGTGTGGCATCATCCAGCGAGGCTTTGAGAATCTCGTCGCCGACGTTGCGGCTGAACATCTTGAAGGCATAGTAGCTGGGCGAGCCGTAACAGTGGAGCGTGTCGAAACCGATGAAATCGGGCCGCCATTGCCTCGCGCCCGGGTTCACATTCACAAACAACGGCGCATAACATTGCATTTTCACGAGGTCTGAATTCCGTTCCATTGCGGTCATCCAGGTCGCGTCGCCCAGCGCGGCGGTCATGTCGGCGGTGGGCGGTTCCTTGGCCGAGCGCCCGTTCCAAGGGTGGAAAGAAGTCTCATAAGCGGCCCATTCTCCAACAAAAATTTCCGGACCTTTGCGGTCGTAATTATCAAAATGCGCCGAATCATTCAGGAAGGTCCGGGCGGAACGGTAGTAATGCTCATCCAGCATATCGGGCTGGCGACTGCGAACGCGTTTGGACTCAGGCTGTTCAGTGCCAACCGTGGAAATACATTTAAGCTGGGGACATTTTGCTTTGATGGCGTCGAAAAATTGCGCAAAGCGCGCGTCATACGAGCCGGACCGGTCAAACCAATCCTCGTTGCCAATCTCAACATAGTGCAGCGGAAATGGTTCCGGATGGCCGTCTTTCGCGCGCTCGGCCCCCCATTTGGTGGTCACCGCACCGGTGACATATTCAATTTCGTCCAGTGCGTCCTGCACATACGGTTCAAGGTCAGGGCCGGGATTAACATGCTGGCCACCGAGCGAATATCCGGCATAGACCGCCAGTACCGGCTCGGCGCCCATGTCTTCGCACCAGCGGAGAAACTCCAGCAGTCCCATGCCGTCGCTGGAACGGTATCCCCACGGACAGCGATGACCGGGCCGCTGGCTGAGCGGGCCAATGGTTTTTTTCCAGTCAAAGCGGGTCGCAATGGTGTCGCCTTCCACATAATTTCCCCCGGGAAACCGCAGAAACTGAGGTTTCAAGTCCACCAGTATTTGCATCAGATCCGGGCGAAAACCGTTCGGCTGGTCCTTCCAGGTTGGCGGAAACAGGGACACCAGATCAAACCATACCTTGCCAGGTTGATCCAGGGACAGGACATAACGAGTTTTGGCGGTCGGTTTCACCTTGCCGGTTTCCAGAGTGACCTCGTATGGCTTCCAATCCTGTGTCAGCCCGGCCACTTTGCCCTTGGTGTAAACTGTATCGCCGTCGTCGCTCTGAATGGAGACGATGACCGATCCCTTGAACCCCGGCGCCGCCTTTGCATAAAATGAGGCGTGATAAGAAGCTCCTGGCTGCACAGGAATTCCCCAATAACCGTCGTTGGCGATGCCGGCCGGGTAGCGTTTGGAAGCTTTGCTCACTTCCACTCGCAGGCTGACCGGCAACTCATCGTTGAGTGGCTGGGACGGATCAAGCGCCATGATCGCGACCGAACGCTTGCCCTCTACAACGGACCAATGCACCGGTGTGTTCGGGTTGTCCATAAACGCGCGATTCTGGACCAGTTCGCCATAGAGACCACCGTCATAGCTGTGATTGATCTCCTCGGTCATGAGCCCGTATAGCATGGGACTGACTTTGGCGACGGGGGTTCCGGCTTCGATGGTGAGCGTGGGATTCGCGGCGCCGACGGATCCGAGAGTGCAAATTAAAAGAAGAGTTAAAGTTGATTTGGTCATCTTTATGCCCGTGTTTGTTATGCGTTGCTTTTTCTCATTTCATCAACCGCTTATAGGCCTGCTGGAATCAAACGACCCCGGTGAAACGGGGACTACGTATCACTTCCAACGCTTCAATCAAGCGTTTTTTGATCGTAGAACGAGACATCAACACCATGAATTCGAGATTTCTGCGCACGAGAATTATTTATGGATTTACCACGGATTTTTGCGAAACTGATGCTGCGATGAATCCGTTAATCAAACTTTTGCTCGAAGGCGGCGGCTTAAGCACGGCACAAATGGCGCAGGTGCTCAATCTCTCGGAAGCCGAGGTCAACCGCCAGTTGGATCAACTGAAAAAGGACCGCTTGCTGCTGGGCTGGCGGCCGGTGTTGAATTTGGCCGAGGAGGACGCCGGCATTGTACACGCCGTCATCGAAGTGCGCATCACGCCCGAACGCGGCGGCGGCTTCAACCGGTTGGCCGAACGCATCAGCCGGTTCGACGAGGTCGAGTCGTGTTATCTCATGTCGGGCGGTTACGACCTGCTTGTGTTTGTCAACGGCTCCAGCCTGCAAAAAGTGGCGGGGTTTGTTTCGGAAAAACTGTCCACGCTCGAAGGAGTGCTGTCCACGGCCACCCATTTCCTGCTGCGCACCTACAAGGAACAGGGTTTCCTCCTGGACGTGAAGACCGAGGAGAACAGCCGGCTGAAGGTCACGCCGTGAAAATCCGGGAGAACATTCAACGCTCAACATTCAACAGTGAACATCGAATGAACGCCGAATCGCAGCCCTTGGACATTGGACGTTGAATGTTCAATGTTTTCATTAAACTGATTTTCCATGGACACCACCCGTTTCATCGCCCGCCATGTTGTGAACCTGCCCCGCTCGGGCATCCGCGACTTTTTTGAAGTGGTCTCAAAGATGCACGACGTGATTTCGCTCGGCATCGGCGAACCGGATTTCGATACACCCTGGCACATCCGCGAAGCGGCCATTTACGCGCTCGAAAAAGGCAAGACCCATTACACCTCGAATCTCGGTCTCATCGAACTTCGCCGGGCCATCAACCGATACGTGGAGAAAAACTTCAGCATCACCTACCGGCCTGAGGACGAAATCCTCGTCACGGTTGGTGTTTCCGAGGCGCTCGACATCGCGTTCCGTGCGCTGGTGAATCCGGGCGACAAGGTGATGTTCCACCAGCCTTGTTACGTGAGTTATCATCCAAGCATTACGTTGACGCATGGCGTGGCCGTGCCGGTGCCGACCTATGCCAAGGACAACTTTGCGCTGACAGCCGAGGCGCTGGTTGCCGCATGGCAGCCGGGTTGCAAGCTGCTGATGTTGAACCTGCCGTGCAATCCCACCGGCGGCACGTGCGACCGGGCACAGATTGAGGCGATCGCGAAATTCTGCGTCGAAAAAGACCTGCTCATCCTGAGTGACGAGATTTATTCCGAACTGACGTTCGAGGGCAGCCACACCAGCATTGCCAGTTTGCCGGGCATGAAGGAGCGGACGGTTTTCCTGCACGGTTTTTCCAAAGCGTTCGCGATGACGGGCTGGCGCATCGGTTACGCGTGCGGACCAGCGACGTTGATTGAGGCGATGATGAAGGTGCACCAGTATTCGATGATGTGCGCGTCCATCATCAGTCAGGAAGGCGCCATCGAGGCGTTGCAGCGCGGCGAGGACGGCATGAAGGCCATGCGCGAGCAATATCAGCGCCGGCGGGACTTTATTGTGCGCCGGTTCAATGAAATCGGCCTGAAATGTCATCTGCCGCGCGGATCGTTCTACGCGTTTCCATGCGTGGAGAAAACCGGCCTGACGGAAACGGACTTTGCCGTGGGCTTGCTGCAAGCCGAGCACGTCGCCATGGTACCGGGCTCGGCCTTTGGTGCGAATGGCGCGGGCTTTTGCCGCGCGTGCTTTGCCACCGGCTACGATCAGCTCATCGAGGCCTCCGACCGGATTGAACGCCACGTGCAAAAGCTCGCTGCCAAACGTTGAAGGTTTTTCTTGCTGGCGGCGCGGTTTGTCGGAGACTTCGTGTTTTCAAAGTTTGTGGACAAACCATTTTTCACCGAAACGCGCCAGCACTGGCTGTTGGTTCTGCTGACGGCTTTCACGTTTTTCATCCTGCTTGGCAGCCGCGCGTTGAACGAGCCCGACGAGGGCCGTTACGCAGAAATCGCCCGCGAAATGATCGAGACCGGCGACTGGGTTGTGCCACATCTCTGGTATCTGCCGCATCTCGACAAGCCGCCGATGACCTACTGGCTGGTGGCGGGTTCAATGAAGCTGTTCGGCCAGAACGAATGGGCGGCGCGTCTGCCACTCGCACTCGCAGGCATGAGCGGCGTGTGGGCGGTGTGGCTGCTCGGTTGTTCTCTCGGCGGCCGCCGGGTCGGCTTCTGGAGCGCGCTGATGTTACAGGCGAGCCTGCTTTACTTGGTCATGGCGCGGACGCTGACGACCGACATGTTCCTGACCGTGTTTAACACTTGGGCAATTTGTTTCTTCTGGCGAAGCTGGCAAAGCCTGAAGTCAGAGGTCGGAAGTCAGAAGTCAGAATTTTTTGGCTGGCACCTGGCGGGGTGGGCGGCCATCGCGCTCGGATTTTTGACCAAGGGACCGGTTGCTCTGGCGATTCCGTTGGTGGCGCTGGTGGCGCTGGTGATTTATCGCTGGAAAAGTTTCAAGGCAAAAAAGCTTCTATTCAGTGGTTTGGCGGCCGGACTGGCATTGTTTTTGGCCCTGGCCTTGCCCTGGTTCCTCGCGGTTTTTAAACGCGTTCCCGAAGCGTTTGATTACCTGACCGTGTATCAGGCGGCCGGCAGTTTGCTCGGCACCACCATCAAAGATCGCAAAGGCAGCCTGTTTTACTTCTTCGGAATTCTCGCCGTCGGACTGCTGCCGTGGATCTGGTTGCTGGGCTGGTTGTGGCGCCGGGCGCACTGGCGCAGCTTGGATTCGAAATCAAAGGACGGCTGGATTCTGCTCAACACGACGGCCATTTTCACCTTTGCGCTGTTTTCGTTGTCGCAGGCCAAATTGCCCGCCTACATTCTGCCAGTCTTCCCAGCACTGGCGGTGATGTTGGCCTGGCGATTTTTCGACGGCGAGCCGGCTGTCAAACCCGTGCCGGCTTTGGCCTGGCGGTTTTGTCTGGGCAGTTCATTGCTGTTACCGGTGGTTTTTCCCCTGGCCGTAGTTTACGCCTTCCACAACCCATTGCCGGGATGGATGAAATGGCAAACAGCAGTCATGGCGGGAATGATTCTTTTCGTCATCTGGCTGACGCGAAAATGGAAACCGTCCACATGTGCCGCGCTTGCCATCGGGCTGGCGATATTGAGTTTGGTAATCACGGTGGCTGAAATTCCGCTGTTTCAGAACAATCTCAGGCGCAATTCGACGCTCAAACCATTGGGCTTGATATTGCGGGGAAATTGCCGGCCCGGTGACGCCATTGTTTGCTGGGGTCATTTGCCCGAAGGTCTTGCGTTTTACGCTTATCCGGTGATTTGCGCGACAAACCGGCCGTATTTCGGCGACATGAATTTGCGGCAGGTGCCTTTTGAATTCCCCGGCAACCAGGAACGGCTGGGCCGGTTGCTTTTGCCTGACGAAAACGCCTTGACGAATTTGCTGGCGGAAGACCGCCGCGTCTGGGTTGCCGGCTTCAACGACGAGGTGGAGCATTTTCTACAAAACCATCCCGCCACGCCGTTGACCTTGGTGACAAACGTCGGCCAGTGGAAATTGTTCGTGAATCGTTGAGCACCCGCTGGCAGGAAACGCGGCGCATTTTTCTTGCTGGCCCAGATGATTTGCTCAAAAATTTCGGGAATGACTAAAGTTCTGCTTCTGGGCCTGGGCCGCTGGGGCGCCAACCATTTGCGCAATTTGCATTCACTCCCGATTGAGTTGTATGTCGCTGAAGTCGGCGAGAAACAGCTCGAGCCGGCGCGCAAACTGGGCCTGCCCGCGGAGCGGCTCACGACCCACTACAAGGATTTCATCGGCAAAGTGGATTGTGCCGTCATTGTCACACTGGCGCAGCACCATTTTGCGCTCGGCAAGGAATTTCTCGAAGCCGGCAAGGACGTATTTATCGAAAAACCGCTGACGCTGGCCGACGAAGAATCGAAACAACTCGCTGAATTGGCCGATAGAAACCAACGCATCCTGCAGGTTGGCCACATTTTGCGCTTCGACCCGGCGACGCTGTGGCTGCGCGACGCGGTGCAGGCCGGCCAGTTCGGGCGGGTGAACATGGTGCGCGGCCATTTCGGCGGCTTCAAGCGACCGCGCAATGACAGCGGTGTGATGTTCGCCGATGGCATCCATTTTGCCGACCTGTTCAATTTCATTCTCGACGCGCTGCCGAAGAGCGTGCTGGCGATCCACCACGATTTCATGGGGCGTGGCATGGACGACGTCTCGTTCGTCTCGCTTGAATATGACACGCCGCACGGCAAAACCTGGGCGACGGTCGAGAATGACTATTTCATTCCCGGCAAATTCCGCGAGGTCATTGTTTGCGGCGACAAGCTGAGCGCGGTGTGCGATTACAACGTCGCACAATACAAAATCAAGACCTACGAGAACAAACACGTCCGCAACGGGAAGGATTTCAAGGGCATCGAAGGTGCGGTGCAACAGATTGAATGTCCGCCCGAAGAGCCGTTGCTGGCCGAATTGCGCGCGTTCATTGACTCAGTGCAAACACGCCGTGCGCCGCGCGCCGACGGCTGGGCCGGTTACGATGCCGTCCGCGTGATGAACGCCGCGCTGGAATCTGTCAAAACCGGCCGGGCAGTGGAATTGAAATAATCCGCGAATTTCGCGAATTAACACGAATTAAAACCAAACCAAGCTGGAAAGGAGCGACCAATGGCAGCATTGATTCTGAAAGATGAAGTTTATGCGATAGTGGGCGCCGCGATGGAAGTGCATCGCGAAAAAGGTTTTGGTTTTGCCGAGCCGGTCTATCAGGAATGCATGGAAATCGAACTGGCTGACCGAAAAATTCCTGCGGAAGCACAGAAAGAAATGGCAATTTTCTACAAAGGCCGACAGCTCAAGAAAACTTACCTCGCAGATTTTGTTGCCTACGGCAAAATCATTATTGAACTAAAGGCATTGGATCAATTGACGTCGCGCGAGGAATCTCAAGTCATCAATTATCTCAAATCCTCTGGTTTGGAACTCGGCGTTCTGATTAACTTTGGTGCGCCCAGTCTGGAGTGGAAACGTACCGTGTTGACTAATCGCGCCATTGAATCCGTTGACCTTCAGGCCCAAAACAATTCGCGTCAATTCGCGTAATTCGCGGATAAAACCTTTATGAGCAAAATCACCTTATCCAAATGTTTCGTGAATGCCGAAGTCGAGGAGGCCGCGTTGCGCGCCATTCGTTCCGGCCAATACATCCTCGGCAAGGAATCGCAGGAATTTGAAAAGGAACTCGCCGCGCACACCGGCACAACCCAATGTGTGCTCGGCTCATCCTGGACGATGATTGTCTATCTGTTGCACCAGCTCCAGGGCGTCGGGCCCGGTGACGAAATCATCGTGCCGAGTCACACGGCGTTTCCGACCATGGAACCGCTCATCCACCTCGGCGCGCGCCCCGTGTTTGTGGACATTGACGATACCTACTGCATGGACCTGGACCAGGCGGAAGCCGCCATCACACCGCGCACCGTCGGTATCATCCCGGTTTACCTTTACGGTCATCCCGTGGACGTGGACCGCGTGCTGGCGATGGCCGCCCAATATCACCTGTGGGTCATCGAAGATTGCGCGCAGGCGCAGGGCGCGAAATACAAGGGCAAGACCGTCGGCAGCATGGGACATTTCGGCGCGTTCAGTTTCTTCCCGTCAAAAAATTTGACCGTACTTGGCGATGGCGGTTGCCTTACCACGAACAACGCGCAAATGGCCGACCGCTTGCGGATGCTCCGCAATCACGGGCGCCAGGGCAAGTACGACCACGAATTCGCCGGTTACAACGTGCGGTTCAACGAAATCAACGCCGCCATCGGTCGTGTGATGTTGAAACACCTTGACGGGTTCAATGAAAACCGTCGCAAGATTGCCGCGCGTTACACCGAACGGCTCAAGGGCATTGTCCAGCCGCCGCCCGTGCGCGAATGGGCCACCCCGGTGTATCACATGTATGTTGTCCGATGCGAAAAGCGCGACGACCTTCAGAAATTTCTCAAGGAAAAGGGCATTGACACTGGCATTCATTATCCGAAACCGAACCATCTTCAACCAGCAGTCACTGGTTTGTTCCCATTCATTCCGAAACTGCCGCGCACGGAACAGGCGGTGAAGGAAATCCTGTCGCTGCCGATTCACGGCGAAATGACCCTCGACACCGCAGACAAGGTCTGCGACGCGATTGGGGAGTTTTACGGGAAGAAATAATTCATCCGCGAATTTCGTCCACCCTCCGCAGTATCGCTACGGAGGACGGGCGAATTAACGCCAATTTTGCGTGGCGGCGTCTCGGCAGAGCGCCGCAAACCGTGGCGGGGATTCAAATGGCGACTTTCCCTCGAAAGCCAATACGCCGAACCGCATTCCGAATTCCGCATGGGCAACTGGTCGCGCCGACTCGGCGCACGAAGCTTTGCGAAGACGGAAATCAGACTTGTCGCGCTGAAATCACATGAAAGCGGATGAAGGCGGACTTGTCGCGCCGTAGCCCTGCGAAGGCGGACGGGAACTCTTTTCCTGAATTCAGTTTGGGATGGACGATTGGAGCAATTGGCGTTTGAATTTTGATTATGCGTTCGATTTATCTAGTTGGTATAAATCACAAATACCAAGTGAATCCGGCCGATTGCTATCTGCCAAGCGGCGTCAAGAGCAGTTTGCTATTGAGCTTCCTCGAATCTGTGCCGGCGGTTTCAGCCAAGCTGAAAGCGCCAGTCACGGCTGACCGGAAGTTTGAGGACGTGGTGAAATCCGCCCAAGACGCGGCGGTGTTGGTCTTGGTTTACTGATTTATCCGCGAATTGCGCGAATGGACACGAGTTTGTTTTTTCGCGCAAATTCGCGAAATTAGCGGATAATAAAACGCCCCCGACCGGTTAATTCGCGTCCCAAATCGCTTTTCTCTTCGACTCATTCCTGGTAAAATTCAATCGTCTGAATGACTGCCGTGAGCAAAGAAAAGCACCCCGTTACGCTGCCCGAAGGCGTGAGTTTGCAGCGCGTAGCGCAGGTGTTGCTGGATGCCTGGGAAGCCAATCCGCGCCGGTGGATGAACACGTCCACCCTCCGCAGTGGCTCTGCTACGGAGGACGGGCCGCAGCAACTGCGCGAAGGCGAGCCGCCCCAGCCAGCGATGCCCACGCCGCAGGACGCGCTGGATTTGTTCCGGCTGCTGAACGATCGGCAGGTGGATTATCTGCTCGTCGGCGGCCTAGCGATGCTCACCTACGTCAAAGGCCGCAACACGAAGGACGTGGACTTGCTTATGTCCGTCGCCGCACTGGAGAAACTGCCGGAATTGAAAATTGAAGACCGGAATGATTTTTTTGCGCGGGGAAGATTCAAAACCATTCCAGTGGATTTGTTGCTGACGAAAAATCCGCTGTTCAAAATGGTCGCCGAAAAATTTGCTACGGAACATACTTTCGCAGAATTGAAAGTTCCGGCGGTAACGGTCGAAGGCTTGATCACCTTAAAGCTCTACTCGCTGCCATCGCTGTATCGGCAATTCGAAATGGATCGCGCGGCGGTTTACGAAAATGACATGACCATGTTGATTGCGCGATATTCCCCGGCGCTTGAACCTTTAACTGCTTTAGCAAGCCAATACGCGGAGCCGGGCGACAAAAAGGAACTGCAAAAAATTATTTCCGAATGTTGCGAACGCGCCAAGCAGTTGCAACAACGAGCGGGCCAATAAATGTCAAATATTCCCGAGCTCAGCCTCGTGATCCCCTGCCACAACGAGCAGGACAATTTGCGCGCGCTCATCAAGGCGATCCGCGAGGCCGTGGACCCGCTCCAACTGCCGTACGAGGTCGTCATCACCGACGATTGCAGCAAAGACCAGTCGTGGGAAATTCTCAAGGAACTGGCGGCGGGCGATCCGCGCATCCGCGTGCAGCGGTTTGTGTTCAACTGCGGCGAAAGTGCGGCGAGCTGGGCCGGTATGAAGGCGGCCCATGGCAGATACCTCGTCACATTGGATGCCGATTTGCAGAACGACCCGAAGGACCTGCCAAAATTTCTGGAAGCGTTGAAGAAATACGATTGCGTCTGTGGCACCCGCGTGAAGGCACGCGGCGAAGGCGACAATTTCATCCGGGTAGCGTCCTCGCGCATTGCCAACTGGGTGCGGAACAAACTTTCCGGCGAGCAGATTGCCGACGCCGGCTGCACCTACCGCGCATTCAAATGCGAGTGCCTCGAGAACCTGAAATTTTTCAAGGGGATGCACCGCTTTCTGCCGACGCTGTTCAGGATCGAAGGCTACACGGTCACGGAGATTGAAGTGACCAATAATCCGCGTTTTGCCGGTGAGAGCCATTACGGGGTGTGGAACCGCTTGTTCGCGTCGTTCTACGATTTGCTGGCCGTGCGCTGGATGAAGAAGCGGATGTTCAAATACCAGATTGCAGAGAGAATCAATTGAATCGTGGCGGCGCCCTGTGAGCGCCCTTCCAGCGGTCACAGGCCGCCGCGACAATCCCATGCAGCGATTTCTAATCATCACCGCGAATTGTGCGTTGCTGGCGTTGCTGCTCATTGGCCTGCCGGCGGCGACCCATGCGCAATGGGGTGACTGGCAAATTGCTTCCGTTTCCACCGGACGACGTTCTGTTGTTTTGGGGATTGGCCATTGCAATGGCTGGAAACATCCTCGTCGGGCACAGCGTCGTCAAAGGCCGCAAAGGGAAAATTCTCTGTTGGGAATGGACGGCGGTTTTTGCCGGGTTACTGCTGGCTTGCTGGGGATTCATGCGTCACTATTTTAATTTCGATTGGTTGAAACGAATGTTGCTCTGGCTGCAAAATCATTTTTGACTGCGGCTGGACGGTAATTTTTGCGTGTACTTCAATAAAGTTCGTACCAATAAAACCAACTGATGGCACTTCTCATGCTGATAGAATACGAAATGTGACCATCCTAAGGTGCTAGCGCTCGATAAACATGGTTAGAAAAAGTGAGCCGTGTCGGCACTTTTGCATTGCAAAGTTAATTAGAAACTGTTAGTTGTAGCTTTATGCTGAAGGAAAAACCACTGGTGAAAAACGGGGAACTTCCCGGTTCAAGTCCGGTTTTTGTGGTTGGTGTTCTTCGCTCCGGCACGTCGTTACTGTATGCCTTGCTGAACCAGCATCCCCAGGTGGCTTTGATGTATGAATGCGATGTCTGGAATTTCCCGGAAGCATTTAGCGGAATCCGGTTTAAGCGTGATTGGCTGCGGCGACAGGAATTTTACAACCAGGCGCTTTCCCGTCACCGCCTGACCTTTGGTGACAGCCTGCGCGGGCTGGAAAGGGTCCGGCTCCCGAGGATTTGTATCGCGTTTTCAGCGAAGGCAAGGACAAACCGCTTTTTGGGGAGAAATCGCCGTTTTATTGTGCACACCTGCAGCGGCTCGTACGGCGTTACCCGGGATGCCGCTTTATCCTGCTTTGGCGCGACCCCATTGAAATTTATCGAAGCGTGGTTCGGGCCGGGCGCAAGGAGCAATTCTTTCGACGCCGCGGCATTCTGAGCCGGCTTGTTTTTTACCGGGAACAAATGATTCGACAAGCCGCCAGGCTCGATCAGGCTGGTGTCCCATTGTGTCACGTCACCTATGCCGATTTGACCGGTAACACCGAGGAAACCTGCCGGCAAATTTGCCGGTTTTTGGGGATTGAATTTGATGAGAAGATGCTGGATCTGGCCAGTGCGGATTTGTCAGCCGTTTATCCCGGACCGGAGCACAATCATTTGCGCAGCGGCCGGATTGAGCGCCAGCAGTTTGCCGACGAAACGGAACCCAAAATTGAGCCGGCGGCCCTCAAAAGACTGCAACGATTTGACGCCCGCTGGCGCCGACTGCAAAGCCGATGGCTCGGCAACCAGACCGATGCCGCCGCTGAATCGGAACCTTCCGTCATGGAACGGCTTTATTGCAAAATGACGGGCGCGTTCTTTCGGGCGGTGGACGACGGGAAACGCGCGCTTTTTGAATTTCTGCCACTGGCGTGGTTGCGCACTTACCGCCTGACCAAAAAATGGCTTTTGGCGCAACGCGCCGAATTGCCCGCCGAACAGCGCTCGCTGAGCGGACAATTCCGCGCGCATTGGATTACCATCCTGGCGAGCGCGGTGTTTATGGCGGTGGTGGCGTATGTTGATGTTGTTACCGGGCCTGAAATCATGATGCTGCCCTTTTATCTGATGCCGTGCGCGATGCTGACGCTGGTCATCAATCGCCGCTGGGGAACTTTTGGCGCGGCAACCGCCATGGTGATTTGGAGCGCAATTCAAACCCATCAAAATTCGAATTTGAATCTGGAACATTGGAGGACGCTTTTGTGGGACGCGGGGATGAGATTTATTTTGCTCGAAATCGTTGTGCTTCTCCTCAATCGCGTTCGCGTTGAGGCCACGTTGGCAAACGAAAGCGCCTAATTTCACTTCCCAATTTATCCATTCCGCCTAATATTGGCGCATGTTAGCCAGGGTCTGTTCCGCGGCCCTCAACGGCATTGAAGCCTACCCCGTCGAAGTTGAAGTCAACGCTGGTTGGGGCGACACGCTGATTGTGATAGTCGGTCTGCCGGATGCCGCCGTGAAGGAATCGCGCGACCGCGTCACCACCGCCCTGGCCAATTCCGGCTTCAAATTTCCGATGGGCCGGACGACGATCAATCTCGCGCCCGCCGATGTGAAAAAGGAAGGTCCCAGCTTCGATTTGCCCATCGCGCTGGGGATGCTGGCCGCCAGCGAACAGGTCGAACCCGACCAGCTCGACAATTTCGTCATTGTTGGCGAACTCGCGCTGACCGGCGCGGTGCGTCCCTGCAAAGGCGTTTTGCCGATCGCCATTCGCGCCCGGACCGACGGGAAAACTGGCGTGCTGGTGCCGGCGGAAAATGCCGCCGAAGCCGCCGTGGTTTCCGGTTTGCAGGTCATTCCGGTTCAGAACCTGCGTGAAGCCGCCGGCTTTCTCGAAGGTGAAATCAAAATTGCACCTGCGAAAGTGGACATCGCCAAAATTTTTGACCAGCCGCCGGAAGACGAACTGGATTTTGCCGAGGTCAAAGGCCAGGAAAACGTAAAGCGCGCTCTGGAAATCGCCGCGGCCGGCGGGCACAACGCACTGCTGATCGGCCCGCCAGGTACCGGAAAATCCATGCTGGCCAAACGTCTGCCGACGATATTGCCGCCGTTGACCCTGGACGAAGCGCTCGAAACGACAAAAATTCATAGTATCGTAGGCTTGCTGGCGCCGGGCCAGGCCCTGGTGACGCGGCGTCCCTTCCGCGCACCGCATCACACGGCCAGCGACGCCGGGTTGCTTGGCGGCAACATCAATCCGACGCCCGGAGAAATTTCGCTCGCGCATAACGGCGTTTTGTTTCTGGACGAATTGCCGGAGTTCAAGCGCAGCGTGCTGGAAACGATGCGCCAGCCGCTGGAAGAAGGCCACGTTACCATTTCGCGTGCCGCCGGGACAATGACATTTCCTTCCCAACTGATGCTGGTGGCGGCAATGAACCCGACGCCGGATGGAAAAATGCCCGGCGAGTCACGCAGTTCCCCGCGTGAAATTCAAAATTATCTCGGCCGCATTTCCGGGCCTTTGCTGGACCGTATTGATCTGCACGTCGAGGTGCCGCCGGTGAAATTCCGGGAGATCGCCGGCGACCGCACGGGCGAAACTTCGGCGCAAGTCCGCGAACGTGTCGTCGCCGCGCGCCGCCGCCAGCATGACCGTTTCAAGCATAAGCCCAAAATCACCTGCAACGCGCGGATGGGCCCGCGCGAATTGAAACAATGCTGCGAATTGGATGAGGCGACAAAGGAGCTGCTCAGGAATGCGATGGCCGATTTGAATTTGAGCGCCCGCGCTTATGACCGGATTTTGAAAGTCGCGCGGACCATCGCGGATCTGGCCGGCTCGGAAAAAGTTCTTACCGACCACATTTCCGAGGCCATTCAATACCGCTCTTTGGACCGGCAGTTATGGGCGTGACCTGGCCGGGTTACGCCCTTGCGAAATTCTTCAGTTTTTTTTATATTCATCCAGGATCGCTCTTATGAACTATCGGATGCGTCGTCAGGGAGAGGACCTGGGCGTTTATTCACTCGACGAACTGCGCCGCCGACGTCAGGCCGGCGAATTGACCGGCACTGAGTATATCCAGGAGGAGGGCAGATCCGACTGGCAGCCTTTGGATTTGGTGTTGCAACAGGGTTACCGCGTGATTCCACCGCCGCTGCCACGGTCGGCTCCGAGAAGTGGCCCGGGTCAAGGCGTGGTTTGGGTGATTATTGCCGGCGCAGGGATTTTTTTCGTCCTCTTCGTCACATTCTTCTTTTATCTGGCACTCAATTTTCAACGCGGTTTTCAGGCCTCCATCAATTCCAGCCGGGCACATCGAAGTTTGAACCAGTCGAGCACTGAAGGGGTGGCTGTGGCCAGTCGGCCCGTGCCATGGACTCCGAACACGCTGACCGAACGGGACGTTCAAAAACGTGCCCGTGAATTCAGGATACGCCAATGGGTGGAAGGTTATGAAAAGCGGGGCCAGAGGAATCCGGCCTGTGACGCCGAGGCAGATCAGTTCATTCGCGTTTTCATCGCCCGCAATTACGGGGGTCCGGAGGCAACCAACCAGCTGTCCCTCAAAGCCGAGAGCGACCGGCTTGCCCTGAATCCGAATTGCACCGACCCGCTGCTGTTGACGGTGGTGGCGGACAACAACATCGAGGTGTTTGAAGCCACGCACCTCTTTGAACGCGCCCTGGCGGCGTTTCCCGGATCGCAGCACAAGGCTTATCCCCCGTTGTATGCCTCGGTCAAAATAACCCGCTTTCTATCCGACCAACCCGGGCGTATTCCCACCCTGGATACCGCGTCGCTGAAATTATTGGAAGATTGTTTCACCGACGGCAGTTTCCTCCCCGAAGACCAACAGGAAATCGGAGAGATTTTTATCCATGGCTGGGGTAGCCGCTTTTTTGGGAGAAACGGGGATGCGGTTTGCCATATCGTTCACCAGGCCGGCCCGGCGTACGAATGGCTGGCGCTGACACTGGATGGGGAACGGGAAATTAACGCGGCCTGGCAGGCGCGCGGCAGTGGCTACGCCAACACCGTGACCAGGGAAGGTTGGCAGGGTTTTAGCGAGCATCTGGCAAAGGCCCGGAACGACCTCACGCTCGCGTGGAACATGCACCCCGATTTCCCGCTCGCACCCTGCCGCATGATGACCGTGGCGCTGGGTGATTCCGGAGCGGAAGAAATGCGTACCTGGTTTGACCGGACGGTATCGGCGCAGGCGGACTATGACGGGGCCTGGTCCGAAATGCGCTGGGGCCTGCGCCCGCGCTGGTATGGCAGCGAGGCCGCGTTACTGGCGCTGGGCCGGACCGCCATCAATACAGGGCGTTTTGATACCGATGTCCCGCGCAAGTTTTTTGACTGTGTCGCGGATGTGGAATCGGAAATGGAACTGCCGACCGGCCGGCACATTTACGGACGCGACAACATCTGGCCGGAGCTGCAAACCATGTACCAGGGCTACATTTCCAACACCGCCCAACAACCGGTTGTCGCCGGATGGCGCGGATCATACGCCATCGTCGCCTATTTTGCCGGAAAATACGACGTTGCGGCCGAACAGCTTAAGGCTCTGGACTGGAAACTGCCGCCGGAAAAGCTGACCGGCTGGGGAATGGATCTTTCATCGATGCCGTTAGAAGTGGCCGCCCGTACGGGACCGTTGGGGAAAAACATCAGCGCCGCCGAATCCAACTATCAAAACGGTGACTTAGCAGCCAGCCTGCACCAGTTTACTGTCCTGCAAGCCACGACCAATACCGACGTACGCACCCTGGAATTCATCAAAATCCGGCTGGCTGCGCTGGCGCTGGAGCAACAGTTGCAAAAAGGGGGATGGGTGGATTTTATGCCGTCGGGAAATGACGATCCGGGTTGGGTGTGCAGCCGGGGCAAAATGCAGCGGTTGCCGGATGGCACTTTGGAAGTCCGCTCCGGCTCAAACGGACATTTTATTTTTTCCCGTGCCCGGGTCGGTTCCAATTTTGAAATCCGGGGCGAATTTGAAGTGGTCCACTCGACCACGAAATATTTCCAGGCGGGTCTGGTCATGGGCACGCCCGATGTGGATGCCTACGAATTTCTGGGCTTTCGCATCAAGCGGCATCCGCAGCAAGGCGATGTTGCCTGCTTCGCCCAGGGTTGGAGCAGACGAGAAATTGTGCAGCGAGCGAAGGTGAACGACGGTGTCAATTCTTTCGATTTCCGGCTGTACCAGGGACGCATTACCGCCTCGGTGAACGGGGTGGAGGTTTTTAAGGACGCGATCCCGAACGACGCCCTCAACCTCCCGGAACAGGACATACGCGCGGGTTTGGGTGCTTACAACGATACCAACGACACCATCATCCGATACCGCCACATTCAAATCCGCAAACTGGCACCGTAAAAACGACCGACACCTGTATCGCCTCAAGCCGTCGTGACCTTTTCTGCCGCTTTTTCACCGCGTGTCCGGTAAAGTATGTCCACCACGTTACGAAGATATTGTTCGTCGGCGACGCCGTCGGTGGCCTCAGCCGGAAATTCAACCTTGGCCCGGAAATGGCCGGCCAGTTCGCCAAACAATTCCACCCGGGCCACCACGTCAAATTCTTCGCGTCGCAAGAGCGACTGCAGGGCCAGGTCTGCTTCCGCCGGTGAAATTCGCTGGCGTAAACGGCCGGCCAGGTGCGGATACTGCCGGAGTGAGTTGTATTTGCCCGTAAGCAACTGATCCAGGTCCGGCTCAACCACCCGCGGGTTCCGGATGACCACGGTATTGGCCGCGAGATCACCCAACCGCTGGCCACGGGAGTTGAACCAGCAGGTCAGACCCCCGACAAAATAAAACGCCGGCAATGAATCCACAAACCGCAGCAGATTGCGTACGACAATCTGGTTGAATTGCAGCCGCATCCCTTCCACGTCCGTCACGCGCAGACGAAGCAACTTCTTGCCGATGGTCTGGCCGCGCCAGTTCCATTCAAAAAAAATCCCATAGCCGATGCTGATGACAAAATAACTGATGACCGACAGCGCAAAGCCGAAGTTCCAATTGATCAATTCCAGCAAATCCAGGGCGATTCCCAGGATCAACATGGCGGCGCTGATGCAAAGCTGATCAATGAACCACGCAAAAAAGCGCGTCACCGGCCCGGCGAGCAATTGCGAAAAGATAATCCCTTCGGGAGTACGAATGAAAAGTGTGCTGGTTTTCATCGGTGCCAATTTACAATTCCGGTTTTGGGCCGGTTCCCGATTTTGCCAGAAACAGAGAGAGCAGAATCAATTCAACGGCGCCAAAGGCGATTTTGGCTTCGTAGGGAATGACGGGTTCGTGATACTGAGAGAGGAACGCTTCGATAAACCCGGCCCAGACCAACAATACGCCGACGCCAGAAATCAGCGTGACGACGTCTTTCGAAATTTCGCGCAACCGCGTTTTAAGCGGAGTGCGACTGCCCCGACCGATGAGCGCCAGCGCCAGCAGCAAACCGGCCTGGCCGGCAATGAGAATGGCCGGGATTTCCACCACGCCGTGGGGCATAAGCCAGCCGAGCAGGAATTTCGTTTGCCCCGCGTGGATGTAATCCACCGCCACGGCGCCGAGGATCACACCGTTGTAAAACAACATGATGATGGTGCCGATGCCCCACGTCATTCCGAGTGCCAGGGTGAAGATGGAAACCTTGGTGTTGTGTATCATCAGTTCCGCCGAGAAAGTGGCTTTGATACCCGCCAGCCGATCGTGAGTGGCTTTTTCCTCCTCGGCCACGCGTTTGGCCGGATCTTCGAGCAGGTGAGAGAAAGGCATCAGCACCGGCTTGGCGTCCGGGTCGAAAGCGATGGCCAGCCCGCCAAAGGCGCAGCCCGCCAGCGTGATGGCCATAGACAGATAAAAGGCCCGGACATGGCGGCGGAACGTCTGCGGCAGCAACTGGGAAAACCATTTCAAAGGGAAAAACCGGCGCTGTTTCTCACGCGTTTCGTGAATTTCGCCATACGCGCGGGCAACTAGATTTTCCAGATAGCGCCGGGTCTCCGGTTCCGAGGAAAGCGCGGTGATTTTTGCCAGGTCGGCGGCGGTGCGTTCGTAAAGATGATGGAAGAGCTGCAATTGCGGTAGTGTCATCCGCAGCTCCGGCTCCGCTTCCAACCGATCGAGCATCCTTTCGAGTTCGGTCCAGAACGCCCGCTCGCCGGTGATGAAACGTTGCAAATCAACAATCACAGCAACTGCCTTTGTTTCACGTTCAGGTATTGGGACACCAGCTCGGCGCTCAAGCATTCGTTATTGAGCAGTGAAAATCGGACCCCGCATCGTTGCAGGACCTTCTGCAACTCTCGCAATTTTTGCCACTGCAGGTGGCCGCCGAGCTGACCATACAAATCATCCAGCCCGGCAACAGCCGGGTCTGTAAAGAGCGGTTTCACCCCCGGCATTTGCAACATGTCCACCAGCACCAGATGCTGCCGCCGGATCAAATCCAGATTGCGGACGAAACTTTCCGCCAGTGCCGGATCATCCAGGGCCGTCAGGAACACCAGCAGTGCGCGGCGGCGCAGCCGCAGCCGGATGAACGTGCACACTTCATTAAAATCCGGCGTGGTGATTTTCGGCTCAAGCGTATAAAGCGCGTCGCGGCAAATGCCATAATGGTTTTTGCCGTTTTGGGCGCGCACAAATTTTTCCACCTTGTCGGTAAAAGCCAGCAGACCAAACAAATCGCCCTGCCGCTCCGCCGCCAGCCCCAGCGTTAGCGCGGCGGTCATGAAACGTTCCAGCGTTGTAGTCGGGGGCAAAGGCTGGTGGTCCCGCCATCGACTTTCGACCTTCGACTTTCGACCTGTCATGCGTGCGCTCAGTCGCGACGCATCCAGAATCACGTAAACCTCCTGGGTTTTCTCGATCTGAAAGACTTTCGTGATGGGTTTTCCCCGCCGGGCGGTTGCCTTCCAGTGAATTTCGTTGTAATCATCGCCGGGGATGTATTCGCGAAGTTTTTCGAAATCGCGGCCCTTGCCGACCTGCCGCTGCGCATGCACGCCAAAGGCGCCCCGGTTCAAAAACAGTGCGGCGATACTCTTCCGCTCGTTGAGCAGGTTGGGATAAACGCGGATCTCCGACCGCACCGGCACTGTTTTGCGCACAGCCCAAAAACCGAAGGGCGAACTGCCTTCGATATAAGCCGAATCAAACCGGTAATTGCCGCGTTTGAGCGGGGTACAGGGCCAGGTCAGCTGTGACCATTCGCTTTGAGCGGGCAACTGGACGTCCAGGGATTCGGAAGCGGTCCGGATTTCCCGCGGCCATGCCAGGGCGACCCGCAATCTATTCTGCCGCTGTCGTTCGTTGCGGATGCGCAATTCCAACTTGGCCTCACGGTCTTTCGACATGCGCGTGACGGCGGGTAATTCCACACCGACACCCGCGAGGCTCCTGTCCGCACTGATGGCATCGGCCAGCGTGACCACCATCAGTCCACCGATGCACAACAGGGAGACACCGGTGGTCAGCGGCGACACCGCTGCCAACAGGGCGAAGGGCAGTACCACCGCTGCCACCCAGAACAACAGTCTGAAACGTGGGACAATCATCGCGGCACGGCAATTTGCTGGAGAATTTGCTGGATGACTTCCACCACGGTGAGGCCTTCGATTTCAAATTCCGGCCGGAGTATCAAACGATGTTCCAGCACCGGCGGCGTCATCTCCTTGATGTCGTCCGGCGTGACGAAATCACGGCCGGACAGGGCGGCTCGGGCGCGCGCAGCCATGATCAGCGACTGTGTGGCACGCGGCCCGGCGCCGACCAGGATACTTTCCTGCTGCCGGGTGGCGCGAATAACATCCACCAGATAACCGATCAGTTCTTCGCGCATGACGATGGCGGCCAGGCTTTCTCGCAACGACGCCAAATCTTCGGCCTTGATGGCTGGTTGAACGGCACCCTGTGCCAGCACAGTTTCCGGCGCGTCTTTTGTCATGGTGCGCTGTGCCAGCACCAATTCCTCAGCGCGGTCCGGCGTTTTCATTGTGATCTTGAGCATGAACCGGTCCTTCTGTGCTTCGGGCAGCGGATAGGTACCCTCATATTCAATCGGGTTTTGCGTGGCGAAGACGGTGAAATTCGGCGGCAGCGGATGCGTTTCGCGGTCAATCGTCACCACGCGTTCCTGCATCGCCTGCAACAGCGCGGACTGGGTCTTGGCCGGTGCGCGGTTGATTTCGTCCGCCAGCAAAAACGAGGTGAAGATGGGACCTTTGATGAGCGAGAATTCGTTGCGTTGCAGGTTGAAAACGTTTGTGCCGGTGATGTCGGCAGGCATCAGGTCGGGAGTGAACTGGATGCGGGCGAAATCGGCGCCGAGCACGCGGGCGAGCGTGCGCACCAGCAGGGTTTTGGCGACGCCGGGGACGCCTTCGACGAGGGCGTGATTGCCGGTGAAGATGGCGATGAGCGCCTTTTCGATGACGTCGTGCTGACCGATGATAACTTTGCCGGCCTCGGATCGGGCCTGCGCGAGGACTTCCTTGAGTCGTTCTGTATTCATGATTTTGGTGGTGCGTTGCGGGTTCCCAGAATGGAGTAGATTTTTTTATAAGCGGCGATGGGATTCCGGTCTTTGGGCGGCAGGGCATTCTCCGCTGCGAACGCGGCCTCTGCCTGTCGTTGCCGCGTGGTGGAGGATTGGCCGGCCGGCCCGGCCGCTTTTTTCCACTCGGCAAAACAGACCGGCAACAGGTCACGTGGCGCAATGCTGCGGCGGAGCAGGTTGATAAAACCGGCCGCTGAATCCTTGCCGGCAATGTAATTCTGCCGTTCCTGCTCGGCGTGCGCTGGCACGAGGCTGCTGGCGTTCCTCCAGATGAACAATCCCGCCAGCAACAACAACCCGGCTGCCAGCCCGTGCAACCGGTATTTGCGCATCAGCATGGCGATTCCTGGACTGTCAACAATGCCGAAATGGGACTCGTCAAAAACAATATTCTTGTTGAGGCCGACGAGCCAGGCCAGCAAATCCGCGTGCCGGTCCTTTTCCATTGCCTCGTTGCTGACGAAATACGAATCGGTGGCCATCACGACCGAACCTTTGCCGAACTGCCGTTCGATGACAACGGCATTGGTGCCCCGCGCGTAAATCACGCGCCACGCACGATCCAAGCTGGTGAAAATAGTGCCGCTGTGCCAGTCAAGACGGCGTGGCAATGGCAGATCCGTCCTGTTCACCACCTGCGCCGGTTCGTAAACGTCACCGGCCTGCGTAAGTTTGATAAAATTCACGTCGAAGCCCCAACGCTCGGTCAAGTCCACACCTTCATCTTCATTTTCACTGGTCTTCTTTTTCTTTGCCGGGTCGCCGGGCGTCATTTTCTTGTCCTTCGCCCTGGCCTGGCCCGATTTTACAGAATTGGTTTGGTTTTCAATGTCGTCGTGGAATTCATACGACCAGGTCTGCGGATAAAACAGGATAACCAGCCGGTTGCCGCGGGCGAGAAACGCGTCCAGTTCGCGAGAAAAATCCACCGGCACCCAGTCCCAATTGTAATCGGAACCGCCCACTTGCAGGTAAACCGTGTGCGGCTCCTCCGGCAAACGATTTTCGCCGCTGAAATCGCGGCGTGCGAAAATGCCCGGTACCTTGCCGAGACTTTCGTAAAACGCCATGGTACCGAGGGGATCCGAGCGCAGCGACGAATAAGCCGGGTAAACGTCGCCCGCCTCGAACCGGAGTTGGAAGAGTCGGATCAGGCCCAAGGTCAATATGGCCGCGCAGCCCGCCAGCAGGAAGAGGGAGAAGTATTTTTTCATCCAGCGACCCTCATCCTTTCCACATTGGCCATAAACTGCTCCACCCGCTCGCGGTTGACCTCGTGCAGACCATACCAGATACATTCGAACGACACGAGGTTGTCGCCGAATACCGACAACAAATCGGGAAATGAATGTCCGCGCCGGCGCAATTCCCGCTCATAATCACGGTTGGATTTGAACCGCGCGATGCAGATCAAATTGCGCGTTGCGAGGTAGGCCAGGCTGGCCAGGTAAAACGCCCGCATGGCCAGGCGCAGTTCACCGCGTTCGAGCAACTCACGGCCTAATTTCGTCCAATCGTCTCCCGGCAACTGATCGGCGCCCACATTTTCGTCACCAATATCCGGCAACGGCTGAATGGGTTCGCTGGCGACCATCGTCGGGGATCGCCGATCCCGCCAGACGCGGTAGAGCAGGATAAACAAAGCGACCACGGCCACGGCGACCAGCCCGTAAAGCAAGATATACAGCGATTCGATCCAGCCATAACCGGGGGTTCCAGAACTGGTACTCGCCCGCTGGTGCCGAAAAAGTTTCCGGAGCCATTCCTCCAGCCAGTTCACAACGTCGTGCGCCCACCTCCGCAGCAGGGCGCCCACCTTGTCGAAAAACCGTGCAAGCATGCCCTCCTGCGCGTCCGGTTCCGCGATTTTCCCCCGCGGCATGCGCCAGGTGTATTTGTCTTCGTGGATGGTTTGATTGATGGCGTGGTCCAGATCCGCTGGTGTGACCGGTGAAGAAATTGCTGCCTTGGCCGGTTGAACGGCGGGCGCAGGCGCGTCAGCGGCGCGAAGCGATGGTGCCCAAAACAGCAGCCCCAGCAGGAGCACCGCGATGGCAACCACGGATGACGAAGCAGCTGCCAGGGAATTCAGTTCTGCGCGCAAATCCTCGCCCGATTCCAGTGACTCGCCGTAAAAGCAGCGCAGCACATAGACGGTTTTCAAAATCGGGTCCACGCACAGGTACGTCAGGCCCAGCATTCCGGCGAAGAACGTCGTGTTCAACATGCTGAGCGTGCTTTGGGTGAAGACCGACTCGATGCCAAACAGCATTTTAATCAGGTGCGGCAGCATCAAACCCGTCACCATCCAGTTCAGAAAAACGTAAAAGCCGAAGCCGGCCATGATGGCCAGGACGAGGTGGTTTTGCCTTGGCCAGAGTGTTGCCTGTTTCCAGGATTTTTTCAGAAGTTTTGAAACTCCTTCCGGACCGCCGTCGTCGAGGGCGGTGGCATTTTGATAAAAGGCATAGACCCAGACCATCGGCAGCACCGGAATCAGCGAGAGGGGGATTACAAACAAACCCGCTGGCTGCACGAAGGCCTGGGCGAGGAAGACGCGTCCCCAGCGGCGGGCAGTCCAGCGCGGGATTTGTTCGGCGGCAACGTGTGCCCGCAGGCGGCGGGCAAAGATGACCTGCCAGAATTTCATCCAGAGAAACAACGCCACCAGGCCCAGCGCGGAATCAACCAGATGTTGCCCGGCAAACGGGCTGCGGCTCATGTCCGCCCAGAAATAAAGCAACCCCAGCACAAACGGAACCGCCCCGAGATAATAAACCGCCAAGGTTGCGACCGGCGCAGTGCGCAACCGGTGGGTGGCTTCTTCGATGAGATCAAAGCTGCTCCTGCCCTGCCGTCGCTGGTGGGTGCCTTTCATTCCTTATCCATCCAGGGAATTTGCCAGAGCGTTCCTTCATGGAACGAGTCCGGCAGCTTCAATAGGCTTTCACCGATGAGAAAAAAGAAAAACCAGGCAATCAAAATGCCGAAGGCACACTGGGCGAGCCGCAGAAACCATGTGAACGCGACGTGTTGGGCCAGGGGTTGCCGCGTCAGTTTTTTCAGGCAGGCGGAACAGACCACGCGGTCGTCGTGTTCGGTGATGCATTCGCGACAAAAACACTGTCCGCATTCCGGGCAGCGTGCCACCGCTTCGCGTCCCGCATGATTAAAACAGCGCTGTTGGGCCAGATTTTGCATGGTTCACGAGGTCCCGATTCAGGAAATGAGGGGCGGCGCACCCGTGGGGTGCGAGGTCGTTGGTGGTGTAGTGGAGGCCTCCGGCGCCATCGCCGTTTCGGTTCCGGGCCGCGTTCCGGCCGTAGCCCGCATTCGGAGGGAGATTTCCTCCGGCGTCAGCTCGCCCTGGGCGGCAACGATCAGAGGCCGAAGACGCGCCATCGCCTTGCGCGCACGCCGCAGGCGGTTGAGCGATGGCAACTCCTCGATTTGCACCGCGGTGCGTAAGTGGCAAAGGCACGTGGGGCCAAAAGACAGATTGATCAACAACAGCAACAGAAATAGTCCGGTCACGCCGCCCAGGCAAAGTGCGCCGGCGATCTCGCCGCCGCTCCATTGTGCCGGCGAGGTTTTGGGCGGGCTGATAACCGTCAGAATAAAAAATATAAAAGCAATGAAGCCCAGAATAATCGTCCACCATTGTCGCCGCTCGGTTCGCTGGATGGAAATGGCTTGAATGTCGCGGAAATAGAATCGCTTGTAAGTTTCCGAGTACCCACTGGAGTCAACACAAAGCAGGTGATCCTTGCCCAGCCACAGACTGGTGCGGGACATGGCAGCCACGGCAAATGCCGACCGGGCTCGAGCACGGGTCAGACGCTGATATTCTTTTTCGGGCATGGGTCAGAAGTGGTGGCCGGCTATGACAAAAAAGAGCAATCCCCATCCGGCAATTTGCAGCGAGGCCAGAATGATGGCGGTGACGTAGCGGACTTTCGTCCGGTGCACAATGCTGCGCGGCGCGTTCCAGTAACGGAGGGCGACAAACAAGGCCGCCGGAGCGGTGATCAGGGTGAAATAGAAAATTAACAAGGGATAAACCGCCAGCGACAAGGCAATGCTGTCGTAGAGCGTGCGCTGGTTTTCCAGGTTCTTGATTTTGCCTTTGGTTTTTCCGGTTTCCAGACAGGTCGGACAGAAATGCTGTCCGTTAAGTTCACAATCGCACAGGGCACAGAGGAAGCGGCCGCAGCCTTGACAGGGTATGACCGCTTTTTTCTGCGGATGATAGAAACAACTCGATTCACCTTCCACCAGGATAGCTTCGCCGCTTCGGCCAACACTCTGGTTGCGGAACAGGGCCGGGAAAACTTCAATTTGCAGAAGGGTGCCGCATGCCGGACACGGCGACAAGTCGGGCTGGTTAAAAACGCCGTCCAACAGCCAGGCCTGGCATTTGGGGCATTGAACCAGCGAGGTATTCATGGGCTATTTGAACACGACTCTGGTATTGCAGATGTGATCGTGCAGGGCACGTTTCTGGCCGTCAAAGGCGGCGATGATAAATCCGATGAGACAGGTGAAACTGCTGAGCATTTTTGCAAAATACCTCCCAAAGGCACGCAAATAGGAGACCCGCCCGCCATCTGCCGTTACCACCTTGATTTTGCACGCCATCTTTCCCAACGTGGCGCCATATTTCCCGATGAGGATGACTTCGTACAAGATGCCGATGGTCATCTGGAAGGCAAATAGAATGAGTTGGAGGGCCAAGGCTCCCTTAGGTTGCATCCCGGTAGCTTGAGCCAGACTCAGGCCGGCAATCATTCCGATAGCCATGTTCACCGCCATCAAAATCAATACGTCCAGGAAATACGCCGCACATCGCGTCCCGAACCGGGCATAATTCATTTCACCGGTGTTGATCTGCGCGCCTTCAGCCAGTTTTTGCATAAAGACCGGCTTGCAGTTGGCACAAATATAAACCGCACCATGGTGGATCATGTCCTGGATGGCAAACAATTTGCCACACTCGTCGCACACCGCCTCCGGGCTTTGGCCGGCCACGAAACTGGAGCCACCGGCGGGAGAAGAGATAGACGGATTGGATGGGGCGCTGGCTTCCCGATGCGGCGTCCAAGCCGCCATGCCTTCGTGCCAGACCAGGGTATCGCGCTGGATTTTCCCCGTGCGCACCAGCTCTGAGAACCGTTCTTCGGTCACCGGACCGATCTGTTGTCCTTGGTCAGCGTAATACCAATTCATGGTTGGCCTTTGGAGATATATCGTCTTGGTTTTCTTCCGCTCGACTTGATTGGCAGGAAACATGCCAGACCGGAAGCCAGAATGGCAAAAAAAAAACTACAACAAAGGCCGATGGCCCTGTTCCACAAGCGCTTCCACAAGGAAACCGGGTTGATGCCATCCGCGGCTGATTTACCGCGGCAGGTCAGGTTCAAGGTGATGGCTGAGCTTCATTTTTCCCGGCTCGTTGGCGCAGTGATTTCGGGTCGCGCCGGAAGACGACTGACGAGCGCAAGCACGGTCACTGCCGACGCGGCCTGTCGTTCGGCTTCCTCAATACGGGTGAATTCACCATAGACTTCCGCGCGTGCCGGTTCGTCGCGCAGCGGCAATTCCTGCCCGAAACCCGCCCGCATGGCTTGCAGAACATGGTGAGCGTTAATGGCGTCCAGCGGGCGGGCAGGCACGAAAGCGGATTCCGCGCCGGCGACTTCGGTAACCAACCGTGCGGCCAGAAGGGTTTGGAGAATCTGTTGCATCAACCGGGTCGGAATTCCCAGTTCGGCGGAAATTTCCGGAAGCGTCAAGGGTGGCTGTCCACATTGAAATCGCTGTCCGATGTACGCCATCATTCTCAACGCGATGAATTCACGCCCGCGCTGGTTCACGGTTTCGACGAGTTTGTCCTGCAAATACGTCCGGCGGTTTTGAAAGGCATAGGCGACCTGCGCGCCAAACAACAGAATCAGCCAGGAAAAATACAGGCCCACCATGAACACCGGCACCAGGCCGAGGCTGCCGTAGATTCTACTATTGGTGACGACGCGTGAGACGTAAAGGAAACCAAAAACGTTATTCAGGTGCCAAAGCGAGCCGCCCACCATGCCACCCGCCAGCGCCGCGGCGAAATGCACCTTCGTGTTCGGCATGAGCAAATAGACCAGGGCGAATGTGAGCCACAGAACGACCAGCGGCAACAAGTCGAAAATGAAGCCGCCAACCAGCGGCATTTGGTTGACAAGATTTCGGGCGGTTTCCAAATGCGGTCCGCCCGCCAGCCCCAGCGCAGCAATCAGGAGCAGCGGGCCGAGGGTGATCGTTGTCCAGTAAAGGACGGTGCGCCAAAGCCAGTTGCGTCCGCGCGTCACGCCCCAGATGTCGTTGAAGGTGGCTTCGACGCTGGCCAACATCCGGATGGCAATGAACACCAACAATATCATGCCCGTGACGCCGAGCGCACCGTTACGTGCGGTCTGCACGAAATTATGAATATATTTTGCCGCCTCCTTTTGAGCAGTCGTGATACGGGTATCGTTGCCAGGCGCCGCCGGTGTCCCGCCGGGCGGGGTTCCGTTCGTCGCGATAACGGCGGGGTTGGTCACCATTCCGGCGGTTTCAGAATTTGTCCTCGTCAGGGCGACCGACAGGGCGGGGCTGAGGTTCAGCGAAACGGCGGGGCCATTGGTGTCGAGCGTTGCGGGCGGCATGACGTTGGAAACGAGCTTGTCAATCGCCTCGTAAATTTTTTGCTCGCCCTCATTTTTGAGGAGACTGCTGGTGACGCTGATAGCCACTGCCAGCAAAGGGATCAGGGCCAGCAGGGTCGTATAGGACAGCGCCGCTGCGCGCACCGGGCAGCGATTACGCGCAAAACTTCGTCCGACCAGCACCCAAAAGTGCGCGAACCGTTCCAGTCGGGTCAGTTCGCTTTCTGCACCAATCCATTCTTTCTCCACATCGGTACGAAGACCGGACAGAATTTTAACGAGTCGAGAGAACGACCTTTTTGCCATGACAATTCGCACGCTAACGGGAGCGGCGCGGCAAGTCAACCGGCAGCACGCGAATCCGCTTTATCGTCGCCAGGAAAATGGCAGACTGGGGTTGGGCGTCCGTAGCTCAATTGGATAGAGCTTCTGACTTCGGATCAGAAGGTTGCAGGTTCAAGTCCTGCCGGACGCGCCACGACATCAATGGTTTGTGTAACCCAGCCTCATCCTCAAAACGGTTTTGTGCTGCGGTTTGTGCTGCACCTCCCTATTCACTGAGAATTTGGATTGATGCAACTGACGACGCAGGTCGGGCCTGCTTTCGCTCCTGAATCTGTGTGAGCAATGTGCCCTCGACAGAATCTCAAACTGATGTTTTATCATCCGGCCATGAATTCCTTCATCCAAAATCTCGTCCGCCAAGCGCTGTTGGATAAAAGCAAATGGACAACTCAGAGTCTCCTCGAATCGCCGTCATGTGATTAGTGTCCCAGTCGTCAATGCCCATCACCATCACCGACAGGTTGGGCAGATCAATGAGCGAACCGACACCAAAGGAGAACAGAACTTGGCTCGGCCTCAGATCACCGACCTTGTGGCGATTGACAAAATCATTCATGAATTTGTCCCTCCTGTTAGCGCAGCCGCCGGTTTGCCCACATATTCCTTATCAAGTCCCCGGTCATCCAAAATCAACGCCACGGAAGGCTCGACTTCGCGCAACGAGGTCAGGCAGGTGAATTTTTCCCACGGGCCAAGGCCGGCGCGTTGTAGCAACCCCGGCGTCAGTCCGTCCTTGGAGCGTTCATAGCCGAGGATTTTGCCTCCGGTCGGCCTCTGAGCCTGTGCCAGCCAATCATCAACTCGCTGGTTCAACATGGCCTTCACCAGATTCTCGACTTCCTTGCGGTCTTCAACCTGTGCGGCCCGTTTGTGCATTAAATCCTTCACTAAGATTTAGATCGCGGCCTATTTTTATTCCGTCACAATCAAGAGCAGCCCCGTTTGTGTTTATAAAATGGCTACCTTGACAATCAAAACTTCCGTCAACGACTGCGAAAGCGAATCGAACTACACCATCCGCCTTACAACCATCACGTAATAAAACATTCCCATTAATCTCCGCTCCACGAGCTTCCAGATTTTTGAAATAACATCTAACTAGTGTAAATGCTGGCACGTGACAGCGGTCTAGTCGAATGTCACCAGTGAAAGCGCAGTCAATTGCAGTTAGCTGAAACGGAATATGCGAAAATGTCAAATTGACTTGCCCATCAATCCGAAATCCTTGTAACTGTATGCCTTGGTAAGATACCAATGTAGCCGCTTGAGGGTCGGTGCACAACCATGCGAGCAAGTCTCCCCTTATGATTCTGTTTGTTGACCAATTTAATGAATTTGCAGGATCGCTATCCTTATCAGATGTGGTGCGATAAAGTAATCCGCCTGCCCCTTTTGCCGCATTGTCCACTAATAACACCTCTGGAGCCGAAAGGCTATTTGCAAATCTTTGTTCCGCTAACTGAAGGAGTTTAACTTCATTTGTGCTTAAGGTTACGGCTTCTATTCTGTTGCAAGAAATAATGGTTGCACTAATCAAACCAAAGATAAACAAATTTTTTTCTTTCATAGCCGATTTAAGACCGATCTGTTAGGTGGAATGGAAGCCTTACAAAACACACATATTCCGATGGCGGAACATGGACTATAAGTGCCGGGTTAGGATTGTTGATTCTCACACAGCTTTTTTTCGCAGATTCAAGTTGATCTTCCCCGTGTAATCATGCGCTCAAAGCCGCCTAATGATCCAAAGCTGAGCCTCGGCCACTGGCGGCCAGACTCCGAATGCAATAATGACATCCAATCGCCACGGTTCAATCCAAAACTCAAGAGGCGGTCGGCACTCCAACGCGGTGCTAAGTGAGTAGAAGAAAAGTATGTTCGCGGTCACGGCGACATTGGCGCAATCGCCTCATACATTCGCGGACACGTTTGCGAGCGAGGTCTAAGTGACGTTCCCGCCAGCGCCGGTAATACGCCTTGCAGCGTTCCGGGTTCCGTTGGTATTCACCTATTTTCCTAACTCTCGCCGCAGCACGGCGGCAGGCTTTGCAAACGGCGAGCGGCCTGCCGTTTGGCATCGTGTAAAATTCCGAAAGCGGCTTTGTCTGGCTGCAACTGTTGCAAAGCTTCTTCGCGCTCATTACAAAAAATTCAAACATTAACGCACAGTGGCTTGGAAGTGGCCTAACGTTCCCAAAAAAGCGAGCCTCGGCCACCGCCGGCCAGGCTCCGACTGCAATCTGGACTTTCAAATCTCATGGCTCAATCCAAAACTCATTGGGCACAAGAAAGGGGCTAGTTCAATGTTCTCAGCTTTTGCTCAGCTCATCGTAGCTCCGCTCAACGTGTTGTCGGATGTAACGCACTAAATCGGCTCTGTCAATCAGCCTGACCCCTCTGGCTCTCCCTTTTCGGCGGAGGCAGAATGAACGAACGGGCGGCTTAAAGTCGTTTTGCTCACTGTGGAGGATTAGCTGGTTGAGGAAACTGCGAGTGAGTCCTGTAATCGGGCATTTTTGTCCGGGAGGTGGCAGTCGAAGAAATTCACATTTCGGTGAATCGCTTGCTTCTAAGGCGGCTTTCTGGCCACAAAGTTCTGGGGACGGGTCGCTGGCTTCGGGTGACTCGTGCAGAGGAGCCAGAGACCGGAGACCAGTGATAACCGCCTCGTCGCTGCAAAATCATGCGACCTTGCATCGCGCCAGCACCCGACTCTGTATTAGTGAACGCAGGTGTTGAGCCAGTGAACGCGGTAAATCGCCGCCTCTTGCCATCAAGCCAAGTTCCATATTCAGGTTCATGGCGTATTCTGTCAGATTGGCGCTCGAAATCAGCGCCGCCTCATCGTCGGCTACAGCGCACTTCACATGAAGCGACCCATGTCTGCCAGCGGCATCCACACCGCGCTTGTTCAGCGGCCAGAGATAAACTTTTGCCCGACCGGCGATGTCTTCCCCCAGCCCTTTGATCGCATTGGCCGTGACCTTGCCCTCACTTTCCTCGACTGATTCGAGAATCAAAATGATTTCCACACCACGTTGGGCAGCCTCGACGAGTGCCGCCGAAATGGCGGGCACCTTGTACGCTGCGAACGTAACAATAATGATGGACTTTTTTGCACCCCGTATTATTTCCAACAACGCCTGATCGGTTCTGCGGAAGGTGGACGTTCCCGGAGTTGGGCCTGTCCAGACCAACTCCAATCCTTGCCGACTGCGGTGAAAGTCGTCCGTCGCGTTTGCCGCCCTAATTGCCCACGCCAATTCGCGTGGCGTCAGGTCAGGAGTTTTGCGCTGCCACTCCTGCACGAGCGCCGCCAGTGCATTACGGACATCGGGCTGGTTGAAGCCATCAGTCAGCGGGGGCAGATCATCCGGCTTGAATTGCACCGGCAGTGATTCCAACTCGTCGCAAAATTTCTCAATGGTTGGCGATGTTATCTCCATTACCACTCTCACAGTCCGATTAAGAAATTCCGATTTTCTGTTCATTTTACTCTTGTTGGAAGAACGGCACTCGATTCTGGTGGAAGGTTTGCACCAGCGTTGTTCTGTCCAGATACCTGTTGCCATGTTCGCAGGAGGTTTCTGGCGAAAACAGGCACGCATGACATGCCGCTCCATGAAGGGTAAGCCCATCGCGGTGCGGATGATGTTCGCCACACAACGGGTCGGAAGCGCATAGGCGCACCTGCTCCAACGCTTGATCAAGCAGGCGTCCCAGAGTGACGGGTTCACCCAAGCTGACCAACCCGCCGAGCGTGCCTTCGCTATCGGCGGCTCCGGTATAAATCAGCACGCCTGCCATCGGGCCGTGTTCGTCCTGTGGGTTTAATGAGTAGATGCGTTCGCGGATGCTGGCCGGTGTGTAGCCGCACTCCAAAGCAATCTGGCGCATGAGCGCGTGCGAAAGAGAATGCAGCATGACATATCGAATCCCTGCAAATCCGGCGTCTGGATTCTCGATTTGTCGCGCCCGCCTCCACTCACGGTGGGCGTGACGAAACACAGCTTCCCACTCCGGTTGCTTTTTGCACCATGCAACCACGGCTTGTTCGTCGAACTGAATGAAGATGCCTTCACCGCGTACTTCACTGGCAGGCACCCACAGCGGCGCGTGGCGTGAAATCGGTGCCCGGCGATCCTTCGGGATGTCTTCGATGTCGCTGAAATTTCCGGGTGAGTCTATCCGGGTGAAACCTGTCAGCGCCCTGACTTCCCGAAGACGATCAACCAAAACGATCTGCCCAATCAATTGCTCATAGCCCTTGGGAGGTGCGACTTCACGCAGCATGAAATCATCCGTGTTGCGTGCCGGATCAGGCTTCGAGAACGCAGCCCACTCCGCAACCTTCAGGCTGGCCGGTGATTGCGTGATACCATCCGCCGCACCGCGCTTTTTCTGGATGGCCTGCCACACGTCACTATCCGAAAATTCAGCGAAGGCGGTCAACTGCCCGATCTTGCGGAACGCCGCCAGCACTTCCAGTGACGTTATCGCTTCGAGCTTGGCCCAGTGATGTTCGACAAGCTGTTCCAGCTTCTTCGTGGCGGTGGGCACATGCAACGCAGCCAGTGTGATTGGAAACCATGAATTGGAAGCGCCCAGCAGGATGCAGCGAAGAAACTCGGTGCAGTCTTTGTCCGCGTAATCCCGCAAATGTGGGCGGCGGCCAAGGCACTTGGGCAAAACGTTTTTCCCATCTTCACCAAACGCATCCCGCATCCGGCGTTTCGCGCCACAGGTGTCGCAACTGACTTGGACTTCGGACACGGAGCCGGACACCCCCCACTCGCGCAATCGCAACACCGGCGAACCGCAAACCTGCCCTTGATGGACGTAATCAATCCACGGGAAATCGTCCAAGTGACCCTGCTCGCAAGCCACCAAGAAGCGCACTGGCAACACCATAGGAGCGCCACCCTTGGCCTTGTTGCAATTGGCATGAACGTAGCGCGTTCGATCCGCCCGAAACTTGTCCACCTTCAACTCAAACACTCCAAAATTCAACGGTGCCAGCAGGTCGCACTGCGGGCAACGCACCCAGCGCGGGAAGGGCGCGACGGGGATGCCAACTCGGTTCGCTTCGGTGAAAGGATTCCAGTTTCCTTCCGCATCCGCCACAAACGGCGGGTAACAGAGGCGCTCGACTTGATACCCCAGTTCAGCCTTCACTGCCGCCAGCAAACGGTCTTCGCTAACCGGAGACGCGGGGTCCGTGGCGAATCGCCGGCTGAAAGTCACTGCTCCCGCCCTTTGCGGAATCGTCACCGTTTTGTTGCCGGACCTCCTTTGACGAAATTTCACAAACATGGTCTGCTCGGTAAGTCGTAAGGGAGTGAAAATAAGTAATTCGTAATGGGTTGCAGGCGCTGGTGGCGTACAAGCAGCATTCGCCAGCGCCTGTTTCCTTTGAAGCCGACCGGGTCGAGCCGCAAGGTCATTCCGTCGCCATAAATAGCCACAACAGCAAGATTTGCGTTGACCGAACTCTAGGGTTTTGAGACGATTGCAGTGCTATGAAAGGCTCAGCTTCAACAGCCTTCAGCCAGCGCTCTGCCATCTTGTGCATAACGATAAACCCGCATAAAAATCCAAACCGTAGGGGCACACCATGAAAACGAAATTCAAATCCTCCATTCGTGCTGCGTGTCACTCATTCGGCGGAGTGGTTTGTGCGGGAGTGGTCATGTTAATGGCTTCCAGTGTGCAGGCGCAGAATTTGTTTGTGTCGGAATACCCCAGCGACACAATCAACGAATACACGCCGGGTGGGGGTCAAAGCGTCTTTGCCTCCGGGGTGTATGCCCCTAACGGACTGGCCTTTGACAGCGCGGGCGATTTGTTTGTGACGGTTGCTGGCACCGGATTAGCCAATGGCTATATTTATGAATACACGCCGGGCGGGGTGCAAAGCATCTTTGCCTCTGGATTGGAATTGCCCTATGGTCTGGCATTTAACAGCGCGGGCGATTTGTTTGTGACGGATGGAAACGGCAACACTGGTCCACTCAACAGAGGCAGCATCTACGAATTCACGCCGAGTGGGGTGCAAAGCACCTTTGCCTCCGGTTTGGAGGACCCGGAAGGACTCGCCTTTAACACCGCAGGCGATTTGTTTCAGTCAGATTATATCAGCGGCAACATTTATGAATACACACCGGATGGGACGCAAAGCACCTTTGCCTCCGGATTGACGCCCTCGGGCTTGGCCTTTAACAGCGCGGGTGATTTGTTTGAGGCGGATTTACCCACCGGCCACATCTATGATTTCACCCCGAACGGAACGCAGAGCACGTTTGCTTCCGGCCTCTCAACCCCCATTGGTTTGGCTTTTAACAGCGCGGGCGACCTGTTTGTGACGTGTATAGGCAGCGGGAGCATAATCGAAATCACGCCGAACGGAACGCAGAGCACGTTTGCCTCCGGGTTGGATAGCAGCCCGTCTGGTCTAGCCTTCCAGGGCGAAACTTTGCCCGTGCCTGAACCTTCGGCGTTGGGGTTGCTGGCTGTCGGCCTATTTGGGATAACTCTCTTGCCTCGGCGTCAGGGTTAATCCAGCGGCGCGATTCAGCGGCGTGGCGGTCATACACGCGTCACCTCTTCCCTGTTCCTAGTTTCCCGTCGCAGGTGCCTTGTTAGCCGTACCTTGATGCCCGGAACAAGAAACCCGAGACAGAGCGAGAGATTAATGCACCAGCACCAGCACCGCATCCAGCTTGGCCGCCACGATGCCCCGCTCAAGCAATCGCTCACAGTTGGCGTTAAAGCGAGTCAGACGGACAAAATGGAAAATGTGGTATGAATTAAGCTAAAAAGACGCCATCAAATTTTATCGCCAACATTGCGGAAGCCAAATCAGTCATTGAACATTCGCGCTTATGAAAAATATCAATCTTATTTTACTTTTTGGATTATTCCTCACGTTGCTATCGGGTTGTGGTTCATTCGAGGGGGAAACGAGTCAGATAAACCCCGGTGACAGCAGAAAGCAGGTTCTCGCCATCATGGGAGCGCCGGGCGACCGCCAATTCCAAAACGACAATGAAGTATGGCAATATCGCAAAATGAGATTAGGCGGATTTAATTTTAGCGCAATTTGGTTTTACGATGGCAAGGTGACGGGTATTTCTCGTTACACACAATGGGGCTCGTCGCTTTCTGCTGCCACAACTTTTAAGCCAGTTCGCTGGGAGAATGCCCCTAGCACAGATGAAAATGGAAATCTAAGTGCCGACGCACAACGGCAAGCGATTATCCAGCAAAACTTGGCATTTCAACAACGACTGATTCAGAATAATATAAACTCCCTTCAACAGAGCGCAGCCGAATCTCAACGGACCGCAGATAAATTGGAACTTCAGATGAACCTGCCACCGGTTCAGCAAAATCAACCTGCGCAGCAGCCGAGTCTGCCCGCTGCTTATGATATGCCAAAAAGTTCGGACTTTCAGACTGGCAATACTAGACTTGGGCCAGACGGAAGGATGTGGCACGAATATCGCACTATAACTGGCTACAATTACTGGAGACTTGACCAAGGAATTCAGTGAAAGAATCGGTTTGAATTAATGACCGACAATTGTTGAATAAGAAGCTACATTCGAGCGCGATTTACTGCACTAGCCTAGGACACTTAAAGAAGCCGCAGAAAAATTCAAAGTAGCTGGCTTGGCGTCTTGGCCTCGCACACGTCTCCAGTTTGGAGAGTTCAGCGTCCTAACGCCAGAACTAATCCGCCGACAGTTGAATATGCGCTGACGGCCCGCTCGCACCGGAGTCTTTCTTTGGCTTCGGTTTCACCGGCGGCTGGCTCAAACCCCACGGAATCCAGACCGCGAAGTCGGCAAACAGGGCGACACGTTGCACCGCTTCACCGTAGAAGCGAGGTTCATCCTCGTCATATACTCTCTTCTGCCAACGCTTGAGCGCCGGCAACAGGGATACTGGGTTAATACCTCCCGCTTCCGCGACCAACTCCTGTACCACGGAAACCGAATCTTCCAGACGCTGGACTTCGTTCTCGGCGAGTATCCGGCTGACCATTTCCGGTTGCTCGCGCACCATCCGCTGGCCGTAGCTCATGCCAGCGGCGACCCAATCAATCAGTTCGGCATCAGAGGCGGGGCAGTCTCTCTCGCTCTTGGCACCGCACTCCTGCAAATGTTCACGCAGAAAACCCTGTACCATCGCGCACTCGGTCGGCTGGGCGGGATATAACTGGCGGACCACCCGCAGCACCGGATGTTCGAGCCGTTCCAGCACGCTCAACGCCACCGAGTCCGCAGCCGCGCCAATCCAACTCTGCCACAGGATGCCCTGAAACTTGCTACGTATTTCAGGCGGTAAAGCTCCGTAAAAATCGCAGAGTTCGGGTTCCAGTTGGCCGATGGTCGCGGCACCGAAGCCGGCTCGCAACGACTTGAGGGCAGCTTCGGCAAAGACGGCGTTCAACTGTTCGGAGGGTGTGTTCGGCCACTTTTCTTCAATCACACGAACGAAGGCGCGGTGGAGTGCGCGGCCATTGGGCCGTTCACAACCGGCATACCGTTGCAGGAGGAGCAATCGGCTGCGGCACTGGTGTAATTCGTGGTCGGACAGCACTTCGGGCATGAGGTCGGGCCGGCGAGTACCGAGGTCGTAACCACAGAAAAAGGCGAAATACATCCAGTCATCGAGAGTTTTCTGTTCGCGCGGCACCTGCATAAGCACCGCCTCGCGCACGAAGGGGAACAGGAGTTTTACCCCCTCGAAGTCGGTCGCACTTCTGCCGGCCTCCAGAAAGGCCCGGCACAGGCCGTTTTCCAAACACAAGTACGGTGCGCAGGTGTGATGCTGCCGCGCGAGTTGTTGTTCGCGGGTCAGGTAGCCCGGCGATGCCGTCGGTGTTTCCAATGAAGCTAGGCTCATAATCGGTGCGGGTGAAAGCTATTCAGGAAACCACAGTTGCCCGGACTCCTCACGCCGTCGGCGGTGCTCGGCGGCTTCCTCGAAAGCCCGGTCAATGAATGCGTCCATTGGATGGTCGCCCAAGGCAAGACGGCACGCCCGCGCCAGTTCCGTTGCTTCCTTCTCGGAAATGTTTGGCAGTTTTGATTTCTTGTGCATAAACGAACTTTCTGTTCACGCAACAGGGGTGTGACGCTTGACGATAAAACTCCACTGCGGAGCATTATCATCGGGAGACGTTTTTCGGACCAACTTGGTCCGCACATCGAAGCCAGCTTTCGGCTTCTACCACCGTTGCTCTCGCACCCGCGAAAGCTCGGTTGGCAGTCTGAGCGCAACGGCTCAAACGTTCCTGATGCTTGGTTTAGAATACCAGCTTCCTCAGAAAAGGCAAGCTCAGAACTAGCAGGCATGTCGTTTCAACGTTAGCCGCACGAGCCGGTTTTCAAATCGCGCGCTGGCCATCGAGCGCTTGGGTTCCCTCGAATTCCCCAATCGAGTTTAGGATGGGTGGGGGGGCCACGACCGTCGCAGCCAGCAGCCGAGCCACTACGAAAGCGGCGGACTTCTGATTCCGTATCATAAGCTTTGGGCGGGGGAAACCGAGGAAACTCACATGAATTCGGTTCTGGGTCCGCCTTGAACCGACTCGGTTGTACTGGAGTTCCAGCAGTACAGGTATCAGACGTGTCAAAAAAGAGGAAAAAAACCCGCCAATTCGCATCTCGCGCTCAGCAGGCATTCGAGCTTGGGGCCGAAGGGGGTTTTTGCCGCTGAACCACGGGCAACGCCATCATTGCGGGCGTGAAGTTACTGACACTGAAATTGAAAACGCCGTTAGCAACAGCCAGCGCGTCATCGAGAATCCAACCGGCCAAACTCAGCCCGGCCCGCGTTGGCCCTACCGCAACGAAGGGCGCATTGAGTCTGTCGTGCGCGACGGGCCAACCTTTGCACAACTGGCCGATTCTTCGCCGTTCAAATGGAACGACGATGCTCGGCACACGGAAGAAATCATTGATGTGCTGTTTCCCGGAAATCCGTTGCTGTGCGCCGGACCGAAGCAGAGTTTTTCGGTGACACGCACAAGGGAAGAATGGCGCGGTTTTCTGGAAAGGCAGCAGTTTATTGTGCCAAGCCCGATGGCGTCCGTCTTCGGAACCACGCAGGAAGGAAAAACGAGTATGCGCACGCTCTCCAACACCGGGCCGCGTCGGTTTTTGGTCGTGGAATTCGACACGGGCACGTTCGACCAGCACGCTGCGGTGCTGGGGCACCTTGCAAAATACGAGCCGCTCGTGATGGTGGTTCACTCAGGCAATAAATCGTTGCACGGTTGGTTTTACACAGCCGGGAAGCCCGATGAAACAGTTGAAAAGTTCTTCCGCTATGCCGTGAGTTTAGGCGCGGACCCGGCAACGTGGACTCCGTGCCAGTTGGTTCGGATGCCGGACGGCCAACGAGAAAACGGAAGACTTCAACGTGTGGTTTACTTTAATCCGAAAGAGATTTCCCTCCAATGAACACAAACGATTGTACCGAAAAAGGAGCCGAGCCAGAACAAATCCCCACAACTGAACCGCAATGTCCCCCCGTCTATTACGACGTAGGGGGACAGATTTACTGGATTCAAAACGCGCGAGACGAGTGGATTCGCGTCAACGAAACCAGTTTACGGCGTCACTTGCGAGCGCATGGGTTTTCCGAGAACCGAGCCGAACGTGAACTGCTTTCGCCTCTGGAAAGATGCCTCCACGATATTCAGTGTAGGTGCGACGTGGCATACGCCGGCCCACTCGCTGGCTACCGCAAAGGATTGGTTGAAATGTGTGGACAACGCATTTTAGTTCCCACTTCTCCCAGCCTGATTGTTCCAGAGCAAAGACCATATCCAGTTCTTTTAAGTCTTCTCAAGAATATGTTTGGCCCTAAGCAACTAGAGTTTCTAATGGGCTGGCTGAAAATAAGCTATGAGTCTCTCGCAAAGGAGAATAGGCGTCCGGGACAAGTTCTCGTCTTGGCTGGTCCGGGAGGTTCCTGCAAGTCACTACTTCAAAATGTAATCACGGAGATTCTTGGTGGGCGTTGCGCCAAGCCATACAGGTACATGAGCGGAGCAACGGAGTTTAACGGCGACCTTTTTGGAGCCGAACATCTGATGATTGAGGACGAAATCGCCTCGTGCGACATCCGCTCCCGGAGAAATTTCGGCGCACGCATCAAAGATTTTACGGTGAACGAGGTTCAATCCTGCCACGCAAAAAATCGGCAAGCACTGAGCGTGAAACCTTTCTGGCGGGTGACGGTTTCCGTCAATGATGAACCGGAGAATCTTTTGATTCTTCCACCGCTCGACGACTCGCTCGTGGCCAAACTTATAATGCTGAAAGTCTCGAAACAACCTCCTCCAATGCCAACGGTCACACTGGAAGAACGCCAGGAATTCTGGCAAACCTTGCTCGGCGAATTGCCGGGTTTTATCTGGGACCTGTTGCATTGGGAAATCCCGGTGGAAATCCAAGATGGTAGATTTGGGGTTATTTATTATCACCACCCTGACCTGCTTCAAGCGCTTGAAGATTTGGCACCGGAGACGAAGCTGCTGGCGATAATTGATACCGCCTTTAAAGAAGAGGTGGAGATTCTGGACAAAGAAGCTGGTTTCACCGGGACGGCGGAACAACTCGAATCCATATTGACGCCTGCATATCCCGCCGAGACAAGGCGTCTTCTCACTTGGGCGTGTACATGCGCCCCAGATCGAGCCAGTACACCTTGACCTCTGACGGCGTTTGATTGACGGCTTTCGGATTGAGCCGTTCCTTGTCATGCGCCAGTTTGTGCGCCTCGACTTGGGCGAGAAACTCCTCTGCTGTCAGCCACCATCGCTTTTCTCCCAAAACACGCCGGATGCATTGCTGTTGAACCCAGGTCGGACAGCTTCGACACAACCTCATTCTGCGGGGCAAGCCAGCACTCATCGCCTGTCCTCCACTGAGTTGACGATGGCCAGAATCGCCGCTTTGAGCGCAGCCGGAAGTTTCGGCCAAGCTGTGACCACATGCGACAGGTCACGACCGAGCGGGACTAACTTTTGTGCGTCTCTTTGTGCGTCATCCTTTGATTTCCCATTTATTTTCGCTGCTTTCGTCAGGTTCAAGTCCTGCCGGACGCGCCAGTAAAATCAATGGTTTCGTTCAACTTTTCCAAAAATAATTTTCCGAAATCAAAATTATTATGTATTTTGTAACGGTATTTCCTTTATACTGGGGAACCGCGCCTCAACCCCCAAATGCTGGCACATCTATACGGGTTACCAGTGGCCTGACTCCGGAGACTCGCTGCCGGTAATCTGTCTCCAATACAAATGCCGGATGGTACCATATTGGGACAGCCAAACAATTATTTGGCCAATTAGCATCTAAGACCCCACTAAAGCGGCTTGGCAAGGGATTAGCTCTTACCGGACTCGATGGACGCAATGATGTGGATGGTTCTCGTCGCAGCCCTGATTCTGGCGGCTGGCGGCGTAGCGTATTTTGAAGTGGCGTTGCGTCGCAATGTATTTATACAGCCCCCCCAACCATTCCCCGGTCAGCGGGATGTCAACCGCGAAGCGGAACCCGAATCGCAACCGGCGTCGGTCAATGCTCCGGCACCAGATGAAGTTGCTCTGATGTCATCGGGCCTCCCGCACTGCGAAACCAGTCAAAGTCAAAGTTGAACGGCGTTTATTAATCTGCACCACTAAACTGTTCCTAACACCCCGGAGTTTTCATCCCGGAATTTTTTCAAGACGCACCCAAGTCGTACCACCTTCTGTTGTATTTCGCCTCACCCCCACGCGTAAACTCATGAAAGCAACATTCGACAAAACGAGCCGATGTGACTGGTACCGTCGCTTAACCCGGCTGCTTGCTTTGGGTCGGATACCGGAGGCTGATTTTGACATTCCGGCCCGACCGAACTTCTTCCGATGGGTCGCGTGTTCTGTGGGAATTTTGGCTTTAGGCGCATTCCTGGAAATTTTCACCACGCAATCCCAGGCACAAGCAAATGTTTTACTGCTTCAATTCACGGCCGATCCTAACATTCCAGTCAGGCCAACTGCGGAGTGGCATAGTAATACCAATTCAGTATATGCGGTATTGACGTGGACCCGCCCGGCGGAAGAGGGAACAAACCTGGCGCTGAAACTGGACTTTGAGCGGAAGGATGTGAAGAGCCTTTCCTTTATTCTTGATAAAGAGGGAACCGAACGAGCCGAATCAACTCTGGCGTCGGCCAGGGTGTTCACCGGGGATTTGATGCAGTCTATGAATCGCGACACTTTAATCCCGAGAAGCCCGGTCGATTTGACCGTCCATCACGTCACATCTGTCTTTAGAGAGACGACGAGGGATTCCCTCGGAGATTACGTGGAGGAAAATTATCATCCCGGCGGCATCATGGAAATCGTTCGGGAAACGTTACTGGATAATTCTTTTGACAAGAGAATTGTCTCTCCGTTCTCCCCGGCGGTCGCGGGGAATCCCGGGGCAGCCTATGCCAAAAAAGGCGGCATCCACGTCGGATTACGGGATATGTGGAGTGGCAACCCCAGGGGATTCGTTACTTTCAGTGATAAGGCCGAAATTGATGTGACGCCCAGGTACCCGTCGATCACCCTGAGGGATCCCCTGTATCTTGATTATAGTGACAACCGAAAGGCGTTGATCACCGCGGTGGCTATGAATTATCCCGACTGGCAGGTGGACAGGTGGTCCATCCCCAGTGTTGGCGCAACGCTTGCCTATGTTTATGAAAGCGAGAGCGTCAACCTGACGGCGAGCGCCGGCAGGTGCAATTTCGAATCAAGCCATGGAGGTGCCGATAGCCGGTATGGGGAACAGGTCATGCTTTACGCGGAGTGCGCATTCTGAAATTAATTTGCCCCGCGCGGCCGATCGCGCCATCTCGCACGCAACGGGGTTGGGGATCTATCTTGTGCGATTCGCATTCCTTCACCGTTTAACCCAGGCAAGTCCAGCGGCATTTCAACCATTCGGCATCGCATAACGGCGGCATGTAAGAGGCGGGCAATCTGACACGTCACGTTGAGTTGGAAATATGAAGGACGGTTTGCCCGGCTTTACACGCCACCGCATACAGAGCACTGGCAAGTCAGGCCGATTCTGTTTGAGACATGAATGAAACCTGCTATTTTTAGGCAATGAATCGGTGGTCTTTTCAGATCCCGTCGAGGGCGGTGCTTGATAGAAAGTTGCCTGTACGAATCAAATTTTGAGCATTGAACAAAGCCTCTTTGACCCTTCTTTAAATGCGAACGATTCGACTTATGAAATCCCGATATCAAATGGCAGCCCTGGCAATGATGGTCGGCTGCTTCGCCGCCAATGCCCCGGCACAGATAATATTCGACGAGAACTTTGACGGTGGATATGCAGGCTCGTTCGAGACGTCCTCCTATTCGGGAGGCAGCCCGACCGGTGGCACCAACACTGTGCTGGCGAGCGGTGGAAATCCGAACGGCTGCTGGCGGGAAACCATGACGGCAACAACCTGGAGTGACTATTACACCGGGCAACTGGGGTTGATGACAGTTTCCGGGATCACGGACCCGAATCCGGCGGACTACGTGCTGTCCTTCGATGCTTACGGCAGCCAGGCAGCCACCATTCAGTTCATAGTCCAAACCTGGCCCAACAATTATTTCGGTGGCGCCGGGCCGGTCATCAACGCGACGACCAACGACCAGCTGACGGCCGCCAATGCCTGGCAGACGTTCAGTGTGAATTTGGGAAGCATCACGACGGCCAGCCCCGTTGCTGCCACCTGGCAGTTGGAGTTCCAAATTAGTTCCTGGTTGTGGGGTTGCCCCGGCCTCACCGATACGCTGTCTATTGACAACATCATCCTGACTCAGGTACGCGGACTCGTGGTCACACCGTCGGCCAACACTTCACCCTTCGGAAGCGGCGTCACCTTTACGGCCTCGGTGCAGACGAATGGGGTTACCGCCGGCAACGCCACGGGCCAAGTGGTGTTTTCTACGGCGGGCGGCCCGTTCAGCACCAATACGGTGAGCGGCGGCAGCACCACCAGTTCGGCCATCACCACTCTGCCGGCGGGCACGGACCTAATCACGGCCATCTACTCCGGCGGCAACTACCCGGCCATCACCAATACAATCAATTACGTCGTCACCGCCCTGCCGCAGGATAATCTCCCGATTTACACAGACAATCTGGTGAATGGCTTCCAGAATTGGAGTTGGGCCACGGTCAATCTGGGAAACACCAATCCGGTTCACTCAGGCAGTTGTTCCATCAGTGTCACCGATGGCGGCAATTACCAGGCGCTGGTTTTTGAACATGCGGATTTCAATACCAGCCCCTACGCCAGTCTGAGTTTTTGGGTCAATGGTGGCGGTGCCGGCGGCCAGCGGTTGGAAGTCTGGGGGTTGCTGGACGGCACCAATCAAGTGGCCTACCCCTTGGCAACCTTGCCGGCGAATGCCTGGCAGCAAATCACCGTTCCGCTCTCGTCCCTGCGCGTGGCCGGCAAGCCAAACTGCAGCGGCTTTTGGTTTCAGGGAAACGATGGTGGCGCGGCCCAACCCCCATTTTACGTGGACGACGTGCAACTGGCGGCCGCGCCGCTGCCGGCTTTGGTTCATTTGAGTGTGGATGCGGGACAGGTTCTGCACCCCGTGGACGCGCGCCAATTTGGACTCAATACCGGATCATGGGACACCAGTCTGGGCAGCTCCCAAACGCTGCCGATGCTTGAGGAGGCCGGTTGCATGGCTTTGCGCTGGCCGGGTGGCTCGAGTTCGGACGCATATAATTGGGCCACTGACCCGGCCGGGAATGCCACCTTCATGAATGTGGCCACGAATCTGGGCGCCCAGGTTTTCACCACCGTCAATTACGGCACCGGCACGCCCGGTGAAGCAGCGGCCTGGGTGCTTTCGGCCAACAAGACCAATCATTGTGGTTTCAAATATTGGGAAATCGGCAATGAATGTTATGGCACCTGGGAAACCGACAGCAATGCCGTTCCGCATGATCCCTACACGTATGCTACCAACGCGGTTGCTTTCATTCAGCAGATGAAGGCGGCCTACCCGGCGGTGCCCATCAAGGTGGGTATCGTTGTTGTGCCGGGAGAAGGAAGTTATTCCAACAACGCAACCCATTTTGCAGTCAATCCGCGCACCCTCACCACAAATTATGGGTGGACTCCCATCGTGTTGTCCCAAATGGCCGGTCTGGGGGTCCTGCCGGATTTCCTCATCTATCATTTCTACTGGCAATACACTCCCTATGGCTGGAGTCTTGCCGCGGGTTCCCAGGACAGTGACCCGTTGCTGTTGCAGGTGGCGGGCAATCCCAGTCCGTTGAACTGGAGCGATTGGGCCAGCGCCGCTGCCGACTTACGCCAGCAAATCAGCGATTACATCGGGCCGGCCGGCACGAACATCGAGTTGTGCGTGACAGAAAACAACAGCGACGCCGGCGCCATGGGCCGGCAATCCTCCAGCTTGGTCAACGGACTCTACCTGGCTGACAGCACGGGCCAGCTGATGAAAACTGAATTCAGGGCTTATCTCTGGTTTGACATGCATGACAGTGGGGAGACGGCCGGCGATTTTGACCCAACGATTTACGGCTGGAGGCAGGATGGGGGTTATGGGGTCTTGAGCCTGACTAACACCCCGTATCCCACCTATTACGCCGAAAAATTGCTGCAATATTTCGCGCGGCCCGGCGATTCGGTCCTCAATAGCACCAGCGACAGTCTTTTGCTTTCCGCCTATGCCGTTCATCGCGCCAACGGCTCGCTCACGATGCTGGTTATCAACAAGGACATGACCACCAACCTGAACGCGCAAATCGCGCTCACCAATTTTGTGCCGTGGACCGCCGCAACGATTCAATCCTACGGTATCCCGCAGGATCAGGCGGCGGAAAACAATGCCGTCGCTTCACTGCAAGACATCGCGACAACAAACTTTCCGGCGGCCGGCACGAACTTCACTTATTCATTTCCGCCATTATCGCTGACGCTTTTTACGTTTGCACCGGGACCTTCGGTCCTCTCCGCGTTGGGCGTCCAGTCCGGGCAGGTGGAGCTTCTCCTGCAAGGTCAACCCGGCGCGCCTTATGTCATCCAAAGTTCGACGAATTTGACAACGTGGGCCCCCGTCTCCACCAACACGCTCGTTGGGAGCACCTTGAATATCACCAACCTGGTTTCTCCAGGTTCCCCGCGCCAATTTTACCGCGGTGTCTGGCAGCCTTGAATAATCAGAGTGACCTGTTTTTCTTTATCAAACGGCATCGTTGTTTGGCGCAAATTTTTAAGCGCAGTTCCAGCGATTCGTTTCACTTGGCTGATCATTGTAAACATTTGCAGCCTGTGCCATGGAACGCACGTGTCAACAGACCTGTCATTGTACAAAAAGCAATGGCCTGCTTCCGAGCAATAGTCAGAAGAAATCACTTTTTGGTTCCGGTCTTTGTTATGTATCCGGGATATTTGTCTGCGTGGTTGGGTGTCAATAACCTGATAAAATTAATGTTTTCCCGGCGTTTTTTGGAACTTCGGATGGGAAGGCTGCGGGTTCAAGTCCTGCCGGACGCGCCAGATTTGGTTGGAGGTTGGAAGATTTCTCTTTCTCTGCCTGGTTTCAATTACATGGTGCCCCAAGTGTTGAGAAGGTGCCAACCGCGTTGACAAAACGTAATGGCACTTGATTACGAATTGGACGAAGCCCGCCAGCCGACAATCCGTCCGTCCGGCAAACGCACAGCATTGGTTTGATTGAATGCCGATTTGTCCGGCCAGGCCCCGCCTCCCTCGAGATGCAAAATAGTGGTTTGTTTCGCCTCGATAATGATGGGGACCGTCAGGCATCCGTAACCATTCGCGCGGGCAACGACACGGTATTTTCCAATCGGCAGTTTCATCGGCGCCGGGTCTTGAAGGATGGTGCCTGAATCGTTGTGGACTCGCTGCAACAACTTCCCGTCGGCGGTGTAAATTTTATAATCGGAATATTCCGGGCGGTAGGGATCGCGACTGTTAAAATCGGCGTTCACGTCGTAGGCGGAATAGACTACGAGTGTGCCGGTGGTTGAATGTTCCGGTGCCGTTTGGGCCGGGATGGGGCCTACGGTGTCGAGCGCCAACCCACTTTTGCTTGTGGTACAACCCAAAAGGAAAATACCGGCCACCGCAGTCAAAGACACAGAAATCGTTTTCATGGTTCAAGGTATTTCTGCCACTGTTTGAAAGGCATTAAAAGTTTCTGAACGAAATTTAATTTGAGGTTCAGCCTCTCTTAATAATTATCTGTGCATCCACCATCATTCATCCCCGTTTAACTGACGGTGATCAGTGAAACCAGCTTGCCCTGTTCATCATGCGTGGCGCCAGTGGCGTGCGGATCCAACGTCGGTTTGCCATCCACCAGAAACCGGTACCGATGATAACCTTCAGGCAGCCAGATTTGAATGAACCACCGGCCGTTCTCCTGCTGTCGCATGAGGATGGGGTGCCAATGATTAAAATTGCCTGCCAACTGGACGACCTTCGCCTCGGGTGCGGAGCACTGGAAATCCACCGGCTTGACATTGTCGGGTGCGGAACAAAGCCCGTGATCGGATTTATCGTGCACCATATTTATAAAATAGATTTTCTCATTGGCACTTTCTTTCCATGGTTGATGCGTTTTCGTTTTGCCTCCTTCGCGGTGCCACAAAATCAACCGGCGGCCGAACGGACAACGTGGGCTGGCGACGGATGGTCCCCGAAGTCATCCGAATTTCGGGTGAGATTTTTGAGCCGGGAACTGTGTGACCGTTCCGCGGGCCATGCCTCCGTGGGTGCCTGATGCGAACCGGGAAAGAGCGTGACCCGCAACAGGTGGGCGAGATTCAAGGAGGCCACTCCGCCATTGCGCATTCGGAAGCACAAGGCGCGGGCGGTGAACAGAAAGGAGATCGCCTCCAGTTGATTCGCAAACTGTTTGCCCGTGATTTCCCTGACCAGGAAAAGCGGTGATTGTCCCGTCATTTCAATCTCAAGGAAAATAATCACCGAGGTGTCTTGTGTGTGCATCTGGTTCCACTGATCACGCAATTCCGGATTTTGGAGCAGTGCCCGGAATTCCATTTCGGTCAATTCCACAGCGTTGACGGAGTCCGGCGGAAAAAACCAGTCGGACAACTGTTCGGAGACCAGATCCGCGCGTACCAGCTGGTTGACGGGAAGGGAAGTCAACGAATGATGGTCGGCAATGACGATCCGGTCCCGGTTGAAAATACAGTCAGGTTGAAATTCGCGGAGAATAAGTTTGATCAAGCTTTCTTCGTTTTGGACGAATGTTTCGAATGAACCGTCCACTTTGTGAAAGTGAATCTGCAGAGGGTGAAGAACGGTATTCATAATTTGTGGGCGCCTAAAATTGAGTTCGTTTCCCGACATCCGCCGGCGAGGTTTGGCTGACACCCGGCCTTCGCTCGGTAAAAAGGTGTGCCCGGGGGGCGTCTTTCCGTGAACTTAAGCTGGTTTTGATAAATCTGTTGCCCGGCTTGAAGGCGTATCCGAGGTCTTCGGTCACGGAGAAAATGACCGGGAGGAGCAAAGTGCGCATAGATCAGTTGGATTTCTTTAGCCCGCCCTTGCTGGTGACGCACCTTGGGCCGGTTATTGACGCGCCTCGGCAACATGAATTTCCCGCAACGCAGGCGCCGGAATCCGGACCGTGTCTTCATGGCCACACCTCCATAACGGAATTCAAGGAACCGAAGACGTTCAGAACGTTTCTGCCAGCGGCGGGATTGTGTATCCACACGCCGTCCACGATGAATTTATATTCGTAGCAGCCGGGCGCCAGCATCAGCCGCTTTTCCCACAGGTGACCTTCGATTCTCTCAATCATCGGCAGCCCGGTGGGAAACCACTCGTTGAAATCGCCGCAGAGATAAACCGATTCTGCGCCGGGGCTGTTTAGAATGAAGGCCACTTCCCGTGCCGCCGGGCCCGCAGAGCGGCCAGCCGATTTTGGCGGATCCTTGATGGCTTTTGACATAAGCATCTTCTTTCAATTTTATTGGCGTCTGACTTTTCTACCGCCCGGCCCGATACCCCGGCTGACTCCGGCATTTCTGCGCCTGGCCCGCGGGCCTTCCTTTTAATTGACACGCCGAAGATTAATGAGGGATGAAGAGCGAATTAAAATTTGAAGCAAGATGGAGAAGGAAGGCCAATGCCGTTGCGTTCGGGTACGGGAACAGGGAATGGCGGCCAACCGCAGCGTTGGCTCGGTTGGGAATTGTCCGGACCCGGGGACCACTTCCACGGACCCAGCCGTATCTGCTTTTGAATTGACGGTGATATTTTAATCCTGGGTTCAGCAACGGTTAATGTCCGGGACGTCAATAATTATGGACGGAGAGGTGTGAAAAAGCCGCCGGTTCCGTTCGAGGGAAGCGGTTTCTTCCAAAGACGCTGCAGGCAAAAAAGGCCTGTCTCTGTTCGAGGGTGGCCAGCCAGATTGGAATTCCCGCCCGAAGCCTCTCCCAGAATGAAAGGAATGAAGTGTTATGAAAAACTTCTATTTTCTTCTGGGCGCCACCTTGGGTTCGTTGTTGGTCGGATGCGCCTCAACTCCGGTTGCGCTTGCGCCCCGTCGGGCCTGATCCAGCTGGCATCGGAAGCATGACGGTCGAGGGTGGACTGCAAGTCTTCTCCAGCCTGGCCGGACGCAGTGAGGGCAACAATCCTACCTGGTATCAACACACTGATTATTACATTTATGATCTGCTGGGAAGCTGGTGAAACATGTGCATAACAGCGTCGGCTATTATGCAAAAACTCCCCGCCGACTGACGCTGCCGGCCGAAAGTATCTCGTGAAAGCTCAAGCGAACAATTACTTCTGGGTTAGCGTGCCGGTGACAATCGAGCGCGGCCAAACGACGACAGTCCAGCTGGACGACCATTGGAAACTTCCCGCTGACACGCCCAGGACCGAAATCGTCAGCCTTCCCAATGGCAAGCCTGTGGGGTGGCGAGCTGGACCTGCGAAAGAAACCGGGTTTGACTGATCAATGCCCTTGCGGACGCCGCTGGTGGAGTTGTTATTGTACCAGTGGAAATCACCCGAATTTAATTCTGCACACAGGGTGCCGGCAAAGTGTTGGCCTCCCGTTCTGCCGGGATTTGTCCGTTAAGCCGCAACACTTCCGTCACAGGAGTAAGATGCCTTACTGCCTTATGCCTGGCTTGTAACAGCGTTATGCGTTGTTGCCTTCCGTTCATAGTGCAAATCAGTCCCAAGACTTGCGCATGGCCAAACTGAACACCGGTTTGGCAAAATTCCTGATTGTTTTGCGGGCGACAAATCAGTGCGCCGCTTTGAGTTCGTTCGTCTTTTGGGTTAATATTTCGCGTTCGGCCTGGAGCAAGGCTTTCAGAGCATTTTGATGGCCGTGTCCTTTTATACGCCAAATCACAAGTGCCCGCTCCATGATCTGATCTTCCAATCGCATACATCCAGCCGGTGGCGGGCTCCTCAGGTTGGGAATGGCTTTCGGGTTGGTCTTCATTTTCTCGTTTCCCACCATTGATGAAGCAGGCATTAGATTCCGGATCAGCTCACCGCCAGGAGTGAAACATGTTCATCCCGTTCGTCGCGGGCAATGCCGGTGGCGTGCGGATCCAGCATCGGTTTGCCGTCCACCAGAAAGCGGTATTGATGGTGGCCATGGCACAACTCGACTTGAGCCGACCACCAACCATCCACCGATCGCTGCATGGGAAATGGGCGCCAATGATTGAAATCACCCACGAGTTCAACCGAATGGGCGCGTGGCGCCGCGCAATAAAAGTTAATTGGCCGGAGTGAGCTTTTGGCAAAATACCGGTTTTGAGCCGAATTATTTTGTAATACGTTCATAAACATCAATCTTTCACAGAATTACTTTGCATCAGTGTCCCGTTTCGTCTTGTCTCTTCATGGGATATTGACCGCCTGAAGATTAAGATTCTGTGAAGGTTGAATTAAAATGCCCTGCCGTGAGAGGGGCGGAGGTTTCTGAACAAATTTTAATGAAACTTTTAGAACCTTTTAATTAGCAAATGGTCTATTCCCCTGTAAACCTCTATGCGAATCCTGCTGGTAGAAGATGAAAAGAAGGTGGCCGACATCATTGAACGCGGCCTCAAGGCGGAGCGCTTTGCTGTGGATGTTTGCCACAACGGCCGCGCCGGCTGGGAAATGGCCGAAGCCTACGATTATGACCTTGTCATTCTGGACCTGATGCTGCCGGAATTGAGCGGCGGAGAAATCCTGGAAAGAATCCGGCGCAAAAACCCGCGGGTGCCCATCCTGATTCTCACCGCGCGCGACGGCATGGACGACAAGGTGAAAAATTTTGAGGCTGGCGCGGACGATTACCTGACCAAACCGTTTGCCTTTGCCGAACTGCTCATGCGCATCAAGGCGCTGTTGCGGCGCGGGCCGGTCAACCGCTCCAGCGTGCTTCGAGTCGGCGATCTGGAGATTGACCGTCTGTCGCAAAATGTCCGGCGCGCCGGCAAAAAGATCGAACTCACCGCCAAGGAATACTCGTTGCTCGAATATCTGGCTTCACAACCCGGCCGCGTTTTTTCACGCACCATGATAATCGAGCACGTTTGGGATCAAAGCTTTCAAGGGCTGACCAACATCGTGGACGTTTACGTACGGCATCTACGCGCCAAAGTGGACGATGCGCATCCGGCCAAACTGCTCCGCACGGTGCGCGGGGTCGGTTATAGTTTGAGCGACGAGGTGACCACGTGAACGGGCGTTCGATCAGTTTCCGGCTGGTCGCCTGGTATGCCGGTTTGCTCACCGGTATTTTTGCGTTGCTTTGCGCGTCATTATATCTCGACCTGCGGCATTTCCTGGTGAACAGCCTGCGCGAATCGCAAGCGCGCCGCGCGCGGCAAATTGCCAGCACCCTGCTTGTGCGCGTTAAACAAACTGGCGAACCCTACGTCGCGAACCAGACCAAGGACTGGTATGAGCCGGAAATCAACGACCGGTTCATTCGCATCACGCGGGCCAACGGAACTTTGGTTTATGCTTCCGGCATGCCCAAAGACGGCAGTTTTGATCCGGCTGAAGTTCCGGCCCTGCCGCCGTCGTCCGAACCGGAATTTTCACGGAAAATAAAATTGGCCGACAACAAAACGCTGCTGGTCGCCGCGCTGAATTTCAAGTCGCCGGACAATGCGGCCTACCTCGTGGAATTCGGCGTACTGCTCGATCCGGTTGAAACCATGCTGAACCATGTTTTCCTGCAACTCGCCTTGGGATTGCCGTTGGCGATTGTCATTATCACCAGCGGTGGTTATTTGCTGGTGCGCCGGGCGTTGCAGCCGGTCGAACAGATTACGCGCGCCGCCGAGCGCATTACGCAACACAATTTGAGCGGGCGTTTGCCGGTCACGCGGACCGGTGACGAATTGGAACGCCTTTCAGTTTCACTCAACCGCATGATTGCGCGGCTCGACGATGCCTTTCAAAATTCGAAACGTTTTGTCGCCGATGCATCCCATGAATTGCGCACGCCGCTGACCATTCTGCGCGGTGAACTGGAAAGCCTCGCCGAGGACACGCGTCTGGCGTCCGAATGGCGCGACCGCGCCGCCATTCTGCTGGAAGAGGCGGTTCGGTTGAGCAAAATTGTCGAGCAACTCTTTACGCTTTCGCGGCTCGACGCCGGTGAAGCGCAGACGGACTGGTCACGTTTCGATCTGACCGAACTGGCCAAAACCACTACCGACCAGATGAGCCTTCTGGCCGAGGACAAAAATATTTCCATTACCTGCGACGCAAAGCAGCCGATGCCGGTGGAAGGCGACCGGGTGCGGCTCAAGCAGGTTGTGGTCAACCTGCTTGACAACGCGATCAAATACACGCCTAAAAACGGCGTCATCCAACTGCGGGTCGGCGCCGTTAACGGCCACGTGGTTTTGGAAGTGGAGGACAACGGCTTGGGGATTTCCCGGGAAGCGTTGCCGCACATCTTCGAGCGTTTTTATCGCGCGGATAAAGCCCGTTTACCTGATTCCGAAGGCGCCGGGCTCGGGCTTTCCATTGTCAAATCCATCTGCACGGCCCACGGCGCGGAAGTGGAAGCGGAAAGCACTGTCAACAAAGGCAGCCGGTTCCGCGTCAAACTGCCCTTGTCCAAACACTGATGGTTTCGCCTATCCATGAAATTCCCGATTTTCCATTCACGATTTCGCCTCAAACTCATTGTGTGCGGAATCTCGGTGGCAGTCATCGCCATCGGCCTCGGTATCTTCTGGACGACGCATCACACGCACGACGGAATTCCCGCCGGTCCAACCGCGGCCGCCACGCCGGTGGCTGGCGTGGCGAAAGTGACCCGTGAAGACCTTTTCAAGGAGGTCAACATCCCTGCGGAATTTCGCCCTTATGTGGAGGTGGAATTGCACGCGAAAGTATCCGGCTACGTGGAAAAAATGAACGTGGATTTCGGAGACAAGGTGAAGGCCGGGCAGCTTCTGGCCACGCTGGAAGTGCCGGAATTACGCGACGAATTGCACAACGCGCAGGCCGCTGAAAAAAAAGCTGAAGCCGATGACACCAACACCCATTTGGACTATACCCGGCTGCTGGCGGTCAATCAAGCCCATCCCAACCTTGTCGCGCAGCAGGATTTGGACAACGCCGAGGCCGGTGATCTGGCTGCGGCCGCCGCCATCGCCGCCGCCAAGGCTGACGTGGAAAAGTATCAGACGCTCATTAAATACGAGCAAATAATCGCGCCGTTCGACGGCATCGTCACGCGGCGCTACGCCGATCCGGGCGCTCTCATCCAGGCCGGCACCTCATCCGACACGCAGACCCTGCCGCTGGTGCGGGTTTCTGACAATTACCTGCTGCGACTGGATTTTCCCGTCACGGTGGATTACGTGAAAGACATCCACCTGGGTGACCCAATTGCCGTGCGCGTGGATTCATTGAATGGCGAGACTTTCACCGGCACGATTTCGCGTTTCACCGACGATGTCAGTGAAAACACCCGGACGATGATCACGGAAATCGAGGTGCCCAATCCAAATCTGAAACTGGTGCCCGGAATGTATGCGACCGTGACATTGAAAGTCGAAAAGCATCCCCAGGCGCTGGCGGTGCCCATCGAAGCCGTGGTGGGCGACAATCCTCCCACGGTCTATGTCGTCAATCGAAACCATCAGATTGAGGAGCACTCCGTCAAACTCGGCCTGGAGACGCCGGACGAATACGAGGTTCTTTCCGGCCTACGCGAAGGTGATCTGGTCATTATTGGCAGTCACTCGAGGCTGCAAACCGGCCAGAAGGTCGAGCCGAAACTCGTCGAGCTTTCTTTGCACGATGAAAATTAAAATCGAGCCATTCATTTACGCCGGTACGTTGCCAGCCGGCCATCATTTTTCCTGCGGTGAAAAGCGGCTTGCCGCCGCTTCAGGCCGCCGCAACCGCTGGAAAACTTCCAGCTTGGGCGGGACTTCGTTGAATCCATGAATCCGGTTTTAACCTCCGAACAATTCGAGATTCTGCGACGGCTGGACGCCTGCACGCTGGCCAACGCCATCGAAATCTTTCACCAGCGCCTGCGCAACGAGGGCTTCGTCAACACTTCGGTGCATTGCCTGTTTCCCGAATTGCCGCCGATGCTGGGTTACGCGGCCACGGTCAGGATTCGTGGTTCCGCGCCACCTACGGTCGCAGCTCCCTATACCGATCGCACCGACTGGTGGGATCATATTCTTTCCCTGCCTGCGCCGCGCGTGGTGGTGGTGCAGGACGTGGCTGCCCAGACCGGTCTCGGTTCCTTGCTGGGCGCGGTGCACGTCAACATCCTGCGCGCGCTCGGTTGCGTGGGCGCGGTCACCAACGGCTCGGTGCGCGATCTGCCGGCGGCCCGGAACCTGGGATTCCCTCTCTTTGCCGGCAGCGTTTCCGTCTCGCACGCCTATGTTCACATCGTCGAATTCGGTGCGCCGGTCGAAATCGGCGGATTGAAAATCCAGTCGGGCGACCTGTTGCACGGCGATTTGCATGGGGTTCAATCCATTCCACCGGCCGTCGCCGACAAGGTGCCGCTGGCTGCCGCGGAAATCATCGCCAAGGAACAGGAGTTAATCACGCTATGCCAGTCGAAGGAATTCTCGGTCGAGAAACTGCGTGAGGTCGTTGCCAAGGACCGGTCCTGAAACCCATTCACGTTTCACGCTTTCCATGCCCCGTTTTGCCATCCGCTATCCCTACCTTATTGTCGTCCTCTGCCTGATTACCTGTGTCGTCGGCGTGACCAGCTTGGTGCGGATGCCGGTGGATTTGTTCCCGCCAATCAAAATTCCCGTCGTCGTCGTGGCGACGTTCTATTCGGGCATGCCGCCTGAACAGGTAGAAAACGACATCACCGGTCGGTTCGAGCGCTTCTTCACTTTGGCCAGCGGCGTGGACCACATCGAGTCGCGCTCGTTGCCGGGCGTGAGTTTGATCAAAGTGTATTTCCAGCCGGGAGTGAATGCGGATTCGGCGGTGACGAGTATAGCGAATTTGGCGATGGCGGACCTGCGGCGATTGCCGCCGGGGACGTTGCCGCCGGTGTTGTTGAAGTTTGACGCGTCGAGCCTGCCGGTTTGCTTGATCACGTTGAAAGGCCAAGGCTTGAGCGAAGCGAAGCTACGAGACTTGGGCCAGTTTGACGTGCGGGACCAGGTGGCGAACGTGCCGGGGGCGTCGGTGCCGATGCCGTTTGGCGGGCGCTACCGGCAGATCATGGTGTATGTGGACCCGCTGAAGCTGGAAGCGCATCAGTTGAGTGTGATGGACGTGGTGCGCTCGGTGAACGATGCCAACCTCATCCTGCCGGCGGGCGATGTGAAGATTGGCGGGCTGGACTACAATCTGTATGCCAACAGCCAGATCAACGACGTCGAGGACATCAACTTGCTCCCGATCAAGACGGTGGGTGAGGCCTCAGTGCTGGTGGGTGACGTGGGCCAGGCCGAGGACGCCTCGCAGATTCAATATAACATTGTGCGGGTGGACGGGCAGCCGTCGGTGTATCTGCCAGTGCTCAAACAAGGCGCCGAGGCGAACACCATCGCCGTGGTCAACGGCATCAAGAATGCCGTGGCGCACCTGCTGGACGTACCCAAGCAACTGGTCACCAAGGTCGTCTTCGACCAGTCGGCGTTTGTCAAAGGCGCCATCATCAACATCGTCTGGATTGGCGTCATCGGCCTGTTGCTTACGGGAGTTTTGCTGCTGATTTTTTTCGGGACGCTACGGGCTACTTTCGCCGTGTTCCTGTCCATCCCTATTTCAATTCTGGCGGCCATCATCGGATTGTCTTTGGGTGGCAATTCGATCAACGCCATGCTGCTGGGCGGGCTGGCGCTGGCGTTTTCACGTTTGATTTTCAACTCCGTGGTGGTGTTGGAGAACATCTTCGTCCATCTGACGGCGGGCGAGGCGCCGATCGTGGCCGCTGAACGCGGCAGCCGGGAAGCGTCCCGGCCGGTCTTGGCCGCCACGCTGGCCACGGCGGTGGTTTTTTTCCCGGTCATTTTTCTATATGGCGTGAGCCGGTATCTGTTTTCGGCGCTGGCCTTGGGAGTCGTGTTGTCTTTGGCCGCTTCTTACCTGGTCGCGCTGACCGTGGTGCCTTTGTTTTGCGCGAAGCTGATGAAGGGACATCAAGGCGGCGAAGACGCACAAGCAGGAACGCGGACAGCTATGTCTGCGGGTTCCCAAAGCGAGGATCGCGCGGAAAAAGCTGTGCGCACTTCCCGGTCGTGGGGCGCGCGCTTCAACCAATGGTTCAACCGGCGGTTCCAGCAGATGCTCGACTGTTATGAACGCTGGTTGCACCGGGCCTTGCGCCGGCCGGTGCTGACGGTGCTGGCCATCCTCGGCCTGTTCCTGTTGAGCCTCGGCCTCTATCCGTTTGTTGGCGAAGCGTATTTTCCGCGCACCGACCCCGGCCAGTTCGTCATCAACCTCAAAGCCCCCGCTGGCACGCGCATCGAAGACACAGACCGGCTGGTGGAAAAGGTCGAGCAAATCGTCCGCGAGGTGGTGCCGCCTGGCGACTTAAAAATAATCGTCTCTAACATCGGTGTGACGCCGGGGTTTTCCTCGATTTACACGCCCAACTCCGGACCGCACACGGCATTCGTGCAGGTGGGTTTGAAAGCCGGTCATCGCTTGAGCAGCTTTCAATACATGGATTTGGTCCGGGCGCGGTTGCGCAAAGAGTTACCGGAGGTGGCGGCCTATTTTCAAACCGGCGGTTTGGTGGACGCGATTGTGAACATGGGCATGCCGGCGCCATTGGACATTCAAGTGGGCGGGATGGATCTGGACGCGATGCACCGGGCGGCGGTGACGATTGCGCGGCAGGCGCGTCAACTGCCGGGCGTCAGCGACGTGTTGGTGCCGCAAGACGTGGATTATCCGGCGTTGCAACTGAACATTGACCGCCTGCGTGCCAGCGAGTTGGGCTTGAACGAGAAAGAGGTGGTCGGCAACGTCATCACGGCGCTGACCTCAGACATGATGATCGCGCCCAGTTATTGGGTGGATCCTAAAACGGGCAACGACTATTTCCTCACCGTCCAATATCCGGAAAATTATGTGAAGAGCCTCCAGGACTTGTCGGCAATTCCACTCCGCGGCGCGGACCACTTGCAAACCACCCGCCTGGACACCGTCAGCCAGGTCAGCCACATCGAATCGCCGACCGAAGTGGACCACTACCAGTTGCGCCGCGTGATTGACGTCTATGTGTCCCCGGCAGGCGAGGATTTGGGCCGGGTGCTGGGCGGCGTTGAGAAAATCATCCATGACACCAAGCTACCGGCCAACTTGACGGTCACGGTGCGCGGCGCGGCACAGGCGATGCAGGTTTCGTTCCGCAGCTTCGGGCTGGGACTGATCCTGGCGACGCTGCTGGTCTATTTGATCTTGGTGGCGCAGTTCAAATCGTTTCTGCATCCGCTCCTCATCTTGCTGGCGGTGCCGACGGGGCTGGCGGGCGTGTTGCTGATCCTGTTTCTGACCGGCACAACGCTCAACGTGATGTCGCTGATGGGCGTGGTGATGGTGGTGGGCATGGTGGTGGCCAACAGCATTTTGCTGGTCGAATTCACCAACCGCCAACGTGAGCAGGGCCTGCCCGTGCGGGAAGCGTTGGTCACGGCCTGTCGAAGCCAGTTGCGGCCGATTCTGGTCACGTCGTTGGCGACGGTGGTCGGGTTGCTGCCGATGGCGGCGAAATTCGGCGCCGGCAGCGAGGCGTATGCGCCGCTGGCGCGGGCCATCGTCGGCGGCCTGGCAGTGTCGGTAGTGCTCACCGTCTTTATCGTCCCGGCGGCGTATTTGCTGGCGCATCGAAGGGAAAAATCCGCGGCATCATCCCCGTTGGAACCACCACAGCATTCAACCTGACAGGTTTTCATGTCGCGTTTTGCCATCCGGTATCCGTATCTGATTATCGTCATTTGCCTGATCACCTGCGTTGTCGGTGTGACCAGCCTGGTGCGGATGCCGGTGGATTTGTTCCCGCCAATCAAAATTCCCGTGGTCGTCGTGGCCACGTTTTACTCCGGGATGCCTCCCGAACAGGTGGAGAACGACATCACCGGCCGGTTTGAACGTTTCTTCACCCTGGGCAGCGGCATTGACCACATCGAGTCACGCTCGCTGCCGGGGGTGAGTTTGATCAAGGTGTATTTCCAGCCGGGGGTCAATGCCGACTCGGCAGTGACGACCATCGCGAATCTGGCGATGGCGGACCTGCGGCGGCTGCCGCCGGGGACGTTGCCGCCGGTGTTGTTGAAATTCGACGCGTCAAGTTTGCCGGTGTGTTTGATCACGCTCAAAGGCCAAGGCTTGAGCGAAGCCAAGCTCCGCGATCTGGGCCAATTTGACGTGCGGGACCAGGTGGCGAACGTGCCGGGAGCGTCGGTGCCGATGCCGTTCGGCGGGCGTTACCGGCAGATCATGGTGTATGTGGACCCGATTAAACTCGAGGCCCACGAGTTGAGCGTGATGGACGTGGTGCGGGCGGTCAACAATGCGAACCTGATATTGCCGGCGGGTGACGTGAAGATTGGCGGGCTGGACTACAATCTGTATGCCAACAGCCAGATCAACGATGTCAACGACATCAACTCCCTGCCGCTCAAGATGGTCAACGATGCGCCGGTCATGGTGGCCGACGTGGGCCAGGCGAAAGACGCCTCGCAAATTCAATACAACATCGTGCGGGTGGACGGCCAGCCGTCGGTGTATCTGCCGGTGCTCAAGCAGGGCGGGGACGCCAACACGATTGCGGTGGTGGACGGGATCAAAAATTCGGTGGCCCACTTGCTGGACGTGCCCAAGCAACTGGTCACCAAGGTCGTCTTCGACCAGTCGGTCTTCGTGCGCAACGCCATTGATAACCTGATTCACGAAGGATTGATCGGCCTCGTGCTCACCGGCCTGATGATTTTGATTTTTCTCGGCAGCATGCGGGCCACCGTCGCGGTCTTTCTTTCCATCCCGCTTTCGGCGCTGGCGGCGTTCATCGCGCTGGCGCTCGGCAATAGCACTGTCAACGCGATGATTCTGGGCGGGCTGGCGCTGGCGTTTTCCCGGTTGATTGACAACTCGGTGGTAGTGCTGGAAAACATCTTTCGCCACATGGAGATGGGGGAACCGCCCGAAGTTGCCGCGGAGCGCGGCGGGCGCGAAGTCGCGCTGCCGGTGCTGGCGGCGACGCTGACGACGGTCGTCGTTTTCTTTCCGGTCACGTTTCTTTACGGTGTCAGCAAGTTTCTGTTCACGGCGTTGGCGCTGGCGGTAATTCTATCGTTGTTCGCCTCGTATCTGGTCGCCATGACCGTCGTGCCGCTGTTTTGCGCCAAGCTCATCAAAATCCAACACGACCACGATGACGACAAAGCCGCACCCAAGGGTTGGGGCGCGCGTTTCAATCGCTGGTTCAACCGCCGATTCCGGCAGATGCTCGACCGTTACGAAGGTTATTTGAAGCTGGCGCTCCTCCGGCCCGTGGCAACTGTGCTGGGCGTCACCGGCATTTTCATTTTGAGCCTCGGCCTTTATCCGTTTATTGGCGAAGCTTATTTCCCCCGGACCGATCCCAGCCAGTTCGTCATCAACCTCAAAGCGCCCACTGGCACGCGGATTGAAGACACCGAAAAACTGGTGGAAAAGGTCGAGCAAATCGTCCGCGAAGTTGTTCCGCCCAAGGACTTGAAAATCATCGTCTCGAACATCGGCGTGACGCCGGGTTTTTCCTCGATTTACACGCCCAACTCCGGGCCGCACACAGCGTTCGTGCAAGTGGGATTAAACGCCGGCCATCGGTTGAGTAGCTTTCAATACATGGACCTGGTCCGGGCGCGGCTGAAAAAAGAATTGCCACAGGTGGCGGCATACTTCCAGACCGGCGGTCTGGTGGATGCAATTTTGAATCTCGGTTTGCCGGCTCCCCTGGACATTCAAGTAAGCGGTATGGATTTGGAAGCCATGCATAAAACGGCGGTGGCAATTGCACGCCAAGCGCGGGCGTTGCCGGGAGTGAGCGACGTGCTGGTGCCGCAGGACGTGGATTATCCGGCCTTGCAACTGAACATTGATCGCGTGCGCGCCAGCGAACTGGGGCTGGACGAAAAGGAAGTAGTGGACAACGTCATCACGGCGCTGACCTCGGACATGATGATTGCGCCCAGCTATTGGGTGGACCCCAAGAGCGGCAACGACTACTTCCTCACCGTCCAATATCCCGAAAACCGGGTGAAAAATATGCCCGACTTGACTTCCGTCCTGCTGCGCGCGGCGCATTCTGCCAAACCCACGCGATTGGATGCGGTGAGTGAAGTGTCGCACATTGAATCGCCAACTGAGGTTGACCACTACCAGCTTCGGCGCGTGATGGACGTGTATGTGTCGCCGGCAGGCGAGGACTTGGGCGGGGTGTTGAGTGGCATCCAGAAAATCATCCGCGCCACGAAGTTGCCGGAAAACGTGCGCGTCACCGTGCGTGGTTCGGCGCGGGCCATGCAGGTGTCATTCCGCAGTTTCGGACTCGGTTTGATTCTCGCAACGCTGTTGGTCTATTTGATTTTAGTGGCGCAGTTTCGATCGTTTCTGCACCCATTGTTGATTCTGCTGGCGGTGCCGACAGGCCTGACCGGCGTTTTGCTCATGCTGTTTGCCACCGGCACGACGCTGAACGTGATGTCATTGATGGGCGTGGTGATGATGGTCGGCATCGTGGTGTCCAACAGCATCCTCATTGTGGAATTCACCAACCGGCTGCGCGAAGAAGGCCGGCCATTGCGTGAGGCCGTTTCGCTGGCCTGCCGCGTGCGGTTGCGCCCGGTGTTGATGACGTCGCTGGCGACGCTGATTGGGTTGATTCCAATGGCGACCAAACTGGGCACCGGCAGCGAGGCGTATGCACCGCTGGCGCGAGCGATCATCGGCGGGTTGGCGGTGTCGGTGGTGCTCACCGTCTTTATCGTCCCGGCGGCGTATTACAACATTTACCGGCGGAGCGAGGAGCAACTGAAACCCACGGTGGCCAATGACGAAGTTTCGAACCATTGAAAATTATGCACACGAAACCGATTTTACTGATTTTACTGGTCTGCACGATTTGCCCCGGCGCAGTTCGCGCTGACGGAACGAACCCGTTACCATCGTTGACGCTGGCGGACGCCGAAAAACTCGCGCTGAAAAACCATCCACAAATCGCCGCCGCGAATTACCGCGCACTTGCCGCGCAAGAAGCGGTCGTGGAGACCCGTGCCGGTTTTTTTCCGAGTGTCAATCTTTACGGCACCGCCGTCGGTGTGAACGAGGAAGGCACGCGCATCATGGCTGGTGGCTTGAACAATCCGAGCGTGTTCGACCGCGCCGCGGGCGGGTTGGAAGCCAGCCAATTGCTCACCGATTTTGGCCGCACCGCCAATCTCACGGCCAGTTCCAAATTCCAGGCGCAGGCTGAGAGCCAGAATGCCAACACCACCCGCGAACAGGTGTTGTTGCAGGTGGACACCACCTATTTCGGCGCGCTGGAGGCGCAGGCGGTGTTGCATGTCGCCCAACAGACGTTCGACACGCGCCAATTGCTGCTGGACCAGGTCACCGCCTTGGCCACCAACAAATTGCGGTCTGAATTGGACGTGAGTTTCGCGCAGGTCGAATTGCAACAGGCCCGTTTGCTGGTGGAAAGCGCACAGAATGACGCGGACGCCGCGATGGCGACGTTTTCCACCGCTTTGGGTTATCGTGAGTTTCATGAATTTCAACTGGTCGAACAATCGCCGCCGGCAACTGCCGTCACCAATGATATCGCCAACCTGATCCAAACGGCGTTGTCCCGTCGTCCGGAATTGTTGAGCCTGCGTGACGAGCACGACGCGGCGCTTCGGTATGCCAAGGCCGAACGGGATTCACGGTTGCCGACCATTGAAGCGGTGGGCGTGGCCGGTGACGCGCCGACACACGACAGTCATCTGCCGGACGACTACGCCGCCGGCGGAGTGCAGCTGAGCCTGCCGCTCTTTGCGGGCGGACTCTACGTTGCACGGCAGCATGAGGCCGAATTACAGGCACAAACCGACAGCGAGTTGCTGCGCTCCCTGGAGAACAACGTGATCCGCGACGTGCGCATTGCCTGGCTGAACTTCAACAATTCGCTGGAACAACTCCGCACAACCGACGAATTGGCTCGCAATGCCGCCGAGGCTTACGATCTGGCCCAGGCGCGCTACCAAACCGGCATCAGTTCCATCGTCGAACTGAGCGAGGCGCAGTTGAACCTGACTTCGGCGCAAATTGCGGACACCGGCGCGCGTTACACTGTGCTGATCCAGCAAGCCAATCTGAATTATCAAACGGGCATGATTCGTTAGAAAAGTCCAGCCATATCCCCATTTTCATGAAACCTCTCCGGCCGGCGACAAGGTTATTTCGGCCCTTCTTCGGAGCAGTGTTTCCCGATGCTTCAAAACCTGAACGTCAGGTCAAACTGGTAGATGTCGAAGTCGTTGATGGGATTGATTTGAGAAATGTCCCCGGGATCGTTGCCGCCGGTGCCCAGCAGGCTGTTGATCCGGCTGGCGTGGCCGTAGCGAAAGGTTACAATGGAGTTGCCGGTGACAGCATAGGCCAGCGCCACGTAAACCCCCTGCAGATTCTGGGCGCCTTCGAAAAAGTCTGTGTCCGGCAGGTTGGGATCCAGCGCGTACTGTTCGACGTGTTGCCAGTAGGACCTGACCTCCCAGGCATGCCTCCGCGAAGTGGTGCCATAAACCAACCCATGACCGCCCTCGCTTGCCAGATCAAAGCCGAGCTGGTAGGCCTTCACGTCGTCCGTCTGTGCTGGAAACGAACGGGGCGCAGCATTGCCATTCGGCGGGCCGTTTTGCAGCAAAATTTGTGAATAAGCGTTGGCGGCGTCCTGGGCCCGCTGCCGGCCTTCCAGGTTATAAGCCGCGTCGCCAAACACCTGTGCCTCCAGTTTGCTGATTTTGAAATTGAATTCCAAAGGAACTTCCACCACCAACAGATGGTTGAGGCCCACTTGATTAAAGGGGTAATCGGCACTTTGGTAGGCCCCTTGATTGAATACCGTACCCGGCTGGTAGCCGCTGGCACCGGGGAGGTAACCTGGATTCACCGGGTTGGGGCCGCCATAATAGTAATAGCTGCCTTCACCGACATAAGTATTGCCGAAATAGGGAGACAAGGCACCACTCCCGGAACTCTGCTGAAGCCCGGTGTAAGTGTACACGGTGCCCGCGATCTTGGCGGAAACATTGGTGGTGACACGGTAGTTAAAACCGCCCTGCCACGCGAACATGAAAATATTGTCCGCATTTTGTCCGCCACCTGGACCCGACGAGCCGCCCGGAAGGTATCCGATTCCCAAGCCGGCGCTGGCTGAATCCGGATTGAAGTCGGCATAAAGAAATTGTCCAAAGGTGGCAAAGAAATCCACCGTACCTACGGTGTATTTGAAACGCTCCGCAAAGCCTTCCGGGCTGATATTCGGGCTCCAGACCATGGGCGTGGTGTAGAGCGGATTGGGCATCTTGCCCACGGTCAGATCCACCCAGTCCCATGGCCGCCAGCCCAGATAAACCTGGCCAATGTTGACGCCCGAGTTGGATTTGCCGAAGGGGCCCTGGTAGGTGCCATTATTCGGTTGGTTCGCGCCAAAACCCGATGAAGTGCCCAACGTAACAAAAGGGGAACGCGGACTGGCGCCGGTGTCCAGTCGGACGCCGTAGTAGAAATCATCAAATACTTCACCGCGCAAACCCACCCGTACGGCGTAACGAAAGCGCTGCAGGTCTATGCTGTTGCCCGCGGGATCTTCCTCCGAACGGTCCTCGTAACGCAACCGGATGTCGCCGAATAATTCCACCTGCTTGATGTCCTGGCTGATTTTCCATTTGGATGGCGGCACCGATGGCATTTGTGCTTCATTGGTGCGGAGAGACTGCGCCTCGGCCTCGACCTGTTCCGCCTCCTGCTGTGTCACAAAGCCCTTCTTGATGAACAAGTCCAGCAGGGGGTCGGTGGTATTATTGGTGATGGACGAATCCGCGCACCAGCCCGAAGTCGCCGTGCCTACGGTTACCATCAGGATGATCCCCGCCGCCCAAGTTGTCCGGCGCCCTGCTTTGATGAATCGCATGAGGCGGGAATACTGCCGATTCAATGCGGCGAATTTGTGGCGCGCCGGTTACAAATCGGTTACGAACCGCCGCCGCGCGCCTCCAACGGGTTGAAGGACCCGCTGAGCAGCGTAACATAATTCAGTTCATTCTGAATGAAGGACGGATGAGGAAACCCTCGCCGCGTCCGCATTCGGCTTTCTCCACTCGTTTAAATGTCAAATCAGGATCTTCACAGGACCTTCAATTCTTTTTGTACCGGCCAACGTTACCTTTCGGCAACAGAGTTCGCCAAACCCGGCTTCTATGGCCAGCTACCGTCTTAATCGCCAGTTCGATAACGAGTTACAACCCTGGCTTCCAAGTCCTAAAACGAGCAAACCATGTCCTCGGACATGAAGCGGAATCGAGCTAACCCGTGCTAGAGTGGCAGCCGTCAAACCACTTTTGTGTGGGGGGCAAAAGTAATAACTCAAAAACTCAAAGCAGCAAGTAACGGACACAAAGTTATGAAAAAGTTAACAACAGCAGCTTTACTGGTTGGCGGGGCCGTCCTGGCTTCCCAATGCGCGTTCGGTCAGGCCATTGCCAACGACCTGTATTTTGGTTTTCAAAATCAGGCTGGCGGCGGAACGGCAGACTACATCATCAACCTCGGTGCGGCGTCCGGCATTGTCGGCCAGTCGTCCGTGGTTGATCTGAGCAGCGATTTCTCATTGAGTGACTTCGATTCCGTTCTGGGCAGTTCGTCCAGCATGTTCGGTGGCGTCGTGGGTGGCCTGCAAGGCAACTCCACGGCGGATGTCTATGCCACACAGTTGCGCAGCGGCGTGGGAACTCCCTCGGTGGCAGGTTCCGCCGCTCCGGCAAGCTTGACCCGATCGCAGGATAACGGCGGCGCTGGGGCGCTTAGTACCCTGTTTAGTCCGGCAGCGGGTAGCGGCGGTCTGGATCCGAACAAAACCTGGGAAGGCGATGTTGAACCGACGTTCACCCCCAACAGTTTCTATGGAGCTGCGGGCGTCAACCCGGATTCGTCGGTCAGTCCCTCCAGCGTGCTGTATGAGGACCTCTGGTTTACCAGCGACAGTTCGATAAGCGGAACCCAACCTTTCACCTACGAAGGATACTTTACGCTAAATCTTGGCGGGGGTGCCAACAACCTTGTTGTAAGCCCGAGCCTGACCTTCACCGGCGTGAATGCAGTTCCCGAGCCGACCGTCCTTGGTTTGCTCGGTGGCGCGGGCCTCCTGCTCCTTTCCATCCACCGCCGATTGGGCCGTAACAATGCCTGATTCAGTTTCACAACTCCAAAACGCAAAAAAAGAAAACAAACAAATAAATTAAAACTAACAGACCAACAAGATTATGAAAATCAGCACTCAAATAACGGCCGCACTGGTCGCTCTGGGCCTTGTTTCCCAAGCGATGGCGACGGACCCCGTCGTTTATCTGACCGGTTCTACGGCCTTCCGTTCGACAATATTCGCCTCCCTGTCCGACAACAATGGTGACGCGGGTGCCGTGTTCGAATCGGGCACCATTACTTATGGAACCTGGGGCAACTCCAGCGCCGGCAGCGCCAATTACATGGTATTCCACGGGACCCTTACCAATGGCCAGTCCGTGTACCTTAACTGCGCCTGGAGCGGCTCGGAAGCGGGCATTGCGTCCGCGTGCAATACCACGCTGGGCAACACGGACCGCAATGGCAATCCCATTACCCTGGCCGGCTCGCCGGAAACCTGGGTGGATTACACCACCGCCACTTTAGCGAGCGGGGGCAACGTACAGTCCGGCAATCCGGGACCCAACGGCACCATACAAAATGGCGCACAATTGGAGGCTTCCAGCCACGGCGCGGATTTGTCCCAGGCGGACACGTCCCAGGCGGTTTCCTGGACGCCCTTCGTGGCCAGCACCCAGACGGCGTTAAAGGACTACGGCTCGCAAGGCGTGGTCACCTTCACGATGAGCCGGAACGTGAACCCGGCTCCTACACAGGCATGGCTTGATTGCAGCAACATCACCCTGCCTCAAATCAACATATTGCTTAAAGACGGCGCCGTGCCGGCCGGCTTTATCAGCGGCAATCCGGCGGACGACAACTTTGTCGTCTATGCCGTCGGTCGCAACCGGGGTTCCGGCACACGGATGAACATGCTGGCGGACAGCACCTACGGCGCCCATAATACAGTGCTGCAATATTCCATCGGTTATGGTATTGAAGCGGGCGAGGCTCAGACCCCGACCACGCTCTGGCTGACCAACGAGAACAACGGCGGCTATGAAAGTGGCGGTGGCGTGGCCAAGGCGCTGGCCGACACGGGCAGCAGCAGCACCTCCGGCAGTTGCCAGCAGGCGGATCCGTTTAACGGCGGCACTGGGTGGTTTGCCATTGGCTATCTTAGCCCGTCGGACGCCCTGAGCACCGGGAACAACGGCGGCCAGACTCCCCCGCTCAATCCTGGCACCAACAACTGGGTGACCGTGGACGGTGTCCCTTCATCCAATGGCGCCATTGAAAATGGTTCATGGTGGTACTGGGGTCATGAACATCTGTATGGCAAATTTGGCATCAGCGGCATCCAGGATACGGTAGGCGGCGTTGTGTTTAATGCAGTCTCCAACGAGTTGGGTCTGTTGGGTTTTGGCAATGTTGCGGGTGGCCATGACGCGGGCATCCCGTACTCGAAGATGAATGTTTCAAAAGCAAGCGATGTTGCTTTTCCATCGTTCTAGCCGGTTGAAAATGGGTTGAAACGTAGTTTGACACACGGCCAGCGCGGATTGGTTTCCGCGCTGGCCTTTGGATTTGCGGCAACGCAGGATTCCCTGACGATGCGATTGATTGGGCAACCTTACGCACAGCAGTCCTGGCCCTTGACCCGTTCGCGTTTTGGCGTGCGCCGGTTCTCTGGCGCTTTTGGCAGCGGAATCCAAGGCGGCAGAGGGCTGACATTGACACGAACATGAAAACGACTTCGCGAATTTCACTGATATTAAATCTGGCTTTGCTCGGCGCCCTGATTTTTTTCCTGACGAACCGGCGCAACCCGGCCGCTGTCCCCGCGCCGATCGTATCCGAGGACAGACCGCCGGCGCAGACGGCGGCGCCTGCTCCCCCGGCGACGTCAGATGCAGGGCCGGTGCCGTTTCGTTGGAGCCAGCTTTTGTCGGCGAAGGATTATGGGAGGTACATTGCCAACTTGCGCGCCATCGGCTGCCCGGAAGCGACCATTGAAGACATTGTCCGGGGCGACACCGACCGGGCATTTTCCTGGGAGCGCAATCAACTGGGTTTGGACGCCTCTAGTGCCGGCCCATGGTCGCGGTCGCGGGAGATGCAACTGGTTGCCAGTCTGCTGGGCGGGCAACCGCCGGTTGGAACCATGACCCGGGCACAGAGCACGGAGTCTTCCACGGATGGAAACAACAGTGATGAGGTTGCCCAAGCCTCCGCGCCGTCGCCAGATACGAAAACAGGATCACCTTCCTTCCCGCTATTTCTTCAGAACCCGAACTGGGGTGCCATGGGCTTCACTGCCGCTCAACAGGCGGCGATTGCCCAGGTGCGCCAGCAGTTTCAGAACGAGACTGGCAGTCTGAATCAAAATCCCGGCGGCGCGGCGAGCCAGAATGCGAGCGTGGCCAGCACGGCTGGCACCCCGTCAAACCCCAACCCCAGTGACTCGGCTGCGCTGACGCAATGGGAGAAGGCCCTCCAGAATGCGAACGACCAGTTGCGCGATTTGCTTGGCGCCCAAGGTTACATGGCTTACGAGCAGCAGCAATACTATGCATGGTACCAGCCCCAGGTCGTGGCGGCCAACGCGAGTGGGGAACCTCTGATCATCAATCCGGACGCATTTTCACTGAAATAAACGGAATTCCGCCACGAAGGGATTTCGTGGCGAGGCGGTCATTGGACTGAAGTTAACTTTCAGTGACAAAGCCAGTCGGATGTTCCACCTGAATGTGCTATCAATGCTAACTTATATGCCCGTAGGAATTTACGCACTAAGGTTTCCAAGTCCTAAAACAGACAGGTAATGTCCTATATCATGCAGCTAAACCGTATCGGCCCTGATAGAGTTTCGGCGTCAACCGTGTTTTGTGATCGAGGCTGGAGTTGAAAGATTCCAGAAATGCCGATTATGCATGGTAAAACAGGGAGTGACCATGATGTGTTTTCCCAAGGCAACCGTTGTCGCTCGGAAAGCAGAACCTCAAACAAGAAGACAGTAATAAAACGCAGATGAAGTTATGAGAAATTTAACAGCAGTCGTGTTTCTGATGGGTGGAGCCCTCTTGGCTTCCCAATCCGCATCCGGTCAAATCACCTACAATGACCTGTATTTTGGTTTTCAAAATCAGGCCGGTGGCGGAACGGCAGACTACATCATCAACCTCGGTCCGGCGACCAATATCGTCGGCGGTAGCACGGTGGTTGATCTGAGCGGCGACTTCTCGCTGAGCGACTTCAATGCGGTTTTGGGCGCCTCGTCCAGCATGTTCGGTGGCGTCGTCGGCGCCCTGCAAGGTAACCAAACGGCGGATGTCTATCTTACGCAGTTGCGCGGCGGCGGCGCGGGAACCCCCTCGGTGGCAGGTTCCACCGCTCCGGCTGGCTTGAGCCGATCATTTGATAACGGTGCCGCTGTGGCGCTTAGTACCCTTTTCAGTCCGGCTGCGGGTGTCGGCGGTCTGGATCCAAACAAAACCTGGGAAAGCGATGTTGAACCGACGTTCACCGCCAACAGCTTCTGGGGAAATACGGGTGTCAACCCGGATTCGTCGGTCGGTCACTCCAGCGTGCTGTATGAGGATCTGTGGTTTACCAGCAACAGCTCGATCAGCGGAACCCAACCTTTTGTCTATGAAGGTTACTTCACACTGGATCTCACCGGCGCCAACCCGAAGTTGACCTTTACGCCCAAGAATGCGCCCGTCTCACTGACGCCACCGGTCATCGTGTCTGTGAATAAGACGGGGAGTACCGTAACGGTGGTTTCCAGCAATGCGGTGCCCACCTACAATTATCAATTGCAATATACCACCAGCCTGAACCCCACCAACTGGATCAGTGTGGGCAGCGCTGTGGTTGCGGGTGGCGCGATGGTAACCAATGCCGATGCGACTGCGACGGGCACACAGCGATTCTATCGAGTCCAGGGGCATTAAGGACTGCTGGAAAATCTGATCAAGTTCACCTGGGCGGGCAGGAAACTGCCCGCCCTTGGTGTTGGTGCGCCAGCAATTGAGATCAGAGACGAGATCTCAGTGTGGTTTAGCCCACCTTTCAAACTGACACTGGCAGGGGCATAGCGCTGGACGTGAACCAGGAACTCGTTGACATTCCGTAGCGCTGTACACAGAGGTTATGCGGCTGTGTTTGGAACAGAAACTTCGCGTGGATTCAGCGGCCGGTTGCAGCATTCTTGATTTGCAGGGCGTGAGCGAGATTGTACCGGGCTGCGGCGAAATCGGGTTTGAGGCGGAGGGCTTCCTGGAATTGAACGATCGCTTCGTCAATCCGGCCTTTCATGCCGAGGACAGTACCCAGGTCGTAGTGGAACTCGGCGTTATCCGGTTGCAGGCGGACGGCTTCGCGGTATTGGCCAATCGCCTCATCAAGCCGGCCTTCCTTGCCCAGGGCAGTACCCAGATTGACGTGTGCCTCGGCGTAGTCGGGTTTGAGCTGGATGGCTGTCTGGAATTGCCTGATCGCTTCATCGGTCTGACCGTTCGCGGCCAGGGCGGCGCCGAGGTTGTAGTGCGCCTCGGCATAATCGGGTTTCAGGCGGAGGGCTTCCCGGTATTGGCTGATGGCTTCGCCAACTTGGCCTTCTTTGTAGAGAGCGATACCCAGATTGTGATGCGCGAGATAATTATCCTTGGTAACTGCAAGCGCATGCCGATAAAGAGTTTCGTTGTTCTGCCAATATCCGAGTTGTTGCCGCGTCAAGTCCGTGCACAGAACGATCGCTGCGCAACCCACTCCGCCCAACGCCATCTGATGATACCGCCACCGTTTGGCCAGGTCGTATGCGCCCCAAACGACAGGGATCAATATGCCCAATGACGGGATGTAAGTATAACGATCCGCCATTGATTGTCCGCCCACTTGCACCAACCCGATGACCGGTACCAGTGTGCCGCAAAACCACAACCACCCCGTCAACATATAGGGATGCCGTGCCCGCTGGACAAAGACGAATGCCGAAATGCCGGCCATCAACCCACCCGCCAGCAGCACCTGGAACGTTGGCCAATGATCGGGATACGGATAGAAAACGGCCAGGTCTGTTGGCCAAAACAGCTTTCCCAAATACCGGCAATATGAAATGAGCGCGTTTTCGAGGCGGGCGCCCAATGGCACGTTTTCCAGCGAGTGCATCATGCCGGTGTGCTGTTGCACCCAATAGGTCACCACACACATAACCGCCGCCAGGGCGAAGAAAGGGGTTTTCTCGAGCACCAGCCCTGTGAAATTCCGAATGCTGAATTCCGAATGCCCAATTCGATTCAGCGGCCAGTAATCCAGCAGCAATAAAACAAACGGCAGCGTCACCAGCATCGGCTTGCTCATCAAGCCACAAGCGAAGAAAAATAAGGCGAGAAAATAGAAATGTGACACGTGATGGATGGCACGTGACAAGATCCCGGCTGTTCGCGTCACCTGCCACTTGTCACTGGCCACATGCTTCGCGTAAGCCATCAAACAGAGCAGTCCAAAGAACGTGCTCAACACATCCTTCCGTTCCGCCACCCAGGCCACTGATTCCACGTGCAAGGGGTGCAGGCCGAAAAAAGCCGCCACCATCAGGCTTTGCCAAATCGCTCCCGTCAGGCCGCGAAGCAGCAGGAAAACCAACGCCGTGTTGGCACCATGCAACAGGACATTTGTCAGGTGATGACCCCAGGGATTCAAGCCGTATATCTGGCAATCCAGCATGTGCGACAACATCGTCAAGGGGTGCCAGTTGCCAACCACCGGATGGCCGAACGCCCATTTGAGGTTGGCCCAGGTTAATCCGGATTGGACGTGAACATTCGAGGTAACGTAGTGCGGATCATCATAGTTGACGAAGTCATGGTTCGTGTCCGGCCAGTACACAGCGATTGTCACCAGCGCCAACAACCCTGCCGACCACCACACCGGAAAATGCGGCCGGGTGGTAACGGCGGCGACTGACTTCGTCGGGCGTGGACTTTTCAACGGGCCGATTCAGTCCGGCCCACCAAGGCAGCCGCAGGCTGGTTGGTGTGCGTTTGGGCGTGAAATTCAGCCGCCAGGCGTTTCGCTTCGGCAATTTGTTCAGGCGTAAGCGCCTGGTGTAACTCTATTTCCATGACATCATGCCGTCCCCCTGGGTTTCCTTGCTGCTGGCTCAGCCAAAACCATTTGTAAGCCTGCACCAGGTCAAAGGGCAGTCCCGCATCTCCATTCTCATACATCTGGCCCAGGTTATCCTGGGCTGCGGCGTCGCCCTGTTCCGCGGCCCGGCGATTCCATTGGAGCGCCTGCGACCAATCATGCTCCACCCCGACGCCGTACAGATACATATAGCCCAGAGTGCTCATCGCCGGCGCATAATCCTGTTCGGCGGCTTTGCGAAGCCATTGGGCGGCCTCCTCGTAATTGATGTGGTTGGTGTCACCGGGGTGCTCGCCGCGGAAATAAAGCTGGCCCAGCGCATTTTCCGCATAGACCTGGCCCTGTTCGGCGGATTTGTGCCACCAATTGAGGGCTTCTTTGATGTCCTTGTTCACACCCTTGCCTTGGGCATAGGCGTAACCCAGGCAGTACTCCGCCAGCGGGTCGCCTTGGAAGGCTGCCTTGCGATACCATTGCATCGCTTCGCCATAATCCTGCTTGATCCCCTGGCCGTGTGCGTAACAGGAACCGAGACCGGTTTCAGCGGGGGCATATCCTTGCCCGGCGGCCTGGCGCAGGTATTCAACCACCTTGGCGTAATTGCGGGGGACGCCCAAACCATCGGCATAATGCCGGGCCAGAAAGAATTCCGCCTGTGGATCGCCCTTGTCTGCAGCCACGCGGGCAGTGTCCAGGGTAAATTGTTCAGATGCCAATCCGGATGCTCCCAAGGCTGAAATCACGGCCAGACTCAGGCCGATCGCGGCAACGCTGCGAAGGTTAAAAGAATCTTTCATAATGAATCTATTTTTAGCAAACGGCGCTGCCCGCCTAAAGCAACAAAAGAATCACGAAAATGCAGCGGCGGTCGCCAACCGGCATGGATGGCTGTGTCGAACTGGTTTAACTCGCCTTGGGTAGAATGACGGTGACCCGGCCGACGGTCCGAGCCAGGCCGGTCTTCTTCTTTTTCTTGTCGTCATCGTTTCCGTTGCCATTGCTGGCGACCTGTTGTTGGTTTTCAGCGCTGGTCTGCCCGGCAGCGCTTTGGCCGGTGCTGGAAGCGGAGGAGGAAGTGGCCAACGTGCCCGCGCCGCCGTTGACAGAACTGCTAAACACGCTCGCCGTGAGATTTCCCCCGCCGGAAGTGTTCACGCCGCCGCCGGCAATGATGATTCCAGAAATGGTGCCGGGGGTGGACAAAGTGGTCTTGCCACCGGAAAGGACCGTGCCGGCGAAACTTTGGCCCGCGCTGATGTCGGCGTTCTGTTGGGAAATGATCAAGCCCGTGATGGTGCCGGTGGCCTTGGCCACCACATTCACCCCGATCACGCCGGAATTGCCCAGCACAATATTGCCCTGACCAAGATCGGGCGAACCGTCAGCTATCAAGGTAATGGTGGCGGAGCCGGAGGCGGCGGACAGAATTTCGTCGTATGCCACCTGCGAAATGCCGCCCGCGCTGGCATAGATATTTCCCTGGTCGGCTTTCACCGTGACGTTGCCCGGGAGCCGGGCGGCGCCGGGAGGAATGTCGCCCGCCGCCGTGAGCGTGCCCGCCATGATGCCATTCGCGGGAACAATCTCAACCGGCTCGCTCCCGGAATAATCCGGAGCATAGTAATTGACCGGGACCACCGATGTGCCGCCGGTGCCGGCGTTGACATCGCCTGTGAGCGACTCAACGTTGACATTTCCGCCATCAAAGGTGGCGATGCGGGAACTGTCCACATTGATGGTGCCTACGGCGGTCACATCCACGTCGCCGCCGGCGGTGGTGTAAATGCCCAGGCCAAGGTTGTTGGCGTTCATGATTTGAGTTTCGAAACTCAACAGATCTTGCGAGCCTAAATCCATTGAGACGGCGACACCGCTGTCATTGAGGGGGCTGTTCGGGATTTCACCCGTGCAGGTGACGGTCACGCTGCCGCCAGCGAGGGAGGCGATGGTGGAGGCGGGCATTTCCAAATAGCCGGCGGTGACGTTGATGTTCGCCCCGGACGTAATGTAAGGAGTCAGAAAAGAATAATCCGGCCCCGTAGAGGCTTTGCCATTGCCAACGGAAAGAATTCCCCGGGAATTGCCCAGGGAGATAAAGCCGGCGGTGACATTAAACTGGCCCGTGCCGCCGACCACGTAAGCGCCGGCAGCTCCATTTAGCGGAACCGTTCCCTGGCTGTCAGTGTAAAGGGATGAAATCAAAGCGGCATTGGCACTGTTAGCGGGCATCCAATTGATGGTGTCCAGCACCAGGTGACCATTGGCATCCAGCTGGGGCAAGCCATTTGCGCCGTATTGCACCAGCGTCAGGGTGGGGCTTTCCAGCGCATTCAATAAAGTTGACAACAAGGGGCCGATGGCAGTCAAGGTTTTGGTATTGGGATTGTACACCAGGCTGCCGCCAACGTTGAGCCCGGGGAATGCCAGGGCGCCATTTAGAAGGCCGCCGGAACCAAAAAGATTGGCCAATTGCGACAGACTGTAACCCGAGTACGACTGCGTGACGACCGGGTTGTTTGGATCAACCGCCAGCGCCAAGGCCAGATACCAACTGCTTAGTGAAACGCCTGCTGGACTTGTGAGCGGGGTGTCCGCCGAGGGCAACGTGGGGAATGCCTGGTCCAAAGTGACCGAGGTGAACGAACCGGCGTTGTAGATCTGGCCGCCGACGTTGATGGAGGTTACCGAAGCCGGGCCGGTGGCTTGCAGATTCTCCCCGTAAAAGCTGCAGCCAATCATGTCGCCGGCGATGTTGATCTGGGTTGCCTTGTCGGTTTGCAGAATAATATCTTCCATGCTGGCGAGGACAGGGACATTGTTGACGAGCTGGCTGCCCATAAGATTAATGCTCACGGGCTCATCGTTGTTCAAGAGCACCGGCACGCTGGCGTGGTCGTTTTCACTGAACGGCTGGATGCTGGAATTGGAGACAAACCATTTCGTATCGCCGCTGTCGGACATGAGCAAGGTGGCCACGCTGCCGTCGGTATTGCCGCTGCTCAACCAGCCTCCATCCGTGGTCGTGATTTGAAGATTCTGGTACAGGGAAGGAAACAGCGTGATGTCAAAGTCCGACAAGGCAACGTCGTTGACTGAGACCCCATCGGTCGCAGTTGGGGTGTCCAAAACGACTCCACTGGGGCCGGCGTTGATGGTGACGATCGGCGGCAAAAGCAGCGGCACGGCGCCATTGGGCCGCGACAATTCGTAACCCGTCAGATAAACCCCGTTGCCAGCCGTCAACGTGAGCGAAGCCTGCGGGTCGTAGTCAAACAGGTGATTTCCCGCGGACGGTTTCCTGGTGGCAGCGCTAAGGCCGGTCGTGGTGTTATTGAAAACACCATTGGGATTTCTCACCTCTTGCAAATAGATGTTACCCAGCCCGCTCTGCACCGTCTGTGTGATCGGGTTCCAACCTGCATTCAAATTCCAACTGCCTTTAACGAGGCTCAACGCCACATTTTGTTCGAGGGCGTTTGGATTATTGGGTGAGGGACCGGTGCCGATGTTCTGACCGGCGTTGATGGTACCCGTGCCATTGGCTTCCACAAAGTTCCCATAGACGCTGCCGCCGGCGTTGATGGTTACATTTCCCGCTTCCGGCCCAAAAGCTCCGGTTCCGGGGTCGCCCGCCGCCACCGTTGTGGTGGGAAAGCTGATGACATCGCCGCCGGCATTGATGGTGACGTTTCCGCCCGCCGCCGTGCTGATGCCACCGAGATTTGACTGGTTAAAATTGATTCTCTGCGACGACCCGGCGCCGGTTAATTGGAAGGGAGTGTAGTAAGGCGAGGCGGTGGTTCCAGTTCCCAAGGCATAATAATTATAGCCAGAAGTGCTGGTCCCGGTGTTAACGTTTCCATTTAACGCCGACACATTAATGCTGCCGCCACCAATGGTATTGACGTAACCCGAACCGACCCAAATGTCCTGTCCCGCTGTCAAACTGATGGAACCGGCTGATGTCTGAATGGAGCCGCTGTTGTCCAACGGGTTGGAGCCGTCAAAGTCGCCGATGTAAATCGAGCCGACGCCGTTTTGAACCACGTTATTGACGAAATCGTATCCGGCTTGCAGCGACACCGACCAGTTGTTCGCGTCGAGAAGCTGTGCGCCGTTGCCAAAGATAATGTTCCGGCCAGCCTCCAGGTTGAGCTGGCCGCTGGACTGTCCTGTACTGGCGGAAAGGTTCCAAGCGGTGCTGTCGGCGAGCGTGATATCATACTCCGCTTGCAATGTGATTTGCGAAAGGCCGATAAAGGCGGAGTCAGAATAACCGTTGGCACTGGTGCCGACATCCAGATACAAGGTGCTGCCGGGATTATCGCCGACGGATGAAGAGCCACTGGTGCCGTTTATGTTAAGACTGCCGCCGGCTGATTCGTCCAGCACGATATAATCCGGGTCCAGAAACAACGTGCCGCCAACCCATCCCGGCTGCGCTTGTCCGTTGATTTGAGTATGGAGCGCGGTCATGGCCGGCGCACTGATTTCGACATTGCCGCCATTGCCACCCTCCGGGCCTCCGGAAATGTTGATGGTGGAGCTGGCTTGATCGGCGAAACTGTTGCCGGATTGAATTGTCACCAGGCCGCCGGGACTCACGCCCTGCGCATCTCCATGTGCCGAAATCGTGGAGTTGGCGCCGAGGTTGACCGAGTCACTGCCGACCAATTCGATGGTGCCATTCACTTCTTGAGCGGAGTTGGCTTGAACCAATCCGTTCTGATTGACCATTTGGGCCTGTAAAGCAATGCTGCCACCATCGGCAATCAAATTCCCATTGTTGTCCACCGAACCCTGCGGCAAGGTGACCTGCGCGCTCAATCCACGCCCGTCGGGTGAAGTGGAGAGGAGGACCGTTTGGCCGGCGTAAAGACCAACCTTTCCTCCGGGCGCCGAAATGGTGCCGTTGTTCTCAATGTCGTTCGCAATCAGGAAGGCAGAGCCGCCGCCGGTAATGTTGATCTGGCCGTAATTGACGATTTTGGCGGCGGGCGGCGGCGTGTTAAAGGACCAGGGGCCGCCGCTGGAAAGGTTGAGCGCGGGTGTGGCAGCCGTGGTCATGACCAGGCCGTGAGCGGTGATGGAAGCCTGACCGCCGATACTGAAACCATTGGGATTCTGCAAAACCACGTAGCCGATGGCGTTGAGGTTCCCGTTGATGCTCGAGGCATTGGGATCGTTGATATAATTCCAGGTCACTGAGGAGGACGAGGGCTGGTTGAAGGTTGTTGTTTCCCCGCCCGCAATATTGAACGTTTGCCAGTTGATGAAGGCGTTGGCGGAAGTCTGGTTGATGGTGAATTGCGAACCGGAACTGCTAAAAGTCGCCGAGCCTTGAGTCACCGTACCACCGGTCGGATTGGCGTGGAGTACATTTCCTCCCAAAACCAGCAGGAGAACACCCGTGCCGATGCGACTGCGGCATTTATTTAAAAAATGCTTCATGGCAACTCATCCTTCGCCCGCCAATATATGACGGTAGTGCCAGGAATAAATTCGTTTTTTTGTGACATTCAGGTGACAAATCAGAACTGCGCTGTCAGCGCGAAATTAAAGAAAGGCTGGTCAGCCGGGGTGGTGCTGGTGCTTAACAACGGCCAGGAAAAAAGAAGTTGCGCCTGCCAATGCGAGCCGGCTGAAGCGGAGAACCCAAAGCCGGTTCCCCAGAGGGGAGTGCTGCCCTGACGCCCCTGGGGATCGATCAAATAGACCCTGGCATAATCCATATAGACCGAGCCGCGAACGGTCAGGGGCGTGCCGTCACGAATCATGCCCACCGTGTAGGGCGGCGTCTGCTGTTCGAGAGACAGATGCCAGCCGGTATCGCCGAAAACCTCGCCTTCGTGATAACCCCGCACGCTGTTCACGCCGCCCGCGCCGAACTGTTCGACACTGACCAGCGGTTCGCTGGCCCATTGTCCGTCCGCGCGAAAACTCGTTATCCAGTTGGTGTAAAAACTGATGTCCTGTGAGAAACTGGGCCGCAGAATTACCCAATGGCCGGTGGACTCCTTTGAGCCGGTAATGGCCTGCAACGCGTCCCGGCCAGTCAGGTAGGAAAGTACGACAGGAAGGCCGTTGGTGTCGGTCTTGGTGGATGACTGCTCGCTCGAATACCAAAGGTTGGCGCTCAGTCCTAATCCCCAGGTGGCGGGACCAAACGCATCTTGAAGGTTCGCGCTGTAATTAAGCGACAAAGGCAAATAATTCAATGCTGAGTAGGTGGTCGGTATTTGGGCGAGAACGGTGTTCGTGGTCCCATAAACCGTACCGTTGTTTGTAATCAGACTCGTGCTGGTGAAAATGTTGGTCGAATAGGAAGTCAAGGTATAGATTTTGAAATCCAGTCCCCCGGACAGGAGAGAACGAACACCGCTGATTTCGGGCAACGGCATGGCCAATTGGAATCCAATTCCCTCGTTGATGGTAAGGTCCTGGTGAACCAGTTGCTCGGTTAAATTGGTGCCGAGCGTCTGAGTGGAGAGCGTTTGCACGCCGGTGTCAATGGAGGCGCGGTTGGCGTACAATGTCAGTTCCGGCTGGCCGGAAGGCGGCGGCAGGTTGAATTGACGCGTGGCTTCATTGTAACCAAAACGGCCGGTGCTGTTTGCCACCGTGTCCTCAATCGCTTCTGGATTGCCGAGCGGGAGGCGGTAAAACCCGCTGTAGTAGGCGACGATCGGCTGGTCGTAAAAATTCCACTGGTTGCCTCCCTTGTAAACCTCGGGTGAGAAACCGTATTGCACGCCGAGCGAATGCTCGGCCTGCCAGAGATTGTCATAGACGGCCGACCCGTTCACGCGCATGTCCGGCGTACCGGGCGAGTTCTGGTTGTTGAATTCCAGCTTGGCGTGAAACGGCAAACGGTCCTTGACGTTGAGGCTGAGTTCGCTGGTGCCCGGCTCGGGGCCGGGACCGATGACTGGATAAATCTGCCGGTCCTGATTCGCATTGGCCCGGTTCAACTCGGCATTGAAAATCGGCCCGTTGAGCACCATATTCGTGTGCAGGCCGGGCAACGCGCGCATGACGTTATTGGAGCTGAAGTAGTGGTTGCCGGTAACTTTGATGTCGGCCAAACGGCCCTCCAGCACCTGTAATTTCACGGTCGCATTGGTGAGCTTCTGTTGCGGCACATTCACGGCCACCGTCACATAACCGCGCTCGTGATACGCCTTTCCCAGTTCGGTCACCACCGTCTCAATGCCCTCAAAGTCAACATTGGTGCCAAACGCGCCGTCAATGTTGGTGATCGCCTGGCCGATGGCCGCCAACGGCAGAATGGTGTTGCCGTTGACCAGATATTTCTTCACCTCAAACCGGGGGCCGGCGTTCGTGGAAACCACGTGTACCCGGGTGTCGCTGGCCACGCTTTCCAGTTCGTCCATCTTCAAGTGCATGGCAACCATCGCATCCACCATCTCTTGGTAAGAGGCCCGCCTCGTTGCAAGGTTGGCCGCGGACGGGACCGTGTTGGTGGGCGTCAGAGGAACAACCTGGGTGCCCGGCACAACCGGCGGTTTCGGGACGGCGACCTTCGGCCGGGAGACAATTTCCAGGCCGTTGCTGAAACTGAGGTAACGCTCACCCGCCACCACAATCTGGGGAATCACCGTTTGCGCAACATTGAACGTGACGATGCCGTCGGAGATTTGCTCCGGCACGAAGGCAACGCTCATCGCCGGATAACCCTGGTCGTGATAGGCCGATTGCAGGTCCGAGGCCGCTTTTACAATTTCCTCCAGGCTGACGTTCGTGCCGGCGTATTTGGAAAACAAGGGAGTCAGAATGTTCGTGGAAAGCAGTATGCCCTCGACGGTGTAGCCCCGGACATAAAAGTGCGGAGTGACATTGGCGGTTGGAGAATCCGGAGAGGCAACGGATTCATTTGCCGACACCGTTAACGCCGTTCCGCATATCCAGCAGCAAAAAATCAGCAACCCCAAAATGACGCGGTGGCGTTCAAGCATCATGAAAAAAGGAGAATGCCGGTCGGTCATATGCGCTCGTTCGGACCCATAAGCCGCAGTGTCAGGACGGAGGCGTGTTTCATGGTAGGTTGCTGGTTATTGAGCTGCCCGAACCGGCGCCGACGATTACAATGGATGCCGCCCGCATGGACTTTGGGCGGAGCCGTTGGTGGACAAGACGATTAAATTCATGGTTTGCAACAACACGCGGTCACATAGCTCTCCCGCACTTTGCCCTTTGGTAAACCGGCATCACTGTGGTCAAGCCACCCGGCAAAATTCCCGGACACCGGGCCAACCGCGGGCAATCAGAAGGCGGGTGTCTGAAAATTCACGTCCGAAAAGGCTGGGCCACTTATATTACAGGTCGTTGTCGGAATTGTGACAATCCGGAAACAAACGGGCCGCCGGAAATTACGGGAAAGTTTGAAGGTGAATGGATTGTATTTTTTCCCGTTACCGCAAAAAAACTTCCGGCAATGACAACCCGGATCAGGGATTTGGAGAAATCATTTTTCAATCATTTTTCACAACCGACACTGGTTTGTAACATCCACTTCCTATAGTAAACCGTCGCCGCAAGGCATATCCGGGGAACTGAAGCAATGCCGGGACAGGTATCATCAGCGCCTGAAACGCGATTTGAGTCGGTAAAGAATCCTGAGAGATGGTGAAAACATGATGAAGCCGGAACGTATTTACGAACCTCATCTGACCGTTCGGGAATTTTCCGTGCCGCCGGGAGGCGAGTGGAAGCCGCGCTCACCGGGCTGGTCATTGATTCAAATTGAACAAGGCACCGGTTATTTCCTGCAACCGCAATCGAGTCTGGAACTGGAAACGGGGACGGCGCTTTTAATCGCCGGCCGTTCGCCAGGGAGCATTCGCGCCAGCCAGTTGGGCGGGTTGTCCCTGTATTCCTTCAGTGTGATACCGGCGCGTCTCACCGGATTGATTACGCTGGGCGAACAGGATTTTCTCGAACAGGCGGCGTCCCGGAAAGATTTTCCCCTCCGCATTCTTCCGCCACACAATCCGGTGGCTGTGAAAATGAAGGAACTGTGTGCCGGTGATGACTCAAGCGGGTTGTTGTTCCGGTTGCGTCTGCTGCAATTCTTTGTCGAAGCCTTTGGCAATGAATTGGAGCAGGCCGCTTCCAATTGGGAAACCGCCGATGCCAGGGAGCGGCTGCGCGTGTTGCTGGAACGGACTCCGTCGGCGGAGTTGCTGGAGATGAGCTTCGGCGAATTGGCCCGGCAAACCCATTGTACTTCACGGCACCTGAGCCGCCTTTTTCGCGAGTTGGTCGGCATGTCCTTTCGCGACAAGCGCGCCGAACTCCGATTGACGCGGGCCCGCGATCTGCTCGCCACGAGCAGGTCCAAAGTTGTGGAAGTGGCTCTGGAGAGCGGCTACAAATCCTTGAGTTTGTTCAATCTGATGTTCACACGCCACTTTGGAACCAGTCCCGGCCGGTGGCGGCAGAAACATCGAAACAACGGAGAAGGTAAAGGCCTTCGGGGCAAAAGGGTGCAGCCATTTGCAGCCTGGAAGGAACGGCCGGCCGGTTTTTCAAGTCAAACTGCCTGAATTCGCAGGCAAGCGGCTGGAGCGCCGACGGCTCCTGTCTGATGAAAATGGCTCATCTGTGGCACGGCTCCCTCGACAGCCTGCCGGAGAATATCCTGTTCAATCAATTCATCAGGTTGTTTCAAAATTGTCGCAATTCCGACACACGTCAGTCACATCCCGCCTTTAATTTTTAAGGCGATGATTGGCGAGCGACATCTCATCCTGCAGGAGTTGACACTACCGCCCTCCGCCGAATGGCTTCCCCATTGCAGCGGCTGGTTGATCGCGCGCGTGGCCGAGGGCACCGGTTATTGGTTGCAACACCAGGCCGCTCATCGCCAACTGAACCCCGGCGATGGTCTGATTGTGATTCGTAACGCCAACGGGGTCGTTCGCGCCAGCCAGCTTGGCCCGCTGAAATTGCAATTGTTTATTGTCCAGCCGCAATATCTCAACGGCCTGCTCACGGTGGCGGAATGGCACCAACTCCAGGTCGCGCCAAATAATGCCTGGACCCCGGTGTCCGTCTTTGCCGCCGGAGAACCCATTGGCCAAAAATTTACACGACTGACCGATCAGGTGTACAGCAACCGGCTCCCGATTCGTTGCGCCTTGCTGCAATTGTGGGCCAGCGCCGTCGCCGGTCTGTTGCCGCCGCCGCCTCCGTCCGCCGACGGCAATAAACTTCGTGATCACATCCGGGAACTGGTCGGACAAATGACTGAAGCCGAACTTTCCGAACGTTCCCTGACGGAACTGGCCCGGCAGTTGCATTGCAGTGAACGCCATTTCAGCCGCTTGTTTCGCGAGGAATTCGGCGTGCCGTTTCACGCGCGTCAGATCGAATTGCGCTTCCAACGCGCGCGCCAGTTGCTCGTGGATTCCAACGCCAAAATCATCAACATCGCCTACATCAGTGGCTATCGGCATCTCGGTCTGTTTAATGCCATGTTCAGAAAGCGATTCGGCCTGACCCCGGTCGAATGGCGCCGGCAACATTCCCGAAAAAGCCTTCCCCCCTGCCAACCAAGCCAGTTCTCCCGTTCGACGGAACGTACCAGCCCAAAGGCACAGTTACCCTTCGCACCAATTTGAATGTCACCTATTTGTAACCTGCGTCCATAAATCACTGGTATAAACTGCGACAGCGGTGTTATGCGTAAAATCCAATATGGAATTTTGTTTTGCGAACCGTCGTCGGAATTCGGCGGCACGGTTTTATCACTTAAAGGCCTGCTCATCCGCAGGCCGATCCGTGATTTAAACCGCCTGGAGTTGTCCTTGAACCCAACCTCAACCAAACCGCTATAACCACCATGTTTGTTCAACCCCTGTTTGCCGCCAATGCCGCGGTTTACGCCATCCAGAACGCCACCACCGAAGGCAAAATCACCGTCATCGTGCTGCTGATTCTGTCGCTGTTCAGCTGGACCATCATCATCTCCAAGTTCCGCCAGTTGATGATTGCGCGCAAGGCGACCAGTAAGTTCTTTGCCGCGTACAACTCCACGCGCGACCCGCTGGACATCCAGCGCCGGGGCGAGGAATTTGACGGCGCGCCCGCCTACCAGCTTTACATTCGGGGCGCGGATGAACTGGCGTATCAGTTGAAGAATAATCCGGTGCAGGTCGAAGGCGTTGCCCCCCAAAATCCAGTGGAAGGTGTGGAACACACCAACACTGATTTTCTCGCCCGGTCCATGGAGGTGAAGGTCAGCATGGCGTCATTTGATGCCGTCAAGGTGATTTTGGAGGAAGCGGCCGGCACCGAGGCGATGGCGCTGGAAAAGGGGATGATTGTATTGTCCACCGCAGTGGCGGGTGGACCCTTCATTGGACTGCTGGGCACGGTTTGGGGCGTCATGTCCACCTTCGCGGGCATCGCCGAAAGCAAGGCCGCCACCCTCACGGCCATGGCACCCGGTGTGGCTGCCGCCCTGGTGGCTACGGTCACCGGCCTGCTCGTGGCCATCCCGGCCATGTTCGCCTACAATTTCATGGTTACCACCATTCGCCATCTCACCCAGGAACTGGATGGATTCGCCAGCCGTTACGCCAACCAGATTGAACACGTCTATGTGGACCACCGCCCGCTGGCCGAGGAAATCCGGACTGCGAACGAGGTGCTGGCCGGGCGCATCGTCGGTGCGCTGAGGAATAACGAAACCCCCGCGTTGGTTGAATCATGAAGAAATGTTCGAAGTCGGCGCACCATTCCCTGACGGAGTTGAACATCACGCCGCTGCTCGACCTGGCGTTTGTGTTGCTGGTGATCTTCATCATTACGACCATTCCGCCGGTCAATGATCTGGATTTGAAATTGCCCACGGCGGCCAAGCATCTCAAAGACCCACCGCGCAAGGCCAATTACATTACCGTCCAGGCCGACGGCACAATGTATCTGAACAAGGCAAAAGTTGCCAACGCCTCCGACATGCTGCAAACCCTGATTGGTCTGCGCACTTCTGACCCGGACCTGAACATCATCATTCGCGGCGACGGCCATGCCAAATACCAGCAAATCCGCGCCGTGCTCGATGTTTGCCAGCAGGCCAACGTGCCCAAGGTGGACCTGGCCACCGAGGCGCTGAACGCGAAATGAAGAGGGTCAAAGGCAGAATGAAGAATCTGGTTTTGGGCGCGCTGCGCACTGTGTGGTTTCAGCCTTTTACCTTCGGCCTTCAGCCTTGATAAAAAATGCTGCCGCATACCCAGGCGCGCAAAAAGCGCAACTCGTCAAAGGTGAACCTGCTCATCTCGTTTACCTTTCACGCGCTCATTGTGCTGGTGGCGCTCTATTTCGCCGCGCGCGGGGGATTGCTCGGCAAACAAATACAGAAAATTTCGGTGGAGATGGTTAAGGAAAAACGGCCCGAAAAGCCCAAGCCGCCCGAAAAACCGAAGGTTGAACCGCCCAAGGAGCAACCCAAAATCGTCGCTGCGCCCAAGGTCGAGCCCCCCAAGGAAACGCCACCCCCGGAGGCGAGTCAGCCCACAGTCGCGCCCCCGGCGGCGGAATTGCCATCCTTTGTCTTCGAGGGCGGCAAGACGGTGGAAAGCAGCTCCGATCCCGTGCAAGTGTACAAAGGATTGCTCGAATACGCCTTTCGTTCGAAGTGGGACCGTCCTCAAAACATGCACGACGACGATTACGCAGCGAAGGTGCGGGTGACGGTGGACCGCGAGGGCCACATCCGCAACGTGGAATGGCTCGAAGGCTCGGGCAACACGCGTTGGGACGATTCGGTGCGGCGCGCCTTGACCGCCGTGACGCACATGGACCAGCCGCCGCCCACCAATTTTCCACCCAACGTCGTCATCCGTTTCGACGTGCAACAGGAAACCGAACCCGTCCTCCAGTGAATTTGTGAAAAAAACTTCCCATAGCCATCACAGTTCGCTCAGCGAGTTGAACATCACGCCGTTGCTGGACCTGGTGTTTGTGTTGCTGGTCATCTTTATCATCACGACCCCTCAGATGATGAACAACCTGGAGATGACGCTGCCCTCGGGCAAGCCGCCGCCCAAGACCAACCAGCCCAAACCCAAAATCAACAAGATTGTGGTGGATGCGCAAGGGCGGACGTTTTTAAACGACCAATTCGTCACCCTCGCGCAGCTCAAGGACAAACTGGAACAATTGCAGGCGGACAATCCAGACCTGAGCGTCGTAGTCAAAGGCGCGGATGCGGTGGATTATCAGAACATGATCTACGTGCTGGATGTGCTCCGCCAACTGGACATCACCAAAGTTGGCCTTGCCACCGAGGAGGTGGCATCTCCATAATTAAATTATCCTGCAAGTCAGTTTGTTGGTTAAACTCGAGGCTTCAATTCTTGATGATAAACCGCATTGGCTCGAAGTGGTCCGCATCTTTCACGGTTAACTGGCCGTTGGCAAAGGACCAACCGGAGGTTGAACCAGCCATTGCGTCCGGGGTCAAACGGGGCAGCGCCATGGTTTGAGACGGACTGTCCCCGATTTCGAGCGAGATATTTTTCGGTTCAGTGCCGCTCCACAGTTCCAAAATCAAATTGCGCGCCGTTGGACGATACGAGCCTTTCGGAGCGGAAATTTCAATCGTCGTCTGCCCGTCATCGCGGGCCTGGTGGAACTGGCGTTTCATAAAATCGCCGCCTTGGTACGCGGGCGTTTCGCCGTCATCCTCGTAAAGTGTGGATTCAGATTCCTTGGCGGGCGCGACCAGCACTTGCAGAGCGTTACCGGGCATTTCGTCGGTGGATTGGACCACCGGCTGGCGGAAAATAAAACCGCCGCCCCGCACGAAAATGGGGATCGAATCCAGTGTAACCGGCACGTGAATGGTCCGCCCGCCCGTGAACTGGTGACCCGTCCAGTAATCAAACCAGTCACCCGCCGGCAGATAAACGTCGCGCTCGATCGCACCTTCGTGCAGCACCGGTGCCACCAACAAATCGGCCCCAAACAGAAATTCATCGTCCATCCCGGCGACCTGCTCGTCGTCGGGAAATTCAAGAAAGAGCGGACGCAACGCGGGCACGCCGGTTTCACTGGCCTGTTCCATCACGTTGTAAATGTAAGGCAACAATTCGTAGCGCAGTTCAATCGCCCGTCGGTTGATGGCTTCATCGCGATAGCCAAACGCCCACGGCTCCTTGCTGGGCGAGTTCACTTCGCTATGCGAACGCATGAACGGCGAAAAGACCCCGAATTGCAGCCAGCGGGTGTAAAGCTCGCCCGACGGCGCGCCGGCAAAGCCGCCAATGTCGGACCCGACAAATGGAAAACCCGAAAGCCCCAGGCCCAGCAGTGTGGACAGCGACTGCCGCAGCGACGACCAATCGGACGTGCTGTCGCCGTTCCAAACGGCGGCGTAGCGCTGGCCGCCGGCGAAACTCGCCCGCGTCAGCACAAACGGCCGCTCGTTCGGTCGGAGCCGGCCCAGGCCTTCAAAGGTCGCGCGGCTCATCAACTGACCATAGACGTTGTGAATTTCCCGGTGGGTTGTCGGCTGGCCGTCATTGTCAAAAACCACGTCCAATGGCATCGTGCCGGTCGGTGTGTCAAATACCGCCGGTTCATCCATGTCATTCCAAATACCGGCGATGCCGACATCGAGCAACCCCTGGTAAAGCGAACCCCACCAGCGGCGGGCCGCCGGCTTGCTGAAATCCGGAAAGACACTCGGCCCGAGGTTTTCCTTCGCGAGCGACGGCCAGACCGGGGCTTCATATACCGAGCCGTCGGGATTTTTCACGAAATAATTTCCGGCGATGCCTTCGTCGTAAGGCGCGTAGCCCTTCTCCACTTTGGGATGCGGGTCCAGGATGGAGACCACGCGAAAATGCTGCGCGCGTAAATCCGCAATCATCTTTTTCGGATCGGGGAAACGTTCGTGATTCCAGGTGAACGGCTTGTAATTGTCCAGATAATGAATATCCAGCCAGATGACATCGGCGGGAATTTTCTCCACCCGAAAGGTGTCGGCCACCCACCGTACGCGCGATTCCGGGTAATAGCTGTAACGGCATTGATTATAGCCCAGCGCCCAAAGCGGCGGCAACGGCATGTGGCCGGTCAGCGCAGTGTAGCGCTCAATGACTTTTTTCGGGTCCGGCCCGTTGATGAAATAGTAGTCCAGGTCGCCGCCGGCTGCGCCAAAGGTCAGCAGCCCCTCTTCGTCATGGCCGACGTCAAAAAAGCTGCGCCAGGTGTTGTCGAGAAAAATTCCATGTGCCTGGCCCTGACGCATCACCAGGCAAAACGGCACTGAAACATACATTGGGTCCGTGCCGGAATCGTGGGCAAAGGTGTCCGAGTTCCACATGACCAGGTTGTAACCGCCGAGTTTCCAGCCGCGTTTGTCGAGGACGCCGCTTTTTTCACCAAAACCATAAACGTGTTCGTCGTTGCGAAGGCGTTTGGCGACACGGAATGCGTTCCCCACGAAAACGGTGCCGCGCCCCGGATCATCCGCGTCCAGGCTCTCACCCGCGGCGTTAGCGAAGGAAATCCGCAACGGGTCCTGCCGAATCAGCACCGTGAGCGCGGCCGTCTGTAATACGGTCGAATCGGCGCCGATTTTCACTTTGGCCTTCGTTTCCCCAAAATCGCGATTGATGACGGCGTAAGAATCGTCGCGCCCGGGCAATTTTCCATTTGTGAAATGCACCCGCACAATGTCATCCGATAAAGGGGTGACGGCCAGCGTCCCCTGGTCGTTGTGAAACCGCAGCGTATTTCCATCCCAAACCGGAGCCGGCATTGCACCCAACGACGACCAGCCGACGGTAGCGGTGGTTTTCTTCGAATCCGCCGTGTCCGGCGTTCCGGCCCGCAAAATCATTCCCGCCGCGCTCAGGCAAAATCCCGCGGCTGCCAGTTTTCGTATCAACCGGAGACGATTCAATATTCCGGGTTTGTTAATGGAAGTAAACATTCGACCTGGCAATGAATTCAATTGAAGTTAATGAAAAACCGGCGGCAACGTAAAAGGAAATTTCCAGAATTTACAGCGACAAACGTTGTCATGAATCAATCCTTTCAACCTCGGCGTGCCCCCGGGTTGGAGTCTGGCATTTCGAGGTCGCGCTAAAATGCGCTTTCACCACCGTTGTTGCCGTTCCGGCGTTCCCAGCGGCGTGGCGCGCGTTCGGGCGGGGAAGTGTCCACCTTGGCGTAATAGGTTTCCTCGCCGAACTGCGCGTCAGCTTCCTGTTGCAATTCCAGCGACGGTGTGACGCTGAACCGTTCGTTGGTGTCCATGAAAACAACTCCGCCGCCGGGCCGCATGAAGCACAGCAACAGCGGGCATTTGCCCGGGTGAGCGGCGACCAGTTCGCGCACGGCATCCAGGTGCTCTGGTTTCAAATGCGCCGTGTGCAGGCGCAAATGGACCTGTTTGGTGAATTTTTTCGGCGCGTCCGCCAGCGGCAGGATTTCCTGCGGAAAAATCTTCGGGCGCTCATCGCCCGTGTTGACCTCGCCGATGACAAGAATCGCCGTGTTCGGTTTCAACAACTCCCGGTATTTCTCGTAATTCTCGTTCATGCAGAGCACTTGCACCGAACCTTCGAGGTCTTCGAGCGTGACCATTGAGTAAGGCTTGCCGCTCTTCTTCGACACACCGTTTTGCACTGCGGCAATCAACCCGCCAATGCGCGTCAGGCTGCGGTTCGACAATTCGGCCAGCCTCGCGGTGTTCGTGAGCGTGTATTTTTCCAGAATTGGGGCAAACGGCGTGAGCGGATGGCCGGTGACATAGAAACCGAGCAGCTCTTTCTCGTTGGCGAGCAGTTCGTGTTGCGGCCATTCGGGCAGATTGCTGATGGCCTCCGGCATCGGCGGCGCTTTGTCTTCCAGCGCACCGAAAAGTGAACTCTGCCCTTTCTGCTTGTCAGAAAGGATACTGGCGGCGCGGGCCAGGGTTCGCTCGATTTGCGCAAACAAGGTGGCGCGCGTCTGGCCGAAGCAGTCGCACGCGCCGGACTTGATAAGCGCTTCAAGAATCTTCCGGTTCACCGTCCGACCGTCCACCCGCTCGCACAAATCCGAAAGCGACGTGAATTTCCCGCCTGCTTCCCGGGCCTTCAAAATTGTTTCTACCGCTACTTCGCCCACGCCTTTGATGGCGGCCAGGCCGAAGCGAATGGCTTGTTTTTCCGTAGCCGCGTCTCGTGAGAGCGCGGACGTTTCCGCGTTCTCACGAACGCGGCTACGAGCGTCGGCTGGAGTAAAATAAACACCGCTTTCGTTCACGTCCGGGCCGGGCACTTCAATGCCGAACGTGCGCGCTTCGGCGATGTATTGCGCGAGCTTGGCGGTGTCCGCCATGTCGTTGGTCATCATCGCGCAGAAAAATTCGACCGGGTAGTTCGCCTTCAGGTACGCGGTCTGGTAAGCGACGATGGCGTAGGCCGCGGCGTGTGATTTGTTAAAACCGTAACCGGCGAATTTTTCCAGCAAATCAAAAATTTCGTTCGCCTGCTTTTCCGGGATGTGATTTTTCTCCTTACAACCCTTGACGAAAACGGCGCGTTGCTTGGCCATTTCCTCCGGTTTCTTTTTGCCCATCGCACGCCGGAGCAAATCTGCGCCTCCGAGGGTGTAACCGGCCAGCACCTGCGCCGCCTGCATCACCTGCTCCTGGTAAATCAGAATGCCGTAGGTCTCCCTGGCGATCGGTTCCAGCAGGGGATGCTCGTATTCGATCTTCACTTCGCCATGACGGCGCTTGATGAATTCAGGAATCAGCTCCATTGGACCAGGCCGGTAGAGCGCCACCAGCGCGGTGATGTGCTCCACGGAACTGATTTGAAATTTCCGGCACAAATCGCGCATCCCGCCGGATTCCAACTGGAATACGCCGAGCGTTTCCGCCTTGTTCAGCAAATCGTAGGTTTTCGCGTCGTCCAGCGGCAGATGGTCAATGTCAATTTCAATGCCATGCGTGCGCTTGACCATGTCGCAGGTGTTGCGGATAACGGTAAGCGTTTTCAGGCCGAGAAAATCCATCTTCAGCAGGCCGAGGTCGCCGACGGGATTCATCGCGTATTGCGTGACCAGCGTGCCGTTGTCGTCCTGCTTGAGCGGGAGCAGATTCACCAACGGTTGATCACCGATGACGACCCCGGCGGCGTGGACCGACGCATTGCGCGTGATGTCTTCGAGAATCAGCGCGGTATCAATCAACTCGCGAGTGACCTCCTCGGTTTCGTAAGCTTCCTTGAATTCTGGCGATTGTTTGAGCGCTTTTTCCAGCGTCATCTTCAAATCGAATGGAATCATCTTGGCCAGCCGGTCGCACTCGCCGTAGCTCAAGCCCATCACGCGGCCCACGTCCCGCACGACGGATTTCGCGCCCATGGTGCCGAAGGTGATGATTTGCGCAACGGCGTCGCGTCCGTATTTTTCGCGGACATATTCGATGACGTCCGCACGCCGGTCATCGGCGAAATCAATGTCAATATCCGGCGGGTTGACGCGTTCGGGATTCAGGAAGCGCTCGAACAGCAGGCCGTAACGGATGGGATCCACGTTGGCAATTTCGAGCAGGTAAGTGACGAGCGAACCGGCGGCGCTGCCGCGCGCCACGCAGGCGATGCCATGTTCGCGGCCGTAACGGATGAAATCGGCGACAATAAGAAAGTAACTGATGAAGCCGGTTTTCTCGATGACGGCGAGTTCCAGTTTCAGCCGGTCCAGCACGACTTTGAGGGCGGCGGCCACGGCGGGGTCGCCCATGTCGTAGCCGCGTTCGTGAGAACGCGGATTGGATTGTTCGGTCCGCGAATTCACATTCGCGGCTACGGAGACCAGATAGGTCGGCAGCCGGTTGGGATTATCAATACCTTCTATAATGAAATCCTTTCCTTCAGCTTTCGCGTGAATGGTGTAGCGCCGAAACAATCCCTCGGCGAGCAGCTTGCGCAGGTGACCTTCGCGGGTGAAATGTTCCGGCGGATGAAACACCGGATAATGCAGCTTGCCGAATTCGATTTCCAAATTGCACTTCTCCGCGACCTCCAGCGTATTTTCCACCGCCTCCGGCGTGTCGGCGAAGCGCGCCTTCATTTCCTCCGCTGAACGCAGGTAAAACTGCTCCGGCTCGTAACGCATCCGTTTGGTGTCTGAAAGCAGCGTCTGCGTGCCGATGCAAATCAGGCAGTCGTGCGCGTGCGAGTGGCTTTTCTCGATGTAATGAACGTCATTGGTCGCGACGAGGTTCAGGCCAAACTCTTTTGCCCATTGAATCAAATGCCGGTTCACCTTCGCCTGTTCGGCGATGCCGTGGTTTTGCAGTTCGAGATAAAAATTATCCGCGCCGAACGTCTGTTTGAACCAGTCAACCGTCTCGCGTGCCTTGGGCAACTGGTCGCGCATGATCCAGTCCGGTATTTCACTGGCAAGACAACCGGAAAACGCAATCAGCCCGTCCTTGTGCGCGGCCAGCAGTTCCTTGTCTATGCGCGGCTTGTAATAATAGCCGGTGAGATGCGCCTCGGTGGTGAGCTGGATGAGGTTTTTATAGCCGGTGGCGTCTTTGGCCAGCAACAGCAGATGATGATACACGTCGCGTCCGCCGCTGCTGGTTTTCTTTTCCAGCCGGCTGCCCGGCGCGACATAGACCTCGCAGCCGATAATGGGTTTGACGCCTTTCTCCAGCGCTTCCTGGTAAAAATCAATTGCACCGTGCATCACACCGTGGTCGGTGATGGCCAGCGCGGGGAACTTCAGTTCACGGGCCTTGTCCACCAGCCGGTCCAGCCGGCAGGCGCCATCGAGCAACGAATACTCGGTGTGGAGATGGAGATGGACAAAGTCCGCGTGCGACATGAAAACAGTTTAACTTTTCACCGCCAAGACACCAAGACGCAATTGGCGTTGCGGTATTGTCAATGGGCTGGTTCGTGTTATTTCAATGCTTTTGCGAGAGCTTCCTTAACGAACTGAGGGCGCAAGCTGCAATCAAACACGGGTGTGCATGAATGGAATACACTTTAACACACGCCGTGTAGAATAGTGTTGACACAATACATCCCATGGATAGAATCTGCGCATGGATTCCGTCGAAAAGGTGCTAAAAGCCGTATTGGATTTCCACGCAGGCGACCCGCAACTGCTGGCCGTTCAACTCAAAGCATCGCCAGCTTCGGTTCAACGCTGGATGAGCGGCGCGGCCAAACCTCGCCCTGCCTACGAGGCCAAGCTCCGAAAAATTTATTCCGAACTGATCAGCCAACCATCTGAATTAAGAGAGACGCCGCCAGCTTACCGTGTCACACCGCATCATCCGATGATAACCGAGGCGGTTGACGCAACCCTCCGGTCCATTCGAGAAATTCTGCATAAGCGCGCCCATCTGTCATCGAGAAGCCAAGCTTTGGACGAGCTATCCAAGCTGCTCTTTGCTCACGTTGAAGGTCTGCGCCGTGGCAATGGCGGCATTTCGCGACAGGCCATTGCTCAAAACGGCCAGAGTTTAGCCACAGCTTTGAAAGAACATGTGGACGAAACGATTCGCCAGAGCCTGCCGGAATCGCTCGCGCACTCTGTGGATGTGCGGGATTTTGAATTGAAGCTCAAGCCACAGGAGAACGAGTTGGCGGTGGAACTCGTCGAGTGTTTTGAAACATTACAACGGCAAACTTCTTCTTTTAGTTTTTCCGGCTTTGACATGCTCAACGAAGTGTTTGGAAAATTCTTGGCGGACTCGTTTATTGACGAGAAAGAACTTGGCCAATACCTGACGCCGCCTGAAGTCGTGAAGTTCATGATTGGACTGGCGATTCACGGATTGTCCGATTCGGAACTGGCAACACTTTGTGATCCGAAGCGATGTGCCGACTTCGGTTTGATTCTCGATCCTTCGTGTGGCGTGGCTTCATTCTTGGCCGAAACAGTTCACCAACTTCAAGACCGAATGGAAGAACGCACCCCGGACGCCAGGCAGCGCGAGGCTTGGCTCAGTGCTCTGCTTGGGCGTGTGGTGGTCGGAATAGACAAGAGCGAAAGAATGGTTCGGCTGGCGCTGACCAACATTGCCATGTTCGGTTTTCCGATGGCCAGACTTCACCTTGCCAACTCGCTTGCCAGAAATGGAGCGGATGCCAAACTCACGGACAGCTTGGTTGGCAAGGTCAGATTGATTCTAACGAATCCGCCTTTCGGCGCGTCCTTCCAAGGCAATGATCTGGTGAAATACAAGGTTGCCACGCAATGGGCGCGTCGTTTTCCGGGCAAGCTGGATTCCGAAATTTTATTTATGGAGCGTTATCTCGACTGGCTGGCTCCCGGCGGGCAACTCATTGCCATCGTGCCCGACAGCATTTTGACAAACAAGGCGGTGTTTGAGGAATTGCGCCGGGGAATCGCAAACGACATTGATTTGTGCACGGTCGTTTCGCTGCCGAGCGTGACGTTTGGTGTCGCGGGTACAAATACCAAAACCTCCATTCTCCATCTTCGTAAGAAATCGAAAGCCAACGCTTCATCATATCGCACGGCGTTTGCCGTCTGCCAAGACATCGGGTTTACAGTTGCGACGAAGGCAAACCAACGCATGAAGATTGTTCAGGGCGAAGGCGATCTTCCGCGCATCCTCAGTGAGATTACCGAGCCGCCGCCCAAATCGAATCTGGTAAGGTGGTTAGAAGACGCCCATATTCTTGAGCGTTGGGATGCACAGCATCACGCGTCGCTTTCAGCCGAAGTCGAACAGCGATTGAATCACAAGGCGGAGGGAGATTTGCTGGTTTCTGACGTTGCCGAACTCGTGGATGAGCGCGCTGACCCGCGACGCTGGGGAGACAAGCAATTCAACTACATCGAAATCTCGGACATAGATTCTCAAACTTGCGTGGTCTATTCCAACAGTATCGAAACTTCGGTTGCGCCGAGCCGGGCGCGAAAATTGGTTAAGGCGGGAGACGTTTTGGTTTCAACCGTGCGACCGGAGCGCGGAACGGTTGGCATTGTTGGGCCGCATCAAAACGGTTCGGTTTGCACGACGGGGCTTGCGGTGTTACGGCCAACCAGCATTGATTCGCTGACGCTCGCCTACTTGCTCAAATCCGAATTCGTGATTGCCCAACTCATGCGGAACAACGTCGGCATCGCGTATCCTGCTATTGATGAGTCTTGTCTTTCAGGGGTGCTGCTGCCCGCTCGGCAGGAAGATTTGCCGAAACTCCAGCAGCAAGCTGAGGAGATTTCCCGATGCGAAGATCATCTTCACCATATCCGAAAGCACTTCAAGGAATCTATTGAGAATGCCGGGGCTGCGTGGCGGCAGATGAATTTCAAGCCAGCTTCCAAACCTCATCCAGTGACCCAAACCACGTCCCGTCGCCAACCTCGCACAGGGGATTCTGGTTCACATGCTCCGGAAATTTTTCAGCTCGCGGCAGGCCATACTTTTTAATGTCGTTGGGAACTGAACGCGCGAATGCGAATTCGCGGATATTGCCGCTGCGCAGGAATAGGCTGACCGCAAAAAAGTCTTGGGTGGCAAATTTACAACTGCTCGTCGGATAACCGTCCGTCAGGCTGTGAATCAAGCGCGCGAATTTAGTGTTTGTTCCCCAAAGTGATTTGGCTTCAAGCTTTTTAACGACACCCGATTTCTCCACTTCAAAATCAAAGTAAGCGTAGCCGCCGATGTGCTTCGCCATGTCCTCCGGCATTCGACGTACTTTGTACCCGGCTTCCTTCAAAACTTGAACAAGCGAATACTCGACCAAGCCGCTCAAAACTTTTGCCGATGCACCATATTGGTCAACCTCCAGAAAATCGCTTGGCGACAAACCGGCCAGCGCTTTTTCAAGCTCTGCTTTCTTTGAAGCCGAACCGGTGTAAATTTCTCCTTTGGCAATGCCAGCCCGTCGATCCACAGAAAGAATCCTGCCTTTGGCAATTTCCCGCCAGACACCTCCTTCCTCGTAGGATTGTGGAACAAATTTGCCCGTTCGACCGGGAACGACCAAGTCTTCACACTCCTTATCAATACTGATTGTGAAACTGGCCCGGTAGTGACTTTGACCGGAAAGTTTGATGATATTTTTGTCGATTGTTCTAATCGGAATAAGAACCGGACAGAGAATACTCTCAAGCGCCTGTGGAGTTACATCGCCGTAGCGCTTTGTCAACCGCTCAAAAAGGGTTTTGTAATTGTATTCCATAAATAAATGATGCAGAGCCGTGCGGTTGTTGCATTCATTTATTCCTGATCCGTGACGGTATCGTGGAATTTCAGGATGTCGCCTTTTTCGCCTTTCAATTCCGCTTCCTTGAACTTGATGGCGGTGCGCGGGTGCTGGTTCAACATGCCCGTGAGCAGGTACGGTAGGTCGTAGCCCCACAACAATTTCGCGCGCATCGGTTCGATGTGGTTCTGCACGCAATCGAGCACAGGACGGATTTTGTATTTCGGGTTGTGCAGGAAGGCGAGCAGGAGTTCCATCGGGCAATTGCCCGCGCCGCGGCCCAGGCCGGCCATGGTGGCGTCGAGAAAATTTGCGCCTTCGATGATGCCTTCAATGGTGTTGGCGTAGGCCAGTTGCATGTTATTGTGCATGTGCACGCCCACTTCCTTGCCCGTCGGTTTGCAGTGATGGAGATATTTCCTGACCAGCTCGTGAATCCGTTCGCTGTAAAGCGCACCAAAACTGTCCACGACATAAATCGCCTTCGCCTCGGACTTGGCCAGCATTTCCAAGCCTTCATCCAGTTCGCTTTCCGGCACGGTGGAAACGGCCATAAGATTGACGGTCGTCTCGTAGCCCTTGTCGTGTGCGTCCTTGACCATGTCCAGCGCCACCGGAATCTGGTGGATGTAAGTCGCCACGCGGATCATGTCCAGCACGCTGTCTTTTTTCGGCAGAATATCCTCGTGATAATCGCAGCGCTCGGCGTCGGCCATCACGGTGAGCTTGAGCTCGGTCGGATTGTCACCGACGATGCGGCGCAAATCGTCCTCGACGCAGTATTTCCAACAACCGTGTTCGCCCTGCTTGATGCCTTTGCGTGATGCCTTGTAGCCGAGTTCCATGTAATCCACACCGGCGGCGACGCAGGTGTCATAAACCACCTTCACGATTTTGTCGTCAAAATGGTGGTTGTTCATCAAGCCGCCGTCGCGGATGGTACAATCGAGCACTTTGATTTCAGGGCGGTAGGAGAGCCAGCGGCTGGTGGCGGAATCTTTGGTTTTTGCAGTTTTCATGGTTGCTGATCAGTCGGAAACATGCCGAACCTGTATTATGCCCTGAATTTACCGGAGTTGGACAGAAGAAACTGGCTCAAGGTACCAACGCTTTTTGCCGCACGCCGAAGCAAGAAACGTCCGCTTATTTGCGGAAGAAATCCCTGATAACCTCTGCCACACGCTGAATTTGCGCGTCGGTAAGTTCGGGGTAAATCGGCAGGCTCAGACACTCACGCGCGGCCTTTTCGGCCACGGGAAAATCACCGGGCCGGTGGCCGAGGTGGGCATAAGCCTTCTGCAAATGCAGCGGAATGGGATAATGAATGGCGCAGCCAACGCCATTGGCTTCGAGATGTTTTTTCAGTTCGTCCCGGCGCGAATGACGCACGACGTAAAGATGATAAACGCTTTCGGCGTAACCGGCTTCGCGCGGCAGTTGCAGCGGCGTGTCGGCCAGCAGCTCGTGATAACGATGCGCGACACGACGGCGTTCCTTGGTCCATTTCGCCAGATGCTTTAATTTCACGCCGAGTACCGCGCCCTGAATGCCTTCCATGCGGTAATTGTATCCGATTTCATCGTGATAATAACGGAAGCTGGAACCATGCTCGCGCAAGGCGCGGGCGCGTTTGTCAAAGGTGCCGTTGTTTGTTACCAGCGCGCCGCCTTCGCCGCAGGCGCCGAGATTTTTGCCGGGATAAAAACTGAAACAGGAAATCTCGCCGGACGTGCCGGTGATTTTACCTTTGTATTTCGCGCCGTGCGCCTGCGCCGCGTCCTCGACCAGCGGCAGCTTGTGTTTCCTGCAAATCGCCAGGACCGGATCGAGGTCGAACGGGTGGCCGTAGAGATGCACCGGCATGACAACCTTCGTGCGAGGCGTAACGGCGCGTTCGAGGAGCTTCGGATCAAGATTGAATGTGGCGTCGTCAATGTCCACGTAAACCGGTTTGGCGCCGGCATAGGAAATCGCCCAGCTCGTGGCCACGAACGTGAACGGCGTGGTGATGACCTCATCGCCGGGACCGACGCCGAGCAGTAACATGGCCACGTGCAGCGCCGAGGTGCCGCTATTGAAGCCGGCGCAGTGCTCCGCGCCGACATATTTGGCAAAATCCTTCTCAAACTGCGCCACGTCCGGGCCCAGGCAGAAGGAGCAGTGGTCAAGCGTCCGCGCGATGGCCGCGTCGAGGTCTTGGCGGAGGCTGCGGATTTGCGCCGGCAAGTCGAAATAGGGAATCGGGTTCATCGGGACAGCTTCAGGGTTCTTAACCAAAACCGCATAAATTCGCGGACAATATGCCGTTGACAGGCGACTAAAGCGAGCAGTTTGTCGGAGTCGGCAAATTTTTTGTGGCTGAAGGAATGCGCTTGTTTCCGCGTTTAACGTTTAAATAACCGCTCCAGTTCCCCGGTCCATTTACGGCAAAACCAGAGCGGAATGAATCCAAACACACCAAAGGAACAATCAATCAATCGCCACCAGAAGGGAATGCCCCGGAGACCGCCGAACACCAGCGCGTAAGGAATTACCAGCACGCAGACTATCAGGCCAAAGTCAAACAGCCACCGGTTGCGGATGGGGTCACGCAGGGCGCCGATAAAGGCAATCGCGATGACAAAATGGCCAAACGCCAGCCAGTCGGTCCCGTAAAAAAGAAATGGGTGCTGCGCCTGGGTCTGCCTCAGCGCAGCTTGAACCTGCAGAAGCCAGCGCGTCCATTCCGAGGATCCGCCGTTTGTTCCGGTCCAATGCACCAACAGGTTCACCTCGGCTGGCAAGGGAATCGCCGTCGTGCCGCTTAAGACCAACCCAATGATGAGCAGCCAGGTCAACCCACGGATACGGCGAAGCAGGATTTGTTCGTGGTTCATGCGTTTTTTATACGCTTGCAGGGAACGGTGAGGTACAACGCGCAGGAAAAGCTCTGGCCTCCAACTGCGCCGCCAGACGGCGGCGAAAGGCCAGGTGCCGCCGGCGCGTCATTTCCACGAGCGGACGCCAGACGGCGTGGACCAGTTGATGCTTGATTAGAAAGCGCCAGAGCCGGTTGGAACGTTTGTAAAGGTAGCAGCCGGCAAAGTAGGCAGGCAGGACCGACAGATCGGCCGGTTTGCGTCGCCAGATGGAAGCATGCGAAAACAGCCGCCGGTAAAGCCAGTCGTACCCCAGCAATAATTCATCAGGCGTCATCTGCTTTGGCCGGAAGACGACGTGCGCGGTATCATATTTGTCCCAGTCGCGATGCAGGAGCCGGCCTTCCGCTTCCAGTTGCCGGAACAGCGGTGTTCCCGGATAGGGCGTGAGAATATGAAATGTGGCACACTCCATCCGGTTCTGCTCAATCCACTGCACCAGCGTCGTGAACGTGTCCTTCCGGTCACCGTCAAACCCGACGACAAAACTGCCGTTCACCTGGATCCCGTACTCGTGAAAGATGCGGACGCGCCGGGCGTAATCCGCTGCGCGCGGAGTGCGTTTGCGGGCGTCCGCGAGATTTTGATCGGTGAGTGATTCAAACCCGATGAATACACCGGTGCAGCCGGCCAGGGCCATTTCCCGCACCAGCGTCGGTTCGTCGGTCACATCCAGCGTCACCGCCGCGCTCCAGATTTTTCCGGCCGGTTGCAGCGTGCGGCAAAGCTCGCGCAGATAATCACGCCGGGAACCGAGATTGTTGTCGATGAACACGGCATAGGACTGGCCATCGGCTTCGAATTGCCGTCGGATGTCTTCCGGTTCGCGCACGCGATAAGGCATCCGCAGGCCGTTGGTGGAAAGATAGCAGAATCCGCAGCGGTTGTGACAGCCGCGTGTGGCGATGAGACTGGTCGATGTCAGATAGCTTTTGCGCGACAGCAAATCCCGCCGTGGCGGCGGGTCCAGCGCGTAAGGCCGCTCGTAAGTTGCTTCATAACGCGGCTTCAACCTGCCCAGCTCAACGTCGCGCAGGATTTCCGGCCAAACCTGAACGCCATCGCCGATGGCCAACGCGTCCGCGTGCGGCACCATCTCGTCCGGACACGATTGCGCGTGCAGTCCGCCGAGAATGACTTGGCTGCCCTGGGTGCGATACCACGCCGCCAGTTCATAGGCGCGCCGGGCGAACGTCAGATGCACCGTAATACCAACCACTTCCGGCAAGGGTTCCGACGGCGGCGAACCTTGCAAAAGATTTTCGTCCCAATAACGCACCTGCCAGTGGGCCGGCGTCGCGCCCGCCACTGAGGTCAGTGCGAGCGTCGGTGTAAGCACGTGCTTGCCGAAGCTGCCGTGCGGCGATTTGGCGTAAAACGGATTAATGAGCAGCGCCGTTCGCGGCTGCGGCAGGCGGTGCGGCCCCGGCGGCGGCAAAACCGGCGCGCTCGACATTTCGCGTGGCAGCCAAAGCGGTTTGCGCGGTTGGTAAAACGGGTCGTCGGGCACGTTTTCAAGCAACGTGGAAAGCAGATTCATGTTGTTTCCTGTTCTCTTTTACGGGTGGCGCAGCCTGTGTGACGAAATTCCAAAGCCAATGTTCGACTTGATCAATCACCGCGTCTGGCGTTGAAGTCCCGGCGGTAATGCCAACCGTATCCTCCGCGCGGAACCAATCTTCGCGGAAGTCTGACACCGTCTGGACGTGATAAACCCGCGCACAAAAGCGCGAACAGGTTTTGACCAGTTCTCGCGTGTTGTTGCTGTGCGCGCCGCCAATCACCACCACCACGCTACATTTTTGGGCGAGTTCGACGGCCGCGTTCTGTCGTTGTTTCGTTGGCTGACAGACCGTGTCAATGAAACGTACTTCAGACCGGGGAAACCGCGTTCGAATCAGTCCCACCAGTTGCCGGACCCGGTCAATCGGTTGTGTGGTTTGGGCCACAACACCAAAGCGCGGACGTTGTTGTAGCTTCGCAACATCTTCCTCGTTCAACACCACGTCAAAAACATCAAGGTCACCGGTCATGCCGCGTACCTCCACGTGATCGCGTTGGCCGATGATGACCGGATGAAACCCTCCGCGGACAAGCCTGGCTAGGGCGCGATGGGCCACCTGCACCAGGGGACAGGTGGCTTCGACCACCTTCAGTCCGCGTCCGCGCGTTTCATTCATGACACGTTCCGAGGCGCCGTGCGCCGTCACCATCACCGTTCGGGTGTTGATGTCAGCCGGTCGCTGCGCCACGCGGACGCCCGCCGCCCGCAATTCCGCCACCACCGTTTCGTTATGGACCAGATCTCCCAGAATGGTGAGGGGCTCATATCGGGTGGTTTCGTAAGCCAGCGCCACGGCGTCCTTCACTCCAAAACACATGCCCAGATGTTCAGCGCGAATTATTTTCATCTTCGGTTCAGCATCAACTTTGTATCACAAAGTAAAAGACCAGGCCGGGTTAAATTTGTTCAAAGAATAGTTCATTGGGGCCGGTTTTGTCGGACAATCCGCTCCAGCAGATTGAGGTATTCAGTGAAAGCCTTGCGACCCGCCGTCGTCAGCGAGCAGGTGGTGAGCCGGCGGCGGTTTTGGAATGACTTGGCCACCGTGATGTAACCTTCCTGTTGCAGCGCCCGGATGTGGCTGGTGAGATTGCCGTCGGTCATGGTCAGCGTGTCGCGCAGTTCGGTGAACGACAATTCCGGCGAGGCCGCCAGCATGGACATGATGGCCAGCCGCCCTTTCTCGTGGATCACACGGTCGAGCTGTAGGAAGGGTTCCGGGTTCACGCCGCATTCTTTTCTTTCTCGGTCAAATAGAGATACGCCCCATAAGCCAGATGCAACACGCCGAAGAAAAAGCCCATCAGCCAATGGGCGCTGATTTCAACTTCCGGTTGAACAATTGCCAAGAACAGCAAGGTTCCACAGGCCATTCCAACGTAAATCCAGCCGAACCATTTCATGCCGCGCGGCATGAAAAATCCCGCTGCGTGCAGCGCACAGCCGTAAAACAGCAACCAGATAAAGGTGAGCGCAATCGGGTTTGCCAGACCCACAAATACAAATACAAAGCCCAGGCACATTCCGGCCAATAACGGCGGCAAAAGCGCCTGGCCCACGCGACGTGTCGGTGGCGACCAGAACGGCTCGTCATCTTGGATCGCCTGTCGCCGGGCGATCAGGAATGCCCCGGCAACAACAATCATGGCGGTACCCAGCCACAGGACGCCAAAAGGCCGCACTGAATCCAGGCGGAACCAAAGTCCGACGGCGGCGGCAACCAGACCCAAAGTGCCGGCGAAAAGCATAATTGGCGCCAGCGCCCGCCGATAGACAGCGGAACGTTCCATCAAAATACGGATGGTTTGGAGATGCTCGGCGGCCCAGTTTGGTTCCATGACATTTACTTTGCAACACAAAGCTTGTTTTAGCAAGCAGAAAATAAGAATTTTAACGCAAGGGTGCATCCCATAAAATCCGCCGTTTCACTTCCTGCTGCTTGCATTCCCGGTTCATTCAGTCGAAGATTTTCCGTCTTATGCCGCTGCCGAAAAAAATAACCGCCCGTCGGCGCGTGCTTGCCCAGTGGCGCGGCGTGGATTTATCGCCGCTGGAAACCGCACAGGCTGTGCGCGCCCGTGCCGTGGGCGACGTGTTGCCACGTGTCCTTTCGGATTTGCGCATGGATGATCGCCGTGCCGAGGCGGAGGTCGTCAAGGTCTGGAATTCGCTGATCGATCCGAATATCATCGCGCACGCGCAACCGGCCGGCTTGCGCAAAGGCACTTTGTTCGTGAACGTGGACAGCAGCGTGTGGCTTTCTGAAATTGTCCGTTATCGCCGCAGGGAAATTCTCGACCGTCTGCAGCACAGTTTTGGCAGGAACATCGTCCAGAGAATTTCGTTCCGCGTCGGATAGTCCACTCGCATTCGGAGGGGCGAGTTACACGCACTAGTCCAGTTAAGGGGGACGGTCGGCGCGCAAAAAGCCTGCAAGCCAAGGGATTGGTCGATTTGAGGGATGTGATCGATTCGGAGTTGGAAGGCGATATAAATCGCTCATGCCTGTCTCCAAACCTGCCCTCTCTCAAGTCCTCAGTGGTCTACATCCGCAAGCGTTTTCCCGGTGTGTGGAACGCTTTCCCATGCAGCGGGCCTCCCGCAGCTTCTCAGCCTACGATCACTTCCTGGCGTTGTGCTTCGGGCAACTGACCTACCGGGAAAGTTTGCGCGACATTGTCGCGTGTCTGAACAGCCGTCCACACGTGTTGTATCACTTGGGGTTTCGCGGTCGGATCACGCGGACCAATGTGGCCTATGCCAACGAGCATCGGGACTGGCGCCTGTTTGCGGCGGTGGCCGAAGTGCTGATCCGTCGGGCGCAGCAACTCTATCAGGAGGACCTGAGCGATCCGGATTTGCCCCAAGTGGCCTTCGCGTTGGACAGTTCGATCATCCACTTGAGTTTGAAACTCTTTCCCTGGGCTTACTGGGCGCGCTCCTGTGCCACCGGCCTCAAACTCCACACGATGGTGTCGCTGCGCGGCAACATCCCCACCTGGTCAGCCATCACCGAAGCCTCATTTCCAGATATGAAAATGCTCGATCACATCCCGGTCCAGCCGGGGGCTTTTTATATCATGGACCGAGGGTATCTGGATTTTACGCGGTTGATTCGGCTGCACGAGTGCGGGGCCAGGTTCGTGGTGCGCAACAAAGCCAACGTCCGCTTTTATGTGGTCAACGCTTGCCCGGTGGACAAGCGCACCGGACTGCGCTGCAACCAAACGATCCGGCTGAAAAGTTCCTGGTCCAAGCACGTGTATCGGTGGCCGCTGCGCAGAATCCACTTTCGCGATGAACAGGAATCTCGCTCCTTGGTCTTCCTGACCAACGATTTTGATCTGCCGGCGGCGGTCATCTGCGAACTCTATCGGCGCCGTTGGCAAGTGGAGTTGTTTTTCAAATGGATTAAACAGCACCTGCGCATCCGCAATTTCTTCGGCCGCTCGTGCAACGCAATCCACTGCCAGATCTGGACGGCCATCTGCACCTACCTCTTGGTGGCCATCGCCAAAAAGCAGATCCAGTCCCCCAAAAGTCTCTACCAAATCCTGCAAATCCTGAGCGTGAGCGCATTTGAACAACTGCCACTGTCTGAACTGCTTGGGAAAACCTCGCCCTCACAAAACCCCGCCGAAACACAAAATACCCCATGCTTATTGGGTTTTTAACTGGACACTAGTGAGTTACACGAGCCCCCGACTTGGCGGCTGGCTTTTGAATTGGGGACTCGTATAACTCGTCCCTCCGATGAGTTGAAATGGTTTCTGCGGTTAAACCATCCATTTCATCTGTTTGGGTGTGAGCAACCACGCGAGTGTAGCGCATCGGCCGAAACGCAAAGACCCGATTTCCAATTTGCACAAGCCGCCTTTCTTCAACTCCACGCCTGCCATCTCCCCGCCTGAAATCAGCAACGCAACCAGCCGGGTCAGATATGGTTCGTGACCGACCAGCAGGATGTTTTCCGGCGCGGGTTTCAATTCGTGCAGTTGTCGGATCAACGTCTTCGCGTCGGCGTCCGGCGTCAGGGCATCCGAAAAGGCGAGGCGTTTTTTCAACTTCAATGATCTGGCGGCGATTTCAGCGGTTTGCCGTGCGCGCAAGAAAGGGCTGGAAAGAATCAAACTAAAATCCAGGCCCATGGATTGCATGGCGGCGGTCGTTTGTCCGAGTTGGCGTCTGCCTTTGGGGGTGAGCGGACGGTCGGCGTCCGTTTTGAACCCGGGCGCGCCGCGTTCCACTGCAATGCCATGCCGCAAAATATAGAGATTCACAGAAAGAGAATACCCCGCCTGGCCGGAGGCGCAACTCCGTCAAATGTAACATTTTTTCACTTGGGTTTTAAGGAGGTTGCCTCGTAGTTTTGTCGCCTCATGGAAACTGTGCGGCGCGCCGTCATTGATGTCGGCACCAACTCGATCAAACTGTTGGTGGCCGACGTGTCCGGGCGCGAAGTGCGGCCGATCCATGAGGAGAGTCGGCAGACGCGCCTCGGCAAGGGATTTTACGCCACGCATCAACTTCAGCCGGAAACCGTCGCGCACACGGCCGCGGTCGTCTGGGAGTTCGCCCAAATCGCACGCGAAAAGAATGCCGGCTCCATTCGCGTTGTCGCCACCAGCGCCGCGCGTGACGCGGTGAATCCGGAGGACCTCACCACGGCCATTGAACGCGCGGCCGATCTCAAAGTCGAAATCATCTCCGGCGAACAGGAGGCCGAATGGGTTTTTCAAGGCGTGTGCACCGACTTCGAGCTGGCCCGACAGCACCTGTTGCTGTTGGATGTCGGTGGTGGGAGCACGGAATTTATTTTAGGCCATGGTGCGCAGAAACACTTCGCCCAAAGTTTTCCCCTGGGCACGGTTCGGTTGCTCGAAAAACTTCCGCACAGCGATCCTCCCACAAGCAGTGAATTCAATACCTGCCGGGATTGGGTCAGAAATTTCCTGCGGAGCGAAGTCCGCCCAAAACTCGGACCAGCCCTGCGCCGCGAAACGGAGTCCGGTTCCGGAACCGGCGAGATTCAACTCGTGGGGACGGGCGGCACGACGAGCATCCTCGCACGCATGGAGAAAGAAATGGATCGCTTCGACCGGGAACGCATTGAAAGCACGATTTTGAGCCGGAAGCAGGTCGCGGCCCGCCGGAAACATCTGTGGCGCCTGCCGCTGGCCAGACGCAAGGCGGTGGTCGGTCTGCCGAGGTTGCGGGCGGATGTGATCCTCACCGGCGTGCTGATTTATGAGATGGTGATGGAGGAATTCGATTTCAAACAGCTCCGCGTCAGCACACGCGGCCTGCGGTTCGCGGCGGTCATGGATTGATGCCGTTTACGATTTACGATATTCGATTTACGCGACCTGAAAAATTTTGAGCGGCACGTAAATCGTAAATCGCCTATCGTAAATATAAATGAAATGTCTGATTGTCGGTTACGGTTATGTCGGTTTGCCGCTGGGCAGGGAACTCGTCCGCCTGGGGCACGAGGTTTTTGGCCTGCGCCGAAGCGCGTCGGCGGAAGCCGAATTGAAAGCGGTGGGCGTTAAACCTCTCGTCGCTGACATTACCCGGCTGGAAACGCTCGCGCAGTTGCCAAACGAATTTGATTGGGTCGTCAATTGTGTTGCCTCCGGTGGTGGCAGCGCGGAGGATTACCGTCAGGTTTATCTGCAAGGCACGCGCAATTTGATTGAATGGCTTTCGGGCGCGCCACCCGGGAAGTTTGTCTATACCAGCAGCACGAGTGTTTATGGTCAGACGGATGGTTCATTAGTCAAGGAAACCAGCCCGACTAAACCAACGGCGGACACGGCAAAAGTTCTCCTGGAAACGGAACAACTGTTGTTGGCAGCGGCAGCCGAACATCAATTTCCGGCGGTGCTTCTACGAGTGGCCGGTATTTACGGACCGGACCGCGGTCATGGGTTCAAACAATTCCTGAAAAACGAGGCGCGGATCGAAGGTGACGGCGCGCGCTTCCTGAACATGATTCATCGCGACAATATCATCGGTTGCATCCTCGCGGCATTGAAGCATGGACGTACCGGAGAAATTTACAATGCGGTGGATGACGAGCCGGTAAGCCAAATGAACTTTTTCCGTTGGCTGGCGGAAGAACTCGGCAAAGATCTGCCGCCGTCCGTGCCCGCTGCCGCCGTGCTGGCGCGCTTTGGCGCGTCGCGGGAAAATTTCGATGAAAATCGCAAACGCGGCGTGACGAACAAGCGTGTGTCGAATCGAAAACTTAAAATGGAGCTGGGTTATCAGTTCAAGTATCCGAATTTTCGCATGGGTTACAGTGCCGAAATCTTGCGGCGGGAACGCGCGGGCGGACTGAACGTCACCCCGGACCAACCATAAATTCAAGCTTTCCCTTTTCGATCAGACCTTCTGGATCGCCGCCTTGACCCGCTCCGGCGCCGGATCATTCGCTTTCCTGTCCCGGGAACCCCGTAACAGCAAATGCGAGCCCGTGCCACCCTTTTGTTCGAGCAGTCAAAATCGGCTCACACGGCGCTGTCGCCGCGTTCGCTGGTGCGGATGCGCCGGGCGTCATCCACGGGGTAGATGAACACCTTGCCGTCGCCAATCTTGCCGGTCCTGGCGGATTTGATAATGGCTTCGATCGCGGCCTCCACCTGCGCCTCGGGCAGGACGGTTTCAATTTTAACCTTGGGCAGAAAATCCACGGTGTATTCACTGCCGCGATAGATTTCCGTGTGGCCTTTCTGCCGGCCAAAACCTTTGACCTCGGTTACGGTCATGCCGTGGATGCCGATTTCGTTGAGCGCCTCTTTGACGTCGTTTAGCTTGAACGGTTTGATAATCGCTTCAATTTTTTTCATAAATCACCCTTTATTCATTGTAGGCACGCTCGCCGTGCTGGGACAGGTCCAGGCCCAGGCTTTCGTCCTCCTGGTCCACGCGCAAGCCAACGGTGGCATCCACCAGCTTCAAAATAATAAACGTGGCAACGGCCGCGAGCGCAACGGTGGCGCCAACGCCGGCGAGTTGATTCCAAACCTGGTGCGGGCCGCCCGCCAATGAAACCGCCACGCCGTTCTTTTGAAAAGTGGTGGCAATCAGCGGATTCACCTCCGGATCCGCCAGCAAGCCGAGCATCAACATGCCTGTCATGCTGCCGATGCCGTGGACGCCGAACACATCCAGTGAATCGTCGTAGCCAAATGCCGCTTTGAGTTTCGTGACTGCCAGATAGCAAACAACTCCCGCGGCCAGCCCGATACAGAAGGCCGCCGGCACACTGACAAATCCCGACGCCGGCGTGATGGTGGCCAGCCCCGCGACCATTCCCGATGCCGCGCCCAGTACGCTGGGCTTGCCTTTGAGGAACCATTCCGTGCCGGTCCAGCTCAACGCCGCCGCCGCCGCCGAGAAATGGGTGGCGGCAAACGCGCTGGTGGCAAGTGTCCCTGCGTTCAGCGCGCTGCCCGCATTGAACCCGAACCAGCCAACCCACAACAATCCCGCCCCGATCAAGGAGAGCACGACATTGTGCGGCATGATCGGTTCGCGCGGGAAACCGTCGCGCTTGCCGATCACCAGCGCGAAGACCAGCGCCGACACACCCGAACTGATGTGCACCACCGTGCCACCGGCAAAGTCGAGCACGGGGATTTTCCCGCCGTTCGCCCAGTTGAACAACCCGCCCTTGCCCCACATCATGTGGCAGAGCGGCAGATAAACGACGATGGTCCACAGCACCATGAACAGGAGATATGCCTTGAACTTGACGCGTTCGGCGACCGCGCCGCTGATCAGCGCCGGCGTGATGATGGCGAACATCATTTGAAACAACATGAACGATTCAGCCGGAACGGTGCCCGCGTAGGCGGGGTTCGGCGCGCCGCCGACGCCTTTGAGGAAAAGATGAGTGAGCGGATTTCCAAAAAATACGTTGCCTTCGCTGAATGCCAGGCTATAGCCAAACACCATCCATAACGTCGAGATCACCGCCATCAGAATCAGGCTGTGCATCATGGTGGAAAGAACGTTCTTGGTGCGCACCAGTCCGCCGTAAAAGAGAATCAGCCCGGGAGCCGTCATCATCAGGACCAGCGCAGCACTCGCGAGCAACCAGGCGTTGTCGCCTGAATTGATGGCTGCGGAATTGGCGGTGGCGGATGTCGGTTCCAATTGGGCCACAACTCCAGACGGGTTGTCCGCGGCATGGGCGCAATTTATAAAGGCAATCGCCAGAGTGGATAACAAACAAAGTGTAAGGATTAAACTGCCAAAGCGGCGAGACGGGGTCATGCAAACAACTTGTCTTTCAGAAACACTTTGTCAACCGATTAACAACTTCTGAAAACTATTTGCCAAAAAAGGGAGAAGGCCGGGGTCTTTCCTGGACAGGCCGGCTCGTGCGCCAGCCGGCGAAATTTCGTTTCGACGCGATTCAACTTCCTGACTATCGTCTTGTGATGGCCGCCGAAGCCCAACTCACACCGATGATGGCGCAGTATCGCCACATCAAGGGCGAACTGCCGAAGGACGCGCTGTTGTTGTTCCGACTCGGCGATTTTTACGAGATGTTTTTTGAAGACGCTCAAACCGGGGCGCAAATCCTCAATCTCGCCCTCACCGCCCGCAACGGCGTGCCGATGTGCGGCCTGCCGCACCACGCCGCCAACGCCTATATCGGCCGGCTGCTCAAGGCCGGACGCAAAGTCGCGATTTGCGATCAACTCGAAGACGCCCGGCCCGGCAAATTGGTCAAACGCGAAGTCACCCAAATCCTCTCGCCCGGCACGCATTTCGACGAGCGGATGCTCGTGGCCGAGCGAAACAACTTCCTCGCGGCGGTTTGCCCGTCGGGAAGAATTTTCGGATTGGCATTGGTGGATTTGACCACGGGCGATTTTTTAACAACCGAACTGGAAAATGATTCCGCGTTACTGGCCGAGTTGGAACGGCTGCGACCGGCCGAAATCATTTATCCCGGCGAAGCGGCGGCAGTGCGGGATTTCCTCCGGGGTCCCTTTCAAATTCTCACCGGTCACGATGACTGGACGTTTGCGCCGGAAACCGCGCTTTACACCGTCCGCGACCATTTCAAAGTCGCGTCGCTCGATGGTTTCGGATTGAAAGACCGCAGTGCCGCTATTGGCGCCGCCGGCGCGGCGCTCCATTATCTCACACAGCATTTACGCCGGGACGTGAAGCATCTCACGCGCCTGGCGTTCTATCAGCGCAACGATTTTCTCGCGCTGGATTACACAACGCTGCGGCACCTCGAAATTTTGGAACCACTGCATCACGACGCCCCGCGCAACGCGTCGCTTTACGGCGCGGTCAATCGCACCGTCACCCCGATGGGCGCGCGGCGATTGCGCGACTGGTTGTCGCAGCCGCTCGCCATCGTCGAACCCATCCGCCGCCGGCAGGAAGCGGTGCAGACGTTCATTGAAAATTCAACGACGCTGGACAGTTTCCGGTCGCAGCTGGCCGCCGTCCGGGATCTGGAACGCACCCTCGGGCGCCTCAGTAGCGGCAGCGGCAACGCCCGCGACCTCATCGCCTTGCGTTTGGCTTTGGAACAAATACCGTCGGTAAAGGGAATTATCCCCAACCTCGTAACAGCCGGCGTAAGGAGGCTCCATTCCCCCGAGGCCAGCGAGAGCTTCCTTACGTTGGCTGCCACGGACGAATTGAAGAGCACGCAGCGGCAAGCGGTCGCGTTGTTGAGTGAATTGGAATCCCAACTCACCGAATCCCCCGATCTCGTGGATTTGATTTCTCACGCGATCATGGACGACCCGCCCTTGGCGGTGAAGGAGGGCGGCATGATTCGCGACGGTTTCGACTCGTCGCTGGATGAATTGCGCGGTGCCATGCGTGGCGGCAAGGATTGGATTGCCAAATTACAGGCGGACGAAATCGCGCGCACCGGCATCCCGTCGCTCAAGGTCCGTTTCAATTCCGTCTTCGGCTATTACATCGAAGTCACCAGGGCCAACCTGGACAAGGTGCCGCCGCATTACATTCGCAAGCAGACGATTGCCAATGGTGAGCGCTACATCACGCCGGAACTGAAGGAAATGGAAGGCAAAATCCTTGGTGCGGAGGAGCGCAGCATGAAACTGGAGTATGAAATCTTTCAACGTGTGCGCGAATCGGTGCTCGGCCAGTTGGCAAAAATCCAGCAGACCGCGGCAGCGCTGGCCCAACTCGATGTACTGGCGTCATTTGCCGAAACCGCGCGTCTGCACAATTATTGCCGCCCGCAGGTGGCTGATGAAGGTGTGCTGCAAATCCGCGAAGGCCGGCATCCGGTTCTGGAACAAAGCCTGCAGGACGAACGGTTCGTGCCGAATGATGCCGGGCTGGCGAGTGTGGCGAACTTTGCTCCTCCCTCTCCGTCGCAAAGCGAGGGAGAGGGCCGGGGTGAGGTAATGCAAAGTGGTTCCCCGCTTCCGGCCTCCGGCCACTCTCTCCCCGCAAGGCGGGGCGAGGGCGAGAATTGTATGTTCCCTCAGATCGCGGTCATTACCGGACCGAACATGGCAGGCAAGAGCACATACATCCGGCAGGTGGCGCTCATTACGCTGCTCGCGCACACCGGTTCATTCGTCCCGGCGGTGGAGGCGCGGATTGATCTGGTGGACCGCATCTTCACGCGCATTGGCGCCAGCGACGACCTCACCCGCGGGCAATCCACGTTCATGGTCGAAATGACGGAAACGGCGAACATCCTGAACAACGCCACCCCACGCAGCCTGGTGGTGCTTGACGAAATCGGGCGCGGCACGAGCACCTTTGACGGCCTGAGCCTGGCGTGGAGCATCGTTGAGCATTTGCATAACCAGGTCGGAGCGAAGACACTGTTCGCGACGCATTATCACGAGTTGACCGAACTGGCGGCGCGGTTGCCGCGGCTCAAAAATTTCAACGTGGCCGTGCGCGAATGGCACGACCAGATTGTTTTTCTCAGGAAAATTGTCGAAGGCGGCACGGACAAGAGTTACGGGATCCACGTCGCGCGACTGGCCGGCGTGCCCAAGGCAGTTTTGGAGCGCGCCAAGCAGATTCTGGCGAATCTGGAGGAATCCGAACTCACGCCTGAAGGCAATGTACGTCCACAAACGCGGCAGCGTGGCAAGCTTCAAAATCTGGCTCCTCCTCCGCAGATGGACTTATTTCATAGTTAATTCTTCGATAATTAGTTACATTTCGAGTTTGAACGTCAGGACATTTTATATTTCTAATCCAATATATGAAAACTAAAGCATTGCGTGCATGGGCGGTTGTTTGTTTGTCAGCGTTGACGGCAACGGCGGGGTACCGCGCGTTGGCGGACGACGCTTCGGCGAATGCAACAACTGCGAAACCAGACAAAACCTACACCGGCACGATCGTTTCGGTGGACTCGAAGGAACACCTGCTGGACGTGAGAGGTTTCCCGTTTAGCAGCAAGAAGTTCAATCTGGGTGACACCTGCACCTACACCATTGTGGGTCAGGACACGGGAGCGGTTGGCGACCTGCGGCCCGGCCAGAAGGTCACGGTCGGTTATCAGGACGCCCACGGCGTGCTGGTGGCGGACCGCGTGACGCAACAGCCGATGCGGGATGAAGGCATGGTCAAGGCCATTGACCCGGCAACGCAGACATTGACGCTGCACCTGGGTGTGATGGACAAGACCTTCCAACTCCCGGCCGATTGTGAAGTCACGTTGCGCGGTGACAAGGCCGGCACGGTGGCTGACATCCAGCCCGGCAATCACGTGCTGATAACCTATGAAGTCCCGAATGGGAAACCCACCGCGCGGCAAATCGCGCAGACCAGCGAGACGTTCACGGGAGATTTGACGGCGATTGACCTGGACCAAAAAACCATAAGGGCCAAGGCCATGTTCGCCACCAAGAAATTCAACGTGGGCGATGATTGCGCCGTCGTTATCAACGGCAAACCAGGCGGCAAATTGACCGACCTCAGGCCCGGTGAAAGCCTCATGTTCAGTTACGACAACGTAAATGGCGTGAATGTGGTCAACCGGATTGCCCCGGCGAACGGGTCGGGCAGTGCGGTGGCGGAAAATAAATAGGTAATTAACCAAACCCGGCCGGCGAAACCGGCCAAATTATCAGGCGCGTCCGGCTGAAGGACGCGCCTGTCTTTTTGCCGGCGCCGGGAGGTGGGTCAGTGAGCGAGTTCGTCCGTCAGTTGCGGCAATTTGTGTCCGGGAACCGAGCACGTGGGTGCGTTGCTGACGGCGCCAATCGTGTAAGTTCCACCGGCGGGGCAGGTCGGAAAAACACCGTTTTTGAAAAACGGCTTGAGATCTGCAGCCGTCGGTACGTCACCGGGCTTTTTACCATTTTTCAGGGCCCATTGCTGTTTGGCGGCGTCGATTTGACGCAGGTTGTTGATGCACGCGTTCCCCATGGCGACATCGCGCGCCTTGACGAAATTGGGAATGGCAATCGCCAGCATCATGGGGATAAAAATCACGGCCCACAAAATTCCCAGGTAACCCGTGACCAGCCCCGCGATGGCCAGGCCCTGGCCCGTGAGTGCGCCGCCGGACTGCTTGATCCTGGAGAGCGCCTTATGGCCGCAAATTACGCCGGGAATGGCGCTGAAGAGAGAAAAGCAAGTGAGGCTAAGGATGCCCAATACGAGGCTCCAGATGGCCAGTGCTGAACTTTTGGGCGGCGGTGCGTTGCCGGGAAGCGGAGGGATGGTTTCGTTCATAGGAATAATCGATTTTTATTGGTTTGGGAACGCCTAGCCCGACCATTACAATGATCGGCTGCGGAATTTCAATAATTTTCCGCACATATCCAACCCGGCAAACCTGCCCGTCAGATTCTACTTCCTCTGCTTCGGCCAGTCGTGGAGACGCGGGTCGAGGTTTGGCAAACTCCGGCGAAAACTCTGCGCATATAAATTTTTGTGCGACCAACTCGATAAAAAAACTGCACCGGACGGCCATTTATGTTAAACCGCCCTGGTTTTATGGAAACCGTCATCCTTCCCGATCACTTGCGGAAATTTGAAATCCCCGGTCGGGTCACATTTGCCGGCGGCAACGGCGGTCTGCCGAAAATTAACATCACGACCGGCCGGAGCACGGCGGAGATTTATCTTCACGGCGCCCACATCACCGGGTTTCAGAAAAACGGCGAACCACCGTTGCTCTTCCTGAGTGCGAAAAGCCATTTTGCGCCGGGTCAGCCGATTCGCGGTGGCGTGCCCATTTGTTTTCCGTGGTTTGGCAATCGCGATGGCCAACCATCACATGGCTTTGCGCGCATTACGGAATGGCAGCTTATCAAAACTTCCGCCTCCCCGGAGAGGGCAGTGACGCTGGCGTTTGCGCTGCCGCAGATTTCTGGGTACGAGACGTGGAAAGACCTGCGCATGGAATTTGTCGTGACGGTTGCCGACAGGCTGACGATGGAACTGATGACGGCGAACGATGCCTGTGGCGAAACGCTGGAAATCGAAAATTGTTTGCATACTTATTTTTACGCCGGCGACATCGCGCAGGTTTCCGTCGCCGGTCTGCGAGGGTTGACGTTTGACGATTTCGCCGCGGGCGCAACCGGTGCGCGCAAAGTGGAAAATGATCCGGTGCTGCGCATTACGAAGGAAACCAACCGCGTTTATCCCGACGCGGCCGGCGTGGTGGAAATTCGCGACGAAAACCGGAAACGGACGATCCGGGTGGAGAAATTCAATTCCCGTTCGACGGTCGTCTGGAATCCGTGGACCACGCAGAAACTGCCGGACGACTTCGACCCGGCGGAACACCGGCACATGATCTGCGTGGAATCGGGCAACGTGAAACGGAACAAGCTTTCGCTCGGGCCGGGCAAAACCGCGAGCCTGAAGGTGATTTTAAGCAGTCAACTGTTTTGATCGGATGATTTCCGTCATTGAACAACAACCCGCAGGGGCTACCACCGACCTGGTTAAACAGGTCGAGGAGATTTTTTCGCCGGCGGGTCTGCTGTCGCGCGCGAAAAATTTTGAGTTCCGCCCGCAGCAGCAGGAAATGGCCGTGGCGGTGGCGCGCGCTTTGCAGAACCGCAAGCACCTTGCGGTCGAAGCCGGCACCGGCGTTGGCAAATCACTCGCGTACCTGATCCCGGCGATTTTGTTTGCCGTGGCGCAAAAGAAGAAGGCCATTGTTTCCACGCACACCATCAATTTACAGGAGCAGTTGACGGAAAAGGATCTGCCCATGCTCACCGGCGTGCTTGGCGCGCTGACCGAACCGGTCAAATTCGGTTACTCCATGCTCAAGGGCCGCGGCAATTACCTCTGTACCCACCGGCTCGACAAGGCGGTGCAGCAAGCCGGCAAACTGTTCACATCCTCCGAAAGAAGAGAGTTGGAACGCATCGTCGAATGGTCAAAAACCACAAAGGACGGCAGCCTCTCCGATTTCGAAATTGAACCCGACCCAAAAGTCTGGGCGGAAGTTTGCTCCGAACGCGGCTTGTGTTCCTCGAAAATCTGCGGCTTCCCGTCTGATTTTGGCAAAGACCCGGGCGTTTGCTTTTTTCAACGCGCGCGGAACAGGTTTCTTTCATCGGATGTACTCGTGTTAAACCACACCCTTTTTTTCACTTTGCTGGGCGTGGCGGAAGAAGACGTGGCGGATGGAATCCTTTTCAAAAATGACTTCGTGATTTTTGATGAGGCCCACACCATGGAAGCGGTGGCGTCAAAATACATCGGCCTCAGCGTATCCAACGGTCAATTACGCTACACGTTGCATCGTCTGTGGAATCCAAACACCAAAAAAGGCTTGTTCGCCACGTTGTTCGAGCGAAAGGAGGTCAGGCTGGTGGAAGATTTGCTGAAGGCGTCCGACCAGTTTTTTGCAAACGTTGAACAAGCTTGCGAGAAAATTCAGCGCTCCGCCGGCAAAAATAAATTTGGCGGCGATGACAGCAGCGAACGTCGCCGCTCCTGGGCCGAACTTCGCATCCGGCATCCTGAGTTGATTCCCGATAGCATCACACTGCCCATCCAGCGATTGCGCGAAGCAATCAGCCATCTCGTCAAAATGAGCGAGGACGATCATACCGGACGGGAACTGCAAGAATGTAATCGTCGTTTAATTGAATTTCGCGACCACATGGCTGCGTTTCTTGGTCAAACTGAATCTGATTATGTTTACTGGGTGGAACGCGGTGGCAAGGCGCAGAAGAATCTCGCGCTCAACGCCGCGCCGATTGACGTGGCGGAGTTTCTGCGTCGGCGTTTGTTTGAAAGCGACACCAGCATCATCATGACCAGCGCGACGCTGGCAACACAGTCGGTAGTCAGTGGTCAGCAGTCAGCAGCAGGACGCCCGAAGGCAAAGACTGCTGACTACGAACTACTGACTACTCACTCCACCGCTGGTCTCAATTATTTCATCCGCCGGGTCGGCGCTGAATCGGCCGCGCAGCTTCAGGTCGGAACTCCGTTCGATTATGAGCGGCAGATGAAGATTTTCGTTGCCAAAAAGATGCCTGATCCGCGCGAAGCCGGCTACGCCGGGGCGCTGGAACATTGGATCGAACATTTCGTCACCATGACGCACGGCAAGGCGTTCGTGCTGTTCACCAATTACAAGCTCATGCGGGAACTCGGCGAACGGATGGCGCCGTTTTTCGACCGGCTCGGCGTCGCGTGCTTCGTGCAGGGCACCGGCACGCCGCGATCCACGATGCTGGAGAAGTTCAAAGACGACGTGGACTCGGTGCTGTTCGGCACGGACAGTTTCTGGCAGGGCGTGGACGTGCCGGGCGAGGCGTTGAGCAACGTCATCATCACGCGGCTGCCGTTCGCTGTGCCCGACCATCCGCTCATCGAGGCGCGCATCGAGGCGATTGAAGCGCGCGGCGGCAATTCCTTCGGCGAATTTTCCCTGCCGGAGGCCATCCTGAAATTCCGCCAAGGCGTCGGCCGGCTGATTCGCACCAAAACCGACACCGGCATCATCGTCGTTTTGGACAACCGGGTTTTAACCAAGCAATACGGCCAATCCTTTCTCGACGCCCTGCCGAAATGTCCGGTGGAGATTGTTTGAAGAATTTTAATTCATCCGCGAATTGCGCCAATTTTCGCGAAGGGAAATTCAATTACGCCCATAACCGATGAGTTTGCGCGTGGACAAATCCGGCGGGCCGGAAACGCTGCCGCAAAGGTCTTTGGCTCGTTCATGAAGTGAAAGGCGCGGTTTGCGGCTTGATCGCTTGTTGCGCTTCTGGTTCGTCTTCAACGAAATCTTTTTCATGCGACAAAATTGCTCCGCGTGTGAAAGCAAGTCAACACCGGCTTCATCGTCGTTTTGGACAACCGGGTTTTAATGAAGCAATACGGCCAATCCTTTCTCGACGCGCTGCCGAAATACTCGGTGGAGATTGTTTGAAAGGGGAATTGTCGCGCGAAGAACGCGAAGGAAATTTTTAACTACCCTGTGAAATTCGGCGTGATGGCAATCCTTTACAAACAAACAAACCTATGCTCCAGATTACTGGAATCGCCAAATTAGACAGCAGATAGCAAATTGGTATTCTTAATCTCTCCTCGCTGCGTTCCTTTGTGACTCTGTTTATTTCCTTTGAAAAGCGAGTTTGCTCCCCGGGTGGTGGAGGTGCTTCTCCCAAGGAACGGGACGTTTTCTCCGCATTGAGAATCGCGCCGATTTCATCATCTTCATCGTGTAGGCTTTTTGTGATGAAATTTACAGCAAGAAAAATCGTAACTACCAAACAAACAATCTGAACGAGGATATACAGCCTGCCCCACCAATTTTTAAGTAGCCATTTCACAAATCTATTTCCTTCTCAATTTAATCACCCTGACAATATCTTGACGGTTGGCTTTTATTCCGTGTTGACGAATTTCATCGGCGGCCTCACTCCAATTTTCGACAACATATTCTCCTACATACTTCCATCTATTTCTGGCTTGGGTAGCTTGCTTGAGATATACTTCAAAAGCAATGTTGTGGTCTTGGTTGCAAAGAATTTCCGCCCATTTTTCGCGCAATGGGCCATGTCCGACCAAAATTACTTCTGGTGCGTTTGGGTTTAGTTCTGGCTTCAAGTTTGCACAAACGACACGCCCATCTTCAAATCGCACGTACCCATGACCTTTCCCTGGAAGTTCTGACCATTGATAACATTGCCCAATTCGCGGCATACGAACATGGTTGGGCAGCCGCATATTTTGTCGAGAAGAAAGCAGCAAAAGGCTTTGGCAGGCTTCCAATCAAAAAGAGAGATAGGAGTCAAAGACAGGCGCGACGCCTATCCTGCGCTTTTGCCACCAGCGAGAATTTTTCAGGATGGGCGAAATCACCGCGCCGGCAGATCAATGCGCCTCCCGGTTCTGGCGGATTCGCGGGCGGCATCAAGAATTTCCATCACGGTCAGGTTCATGGCCAGGGAAGAAAGCCCGGCGGGCTGGATCTCCTTGCGGACCACGGCCACGAGATACGAGAGATAATCGGCTTGCGCACCAGTCAGCGGAGCCACCGGAGATTGGGTTTCCGTGCCGTTATCTTTCATCACCCGCAACATGTTGCTTTGCGGCACGAGCACATAGCCGCCAGTACCGAAAATTTCCATGTCCTTGCGGTTGTACGGCCAGTTCCAGGAGGCCTGGATGATTCCCTGTGCTTTGGGATAAGTCACCACGATGGTTGCTTCGTCTTCCACCTTGGGATACACGTCGGGTTTGAAGTGTTGCGTCACGGCGAATACCGAAGTCGGTCTTTGGCCCTGCATTAACCACGTCATCAGATCCGCGCCGTAACAGCCGAAATCCATCAATGCGCCACCGCCATCCAGTTTGGGGTCGGTGAGCCAGGCCAGAAAATCCTGCGAGCAACCGATTTCTTTGGGTCCCCAATGCCCGTCGTTCACCTCGATTTTGCGGATGTCGCCGATGGCATGTTGTTCGCAGACCAGATCGTAAGCGGCCTGGTTTCCCGGATACCAGGTGGTTTCGTAGTTCACGATAATCGGGATGCCATATTTTTTTGCCGTGGCGGCAATGGCGCGGCCGTCTTTCAAACTTACCGCCAGCGGCTTTTCCATCATCACGGTCAAGTGATGCGGGGCGCATTCTTCGACGACGCGCGGGTGATCGTACGTGCTGGTAAAAGCCGCAACGGCATCCACATTCGTTTGGGCGAGCAGCTCTGCCAAAGTGGCGTGGAACAGGTTGGGGTTCAGGTGGAACGAGGTTGCGATGCGCATGGCGAGGTCGTGATTGGGCTCAACGATGCCGACGAGCTGGACATCCTTGCTTTTGAGCACATTGGGCAGAAAACCCTTCACGTGGTCGTGAACCAGACCGTAAATGGCCAGGTGCACCGGCGGTTGGTTGGTTCCGGCGGCGTCAACCCGGGTGAGTCCGAGGGCCATTAAACCAATAATGAACAGAGGGAAGTTTTTCATAATTCAGAAGTTCAAGCCGGATTTTCCCTTGATTGGAGGTCTTGTTTCCCCTTTCGCAGGCATTCGGGGCACATGCCATGGGAGGTCTGCGTGGCAAATTTTGAGTTGAAATACTCTTCCATGGTAAGCCATTCCCCTTCGTGGCATACCTTGCGGCACCAACTGCACACCCGCAGAAATTCTTCCAGGTAATGCAACCGTTTTAACAACCGCCGGGTCGCCAGATGGACCCAGATCCAGATCAATGAAACCACAATGGTCCGGAGTATCGCCCGGTGCCAGTTGGCGGCGAATGGCTCGCCGAAAATAAAATGAGGAATCCGCATTATTTCCGTCAGCCAGGAAAGCGCGATGATCAACGAGAAGCCGAATGCTTCAATCCAAAGGATCGTATCCGATTTTGCCTTAACTTGTTTCATGAATTTTACTGTGCTTGCGCGGGCACCTTTTGTCCAGAAAAAGTGATGCCGGGTCCGGCGCCGGAACCGGAGGCACCGGGAAGGATTGCCGGCCCGGGCAAATCGTTTGAATCGTCACGCACTTGAAACCAAAACGTCACTTGCCAAAGTGACCAACCGGATTAAATTGACAAGGTAGTTTAAGTTTAAGCGGCGGGCGTTGGATACAAGTCGTTTTTGTAATTTGTATGTTACTCAACGCCCGCTGCGCTTTTCTCCCCGGTCCTCGACAGCTGTGTTCCCGACCGTTAAACTTTTGGCGCATGACGCGCACCGAAAAACTTTTGGCCGAACTCATCGCGCTGCCCAGCGTCAATCCTGGTTTCGTCCCACAAATCGGAACTTCGGCGCGGCAAACCCGATTGATTGCCGGTGAACAGCGCGTTGCGGATTTTCTGGCATCGGTCGCCACGCGGGCCGGGCTCGAAGTCGAATTTCAAAAAGTGCTGCCCGGGCGCTCCAATCTGATCGCGCGCCTGCGGCCGCGAAACAAAATCCGCCAGACAATCCTGCTCGCGCCGCACCTTGACACCGTCAGCGCCGAAGATTCGCAATTCATTCCGCGGCGAAAAAACGGTCGCTTGCATGGGCGTGGCGCGTGCGATACGAAAGGTTCCGCCGCCGCCATGCTGTCCGCGCTTGGCGAACTGGCGGAATCAAAATCACGCCCGCAGGAAACAGAGATTGTTTTTACCGGATTGGTGGACGAAGAGCACGCGCAGGCCGGTTCGCGCGCATTGACCGCCAGCGGATTGCGGGCGAACCTCGCCATTGTCGGTGAACCGACACGATTACAGGCGGTCACCGCGCACAAAGGCAGCTTGTGGCTGGAACTTGAAACGCGAGGCAAAGCGGCCCACGGCGCAACGCCGCAACTTGGCAAAAATGCCGTTTATGAAATGGCGCGCGTTGTGGAAGTGTTGGAAACAGATTATGCCGCACGCTTGCGAAGGCGCCGACATCCGCTGCTCGGCCCGGCGACGGTGAACGTCGGCGCCATCTGTGGCGGCACGCAGCCGAACATCGTGCCCGACCGTTGCGCCATCACGATTGACCGGCGCACGTTGCCCGGCGAAACTGGCGACAGCGTGCAGCGCGAAATGGCCGCGTTCCTCCATTCCCGGAAATTGCACGCGATAATTTCCAGCGCCAAGCTGGCGCCGGCGTTGCCCCTGCAAACCAATCCGAAGCTGCCGCTGGTTCGGCAGTTTCTGCGGAGCATAGGCCAGACGCGCCCGAGGGGTGTCGATTTCTTCTGCGACGCAGCGGTATTGTCGGCCGGCGGCATTCCCAGCGTCGTTTTCGGTCCCGGCGACATTGCGCAGGCGCATACGACGGACGAATGGATTTCGCTGGCAGAACTGGAACATGGGAAGGATTTGCTGTTGAATTTTCTGAAATCGTTTCCGTAATGATTTAACCACGGATGGACACGGATTAACACGAATGAATAATTGTTTTATACGTGGTTAAAACTAATTGCCTTTTCTCTACCGGATTCATCCGGCAAACTTTGCGCGCCCATGTCCGAAGAAAAAGTCGAAGCCATTCCGACGATTGACCACAAGCCGCACGCGACGTTTTTTCGCCAGAGCGGCTGGCTGATGATGGCGACGATCATTCAGGGAGCAATGACCTTCGGCGTGCATCCGCTGGCCAAAAAAATTTCCCCCGCCGAATACAGCATTTTCGTGACAATGCTGATGCTGACGTCACTCATTCCGACAATGCCGTTGCAGATGGTCTTCGCGCAGCAAACCGCCGGGACGCTGGCGACGAACCGCGGACCCCAGCTTTCGTTGATGATCCGTTGGGGCTGGCTGCTGACGTTCATCGCGTGGGCGATAATCGCCCTGTTCGTTCTGGCATTTCAGAACCGCATCATGGCGGGCTGGGAACTCACAAGCCCGGCGACGTTGTGGGTGACGCTTGCGGCGTTGCTGATGAATCTGTGGATGCCGCTTTTTTCCGGCGTGCTGCAAGGGCGGCAGGATTTTTTCTGGCTGGGCTGGGCGACCATTCTGGGCGGCGTCGGGCGTGTCGCTTTGGCCGTGCTGCTGGTGCTCGCGTTTCACACGGGCGCGACGGGCATGATGTTCGGCGCGTTCGCCGGCCTCGGCGCCTGGGCGGGCATTGCCATCTGGCGTTCGCGTGACTTGTGGCTGGCGAAATCAGAAGCATTTGACTGGCGCGGCTTGTTCAAACAGGTTACACCGTTGATGCTCGGCTTCGGCGCGTGCCAGTTCCTGTTCACGACGGACACCATGTATGTGAAGGCGTTTTTTCCCGGCGACGAAATGGCGTCCTACGGCGTGGCGGGAACGTTGTCGCGCGCGCTGCTTTGGCTGGTGCTCCCGCTGGCAGCGGTGATGTTCCCGAAAATTGTCCACGCCACGGCGAAGTCGGAAAAAAGCAACCTGCTCGGCATCGTTCTGCTTGGCACGGCGATTCTGGCGGTTTGCGGCGCGGCGGGCTTGTGCATCGTCGGACCGCTGGTGGTGAAACTGGCGTTCAAGACGGGATACATCGCGGAAACAATGAAACTGCTGCCGTGGTATGCGGGCGCAATGATTCCGCTGGCGCTGGCGAACGTGCTGGTGAACGATTTGATGGCGCGGGCGAAATTCAAGGCCGTCCTGCCGATGGTCCTGCTGGCCGTCGCCTACGGATTCACGCTGCCGGCGATGCTGCACAAATTCCCCGGCCGCATGGAGGTGGCGCTGCAAACGCTCGGCGTTTTCAACCTGTTGCTGCTCGGCGTGTGCGCGCGGTTCACTTTCTTTGGTTCAAAGTCCAAAGTCTAAAGTCACCGGATTATTCGACTTTGGGGACTGGACTTTGGACTTGAGGCTCCGACAACGGCTGTGGCGCGCTCAGCTTCTTGTAAACCCAGCCTTCCAACGGGCGCAACGGGCGGAGTAGTTTGTAAAGCCACGGCCAGTAAATCAACCGGACGCGCACCGTGGACAGAAACATCGTCAGCGACGTCCGGCCCAGCACGACTTTCGAGCCAGCCTGATCCGTCCATTCGGTCGGGACTTCCAGGATGCGGAAGCCAGCGCGGTTCAAGGCGACCAACAGGTTGATGTCAAACGCCATGTCGGCGATGCGCAGGAAGGAATGAATTTTCTCGACCGCCTCGCGCTTCATCACCTTCGCGCCGCATTGCGTGTCGCGGATGTTCAACCAGAACAGCAATTGTACGATCAGATGAAATGCACGACTGGCGAATTTTCTGTGGCTGGCCTGTTCCTGATGAATGATGGAATCCGGCAGCCAGCGCGAGCCAATGACACAGTCCGCTTTGCCGATCTGCTGGACCAATTCATGAAATGAATGTGGCGGGGTCGCACCGTCGGCGTCCGTGTAGCCAATCAGATCGGCGAACGGCGCGAGTTTGAGTCCCTCGATAAGCGCCCCGCCTTTGCCGATGGGGCCGGGAAAATTCAGGTAGCTGACGCTGGGAAAGTCCTTCGCGACTTTTTGCACGACGCCGAGCGTATTATCCGTGCAGCCGTTGAGGATGACGACGAGTTGAAATTTGCCGCGGTACTGCTCCTGGAAGAAGCCGGCGTAATCGCGCAACATCGGTTCGATGCGGCGCTCCTCGTTATAGGCCGGGATCAGGAGCAGCAGGCTGGGATCAGGCACGCGCACTAAGTAGCAAAGAATTTTAAAAAATGCAACGCTGCCCGCACCTTTGGCTTGCGGCAACCATCATAAACTGTTATCCAGATTGCATGGATCCCCGCGAAGCCCTAATCGCGTTGAACCTCATCGAACATGTTGGTCCGGTGCGCGCCCGTTCGTTGCTCGAAAACTTCGGCGACGCCCCCAAAATTCTGGCCGCCTCCAAATCCGCGCTGCTCCGCGTCCGCAACGTCGGCGACGAAACCGCCGAGGCGATTTGCCATTGGGAAAGGTCCGTTGACCTCACGGGCGAATTGAAGCGCATTGCAGAATCCGGCTGCCGCGTTTTAATTCAGAGCGATGACGAATACCCCGCGTTGCTCCGCGAAATTTACGATCCCCCAATCGTGCTTTACGCGAAAGGCCGGTTGACAGCGAAGGACAAAAACGCCGTGGCGATGGTCGGGTCGCGGATGACGACGCATTACGGCATTGAAACGGCGCGCAAACTGGCGTACCAACTGGCCTATGTCGGTGTGACGGTGGTGAGCGGCGGCGCACGCGGCATTGACACGGCCTCCCATCAGGGCGCGCTGGCGGCCAAGGGCCGGACGGTGGTGGTGCTCGGCACGGGCATCAACGTCGTGTTCCCGCCGGAGAACAAGGGGCTGTTCGAACGGGCGGCGGCCAACGGCGCGGTCCTTACCCAGTTCCCCTTCAATCGCAACGGTGACAAACAATCCTTCGCCATCCGTAACCGGATCATCGCCGGCATGACACTGGGCACAGTCGTCGTGGAGGCGGATTTGCATAGTGGCGCGCTCATCACGTCGAATTTCGCGACCGAATACGGCCGGCAGGTGTTTGCCGTGCCGGGGCGGATTGATTCGCCGCGCAGCAAGGGTTGTCACGACCTGATTAAAAAGGGCGCCAAGCTGTGTGAAGGCGCCGAGGACGTTTTGAGTGAATTCGAGTATTTGTTTCCGGGGAGCAATCGTCCGCCGTCGCCTGGCGAAACCGGCGTGTTGCCCGCGCTGGAATTGTCGGACAACGAACAACGTGTTTACGATTCCCTGACCCGCGACGAGTCGGCCATTGACGAAGTCATCCGGCGCAGCGGCCTGCCGAGTTCGGCGGTTTCGGTCGCGTTATTGAGTCTGGAAATGAAACGGGCGGTGAAACAATTGCCCGGGAAATTGTTCATTCGAAACACGTAAGTTGCCAACCAGAGCTTGCGTAAAGACAGCCAACCGACTAAAACCGAGGAAAATCAGCAATTATGGCAAACTATAAAATCATCGGCAGCGACCTGAAACAATATGGACCGGTTTCGGCGGAGGACTTGCGCAAATGGATTGCCGATGGCCGGCTCAATGCCCAGACCAAGGTGCAAATCGAAGGCACCGACGAATGGAAATTGCTGGCGGAGGTTCCGGAGTTGGAAGAGGCGTTGAGAAACCGCGTGCCGCCCTTGCCAACGGCCGCCCCCGCCGTTCCTGCGAAAACCAGCGGCCTGGCCGTGACTTCGCTGGTCCTCGGAGTTTTGGGCGTGTTCACCTGCGGCATCACGGCATTGTTTGGACTCATTTTCGGCATCATTGCCCTGGTCAAGGTGTCTAACAGCCGGGGCGCCTTGCGCGGCGGTGGCATCGCGCTGGCGGGCGTCATCGTGTCGGGAATCTTTCTGTTTATGATTCCGTTTTATGCCGCGATGCTGCTGCCGGCGCTGTCGGCCGCCAAGCAAAAGGCGCAGGCCATCAATTGTGTCAATAACGAAAAGCAACTGGCGCTGGCGGTGAAAATCTATTCCGACGATCACAACGGACAATTGCCTCCCGCTGCAACCTGGTGCGACGCCATCAAAACCAGCGTCGGATCGGAACAGGTGTTCAAATGCCCCGCGGCGAATTCTTCCAGCCGCTGCGATTATGCCTTCAACGCCAGGCTCGATGGTTTGGATGCGAGCAAGGTCGCCCCGAATACGGTAATGATTTTTGAATCGGACGGCGACTGGAATGCGAATGGCGGTCCGGAAAAAATGATTGGCAAGCCGCGCCATGCCCGGGTGTTCGTGGTTGCCTGCACGGACGGCAGCGTCCAGCAGTTGCGGGAAGCCCAGCTCGGCGCCTTGCGGTGGGACCCCTGACCGGAATTCAAGGACGCAGCGAAAGGCACTTACGTGTTTCATTATTGACGGTGACAAACAATGCAGCAGGGAAAAATGTTCGTGTGGAATGCATAATTTGCAAACCGGAGCTTGCGTCAGGGCGGCCAACCGACTAGAACCCGCGGAAAACCAGTGCGATTATGGCAAACTATAAAGTCATAGGGGGCGACCTGAAACAATACGGGCCGGTTTCGTCGGAGGACTTGCTTAAATGGATTGCCGAAGGCCGGCTGAATGCGCAGTCCCTCGTGCAATTGTACGGGGACATCGAATGGAAGCAACTGTCCACGTTTCCCGAGTTCGCCGACGTGCTGGCCAGCAAGCCCGCGACCTTGAGCGCGCCGGGACCTCTCCTGGCGCCGGAGAGAAATGATGAACGCGATGCGGCATTGCAGCGAGTTAAAAGCCCCGCCATCGCCTTAAAAGTCACGGCCATTCTCAACATTATTCTGGCGGTGTGGGGTTTGGTAAGAACGACGTTGTTTCGTCCGAACCTGAATCAATTCAACTCGGCGTTGCAGCAGATTGGTGACCCTCAGATCCAACAAACGATTCAACAATGGCTTCATCTGGCTTATGGACCGTTCGGCATCATCAACAGTCTTTTTGAGTTGATTATGTCGCTGTTGATTTACATCGGCGCGACCAAGATGCAATCGCTGCGCAGTTATGAATTTGCCTATACTGCGGCGATACTGGCGATGGTGCCTTGCCTGACGCCGTGCTGTGTTATTGGATTGCCCATTGGCATTTGGGCGGCGGTGGCGTTGAGCAAGGCGGGAGTCAAATCACAGTTTCATTGATGCCTGATGTCTTTGTCGTCTGAACATCCCCTGAGCCGTGATCGCGCATGGTCATGCATAATGATGAATATAGCAACGCCGGGAGTCGGTTCAATGCGAGCGGGACAGTTCTTCACCGGCGCCTGCCAATTGTTGCTCGCCATCGCCGGGGCGGCTCTGATTTGTGTGTGGATCATCAAAGTGTCTTACAGAACTGTCCAGGAAGAACTTGGCCAGCCGATTCCCCAGAATTTCAGCGGTTGGATGTGGAAAGCGGGAATATTCTGTTTTGCAGTGAGCTATGTCTGGACATTTATCGCGTGCGTGAATTTGTTCCGACGGGCAAAAGCGGACGAACGCAAAAACGCAGAGAACATTCCACCACGGCTTGCGGATTTGCCAAAGAAAAAATAAGAAAAACCATAACCCAGGCACGCTATGAGACCTCTGCAAAAGGTTGTTTGAGTTGCTGATTTGATGTCAAAGTCATTATTCAACGAAAAATGGGATTGGCGACACGCCGTGTCCGGCGATGTGAACCGCCGTTTTCATCGTTTTTGTCCGCCGCGCGGACGTTCTGGATGTATTGCTTCATGCTCTGGTCAAACTCACCAGGCGTTTCAAGTTCCAACAGATGCTTTTGAACTCCAACTCCAGCCGGTTGGGATCACGCCCCACATACCGCACTCGCCTGTAGCCGGTGCATCGCTTCCACCAGCCGAAGATTCTTTCAATCCCGCAACGCACGCGGCTCATCAGCCGGTTAAAGAGCAGTGTGGTTTTGTCCAACGGTTGTCCCCGAAACGCCTTGCGCAAAATGCCATTGCCAATGTTTCTGCGTTCACACCAGCGGCTGCGCTCCTGGCTCCAATAGGCTTTGTCGGCCACAACCATTTCTTCATCGCCTTTGACCACGTTCTCAAATTCCTGGCTGTCATGGACGCTGGCATCGCTCAGAGTGACTTGACGAATCAACGTGTGCTCCTGGTCGGCGGCCACGTGCGCTTTGTAGCCGTAATGCGGCTGGCCTTTCTTGACGGTAAAGCCCGCGTCATCGTCGCCACCGCTTCTGTCTTCCCTGGCCGGGGCGCGCCGCGCCGCAGCCAACAGTGTCGCATCCACCAGTGTGCAGGTTTTCAGGATGAACCCTTTTTGTTCGAGTTGGCGGTTGACCAGTTGCAGCAGTTTTTCATGCAGCCCATGTTCCATCAACCGTTGGCGGAAGCGCACCAGCGTGGTTTCGTCGGGCACTCTGTCCTGCAAGCCCAAGCCCACGAACCGCCGCCAACTCATCCGGTCGGCCACCAACTCTTCACATTGCGGATCGGACAAGCCGTAGCAGTGCTGCAGCAGGCTCATCTTGAAAAGCACCAGCGGCGGATGCGGCGGATGGCCGGTCCGGGCCGGATACATCCGGTGCAACGCCGCTTCGATGGGTTTGAAGTCCACCGCACGGTCGAGCCGTTCCAGAAAATCGTTCGCCGGCGCAGAGGGCATCAGACTGTCCAGAAGTCCATATTGGGGATCGCTTGTCGTTTGCATATCTCTCTGACTTCTATTCAACCACCACGTTCAAATGCGTTTTGCAGAGGTCTCGCTATGTATAAAATCATTGGAGCCGACGGCCAGTCCTATGGCCCCGTCAATGCGGAACAACTCCGGCGCTGGCTGGCCGAAAACCGGGTCAACGCGCAAACGTTGGTTCTAACCGAAGGCGCACCCGACTGGAAACCGCTGAGCGCCATTCCGGAATTGACGCCTGAATTGAAGATGGTCCCGCCGACCATCGCGCCGCCGTCCGTCTTCGCGGCGCGCGCATCCAACAAAATCCCGGCGGGCATCTGTGGCATATTGTTGGGTGGCTTTGGCATTCATAAGTTCATCCTGGGTTACACCGGCGCGGGTTTGGTCATGCTGCTGGTGTCCCTGCTCTCCTGCTTCATTCTTTCGCCCGTCATGCATCTCATCGGCCTCATCGAAGGCATCATTTATCTGTGCAAGTCCGACGAGGAATTCGTGCGCGTTTATGTGGACGGGCGCAAGGAATAGTTTTGAGTCATGAAAAAACTCAACGCCACCAACATCAAATCCGCGCTCGCCGCCGTCCCGGAGTGGATCCAGAAGGACGCGACCATTTCGCGGACGTTTCAATTCAAGGATTTTCCCGCCGCGGTCCAATTTGTGAACGCGGTGGCCGAACTCGCCGAAGCGGCCTGGCATCATCCGGACATTGACATCCGCTGGAACAAGGTCACGCTCACGCTCACGACTCATGACGCGGGCGGTCTGACGGAAAAAGACTTTGCGTTAGCGAAAAAAATAGACGGACTGTCAGTGCCTTGAATTTTCGGGCGGCTTCGGCGCGGGTATTGTAAGGGCGGGTGACGGAGCGTTGGTTCGTGGCAGGCGGCCAATCCAGAGGCCATGAGCCGTGACGTCTTTCCATTCCAACTCCGGGATGTTCGGCCGGATTGCCTCGCGGATGGCCAGACGGTCCTGTGGCCGCATCTTGTCGACCCAGGGCAGGTAAGCTTCATCTGCGTTGCCATAACAAAGAAGATTCCAAAGAATCGCTTCGTACACTTTGAAATCCTCATCAGGCATGAAGGCTGGTTCAAAGGCGACAAGATATCGCCAGTCGGCATTTGGGGTTTTGTAAAATGTCTGGTAAAAGAAATTCATGTCGGCCGAGTAGAAGATACCTCCTTTATCCGGCACCCAGCCAACAACTGCGGAATTGTCCGGCGTTAAAAAATCCCAGGCCAGGGCTTGTGACCAACGGCTGTTGGCGTCGCTGGTGATGGCCAGAAAGACTGCTGCTGCCAGTCCGCAGGTCAGGGCCAGGCGCCGGAAAGAATCCGACGCGAATCGCGCCTGCAACAGCAGTTCCACGTCGCAGGCAATCAGCATCATCAACGCCGGCAACCCCCAGTCGTCCATGAAACGAGTCGCCTTGAAGCTGAGCACCCACGACATCCAGAACAGCCAGAACGCCGGATTGCAGGCCAGTGGCCGCGCCTTCAGTCCGGCCAGCTGGCGCAGGACCAACAGACCGCCAAAGAGGGCCAATGCCAAAACATCGCCTGATGACGGCCGGAACTCGCTGACGAGCGTGCGCTGGGTGGCGTGCATTTCAAAGGCCCGGTAGGCCATCACGAGCGCCTGGTAAAGTGACTCAAACGGATGGCCCGTGAGCGAAGCCCCCAGGAATACTCCCGCCAACCAGCCCACAATCAGCAGCCATCCCCAACGAAACTGGCCGGCGAGGAAAAACGCTGCCACCGGCAACAGCCACAGATACCATACCCCGTGCACGAACGTGCAGAGGGCGATCAGTGGCGCCATCCACAACACCGTCCACCATTTGGGCGGAGATGGACCGTGAATGTACCAGACAAAAAGAATGGTCAGCAGCCCGGCAATGGTCAGGATAAACGGCCGGCCGAGCGTAAACCGTATTGAAAGATCAGACGCCAGTACCACGGCCAGCAATGCAACCAACCAGGCTTCCGGCCGCTTCAACCACGGCAACACCGCCCAGTTGACCAGCGCAAACAACGCCACGACGGAAAAAAGTACCAGCCCTTCGGTACTGCATTTGCTAAACAGAAAAATTTGCCGCAACAGCAAATGCCAGCCGAAATTGGTATCTATGATGAAAGAAGGTCCCATCACCACAATATCTGTCCACGGTTTGCCGCTCACCGCCTTGGCCGCGTGGCGCAGCGCGTCGTCTCCCGGCAAAAAACCGTAGCTGATGATTTTCAGAGGAATGGCCAGAATAACCAGGATGACGATAGCCCAGACCGCAAGGGGCACGTAACGTCGCAACCCGTCAAGATTTGAGAAACGTGGATTACCGTTGTCGTTGGTCATGTTGATGTGACGAATCCGTCAAATCAAAACACCACCGGCACGCCTTCGTCAAGCATTCGCAACCTCGCCACGAGGCCTTCCTGCTCGGCGATTTGCCGGAGCCACCGCGGCGGTTCGTCCAATGCCTCGAACGATAATTTGAATGTTCCGTAGTGCATCGGCACCAGCCAGCGCGCCCGCAAATCCTTGAACGCCTTCACCGCCTCGTCCGGGCCCATGTGCACACGGCGGAACGATTCAGGATGATAGGCGCCAATGGGCAGCAGCGCGATTTCCGGCGAAAATTTTTCCCCGATTTGTTTGAAGCCGTCGAAGTATGCGCTGTCGCCCGCGTGATAAATTTTCCGGCCCTGGTATTCCAGCACAAACCCGCCGTAGCCGCGATGATGGTCGGCCAGGGTGCGCGCGCCCCAATGCCGGCTCGGCGTAAAGGTGACCTTCCAGTCCCGGTGCGAAAAACTTTCCCACCAGACCAGTTCAATCACGCGGGAAAAGCCCAGGTCGAACGCCAGGTCGCCGACACCCCATGGCATGAGGCCGATTTTCGGGTGCGGCAGGCGCCGCAGCGTCGGCTTGTGGAAATGGTCAAAATGCGCGTGCGTCAGAAGCACCAAGTCAATGGGCGGCAGGTCGCGGATCTTCAGGCCGGAACGTTTGATGCGTTTGAGCAGGAACAGCCAGTTCGCAAAGTTCGGATCAATCAGCACGTTCAAATCCGTGAATTGAATTAAAAACGAGGCGTGGCCGATCCAGGTGACGGCCATCTGGCCGCGCGACAATTTGGGAAAGACCGGGCGGCGATGATGACCGGTGCGTGGCGTCAGCAAGGCCTTCAAAACCAACTCCCGAAAAAACGTGCGCGGGTTGAAGTGCTTGGAGGGCGTCAAATCTTTGAACGAGCGCGGCAACCGTCGCGGTGGCAACGTCGGACGCTGCGAAAAGGGCTTCATCATACAACCACTGTATTTTACCGAGGTTGCCCGGCGAATGAAATGGAAAATGCCGCATCAATTTTTTGAATCTTCCGCCAGTTTTTTCAATTCATTCCCCGGTTGCCAACGGCGTTATCTTGTCGGTCAATGAACCCCAACCGGCTTCGGCGCGTGCATTTGCGGCTTGCCAGCGATCGGCAGCAGGGCGCACATTGCCGGCAACCAAGTCGTATCGCCGGTTGAAAGGCAAACTTTATGGAACCCGTAATTGCTCTGGTCGTCTTGGCCGTTCTCGGAATCCCGCTTGCCCTGGCTGTTTGGTTGATTGTTCATGCCGTTAACACGAAAAATCGCATGGACGAGCTTTCCCGGCGCATCAACACGCTGGAATCGGAATTGTTCCGTCTGCGGCAATCCCGTGAACGCGAAATGGCACAGCCGGCCGCGACCGCGACTGCGCCGCAACCCGAATCTGTTGCACCGCCCAAACCGGCGGTCGTTCCACCAGCCGTTCTTCCGCCGAAAGCTCCACCGCCCGAACCAATCATTATTGGGCTGCCGTCTTCCCCACCACCGATTCCCGCACCGCCGAAACTGGTTTCTCCCGAGGGATTGCCACCGGTGACCACCGCGCGGGAACTGGTGCCCCAGCCCGTGCCGAAAATCAATTGGGAACAGTTCATGGGCGTCAAGGGTTTCGCCTGGCTCGGCGGATTCGCGCTGTTCCTCGCGGTGGCGTTTTTCGTCAAGTACTCATTCGACAACAATCTCGTCTCCCCGGAACTGCGCGTCGCCATCGGTTTTCTCACCGGTCTTGGTCTGCTTGTGGGCGGCGTGACGATGTCCAGGAAAAATTTCCTCGTGCTCTCGCAAACGTTGTGCGCGACCGGCGTCGTCATTCTTTACGCCGTTACCTTCGCCTGCCGCTCGATTTACCATTTTGATTTTTTTGGACCGTTGCCGACGTTTTTGCTGATGGCGCTCATCACGGCGACGGCTTTTCTGCTGGCGGTCCGGCTCGACGCACTGGTCGTCGCCATCCTCGGAATGTTGGGCGGTTTTCTTACGCCGATTCTGCTTTCGACCGGCCAGGACAATCCGCCCGGCCTGTTCGGTTACATCGCCATCCTCGACGTCGGCTTGATGGTCGTCGCGCTGGTCCGCCGCTGGCATTTTCTGGCCGCGCTGGCGGGGCTGGGGACCGCCATCCTGCAAATCGGCTGGGTGGGAAAATTTTTTGTCAGCGGACAGTATTTTGCCGGCGACAAAATTTTTATTGCGCTCGCCGTGCTGCTGGGGTTCAACGCGCTCTGGCTCGCGGCCAACTGGCTGGCAAAACGCCGCGGCCAAATCAACCAATGGCTGTCCGGCTCGTCGCTCGGCCTGGTCGTCGTCGCCCTGGCGTTCACCGCGTGGTTTCTGGGTTTTCCCCCGCTCGCGCAACGTCCGTGGCTCATGTTCGGTTTCGTTTTCCTGATTGACCTGGTTGCCATTGCCGTCGCGTGGCTCGATGAAATCATTTCTCCGGCGCAGTCCGTCTCCGGCTTCGCCGTGTTCGGATTGCTCGCCTTCTGGACGGCGAATTCCCTGTCGAATGAATTGCTCAACGCCGGTCTGGTGTTCTATTTCATCTTCGCCGTTCTCCATTCGGGTCTGCCCGCATGGCTTCAGCGTTTGCGTGGCACGACGAAGCAAAATTGGGCCAATCACTTCTTCCCGATTCTCGCGCTGGTGCTGGTGCTCGTGCCCGTTTTCAAGCTCGCCGAAGTTTCGTTCATTGTCTGGCCGTTCATTCTGCTCGTGGATTTGCTGGCCATTGCCCTCGCTGCGCTGACGGCCACGTTGCTGCCGGTGCTCGCGGTGTTGCTGCTGACGCTCGTCGCCACCGGCGCGCTCATTTTCAAGATCCCGGCTAATCTCACCGGCCTGCCGGTTTCCTTTTTCCTGCTCGGCACCTTCGCCGTTTTTTTTGTCGCGGCGGGCATTTGGCTTGTCAGGAAATTCAAACCCGACGCCCTGAAAGCCGGAGTTAAATTTGGCGACGATCTCACGGCGCCCGGTGATTTGGCCGCCATGCTCCCCGCGTTTTCCATCGTGCTGCCGTTTCTGCTGCTCATCATGGCCACCTTGCGGCTGCAATTAATCAATCCCTCGCCCGTGTTCGGTCTGGCGCTGTTGCTGGTCGTACTGCTGTTTGGCGTGACAAAATTGTTTTCCTTCGATTGGCTGCCTGCCATCGGCCTGGTGTGCGTGACGGCGCTCGAATGCGCCTGGCATTTCAGCCGTTTCAATCCGGCAAACCTGAATCAACCGCTCAATCTCGTGCTGACGTGGTATTTGATTTTCTTCGCCCTGTTCGCGGTATTCCCGTTCTTATTCCTGCGGTCCTTTGAAAATAAAGTCGTTCCCTGGGCCGCCGCGGCAATGGCCGGTCCGCCGCAATTTTTCCTCATTCACCACTTCGTTGCCGCCGTCTATCCGAATCAATTCATGGGGTTGTTGCCTGCGGCGTTTGCCGTTCCCGGACTGTTGAGCCTCGTCATCGTGCTTAAAACCGTTTCCGCCGGGAATCAAGCGCGCCTGACCCAGTTGGCCTGGTTCGGTGGTATAGCGCTCTTTTTTATCACGCTCATTTTCCCGATCCAGTTTGACCGTCAATGGATCACCATCGGCTGGGCGCTGGAGGGCACGGCCTTGTTGTGGCTCTTTCATCGCGTGCCGCATCCGGGGCTGCGGTTGGTTGGCGTCGGCCTGCTAACCGTTGCGTTTGTCCGGCTCGCGCTCAATCCCGCCGTGCTCGAATATCATTCGCGCGCCGCCACGCCCATTTTCAACTGGTACCTGTACGCCTACGGGATTGTGACGGTGGCGTTGTTTGCGGGCGCAAAACTGCTCGCGCCGCCACGAAATCAAATTTCCAAAATCAACGCGCCGCCCATTCTCGCCGGACTGGGCACCGTGCTGGCATTTCTCCTGTTGAACATCGAAATCGCGGACTATTTCAGCGCCCCCGGCTCGACGCTGACGTTCCAGTTCAGCGGCGATTTCGCGCGGGACATGACCTATTCCATCGCGTGGGCGCTCTTTGCGCTCGGCGTGCTCGTTTATGGCATTCTCAAAAACACCTCCCCCGTGCGTTATGCGGCGATGGGCCTGCTGTGCGTCACCTTGCTCAAGCTTTTCTTCCACGACCTGGCGCGGCTGGGCCAGCTTTACCGCATCGGCTCCTTCGTTGGCGTGGCGGTCATCGCGATGCTGGCGTCGTTCGCGTATCAAAAATTCTTTTCCAAAATTGCCAAAGCGCCGGAGCCCAAAGATGAAAATCCGAAATAAAAAGACACCATCAGACGCCGCGGCTGCGTCTTGGACTGCGCCAGCCCTCTGGCGCTTTGGCAGGAATGAAGTGTTAAAATTGCCGATGAAAAGCGGCAGAGGGCTACCGCACTCCAAAACCTTGCGGCAATTCGGTTGCTTTGTTCGCACTGCGACGTGCGTCGTCTTTGCGGCTGGCTTTTCGGCGAGCGCCGCGAATTTGCCGTCCGATTGGCAGCACGAGCAGGCCTTCCATGTATCCACCAACGGGCTCGTGAAAATCAATCTGCCCGTCGAAACGCTCGACGCCGCGCGCCCCGCGCTCGAAGACTTGCGCCTCTACGACGACGCGGGCAATGAGATTTCTTATTTAATCGAACGCCCGGTTCCATCGCCGAAAATGGTTCAAAGCGCGAAATCGTTCCAGGTTTCGCTCAACGCCAACAACACCGTCATCACGCTGGAAACGGGGCTCGCCCAGCCGCTCGAGGCGGTGACTTTGGAAACGCCGGCCATGAATTTCATCAAGGCGGTGCGTGTGGAAGGTTCCGACGACGGTAAAAACTGGCGGACGCTGGCGCAAGGCCGGCCGGTTTTCCGCCAGCCTTACGGGGCGGCCAACTTAAAAATCTCCTTTCCGCCGGTCGTTGCAGCATGGCTGCGGCTGACGGTGGACGACCAGCGCTCACAACCAGTCCCGTTTACCGGTGCGCTGGTCCACGCTGCAACCGGGGAACCAGCGCCGGTGGAAACCGTTCCGGTAACCATCACCGAGCGTGACGAAAATCCCGGTGAAACGCGGCTGGCGCTGGATCTCGGCGCGGCGAATTTGGACATTGCCAGTGTGCAGATTGAAACTGCTGAACCGCTCTTCACGCGCCAGGTTTCCATTGCCGTCCCGCAAATTTCCGAGGACGCCATTCGCGAGCAGATGATTGGACAAGGCGTGATTTACCGCGTCGCCATCGAAGGCCAGCCCGCGTCCGAAAATCTTTCCGTGCCGCTGGAAATTCGGGTCCGGTCGCATGAACTGATTTTTTTCATCAAAAACGGCGACAGCCCGCCGCTATCCATCAAAGCCGTGCGGATTGAGCGGCGACCGGTTTATCTCGTGTTTCTGGCGAGTCAGCCGGGTGCCTTCCATTTGTTGACCGGCAATGCCCGGTGCGCCGCGCCGCGCTACGATTTGGCGGCGCTGGGCATGAATCTGAATTCCGTCCCGGTTGCGGCGATTCACATCCCGCCGCCGTCGGACAATCCGGATTATCATCCGCCTGAAGTCCTGCCCGGCCTCGCAGTGACCGGCGCGTCACTCGATATTTCGGAATGGAAATTCCGCAAGCTGATAGAAATCTCCGGTGCCGGCGCGCAGCAGGTGGAACTCGACCTCGACGTGCTCGCGCACGCGCAGCCCAGATTGGGCGATTTGCGTGTGATGCGCGGCACCAACCAGGTGCCTTATCTTATCCAGCATACGTCCATCAGCCGTTCGCTGGCCTTGACGGTCACGGCAACGAACGACGCGAAGAACCCGCAATTAAGTCGCTGGATCATCGAGTTGCCGCAAGCCAATCTGCCGCTGACGCGCTTGACGTGTGCTTCGCCAACACCGTTGTTTGAACGTTCGCTGTCGCTTTACGAAGATCTTACCGACGAGCGCGGGGACAAATACCGGCATCCGCTCGGCGAGGCGACGTGCACGCAGACGCCGGAGCGCAAATCGAAGGAATTTACCCTGTCGTTGGACAGCACGCCGCAGAGCGACACGTTGTTTCTCGAAACGGAGAACGGCGATAATCCGCCGATTGAGCTGGCAAAATTCACGGCGGTTTATCCCGTCACGCGGGTGTTGTTCAAGGCGAAACCGGACGACGAACTTTTCCTTTACTACGGCAATCCGCGCGTCTCACCGCCGCGTTACGATTTGAGCCTCGTCGCAGGCCAATTGCTGGCTGCGGACAAAAAAATCGCGCCGCTGTCTGCCGAGCAGCAACTCAAGAAACCGTCGTGGCAGGAATACCAAGTGCCGGGAAAGGGAGGTGTCGTCTTTTGGGGGGGTTTAGCGGTGGTGGTCGTGGTGCTGCTTATCATCATTTCCCGGCTGTTACCGAAATCGCCGCCTCCAGCTTAGGTGGGGCGAGGCTACTGACGAGCCGCTTCGCTTTGGGCGCCACGTCCGGCTCGCGAGGACGCTCACCCCACCGATTTTCGAAAAATCCGCGACATCCGCGACATCCGCGGTTAAATTCCTCTGCGTGAAAGGCACAGTGAAGCAACTGGACACGTTCCTGCGCAAAACGCCGAAGCTCGGCAAGGGCGTTTATCTCGCCAGGACCGCCGTCGTGCTTGGTGACGTGACGATTGGCGCGCATTCCAGCGTGTGGTACGGCGCGGTGCTGCGCGGCGACATCAACCGCATCGTCGTCGGCCATCACTCGAATATCCAGGACAACGCAGTGCTGCACCTCGCCGACGATTTTGCCTGTGTCCTCGGCAACTGGACCACCGTCGGCCACGGCGCGATTGTGCACGCCTGCAAGGTTGGTGACGAAGTGCTCGTGGGCATGGGTGCGGTGATTTTGGACGGTGCGGTTATTGGCAAACAATCCATCGTCGGCGCCAAGGCGCTGGTGACACAGGGAATGAAAATTTTGCCCGGCTCGCTCGTGCTTGGCGCGCCGGCAAAAGTCGTCCGCAAATTGACAAAAAAGGAACGCGCCGGCCTGAAATGGTGGGCGGAAAAATACGTGGACAACGCCGCGTATTGCCTGAAGCACAAAATCAATGTGGGCGGGCCGATGATTTGACTCGACGCTACCATTCGGCGGAATATGCTCGCGCCATGGCTGGAAATATGAACCAAGTTTCCAATGTCAGCGAATACCTGAAGCGGGTGAAAGAAATTCGCAATGATTGGTGGTCTAAAGATAAGGATGATCCTTGGATGCCTTGGTTTCGGGGTCATGGGCAAGCGGATTGGAAACTGTGGCCAAGGTTGTATCGAGACTACAACCCAACACGGCGGAAAAAATCGCGCATTGAAGACGAAATACGGGAGGAATTTGCGGTTCGTGCGCCAGCGCTTTCGAATCTAAGACCAACAAATCAGTGGGATTGGTATTTCCTCATGCAACATTCTGGGGCACCAACCAGACTTCTGGATTGGTCAGAGGGCGCGCTCATCGGTCTCTATTTTGCCGTAAAAGACAATCCAGGATTTTATGACGCTGCTGTCTGGGTGCTTGATCCATATAGGCTCAATGAGCGCATTGTTGGCGAGCAAGAACTCATTTGTCCGACGGTTGCCATGAATCCGAACGATCAGAAGACGCTCAAACGTTGGCTGCCGGATCCGTTCGCTAAGAAGAGGAAAAGATTACCTCCTGAACCGGTTCCAATTCTTCCCGCCCACGTAGCCCAAAGAATTAGCTCACAACGGTCCTGCTTTACGCTTCATGGAAGTGATCAAGACGGTCTCGACAAACTTAGAGGGGACGATCTTTTAATCAAAATCGTTGTCCCGGCTAGTGGCGTGGTGAAAATACGAAGGGAATTGGAGATTTATGGAATTGATGAAGTTACTATTTTCCCCGATTTGGACGGTTTAGGGCGCTGTGTGAGTGCGAGGTGGAAATCAGACCAGCACGATTCTCCCCATGGAACAGTCTGCACTCGTATCGGGCCGTCGAAAATACACACGGGCGGCGTTGGTGTTTTTGCAATAACTAACATCAAAAAAGACACTGCTCTTTTTCTTGGAGACAACGAAGAAATGTTGTGGATAGATGAATCGCCTGTTAAATCGGCGTGCCAGAAAAATCCGGAGATTCGATCGTTATATCGCGACTTCCCTGTTTATAGAAAGGGTCGCAATGAGAAAGATGACAAATTTGGCTGCCCAAAGAATTTCAATCGTTTGACCATGTCGTGGTATATCAACGAACCAAAACGCGGCGAGCAACCGAATGTTTATTGCGAAGAGAAAACCTATGATTTCTTTGCGCTGAAAAACATAAAAGCTGGTGAAGAACTGACCGTTGACTACTCCAAATACAGCGACATACTGCCAGACTGGCTGACAAAATGATGTGACTTTACGCTGCCGCCAATTCGGGCGTGTCTTTCGGTAGCATGAGTTTTTCCGCCGCAACCGCTAGTAAGGCATACGCACGGCCATCGCGTCCGGCAAATTCTACTTCAAACGCGCTGCCGTCGTAAGTCATCACGACAATTCCCACCTGTCCGCGCCGGAGCATGAGCGGCTGGCCGGTTTCAAAATGCTTTGTTCGGGTGTCTTCCAGCAAAACGACCGCATTGTGCATGTGGATGTCGCTGTTCAAAGTTTTTCCGTGGGCGTGAATGGCAGACCGCGCTCGCCGTTGAAGAGTTTTTTCAGCCGCCGGTCGCTGGAACTGCGTTGGCGCCGGTTAATTCCAGGGGCAACTCGTTGGCTCAATTCGCGACGATAGCGCCGGCCTTTCAACCAGTCTTCCCAACTGATCGAGCCTTTAATCGGAATTGAGGGGGCTTTTGATTTTAAGTTCATTGGCTACTTCGCGCACCAGCGCTTTGCACTGTTCCACATTACGATATTCCGACCGATTCGCAATTCGCAAAACTTCGCTCCAATCCGCCTTGACCACGCCAGCCAGCATGACGATGGCCAATTCGCGCGCACACTTCAAGGCCGCCGGATTCGGTTCCGGGTAAAAGGAAACCAAGACGCGTTCCACCAGCAAATCTTCCGGTTGGAGCACCAGAAAATCACCATAGGGGCCGCGAACGCGGCGACACGGCGTGCGCGAAAAACTTTCCGCCGGTCCGAGCAAATCGCAATACATGCCGGCGACCCGCCAATTGCGAGGACCTCCTTTGGCGCCGAGCAAGCCCATGATTTCCTGCCGTTGGCGAACCGGCAGAGTCGCCACGGTAAGATGGCACATGTCGAGATCGCCGGAGGCGTAAGCGCCTTCTGTTAAAATCTCTATGGCCGACCCACCAACCACGACAAGCTCAATGCCTTGTTCTGCCCACAGCGCGCTGACCAGCGACGCCAGTTTCGCGCTTTTCAACGTCGGATCCCGCTCTGAGGTGATGTCGGCCAGCGCGGATTTAATTTTGTTTGCGTCCATTCTCGGTTCGGTTGGACCACACTTGGAACTATTTTTATCTACGTAACATTCCCGGCAGGCCGCCGCCCATCTTGGCCATCATTTTTTGGAGCTTGCCCATCTTCTTCATCATTTGTTGCATCTGGCCGAACTTGTTCAGCATCGTGTTCAGCTCCGTCACACTCACGCCGCTGCCTTTGGCGATGCGGATGCGGCGCTTGGCGTTGAGAATCGCCGGGTTGCGTCGTTCCTGCGGCGTCATGCCGCAAATCATGCCTTCCATGCGTTTGAATTCCTTTTCCTGTTTCGACAAGTCCCCCTGCTGTTTCAAAACCTCCGCGCCGCCCGGCAGCATCCCGACGACGCTTTCGAGCGAGCCGAGCTTTTTCATCTGGCGCAATTGTGCCAGAAAATCCTCCAGCGTGAACTGGCCTTTGCGCATCTTTTCTTCCAGCCGCTTGGCATCCTCCAAATCCACCGCCTCGGCGGCCTTCTCAACCAGGCTCACAACGTCGCCCATGCCGAGAATCCGCGACGCCATGCGCTCGGGATGAAACGGCTCGAACTCGTCCAGTTTTTCACCCACACCGGCGAACTTGATGGGCTTGCCGGTGACGGCTTTCATGCTTAACGCCGCACCGCCGCGCGCGTCACCGTCCAGCTTGGTCAGGATGGAGCCGGTGATTTGCAGTGCCTGATCGAAATGCGTGGCGACGTTCACGGCTTCCTGGCCGGTAGCGGCGTCGAGCACAAGCAGAATTTCCTGCGGCTTCACGAGGTCGCGCAAACGAACGAGTTCCTGTACCAGTGGCTCGTCAATCTGCAACCGGCCGGCGGTGTCGAAAATCAGCACGTTGCGGTTGTTTGTCTTCGCGAAATCAAGCGCATCGCGGGCAATTTTCGAAACGTCCGTTTCACCGCGTTTCACGAACACCGGCAATTCGAGCTGTTTGCCGAGCGTATCGAGTTGGTCCATGGCTGCCGGGCGATAAACGTCCGCGGCCACGAGCAACGGCTGGCGGCCTTGTTTCTGGAGCAGGCGCGCGAGTTTGCCGCTGGAAGTGGTCTTGCCCGAGCCGTGCAGACCGACCATCAGGAGACAACTTGGATTGGCGCTGAGATTCAGCCCGGCGTTTTGCGAGCCGAGCAGGTCCACCAGTTCGTCGTGGATGATTTTGATAATTTGCTGGCCGGGCTGGATGCTTTGGACGACTTCCGCGCCGAGGGACTTGGTTTTGATCCGCTCGATGAAGTCGCGGGCGACCTTGAAATTCACGTCCGCCTCCAGCAACGCCATGCGGACTTCGCGCAGGGAATCGGCGACGTTGGCCTCGGAAATTTTCCCGAGCCCGCGCAAATTGCGAAAGGCGTTCTGGAGCTTGCCGCTTAACGAATCGAACATCCTGCCAGTCTAAGCGTTCCGGGTTCGGGGTTCAAAGTTCAAAGTTGGCCGGCTTGGCGACGAACTTTGAACTTGAGACGGGCGCAATGCTTTGGCTTAATCTGCACTCCCCACGTTTCGGGACGGTCGGTAGGTTACCCAAGTGGCCAACGGGGGCAGACTGTAAATCTGCTGGCTCACGCCTTCGATGGTTCGAATCCATCACCTACCACCAGCCTTTTTTACAAGGGAAAAGTGGTTTTTATCTAAATAAATCAATTGTTTTCTGCGCATTCCTTTTTTTGAACCTTTGCGTTTTGGTGCTTTTGCCGTCTCTTGCGTTCCCGTCCAAAACGATGCTTACAAAGTAACCATAAAGTAACCAATCAGCGGTGGGGTGTGGCCATGCTGCCGCCGACAGCCTCTCTAGCACGAACTGCGCGCGAAGGCGACCTGTTGTGAAAAGGGACGCGGCCCAACAAAAAATTCCGGGTTTAACCATTCCGCCGTGGCCGTCGCCAGAGGCGGGTTGCGATATGGCGGGTTTCGCCCATCGCGCCGGGACGTTCCACCAAACCCGGCGTGGCCCTTACCTCCTCACCGTTTACATCGAGCGATTAGCGCCAGCACATCACTTTCGAGAAAGCCACATGATCTTGTTCTCCCCGGCAGCTTTAACTTTTTCAGAATCCCGCATGCGGCCAGCTTGTCCACCGTTCGGAGCGAGACTGCCAACAGACGGGCGGCTTCGTCGCGGCGAATGCAACGCCGGCTGACTACGGGCGCGGCGTCAGGTTTCCGTGAATCGTCATCGCCGTTGCGGAGCATCGCCACCAGCCTGGCGCGCTTTGCCGGCGGGATTGTCGGATCGGCTCTCAATCCAGCCCTCAGAAGTTCAACTGTTGTGCCAAGCATAGTTCAGTTTCGGAAAACCGGAAGATCGCCGTCCCGCTCGCAAGCAAATTGTGCAACGCGGTCCTGAACGGATCGGTTGCCGCTCTCCCGACCGTCCGCGCTGGCAGGCTGCATCCGGGTGATGCCCAGAGAATCTTTCTGCTCACCGTTCATAAATATTTTTCCGACTCATTTGGCAGCAACTTTATCCCAATACTGACGGTTACTGGTGTATCACAAGCACGGGTTGTCAGGCGTGCGTGGCGCACTTGCCGAAAAGCGGAAAATGTCTATTCAATCTGTCCAATCGCATCCGCAAGGCGAGCGCATCGGCTGTCACTTGATTTGCAGCGGGCTGGCATTCGCACACTTGAAACCTACCGGTTTTGGACAAGGCACGCGTTACCCCTCGGCAAACCGAGGATTCTGAGTCCGCGAAATGGTCGCGGAGAAACCGCAATCTGTCCGGCCAAGTGCCGCGCTCATGTCCGCAGCCACGGTTAGTCCATGTCCAGTCCGGGGTGTGACCGCTACCGCGTCCGCAGCTTGTCCGTGTCCGCATTTACGGCCGCAGTTTGTCCGGGGCAGTCCGGGCTTTAGCAGTGAACCAACTGTGTCCCGATGCTGCACTGGCCGGAGAATGTCCGCGATGCGGCCTGCCACCCGCCTGCGATACTTCCCGCGTGAATCCTTAATTGCCCGTCTTTCTCCCGGCGAAGCGAGCATCGTCACAGGTGGAAGCCGAAGGGCAACAGGGCGGAACGACCTTGACGACGCGCAGCGAGCCACACAATCGAAAGGCGATTCTCGCGGAACCGGGTGTGAACCAGGCGCGGATGTGGACTGGACACGGATGGTTCATGGGCATGGCCGACTGCGTGCGCGGCTGCGGTCATGGCCTGAACACGATCACGGACAAACGTGTCGAAGCGGGCGAGACCAATGCTGATTGCGACAAATATGTTCTTAACAAGGTTGGCAACGCGGACGACGGCGGCCGGGTCGTATCCGGCTGGGGGGGTACGTCTAGTTTCTCGCGCTGGATTATGAAACCATGTGGGCATGGATGCATCAAGAACTGGATCAGGCCGGCGGCGTTGGACTTCCAAACAGCGGCAGCAATTGCTGGCGCGCTTTCACCAAAGCGAAATGACTCAACGGGAGTTTGCCACTCGCTACGGGGTCGGGTTGTCCACCTTGAGCAAATGGTTGCGCTGCGAAGACAAAGCAACTTTGCCGCCCGTGAAGTTTAAGGAAGTCGTGCTGCCCAATATGCCGCTGCGTTACGCGGTGGAAGTCGTCAGTCCGCAAGGTTGGACTGTCCGGTTGCAAAATACTTCTGAGATTCAGAGTCTGCCCCAACTATTGCAGGCGCTGCCATGCTGAACGTGTCGGGCACGACGCGGGTGCTGGTGGCCACCACGCCGGTGGATTTGCGCGGCAGTTTTAATCGGCTTTACGGTCTGGTCGTCGAGCAGCTCAAAGCCGATCCCCTTTCTGGAAATTTGTTTCTATTCACTAACCGGCGTCGTAATCGGATCAAGATTTTAACCTGGGATGGGTCGGGCATTTGGATTTGCACAAAACGGCTTGAAACCGGCCGTTTCACCTGGCCGGTGAGTGAACAAGGGCAAGTAAGTTTGCGCGGCGAAGAGTTCAATGCGCTGATCCACGGGCTGGAAGTACGGCTGAAAAAGAACTGGTATCGTCGCTGACAAATAATTGAGGGAAGTTTGAACAAAAGTTTCAAGCTCGCATCTGAGTAACGTGACCGACACCACGCTGCTCAAAAAGGTTGAAGAACTGAGTGCGCGTGTCACCACGTTGGAGGCGGAGAACACCCGGGTAACCCAGGAAAATGTCCGGCTGCAAAACGAGAACCGGCTGCTGCGCCAGAAGCTCGACCAGTATGTCCGTCATTATTTCGGCGGCCAGCGCAACGAAGGATTGGACAAACATCAACTGGAGCTGCTGCTGCAAGGTTTGCCCAACGTCATCGCGTTGCCAACGCCGGAACCGAAGCCCGCTTCCGTTTTACGTCTGGGCACGCCGCATCCGGTGCGAAGGATGTTGGCCGAAGACAAGTTGGAGACACAGGAGATCGTGATCGAACCGGTTGAAGTGCAGGCACAGCCTGATGGCTGGAAAAAGATCAGCGAGGAACGCACCAGCCAACTGGACTGGGTCGCGCCCAAAATCATCAAGCGCGTTTACATCCGTCCGCGTTACGTAAAGCAGGAACGGTTTGCCCTGGCACCATTACCCCCACAACCGATTGAGCAAGGCATGGTGGGACCGGGCTTGCTGGCGCAGATTTTGGTCAGTAAATATGAGTATCATCAACCGCTTTACCGGCAGGAGAAAATGTTCCGCCAACAGTTTGGGGTGGAATTGAGCCGCAAGACGATGGGGTGCTGGGTGGAACAAGCCGCCGAGTTATTGAAACCAGTGTATCGGTCAATCCGCGAAGATTTGCTAAGGTGCAATTACCTGCAAGCCGATGAGACACCGATTCGATATTTGGATCCGGATGTGAAAGGCAAAAGCCAGCAAGGTTATCTTTGGACCTACAGCCGACCAGGTGGGGACGTTCTATTTGAATGGCGGGTGAGTCGGTCGCGGGCAGGACCGGAGGAATTTCTGAAAAACTTCCGTGGAAAATTGCAGACAGATGGCTTCTCCTCGTACGAATCCCTGGCTAAAGCACGAGGTGATTTGACTTTGATTGGTTGCTGGGCACACGTTCGCAGAGGTTTCCACGAAGCCATGGCGGAGAGCAAAATGGCGGCGTGGTTTGTGCGGCAGATTGGACTGCTGTATGCGGTGGAAAAGAAATTGCGCGAACAAAAGGCGGGACCGGCACTGCGTCAAGCTATGCGGGTCTGGCAATCGCAACCGGCATTGGCTCGGCTGCACCGCGCCATGAAGTTGATCCGCAGTAAAACTTTGCCACAAGGATTGCTCGGACAGGCAATTGATTATGCGCTGAAACGCTGGGACGCGCTGACGTGGTTCATCGCAGATGGGACGTTGGAAATCGACAACAACTTGATTGAGAATGCGATTCGGCCTAGTGCACTTGGAAAAAAGAATTTTTTATTTTTCGGCCATCCAGATGCTGGGGAACGCAGCGCGGTAATTTACACATTACTAGGCAGTTGTCGGCGGCACGGAATTAATCCGTTCGATTATTTAAAAGATTTGTTCACGCGCTTGCCAGCGGCCAAGATCACCGAGATTCAGCAGTTCACGCCGCGGGCATGGGCCAGGGCTAACGTGAAGGAGAAATTGGTCGCTCTGGCCGCTTGACCAAACCGAGGCGCATGGCGGGATGGATTCGAAGTGGAGATGAGGAGCGGACGTGCGCCCGCGTCAACCGCCGTTCGCCGGCAGGATCATCCCACAATGCCGCAGTCAAGCCCGGGCGGCGATCCACCCTTCTTCACAAGCGCCTGACACTAAATGAAAAATAATCCTTGCAATTAATAACCCTAAATAGTTAGCATCTAACTCAGTTGGTAAGCCGGTCTTCACGACGGCGGGAACCGGTTGTGAAGGTTAAGAAACCATCTGCAATCAAATCGGGCCATACTGCTAGGAAAGGGTGGTGGCTGGCTTGGTTTCCCGGTCTGCTCCCGCGACGGTGGTTCTCCCCGCCACCCGGTTTAATTTCCCGTTCGCCCTTTCCTTTATCCCTCAAATATTAAAAAACAAAATCCATGAAAACCAAACTCGCAGCCGCCGTCCTGTTGTTCGCAACCCTCGGCCTTCCAGTCTCAACCGTCTTCGCTCAAGGCACCCTATTTACCTACCAGGGGCAACTGACCACCAGCAACGGTCCGGCCCAAGGCAAGTATAATATGACCTTCAAGCTCTGGAACGCCAGCAGTGGCGGCACACAGGCAGGCAGCACGATCACCACCAACGGCGTGGTCATCGTCACCAACGGTTTGTTCACCGTGTACCTCGATTTCGGAAATCAGTATTCCTCCGGCACGAGTTATTGGCTGGAGCTCGGCGTGGAGACGAACGGGGCCGGCAGTTTCACCACGCTGACGCCGCGCCAGCAATTGACCCCGACGCCGTATGCGATTTTTGCGGAAGGCGCAAACGCGGTGGGACTGAGCGGGACCATTCCGATGGCAAGCTTCAGTGGCACCTTTGGCGACGCGGTGAACTTGGACAACGCCGGCAACATATTCGACGGCAACGGCGCGGGGTTAACGGGCGTCAACGCTCTGACCCTCGATGGACTGGGAGCGGCCAATTTCTGGCAACTGACCGGCAACGCGGGCACCACCCCGGGGGTGGACTTTCTCGGCACCGTGGATACTGAAGCGCTGGAACTGCACGTGGATGGACAGCGCGCTTTTCGTTTGGAACCAGCCCTTTTTGGCGCAATTACCGTCCCGAACGTCATTGGCGGCTCGTTGGGTAATTATGTGTTCCCAGGCACGCTGGGCGCGACGATTGGCGGTGGCGGCACTACTGACTCTGCGGACCCGGATGACACCAACGTGATCAGCGGCAACTTCGGCACGATTGCCGGGGGAGTAGGCAACATGATCCTTAACAACACCTATGAGGCAACCGTTGGGGGTGGTTACAGAAATTACATTACCAATGGTGCTAATGGGGCAACCATCTCCGGTGGCTACCAAAACACTGCCACCGGTGATCAAGCGACCGTGCCTGGCGGATACCTCAATGTCGCAGCAGGGGCTTACAGCTTCGCTGCCGGGTACAGTGCCCAGGCGCTGAATTCCGGCTCGTTTGTTTGGGCGGATGATTCTGACGGCACCTTTGCCTCCACCGGCAACAACCAGTTTCTAATTCGTGCGACGGGCGGGGTTGGCATCGGCACGACCACCCCGGCCGATCCGCTGGACCTGCGCGGCGGAAACAACTGGAACCTGTCGGCATCGGAAGGCGACTTCAGGATTGGCAATCCGACCTATCGCTTGAAGATGGGCGTGGCCCTCGGTGGCGGTGGGGCGGGCGACACCCGCATCTACGCTTCGGGAGGCACCAGCCGCCTCATCCTGGGCAGCAACACCAATGATGTCCTGACCGTCTCCGGCACCTCAGTAGGCATTGGCACGCTCGATCCCTCGCAAAAACTTGAAGTCAACGGCCAATACGTGCTGATAGACGGAGCCAATGCGGATAACGGGAACGGCGCGATACAGGCCTACATCGGCGGCAATGGTTCGGGCAGTGACGTGCAGGTCGGAAGCATGAATCCCAACATCACCTCCGTCGCGTTTTACAACTTTGCCTATGGCGGCTGGATGCACATCAGTTGCAGCGCGATCACGATTAACGGTGGTGCGGACGTGGCCGAGCCGTTTCCGGTTTCAAGCGCGTCCGGCGAAATCCCGCAAGGCTCGGTGGTGGTGATTGACGATCAGAATCCCGGTCATTTGAAAGTGAGCGATCAAGCATACGACACCCGCGTCGCGGGAGTGGTCAGCGGTGCCAACGGGATAAGTCCCGGTATTCAGATGCAACAACAGGGCATTCTCGAGGGCGGGAAGAACGTTGCGCTCACCGGGCGCGTCTATGTGCTGGCAGATGCTTCCAATGGACCAATCAAGCCGGGAGATTTGCTCACGACTTCCTCGCTGCCCGGTCACGCGATGAAAGTCACTGATCATGCCAAAGCCCAAGGCGCGATTCTGGGCAAAGCAATGACCGGATTGAGCGAAGGCAATGGGATGGTGCTGGTATTGGTGACCCTGCAATAGCGGAGGCGCGCATTATGAAATTCCCATTGTCACAAATGGCCACAAGCTTGGCGCTGTTTTTCCTGTCCGCTGCTTCCATTTCGGCGGCGGAATGGAAGACCCTGCACACCGGTGTGCCCGAGGTGGTGGCCCGGTTGCAGAGACTCGAACTTCTTCCCGCCACGAATCGCCTGCAATTGGCTATCGGGTTGCCATTGCACAACAAGGGCACACTTACCAACCTGCTCCACCAGCTTTACACTCCGGGCAACGCCAATTTCCATCATTATCTTACCCCCAGTCAGTTCACAGAGCAATTCGGCCCCACGGAACAGGATTATCAAAATGTAATGAATTACGCCAAATCGAACCGGTTGGACGTTGTGGGCACTTATGGCAACCGCGCTCTCTTGGACGTTTCAGGAAGTGTGGCCGACATTGAAAACATGTTTCAGGTCCATTTGGGCATCTATCAGCATCCCACGGAGAACAGGCAGTTTTATGCTCCGGATGTGGAGCCATCCGTTGATGCCGGCTTGCCGATATCGTATGTCGTCGGTCTGGACAACTATGTGATTCCGAAGCCACTTGTGCGCAAGTCAATCTCCTCTGCTGCCGGGGCAGGCAATTATTTGGGCACGGGCTCAGGCACGAATGGCTGGTATGAAGGCGTCGATTTCAGAAATGCATACGTTCCCGGAGTCTCCATTACTGGCTCCGGGCAAGTGGTTGGATTGTTTGAGCTGGATGGCTATAATTCCAGCGACATAACCAAATACGAATCTCTGGCGGGACTTTCGAGCGTGCCGTTGGACACCATTGTGCTGCCCGGGGCCAGCGGCACTGCTGGAGGGGGTAATGATGAAGTGTGCATAGATATTGAGATGGTTGTCTCCATGGCGCAAGGGTTGGACCAAGTGCTTGTCGTTGAAGGTTACGCCGGTGTGGACGCCATGAACGATCTGGCTTCTCTGACCAATAGCAGTGGCGGGCCGCTGGCAAACCAGGTAAGTTCTTCGTGGGACTACAGTGCGGGAACCAATAATGAGCCGCAACTCATTGAGATGGCCGCGCAGGGGCAGTCGTTTTTCCTGGCTTCGGGCGACAGTGGCGCTCCTACCAACGGCGTAGTGTCTTCCACTGCGGATGTCAATTACCTGACGACGGTTGGCGGGACTGAATTGTACATGAACGGTGCTGGCGCTTCCTGGCAAGCTGAGACGGTCTGGGATCACCAATTCATACAGGGCGCGAGCACCGGATACATTGAGACGGACATTGGCATTCCAGATTACCAACAGAGCGTCAACCCGTCCGCAAACGGCGGCTCAACCACCTACCGTAATGTGCCGGACATCGCCATGGTTGCGGATTACTGTGTTGGGGTGTACACAGAGACGTTCACCAACGGAAACCCGCCCATCACTGGATTCGTCCAACATTTGGGTGGCACCAGCCTCGCAGCCCCGCTCTGGGCGGCTTTTACGTCGCTGGTTAATGAGCAGGCAGCAGGCCAGGGCAAACCAACCGTCGGCTTTCTCAACCCGGCCCTCTACAACATTGCACAAGGACCATTGTACACTAATTGTTTCCACGACATCATTTCTGGAAACAACACCAACAGCTACAGCGACAACCTGTATTTCGCCGGGCCCGGTTACGACAATTGCACGGGTTTGGGCTCGCCCAATGGCGCCAACCTCATCAATGCCCTGGTCGGTTACTCCGGCCCCGTCTTCGTTGACTTCAATTACACCGGCAGCACGCAGAACGGAAGCTACGATCACCCCTTCAAAACACTGGCCGGTGGAACCAATGCTGTCAGCCCGGGAGGAACCATTTTCATCAAGACCGCAGGCTCCAGTTCTGAAACCATGACCATCTCAAAGCCCTTGACTATCACCGCCAGCGACGGAGCGGCTACCGTTGGTAATTAATTAATCAGTTCAACACAAAAACAAATCATTTATGACAGCTTTATGAAAAACATGATTCTGAGTATTGTCGCGCTGCTTTTGCTGACGCTCACTGTCCGCGCCCAGTCGTACACGATTGACTGGTATAAAGTCTCTGGCGGCGGCGGCACGAGCACCGGCGGCACCTATCAGGTCAGCGGCACCATCGGCCAGCACGACGCGGGCGGGCCGATGACCGGTGGGAGTTACTCGCTCACCGGCGGGTTCTGGGCGCTCTTCTCGGTCGTGCAAACGCCCGGCGCACCGACGCTGTACATCACTGGCTCGGGCAACACCGTGACGGTGTATTGGCAGGATGTATCGGGTTGGAGTTTGCAGCAGAACAACAATCTGACCGTACCCGCGGGTTGGACTAGTAGCAGCGGCGTGACGACCTCCAACGGAACGAATTATTTGAACCTCACGTCGCCGACCGGAAACCTGTTCTTCCGGCTGGCCAATCCCTGAAACGCTGGAAGCAACGCATTTGACACCGGAAGCCTGACGTGCTCCGTCAGACGCATACGCCGGGTCGGTGCGGTTTCCAGCGAAGCCGCGATAGTTCGCAATCTCGACTCCGGTGATTCTAATGCGTTTACCTTCCTCATGTCTCGTTTATGGGTTAATTCAAATCGGGGTGTTCCAGACTGCCTTGATCAATCTCAAGTGTCTGGCCTGACTGGACGAGCACTTGCATCTTGTTGCCCGCGTTCAAGCCGAGATAAACCACCAGCGCCAGCCGCAGGGCCGGGATCACTTTTCGATAATCATCCGCGGATGGAAACCAGAGCAGGTTGTTGGCTGTCTGCATGGCTTCGACAAGTTGCTGCTGCGCTTCAACCGAAGTGCGATCCAAATTCGGCAGGAGGATGCCCATGCGTGAAAAAGTGGTTTGCGGATGCGTAAACACCCGGCACATTTCTATCCAAGCCATCTCCGTGCCCGCCTCGTGATTGATGCTGAAAACGGCCAAGGCCAAGCGCCGTTCTGCGAAGTTCCGTGCCAACTGGCTGGAATCGGGGCCGGCAGCAAAACAGACGCCGCGAACGGGAACGGGCTGGTCAAAAAAGGAGGACGGAAAAAACGTGCAGCGCAGCATGGATTCCAGCAGCGTTTCGCGGTATCCTTCAGCTTTGGGCACGATGACCTTGGTGGATTGTTGAATTTTCACAATGTTCGCGGATGGCGGAGGCGCATTCTCGGGTGGTTCGCGACTAAGCATTTGCTCCAAGACTTCGGACACCGGCTTTTGCCCTTGCAGTCGCTCGTATTCCATCGAAGCCGCTTGAACGTCTTTCCATAACCTATCAAGAAGATACTCTTTTCCTGTTGCGATTCCGACATGATAAAGAAACTCTTCTTGCCACTGTTCCCGTGTTGGCTCTTTGCCAAGTGAAATTTTTAATTCCAAATATGTTTCCGCTCCAAAAGTGGCTGCGTTTGTGTATTCCTCTTTTGATTCAAGTTGTTCGTTGGAGTTTGCTAGACAATCACGGGGCGGTTCTTCGGGCAACGCTTCAGGCTGCATCTCGCTCCTGTGCGATATTTCCTCCATCGCCTTTTGAACTTTATTCTCGCCCTCACTTGGCAAATGGGTGCCAGTAACAGTGAGGTTTTGGTCTTTCGACATTGCTTTGTTCTCATGTGCTCTGGAACGGACGAACCCCAAAACAACCAGAGCAACCCCAACATCCCCGAAAATCATCCATTCTCCCCTTATCAGGGCCGCAATTAACGCGACCGGATACACGCCCACTCCAAACAACATAATCCCAACTACCAACCACCAAATACCAAGCAGGGCGTCAATCACGATAAGGCAATATAGCCACAGGGCAATTCCGCCAATCCAAAACCACCAGGACATCATGGTCGCGGCTGCTTTGCGCTGCAATGCGCCCGCAACGAAAAGAAGCACGAGACTAAGGGCGGAAACGATGAGCGGAGCGGGCATGGTTGGAGAATTTGTTTGGGTTCGCGCAACTCGAACCACGAGACAGAAAGGGCGCGAACTCAACGCACCCTCGTCAGAGGCACCGCTAAGCGCCCATGCAAAGAAGTGACATCAAGCCGCGCCCCGATGGGCGCGTGCTCGACGCGGTCTCTTTGCATTTGAAAATTAGCGGTTTTCTGACGAGACCCGCAGCCGAAGCTACGCAAATTTATTGTTTTGGTTTTCTGGTCTTTGAATTTTTTAACTGACGCTGCGATTGAATCACACGGCGCCGGGCAAGGCAAGAGTGGCTTGCGCGGGTTTTGTCATGGTGCAATGACTAAATGAAACACTTAAAGAACACAGCCTACTCCGACTTGGCCGCCTTGCTCCCCGCCATGCTCGACCGTGCCTCCAAAGGAGAATTGTGATTCACTGTCAGCGACGAGTGGCTATAGTGGCCGCGCCACTTGAAATCAACCCAAGCCAACAATCCACCAATGCCAGAAGCAGTCGCTGACATCATCGCCTATCACGAACGGACCAAGCATCATCCCGAGCGTTACGCCAACGGCCCCGGCGGCCTTGACTGGGCAAGTCAGCCAAACCCCTTCCGCCGCTTCAACGGCGCACCGCTACTCCGGCTGCCGTTGACCGGCCTGGACGACACGCCCGCTGCGGCCACCTTGTTCGGTGCGGCGACAGTGACACCGCGACCGTTCACGCTCGGAACGGTGAGCTTGTTCTTTGAATTGTCCCTGAGTCTTTCCGCACGTAAGGAGATTGCCGGTTCGAGCTGGTATCTGCGGATGAATCCCTCCAGCGGCAACCTGCATCCGACGGAAGCCTACGCCGTCCTGCCCGCCATCGAATGGTTGCCGGGTGGTGCGGGTGTCTATCACTACGCGTCCGCTTGCACACGCCCTGGAACAACGGGCACGCCGGCAGCAAGGCGCCATATCCGATGCGGTCGGGTTCCACGTCGGGCTGACCTCCATCACCTGGCGCGAGGCGTGGAAATACGGTGAACGGGCCTTCCGCTATTGCCAGCACGATGTGGGGCACGCGCTCGCGGCGCTTCGTTTCGCCGCCGCCGCGCTGGGCTGGCGCGTGCAACTCATGCCGGAGTGGGATGGTTCCCAGATCGCCCGGCTGCTCGGTCTGGATCGCGCAGAAGATTTTGCAGGCGCGGAACGGGAAACCCCCGAATTGATCGTCAGGGTGATGGTGAACGAAACAGCAAGCACAAAAATGTCGCCACCCGCCGACACCGCCAGCGAATGGTTCGGACGCGCCAACCGGTTGAGCGATTCCCACGTCGAGTGGCCGGTGATTGATAAAGCCGTTGCGGCCTCGGAACAACTGGCCGCGAGTGCGAATCAATCCGAATCCGGTGATTTGGTTGCGTGGCTGCCGCCGTCGCCGCCCGCCTGCGGCCATTCCGCAGGTCAACTGATTCGGCAGCGACGCAGTGCGGTGGACTTCGACGGCGTCACCAGCATCTCGCAGGAAACCTTTCTGGCCATTCTCGACACCACGCTGCCGCGCACTGCCGGGCCGCCCTTCGATGCCTGGCCGTTTCCGCCGCGGTTGCATCTGGTCTTGTTCGTGCATCGGGTCACCGGACTGGAGCCAGGCTTGTATCTCTGGCTGCGCGCTCCGGCTGATGCGGATGCTTTGCGACAGGCTTTCCACGCGAACCTCAATTGGGAAGCAGTGACGGATTCAACCATCAAAGCGCCGCTTTACCGGCTGGGACGGGGTGACTTGCGTGATTTCGCGCGGACGCTCTCCTGCCACCAGGACATTGCCGCCGATGGTGCGTTCAGCCTTGGGATGCTGGCGCGGTTCGAGCCAGTCTTGCGGGAAGACAGCGCGGCGGCTTACCGCGAATTGTTTTGGGAAGCCGGAATGATCGGCCAGGCACTGTATCTGGCTGCCGAGGCTGCCGGTGTTCGTGGCACCGGCATTGGTTGCTACTTCGACGATGTGTTGCACCGCGCACTCGGCCTGGCGGGCCACGATTGGCAGAGCCTCTATCACTTCACCGTCGGCCATCCAGTTGAGGACCCACGTCTGCGCACCGTTCCACCCTATGCGCATCTGGCGGAATACGTTTGAGGAGTTATGTGCGGAGAAACAGTCAACGTCATCAATCAGTGTTCATCTGTGCTTCAAAGCCATTCGCCTGTTTGAGCTAGTTCGCGGTTTCCCCGCCCGCAACACCCGCAACGAATACCCCCGCCCATTCTCAAACGGTTCGACCGTCGCGGTGACTTCGAGCACAGGATAGCGTACCGTCGCCAGCCCGTAGCTCTTGTAGGTCTGCGCGAACAATTCCGTTTCCACCATGCCCGTCCAATCCGCCAGCGTCAGAAACTTCATCGGCTCGCCGGTAATCTGGTGATGCGTCCGTTGCTCCACGACCAGCCCGCATGTCACCACCGTCTCGCCGACGTGCTCGCCCAATCGTGCGACCGGGCAATAAGTGGTCCACGCCACGTCCGCAAACAATTCCAGCGGATGCCCGCTCACGGCGTAGCCGAACAATTCCGTCTCGGCTTCCAGTCGTTCGCGGCGTGTCGGTTCACGGAGCAAGGCCGGATTCTGCGCAAAGAAATCTGAAACCGGATTCGTCCCCGCCTCAAAATCAAATTCCAGATTGCTGGTTTCGATTTCCGATTTCTGATTTCCGATTTCCGATTTTGCCAGTCTTTGGCTTTCCCAAAACTGCCGTGTCCGCGTTTCACCAAAATCATCAAACCCGCCCGCGCGAATCATTACTTCCGTTTCTTCCGGCAAGGGTTTGACGCGACGATGGAAGTCCGCGAGTGAAGCAAACACGCCGCTCTCGCGTTCGGCAATCAGGCGTTTCATTGTGCGCTCGGTCAATCCCTTCGCGCGCGTCAGAGGGACGCGGATGGTTTTGCCGTGCGCCGTGAAGTGCGGTCCCGGCTGATTGACCGTCGGCGGCAGGAATTTCAATCCGAGCCGATAGCTTTCGAGCACATAAACCAGCGGGTCGTAAAATCCCTTGCCATTGATCAACACGGCGGCCATGAATTCCGCCGGATAATTCCGCTTCAGCCAAGCGGCTTGATACGCCTCGACGCCATAGGCCGTCGAATGCGCCTTGCAGAATGCATAACCGGCAAAACCTGCGACCAGTCTCCAAACTTCCTCAATCTTCTCCGGCGAGTGTCCGCGCGCCCGTGCCGACGAGGAGAACTCTTTTTGGACCTCCGCAATGACGGCGAGTTTCTGTTTGTTCAACGCCCGGCGCAATACATCCGCCCGGCCTGGGTTTAACCCTGCGAACGCCTCGCAGATTTGCAAAATATGTTCCTCATACACCACCAGCCCGAACGTGTCTCGCAAGACGGGTTCAAGTGACGGATGCGGATAGGTTATCGGTTCAAGTCCCTGATACCGCCGGGTGAACGCTAGTTTCTTGCCTTCGTTGGCCGCGCCGGGCCGGATGACGCTGACAATGGCAATGAGCGTGTCAATGTCCCGCGCGTTGCACTGGCGGCACAAACCCGTCATGGCCGGGCTTTCGATATGATGCACCGCCCGCGCGCCGCCGCTGGAAATCATTTCCCAAACCGCCTGGTCTTGCCACGGTTCCAGCGCCTTCAAATCCACGTTGACACCGCGCCGCGCCAGCGCCGCTTTCGCGTCACGCATCACCGCCAAGCCGCCTTGCGCCAGCACGTCAATCTTCACCAGGCCGATGACTTCCACGGCGTCCATGTCAAAATGCGTTGTGGGATAGCCCTTGCTGGAAATGAATGTCGGCGTCAGGTCGTGCATCGGTTGGCGCGACAACACCACGCCGCACGGGTGCATTTTGGGATAACGTGGAAAGCCGTCGAGAAACTCGGCCACGTCCAGCGCGGTTTTGAATGGTTCTTCGTTCAACGGCAGGTCGCAGTTTTCAGGACTGGCGGCGAGCAATTCACGCAACTTCGCCCCGCCGCTGGGCGTGTGTTCTGCCGCTATCCAGCCGCCGCCAAAACTCCACGGGAAATGATCGGTGAACCGGCGCACTTCACGCTCCGCCACTCCCAGCACTTTCGCCACGTCCGCGAACGCACTACGGGCCTGGAACGTCGAGAAGCCGCCAACCACGGCGCAATGCTCCCGGCCGTATTTGGCGAAAATCAAGTCAACCACGTCGTCTTTGCGGTCGTGCGGAAAATCAATGTCAATGTCCGGCAGTTTGTTCAGCGCCATGCGTTCCTGGTTCAGAAAGCGCCGGAAGTAGAGGCCGAACCGGACGGGGCAGACATCGGAGATGCCGAGGCAATAGCAAACCAGCGAGTCCGCCGCGCTGCCGCGCGTGATCCATTCGATGCCATGCGCGCGGCAATCTTGCAGGATGTTCCAAACGACCAGGAAGTATTCTTCGTAACCGACGGCGCTGATGATGCTTAATTCCTGTTCAATCTGCGGGCGCATGGAAGCGGCGCGGTCGCCGTAGCGTCGGCGCAGTCCATCCATGACGAGTTGGTGCAGGAACTCGCGCGGCGTCGAACCGTCCGGCGGCGCAAAAGCTGGGAACTGCGGCTTGCCGAACGGGATTTCATACTGGCAGCGTTCGGCGATTTCGAGCGAGTGGGCCAGCCAGTCCGGGTGTTCGTTGTACGCCCCGGCCATTTCCGCCGGTGTGCGGAAGTCAAACCGCCCGTCCATTTGTTTCTCCGGGTGTTCCTGGCGGAGCAACGTCAGCGTGCGGATGGATTGCACGATGTCGTATTTCAGCCGGTCTCCCGGCAGCGCGTAGTGAACCGCCGGACACGCGACGACGGGGAAGCGGCGCGCGTTGTCCCTCTCCGCATCGGATGGGGAGAGGGTAGCCGCAGGCCGGGTGAGGTGTCCTTTAGCTGCCATCTGATAAAACCGCCCCGGAAACAGTTCCGTAAGGTGGGTGTCGGGGCTGACAGCAATCAGCCCTTCTGTAAAACCGTCCAGGCTTTCAAATGCAATGGGCCGGCGTTGCTGCGCTGCGACCGCGCCTTCCTCGTTGTCCTTCTCGGCCCGGAGTGACAACAGCCGATTGAGATTGTGATAGCCGCACGCGGATTCGACGTAGAGCAAGAGCGGATGTTGTCCAACCTGCAATTCCGTTCCGAATATCGGTTTGATGCCTGCGCGTTTCGCGGCCTGTGCGAACTCGACCGCACCATGCAGGTTGCCGATGTCGGCCAGGGCGATGGCCGACAAACCATGCTGCTTGGCGCAATTGACGATGGCAGCGGGTGAAAGCGTCGAATCGAGGAACGTGTAATAGCTGCGAACGCGCAATGGCACGTAGCAGCCAGTGCATTTACGATTTACGATTTGCGATTTACGATTTGGTGAAGTGAGCCTCGTTACCTCGGCTGCTACGGGATCACGCGGCGCATCGCGCAAGCGCAAATCGTGTCCGCGCAAGACGACGGACCAGCCTTTGTTTCGCCGGAGCTCGTCCATCACCACGGCAAGCCGTTCACGCGCCGCGTGGTTTCTTCCGTTCGTTTCGAGCGCCAGTTCGCTGCGGAACAAGTCGTCATACACGTTCGATAATTTCAGCGACACCATCCGCAGACTGACGCGCCGTTGCCACGCTTCACGCAACAGCCCGCGCAAACGCCCGTAGATGTCCGTTTCCAAGTCCGTTGGTTCACGTAGACTTTCGGCGCGTTGGTTTTCGTCGCGATCATTGTAACGCACCTTCACTGTCAGCGTCCGCACGCTGCGGCCTTCCTCGCGCACTGTGGCAAATAATCGGTCGGCCATGCGCCGGAGTACGGCCTCGACGTATTCCTCGTCCGTCACGTCTTCGTTGAACGTCTCTTGCTGGCTGTATGATTTTTGCGGCTCACTCGCGGCAATCAGTGGGCGCTCGTCAATGCCGTTGGCGAACTGCCGCATGACGGGCGCCTGGCTTCCAAGCAGCAACGCGAGCATGTCAACCGGCGTCGCTGCGACCTGGCCGATTTGAGCCAGTCCCGCCGCGTTCAATCGCACGGCGGTTTTCGGGCCGATGCCTGGCAACCAGCGATTCGGCAAGGGATGGAGGAATTGCTTTTCTTGTCCGCCCGGCACGGCTTGAAACGCGGCAGGCTTGTTCAACTTTGAAGCAATCTGACTGACGAGCTTATTTGCGCCGATACCTTCGCTGACGGTGATTTTGAGTGATTGGCCGATGGCTTTGCGAATCGTCAGTGCGATTTCGACCGGCGGCTTTCGGTGGTTGGCCGTCAGATCAAAATAGCCTTCGTCAATGGACGTTTGCTCCACGTCAGGTGTGAAGTCATAGGCGTAACCGAACATCCAGTTGGAAAATTGCTCGTAGCGTTCATAGTCGCCGGGCAGAACAATCAACTTGGGACAAAGTTTTCGCGCCCGTGCCGTGGGCATTGGCGTATAGATGCCAAATTTACGGGCTTCATAAGAGGCTGACGCAATGATGCCGCGAGTCTCACCCCCGACGGCAATCGGCCTTCCCCTCAACCGGCTGTCGGCGGCCTGCTCAACGGACGCGAAGAAAGCATCCGCGTCGAGATGAACAATGGTGCGGGACATGGTTCATTCCTTCGCCTTTCGGATGAGCGCCTTGAACACGCCCTGAATCATCAATTCCTGCGCGGGGATGAGATTCGGATATTTCGGATTCTCGGCTTTGAGGTAAGGCTTCCCGCTTTTCATCAAAAACGTTTTGAGCGTGCTTTCGCCGTCAATCAGCGCGGCCACAATCTGGCCGTGGCGTGGCTCCGGCCCATGTTCCAAAACCACAATATCACCGTCGAGAATGTGCCGGCCAATCATCGAATCGCCAGCCACAAGTAACGCGAACGTGTTTCGCGTCGGTTTGAATCCGATGCTTTCCACGTCCACCGAAATGCAGCTCTCGGCGTCCTGCTCGCGGGTTTGGGGCATACCCGCCGGAATCGAACCGAACAACGGAATGTCCGCGATGCGACTCCGCAGCTTCGCCAGCGGGGAAGTGACCCGTAAGGTTCGGGCCTTGCCAGGTTCGGATTGGAGATAGCCCTTCCGTTTTAAGGCGTCGAGGTGGTCGGCGGCGGCGCGTGAACTTTTGAAACCGAAATGCGCCGCGATTTCGCGCAACGTCGGCGCGGAATCACCCGCCCGTTGAGCGGAAAGCACAAATTCCAGGATTTGGCGCTGTCTCTTGGTCAACCCGGTCATATACTACTCAAAAGAGTAGTATATGCCGGCGCGCCGGTCAATCTGCTTCTGTGTCCTTGTGATGACGGCGTTACGGTTGCTGGCCCGAAGGCTGCGGCAGGGATTTCGACCAGCACAGCCGCATTCCCACAATTGATACCAGACATGGCCGAAAACCGGAAAAGTTTTTCTTTTGCATTTCGTTCGCCTTGGGATTGCAATGTGCAGGTGAATCGAATTGTGGTTGAGACACAATGATCAGTATGGCGGCGCACAACTTTCCATCTGGGCCTTGGGTTGGGTTTTACACTTACGCTGGCAGCAAGCGCAAATACATGATGGATTTGATGCTTGAGTTCAAGAAGGAGAAGATGACCGGCGAGGGCGCAGACGGCGTTGGCATGTTTATCATTTCCGGCCGTTACTCCAGTGCGTCCGGCGAGTGCTCGTGGGTCAAGCAATACATTGGCCGCCATGCCGTAGATTACAACGGATACCGCGAGGGCAAAAGAATCTGGGGGAACTGGACTCTTACGCAGGCGAGGGGGGGATTCCAAATCTGGCCCCTGTCTGAAGGCGGCCCTGCAAATGCCGTCAAGCAAAAGGAGAAACGTGCCAAGCCTCAACTTGCATCGGCGTAATGATGTTGTTGTGAATTTCTCCGACTCGGCCAACTACTACTACTGTTTGTCAAGCTTCGGTTTGATTACCGAGAAATAATGATGCTCCAACATTGAATGGTAATCTTCCACCATCGCGTCAATGGTTTCTAGCGCGTTTCCTTCCAACCGATTGTTCACGTAAATATACGTTTCGCTGGCCTCCTTGTTTGCCATCCCCGCTGCGATCAACCTTGTGCCCGCCTCCCGCGCATCCGGGTTCGGTTCCTTCGCCTTGTCATAAGGCTGAAACGTTTTCACGGCTTCCTCATATTTCCGGCCCGGCCTCAACAGGAAACGCGCGGCGCACAATCTTGGATTCGTGCGGCTGCCCGGCAATGCCATTTGTTCGCTCACAGGCGGCATGGCATCCCAGGAATTGAAAACGTGTGTGACACCATGCCGGGCCAGACAGCCAAAGTAATCAGGTTGCAGCCAGTGTTTGTTGCGCAACTCAATCGCATACGGCCAGCCCTTCGGCAGCTTGCCAAGAAATCCATCGAGGTCGCTGACAAAATCGCGTCCGTGTTCGTAGTCGCTCGGCCAAAACCGTGAAAATTCAAACATGAGCACTCCAACCTTGTCCCGAATTTCCTCACACGGTTTCAGAAACGCGGTTCCGAACAGGTCGGCGTTCAGGAAATCGGTGTTCGGTTGCCCTGACTTCGCGCCGAACCGCGCCAGGTTTGGAAACTTTTTGATCGTAACCGCGTCTGTCACCTTGAAGCCGAACCGGAAATCATCAGGCACGGCATCCGCCAGCTTTTGCAGATACTCACGGCGCGGGAAATCGTAGTAGGCAGCGTCCACGCTAACGGTCTTGAATACTTCCGCATATTCGTGCAAGCAGTCCCGCTCAAACCGCGTCTTGGCGACCTTGCCGCGATACTCGTAACGTGCGGGCGTGTAGAGTTGGCCGAACCAGCCTTCGTATTTCCACGAGGACGTGCCGACATAGACCCCTTTGGCGGCAAGCGCCGCCGCCTTTTTTTTCATCTGGTCGCGCTCGAAGGCCACATGCCATTCTTCCTCAAGTCAACATCTCCTGCAAGGCGCTTTAGAAGAGCAACCAAAACTTTCCCTGCCAGGCATTATTTATCTTCGGCCAGAGACGCGAGAATCACCGGCGTCAGTTCTGAAAAATAGCAAGTGAGCGCCTCGTGCATCGCGTCCGGCACCACCATGAGTTCACTTCCAGGCGACGCCAGCGAGCGCAGGTATTCCACTTCCTTCACCAGCGCGGCACAAATTTCGAATTTCAGACAGTCAATTCCCCAATCCAGGGACTCAGTTCAGGGCGTGCCGCGGTTGTGCCATGTCAGTCTGCAGGATTTCAGCGACACGTTCGGTGTTAAACTTGATTGTCAAAACTGGCACACAAGGTTATCCGGGCGCACGCTTATTCCTTTGACTTGGATTGACAGACCCCGAAAGCATGTCCCATGACAACACGCCAATTTGTCGTATTCCTCTCCGGTCTGATACTGCCCATGCTGTATCAACGGCTGAAGTTCGCCCTTAACCGGCTCTCGTTCCACCGGCCGACGCTCCGCCAAAAGAGCGGCCTCAACATCCATCACGGCCACTGGGGATTCCTGCTGGCTTTCATCTCAATGATTCTCCTGGTCTTTGGCGTGTATAACGTATGTTCGATTGGCTTGGCGGGTTTGGGCTGGGGATTGATGCTTGATGAGATCGTCCCGATGCTCAAGATGCCCTCACCGGGTCGGACACTGGAACTTGAGGTTTACGATAGATCCAAGAGTGCGACCATCGTTTTGATGGGCGTTGTGGTGCTCCTGGCGCTTGTCCTGTTCTTTATCCGGCGTTAATTACCAGGGGAATTCGCTTCAAACTGGCACGACATATCCAGTAAGCCGCCTGGTTCGGCAGGGTATCACCTCGGATCGACGCCCGCCATTAACCGCCCACAATGAATGTTTGTGCCGACCGCTTAGGCCTTGCCCCCGAAGCTGACGTAGTCGTCCAAATCCAGCAGGTCGAAGAACGTCGCGATGTCCTCACGTTTAGGCCCATATTTCTTGTGCGCTGCGTTGACGTATTCCCGCGTTTCCGGATCCTTCGGAACGCGCGCTTCCACGTAGGCCGACCATTGAGCGATTTCCAACTCGGTACGCTTGAACTTCGCGTTGGCAGCGATCCACGCCAATATCTCCCCGTCACCCTTCCCGGTGGCGAGTTGCTTTTTCAGGGCGGCGGCCTTGATGCCGACGAACTCCAGGAACCGACGGTCCAAGGGACAATCGAACAGATATTCACCATGCTTGCGGATGAGGCTTGCGCGCCCTTTGTCGAGGAGGCGGGGCAGAATGACGAAGCCGCCAAGGCGCACTCGCGGACTGCGAGGTGCCTGCTTGGTAAGGTCAAATGATTTAATAGCCATAATGTTTCTTTCTTTGACCCTATCCTTCCCAGCGCTGCGTTTATTTGCAAGTTCAAACATGTAGCAACTGAAAGATTCAACGGCGATCCAGCAACACGGCAGCACCCAGACTCGCGGACAGGAATATGGAGGGTTCAGGAACCAAAATAATGCTCAAGTGATTCGTCGCAAACTGCGGCCCGTTGCCATAGTTAGGCCCTCACCTCGCAAAAAAGGTCAGGGCGATGCCACGCACCCGGCAGTGGCTCCGACCGCTGCTATCCGGTTTCGGTAAGGCGCTGGCCAGGGCGGGTTGGTGCCGGCGCTTGGGTCCCGACACCCAAGCAAAGCAACTCATCTTTTGCACGCTGGATTTCCTGCGGGTTTAGGCTGAGAAGAACCGGCCATGTTGGGAATGTCGCGGCCACTGTTTTCGCTGCGGCGACTCGAAATTGGGTAAGACGGCCCAGTGCATTAACAGCTCCGCGCACGATGTGAGCGAATTTGCGCAAAGCCGCAGCATCGTCAGTGTAAGCGCGACAAAGAATCTGATGAACCAACGGCTCTATTTGATCGGCAAGTTCTTCAAGCGGGCGCTTGTCCACCAGTGCCGCAATTTCTTCAGTAGGGCGAGGTGGTGCGTCCGGCTTCAAGAAAAGCGGTTGGAAATACCACTTGCCGTTCTTCAACTCACCACACCACTTGCGGAGGGCAGACAACTCAGGAACGTTTGATACCTTTTTCACGGAGGACACCTCGCTTTGAGTGCGATTGCTCGTCACTCGTGCCTTGCGGGGTTTCTTACATCGTCAGAATCCGACTTCGCGGAATTGCTGTTGGGCGCATTGCGCGTGCCGGATGTCGCGCACTGTTTTCTTGTCGGCCCAGCCTTGCTTCCACGGCTTACACAGGCCGCACGCAGACGATTTGCGCGCCTTGATTCTCCGTTGCGTGAGCTTTGTTTTCATGGTTTCACCTTCATTTTTCGGCGGCGGCGAGTTTGCGCTGGTTGGCGCACAAATCAGACGAACAATTCCGCGCCGACTTTGAAATGCGCCGCGAGTTTGCGGACGTGCGCGAGGGTGAGGTTGCGGTCTCCGCGTAGAATCATCGCGCCGAGGTTGCGGCTGCCGCCGAGGATGCGCGAGAGGTCTGCCGCCGCAAGGTTGTGTTCACCTAGCAGGTGTTTCAGCACATCCACGCCTTTAACTTTCGGCCACTTCACGTTTTCCGAATCATATTCTTCGATGAGCGAGCAAAGCAGGTCGAAATAATCGGCCTGGTCACGGCTGAAATCATCCTGCCACAAGGCCATCGCATCGGCCACTTCCGCCACGTTCGCGTAATCCACCGCATCGTGAATCGGACGCGGCAGGAACACGCGGCACAGACTGACGTAATCCTTCGGCAAATCCGCAAAACGGATTTTGGTCTTTGTCTTCATAATTCGTCTTTCCAATCGTCGCGGTCGTATTCAGTGTGCGTCAGGAAACGGAGCGTGAAAGCCATCTGGCTGTTAAAGTGCATCGCCACAATCAGCCGGTAGGTGTTGCCGCAGACATTGAACACTATCACCGGCTTCCCGCTGCCGACATGCACCACGTCCGCGCTCCCATAGCACCGGCGCACGTCGGCCATGTTTCGCCACTCCGCCGCCCGCACCGTCTTTGTCCACACGGCGAGGTATTTGGCGGCCTTTGGGTATTGCGCCGCCGCGTCGCACAGGAACTTTTCCTTCACAATCCGCACGCACACATAATGTATGCACAGACGGACAAGGCTGTCAACTGCGTTTAAGAACGTTCCCCAGCGGTCACATCTGGCAGTTTGCTGATGGCCGCTTGCGTGTCGTCCGCATTAAGGTGCGTGTAGCCGCGCGAGACGACTTCCGAATCATGGCCGACAATCATTTGTGCCAGCGCGTTGCTTGCCCCGGCAGATTTCAGCCATGTCGTGAACGTGTGCCGCAGGGAATGGAACGAAAGCTCGCTGGTCTGCCGTCTGGCATCGCGTCCTTTGCCGCCGGGTTTGGCCCCGATTTTTGGCCGCACTTTCACCAGTCCGGCGGGTGCAAGGATTTCATCGTAGAATTTGGTGGAGATCGTGCCGGTGTGTTTTTCCGCCATCGCTGCCGTTTTGGGGAAGACATAGGCGTCCGGCTGGTCACTGGATGGCAGGCTGGCCAAACAATCCGCCAGCGGCTTCGCCATGTAGAAGGACAGGCGTTTGCCGGTCTTGCTCGTCACGAAGGACACCTGCCGCTTGTCCAAGTCCACTTGCTGCCATGTCAGGCCAGCCACGTCGCCAAGCCGCTGTCCAGTGTAAAGCCCGGCGAGAATCAAGCCGCGCCATTCGCCGCCTGCTTCGCCGCAACGCTTCAAAACTCTGCCAACCTCGGCCAGCGTGAAGCCGCGCCGCTTGCTTTCGCCGCTCTTTTTGAGCGCGTCCACCTTCGTTGCCACGTTCTTTTCAACCAAGTCCTGCTTCAGCGCGGAATAGAGACAGGCGCGCAGGACTTTCAAATCCATGTTCGTGCTGGTTGCGGACAGCCGTTTGGCGACATAATCACGGAAGCGCAAAACGTCGTTCACTTTCAAGGCGTCCAAATCTTCGCCTGCCTTGCTGCCGAGAAATTCCAAAAAACGGCGCAGGCTGGTTTCGTAGCGTTCGTGCGTTCGCGGCTCGGCTTCCAGCGTCTTCGTTTCCAGCCAACGCTTACACCAGTCGCGGATCGTCGCGGATGGCAACGACTGGCCGGACGCCATGAGAATGTCTGCCACGCCCGACGCTATCACCTGCCGCGCCTTGTCGGGTGAGAGCTTCGCGCCGAGTGCCGCCGCCTTCGCCCAGGTATCGCAAATCTGCCGCGCCTGCCGTTTGTCCGTGGCTTTGGTGCTTTTGAAGTGACGCGCACCGTCCGGTGTGTAAAATGCGCAATACCAATACGGCGATTTGCCGCGAGGGTCTTTGTGAAGGCTTGGCATAGAATTTAGTCATAACGATAGTCATAACGTGCAACCCTGTCAAGCCCGTTTAAGAAAGTCAGATTTGTTAGCAAATTGATGAATTCGTGGTAGTCATTCGATTCGATGGTTCGAATCCATCACCTACCACCAGCCTTCGCCCGGAGCGGGAACGAGGACGCAGGTTGCCGCGCCGCAACGGTACGCGTAGGCGGGCGGGGACAACACATCGCCAGTGGGCTTCGGCCCGGCAGGCCAGCCTTCTTAAAACAGTGGAGAGCGAAGGCTGTCGCGGCGAAACGAAGTGAAGGCGGACGGGAAAGCGGCATCACTTCCACAAGCGCTCCGAGCTACGGCTTGGCAAGCCAGCCTTCTTGAATCAGCGGAGAGCGAAGGCTGTCGCACCGGAACGAAGTGAAGGCGGACGGCAAAGCGATTTCAGAGTCATAAGCGCTCCGAGGTACGGCCCAGCGAGCCACCCTTTTCGCGCCGGTTCTCAAAGAGCACGGTTTTATGTTGAAGACCCTTGGTCGCCAGGCCGCGTTGACGGCGGTTTATGCCGAGAGATACGTGTTATCTCTCGTCTATCTGTATCTGGCTTGGGTCGAATTTCACAAACTCTGGCTCATCTGGCTCGGACCTGCCAGTGCCTCCAGCGCCACGGCCGCGGAAGCCGCCCGCCATGTGATTGCGCTGATGCTGAATTTCTTCGTGGGCATTCTGTTGCTGTTGGGACGTCGCGCCGCTGTGCCACCGCAAACCCGCAGGGACATTCTCATTCCTTTGGCCACGTCGTTTTTTAACCTCACCTATAACGCCACTTCCTGGCTTCCGTCACCCATGTTGAAAAGTTTATGTTCCCCTGACTGGCAAACGCCACTCAGTGTCACCGGCTTGTTTCTCAGTCTCTTCGGGCCGGCGTTGGCCATCTGGAGCGTCCTGTTCCTTGGGCGGTCCTTTGGCATTTTTGTCGTGGTACGGAAAGTGGTTCTGGACGGACCTTATCAGTGGGTGCGCCATCCTATGTACCTGGGCTATATCTGCATGTTGGCCGGACTCGCGCTCGCGAACTTTTCGGTGGCTTACTTTCTTCTGGTCCCGATCCACATTGCCTTGCTGCTTTACCGGGCGCGCCTGGAGGAACGGCGGCTTTCCGAACATAGCGCCGAATACCGGGAATACATGAAACGCACCGGCTTCATTTTCCCGAGACTCCGCCACCCTGCCCTCGATTAACCGGGATGCGGCTGAGCACGGTCGCCGATAACGTATCAAGACTTGTCAGGAATACCCGAACGCACGGCAATACGGAGCCAGTCGTTGCTCAATCGGCGCCAGCGCTTCGGCGTAATGCTGCCAGCGGCCCACGGCCCGACCATGGACAGGCCGGGTGACATCGTTGTAGGTTGGCGCAAAGACAAATTTCTTACGGGCATCCTCGTGATAATTTGCCTGGCGCGCCTGCCAGGTTAATCCCAGAAATTCTGTGACCCGGCGCCCCTCCGATTCCAAGTTGCTCACCAGGTCCTCGTAACGTGATTCCAGCCAGTCGAAGTTGCCCAATTCCCGCAGTCGCAACCAGACGTCGAGGAGGTCGGCAAAGTGTTTGGCCGTCCGTTCCAGGCTCAAAAAATTGGCGTTCGTCGCGTTCAACATCTGTTTCTGAAAAAAACAACTGACGACCACGTCGCGCGGATCGCGCAAGGCAATGAGCACCTTCAAGTCGGGGAAAATCCGCAGCCACAGGTGCAACGAGGTCGTGGGTGACGGATTTTTGTCCAAAAACACTTCTGTTCCCGGCCGGTTCGCGTTTTCGCGGGAAAGGCTTTTCAGATAGCGTTGCCGATAATCGGCACGTCGGGCGGGAGTGAGGGCGTCGAGCGCGTTCGCCGTCAACGGAGAGGTTGCGTTCAGCGGCGCGAGTTTTTCGAGGATTTCATGCACAAACGCCGGTGGCTCGTCGAATGCCGCGATGGCCGGATGCGCACCAAGGATTTGTTCCAACAACGTCGTGCCACTGCGCGGATGTCCGCCCAGAAATGCCAGCCGGGGGCGGGCGGGCGGGCCGGCTCCTTCCCGGTGCCAACGCTGGATGGTTTCGGGCTTCAGCGCAGCCAGCAGCTCGCGCCGCTGCTGATCGGCGCGGTCGTAGTCCTGCTCCATCCTGGCGACGTTGGTTGTCTGGCGGAGGGCGGCCTTGGCTTCGTGCAACTGTTGCATAGCTTCGGCATACTGACCGAGCGCATCCAACACAACGGCCAACTGGTGGCGGATGGCATAAGCCACGTTCAAATCTGGCGGGTCGGTCTTGAGTAAATCGCGCAACAACGTTTCTGCTTCCGGATTCCGGCCTTGGCGGTGCAGGAGCAGTGCCTTGACACACAGGACTTCCGCATTTTGCGGATGTCGTGCTGTGCAGGCCTCGACACAGGCCCACGCATCGTCCAGCCGGCGTTCGCGTTCGAACCAGTCGGCCAGGCTGAGTTGCGCCGGGATGGAGGAAATGTCCGCCGCCGCCGCGCGTTCAAAACAGGCGCGGGCCTTGTCCAGCCGCCGCAACTGGTGGTATTGCTGGCCAAGCAGGATCAACATCGGGGCGTCTTTCGGCGCGAGTTCGGATGTGCGTTGAAAGGCCCGGTCCGCCAGGTCGAAATCCAATTGCTTCGCCGCCGCCAACCCCAGTTCAAACCATAAACCCGCCACGCCGGGAAATCGTTTCAACAGGTCGCGGTAGATCTCCAGTGCCGCCTCGGGCCGGCCGTTGAGCAATATCTGCTGCGCCTTCTGCCACCGGACGAGGTGGCGCGGCGATTGTCGCAGTTTTTCCAGGTCGTTCAGCACGGGGTTTCTTCCAAAACTTCGTCTTTCCCCTTCAAGACGTTCTGAGCAATCGTTTAGATACAGATAAACCAATTCCCGCGCGCATATAAATAGACAAGCCGTGGTGGGCTGGCGACATCAAAGAATCGGCCCACCGAAGTCAAATGTGCTCCGGATCCGGCAGTGTGCTGATTTTGCGGAGCGTGGCTGTGCGCGCAGCGTCAGCCGCAGTGCGTCGAAAATGCTGCGGCTGATCTTCAACACAGCCGCGCCCCAGGAATTTGAAATCAGGACACTGCTCTGAACTCCGAACGGGTTGAAAGCGTCAGGCGCCTTCCCCAAAGGGCGGATGTCGGGACCATCATGCATCTGATAAATTGAGGCCAGGCATGCAAAAATCAAAAGACAAGGCTGCCGGGTCAGTTTGTGAAATGGTCCCGCCCTTTGGGGCCAGTTGCCGGGCTGAACCGGTGGCTGACAGCGCAAAGTACTCCCGTTGCCTTGTGGCTGTGGACATCATTTGCGCCTATCGAACCAGTCCTTTCGGCCTTGACCATTTTTGCCTGCACTCGCGCCATCAGGAAATTGCCGCGCGAACCGCCGGCAAATAACCAAAACCGAAGCCAGTGGGTGTGTGCGAGAGGTCCAGTTCTTTATGGTCATCAGACAGGATCCCAGCAGATAAAAAGAAAGAGGCCGGATGACTCCGGCCTCCCAATGAGAACTAAGCGCTTAAATTGTTGTTCGTAGCCGCGCCACCACGAACTTTTTGTCGGATGCGGCGCTGCAGACTTTCGCCTTGCTTCACACACGGTAACTGCATTTCTGCATCAACGACGCCACCAATCTACCGGATGCCCTGTTCCCTGCCAGTCACCAGTTCTGGTTACATGAAGGGGCGGGACTATATACTTCACGGATGCAGTTTTATTACAACTTCTCGAAAATAAATTGGAAATACAGGAGCTCGGTTAACGGCGGAGAAATTTGGCGACAGCCTCGGTCCGGGTCCGGACCTGCAATTTCTCGTAAATACGACGGATGTAGGTGTGGACGGTTTCGTAGCTGATGGCGAGCTTGTCGGCGATTTCCTTGTACATCAGTCCCTGGCTCAACAGGTCGAGCACCTGCTGTTCGCGTTCGGAAAGATTTTCCGTGGGTTGCGCGGTGGCCGCGGTCTTTTGAAAGGATTGCACGACTTTGCGCGCGATGTGCATCGTCATGGGCGAACCGCCGCGATGCACCTCGTGAATGGCTTCCAATAATTCCTTGCTGGAAGTGCGCTTGAGCATGTAACCATTGGCGCCGGCCGTCAGCGCGTTGAAAATGTTCTCCGTATCCTCATAGACCGTGAGCATCATCACTTGGGTCTGGGGCAAAAGCTGCTTCAGTTGCCGCACGCATTCCACGCCGTTCATGCCGGGCAGGTTGATGTCCATCAACACCACGTCGGGTCTCACCTGTGGCAAAACCTTCAGCGCGTCCTCGGCATTCGCGTAATCGCTGACGCAGCGGAAGCCGTCGGCGCGATTAAGCACCCGCGCCAGCGTGCCGCGCAGCTTGTCGTTGTCTTCCACGATGGAGACGGAAATGGGCATAATATTCAAGCCAGAAGGCGGAAGCCAGAAGGCAGAAGCCTGAGTCGAACCGCCGCTGAATTTTTATCTTCACTCTTCATTCTGCCTTTTTCAATTCATTTTAAGTGGTACCACGAGGCGCACAACCGTTCCACCTTTGCCTCCGCCGGCAATGGAAAATCCGCCGTGAATGTCTTCCATGCGCTTGCGCATGTTGCGAAGACCGTTTCTGCCTTGAACCCCCGGTGTGTCGAGGCCGCCGAGGCCGCGCCCGTCGTCTTCAATTTCCAGAGTAAAATCGTCGGGGTTCAACCGCAACCGGATCCGGGCTTCCGAGGCCTGGGCGTGTTTGACGACGTTGTTGACCGCTTCCTTGAAGGCCAGGAAGACATTGTGGCGGACTTCCGGGGGAATGACGGCTGGAGGCAATTGAGGCGGCACTTCGGCGCGGTAGCGCAGCCCGGCGACGGCGAGATATTCCTGCGCGTATTTGCAGGCATAGCTGACCAGTCCGTCCAGCGTGTCGTTGGAAGGATTGACCGCCCAGACGATTTCATCGAGCGAGTGCGTGGTTTCGCGCGCGGTCTGGGAAATCTGCTGTGCGTGAGATGCGATCTCCTCCGGGGAATGTTTGTCGGCTTCCGCCATTTCACCCAACAGCGCCACCTGGGTGAGATTGGCGCCGAGTTGGTCGTGAAGGTCGCGGGCGATACGGGCGCGCTCTTTTTCCAGCGCCTCCTGCTGCTTGAGCGCCTGCAACTGGCGCTGCAATTTTTGCGTGGAAAGATAACGCACCACGGCGGCGACGATGCCGAGAAAACCCAGGACGACAACTGCGCGAAACCATCCGGTCTGCCAGAATTGCGGTTGCACCTTCACGGCCAGCACACTGCCGGTTTTGTTCCAGACACCGTCTTCATTGCAGGCTTCGGCCTGGAACCGATAATCGCCGGGCGGTAGTTTGTTGTAGAAGGCCACGCGGGTGTCGCCGGCTTCCGTCCAGGCAGTTTCGTGTCCTGCCAGAAGGTATTTGAACCGCACTTCGTTGGGGGCCGAAAAATTCAGGCCGGTGTAATGAATTTCCAGGCGATCGTGGCCGGGCGGAATCACAATGGCTTGTGGCCAGGCCGAATCGAAGCGATTGGTTTTTTGTTCCTGACCGTCCACCAGCACGGATTCGATCATGACCAGAGGCGGCTGCAGGTTGGGCCTAAGCTCCGCCGGATTTACGTCCGCCAGCCCCTTGGTGGTGGGAAACCACAATCGTCCCTCGCCCGTGCGGCAGGCGGCCGGTTGAGAACCGCTGGAGCATTCGCGCGTCGGCAGGCCGTCAGCCTCTCCGTAAACCCGGCAGGAAGAAAAATTTACCGCTTCCCTGATGGAATCGTTCAGAAGTTTTTTCGGAACTCGCATCAACCCCAGATTGGAACCAATCCATAAATCACCTTCATCATCTTCGATGATGTAACTGATGCTGTTGCTGGCGAGGCCATCGCGCTTCGAATAACGCGTCCATTTTCCATCGTGAAACCGGGCCAGGCCGTGGCCCGAGGTACCCACCCACAAATTGCCGTCTTGATCCACGTAAAGGCAGGAAACGTCGTTGCCGGGCAGGCCATCTTCCGATGCCCGGTAGGAAACAAATCTGCCATCTTTGAAACAGCTTAAACCACCGTCTCCGGTGCCCACCCAAAGATTGCCCGCCGCATCTTCGGCCATCGCGGAAATGGCATTACCCGACAGGCCGTCCCGCATCGTGTATGTTTTCCAGGCTTGTCCGTTCCAACACCCCAAACCACCGGGTGTTCCCGCCCAAAGTTGTCCCTTCTGATCCTCAAACAATACCGAAATTTGCGGGCCGAGGACCTCTGCGGCGGGCGCAAACTCAAAGTGATTGGTTGCGAACTGAAACAGTCCCTCATCCCGCGTCCCCGCCCAGACGTGTTGGGAATGGTCTACCAGCACGGTCCAGGCGTCTTGCAACGGACCCACATGGTAATATTGGACCGTGTTTGTTCTCCAATGCGCCGCCCCCTGAGCACCAAAGGCGACCCACAAACCGCCATCCGCATCCTCGGACAGCGATTGGACATTCCAGGGATGCAGTCCGTCCGGCGTGTTGAAATTTTTTCTTTTGATCCGATCCAATCCTCCGCCGTCGGTGCCCACCCAAAGATTTCCCCCCTGATCGAGATACAAGGAAAGGACGTACGCCGATGACAGTCCCTGTCCGGTCGAAATTTGCCGGTAATTTCCCTCCGGGTCATACCAGAAAACACCCGCACCGAGCGTGCCGACAATCAAATTGCCACTTTTGTCCTCACACGCACTCTTAATGATGTGATTGCCCCACGGGTATGATCCAAGATCACGTTCACGTTGAATGGGACCCCATTTTTGAATCCGGCCATCCACGAACCGCCACGTGCCGCCACCTCGGCTGGCCAGCAGGTAGTCGAGCCGCTGGACAGGAATCTGTTGTTCAAGGGCAAATGCCGGCGGACTGAAATTGGAGGGGCGAAAGGAAAACATGCCCCAATCTTCGCCGATCCAAAGCTGCCCGGATTTCTCCGCGGCAATCATCCGGCAGACCGCCGGCGTCTTGAAATTAAAACCCACGACATCCATTTTCCCGTTCTGATAGCGTGCCAGATGAGCATCGGCGGTGTACAGCCACACGGCCCCGGCCGAATCCTCACAGGCCGACACCAATCGCCCGTCATGGTTGTTGTACCCAATGGAGAAATTTTCAATCCGGCCATCCTTTTCCAGCGCCACGCCGCCCGCGTCCGTTCCAATCCAAAGATTCGTATGGCTGTCCTCAAACAGGCAGTCAATCTGGTCATTGTTCAAACCGGGCGTGTTTTCCTCGTCGAACACCGTGGGGCGAATTCCGTCAAAGCGCACTAAACCGTGTTGCGTGCCCAGCCAGAGATAGCCGGCCCGGGTTTGAATCACGGAGAAGACCACGCTGCCCGGGAGTCCCTGTTCCGTGCCCCAGGCATCCACGATGAAAGGCGAGCTGGACAGGTCCGCTGCAACCGCCGTACCTGAAAGGATGGAAGCAAAAGCGCAAAGCAAGAGCCTCGCGCCCTGAAGCAGCCAGCGTTTCTTCGGCATGTTTGATTTTTCCGAACTATCCAGCCGGATGTAAAGCTGTTTACGGCAGGAAGGCGAGGTTGAAAAGGCCGCGATTTTTTTCAAAAACCACTTGCCAGAGCCTCACGATGGGTTAGGTTTCAACTGCTCCCAATGAGAACTGGGCGCTTCGGCGGGCGTTGGCGATGTAAACTCGTGTGTGATCGCTGCGCCCGCCGTTTTGTCTCTTTTGTCACAAGCGGGTATTTGCCACTTGAAGCGCCAATAAAAGCCCTGCGGACAAGTGCGTCCGCAGGGTTCAATTTTGCGTCACTTAATTGACACTCACGTCAATTTTTTTTGGCTTGGCCTCCTCGGCCTTGGGAAGCGTAATTGTCAGGATGCCATCCTTGTATTGCGCTTTGACCTGGTCCGCCGCGATGGGCGCGGGCAATGTCAGGGCACGCTGGAATTTTCCATGGAAGCGTTCCTGCCTGTGGATTTCGCCCTCCTTCGGTTTTTCCTCGGCTTTGCGTTCGCCGGAGATGACGAGCGCGCCATCTTGCAGCGAGACCTCAATGTCCTCCCGTTTCAAACCAGGCAACTCCGTGTTGACAACAAAATTGTCCTTGTCCTCATACACATCGAGCACGGGCGCCCAGCCGGTCAACGGCGATTCAAACAAGCGGTCCAGTTCATCCTGCAGATTTGATAGCCGCCCAAAGTTCGACCAAATCAATGCTGGCCTTTGATATTGTATCAGTTTCATGATTATCCTTTCGTTAAGATGTTAGTTGTGTCAGCGGATTATTCAGCTTTGGAAATGCCAATCGTGATGTAAAATGATATCCATTTAATAAACAAACGCTTACAACAATTGGCTCCATTTTTATTGCCGGCAAGATAGTGCTATTATGACACAACTTTGGAAACGGTCCAATTGGCGTGTGCCAAAGCGGCATTTTTTGGCACATAACAAAAACGGTTTCCAAACGCCTGTGTTGAAAACCGTTTCAAGTAAGATTCCAGCCGTGCTTAATCGAACGCATGACCGGCGCAGCAAAGGACATCTTTAATTTTATGGCGGACGAGGTCTTTGACCTTGTTGCGGGCGGGGCCGAGATATTTGCGCGGGTCAAATTCCTTTGGGTTTTCCGTCATGACCTTGCGGATGGCAGCGGTCATGGCCAGACGCAGATCGGTGTCAATGTTCACTTTGGTGCAACCCGTGCGGCGCGCCACTTCGATGTCAACCTCCGGCACACCGGCGGTGTCCGTACCCAGTTTGCCGCCGTATTTGTTGATTTCCTCGGCGAGTTCTTTTGGTACAGACGATGCCCCGTGCAACACGAGCGGATAATCACCGAGACCGGCATCCATCAACGTTTTTTTTATCAGCTTGAGGCGTTCAAGATCAAGATGCTGCGTGCCCCTGAACTTGTAAGCGCCGTGCGAGTTGCCAATGGCGACGGCCAGCGAATCGCAGCCCGATTCCTTTACGAATTTGACCGCTTCTTCCGGTACCGTGTAATGACCGCTGACGGAATGAGCGCCGCCTTCTTCGCCTTCGTCGAACTGCGCGCCCACCAAATGGCCGAGTTCGGATTCCACCACGCAGTTGTATTTATGGGCGTATTCCACGACTTTCCGGGTGATTTCGACATTTTTCTCAAAGGGTTCGTGACTGGCGTCAATCATCACGCTGGTGAAACCTTCGTCAATGCACTCCTTGCAAAGTTCAAACGTATCGCCGTGATCCAGGTGTACCGCAATCGGTATGGTGGACAGGCTGACGGCTGCTTCAATGAGTTTTTTGAGATAAACCGGATTGGCATATTGGCGCGCGCCCTTGGAGATCTGGAGCATCACCGGCGCCTTCTCCTCCTCGCACGCTTCGATAATGGCCTGAAGCAGTTCCATGTTGTTGACGTTGAACGCGCCCAGCGCGTATTTGCCTTTCAACGCCTTCGCAAAAAGTTCCCTGGTATGTGTCAGTGGCATACGATTTCGCTTTTTTCCGTCTTTGGATTGAATTCGGATTTTTCCAACGGGGGACAAGCATAAACAAACCCACTCGAAAGGAAATAAAAAATATGATGCAAAAAATGCATTCCGGCTCCAATAAATTGCTTTGCGCCACCGTGGCTTTGCGCGAAAAATCCGGTGTGCAAGCACGCTTTCTCCTGGGTCCCGCCGGCAGCGGCAAGACGTTCCGCTGCCTCGCCGAAATCCGCGCCGCGTTGCGGGACAATGCCGAAGGCCCGCCGCTGATTCTGCTGGCGCCCAAACAGGCGACGTTCCAGCTCGAACGCCAGTTGCTCGCCGACCGGGAACTGGCCGGTTACACACGGCTGCACATTTTTTCGTTCGAGCGACTGGCACGATTTGTCCTGGAGCAACTTTCGGTCACGCCCCTCGACCAATTGAACGATGAGGGCCGCGTCATGGTGCTGCGTGCGCTTCTGCTCCGGCATGAAAAGGAATTGAAGTTATTCCGGCAAAGCTGCCACCGACCGGGCTTCGCGCAGCAACTCAGCCAGTTGCTTGGTGAACTGCAACAGCATCAATTTACGCCCGGCAAACTTAAAGCGCTCGCGGGTCGTTTTGGGAAACATCGCGAACTTCAAGACAAACTCCATGACCTTTCGTTTCTGCTTGCCGCCTACACGCACTGGTTGATGAAACACGAATTGCAGGACGCCGATTACTTGTTGAATTTTGCAATGGACACGCTTCATTCAAAATTCCGAATTCCGAATTCCGAATTCCGAATTTCCGGCTTGTGGCTCGACGGTTTCGCCGAAATGACGCCGCAGGAGCTGGATTTGCTCACCGGCATTTTATCCTTTTGCGACGAGGTGACCCTCGCGTTCTGTCTCGAAACCTCACCGGAAACCGATGCCGGGCATTCCTGGCTTTCGATCTGGTTTGCCATCGCCAAGACGTATCAGCAATGTCGGCAACGAATCGAAAATCGGCCGGATTGTAAAATTACTGTCGAACGACTCAAACGTGACGCAAAGAAAAGCCGCTTTGCAAGGAATTCCATGCTGCGGCGCCTGGAACAAGGCTGGTCGCAACCTCAGCGAAACAATTCCGCCATCCGCCATCCGCCATCCACAATTTCCCTGATTGTTTGCGCCAATCCCGAGGCCGAAGCGGTGTTCGCCGCACGAAACGTTTTGCACTTCATCCGCGCCGGAAACCGCTTCCGCGACTGTGCCGTGCTGGTGCGGAATCTTGACGATTATTACAAACCACTGGCGCGGGTTTTCCGTCGCTACGAAATTCCATTCTTCCTCGACCGGCGCGAGTCCGTCGCCCATCACCCGCTTGCGGAATTGACCCGCAGCGCTCTCCGCACGGTTGCATTCGACTGGTCCCACGACGACTGGTTTGCCGCGCTCAAGGCCGGGTTTTCACCCGTGAACGAGGAGGTAATTGACCAACTTGAAAATGCCGCGCTCGAATTCGGCTGGCACGGCAAAAGATGGCGTGAACCGGTTCAAATTGCCGACGATCCGGGATTGACCAAATCGCTCGAGCGGCTGCGGCAAAAATTTTTGCCGCCATTTGACAATTTCGCCATGCAACTGGTGCGAGATAAAAGCCCGCCAACCGGCCCGCAAGTCAGCAATGCCTTGCGCGGGCTTTGGGACGAACTTCACGTGGAAAAGACGCTCGAAAATTGGAGTGTGCCCGAAGCGAAAAACTGGTCATCCGTCACGCGCCACCCGTCACTCCACTCGACCGTTTGGGAACAAATGAATGCATGGCTCGACAATGTCGCCCTCGCGTTCTCCAATGAATCACTGTCATTGCGGGACTGGCTGCCGATTCTGGAAGCGGGGTTGATGAACCTGACCGTTGGTGTGGTCCCCCCTGCTCTCGACCAGGTCCTCGTCGGTGCCGTGGACCGTACACGCAATCCGGATTTGAAACTCGCGCTTGTGCTGGGCGCGAACGAGGGAATTTTTCCCGCCACGCCATCCACGCCGTCCATTCTGACCCATGCCGACCGCGATGAACTGGAACAACACAGCATGGCCCTCGGGCCAAATCTGCGCGACCAGCTTGCGCGCGAACGGTACCTGGGTTACATCGCCTGCACCCGGGCCGGTGAAAAACTTTGCGTGACTCTTTCGCAGCATAATGCGGATGGCAGGATGTTGAATGCCTCATCGTTGATTGCGCATCTGCGGTCGTTGTTTCCTGGATTGGAAGTTGAAAGGTTCCACGCCGATGCGGATTGGCGCAAAGCGGAGCACGTGAATGAACTGGTCGCTCCGCTGGTGGAAATTTCAAACTCTGTAGGAGACGAGGTAACGAGTCTCAAACCAAAAAGAAGTCAAAGACTCCTCACGTCGTTTCCTACAAACTCAAGTTGGTCTGAACTCCTTGAGCTTCCCGCGCTCGAGTCGCTCGCTGAGAGTCTGCGCCGATTACGCGAGCCGGATGCGGCCGAAAATCTCTCATCCGGTTTGGCGGAGGCCGTTTACGGTCCAATGTTGCAAAGCTCGGTAAGCCGGTTGGAGGAATTTGCCCAGTGCCCGTTCCGTTTCTTCGTCCATTCCTGCCTGCGCGCCGAGGAACGGAAGGTTTTTGAACTGGATGCGCGCGAACGCGGCAGTTTTCAACACGAAGTCCTGAAGTTGTTTCATGAGCGATTGAGCGCCGAAGGCAAGCGCTGGCGTGACCTGACACCGGTGGAAGCCCGCGAGCGCGTCGGTAAAATCGCCGCTGACCTCGCGCCCGACTATCGCGACGGTTTATTGCGCGCCGATGACCAAGGGCGGTTTACGGCGCGCGTACTGGCGGAGTCGTTGCAGAACTTTGTTGAAACCCTGGTGACCTGGATGCGCGGACAGTACGAATTTGATCCGGTGATGGCCGAGCTTGGATTCGGGTTCGGGGCGAACGGTGCCCCGGCCTGGGAATTGGATCTGGGGGGCGGCCATAAGTTGGCGTTGCGCGGACGGATTGACCGGATTGATTTGTACCGCGAAACCGCGGATCGTGCATGGTGCGTGGTGATGGATTACAAATCCGGCCAACAAAAGCTCGACCCGGTCCTGGTTGAGCACGGTGTGCAGTTGCAGTTGCCCGGTTATCTGGCGGCGCTGCGGCGCTGGTCCAATCTGCGCGCGCTGCCTGGCGTCGAACGCCTGGTTCCCGTGGGTGTTTTTTATGTGAACCTGCGCGGCAAATACAGCGGCGGCGACACACGGGCCGAGGCGCTGGCCGAAGCGGAGGAATCGCGGCGCCTGGCCTATCGCCACACCGGACGTTTCAGCGTGGACGCCTTACCGAAGCTTGATAACCGGTCCGATGCGAAGGTCGGGGATCAGTTCAATTACCGCCGGAACAAGGATGGTTCGTTGAACAAGGCTTCGGTCGAAGCGTTGCCGCGCGCGGAATTTGAAGCGCTGTTGGATCAGGTGGAAACACAATTGACGGAAATGGGCCGCGCGATTTTTGCCGGCGCGGCGTCCGTGGACCCATATCGCAAGGGTAGCAAAACGGCGTGCGAGTTTTGCGATTACCGGGCCGTCTGCCGGATTGATCCGTGGACGCACCGGTATCGCGTGTTGCGCGCGACACCAAAGGAGGCGGAGGCATGACGCTGCGCGGCAAATCCGATCCAGGCTGGCCGGTGCTCGTTGAAGAATGGAAAGCGACGCAGGTACGTTTACGCAAACGCATGGTCATCGCGCCGCTCAAACCGTTGCCACGATTTGTCGCCGGGGCCGACTGCGCGTTTTCCGCCGACAAACAAACCATCTTCTCTGCCGCCGTGGTTTATGACCGCGAAACGCTGCGCATCATCGAAGTCACGCACGCCACGCGGCCCGCGGAATTTCCGTACATTCCCGGTTTCCTGAGTTTCCGCGAAGGCCCGGCCATCAAACAGGCGATTGGCGCGTTGAAGCATGAATTCGGCGCGATTCTTTTTGATGGCCAGGGTTTCGCCCATCCGCGTCGCTGCGGCATCGCTTCGCATTTGACGATTGAACTGGACCAACCCGCCGTCGGTGTCGGCAAAAGCCGGTTGATCGGCGTGTTTGGAAAATTGGCGCTGAACGCCGGTGCCACGGCGCCGTTTATGGACGCTGACGAACAAATAGGCGTGGTGTTGCGGACGCAAACGGGCATCCGGCCGCTGTTTGTGAGCATCGGCCATCGAGTGGATTTGGATTTGACCGTCAGATTGGTTCTGGCCTGTTGTACGCGCTATCGCATTCCCGAACCGACACGCCAGGCGGATATTGAAGTGGCAAAACTGAAACGCACTAGTGATACTCCTGCAGCGTCTTCACGCCGTAACCGGATTTCTTGAGGGCGGCTATGCCGCGGGCGGCAGCAGCGGCACCGCTCAACGTCGTCATGATGGGCGTGCCAGTGTAGATGGCCGTGGTGCGGATTTTCACTTCGTCCTCGCGCGGTGCAGCGCCGCTGGGCGTGTTGATGACGAGCTGAATTTCCTCGTTCTTGAGCAGGTCGATCACATTCGGCCGGCCTTCAAGCAGTTTCATCACCCGTTGAACCTTCAGCCCCGCCTTCTCCAAAACCGCCGCCGTGCCGCTCGTGGCCACGAGTTCGAATCCCAGGTCGGCAAATCGTTTGGCTACCGGCGTCACGTGCTTTTTGTGGGTGTCGCTCACGCTGATGAAAACCTTCCCGCCCAACGGCAGTGGCGAGCCGGCGGCCATCTGCGATTTCGCATAGGCGATGCCGCGGTCGGCGTCGAGGCCCATGACCTCGCCGGTCGAGCGCATTTCCGGCGAGAGCAAAATGTCCTGCCCGTGAAAACGGCTGAACGGAAAGACGGATTCCTTGATGGCCCAATACTCCGGCCGGATTTCCTTCGTAAACCCCAATTCTTTCAGGTTTTTCCCGGCCATGACTTTCGCCGCCAGTTTCGCCAACGGCACGCCGATGGCCTTGCTCACGAACGGCACGGTGCGCGACGCGCGCGGATTCACCTCCAGCACAAACACCTTTTCGTCCTTCACGGCATATTGCGCGTTCATCAGGCCGACGACCTTCAATTCCCGCGCCATGGCGTGCGTATATTCGCGGATGGTCTCGATGATTTTCTTGGAAAGCGTGTGCGGCGGCAGGACCATCGCCGCATCGCCGGAATGGACGCCGGCGAATTCGATGTGTTCCAGAATGCCGCCGATGACGATGGTTCCGCCACCCGTTCTATTGAAGTGGCCGACATCGGCGATGCAATCCACGTCCACTTCGGTGGCGTCCTCGAGGAATTTGTCCACGAGTACCGGACGTTCGGGCGAGGCTTCGACGGCAAAACGCATGTAATGCTGCAGCTCGGCATCGGAATAAACAATCTGCATCGCGCGTCCGCCGAGCACGAAGGACGGGCGGACCAGGACCGGATAGCCAAGTTTCTTGGCAGCCGCGAGCGCTTCCTCGATATTCGTGGCCAGGCCGTTGGGCGGCTGTGGGATTTTCAGCTTGTCGAGCATCGCGGCGAAGAGCTTGCGGTCTTCGGCGATTTCGATGCTTTGCGGCGAGGTGCCGATGATGTTGACTCCGTTTTTCTGGAGACCGAGCGCAAGGTTCAGGGGCGTCTGGCCGCCGAACTGGGCGATGGCGCCCCAGCATCCTTCGCGTTCGTAGATGTGCAGCACGTCCTCGAGCGTCAGCGGTTCGAAGAACAGCTTGTCGCTGGTGTCGTAATCAGTCGAAACGGTTTCCGGATTCGAATTGACCATGATGGTTTCGAAACCATCCTCCTTGAGCGCGAATGCGGCGTGGACACAGCAATAATCGAATTCGATGCCCTGCCCGATGCGGTTCGGTCCGCCGCCGAGAATCATCACCTTTTGTTTCGGCGTCGGCTGGATCTCGTCGTCACCACGGTCGTAGGTGGAATAATAATAAGGTGTGTAGGCTTCGAACTCGGCGGCGCAGGTGTCCACCAACCGGTAACTCGGGACGAGCTTCAGTTTCTTCCGCAACGCGCGGATTTTGTCTTCGGTCTGGCCGGTCAAATGGGCGATTTGCCGGTCGGAGAATCCCAGCCCTTTCGCTTTGCTCAACAATTCAGAATTTAGCGGCGGCATCGGCGCAAACAGTAAGCCGTAAAAAATTCTACGTGTCCAGCGGCGAGTGGCCAAATCCGCTTGCCGCCGGGCACACTTTGCGGTAGGAAGGCGGCAATGAAAAGGATCGGGTGCGCGCTGTTATGGGTATCGTTGTTGGGTCCTTGTCTTGTTTCCGCCCAGATTGACCCGGTCAGGCGTGACCTGATTCAGCTCGGGTACAATCAAGCATTCGAAGGCCACGCGCCTTTCGCCGGCTACGCCTTTTATTATCATAACCAGCCGGATTTTCTGCGCACCAACCTCACGTTGCGGCTGGCGGTCGCGCCGGTGTATCTGGATTCCGAACTCGGTTTCGTCCATGGCCTCGGGCCCAACACCGATTTCGCCCTGGGCCTGGCCGGCGGCGGATTTGGCGACAGCTACTACGAAATTCGCGGTGGCAAGTATTACCCGGGGGAATCCTTTGACGGCCACAGTGCGGAGGTGTCGGCCAGCGTCTATCATTTGTTCAATCCGGCCAGCGAGATTCCGTTGAACTTCATTCTGCGCGGCACGGCGCATTACTCGATTTATGATGCCAACGACGGCACCGCGGCAAATTTCCAGACACCTGACGACCACGGTACCTTCAGCGCGCGTACCGGTTTGCGTTGGGGTGGCGTCGAGCCGATCCTTTTCCCGCCCTTGGCGATGGAGTTGTCCGTATGGTATGAGGGCCAATATCGCACCGACTCGGGCGTTTATGGGTTCAACGGGGACCGCGTGCTCAATCAGCAATCGCACCTGTTTTGGGCTGAGGCCGCGCTGGCTTACACCTTGCCCAAGAGCCAGCAGAATTTTTATGTGCGTCTGACCGCCGGCACGAGTTTGGACGCCGATCGCTTCAGCGCCTACCGGCTGGGCGGATTTCTGCCTTTGGAGTCGGAATTCCCGCTCTCGCTGCCGGGATATTATTTTCAGGAAATCAGCGCCCGGAACTTTGCGCTGCTCAACGCGAATTACCTGTTGCCGCTGGACCCCGGGAAACGCTGGGACCTGGACCTGAATGTGTCCAGTGCCTTCGTGGATTATTTGCCCGGTGAACAGCAACCCGGCAACTGGCTGAACGGCGTCGGCGGCGGCATTCTGTATCATTCGCCGTCCGACCGGTTGAAAATCCTCGCCAGCTACGGTTACGGTGTGGATGCCATCCGGTCGCACGGACGCGGCGCCAACAACGTCGGCATTTTGATTCAATTGGATTTGGGCCATGTGCCCAGCCGGACGTTTAACGCGCCGCAACAACAGCATTGGCGCGGTTGGCAGTGGTTTTTCGGCAGTTAAAAATCGCCTTGCCCGAAACGGTTCGGGCCTGCTTCATTGTTGAGCCGGGTGCGGATATGCATTCAACGAATGGAAAAAATTTCTCGTCGGGAAAGCCGGCGCCCCAAATTCCCCGCCGCCTGTGGTTGTTTCGATTTTGCGCGGCAGTTTTGATTCCGTTGGCCGTCCTTGGCGGGCTGGAACTTGGCCTGCGTTCGTTCGGCTATGGTTATCCCACGAGTTTTTTCCTTCGATATGAAATCAACGGACAGGCTTATTACGTTCCCAATGACGAATTTGGCTATCGATTTTTCCCCCGCTCTCTGGCCCGCACCCCGGCGCCCCAGCGCATGGCGGTAACGAAATCTCCGGATACATACCGCATTTTTGTGTTCGGTGAATCGGCGGCAATGGGCGACCCGGATCCGAGTTTTGGTGCCTGGCGTTATCTAGCAGTGCTGCTGCGCGAACGTTTTCCCGGAACGAAATTTGAAGTGATTTGCGTCGCGATGACGGCCATTGATTCGGACGTGATTTTGCCCATCGCGCGCGAGTGCGCCCGGCGCGATGGCGATTTGTGGATTGTTTACATGGGCAACAACGAAATGGTCGGGCCTTTTGGCGGGGGCACGGTGTTTGGCTCGCACGCGCCGGCAGTGGATTTGATTCGGGCCGATCTTGCCATAAAAACAACGCGGATCGGGCAGTTGTTGGACAGTTTATTGCAACGATGGGAGTGGCGTTCGTCAGCCCTGAAAACATGGCAGGGACTGGAAATGTTCAAAGGACACCAGCTTCGGTATAACGATCCGGCCCGGTTGCGCGCTTATGAAAATTTTAAGGAGAATCTGGAAGATATTTTGTGCGCGGGGCACAAAGCGGGAGTGCCGATTATTCTAAGCACCGTCGGCTGCAATTTGAAGGACTGCGCGCCGTTCGCCTCGCTGCATGCGGCGAACTGGAATGAAGTCCAGGAAGCGGATTGGAATGAAATTTATCAGGAGGGAAACACCCTTGAATCGGCGGGAAAATTCCCGGAAGCGCTTGGAAAATATGTTCAGGCCGAGGCCATGGATCCCCACTGCGCTGAATTGCATTTTCGCATTGGACGCTGCCGGCTGGCATTGACGAATGACAGCCGGGCCCGGCGCGAGTTTGAGCTGGCACGAGATGATGACGCGCTGGCCTTTCGCGCGGACAACCGTATCAATCAGATCATCAAGGATGCCGCGAGCGCCCATGCCGGCCAGGGCGTTTATGTTTTGGATGCCGCCGAATGGTTTGCCCGGAATTCTCCGGAAAAAATTCCCGGCAACGAACTGTTTTATGAACACGTGCATTTGAACTTTGAAGGCAACTATTTATTGGGCCGGGCCTTTGCCGAACAAGCCGCAAAACTGCTTCCGAAATCCATTGTGGCACAGGACCAGGGCCAATGGGCGTCCGGGGAATTCTGCGCTCGCCAGCTGGCGGTTTCGTCCTGGGACCGGCTCCGGGTCTGGCAGGAGATTTTAAGCCGCATCTCCGGGCCACCCTATACTGCACAGTTGACCCATGCTGCCAGTGTCAAACTGTGCGACGAAAAAATCAGCGGGTTGAAATCCCGTGCGGATTCCGAGCCCCTCGGGCAAACGCGGCAACTCTACGAACCAGCACTGGCGGCAGATCCGACCGATGGTTTTTTGCATTTCAATTATGCCCAATATTTGGGAGCGAAAGGGGATTTGGCGCAAGCCACCGAGGAGGCGAAACGCGTTTGCGAATTACTGCCGCAGGTGCCCGGCGAATTTTCTGACGTCGGCAATTTGTTGATTCTTCAGGCGAAAATTGACGAAGCCCGGGATTATTATTCGCGGGCGCTGGCCATCCGGAGCAATTTTGCGCCTGCGCTGAACGGACTCGGGCAGATCCTGGAAAACCGGCAGAAAACAAATGAGGCACTGGCCTGTTTCCGACGGGCGCTCCGGGCGGAGCCGGATGACGTGGAAACGTGCATCAACATCGGATTTCTGGAGCAGAACCGGGAAAATTTGAAACCAGCCGCAGTCTATTATCAACGCGCGGCCAATCTTCAGCCGCAGGGCCCGGCGGATTATTTTAACCAGGCGGTTGCGGCTGCCGCGCTGGGACAGTCGGCAAACGCGATTGAATCTTTTAGAGCATTTTCATAAATCATATAGCGTATTGGGCGTGTAAAAAGAAGCTCTGGCAGTCGGTGGGGGAGATGGTGTCAAAGGCGGTGGCCGCCGCCCGCAGCAGTTGGTCGGCGGTGCGGGGAGCCAGCGCCCGCAGGATGGCTTTAACCTTGCTCCAGAGGTTTTCAATCGGGTTGAAGTCGGGTGAATACGGCGGCAGATAAAGCAGGCGAGCCCCCGCCGCTTCAATGGCGGGGCGCACCCCCGCCACCTTGTGCGTCGCCAGATTGTCCAGAATCACCAGGTCATCGGGCTGCAGGGTGGGAACCAAACCTTGCCGCACCCAGGCCAAAAACATCTCCCCGTCCATCGGCCCCTCAAACAGCCAGGGTGCGCAAGGTCCCAGCAAACGCACCGCCGCAATCAGCGTGGTCGTCTGATAATGCCCCTGCGGTACCGGGCAGACCAGCCGCCGGCCGACCCGACAACGCCCGTATAAACGGGTCAGCTTGGTGTTGGCGCCGCTTTCGTCCACAAAGACCAGCCGTTCGGCGGGCACAGCGGTCAGCCGTTCATGCCAGTGGCTTCTTTGCTCGGCCACGTCGGGCCGCGACCGCTCGGCGGCGTGCAGCGTTTTTTTTACAACTCAACCCCAACTGGCGCAGCCACAAATCCACGGTCGAAGTCCCGAACCGACGATCCAGTTGCGCCCCCAATTCGGCCAGCGTCGCATCGGGTTGCCGGTCCACCAGCTTTTGCAAACGCGCCTGCCGCCGCGGGGTCAGCAGGCTCTTGCGCCCACACAAATGTGTCTGCGGCTGGAGTGTCCCGCGCTCCCGAAACTGCTGACGCACCCGCCGCACGGCGGCCACGCAAAAACCTGAAAATTCGGCGATCTCCAGCGTGCTTTTGCCTTGTTCGTAGAGTCGCAGAATCCGCTCACGCACCGGCAGGGAAATAGCTTTCATGCCCCCAACCTGCCATATCCTCCCCCTTTCAGTAAAGCTATATGTTTTATGGAAATGCTCTAGAACGGCCGTCGAACTCAAGCCGGAATTTTGGCAGGCCCACTATCTGCTCGGACTTGAACTGGCGGCCGAGGGAATAATTGGCGACGCCGGGGAGCAGTTTTGGGACGCAATCATCTATCGTCCGGATTTTGCCAAATCACATTTGAATCTTGGAATCATGCTGATGAAGGAGCAAAGGCTGGATCCGGCGCTCACCCAGTTTCAAATTACCTTGCAACTTGACCCGTCAAACCAACTGGCAGGGCAATTCCTTGGAGAAATTCGGGCGTCAAAACATCAGCATCTGCCGGCTCCGCAATGAAGTCAACAGCCAGCGGGGCTTGAGATCCTGTCGAATTGGATTTTTGGTCTCATTCAGCCCGAGCGGGGAGGGAAATGCTTGACTTTGCACTTAAGCAGTTGACAATGCGTAGTTGTCAGGCGGCGAAGATTCTGCGTTCGAGCGTTTTGTCTTGCGCATATGGTGGAATTGGCAGACACGCTACTTTGAGGTGGTAGTGGGGCAACCCGTGCAGGTTCAAGTCCTGCTATGCGCACCAGTTTTTTAGAATTTTCGAAGTTATCTCCCCGGGCCGCGATAACTCGATCGGACTATTGATTCGGGAGGCGCGAATCTGATTCGCTGACCCAATCGCGAGTGATGTTCTTCCATGACAAACGCTTTCAGAACCGCTAAAAGGCTGCGATGATGGTGCGAACCATTTTCATCACCGCGAGCCTGCTGGCTTTGAGCCTTCTGCATAGCGTGGCGGACACGAATGCGCCGTTTTCCATTCATGAACGTGAGGGAATCTCCTGGTTGACCAGGCCAGACGGCGGGCGTTTTTTTTCACTGGGCGTTTGTTGCGTCAACCAGGGCGAACCGTGTGAAAAATTCAAGTCAACAAATCCCGGCTACGCGGCGTTCCAGCATTACGAAAATTCAAATCGCTGGGCCGAGGCCACGTTGCAGCGGCTCAAATCGTGGAGTTTCACCACCGTTGGTGGCTGGAGCGATTATCCGGCCTTGCAGCAATGCGATGACGCGGACATGGCTTTCATTCCGGTACTGGCCGTCGGCATGACGTGCGGCGCGCCCTGGAAAGACATGTGGGATACAAACATTATTGCTCGAATGTATCAAGTCGCGCGTGACCAGATTCTGCCGTTGCGTGACGATCCGCGCCTGCTTGGCTATTACAGCGACAACGAAATGGGCTGGTGGAACGCGACCCTCTTCAAGATGACCCTGGAACAGGCGCCCTCAAGCGGCCAGCGGCAGCGGTTGTTGCAACTGCTTCGCGAAACGTACCACACCAACTGGTCTGAACTGCACAAGGATTTCGAGCCCGAAGGCGTTGGGAGTTTTGCAGAACTCGACCAGCATGGAATGCTTTACCTGCGGCCCGGCAGCCAGGGCATTCGTGTTTACCGCCGTTTTCTCGGCCTGATGGCCGAGCGCTACTACTCGCTCGCGCGCGAAATCATCCGCACTTACGACTCGCGGGGATTGATTTTAGGCGACCGTTACCAATCGTTTTACTATCCCGAAGTGGCGCGGACTGCGGCACCGTTTGTGGACGCGGTTTCCATGAATCTGAACGCGGCGTGGAACGACGGCACGTTTCCCCGTTTCTATCTCGACGCGCTTCACGCGTTGAGCGGCAAGCCGGTTATCGTCAGCGAGTTTTACATGGCCGCGCGACAAAACCGCAGTGGCAACAAAAACGACAGCAGCACATTTCCAGTTGTTACCACGCAAAAGGAACGTGCCGCCGGTTTCCGCAACACGGTAGAGGCGTTGCTGCGAACGCCCTATGTCGTCGGGGCGGACTGGTTCCAATATTATGACGAGCCCACGCACGGGCGCTTTGACGGCGAGAATTACGACTTTGGATTGGTGGACATCCACAACCGGCCTTACGAACCGCTCACGGCGGTGGCACAGACGCTCGATCCGACGCTAATCAAAAATGAGCCGCAGCCCGCACGCCCCGACGCATCGCTCGGGGTGCCGCCGGCACCGCGCCATCCGCTCGGCCATTTTATCATCCGTCGGGCGCTGGCAGATTGGGACCGTGAGCGCGGCTTTGTGAAATCGGTTTCACAATTTCCCGTCGCCGACTTGTACGTGTGCTGGAACCGGCAGGCGGTTTATCTCGGGTTGTACGCACAGGACTTAACCGAAGTGGAATATTACCGGAACAAGATCGTTCCCGAAGTGGATCGCGCCCAGTGGATCGTCTCACCTGGAAGGACCAACCAGCCGATTCATGTCCGACTCGGTCCCGGTGGGCCACCGGTTTGTGATGAACCTGCCCTGCGTATCGTCAATCTGGCTGGCGAGTACATGAACACACGAAACATCGCGGCCATGGAATTGCCCGCGAAACTGTTCGGCAAAACAGAATTCAAGCCGGGCGAAACGATTGAATTTGATTCCACGTTTTTCACGCAAGCGCGGGCGGACCGCGTTGAGTGGAATGGCAAATTCACCTTGCGCAACCAAAAGACTGGGCGTTAGCCGCAATCCCCATGACGGCAACACGAGCAATATCCGAGCTGTGCCAACCGGTGTGACAAAGTTGGACATTCCCTTCCCTGGCCGGCCCTCGGATTTCCCCTAAAATAAAGGGGTTTCTGGAAAAGAGGGGATCGGACTCATCCCGGACTTATCCCGGATCTGAACCGGACGTGAACCGAATGTGTGCCACTGGACACTCAAAATCCAGGCGCTCCAACCAGCCAAAATGAGATAAAATGGCGTAAGACTTTAAAGCCGGTAAAGTCGGGTTTCCAGTATGAGCCGAGCTGACAGTTAACCGTATGAAGGCGAAACTCCAAACAAGAACGGGATCGGATTTATTGTGATAGGCGGAAAAACATTTGCCCACCCGAGACCGGGTTGGTGACGGTGTTCAGCCCATTGACGACGACCGGTGCCGATGTAACCACGTTCCAAGCTCCGCCAGTCAAATTGGTTGCGGATTCCAGGTTGAAACCGGCGATGTTAGTCAGCCACGTCAAAACAACATTGCCTCCGGTAGGAATCATGTTCAGCGGCGGGACGTAGTTGGCTTGCGCCATCGTGACCGTGCCATTACGAATTGTAACGCCCTGCGGTGCGGGCGCGATCAAACCCGAGAGGGGCGCAAAGGTTATCGTGTATGTTCCCGGCGGCAGTCCCGCTACCGTTTTCTCCCATCGCCCCCCATCCGGCGTGATGATCCAATAAGGCGAGATCAGCCCGGCGCTCGCGGGCGGATTTAAAGAAAACCCAGCGGCATCCGTATCGGCGCTCACGCACAATGTCCCAAGCTGGTTCGTATTGGCCTGCAGAGTGGTCGGGCTGACGGCGGCCGTAAAACCGGTATCGGGAGCAAGAGAAAGCAGTTGCCAGGGCGACGATTCCAAGGGATAGGAGTTTCCCAAGGTGAGCCATTGCGGACTGGGGCTCCCGTCCTGGAAGAGGCGGATGAGGTCGAATCCCACCGTGTTGACGCTGGTGTAAGTGTCGAACGTCTCCAGAATCGGACCCCAAAAGCCGGTGCCATCTCCACTGGAGTAGGTATTGTCCGTAAGGTTGGTGGTCGTGTAGGCGCGCGAATACATCAGGTCCCATGTGTCTTGGACGAAATCAAACAGCATCACTTGGTTCTCCCAGTGGTAGAGATCGCCGGAAAAACCTTCGTAATAAGTCCCGTTACGGATATGGATCATTTGCCTCGTCACGCCAAATTCATCGGGTCTCATCGTGAGGTACTGGGGATTGGCCGTGGGCAGATCAATCATCACCTGCCAGGGATTTCCATTCGCCTGCGACCAGTCAAAAATCCAGAACTGGGCCTCGCCGGTACCTTCGTACGCAATCAGCGATTCTGTGCCCAGTTGCGCCCGGCAGGAAGAGGTGAGGTAAAAATAAGAAACCGACTGACCAAGGTAGGTCGGGGCAATCACGTAATAATCAGCCACCGTGGATTTGGTCCAGAGCAGGCTGTAGTTGTAAAAATAAAAGCCGTAGCCAACGCCGCCGGGCACCGGCCTGGTTTCTTTCGGGCCACGCCGCAAGGGATTTTTTCCCCGCCAACCGTGCTTCGGCGGCAACTCGCCGTTTGCAAAGTGTGCGGCCCGGTACGCCGCCGATTCCTGGGCGACCATTGTGCGCAGGTCCTGGACTTTCAGTCCGTGCGGTGCGGCTGTGCCTTGGGCCAGGGCGGCGGAGAGTGATACACTGGCGCAGAGGAGTGCAAGCAAGGCAAACACTTTCAGTTTCATCGCTATCTCCGTGCATTGATTAGAGACAACGCCCTGCGTTCACGGCGTTGCCGTTTCCGAACTTTCGCCATTTATCCTAACAACTTCATGGGAAAGGTCAAAGGCAATAATGTGACATTCCTGCGCCTGAGCCAGGGTTCCACCCGCCTGCGGCAGCCGAATCGAACCGCCGGCTTACGCGGTGTTCGCGGTCATCGTGGACCCGGTGGTAATCAGTCGCAGCAGCGATTTGATTGAACCATCCAATCGGCGCGAAAGCTCACGATGCCGTTAGCTCCACCCACTGGCGGTGTTCGCGGGACAGGCCGCCAGCAAGATCATCCAAAAGCGCCCGCGGAATGTAAATAGTCAGGGAGGGTAGTTCGGCACGCCGGTCATTAACATCATGTCCTCGCCTTCGATGCGGAACTCGACTGGATTTGGACCAAAACGGCCCACATCCAGCATGACTGGCGCCGATGACGGGTGCGACTGGTCGCGGTGCTTGAAAAGAAACGCCAGTCACTGGGCCAGTTGTTCGGGCTTGTCCACCTCGAAAGTCAAACCGGCCGTCCCGAACGACACCCATCAACAACGACGAGCCGGTGCCCCGTACTTCCGGCAGCAAGTTGACATCCACGTCGTGCTCCATAAGCCACCATTGTTTTACAGCATGGCCGATACCAGCGAGGCCGTCGAGGCCAACCCTGAATGGCCGTCCGGCGGGAAAGAAATCATCCCGGTAATACCGGGACATTGTCGGCGACTAAATAGGGTCGAGACTGGCTCGGGGAGGACCGAGAAAAGGAAAACACGGGCGCGGCCAGCCGGCCGCGCCCCTTTTTATAGGATTTCAGCGCGCTTCAATGACAGTGGCAGCGGATTTGAGGCCCGGTGAGCTTGCCTGAATTGTGATCGCACCCGGAGCGCGGGACGACTGGACAATGGCAAGGCACAAGCCGTTGAACGCGCTGCGCCGGCTGCCTTTGTCCGTTTCGTGGCAAGCCGGGTCGCCATTACCCAGACCGAGCAAATAGCCGGCCCCGGTCACACTAAAAGCCACCTCATTGGTCGCGACCGGAACGGTGCGGCGTTGGGAATCCACGATCTTCACGGTGACGAGGGAAATGTCCGTGCCGTCGGCGGTGAGGGTTGTCCGGTCCGGTTCGAGCACGATGGCGGCAGGTTCGCCCGTGGTTTCCACCTTTGTTTCAGCGACGACTTTGCCTTCGTCGTCATAACCCCTGGCGCTTAATGTGCCCGGCTGGTATTTGACCTGCCATTCCAGATGCGAATAGCGCGGCACTGCTTTTTTGCCGAGGCTTTGTCCGTTCAGGAACAATTCCACCTGCTTGCAATTGCTGTAACACCAGACATCAATGTCCTTGCCTTCCTTGCCGGCCCAGTTCCAATGCGGAAACAGGTGCAAGACCGGTTGATCGGTCCACCAGGATTGGTAGTAATAATACACGTCCTTGGGAAAGCCGCAGGTGTCCAGGATGGCGTACTGGGAACTGACCGCGGGCCACTCAAAGGGCGTCGGCTCGCCCCGATAATCAAACCCCGCCCACACAAAGCCGCCCGCCATCCATGGCCGCACCGCGACTGCTTGCCACGCCACTTCGGCGGTCTCGGCCCAATCCGGCGCGTTCACGTCATACGCCGACACCTGACAACGCGCGGGATTTCCCTGATAGTGCGCCGTGTCTTTGGGAACGGTGAACGGTTCGCGGGCATAGCAGCCACGCGTGCCGACGGCTGCCGCGATTTCGGTCGCAATCAAAGGCTTCTGCGGAAAATCGGAATGCACTTCGTCGTAGGTATCCGGATGATAATTGAAGCCCTGGACGTCGATCACTCCGGTCAAGCCGTGGCCGATGCCGTTGTTCATGGCGGCCGTGATGGGCCGGGTGTCGTCCAATTGCCGGATTAAATTTACCATGGCGCGCCCCTGTTTTGCGCCCAACTCGCTGCCCTGTTCCTTCTCCTCGTTGCTGAGGGACCAGAGCACGATGCTGGGATGATTTCGGTCACGCCGCACGAGGTTCTCCAGTTGGCCGAGGATTTCCGGCGAATCATCCAGATGCCGATTTTCCGCCATTACCAACATGCCGAGGTGGTCGCAAGCGTCGAGAAGTTCGGATGCCATCTCATTGTGCGACAAGCGCATGGCATTGGCGCCCATCTCTTTGAGTTTCTGCACTCGAAACTCGTAGAGACGGTCTGGCAAGGCCACGCCCACGCCGGCGAAATCCTGGTGGTTGCAGGTGCCCTTGATTTTGACAGGTTTACCGTTCAGAAAAAATCCGTGGTTCGGGTCGAATCGGATGGTGCGCACACCGAAGTCGGTGGTGATTTGATCAACCGTCTTCCCGCCGACGAGCACACTGGTGCGGAGATGGTACAGATAGGGGCGTTCACAAGACCACAAATTCGCTTTGGACAACGCGAGCGACTGTCGAAAGTCGGAGCCGCCTTTGGCCGCGAGGCGATGGGTTCTTCGCTTCGTTGCCAGCACTTTGCCATCGGCATTGATGACTTCGCTCAACACCGTCGCGCGGTCCGCCGCGGCAGCGTCATTCGCAACGGTGGTGGTGATTTCCAGTTGTGCATCGGCCCGAATGCCATCACCCGGGTTGTTCACATTGGCAACCACATGCACACCCCAGGGCGCCACGTGTGTTGAAGCGACAGAAACCAGGCGTGTGTGCCGGTAAATGCCGCCACCCTCATACCACCAGCCTTCGAACTGCGTGGGATCAACGCGCACAACCAGCAGATTGTTCGTGCCGGGTTTTGTGACGTCGGAGATGTCGTAACGAAAACTGGTGTACCCGCTGAGGTGACGGCCCAGGAAATGACCGTTGAGCCACATCTGGCTGTCGCGGTAAACGCCGTCGAACTCGAGCCACAGCCGGCGGCCCGGGTCGGCGGCGGGAATCGAAATCGTCTTGCGATACCAGGCCGGTTCGACGGGCAGGTAACCGTGCGCTTCGTCCGCCTTCGGATCGAACGCGCCTTCGACGATGTAATCATGCGGAACGCTGACGGTTGGCCACGAGGAATCGTCGTAGCCCGGACTGAGGAATTCGGGTGCCGGAGCCTGGTTCCCATTGGTCGAGTGATCGGGCAAAACGCCGGGGATGTCGCCCCGATGGAATTGCCAGTCAAAGTCGAGCGAAGTGATCTGGCGCGGCGCGGCCGACGCGCTGCCAAGCGGGGTGGAAAGGATACCGCAAAACAACGCCACGAACAGCGGAGTGGACCAGATCAGGCTGTATCTGTGGCAGGGTGACGATATTCGGATCGATTTCGACATGCTGAACCAAAATAGAGAACCGGGAAAAAACAGTATGCCACATGGTTGGCATCGAAAGAATAGTCCAATTGAGCTATAGGGCGACGATAATGAATGTTGTATAACTGTGATGGTTCATGATGTGGAAATCATTTTCCCGGTCGGCGCTTTCCTTATCCCGCTTCTTTTCGATAGCGGTGGCCATCGCGATATTAAAATCGGACGCCGTAAACGCGCAGATGACCAATCGTTACGACTCTTTCCGCTTCGGCGTGTGCTACTACCCTGAGCAATGGCCGGAGAGTTATTGGAAAGAGGACGCGCAGCGGATGCGGGAGTGCGGTGTCAACACCGTCCGCATGGGCGAGTTCGGCTGGGCGCTGATGGAACCACGCGAAGGGCAGTACGATTTCAGCCTGTTCGACCGCGCCATCGCAACGCTGGGTCGGCACGGGATAAAAACCATTTTCGGCACGCCCACCGCTGCGCCGCCAAAATGGCTCACGCACAAATATCCTGAAGTTCTCGACGTGCTGGAGACGGGCCAGCCGGTGAACGACCAGTCGCGCCGCCAAATCTGTTATAACAGTCCGGTTTATCAACGGTTTTCCCGGGAAATCGTCGAGGCGCTGGCGCGGCATTATCGCGACAATACCAACATCATCGGCTGGCAAATTGACAACGAGATGAACAACGAGAACCCGGAATGTTACAGCGACAGTTGCCGGACCGCGTTCCGCATCTGGCTGCAAACGAAGTACGGGACGCTCGATGAATTGAACGCGCGCTGGGGCACGGTGGTCTGGAGCCAGATTTACTCCGACTGGGGTCAAATTGACCTGCCATTCCCCACGCCGGCGTATCACAATCCGGCATTGATGCTCGACTTCAAACGGTTCATTTCGGATTCAGCCACGGATTATCTGAACGATCAGGTCAAAATCCTCCGCCGCTACCGGCCCAATGATTTTCTCACGCACAACGGCGTATTCAAGAACATCAATTACTACACCTTCAGCCGCAATCTCGACCTGCACGCTTATGACAATTATCCGACTTTCAAGGATTCACCCCGCTATCCGACCGGCGCGATGCTGACGCTGGTGCGCGGCTTCAACGGGCGCTTTATGATTATGGAGCAATTGACCGGACCCGCCGGCCAGACCTACTTGCTGCGCACGCCGCGGCCGGGCGAGGCGCGGCTTTGGACAATGCAGGCGGTTGCCCATGGCGCGGACGGGCTGCTGCACTTCCGCTGGCGTTCGGCAGAACGCGGCGCGGAGGAATACTGGTATGGCGTGCTCGATCATGACAATGTCCCGCGTGCGCGTTTCGCAGAGTTCAAACAGGAAGGGCGGGAATTGCAGAAAATCGGACCACAGATCGTCGGCTCGGAAGTCGTTTCGCAGATTGCCGTCATCAAAGACTTCGAAGATGAGTGGGTTTTCGATTACCAATTTCTGACGGACGAGGTAAACGTCAGCGCGGCCTATCACGCATTGTTCCAGGCTGCCTCGGAGCAGCGATACAACATTGATTTTGTCAGTCCGACCGCCGACCTGAGTCGTTACAAGCTGGTTTTCGCGCCCCAGTTGGCGCTGATGGATGACGAACTGGCGAGGCGGTTGCAACGGTTTGTCGAACAGGGCGGCACACTCGTCATGTCCGCCCACAGCGCAATCAAGGACCGGGACAATGCCTTCACCGCCGATACCATTCCCATCGGCTTGACGAATATATTCGGTGTTGAGCTGGACTCATTTCAAACGTATCAACCGCCGTCCGGCACCAACAACGCCATCCGTTTCGACGACGGTTGCACGGTGCCGGTCCACGTCTTCGCCGAAGTGCTGCATCCCACGACCGCGCGTGTCGTCGGCCGGTGGGAACTCGATTATCTCAAGGATTCGCCGGCAGCAACGGAGCAACCATTCGGAAAGGGAAAGGCGGCTTATTATGGCTCGCTCTTCAATCTGGACGCGGCGCGCTGCCTCATCAAACGTTATGCCGTTGAAACCGGGCTGAAACCGTTGCTGGTTGACGTGCCCGAGCAGGTCGAGGTGACGTGCCGTACGAAAGGCGGGACTGATTTTTATTTTCTGCTCAACCACGGCGACTCGGCGGTTACGGTGAACGTGGGTCGCAGCTTTATGGATGCGCTCACCGGCGAGGCGGCAGCCGCGAATCTTTTGCTGGCTCCCTTTGACTGCCGCGTGCTCAAACGAGAGCGACTGGCCGAGTAGATGCTCCATGATACAATCACCTATGATTCCCTCGCTTGAAGTTTCCCGAAGAAGATTCCTGCAGTCGGTTTCCATGGCGGCGGCGGGAATGACGCTGCCCGGCCGTTCGCTCGCCGGAATTATTGCCGCAGACCCGGCATGGCAGCCTTTAATGCAGTTCGGTTACGGCGACGTGGAACTAACGAGTGATCTGCATGAAAAACAACTTGAAGAAACGCATCGTGTCCTGATGGGATTGAGCGACGACAGTCTGCTCAAACCGTTCCGTGAAATGAGCGGGCAGCCCGCTCCCGGCGAGGACCTGGGTGGCTGGTACCATTACGACCCCGACTATGTCTGGGGCAAAGACACGCCAGGTTTTGCTCCCAGTTGCACATTTGGCCAATGGGTTTCGGCGCTCGCGCGCTCGTACGCCATCAAGCGGGACGAGCCGACCCGGGACAAGGTGCTGCGATTAAATCGTCTGTATGCGCAGACGATTTCGGGCGAATATTATGACAAGAACCGCTTCCCGACTTACTGCTACGACAAAATCGTCTGCGGACTCATTGATTCGCACAAATATGCCGGCGATCCGGATGCGTTGGCAATCCTCGACCGCACGACGGACACGGCCCTGCCTCATTTTCCAAAGCACGCGGTTGAACATGGGATAACCTGGCGGCCGGACAGGAATTTTTCCTGGACGTGGGATGAGTCCTATACAATTTCCGAGAATCTATTTCTGGCGTATCAGCGCGGTGCGGGAGAGCGGTATCGTGCGATGGCACGGCAGTACCTCGACGATACGTATTACAATCCACTGGCTGAGGGCCGGAATGTGCTGGCCGGCAGACATGCCTACAGCTATGTGAATTCCCTGAGTTCGGCGATGCAAGCTTACCTGACTCTGGGTAACGAGAAATATCTGCGCGCGGCCCGGAACGCTTTTGACATGCTCTCGAGACAGAGTTTTGTCACGGGCGGCTGGGGGCCCGATGAGACGCTTCGCGCTCCTGACAGTCCGGACGTCCGTGCCAGCCTCACCAACACCCATGCGAGTTTTGAAACACCTTGTGGCTCCTATGCGCACTTCAAGCTGACGCGCTATCTGCTGCGAGTGACCCGCGACGCAAAATACGGGGACAGCATGGAGCGGGTGATGTATAACACCGTTCTTGGCGCGAAGCCGTTGATGGCCGATGGACGAACCTTTTATTACTCCGACTACAATTTCAAGGGACGCAAGGTTTACCGGGACGATCAACACTGGGCCTGCTGTTCGGGCACGCTACCCCAGGTGGCAGCCGACTACCGTATCAACACATACTTTCGTGACCCGCAGGGCGTCTGGGTCAATTTGTACATTCCCTCCTCGTTGCGATGGAAACAAGACGGCGCCGCGGTGGTGCTGACTCAGGAAAGCCGGTATCCGTTTGACAGCGTGGTACGGTTCAAGGTGAACACCTCGCAGCCCAGGGATTTTACCTTGAATTTCCGGGTCCCCGCGTGGGCCGGAGGAGCTTCAATTTCGATAAACGGCCGTCGCTGGCCGATCGAAATAACTCCGGGAACTTTCGCGGTGATTCATCGCGAATGGAACACCGGCGACCATGTCGAATTGGATTTGCCAATGACGACGCGGCTTGAGCCGGTGGACCCGAAGCATCTGCAAACGGTCGCACTGGCATTTGGGCCGCTTGTGCTGTTTGCGATCACGGACGCGCCACCGTCGTTGACCCGTGCAGACCTGCTCGCTGCCAAACGAATGGACCGGCGGACCTGGCAGGTGAATACTGCCAGCGCGCCGCTCAAGCTGCTGCCGTTTACTGACATTGGTGAAGAACCGTACTCGACCTACCTGCATGTCACGTAGTCTATCCCCTGACTTTCCAATTATGATTGATTCGGCCCCTGTGCAAAAATGGATTATTGTGCCATGTCTTTTATTGCTGGTATGCGCCGTGGTGGGATTTGCAGGCGCGCGACCCCTCTCCGGAACAACCTCTGACCGGGAAATCGAGAACAAAATTTCGAACCTGCTCGCCAGCATGACACTGGCCGAAAAACTCGGCCAGCTTCAACAACTCGACGGAACGTGGGACGGCGATATTCGTCCCGGGCAAGTCGAACTGGCCCGGCAAGGCTTGCTGGGTTCGGCCATCTATGTGCGCGGCGCCAAACGCACCGCGGAATTGCAACGCGTGGCAATGACCGGATCGAAGTTGAAAATTCCCATACTGTTTTCGTTCGATGTTATCCACGGCTATCGCACCATCTTCCCGGTACCGCTCGGCGAGGCCGCCAGTTGGGACCCGTCCATGGTTGAGCGTGCCGACAGTATTGCTGCCGCCGAAGCCTCCGCCGCAGGTATTCGTTGGACTTTTGCGCCCATGGTTGACATCGCACGCGACCCGCGCTGGGGCAGGATCGTCGAAGGTTCGGGCGAAGACCCGTTTCTCGGCGCGGCGATGGCCGCCGCGGCCGTGCGGGGTTTTCAGGGAACAAATTACAGCCATCCGGACAAAATTGTCGCTTGTGCCAAGCACTGGGTCGCCTACGGCGCGGCAGAAGGCGGACGCGATTACAACACAACCGAAGTTTCCGAACGCACATTGCGCGAAATATATTTCCCGCCATTCAAGGCGGCGATGGACGCCGGTGTCGGCACCGTCATGAGCGCCCTCAACGATCTGGACGGCATTCCATGCACTGCCAATTCCTTTATTCTAACCGATGTGTTGCGTGGTGAATGGCATTTTCACGGTATTGTTATCAGTGATTGGAACGCGGTGAAGGAGCTTATTGCCCACGGCGTGGCGACCAACGGCGAAGAAGCGGCGGCCCGCGCGATGACTGCCGGAGTGGACATGGAAATGGTCAGCCGACTTTACAATGAACACGGGGAGCAATTGCAACAAGACGGCAAGATTTCCATGGCCACCATTGACCGATCGGTGCGGCGTGTGCTGCGTGTCAAATACCGGCTCGGCCTGTTCGAGCATCCGTACGCCGACGAAGGTCTCGAAGCAACCACGCTGCTCAGTCCGGCGAATCTGACGGCGGCGCGTGAACTGGCCACGCGGACGTTTGTGCTTTTGAAAAATGATCACGATACGTTGCCCATCAGCCGGCAACTGAAAGCCATCGCCGTTATCGGCCCGCTGGCCGACGACGCGAAAAGCATGATGGGGCCGTGGAGCGGTGACGGTCGCAAGGAGGACGCCGTCACTCTGCTGGCCGGCATTCGCGCAGAACTTCCGACGGCGCAAATCAACTACGCCAAGGGCTGCGACGTCACCGGCGATTCGCACACGGGTTTTGAGCAGGCCATCAACACCGCCAAGGAAAGCGATTTTACCATCCTGGCTGTCGGCGAATCTGCGGACATGTCCGGCGAGGCGGCATCCCGCAGTTCGCTCGACTTGCCGGGTCAGCAACTCGAATTAATCCAGGCCATCCACGCAATCGGAAAGCCCTATGCCGTGGTGTTGATGAACGGACGCCCGCTCTCAATTAATTGGGTGGCCACGAATTCCCCGGCCATTCTGGAAACCTGGTTTGCCGGCACGCAAGGCGGCAACGCCATTGCGGACACCCTTTTTGGCGACGTGAACCCCGGCGGCAAATTGCCCGTGACATTCCCCCGTTCCGTCGGCCAGATCCCTGTTTATTACGACCATAAAAACACCGGTCGCCCTCCTGGCGGCGACTCCAAAGACGCCTCCCAGTACAGCGACATTCCGTGGACGCCGCTTTATCCGTTTGGCTACGGATTGAGCTACACGCAATTCAGGCTTTCCCATCTGCAAATGAGCGCCACGCGTATCCGTCGCGACGGAACAATTACAATTGGAGTTGACGTTGAGAACATGGGCGACCGCGCGGGGGACGAAGTGGTGCAGCTTTACCTCCATGATCTGGTCGCGAGTGTGACCCGTCCTGTGAAGGCGTTGAAGGGCTTCGAGCGCGTCAGCTTGCGTCCCGGTGAAAGCCGTCACGTCGAGTTTACGCTAGGACCCAGGGAGTTGGGGTTTTACAATCAGGCCATGCAGTTCGTCGTCGAACCGGGAACATTCAAGGTCATGGTCGGCACCAGTTCGGAAGAGGGGATGGAATCGAGCTTCGAGGTCAGGCCATGAATGGTTTCAAATTCTGCATCTCTGTTTTTCCGGCCGGTGTAATAACCTTTTCCTCGCAAGGCAACTGTGTTAACCTGGCTGCACATCAAGCCCGGAAGATTGTATGACGCGGAGTGCGCTCAATTTCCCCCCTCAGACCATTGTCTATCTCGTGTTCCTGGCCTGGGCCGTTGCCGTTGAGAGCAGAGCAGCGGAGTTGGTAGCGACAAACCAGTCCGCACCGCCGGGAGTCGCGTCGCCCTCTTCGGTTCTGACGAACGCAGAACAGGTTCATTGGTTGACCCGCCAGGAGGCTGCCGGCGGCCAACCGGTGCTGATTCGCGGTGTGATTACGTGTGCCTTGCCGGGATTCAACGCGGCCGTGGTCCAGGACCGCACCGCGGGAATCTACATTTACCGCTGGCTTCCATCGCTCGGGGAGCCGCCGCAGGCAGGGGAGTTGGTGGAAGTCGAAGGTGTCACGGATCCGGGCCAGTTCGCCCCCCGTGTGGACGCGGTCCGGATCCGCCGGCTCGGGACCGCGGAATTGCCGCCGCCCGTCCATCCTTACTGGGACCAGTTGATCAACGGCAGTCTGGACACGGAGTTTGTGGAAATGGAGGGGGTAATCACCACGGTTCGCGAGGACGGCATCACGCTGCTCACCCACGGCGGCAAGATTAAGATCCTGGTATTTGGCATCAACGGCGGAACGAACAACGTCTCGTTGAAACCCTACGAAGACGCGCTCGTTCGGCTGCGCGGTTGTTTGTTTGCCTCGTGGGATGAAACAACACATGAGGTCAAAGTCAGCGAGATCTGCATGTATGCTCCGTCGGTGACCGTGGTGGAACCGGCGCCGGTGGATCCGTTTGCGGTAACACCGAAACAGGTGACGGATTTGCTCCAATTCGATCCCCGGGCCAGTGCGCTGCGACAGGTGAAAGTTTCCGGACAAATCGTCACTGAACGCGGAGGGGAATATTATGCGATGGACGGGACGAACGGCTTTCGATTCATCCTGAAAGAAAATGCCAGTCTCGGGGCCGGTGATTTGGTGGAGGTGGTCGGCTTTCCCAGCCTGATCGGGCCGTCGCCGGTTTTGCAGGAGGCCGTCGCGCGGAAAATCGGCGTAGCCCCCGTGCCCGACACCCGCCCGCTGAACGCGGACAATTTGTTTCAGGCCGAAAACGACGCCGTCCGCGTGCGCGTCGAGGCGGTGCTGTTGAGTCTGAGCGAGGACCAGCGAACGCTGGAGTTGCAGACCGGCCTGCAACGATTCGTCGCCCAACTGGATGGTAACGGCAGATTTGCCCCGTCCCGGCGCGCTTTGTCTGGAGCGGGTCTTGATCTACCGCCGGGAAGCCGGCTGGAGTTGACCGGTATTTATGCGGGCAATGGCGGAAACCGGACGACGCATGCGGAAGTCGCCAACTTCGAATTGTTGTTGAACTCGCCGGCGGACATCCGGGTGCTGGCGCGGCCCCCGTTTTGGACGCTGCCGCGATTGCTGGTTCTGGTGGGCACCCTGCTGGGCGTGCTTTGTTTGGCGATAATCTGGATCCGGCTTCTGCATCACCGGGTTCAACAGCGCACGGCCCAACTTGAGAAGGAGATGCGCGAGCGCGAACAGGCCGAACACCAGCGCGCCCTGGCGCAGGAACGCGCCCGCATTGCGCGCGATTTGCACGACGATCTGGGCAGCAGCCTGACCGAAATCACCATGCTCGCCACCACCGGCCCCGGTCTGAACCTGCCCGCGGACGAGGCCGTCGAACGCATGGGAACCATTGCGGGAAAATCCCGCACGCTGGTGAACGCCCTGGACGAAATCGTCTGGGCCGTGGACCCGGCGCGCGATACTCTGGCTTCGGTGGCGCGATATCTGGCCAGTTACGCAGAGGAGTACCTGGCAGGCTTGAAAATCGCCTGCCGCGTCCACATTCCGAATTCGTTTCCCGATCAGGCGGTTTCCGGCGAGGTGCGTCATCATCTCTTTCTCGCAGTGAAGGAGGCGCTCAACAATGCTGTCCGCCACGGCGGGGCCACTGAGATTGGCTTCCACGTCCGGGTGCTGGCAGACCAGTTATGGATTTCGATCACCGACAACGGAAGTGGCTTCGAGGCTTCCGGACACTCCAACGGACATGGCCTGTTGAATCTCCACAACCGGCTGGAACAGTTGCACGGCCATTGCGAACTGGAATCCTCTGCCGGTGCGGGCACGACCATCTCTCTGCAAGTGCCGCTACCCATCCCCAATAGCCTGACATGAACACCGTCGCCATTGTTGAAGACAACGCTGTGATGCGAAAAACCTTTCGGCAGTGGATTGATGCCGCGCCGGGGTTTCGCTGCGTATTTGCCTGCGCCACCGCCGAGGAAGCGCTGGCGGAAATTCCACGGCTCAAACCGGACGTCGTGCTCATGGACGTTCATCTGCCCGGAGCATCGGGCATCGCCTGCACGGCCCAACTGAAGGAAAAACTTCCCGACCTTCAGGTCATCATCGTGACCGTCTATCGCAACCACGAATTGATTTTCCAGGCGTTGCAGGCCGGCGCCTGCGGTTACCTGTTGAAGCGGTCCAGTCCCGAGGAGCTGCTGAAAGCCATCAGCGAGGTGCGCTCCGGGGGCGCGCCGATGACCAGTGAAATTGCCCGCATGTTGGTGGAGGCGTTCCAAAAAAAGCCAGCCAGCGTTGTGTCCGGCGACGGACTCACCCAGCGCGAATCCGAAATCCTGGTTTTGCTCTCCGAAGGCTTGAGCAACAAGGAGATCGCCGATCGCGTCAAAATCAGTTACGACACGGTGCGGGCGCACCTTCGGCACATTTACGAAAAGCTTCACGTCCGCGGGCGCACGGAGGCGGTGAGGAAGTATTTGAAATCTTCAACCCCCATTACGACAGGATTGGGTGGCACGACCGTTGATTAGGATTTGTAATTAAATTGAACGGCCGCACGGGTTTGCGTTCGGGCTGCCTCGGCCACCTGCCTTCGTATAGTCCAATTGAGTAATAGCGATAATGATTGGCTTTCGTTAAAGTTAACCTGTTCCATGAGAATTCGTACGAAACAACTCAGCCAAAAAGCCAATCCGAATAAACCATGAGAAGTCATTTTCTTACCCCAGGGGTCGCCGCGGCTTGCGCGGTTGCCGGCGCCGCGGCCGTATTGAACGGCAATTGCTGCGCAGCACCGTTAATTGCCGCCGACTACGCCACCAATTCCATCTACGGCTCCGGCTGGTCGGCAGGCCAGAACGGCGGGTACGGTTTCGGAGCTTGGAACTTTGATGGGACTACTTATGGTACTAATATCATGGGAACAAACGTAGATTTGCCCGATCCAGGCAGTCAACAAGAGATGGGCAGTTCTTTCGCCATAGGAACGGCTTGGACAATGTTCAATCTTACTTCCACGAACGGCATCAGCAATGTCGGGCGTGCCATCACTGAACCCGGTGGGTTGCAGGTCGGTCAGACGTTCCAAACAGTTATCGAAAACCCCAGCGCATACCATTTTTTTCGCGGGTTCGACATCTTGTTCTATAACGTGGCAGATAATGAGCCTGGTGGCGACAACGCGGCTGCGCTTAGGCTGAGTGTGTTCGGCTATTATCTTGGTGGTGAAACTGCATGGAGTGTCACCGATAACAATGGCGGCACTCTGACCACCCTCTTTTCTACCAATAGCGCTGCGGCGGGTTTGCAAATCGCTCTCACGGTAACCTCCACGAACACCTATGCGCTCACAATGACGCCGCTGAATGGATCAACTCCTTACACCCAGGCCGGACCCCTTGCCCTCGTCGGGACCGTTGCGTATCCCGATACCAATAGTATGTATTGGTCGAACTCCATCGTGACCAATTTGCCGATTAATTATGTCAACTACCGGTTATGGAACACGGCATCCAAGGGGTCAAACGATTCGACCAACAATTTCTTTATCAGCAGCATGACGATCTTAGGGGTGACGTTAAACATTCAACTCGTCGGCAACAATGCGATCCTCTCCTGGACGACGAATTTCCCCAGCTTCTATCTGGCATCCAGCAGCAACCTAGGCCCATCGGCGGTCTGGAACACCAATCTGCCGGCATCGGTGGTTGTTAATGGCCAGAACGTCGTGACCAATCCTGTTGCCGGCACTCAGCAGTACTTCCGGCTCCAGTAATAAATCGTTCATGCAGACAAAACGAACCGTTTCCCTTTGTAAAGCCGCCGCCGGTTTTACGCTGATTGAACTGCTGGTGGTGATTGCCATCATTGCCATTCTTGCCAGTATGTTGTTGCCGGTGCTCAGCTCAGCCAGGATCCGGGCCCAGTCGCTCCAGTGCATGGGCAATTCCCGGCAATTGATGTTGGGTTGGATCCAATTTGCCGGCGATAACAACGACCAGGTTGTGAATAATTACGGTCAGCCGTTTCCTGCGCTGGAGGAGAAGAACGGGACTTACCGCAGTTGGGTGAACAACATCATGAGTTGGCAACCTAACGACCCTTATACAGGGGTGTCGGAAACGAATCTCCTCGGCATCACCATGGCGCCATTTTACCAATACACCCGAAACACCGCGATTTACAAATGCCCCGCCGACCATTACGTCAGCTCGCAGCAACGGGCGGCGGGTATTATGGCCCGTACGCGTTCGTACTCAATGAACGGGTGCATTGGTGCCTATGAACCCCCAGAATACCTTGCTCCCGGACAGACAATCGGCCCCGGCAACAATAACTACCCGACTTACCGGCAATTTCTAACCTCGACCAGTATTTTGCATCCATCAAAGACTTTTGTGACAATAGATGAACACCCGGATAGCATCAATGACGGGTTTATCCAGATCAATCCGAACCAAAACTCGCCGGGCACATCTTGGGCGGATTTGCCGGCCTCGTATCACGGCGGCGCGTGCGGTATCGCCTTTGCTGATGGCCATTCCCAAATCCACACATGGCTAAGCCATGCGTTAACGATTCTGCCGGTGACGTATCAATCTCACCCGGCGTGGCCCGCATTCGACGTGGCTGGCCTGCAGGATGCCGCGTACCTGGCGGCCCTGACGAGTGTGCCACTCCAATAAACAGGTGCCTTCGCCTGGCGCAAAGGCATCGTTTTTCAAAGAATTGCATTTAGCACGACGAAGATTGGTCACGAAAACCCACAGCCGCATCGCGATCAAACCTTTTGCGCGCGATGCGCTTTGAGGCGCCGATACAGGACAACGATCCAGAGCAGCATAATGAGAATGACTGCAAGGAGAACACCGATGGCGGGCCAGACGTTGAAGGGCATTCCGATCAACGGACTACTCTGAATCACCACATCTGACGGGGAGCGGAGGAGCAGTCGGAACGACTTGGCTCGCCAATCCGCTCCGCCCCGCCAACCACTGCCTCGTTCAATCAGGCAGATGCCCGTAACCAAAACGTCACCGCCGTTTTTCAATGCATCAAAACCGACGCCATTTCCGGCCTGCCCGAGGTAGGCGTTGAAGGTGAAACCGTTTTCTTCGAGCACCAGGAATTGTTCGCGCCCATGCAGGGTGCGGTCAATGATTCTGGCACGGGTCTGGATTAACTGGCAATCATTACTCCCCGATAAAATTTCGTCCAGGTTCAATGCTACGGCCACGGGCGCCACGCCGTCGCCGACTTTGCGGTAAATGGCATCCTCCAGGATGGGACTATATTCGCCCTTGGCCGGGAAGCCGAGTACCTCGACCTGGTCGCCCGGTTTCAATTGTGCGCTTAACTGCGTTTGGCAATAGACCCCGTCTTTCTCGTTTTGAATGAACACAGCGCCCGGTTCAGCATAGGCGACCGTGCCGCTTAATTTGACCCGATGACCAGAATCTCCCTGTGGCGTAAATTGCAGCAGGCTGCCAACGTCCTGCGCCGGAATGTCGAAGGGGTTGCCGGATGCAGGTTTCTCAACCATCAAATCGGTCGCACGGGGCGTAAGCAACCGGATACCAAACAACTGCCGCTGGCGGTTGAACAGCGTGACGCAAACACCTTGAACTTTGACAACGCTGTCCACGAGTTCTTCCGGCTGCTTCGTGGGAATTTGACTGACGTAGGTGGAGAATCTTTCCCCGTCCGTCACGAGGTCAATCCAATATCGCTTCGTCACTTGGTCAAAGCTGACGGAGCGCACGATGCCCCTCACTTGGACAAATTGGCTGTCCTCCTGGCCGCTCACCAACTGCTGGCCGGTAACCGGTTTTGCGCCGGGCAGGTTTGTCTCGCCAATCACTTTGATGGAACTGGGAATGATGACTGGCGCGTATTCACCTGGACTGGTGACGCCCTTGATCTCCACCATCTGGCCCGCAGTCAAAGCCGGCATGTTGGTGTTCAGGTCGCGAAAGTAAATGCCCGCCGTATTGTCCTGAACAAATCGCGAGTTAAGACCTTCATCGCAAAACGTCACCACTCCTTTCAGCTTGACGGGCAGTTGCTGAGAGGCCTGCTGCGGGGTCAGGCTTCGTACCTCTGCCGCCGTGAGTAGTTGCTCTGCGGGCGGATTATTCTGCCCCGCCGCCCACCGCGCTGATACGACCAGAGCGCATAAAACGACCAGACAGGCTTTGATTGTATCAAGCAGGGTTGATGAAATCATTTTCACGTCCCCGGCAACACTTTTACAGAATGTACGACTGCACTTGATTGAGTAATCGTTATTAGAGCTCATGGCCAGATGTCTGCAACAATTAAAATCTTTTAAGGCAACTGATACAGGCTGTCCCGTCTATAATTGAAGCGCAACTCAATTCTTTAAGATGAAAATGCAAAGTCACGCGCTTGGGACTTTGTTTACCTATAACACGAGGTGGTTGCCCCTGCTATAGCTCAATTGGACTAATCGCGCTCCGGCTTCTGTCGCCGCAGCGGCGAATGTAGGAGACTGCCCGCGACCCTAAACTGGTTGGAACATTTTACAAGAAAACGGGGCCGATTCATTTTTGAATCGGCCCCGGGCGATTTACAAGTCGGTGGAAACTTTATTTACGACGGAAGAATGCAAGACCGGCCAAACCCAGTCCGACCAGTGCCATGCTGGCCGGCTCGGGAACAACTTCCATGTAACTGATTCCGTAATTGTCGGCCACATCGTTCGGGCCAGTGGAACCGACGCCATCGTATAACCGGAAGTTGACATAATTGATCGGCCCTGAGTATGATCCGTTGTACATGTAAGTCCCCCCACCGTTCAGTGCCGTCATGGTCAGTGTATATGCGGTCGCCGAGTTTAGCGTTAAATCGATCTGCACGCCAGCCGCACCGGTGGTTGGACCGGAGAGGGTAGTATTGTAGCTGCCGCCACCGTTGTCATTGGCCGACCAGAGCGTCCCAGGATTGTAGTAAGCGGAATCAAATGCACCGGCCCGGAGTACCGCCGTGTTGACACCAGCGCCATTGTTGTCGGTGGCGTTAAGAAACAAGATATCAAATCCGCCAAAATAATGATACGAGGTGGGGTTCTGAATGACAGTTTGGAATGTTTGGCCGACTCCCAATCCTCCACCTGCGGTAATGGCACGGCCGACATCGCTGATGCCGCTGCCGGTAGTAGTGGTGAACAGTGTCCACGCCGTTCCAATCGCCCCGGCGCTGCTCATTTCTTGACCTCCGCCACCCGAAGTCCCATCAAAGCTCCAGGCTCCAAAGCCGTAGCCGCCGTTTTGGCCGGCTGACCAGCCGGAGCCGTAGATGGAATTGGATGCTTGATCCAAGGCGATCTGGGCCGCGCCATTATTTGGCATCAATGCCGTCGCGCCGGTGACCGCGCACGCAATGGCCGCGCCACTGATAAAGTGGCTTCTTATGGTTTTCTTCCCAACTGAGACCGGTGTGAAATGACTTCTCATACTTTGTACTCCTGGCTGAGTTTTTGGTTTTAGGTTATTGCTTTACGTCCTACAGCTTTCCATAGGGTTTTGCAAACTTATACCATAAATTAAAGACGCCTGCTATAGCTCAATTGGACTACATGCTAAGTGATACGCAACAAGTTCATTGTTAAAATCTTATGACTTACTGGACTACCCGGGTCGCCGGAGCACACATCACGTTTTATCGTAATTAAAACCCTTCACAAAGCGTTCGAGCGCAGGCAGGTACGGTTCGAGGTATTTCCGGTAGTTCCGCCAGCGGCCGACGGCCGTCCGGTAAAGTGGCTTGCGCACGTCGTCACGGGATGGTGAGATGACGCGTTTGGCGCGCGCATGTTCGTAAAACTTGAGGACATTCTCTTCGAACCCCGCGCCGAGAAATTCCAGCACTGACTGGGCGACGGACGGGAGGTCCTCCACCATTTCTTCATAGCGGACATACATCCATTGGTTTCCCATGCGCGGGAGCATCTCCAACCAGAAGCCCATCACGTTGGCATACTGGTTGACCGTGCCCTCCAGGCTCAGGTAGGCGGAGCTGATGGGCGTGGGTGGCAGGGCTTGCAGGAAACAACTTATGACCACGTCGCGCGGGTCGCGAATGGCGATGAGGAATTTTGCCTCGGGGAAAACCCGCACCACCATGGGGATCATTAGATTCAACGACGGATTCTTGTCCACCAGCAGACGGCTGCCGATTTGACGGCGCAGGAATAGTTCGGTGCAACGGAAATAGTTTTCCCGCGCATGACGGAGCGCGCTGGGCGGAACGGAGTCCAGCGCCTGTAGCACGCTGGTGCCTTCCGGAAAATCGCGAATCAACGGCAGGTACGCGTCATCGTGCATCATCTTGGTCTCTTCAGCGCTGATGATGTCGCTGTGCGCATCCAGCACCTGTTCGAGGAGAGTCGTGCCCGAACGGGGATGGCCGCAGAGCAACGCGATGCGCCGGAGCGGCTGGAGCTTGTCGGCGTCGGCGCGCCAGCGGTCCAGGACGCCGGTGGTAATGGTCTGCTCCATTTCCTTGGCGCGGCTTTGCATGTGCTGGAGGATGGCCGCGTGTGGTCCCACGTGGGGCCGCATCAGCGCCTTCGCTTCCAACAGCGCGGTCATCGCCTCATCGTACTTGCCTTCGTTTTCCTTGATGCTGGCCAATTCATAAAACGCCCGGATGCGCACCGAAGCACCGGCTGCGGAAATTGCCAGCAGCTCGCGCAAAATGGATTCAGCTTCGGTGACATTGCGGCGCATTCGCCGGAGCTCGGCGTCCTCCAGCAGGACGCGCGGGTCTTTTCGATCCATCTGCGCCGCGCGCACGAGCAGTTCAGCGGCCTCGTCAAGACGACTGTCGCGGATGTAAATTTCCGCAAGGTTGGCCAGCGTACCGATGGAGACGCCCTGCTTCTGGCAGGCGCGCTGGAAGCAACGGATGGCCATGTCGAAGTTGTCGAATTCCAGGCAAACCTGGCCGGCCTCTCCGAGCGTTTGGGCGCGGTCCTTTGAGATTTGCACTGCTTTTTCGATGCAGCGTTCGGCGGCGGGATAGTCGTAACGTTTCCCGTAGGCGCGCGTGAGATTTAGGAGGTGCGCCGGGTTCTGCGGTTCCTTTCGTGTTGCTTCCTCAAACAAGCTGATGCTCTTCTGGTAATCCTGCTGTACCCACGCAGCGTCGGCTTCCCGGTAGAGCCGCTGGATCGCCGGATTCGGTTTATTCGGGTGTGGCTGGTTCATGTCGGTGAAAACGATTCAGCGTATTCAGTGATGGCTTATGGCAGCTTCAAAAGCGGCTGGTGTCAAAACAAATTCATTCGTGGCCGATAGCTCGATTGGACTATTGAAGCGGGGTGCGCGAATCTGATTCACTGGCCTGCCGTCGAAGCGGCGGGAGAAAATGTCGCGAAGGTGTCCGCCGGTCATTTACCACATGCCTACCGAAATCTCTGCAAAAGTGGAGCGCCGGGCACCAGCTCGGCGCGATGCAGTGGATTGTCTCACTGAGCCGGGGCGGTGCCCGGCGCTCCGAACGTTGGCAAAACGGGTTTTGCAGAGATTTCATACCAGATTCAGACTAATCCTTTTCGCCGCGTTCGTTGCGGTTTGCCCGGCCCTTGGACAGAATCCTCCGCCCCTCTTCTTTGATGCCGCGCCGTTCGGAATGCCGTTGCAGGAAGGGCACGGGCTGAAGTGGGATGACCCGCGAGAAATACATTCGGTGACGGTGGACTTCGCCGACCCCATCCCTGCGGGTCTCAAATTTCGCGTCGAATACTGGGGGAGCCACTGGCCCCAGCAACACCTGCCCAAAGACCAGGTGCTGGGCAGCGGCTTTTCCGGCTGGATGGAATTGGGGAATTGGTACAAAGGCGGGTGGCGCGTCGCCGACGCCGGGCAATCCATTTCCGGCAACTCCGTTCATTTCATCTTTCGCCCCATCAATGCCCATGAGTTTCCGGAACTCAAAGACTACACTTCCACGGGACGCTTCACCCTTAAAATCCGGGTTGTCTGCGACCAATCGCTTCCCAAAATTCTTCGGATTCAGGCGCTGACGGATTCGACACTTGAGAATCGCTCCGTCCGCATTGTCTGGAAACATCCACCGGCATCCAATTTCATGGCTGAGGCATTCAACGGGCAAATTTTGAGCACGACCACCACGGACCGCCGCACCACCACTCTGCTGGTTCAAACCGTTGTCAACCGCGACCCCAATACCTGCGATCGCACGCTCGTCACCCTGGGGGACGGCACCAATTTGTTCACCTTCAAGGTGGATGATTTAAAGGACGGCGCGCTTTACCTGCCGGAATATGGCGCGGCGGTACTCCCCGACAACGACCACCGCGATTATACTGCGGTGGCCCGCGACGTACAGCGTGCCGGACAAAAAACCCTCTACGACCGCGTTGCGGAGATGCCGGAGCAAACCTGGACTTCCGCCTGGAACGGCATGCCGCCGAAAAAATCACGCATCGCCTTCGTCCTCGGAAACGACGGTGGTCGCCAGAAATTCCGCCTCGATGGCGATGGTGATATTTCCTTCCGCCGGGATGACCAATATATGAAAGCGCTTCCGGCCAGGGATACGCCCCGGCTCGATTTGGAAAAGCCACCGATTCAAGTCCAGTTCGGTCTGCCGGAGAATCCTGTGGCACGTCACATCGAGGACGAGTCCATCCCGACCTGCATCACCACCTGGGAACGCGACGGTGTGCGCATCGTTCAGACGGCCTTTGCCACGACGCTTGATGGCGCCCGGGCAGATGCCCCGCCGCCGGCTCCCGATGCCTGCGCCGTGGCCATGCTCCGCTTCGAGTTTACCAACACCACCGCCAGTTCGCGCGTGGCCGACCTGCCCATCACAATCCTTGGCGATACAAACTGCGAGCATCTCCGGCTTGATGACCAGGGCCTGATCTGGAACGGCAACCAACTGCGAGGCCAAATCATTGCCGGCAATCTTTCATTGGTTCCAACGAATCAACTGGATTGGAGCATTCCGCTCGCGGCCCATGAAACAAAATCGGTTATCGTCAAGTTACCTTATCTGCCGCTGATCGAACCGTCCGAGACTACTGCCCTGGCCGCGCTCGATTTCGAACGGGAACGGGAAGCCACAGGCAACTACTGGCGCCGGGTTTTAAACGAGAGCGCCCACCTCATTACCCCGGAACCTGTCCTCAATGATTTCTACCGTGCCGTCGCCGGACATCTGCTCATCAATTGCGAAATTGAACCCGGGAGCAACCGGCGTTTTGCCCGGGTCGGTTCGCTCCGATATGGCGTTTACGGAAACGAATCGTGCATGATGGTGCTCGATCTGGACCGCCGGGGTTACCATCAGGAAGCTGAGGATTGCCTGGACGCCTGGCTTCACTACCAGGGCACTGTGGGATTGCCGGGTGATTTCGATTCCACGAACGGCGTCCTCTACGGAGCCGCCGGCTATGAATCCGGCGGCTACAACCAACACCACGGGTGGATCCTGTGGGCCCTGGCTGAACATTATCGTTTCACGCGCGATGACGCCTGGTTGCGCCGCGCGGCGCCGGGTATTGTGGCCGGCGCGGACTGGATCATCCGTGAAACCGCGCGCACCGCCAACCGGCACGATTTATCTCAGGGCCTTTTACCGCCGGGAGACCTCGAGGACATCGGCGATTGGTGGACCTGGCTTTCCACCAGTTGTTATACCTGGCGCGGTCTGGACGGCGCCGCCTGGGCACTTGAACAAATTCATGATCCGAACGCTCCCCGCATTCGCGCCGCCGCCGATGCTTATCACAAAATCCTCGTGGACCATTTCCTGGCTGCCTCGGCCCGTTCACCGGTCGTCCGCTTGCGCGACGGCACCGCGGTTCCGCAAATCCCGTCCTACGTCCAACGCCGCGGCCGCAGTTTCGGCTGGATTTGTGAAACCCTCGAAGGCGCCATGCACTTGATCATCACCAAAGCCATTGACCCAGAATCAGTCCAGGCCCAATGGATTCTCAAAGATTACGAGGACAACCTTTTCCTCTCCGATCAATACGGCTACCCCCTGGATGATTTTAACAAATACTGGTTCGGGCGCGGCGGTATGTCCATGCAGGCCTGCCTTCTCCTCAACGTCGAAGCGTATCTCTATCGTGATGATGTCAAGCAGGCCTTGCGCGCCATGTTCAATGCCATCGCCCTCAACCATTTTCCGGACGTCCACATGAACACCGAGCACGCGCTCCCGGAAATGGGTGATTGGCTCGGAGACGTTTATAAAAGTTCCGATGAAGCCAACGTCTGCGGCTGGCTGCGCAAACTTTTCGTCCGCGAAGACGGTGACGTGCTTTTGATTGGCCAGGCTGTTCCGCGTAATTGGTTGAAACCGGGACAGAGGTGCGGAATAGAGAACACCGCCACTTACTTCGGCAACACTTCGGTCATCTACCAGGGCGGATCAGACACCATCACCGCGAGAATCCAGGGTCCGACGCGCCATCCGCCCCGCGCCATCCGCCTTCGCTTTCGGACGCCTGGCGAGAAACCGCTCGCCGGGGTTACGGTAAATGGCCAATCCTGGAAAAAGCTCGACGGCGATTGGGTCATCCTTCCCGGCAACATTGGGACGGCTTCCATCATTGCCACTTATTGAGGGGTGGGAACCAGTTTGCGGGGAAACAACCTGATTGGCTTCAGGGAAGCAGGTACTCGTCCGGAAACCGGATCCAGGGCCGCGACCAGACTTTGCGCGTACCAGCGCGCGAAGTAATCGTTGGGGTGAAGCGGATCATTCATGCAATCCTTCGGCTTTTTGGCGGCGTACACCCACTCGCTGATGGCGGTCACGTCCACAAGTTGCACGCCCGGCCCGGTCATCGCCTTCAGCTTTCTGGCGTATTCCCCGACACGATTCCAATATTGGGAATTCGTCGTGTAAGCCGGATCGAAACGCAGGGTGGAAACCAGAATGAACTCGGTATTGGGATTTTTCTCACGAACTGTCTGCATGATATCCGCGACGTTGGTCGCAAAGGAATCCGCTGAAACACTCCAGAAGTCGTTTTGCCCAAAAGCAATAAGCACGAGATCGGGATTCAACGAGCACACCATTCGTTCCGTATATTCCTTTCCCCACTGCGAGGTCGCGCCGCTCTGGGATGAATTGTAAAATTGGACATGCTGGTCTTGATAAATCGTTTCCAGACGGTGCACAAAAAGTTCCGGCCATGGTGGCAGAAAGGGGGGGATGTGTGACAGACGGCTTTCCCCATAACCGTGAGTGATACTGTCCCCGTAAGCCACCACGGTCAGCGGCGCACGCGCCTCCAGTTTCTTCATCGTCTTCGGCAGGCCGTCGCCCACATACGCCGGGTATGGATGCTTCCAGGTTTCGTCGTGTTCATAAGTCACCATCACCTGTTTGCCGCCGATGACGTTCCATTTGAACTCACCCGGGAGCAGGTTTCCCTGTCGTACCTGCGGCATACGGGACGATGCCGTGCAAACCAATGTCCGGCCATGAACTTTGTAATCCTTTCCCTCGACGTAATTGGTGGCCAATCCATAGTCCTGAACCGAAATAATCCGCGTGGGGTGGAACATTAATTGACCGGTGGTCGGTCTGGCATCGCGCGACAACATCAGGACCGCTTCATGATAGACTTCTTTGCCCAGCCAGAAAGGCTGCATGGCCTGGTCCAGATCACAAGTGGGTTTCAAACCCGCCGCATTTTCATCCGGCATGTCGAGGCCCACCTGATCAACGAGAATGGACCCCTCAGAAGAGTTTTTGGAAATGACGATTTCAACCCACTTCGTCAAGGGATGCGGCTGCAGGTAGTGGTCGAACTTTCGCGGATTTTCGCCGGTCCCCTTCATGTCACTCAACGAATCGACCTTCATTACCTCGCGGCCATCCTTGTCCAGAAAGTGGAGCGCGAAAACCCAGCCGATCGCAAGCTGCGACCGGATGGTTGCCGACACAGTAAAGGGGTTGCCGCTGCCCGTTTCGATGCGTTGCACCAGCGAACCGGCGCCGGGACCAATGAAAGCCGAAGCCCTGCCATCCAAAGGGCTGTTGGTTTCCAGATGAACGTCACCGGTTGCCGACCAGGCCTTCAGACCGTCCTCGAATCCTCCGTTGACGACCAGATTGGAATCCTGATCGGCAGCCAGCGCCATGCAAAACGCGGTCAACAGGAATGCAACCGCAACCAACAAGGACCTTTTCATTCAGTATATTTTTCCCGCATTGTCCACTTCTCACCGGCTATTGACCGAATTTTACCCGAATAATTGCGAACTGTCTCCTGTTGAAATTTCTTTCGCTTACTCCATCGGCCAGGACTGCATTGCGCGCAATTTCCGATCTACGCTTACGTTTTCTTTTTCCGAACCTTACGATTTCGTCTTGTCATTCCCGGGGAATCTTCACACTGCCATGTCTGAAAATCCATCGTTGCGAAGCAACGAACTTTGGCAACGTTTGGACATCTGCGGTTTAAGGCCCCAACACGGTTCGGTAGTAACGAATCGGGTAGGCAACCGAGTTGGTGTCAATCCAATAGTAAGGCAACGACGGCGAATTGACCGTGAATATTGGATTCCACGAAGTCAGGTTGGTGGAAGCCAGGATCGTATAGTCCGGTCCAGTGTCGCCGTTGATCCAGAATCCAATCTGGCCGTTGATGACGGAGGTGGCGTTGATGGTGGGAGAGGCTGGCTGAGTCACCGTTACGTTAAAGCTCTGAGAGGCCGTGAGGGGCGGCACTTCATTGTCGGAAACCACCACGGCCACCGTCTGGGTCGAGGGCGATTGCACGATGGTTGGTCGCCAGGTAAACACACCGCTGTTGGGGTCAATCGAAGCGCCAACTGGCCGATTGGACAAGCTGAAAGTCAACGGCAGCGGCGGCAGATTCGGGTCGCTCGCAAGGTTGGTGATTATCAGTGTCTGGCCGGCAAGAATGGTCTGGTTCGCAATCGCCGCAAGGACGGGCGGTTGATTGGTCGGCACGGCGGTTCCATAGATTTGAAATTCCCAGAGCGAATAGCCGTAAAACGTCCCGCGCGCGGTGCCGTACATCCGCACGTAACGGCCTTGCCCGGATAAACCAGTCAAGTCCTGAGTGCCGCCCGCGCCGGTGGTGGTGCTGTAAATCGGCATCCAGTTCACGGCATTGGAAGAGACTTGAATTTGAAAACTCGTCGCGTAAGCCGCCTCCCAGTAGAGGACGACTTCGTTGATGTTGCAGGTCGCCCCCAAATCCACATAAATCCATTGCGGATCGCTCCACGCCGAGGCCCAGCGGGTCGTGAGATTGCCGTCCACCGCATAGATTGCGGGACAATAGGGACTGCTAGCTTGATACGAACTCGCCGTGACCGGTTGGTTCAACGCCAAGTTGACATGCGACGCCACCGGCGTGGCGCTGACTTCGATGGAATTGGAACTGCCGTTGACCCCATCCGTCGCCGACACGACATAATAATAGGTCGTGCCATTGACCAGGGTCGTGTTCGTGTAACTGATCGCCGGCGTCGTTGCAATGGAGGCGTAAGGGCCGCCGGAAGTCGTCGAGCTTTGGACATTGTAACTGCTCGCCCCCGCAGCCGGAGACCAGTTCAAAATCACCTGACCATTGCCCGCTGTCGCGCTGATGCCGGTCGGAACGGCGACAGGTCCATTGACCGACTGAAATTGCATCCAGTTCAAATGCTGGCCGTTGGCGGAAAGAACCACCTCAAGCGTCTGTGTGCCGGCTGGCAGGGTGACGGTGGTCGAAACCGTTGACCAACTGGATTGGGTGACGTTCGCCACGCCCAGCAGCGTACTACCTTCATATACGCTGATCTGACCGGTGGCGCCGCCCACGCGGAAGTCCAGCGGATAACTCCCGGCGGTATCAACCTGGAGATTATAATTCAGGATTCCGCCGGCGGAGGCGGATATCATATCGGCCAGTCCGTTCGTGTCCGTCGTCGGCGCAATGGTCATCTGGTTCATCGTGACGTATCGGTCCGCCTGAAGCTGCCCGGGGATGCGATAAAAAAGGTTTGTCTCATGCACCGGCATTTGCACATAAGCCTGGCCCGCGGCGGTCAGGACGCCGGAGGTGCTCGTAAGCAGGCTGTCATTAGTATCTCCGGTGATCCGCGACATGAACCAGGAGTAACCTTCAATCCAGGGCGTGCGTTCGCAATAATCCACCGAGGGTATCAGGTTGGCGAGAACTTGGGCCGAGCTTGAAATGCCGCCGCTGATGCCGCTCGGATTGAACTCAGTCACCCAGACGGTTTGGGTGGGAAAATCACTATTCATGAGGCCTGTCCAGTAGGTAAGGTCACCGTAGCCGCCATAGCTGTGGTCTGACATGCCCGGCGGCGGTGACGAGCCGCAGTAATACATGAACGCCTGCAGGTACGGTGTCTCGGTAGTATAGGTGACGTTTGATCCTTGAATCGGGTCATACGCGGTAATGCTTTGGTTCGCGGCGGTGCCTTCGGCCATGTGGGGACAAATCACGGGAATGTTGTAGGGTGCGCAAATCGCCTGAACTTGTAAAAAGGCGGTTGCCGTGGCGGCGGGCGTCATGTATGCCTGACCGAGAAGATTTGGCTCATTGATGGCAAACACTCGCCACGGTCGGTTCCCCGCCGTGAGATAACTACTAATGGCGCTTTGATAACCTGAATAATCGCTCCAGACCATGGGGATGTAGCTCATCGCCACACCAGACGGCACGGTCCAGTTGTTTATACCCCAATCGTAAAACCACGATACACCCGGGGCCAAGGCTTGGAAGTCGGCAGTGGAAAGAGTATTGACCGCGATGCCACGCTTGCGGCTTTGAACCGGCGCATCGCAATTGACAATTTGAATTTGGGCAAGACCGTCGTCCACCAAAACCAGTGCCAGCAGCAGGAACGCCGCTCGCGAAGCCAGGCGTCCGCGCATTGAGAGTGGCTTGTTTATGAGTTCAGCTTTTCGCGGGACCATGTGAGTGCTTGAAATCAACGGCGTGAAGGTGTTTACAATTCAAGGAATTAAAACGAGAAACATTAACATATTACAACAGATGTCGTATTAAACATGATGAACGCTTTACATCATAGTATGTTTTTGGCCAAAAGCAAGTTCAAATCCCTTTATTCCGCGGGTCTATTTCTTCAAAGCCAGAATCTCCGCGCGCAGTTGCTGCGCGAGTTCCTTGCGGTCGTTGCGGCGTTCCGAACATTGTCCGAAGCGGACCATTGCCCGCACGTGACGTTTGCTCAACAAATTCAACATATGTGGAAAAAAGGTATGGCCGCCCCAGTAACAAACCTCCTCGCCGGCATCGCCGTCGTCAATTTCGTAATGAATCCAGCCGACGGCCAGCGGCCACGTCGGGTCGGTGGCCGGTTCCAGCAGGGATGATTTGAACGGCAGGAGCGTCTGTCCGTTTGAACTGGTTCCCTCCGGAAACAAAACCACCAGTGCGCCTTGCTGCAAGGCGGTGGTAATTTCGTCATTTACTTGGCCAACTTGAAATCGCCGTGCGCGATCAACGAACACCGTTCCACCCAGGACGGCGAACTGGCCGAAGACCGGCCAAAATTTGACGTCGTGCTTGGAGACGAACACGGCGGGAGTGAGGGATGAGAGCACCAGAATGTCGAGATAGCTCAGGTGGTTGCTGATGAGCAATCCGCGCACCGGAACGGGGCCGGTCGCCTGCGTTTTAATCTGGAAAAAACGCAAAGTACGCCCGCTGGCGCGGTGCAGCCACGCCGCGCGCGCGGCCCGCCTGGCCTCCGGCCGTCGGAAGGCGCAACGGAACAAATAATCCAACAGGGAAATCAGAATCGCACCGGCCAGCCGGCCCAGCCGCGCGATGACGCGGAGCGGATGGCGTCGCAATCCCTTCACACCCGGATTTCAAACGCAATGGCTGTGCGGGTCAACTGAGAAAACGTTCATGACTGCAAACCTGCATAACGTGGCCGCCGTTGGCGGCGAGCCGAGATGAATTTTTCCGCGTATTTGCCCAGCAAGTCCGCCTCCAGATTCACTGCATCGCCGACTTTTCTTTCGCGCAACGCCGTTACTTCAAACGTGTGAGGAATGATCCAGATGCGGAAACTATGTTTCTGAACAGCCGCCACCGTCAGGCTGATGCCGTCCACTGCAATCGAACCTTTGTGAATGACGTAACGCATCACTTCCGGTGGCGCGGCCACGTCGAGCACATGGTCCTGCCCGGTGCGTTCCCAGCGACTGATTTTGCCGAGGCCGTCAATGTGGCCGGTGACGAAATGGCCGCCAAACTCGCCATCCGCGCGCAGGGGCCGTTCCAGGTTCACGAGCGAACCCGGTCGTGTGAATTGGAGATTGGTGAGCCGCCATGTCTCCTGGAGCAGATCGAATTGAACGACCCTGGATTTGCCGCGTTGGGCCACTTTTACTGCCGTCAGGCAACAGCCGTTCACCGCCAGGCTGCCGCCGACTTTCAAGCCGCATCCGGTCGCGTTGACGCGGATAGCGAATTCGACGGATTTCGCCGTCGCTTTGATACGCTCCACAATTCCCGCTTCTTCGACAATTCCTGTGAACATTCCCGCCAAATTAACGATGAGGTGAGACTCCGTCGAGCCGTGTTTTGACGGGCGAAAGGTACGGATCATTTGTAGCCGCACTGATGAAAGCGTGGAAGAATCGACAGAAAAACCGTGCTTTCACGAACGCGTCTACGATGCTACCCGCGCGGTCAGCAGCAAATCCGGGCCGAGCCGTTTCCATTCGACCTCGCGAAGCTGAAGCGCTTCAGTAAGGCTTTTCGCGCCTTCACCGGCCACGGCCTTGCGCGAATCGCGTCCGCCAAGAATCTTCGGCGCATAGAAAAACGCCGCGCGTTGAGCCAATCCGCTGAGCAGGAACGATGCATTCACCTCGCCGCCACCTTCCACCAGTAGGCGGGTCACGTTTTCCGCGCCCAGTCTTTTGAGCAGCCAGGGTAAATTAATCTGGTAGGGTGCATACTCCGAACGTGCCGATGATGGCGCGCTGGGGACAGCGCGCCCTGCCTTGGCTGTCGGTGCTACAATCACATTCACGCGTTTGGCCAGTGCCGCCACGCGGTTTCTCGGCGCGCGTTTACTGACGACGATGGTTGTCAGCGCAGTGAAATTGTCGCTCATCACCTTTGCCTTCAGCGGCGTCCGTGCCAGCGAATCGAGAATGATCCGCCGCAGTCGCATTCGACCTTGAACCTTGAATCTTGAAACCTGGACTGATCGGAATGTCAGCGCCGGATTATCCGCCAAAATCGTGTTGATGCCGACAAGAATCGCATCCGCCCCCTGCCGCAGTTTCATTCCGAAAGCACGCGCCTTTTCGCCTGTGAGCCATTTCGATTCGCCGCTGGCGGTCGCGATCTTGCCATCCAGGGTCATGGCAGTCTTCACCGTGACGAACGGCGTACGATAAGTAATCCAGTGATTGAAGGCTTCGTTCAGCCGACGACACTCGTTGGCAATCTCTAGGTGGGGCGGGAGTCCTCGCGAGCCGGGCCGCGGCTCGTCAGTAGCCTCGCCCCACCACGTTACAGCGATGCCCGCGCGCCGCAGAATTTTAAAGCCCCGGCCGGAATGCTTCGGATTCGGGTCCGTCGTGCCGGCGACCACGCGCTTGATGCCGGCGGCGATGATGGCGTCCGTGCAGGGCGACGTGCGTCCGTGCGTGCTGCACGGTTCAAGGGTCACGTAGAGCGTCGTGTCTCCGGGATTGTGCCCATGATTTTGCGCGTCCTGGAGCGCCTCAATTTCCGCGTGCGGCAGACCCGCGCCCCGATGCCAGCCGCGCCCAATGATTTTACCGCCCTTCGCGAGCACCGCTCCGACCATCGGATTGGGCGACGTTATGCCATAGCCGCGTCGGGCCAGGCGCAAGGCGAGCCGCATGAATTGGACGTCAGACATGGTTCGCATCGTAGCCACCGACGTTAGCCGGCGCAAACTCTCACGATGACGGATCCCGGAAAAGTCAGCGCGAACTCACGTCCGCCGCTAGATTCCTCACCAACGTTCGTCGCGCATTGTTCCGCGCCCACCCAACTCATCTGACAGTGATTTTGTAAACGACGGCGAAATCGTTGGGCTCATGTTTCGGCTGGGCAATGACCAGTGCGTCGTCGGTCTGCTTCCATTTGATTTTTTTCTTACTGCCGAGTAGTTCAATTTTTCGGATTTTCCCGTCGAGCAGCCCGGCCGATTTGCCGAGTGATTGGATGCGGGCACCGTTGGTCGGCCAGCCCAGTTCAATCGCGTAAAGCGTGTTGCTCTTCGCCGTGAACCGGAAATCCTCCGCCGTGAACGGTTTGCCCTTGCCTTCATTGAAACCCTGCGCTCTTAACTTGGCGCCCGCCGATGCCGGCCCTTCGCCAAACACCTTCCAGGGGCGGGTATCGAAGATACATTCCCGGTTCACGTCCATCCAATCGGCGATGCCTTCAACGATTTTCAGTTCCTCATCGTCAATTGTTCCGTCACCGCGCACGGGAACGCTGAGCAACAGATTGCCGTTCTTGCTCACGACATCCGCCAGGGTCTGGATGACGATCCGGGTGGTCTTGTAACCGTGGCGTTCGTAGATTTTCCGGTCGTAATGCCAGTTGCCCAGGCAGGTGTCCGTCTGCCACGGCAGCGGCTCGATTTCGTTTGCCTCCCCACGTTCAATGTCCCAGACCATGCACTGGCGCTGGTCGGGCTTCAGGACCTTCCCGAACAAAACGCCGTCGTCGTTGGTCCCGTGCCACTGGTTGTTGAGGTTGTAGAAATTCGCGGCCAGCTTCAGGCCCGCGTCGCTGATCGGCCACAACGGCAGTGCCGTATCGTCAAAGTAAATCAGGTCAGGATGATACTTCTCGATGAGATCCATCGTGCGGTTGTAATACTTGTCGCAATAAGCCTCGTCCGGGATGCTCGCGCCGTTGTTCCAGTCCCAGCGGTTGAAGAGCGATTCGAATCTTTCGTAGCCCGGGCTGGGCGTGTGGTTTTGCGCGTATAAATCCTGCGGGTCGAGGCCGTCCCACCATTTGCCCTTGCCGTCGGCCTTGGTAAGCTTGCCGTCGAAATCCTGGGCCGGCTCATACCACGTCCAGGCGTGTGAGGCATGGACGCTCACGCCGAAATACAAACCGTATTTGCGCGCCGCCTCAGCCCAAGCGCCAATGATGTCACGGTGCGGCCCGACGTTCACAGAATTCCACGGTTGATATTTTGAATCCCAGTTGTCGAAATTGTCATGGTGATTGGCCAATGCCATGAAGTACTGCGCCCCGGCGCGTTTGTAGAGCGCCAGCAGTTTGTCGGGGTCCCAGTTTTGGGCCTTCCACTCGTGGATGACGTCCTTGAACCCGAAATCCCCCGGCGAACCGTAGTGCTGGAGATGGAACCGGTATTGCGCGGTGTTGGTAAAATACATCAACCGCGCGTACCAGTCGCCGTCTTCCGGTTCGCATTGCGGCCCCCAATGTGCCCAGATGCCGAACTTCGCGTTGCGAAACCATTCCGGGCACTGATACTGCTTCAGCGAATCCCAGGTCGGCGCAAACTTGCCCGGCACCATCGGCTCGTCGGCGGTGCTGACGACATGGAAAACGGCGTTGGTATTTTCCGCGCGAACCGGTCCGGTCGGCAACATCAGAGCCGTAAGGAGGATGGCGGCGAGCGTTGAGAGAGGGCTCGTGTTCATGACAAAACAATCTGCGCAATCGGTCAGCCTTCGTCGAGGAAAACACATCGCGGCTGCAAAAGGCGGCCGCATGAATTTCAGGTCATCTTTTGCCCGGCAAATAATCCACCCTGGTCAGTTCGAAAACTTTTCCTTGCGACTCGATCTGCCATTTGCCGGAATCCGGATCAATGGCCATGTTCCCGTGGCCTGGCCGGTCGGATCGGTGTGATGCCTGCTCGACCCCCCGCTTTAGCGGACTTCTTTCGGCACTCATACCATACTAATCGTTACCCGCTTACGCTCTTCACGGCGAGTTTAATCCACATCCATCGGCATTCATCGGGGGTTGGAATTCTCTGCGCCCCGGCGTATTTGCTGGGAAGGATTTACCCCCCAACAATTCCGGCATTTGCATGTTTCCCGCCCCGACGGTTTGATGTTTCACTGGTGGGACAGTCGGCGAAGCAGAAAATATTCATTGAAGGGCTGGTCGTCGGTGATCTGTATCCGGGGATTCAAACCAATGAAGTTATCCAAAGGTAATCCGTTGGTGACGACGAGACGCAGGGCGACGGCCGCGTCCTTCGTCGAATACCATTCCATCAAATCCTTTTTTGCCGATTCAGGCATGTGCGCGGCCAATTGCTCCCCGTCGAGTGGACCGATAGGTTCCGTGGAGGCGATCAAATGCAAACCCCATCCCTCCACCGAAGGGAAACTGTCAACATAGGGAAAAGATTCCTTGATGGATTGCAGCACGGCCCGCGTTGTCGCGTATTCCCCGCCGGGATACCACATCTGCAAAATTCCGCCGGAGTTGAGGTGTCGCCGGGCGAGCGCATAAAATTCCCGGGAGAAGAGCAGGCTGGAACCGGCGGCCTCAATCGGTGGCGGCGGGTCAACCACGATGACGTCAAATTTTTCGTCGGTGCGCTTGAGATACCGCCTGCCGTCATCAATGATAATGTGTCCTTTGGGATTATTGACCCAGCGCGCGGCGTCCGCGTGATAAAAACCAAAGGCTTTAGTCACGCTGGGTACCAGTTCAACGACCGTCGTGTCTATGTCCCAACTCATCGCCGAACGATAAGTGGTGCCCATGCCAAAGCAGATGATCAGCGCGGATTGGGGGCGGCCTTTGTGAAACGCCAGCGGCAAATGCGACATGAATTTTGTAATCGGAGTCAGTTTTGTCATGCCGATGCCATTGACCAAAAGCTCTTTGTCTCGGCCATCGATAAAGGAAATGACCGAGGCTGCATAATCCCGCCGCACGGTCGCGTCCCTCATGGTTTTGAACAGCATGGTTTCGTAATCTTCGGCGAATAGCGAAGACCAAACCAAAACCGCGCCCATGGCCAGTACCGCCAGGAGACGTTGCCGACGGGTCTGGGACTTGAAAAAGAAGAGCCAGAAAACCAGAAACGGCAGCGCCAGCAGAATCAAGGCGTGACGTTCGCTCAATCGCGGCAGCAAAACATAGCACGCAAAGAGCGGGCCGAGGATGCAGCCCAGGACATTGACCGCATAAACCCTGCCCGCGTCGGCCGGTCGGCCGGCGGCGTATCCGTCAATGAGCCGTGGAGTCAGATACCCCAGCAAGGCGCAAAAAGGGCAGATGCTGCCGAGCAGTATGATCGCGCTCTTTGGATCGAACGAGGGCATCCAGTATAGCGCCACCATGAACCGTGAATCGTTGGCCACGACCGGCAACAGAGCCGTGACGGCCAGCAGCGCAATCAATTTTCCGAGCGGCTCAAGGCGGTTTTGCCGCAAATTCACGCGATACATCCATGAGCCAAAAAAAGTCGCCCCCAGATAAGTGAACACGATCAGCGCAAAGGAATAGACCTGGGTTTTCAAAACCGGCGTGAAAGCGCGTGTCCACACCACTTCCATTGCCATCGCCACAAACCCCGTCGAAAACAAAATTGTTTTGGTTAACCGACCGTCGTGGGCTGGCGGGCGCAGGGTATCAGCGGGGGCGGGGCGTGTTTCCGCAGGAACGATGGCGGAACGCCGTCCCCAGCCGAGACAGGCACTGATGAACGCCACGGTGAAATTTCCCGCGGCCGCCTGCCACAGCGTGCGATGAAAGCCCCAAACCTCCACAAAGATGGCCGCTGTCAAAAAAGTCCCGCTCATTGCGCCCAGAACGTTCGCCAGATACAAAAAGCTGAAACTCTTCGTCTCGTCGGAATCCCGCTCCCGGACATACGCCATCATCAACGGAAAAGTTGCGCCCATGCACACACACCACGGCAGGATGGATGCCGCCAACACCAGCGCCGAAAGTGAAAGGTAACGGAACGAATTCGTCTCGCCGCTCGTCAGCAAAACACGTTCACCGATGGTAAATAGCTTCGGAACCGTAAAAGCCCCCAGCCCGATCAAAAATTCCGCGCACCCGTAAAAACAGGCGGCGGACAAACCGGTTTTATTCACCAGTGAAGAAATGTAACGTCCGCCCGCCCATGAACCGACCGCCAGCCCCAGCATGAAAACCGACAACACCACCGACAGCACCGGCGTGATGATCCCAAACGACGCGAACGCAAGCCGCGTCCAGACCACCTGATAAACGAGGCTGCAAAACCCCGAGACAAAGAAAAGAAAAAATAAAACCCGACGGGTAAATGGATCCATGCCGCCCGACTGTTTATCTGTTGGAGCCGGTCAGGACAAGTTTCAAAACCCGCCCACGTGCCGGGATCGGCCACGTCTGATGATTTTGCCGCCCTTCACCAGGCCCGCGCGCCGCCGGATTTGGCGAAGTCGTGCAATAACCGCATCGGGCGGGTTTGCCATCCGTGTCCATCTGTATTCATCCGTGGTTAAAAATCTTTGTGCCTTCGCGTCTCTACGTTGAAAGAGTTATTCCTCAAACAACGCCTGCGCGAATTGTTTGGCGTCGAAGGGTTGCAGGTCGTCCGCTTGTTCGCCGAGACCGACAAATTTGACGGGCAGGCCGAGTTCCTTCTGGATCGCCACCACCATGCCGCCTTTGCTCGTGCCATCCAGCTTGGTCACCACCAGGCCGGTGAGCGGCACGGCCTTGTTGAATTCGCGCGCCTGGTTCAGCGCGTTCATGCCGGTGGTCGCGTCGAGCACCAGCAGGACTTCGTGCGGAGCCCCGGGCAGTTGCTTGCCGATGACGCGGTGCAGCTTTTGCAATTCCTGCATCAGGTTGTGCTTGGTGTGCAGCCGGCCGGCGGTGTCAATGAACAGGTAATCGGTCTTGCGCGATTGCGCGGCGGTGACGGCGTCGTGCGCCACAGATGCCGCGTCTGCACCGTAAGCGCCCGCGATGACTTCAACCTGCAACCGTTGTCCCCATAATTTGATTTGTTCAATGGCGGCGGCGCGGAAGGTGTCGCACGCGGCCAGCAATGCGGTCTTTTTGTGTGATTGAATCAAATGCGCGAGCTTGGCGGACGTGGTGGTCTTGCCGGTGCCGTTGACACCGACAATGGAAACCACAGTCGGGCCGTGCGGCGCTTTGACCAACTCGGCTTTGTTTGCGCTCAAACTCTTCTCCACTTCGGCGCGGGCGATGGTAAACACGTCCAGACCCGCGCTGCCCTGGGATTCGTAGGCTTTCTTCACGGCATCCACAATTTGCGCGGTCATGGCCAGGCCGAGGTCGGCGGCGATGAGCGCGGCTTCCAGTTCCTCGAGTGTGGCCGCGTCGAGTTTGGGCGAGCGGCTGACGATGCGTTTGATTTCGTGCGCCAGCTGGCTGTGCGTTTTTTGCAGGCCGGCCTTGAACTTGGCGAAGAGACCCATGAGTTAATGCGGAGTGCGGAGTGCGGGGTGCGGAATTTCTGTCCTCGACGTTCGACTTTCGGCCCTCGACCTGAGTTTTTCAACGTGTTCATAGGGCAGCTTGACGGTGCCGATGAGCGGTTTGCCCTTGCTGAAACCGTGACAATCGGAGCCGCCGGTGATGAGCAGATGATATTTGTCGGCCATTTCCAGATAACGCTCGGAGGTGTTGGTCGAGTGCTTCGTATGAAAACATTCAATGCCATCCAGACCCGCTTCGACCAAAACCGGAATCACGTCATCGGTGCGGTTCAGCCCCGGATGCGCCATGACGGCAAGTCCACCCGCCTGATGGATGAGTTCGATGGCTTCGAGTGCGGACATTTTGGCTTTGGGCACCCATGCCGGCCGGTTCTTTTTCAGGAAACGTTCGAAGGCCTCGTCCAGACTCCCGACCAGCCCGGCCTTGACCATGGCGCGGGCAACATGTGGTCGGCCCGGCGATTTGCAGTTGGCCAGCGCAAAAACAGATTCAACCTTCAGCGGCACGTTCAAGCTGTTGATTAGTGCGACCATTTCATGAATCCGATTTTGTCGAACGGCCTGAAACTTGGCGATTTCCGACAGTAATTTCTCGTTTTGCGTGTCCACAAGATAACCCAGCAGATGAATTTCCGTGTCGTTATGCTCGGCGGTGAGTTCGGTGCCGGGGATGAAATCAATGCCTGCCGCCTCGCACGCCGCGATCATGCGCGCGCAGCCCTCCACCGAGTCATGGTCCGTCAGCGCCAGTGCCGCGAAGCCGAGCCGGTGGCCGTAACCGACGAGCTCCTCCGGCGAGAACGTCCCATCGGAAAAATACGTATGCAGATGTAAATCCGCGAATTTCATTTCACGATTCGGGCGGGCCGCATCACTTCGCCTTTGATCTTGTCCAAAATGCCGTTGACGAACTTGCCGCTGTCCTGGGTCGAGAATTTTTTCGCAACGTCCACCGCTTCATTGATACTGACCACGGGCGGAATGTCTTCGCGGTGCAGCATCTCGTAGATGGCCAGCCGCATGATGTTGCGGTCCACCGTGGCGATGCGGTGAAATTCCCAGTTCTTGGCGTGACTTTTGATGCGCTCGTCAATCGCGTCGCGGTGCTCGAGGACGCCGCGGATGAGGGGGTCGGCGAACAGGCGCGTCTCGGCCTCCTCGGCGGTCGGCGGCGGCAGTTCGTGGGGTTGGCCCCAGGTCGCCGGGCCTTTTTCCTCGGCGATGGCCGCCGCCCGCTGCGTCTGCCAGAATTCCTCCAGCGCCCGGTCCAAATCCTCCGGCGGATTCAGGTCGTGCTGAAACAGAAACTGGACGGCGCGTTCACGCGCTTCACGGCGTTTGCCCATAAATCGAATTCTACAGGCTACAGGCCACAGGCTAAAGGCTAAAGTCAAACAAAGCGGCGCCATTTCGGACATGAACCCCGACACATTGTCGGGGTGGACATTGGACGAGAGGCTGATAAATTTCGCGCATGAGCAAGGTCACAAAGTTGCTGCACACGCGCTACCGCGTGAATGATTTGGAACGTACGGTGAAATTCTACCGCGAAATGCTCGGCCTCCAGGAAGTCAAGCGGCACAAATCGCCGCGCGGCTCGGATCTCGTCTTTCTCAAGGCGCCCGAAAGCGATGAGGAAATCGAAATCTGCCATTTCCCCGGCAGCAGTTCCGTGCAGGTCCAGCCCGATCTCACGCATCTGGCGTTCGAGGTGGACAACCTCGACGAATTTGCGAAGCACCTGGCCAAACACGGCCTGAAATATTCCGACGGTCCGACGACCAGTTCGAGCGGCACGACCTTCGCCTTCATTGACGCGCCGGAAGGTTACGAAATCGAGCTGATTCAGAAAGGCAAAGGCGGGCACTAAAAGTGTGTTTCCAAAACACAAAAGCGCCAGAGAGCCGGCGCAGTCCAAAACGCTTCGCGCGAGAACGGGGATGTCTTCAAACGCATCAGCGTCTTGGACTGCGGCGGTTTTCCGCCGCTTTTCAAAATTAAAAGACCACTCTGCAATTTCGTCGCCATGAAAAACATAAAGCCAGCACGACATCAGTTGGAAAAGCACGCAGCCATCGAAAAGAGGCCGCGCCGACCGCTGCCGGAATACTTCGATGCTTTTGCCGGTTTGGTCAAATCAAACCACGAACGCATTTCGCCATCACGTTTTAAATAACATGAGTGTCTTAATTGTCGGTTCCACCGCGCTGGACTCCATCAAAACGCCCAAGGGCGAAAACCCGCGCCTGCTGGGCGGTTCGGCCAGCCACGCCGCCGTCGCCGCTAGTTTTTTCAGCCCGGTGAAACTGGTGGGCGTGGTCGGCGAGGATTTCCCCGAAAAATACCTCCAACTCTATCGCCGGCACAAAATTGACCTCGAAGGCTTGCAGGTTCTGCCCGGCAAAACATTTCATTGGTCGGGCGAATACGAGTTAAACATGAACAACCGGCGCACGCTGCTGACCGAGCTTGGCGTGTTCGAAACCTTCACGCCCACGCTGCCGGAGTCGCACCGGGACGCTCAATTCGTTCTGCTGGCGAACATCGCGCCCGCGCTCCAGCACCACGTGCTCGACCAGATGCGACGGCCGAAATTTGTGGTCGCCGATACGATGGAACTGTGGCTGAACATTGCCCTGCCCGATTTGCTGAAGCTGCTCAAGCGAATTGACGGTTTTGTGCTCAACGACAGCGAGGCGCACCAGTTGACCAAGGAGGACAACGTCTTCGCCGCGTTCAAAAAAATCCACAAGCTGGGGCCGAAATACGTCATCATCAAAAAAGGTTCACACGGCTCGATTTTGTCCGCGCCACGCGGCTATTTCATTTGCCCGGCGTATCCGCTGCACCGGGTCGTGGACCCGACTGGCGCGGGCGACTCGTTCGTGGGCGGCATGATGGGCTGGCTGGCGACGGCACGCGGCTCGGTGGACGATAATTTCCGGCGCGCGATGATTCACGGCAGCGTCGTGGCGTCGTTCTGCTGCGAAGGTTTCGGCCTGACGCAAACCACCAAAACCAAGCGCGCCTACATTGACCGACGCGTGAGAGAATTGGAAAAACTGACGAGGTTCTAAGCCAGTCGGCGCAGGAAATCCGCCGGGTTAACAATGGGAATGTCGCGAAATCGCCGCAGTGGCAGCAGATGTTTCTTGTCGCCCGTCACGATGAAATCCACTTCCGCTGCCAACGCGCATTCCAAAATCATTTCATCGGCGGGATCAGGTGTTACGCCCGATGCACGTTCGAGTGGAAAAACCAAGGTGGCGGACTCCGTGAGCGCGTCCGCCCATGCCACAAACGGGTGTCCAGGATATTCCAAACGAAGCTCCTCGATAGTTTCGTGATATTCGGCAAGCAACGCGGGACTGACTGCGGCTTCGCAACGGCCTGTCGCCCATGCGGCAAGACAATCAAACGGGGCACCGCGCCAGAAGCTAGCGCTGGCGACGACGTTGGTGTCGAAGACAACCCTCATTATTTGCGGCGGCTGCGAACTCGTTGCACCGCGCGGGTAACAATGGCTTCATCCGCCGGCGTCAGTTCGGGGAGATCGCGACCGGACAAAATCAGCGACCGCACGCGCGCTGGCGTCAACTTTTGGCGCTTCCGCATGATGACGAGGCCATGCGCATAACCAACGTCCAGTTCGTCGCCGGTTTTGATCCGCGCCTGCTCGCGCACGGCCTCCGGAATCACCGTCTGTCCTTTGACCGATACTTTGGCAATCATGCAGTAAGTCTAGCCTTACTTTGGAAAGAATCAAGGATTTTAGCGCCGTAGGCGCGACATCTTTGTAGTGATTCGGATAAAAGCATTTTCCAGCTCCGTCAGGAGCAGCATCGTCAGGAAAAGGAGTGGTATGCCGCCCGACGGGACTTGAGATGGATCGGGTTAATGAAGCTACAGATATTCCGCGCCTACAGCGCTTAAGAACTGTTCAAGACCGCGCATCAGAGTATGCGCAGCTTTTCCTGCTTGCCCTTGCTGTCCACCAAAACGATGTCCCCGCCGTCCACGGTGTGTTCGGTCACTAAATCGTATAGCGCAAGCGCGCGTCTTAAAACTTCTGTCAGGGAAGCTGCATGGCTACGGTGCTGCACCTCCTGCATCTGGTCGTAAATCTGCGGGGGAAATTCCAGATTGAGGCGGACTCTTTCCCGTAAATTGGTTTTGTTTGGCTTTGGCATTTTTCTCTCGCCAGACCGCAAACAAACAATATTTCAGCGATAAAAGGCCAAGGAGCCTTCCAGTGCGTACACCAAAGACTCTCTTTCAACTTCATAGGTTGTTTTCATAGGCCTTTCACCGAGATATATTTTTCTTCACCCGGTTAAGGTTAATACACATTTACCACATATTGGTTGTGGGTGTCAACTATTTTTTTAAAAAAAATTGAGAAAGTTTTCGGGCGGGTTACCGGTCTCGCTTTAACAGAAATTCCGCCAGCGCTTCGAGGGCGACAGCTCTGCCTTTAAACATCTTCAACGCGGCAAATGCTTTGGCCGTCAGTTGCTCGGCAATCTTCCGCGATTTTTCCAGGCCGACAATGGTCGGGTAGGTCGCCTTGTGCGCTTTATTGTCCTTGCCCGCTGTCTTGCCGAGTTGCTCGCTGGTCTGGGTCACGTCCAGGATGTCGTCAATCACCTGGAATGCGAGGCCGACGTGATAGCCGAAGTCCGTCAGTGCCTTGAGTTGTGCGGGCGTGCAGTTGGCGCTCATGCCACCGAGCCGCACGGAACAGCATAACAGCGCAAACGTCTTGCGCTCGTGGATGTAGCGCAGTTCGCTGGCGGAAATTTTTTTGCCTTCACCTTCCAAATCCGCCACCTGCCCCGCGACGAGTTGCAGCGAGCCGGACGCCTTGGCGAGTTCGAAAATAATGGTCCGGTGTGGATAGCGCGGCCAGCCCTTGGCCTGCGCGGCGATTTCAAACGCCTGCGTCAGCAACGCGTCGCCCGCCAGCACAGCGATGCCATCGCCGAACACCTTGTGGTTGGTGAACTTGCCGCGGCGGAAATCGTCGTTGTCCATCGCCGGCAAATCGTCGTGGATGAGCGAGTAGGTGTGGATGCACTCGACGGCGCACGCGAGCGGCAGGGCATCGGCTTCGCGTCCGCCACAGGCCTGTGCGGCGGCGAGGCAGAGCGCCGGGCGCATCCGCTTGCCGCCGGCAAACAGCGAGTAACGCATCGCTTTGTGGATGGTCGCGGGTTTGGTCTTTTCGGATGGGAGGAATTTATCGAGCGCCCGATTGACGGCTTCAGTGCTCGTAGCGAGAAATTGTTGTAAATCGAATTGGGACTTTGCGGACATGCGCCGTTATTTTAGGAAAAAAACGTGCCGGGGCAAGCAACGGGTTGTCCAATGTAGCGTCGGCGCTGTGCGCCGATGAAGTCGAGCCGCAGGCTCGACGCTACATTTTTTATCGCCCTATCAGATGCATCATGTGCCCGGGATAACGCGGACCGGCAGCAACGCCGACCGGGGCAACGTCGGCAATTTGCTTTAAATCATCACCGGTCAGTTCAATCTTTGTGGCCGCGACATTTTCCTCGAGATATTTCCGTTGCTTGGTGCCGGGAATGGGAACGATGTCGTCGCCCTGGGCCAGCACCCAGGCCAGCGCGAGTTGCGACGACGTGCAGTGTTTTTTGGCTGCGAGTTGTTCGATGCGTTTGAGCAGGTCGAGATTGCGCTGGAAATTTTCGCCCTGGAACCGAGGCGAGTGACGGCGGTAATCGTCGGCGGGCAAATCATCAGATTTTTTGAACCGGCCGGTGAGAAACCCCCGGCCCAGCGGGCTGTAGGCCACCAGGCCGACGCCCAATTCGCGGCAGGTCGGCAGCATTTCGTCCTCCGGATCCCGCGTCCAGAGGGAGTATTCATTTTGCAACGCGGTAATGGGATGAACGGCGTGGGCGCGGCGAAGAGTTTGGGCGCCGGCTTCGGACAGGCCGAGGTAGCGCACCTTGCCTTCCTCCACCAGTTGCGCCATCGCGCCGACGGTCTCCTCGATGGGTGTGTTGAGGTCCACGCGATGCTGGTAATACAAATCAATCGTGTCCACCTTCAATCGGCGCAGGCTGCCTTCGCACGAGAACCGGACGTAATCGGGCTTGCCGCTGACACCACGGACATTGGGGTTTTTGGCGTCACGGACGATACCGAACTTGGTGGCGATAATCAGCTTCTCGCGGCGGCCTTGAATGGCGTGACCGACCAGTTCTTCATTGAGATACGGGCCGTACATGTCCGCCGTGTCGAGGAACGTTACGCCCAGGTCGAGCGCGCGATGGATGGTGGCGATGGATTCCCGGTCGTCGCGGGCGCCGTAAAACTCTGACATGCCCATGCAGCCCAGACCCAAGGTGGAAACCACCAAACCTTGCTTTCCTAATTTGCGCGTCTTCATCTTTCGCCCCATTTCATTCAATTTGCCCCAAAATAGCATCAAATTCTTTTTTGCAAAATCGGTAAATTTCTTATTGCCCAAAGGGGTAGAGTCGCTATAATCTTCCGCTCTTTTCGACCTGAAATTGTGAACGCTGAACTCTGCAAGAAGGCCGCCGAAAAGGTCGGCAACCCAAACGTGCTGGTCAACCTGATCTCGCGCCGTGTGCGCCAGCTCAATTCCGGCGGCGGCGGGCTGAGCCGGCCGCTGGTGGCCAATGTCACAAACCTCGGCGTGGGCGACATCGCGCTCCGGGAAATTCTTGAAGAAAAGATCGGCTGGGAACTGCCCGAACCGGTCGAACTGGTCCGGCCACAGGCCAAGAAGCGCCGGAAACGCTAGCCTGTTTACGATGGGCGATTGATGGTTTACGAGTCGCCCCTCATTTCAAATTCGCCTCGTAAATCGCAAATCGCAAATCTAAAATTGGTCATGGCCGACATCGTGACCAACCACAAGGCGCGGCGCGATTATCACATCCTCGAAACGTTTGAGGCGGGCATCGTGTTGCACGGCACGGAGGTCAAATCACTGCGCGCGGGCAAGGGACAGATCACCGACGCCTTTGCGCGGGTGGAGAAGGACGAGGTCTGGCTTTACAACGCGCACATTGATGAATACTCGCACGGCAATCTGCAAAATCATCAGCCCAAGGCGCCGCGCAAACTGCTCCTGCACCGCTCGGAAATCAGAAAGTTGTTCGGCCTCGCCGCGGTGAAAGGCCATGCCCTCGTGCCCCTGGCATTTTACTGGAAGAACGGCAAGGTAAAGGTAGCGCTCGCCGTCGGCAAAGGGAAGCAGCAGTTCGACAAACGCGAAGATTTGAAACAGCGCGAGTCCACCCGCGAACTCAAACGCGCGACCATGCACCGGTTCAAGGGGAAATGAATCGGTGTCTTTCCAGCTACCACGGCGCCAGCGTCAAGGCGCTGTCGTTTCCATCGGCACAAAAGCGACGCACACCGGCTGGCCAACTTCAATCGTCTGGCCGGTCCAGGTCAGCTTGCCGGTTTGGGCATTGATGCGGAAGACGACGACATCGTCGGAGTTCTGATTGGCGGCAATCAGATATTGGCCGGTGGGGTCAATGGCAAAGCCCCGCGGGGTTTTGCCGCGGCTCGATTGACGTTCAACGAACTGAAGCCGGCCGCTCGCTTCATCCACGGCGAACACGGCAATGCTATCGTCACCCCGGTTCGAACCGTAAATGAATTTACCGGAAGGCAGGAGGGCCACCTCGGCGGACGTGTTTTTTCCGTGAAAATCTTCCGGCAACGCGGATACCGTTTGAATCGCTTTCAGCCCGCCGTTTCCCGGCTGGTAATCGAAAGCCGTCAGGGTGCCGCCCATTTCACTGATCACGTAGGCGTGCCGCCAATCGTGGTCGAACGTGATATGGCGCGGCCCGGAGCCCGGCTTCAATCCGGCTGACGGAGTTTCATCCGGCGTCAGCGTGCCGTTGGTTTCGTTGAACCGGTAAATCATGACCTTGTCCAGCCCGAGGTCGCAGACAAAGACCCGATGGTCGGCGGCGTCCACGGCGACACAATGGGCGTGCGGCCCGGCCTGCCGTTCATGGTTGACGCTGGAACCGTGGTGTTGAATCACCGATGACGCGGGATCGAGAGAGCCATTCGGCTCGACCGGGAAGGCTGCCACGCTCCCGCTGCTGTAATTGGCTACGAACACATATTTGCCACCGGGATCGGCAACGATGTGGCAGGGATCGGTGCCGCCGGAAGGCTGTTGGTCCAGAAAATCCAATTTACCCGTGGCTGCGTCCAGTTTGAATGCCGACACGGCGCCGCCGGTCCGGCGGTTGAATTGTTCCGTCTCATTCACCGCAAACAGCGACCGGTGGTCGGATGTAACGGCCACATACGAGGGATTGACGGTTGGCGCAGCCAGGGTCGGCGCGCTTAATTTTCCGGTGGCGGCATCGAAACGGGAAACGTAGATGCCCCGGCTCCTGGCTCCGGTGTAAGTGCCGAAATAAACAAGAAATTGTTTGGACGACGCGCTGTCCGCGTTGGCAGAGAAGGAAACCGATAAGGACACCGCCGCCAGCGCGGCACAAGCCAGTTTCAAAGGTGAATAAAACCGCATAAGCATCATGTCGGCCTCAACCTCTGCTCCCTGGACGGGTCGCCGCCGGATTCAGGACGGCGCCGTTTCCTGCGGCGGGTCAGGCCTTGGCCGCTTCAGGCTTCTTCCAATTCCGTTTGGGCGCCTTGAGGACGAGACCTTTTTTGATGGCGCTGGCGGCGACGCGAATGTAACGCACTTCACCATTGGGCAACTGCGCCTTGACGCGCTGCAAATTCGGCAGGAACCGGCGCTTGGTGATGGCGGTGATATGCGTGCCGATGCCGCCCTGCTTCTTGGGTTTGCCACTGCGCCAGATGATGCTGCCCTTGCGCGGGCCTTTGCCGGTCAATTCACAAATGCGTGCCATAACTTTTTTTGAGTAAAGGGAGCGGAAGCATAGTCACAAACCGCCGGATGGCAAGCACTATTTGTGTGGGGACAGTCTGTTCCGTCCGGGCGTAATGCCGGAAAATGGACTTGGCTTTCGGGGACAATTGCCGTTGTCTTTGGCCCACATGAATCTGAATTTATCCTGCCGTCATCCCGTTGCGGCCTGGTTGCTGGCTTTCAATTTTACCATGCTCACCGTCGCCATCCCCGCGGCCGCGGCGGATGTTGCGGCCGCTCCCGCCGGCGCATCCGGGACAGCCGGAACCGATGCGGTGGCGAACTCGGTCGTAAAGGTGTTTTCCACCGTGCGCTATCCTGATTTTTATCGGCCGTGGGCGAAGGAATCGCCGAGCGATATCACCGGCAGCGGCGTGGTCATCGAGGGCAGACGGATTCTCACGTGCGCGCATGAGGTGCTTTACGCCAGCCAGGTGCAGGTCCAGGCCAATCAGGCCGGCGATAAAATTTCCGCGACAGTCGAGTTCATCGCGCCGGGCATTGACCTTGCCGTGCTCAAACTGGACGACCCGACGTTCTTCGATTCCCACCCGCCCCTGGCGCGGGCGAAAATGCTGCCGGACATCAAGGACGCGGTCATGGTCTATGGTTATCCGGAAGGCGGCACCAGTCTTTCGATTACCAAGGGCATCGTGTCACGCACCGAGTTTACCGGCTACAACTATCCGGTGTCCGGCCTGCGGATTCAGATTGATGCCGCCATCAATCCCGGCAACAGCGGCGGGCCGGCGGTGGCGGGGGATAAAATGATTGGCCTGGCTTTCAGCCATCTGACCGAGGCTGAAAATATCGGTTACATCATCCCCGGCGAGGAAATCGAATTGTTTCTTCAGGACATTGCGGACGGTCACTACGATGGCAAGCCCGCCATGTTTGACGAACTGCAAACGCTGGAAAACCCCGCGTTGCGCACCTTTCTCAAGCTCGACTCATCGGTCCACGGCATGATCGTACACAAGCCGAACAGCACCGACCCCGGCTATCCGCTGAAGGAATGGGATGTGATCACCAAAATTGGCGACACGCCCGTGGATGACCAGGGGATGATCAAAATCGGGGACAACCTGCGGGTTCGCTTTCAATATCTGGTCCAGAAAACCGCCGTGGACGGCAAGCTGCCGCTGACCGTGGTGCGCGCCGGGAAGCAGGTTCAAGTTGAACTTCCCGTATCGCCGAAGTGTCCCCTGGTCACTCCCGATTTGGGGGACGCTTACCCCTCTTATTTCATTTACGGGCCATTGGTCTTTTCCACCGCCACGGACCAATTCGTCCGCGCGCTCACCGGCAATAGCCGGGGCGCCCGTTATATGAGCTGGCTCATCGCCCGCAACAGCCCGCTGATCACCCGTTTTGACGACAAACCGGCATTTCCCGGCGAAGAACTGGTCGTGGTTCCGTCTCCCTTCTTTCCGCACAAATTGGCCGAAGGTTATTCCTCCCCCTTGTGCGAAGTGGTCAAAACTGTCAACGGCGTTCCCATCAGGAATCTAAACCAGCTCGTGGAGGTTTTGCGGGACGCCAAAGGCGAGTCCATTGCCATCGCATTTGAAGATCGTGATGGTGAAACGCTGGTGTTTCCGCGCGCCGCCATGCTCGCGGCCACCGACGACATCCTTACGGACAATGGCGTTCGCAGTCAGGGTTCGCCGGACACCCTCGCCATCTGGAATGCCAAGGTTTCCAAATAACGCCGCCGGCTGGCCGACGTGAGGTTGGGCAGTTTCACCTGTCTATTCAGGCGGGTCAGACAAGCCTGCCAATCAAGTCAAAGGAAACGGGATGAATACAGACGGAACTGGCAACAAAGTTTGGGCATTTACCAGGAGATTTCTTGAACATCGGTACCTTCCGGTGTTCCTTGCCATTGGGGCGATAGTGGTGATGTTTCCCGCCCTGAAGACCGGCCTGATGGCGGACGATTTGGTTCAGCGGGCGGTCGAACTTAAGCCTGGCCAGTTGCCGGTGCGCCTGCAGGATACGGGCATGCCTCCGGATTCCGGCAGTTTCGGTACCGTCCTCCGCGACCTTTTCCCCGGCCTGACCCGGATGGGCCCGGCGATAAGCTATGGCGTGTTGCCGTGGTGGGCGCCGGACGATTTAAAATTGGGTCTTTGGCGGCCGGTGACGGCGTTTACTCATTGGCTCGATTACCAACTCTTTCCTGGTTCGCCCGTGCTGATGCACGCCGGGAACATCGCGTGGTTCGCGGCCACCGTGTTTTTCCTCACGATCATTTATCGGAAGTTGATGGGACCGGGTTGGGCCGCCGGACTGGCGGCCCTATTGTTCCTGCTGGACGGCAACACGTATTTCCCGGTGATGTTCGTCGCCAACCGCGGCTTCATATTGTCGCTGTTCTTCGGTCTGTTGTGTTTCTATGAACATTATCAATGGCGTTCCTCAAAATCCCGTTCCGCATTGGGGTTGTCCGCCTTGTTCCTCGCGCTTTCACTGTTCGCGAACGAAGGCGGAGCCTCTACGCTTGCCTTCATTCTCGCGTATGCCCTGGTCCTCGAGCCAGGTTCTTTCCGCCGCCGGGCGCTCACGGTGTTGCCGGCGATTCTGGTCGTCGCATTGTGGCGGATCTTCTATAAACTGGGCGGTTTCGGGGTGTTCCATGTGGGCCTTTACATTGACCCGGCCAACGAGCCGCTTCAGTTTACGCGGGTGGCCATCCCCCGGGCTGCGGCCCTGCTCGGCGGCCAGCTCACCGGCGTGCCGCCGGATTTATTGTTTGCGATCAAACCCGTGTTGTATCCGGCAGTCATTGCGCTTTATGGCGCTGCCGTGCTCGCGGCCATGGTGGTTTTCCTCCCGTGGGTGCGCCGGAACAAAATCGCCGCGTTCTGGTTCGCGGTCATGCTGCTGGCGGCCATTCCGGCTGCAACCGTGGCGCCCCTGTCCAAAAACCTCGGCTTTGTTGCCGTCGGAGCCTATGGACTGATTGCCAGTTTCGTTGCCGCCCGGTTTTCCCGGCCTGGCCCGTTGCCGGAATGGCCGGCTTACCAAAGCGTGGCCTGGCTGGCCTGTGTTCTGCTGATGCTGATACATGTTCCCGGAGCCATTGCCGGAAGGGTTCTGACCGTGGAAGCAATCAATTTTGGTTCCAACGCGATGCGCTACTTCATTGATGTTGACCAATCGCCCGATGCGGAAAACAGAAATGTGATTGTCATCAACGCGCCTTGCTCGTTCGCATTGGCTTATGCGCCTTTTTACAAGGCGTATTACCATCAACCCCTGCCCCGGACCATCCGGACGCTGGTGCCGGGGTGCACGGGCTTCGACGTCCAACGGACCGATGATCAGACGCTGGTGATTCAATCCGAGGCACCGGATATTTTCACCTGCGACGATGTGGGTCCCGTCCATTTCGCCTATGTCTTCAGTGCCTGCAACGTGGCCATCGGCGTCCCCAAAAGTAAAAAGGGCGACCGGCATGACCTGGGCAACCTTACGGTGGAAGTCCTGGAATCCAACGCTGCGGACGTGGCGACCCGGGTGGCGTTCCGGTTCGATACCTCGCTGGACTCGCCCGAGTTCCACTGGCTCTGGTGGGACTGGCAGACGCTCTCCTATAAACCTTTTAAAATTCCGGCGATCGGACAAAGCGTCACGCTGTCCGGTCCGACACGCTGACGTTTGCGAATGTCCGCCGGCAAATTTTGACCTGTCTCCCGGGAAGAATGAGCGGGTCGCGGTTCAATTTCGGCGTGCCACCAATCCAAATCACCCGTATCTTCACGCCGCTTTTATGGCCATGGTAAAACCCTTTGCCGCGGTGCGGCCCCGGCCGGAACTGGCACCGCGAATCTGCGAACTGCCCTACGACGTGATGTCGTCGGACGAAGCGCGTGCGATCGCCGCCGGCAATCCGTTCAGTTTTCTGCATGTCAGCAAACCGGAGATTGACTTGCCGCCGGAAATGGATGTGCATGCGCCGGAAGTCTATGCCCGGGGCCGGGAAAATTTTCAAAAACTCATCCGGGACGGCGCGCTCCAACCGGATACGCAACCCTGCTTTTATCTGTACCGGCAAGTCATGGGTTCGCATAGTCAAACCGGCCTTGTCGCGGCCGCCAGTTGCGAGGAATACCAGCGCGGCATCATCCGCAAACACGAACAGACGCGCGTGGACAAGGAAAACGACCGCGTGCGGCACATCGAGACGCTGAACGCACAACCCAGCCCGGTCTTCCTGACCTATCCCGCCGTCCGGGCCCTGGACGCATTCATTGCGGAAAAGGCCTCCGGCAAGCCGGAGATTGATTTTACGGCCGGGGATGGCGTGCGGCATGTGTCCTGGACCGTCCGGGAACCGCACGATCTCAGGTTCATCGAAAAGCAATTTGCGCGGACTCCGAACCTGTACATTGCCGACGGTCATCATCGCAGTGCGGCGGCGGCGCGCGTCTATCATTCGCGCCAGGGTACGGGTGAAAGCGGCCGGTTCCTCGCGGTGATTTTTCCGCACAATCAGGTGCAGATCCTGCCCTACAACCGCGTGTTGAAGGATTTGAACGGCTGGACGCCGGAGCAGATGCTGGAAATTCTCGGCACGATTTTTGCCGTTGATGGTCATGGTGCGGCGGCGCCCGCCCGCGAACACGAACTCGGCTTATATCTGGCCGGCCGCTGGCATACCCTCGCGTTCCGCCGTCACTTGCTGGAGACGCCCGACGCCCCGGAGTTGCTCGACGTGGCCTTGCTGCAAAAGCACGTGCTCGGTCCGATCTTCGGCATTGAGGATCCGCGCACGAATCAACGCATCCAGTTCGTCGGCGGCATTCGCGGCACGGCCGAACTGGAAAAGCTCGTGGACAGCGGCGAATTTGCCTGTGCCTTTTCAATGTTTCCGCTGGGCGTCGAGACGTTGATGGCCATCAGCGACGCGGGCGGGGTCATGCCGCCAAAGAGCACGTGGTTCGAGCCCAAACTCCGCGACGGAATGTTCTGCCACCTGATTTAATTTATGATTTCACCTGGTGCCGTTCCGGTTCTCGTTCTGAAGCGGGGAAATTGGGGAACAAAAAATCATAAATCATAAATGCCGACCCGCCTGCAACGCAGCCTGCGCGCCACCTTTATCGGCATGGCGACGAACGCCGTTTTATCAGCGGTCAAGCTGGCGGCAGGCATCATCGGTCATTCCCACGCGCTCGTCGCCGATGCCGTCGAATCTTTCGCCGATGTTTTCAGTTCGCTCATCGTCTGGCGCGGTGTCGTGGTGGCGGCGGAACCGGCGGACGAGGACCATCCCTACGGGCACGGCAAGGCCGAGCCGATTGCGGCGGCGATTGTTTCGGCGATGCTCCTGTTTGCGGCAGGCTGGATTGTGCTCAAGGCGTTTAGCGAAGTAGCCGAGCCGCACCCGTCACCGGCGCCGTTCACGCTGGTGGTTTTGGTCGTGGTCGTCATCGTGAAGGAAATCCTGTTCCGCTTCGTCCGGCGCGAAGGGCGGGCGGTGGACAACCTTGCTGTTCGGGCCGATGCCCGGCATCACCGCAGCGACGCCATCACATCGTTCGCCGCGGGTGTCGGCATCAGCGTGGCGCTCCTCGGCGGTCCGGGTTACGAAGCGGCGGATGATTGGGCGGCCATCGCCGCGGCGTGCGTCATCGCCTGGAACGGCTGGCGGTTGTTGCGGCCGGCGTTGAACGAATTGATGGACACTGCGCCCGACCGCAAAATCCTCGACGAAATCCGGCATTTGGCGGAAACCATTCCCGGCGTCGCGCGCGTCGAGAAATGTTTTGTCCGCAAGATGGGTTACCAGTTTTACGTGGACATGCACGTGGAGGTGGACCCGCAAATGACCGTGTTGCACTCGCACGAGATCGCCCACGAGGTGAAGGACAAAATCCGCGACACCATGCCCACGGTCAACGACGTGCTCGTACACATCGAGCCACTCGGTATTGCGGCGAAGCGCGGCCGCTAATTTTCATTTTTGCCAGCCGGCGTCAAGCGGTTCAATGTTCAGACAAAGCAACCCGGAGTTTTTATGCGCAAAAACGAAACCGCCCAAACCTTCAAGCCGAACCGCCGTGAATTTCTCAAACTGGGCGGTCTTGCCACCGCCGCATGATCGGGCAGGCGGGCCTGCCCGCCGTTGCCGGTGCCGCTTCGGTTCCGCCGTAAAATCCGGAAACGGCGGGCGCCATGCCGACCCGGAACCTGGGCAAGACCGGCTATCGCGTCGGCATCTTTGGCCTGGGCGGCCAGGCGGCGCTGGAACGCGGCCACAATGACGGGGTGGCGGTGCCCCTCATCAACCGAGCGGTTGACCTCGGCGTCAATTATCTCGATACGTCGTCAATTTATGGCGGCCCGGAGCGCTGAAGCGTGAATGCTGAGTCCACGTATTTTCAACTAGAGCGTAAATCTCCGGTTTGCGCCAGCGGTCGCGAATCAAAATGACGCGGACAAGGCCGTCCGCGCTCCCGTCGTCTGACCTTTAGTGTGTGGAAATGTTATGTCCGCGCGGTGAAACATTAATTTAACAAATTAACACTGGACAAAGCCTTCTAATCAGCGCCTTATGGAGGCGGATACCATGAATTTCAAGCCCAAATCCCTGGTTTTCTGGTCACCTTCCGGCTGGACCGGCCACCAGTCCGAGAGTTTGAAAAAATGAATCCAAAACCAGCATTCAAGATATTCTCATTTTCGAAGTTCAATGAATCCTGAAACCAATCAAACTATAAAAACCCTGCAACCATTGGCCATTTTTTCCTCTGTATAGGGTGGTTCAATGAATCGTGTGAAGAAACTGTAAAAATCCTATGAGAAAACTCGTTGTCATGCTCCCGCTCTGCGCCTTGGCCGGCGGCCTGTTGTTGACTGGTTGTTCAAAATCCAAAACGGCGGCGACTTCATCCGGCAATAGCCGAAGCGGCACCGAGGCTGCCGCAGCCTCGGCCACATCCGATAAACCGCTGGACATGAAAATCAATTGGACGGTCGGCCGGAAATATCCCATGCGCATCGAATTGACCCAGTCCACGAAAACGGAAGTGCCCGACCAGCCGCAGCCCGTAACGCAGGAGATGAATCTCACCCAGGGTTATGATATATCGGCGCTCAAGGCGTTGGATGATGGCGGCCGGCAACTGGAACTGAAATTTGAGAGCGAATCCATGAATGTCTCCCGGGGCGGCCAAAACGTCTTGAGTTTCGATTCCCTGCAAAGCCCGGCCCAGGACGCCAACAATCCGGTCGCGCCGGTGCTGCGGGCGATGATTGGATCGCGCATTCAATATTTTACCGATGCGACCGGCAAAGTTGAAAGAATGGAAGGTGTGGACGCATTGGCGCAGCGCATGGCTGCGACCGGACAACCGCAGACCCAGGCGATGTTCCAGCAAATGTTCAGCGAGGACACGCTCAAGCGGTATGCTTCCTTCGCCGATTCCCTGCCAGGCTACACGGTCAATATTGGCGATACCTGGCCGTTCAAGGAAGATGTGTCCACCTCCATCGGGGTTGTGACGGTGAATGTGAAATATACCTTCAAGAATTGGGAACAGCATGGCGACCGCCGATGTGCGCACGTGGATGCGGCGGGCGATATTTCGACCAAAACTATTTCCACAGCCAACGGCATGGTGGTTGAAATTAAAAAAGGCAGGATCACCGGTGAATTCTGGTTTGACCCGGCCCTCGGCATGATTGTAGAGGCGAACAACGACCAGGATCTGGCGCTAAAAATCACGACCCGGGCCCAGACCACGTCGTCGCAGTTCAACCAGAAGGTCCGGATGGCGCTGGTGGATGTGCAGTGAGGGCTGAACGCGGCAACCGGTTGCCGAATAATTATGAAATGGATTGGCGGCGATGGCGTCCCGGCGGGGCGGAATTCCCGGCGGGCGTTTACCTTGATCGAATTGCTGGTGGTCATTGCCATCATCGCGATTCTGGCGGCCCTGTTGTTGCCGGCCTTGTCGCTGGGCAGGGTGAACGCCAAACGCGCCTTCTGCTTGAACAATCAAAGGCAACTGGATCTGGCCTGGCAGATGTACGCCGACGCAAACCGCGGCGTGCTGGCGCTGAACGACTGGGATTTTCGCACGGCGAACGTCCCCGAAAGTCCGACCAACTCATGGGTCACTGGCAACGCCGGTTTGGACACAGACCCGGCCACCATCACCAGCGGTTCGATCTATCCGTACGTCAAAGATGTGCGCGTTTACCGTTGCCCGGCGGATCGCAGCCTGGTCTTGGGCACCAGCACCCCGATTTTGCGCACTTATTCCCTGAGTTGTTTCATGGGTGGGCCGGCAAAGGACACGACCGATTACGGCATCAAACCGTTGAACCAAATGAGTCAAATCCGGAATCCGTCCCGGTTGCTCACGTTTTTGGAGGAAGACGATGCGACGATTGACGACGGGCATTTCCTGTACTCACCGTTGGTCAACAACTGGTACAATATTCCGTCGTGGCTGCATCAGAACGGCGTGACGCTGGCGTTCGCCGACGGCCACCAGGAATACTGGCGATGGCGGAGCGCACGTCCCACGACCACTTACTTTAGTTCCGGCAGCGCGCTCACCGATCCGTTGGCCCTCGCGGACGTCGCCCGGATGCAAAGGACGGCCCCGGGTTCAAATTGATTGCGGTCGGATGTAATTTCCCCTTTGCGTTTTAATTTGTTGTAGTGTCGAGCCTGCGGCTCGAATGAATCGGCGCACAGCGCCGACACTACAACTCAAACGCGGTGCTACCATTTCCCCTTTGCGTCCTGGTGGGGCGAGGCTGCTGACGAGCCGCTGCTTGGCTTTGTCTGAATCCGGCTCGCGGGTATCAGCCTTCGCCGGGCTACGGCGCGACAGGCGCTCGCCACGCCAACCGAAGGTCTTCCATTTCCCCTTTGCGTTTTACGCACCTTGGCGGGATAATATCCGCTCATGAAAATCGTTCTGGCATATTCGGGCGGCCTCGATACCTCGGTCCTTTTGTCGTGGCTCAAGGAAAACTATGACGCCGAGATGATCGCCTTCTGCGCGAACATCGGGCAGGCGGAGGAGCTGCGCGGCCTCGAAGCGAAGGCGAAGAAGACCGGCGCGTCCAAAATTTACATCGCGGATTTGCAGGCGGAATTCGCGCGCGACTTCATCTACCCCATGATCCAGGCCGGCGCGATTTACGAGGGCCAGTATTACCTCGGCACCAGCATCGCCCGGCCGCTCATCGCCAAGGGCATGATTGCCATGGCCAAAAAGGAGAAAGCCGACGCCATTGCGCACGGTGCCACCGGCAAGGGCAACGACCAGGTGCGGTTCGAACTGACCGCCGCCACGCTCGCGCCGGATTTACAGGTGGTCGCCCCGTGGCGGGACGCGCGGTATCGCAACGAATTTCCCGGCCGGCAGGAGATGATTGATTACTGCGCCCGGCACCGGATTCCGGTCCAGGCTAGTGCGAAGAAACCGTTCTCGAGCGACCGGAACCTGCTGCACATTTCCTACGAGGCGGGCATTCTCGAAGACCCGTGGCTGGACGCGAGCGACAAAAAGTATCGCGGCTCGTTTACTACGCTGTCCGTGTTTCCCGAAGACGCGCCGAATAAACCAGAATTCGTCACGCTTGATTTCAAGAAAGGCAACTGCGTGGCGGTGAACGGCAAGAAACTGTCCCCGCTGGGCGCGATGCAGGCCCTGAACAAAATCGGCGGCAAACATGGCGTCGGGCGGGTGGACATGGTGGAGAACCGGTATGTTGGCATGAAATCGCGGGGCGTGTACGAAACACCCGGCGGCGCGATCCTGCATTTCGCGCACCGGCAGATGGAAAATCTCACCATGGACCGGGAGGTCATGCACCTGCGGGACTCGCTGATTCCGCGGTACGCGGAGCTGGTGTATTACGGCTACTGGTTTTCACCCGAGCGGCTGGCGTTGCAGGCGTTCGTGACCGAGAGCCAGAAGAACGTGACCGGCACCGTGCGGGTGAAGTTGTACAAAGGCAACATCATGGTCGCCGGCCGCAAAAGTCCGGTAAGCCTGTACAATCCGCACATCGCCACGATGGAAGCCGACCCGACGAAAGCCTACAACCAGGACGACGCCACCGGCTTTATCCGGCTGAATGCGCTGCGGTTGAAGGTTGCCGCCAAAGTCCAAAAGAAGAAATAAAATGGGCGCGCGAAGCGCGTCCCGCTTTGCGGGGTTGCGGCCAAGGTGCAGAGGAAGAAGTGAACTATGATGATTGACGACAAGCTGAAGGCAATCGCAGAACAGTTGAACAAAGGTGTTGTTCCACCTAAAGAAACTGTTCGCACTCTTTTGAGTTGGTATGGTGCTTCACGACGCGGTTGGAGAGTTAGCCGCAGAATCAGGCGGCGGCTGGAACAGCACGGTTTACAAACGGATCCGGATTTCGACTATTCCTACATTGATGGATACATCTCGTTTCAAAAGGCAACAGCCAAAGAGGCACATGTTGAAGCATCATCCATTGACCCAACTCATAAGATTGCTCGACTTGAATCAGCGAATCGAGCGCCGCTTTCTGTAAAGCCTGACAGCTCGTTGCAGCAAGCAATTACATTGATGCTTACGCATGATTACTCGCAATTGCCAGTTATGACATCGCCAAGGGAGGTCAAAGGAATTATTAGTTGGAAAATGGTCGGCAGTCGCCTAGCCCTTAAGCGCCCGTGTACCACCGCACAAGATTGTATGGAGGCAGCACACGAAATTGGAACAGGAGATTCTTTGTTTTCGGCGATTCGCGTAGTGGTTGATCATGATTATGTGCTCGTCAGGGCTGACGACCGGACAATCTGCGGTATTATTACGGCAAGCGACCTTACCGAACAGTTTCAGTAACTCGCTGAACCATTCCTGCTGGTTGGGGAAATCGAAAATGGAGTACGGCGCTTGCTTCACGGACGGTTTACCAAGGAAGAACTCGGGGCTGCAAAGATTGCAGAAGATAAGGAGCGGAAGGTGGAAGGCGTGACGGATCTTACCTTCGGTGAATACACAAAATTGCTTGAGTCTGAAAAGAACTGGGCAAAGGTAAAACTTGAAGTTGACCGTGTTGAATTTGTGAAACGCCTCCATGAAATCCGGGAGATTCGCAACGATGTAATGCACTTTGATCCTGATGGGCTCGATGAAGGGGATTTAAAGAACCTTCGAGAGTTTGCTCAGTTTCTCAAACGTCTTCGCGATGTCGGCGCTGCATGAATCACGTCTCCGGTCGCCACCCCAACCCGTGAGGGGTGGAATCTTTGTCGCCCCTCGCGATTGACCTTGCCAGAAAGGGTGAACAGGAGTTTGCTGATGGCCACACAGAAATGCAGAACACTGAAGCGTGCGACGGGTGGAACACAGCTAGAACTGCCACCACCGAATCAATAAGCAGAATCTGTGTCGCCTCCCGTGATTGGCCTTGCCAGTAACCCATCGCAAATTACGATTGGTTCATAGAAACACCGCGATCCTCGGTTTTGCCGTGGCGAAATTTGAAATAATCATTCCCACCGACCTCATCCATCTGATCGGCATCGCCGCGCCGGTGGAAACGATTTATCGCGCCATCCCCACCGAGGAAGGCATCCGGGCTTCGGCGTGAAGATTGGCTTGGTCAAATGCGTATCTGAGGAGCGGTTCCGGATTGCCCTGGGCGGAAACCAGGACCAGTTCCTTTCCGTCAAACACCATCACACAGCATTTCAAGCGCTGGGCGGAAATATTTTTTTCCGGCAAATACACCGCAACCAGGTTGTGGCCGTCTATCACCCCCACCACGCGTTCCCAACCGCAGCCGGTCATGGTCGAGTCGGCGGCGGCGAGCATGGCCCCGCGATCCGGCGGCGGCGTTCCCGAGGCCAATTGATAGACCCCCACCCCGGCCGCTCCGGACGGACTGAACCGCAGCGCGCGCGCCGGGATCCAGTTTGACGAAGGACAACCCGGCGCGGACAGCGCCCAGCGTGAGATAACCCGCGTTCAGCGCAATTTGTTGCCGCCATTCAACGCCACTGGACTTGATCAATTCATTGCGCAAAGCCCGGGCATCGGAACCCAAGTGAAAGAAACTGGCCACGCCTGCGCCAAGCAGAAGGAGCAGCAGCAGAGGCGTGGCGAGGAGGCCCCAGAGCCAGAGTCGGCGGGCCGACCGGCGCGTTGCCGGCGGAGGTGAAGGCGGATTCATGGCTTCGGGGGGCGAGATTTTAAGGAAAGGCAGCGCCGGTCAGGTTGAAAACTGGCCCGGCCCGCGACATTTCCGGTTAATTCTTCGGAGCTGTTTCTTTGGGTGCTGCTTCTTTCAGCGCAGCACCGACATCTTTGAGCGGCCCGATATTCAGCTTCTCGCCCAGAGCCGCGACCTGTTCGGGCCGGATGTCGCCGACGATGTTTATCAACACAACGGTATTCTTTGGGTCAACTACCGTGACCGCGAGTCCTGCCAGCGCCTCGCCACCGCGCGTTTTGGTGTAAACGCCGACATCCTTACCGTCTTTGTCCTGAACCGCGACGTTGTGGTCCCAACCCGCGGCGTCGAGGTCATGGCGGATTTGCCGGACGCGTTTCTCCAGTTCGGCGCGATTCTCGTCGGTGAGTCCGATGACGTTGACGTGAACGAGTTGCACGCTGCGCAACAGTTTGGCCGCATCGGGTTGCTGTTTTTCGACCACCTGAGCGGCGAGCGACAGCAGGTTGCTGTTGATCTGGATTTCCACGAATTGGCCGCCGTCGCCGGGCGGGGTGAATTTGCCAAAATCCACCTGGCCCGGAGGAGGACTGGCGGGAACGTTGAAGCCGATGCCGGCAGCGAGGACGGCGATGGCCAGGGGGTAACGAATCATTGTTTTCATAAGCATATCAGTTGTTGGTTTATCGGTTAATGCGGGAGCCTCCGTCGCTATGGACTTTTTTTAGTCTTCGCCTCAGCCACGTGAGTGACTGTCGCCGGCTTAAAGACAGTTGCATCAGCTTTTTTCGGCAGTCAATGCCTTCAGTTCGGCTTCCAACTCGGCTATTCTCTGAGCGTCCCGATACGATCGTTCGCAGGCCGACACAACACACGCATTAAGTTCTTTGTCATAGCTCTCCACCTGCCCGTCCAACGCCTCACAACGGTATTTCAGCCCCATGTGCACGCCATACAACGGTATCAATCCGGCGGCAACCACTGTTACCATCAATATTTTCAGGAGATATTTCATAATTTGTCTTTCCTCTCTTATACATAGGAATTCGTTGGAAAAGGTTGCATAAAATAATATCCGCTGTCTCCCGTGCCACCTTGGTCATCGTTTATCCCGTTGGACATCACTTGACAGACTGCACCATATGGGTCGAGGTTAACCCATGAAAAAGGAGTGGGTATTGTTTATACTGGTTCTGTTCGCCGCGGGTCAGGCTTTGGCCCAGCAACAGGTGAACGCTAATTCCACATCACAGACCAATAACCCATCGGCTTCCACGACCCTCAAAGCCACCAAGCCGACCTTCCATTGGCTCGGGCCGGGTGAACCGGTCCAAACCGGGAAGAATCCGGGATACATTGAGGGCTTGGATACGCGGGCGTGGACGACGGTGGCGGAAGAAAATTCGGGTAGATCTGCTTTCCCGGACGGGGAAACGCACGAAGCCGGATTGTGCTTGTTGTGGTGGGGCGCCGAGCCGCGGTCGCGCTGAGTTTCAAGCAGCGGACACCGCCAAAGGAGCCGGCAGAATTTACAACGCCAGGGCCTTGGCTGCTTCCGTGGCGAGGTTGAGCACCACGCTCGGGAACAGGCCGATCCAGAACATGCCGGCGATGCAGACGCAGGCGGCGAATTTGACCGGCCCGGACAAGGGGATCGGCGACAAATCCGGCGGGTTCTTGCTCCAATAAATCGCGCGGATGACGCCGAAATAATAGTAGAGCGAAATCACCACGCCGACGAGCGCCGTGAACGCGAGGCAATAATAGCCGTGGTTGTGATTGGCCGCGCCCTGCTCGATGACGGCCCTCAGCAGCAAAAATTTTCCGAAGAAACCCGCCATCGGCGGGATGCCCGCCAGCGACACCATCGCCAGCGTCATGGTGGTGGCCAGCAAGGGTGAGCGTTGATTCAAGCCCGCAAGTCCCGAAATGTCCTCGCTGTCCAGATGTCGCATCACGACGCAAATGACCAGAAACGCCGCCACCACGGTGAACAAATAGCCGGCCAGGTAATACAGCAGTGCCGCCTGCCCGGTCACGCTCAATGCCGCCACCCCCAGCAGCAGATAGCCCGCGTGGGAGATGCTCGAATAACCGAGCAGCCGTTTCAAATTGCGCTGCGGCAGCGCGCAGAGGTTGCCGTAAAGAATCGTGATGCCGGAAATGACGATGAGCAAGTCCGCCCAGTGTTTCGCCACGTCCGGCAGAGCGGTGAAAAGCACGCGCAGCAGCAGGACGAAGCCGGCGGCTTTGGAACCCACAGCGAGAAACGCCGTGGTGGGTGTCGGCGCGCCCTGGTAAACGTCCGGCACCCAAATCTGGAACGGAAACGCCGCAATCTTGAAACCCACCCCGACCAGCACGAACAACACGCCGATGAGGAAGATCTTGTTGGTCTCAAATTGCGCGGCGACCAAAGCGAGCTCGGTGAAATTCAATTTTCCGGTCGTGCCCCACACCAGCGCGATGCCGAAGACGAGAAACGCCGACGACAGCGCGCCGAGAATCAGGTATTTCACGCCCGCTTCGAGTGAAACCAGCCGCCCGCGCTGGAAGCTGGTCAGCACGTAAAACGTGATGGTGATGAGTTCGATGGAGACAAAGAGCATGGCGAAGTCGTTGGCCGACGCCGCAAACAACATGCCCGCCAACGCAAAGGCAATCAGCGAGTAATATTCGCTGATCCCGCCGGCGATGCGGTCGGAAAATTCCACCGACATGAACAGCACCAGCATGGCGGCAATGAGGAAAAATCGTTTAAAAAACACCGCGAGCGTGTCCTCGACAAACGCGTTCTTGAAGGCCGTGCCGGTGATGGCGTCGCCCAGGTTCGTGATGAGCAACGTTCCGAGCGTGGCGATGGCCAGATAGGCCAGGAACCGGCGGCGCTCCGGCGCAATGAAGAAATCCGCCAGCATCAGCACGACGCCGAGCACAATCACCCAGAGTTCCAGACTCATCAAGGAAGCGTTCATTGATTCAAAATCGTATTATCGGCCAGGGCGACAACGGAATCGTTGTGTAGCACCCGCGTCCCGCGGGTCGTTTCGGGCGTCGCGCCCGAAACCGTCTGCGGATGAGACGCGCCATTGCTTATCTGACCAAATCCGGTCTCTCGTGTGCCAATCCAATTCGGCGGGACGCCGAATTGAACCCGCCGGAGGCGGGTGCTACCCATGGCAACCGTTTCACCCCGTGCCATCGCTACAATTTTCTCCGCGTCGGGTGTGATTTTCTCCGTCAACAGCCTGGGGAAGCAGCCGAACACGAACAGGCTCGCCAGCAGCAGCGCGTAAGGCAGCTTGCGCCAGAGGCTCGTGGCGTCGGCCAGGCCCGCCCATTTGTCCGGCAACGGCCCATGTAAAACGTTGCGCATGGCGCGCGTCATATAGACGGCGCCAATGACGAGCGCTCCCCAAAGCGCCAGGCCGGTCACCAGCGGGAACACCGTCCACGAGCCGAAGAACACGGTGACTTCACCGACGAAATTGGCAAAGCCCGGCAGGCCGCAACCGGCCATGGCGGCCATGAGCAGCGCCGTGCCGATGAACCGCAATTGCCGGCATAGCCCCCCGAGTTCGCTCATTTGCAGCGTGCCGGTCTTTTGATAAATGTAACCGCTCAGCGCAAACGTCAGCGCCGCGAGGAAGCCGTGCGCCACCATGATGAACTCGGCGCCGGTCACGCCGATAAGGTTCAGGCTGGCGATGCCGAGGAAAATGAAACCCATGTGCGCCACACTGGAATTGCCGATGAGCAAGTTGAGGTCCTTCTGCCGCATGGCCACCCAGCCGATGTAGAGGATGTTGCCGAGGCAAAGCCAGGCAAGGATTTGCATCCAACTTTGCGCCGCCTGCGGCACCATGGGCAGCGCGATGCGGATCAAACCGTACAGGCCGAATTTTTTCAGCACACCCGCGTGCAACATGGAGGTGGGCGATGGCGCGGAACCGTAACCCAGCGGTGCCCATGAATGAAACGGCCAGAGCGAGACCAGAATGCCAAAACCGAACAGCAACAGCGGGAAAATGAAATTTTGCGCGTGGACCGACAGCGGATGCGCTGCGATATATCGTGTGAGTCTGGGAATGTCGAACGTGTCCGCGCCGGAAAGCGCATAAAGCGCAATCAGCCCGATCAACGCGATGAGTGCGCCCAGGCTCAGGTAAAGCGTGATTTGGAACGCGGCGTAATTTTTCCGCTCACCGCGGCCCCAGACGCCGATCATGATGAACGTCGGCACCAGCGCCAGTTCGTGCAGGAAATAAAAGAAGAACAAATCCAGCGACGCAAACGCGCCCAGAATGCCGCCGCTCATCACCAGCAACAGAATGTAAAATTCCTTCTCGCGCTCCTTGATTTCCCAGGAGCAGCACGTCGCCGCGAACGCGACGATGGCGCCCATCAAAATCAGTCCGACGTTCAAACCGTCCACGCCCACGTGATAGCTGATGCCAAGCGATTCGACCCACGGAATTTGTTGAACAAACCGGTAGCCGTCCGCATCCATCGGCATGTGGCCGTAGGCGCAGAACATTTTTATGGCCAGCGCCGCCGAAATGAGCGTGGCGAGCAGGGCGATAGCGCGAATGATGACGCGGTAATTGCGCGGCACGAAGACCAGCGCCAACGCCGCCACGAGCGGCCAACCTAAAATGTAAGTTAAAATCGACATTAGTTGTAAAAACCGAATTCCGAGGATTGAAATCCAAAATAAGTCCGAACATCCGCCCTCACCCCGGCCCTCTCCCCCCGGGAGAGGGAACAGCAAAGATCGCCTTTCGAAACTCTCAACCGAACCCGTTTCACCGACCGACTGACGATAATTCTCCCTCTCCTGGGGGAGAGGGCCGGGGTGAGGGCGGGCCAGTCACCACTTAGTTCAATTCGTTGGTTGTTTTTGCGAATGGTATTCATTTTCCAAGCACGAAATACATCACCACCGCGACGCCGAGCACGAACAGGAAGGCGTAGGTCTGGAGATTGCCGGTCTGCGCCAGCCGCAGCGCGCGCCCGGTCAAATCGGTTCCGCCGCGCACCAACCCGATGCACAGGCCTTCCACCAGCCAGCGGTCAATCCAATCCATCACCGCCGCGATGAAATCATGCAGGCGGATGACGGTGGCTTCATAAAGTTCGTCAAAGTAGAACCGGTTCTTCATGGCCGTGGCCAGGCCGCCGAGCTTCGCAGGCAGCGGGTCGCTGGTGGCATTCCAATACAATTTGGTGGCAACAAAAATTCCCACGGCAATAAAAGCCAGCCCGATCAATACGCCGACCGGCGAATGAACGAATGGCTCCACCAGGCTTTGTCCGAAGGATTCGCGGGCTTCATCCGGCGAAAACTGGGAAGCATAGGTCTGGCTGGCGCCAATGACGCCGCCAATCACCGCAAACACGGCCAGCACCCGCAACGGCCAGGCCATGACCGCAGGTGATTCGTGGACGTGCTCGGCGGCTTCGGTCTTTGGCTTGCCGAGAAACGCGACGTAGAACAGGCGGAACATATAGAACGCCGTCAAGCCCGCTGTGAACGCGCCGAGGACGAAGAGCAGGTAATTTTTCTGGTCCAGTGCTTGTCCCAGAATACTGTCCTTGGAATAAAAACCGCTGAACGGCGGTACCCCGCTCAACGCCAATGTGCCGATCAAAAAGGTCCAGAAAGTGACGGGCATTTTCTTTTTCAGGCTGCCCATTTTCCAGATGTCCTGCTCATCGTGCATGGCGTGAATGACCGAGCCGGCGCCGAGGAACAGCAACGCCTTGAAAAAGGCGTGCGTGGTAAGATGGAACATCGCCGGCGTCGGACCGGCCAGGCCGACGGACATGACCATGTAACCGAGTTGCGACAGTGTCGAATAGGCGAGGATGCGTTTGATGTCATTTTGCTGGACGGCAATCAGCGCGGCGAGCAATGCGGTGAAACCGCCGATCCACGCGATGACGTGCAGCGCGTCGGCGTTGAGCAAAAACAAAATCCGGCAGAGCATGTAAACGCCGGCGGCGACCATGGTGGCGGCGTGGATGAGGGCGCTGACCGGTGTCGGGCCTTCCATGGCATCGGGCAACCACACGTGCAACGGAAATTGCGCGGATTTACCGACGGCGCCGCAGAAAAGCAAAAGCGCGGCAATGGACGCCATTCCGCCGAGCGCGGTCGGATCAGCGTGAAGATGGGCATACAGGGTTGAAAAATTGAGCGAGCCGAGCAATCCCCAAACCATCAGGATGCCCAGCAGGAAACCGAAGTCGCCGAGGCGGTTGGTGATGAACGCCTTTTTGGCCGCGTCACCGGCGCTGGGCCGTTCGAACCAATGGCCGATGAGCAGATAGCTGGACACGCCGACCAGTTCCCAGGAAATGAAAAGCTGGATGAAATTGTTTGCCAGCACGATGCCGAGCATCGAGAAGGTGAACAAGCTCAGGCACGCGAAATAACGCGAGAAACCGCGGTCTTCGTGCATGTAACCGAACGAATAGATGTGAATCGCCCCGCCCACGCCGGTGACGACGAGCAACATCATCATGCTCAACGCGTCGAGCTTCAGCCCGAAATCCACGTGCAGGCTGCCGATGGTCAGCCAGTTGGTGACGGATTCGCCCGATGCCGGCTGCCAGCCGTTCGCGTTGATGAAAATAACGGAGAGGATGAACCCGATGACAATCGCGCCGATGGACAGCGACGCGCTCACGGTGCGGTAGCGCAACGTGAACAGCGTGATGCACCCCGCCGCAACCAGCGGCAGGAACAAAATCAGCCAGGGCAGAATTTCGTATTTCATCAATGGGGATGGAAACGTCGAACGCCGAACACCGAACGCGGAACATCGAACGTCGCCAAACTACTATCATCCGGCGTTCGATGTTGGATGTTTGATGTTCGATGTTTTCTCACTTCTTTACAGTTTCATGCTCGTCAGGTCTTCGACATGGGCGGACTGGCGTTTGCGGTAGAGCGCGACAATGAGCGCCAGGCCCACCGCCACTTCCGCCGCCGCCACGGTGATGATGAAGAAGACCAGGACCTGTCCGTCCAGTTTGTCGTTGAACCGCGAAAACGAAACGAGCGCGAGATTGGCCGCGTTGAGCATCAGTTCCAGAGACATGTAAATCACCAGCAGATTGCGTCGCATGATGACACCCAAAAGCCCGAGCGCAAACAGCAGAAAACTGACCACCAGATAATGTTCCAAACCCACGTGCATGTTATTTCAAATCCTTTTTGCTCAGCAAAATCACGCCGACCATCGCCACCAACAGCAGGATGGAAACGACTTCAAACGGCAGCACGTATTGCGTGAACAGGAGTTTACCCAGGGCGGCGGTGCCGCCTTCGATCTGCGGCGCGGGCAAATTCGCGCCCGGCCGTTCCGCCCCCAACGCCTTCAGGGAAATCGTCAGGATGGCGCCGACGGAAATCAGCCCGGTCACGATGCCGAACAAATTGATTTTGCGCCGTTGTTCCTCCTTCAAATCGAGCAGCATGATGACGAAGAGGAACAGGACGATGACCGCGCCGGCATAGACGATGATCTGCACCGCCGCGAGGAAGAACGCATGCAACAGCACGAACAAGCCGGCCATTGAAATGATGGTCAGCACCAGAAACATCGCGCTGGTGACCGGGTTGCGGCTGAACGGATTCGCGACGACCAGCACGCCGCACAACAGCGTCAGCGCCGCGAAGACGTAAAACAAAACGTCCGGCACCGTGCTTCCGCCAAGCAAGTTGTTGATGGCTTCCATTGCCGATTAGACTTTCACCGGAAAATTTTCCTGTTCCTTCGCCTCTTCCAGCTTTTGTTTCCATTTCTGGATGCCGCCATGAACACCGCCGAGCGCAAGCAGCTTGTCCTTGTTGTAAACCATTTCCTCGCGGCTCTGTCCGGTGAGGGAATAATCCTTCAGTAGGAAAATCGCCTCCTCCGGGCAGACTTCCTGGCACAAGCCGCAGTAGATGCAGCGCAGGAAATTGATTTCAAATTCCTGCGGCATTTTTTCCGCGTTCGGGCGGTCGGCGAGCTGGCCGGCCGGGCCGGGCGGGATGATCTTGATGGCCTTGGGCGGGCAGACGAATTCACAAAGCTGGCAGGAGACGCATTTGGTGTTGCCGTCCTGATCACGCACGAGGTAGGGCGCGCCGCGATAGTCCGGCGGCACGGCCCATTTTTGCTCCGGATATTCCATCGTGACGGTCTTGCCGCCGAACAGCGAGCGGAGAGCGTGCCGGATCGTGACTTTGAATCCGCCGGCAATCGCCGGCAGGTAAAGCCGTTCCCAAAGCGTCAATGGTTTGCGATTAACAATCATGTCGAATTCTCAATTCTTCGCAGCCGCCGATGTCCATCGGCTGGCAAATTCAAATTCGCTCCGCGCTTTTACAAACGCGGCGACGAATCAACTCTTCATCCACAGCACAATGGCCGTGATTAAAATGTTCACCAGCGCCAGTGGCACGAACCGCCGCCAGCCCAAGTCCATCAACTGGTCGTACCGGAAACGCGGGAACATCCAGCGCACCCAGATGAACAGCACCACGAATAAAAGCATTTTCACCAGGAAAACGAGGATCTGTGCGATTCCCATTCCCAGGTCGGCTGCCGGATGGTCCAGCCCCCAGAACGGCAGCGTCCAGCCGCCGAAAAACAGCGTCACCATCATCGCCGCCGAGGCGATCATATTGGAATATTCCGCGAGGAAAAACAGCGCGAATTTCATGGCGCTGTATTCCGTGTGGTAGCCGCCGACCAGCTCGGTTTCCGCCTCCGGCAGATCGAACGGCAGCCGGTTGGTTTCTGCAAACGACGCAACCAGAAAAATGACGAACGACACCGGCGAGTACAGTGCCAGCCAGCCGTGTTGCGCCTGCCAGCCGATAATCTGGCTCAGGTTCAAATTGCCCACGATGAGAAACACCGGAATCACCGACATGCCCATCGAAATTTCGTACGAAATCATCTGCGCGCTCGACCGGATGCCGCCGAGGAACGGATATTTTGAGTTCGCGGCGTAGCCCGCCAGCACAATGCCGTAAACGCCCAGCGACACGATGCCGAAGGTGTAAAGAATGCCCACGTTCAAGTCCGAGATGACCATTTGCTGGTGGCCGAGTTGCGAGCCGAACGGAATCACCGCGATGACCAGCATCGAAGGAATCACCGCGATGGCCGGGGCGAGCCAGAAATAAACCTTCCGCACGCCGGCCGGCGTGAAATCTTCCTTGAGCATGAATTTCAAGCCGTCGGCCAGCGGCTGAAACAGGCCCAGCCGGATCAGAACCGGTCCCAGGCCGGGAATGGCTTTGACGAACGGTGGGGCGGCACGGTTCGGCCCGACGCGGTCCTGAATCCATGCCGAGATTTTGCGTTCGGCCAGCACCGCGTACGCGACCATCCCCTGCACCACGCCGACCACGATGGCGATTTTGATCACGCTGAAGATGATGAAATTCCAGTCCATTTTAGATTGGCACCGTTACACCCGTGTCACCGAGGTTCGCCCACGTCAAACCATTGAATGCGGGCACGTCCTTGGCCATTTCGTTGAACAACCCTTCGATGGTGAGGAAACCGTTCTGGCCGGTGACGTTGTAAACCAAATCGTGCAAAAATTCCCATTCCGGCCGGGCCTCGCCGGGCGCTTCGACGGCCTTAATAAATTTCTGGACGCGGCCCTTGACGTTCGTGAACGTGCCGCGTTTCTCGACATGGGTGCAACCGGGCAGGAGGTAATGCGCCTGCCTCGTCGTTTCGTTCGGCAGAATGTCGCTGACGATGAGCGTGTCCAGCTTGCCGAGCAGTTCGGCGTCAATGCCGTTCTTCGTCACGTCTTCGCCAAAAACGATCAAAGTTTTGACCTTGCCGATTTTAATGCTGTCGGCAATCACCATCAGTTTGATGCCCACATTTGCCTGGCAGATGCCAATCAGCCGAGCCCCGGTCCGGTTGGGGGTCCGGTCCGTGTGCAGCAACAGTTTGTCACCTTCGCCGAAATGCCCGATGGAATCCGTGAGCGCGCCGAACTTGGCCGCCAGCTTCTTAAGGAGCCAAAGTTCCTCATTGGTCTGCCGGGACGACCCGATGATAGCCACCGAGCCGTGCGGCGCAGCTTTCAACTTGCCGGCAATCTCATTAAGCGCCGCCGTCCAGGTCGTTTTCCGGCCTTGAACCAGAACGTCCTTCAACCGGTCGGCGCGGCCAATCCATTTGTAATTCAAGCGGCCGTGATCGCACATCCAGCACGCGTTGACGGCGTCGTTTTCACGCGGCGTATAGCGGTAAACTTTCTCTTCGCGCGAGCCGACGATGATGTTGCAGCCGGTCGCGCAACTGGTGCAGATGCTCCTGGTCTCCTTGAGAAACCAGACGCGCATCTGAAACCGGAAATCCTTCGACGTGAGCGCGCCGACGGGGCAGATGTCCACCGTGTTCAGCGTGTAATTGTTGTCGAACACCTTGCCGGGATAAGCAGTGAGCGTGTTGTAACTGCCGCGATTAACAATGCCGAGCGCGTCGTCGCCGGCGATGTCCTTGGTGAACCGGATGCAGCGCGTGCACAGGATGCAACGTTCGTCGTCGAGCACAATGCGCGGGCCCAGATCGACCGCCTTGGGTTTGTGGACCTTCGGTTCCACGAAACGGCTCGCGCTCTGGCCGTAATCCACCGAGTATTCCTGCAGCTTGCATTCACCGGCCTGGTCGCAAATCGGGCAATCCAGCGGGTGATTGATGAGCAAAAATTCCAGTACGCCCTCGCGCATCTGCTTCACGCCGGGCGTCTTCGTGTAAATTTCCATGCCCGGCGAAATCGGTGTGGCGCAGGCAATGGCCGGGCGCGGCGATTTTGCAATCTTGGGCGTGCCGTCGGGATTCATCACCGGCTTGCGGTCCGGGCCGAGCGCCGGGGTGCCAAATTCAACGAGGCACATGCGGCAGTTGCCCGCGACCGGCAGCTTCGGGTGATAGCAGTAATGCGGCACGTCCGTTTTGGCCAGTTCGCACGCCTGAATCATCGTCGTGGGCACGAGCTTGCCCTGCCAATCCGGTGTCAGCTTCGGGACCTCGATCTCGCGTCCGTCCACCTTTACCTTGATTTTTTCAATCGCCGGTGCGGCGGGTTTCGTTTCAGTTGGGGCGGCGGTTGACATGGCAATCAATGATGCACGGTGGCGGGTTCGGTTTCTTCCGCCGGCACGGCGTTGTCCTGCGCACGGCGTTCCTCGTCAGCCTTGCCTTTGGCGACAAACTCGTCTTTGAACTTCGCGACGAAACTTTGCACCGGCCACGAGCAGGCCTCGCCAAACGCGCAAATCGTGCGGCCGCCGGGAATGTTGTCGGCGATTTTGACCAGATAATCCGCGTCACTGGCCCGGCCTTCACCATGCGTGAGGCGATGCAGGGCCTTGCTCATCCAGAGCGAACCTTCGCGGCAGGGCGTGCACTGGCCGCAACTTTCATGCGCGTAAAATTCAGCAATGTTGGCCAGCGCCTCGACGATGTCCACACTGTCGTCCATCACGATGATGGCACTGGAACCGCTCATCGAACCGGCGGCAATGAGGGAATCGAAATCGTACGGCAAATCCAGCATGTCCACTTCCTGCTCGACGACCTGGCCGTCCGGGCCTTTCTTCTTCAACTTGAATTTTTCGCCCGCCTTGAAAACCTTCGCTGACGAACCGCCGGGAATGACGGCCTTCAATTTTCTTGGTGGCCCGCCCGGCTCGGGCTCGCGCAGACCGCCGCCAAAGGCCGGATCGTGGATGAGCTGCCCGATAGTGACCTTGCCCGTCTCAATTTCGTAATAACCGGGCCGTTTGACATGGCCGCTGAGGCTGACGATACGGGTGCCGGTGTTGTTGGGCGTGCCGAGCTTGGCGTATTCCGCGCCGCCCATCGCGACGATGTGCTTCACGTCGCACAACGTCTCGACATTGTTGACGATGGTCGGGCACATCCACAGGCCGAGCACGGCCGGGAAATACGGCGGCTTGATGCGCGGATACGGGCGCTTGCCTTCGAGCGATTCGATGAGGCCGGTTTCCTCGCCGCAAATGTAGGCGCCGGCACCGCGATGAACATAAATCTCCAGATCGTAGCCGCGGCCGAGGATGTTTTTGCCGAGTAAATTCTTCGCGCGGGCCTCGTTGAGCGCCCGGTCGAGCCGCTTCGCGCCTTCGGGCATTTCGCCGCGAATGTAAATGTAGGCAAGCTTCACGTCGTTCGCGAAGCACGAGATAATCATGCCCTCGATGAGCTGGTGCGGGTCTTTGTGGATGATCTGGCGGTCTTTGAATGTGCCCGGCTCGGATTCGTCGGCGTTGCAAATCAGGTAAATCGGCTTGCCGCTCTTGCGGTCCACGAAACTCCATTTCAGCCCGCAGGAAAAGCCGGCACCACCACGCCCGCGCAAACCGGAGGTCATGACGTCCTGCCGGATTTGTTCCTGCGGGGACTGGGTCTTCCCGTCCGGCTTGGTTTTCGGCGGCATGTTTAGCGCCTTCTTCAGCGCCTCGTAGCCGCCGTGGCGCAGATAGCATTCGATGTCGGGCGTGTAACCCGGCTCATCGGCGTATTTCAAAATCAGCTTGTATTCCTGAGCCATGATTTCAATTATTCTTCGCTTCTTCGCGTTCGAAGGCGTAAAGCCACAAAAATTTATCCAACTTGCTCCAATCGGCATTGATGTTGTGGCGATTGCGGAAAGCGCTAATAAAAGCGACGAATTGTGGATAATCGCGAAGGTTAGGTCTGCCTTGAAAACAGTAAAACTCTTTATCCCTGTTATATTCTTTCAAAAGACCTACAACTTTCGAATCGTAAATCGGATAAAGCTCAGGCTTGTGAAAAAAACAATATTTTGTCGCAAAAGAAAAATAGTACCATTTTTCAGAAGGTGAAATTTTCAGCGATGCGATTTGGTTTACAACCTGTAAATCTCCATGATGTATTTTTTTGTCAATATCCTTTATCTCAATAATATTTTGGGCGAGCGGTATCAGATGGATGCTGCGAACGTGTGTGCTGTAAAGCGAATTCAGCGCGGCGACTTTAATCAAGACTTTTTCGAATTCTTCGTTCGAGGGATAGTCCTGAAAAAGCCGCGCCAGAGAAGGTCGTTCACTAATTCCCGGCCGTCGATTTATGCCAAGTTGGCCACAGTCAAACCTCTTGGCGTAATCTTCTATTGTCTCACTACTTGGATTTTTAAGACCGTTCATGTCGTTTCATTCACGAATTGTCACTTGCCACGATTTAATCCATATTTTACTGTTTGCGCTCCATTCTGCCCGATGGTGTAACGGTAGCACAGCAGACTCTGGATCTGTTTGTCATGGTTCAAATCCATGTCGGGCAGCCAACTTCCGAATGTGGAGTGCGGAATGCGGAACGCGGAATAGAGCAGGTTCATTTGCATCCTCCCAGAATCTCGTCGGCTTTCCTGTGGCTGACGCCTTCGTAAAAGGCGTCGTTGCACATCATCACCGGTGCGGTGCCGCAACTGGCGAGACATTCGACGAATTCGACCGTGAATTTTCCATCTTTCGTCGTTTGCGGGCCATGCGCGTGCGCTTCCAGGCCCAGCTTCTCGCAAAAATGTTTGTGCAATTCGTAGCTGCCGCCGAGCGCGCAGCTCAACGTGCGACAGACCTTGATTTGATATTTGCCCGTCGGTTGCTGCCGCAACATTGGATAAAACGTCACCAGTTCATAAATGTTGATGGGCGGCAGTTCGAGCTTCTTCGCCGTCCACTCGACCGCTTCCTGTGAAATCCAACCGAACTGCTCCTGAATCGCGTGCAGCACCATGAGCGACGCGCTCCGTTTTTCAGGATAATGCGTCACCAGTTCGTTCACCTCCGCTTCCAGCGCGGCGGATACGGCAAAACCGCTCTGGCGTTGGAGCGGATTGGGAATGGGTTCGGTGTGCGTGGCGTTCATGCTATCTTTGAGTGCAACGCAATGCGGTTGCCTTCGCTGTCCGAAACCACAGCGCGAAATCCATGCACACCGATCTGATGTTTCGGTTTCAAAATCTTTCCGCCGTTCTTTTCTGCGGCTGCAATGGCGTCGTCGAGACGCCGGTCACAATTCAAATAAATCAGCGGGCCGTCGGCGGACGGCTTGGCATCGTCCAACCCGACCAGACAGCCGCTGACGCCGCTGTCGGCGTCGGGCAAAAGCCCGAACGTCATTCCAGGAAAAGACTGCTTCGTGACTGGCTGGCCCAGAACCGCGCTGTAAAATTTTATGGCGCGGTCAAGGTCTTTGACCGGGACGTCGCACCAGACGATTTGATTGGCCATAATTGTCCTTTCGTTTAGCGGTCGCATTCCCCCATCACAAAGTCGAGCGAGCCGAGAATCGCCACGGTGTCACTGATGAGACAGCCGGTGAAAATTTTCGGGATGATGCTCAGGTTCACAAAACTCGGCGCACGGATTTTCATCCGGTAGGGCGTCCCACCGCCTTTGCTGTAAATGTAAAAGCCCAGTTCGCCTTTGGGATTTTCGTGGCCGAAATAAACTTCGCCGGGTGGACAGTTCATGCCTTCAGTGACGAGCATGAATTGATGAATGAGCTCCTCCATCCTGGTCAGCACCTTCTGCTTCGGCGGCAAAACGATCTTGCCATCCGGTACGTCCACCGGCTCCTTGATTTTGTTGTCCGCACCGCCGGGGATTTTCTCGATGCACTGTTGCAGAATGCGGACGCTCTGGCGCATTTCCTCCATGCGGACGAGATAGCGGTCATAGCAATCGCCGACCGCGCCGATCGGAATGTCGAAATCCAAATCCGGGTAGCAAAGGTACGGCTGTTTTTTCCGCAAATCCCATTCGACGCAGCTGCCACGCAGGTTCGGCCCGCTCAAGCCGTAATCAATCGCATCGGACTTCGAGATGACCGCCAGCCCGCGCACGCGGTCCACCCAGATGCGATTGCGGGTGAGCAGCGTTTCCAGTTCGTTAAGCGCGGGGATGAATTCATCGCAGAATTTCCGGCACTGATCCAGCCAGGTCGGCGGTATGTCGCGCATCAGACCGCCGATGCGCGTGTAACTGGTCGTGAAGCGCGCGCCGCAGACGGCTTCAGCCAGATTGTAAATTTTTTCGCGCTCGGTGAAGGAGAGCAAAAATACCGTGACTGCGCCCAAATCCATGGCAAACGCGCCCAAACCGAGCAAATGCGAGGAGATGCGCGCCAGTTCGGCGCACATCACGCGGATATACTGGCAGCGCGGCGGCAATTCCTTTTCGATGCCCAGCAGTTTTTCCACCGCCAGCGCGTAGGCGACGTTGTTGGCCAACGGCGCGAGATAATCCAGCCGGTCGGTGTAGGGAATGAACTGCGTGTAGGTCATGTTCTCGGCGATTTTTTCGTCGCCGCGATGCAAATAACCCACGTCCGGGTCGGCCCTGGTGATGATTTCGCCGTCCAGCTCCAGCACAATGCGTAACACGCCGTGCGTGGCCGGGTGCGACGGCCCCATGTTCAGGACCATCTTCTCGCCTTGCATGTCCTGAAGCTCTTCCGCCGCCTGCGCACTGCGCGCGGCGGAATCGCGAAACTCAATGTCTTGAACCGTGGCCATTTTATTCAGCCGCAAAGAGGCGCAGAAGGCGCAAATCAAATTCTAGTTTGTGCGTTTTGTGCATTTTTGCGGCAAAAACTTTATTCTTCGGGGCCGCGCACGCGCGGCTCGCGGTTGGTGGCATCCCCGCCGCCGGCCACCGTTACGAACGGTCCGCCTTCGAGCGGCGCCGGTTTGGTGAACGCCACGCCGGGCAACTCGCTGGGTTTGCCGGCCAGCGGGAAATCCTTGCGCAGAGGGAAATACGGATAACCTTCCCACATAAGAATCCGGCGCAAATCGGGATGGCCGCGGAAGCGGATGCCCATCATGTCGTAAATTTCGCGTTCGTGCCAGTTGGCCGTGTTCCAGACGCCGATGACGCTCGGCAACTCGGATTTTTCCTCGCCCACGTCGGTCTTGAGCCGCACTTCGCAGCCGTGCATCAGGCCGCGCAAATGGTAAACCACCGTCCAGCGCGGGTCGTCGCCGTAATTGTCCACGCTGCTGATGTCCACGAGGTAATTGAAATCCAGATCGTTCCTCGCGTACCGGCAGACCTCGGCAATCTTTTCCGCGTCGGCAACCTGAAGGGTGATTTCACCGCGAAACTCCGCCGGTTCGGAGATTAAATCGCCGAACTTGGCTTTGAGTTTTTGGGCTTGCTCCAGAGAATTCATTTAACCACGGACGGGCACGGATAAACACGGATGTTTGATGCGAATTTCACGAATTGACACGAATTCAAATTCATTCGCGATAATTCGCGAAATTCGCGTCCTGCCTTTTCTTTTGAATCCGTGTTCATCTGTGTCCATCCGTGGTTGAAAAATTAAGCGGTTTGGTGTTTGAGCGCTTTGACGGCCACGAGGTCCTGCAGCACCGGCTGCGTGCTGATTTTGTCCTGCAATTTCATCAGCGCATCGAGCACGGCTTCGGGCCGGGGCGGGCAGCCGGACACATAAACGTCCACCGGGATGATACGGTCCACGCCCTGGAGCACAGCGTAGCTGCGGTACATGCCGCCGGTGGAGGCGCAGGCGCCCATGGCAATGACCCATTTTGGCTCGGGCATCTGGTCATAGATGCGCTTGACGCACATGGCCATCTTGTAAGTGACAGTGCCGGCCACAATCATGCAGTCCGCCTGCCGGGGGGAAAACCTCATGACCTCGGAGCCGAAGCGGGAAATATCGAACCGACTGGCGCCGGCGGCCATCAACTCGATGGCACAACAGGCCAGGCCCATGGGCATCGGCCAGACGGAATTTTTGCGAAACCAGTTTAACGCGGCATCCACACGCGTGACGATGACATCTCCTTCAATCTTGGAATCGTAACCGATTTCGGTATTAGTGCGCATAGACCTTATTTGCTAAAAAACTAGCAAAATCAACGTAATGGGTGCCTGCGACACGGGCAAGCAAATTTGTGATTTTTTTCACAAAGGCGCAAAGTTCACCTGAAATTAACAGGGCTGAACGTCACCGCCGTGCTACAACTTGCGCTTGTGAGCGGCGGCCGTTCGCGTAGAATTAAGAAACGCAATATGCGTGCGCTTCACGAATGATGAAAACTTTTGCCGAACTGAATTTCCCCGGGCGGCTGATCGCGGTCGAGGGCCTCGACGGATCGGGCAAGTCCACGCAGATTTATCTGCTGAAACGCTGGCTCGAAGCCGAGGGCATCAAGGTCTATTTCAGCGAGTGGAATTCCTCCGAGCTGGTGAAATCCGCCACCAGCAAGGGCAAGAAACGCGAGCTGCTGACGCCGACGACATTCAGCCTCATCCACGCGACGGATTTCGCCGACCGTTACGAACGCCATTTGCTGCCGCTGTTGCGCGCCGGCTACGTTGTGCTGTGTGACCGCTATATTTTCACCGCGTTCGCGCGCGATGTGACGCGGGGTTGTCCGCCAGACTGGGTGCGCGGCATCTACAACTTCGCCGCGCTGCCGGACATCGTGTTCTTTTTCAAAGCGGACCTGGAGGTGTCGCTCAACCGCATTCTGGAAGGCCGCCCCAAGCTGAAATTTTTCGAAGCCGGCATGGATTTGCGGCTCTCGGCCGATCCTTACGAGAGTTTTCGCATCTTCCAGGGCCGCATTTTGGAGCAGTACCTGGCGATGGCCGGCGAGTTCAAGTTTATGGTGATGGACGCCAACCAGAATGTCGAAAAACAGCAAGCGTTCGTGCGCAAGATCGTAGGCGAGCGGATCAACCTGACGCGGTTCCGCCGGCGCCGGCCCCTGCCCCTGCCGCCCCCGCTCCCGCCGGACAACAACAACAAAGTGAGGGAAACCGAGGAGGATCTGGCCGCGTGAAAAAACCGATGACCAATTCTGAAGGCGCCAAAAAAGGCCGCCACTATTACGGGCACGGCATTCCCCGTTTCCCGCTGGAAGACCTGGTGGGCAAGTTGATTGTAGTCGAAGGCGCGGACGGTTCGGGCCGTTCCTCGCAGATTGCGCGGCTGGTGGACTGGCTGGAAACCTGCGGGCACGCGACGGTGCAGGTGGGTTTGAAACACTCCACGCTGGTCAGTTCCGAACTCGCGAAGGCGCAGGAGGGAAATATTCTGAGCCGGACGACGTTGAGCCTGTTTTATGCAACCGACTTTGCCGACCAGTTGGAAAACATGATTTTGCCCGCGCTCAGGGCCGGTTTCATCGTGCTGTCGGATCGTTATATTTACACCCTCATGGCGCGCGACATGGTGCGCGGCATGGATGAGATGTGGCTGAAAAATTTATACGGTATTGCGCTCGAACCCGACGCGGTGTTTTATCTTTCCGTCGAACCCCAGGAACTGGTGCAACGCAATCTCGCCAAAAACGCGGCGCTGGACTATTGGGAAAGCGGCATGGACCTGGGATTCTCTCGCGACATGTTTGACAGCTTCCTGAAGTATCAGACCGCGATGCAGGCGGCGTTCCGCCAGTTGCGGAAGAATTACGGCTTCACCGTCGTGGATGGCAACCGCCCCGTCGGCTCCATTACCAAGGAACTGCGTAAAAAAATCCGCGCGCTGCTGGTGGAAAAATGAAACAATTCAAACGCCGGGCGTTCCGCCCGGTGGCGGCGGCGGGACATTGTTTGTGGAGGGCGGCGGACCCGCCGGTGGCCGGTTCCGTGGCGGACTGTGCGGCGCAAATTGTTTTGTCATCGCCTCAAACTTCTTTTGTTGTTCCGGTGTTAATTCCGCCCGGATGTGCTGGTGCACCTGTTCCATTTCGTCGCGCATTTTCGGGGCGACATTGGTCCAGATTTCGCGGTTCCGTTCCTGACCTTCGGCGATGATTTTGGAAATCGCCGCGTGTTGTTCTGGCGTCAGTTTGAGCACCAGGTCAAGGTGTTCGATGAAATCTTTCCGCCAGATTTCCGGTGAGCGCGGCCGGGGTAAGTCTCCCGGGTGCGATTGTTCACGATCATCCGTTGGCGCCTGCGGATTTTCCCGCCAGGACAGAAAGCGGGCATTGGACCCATGTTCGCGGTCAACATAGTTCACCAGCAAGCCGCCGGTCAAAACGCCCGCGCCAAAAATCACCACGGTGGCCAGGATGACTTTCCATGAATTCATTGGGTTTGTGCGCCTTGATCCACCGCCGCCAGCAATGTGCTTTCAAAATTCTGCGAGAGGTCTCCCGTGCCGGCGCCGGTTGCCGGATTGAAGAAGGCCCATACGCCGAGCATCAGTGCGATGGCGAGGCACGAAACCGCGGCCCGCCAGAGTCCGCGCACCCACAAGACCGGATTGCCGCTGGTGGTGTGCGCTGCCAGCAATGCCATCACCCGCTTCTCAAACGCGTACGGCACGCTATCGCCCGGCGGATTCGCGCGGGCGGCGGCGATCAATTTCTTTTGTAATTCAGCGGGGTTCATACACGCCTGATTTATCAGACGCCGGCTTGCGGCGTCGGGTTACAGGTACTACAGGTACTTGTCTTTCGGCAATCTGGCCAGAATTTTTCGCATTTCGGCGCGCGCCCGGAACGCGCGCACCTTCACCAGGGGCACTGACCAGCCGGTCAACTTGGCGATTTCCTTGACCGGCCGGTCCTCGATTTCCAGCAACGTGATGATCAATCGCGCCGAGGGTGAAAGTCGTTCCAGAACGCGTGCGACCAGCGATCGCGCCGCCTCGGCATTTTCGGTCGCGGTTTCCGGTTGGGCCACGAAACGTTCCAGCCAGTCGTTCTCCGGTTCGGTCAAATCGGAAAAGGCCGATTCCCGATTGCGCTGGTGGCCGCGCAAAAAGTCATAACAGGTCCGCACCGTCAATCGCATCAGCCAGTGTTCGAACGGCGCTTCGCCGCGGAAGCTGCCAAGTTTGTCAAACGCCTTGAGCCAGACCTCCTGGGCGATGTCCTCCACCTCGCTTTCGCGCCGGGCATAGCGCCGGGCGGTGGCGAAAACCCGCGGGGAATGTTTTTGGACCAGCGGTTCAAAACTCGCGGCGTCTCCGGCCAGCACGGCGGCGATCAACTCCGCTTCGGTTCGTTCCATTGTGCGCAGGCTGCCAGAAAAATTCCCGCGGCTAAAGTCAAAAGCCGCCGGACGGAAATTCAGGGCCGCGTGATGTGAAGCGCCGCTTCCAGGGCGTCGGAGAATTTTTTGACGGCCGTGGTGATTTTGGGCGGCTGTTCCATCAGACTCGCCATCATCCGCTCGGCGCTTTCGGGCCGGCGGCGGAGCAATTCGGCGCTGGCGAGGATCAGCGAAACGTAATTGTTGATGTCATGACGCAAATCGGCGAGTTGTCGGTTCAGTTCGCCCATCTGTTCCACACTGAGAGTGACCGGTTCGGTTGGCAGTGGCATTGGTAGAATAATCATGCAAGACGGGTTGAAAGCAAGCGACTTTCTCGCCTGGGTGAGGGAAATTGGAGCGAGCGAAGGGATTCGAACCCTCGACACTCACGTTGGCAACGTGATGCTCTACCAGGCTGAGCTACGCTCGCTTCCCGAAAGCGGAAAGACAGCTTAGGAAAACATTCCGAAATGGCAAGCCCGAATTCAGGCCGGTTTGGTTGTGCTGCTGCCCAGGGTTGCGCGAATCACCTTGAGCAGATCGTCGTGGTTGATGGGCTTGTGGAAGAAGGCCACCGCTCCACTGGCCATGGCGCGCTCCTTGTTTCTCACGTCTTCACCGCCGGTGATGATGATGATGGGAACTCTTCGGGATTCATCCACGCGGTGGAGCCACTCCATGATGCGGAACCCGTCCCACGGCACGCCGGCAACGTCCGGCGGAAAAGTAATGTCGAGCAAAATCAAATCCGGCTTCTCCATGCGCACGATGGACATGGCTTCCGCGCCGTCCTGGGCCGTCGCCACCTGGTAACCTGCCCCCTTCAACTTGAGGCAGATGGTCTTGACAATCACCTCGTTGTCATCCACCACCAAAATTTTCGCCGGCGCGCCTGCCGGCTCCATAGGGGCATTGACACTCATACGTGATTTTTGCGCATCTGGCTTTTTATCAGCCAAAAACGGAATTTTTAATTTCACATCCGTGTTGCAAGCAGAGTCTGTACCAAAAAAAGGCACCAACGCAAACAGAATTTATGCGTTTTGACTTCGGCACAGGCCTATCTGCTAGACTGTGGCCGTGAGCAACATCTTTTACGCGCCGGGCGAACAGCGCGCCGCGAAGGTCAACGATCTTTTCGCCGCCATTGCGCGACGTTACGACCTGCTCAACGACCTGCAAAGCTTTGGCCTTCACCGGCATTGGAAGCGTCGGGTCGTTGAACTGGCTGCCGTCCAACCCGGCCAGTGTGCGCTCGATGTCTGTTGCGGCACGGGCGATATCGCCCTGGGCCTCGCCGGGGGTGGTGCGGAAGTGATCGGCCTTGACTTCAGCCGGGCCATGCTTGAAATCGCGGAAACCCGCTGTCTAAAAAACACACAGTCCGCCACAGCCAATTCGAAATTCATCCAGGGCGACGCACAGCAACTGCCTTTCCCGGACAATTCCTTTGATGCCGTTACCGTTGGCTACGGATTGCGCAATCTGGCCAGTTGGGAAACGGGCTTGGGCGAAATGTTCCGCGTCGCCAAACCCGGCGGGCGGCTGGTAGTGCTGGATTTTGGCAAGCCGCCGAACGCCCTGTGGCGCGCGATTTATTTCACGCACCTGAAAATGACCGTGCCGCTTCTGGGCCGGCTGTTCTGCGGCAACGCGGACGCCTACGCCTACATCCTCGAATCGTTGAGACATTATCCGGCGCAGGAAGGCGTCACGGCGAAAATGCGGGAACTGAAACTATCGAACGTGCGCGTCATCAACCTGCTCGGTGGCGCCATGGCCATCAATTACGGCGAAAAGCCAACGTGATGTCGCGCGCTTGTCGCGCCGAAGCGGCCTGCCGCGGCGAAATGAAACGAAGACGGGAGCGTAGGCGGAAAGGGCGCGAAGAAAATTCGTAGCTTATCCTCTTATCAGGCTGCAGCTTTTTAGTGGGCTCGCAAGGCTACACGCGCTGCAAGAAAAACTCTGGAATCTGCAAGCAACTGAAACGACGCAACCAAATCTGCGTTCTCTCCCTCGCAACGCATCCGCTCTGCCATCGAGTAAATCTCGTTTCGCCTCTCTACTGCGGACTTCTGAGCCACCTTGCAAAACCACGCATGCAACTGCCGGTCGTCTCTGACGACCTGAACAAGGCGGGCTAGATTATCCAGTGCCATGCCACGATTCAATGCCATACATTCAATGCAGCCTAAAACACAATGGACGTGATCATCGAACAATGGCTGCAAATTGTTTCCATTTGCTTCGCGCTCTTCGCGCGACAAAATCCGCTAACTTCTCCCGCCCAGCCGGATGATCATTCCCTCGCGGGCGGCGTCCACTTTCAATCTAGCCCGTTGTTGGGCCACCAACTGGCGAGCGTGCTTGAGAAAGGTGTCCACCTGTTTGTCGCTGCGTTCCGGGTCGTGATGAAACAGGCACAGCCGTTTCGCCTTTGCCGCCAGCGCCAGTGCGACCGAGTCGTCCACGCAGCCGTGGCCCCAGCCCGCATGCCGTTCGTATTCCACCGCGTCGTATTGCGAGTCGAGAATCAGCACGTCCGTGTCGCTGAGAAATTTGATCATCTCCCCGTCCTCGCCGCCCGGGCGCGGTTCGCTGTCGGGAAAATAAGCCACCGACCCGCGCGGCGTGAACAGCCGGTACCCGACGCACAGGCCGGGATGATGCGCCCGTTGCGCCCGCACCTGCACGGAGCCGATCTTGAAATCAAATTTTTTGAGTTCGTCAATTTCGATGTTGCTGGGCAACTTGTCGAACGGCACGGGGAAGTAGGTGCTTTCCATCTGGCCGGTGAGCACGCTGACCAGGCCTTTGCGCGCACCTTCGCAACCCAGAATCCGCAGCCGGCAGCGGGAATGATAAATCGGCCCGAAGAACGGCAGGCCCTGGATATGGTCCCAATGCGTATGGGTCAGGAGCAAGGTGAGGTTGAGCGGCTGGTTTTTGAATTCCGCCAGCAAGGACTGGCCCAGTGGCCGCAGGCCGGTGCCCGCATCAAGGATGATGATCTGGCTGCCGCTGCGGATTTCCACGCAGGAGGTATTGCCGCCAAAGCGCACCGTCTTCGGTCCCGGTGTCGGAATCGAGCCGCGCACGCCCCAGAATTTCACGCAAGTGGCGGTATTAATGAAACTATTTTAACTCAAACGCCTGTAAAAAACAAATTGCAAATCTCCTGAGCCGGGGTGGAAAATCAATGCATCGGGCCAGTTTGCCGGTCGTTGACCCGGGAAAAACCTTGCGTGTTTTCTCGGCTTTTTTAGGATGATGCTCTTTGAGGGGTTGGTAGCTCAGTTGGTAGAGCAGTGCCCTTTTAAGGCATTGGTCCAGGGTTCGAGTCCCTGCCAACCCACCAGTCTTCGCTCGGAGCGCAGCGGAGAGCGAAGACTGCCGCGCCGCAACGCAGCGAAGGCGGGCTTAAGGCCCCGCTCCGAGCTACGGCCCGGCAAGCCAGAAGACTATCGTTCGGAACGACGACTTAGCAATTGGCGTATGGGCCGCAGTTATCTCTTCGAATGTTCCAAATGCGGTTATCGCGCGCGGGTGTCGGGCAGCGCGGATCGCGGCCGGCACGTCGTCGTTCAAACCATCCTGTGTGCCGAGTGCAAGGAGCTTTACGACGCAGTGATTGCTTTCAAACCGTCGGTACACTGGGAATTTCATCCAAAAACTGCGCCGAAATTCGCTGCTTTATTGAACCGCCTGCCGCCCCGCGGTGTGCGCCAGTGGATTAGATGGAAACTGGTCTGTCCCATTTCCTCCCGCCATCGGATTCGTTTGTGGAAACAGCCCGACAAATGCCCGAAGTGTGGAACTTTCCTGGAGCCGGGCGCGATTCCTTTTCGACGCTGGGATTGAATGGTCTAAGGAACGGCCACGCGCAATTTTCCACGCGCGATTGAAAAAGTGGCAGGCAAATTTCCCGCCCATTCGCCATCCAGTTCAAAGGATGCGCCGCCCGCCAGCTCAAAGGTGGGTGCGCGGAACCGTTGCACGGCGTTGGCAGGCAGTCTTCGCCGGGCGAGCAAACCGGGGATACAACGAAGCAAGGCCAGCCAATTCGCCCGCCGTAAAATGCAGACGTCCAGAAGTCCGTCACTTAAATCCGCCCCGGGGAAAATTTCCAGCGGCCCGCCGTAGAAACGTCCATTGCCAATCAGAATCAATTCGCCGGTGGCGCTTTGTCCCTCAACTCGCAGGGTGATTTTCGACATCCTGCCGCGCAGGGCTTTTACGCCCGCGATGACGTATGCCAGCGGGCCAAATTTCTTTTTCAGAGACCAGGTCACCAATTCGATGGCGCGCGCGTCGAGGCCCGCGCCGGCGAGCTGGACGAAATACTGTCGTTGGCGGATCCCGTTGGCTGAAAATTCCACACTGGGCAAATCCATACGCGTCTCGCGTCCGCGCTGCAACGTTTCCCAGGCGCGCTCGATTCGCAACGGCAGCCCGATTTCGCGCGCGAAAACGTTCACCGTGCCAAGTGGCAGCACGCCGAGCCGCGCCCGCGCAAAACCATCGGCCGCGGCGCCGATGCCGTTGAGCACCTCGTTCACCGTGCCGTCACCGCCGGCGGCCACGATCAATTCAAAGCCGTCGGCCACCGCTTCCGTCGCCAGCCGCCGTGCTTCACCGGGAGCGGCTGTCGCCTTCAACGCACCCCGCGAGGCGATTTCATCCAGATGGCGGCGAAAATGCCTGGCCTTGTCGCCACGTGCCGCCGGGTTGAAGATGACGCAAGTCCGCACGCCTTAAATGATTCGGGGTGTGCCTGCCATTAGTCGAGGAGAAAGGTGGCGCGCCGGGTTGCAGTTATGCTGAGACGGGCGTCCTCGCGCGTCGGCTTGCCGCCAGCCTCACCCCGCAATCTCGCCGGTTGCCGGAGAATGCAAGGCGTTTGCTTGCGCTGCCGGCGCAATTTTACGAAACTCGGAAACATGAACGACGTGAGAGAGTGGAAAATTCCCAAATGGCCGTTCCTGCTCGGCAACGCTTTGCTGCTCGCGTTTGCCTATCTGATTGTCTGGAAATCACCGCACCCGATTTCCCAATGGGAAATTCTTGCGTGCTTCGCCGCCGCCATGTTCGGCGCCGTACTCGGGATTCTCCCCTTCCTGCTGGATTATCGCGCGATGGGTACAGCGCTTCAGGTCAACGCCCTCGGGGCGGTGACGGACAAAATCCAGGATCTGGAAAAACTCGCCGCGCAAATCGGCGCCGCCACGAATCAATGGGACGCCATTCAGGGCCAGGCCGAAAAAACCGCCGCCGGAGCCAAACAGATCGCCGATAAAATGGGCGCCGAAGTGCGTGAATTTTCCGGGTTCATGCAGAAGATAAACGATAGCGAGAAGGCCACGCTTCGGTTGGAGGTTGAAAAAATGCACCGTGGCGAAGCCGAATGGCTGCAAATGCTCGTGCGCATTTTCGACCATATATTTGCCTTGCACGCCGCCGCCGCGCGTTCCGGCCAGCCGCAGTTGGCCGAGCAAGTCACCCATTTCCAAAATGCCTGCCGCGGCACGATCCGCCGCATCGGCCTGACAGCGTTTGCCGTCGAACCGGGCGAAGCCTTCGACGCCGCCCGGCATCAGGTCGCCGACTCCAAGGGAAATCCGCCCGCCGGCGCGGTGGTGGCTGAAACCATCGCCTCGGGCTACACGTTTCAAGGGAAACTTTTGCGTCCAGCCGTTGTGCGCTTGCGCGAAGCCGGCGCACCTGCCGCACCTCCATCGTTGCCTGCTGCTTCGGTTAAGCCGCCGGCCGTGGAAAACGAAGAAGACGAACTTCCGTTCGGCGAGCCGGATTGATTTTTACGCAGAGACGCTGCGCCGTTCCCGCATTTAAATGATTATCGTTTCTCGCGCGGTGAGAAAATGCAACCAGCAGTTTGTCACCGGCCGGGAATAAATTCGCGACAATGCCTTCGCGTAAAGCTTCAATTGCGGTTCGTAGAGCCTCCTTCGCTCTGCCAACTCCTCGGGCTTGATTTCGTCCGTCTTGAAATCCACGAGCCAGATTTCCCGGGGCAGCAGCGCAACCAAATCCGCGACGCCCTGCACGACCACAAATTCATCCTCCAGTCCCGTCGGCGTTTTCGCGGCGATGATGGTGTCCACTTCCGCCGGACTGAATTTTGCTGTGAATGGCAATTCACGCTTCAAGCGATCCGGTTTCTGGGTGCGAATCTTCCGGCCCGGTTCGGATTTCCAGAACGCCGCCACCGCGTCCAAATCCAGGGCCGCGCACTCGTCCATTGTCAAAAAGCCGGCGGTTTCCAGGCGTTTGGCTTCCACTTTGAGGGCAGCCGGATCATCCGCCTTTTCCAGCGTAACGTGCTGGAGAAATGTGTGATGGGCCGTGCCTGTTGCCGCCGCACTCAATTGCGGATTTGAACGCGAATGCTTGTGTCGTTGCCTGGGAAACTGTTTCACAAAACCGGATGAAGTTTGAAACATCGGCTCCGCTTCATCGTCCAATTGTTCCGCCTGCCGGCGCAGAACCGTCACCGATGACTTGGCGGCGCGCCTTGTGGCTGCGTCGAACGGAAATTCCCACGACAACATCGTGCGCAGTCTTTTCGCCGTGGCTTTGTCGAGCGCCGGAACTGCGGTTTCCGATTTCCGATTTCCAATTTCTGATTCTGCTGCCAACTCCTCATCTTCCACGATGCGCCACCGCAAATGTGGCAATTCACCTCCGGTTGTGGTTTGGACCGTGGACCGCGGACCGTGGACTCCAAACCACATCCCCAACCAATCCGCGTAACTTCTCGCCGAGACAATGGTCAGAGTGGTGATGACCTCCGGTTTCAACCAAAGCGTTTCCCATTTGTTCTCCGAAACGGTGGCGGTCAGAATCAGCGTGTCGCGGGCGCGAGTCATCGCCACATACAGCAGCCGTAATTCCTCACCGCGTTGTTCGTGTTGCTGATGTCGTTGCGCCAGCCAGTACGGCAGGCTCGGATAACGCCGGCTCGTGTGTGGCGGTTTGACGCGCGGGCAAAGGCCAAAGAGCTCGTCGAGAATAATTTCGCCACGCAGGTCCTGCTCGTTGAATGGCTTCGCCAGGTCGGCCACGACCACGACTGGAAATTCCAGGCCTTTGCTCTGGTGAATGCTCATCAGTCGGACAGCGTTTTCCTCTGCTATCGCCGCAACTTCCGGCTCGGCGTCGGCGGCCTGTTGTGCCTCAATAAACTTCAAAAAGCGAAACAGGCCCTGCCGCTGAAATTGATCGAACTGCTGCGCGAGCCCGAGGAACCGTTCAATATTTGCCTGCCGTTTCGCGCCGCGCGGACGCGAGCGCAGCCACTCGGCGTAATGCGTTTCCGCCAGCACGCATTCCAGGCATTGCGACAACGACGCCTGCCTTGCCAGTTGCCGCCAGCGCGAAAACCTTTCGAGGAATTTGTCGATTTTCCGGCACAGTTCATTCTGCCTTCTGCCTTCTGCCTTCTGCCTTCGGTTTAGCGCTGTCCAAAAGTGAACGTTCTTCGCGGCCAGCCGGACCGTTGCCAGTTCGTCCAACGACAGGCCAACCAGCGGCGAGCGCAGCGCGGCGATGGCTGGCATGTCCTGCAACGGATTGTCGAGCAGCTTGAGCAGGCTCAGCAAATCGGCGATTTCGGCACTGTCGTAAAAACCACCACGCTCAACCACCAGTGGCACGCCGGCGCGCTCGAATTCCTTGGCATACGCTTCAGCCTTGTTCGCCGGCGCGCGCAGCAACACTGCCAGGTCGCGCCATTCGGCTGCGCGTTGAGCGCCGCTTGCTTCATCCCAGACGGCATGACCCTGCGCAACCAGGTCACGCAAGCGATGCGCCACGAGTTGTGCCTCTTTTTCAGCTTCTTCCAGTTCCACCAATTCGCCATCGCCGGATTGGTCGTCGGCCGTGGCTTCGTTACGGCCACCTTTGAGCCGCAGCAGTAATTCCGCGCGCGGCGCTGGATTCCGGGCGAGGCCAAGCGCCGTGCGTTGTTCCGCCGCGCCGAACTGCAAATGCGCTTGCGTATCGTATTTCACGCCGCCGATCTCTTCACGCATGAGCAATTCAAAAACCGAATTGACAAAGCCGAGCAGGCTCTCGCGGCTGCGAAAATTCTCCGTGAGCGGAATCACCTGGCCGTTTTCTCCGCGCCAGCTTTGCGCGTACTCGCGAAAGATTTTCGGATCAGCCAGCCGAAAGCGGTAGATGCTCTGCTTCACGTCGCCGACAAGGAAACGATTTGCCCGGTGGAAGCGTTCTTGCGAGCCGTCAGCCGATTCAACCTCAGCCATTTTCGATGGCTCGCCGGTAGTCTCGCCCCACCCTCCATCGCGGCTTAACGCCCGGATGATTTTGTCCTGGGCGGCGTTGATGTCCTGATATTCGTCCACAAAGACGAACCGGATTTTCTGTCGCCAACGTTCGGCAATGGCGGTCGGTTTGCCGACGGCGGAATCCCAGAGCAGTTTCAAGGCGAATTGTTCCAGGTCATGGAAGTCCAGAACACCATCGGTACGCTTGCGCCCGGCGAATTTTTGTCCGAATTCCTGCGCCAGTAGCAGCAGTGCGGTCATGTGGCCGCGAATCCAATCCCAATCCTCGGCCAGCGGCTCACGGCGGCCTTCCGCCGGCATTAGCGATTGCAAAAACGCGGCATCGGCAAAGAAATTTTCCAGCGGTTTGCGGAGCGCGGTTTTACGTTTTGCCGGCCAGATGCTGTCGGCAGCAATTACTTGTTCCAAAACTTTGGCAACGGGCTCGCCTGAAGGTGTTGTAGCACCGGCCTCTGGCCGGCCGCGTCCGGCGTCGCGTCGAACGCTTTCGTGGGACGTTGCGACGCGTAAACCGCCATTTTGTCCGATGATTTTATATAGTTCAGCCGCTTTTTCATTCTCGCTTTTCAAGCCTTCCAAAACTGGCAGCCATTCTTTGCGCCAATTGGCAATGGCCTGGTTCAACCATTCAGGCCATTCGACCGGTTCCGGTGAGGCGAATCGCATGATTTGTTTGGTGAGCCAGCGGTCGGCATTGGGCCGCGTTTGAGCGTAATGATACAATCGCAGCAGCGTGGCACGAATGGGGCGTTCGTCGCCGTTGCCGTAAATTTGAATGAGATCTTGCGCGGCGCTGGAAAAATCCGTTTGCCCGGCGTAATGCGATTGAAACTGTTCATCCAGCGTTTCCTCGGCAAGCAGACGGGCTTCGCCGGTGTCGAGCACGGCGAGTTGCGGGTCGAGGCCGAGTTCGTAAAAATGCTCGCGCACGAGCCGCAGACAAAAACTGTGCAGCGTGCCGATGGGCGCGGTGTCGAAGAGCGCGAGTTGTTCGGCCAAATGCGTGTCGCGTGTCGCGTGTCGCGTGTCGAGAGCAGATTGCAGCGCAGCGCGAAGGCGCCGCTTCATTTCCGTGGCGGCGGCTTCGGTGAAGGTGACGACCAGGATTTCATCGAGCGACACGCGCTCCTGGCAAAGGCAATCCAGGCAACGCTCGACCAGCGTATGGGTTTTGCCCGTGCCCGCGCCGGCCATGACCAGCACATTGCCGCGCGCCGCGACGGCCTGTCGTTGCGACGGCGTGAGCAAATCATCTTGGGCGCGCGCGGATTCCATCCGCAGAAATTCTAGCCATGGATGAACACGGCGTAAAGCCGCGTGGCGGCCACGCCGCTATACGCGGATGAAACACGGATTTGTCGCGCGCCCTATTCGCAGAAATCTGGTTGCGCCGTGATTTTTTAATGTGATTTTCATGGCGCGTAGGATAACGTATTCTCATGTCCCACAGCCTCAGACTGAAGGATCAGCCGGTCAGCGAACGGCCGCGCGAACGGCTCGTGGAGCACGGCGCGGACGCCTTGAGCCACGCGGAGTTGATCGCGATTCTGCTGCGCACCGGCTTGAAGGGCGCGAACGCGGTCGAAATCGGCCAGCAGCTTGTTGCAGAAGTTCGGCACGCTTACAGGCGCTGGCGCGGGCGTCGGTGGAGGATTTGCAGAAGCGTCAAAGGCATCGGGCGCGACAAGGCGGTGACGCTGGTGGCGGCGTTCGCGCTGGCGCGCAAGATGGCGGAGGAATTGCAGCGCGAATCGCCCGTGCTCGACAATCCCGGAGAACGTCGTGCAGCTGCTGCGCGAACAAAACCTGGTGAAGAACGTGGAGACGCTCCAGGTGCTGCTGCTGAACACGCGGCGCCGGCTGATTCGGGTCGGAGCGAAATCACCGACGGCACGCTCGACACGATGCTGGTGCATCCGCGCGAGGTGTTCAAGGCCGCCATCGCCGCCAACGCCGCCGCCGTGGTGCTGGCGCACAATCATCCCAGCGGCGACCCGACGCCGAGCGAGGCCGACATCAAGGTGACGCGCGATTTGATCCGCGCCGGGCAGCTTTTGAAGATTGAAGTGCTCGACCACGTCATCATCGGCCGCGCGACGCCGGAACGGCCGAAGGATTACGCGTCGTTGCGCGAGCTGGGATATTTTTATTCGTAAGAGCCCGTTCAAAAAGTAGGAGACGACGTGAGGAGTCTCTGATTTGTCTTTAAAAATGGGAAGAATGGGAAGATTAGAGACTCGTCACCTCGTCTCCTACGAAGAACCGGCTACTTCCCGATCTGACCGCGCGTGACGCCGAGCTGGTTGAACAATTTCAATTCGCGCCAGAGTTGCGTGCCGGTGATTTCGCCGCGCAAAAGCTGGCGGTATTTGGAAATGGTCCGCGTCACCTGCTCCGGCGTTTCGTTGAGAAATTCCACGCGGAAATGGCGCACGCCCAGTTCAATCATCCGCGACACGTATTCCGCGCCGGTCTGGGCCAGCGCGTTGAACACGGTGTTGCGGCAGCCGACGTCGGCCTTCACCGGATGCTCCGCGCCCACGCGGTCGCGCAGTTTCACGTCATGCACGTCGCACGGGCGGCCGCAGTTCCGGAAATCCGTGCCGCTGGAAAGAAACGCGCAGAACACGCAGTGCTCCATGTGAAACATCGGCATGTGCTGGTGAATGGTCGACCTCGAACCATTCCGGCGGCGCGGCCGACAACAGCGCTTCGAGCTGCTGAAAATTCAAATCGTAGCTCGCGGTCACGCGTTCCAGGCCGAACTGGTTCTTGAAATAATCCGCCGCCAGCCGGTTGGCCACGTTCAGCGAATAATCGCCGATGCGCCGGTCGTTGGCGAAGAACTTCAGATGATCGTAATTGCGGACCAGATAGCCGTCGGCGTTGCAGGAGCGCACCTGCTCGAGCGTCCATTCCTCGCCGGTCTTGAAAATGCGTGGAGGCGCAACCCAGATGGTGGGGCGCGTCACTCCGTGCGCGCCGTCATCCATTTGCGAACGAGCGGTGGGCAGAGGACTGCCCACCCTGCCATTACAACTGTGGGCGGTGTGAAACAACGCCACGCCTTCGCGGTATTTCTTCGGATCTTCAAATTCGCAATAAATTGTCGTCACTCCGCATTGCAGCGCAGCTTCGAGTTGTGGCAGATTGCGAACAAGGGCAATCAATTCTGGATTTGTCGCAGCCGGCGTGAGGAGGCTCTGGCCGAATGGAGTTGAAGAATGAGCCTCGTTACCTCGGCTGCTACACTCATTGAGTTTCCACCGCTTTGGCTGTGCGCGTAGTTTTTCCAGTTCAACCACGGCTTCGCGGCGCAGACGGTTCAATTCGCTGACCGGCAGAATGACTTCGCCGCTCAGAAAATTTTTCAACTCGCCGAGCTTGAACGGCGTGCCACCGAGCCGGCCGAGTTGTTCGCGCAACTTGTCCTCCGTGAGCGGCTGCTTTTCCGCCTTTGCCAGCGGCATGGCGGATTCCACCTCGGCAGTGTTCCCGGATTCATCGCGCGCGATCAGCGTGAGCGGTTTGCCAGCCAAGCCGTGAACTTCGATTTCAACCGGCCGCTGAAATTTCGGCGCGTCACCGGCGAAACTTTGACGCAACCGCCGGTTCAATTCAGGGTCGTTGGTCTTCCACAATTTGTCGCCGACATGGACGCGTGAGAAATCAATGTCGCCGTGGCCAAAACGCAGTTCCACGGATTGGGAACCTTGGACCTGGGGCTTTAAACGTTGAACTTCATAAACCCGTCCGCCTTCTTCCTTTTCCTCCGGCTTGCCGGCGTCGAACACCACGCCGTCGCCGGGTTTCAAGGGACCTTCGAGTTTCACCACTACCACATCGCGCAAAACGTTTGCGACTTCGCCGAGAAACACGCCGCGCTTTTTGCCAAAGCGCGCATGGACGAGCTGCTGATTGTCGGTGCCGCCGAACCAGCCGGTATAGCAGGCCGCGCGAAAAGGCCATCTCCATTTCGTATTTACGATTTACGATTTCGTATTTACGAACCGATTCACCCGGTGACTGTAAATCGCCGTTCGTAAATTGGAAACCATCCAGGGCTTGTCGGTAAATCCGCGTGATGTTGGCCACGTATTCCGGCGATTTGAGCCGGCCTTCAATTTTCAGCGACGCGACGCCGGCGCGGATCAAGTCCGGCAAGACCTCCAATCCGGCCAGGTCCTGCGGACTCAGCAGATATTTCCGGTCGCCGAGCGGAACGAGCCGGTTGTCGGAAATCAATTCGTACGGCATCCGGCAGGCCTGGGCGCATTCGCCGCGATTGGCTGAACGGCCGCCGAGGGCCTCACTGGTCAGGCACTGGCCGGAATAGGCCACGCAAAGGGCGCCGTGGACAAAAACCTCCAAAGGCATAATGGCCGCGCTTGTCAAAGCGGGGTTTGATCCAGCCGCGGAAACCGCGCTTTCACAAGCGCGGCTACGAATTTTCTCGATCTCGGCGATGGAACATTCGCGGGCGAGCACGACAAGGTGGCAACCGAGTTCGCGGGCGAATTCCACGCCGGCGGCGCTGGTGATGGTCATCTGCGTCGAGGCGTGAATCGGGAAATCGGGCGAAAGCTGGCGGATGAGCCGGCAGATGCCCACATCCTGCACAATGACCGCGTCCACACCGGCGGAAATCATCGTGCGCAGGTATTTTTCGGCGTCCGCGAGTTCGTTTTCAAAAACAAGCGTGTTGAGCGTCACGTAGCCGCGCACGCCGCGGCGGTGAAGAAATTCCATCAGCTTCGGCAAATCCGCCCCGGTGAAGTTTTGCGCCCGCATCCGGGCGTTGAACTTTTCGAGGCCGAAATAAATCGCGTCCGCGCCGTTCTCGACGGCGGCGCGGGCGCAATCCCAATCGCCGGCCGGCGCGAGCAACTCGGGCAAATTGCCGATTGCCGCCCCCGACTCCTCCGGGGCGGGTTGCCGATTGCCGATTGGTTTGCTTGTGGTTGTGCCGGCCATCAGGCTTTCAATCTAGCAGTGAAAGGCGGTGACACAAAGCCTCTTCGAATGGGCGGCATTTTGAACTTGGAAATGAGGCCCAATGCGTCACTTTTATATCGTGATTCATCCAACCGCCATCATTCATCCCAAGGCCAAACTGGACTCCACGGTCCGGGTCGGGCCTTACGCCGTGATTGACGACGGGGTGGAACTGGGCGCGGATTGCGTGGTCGGGCCGCACGTTTATCTTACCGGCCTGACGACCATCGGCGCGCACAACCTGTTTCACGCCGGTTGCGTCATTGGCGACGCGCCGCAGGATTTGAAATACAGGGACGAGCCGACGCGCCTGCGCATCGGCGACCACAACGTTTTCCGCGAACATTTCACGGTGCATCGCTCGACCAAGCCGGACACCGACACCGTCATCGGCTCGCATAATTTTCTCATGGTCAATGCCCACGTGGCGCACAATTGCATCATCGGCGACCACGTGATTCTGGCCAATGGCGCGTTGCTGGGCGGGCACGTCGTGGTGCAGGATCGGGCATTCATTTCCGGCAACTGCCTGGTGCATCAGTTTACGCGCGTCGGCACGCTGGCGTTGATGCAGGGCGGCTCGGCCATCAGCCAGGATTTGCCGCCATTCACCGTGGCGTTGCGGGTGAATGAGATTTGCGGGTTGAACAGCGTGGGTCTGCGGCGCGCGGGTTTCACGGCGGAACAGCGGCTGGAATTAAAGAGGCTTTACCATTTGCTGTTTCGCAGCGGAAAAAATCAGCGGGAGGCAATCACCGGGGCGCGAAAAATTTTTACCGGCGCGGCGGCAAAAGCTTTGCTAGACTTCATATCAAACGCCAAGCACGGTGTGTGCGCGGATTCCGGCCGTGCCGCCGGCAAACGCGAAGAGGAATGAATGAGCATGTATAGAATCATCGGTGTGGATGGCCGGCCATACGGCCCGGTCTCCCTGGAACAATTGCAACAATGGGTTGCCGAGGGCCGTGCCAACGCACAGACGTACACGCTAGCGGAAGGCGCGACGGAATGGAAACCGCTCGGCGGGGTACCGGAGTTCGCAGCCCGTTTCGCGCCGCAGACTCCGCCAACCATCAGCCCGCCGATTCCCGGACCAGTCCGGAAAACAAACTCCAACGCGATGGCCGGGTTGATTTTCGGAATTTTGGCATTTTTTTGCTGCTGCAAATTTCTGTTTGGCCCGTTGGGCATCATTTTCTCGCTCATCGGCCTTTCGGAAATCAACCGTCGTCCTGAATTTTACGAGGGTCGTGGACTCGCCATTGCCGGACTCGTCCTTTCCATTTTGAGCCTGTTGTTGGCGGTCTTGATCTTTATGATCGCCCTGGCCACCGGCAATTTTCATCTCAACTGGGGTTTCCATCGTTTTTGACACAGATGTCGCACGCCAAATCCCAAGCCATTCCGCCAAAAATTGCAACGTTCCCCGGGCTGAAACTTTTTGTGGGCGCGGTGTCGGGCGCGGCCATCCTCGGCGCGGGCGCGGTGCTGTATTTCTTCAATCCCAGCACGCACGGATTTTATCCCGTCTGCGAGTTTCACCAGTTGACGGGGCTGAATTGTCCGGGTTGCGGCGGGACGCGCGCCGTCTATCAGTTGCTGCACGGGCATGTTTTGCGCGCGTTGCAGGACAACGCCCTGGCGGTGCTGTCACTCGCCGGGCTGGCCACGCGGGGCGTGTGGTTCGAAACCAGAAAAATCCTGCGCCGCCCGGTGGGGTCGTTTGTGCCGCCGGAATTTTTCTGGCCCCTGCTCGTCATCGCCGTGGTTTTTACGGTGCTGCGAAATTTGCCGGCATTTTCATTTCTCTCGCCGTAAATTTTGCAGCGGCTTTCTCTGAATGCCGGCCGTTGGCTTGAAGATCCAGCGGCAGTCGCACACCGCCGTGACAAGTTGAGGGGAACTTTTCGCTTTTGCGGGCACGCGTTCTCGTGTTCAATCGTTGAACTATGAGTCTGACACATCCCTTGACAACCACGACGTTTGATCTGCCCGGTTATCGCGTGGCCAAGTCGTTTGGTGTCGTGCGCGGCATCATCGTGCGGTCGCGCTCGGTCATCGGCAACATCGGCGCGAGCATCCAGAGCATTTTCGGCGGGAACATTTCCCTTTACACCAATCTTTGCGAACGGGCGCGCGAGGACGCCTTTAATCTGATGCTGACGCACGCCGGTGAGCTGGGCGCCAACGCGGTCGTCGGCGTACGTTATGACGCGACGGAAATTGCCCCGGGCATCACCGAGGTGTTGTGCTACGGCACGGCGGTTTACGTGGAGGCGTCGCATTAATTGATATGGCCGGTCACAGCAAATGGGCGAAGGTCAAGCATTTCAAGGGCGCCATTGACGCCAAGCGCGCGAAGATTTTTTCCAAACTAGGGCGCGAAATCACCATCGCCGCCAAAATCGGCGGCGGCGATCCGGACATGAACCCGCGCCTGCGCATGGTGCTGCTCAAATGCCGCACCGCGAACATGCCGCGCGACAATATCGAGCGCGCCATCAAAAAGGGCACGGGCGGCGGCGAAGCGGTGAACTTCGAGGAGTTGACCTATGAGATTTACGGACCGCACGGCGTGGCGCTGCTGGTGGAAGTGAGCACGGACAATCGCAACCGCACGGCGTCGGATATTCGCAGCATCGTGACCAAAAACGGCGGCAGCATCGCCACGCCCGGCTCGGTCAGCCGTTTGTTTCATCGCAAGGGACAGATCATTGTCTCGCGGGAAGCGGCGGGCGAGGACCAACTGATGGAACTGGCGCTGGAAGCCGGCGCGGAAGATTTCAAGGCCGAGCCGCAAGGTTATGAGATTCTGACCGAGCCGGGAAATTTTGAAGGCGTTCACCAGCAAGTGGAGGCCAGGGGCATTAAAAGCGAAGTGGCGGAAATTACCTCATTGCCAACCCTCCTGGTGCCGCTCACCACCGAAACCGGGATGGCCGCCGTCAACCGGTTGATTGAGGCGCTGGAGGAGCACGACGACGTGAAGGAAGTTTTTTCCAACGCCGATTTCCCCAACGAGGCGGTGAAGGCATGAACCCGCACGCGGCCTGATGTATGAAGGCGTTGAGCGCCGATTCCATTCTTGCGCGACTGCTGGGCAAACTGACGGCGGTGGCTTTTCATCATCCCCGGTGGTTTATTTATCCCCAGGTGATCCTGTTCCTGGTGTGTGTTCTTTACACCATTGGCTACCTGAAGGCGGACATGAACCAGGATAACCTGGTCGGTCCCAACCAGCGGTATCACCGGAATTATCTCCAGTTGCAGAAGGAGTTTCCCCAGCAGGGCAACGACCTGGTGGTGGCGGTGGAAAGCGGCAACCCGGAGAAAAACCGGCAATTCGTCGAACGCCTCGCCATGAAGATGGCGCCCGATACCAATTTGTTCTGCGATGTCTTTTATCAGCACGACTTGGCGATGATGGGGACCAAGGCGCTGTTCTTTGTGCCGGAAGAGGATTTGGCGGCCATTCAAAAAACGTTACATGCCGATCAGCCGTTCATCCGCCAGTTCACGCAGACCACAAACCTCGTTTTGTTTTTCGATCAAATCAACACGGCTTTCCGCACCGCGCCCCGCGAGGCGAACGCCCAGACCGAATCACTGGTTCAGGCGTTGCCGGTGTTGACCCGCATCCTGACCCAGGCCGACGCCTGTCTGCAAATGACCGGCAAACCACCGTCACCCGGCGTGGCGGCGCTGTTCGGCGCCAACGACATCTCGGACATCTACATCACCTTCAACCATGGCCGGATTTTTCTGCTTACCACCCATCCGCCGAGCGACGAACGCAATGGCGAAGCGATTGAACGATTGCGCCGGTTGATAGGGCAAACCCAGGAAGAGGTGCCCGGCGTAAACGTTGGCCTGACCGGTGAACCGGTTTTGGATTACGACCAAATGAGGCAGTCGCAGAAGGATGTCACTGTGGCGAGCATGGTGTCGCTGATTCTCTGCGCGTTGATTTTCATTTATGGCTACAACGAGACCGGGCGGCCGATCAAAGCCACGTTTTGCCTGGTGATCGGGCTGGCTTACACGCTGGGATTCACCACGTTGACCGTCGGGCATTTGAACATCCTGACGATCACGTTCGTGCCGATGCTCATCGGGCTGGCGATTGATTTTGGCGTGCATCTCATCACGCGCTATGAAGAGGAATTGCGCCATGGGAAGACGGAAGAGGCGGCGATGACCAAGGCCATGGTCTTCACCGGCCAGGGCATTTTCACCGGCGCGCTGACTACGGCGGGCGCATTTCTGGCGATGGCCTTTACCCATTTCCGCGGCATCCAGGAAATGGGCGTCATCTGCGGCGGCGGCCTGTTGCTGTGTTTTGTGCCGATGATGACGATGTTGCCGGCGATGTTGCTGCGGGGCCGTCAAAACGTCATTGACCACTCGACCACCGAGGATGAAACCCGCGCGCGCATCGAAAATTTCTGGCTGCAACGGCCCGTGTGGGTGATGGCAGCCACCGTGGGATTATGTCTGGTTGCGTTGTTCGAGGCCCGGAAAGTGCGATTCGATTACAATCTTATTAAGATGCAGAGTCCGAACCTGGCATCGGTCGTGTTTGAACACAAATTAATCAATTCGGCGGACAAATCCCTCTTATACGGCGCGGTGGTGGCCACCAATCTGGACCATGCCATCGCAATGGAGGGGACCATCCGGAAACTGCCGACCGTGGCCGACATAGAACCGCCGGCGGACATGCTCAGTGATTTTCTTGAGCCGAACCAAAGGGAAAAATTAGGACTCATCCGGCGTATCAAGCAGGAGGTGGCGCCGTTGAAATTCAGCGCGCCCGACTTGAAGCCGGTGAACGTCAATGAGCTCAGCCAGACTTTGTATTCACTTTACGGATATGCCGGCCAGGCGCTGGGTGATCCCGAAGTTCGCACCAACGAACCCGAGCTGGCGAAACAATTTGTTGCTCTACGGCAGGCGATCGAAAATTTGCGCAAGACCATGCTGGCCGGTGACAGCGCCGCGATCCAGGAACACGCGGCCAAACTGGCGGAGTTTCAACAGGCGTTGTTCAACGATGTCCGTGAAACGTTTGAATCGTTGAAGGCGCAGAATGACACCACGCCTTTACAGGTGGACGATCTGCCGTCGGCCTTGCGCGATCAGTTTGTCGGCGTGACCGGTAAATTTCTGTTGCAGGTCTATCCCAAACACGACGTCTGGCAGCGCGAAAACCAGGAAGCATTTGTCGCTGATTTGCGGACGGTGGACGAGAACGCGACCGGCACGCCGGTACAGCTTTACGAATATGAAACGCTGCTGAAAAACAGTTACGTGCGGGCGGCGTGGTATTCGTTGGCCGCGATTGTCGTTTTGGTGTTTTTCCATTTTCGCAGCCTCGCGGCGGTGATTTTGGCGCTGTTGCCGGTTGGCATCGGCTCGCTTTGGTTGACGGGATTGATGGGGTGGTTCGGGGTTTCCTTCAATCTGGCGAACATCATGACGTTGCCTTTGCTGATTGGCATCGGCGTGACCAACGGCATTCATGTCCTGAACCGTTTTGCCGAGGAGCGCACGCCGAGCATTTTGGCGCGGAGCACCGGCAAGGCCGTGCTGGTGTCCGGGTTGACAGCGATAGCCGGATTCGGCAGCCTGATTCTCGCCAAACACCACGGCATGTACAGCCTGGGTTGTGTGATGGCGACGGGTATTACCACCTGCATGATTGCGGGACTGACATTTTTACCGGCTTTAATAAATTTGCTTGGTCGGCGGCGTCCGTTGATACAAACGAATCAACCCAGTGCCGACAACTCATCGTTGCCGACACTGGGTCAGGAGGAACCGAGGTCAAAAACCTCAAGTGGAAGGAAAACGTAAAGCAATTCGGTGAAATGTCAACCTCAATGTTAAAAATAGGTTTGCAAGGGATAAAATCACATAAAACAGCTTTACGATAACGTTACCGTAATGACGATTTCATGTCAACCCGATTAATGAGCCATCGAAAATTTAGGCTTTGCCTGCAAATCTGTTCGTGGCTGATGGCGCTAAATTTTCCTCTAGCTGCTTTCGGTGCGGACGACTTTGGTGCCGGACCGCTCTTTAGCCAATTTGCGCTGACACTGGATTTGGGATCCCGGGACGAAGCCATTGGTCCGTTCTTCTACAGCCAGAAAAAAGATTCCGAAAAGATATGGGGTGTCCCACCGTTATTTTCGTTCGACACGGATTCCGCCATTGAATCGGACGAGGACGACTTGCTTTATCCAGTCCTCACCTACCGGCGCTTTGGAACGGAATACCGATGGCAGCTTGGCCAACTGCTGGCTTTTGCCGGCGGCCAGGACCCGCGGGATTTCCCGGTGAAGCGTTTCACGCTTTTCCCGATTTACTTCCAGCAACGTTCACCCGATCCGAAGGAAAATTACACCGCACTGGCGCCCTTCTATGGCCACCTCCGGAACCGTTTGTTCCGCGACGAAATTTTCTTCGTCATGTTTCCGATTTACAGCGAGACCCGCAAGCGGGACGTGGTTACCGAGAACTACCTTTATCCGTTTTTCGATTTGCGCCACGGCGACGGCCTGGACGGCTGGCAGTTCTGGCCGCTGGTTGGCACTGAACACAAGGACGTAACCGCGCAAACCAACGGGTTTGGGGAAATTGAAACCATCGCCGGTTATGACAAATTTTTTGCGCTCTGGCCGGTCCATTTTTATCAAAACACCGGCATCGGCACCGACGACCCGGCGAAATTTCGCGCCGACCTCCCGTTTTACAGTGTGCTGCGCTCGCCCAAGCGCGATTCGACCTCCGTGCTGTGGCCGTTCTTCACGTGGGTGGATGATCGCGGGGAGAAATATCATGAATGGGAAGGGCCGTATCCCCTTGTTGTGGTAGCGCGCGGCACCGGCAAAACCGTCACGCGTGCCTGGCCGCTGTTCAGCCAGGCACATAACGACACGCTGGAAAGCGATTACTATTTCTGGCCGCTTTACCGGTACGACCGTCTCCACGCCGGCGCCTTGGATGACCGGCGCACGCGCGTTTTGTTTTATTTGTTTGTAAATGCGGCGGAAAAAAATCTGGAAACCGGGACCCTGCGCCATCGGGTGGACATGTGGCCACTGTTCACCTATCACCGGGATTTTGATGGAAACCGGCGATTACAGATCCTGGCGCCCCTCGAGCCGATGCTGCCCGACAACCGCGGCGTGGAATGCAACTGGTCGCCATTGTGGTCGTTGTGGCGCTCGGAGGGCAGCGCCAGACTCGGCACGACCAGCCAGTCGCTGTTGTGGAATTTTTATCGCCATGACACCGCGCCCGCATCCAAAAAATGCTCGCTCATTTTCGGCCTTTTCCAGTATCAATCCGATTCCGAGGGGAAATGCATGCGCTTGTTTTATATTCCAGTCGTTAAAACCAAATCTGCGACCGACAAGTGAGGCGGGAAAAATACAAAATACAGAAGGGCCGGGAATCACAGCCAACCGTGGCTGGTAATTCTTCCTTCGGCACTCTACATTCGGCTCTCGACAATCGTTATGTTTGAAAACATCGGTGAAATCATTCTGCTGTTCTGGCGCACGATGCTGGCCCTGCCGCTGGCCTGGCGGCAGCGACAAAAGGTATTCGAACAGTTTTTTGAAATCGGCAACGCGAGCCTGCTGATGGTTTGCGTGTTGTCATTCTTCATTGGCGCCGTCATCGCGCTGCAAACCGGTCCGGTGCTGGTGGAACGCAGTCTTTCCAGTGCCGTCGGCGGTGTCGTGGGCATCTCCATCGCCAAGGAACTCGCGCCGGTGATGATGGCGATTCTCATCGCCGGCCGCATCGGCTCGGCCATGGCGGCGGAAATCGGTTCGATGCGCGTCTATCAGGAAATTGATGCGTTGCGGACCATGAACATTGACCCGATCCACTACCTGGTATTGCCGCGCATGGTGGCCATCGCGGTGGCGTTGCCGATGCTGGTGGTCTTCGCGATTCTCGTCGGTTGGTTTGGCGGTGCGGTCGTCGCCGACCTGAACAGTCACATCAGTATTCCCTTTCAGGCGTTTTTCTCCGACTTGCGAACCATTGTCCAGCTCAAGGACGTGGCCAACGGCGTGTTCAAAAGCTTTTGCTTCGGGCTGATCGTCGGCGCGGTCTCGTGCCACCAGGGGCTTGCGACCATCGGCGGACCGCGCGGCATCGGCCGCTCGGTGACGAAAGCGGTGGTCAACTCCATCGTCCTCATCGTGATTGTTGACTACGTGCTGACGCGCATCCTTTTGAAATAATGAACGACGTGACGAACAACCATTCCGGCGTGAGTCTTAAGGTGAGCCACCTGCGGAAAAGTTTCAACGGCGAGGAAGTGCTCCGCGGCATTGATTTCGAGGTCCAACCCGGTGAAATATTCGTCATCATGGGGCCCAGCGGCAGCGGCAAGAGCGTCCTGCTCAAGCACCTGATTGGTCTGGAAACGCCGGATGAAGGAGAAATTCTCATCAACGGCGAGTCCATTCAGTCGCCTGAAATCGCGGCCAAATACCGGATGGCGCTGGTTTTCCAATCCGGCGCGCTGCTCAATTCGCTGACCGTGGGCGAAAATGTCGGCCTTTATCTGAGCGAACACCGACTCAGGCCGCCGGAAGAAATTGCGCGTGTGGTTGCGGAAAATCTCGAAGCGGTCGGCCTGAAGGATGCCGCGGACAAAATGCCCAACGAACTTTCCGGCGGCATGAAAAAGCGCGTGGCCATCGCGCGTGCGCTGGTCATCGAGCCGCAATTGATTCTTTACGATGAACCGACGAGCGAACTTGACCCCCTTTCGGCTGCGGTCATTGGCCGGGAAATTGTGAAGCTCAAACGGCGTATCCACGTCACCTCGTTGGTGGTATCGCACGATCGCGACCTGGCTTTTGGCATTGCCGACCGCATCGCCGTCATCAATGAGGGTCGTATCCTTACCATCGGTACGCCGGAGGAAGTGAAACAATTCAACGACCCGGCGCTACAGAAATTTTTGCACGCAGATTTTCAACACGAATCCCCATAAAGCTTATGAAAAATTCACTCGAAACCCGACTTGGCATTTTTGCCGTGCTGGTGGTCATTGCCGCCTTGCTCATCATGGAAACGCTTGGCGGCATCGGCTTCTTCCAGCGTGGATACCACCTCAGCGCCCTGTTCGACGCGGTGCAGGAATTGAAGGTGGGCGACAGCGTCAAAATGGCCGGCGTGGAAGTCGGGCGCGTTGAGAAAATTGCCCTCGAAAATAATGACAACAAGGTCCGCGTTACGATGAAATTGAACGGCGGTACAGTGGTGAAAACGGACAGCCAGGCCTCTATCCGGTTTACCGGATTAATGGGGCAGAATTTTGTCGCCATTGACTTTGGGTCACCGGGCGCGCCGCAGGCGGTGGATGGCACTGTGCTGGCCACCGTGGAGCAACCGGACCTCAACGCCATCATGGCCAAGCTCAACGACGCCGCCACCGGCATTCAAAACCTGACCAGGAGTTTCACCGGCGACACCATTAACAACTTGCTTGGTCCCCTGACTGATTTAATCAGGCAAAACAGCGGCCACCTCACCGCCACCATCTCGAATGTCGAGGCCATTTCCAGTCAGATTGCCAGCGGACAGGGAACCGTAGGCAAGCTGATTTACACGGACACGCTTTACAATTCCGCCCTGGATACCGTGAGCAATTTGCAGGGTTCCGTGGCGGCCGCGCAGCGGGTCGTCAATGGGGTCAATGAAGGCCGGGGTACGATCGGCAAGCTGGTGACCGACGATACACTTTATCGCGCCACCACCTCTTCCATGACGAACCTGAATCAAATTCTACAGAAGATCAATCAGGGACAAGGTTCCATCGGCAAACTCGTCAATGACCAGGACCTTTACAAGAATGCGAAGCTGACTTTGCAAAAGGTGGACAAGGCTGCCGACAGTTTGGAGGACCAGGGGCCGTTGAGCGTTCTTGGCATTGTGGCGAGCAACCTGGGATTGTAAACCGTGGTTTATTGTAGCAGCCGAGGTGACAAGGCTCATTATTTTTGATTCAGGCGGGCGCGTAATGTATGCGGTGCGCGAGAACGCGCAAAAATTGGTGCATGGCGCTGGCTAGTGCACTGTAACATTTGAATCTGACTCAGGGCGTATGCGGTTTCTCGTGCTTTTGTAAGTCCACTTCACGGGTTTGGCTTGGTGATTATATCGGCGTATGTAGCGCATGATCTTTTTGGCCAAATCCTTGACGGAGCTGAACACCCCGCGGGCAATGACATCGCGCTCGATCTTCGAGAACCACAACTCGACCTGGTTCAACCACGATGAATAGGTCGGCGTAAAATGCAATTTTACTTGAGGATGTTCCTGCAAAAAGAGCTCCACCCTTTCGGTCTTATGAGCGGAAAGGTTATCCACGATCACATGAATCCGCCGCTTCCTGGGCTGACCACTGGCCAACTCGGTAAGGAAGGCCACAAACTCCGCACTGGTGTGTTTGCCCGCTGTCTTGCCCAGCACCTGGCCAGTCTGTGTGTTCAATGCGGCATACAGGGAGAGCGTCCCATGACGAAAGTATTCAAAACCGTGACGTTCGGCGCGGCCTGCAGATAGTGGCAGAACCGGGTCCAGCCGATCCAGCGCCTGAATCGCCGTCTTCTCATCCACGCAGAAAACCACAGCATTAGTGGGCGGTTTCAGGTAGAGCCCGATTACATCGGCCGCTTTCTTGTGAAATTGCGGATCGTCGCTGGCCATATACCGGCGCATCCGATGCGGCTGCAGTCCGGCTTTGGCCCAAGTTCGCGCCACCCGCATATGGCTGATTCCCAGTTCCTCGGCCATTTTGCGCGTGCTCCAATGGGTCGAGCCGTCTTTGGGCGGGCGGCGCGTGCAGTCCAAAATCCTGGCCTCCAGTGCAGGACTCTGGGCCTGAATCTCCCGGCCCGGATGACGAGCGTAGAGCCCGCCCAGGCCTTCAACCTCATAACGTTCTCGCCAAAGCCGCACGGTATTGACGCTACAGCGCATCTGCCGGGCCACAGCCCGTTGAGCCTGTCCTTCGGCCAATCGCAGAATGATATCGGCGCGCCGGACATCCTCCGCAGGAAGACTGCGGCAACGAAGCTTGGCCGCCAATTCAGATTTATCAGCGGAACTCACTTTAAGTGTGATTGCCATGGTCAAAACCATAACAAACAAATGTATCAGAAGTCAATGTTACAGTGCACTAGAGCGGTTCAATAAATCTCGTAGCCGCCGAGGTAACGAGGCGGAATTGTCCAAAAGGGTCCGCCTCCTCACGTCGGCGGCTACAGTTTTCCCAGAAACCCTCTAATCAAGTCGGAGCCGCGTTACCTCGGCGGCTACGAAAGCTAAATTTACGCCCGGCCGAGGTTCTTCAAAACCTGCACGGTCGAGTGAGATTTGTTCAACGTGTAGAAGTGCAGCCCCGGTACGCCGGCACGGAGCAATTCCTCGCACTGGCGAGTCGCGTATGCGATGCCAAATTCAACGGCGGCCGCGTCGTCGTTGCCCAGCTGGTCCAATTGTGCCCGCAGCGGTGGCGGGATTTTTGCGCCGCAAAGCCGGGTGAATTTCGTGATCTGTGTCGCGCTTAAAATGGGAATGATTCCGGGCACGAGCGGGACCCGTACTCCGAGTTTGCCCGCCAGATAATCGCTGAATTCAAAGTAATCGGCGTTATCGAAAAACAACTGGGTCAGGACAAAATCCGCCCCGGCGTCCACCTTTTCCTTCAAATGCCGCCAGTCGGCGTGCTTGCCTTCCTTGCAAGCCATGTGGCCCTCCGGAAAACCGGCGACGCCAATGGAAAAATCACCGGCTTCGCGGATGAATTTTACCAGTTGCGAGGCGAATTCGAAGCCGCCGGGTGTGGCTCTGAAGTCGCCTCCGCCGGGAGGATCGCCGCGCAGGGCGAGGATATTTTTGCAACCGAGCGCGCGGATCTGTCCCAGGAGTTCGCGCACCTGTTCGCGCGTATGATTCACGCAGGTCAGATGCGCCAGCGCCGTCAGGCCGTGTTGGCGTTGAATGCGGTCCACAATCATTAACGTCTTGTTCCGGGTGCTGCCGCCCGCGCCGTAGGTGACGGAGCAGAAATCCGGCTTGGCCTGAAGCAGCGCCGGGATATGCTTTTCGAGGAGATTCAGCCCGCCTTCGTCCGTTTTGGGCGGGAAAAATTCAAAGGAGATGACCGGCAGCCGGGCCGCCCGTTTCGACGAGTAAATGTCACGGATGAATTGCATTTGAAGGGTAGATTGTAGGCCGGCGTGGAGTAAATGTCAGGGATGAATTGCCCATAACAAAAGCGGTGTCAGGGCCACTGCAACTCCAAGACGCTCCACGTTGTTCGAAAGTCACCGGCAGTCGCGGTAGCGTCGTGGAGTGCGGCGGCAAGCAGAGCGCGACGCCGCTTTGGGTCGGACGATTGATGTTCGAAGGGAACAGGAGCTTTTCAGGCGGTGTGTGGCGTTCAAAAGCGGTGTCAGGGCCACCGCAGTCCAAGACGCTTCGCGTGGTTCGGGAGTCGCCGGTGTTCGCGGTAGCGTCGTGGAGTGCGGCGGCAAGCAGAGCGCGACGCCGCTTTGGATCGGACGATTGATGTTCGAAGGGAACAGGAGCTTTTCAGGCGGTGTGTGGCGTTCGAAAGCGGTGTCACGGCCACCGCAGTCCAAGACGCAAGCGTGTTTTCGCATCCTTGCCAAAGCACGTGGCGATTTCTAACCTTCGTCTTATGCCAGCCTCTCCCATTCCCTGGCCGCACGCGCCCACACACCGACTGGCACACCGAGGAACATACTTCGTCACCGCGCGAACGTACAAGGCGGCTCATCCTTTTCGAGGCGCCGACCGGCTGGCGGTGTTGCATCGTGGCTTGTTGCGACTGACGCGTGATTTCGGCTGGCAGCTTGAGGCTTGGGCAGTGTTCTCGAACCATTACCATTTTGTTGCTCATTCTCCAGCCGACGAATCTGACGCTTCCAGCCTCCGTGCCATGCTTTCGTTGCTACACGAGAAGACCGCGAAATGGGTCAACCGCCTCGACCAAACGCCGGGCCGGAAAGTCTGGTTCAATTACCGGGACACGCGGCTGACTTACCAGAAATCCTATTTGGCCCGCCTGAACTACACGCATCAAAACGCGGTAAAACATGGATTGGTGGCGGCGGCGCACTTGTATCCATGGTGTTCGGCCTCGTGGTTTGAGCGGACGGCAAGTCTGGCGCAGGTCAAAGCGCTATATCGTTTTCGAACCGACCGGCTGAAGTTGGATGACGAATTTGACGTGGCATCTGACTGGTGAGCGGGAATTAAAATTCGCGCGAGCGTCTTGGAGTGCGGCGGCAAACGGACTGCGACGCCGCTTTGGGTCGGACGATTGATGTTCGAAGGGAACAGGAGCTTTTCGGGCGGTGTGTGGTGTTCAAAAGCGGTGTCACGGCCACCGCACTCCAAGACGGCAAGCGCTTTCGGATGCCATGAAATAAAAAGCCCCTTCCGTAAATCGGAAGGGGCCTGAAAGTTCCAGATTAAATTAGAACTGATAGATCACGTTCAAAGCCAACAGGAAATCGTTGGCCCTGTCGGGGTCGCCTGCGTCAACACCGCCAAGAGCGGTTGCACCGAAGAAGTCCCCATGTTCAACATGGTCCCAGCGGAATTCCAAGCGGCTGATCACGTTAGCCCACAGATTATACTGGGCGGTCGCAGTGAATTCCTCCGCTGCATTACCAGGATGGCCGGCGTTGTCATAGAGACCACTGCCGTCGCTGGAGACATATTCAGCGCGCGTGTTGAAGCTCAACTTATCAGTGGCTTGAATGTTGGCATAAAGCCCTGCAACCCATGTGCTGTCGTCGCTCGAATTGCCAGGACCACTGTTATGGACGTCCAGGTAATCAAATGCGGCGCCAACCTTGAGGGCTGTAACCGGCGTCGGAATCGTAGCACCTGCATACAAACTGGTGGCAGCGCCCGCACCACTTCCCGCAGTACCGAGGCCAGCGGAATCAATCCCACCCAAGGTTAGCGTTGCACCTTTCATAAAGCCTGCGCTGTCCGGGGCAGTGAATGCAATTGAACCCATGTAAGTTTTCTGGGATTCTACGGTAGAGGTAGTGTTAAGGGAAGTAAAGGGGCCGTCTGACCATGTATTTGCTATGCCAGCGGAAACCGTGACCATGTCGTTGATTTTGTACGTGGCCAAGACGCCTGTGTGGGTCGTCGGCTCAATGGTATAGCCGTAGGAACGGGTATAGTTGGGATTAAGCGGGTCGCTGGTGGATTCATAACCAATGATGGTATCGAACACGCCGATTTTCCAGTCAATGCCGTTGCCGACGGGTGTCCGCAAAGTCAGATAGGCCTGACGCAAGGACGCGGTCGCATCATAGGGTGTTGTTGTTGGCGCGCCAAAGGCATTTATGCCGGTCGGTACATCAGGGCCGAGCATCAATTCCACATGATAACCGGCCGCCCAAGGGCTTTCATCTTCCGGATGATCCAGCGCAATGTCAACGGCATTCAGGCTGAAGCCATCATCTCTCGCGAAGCTGTACGAGGGAAGGTTAGGGCCACCACTGGTGTTTTTGTCCGTCCCGGGATTCCATTGGGCTGCGGTATCTACATAACCACTGAGGGTGGTGTTTGAGAGCACCGTTTGCACGGCGTTCATTTTCTCGTCTGCGCGGGCGGCCGATGCGAGGCTGACCACCCCGACCGCCGCCAGACCTACTGTCCATTTATTAAACTTCATCTGGTTCCTCCGATGTTGTTTGTTAATGTTTATCTGCCTTGTGCCTGTGCACGTCAGGGTAAAAAACCGTTTACCCCGGCACCGCATGGTGCAATTGCTGCTGAAAATAGGGAAAATCCGGGCATTTGACAATATTTTTTTGGGAGAATTGTATCCACGCAAGATGTTGAAACGGAGACTGTTGCAATTTTAGCCAGTTTTTATCTCATTCTTGGACAGGGTTTGGACATAACCAGAGGCAGGCGAGGGAGACGTTTGCGGGGCCAAATTTGGAATAGAGGATGCTTAGCAATGGCACGAGAAAAGTTAGGAAGTAAACAAATGACAACAATACGGTTCGGCAGGTAAAACGTTTTATCAACAAACAATATGGCATCTTATTCCTACATGGCTCGTGAGTCGGCCAGCGGTCGCGAAATTCGCAGCTCGGTAGAGGCTGCTACCGAACAAGCCGCCGTGGCGGCGTTGCTCAACCGAAACCTCCTGGTGGTATCCATTGAGGAAAGAATCTCTAAAACGGGCAAAACCAAGGGCGGCAAAGTCTCGTTGGGCGAATTGGTGGTGTTTACACGCCAGTTGGCGACCATGATTGACGCCGGTATTGCCATCGTGCAATCCCTGCAAGCATTGGGCGATCAGGCTACCAGCAAAGTCATGCGCGACGTTGTTCGGGATGTTTGCACCCGGGTGGAAAGTGGCGAGAGTTTTTCAGAGGCATTGCAAAAACATCCCAAAACCTTCAGCAAACTCTACTATTCGATGGTTTCCGCAGGTGAAAAGGGCGGTCTTTTAGCGGAAATTCTGGCACGGCTGGCGACCTATCTTGAAAGCAGTGCCCGGCTCCGCCGCAAGGTCAAATCCGCCATGATGTATCCCCTGGTCGTAAGCACGGTGGCCATTGCCATCACCATCTTTTTGTTGGTCAAGGTAGTTCCCGTTTTTGCAGACGTTTATTCAAGCTTTGGCGCGAAATTGCCGGCACCAACCCAATTTCTCATCAACCTGAGCAACTTCATGGGACATTACCTGGTGTTCGTCCTTATCGGCATGGGCGCTCTGGTTTATAGTTGGATCTACTTCATCAAAACCAAGTCCGGACGCGACTTTTGGGACAGGCATCGCATCAAAATGCCTGTCTTCGGTCCCATCGCGCATAAAATCTGTCTCGTCCGTTTTACCCGCACCCTGGCCTCGCTCATCCGCAGCGGTGTGCCGATCCTTGAAGTGTTGCAGATTGTTTCTCAAACCGTCGGCAACACCGTTATGGAAAAAGCCATCAAGGCCGCTTCCGGTGATATTGAACGCGGCGAAGGGATTGCCACCGCGCTGGGCAAACATCCAGTTTTCCCCGCCATGATCATCCGCATGGTCAGCGCCGGTGAACAAACCGGTAATATTGATAACATGCTTGAGCGCGTCGCCAATTTTCTCGATGAGGAAGTCGAAGCCATGCTCTCCGGCTTGATGTCTCTGCTCGAGCCGATCCTGATTGTTTTTTTAGGGCTGCTCATCGGTTCAATGGTTATTTGCATGTATCTGCCAATCTTCAACCTCGGCAATATTGTCAGCGGAAACGGCGGTTAAATTCCGTGGAAGGTCGCCGGCAGGACTGGGAAATCCAGTTTGCAGGTGATCGTGGTTACACCGCCATCGTGTGGCCGGGTTGCGGTTGGAGAATTTTGATTTTCGGATGATGTGTTCGGATCTGTTCCTCAAACCACGTGCGTGAATTGTCGCTGCCGTGGCCGAGCAAAAGCGCACGCGGTGAAACCTGCCCGACAAAATCCAGCAAATCCCCCCGGTTGGCGTGCGCGGTCAGGTCAAAATCCTGCACCTCACAATGGCGTGTGACGCGCCCGGCGCTGGGGCTGAAAACAAACGTCTCACCCGGTTTGGCTGCCTTTAACCGCCCGCCCGGCGTGTCCGGGTCGGCGTAGCCGACAAAGAAAATGGATTGCCGCTCATCCCCAATCATGCGCAGGGCGAGATCATGTGCCGCCGTATTTTCGCTCATCATGCCGGCGGTAATGACAAAAATCCGCCCCCCGCTCAGTTTCATTTTTTCCGCCTGGCCCTTTTCCAGGACAATAAGCTCCAGCGCCTCGTGCAATTGCAAATTGGTGTGTTGGCGATGCGTGCGATGTGCCTCCAAATCATAGATTTCCGTGAACACCCGTCCCAGACCACCGATGTAAACCGGTTGTGTTTTCAATTTCCCCGCGCGCATCAACAGCGCCAAAAGTGCCAGCATTTCCTGCGTGCGGCCCAGGGCGAACGACGGGATCAGCACACAACCCTTGCGTTTGAGCGCATGCTGAATCGCACCGACCAACCGCTCAATTTCACTTTCGCGCGAAAATCCCGGCGGTGTGACACGATTGCCACGGGTGGTTTCCATGATGAGCACGTCGGCTTTCACGTCTTCAAACCGTGCCGCGCGCAGAATCGTCTGGTCGTGGAAGCAAACATCGCCCGTATAAAACAGTGTCTCCTTTTTACCGCGAATGAGAATTCCCGCCGAGCCCAGCGTATGACCGGCGTCAAAGAATTCCAGCGTCGGCGAAGACGCTCCCGCGCGTGACTTGTGAAACGCCGCCCATTCGATTTCGCGGTTGTATTTGAAACCTTGAAACTGCGGCGCCAGGTCGTCCACTTCATCGTGCGTGTAGAGCGGGTATTCGCGAATGCCCAGTTCGTCACGCTGGCGTACCATCACGTTCACCGAGTTGTGCAGTACGCGTTCGACGATGAAATAACTCAGTTCCGTCATCAACACGTGCGCTTTGGGAAAATGCCGCACGGCGACCGGCAGCGCACCGACGTGATCATGATGGCAATGCGAAATCACAATGGCGTCGAGGTCGGCGTTTCCCGCCTTGTTGAACATTGGCAAACCCGCTCGTCCTTCGCGTTTGGGATGCATTCCGGCGTCGAGCAAAATACGGCAATCGTCCATCTCCACCAGCCATCCGCTGGCGCCAATGTCCGTGTCCGGATTCAAATTCGTAATTCTCACGTCGCGGGAAACAAAACAGCTTGAGCGCCGGGCCGCAATGAAAATTGAGGCTAAACTGTTTGCGAAAACAGATTACCATTCGGCGGGGATTTGCTTTTCATTTTTGCAGAGTTCCCGGCCCGGCGATCAGAGCAGCCTCGAAAACCTTCGGGGTTGGCCGTTCGGGTGATTGGTATCTCAAATTGTCAAATCTTCCCGTTTCAGTTATTTGTTGGAACTGTTCGTCGGGCCCATAGCTCAGTGGTTAGAGCAGGCGACTCATAATCGCTTGGTCGCAGGTTCAAATCCTGCTGGGCCCACTTATACATCATGGCATGGGTTTACATGCTGCGTGGATCATCGGGCCGCTACTACATCGGTTCGACCACGGATTTGAACCGGCGACTCGAACAACACCGACAAGGTCACACTTACTCCACGCGCCGTCTCGGTCAGCCACTGGCATTGGCGGCATCGTTGGAACTGGATTCGCTGCCGGAGGCCCGCGCCCTGGAACGCGAAATGAAACGCAAGAAAAATCCCGGCCTTGCCCTCTTTCTCTTGGAAAAACGTCGCACCCAGCCCGGTGGATAGAGCAGCCCCGAAAGCCTTCGGGGTTGGTCGCAGGTTCAAATCCTGCTGGGCCCACTTATACATCATGGCATGGGTTTACATGCTGCGTGGATCATCGGGCCGCTACTACATCGGTTCGACCACGGATTTGAACCGGCGACTCGAACAACACCGACAAGGTCACACTTACTCCACACGCCGCCTTGGCCAGCCGCTGGAATTAGCGGCATCGTTGGAACTGGATTCGCTGCCGGAAGCCCGCGCCCTGGAACGCGAAATGAAACGCAAGAAAAATCCCGGCCTTGCCCTCTTTCTCTTGGAAAAACGTCGCACCCAGCCCGGTGGATAGAGCAGCCCCGAAAGCCTTCGGGGTTGGTCGCAGGTTCAAATCCTGCTGGGCCCAGTCTTTATTTACAATGGATTTTGCGGCTTTCGCGTCTTGCGGAAAAAGGCGGTATGGCAATAGTATGGTTAAAGCTGCCTGCTCTTCGCGAAAAATTGCCTATTCAAACGCGAGACAAAGGACGCAGATTTTGGCACGTCAAATGGCATTCGCCGTTCCTGACGTTTGCGGCTCCGGGGCGTATTCAAGCATGTGTTTGAGGCGCGTCCAAGTCACCGCAGCGCACGGCGCACGGTACTGTGGCGAATGTCCGGCGAAGAAACTCCGGTGGCTTGTGCTTGATGTGATGAATGTATTGCTGGCCTTGTTGCCCTGTGTCCATCGCCCTCAGTGCCGGAGAATTGCTTCGCACAGATGATCGCGGCTTGAACAGTCCGAGCAAACTGGCCAACGCCTGCCAACAATGGGGGGCGGGGGTGGGTGGGGCGCGCTTGGACTACCTGACTGGCGTTATGCGATGGGTTGGGGCGCTTGAAGTAGTTGCCATGCAGGGTGTGAGCTTCCGCTTCGTCCTTGGTGCTCAATTCTGTTTTATCCTGAATGATTTTCAAACTGACCCACTACCGAATTGTTAAATTGATCAAGGTCCGATTTGGATGCGATAAAAGCCAGCCCGATTAGTACTCAAGCTGCGATCATTCAATATTAGAGGCAATGATGGCGAGTTGGTCACATATAATACCGACCAATTCATCAAATTCGTCGAGCCCAGCAGTGTATAATCCGGTCCCAAAGGTCCGTTCACCAGTAAACTCACCTGTCCCTCGGCCACCGTTATCGAACTCACAGTCACCGTCCCCAATGGATTCACTTTCACGAGGAAAGTGGAAACCGAGCTCTTACTGGGCATTTCGTCGTCCGACACTTCGACCGTCACCGGATTGATCGTATTGGCCTGGCTCACCGGCGGCCGCCAGGTATAAACGCCGCTGGAACCATTGATCGTCCCGGGTCCACTTAACAAACTAAACGTCAAGGTCAGCGGCGGCACGTCCGGGTCCGTCACCACATTGGTTACCATGAGCGTCTGGCCGGCGTTGATCGTTTGATTCGCCAGCGGTATCAAAACCGGAGGCGGGTAGGACGACTGGCCGACGAAAGTCACCACGCTCATCGCCGGCAGCGTGAAGCTGAAGGAGGAGCCGGTCACAGTCACGGGTGTCTGGCTCGCCAGGGAGAGATTGCTCGTCGTCATCCACGGCGTTACGGAACTGACAGCGGCGGGGAAATTGGTGAGATTAATCATCTGGCTGATGGAAACAGGGTTGTTATTGACGGCCACAATGGCAAAGTTGCCGGAATTGGTGTCATTGTAGGCGCTGATCAGGGCGCTGGTGTTGTTGGTGGCGTCAATGCGATAATACCCGGGGCGCACAAACCGGCTGTATTGACCAAACACAAAAAGGCGCTTGGTTACGGAAGCATTATTGTCCAGCAAACCCTCATTTCCCGTGGGGTTGAGGGAGAGGAGCCACCAGTAATGGTAGGCATTCGCCTGCGCCACGGTCATGAACTGGTAAATCCGCTGGCCATAATAAACGCCATTGGTAATGCTGCCGTCACTGCCGGTAAGGAAGGAAACTTCCGTCTCCCAAAGCGCTTTGCCGTAACTGTTCTTTGTCAACGTCGCCGGGCCGTATGTGCCATCATAGTTGTGGTCGGCGATGATGCCTACGTCAGACGCGACACTCGGATCACTCATGGCGGTCACGGCCAGATTGGAATAATCCTGCCAGTTCTGGCTTTCGGGGAGCATAATTTTCGTCGAAACCACGTTGCTGGCCACGAGCGCGTTGTACAGGTAAGGAACAAAATCGTGAATTTGCTGCGCACTCCAGTTGCACGATGCATAGGTGGTAACATCCGCATCCGGTTCATTCTGAACCGAAACTGCGTAGAGATTGATGCCGTAATTAGTCAGGCTGGCCGCGTAACCGGCCAGTTGATTGGCGTAAGCCTGGTTGTTGGCGACAGTCTCCACATAACCGCCCCCGTCTTCATTATCGTTGCTCTTAAACTGCGCTGGCGGACTCCAAGGCGTGCTCCAAATTCTGACACCAAGGGTTTGGGCCATCTGCATAAGGGCCAGTTCGCTTGAACTTGCGTAAGCAATGCCGTTGGCGTTTGTGGCGGGCTGAATTTGGTTACGCAACAGTGAAAGACCGATGCCGCTGTTGGTGGAGGTGTTCCCCAAATAATCAGTGTAAACGACGCCACTGGCGGTGGAGAAAAGAAGGTCCGCCTCGGCGGCAGTCCAGGTGATTGCAGAAAATGCCGAGGAAGCGCCAAAGCCGTCTATCCTTTGATGCACATTGCTCCAGTCCACCGTGCAGACGCCGTTTGTCACGGCTGGCGCATTGGTTGTAACGGACAGGTTGGTATTGACGCTATAGGGTGCGTTGGTCATGTAACCGTAAAGCGCCAGCGCGAAAGTTCGTGGCGCACCGCCAGCCTCACCGTTGGCGTCCAAGGTCACCCGTTGTGCGCTTGCGCTCGCATCCGTGCCGGAAAATCCCTGACCACCTGCGTTTGCATCCACGGGGGTGGCAGCGGTTCGCGACCAGTTGAGTGCGGGGCCATTGGTCACCGGCGCCCAGAATTCCACCGCATACTGGCGGTTCGCCCCCAGCACAATCTGGTCGGTGCTGACAGGACCATTGGAGAAAATGAAAATCTGCTGGTTCGTTATGCCACTGCCAAACCCCGGCTGGGCATAGGTCAGGCCATTGCCGCCGCCCCAAAGATCGCCGTTGGTAAGCGTATAGTATGCCCCCGTGCCGTTGGTGGTTGTCCCGCTGCTCGAATTCAGCGAGGCAGTGACATCAAAGATATGCAGGCCGAGCTGCCCCGCCGCAGAGCCCTGGGTCAGAATGGCGAGTCCGGTTACGACCCAATTTGTATTCCTCGGAGTGATGGTCTCGGCAAGCAGGGAGTATTGGGCTTGAGCGCCGCCAGCCGGCGGGTTTTGGGCGACGTATGCCGCTGAACTCAGGTCGTTGGTCGTCGGAAAAGACGTGTAAAACGGGGGCTGGCCGTTAACTTGATCCCAGTTGGTCGGATTGACGGTGCCATTGGTAAAAGTGCCGCCAACCAGATCAGCCCGCGCCAAGCCGCAAAACAGGGTGAGTGCCAAAGTTGCAAGGATTTCCTTGGCCCATTTCCTTACGGGGTGCTTCATAACACGAACTTGAACGCGAAAGTGATGCTTGAACCTCGCTTATTTCATGACTTAATGCAATTCATAAATGAACAGGTGGCGGGTTATCCCTTCGCATAGACTTGGGGTTTGCTTCGCGGTTGACCTCATGGTTCCGGCGTGGCTCCACATCTCCAAGGAAACGTTCCGTCCCGAGCTTCGGTTAGGTTGGCACCATGAATTCATGGACACGGCCCGGACGATTGAATCGCAGATGGCCAGTGGCGCCGGAACGGTCTTCCAAGTGCAAGGTCCGTCCGTGGGACGCGACAGCCTTTCTGTGGTTACCGGCCTGAGCACGCGCTGCTCGCAACACCTTTCAATCTTCGCCTATTACGACGGCGAACTCGCGTGCGATAATGCCGCCAGTCATTCGGTGAATGGAGGGGCTCAGCTGGGATTTTTAGCCCGGATCCGTCGGAATGCCGGAACAACCGATGAGGGCAGGCCGCGGATTTTCCCGGCGCTCCTCAGTCTTTTGCGCCGGCGCCGCTGATGGCCAGCCAAAGCCATCCGGCCAGAAAACTGATTCCGCCGATCGGGGTGATGGCGCCCAGCCAGTGCGCGCCGGAGGCGGCCAGCAGATAAAGCGAGCCGGAAAAAATCACAATGCCTGCCAGAAAACACCACCACGGCCCGGCGACCACCGGCTTCCGGCCTGCCAGCACAAACAGCATGACGGCATGAATGAAATGGTAAAAGACGGCCGTTTCCCAAATCGCCGCCGTTCCATTTTGCGCCAGAATGTTTGTCAAGCCATGCGCGCCAAACGCACCGAGCGCCACGGCCAGAAAGCCGGTGGCGGCGGCAACACGTGTGGCGGTTGCATTGGTCATCGCAAAGAAAAAGTGCCACAAGCATCCTCCCGGCAAAATTCAATAATTTGTGTTCATTCGCGTCCGTTCGTGCTTAATTTCTTCCGTGAAAATCATCACCGACGAACGCTGCGCCAGTTACTCCAGCCATGGCCATCCCGAAAATCCCCGGCGCATTACGGCAACGATTGCGCACTTGAAACAACAAGTCGAATTGCCCCTCAACTGGGCTGCGCCGGGTGAAGTAAGTGACGAGCAAATCTTGCGTGCGCATTCGCCGGAACATCTTGCGCGTTTGATGGTTCCGGAGGATTTCGACGCGGACACGCCGTTTTACGAAAACATCATCGACTACGCGCGCGCGTCCGCCGCCGCGGCGCTCGATGCTTTGAAAGCCGCGCGCAACGGCGAAAACGTTTTCAATCTCATGCGTCCGCCCGGTCACCACGCCACCCGCGACCAGGTGATGGGTTTTTGTTATTTGAACAACATCACCATTGCCGCATTAGAAGCCGTGGCGAAAGGTGCAAAGCGCGTTGCGATTTTCGATTTCGACGTACACCACGGCAACGGAACCGAAGCCATATTGCTCAATCAGCCCGGCGTCGCGTTCTTCTCAGTCCACTTGTACCCCTTTTATCCCGGCACCGGCGGCGCGCATGTCGGCAAAAACTGTTTCAACTATCCGGTGGCCCCATGCACGCCACGCGAAGCCTACCGTGCCGCCCTCGCTCAGGCGCTGGATGATTTAAAAAAATTCAAACCGGAACTGGTCGCCGTATCCGCCGGGTTTGATGCCTATGTGCGTGATCCGCTCGGCGGCGGCATATTGGAGGTGGAGGATTTCCACGGGCTCGGACAATCGTTGCGTGCGCTCGGCGTGCCGATGTTCAGCGTGCTGGAAGGCGGTTACAGCCGTGATCTGCCCGAACTGATCTTTGCCTATCTCAAGGGCGTGGAAGGAAAATAGTCCGCTTTCCCCGAAGGGCGTGATTGACTTCGATCGGGTTTGCCGGAATAAATTTCGTTTCCAAATGCAAACCAACCGTCCGTGCCTGTTCCCGCCCTGGCCGTGGATCATGGCTGTATTGCTCCCGTTGGTTTCGCTCAACGGCGGAGCCGTCCCCCTGAAAATCGCCATTGCAAGCGATTCAACTGCTGCATATTTCCCACCGACGGACTATGGGAAGCGAACCGGTTGGGGTCAGGTGCTGTCCAATTTTTTCAACACCAATGTCACGGTGGCTGATCTGGCGTCGTCGGGACGAAGTTCAAAGAGTTTTTACGAGGAAGGGAAATGGGCGGCCTGCCTCGCCACCCATGCCGACTACTATTTCATCCAGTTCGGCCATAATGACGGCAAAACCCGGGACCCCGCCCGTTACACCAACCCGGAAACCACCTTCAAGGGTTATTTGTCCAACTACATCAATCAGGCCCGCGCCCAAGGCGGCTTCCCGGTGCTGCTCACGCCGCCCACACGAAGAGATTATCAATCGGAACATGTGCTCAAACGGGACAGCCTGCAGGATTACGCGGAAGCCATGCGCGAACTGGGAACGAACCTGGACGTTCCCGTCCTGGATGTTTTGCCTGTTTCCATTGAGTTTTACCAATCGGTGGGGAAGTCCGGCACGCCAGTTTACCAGGCCAACACCGCCACGAACACTTTTGAAAATGACACCACTCATTTCAGCGCTCTCGGCGCGCGGCAACAGTGTTATTTCGTTGTGGAAAGTCTGCTGCACTCCACTAACGCCGGTCTGGTGCCTCTTGAAAAAGCCGTCAATTTGCAGGCGTTTCAATCGCAAGCGGCCCCGCGTGTTCCGGGGAAACGCGTTGACTCAAACGAAGGCGGAAGTCTAATGTCCCAACCATGAACCTCAAACAATTCTCCCTCGGTTTTTTCCTGGCTTTCTTTTGTGCAGTCCCGCCAGCGCTTTTTGCGGATGACGCGACGCCGTCTGCCGCGTCGTCTTCCGTCAAACCGGCCACGCCGGACGCATCGCCGGAGGCGGTCCAATTGCTGCAGTATCTGTACCGCATTTCCGGCAACCACACGTTGACCGGCCAGCATGCCGTGCCGCTGTTGCGTTCCGCACGCCTCGTCGAGGCGCAGCGCGCGGGCGGGAATTTTCCGGCGGTTTTCGGCATGGACTTCGGTTTTGATTCGCCGGGCACCTGGGACGGCATCAACTTCCGCCAGCAGATTGTGGACGAAGCGATCCAGAAATACCGCGAAGGCTACATCATTGTGCTCATGTGGCACGCGGTGCGGCCGATTGAAGACGAGCCGGTGAAATTCAAGGATTCCATCCAGGGCAAGATGACCGGGGAGCAGTGGCACGACCTGATTACGCCGGGAACGGAAATCAACGAACGCTGGAAATCACAGGTGGATGTCATCGCGTGGTATCTCAAGCAATTATGCGACGCGCACGTGCCGGTGCTCTGGCGGCCGTACCATGAAATGAATGGCGGCTGGTTCTGGTGGGGCAAAAACCCCGGCCCGGACGGCTACAAAAAATTGTACCGGATGCTGTTCGACCGGCTGGTGAATTTCCACAAATTGAACAATTTAATCTGGGTTTATGGGTGCAACGAAGTGACCCCGGGGGTTGATTCCTATGATACTTATTATCCCGGAGATGACGTGGTGGATGTCTTGGGCACGGACGTTTATCGCAGCGGCTTTGCCAGGGAACAATACGACCAACTGCTGGCGCTGGCCAGGGACAAACCCATTGCCCTGGCGGAAGTCGGCGCCGCGCCGTCACCGGAAATTTTGAAGGACCAGCCGCGGTGGACCTGGTTCATGGTCTGGGACGATCCGACGGAAGGCGGCCCCACGGCCCGGGGAATACGCGCCACCTACAATTGCGACCCGGCCATTACGTTGAACAAACTGCCGTGGGTGGAAGCCGGGCATCCGGCCGACCACTCGTTTACGCAGCCATAGTGGCGCCGGAATCAATCGGCAACAGGACGCGCACGGTGCCATGCTGCCCGGCTTGCGGTGGAACTATTTCCAATTTGCCGTGGTGCGTTTCGATGATCTTCCGGCTTACGGTCAGGCCCAGGCCGAGGCCGACGTTGCGGGTGGTAAAAAATGGCGAAGGCACCTTCTGAGCGGTTTCCGTGGTGAAACCCGTGCCGTTGTCCTGGACTTCAATTTCCAGTTCACGCCCGCCGGCGTTGTTGGGATTGGTGTGCAATTTCACGCCGATTTTGGGTTCCTTGGGATTGGCTTGCAAGGCGTTGAGCATGATTTCCGCCAGTGCGTGCTTCAAAGCCGCGCGGTCGCCAGTAATGACGATGGGTTTGCCGCCGTTCTCGTATTGCAACTGGGCCTTGTCCGCCGGTTGATGCTTGCGCGCCTCCTGGTAAGCCTCTTCGATAAGCTGTTCAACTGGAAACGCCTGCGGTTCCGGTTCGTTCTCCCGCGCCAGAAAACGCATCTGGTTGAGCAGGCGGGAAACACGCTTGACGCCATCGGCCAGCGCGAAGTCGAGCGATTTGCGAAACTCCGCGTCCCGGAATTTTTCCCCGAGCAACTGCTGGTGAGTGGAGAGCGGCACCATCGCGTTGCCGATTTCGTGCGCGAGCCGGTCGGCCATGGCCTTGATGAGGCGGAGATTGGCGGCTTCAACCTCCAAATGACGCAACTGCTCGGTCTGGGTAAGGTCCTCCGCTGTCAGCAGGGCGGAAACCGGGACGGAGGAATTCCCCCGCTGAAACGGCACGACATTGACGCTGTAAACGGTGCCCGGCGAACTCTCCGGCTCGTAACGGAATGGTCCCATCGCCGCGCCGGTGTGCAGGACCTGATAAATCTTCGCGCCCAGCATCTGCGGCAAATCGCTGAATTCCAGTTCGCCCGTGCGCCGGTTTTTGTGGCCGAAATGGCGGCGGGCGGCCTTGTTGGCATGGAGCACCCGCAGGTCGCGCCCGACGACGACGCAGGCGCTGCTGAGTTCCCGCAACACGTCGGTCATCATCTCGTGGTTGCCGGCCAACTGGTCATGCAGCCAGATGTTGCGCAAGGCCAGGCCAACCTGTTCAAGCAGATGGAAGATCAGCTCCAATTCGGTGTTGATCAGCGGTTCGCCGGTGACGCGGCCGTCAAAAACGGCAACGCCCACAACGGTTTCGCGGTCAAGCACGGGCACGGCGACCTGGGTGCCGAGCAATTCAAATTCCTTCTGCGCCTCGGAATCGGCGCGGACTTCGTCGCTGTCGCGGCGGAGGATTCTGCCCAGCCGCACCAGTTGTCCGCCGATGCCGGCCTCGAGGGACAGTTCAAAATGTTCAAGCAATCCCGAGGGGAGTCCGATGGCGGCGGTGGCGCGCAGGCCGTGGTTCTGGCCCGAGGACACCGTTTCACTGAGCGGCAGGACGGGGCGGTTCAGAAAAATGGCGGCGCGGTTGACGCTGAAAATTTCGCGCAAGAACAGCAGGAATTGTTTGAGCATGGCCTCGGCATTCAGGGAATGCGTGAGGATGGACGAAAAATCCCGCAGGACGTTGAGCGTTTGCGACGCATTGGCCACGCGGCCGGAAAGCGATTCCGCGGGGCGTGAAAAGGCAGCCGTTGGCAACAAGGGCGTGAGTGCCGTCGGTTGCGCGCGCGGCTGCGGATACTTGGGCACCGACCAGAGGCGCTCCAGCAATGAATTGAGCAACCGGGCGCGGATGGGTTTGGTCAGGACATGGGTGACACCGTGCAGGAAAGCCTCTTCCTCCCATTCGGACTGGCTGTCGGAAGTGTAGGCAATGATGGGACATTTGCTGTCGCGCCGACGAAGCCGTTCGATGACCCAGACTCCCTGAACACCGATGAGATCAACGTCCAGAATGCAGGCCCGAACCAATCCATGGGTCAACAGCGGCTCGGCCTCCTCCACTCCGATGCGATGAACAATGCGATATTCTTCCGGGTTCAGACTCGCCTGAATCACTTCGGCGAAGTCTGGATGAGGAGACAACACCAAAATGGTTTTCATTGTGCTCTGAGCCAGTGACGGCGATGCTCAATTCCAGTCACTCCGGCGATAATCCACAAGTTGAACCAAAAGGTCAATCTAATCTTGCGGCGGGAATCTGGAAAATCTTCGGCAGAAAGGCTGAAAATCAGGCCGAAGTGAGCAGTTTTTCCCACAAATTCTCATTTAGGAGTGCCTTCCGGAGAAAATCCGTGTCGCTGGAGGAGATGGTCACCGGTTCTGCCTGGAGTGGCAGGTGAAGAGTGAAAGTCGTGCCATGACCGGGCTTGGTCCAGGCTTCAATCTTGCCGCCGTGATGATGCACGATGAAAAAGCACGCCATCAGGTGGATGCCATATTCGGACGGCGCCTGATCGCGCACGACGAACGGATCAAATACCGCCCGCAGCGCCTGCTCCGGCAGGCCGGGGCCATTGTCATTGATTTGCAGAACGATTTCCGGCTGGGGACCGTCATGCAATTCTGCTGCCAGGGTGATCCTGCTGCCGGCGGGCAGCATGGCCAGTTCCTCCTTCAGCAACAGTTCAAATAACCGGCTGAATTTCGGCTTGTCCACGCGCAACAGGGGAAGCGTATCCGGTATTTGATTTTCAATTTCAATCCGCCGGGCGGCAAGCGGTTCCTTGTACAATACTATCGCGTCGCCGACGATTTGGCACAGCGAGACCTGGTCGGTAAATGGCGCTGCGGGGTTGGACGACGCTGTCCAAAGGTCTTTGAGCAAGCCGTTGATTTTTTCAATCTGTGACTGCACGTTTTGATGGTAATCCTTCCAGAAGTCGGGATTGCGCAGACCCTGCAAATCCGTCTTTTCCTCGCTCATTTTCACCGGCGCGAGATCGAGAAAGGTTTTCACCGCCACCAGCGAATTGCGGATATGATGGCTCAGTCCGGCGGCCAGCAGGCCCAGGCTGACAATGCGGTCGGCAATCAGCATGTTGTGCAGGACAGACATTTTTTCGCGGAGCAACTGGTCGCGCTCGGACTGCACGATAAAAAATTCCAGCCCGCGCTTCAGGGTTTGCTCCAGTTGCGGCGGGTCCCACGGTTTGGAAACGTACTTGTAAATCGCGCCGCTATTGACCGCGGCGATCGCGGCGTCCATGTCCGCATAGGCGGTGACCAGCACCCGGATGACGCGCGGACGGAATTGCCGGGCGCGTTCCAGCAGCCACACGCCCTTCTCGCCGGGCATCCGCTGGTCGGTCATCAGCAGGCCGATTTCATCGGCGTGTTCCTCCAGCAGTTTGAGCCCTCCTTGCGCGGTCGTCGCGGTCATGGTGCGGAATTGCTCCCCAAAGGCGCGCGTGAAGTTGGTCAATGACTTCTCTTCGTCGTCCACGTAAAGAATCGCAAATTTTCTATAGTCGTACAGGTTCTCCATGTTCAATTTCCGGTTCGGCGGTCGGTTTGGTCTTGGCGGGGAAATCCAGGATAAATTCACAGAATCGGCCGACCTCGGAGTTCACCGAAATGTGTCCGTCGAATCCTTTCACGATGCGGTGGCAAATGCTCAGGCCCAACCCCATGCCTTCGCCCACGTCCTTGGTGGTAAAAAACGGGTCGAAAATCTTGTCCAGATGCTTTCGTTCGATGCCCAGGCCATTGTCGCGAACGACGATGAGGCTCCGGTCGCCCTCCATCCGGCCTTGGATCGAAATCGTGGGCGTTTCGTTCTCGAATTTTTTTTGTCGCATCGCGTCGAGCGAATTCTGCAGTAAATTCACCAGAACATGAATCAATTTATTGCGGTTGGCCAGTACGGTCTGTGTCGGGACGACTTTTAGTTCGACCCGCACCTTGTCCTTCCACTCGCCGGCCAGAAAACGCAGCGAGGTGTTTACGGCCTCGCTCACGTCCACCGGTTCGGAGGGCCCGGCTTCCGGGTGCGTAAACATGCGCAAATCGGACACGATGTTGCGCACCCGTTTCATTCCTTCCTCGATATCGCCCAGAATTTCCTCGTACTCGCGGCGGTCCTCCGGTGTGAGTTGTTTGCACTTGTTGCGCAGGGCAAAGAGGCCGGTCGTCGCGAAATTCAGCGGGTTGTTGATTTCGTGAATGATGCCTGCGCTCATGCGGCCGAGTGAGGAGAGTTTCTCGGATTGCACCAGTTGCGACTCCGTTTCCTTGAGTTGCTCGATGGTATTGGACAGCGCCCGGTTTTGCTTGGAAAGATGGCGCTGGAAATCGTGGGATTCAACGAGATTCCTGATGCGCGCGTGAAGTTCGGTGGACGAGAAAGGCTTGGCCAGAAAATCATTGGCCCCCAGTTCCAGGGCATTGAACTTGGTTTCCTCATCCGCACGCGCTGTCAGCAGAATAATCGGAACCATGGCGGTCTCCTCACGTTTGCGCAATTCCCGGCACACAACCAGACCATCCATCTCCGGCATCATCATGTCCAGTAAAATGATGTCCGGCAGGAATTGCGTCGCTTTTTCCAGCGCCTGAATGCCATCCGCCGCTTCCAGCACATCGTAATCCGCGTCGAGTTGTGTCCGTAGAAAACGCCGCATGTCCGGCTCGTCATCGGCCACGAGCACCACGGGCCGCTGGCCGCGTTTGCCCAATTCCACGGGTTTGGCCGCCCCGCGCAGGGCTACCATGGCCGGGAAAAGTTCCGCGCGGCGGTACAGATTGGCCAGCCATTCCTCCGAGGCGGCCACTCCGGATTCCACGGTTGCGCTCGCGGGGGCTTTTTTGGGCGGCAACTCCGCTTTTTGATACGGCAGTCGCACGATAAAGGTCGTGCCTTTCCCCTCCTGACTTTCCACGACGACAGCGCCGTGCATCATCTCGGTCAATTCCTTGACCAGCGCCAGGCCGATGCCGACGCCCTGATACTTGCGTTGCGCCGAACTGTCCGCCTGCCAGAAACGATCGAACACAAACGGCAGGTTTTTTTCGGCGATGCCGATGCCGGTGTCGTTGACAAGGAAAACGAGTTCTTCCCCCTGCTTTTCCGCGCGCAATTCCACACGCCCGCCGGCGGGCGTGAATTTCAGCGCGTTGAACAGGAGATTGAGCACGACCTTTTCCAGTTTGTCGGGGTCGGCGGCCACCACCCCCAGCCGCAGGTCGGTGTAGGTTTCCAGTTTGATTTTCTTGTCCTCCGCCACCTGCCGTGCCGCGCTGGCCAGGCCCTTGATGAAATCCGCCACCTCCAGCGGCTCGTTCTTGATTTCCATCCGGCCGGCTTCGAGACGGATCAGGTCGAGCAAGTCGTTGATGAGTTTGAGCAACCGCATGCCGTTGGAGTGCATCGTGAGCAACAGTTCATGGACGCTGTTGTCCATCTGGTTGGCAAAGCGCTGGAGCAGCGTTTCCAGCGGTGACAACAGCAAGGTCAGCGGGGTGCGCAATTCGTGGCTGATATTGGCGAAAAACCGGCTCTTGAGGCGATCCAGCTCAACGAGCTTGCGGTTGGTTTCCTCGAGTTCCTCGCGGTTTTTGTCCAATTCATAGCGGAGGGCGAATTCCCGGAGGCGCAACTTGTTAAAAAGCTGGTTGCCGGTAACTAAAATAATGCCGGTCAGCGCCAGGAAATAAAAGTTGTTGGCCAGATTGTTAAAAAACTCCTTGGGAGAGGGTTCCGACCAGTGGAAGGCGCAGGCTCCCAAGTACATCAAGATGATCACGGCCACGCAGGAGGTTGACTCCCAGAAACTCCAGCGCACGACGACGCTCACGGCCAGCAGAATCAGATTCAACGCGGCATAGTAGTTTGAGGCCGCCCCGGACAAGGGACCGCGCGCCGCGGCAATAATCCAGCACATGAAGCAAGCAGGCAGGAGAGCAATAGGAATGCCGAGTTGACGATAGTGCTTTTGTCCAAACTCCGTTGTGTGCAAATACCAGAGAACACCTGCCAGGATGGAACAAAGGATTCGCAATTCAAAAAATTCCCAGCGTTGCGGATGATAGACCAGCCAGTCCATGACCGAGCCGAGAGGCATCAAAACCACGACCAGCAGCGTAGCCACCTTGCCGGTGCTTAGCCGTTCTTGCTGTTCATGAACGGCAAACGCCTTCGCAAAATCGGGATCGGAAAATGTCGGATGATCAGTCATGGACCGGTTTGCGGACCTCGATGAATAAATTCACGCCCGTTGCATCCGTGCGCACGGTGACCTCGTCAGGGTCCGCCTCGGCGGGGCGCAGGGCACGCAAGTCCGGTTCCCGGCGGTAGAGCAAATGCCAGTCCAGCAAATGTTCCATGCCGTACCGCAGGGGATTGGACGGCTCAACATTGGTCGCCACCAGCAGTCCGCCCGGCGCGACGAAATTATAAAAAACCTCCATCAACTGCCGGCAGGTGGTGTCCGGCAGATAGTCGAAAAGCCCGGCGCAATACACCAGGTCGTACTGCGGTTTTTTCCCCGCCGGTTTGTAATTCTCCTTGAGCAGCTGGTAAACGGTCTTTTTTTGAAAATGGACGTTGGTCCGCACTTCGAAGAAGTTTTTGATTTTGGCGAGCATTTTGCCGGCGTATTCGAGAGTTTCGGCATTGAAATCGGCCAGTGTCAATTCCACCTTTTCGCTGAAGGAAGAGCGGAAGAAATTCTGCACTTCCACCGCCGGGCCGCAGGCGAAGTTGAAAACCCGCGCCTTGCCGCCGCTGCGGGCGACCCGGTAGGCTTCCAGTTCAATCCGCTCGGCAAGATATTTAATCCGGTTGCGGTGCGCCGCCGCCGGCGGTTGCCGGACAAACCAGTTATGGACGATTTTGGCGAACAGGGAATCGCCTTCGTAACCGTTGCGGAGGATCATGTTGACCATTTCGTAATCGCCCGGATACCCCAGCGGTTTTTCGAACGTGCGATACGCGAATGGCGCAGCGAGGATCAGGGAATGGAGGTGCTGCCGCATGTAGCGGGCATGGACGGTCTTTTGCTCTTCTCCGATGCCTTTGGCGATGTCTTCGAATTTTTCGAAGAGCGCGTCGATCAGCGGAATCACCACTTCGGCGATTTCGCGGGTGGCTTGCGGCTCGAATTTTCCCCGGGCGCTCTTGTCCAGCGCCTGGATGCCCAGCTCCACCTGCTCCAGCCACAGGCGCAGGTCGTGGAAAAAGGTCTGCATGTCGGCGACGACGAGTTTGAATTCCGGCGACACCGTATAAAATTTCTGCCAGTCCTTGAGAAACGATGTGAATTCCCGGGCGATCTGGCCTTCGTTTTGCAGCGCCAGGATTTGGTTCAAATCCGTCCACTCCGTCTCATCGAGCGTGGCTTCGCAGACGATCTTGCCGCCGGCCTCCACCACGTTGCTGACCACGGCGCGGCCGGAATACACCGTGCGCGCCCGAAGGGTGATGGCAAATTTATCAATGGCCTCGGAGAGCTGGGGGAAGGTGGATGGATTGAACACCTCGAAGACAATGTGATGGCGCGTGATTCGCACCGGCGTGCCGCGCAGTTCCAAACCATCACGCGTGTGAAACGTCACCCGGCTTTCCCTGGCTTCGGGTGAGGGCGCCTCGGGAGGCGTTGGCGCAGTCCGCTTTTTGGATTGCTGCAACAACCCGCCGGATCCATTCCCATTTCCATTGCCTGCCAGAAGCTTTCTCATCGCACGCTCAGGATGGAACATTTTCTGAGCCAAAACAAAGCGATTCTGAGAATTGCTTTTGGCACTGCCGCTGCTTTACCAGCCCGCGACGTTTGGACGCGGAATGTTCGATCCGGCTTTTTGGATCGAAACAGGCAAACCCGAGGCATGTCTTGTTACGGGACAGAGTTCGTATCGGGAAATCGGAACACGACTGATTACAAATTATGCAAAACAAATTGAGCCGGTTCATCACGCCCTTCCATTCCACCAGCTTGACGCTGTTGCTGGCCTGGGGTTTCAGTTTTCTGGCCTTGTGCAACCTGCAGGCCGGTGCGTTCCGCTTGCCCAACCAGGATCCGGAAGCCATTGCGCGGGGTGACGCGGTGGTCGCCACCGCGGACAATCCGTCGGCTATTTATTACAATCCCGCCGGCATCACTCAATTGGAGGGACAGAATGTTCGCCTCGGGCTTTATGTGATTTCTCCCGGTGAGAAATACACATCTCCCAGCGGTGTTACGGCCAAGGCCAACTCAGATCTGGAAGCCGTTCCCCAGGTGTACTACGTGAATACATTCACTAACATGCCGGTTTCCGTCGGGTTGGGCATGTACTGCCCGTATGGGCTCGCGCTGGACTGGGGAAACAATACGCCTTTCAGCACCGTGGCTGAAAAGGGCAGTCTTTTGTACCTGTCGTTCAACCCGGTCATCGCGTGGAAAATCCATCGCACACTTTCCATTGCTATCGGCCCCACCATCAATTATTCCCAGGCAACGTTCACGCGGGCAATCGGTTTGATTCCCGGTGACCAATTCAGCTTTGATGGCGATGGTGTGGATTATGGATTCAACGCCGGCGTTTTATGGCAGCCGCACCCGATGTGGTCCTTCGGTGTCAATTATCGTTCGGCAACGGAGATCAACTATGACGGCACTTCTTCCACAACCCCCAGCCCGCCCTTGCCGCCGTCCACCTTAACCAGCGGGTCAGTTAAATTTCCGCAATTTGTGGTTGGCGGCGTCTCGTTCCGGCCGACTACCAACTGGAATTTTGAATTCGATCTGGACTGGGCGGATTGGGACAGCCTTAAACAAATTACCTTCCAGAACACGGCGTTTGGCAACGTGCCTCTCACCCTGGATTACCGTTCCAGTTTCATGTACGAATTCGGCGCCACCCGCCAGCTGGGCAAGGGCTATTTCGTGAGTGTCGGTTACATTTACAATGAGAATTCCAGCCCGGACGCGAATTTCAACCCGCTCATTCCCGACAGCAATCTGCAATTGGGCAGCATCGGGTTTGGCCGTCACGGCAGGCGTTGGGATTGGGCGATTGCCTATCACTTTGGATATAATGGCGGGCGTACCATTAACAACCCGCCCACCGCTCCTGATTATCCGGCAAATGGCACCTACAAGACGTTCAACAACGCCTTCGATATCGCCGCCACCTTCAAATTTTAGACCGAGGTTTTCCGCCAGAAGAACGTGGTGGGATCGACCAGGCCGCTGGCCAGGTCCATTTCGATTTCCTTCACCCAGTTCTGCACCCAGACCTTCGTGATCGCGGGTTCAGTGGTCAGCTCTGGATGCGCCTGAATCACCAGACTTAACCGGTTTTGGAACGTCACGCATCCCGCTCCCACCAGTTGGCAGCGCAAAACCGGCGGGCAGAAGAGCCAGTCACCCCGGCACTCCGGCTGGGTGATTTCCTTTTCCGCATCCCAGTCGCCCAGGTTCGAAAAACTTCCAAGGTTCCACTGGGACACCGCCAATTCCTTGGTGATTAAATACCTCCGCATTCCCTGCGTCAGGATCCGACTGACATAGAAGGCATACCAGTTCGCCCAGTGCTCGCGCCTGCCCAGTGCCGCATATATGTTCCGATGAACGTCATGCGGCGTTTCATAGGATTTGACTTTGACGCCGACGTAGGTCGAAAAGTTTGCCGTGTCGCGGTCCCGTACCAGTTTGCCGCGCAAGTTCACCGGAACCATCCAGGGCACCACGGCCGATTGGTCTTCCAGAAACGGACGAATGGCCTTGGTCAAATGTTTCAGCAGAAAAGAATTCACCGTGACGCCGGCCATGCGGCAGACCCGCCGCAGTTGCAGGGTCGCCAGTTCGTCAAAAACATGCCAGGCCACCGCCGTAGGAGGTTGCGGACCGTTTTTCTGAGTCGTACCCAAAGGAAGCCATTTGACGTGCCGCCGGGGCTGCAAAAATTTCGGTACCAGTTTTAAAACCGAAAGCGGCGAGGATGCCGACGGATAACGGATTTGCGGGAGGCGCCCGAGTTTGACCCCCTTTTGCCGGAGGATATGCGCGAGACCGCCGATGCCGTCGAAGTCCGTGTGGCGCAGAAAGGTCCACTCGGGTTCAGTGGCTCCCGGAAGAATATGGCCAAAGCGGATGCCAATGTATTCGCCGAGTTCCTCCGCTGCGTAAAACCATCGATTGATGCTGTCAATGCCTTCTCGTTTCATTCCGGGGCCTGAATAGAACATTTTCCGGGCCAAAATAAAGCCAGATTATCTCAAATTTAAAAATGCATCCCCACCGTCACCAGCACGGCTTGGCTGATGAATTCGTATGTGCCATTGGCGGTCTGTCCGGCAACCGTGCCGGATATTGATGATGGAGTGCTGCCGGTGACGGTATGTGAAGGTCCGTATCCGAATTGATAGGTGACATCAAAATCGAATCTCTTGCCCTTACGGCCCGCACCGATGCTGAAGAAATGCCGGTTCAAGTCTGCCGCCAACGGAGTGTAATAAGCATCCGGTACTGAGGTTTCGTTATAAACATAGCCGGCACTGGCATGCCAGCCGTTGTCAAAATACCGTGTTACGCCGAGTTCATACATCCAACTGGATCGCCAGTCGAGTGTTACAACAGGATTCTGCGGTCCACCTGGCGGAGGGCTGCCTTGTTGATAGATGGTAACCGTTTCAAAACTGTTCCAATCTGTATAATCGGCATCAAATTCCAGATTCCATTTTGGTGTGGGCCGATAGGAGATGCCGACCACTGCCGTCAGGGGAAACGTAAAATCTGCATGGGCAGGCAGGCTTGTGTAAGGTATTCCTGATGAATATTTTTCGAATTCTGTGTTACCATCCATGGTAAAGGAGGTGGCACTGCGGAAGGTTGCGCCCAGGGAGAGTTGCTCCACGGGTTGCCAGAGCACGCCCAGATTATAGCCCACACTCCAGCCGTCACCTATGAAACTGTAAAAGTTAGGAGGTTGTGGAGCTGCACTAAGCCCTTGTTCCAAATCAATTTTCCCATAGTCCACCATCACACCACCGCCGATGGAAAGATTGGGCGCCAGCTTGAACGCGATCACGGGATTAACCCTGAAATATTTGAGCGACCCATTTATGGCCACCGCGCGGAAGCCGGTGTTTTGCGGCCAGTCCATGTTTCCACCGTAGGGCGCATAAATTCCCAGTCCTACGCTGACGGGAGAGTTTTCGAACGAGTGCGCGAGAAAAAGCTGGGGAATGAAATTGTAGTGTTTGCCGATGTTATAGGTACCGCCTGCATTTGGTGCCGTGTCAGGCGGCTGGAACGTCGGATCCAGATAAATACTGTAAAGTCCGGCTCGAAGCTGGCTGCCCTCGAGCTGGGTAATGCCGGCAGGATTGTAGTAAATGGCGGATGCATTGTCTGCCGTGGCGGCAAACGCTTCACCGCGTGCACTCGCAAAGGCATCCTGGCTGGCCAGCCGGAAACCATCCGCCGACACGTTCAAGGCTGAAACGCCCCCAAAGCTTATCGCCAGCAGCCTTGATAGGTTACGTCGGTTCATTTTTATCGGTTTGTTGGTTCAACCGCTGAACGGGCACCTTAGGAACGCATGGGTGATACGCCTGAATCAGCAGGTTACCTGCCGCTTTGCGTTGCACCAGTAAATTTCCCGGAGGGACGAGCTATGCGAGTCCCAAAACCTGTTTTACTGATAGCGCTCCCGGTAATGTCCTGATTTAAAAATTTGGGTAGGGCGGGCAGTCCTCTGCCCGCCGCAAATGTGGACAACGGCGCGCACGGAGTGACGCGCCCTACCGGAATTAGAGCACTGTCACACTCCTGTCTTTACTTTGGCCTGGTTCGAAGTAAGCTTGGGAAAATGTGAAAAGCCTCATTCGATTCACATGGTGTCTTTTGTTGTTCGGACTCGCCGTTTTTCCGGCACAAGCCGCATTTACCTCGCTCTACATTTTCGGAGACAGCGTTTCCACCACCACAACTAATGCGATCGCCGGGTTTGAGCCTTATTTCGGTCTGCGCCGTTCCAATGGCCGGGTTTGGGTTGAATTGCTGGCGCAGCAGTTGAATCTGACCAATAACTATTGGTACTCCAACAACATCGTAAACCACCTGTCCTACACCAATCTATCCGCTTCCAGCACCAACTGGTCCTACTCCAGTAATAACTGGTCTTACTACGGTGACGCCAGCACCAATCTGGTTGCGAATGTCAGCGCCTTTGCTGCGCCGACAAATGCCTCAAATGCCCTGTTCATCGTCTGGGTCAACGATGCTGATTTTGTTGATGATATTGGAAATATCTATTATCCCTCCGGCACGAATATTACCCTATGGACCAATGCCATCAACCAGTCGCTGACCAACCAATGGCAAGCCGTCACAAATCTGTATTATGCCAAGGGCGTGCGCACCTTGGTCATGCCGAATGCCGTGGATATTACTGAGATTCCGGATTACAACACCATTTCATCTTCCGCCGACAAGAGTTTCATCCGCCAAATGGTGATTAATTTTAACACCGCTTTCACCGCCATGTTGAGTAATGCCATGGTTACATGCCCCGGCCTGACCATTTATGAGCCGGATTTTTTTGCGAAACTCGATGACATTTTAACCAACGCCGCCGCCTATGGATTGACCAATGCGCTTTATAACGGACAAAGTATAGATGTCCTTACCGCTTATCTAAATGGCTATACTTCATTGCCAAATGACAATGTCAATGGCCCGGGCACGAATTACATTTTTTGGGATTCCGATGACCCGACGGCAAAAGTTCATGCAATCATGGCGGGTGTGGCCAGACAACTCATAGCGCCAGCGCAAATTAACCAGATTACATCACAGAACGGCACCAACCAGTTGGCCTTGGCCAATGTGCCGGTCGGCCTGAACGGCATCGTACTTGGCAGTACGAATCTGGCGCTGACGAACTGGACCACAGTGATCAATTTCAACAGCACCAACACCGTCCAACCGGTTCTCGTTCCGATGTCCGGTCCCATGCAGTTTTACCGGCTGAGTTTCCCCTTCACTTGGACCTGGCCGTAGCCCGCCGTCATCTCTTCTGAATTGGTAGCACCCGAGGTAACGAGGCTCCAACACAATTTACAGCATTCGATTCACGATTGATAAATCTATCCATCATCCGAGTGCGCGCGTAAATCGTGTATTGTAAATAATGAGCGTTCCTCACGTCGGCTGCTACAAAACTAAAATCTGGTTGACGTCTCGTTACGCCGCCGAAGCGGCTGCCATCTCCGATGATTTGCCCAGCGTCTCGTAGCCCCAGCGCAACATGCGTTCGGTGGTTTCCCAGCCGATGCACGAGTCGGTGAGCGACACGCCGTAGCGCAGGTCCTTGAGGTCTTTCGGAATCGGCTGGTTGCCTTCGTGCAGGTGGCTCTCGACCATCAGGCCGATGAGCGAGCGCGTGCCTTCGACGCGCTGCTGGATGACGCTGCGCCACACGTCCTCCTGTTTCGCAAATTGTTTGGCGGAGTTCGCATGGCTGCAATCCACCATCAGCACCGGCGGCAGCTTTTCCGCCTTCAATTTCTCCTCCGCCGCCCGGATGCTCGCGGCATCGTAATTGGTCTGGGTGCGTCCCCCGCGCAGGACGATGTGCGCGTGCGGATTGCCCGTCGTGCGCACGATGGCCGTGGCGCCGTCCTGGTCAATGCCCAGAAAACTGTGCGGATGCCGCGTCGCGCCCATTGCTTCGATGGCCGATTGCAGGCTGCCGTCGGTGTTGTTTTTCAGGCCGATGGGCATGGACAGGCCGCTGGCCATTTCGCGATGCGTCTGCGATTCGGTGGTGCGCGCGCCAATCGCCGCCCACGTCACCAGGTCCGCCGTGTACTGCGGCACAATCGGGTCGAGAAATTCCGTCGCCGTCGGCAGCCCCATACCGGTGATTTCCAGCAAAAGTTTCCGCGCGATTTTCAAGCCGGTCTCGATGTCCTGCGAGCCGTCCAGGTGCGGGTCGTTGATCAATCCTTTCCAGCCGATGGTGGTGCGCGGCTTCTCAAAATAAACGCGCATGACAATTTCCAGCCGGCCCGCGAATTCCTGGCGCAACGCGTTGAGCCGCGCCGCGTACTCCAATGCGCCTTGTTCGTCGTGGATCGAGCACGGCCCGACCACGACCAGCAGGCGCGGGTCTTCCTGCCGCAGGATGCGGATGATCCGCTCGCGGCTGCGCGCCACGGTGGCGTTGGCCGCCTCCGGCGTCGGCAATTGCGCCTTCAATTCGCGCGGCGTCAGCAGCCGGACGATTTCTTTGACATGCAGATCCTGCGTCCGATACATGCGAACGAGCATAGCACGTTTTCAGGGGGCGGAAAGCCGAAAGCAAGGTTGTAGCGTCGAGCCTGTGGCTCGAACCAATCGGCGCACAGCGCCGACCCTACAACTCAAATCAGGGCGCTGCCGAAAGCAACTGCTGTGGACACGGCGTCGTTTTTGTGTATTTTGCCGTGCGAAGGGGTCGAAGCCAATGATGACTGAACCGACAATGAGCTCTGCGCAAAAGGCGCTTCAAATCAATCTCGATGCTAGCAAGTACGGCGCGTTTGCCGAAATCGGCGCCGGCCAGGAGGTGGCGCGCTGGTTTTTCCACGTGGGCGGCGCGGCCGGCACAGTGGCCAAGACCATGTCGGCCTACGACATGGCAATCAGCGACGCCATTTATGGACCTTCGGACCGGTACGTCAGCCGCAAGCGCCTGCAAGCAATGCTCGGTTACGAATTTGACCTGCTGTTGCAGCGCCTGGACAAGACCCGTGGCGACAAATTCACCTTCTTCGTCTTTGCCGACACGGTCGCGACGCACAGTTTTTCCCATCAAACCGACGGACAAGGCTGGCTTGGCATCAAATTCCAGACCGAGCCGCACGGGCCGCCTTCCGACATCATCATTCACGTGCGGATGCTCGACCGCGAAAATGTCCGCGAGCAGGAGGCGCTCGGCATCATCGGCGTGAACCTGATTCACGGCGCGTTTTATCATCATCATGAGCCGCCGCAATTGATCGGTCAGTTGATGGACAACCTTTCGCGCGACCGCATCGAGGTGGACATGATCAAATTTTCCGGGCCCGCCTTCGCCGACGTGGACAACCGGCTGATGGCCTTGCAACTGGTGGAGCAGGAACTCACCGACACCGCCATGTTCACCGCCGACGGCGAAACGGTGGTGGCGGGCGAGGTGCTTTACAAGAAACCGGTGCTGGTCGAGCGTGGCAGTTTCCGCCCGTTCACCAACGCGATGTTCGACATGCTCGAACGCGCGCAGGAGCAGTTCCTCCGGGAAGAATCGCTTCAGGGCGAGCTGCCGGTGGTCATCACGGAAATGACCCTGCGCCAGTTGCAGGTGGATGACGTGATTGATCACCGCGATTTTCTGGACCGCGTGGACACATTAAGTGCGCTGGGCAAGACGGTGCTCATTTCCAGCTTTCGCCGTTATCACCGCCTGGTCATGTATCTCTCGAAATACACGCAAAAAAACATCGGCCTGCCGCTGGGCCTGGTGCGGTTGCGCGATGTGATGGATGAGAGCTTTTATACCGATCTCGAAGGCGGCCTGATGGAATCGCTCGGCCAGTTATTCAAAAACGACGCGAAATTGTATGTCTATCCGTCGCTGGACCGCAAAACCGGCAAGCTCACCACCGTGGAAACCCTGGAAGTCCCGCCGCACCTCCGCCATCTCTACGCGCACCTGGTGGAAAACGGCTTTGTCGAAAACATCCGCAATTACAACCCGGAGTATCTGAAGATTTATTCCGGCGACGTGCTCGACAAAATCAAGGCCGGCGACGTTTCCTGGGAAAAAATGGTGCCGCCGCCGATTGCCCAGGTCATCAAGGCCAAGCGCCTGTTCGGCTGGAGTGAAAAGGCCACGCCGGTGCCGGTTTAAAAAGACGGGAGGGACGGCGTGTCGCCGTCACTGAACTGGCTTCAAACAACCACGCCCCGTTTCGGCAATACGCTCATCAGGTAACGCCCGCGGCTGGTTTGCAACCTTGCCCGCGCATTGAACGCCTGCGACAACCTCCCGGCTTTGAGCATTTCCGGCTTCGTCCCGGCGGCCAGCGTCCGTCCACCTTTCAAAATCAGCAGGTGCGAAAATACCGGCATGATTTCCTCGACATGATGCGTCACCAGCACGAGCGTCGGCGCGTTTTTGCGTTCGCCGAGCCGTTGCAGGAATTGCAGAAAATGTTCGCGCGCGGCGGGGTCCAGCCCGGCGCACGGTTCGTCGAGAATCAGCACGCGCGGCCGGGCCATTAACGCCCGGCCAATCAACACCCGCTGCCGTTCGCCCTGCGAGAGCACGCGCCACGGACGTTCCGCCAGGTGCGCGCATTCAATTTGCCGGAGAATCTGCAATGCGCGGATTTTGTCGGCGCGCGCCAGGCGGCCCCAGAAGTCAATCATCGCGTATTTGCCGCTGGCGACGGTTTCCAGCGCCGGTTCGTGGTCGGCCATCATCTGCCGGACGGCGGAGCTGACGATGCCGATTTGCTTTCGCAATTCGCGCCAGTCCGAACGTCCGTACGTCTTGCCCAGCAGCGAAATGGCCCAGGCCGTCGGCGTGAGATAACCCGTCAATGCGCTCAACAGCGAGGTTTTGCCCGAGCCGTTGGCGCCGAGAATCACCCAATGTTGTCCCCGCTCCACCCGCCAGTTCACGCCGCCGAGAATGGTCGTGCCGCCGCGCTCCACGCGCAGGTGAGAGACTTCGAGAATCGTCGAGCGCCAGTTATGTCGCGCTTTGACTCCCTGAGCCGGCTGGCGGTAGGGCGCGTCACTCCGTGCGCGCCGCCTTGGAGCAAAGGGAGGTCCTTCCACGTTCCCGGCGCGCAGAGGACTGCGCGTCCTACCCGGTGGTTCATGGACAGGGGCTTTCAGTTTCTCTGTGTGTTTTGTCACTCTTTTTTATTACAGATCCCGGATTTCCGTCCACAGCGGTTTTAAATCGTCGTCCGCCAGGGCCATTTTCCGGACGGCATCCTTGCCGCCGGCTGTCATCGCCCGCTGCAGCCAGTGCCGGGCGACATCGAGTTGCTGCAGTTGGCAGGCGTAACACGAAAGATTGTAAGCGATAACCGGTTCGCGGGGAAATTTTTCCGCCGCCGGCAACAGCGCCTCCCAGGCCCGGGACAAACCGCCGTCGGGAACGCGGCGCAAGGCATAGGCGCGATGCAGCCAGCCAGAGGCTTCGTCGGGTGTGGCCGCCAGTTCGCTTCGCGCGATTTCCAACGCCTCGGTCCAGCGCTGTTCCCGGGCGCAAAGTGTCCAGCGCGCTTCCAGCACGGCGGGGTGCTTTTGTTGCGCCCCCGAAATCAAATCCAGTTCCGCCCGCGCTTCTGTGACGCAACCCAGCCCCAGCCACCCGACGGCGGCGTCAAGGTGGTGCGAATCCGGCGGTCCCAGTCGTTGCACGGGAATAGGAAGCCTGCCGGAGGTGGCACCTGTCAAGCCGCTGGCAATTTTTGCCGAAGCGGTTAGAGTAACGCCATGAAAAATTTGATTTCTGTCCTGCTCGTTCTAACTTGCGCCATGACCGTGCGCGCGGCCATCCAGACGCGGACCGTTGAATACAAACAGGGCGACACCACGCTCGAAGGTTTCGTTGCCTGGGACGATGCCATTCAGGGCCCGCGGCCCGGTGTGCTCGTGGTGCACCAATGGATGGGGCTGACCGACTACGAAAAGCACCGCGCCGAAATGCTCGCGCAACTCGGTTACGTCGCGTTTTGCGCGGACATCTATGGCAAAGGCGTCCGTCCCCAAAACACAGAGGAAGCCGGCGCCCTGGCCGGAAAATATCGGAGCGGGAACCGCCAGCTTTTGCGCGCGCGCGCCAACGCCGGTCTGGACGCGCTGCGTAAACAGCCGCTGGTGGACCCGAAACGCATCGCCGCCATCGGTTATTGTTTCGGCGGCACGACGGTGCTGGAGCTGGCGCGCAGCGGGGCGGAATTGAACGGCGTGGTGAGCTTTCACGGCGGACTGGATGCGCCCAATCCGGACGACGGCAAGAACATCAAATGCAAGGTGCTGGTGTTGCACGGCGCGGATGATCCCTTTTCCTCGTCGCAGAACATTGCCGCGCTGGAGAATGAAATGCGCCAGGGCGGGGTGGACTGGCAGCTCGTCAAATTCGGCGGGGCGGTTCATGCCTTCACCCAGCCGATGGCGGGCAACGACAATTCCAGAGGCGCCGCTTACAATGAAAAAGCCGACAAACGCTCGTGGGAATACATGAAGTTGTTCTTTGCCGAGATTTTCAAATGATCAGATCGGAGGGGCGAGTTACCCGAGCCCCTGAAGTTGAAAAACATGGAATGGGACTCGTGTAACTCGTCCCTCCGGAAATTAAAATGCGCATTACCGGCGGCAACGCAGCCCGACGTCTCCTCAGGGTTCCCAAAGGATTTGATGTCCGGCCCACGCCTGACCTCGTCAAGCAGGCGGTCTTCAACTCGCTTGGTTCGCGCGTGGTCGGCACGCGGGTGCTCGAATTGTTCGCCGGTTCCGGCGCGTTGAGCCTCGATTGTCTGAGCCGCGGCGCGACGTCGGCGCTGTGCATCGAGAAATCACACAAACACGGGGAATTCATCCGCAGCAACGCGGCAGCCGCCGGTTTTGAATCCCATCTCGAAGTCCGCATGCAGGATGTGTTTGTGGCCGTGCATCAACTGGCCGCCAGCGGCCGGCAATTCGATTTGATCCTCGCCGACCCGCCCTATGGCGAGAAAAACGTCGGACGCCGCTCGACCTCCTTTGCGCAACAACTCCTCGACGATCCGCATCTGCCGAAGCTGCTCGCGCCCGGGGGCCGGTTCATTCTCGGCCATGCCAAACGCGACACGCTCACCCTGGTCGCGCCGTGGCACGACGTGAAGATGCTGAAGCACGGCGACAGCCTCATGTGGTTTTTGGAAATTTAACCGCGGATTGCGCGGATAACGCGGATAAAATTCTCATCAGCGTAATCCGCGTAATCCGTGGTTGAATCTTTTATGCTTCCTCCACCGCATGGCGGATCATTTTCCTGAATTTCTCAACCCCTTGGTCGAAGGCGGCGGAAATGGGCAGCACGGAAACCTTTTTAATCTTCTTTTTGAATTGTTTCAGATTTGTCTCCGCCACGGCCTCATCCATTTTGTTGGCGACAACGAGGCGCGGTTTGTCGAGCAGGGCGGGGTCGTAAAGCCGCAGTTCGCTGAGCAACTGTTGGTAATCGTCCCACGGCGTGCGGTTGTCCGTGCCGGCCATGTCCAGCAGCAACACGAGGATTTTGCAACGTTCGATGTGGCGTAGGAAGGCATGGCCCAGACCGACGTTTTGATGCGCGCCTTCAATCAGTCCCGGCACATCGCAAACCGTGAGCCGGTGAAAATCCTCGTATTCCACGATGCCGATTTGTGGATGCAGGGTCGTGAACGGATAGGGCGCGATTTTGGGCCGCGCTTTGGAAATGGCCGTGAGCAGCGTGGACTTGCCGGCGTTCGGATAGCCCACCAGCCCGACCTCGGCCATGATGCGCAGTTCCAGGAGAAAATCGCCTTCCGTGCCCGGCTCGCCCGGTTGGGCGAAGCGCGGTGTCTGGCGCGCGGCGGTGGCGAAGTTGCGATTGCCCAGGCCGCCGCGTCCGCCCTGGCACAGAACAAATTGTTGCCCGTGTTGCGTGAGGTCGGCAATCAATTCGCCTTTGTCGGTTGCAGAAATTTGTTCACCCGCGCTTTCCTGGCTCAAATCAATTTCCTGCGCCAGCGCGCCGCTGGCGCTGCGGATCAATGGCCGCTTGCTGGCACTGGTGCGGAACATCGGTTTGTCATCCGGGCTTTCATCTTCGTCCTCCCGAATTTCCTTTGCCCCGCCGGCCAGTTGCCAGACCAGCGTGCCGCAGGGCACCTTCACAATAAGGTCTTTGCCGGCGTGGCCGTCCATGCCCTTGCCCAGGCCGTGTTCGCCATCCGGTGCGACGAGGCGCGCCTGATAATACTGCGCGATGAGGTTGTTGAGGTCGTGGTCGGCCTGCAAAATCACGCTGCCACCCCGTCCGCCGTTGCCGCCGCTGGGGCCGCCCTTGGGCACGAAGGCTTCACGATGGAACGCGACACAGCCTTTGCCGCCGTGTCCCGCCCGCGCGTAAATTTTGATTTCGTCAACAAACATGCGCTGAATTTACGATTGATGATTTACGATTTTTCAAATCCATCGAATCATCAATCATCAATCGTAAATCATAAATAAAAAAGGCGAGGCGTGGGCCTCGCCTGGAAATTCAATAACGCCGTTCAGTTCTTCGTGGCGGGTTCGGCCTTCACATTCACGCGGCGGCCGTTCTTGTCGAAGGCGATTTTGCCGTCCACGAGCGCGAAAAGCGTCCAGTCGCGGCCGGTGCCGACGTTCTGGCCGGCTTCAAACTTCGTGCCGCGCTGGCGGACGATGATGCTGCCGGCGGTGACAAATTCGCCGCCAAATGTTTTCACACCGAGCCGTTTGCTGACGCTGTCGCGGCCGTTGCGGACGCTGCCTTGACCTTTCTTGTGTGCCATAAATTTTTTTGGGGGCTGGGGGCTGGCGTCCCGGTTCTGGGCTCCCCCAGATGCCGGACACCAGGTCCAAGACCCGATGTTAAGCTTTGATTTCCTTGATCTTGACCACGGTCAGTTCCTGACGGTGGCCGATGCTTTTGTGATAACCCTTGCGGCGTTTCATTTTGAACGTGAGCGTTTTCTCGCCGCGCTTGTGTTCCACCACGTCAGCCACGACGCTCGCCCCGATGACGGTGGGCGCGCCGACGGCGACCTTGCCGTCGCGGTTGACCAGCAACACGCGGTCAAACGTGACGGGCTTGCCGGCTTCGACGGCCAGACGCTCGATTTCCAGCGTGTCGCCCGCGGCCACACGATACTGTTTGCTTCCGGTTTCTAAAATGCAATAGCTCACGATAAAAAAAACCCGTTCAATTCAGGAACAAAAGATTATATAGAAGGGAAGCAAAGTTGCAACCAGAAAAGGCAAGTTTTTCTCTTTCGCCCGCCGGCCGATCAGCCGACGCGCGGGGATTCATTTTGCAGGCAAACCCAAATGGCCCGGGTTTGCACCATTGATTCCGTTAGTTCCGGTATTGTTCGTCAGCCCCTTGCACGCGGGACAACTTTCCATTTTGGTCCACGTTATTTGCGATATGGTAATTCAAACCCTGGAGTATGTTGGTTAACTCGTTGTCCACGATGTTTCCTGAAATCAGCACTCCTTCAAGATTGGACGAAGCCGCTGCATTGGTGGCAACCCCCAGCCAAAAGGCTGCTTGATTGCCGTCTATCCGGGTGGGTTTGACGCCGTCGGCAAATCTCAGCGTATTGCCGCTGATGATTATTCTCCGCCACGGGGCATAGCTCGTGGAATAATTTATCAATCCTATCATCATCCGTTCCGAAGAAAAATAATTGGTCAGGGCCTCAATCAGGTTGTTGATGATTTTTAGATTGTCACACGCCACCCATTGATTGGTGGACATTGACCCGTTCAATAAAATTCCCGTCATGCAGTTGTTCAGAATGTTATTTTCGATAATGCAGTTGGTTTCCCCGAAGGTATCGCCATAGATTCCGCAGAGGCCGCCCTCAACGTAATTATCTTTGACAATGGCATTTTTACCACCGGCAATCGGCAGGCCCGCGCCAAGAAACATCCCTGGACCCGGTGCGCCCGGATAGGCGAAAGTGCTCGTACTATTATTGGTGAGTATTGGATAATAAGCCTCGCAGCCTTCGATCAGATATTGTCCGTCGGCAGTGAAGGCGTCGTCGTAATTTCCCTGCGGCGAAGCCGCTATGCAGTATAAAATTTTATTCCCCCGGTCGGCCTCCGGGATGATCTCTGGCCGCTGGTTCACCAGAAAAACAGCCCAGGCTTCGTCTCCCTGGTTTCCATTGAAGGTGTGCCCGCACCAGTTAATGACTTTGCAAAATTTGACGGTATCAAAGTCGCCCTGAATCTCGATGCCGTTGATTTTGTTTGTCCGATACACCTGGCCCTGGCAATCCACCGTCAGATTCTCTACCGTTACGTTGGAGACGCCGGAGGCAGAAATCATTCCCTCGATGTTTCCGGCTCCGGTCTGGTATCCGGGCGCATTCGCATACCTCCGGAAGGTTGTTATATCTATTCCCGAACCAACCAACCTGTCTCCCGATTGGAGACAAACTCCTGCATTCACCCCGCCTAAATTTCCATGGGTATAATAAATGCCCGGATAGGCATAAATGACCTGATGAGTTGTAATCCTCGTCTGGAAAATGGCGTCCACGTCGCCAAAATACGGATTCATTGCAGTCCCCGCACCGAGCACCACCCGGCTTGCGAACAAATTCGAGCTGCTTTGGGCAGAAATCCAAATAGCATTGGTTGAGCCGGCCGGCGTCTCATGTTTCGAGCATCCAGCGGCAAAAACTGCGACGGCGGCGGCCAAAATTAATCGTTTCACGGCAACAGGATTGCGTTCTCTGTTTCGCTGTCAACTCTGCGCCTGACTGTTTCTCCGGCACATTATCGCCAACGCCCAAGCGGCCCGGTCCCGGATGAAGGGGAGGGCTGCCTGAATCATGGCCGTCACCCCGCCACCTCATTGAGAATCAGAGGGGGTGGCCTTTGCGTTCTTTGTACGTCAGTTCGGCGACACCGGACTTGTCCAGGTCGCCCAATCCTTCCTTTACCATCCGGTCGTATTGTTTCTTTGTGGCAAGGGCGAGCGGGAGGTTCAACCCCTGAATTTTGGCCAGCTTGAGGGCGATGCCGGAATCCTTGGCGGCGTGGGCAGCGGAGAAAAAGCACGTGTGGTCGCGGTTCTGCATGTCTTCGCCGTCAGTCCGCAGCACGGACGAATTGGCGCCCGTCTGCGCAAATACCTCGCGCAACATCGTCAGGTCAAGGCCGAGAGCGGCGCCCAAACCCAGTCCTTCCGCGAGCGCGGCGGTGTTGCAATTCATGACCATGTTCACGAGCGCCTTCACCTCGGCGGCTTTGCCCGCCGGCCCGAGGTAACGGAGCGCCGCGCTCAATTTTTCCAGAATCGGCCTGGCCCGTTCGAACACCTCCGGTTTGCCGCCGCACATCAGGTACAGCGAACCTGCCCGCGCCTGGGTGATGCTCGAGGCCATGCACGCTTCCAGCGATTGCGCGCCCCGGGCTTCGCATTTTTGTTCCACCCAGACGTGAATGGCGGGCGTCACCGTGGCGCAATTGATGAACAACTTGCCTTTCGCCCGGCTCAACAAGCCACCGCGATAAATGCTCTTCATCGCCTGGTCATCGGTGACGACGGTGAACACCACGTCGCTCAACGCGGTGACGGCTTTGAGGTCACCGGTTGCGGCGCCGCCCAGTTCCTGCGCGAGTGATTGCGCGGCACCGGGGTTCACGTCAAACACCGCGGTGATGGTCCAGCCGCATTCCTTGAGGCGGCGCGCCATATTCGCGCCCATCCGCCCGACGCCGACAAATCCAATGTTTTCCGGCATAAAATTCCTTTTGCGATTTGGTTCCCAAAGGAAAGTAACAAAGCCACCCGGTTTTCAAAGTCCGGATGCGGGCTGGAATGCCGGCGGTAATGGCTAAATTGAATGAAATTCTTTGTCACCTCTTTGGCTTTCAGAGGGACATATCAAACGATATGATGACTAATAGAATCATGACCGCAGCCGAAGACAGTGACGCCGAGCTGGTTTCGCGCACTCTGGCCGGCGACCGGGATGCTTTCAGCCGGATTGTGTCGCGGTACCAGATATTGATTTGTTCGCTGGCTTACAGCCGCATCGGCCATCTTGGCCTGAGTGAGGACGTGGCCCAGGAGACGTTCATCACGGCCTGGAAACATCTCCGGCTCCTGCGGGAACCGGACAAACTTCGCGCCTGGCTGTGTGGCATTGTCCGCAACCGGATTCACAAAAACCTGCAGCGGGAAGGGCGTGAACCGGTGCATGTGGCCGAGCCGTTGGAAGCGGTGGCCGAGTCGCCGGCGCGGGAGGCGCTGCCTTCGGAACAAACCATCGGGCGCGAGGAAGAGGCGATTTTGTGGCGTTCGTTGGAAAGAATCCCCGAGTTATACCGCGAACCGCTCATCCTGTTTTATCGCCAGCACCAATCCATCGAACAGGTGGCGGCGGAGCTGGAATTGTCCGAAGACGCCGTCAAACAACGGCTGTCGCGCGGGCGCAAGTTGTTGCAGGAGGAGGTCCAGGCGTTTGTGGAAGACACATTGTCCCGGACAGCACCGGGGCAGGCGTTTTCAGGCGCGGTGCTCGCGGCCTTGCCCGCCGCACCGGCGGCAGCCTTCGGTGTCGGTGTCGCGGGCAAAGGCACGGCGGCGGCCAAAACCGGTCTTTTGGGAATATGGCTGGCACCGATGGTCGGGATTGTGGGTGGCATGCTGGCACATTGGCTGATTGTCCAGGCAGCTCCCACCGCCGCGGAACGGCGGGTGAAGAAGGTTGCGTTCATCAGTATGTGGGTTTTCGTACTGGCCTGGTGTATTCCCGGCCAACTGGCCTTGCGGGCCTTGAGCCGGCAACGGGAGTGGAGCGACCGCACGTTCTTTGCGGCGATGGCGGGTTTCTGGTGGGTCTATGCCATCATTATCGTCACTTTGTGTGTGGTGGTGTTCCGCCGCGTTGTGTCCATCCGCCGGCTGAATGAGGAAACCGCAGGCCCGCAGCCAGTTCGTCAACCGTTAACCTGGGGCCGGCGCCTCGTCGTCGTTACCGGCGTCTATCTGGCGTGTTTCGCGGGGCTGATTGACATCGCCTGGCGGACAAACGATCCGGTCTGGGCCGCCATCATTGCTGCCGCCATGATGGCACTGGGAATGTTACATTTCCTGCGGCTTCGAAACAAAACCGGCATGGCGGCATTGCAAGCCACGGCGGCGCACCTTCTTCTGGTTTGGGGAATCATCCTGTTAATATTGAATTGCCGTCTGGAAGCGTGGCTCGTGTCCCTGCGAGGAATGAGCTCGTTCCCGATGCCCCGGTGGGTCATCCCCGTGCTTACTTTGGCACTGGTGCTCTGGTTCGGAATCCTGATGGCCGTAACCAGACCCAAACGCAGCGTCTAGCCGCCCGCTCCGGCATTTACTGGCATTGGAAAATGTAAAAGCAGCCCGGCTCAATCCGTACCATCACGAATGGCAGTGCTCCGCAGACCGAGGTGTGGAATCCCGCACCCGCAAGATTGTTCATCGTTGCGCAACAGGCTCCACCGGGTGTACGCCGGCGCGCCACAACTTTGCGTTGCGTAAACGACCAGCCATAGCGGTCTCCAGGCTTGGATGATGCGCGGCTTTGGCGATTGCGCGCAGGCCGAAATCATTTCAATCCAGGCGTCAAAGAATGGGGAATCATGTTGGAAGCAATATATGACGGATGTTTGCCAAAAAAAACTGTAGTCCCGGTATCGCCCTGGCGGAAGTTGAATCATAAATAATATTTCTTGCGGACAGACCACGTTTGGTCGAGCCTGCCGGCAACGTCCGCAGCGGCCCTCGCAAAACAAACGAACCTGAATTTTCATGTGGTAATTTGGACCGAACAATTCACAACCGGTTCCGACACGGTGGATGCACATCACCGGATGTTGATTAATAACATCAATCATCTGGAGGGCATGTTGGGCGACACCAATCCGACCCGGGAGGAGGCCGAATTCCTGCTCCAACTGGTGGACTTTCTGGAGTCATACGCCAATACGCATTTCAAATTTGAAGAGGAGTGCATGGAAAAATACCGGTGTCCGGCCCATGCGCAGAACAAACAGGCACACGAACAGCTCAGGGAGTTTTTTCGGCAATTCAAAGAACGCTGCCGGGCGAAAGGTTTTCACCCGGACCTGCTCCGTCAACTGCATCGGGAGATCAGTTCCTGGATTGAGCAGCACATCCTGTTAGTGGATACCCAGCTCAGGCCGTGTATTAAAGGTTAGCGGTGGAATGGCTGCCGGGTTTGTCAAACCGGCGATGTCACGGTCATGAGCATCGCGACCCGCTCCAAAAGGTGTGCCTCAAAACCCGAGGGTTCTGGCGGCTTCGATCAGGTTTCGACAAGCAACCACCCGTGGACGATGCGGGTAGTGAAAAGCCGTCAGGATGTTCATCCCGATGTCCTTGCTCGGGTCAGGAATGACCCGCACTACCAAGGTGACGCCCGCCTGCCCGATCAATTCCATCATCCGGCCCAGTTCCGGCTCGCAATCCAGTTTCATGGATTCCAACTGGCTGAAATCGGCCAGCAAACGAAAACCCTCCGACAACTCTCCCAATTGTGCGACCAGCTCCTCGCGGCTGCGCAGAAATTCCTCCGGTCGCACCCGGCCGGCATAGCGGATGTGCAGCAACTGCCTGGACTTGTTCGATGTGATTAGCAACATGGCTATCGCCTTAACCGCACGAAACGGGCTTATTTTTTTGCGCGGCCATCGCGCGATAGGTGACCGCCACCTGCCAGTCGGCGTACTCCGGCCGGAAGGTCTTCATCGCGCTGACCATCTGTTGCCGGAACGTCGTTTCAATCAAATTTCCCTGGCCGGGCCAGATTTTGAAGTGGACCCGCAGAAAACTCCAGCCGCCAGCCGCCGTCGTTTCCACGTCGCCCCATATCGGTTCGCTTAAAATGATGGCACCGAATTGCCGCCACATCCCCCGGGCGACGTTTTCCACGGCTTGGACGGCCTTTGGCCGGTCAACGCCATCGGGAATCTGGATGTCCGCATAGGCAAAGACGCCACCGTGCGGAAACCGGCTGACGTTGGCGATAGTCCGGTTGGGGACAAACACCACCTGATTGTAGAAATTGCGGAGCACCGTGAAACGCAACCCGATTTCCTCCACGCGCCCGATGACGCTCGTCACGCCAAAGATCTCCACCATGTCGCCAATGTCCATCGCGTCCGAAAAAATCAGCGTCAGGCCGATGACCACGTCCTGCACCAGGCCCTGTGATCCGAAGCTGATGGCCAGGCCGACGACCGTGGCGCTCGCCAGATACGCCGTCAGGTTGACGCCAAACTCCTGCAGGATTAATCCCAGCGCGAAAAAGTAGATGACGAAGGTGACGCCGCTGACAACAAGCCGGGTGAGCGTGATAAATTTCGGCTGTTGGGTTACGAAGCCGAGCGGGCTTTTTTGCGCCTGGCTTTTGTTGATGAACCATTCGCTGAGGTGCCGGGTGATTTTGACCAGCACGTGCACGAGGATGGCCACGGCCGCAATGAGCAGGATGCGCGTCAACGTGGAGGATTCCTGATGGGCGTAGTAGTAGTAAATGCGCCCAACGACGGTGTTGGTCGCCAGCTCGAGTGGCGCGGTCGGCAGGTTGGTTATATTCATCAAAATTCCATTGGCAAATTGAGCCGGCATCCCCGGCTTTGCGTTTCAACCGCTGAACGAGGCGCGGGTCGGGAAAAGATTAAACACCGGTTTGAGGGCCGGTGCAAGCGGGCGGGAGCCCCGAGATCCGATGTTTTGACACCGGGATGCCTGGACGCGAATGGAGGCGGACGGAATCAACTGAACAAACGGAAGTCCGTTTTGATAATCCAATCCAAAGCTCATAGCTGTCGCCCGAACCTGCTGAAGTCAACGAAGCCGCATCCGGCAAGCTGATAGCATGGTTTCTGCCACCCGTATCCGACCCGGTTTCCCGGGTTCCCTGCTGCCGAACTAAATCACTTTCCGACCTGTGCCGGCCTGGCCAACTGGAGGAGCAGGTCGTTCAGTTCCTGCATGTGCGCCGGTTTGTTGACCACGGCGTCCACCGATGCAGACCATGGTCCGCCGTCCCTTGTGATATTTCCCGCGCCGGTCATCAGAATGACGGGTGTGTCAGAGGATTCGACTTTGATCATCTGGGCCACCGCGTAGCCACTGACATCGGGCATGTTCATATCGGTGATGACCACATCGTACGGCTCGCCTTTGAGAAGAGCGGTGCAGAACATTTCTATCCCACGCCTTCCGCCAAGGGCCACGCCCACACGATGCCCGAAGTGCGCGAGAAGATCTTTCATGCTTTCCAAAACCATCTCGTCATCGTCAACGCAAAGCACACGCAGCGAACGCCCCGGTGGAGTGGGGGCCCGGCCGCCGCCTTCCGGGTTGACGGTTGACAGGCCTGGCCGGGAAACGTCCCGCGGATCCGGTGGCGTGTCAGACAGCGATTCCAAATGGGCCAATTGGGGAAATGTATTCATATTAAAAATGGTTTTGCTGGTTTAATGCTGCGGTGGTGACGATGCAACGCCTCGAAGATTCCAGCATTGGCTCGCTACCGCGCCGACGGGCCGCATTACCGGTCGTCAACGGGCTGCCGACAAAAACCCACATCCATGACTTTCTCATCGTTGCTTCCTTTCAACCCCAGGATTTCGCACAGGTCATCCATTCAACTGACTGCCCATATTTAACACAAACTGGCTGAAATCTGGGGAATATGGGATGATTTGCCGGGTTTTCAAGGCCAGATGGACACTGCGAGGGGTGAAATCCCACGGGAAAATGACACCCGGTCCCAAAGATGCCCTGGTTGGCATCGCGCAACCCTCAAGCGGCTGGTCATGCAGGGTCAAACGTGGCAGGCTCGCGTCCCGATTGAATCCAACCACCATGCCGGCCGGTAAAAGTCTCCTGTCACGATTGGTTCGTCGCGGCGTTTTCGGCCAGTTGGTGCTGGTCGGGGTGCTCTTTGTTCCCGCCGGCACGCTGAAGTTCTGGCCGGGCTGGGCCTTCACCCTCGTGAACCTCATCAGTTCGTTCCTCTTCTGCATTTATTTCTACAAACACGATCCTCAATTGCTTGAACGCCGGTTGCTGACCCGGGAGAAAGTCAACACCCAAAAACGGGTCATGGGACTGGTGAAAATCCTCTACGTTGTGGTCTGCACACTGCCCGGTTTCGATTTCCGCTTCGGCTGGACGAGTCGATTGATCGGCCCGATGCCGCTGTGGCTCATGCTGCCGGCGTTGCTGCTGGTTCCGCTCTGCTACTACATTTTTTTTATGGTGATGAAGACCAATCCCTTCGCCGCCAGCATCATTCAAGTCGAGGCCGGCCAGACCATCGCCGACACCGGCCCGTACCATCTCGTTCGCCATCCCCTCTATGCGGCAAGCACCATCCTGTGGTTTGCCATGCCTCTGGCGCTAGGCTCATTGGTCGCCCTGCCCGCCTTTATTCTCCTTGTTCCCTTGTTCATCTTGCGCCTGCTCAACGAGGAGAAAATCCTGCGACGCGACCTGCCCGGCTATGCCGAATATTGCCAGCGCACCCGTCATCGGCTCATCCCGTTTGTCTGGTAAATAATGCCAATTCGAAATCGCGGCAGCCTCCATTCGCCCCGAAATGGCTGAGGTTGGAGCGTGCTGCCTGGTCGGTGCCCGAATTCGGGAAACGACGAAGCCTTCCCGCCAATCACAGAAGTGCCAATGAACGCCTTCAACGTGAGTCCGCCGATGGGCGGCGCGCTCTGGTAACGTCGAAGTGGAGAGCAGCGGGAAAGGCTTGCGTTGCCGGGAATTTTATCGCGGCTGCGGCGTTCCTCAATTTTGCAACCTGGCCAGTTGGTCGTTGTCCTGGCCGATGATACGATAAAGCCGGTTGATTTCCAGCATCTCCGACTCATCCAGTTTCTTTTTGGGTACCGACCGGTTCGTGTAGAAGTATTTGGTCATGGGGTTGAATTCGAGCTCCGGACCAACGTAAACGACCTTCGGATTCAGGTCCGACGTGACGTATTCGTTCGTGTCATAAGGAAATTTTTGGGTGGTGCGGACATCCACCCGGTTGAAGTCCGGTTTTTCGGCGCCAGGGCGGAACCAGCCGGGACTGTATGTTACTACTTTCATGTCAGGCTTGCGGGGCAGGCTTTCCACCGGCTGGTTGACGATCTCCCGCACCCTGGCTATGGCATCGGCGAGCTCCAATTTTATGTCGGCAACACTGGAAGGTTGATTGGTGCCGCTGACGCGAAAATGATATTGGGCGTTGCCCGTCTCTTGTTTCCGTTCCGCGGCTGTCTTCGCCGGGTCATGATAGAAATGTTTTTGCAATGCCGGATCGAGTTTCTTCAATTCGACGTTAGTCCGCCCCTGGTCGGAAATAAAAAAAATGTTTGTGGCCGTAACTTTGGTAACGGTGACGTTACTATAAGTATCGCCGCCCACCCTGAGTGTCGGCAGCTTCTCGTCGGCCCAGGCCCTGGAGGCCATGGCCACCAGGCCGAGGATGAGAATGCTTCTGGCGCACATATTTTGCCTATGCCTCCAGGCTGCCCGTTTGTCAAGGTTTCCAGTTTTTCGAAAACGGTCTTCTTTACCACCGCACTTGTCACGAGGTACAATCCACGCTCATGCGATCCTCCCGTATCCATCTGCTGATCAAGCTGGCAGGTTTCCTGCCAGCCCTGATGTTGTGCGCCGCGCCATTTATGTCCTGCGCGCAAACCACCAACGTCCCGGCCTGGGCGCAGCCGGGTTCAGCCACACACGTCCAGGTGGCGCCACCGGCGGATTTTCACCGGCCGAGCAAAAATTTTGACACGCCCCTCGGCCTGTTTGAGGGCCAGTCTGACATTGGCAGCGCGGTGGTGCCGGGCAGCGCCAGTTATGACCCCGGCAAGCAGCAATACACCATCAACTCCGCCGGCTATAATGTCTGGTACATGCGAGACGAGTTCCGTTGTCTCTGGCGGAAGATGTCCGGCGACGTTTCCCTCGCGGCCGACATCACGTTCCCGGACCCGAACGGTTACGGCGACCGCAAGACCGTCCTCGTCATCCGTCAGGACCTCGATGACGATTCCGAGGAGGCTTTCGTAGCCCTGCACGGGGCCGGCATGATTCAACTGGCGCAGCGTCCCGAAAAGAATGTCCGCATCAAAGACATGGAATATCGCGTCGGCAGCCGCGGTGGTCTGCCCGGCGGCAAGACTCCCGATGACCTCGTCACGGCCAACGCAAAGCGCATTGGCATTGAAAAGCACGGCGACGCCTTCGCGCTCTTCGTCAGCCTCCAGGGCGAACCGATGCACCAGTTCGGCCCGCCCATCAACCTGCACCTCGATGGGCCCTTCTACGTTGGCATCGGTTTCTGCTCGCACCTGCCCGATAAGTCCGACACCGCCGTGTTCTCCAACGTTGTACTCAAGAACTCCGCCGGCAAAGTCCGCTGATAACGGGCCAGGCACCGCATCGTGGTTGGGAGCGGGATCACCGCTGCGCCAGTGCCCTGAAGCGGGAAGCGATCCCGTCCGGCGGGATTTAAATGAACCGGTTTTTCATTTGTCAGCGGCGCATTTCGGATTAAACAGTTGTAACAATTTTGATTCATAGAAATAAAATTGTTCCGGGTTTTTGCGGCCTGACGGCCCTGACCTTGATATCCGGCTGCGTCGTTCGGCTTTAACGTGGCGTGGTGGTTGAAACGCCGCCGCCACCCGCGGTAACGGTGGAGGTGGCTCCTGATTATTACATTTAGGGTGGCTACGAGTACGTGGGTGTCGTTGGCGGTCGCTATTACTATTTAGGACCGCGCAATGCCTGGATCGTTTGTGAACCCTTCCGCCTGGCGCGGTTCCCTGACTGGGAACGGTTGCATCCGGATTGGCGCGACCATGCCATTCACAATGAACGTTATCGCAACGACAACCATGGACACGACCGCGACCACGGCGACGACCATTGAACCACGCTCCTGTTTGCGGAGCTATGGTTAGGCAGATTTGGAGGCGACTGCGTGGTCAGTGCCTGAATTGGGGAAGTGACGAAGCGCTTCTCCTCAAGCTGCTGTCGCGTCACCGCCCGGCCCGCAACAGAATCAACAAATCCAGCGCAAAGAAAATCACGATGATGATTTCCAGCCACAACATCCTCTGCTCGTTCACCTCGGTGTGGACGACACTGTAAAGCTTGTCGAGCTGGGCGAGACGCTGCTCCACGCTGGCGCGCCATTGGTCCAGGTAGAAACGGTCGCGCGCTCCGAGATACACGCGGGCGAGATGCCAGTCGCCAAAAAATTTGGTGATATGCGTGACCTCGTCGGTGAGCTTCGCCACGTCCACACGGAACCGGCGCAAATGGCGCAGAGTCATGGACGCCTGGCCGAACAGCGGCATGCGGCCGCCGCTCCAAATCCTCGTAAGCCCGGTCGAGATACGCGTCCAGCCGGCGGTCCATCACGCGGAACTCCTCCAATTGCAGGTTCGCCAGTTCCAGCGCATACAACACGTCGTCCACGTAACCCGTCAAATCCACCACCAGCGCCGCGTCCCAGTCAATCACCGCCAGGTCCGTGTTCTCGAACGAACGCTGGATGCGCAGCACCTCGGTCACCTGCGCCTCGCTCAACTGGTCCGCCGCCGTCTCCGTGAGCAGGCCCGCCACCTCACGCCGCTGTTCGCCCAGCCAGCGGTTCGCGTCATTCACACCGCCGAGGTCGGTGAGGCAAAACACCGTGTAAGCTTCCGGCGGCGGCGGAAACTCCGTGCGCCCCACCAGCAAATCCTTGAGGCTGTCGCAGACCTCCGCGCAAAGTTTCAACGCCACCGCGTCCAGCGTCAGCCCGTTCTCCAGTTTTGGATTGTGAAACGGCATCAGGTCGGCCAGTGCGCCCGTTTCGAACGCCGCCCGCATCATCACCGTGACCACGCCCACGTCATAGACGCGAATCAGCAGGCGGACGGGCGCGCCGTGCAACCGGGCGGGCAGCGGGTGCGGCTCGATGGCGAGCGGTTTGTAGAGCGGCATGTCCTTCGGCAATGTCCGGTCCATCCGGATTTCGAACGGGAACGGTTTTTCCGACAGGATTTCCTGCACGCGCGACGTGATGATTTCGTTCGCCACGTCGAACGCATAAAGATAGACCACTTCGCCTTTCATTCTGGCTCAACCTAACCGACCCGCCTGTTTTGTCGAGGGATGACCTAAAACGATCCCGCCCATTTTGTACATTCAGTCCGGGGTACAAGCGCTGAGAGTGGAAGGCACTGCTCTGTCAGTGTCCCGAAGCGGGGAAGCGACGAAGCGCTTCCTGCCAAATCACGGCAGACGCCAAAGGTTGCGCTCGACACGCGGCAATAATCTGGCACGCACAAGACCACGCGTGGGGATCCTGAAAAATTTCGCAGGAACAAATTGTCCGACGGCATCTCTTATGACTGTGGAACCAGTTGAAATTCAGCCGGGCGGGGATTAGTATATGACTACGAAAGATTTCCATGAATCATTCGGGAAAACATCAATCGTGGGCGGATATAGCGGTGTTTGAGGACGTGAGCGCCGGCAAGGCCGCCGAGACGGTTCTGGCAGGCAAGGGATTTGAAGCGCGCACTTACGATGACAAAATCTTCCGATATTTTTTGTTTTTGCGGCCGCCGCGCGTGACGTATCGGGTGCAAGTCCGTCAAAATGATGTTCAAAGCGCGTGTGAATTTCTCGATACCTGCGCGTCGGAGGCCTTGGGAAAGGCGATTCGCTGTCCGTCCTGCGGTTCATTGAGCGTTTCCTATCCGCAAATGACGCGCAAATTCATCCTGCCGACCATCCTGCTGCATTTGGGAATTATTTTCCGCGTGATTGAACACGAGTGCTATTGCGAGCACTGCCATTTCATCTGGAGTTTGCCGGACGGGAAAGTCCGACCCGCACCGAAGGCCATCCTGCCATTTCCGTTTGCGAAGTGCGATGAAAGCTCCCCGCAAACGCCAGAGGCCGCAAAATGGTTGAAAGTTGATCCGTCTTCGTCGCGACTCTGACGCGACAAGGACCTGAGAGTCACGGCAATCTCCATCACCATGACCAGGATGAACCAATGGTCCCACGTCGCGCCGCTCCCGAAGTTGCCGGCAGATGTCAGCGGATATTCTGTTTGAACAGCAACAGCAACCGTTTACACGCGGGAATGTTTTTCGCCAGAAATTCCCCGTTCAGCGGCGTGTTCAAAAACTCGCTGTAACCGGGCAGGCGCCGCAGCTCCGGCGAGGCCAGGTCCCGGAAGGCCATGGCCGAGTTGGGGAAAATCCGCTCCGCAATCGGCCCCTGAATCAGACGGATGAGGTGATGATGACGCGGGTCGTGGCTTATTTTTTCGAAAAGCTCGGTGAGCGTCGCCTTCTCGCCTTCCAGCGCCTGGATGAACGCGCCGCTCTGGTAAAGCAACAAGCCCGTAATGCCGGCCCGGGTGTTCCTCCGGACACTGCCTTTGAGCAACTCCATCAACTCGGTCCTGCTGAAAGGCGCTGTGGCAACACTCGTATAGACAATCTGATATAGCGATTCCATGGGCCGTCGGATTCAGCTTCATCCTTGCCACCAATATAGCAAATAAAATCTTCTGACAACCATTTCAGCGCGACTTGTCTCGCCGGAATTTTAATGAAGGCGGATGACCTGAAGGAGAACGATGATGCTGGAGGGCACGGCTTCGTCCGTGCCCAAAACGGGGAAGCGACGAAGCGCTTCCCTCCGTATTACGGCGGGCGCCTTCAGCCTTCGGCGGTGGTAAATGGGTTGGCAGGGAAATCATGCGGCGATGTCCCTGTTCACTCATTGTGTTTTCAAGCGGAAGAACTGAACGGGCGGATTGGCAGTCAGGGGACAATAAAATCACGGCGTTGACGCGAATCTCACGAATGATCACCCATTCAATTCGTGTGACTCCGCACCCGGGGCGCTGGATTCGGGCGTAACGGAATCGTAACAAATCCATTCTTGTCCAGGCGGCTTCGCCTTTGCGAAGTTTTCGACGATGAGTGGACGCGAATTTCATCTGATTGCGCTGCTCGCCGTATGAAACAATATTCATCCATCGCCCTAGCCCTGGTCTGCACCGGGCTGGTCATCTCGCTGATCGTGATAAAACGGGGTGATAATGCGCGGCATGAAAATGATGCCGGCGCGCTGGCCGGTGGTTCGAACCAGTTGGTGTTGGCGCAGGCGCAAATCACGGGTTGTAATGAAATGCTTCTCGCATTATCCAACCGCCTCGACGAAAGCCTGTCCGCGTCATCGGCGTTCTCAAACCAATTGACAGCAGCCCAATCCACCATTGTTCTCGGCACGGAACAAATCACCAACCTGACCCGGCAGGTCGCGGCGGTGGAATCGGAAAATCATACTTTGGGCCAGCGCATCATGGAGTTGACCAACCAGACGGCCGGCCTCACGAAGCAACTTGCTTTGACCGGGAGCAATCTGAATCAGGCCAACAAGGATTATGCGCTCCTGGAAAATCGTCTGCGCCGGGACGTGGCCGAGCGGGTGGTGGTGGAACGGAGGTTTAACAATCCTGCGGAACTGCAGGCGCAAATGCAGTATTTAAAGAAACATCCCGCCGAACTGATTTCCGCTGACAGCATCTATGCCGGTTTGGATGTGGAAGTGAAATCGAATGCGTTCCATGTCATTGCCCCGGAGTGATTCGGATCACGGGTGAAGGCAGAGACGTCCGGGGTGGTGAAGGTATTGATAGGGACATCGCGCCGCGAGGAATGGTAGGGTCAAAATGAACAATCGCTTTTAACAATCTCAACGGAAAGATTCAAGAGATTAAGCCCCGCGACATTCTGTCATTCTGTCCAAGAGTCATGGCAAACGCCAGAGGCCGCGCCCGAGGTGCAGCAGCAAAACGTTTTAACAGAAGCAAACGGAGATAACAAAGAACCGCAGGGAGTTTCCCGTCTCTCTTTCCTCCATTACCTTCTGTACAAAAATCACGGTAATTTCCACTCACCACGACCGATGTGCAGCAATAATCCGGCATCGCGCAGGACTTGAAGTTGCTGGCAGATGTGGACTCGCTCGTGCCCACTCGCTCGGCTCTTGTGGGCCTTCACCTTCGGCCGAATTCCTTTCGCCGTTTCCCAAACGGCTCAAGTGTCGCGGACGTGGCGGCCCGCTCGCGAAAGCTTTCGGAGTTGTCGGGATGAATGGTGGCCGTCCGCAAGGACTTCCAGCTCGCGGGTGAAGGTGAAGGCGTCGGCGGTGGTGAAAGTAGCAGCCGACGTGAGTCGGCTCGAATCTCTGGAATGAGCGAACTAGAGCATTTCCATAAAACATATAGCTTTACTGAAAGGGGGAGGATATGGCAGGTTGGGGGCATGAAAGCTATTTCCCTGCCGGTGCGTGAGCGGATTCTGCGACTCTACGAACAAGGCAAAAGCACGCTGGAGATCGCCGAATTTTCAGGTTTTTGCGTGGCCGCCGTGCGGCGGGTGCGTCAGCAGTTTCGGGAGCGCGGGACACTCCAGCCGCAGACACATTTGTGTGGGCGCAAGAGCCTGCTGACCCCGCGGCGGCAGGCGCGTTTGCAAAAGCTGGTGGACCGGCAACCCGATGCGACGCTGGCCGAATTGGGGGCGCAACTGGATCGTCGGTTCGGGACTTCGACCGTGGATTTGTGGCTGCGCCAGTTGGGGTTGAGTTGTAAAAAAAACGCTGCACGCCGCCGAGCGGTCGCGGCCCGACGTGGCCGAGCAAAGAAGCCACTGGCATGAACGGCTGACCGCTGTGCCCGCCGAACGGCTGGTCTTTGTGGACGAAAGCGGCGCCAACACCAAGCTGACCCGTTTATACGGGCGTTGTCGGGTCGGCCGGCGGCTGGTCTGCCCGGTACCGCAGGGGCATTATCAGACGACCACGCTGATTGCGGCGGTGCGTTTGCTGGGACCTTGCGCACCCTGGCTGTTTGAGGGGCCGATGGACGGGGAGATGTTTTTGGCCTGGGTGCGGCAAGGTTTGGTTCCCACCCTGCAGCCCGATGACCTGGTGATTCTGGACAATCTGGCGACGCACAAGGTGGCGGGGGTGCGCCCCGCCATTGAAGCGGCGGGGGCTCGCCTGCTTTATCTGCCGCCGTATTCACCCGACTTCAACCCGATTGAAAACCTCTGGAGCAAGGTTAAAGCCATCCTGCGGGCGCTGGCTCCCCGCACCGCCGACCAACTGCTGCGGGCGGCGGCCACCGCCTTTGACACCATCTCCCCCACCGACTGCCAGAGCTTCTTTTTACACGCCCAATACGCTATATGATTTATGAAAATGCTCTAACGTTCGCTGCTACGGTCAGAAATGCGTCTTACAACGTTCAACACATCCAGCCCCGAAATTCTTCGGGGTTTTACTTTCACCGCGTTGGGCGACGGAAATTTCTTTGAGCGGTTTGACACGACGGAATTTTTTGAGGACTTCCACGAGCGGAATAATGACCGTAGGACAGGCATCCTGCCTGTCTCTGACTTCAGAATTTCTGCCAGAGAATTTCAAGATGGAGACAGGCGCGACGCCTGTCCTACGAGGAGGAGACGCAATCGTCCGCACCAAAAAGATCCGTGCCTCAGTCGGAATGCGACCTGCCCCGAACTCCGATAGCCATCGCGAGCAGGCGCGTTCGGGGTTTTACTATCACCGCGCCGGGTGACGAAACTTTGTTCGCTGAATGGAGTTTAACCAAACAGTGGCCAACCACCATCCAGACTCCGGGAACCCTGTCCTATGAAAGCATTGCTCTGGTTGCTCCTCGTCGCCGCCTGCCTGTCGGAAGCCGGGGCGGTAAGTCTTCCGGACGGCCCGCAAGTTGGTCAGTTGGCTCCCACCTTGAAGTTGTCCAAATGGTTGCAGGCGCCGCCCGAAGCCGCATACGGCTGGCCGACCGGCAAGGTCGTGGTACTGGAATTTTGGGCAACCACCTGCGGACCGTGTGTGGCTTATATCCCGCATCTGAATGAGCTGGCGGACGAGTTCAAAGACAAGCCCGTGCAGTTCATCGCCGTAACGGACGAAAACGGAAGTGTAATAAAGCGGTTCTTGAAAAAGACGCCCATCAAAGGCTGGATTGGCCTCGGTCCCGACGCCGGGTTCGGCGAAAACACGCCCTACAAGGTGGAGGCAATTCCGCACACAGTACTTATCGATGCCCATGGCCGCATTGCCGCCATCACCGAACCCTTCGTGCTTCAGGCGGCGACGATTCAAGCGTGTCTGGACGGCTCACTGGGTGCGCCGGCCGTGGACAAATTTCCGCCACGAATCAGGCTTCCCCGAGGATGGAGTACTATACAGGCGATGGAGGACAGCTTCCCGGCATGGTTCCCGCTCAATACCTGGCAGGAATCAAGCCGTTGTTTCAAGTCATGATCCGGCCCACGCCAACAAATTCGAGCACGACATCCTCCGGGACGCCCCCGCCGCCGTATCACTCGACGATTAACGGGCGCGTAGAGAGCTGGATGGCCGGCCGGGCATTAACCGCTCAAAATGACACACTGGAGAGGGCAATTGAAATCGTCTTTGCGGTCAAACCGACCCGCGTCGTCACTGATGCCAAACTGCCAAAGGAGAAATATGATTTTTATGTCAATCTGCCGCACCGTCAAACTCAGGTTGCTTTTGAAGCTGTCTTTGTCCAAGCCGTCGCCGCCACCTTTAACCTGACCGTCCGACGCGAAGTGCGAGACATTGAAGTATTGGTATTGGAAACAAACACTGCAAGTTTGGTTGCGTTGTCGAAAAGTATCAACCCTGACGGGAAATACTCTGCGTTTTGTGATGAAGCGGCGGCGACCAATCAACCGCTCAGCACTTTGGCTGAAGAACTGGAAATCTCGAGCGCGAAGCCGGTCCTGGATGAAACCGGCCTGACGAATCATTACGACTTCGACATCAAATGGAAACAAAAGAATTACTCGCACCCGAACATTGCCGGGATGATCGCCGCCGTAAAATCACTGGGGCTTGAACTTGTGCCAGAGAAAAAGCCGACGGAAGTGGTTGTGGTACGCAAAGCACAATAAGGCTCCCATACATTCTTACGGCAATCGCCAGAAACCGCGGCCAACGTGAATCAATAATCCGGCGTCACGCAACACTTGGAGCTGCTGGTGGATGTGGACTCGCTCGTGCCCACTCGCTCGGCCCTCACGGGCCTTCACCTTCGGTCGAATTCCTTTCGCCGTTTCCCAAACGGTTCAAGTGTCCCGCACGTGGCGACCTGCTCGCGATGTCGTTTATCGGAGTTGTCGGGATGAATGGTGGCCGTCCGCAAGGACTTCCAGCTCGCGGGTGAAGGTCCCGCACTGCGGGATCGGCGGTGGTGAATTTCCCGGAGGGACGAGTTATACGCACTAGTGTCCAGTTAAGGGGGACGGTCGGCGCGCAAAAAGCCTGCAAGCCAAGGGATTGGTCGATTTGAGGGATGTGATCGATTCGGAGTTGGAAGGCGATATAAATCGCTCATGCCTGTCTCCAAACCTGCCCTCTCTCAAGTCCTCAGTGGTCTACATCCGCAAGCGTTTTCCCGGTGTGTGGAACGCTTTCCCATGCAGCGGGCCTCCCGCAGCTTCTCAGCCTACGATCACTTCCTGGCGTTGTGCTTCGGGCAACTGACCTACCGGGAAAGTTTGCGCGACATTGTCGCGTGTCTGAACAGCCGTCCACACGTGTTGTATCACTTGGGGTTTCGCGGTCGGATCACGCGGACCAATGTGGCCTATGCCAACGAGCATCGGGACTGGCGCCTGTTTGCGGCGGTGGCCGAAGTGCTGATCCGTCGGGCGCAGCAACTCTATCAGGAGGACCTGAGCGATCCGGATTTGCCCCAAGTGGCCTTCGCGTTGGACAGTTCGATCATCCACTTGAGTTTGAAACTCTTTCCCTGGGCTTACTGGGCGCGCTCCTGTGCCACCGGCCTCAAACTCCACACGATGGTGTCGCTGCGCGGCAACATCCCCACCTGGTCAGCCATCACCGAAGCCTCATTTCCAGATATGAAAATGCTCGATCACATCCCGGTCCAGCCGGGGGCTTTTTATATCATGGACCGAGGGTATCTGGATTTTACGCGGTTGATTCGGCTGCACGAGTGCGGGGCCAGGTTCGTGGTGCGCAACAAAGCCAACGTCCGCTTTTATGTGGTCGACGCTTGCCCGGTGGACAAGCGCACCGGACTGCGCTGCAACCAAACGATCCGGCTGAAAAGTTCCTGGTCCAAGCACGTGTATCGGTGGCCGCTGCGCAGAATCCACTTTCGCGATGAACAGGAATCTCGCTCCTTGGTCTTCCTGACCAACGATTTTGATCTGCCGGCGGCGGTCATCTGCGAACTCTATCGGCGCCGTTGGCAAGTGGAGTTGTTTTTCAAATGGATTAAACAGCACCTGCGCATCCGCAATTTCTTCGGCCGCTCGTGCAACGCAATCCACTGCCAGATCTGGACGGCCATCTGCACCTACCTCTTGGTGGCCATCGCCAAAAAGCAGATCCAGTCCCCCAAAAGTCTCTACCAAATCCTGCAAATCCTGAGCGTGAGCGCATTTGAACAACTGCCACTGTCTGAACTGCTTGGGAAAACCTCGCCCTCACAAAACCCCGCCGAAACACAAAATACCCCATGCTTATTGGGTTTTTAACTGGACACTAGTGAGTTATACGAGTCCCCAATTGAGTCCCTGACTTGCCGGAGATGTTTGGGACTCGCGTAGCTCGTCCTTCCGACTTGTCGCGTCGAAGCGTCGCGGAGACGGAAACGAGCCGTCGCACGATGTTCAGCACGTCCAGCCCCGAAATTCTTCGGGGTTTTACTTTCACCGCGTTGGGTGACGGAAATTTCCTTGAGTGGTTTTACCCGCTTGAATTTTTCGCGGACTTCTTCGGGGGAATGATGATTGTAGCAGCCGACGTGAGTCGGCTCTGTCCTTCCCGGTTTTCCCCCAAAGAAGATGGAGCGGACTCACGTCCGCTGCTACGGGTGATGATGAGCGGAATCCGGGCTTCGACCGGAACACGACCAGCTACGAACTCCGATAGACATCGCGAGCAGGCGCGTTCGGGGTTCAAAGCAACCTGCCCCGGATTTTTTACGGGGAGTTGCAGCCAACCCAACAGGTGCTACTAGGGTTTGATGGCGCGGAGCATGCGGGTGGGGATGAAGAAGAGAAAATAGGGGCCGTGGCATTGGATGTCTGACCATCCGAACTGGCGCAGGACTTGTTCGTACTCGGCGACATGGCGGAGGTCGGTTATGGCCAGTCGGCCTCCCGGCTTGAGCACGCGGGCGATTTCGCGAATGGCTTGATCGCGCTGGGCCCGGTCGTAAATGTTGTGGATGGCAAAACTGGAAATCACCACATCAAAAGAACCCGAGGGGAACGGAATTGCCCGCGCGTCGGCGTTCAGCAATTCCACTCGATCGTTGACGCCTTCCCGACGCGCGTTTTCCATCGTGGCAGCGGCAGAGTTGGATTTTTGGTCTTCCTGGGACCAGATATCAATTCCTGTCGCCCGACCCGAGGTCAGGCGTTTCGCCGCGCCAAGGAGCATCAATCCGTGGCCGCAGCCAACGTCCAGCACACGCTCGTCGCCACGCCAGGGGATGGTTTTCAGGATTCGGTCGCGCAAGCGCAATTTGCCCACTTTACTGCCCCAGAGCATGACTCCGCACTGGCCAAGAAAAATCCCGCCCAGCCAGAGCGCCGGACTGACGACATACCCTGCCCAAGGCAGCCAATGCCAGTGGCTGGCGAGCCACGAAACACCGCCCAGGACAACGCCCATGATTCCCGCCAGGAACATCCGCATTACCACCTTCGGAGCGTCGATGCCGTAATTTGCGGGCTCGGAAGCAGTTGGCACGTTGTCCATGATGGCGGTGGCAAAGTTGACGGTTGTAGCAGCCGGCGCAATATTGCCGGCGGATTGTTCCGCACAAAGCCGGTGTCGCCGGCTCATGCTTGGTTTTATCTTTCAGCCTTAAACTCTTCGATTCGGTTAAGAAAATCCGCCGCGGCAAGCAACTGCTTTCCGCCGGCGCCGTTGATGAAGATGCGGATTACCGGATGGCCTGCGTTGCGGAAGTTCAAGTTGCGAAAGACCCAGACGGCGGGCAGGAAGAACGCCACGCTCACAGCGGCATTCGCATAGAGAAAGGCCCGGGCACCTTGGGTCAGAATGTTCACTCCGAACAGGAGATCGAACCCGAGCACGATGTAGGCAAAATAGAACGGGAGCGAGAGAATCATCAGCCGGCTGGTATCAAGCATGTGCAGCTTCACCGCCCCCAGTTTTGCCTGAATGACAGTCACCGGGTCCGCGAAGTTAATCTGGCGGAGCAAAATCAAATGTCGGACACAGCCCGCAATCGCAGCGATGATAAAAGCGTCCAGGATCAGGGCGGGGATTACCAGGGTGGGAACCGCCCACCGATGGACCACATAGGCGCCCAGGAAGCCGGCGAAAACCACACCGGGGATCAATTCGATGAGCCGGTGCGTCTTGTAGCGGTTGAGCGCGGATTGGCTCTTATCCATTTGCGCGGATTGCAGGGCTTGCAAGTTCAGTTTCAGCAAGCGGTCCAGTTTTACGGTATGCTCCGTCCAGGTTTGTTTCATTTCGTCGAGGTTCATGTGATTGCTCCTATTCGTTGGTTTTGAATTGGTCTTTTATCCTTAGTTTTAGCCGGTTGATCTTTGTTGCCACGTTGGTCTCCGAGATTCCCAGGATGCCGGCGATGTCGCGGTGGCTGGTGTCGTCGAGGTAAAGCAGCATCAGCGCGCGATTCAACTCATCGAGCTGTCCGATGATGCGATAGAGTTCCGCGACCCGCGGGTCGAGTTCGCTTTGCTCCGGTTGGGCGGCCGGCTCGACGACCATTTGCTCCAGCGACACAACGGCGTCGGGCCGGCGCTTTTCCCGCCGGTAGTTGGAGATGGCGACGTTGAGCGCCACGCGGTACATCCAGGTCGAAAATTTGAAGCGCGGGTCGAAGCGGGGGTAGGATTTCCACAACTGCAGGATGATTTCCTGGCTGAGGTCCTGCCAATCCTCCGGGTTGCGTGCGTAGGCATGAGCAATCTTGCAGACGATGCCCTTATGCTCATTCAGCCGGGCGGAGAATTCATCGCTGGCGGCGGTCCCCGGGATGGCATTGGGTGAGGTCATCGGTTCCCAATCAACTTCGATTGCTTGCGATTGTGTCATTACCCTATGATTCGCCGGAAGGACAGAAATATCACACCTCACACGGGAAATTATCGCGAAACTCCTGCCTGGGCGACCAACAATTGGGACGGAAAAGATTTTAACGCAGAGACGCAAAGGCGCGTCGGCAGACCGCCGCAAACTGAAAATGGAAGATGGCGGCGGTCTGCCGAGCCGCCGCCACGCCGATTTCACACGACCGTCGGAGGCCGGGTCTGACGTGGATGAGCAATCCCATGTTATCAATTCTCTCAATGCCGACGCCAAATTTATCAATTCACGCCACACACCGACTGATGTCAAACTGTCCCCATGAAAACAAAGAGCATCCTGCTGGCCTTGGTTTGCGTATTTGTCAGCTGCGCCCAGGCCGCGCCGCAATCCCGTCCAGCGGCATTGGATTCACTCGCGGCGCAATTCAAAGCCGATGCCGGAACCAATCGCCTTGCCGCCGCCCGCAAAATCGCCAGGCTCATGCCCGCCTGCCGCGTGGTCTATGCCCATGGGTGGCTCCTGGATTGGTTGAGTTTCGGCGAAGACCAATCCATAGACTGGGCCCATCCCTCCTACCGGCTGCCCAAGGACGATTTGATCGCCGCCTTGGGTGCGCCTGACCGCGTCCGCTCATTTAACGTCGGTGACCAGTGGGATTATTTTTCCTGGCGGGTGGGCCGCGACCGCCGGCAGGATGAATGTGGACTATACGTCCATTGCTTTAACGGCCTCGTCGTTTACGGCGGGGTCATAAAAACCAACACCGTGCAAAGCATCGTCATTCACACCACGCTCACCAACTCGGTGATTGTGCGGACCAACTACATCGAATAAAAAAACATCCTTGCGCATGAACACGAGTCCTAGACGCTTTCCGATTTTCGGCATCCTGTCCCTGGCGGCGGGCGTGGCGGCGGGGATGCTGTTCTGCTGGCTATTCAATCCGCCTGCATTCGTACAGAATGACCAGACCGGTCGCGGGCTGTTCTGGTGCGAAGCCGGAATGGCGGCCTGCATTGCCATCGCCTTTCTGCTGGGCGTGGCGGCGCTGGTGCGGCGGGAACGGTTTTCCGGGGTGGCGCTGGCGTCGTCGCTGCTGGTGGCGCTGGCCGTTTTTGGTTTAATTACGCTCGTGATGATGCTGCTCTCGCAGCACATGATGGGTCAGTGATTTCTGAACGGCAAAGATTCCGCCCCGCTCTTGCGTGCAAGGGCGGGGCCATTTCAGCGTGACTCGTCGCGGCGTAACGGAGTGAAGACGGATGACCCGGATGGGAACGGTGATGGTGCCGCGCGGCCTCATGGCAGACGCCAGCGGCCAATGTTCCAGCGCCGTCGTCGCGGCATATTTGTAGAATCGCCAGCCAACAAATGTTTCAAGCTCCGTCAGGAGCGGCATATTCCGCCCCGACGGGGCTGGGGATTTATTTGGATTCGGGTGCTACAAAGATTCCGCTCCTGGAGCTACGGCAGACGCCAGAGGCCGGGGCCGGCGTGCTGCAATAAGCCCGTGTCGCGCAAGACTTGAAGTTGCTGGCGGATTCCTGCCCCGTGTTATTTACGGGGTTATCGTGGACTTGCCGGCCTGCTCGCGAAAACTTTCGGAGTTGTGGGGATGAAGTTTTTCCAACTCGTGGTGAAGGCGTAAACGTCCGCGTAGTGAAGGTGTTGGTGGGGACGCCTCGCCGAGGCGTCACCGGCGGTAGAGCCGCCGGAACATTGCGCCCACCTGGGGCGCGGACGGCTGGGCCAGCCGTCCCTACCTCGGAAATGCGCCTCACCATGTTCAGCACGTCCAGCCCCGAAATTCTTCGGGGTTTTACTTTCACCGCGTTGGGTGACGGAAATTTCTTTGAGCGGCTTGACGCGCTTGAACTTTTCGCGGACTTCCTCCGGCGGAACGATGACCGTTTGATTTGTAGGAGATGACGTAAGGAATCTCTGATTTTGTTTTTCAGTCAGAGACTCGTCACCTCGTCTCCTACCGCTGCTACGGGTGATGACGAGTGGAATCCGGGCTTCGACCGGGATGCGACCAGCCCCGAAAATCTTCGGGTTTCAAGGCAACCTGCCCCGTGTTTTTTACGGGGAGTTGCAGCCAACCCAGCCGGCCCGTCCTCCGTAGCAAGGACTGCGGAGGGTGGACACGGCGGGCGGTGGATGAAAGCGGCTTTCCGTCTTCGCTCCGCTTCGCCGCGACAAGCCGCTTGATGATGGCAGACGGCGGAAAGACGAAATGCGGGGAATTTAAACCGCAGATGACACAGATAACCGCGGATTTCTGTTTTACTTCAGCCTTCAGGCTTCTGCCTTCTGCCTTCTGAAAATGGCGCCGTCAGTGATGCTGTCGCCGAGGCGGGGTTTTTCTGGTGTTTGAGCTGATACCAGAATTTGCCTTGTCGCGCTTTAAGGCAGCCTGCTGCGATGCCGCCTGCTCGCGATTCATCGGAGTATATCGGAGGAATAATCGCTGGCCGCAGGCCTCCGGCTTCCGGTATAACGCTGAGCACATCCAGCGTCCCACTCAGGGAACCGCCAGCCGGTAGAATTGCATCGTCCCCGTGTTCCAGTTGGTGAAATTGAAATCGGTTTGGCTGTTGGCAACTTTTCCCACGGTTGACCAGGTTGACATCAAGTTGGTTGTGCCCTGCACCGAGTAGGTGACGTTCGTCAAGCCTGTCCAGTGGAGGTTTTGAGTCGAGTTGGAAACGGTCAAGCTGAGCAAAGGCTGGGGTACGTTGAAAACCGTCCATTCCAGCCGCACCACGGAATATTCCGGAATCGTGACGGGATTGTTCGTCAACTGCGACTGGATTTGGATGGCGCTGTTGGGCGGCGGCGCGTTGGTCGTGCCGGGGTCGCTGCCGGTTACAAACGTTTCCAAAAACTGATTCGTCACCGCGACACCATCCTGAATGATTTGCACCGGCACGGCGTTGGAGCCTTTGTTCGTGAGTACGACATACCGCTTTCCGTTGCCACCCTGATAAGCTTGTGCGTAAATCGCCGGAATCGTCGTGATGCTATTGGTATCAATAGACACGGTCGGGCCGTTGGCGCCGACGGTCGTGGCATAAACCGCCGTGGACCGCGTCAACGCCCAGTCCGCCACGGCTTCCCCGCAAACTTGCGCGCCCAGATAAAAGCCGAACGGTAGCCCGTCGGTATTGGTTGAACGCCCTTCATTGTAAGCGGTCGTGGCGGCCTGGTAAAAGTTGTTGGTCTGGTCAATGCCATTGGGATTGAGCAATTGATACGGTCCGACGAAACTCATTTGTGACAGGGTGGACATGCGCAGGACGTATTCCGCAGCGTAGATTCCCCCATAAAGCGTGGTGCAAGGCGGATTCTGGCCGCCCATGCCGTCGCCCCGGGCGGGCGCGTATTCCGTGATAAGAAAAGTCACGTTGCTGTTGTTATCCGGTATCAAGTAATTGAGCATTCGGCTGGTCGTGTTGCTGGCCAGTTGCCAGTTGTCCAGCGCCATCAAATCCGCGAAGGGCACACCGTTTGTGGGCAGCGCGGGATAATGATGATATACCACCGCGTCCCAGTATTTGTTGGTGTAATTGGACAAGTCAACATCCCAGGTGTTTGGCTCCGAATAACCGGCGTCATTGAAATAAATTGCCACCACCGCGTTGGAGTCGGCGGCCTTGATGGCGTCCCGATAAGGCTTCATCTGGGCGACGTAATCCGTCGCGTCCAGAAAAAAGTCCTTGGGAGCGGTGCCACTGAAGACATAAGGCTCGTTGCACAATTCCCACGCGGCCACGGGAATGTGATTGGTCAGGGCGTATTCGGCAAAAGCGCCGGCGGAATTGGTCGTGTCCGTATAGCCGTTGATGGTCACGACAATCTTCGCGCCGCCCACGTTCGCGCACATCGCCGCAAAGTCGCTGAAAAGCGCCCCGCCCTTGCCGGGCAGGAGTTCCACCGTATCGTTCAGCAGAGCTTGTTCGGCCGTTGGAAATTCGGAAATCACATTCGTCATCGTCACCCCGTTCGTCCACTGAAAGGCATCCTCCAGCGCGCCACCCGGATAGCGCAACCAGCCCGGTGACAGCGTCGCAGTGATCTGCTGAAAATTGGTGTCGGAATACTCCACCGCGCTCGCCAGCAGCTCGGTGCAAAAACCGGCGAAGCCCGGATTGAGCGGCGTGGCGTTGGTCGTCGCGAACGAAACCGACACGACGGCCTGGGCCGTTGCTTCGGGCGGACATAAAAGTCCCGCCAGGAACAACAGACACAGAACGTTGATGACAATCTTTGTGCGCGGCACAAACACAATTGCAGCAATCCTGACGCCAGAATCAGGCGGTTTGTTACATGCCCCATCCGATTTAACCGCCAGGACGCGGAGGACGCCAAGGTTTCAGATTTGACAGAGGCCGGGGTGCTGGCCAGCCTTGGCTTGGTTCACTTCGGAAGAGGAAAAACAATTATGAAGCAGGATGAAGAACATCTTCGGTTGCTTTCGATATTCCACTATGTGGTAGCCGGGCTTGCCGCGTTGTTTGCACTCTTCCCCATTTTCCACCTGATCTTCGGTATTTTCATGATCCTCGCCCCGCAGAAGTTTGCCGGACATGGACAGGAACAGCCGCCGCTGGCTTTGATGGGTTGGTTCTTTGTGATTTTTGCCTCCGTGTTCATCACGCTCGGCTGGACGATTGCGGCATTGATCCTGACAACAGGGAGGTTTCTGGCGCGGCACAGGCATTACCAATTCTGCCTTGTTATGGCGGGCGTAGAATGCCTGTTCATGCCCTTTGGGACCGTGCTCGGTGTGTTTACCATCCTCGTGCTGGTTCGAGAATCGGTGAAACCGCTATTTGGAGTCAATCCGCCAGCGACCTCTGCCAATGTGCAGTAGTAATCCGTCAACCCGAAGACACCATGCAAAGCAACGGTTCATTCGACGCCCGGTTTGTCTCCCGCAGCGCGGATAATCTCTATCGTATTTACGTGCGGGGGAGCGACCTCTACTTCATCAACCTGGGCGGTTTGAGCCCGGTAACGCGGGCGCTCACGGTCCACTTCGGACTTATTGGCATGCTGATTGGGTCGGCCTTGAAAAAGCGCGCGCGGCGGCAGACCGAGGCCTTGCTCCAGCGCCCGGAAGGCCAGGACCCGGAAACCTTGTTGCGCGAACACAAAGCCAGTTTCAAGCTCTATGCCCCCGAAATCGGCGACGCCGTGATTACCGCGCCGGACGCGTGAAACCGCTCGATGAAATCACTGACCAGTCCTGATTTCTGGCGGAGTTACGCTTCACTTTCACCCAACGCCCGAGCCGCTGCCCGCAAAGCCTACCGGCTCTGGAAGGAAAATCCACAACACGGTTCCCTGCGTTTTCAGAAACGCGGCCGCTTTGGCGGGCTTGTGCTTGTTTTGGCAGCGGCCATCGCGCCCTGGCCGTGGGCTGTCCCGGAGGGATAGCTCTGGTTCTGGATTGGCACGCACGACGAATACGAATGCCTGCTTCGCGACCTTTAAAATCACGGCAATTTCCATTCGCCACGACCGGTGTGATTGAATGGTAGAGCGGAGTTGCCGCTCTGCCAGTGTCGCGGCGCAGCAGCACCGCCCCACCGACTAAGGCAGTTACCACACTCCGCGTTTGATGTGCAGCAATAATCTCACATCGCGAAGGACTTGGAGTTGCTGACAGAATTCCATTTCATGCTTGGCCAACGGCCTCTCCCTGGCCAAGCTTGCCTCGATGACGGGATTCAAAAAGATTCCGGCTGTCCTGTTTACCCTGGCGATCCTTTGCACCATTGCCGGTTGCGACACCACCGGCGGGGATGCCGGCGTAGCGGGGACCGGCCCAATCAAGGAACGCGGCGTTTATACCACCTTGGTCATGCCCGGGCATGACCTCGACATGCCGGGGGCCGCTTACCACAGCCACAACACTTTTGGACCGGAGCAGAAGCCGGCAGCGGTAGTTGTTGGCTACGGCAACTGGAATAACGGCATCAATCAAGCAGAGCGATTTGACTTGGAATTGGACGAAGCGGCCACAGGCGCGGTCGTTTTCAAATCCAACGGCGATGCCTATGCCGGCCGGGCGGCAATCTTCAACTTGCCTATCCGAAAGAGCGGCGATTATCAGTTGAAATTGATCATGAACGGCTCCGTCGCCGACACGTGGGGTTTCTCTGTCACTCGCAATGTTCCTGCCAGCACACCTTTTCCCACCGGACAACCGCCTGTCTATGCGGAGGGTAATTTCAGCGCCAGCATTCCGCCGGTGCAAACCACCGACGCGTTCATGGAATACGACGACACACTTTTGCAATACATCCTGAACGACGTTGAAAGGGAATTTTTCAAGGCCGACCACGATGATTTTGTTCAGGTTCCTCCCGGCAAGGTCATCGTCCGGTTTGATTTAAGCGACACCGGACAGGTCAGCTCGCCGCAAATCATCCAAAACACCCTCACCGACGCGCTTGGGGAATTCTTTATCCGCGCGTTGCAAGACGGCGCGCCCTACAAAGCCTTGCCCGCGACTGCCCGTGCTGCCTTTGGTTCTGACACGCGCACCGTCAACATCACATTTTACTACAAGTGACGCATTGTTTTACGGTAACCGCCAGACCCCGCGTTCCACATGCAACAGCAGACCGGCATTCCGCACTGCGGGACCGCTGGCGGATTTTTTTCAGCCTTCCAGAAGTCTCTGGCTTTTGAGTTGATGCCAGAAACCACCTGTCACGCCGAAGCCATGCGAAGACGGATCAGTTGGGGAACGTGCAACCCATTTCAATCCCGGTTTGTGTAAATACTCAGGACCCTTCCATGGCGTCGCAAGGTTGGTTCGAGATGTTCAGGTTGCAGTAAAAGACCCAGTCAATACTCACATTTTTAGCGCGAAATGAACGGTTTTACTGGCAGTACATTCTAATCTTAAGTGGAAAGGAGTGAAACTGGAACAATATGAAAACTAGAACAAAAATTGCGATTATGATGGGGATTACCAGCCTCGCAGCCCTGCCATTGATGGCAAGGCCGGTTGGGGTTGGAGTCCAGGTTCAAATCGTCGCGCCGCCGCCGCCCGTGGTGACCGTGCAAGTTCCCGCGCCCGCGGTAACGGTGCAAATCGGCGTTCCTGATTCCTACGTCTGGGACGGTTACGAATATGTGGGCCTCATTGGCGGCCAGTATTTTTATCTGGGAGCCGACAATCGGTGGATCGCTTGCGATCCGGTTCGGCTTGCGCACTTTCAGGGGTGGGAAAAAGCCCACATGGATTGGCGCGCCCACGCCACGGCCAATGCGAAATACCGCCTGGACGCCCAGGGACATAACCACCCGTGGCATAAAGACCAAGGCCATTGAATAATAAAGTGCTCAATTCAAACCCGCGCTTCCTTTTTGAAGTGCGGGAATTTTTTAACCAATCCAATTTCGGTGAACATCAATTGGGCCGGAAAAGATTTTAACGCAGAGACGCAAAGACGCGGAGATACGCAAAAAACGGACAATTTAACCACAGATGACGCGGATTTTAATTCACAGAAGCCAACGAAGATGATGGAGGAGTTTCAAAATCTGAAAACCTCTGTTTCCTCTGTTATTGAAATGGTTGCGGATAAGAATCTGCCGTCAAGGCATTTGCCGGGAAGCAGCGTTTTTCAATATTGATTCGACGCAAAACAATATTGAAACGGGACAAAACAATATTGAATTACGGTGCAGCAGGCTGAAAGGAGACAAAACCGATTGATTGGTTGTTTAGCAGGCTGTTCCGGGCTGGAACAATTCAGAATCAAAATCCGGCAGGCTGTGCTGCTTTGAATCAGGCTGATTCTGTCTCACGCAGATTGTTCCGGGTCGTTGCCGGCAGCAAAACGGTCTATCAACGAGGCAATTCAACGCGCAAAACGGCGCTGGTGAATAAACCGAAACACCTTGACCAGATGTCAACAACGGAAAAGGACGCGTTCAAAAAGAAGCTGGACGCCACATTTCCGCCGAATCAAGCCATCATGACCAAAGCCGTTGCCGCCCGTAGTCCAGAGTTGCGCCAGCAAGCAAGAAATCGAATGCTCCATATCTCCACGGAGTTCTGACTCAAGCTTCTTACCGAAGCGTCCATAGATTTTCTGGCAGGATGTCCGTAATCAGCGCCTTTTAGCTGTTGACGATGGCGACGAATCGCGTTAATTCAGAACTTTGTGAAGAGAAACCCATGAAGCCTGCCGTTTTAATTTCCATTGCCACCACCATGCTCGTTGGATGCGCCTTCGATATCACTCACGTTGACCAACGTCCGGCCACATTTATTTCAAATACAGGAGAAACCGGGCACTTTATTCTCAATCAAAATGTGACGGCGCGGTTGGGTACAGGCTTTGCAACCCGGCTCAAAGCCGGCACGCGATGGCAGCAAGTCGGAAGTACCGACTTTGGCAAGGTCTTTGCCACCGAAGACCAAATCGTAACGGTGGAAGCCGCCGACATTTATGAAGCTGATCTTGTGGTGTCCAATCAATTAATCACCGGATTCTACCTGGTGGTCGAGAAAACGTTTGCGCCGGTCACCCGGCCAATCCCCATCGCAATCACCGTCACGAATCCCCAATCTACTAATTCACCATGAAAAAACTCCTCGGTTTGCTTTTGATCGCCGGTACCGGTGTGTTAATGGCCGGTTGTGCGACCGGACCCAGGTTCAGCCAACTTAAAGCGTCCATCCCGCCCGTTGCGCAGGACGATGGCCGCATTTATTTCTATCGCATATCCGGGCTGGGTGCGGCCGTCCAGCCTGACGTCAATCTAAATGGCGAAGTCGTCGGCACGGCGGCCCCCAGCGGATTTTTTTATGTGGACCGCCCACCCGGCGATTACAAAGTGGTGACTGCAACCGAGGTGGAGCGCACTCTGAGCCTGACTTTGGACAAGGGCCAAACGCGCTACGTCCGTTTCGACGTGTCGCTTGGTTTTTTTGTTGGCCATGTTTATCCGGTACTGGTTGAGGATGCTGTCGGCAAGAATGAAATTGCCGATTGTCACTATACCGGCCACAAATAGTCAGCTGGTAGGGAACCGACCCGCTCTCGCAAAAAGTGGCGGCCCGAAAGCCGAAACACCTTGACCAGATGTCAGCAGCAGAAATGGACGCGTTCAAAAGGATGCTGGATGCCAAATTTCCACCGAACGCAGCCATCATGGCCAAAGCCACAGCGGCGAGAGATTTGGAAGACGAACAATTTAGTAGTTAATCAGTCCAAAAACTTCAAGTAGAGTGAAGGGAAAGCCTTGCTGACTTTCGCTGCCAAAATGATTTTTTCCAAATGGTTTTTTGCCAGCGGGTCTTGTAGGACGATAAGGCCCATGGCAATGCCGTGTTGAATCTTCGACCACTTGTCAGAGGCAAGGCACATGGCGTCACCGTATGAAACCCAACATTCAGATGTCAACCACGGGTGATCGCCAACGCATAAAGAACAATCACCACCACTCCTGTCTTTGTCCGTGGTCAGATTGACAATTACTCCTGTGCCGCGATGTTTGTTCAGATCGGAAAGTAAAATCCAGAGATGCTTTTTCTTGCCACCAATACTTCCCATCAGGAATGTATCGCCCTTCTGCATGTCGAATCATGCCAGAAAACTTTTGAGGCTGTTGACCGAAGCCAGCTCTTCCTCAATCTCTGCAATTTCTTTATCCGACTTTTTGGCGTTCTTCAGAATCTTGACCGGATCAATCGGCTTGCTGCTCCCTTTGGGGTCTTCCCACTCGGGCATCACCTGGTGTGTCCACTCGGCAAGCCAATACGGAGGGACTTCCGCAATAGTCCGGAAAGCCTCGTCCAGAATCTCCATCTCTCTGACCGAAAGAAACCCCATCTCCGGCGTGCCCTTCAAACGCAACAAATGACTCTCCCGTTCCGAAATGAATTTTCGCCATTTCACCAGCGCTTGTGGTTCCCCGGGGATTTCCTTGCCTTTAATCAAATCAAAAATTCTGGATAACACCGGCCCCTTGGGCATGGACACAAACTTGTCACCGGTAATTGTGCGTCCGTATTTGATGAGCGCCGTTCGGTCTGCCAAGTAAAGCGTCTTGAGGAGGACAAACACATCGAACCGGCCACCGGCCTTCTGAATCAGATAAGCTGTGGCCGCTAACGCTTTATCGATGTCCAGACGGAAAGTCATTAAGGTGAACTAGAGTAATGTAGGCACAGCCATATCACAAAGCAAAAACCCCGCCAATTTCCAAGCAAAACGGAGGATTATTTCAAGCCGACCACCTGAATAATACCGGGTCTTCACGGCAATCGCCAGACACTGCGCTCGACGTGCAGCAGCAAAACGTTTTAACAGAAGCAAACGGAGATAACAAAGAACTGCAGGGAGTTTCCCGTCTCTGTTTTCTCCGTTACCTTCTGTAGAAAAATCACGGTAATTTCCACTTACCGCGCCCGAGGTGCAGCAATAATCCCACGTCGCGGAGTTCCTGAAGTTGCTGGCGGATTTCCGTCTTCGCTCCGCTTCGCCGCGACAAGCCGCTTGATGATGGCGGAGGGCACAAAGGCAAAATGCGGGAAATTTTAACCACGGATGAACACCGATGAACACGGATTTGCGTTTTCACTCCAGCCTTCAGCCCTCAGCCTTCAGCCTTGGAAAATCGCGCTGGCTTTTGAGTTGAAACCAGAACTTGCACCGGGGGCATGAATAATCACTGGCCGGATGCCCCGGCTCCAGCCAGGCTTGTCACGGCATAGCGCCTTTTCACGCCGGAATCAGATAAAGGCGGAAGCGAAGACGGATCAGTTTGGGCGACGAGCAACCTGCTTCAATACCGGTTTGTGTCAATACTCCGGACTGACCGTTAACAAAAGGCCGTTGCGATGCGGCTTCCAATGGATTAAACTACTGCCATGAGTACGGTGGTTGAAATCGAAAATGCCTTGCAGGCGCTTCCCGTTCACGACGCGTGGACCGTCGCCGGCTGGCTGCAACAATACCTGGACGAGAAGTGGGACCGGCAGATTGACGCGGACCTGGCTGCCGGCAAACTCGACAAGCTGGCAGAAAAGGCGATTGGAGACTACCACGCCGGACGGGTGAAGCCGCTCGATGAAATCATTGACCAGTCCTGATTTCTGGCGGACTTACACTTCACTTTCGCCCAACGCCCGAGCCGCTGCCCGCAAAGCCTACCGGCTTTGGAAGGAAAATCCACAACACGGTTCCCTGCGTTTTCAAAAACGCGGCCGCTTTTGGCGGGCTTGTTTTGGCAGCGGCCATCGCGCCCTGGCCGTGGCTGTCCCGGAGGGATATCTCTGGTTCTGGATTGGCACACACGACGAATACGAACGCCTGCTTCGCGAACTTTAAAATCACGGCAATCGCCAGCGATTGCGGTCAATGTGCAATAGCAAATTGCGGTCACGAAGTTCTTGGAGTTGCTGGCGAATCTTCGCTTTGATATTTCGATTATCCGGATGCAATTGTTCCAACTCGCTGTCAAAGACGTAAACGTCTTCATTCTTGAACTCTGCTTTGCCGAGCCGCCGCACAATGTTCAACACGTCCAAAGTCCAGCCGCGTTGGGTGACGGAAATGTCCTTCAGCGGCTTGATGCGCTTGAACTTTTCGCGGACTTCCTCCGGCGGCATGATGATGGTAGGAGACGACGTAAGGAGTCTCTCATTTGATTTTTCAGTTAGAGACTCGTCACCTCGTCTCCTACCGCTGCTACGGGTGATGACGAGCGGAATCCGGGCTTCGACAGGTATGCGATTCAGGGCAAAATTGCAGCCAACCCAGCCGGCCCGTCCTCCGTAGCAAGTACTGCGGAGGGAGGACACGGCGTGCCGTGCGCGACAGCGGCTTGCGTTTGATGATGGCGGAGGGCGGAAAGGCGAAATGCGGTACCAGCAACAGATTTCTCACCCGCCACGTCACGAGGTCATATTGCATAAAGTAGAAACTCGGCAACTCGTCGTGGCGGATGGCGTTCATCATCGCCGCATACGCGCCGTCCGTGATGGAATCGCCGATGCGGGATTTCTGGCTTTTGAGTTGATACCAGAATCTGCACGAGGGACATGAATAATCACTGGCCGGATGTCCCGGCTCCAGCCAGCTCAGTTTAGGAGACGAACAACCTGCTCGCGATTAATCGGAGTTTGGACAAAACAGATTTTTCTCACCCCACGCTTCCGTGACGACCCGTGCCCGCTGCGCGCCGCTCTGGTAAGCCGCTGCCAACGCACCGGTCATGGAAAGGTTCATTGATGGCGATTAGATCAGCGCGGCCTTGGTGTTGGTGATGGGTGCATCCGTGGAAAATCTCCTTTTAGGCGTTCTCAACAAGTTTGGACAACGTCACATTTAGTGCCCGCGCCAATCGGGCGAGTTTATCTAGCGAAATATTCTCACGCCCGCGCTCAATTTCAGAAAGGTACGGCCAGCTCATTTCCGCCTTTTCAGCCAATTTTTCCAGCGTCAGGCCCGCCTTGGTTCGCCAGGTGCGGATGTTCTTCCCCACGATCTCCCGATGGTTGCCAGCATGAGCCATTTAACCAGCAAACCCGAATTTGGATGCGGCGAACATTCGACATATCGAATGTTTGTGCTTGATCCTTTTTGGGGGATCGGGATCGATCCACGCGGATGTCTCAATCAGCGCGGCGAAAGCGTTCGTCTCCCAAGGCCGCACCAAGGAAACGGCCGGATCAGAGATCCGATCCAAAACTGAAGTACCGCATCCGCCGCAATATCCCCGACCCGGCTTATTCGCTGCCGGAACTCATTCGCCCAGCCGTTCCCACGTCGCCACGAACGAAGCGCGTCAAGGATGACCAAGTCAATTTCGCTATTGCCGGGATTCCACCGGTAGGCCGAATTGAACCGCAGCCGTTTCTCAAATGGGTGGGCGGCAAATCACAACTCCTCGCGCAATTTGACGAATTTCTACCCGAAAAGGTGGAGCGTTATTTTGAGCCTTTTATTGGCGGTGGGGCGGTGTTCTTTCACCTCAAACATCGTTTCCCGCAAATGCGCGCCTTTTTGCGCGACAACAATGACGAACTCATCAACACTTACATTGCCGTTCGCGATCATCCGAAATCGTTGATGCGCCGGCTGGATGAACATCTTGCGGAATTCCGGACCGACCGCGAGCGCTACTACTATCTCGTCCGTAGTTGGCATCATATACCAAAAGCTGAGGTGGTGGAACGTGCTGCCCGTATGATTTTTCTCAACAAGACGTGTTTCAATGGTCTCTGGCGCGTCAATGCTCGCGGCGAGTTCAACGTTCCCATTGGCTCACAAACAAATCCTGGCCTCTACGACCGTGAAAACATTTTGGCGGCAAGTTGGACGTTGGAAGGCGTTCACCTAGCAACGCAGGATTTCCGTGACACGCTGAATGAACCACGGCGTGGCGACTTTGTTTATATTGACCCGCCTTACCACCCAATTTCATTAACCGCGAACTTTACCTCCTACACGAAAGAAGATTTTGGAATGGGTGAGCAGCAGGAACTCGCGGCCCTTTTTGCAGACGCCAGCAGGCGTGGCGTTCGGCTCATGCTTTCCAACTCTGACACAGAATTCATCCGTAAGTTGTATCGCGGCTTTAAGATTTACACGGTTAAAGCGCGCCGCGCGATTAACTGTGACGGCTCAAAGCGCGGAGCAATCAACGAGGTTGTTGTGCTCGCTGGAAGAAATTGAAGCTATGCCAATGATCATGCCATTCGAAGCTGCTTGGGAAAAACTCGTGCAGGAGCGAGTGGATATTTCTTCTGACTTGGTGGTATTAACCAAAAAAGACATTGAATCATCCACCGGCAACGAACTTCGCTTGATGGCAAAGATGGATTCGTCGAAAGACATTCCTGCTGCTTTACGGCGGCATGGATATTTCATTCTGCCAATTAAAAATGGCGAATATGCTCTCGTGCGCGGAAATGGATTCCACAAACTTGAGAGCCTGCCCGATCCTCCGACGGTGTTCCGACCACAACTTGATTTCGAATTGGTGACTCTCAACGTCGGAGACAGTGAGATGCAGCATCTCGACTATTGCTATAATATCGGTCTCTTCGAGAAGTTCGCTGGAGTTACAGGTTTGCGGCAAACGATTCGAGGCAGGAAGAGGTTACCAGCCATTGATTTCTCTGTCGGGAAAGTCGGGCCGATTCATGTCAGAGCCGGCGTGCAAGTAGAAGTTGATTCCGGCTGCGAGGGACGGGACGACATCGTGTTGATCGAAGCAAAAGTTGGTCAGCCGCCGGACTTCATCATCCGACAGTTGTTTTACCCCTATCGGAAGTGGCGCATCGAAATTCCAGCCAAACAGATTCGTCCGTGGTTTTTCTGTTCAGAGGAAGTCTCCGGGCGGCGGCTCTACAAGTTTTGGGAATACGAGTTTGCGGATGACGCCCAATATCGGTCACTACGGCTCACGCGTGGTGAAAATTTCCTCGTTGAGCCCGCTCGCCAGCGGTTGAGCGTAGAGAGATTGCTGCGTGCGCATGTCCGACGCCGGGCGGATGCGCGTTTGTGGGATGTTCCGCAGGCAGATTCATTCTGGCGCGTTGCGGAAATTCCGCTGTTGGTGGAGCAAGGCTTCGACACGTCGGGCAAGGTGGCTGGGCATTACAAGTTTGACCCGCGCCAGAGCAGTTACTACCGGCAAGCGGCAGAATTTCTCGGCCTGGTGTGTTTGGACAGAGGCAATCGTTATGCGCTCACGGATTTGGGGCGCGAGTATGTGAGTCGCCCTGCCGATGAGCGGCGGCAATTACTGGCCGGATTGCTGGCGCATTTCCCGCCCATGCGTGCCGCGCTGGAGTTGTCAGCCAAATCAGGTGAACGCGGAATTGGCCGCGACGAAATCGCGAAGCTTATCGAGCGTCATTCGGCTATCGGCAAATCCACACCAAGTCGGCGTGCTGCAACGTTGCTAGCGTGGTTGCGCTGGCTGCAAACCGCAACCGGCGCGGTTCAGGAACGACATCAAAGATTCTCCCTCTCTTAGAGGCGTGCGCAGGGTAAAATCAGCCGGCTTTCGATGACGGCGGTTTCGTCGTAGTCCGGGTTGGTTCGAGATTGCCACCTTCGCTCGGTTCGCTTTGCGGATTTGAAGGATTCATAAACTCTGGCGTCGCAGATGTAACCACGTTCGACTTTGACCGCGACCCAGATTTGTTTACGGTGATTTTCGTGTTTCATGCGTGCCTTTCCAAGCCGACTTTAATCCAATACCGACACCCTGCAAGCGGCAAGAAAAAAATTACCGGCAACTCGATTTCATCCGGAAAATTTCTGTCTCGCAACGGACGATGTGGGTAGTTTCCCGTTTCTTCCCGTTCGGCGTTTTGGCCCACGCTTCCTGCAAGCTCACGGTTTGAAGTAGTTCTGGTATTTGGACGGCTGGCCGGTTTCCCAGGGATGATATTGATTGCAGAATTCAATCCGCTCTGCCGGGGTGGGATGGGAACCGTACCAGAATTGGATGATGGGCGACGGCTGGTAAACATAGACACTTTTTTGCACCATTTTGACAAAGGCCATCGCGGCCGCGTGATTGTTGTGGGTCAGTTCCAATCCGAACCGGTCGGCTTCGTGTTCTATATGGCGGCTGAAAGCCATGTAGGCCGGCAGGTCCACGAAGAGCAGCAATTGGAACGCAAGAATGAACAGCGGCAGGGCGGCAAAATCTGATGGCGTGTCGAAACCCCACCAGTGTTTGCATCGACCGATGACCGGTCCGGCCAGCCGATACGCCACATAGAGTGAGAGGAAGGCCAGGAGCGATGCAAAGGCAACGAGTTTGATGACGTGGTGCAGAACGTAATGGTCCATTTCGTGTCCCAAAATAAAGAGCAGTTCGTCGTCGTTGAGATCCTTTAGCGTGGTGTCCCAAAATACGATGCGTCTCGTACCGAGCAGCCCGGTCACATAGGCGTTGTCCAGCTTGGTGTCGAGGCTCAGGTTGGCTTCATAGACGTGGCTGCCGGCGATGCCGGCGCGCGCGGCCTCGGCAAGGAGTTTGGCTTCGAGGGTTTTGTCCGCCAACGGCCGGAACTGATGGAACAGCGGGTCAATCAGGACGGGTTTGATTAAGAGCTGGACGGACATGAACAGCGGCACCAGCAAACCGAGATAGAGCCACCAACGGCGCGGGCTTTTTTTGAGGATAAGAAACGGAATCCAGCCCACCGCCAGGCCAATGGCCATCACCACCGCCGCGCTCTTGAGGGTGTTGCCCAGCCAGCGGCTGAAGGTTTGATTGGTCAGATCGAAGTGGTGGGGAAAGACGAAGCCGGCGTAATAGTTCAACGGCAAATTGATGAGGAAATAGAGCAGGCTAAAGGCGAGGGCGTAGAGAACGAAGGTGAAATACCAGTTTTGCCTTTGCCGCTCCGCCCAGGAGCGAATCCGGGCGGACCAGCCGGTAAATAAAAAGAGGGCGGGCGACAAAAAACTCCAGATGATGGCGGCGACTCCGACCGCGACGGTGGCGTGGTAACGGCGGACGGCTTTTTCGCCCGGGACCGGCACGGCAACGATGGAGGCATTGGTGCTGTTGATTTGGGAATTGGTTGGCGCGGCCACGACCGGTTCGTCGGCCCGCGCAAGGCAAAGGGTGAACCAGAGACTGGTGGCGAGCACGAACCAGAAGAGAGCGGTCTTCATGGATGCGCTTTTGATACGGGTGAACAGCCAGGACGACAAGGTTTTTAAACCGCAAAGAACGCAAAGAACACAAAGAGGTTTATCCGCGAATTACACGAATTTTCGCGAATTGATTCTGAATACAACTTTCGCGGTAATTAGCGAAATTCGCGGATTCCCTGATTTGATTCTCAACCTTCGACATTCAACTCTCAACCAACTGACAACCGCGAAAGACGCCAAACACGCGAAAGGCCGACAGGAACTGGAATTTTAACCGCAGATGAACGCAGATGGACGCAGATTTCTTTTTCTTCGGTAGGGCCGCGCCCTGCCTCGAAAGCTTTCGGGGTGAACTGCGCGGCCTGGCGGAGCGACAGCTCCGCCCGACCTTCAAGTTCTTTTTCAGCCTGTTTTAATCTGCGTTTATTGGAGGTCCAAATTCGTTTTTTTGCTAAAGGTTTTCCTGAAAGAGCAGCGCGGCCCCGGACGCGGGTTCCATGGCGAGCTGCACCTGGTGGTCCTTGCTGACAAGACGCTCTTCCTGAGCGGGCTGCCACGCCTGGTCAGGCCTGATTTCCGCTCCCGCCAGCGTTACGCCTGAAATGGCTGTCAACCCCGGGGCCTGCAAGCGCCACAGCCTGGCGTCGTGGGGAGACTCAATGGAAATCTCCAGCTTCTGGTCGGCATCCTTGTTGAGCAGGACCAAACGAGTGCTCCCGTCCGGCATCTCCGCCGCATAGGCGTCGGCGTTGGCCGGCGGCTGATCGAAATGCGCGGAACGCATCCGGCCTCCGGCCAGGACTCCCGCCAATTTCATGCCGTAGAAGACCGGCCGGGCGGTAAAGCCCATTTCGCGGCTGCCGGCAATCGGGGTGTAAAAGCTGCCTTGGGCTGCGCTGGCAGCCGCTTCGGGGGAAAGCTGCGCTCCCGGCAGATGTCCGCCAAGGGAATGGCTGATCACACCGGCACCGCCACCATGGAGGTTTACCCCGGCACAGCCAAAACTGGCCAGCTTGAGCAGATAATCCGCCGCCCAAAGCGCCGAGCAGAAGGCGTTGCTCATCCCCGGCTTGCCGCCGCGGTAACAGGAGTTGCCCTCCGTCATTCGATAGACGAGGTGATTCTCTTCGGCCGCGTGGATGATGCGCGGCACGTTGCGCTCCACATCGGGATCGGGAGAGAGCAGTCGCCGGACGGTCACGCGCGGATCGTCCGGAGGCCCCATCGCGTAATAATGCCCGGTGCAAGCCACAATCCGGCCGGGCAGCAGTGGCGGCGCTTCCTGCGCGAAACGGATAACCCACTCCGCATTGGAACCAACGTCCGGCCCGCCGAAACGCGCTTCCGGCACGCGGGCGATGACCGCCTTGGCGAATGTCATCCATTGAGCGAGATATTTGTCAAAGTCCCAGTCCTGGGGCCGCAACTGATTGTTGGCATCGCGGTAATACTCCGGTTCATTGCCGATCTGAAAAAAGAGCAACCGCTTGCCCAGCCGCCGGGCGACGTAGGCCGCCTCCCCGGCATCCCGCTCCGGCGTGCCGGTCCCGAGATTCAAGCCATAGATCGCCGTCCAGCCCGTCGCCTTCAAGAAAGCTGCCAGGCGATCCACGGCGACCGGCTCAATGGCGGTGAACGAGTGCGGCATCCAGTTATCCGCACGGCGAGCGGACTCGGGCAACTCCGGCGGCTGGTCAGCCGGCGCCGCCTTCCACCAGCAAAACTCGCTGGAATTTCCGCCAAGGCGCAAAACACCTTCGGGCGTGAGCGCCTTGAAAAGCGACACCAGCTCCCGGTTATCTGCGGCAAAAAAGGCCGGGTCAGCCAACTGTGCCGTTTCACAACTGAAACCGAGATAGTCATCCGGCACGGCACTGGTCGCCGCGCTTCCGAGAGAGAGCCGGATTTTCGTCGCACTCGCCTGCGCCCAGGCAGGAATGCCCGCCAGCGCACCCGTTGCGAGGGCGGCAAGAGTGAGGAATCGCCGCCGATTCATGCGCCGCACGGGGTGGCTGTGCGCGTCGTCTGGCTTCTCCCGGATCCAAATCACCGGTCGGTTTGTCATAATTTCGAGGCTATTCCCGGTCCGGGTTGCGCGTCAATTGGGAATGCCCATTGCGGAGCCGGCGGGGGACGTCAAGTGGCGTTTTGGACTTCTTCGGCAGGCCAGATGCAACTCCGAAAGTCTTCGGGGCGGGTTGATCAGGAAGGCGGATCGGATCAAGCGTTTTCAACCACGGATGGACCTGGCGCGGCGCAGCCGCAACCGAAACACACCAAACACGCGAGTAACCTGAGGCACGGGGATTGCTTCAATGCGACATATTGTCGGATTTCGGTCTAACGCCAGAACCATTTTTGAAAGACACATCATGAAAACCAGAACCCGTATTTTTATTTGGACACTGCCGGCCCTGCTGACTGTTTTGTCGGCGCAGGCGCAGGTGGGGCTGACCGTCAGCCCGGCCATCACCAGCAACACCTATACCGGCGTCGTCACGCTGAACATCACCGGATTGACGAATACGGAGCAGGTGACCGTCCAGCGCTGGATTGACGGGAATGCGAACGGGGTGATTGATGCCGGCGAGTGGATGATGGACGCGTTCAAGATTTCCGATGGCGGCGCGATGGTCAACGGCGGCGTGACCAATCTCAACGTGCCATTCGACAGCAATTCGGCCACGGGCGCCATCACGACGGCGTTGAATTTTGCGGGGAGCATGGCGATTGAAAACATGACGGGACATTTTGTTTATGCCGTGACGAGTCCGACCGGCCGTTTCGCGCCGGTGACGGCGACGTTCCAGGTGACGAATGCGGCCTTGAACCAATCCATCAGCGGGGTGGTTTACAGCAATGGCGTGCCCCAGCCTTATGCGGTGGTGGTGGTGCAGGATTTGCAGGCGCAGAATCCGGTCGGCTCGGTGCAGGCGGACGGTGGCGGAAATTATTTTCTGACACTGCCTCCCGGCAATTACGGTTTCATCGCAACAGCGCCCGACTGTTACTTTGACCAAAGCGCCGCGCCAACGGTGACATTGACGAACGGGGCTTCCGCCACGAACGATTTGTTTTTGACAGGCGGCGTGCCAAACACGATTTCCGGAAATGTTTATGACGCGGGAAACAGCAATGGCATCGGCGGATTGCTGGTGACGATGCAATCCGGTTCCCTGTTTGAAGTCACTTTCACCGATACCAATGGCAATTATTCCGCCGCGGTGACACCGGCTTTCTGGGAAATCCAACCCCCCAAGGAACGGCTGGCGCGGCGCGCTTATGTCCTGCCGGAGGCGACGTTTCAAGTGGACGCCACCGGCGGCAGCGTGAGCAACGCCAACATCGCCTTGCCCAAGGGAAACGCGCTTTTTTACGGCCGCATCACGGACAATTTGAACAATCCATTTGCGAACGTGGAGGTGGACGCGAGCACGGACGACAACAATTACGGCGCAAAAGGTTACAGCGATGCCAATGGCGATTACACCGTCGCGGTTTTGGGGGACTTGACCAATGATTGGAATTGTAACGTGAACAACGGAGCGGGCACCCCCATCGGTGGCTATATTCTGAATGCGTTTCAGAGCACCACGAACGCTCCGAACCAGGTCAATTTGCAAAACTTTGTCGCCCTGCCCGCAATGGATACCATCACCGGCCACGTGCAGAATAATTCCGGCACAAACATCATTGGCGTCAATCTCGTGGCCAACGCTGTCATTGGCGGCAATAATTATCAGACGCTCGACGGAACAACGGATAATTCGGGAGATTATTCGCTCGCCGTTGCCCCGGGACAATGGTACGTGGAATTTCTCACCGGCGGCCATGATTCCGGCAACCTTGACGTGCAAGGATACGTTGATGTTTCCGCGCCCCATATCGTGAACATTCCGCCGACGAACGTTGTGCTGAATATCACGGTTTATCCCATCGGCACGCCGTTCATCACGTCGCCGCAGCGCTTCGGCTCCCAGCAATTCGGGTTCACCATCAATGGGCTGACGAATGTGACTTACACCGTGCAGGTCTCGACGAATCTGGCTTCGGGATGGTCAAATCTGTTTTCGCTGACACTCACCAACAGCATATTTCCAGTCGAGGATATCAATGCGACAAATCGCACGCGCTTTTATCGCGTGCAAAAGAATTAGAGCGGTTCAATAAATCTCGTAGCCGCCGAGGTAACGAGGCGGAATTGGCCAAGAGGGTCCGCCTCCTCACGTCGGCGGCTACAGTTTTCCCAGAAACGCTCTTAGACCGCTGTGTCAGGGCGAGGGGGAGTTGCGCAGGAGATTTTTTGGCACGCCGGGAGCAAAGCCGAAAGTTTCCGCGAGCGTGCCCTGATAGTCATTGGGGCGGGTTGATCAGAAGAGCGATCCAGATCAAGCGTTTTAACCACGGATGGACATGGATTTATTAACCGCGAAAGACACGAAAGACACGAAACGGCAAAAAGCCTGGGATGAACGGCAGAACTTTGGGGTTGGACAGAAGGAAACGGAGGGAACGAAGTTATTATTTCCCCAAGGCTACAGTTCTTTGTTTCCCCTGTTCCCTTCTGTAAAAAATTCCGTTGCGAGATCCGGTTACTTATGTGTTCTTTGGGGGGCGGATTTTCAGCCACGGATGGACAGATGTCTTCATCTGTGCCCATCGGTGGCTGGATAATTAAAGACGGTTTCGGCATCCAGATATTTCCAGGCTTCGCCTTTTTGGATGCGGGGCGTGGTGCGCCCGATATAAGAGAGGACGTGGTGCGGGCTGGCTTTTTCCACGGTAAAGATGAGCGGGTCCACCAGCTCGGCGACCAACAGGTTGTCCGGCTCCATCCGGATCTGTTCCATCGTCCCGCCGGGCTGCACAAATTCCGCGGTTTTCACGAAGTGGAAAGCAAAGGTCCGCTCCCATTCAAAGGAAATAAAGCGAAAATTGACGGTGTTGCCGCGCATCAATTCGTCCCAGTGGGCCAGCATGAACGGATACACCGTGTCGTCATACACGATGTCGGAAGGGAGGTTCTGAGCCTTGCCAATGGGGGGAACCAGGCCTGGCCCGTAACTGATGAAGATTTGTTGCCGGGCCGGGTCGTTCGGGTCGGACGCAATCCGGACGGCGCCGGAGACCCGGGCCTGGAAATCCTGCATTTTATAGGACTCGAGCCGATTGGATTTATAGACGACCTTGTCCACGGCGGCCATGAGACCGTTGGTGCGGAAAAATTGGCGTTCGACATGAACGACAGCGCCGGACTGCACGGCGATCCGCCGGAAGGTGTACAGGACCTTCTGCCGATGCGACCCAATTTCATAAAGGGTGCCGGTGAGCAATTTGGGTTCGGCATAGTCATACGCGGCGGTGGCGGCGGGGCGCGTGGCGTCGCCGGCCAGGCCCGCGGGGATGACGGACAGGCACAGCGCGAGCAGCACGACGCGGCAAGTGGTTGAAATGAATCCGGCAGGATGTTTTGTCATCGGGTGACATATAATGGCCGACCTGGCGTGCCGCAGGCAAGTTGTGTCGGCGGCGAGCGGCAGAAATTTTCAGCCGCCAGGACGCATCCGCCTGTGCCGAGGGCTTCGGCGCGACAGGGAGGATGCGAAGGTTTTAACCACGGATGGACACGGATGAACACAGATTTTTCACTCAACCTTCAATTCTCAACCAACCAACAACCGCCGAGAACGCAGCCGCCGTCGTATGGAAACAGCGCTTTGGCGTGCCAAGGCCGGCTCGTCAGTAGCCTCGCCCCACCCTGCAAATTCCTTTTCCCCTGGTTTTAATCCGTGTTTATCTGTGTGAATCCGTGGTTGAAGTTCATGTGCTTCCTGGCGCTTTTGGCGGCCAAAAAATTCGGGTGCTAAAAAATGAGGCCAAGGTAGAATTTTGCCGTTCATGAAAACAACCGCTTGGATCCGCCTGGTCCTGACGGTGATGTTGTTGCCGGCTCTCGGGGCGTTGGCGCAACCGGTGTCGTCCAACGCCCCCACTGCATTCGAAACGTTGCCCGCCTCCAGCCCGTACGGTGAAGCCACGGTAAAAAGAAACATTCCTTACGTCAGCCATCCGACGACGAATCAGAACTTCGATCTTTACCTCCCCCGGAACCACGGCGTCGGACCCTGCCCGCTCATTCTCTGGATACATGGTGGCGCGTGGATGATGGGGAGCAAGGAATGGGACAACGTCAAATATCTGGTCCGGCACGGTTATGCGATTGCCAGCATTGATTATCGCTTCAGCCCGGAGGCGCCGTTTCCGGCGCAGATTCAGGATTGCAACGCGGCGATGAATTTCATCCTGGCTCATGCCGCCGATTACGGGGTGGATGCCCGGCGATTCGTGGTGGGCGGCGCATCCGCCGGCGGACATCTTGCGCTGCTGTTGGGCCTGGCCCACGGGGAGCGGGAGTTTGGCGCCAATCCCGCCATCAAACCGCTGGCGATACTGGATTTTTTCGGCCCGGCGGATTTGAACGGCATGAAGGACGATCTGGAGGCGATTCATTCACAGAGGGGCATTGAAACGTGGCAGGATGCCGGGCCCAAACTGTTGGGCGCGCCGTTGGACCAGTCGGCCGGCAAGGCAAAAGCCGCCAGCCCCATCACTTATGTGAGCGCAGCCGCTCCGCCCGTCTTGATCCTTCAGGGGAACCAGGACGATCTGGTGCCCGTGGCCCAGAGCGGGCGTTTGCAGGCCGCGCTGGACCGGGCGGGAGTAAAGAATCAGGTCATTCTGGTGGATGGCGCCGGCCATGATGGTCCGCTCTTTTCAACGCCGAAAATACAACCGGAAATTATTCATTTTTTGAACGGGATTTTTGCGAACGCCAGCAACCCATAACTTCCCAGGAGATTTGTGGATGGCGAATCACGATTGACGGATCAGCCGCGAATGGTCACGGATTTTTAACCGGATAGACGCATCCGCCCACGCCGGGGACTTCGGCGCGACAGGGAGGACGCCAAGGCTTCGCAAGCAAGCCCACGATTAGCGGGGCCAACCAGTGGTCATTAGTTGTGGGGCAGGCTGTGATCCTGAATAGTCTTCTGAAGGGCCGGTTCGCCGCCCAGCCATCCGATCACCAAAACGAGAGCCACACACGCCGCCACCAGAATCAAGATCCAGGCCAGGATGGCCCGAAAATAATTCTTGCGCGATTCGTTCTCGCCACTGAATGCCCAGACGAGAATCATAATCAAACCAATCAGCGGTATGGCGGTGACAAACATCATCCCCATCCAGGACCCGACGGATATGTAATTTCTTTCTTCCTGATTGTTCATAAAGTTATGCGAGCCGGCGGCCCGATTAATTTGTGTTTGTTCTTTTGTTTCCGTTCAGGGAGCAACCCTATGGGCAAATGATTTCCGCTTTGCCTTTTCATAAGTCTCCACAACGGCGGTTTACAAGCAGTCGTCGCGCCAACTTAAAGGCTGCATTATCAGTGCTTTAACCGCCGGGGCGCCGGGAAGGCCGGGATTTTTTAACCGCAGAGGACACAAAGCACACAAGGAAACATTCAACACTCAACCATTTTCAACCGCAGATGGACGCAGGTTTTTTGACCACAGAGACGCGGGGAAACAGAACATTCAAACCAAACTTGAACAGAAGCGAACGCAGGGAACGAAGTTATTACTTCCCCAAGGCTACAGTTCTTTGTTTCCCCTGTTCCCTTCTGTAAAAAATTCCGTTGCGAGATCCGGTTACTTATGTGTTCTTTGGGGGGGTGGATTTTCAGCCACGGATGAACAGATGTCTTCATCTGTGCCCATCGGTGGCTGGATAATTGAAGACGGTTTCGGCATCCAGATATTTCCAGGATTTCCCCTTTTGAATGCGAGGGGTGGTGCGCCCGGTGTAGGACAGGATGCGGTGCGGGTCGTTCTTTTGCATGGTAAACAGGAACGGCTTCACCAACCGGGCGATGAACCGGCTGGCAGGTTTCATCGTGAGCAGTACAACCGGCTGGCCGTTCTGCACGGATGTTCCGCTCTTCACGAGCTCGAACTCAAAGGTGCGTTCCCAATCCAGGGAAACGAAGTGGAATTCGACGGCTTTGCCCCGCATCAAGTCGTCCCAGTGGGCCAGCATGAAGGGATACAAGGTGTCGTCAATCACGGTGTTGGGCTGGAGCGTCCGGGGGCGGCCTTTGGGTGGATGGAGGCCGTGGGTGTGGCTGATAAAGATGTCCTGCCGGTCCGGGTTATCCGGGTCCGGCCCGATGTGAATGGCGCCGGAAAGGCTGGCTGGGAAATCCTGCATCTCAAAAGAAACGAGTTGATTGGATTCGTAGAGGACTTTTTCCACGGCGGCCACCGTGCCATTGGTACCGAGAAACCGCCGCTCAACCTCGACTGCGGAACCGGAACGGGTGGCCGTCCGCCGGAAAGTGAATAAAACCGTTTTCCGATCCGAACCCATGGCATAAAGGGTGCCGGTGAGCAATTTGGGGTCGGCATAGTCATAGACCGGTGTTGTTGCCGGAGATGGGGTGTCGGCGGCCAGGCCGGACGGAAGGCCGCTCCACCCCAGCGCGAGCAACGCAACCCAACGCGCGAGCAGGGCAATGCTGACGGAGACTTTTTTCATCGTGTCAAATCCGGCCACAGATTCGCACAGATTTTCCCGGATGAAAACCGAACCTCACATCAAAACGCAATGACGCATACTTTAAACACGTCCGGGGACGGATTTTTGCCGCAAAAAAGGTGAAGAGACGATCGGGGGGACGAAAGTTGAGCACCAGGGGCAAAAAGACGTGGGACGCGGAGAAAAATCAGCCGCTGAGACGCAGGAATTGCCAAAGTTCGACGGGAAAAACATGGCAGACCCCCATGTTCATGTGGTAGCAGCAACGGTCATCCTGCGTTATTATCTCATGATGTTCCAACGAAGCACGCTCCTTGTGGATGGCCGGAATGCCGCCGGTTCCGTATTACGTACCGCCCCTTTCGCCCTGGTAGTTGCCGCATTGGCGCTGGCCCCGACGGCGCCGGCCCAGTCCACCCGTCCCGGTTGGGGTTCCACGCCTTATTATGATGCGTCCGGCACGGGCGTCACTTTCCGGGTTTGGGCGCCCAACGCCGCCAGCGTCTATGTTCCCGGATCGTTTAATGGCTGGAATACATCAGCGGCGCCCCTCGCCGAGGAGACGAGCAACGGGGCTCCGAACGGCGTATGGTCGGCGGATGTGACGACGGCAACCAATAATTCCCAATACAAGTACTACATCTGCACCAACAGCATCAACAGCGACGGATTCTATAAGCACGATCCGTGTTCGCGCTGGGTGGTCAATCCCGGCGGCGGGAGCGGCAACAACGACATTATTTACGATCCCACGGCCTTCAACTGGAACGGCGACAGCAACACCCCGCCGGCGCTGAATGACTTGTTCGTGTACGAACTGCACATGGGCACGTTTCCGGCCAGTTCGTCGCCCAGTCGGTTTGTTTACGCCACCAACTATCTTGGTTACTTGAAAAATCTGGGCATTAATGCCGTCGAACTCATGCCGATTACGGAGTTCGGCAACAGCGGCAACAGTTGGGGCTACGACCCGGCCCAACTGTGGGCCGCGGACAACGCCCAATACGGCGGACCGGCGGCGTTAAAAACCTTTATCCAGGCGGCGCACGCCCAAGGCATCTCCGTGCTGTTGGACACCGTGCACAACCATTACGGGCCAGGTGACCTTGACATGTGGAACTTCGATGGCTTTGCCGGCAGCAACTCGCTCAACGTCGGCGGCGGCGGCATTTATTTTTTCCAGACGAACGTCAATCTTCAAATCACCCCTTACGGGGACACGCGGCCGAACTTCAGCAGCAATCAGGTGGACATCTTTATTTCGAACAGCACCGCCATGTGGCTGGGCGAATGTCATGTGGACGGGTTCCGCTGGGACGACCCCTACACCATGACGCATGATAACGCCGGTAATTACATCTCCACTGCGGGCAATCTCCTCACCGGCATCAACGCCATGATTCACACCAACTACCCCGGCAAGATCAGCATCGCCGAGGATGTCTATAATTACTGGGGATTCGACAGCTCCTGGGATACCGGTTATCCGTACAGTTTTACCCCGGTACTCACCAACACCGTGGACGCGAACCGGAACATGAGTACGATCGCCAACGACGTGCAGTATAATGTCAGTTACGGCGGCACGGCCAGTTTGCTGCGTGTGGCTTATTTGGAATCGCACGATGTGGTCGGCGATTTGAACGGCTCCACCCATGTCCGGCTTCCCACGGCGATTGACCCGGTCACGCCGAACAGTTACCGGGCGCGGAAACTTTCCACCCTCGGCGCTGCCATCACCGCCACAGCACCGGGCATACCTATGATATTCCAGGGCCAGGAGATGCTCGAAAATCAGCAGTTCGACTCCGGCCGGAATGTGGATTGGAGCAAAACAAACACCTACAGTTACATCGTTCAGTTTTATCATGATCTCATCAGCACGCGCCGGAATTTGCAGGGGTTGACGCCGGGACTGGAGGGGGACCAGTGCACCATGCTCGCCGTGGACAACGTCAACAAGCTGGTCGCTTTTAATCGCTGGAATTCCACCAACCCGGCTCAGAGCGCGGTTGTGGTTGGCAACTTCACCAGTAACACCGTCAATAATTATTCCTTGAGCTTCCCGTCGGCCGGCAACTGGTATGTCCAGCTTAACAGTGATTCCACTGTCTATGGGCCGGACTATGGGAATATCGGCAGCTCGGTGGTAACAGCCAGCGGCAGCCCGGCCACGGGCAGCATCACCATCGGGCCTTACAGTGCCCTTATCCTGTCACAGATTCCTCCCATCCCGACGCTCTCCATCACGCAAACCAACAATGTGCTGACGGTGTCCTGGCCGACCTCGCCGCCGGGCTGGCTGCTGCAAAGTTGCCCGTCCTTGGCTGGCACTCCGCCGATTTGGACCCAGGTCCCGGTTTCGCAATACCAGACCAACGGAACCACCATCTTCATTAATGTCAGTTCGCCGGTGGATACGGTCTTCTATCGGCTGCAAAAACCATAAGCCAAATCCGGATTTGCCGGTCGGTCTTCCCGACCACGCGTTGGAGGGAGCTTCATTTGCCGGGCGCGGATTGCGTCTCCTGAACGGCTGGCGTCTTTTGTGCTGCAATTTTGCCAGCGGAAAGGTTCCGCTGGCATTTATGAAGCATTACGTTGTACCGGGAGGACTCAGTCTGCTGGTTTTGCTCGTTTTTTGTCCACCGGCTGGCGCGGAAAAAATCAATCAAGAGGGGCGCATCCTCGGACCGCTGCCGGTGGTGACGAACGCCATCCTGTTCGACACGTCAAAAGCCGACGCCGTGGTGTCGGCCATGCAGATTTTCCCGGTGACCAATCCGTGGAACGAAATCATCACCAACCGGCCGGTGCTGACGAATTCAGACGCGATGCTGGCGCAAATCATGTCGGACCTGGCTACGAACCGGCAGACGTTGATTGCATTTCAGGAGATGAACTTCGTGCTGGTGCCGGACAATCAGCCACTGGTGGATTTTGATTTCGTGGATTATCCCGATGAATCCGATTTGAACGGCGGTACCTATCCCGACGGATTGTATCCCATTCCGACGAACATGCCCATCGAAGGCTGGCCGACACAGACCGGCACCCAGACGCTGTACCAATGGCAGACCAACAACGATGGCAGTGACCGGCATTCCATCATCGTCCAGCCGGGCGCGGGATTCAGTTACGAGACGTGGCAGGCGGTGTTGGTAGGGACCAATTGGCAGGCGGCCAACGGCGCGATTTTTAACCTGAACACAAACGCGCTGCGACCGGCGGGCTGGACTTCGGGTGACGCGGCGGGTTTCCCCATGTTCCCGGCGCTGGTGCGTTATGACGAGGCGGAACGCGGCATGGTGGAACACGCCTGCCGGTTGGTCGTCAAACGCACGCTCTACAACAACTGTATTTATCCGGCTACGCATTATGCCGCTCCGTCCAGCAACACGAACCTGAACCTGCCGTCCATGGGCCAGCGGTTGCGGCTGAAAGCGAGTTTTATGATTCCAACCAATTGGCCGATCGAGGAACAGGCGGTGTTGCGGGCGCTCAAAAAATACGGCGCGATGGTGGCCGACAACGGGAATTTCTTCTCGATCTCGGTGACGCCGGATGACCGCTGGCCGGCCAATGTGTTCAGCGATTTCACGAGCATCAGCATTACGAACTTCGAGGTCATCCAGACGACCGGACCGAATGAAGGACCGCGTTCGCCGGGCGCGCCCGTGGCGAACGCCGGACCGGACCAGACCGTGCCGGTCGGCGTGGCAGTGACTTTGCCGGGGGTCGTCATCTTTTCGAATACGCCGCCGGTGATTCAGTGGCGGCTGTATTCCGGGCCGGGCACGGTCACATTCGGCAACCCGGCACAGACGAATTCAACGGCGACGTTCAGTGTGCCGGGCGTTTACACATTGGAATTGAGCGCCGCCGATGGCGTGCACGCCGTGGCTTACGACGCGGCGGTCTTTACCGTAACCACCGCCGTCAATCTGTCCATCACGGTGACTGGGACAAACGTGAATCTGAGCTGGACGGGCGGCACGACGCCGTTTGTGGTGCAGGAAACGAGCACCTTGCCGGCGGGCGCCTGGAACAACGTGGCAACGACCAATGCGCAGAGTGTGTCGCTGCCGCTGACGGGCGCCGTCGAATTCTTCAGGGTACAGGGGCAATGAAACTCAACCGCCAAGACGCCAAGAATTCCAAGGTTTTAACCGCGAAAGACACGAAAAGCTTTTGTTTTAAAATGTTCACCTATTGGGCGTGGTTTGTAGTTTAAAAAATCCTTTTACCTGGCCGGCCTGGCGTCTTGGCGGTTTGTTCCAAGCACTTTTTGATTCGATTGCGACTTTGAGCTGAGGCATTCTGGCGGTTCCGAAAATGTCTGAAACCGTCAACCACTCGCCCGCCGACGAACGGTATCCCACGCGGCAACTTGTGCGGCGGCTGTTGGCATTGGCGTGGCGGTTCCGCCGGGATTGTCTGTGGTCGCTGGTGCTGAGTCTGGCGCTGCTGTTGCTGGGCATCGTGGGACTTAAGCTGCTGGGCGTGGTGATTGACGTCATCCGGTACGCGCTCGATTCGTCGCTGCCGCCGCCGGTGTATCCGTTCGGCTGGCAACCGCCGACAGGCTGGGCGCCGTTGCGGATTGTCACCGCTCTCTCGCTGGCAATCGTGGCGCAGGCGGTGCTGCGCGCCGCGCTCACCTACGCCTACAACATGGTGACGGCCCGGTTGACGCAGGGGGAAATCGTGCCGGAACTGCGCGCGCAGCTTTACGCCAAGCTGCAACGCCTGAGTTTCAGCTTTTTCGACGTGCACGGTTCCAACTCGATTTTCAACCGGGTGACCGGCGACGTGCAGAACACGCGGCTGTTCGTGGACGGCGTCTTGTTGCAGGGCGCAACCATGATTCTGACGCTGGTGGCGTACGCGGTTTTCATGTGGCGGATTCATCCGGCGCTGACGCTGGCGTGCCTGGGCGTGTCACTGCCGCTCTGGTGGCTGGCTCATTTTTATTCGGCGCGGCTGCGGCCGGGCTATCTGCGCAACCGCGAACTGACCGACAACATGGTGTTGCTGTTCAGTGAAAGCGTGCGTGGCATGCAGACGGTGAAAGGATTCGCCGCCGAGTCGCACCAGGTCCGGCGGTTTGAGGAGGCGAACGATCTGGTGTCGTCGCAGCAGCGGAAAATTTTTTGGGATTTGTCCGTGTTCACGCCGGGCACGCAGATGTTGTCGCAGTTGAGTCTGGTGATTTTGTTCGCCTATGGCGGCTGGCTGTATGTGCAGGGCAAAATTCCGCTGGGCAGCGGACTGGTGGTGTTCGCCGGTTTACTCCAGCAATTCACCGGACAGGTGGCGACCATTTCCACCATCGCCAATTCGGTGCAGCAAAGCCTGGCGGCGGCGCGGCGCGTGTTTGAAGTGCTCGACACGCCATTCGAGGTGCAAAACAAACCCGGCGCCCTGGCGGCGGCGCGGCTCACCGGCCGGATGATTTTTGAAAACGTGACGTTCGGTTATCACCCGGACAAGCCGGTGCTGACGGACGTGTCCTTCGAGGCGAAGCCGGGGCAAATCATCGGCATTTTCGGCATGACCGGTGCGGGCAAAAGCACGTTGCTGGGATTGGTCCCGCGGTTTTACGACCCGCAACGGGGACGGATTCTGGCGGACGGGCGGGATTTGCGTGATTTGGAACTGGACGCCTTTCGCCGGCAAATCGGGATTGTGTATCAGGAGAGCTTTCTGTTTTCGAACACGGTGTCGGCAAACATCGCCTTCGGGCATCCGCAGGCGACGATGGAACAGATCGAACGGGCAGCGCGGATTGCCTCGGCGCACGAATTCATCACGGCGCTGCCGCAAGGTTACGAGACGGTACTGGGCGAATCGGGCGTGGATTTATCGGGCGGGCAACGCCAGCGGCTGGCGCTGGCGCGGGCATTATTGTTGCAACCGCCAGTTCTCATTCTGGACGACCCAACCGCTTCGGTGGACGCGCGGACGGAGAACGAAATCGTGTCGGCGTTACGCGAGGCGATGGCAGGACGGACGACGTTTGTGGTGTCGAGCCGGCTGAGCTTGTTGCGGCGGGCGGATTTGATTCTGGTGCTGGAAGACGGGCAATTGACGCTGACGGGCACACACGCGGAACTAGTACGCTGGCCCGGGCTGTATCGCGAAACGGCGTTGCTGCAAATTATGGACCTGGATGAAGGACGAGGTGGAAAGGAATCGGGAACCTCGAACATTCAACGTCCAACGCCGAATTCCGCACTCCGCACCCCGAAATCCGAACTTCCAAATGAGCGCGCGAACGAACATTAAATCGCCGGCAGCCGGTGGGGTCCGGGACAGCCTTTCCGCACGGGAGGCGCTCACGTTTTATGACCCGATGGAGGAACGTGAGGCGGACAAGGCGCCGCTGCAACTGGCGCTCATCCGCCGGATTTTCCGCTACACAAAACCCTACGCGGCCAAGCGGAACTGGCTGTTCATCCTGACATTCACACGCGGTTTGCAATTGCCGGCGCTGGCTTGGCTGATCGGCCGCACCATCAACGGCCCGATTGCCGGCCGGGACTTGTCCGGCATTTACCGGTATGCAGCGGCTTATTTCCTTCTGGCGCTGTTCACCGTGGCGGCATTTCATTTCCGTCAGCGGTTCGCGCTCGAACTCGGTGAGGCGGTCGTGCATGACATGCGGTCGGATTTGTTCGCCAAACTGATGACCATGCCGATGTCGTTTTTCAACCAGACGAAATTCGGACGCATCATCAGCCGGTTGACCTCGGACATCGACAGCGTCCGGGCCGGGGTGCAGGACGTGGCGTTTGTGCTGGTGGTGCAATGTCTGCAAATGGCCGGTTCGGCGGCGCTCATGGCGTGGTATAACTGGAAATTGTTTTCCCTGATGCTCCTGATGGCGCCGGTCATCTGGGTGGTGAACGAAAAATATCGCGGCGAAATGAGTCGCCGCCTGCGCATGGTGCAGCAATCGTGGAGCCGGGTCGCCTCGACACTGGCCGAATCGGTGAGCGGCATCCGGGTGACGCAGGCGTTTGTGCGGCAGGAAATCAACGCCGGGTTTTTCCGCAAATTGATCAATGTGCACGGCGAGAATAACGTGGGCGTGGCCCAGGCCTCGGCGGTGTTCGTGCCGTTGCTGCAATTAAAGAGCCAGTTGTTTCTCGGCGCGATGGCGTTGTTGAGCGCGTACGGGGCATTGAGCTGGCACGGCTGGCTGCACATGGAGGTGGGCGATCTGGTGATGTTCTTCTTTCTGGCCAACCTGTTCTTCGACCCGGTACAGGTCATCGGCAATCAATTGAACCAGGCATTGATGGCGATGGCCGGCGCGGAACGGTTGTACCGGATGCTGGACCAGCCACCGGAATGGCAGGACGCGGCGGACGCAAAACCGTTGCCCACCATCACCGGACGCGTGGAATTTCAAGGAGTGCATTTCGCGTATCAGCCCGGACGCCCGGTGCTCATGGACATTTCCTTCACCGCCGAGCCGGGCCGGACCGTGGCGCTGGTGGGTCACACCGGCAGCGGCAAAACGACGCTGGTGGCGTTGTTGCAAAAATTTTATCTGCCGACGGCTGGACGTGTGCTGGTGGACGGGGTGGATTTGAGTACGGTCACCAGCGATTCGCTGCGATCACAGATGGGCAGCGTGCAGCAGAACAATTTCCTGTTCTCCGGCACCGTGCTGGACAACATCCGGTTCGCCCGGCCCGGCGCGACCGAAGCCGACGTGCGGGCGACGCTGGTGGCGCTGGACTGCGCCGACCTCATTGACGTACTCCCGCAGGGATTGCATTCACCGGTGGCCGAGCGCGGCGCGGCGCTGTCATTCGGCCAGCGGCAACTGGTGTGTTTTGCGCGGGCGATGCTGGCCAACCCACGCATTGTAGTGCTCGACGAGGCGACCAGCGCGATTGACACCGTTACCGAAGCGCGGTTGCAGCGGGCGCTGGAAATTCTGCTGCGCGGTCGGACAGCGTTTGTGGTGGCGCATCGCCTGAGCACCATTCGCAAAGCCGATCTGGTTCTGGTTATGGATCAAGGCCGGATTGTCGAACGCGGCACGCATGAAAGTTTGCTGCGAGAGGACGGCGTTTACGCCCGGCTGCATCGGGAATTTGTCAGCGCCCGGCCAGCGGGAACAATGTAACGGTATTCAACGAACGCCAGAAAAAATACGGCGGTCACAGGACCGCCGCTACAATGTGAGATGAAGTTTTCTGAGGCTCAGGTCGTCAGTGATGCCACCCGCCGCCGCCGTGCCAGCCACCGCCGCCATGCCAGCCGCCGCCCCAACCGCCACCCCAACCAAATGAAAACGACACGGCCGGATAGGGATAGTAATAGCCATAATACGGATAATAGCCGTAGTACGGACCGCGGCTGTAGAGCCAGTTGTTGTAGTAATAGGTCTGGGTATCCGGAACGACGTAAACCGTCGAAGACGGCGCGGTTTGAACATAACTCACTGACGGCTGGGTCGTGGTGGTTGAAGTCGGGGTGCTGTACGCGCCCGAATTGTCCGACGAAGAAGTCGTTGCGGTGGACGCAGTCTGCGCCGATTGCGCACGCTGGTTCAGCATGGCGTTGATAACAGTATCGGAAACACCCTGCTGCCGCAGATAAATGATTTGAGCGGCGTTCAACCCGTAATTGTTTCCGGAGTTCTGAATGTAATTGACGATGACACTGTCGCCGACTTTCGCCTGCGAAAGCTGCAAAACCTCCGGCACGCCATAAGACAACTGTGGCCCGGTTTGGGCGGCAGCCGCCGGTTGGGCGGTGGTGGCTGCGGTGGTGGAGGTTGTGGAATCCTGCGCCGCGGCGTTGCCAGCCACCAGGGCCAGCGCAGTGAGGACGGCAATTGTCAGTGGCAGTTTTTGAAAGGTTTGAGTTTTCATAAAATCCATAAGTTTGACACCTGAACCAACCAATCGGTTCAACACCGCAAAGTGGCGCTAGTTTCCCGCCTTGTCAACTCACGGAGCGCGAACGGCTCGTCCGCGTGTTGCCAAGCCCAGGAACTTGCGGACGAGCCGTCCGCGCTCCGATTCAAGCCCTTTCCCGGTGACGCAACTGGCGTTCCTGCTTTTTGATTTCACCACTCAACAATTCCTCCGCCGACCAGCCTTTGTGTTGTGCCAGTTCCGCCAGCTTAAACAGTTCCCTGGCCAAAGTTGTCTTGGAGAATCGCCTTTTTGAATGGTGGCCGCCGGCAAAGACTTTGCGCGCCTGCTTGACCAGTTTTTCGGCGCGCAGCAAGGCCGGCAGGTGTTTCGGGATGCCGTCGAAGGCCGAGGCGCGTTCGTGCCGCGTCCCTTTTTTCTCGGCATGCTTGATTTTTTCCCAATTCGCCCAGACTTCGTCCACGCCCTTGACCTTGGTTTCACCGAAGACATGTGGATGCCGGCGCACCAACTTTTCGACAATCAACCGACAGACCTTTTCGAAATCAAACCCGCCGCGCTCGCGCGCCAACTGGCAATGGAAGACGACCTGCAACAACAGGTCGCCGAGTTCCTCGGCCATTTCGTGGTCGTCCTCCGCCTCGATGGCGTCAATCAATTCATAGACCTCCTCGATGGCGTGCCGGCGCAGTGTCATGTGGCTCTGCTCGCGGTCCCACGGACAGCCCGTCGGCGAACGCAGCCGGGCCATGACTTTCAGCAAATCCCCAATGGCAGGTTTTCTTTTCATCTGTTTTGTAGCTGCGAACGTGAGTTCGCGGCTGATCTTCTTGTTGCGGCGTTGCACCGAGTGGCCGCGTTCTCACGAACGCGGCTACAAAATTACCAGGTCGTCCCGGTGCACGAGTTCCTCCTTCGGCAGTTTACGGGCGCGGACGGCGGCGGAATCGAACCGCGCAATGCCGCGCGCAAACTCCGTCCCGTTTAAATCGCAGATCCGCACCACGTCACCACTGGCGAAATCGCCTTCGCAGCGCGCGACCCCGGGCGGCAGCAGGCTCTTGCCTTTCTCGCGCAGCGCCAGTTTGGCGCCGTCGTCCACAAACAACGCGCCTTTGGGATGATGAAAAAACGCAATCCAGCGTTTGCGTCCCTGAAGCCGTTTTTCCGGCGCCACAAACAACGTGCCCTCGTCTTCACCGGCGAGGATTTGCGCCAGCACGTTTTTCTTCCGGCCGGAAGCGATGACGAGCGGAATGCCGGAGCGCACCACAATTTTCGCGGCTTCAATCTTCGATTTCATGCCGCCCACGGCGGTTTCGCTGTCGGTGCCGCGCGCGATTTTTTCCAGGGCGGAATCAATCTTTTCAATGACGGAAATGGTTTTGGGATTGGCCTTGCCGAAATTTTCGAGGACGCCGTCCACGGTGGTGAGAATCACGAGCAGATCGGCGGGCAACAAGGACGCGACCAGGGCGGACAACTTGTCGTTGTCGCCGAATTTCAACTCGGTGACAGATACGGCGTCGTTTTCGTTGATGACGGGCACGACGCCGCGTCCCAGCAGGGTGACGAGGGTATTGCGGGCGTTGAGGTGGCGCTCATGGTGTTCGAGATCGTCGTGCGTGAGCAGGACCTGCGCGACGTGCAGGTGGTGCCGGGCGAACAGTTCCGCGTAGGTGGCCATGAGCCGCGACTGGCCGATGGCGGCGCAGGCCTGCAATTCGGCGAGTTCGGTCGGGCGCTTGTCCAACCCCAGCACGCCCATGCCCGCGCCGACGGCGCCGGAGGTGACCAGCACGATTTCCCGTCCGGCCTGGCGTTGGCCGGCGATTTGCGCGACGAGCCGTTCCAACTGTGCCGGGTCGGGCTGTTTGCGGCTGTCCGTGAGCACGCCCGTGCCGAATTTCACAACGACGCGGGCGGCGGATTTGAGCGGGTCCCGATGCACGCGCCGAGGTTAAAAGAAAAATCGCGCGCGGAAAATGCAAAAATGGCGGCGATTTTATTGGGCGAGCAGTTTAAGGATGCCTGGCCCTGAATTTTTCCGGTCGGACAATGAACTGAAGAAATCGCCGCTGCGCAAAGCAATGAATGCCGCCAACCCTCCCAGGTCGGCCGGTGACTTCACGTTTTTGAGCACGCAATTCTGGATGCCGATGATTTGGGTGCGATTGTTCCGCTGGTTGTTCAAGTCAATGTATTTGGCGGTGCCGATGGAGACATTCAACACGTCAATGCCCGTGAATTCGAGACCGGTCTGTTTGGTGAATGTCCCGCCGGCCTTGCCGCCGGTTTTTTTCAGTGGCGTGGCCAGGCCGAGGGAAAAGATGTTGGTCTGGCCGGCCTGATTTTTAACGACGTCCAGCTCGCCCAGATTGAAACGCATCAGCGTGATGTGCAATTCGTGCCGGGCGAGGGCCGCCGGGTCGTATTCCGCATGGATTTCCCGGATATCGAGAAACGGCGTGCCGGCAAAAGCCGGCGGATTATAAAGCCGGAAATTCCGGATCGTTACCGTCGGCTCGGCCAGGCCGACGGAAAAGCTTCCAATCTCTGCATCCAGGCCGGTTTGGGCGCGAATCTGGTGTTCGAGATAAACCCGCAGGATCGCGTTGCGCGCCAGCAACAGGATGACCAGCAGCACCACCGCCAGCATGGCGAGGCGCAACAACCATTTGAAAAGCCACTTAATCATTTACGATTTGCCATATACGATTTACGAACCGCATCGCATGACGAATCAAATCGTAAATCGTAAATCCCAAATCGTAAATCACAATGCCACGTCTTCGGGCCGCACTTCGAGGCATTCGTCCTGGTCTTCCCAGATGATGGCCGGATAGAGATTCAACAATTGCGGCGCCAGTTCGCGACCGGCGCGCGAGAGGAATTGCTCGGCCTCCTTGGCCGCGTTCTCATACGCCGCGTCATAATTGCTGACGCGGCGGCGCTGGCGGTCATCCCAATGGGCGACCGCGTGGACGGGTTCGTATTGTTTCGCCCATGCGTCAAGGCCGGCGCGGACGTCTTCAGCAATTTCGTTAAACGGCACGAGGGTTTCGTTGCAATGCTGGCAGATAAGGCCGGATTCACGGACGTCACGAGTGAGCAACGGCAGAAACGGCGCGCGGCAGCAGGCGGATTCCGCGTAGGCGGCCGGCGGCGTGGCCAGCCGCTTGAACCAGATTTGCCGGTTGTGTGCCAGTTGCGCCCCCAGCCGGTAGGCGCCGACGAGCGGATGCGACAACCGCCACGCCCGGCCTTCAAGCTGACCGAGTGTTTGGGCCAGCCAGCGCGCGAGGGTGAGGTCATCCCATTGCTCAAACAACCGGCCGTACTCCTGCCAGAGGCGGTCAAGGGGCGAATCCGATTCAAATGCCATGTCCCGGCAGGATGGCGCGGGAAAAAAGTTTTGTCGAGCGGCGTTGCAATTTGCAGCATGCCAAACCGGCGTAAATCGTTAATGACAATGGACTCCGAACGTCACCGGCATGGTTTTGCTCCGGTCGTGAACATTTTGGCGTGCGAATTGTCTTTTCTATTGCCTGAAATGAACCATTGTGGACAACCGATCGCTAAATGGGGACAGGTGGTTTAGGAACGTAAAGTGTTTGGAATGGAACGTTTACGAGGGAAAAGTTTTCTCCGTCCGCGCGACCGCAGATTAAGTTTGATGCCGGTCGCCGCCGGTTTTTGTCTGGCCCTGCTATGGCTGGCCGCTGTTCCGGCGCACGCGGCCAGTTTCACTGCGTCGTTGGACAACGATACGTTGACGCTGGGCCAAAGCACGACCTTGTCGCTCACCTTTGAAGGCGGCTCGCCCAGAAATACACCGGTGCTGCCCGACATTCCCGGCTTGCAGATTTCCTATGTGGGCCCATCGAGCCAGTTCAGCTTCATCAATGGGCAGACCAGTTCGACCGTGACGCACCATTTCACCGTCACGCCGGACCGGATCGGCGACTTTGTCATTCCTGCGCTCACCGCCGAGGTGGAAGGGGTTCGATTGACCAGCCAGCCATTACAATTGAGGGTGGTTCAACCCAGCGCGGCGTCAACGTTGCAAATCGGTTCCGGTTCGCAGGTCGCCTTTATGAAACTCACATTGCCCGCGGACAAGGTTTACGCAGGCGAAGCCGTTACCGCCAAACTGGAAATTTATCTGCGCGATGACGTGCAAAATTACGGCAATATCCAGTTCACTGGCACTCCGGCCGACGGGTTTGTCCTCGGCAAGAACGCCAGCGGCCAGCGGTATCGCACGCAAATCGGCAACCGCGTCTATACGGTCATTCCGATTTCCGTCGCGCTGACCGTCGCCAAAACCGGCAACGTGAGCCTCGGTCCATTTACCGCCAGCATGGTCGTCGTCCTGCCCTCGCCAAACCAGGGTGGCGACGCGTTCTTCAATCAATTCTTCAATCAGGGCCAGCAAAAAGAGGTGACGCTGGCGACCGACCCGATCAATGTGGAATCGTCGCCGCTGCCGGCGGAAAACGCGCCGCCGAATTTCAATGGCGCGATTGGCCAATACACCATGGCCGTCACCGCCGGGCCGACCAACGTCACCGTCGGCGATCCCATTACGGTGCGCATTCAAATTTCCGGCCGGGGTGATCTGGGTTCGTTGACGCTGCCAAACCAGTCCGCGTGGCATGACTTTACCGTTTATCCACCCACTTCCAGGGTGGAGACAACCGACCCTCTCGGTTTGCAGGGCACAAAGACGTTTGAAGAAATTGTCGCGCCGCAAAACTCCGATGTCCATGAGCTGCCGTCTTTTTCGTTCAGCTATTTTGACCCGGATACCGGCAGCTATCGCACGCTCACGGAACCGTCGGTGGCGCTGGCGGTTCGTTCCGCCGGGGCAACGCCCGTACCCACCGTCACCGCCGCGCAAACCGCCAACCCGCAGAGTCCGGCCAGGCCGGAGGACATTCTGCCCATCAAGGATGACCTGGGCGCGCTGGCTCAAGCCGGGCCGCCCTTGATTACCCGGCCGGCATTTCTCATCCTGCAAACCCTGCCGATCCTGGCGTGGCTGGCCGCTTTCGTCTGGCGCAAACGCACGGATAATCTGGCGAACAATCCGCGGCTGCGCCGGCAACGGCAGGTCGCACAACGGGTCCGCAACGGCTTGAACGATTTGCGCCGGCTGGCAACGGAAAACAATTCCGACGAATTTTTCGCGGCGTTATTTCGCTTGTTACAGGAACAACTGGGCGAACGGCTTGATTTGCCGGCGTCCTCCATCACCGAAGCTGTGATTGAAGAGCGGTTGGTACCTCTCGGTATGTCGGAGCCGGCGTTGAACGGCTTGCGCGAACTGTTCCAATTTTGCAACCAGGCGCGCTATGCGCCGATTCGCGGGAGCGCGGAATTAAATTCAGTCGTCGGCCAGTTTGAAAAAGTCATCACGGAACTTCAGGGGTTGAAGACATGAAAAATATCTTTTCCTGTAGCAGCCGACGCAAGGAGGCTCAAACTTTTAGAATGGAGCCACGTTACCTCGGCTGCCACCGGTTTTTGGGGTTGTTCGCGTTTCTCTGCGCCGCAAACCTTTTCGCGGCGGATGTTGCCAGCGACTTCACCGCGGCGAACAAACTTTACGCCGAAGGCAAATTTGGCCCGGCCGCCGCCGTTTACGAAAAGACGCTTCAATCCGGCGCGGTTTCGCCGGCGCTTTGGTTCAATTATGGCAACGCGGAATTCAAGCTGGGACAACTGGGCCGTGCCATCGCCGCTTATCGGCGGGCGGAATTGCTGGCCCCGCGTGACGCCGAAGTGCGGGCAAACCTGGAGTTCGTCCGCAATCAGGTCGCCGGCCCGACGTTGCGCCAAAACCGCTGGGCAGACTGGTTGAGCAGCTTGTCGCTCAACGAATGGACGATACTGGCGGCGGTCGCTTTCTGGCTGGCGTTCATCCTGTTGGCTTTGAGACAGGTTTGGCCTGCCTGGCGCCCGCGGCTGCGCGGTCTGACGTCGGGTATTGTCATCCTGACGATTTTATCATGCGCCGGACTGGGTGCGGCGGCGACGATTCATTATTCAAGACCAGGCGCGGTAGTCATTGAACCGGAAGCAACGGCGCGCAGTGGACCATTTGCCGAGGCGCAAGACGCGTTCAAAGCGCAGAATGGCGCGGAATTGGCCGTACTCGACCGGCGCAATGATTGGGTGCAGGTGGCTGACGGTTCAGGACGCATCGGCTGGTTGCCGATAAAACAGGTTGAAATTTTGCCGGGTGCGTAAAGATTTTCATGGTGAGGCAAGCGTCCGCGCGAGTCGGAACAATTATCAAGACGGCTCGCCGGCAGTCTCGCCCCACCGGATGAAGTTCGGTTGAACGCATTAAACAACTGGTTGTCACATTTTCGTTCACTGAAAAAATTAAGAAAAAAATGAACACGGGAATATCTGCCATCAACGAAACGGTCAAAGAAGCCAGCGCCTTCACCCATCCACTATTCAACGAGCTGGGCAAAGTCATTGTCGGCCAGCAATATCTGGTCGAGCGGCTCGTCATCGGACTGCTCGCCAACGGCCATGTGCTGCTCGAAGGCGTGCCGGGTCTGGCGAAAACGCTCTCGGTCAAGTCGCTCGCCGCGTGCATCAACGTCAAGTTCGCCCGGCTGCAATTCACACCCGACATGCTGCCCGCCGACGTCATTGGCACACAGATTTACAATCCGCAATCCGGCGGCTTCAGCACCCGCAAAGGGCCGATCTTCGCCAACCTGATCCTGGCGGACGAAATCAACCGCGCGCCGGCCAAGGTGCAAAGCGCGCTGCTCGAAGCCATGCAGGAAAAACAGGTCACCATCGGCGAACAGACGTTCAAGCTGGAAGAACCGTTCCTCGTCCTGGCAACCCAAAATCCCATTGAACAGGAAGGCACCTATCCGCTGCCCGAAGCGCAGGTGGACCGGTTCATGTTGAAGTTGAAAATCGGCTATCCGTCGCGCGACGAGGAGCGGAAGATTTTGGAAACGATGGCCAAAACTTCCGGCACGCCGACGACGAGTGCGGTTGTTGATCCGAAGGACATCCTCAAGGCGCGCGAAGTCATCAACGAGATTTACGTGGATGACAAGGTAAAGGATTACATCGTGGATTTGGTTTGTGCGACGCGCGATCCCGACCACTACAAAATCGCGGTGAAGGATTTCATCCAGCTTGGCGCGTCGCCGCGCGCGACCATCAACCTGACGTTGGCGGCCAAGGCTTACGCGTTTTTGAAAGGCCGCGGTTACGTGACACCGCAGGACGTGAAAAGCATCGGCATGGACGTGCTGCGCCACCGCGTGGCCATCACCTACGAGGCCGAAGCCGAGGAAAAGACCAGCGAAACGGTGGTGCAAAAGATTTTTGACGAACTGCCGGTGCCGTAAGTGGATGACAAGATGAAAATTCCCGGATTGCGAAGTTCATACGAAAAAGTCGGGGGCATCGTCTTTTTCGGGCGGGTGCTCGATAAAATCCGGCTTTATGCGCGGGGCAAATTGCCCGCGGATTACAATCACGGCACGGGCATGGACGGCCGCTGCGTCCGCTTTCTTCAGGTCGAGTACCCCAAACTGGTCGAGCGCACATTGCAGGGCGGGACGGACGAGGAAATCCTGGAATGGTGTTTCCAGCATGGTCGGCGGCCGAACGACGAGGAGATATTGGTTTGGAATGCGTTCATGAGCAAACGGGGTTGGCGCGACGAGGCGAGTGAGGGGTTGGCCGAGGAGAAACGGAAGCGCGGTTTCGCCCGCCGCGACGACATCCAGACCTTCTTTGATTTCCACAGGGCCGACGAAGCGGAGGATTGAGCGGCATGAGCAGCCTGAACACCGGAAAAGCAACGAGCCGAATTCCGTTTGTTGAAGCCATGGAAGAAGAACTGGTTGTGGTTGGCGAGTATCGGCAAAGCGGACGCAAAGTGAAAATGCGCGCGGACGCCGCCACCGCATTCTTGAATTTAACCAAACAAGCCAGAACCGACGGCGTCGCGATCATTCCCATTTCCGGTTTCCGCAGCCGCGAATACCAGGAAATGCTTTTTCGGAAAGCCGTGGCGAAATACGGTTCGGAAGATGCCGCCGTTCGCTGGGTGGCGCGCCCCGGTCATTCGGAACATCAGACCGGACTGGCCATTGACCTGGGTGACGAGGGCGATCCCGCCGGCAACGTCGAGCCGCCCTTCGAAGCAACGCCCGCGTTTCACTGGCTGGAAAAAAATGCGGCACGATTTGGTTTTGAACTCTCATACCCGCGCAACAATTCCCGTGGTGTCCATTACGAGCCGTGGCATTGGCGGTTCGTCGGCACGCCGGACGCAAAACAGGTTTTTGAGAAATGATTCCCCACGAGATTCTCAAAAAAATCCGGCAGATCGAGATCCGCACGAATCGGCTCATGAGCAGGTTGGCAGTGAGTGTCTGTCGGGTTGGAAGGAATCAATCGGTGTTTTGGCCCGCCCTCACCTGTGTCCTCTCCCCCGGGAGAGGATTTCCACTACTCGCGCTTTCGGGTAATTCGGGAGGCCATCCGACCAATCCAGCCGCTGGATATTTCAAAGACGCGGCGAGCGTTTCTCCTTCTCATAGGGGAGAAGGCCGGGATGAGGGAGGTCGTAAAACAAACTTTGTTTCCGCTCATCGCGGTTTACATATCACGCATCACGCATCACGCTGCTCATGATTCCCCGCGAGATCCTAAAAAAAATCCGGCAGATCGAGCTGCGCACGAACCGGCTCGTGACCGAGACGCTCGCGGGCCAGTATCACAGCGTCTTCAAGGGCCAGGGCATGAACTTTGACGAGGTGCGCGAATACCAGCCCGGCGACGACGTGCGCGCGATTGACTGGAACGTCACCGCGCGGATGAATCATCCGTTCATCAAGAAATTCGTCGAGGAACGCGAGTTGACGGTGATGCTGGTGGTGGATGTGAGCGGGTCCGGCCTGTTCGGGTCGCGCGAGCAATCCAAACGCGAACTGGCCGCCGAAATCGCGTCCGTGCTCGCCTTCTCCGCCATCCGCAACAACGACAAGGTCGGTTTGCTGCTGTTCACCGACGAGGTGGAAAAGTTCATTCCGCCGCGGAAAGGCCGCAGCCACGTCCTGCGTGTCATCCGGGAGGTTTTGTATTTCGAGCCGCAGCGGCGCGGAACGGATCTGGCCCACGCGCTGGAATTTATGGGCCGGGTTCTGCCACACAAGGCGATTGCAGTGGTGGTTTCGGATTTTATAAACCCGGGTGGTGTAGCGTCGGCCGTCCACGGCCGACTTTCGCGCGGGGACGCGCGACTCTACAACGAGGCGTTGCCGCCACAAACCCAAATCGCCTTGCGCGTGGCGAATCGGCGGCACGATGTCGTGGCCGTTCACATTGCAGACCGTTACGAACTGGAGCTGCCCGCGCTGGGCCGGTTGATCCTGGAAGACGCCGAAACGGGCGAAATCGTGGAACTCAACACCGCCCACGCCGCGAGCCGCGACGCGTTCGCGCTGCGGCAGGAAAAACAATATGCCGACGTCGCGCGACAATTGCGGTCGTCGGGCATTGACTCCATTCAATTGCGCACGGACGAACCTTACGCGGCAGCGCTGGGCCGGTTTTTTGAAGCGCGCGAGAAACGGAGGCTGCGCGGATGAACGGTAGTTCAATGTTCAAACTTCAAGGTTCAAAATTTGTGGTAGCACCCGCGTCCCGCGGGTTGTTTCGGGCGTCGCGCCCGAAACCGTTTGCGAAGGACCGCACGGATGTTCGTTTGGTCCGAAGCGATTGTGTGCACGTCGCCGCAATTCGGCGGGACGCCGAATTGAACCCGCCAGAGGCGGGTGCTACAACAGATCAGTTATACCGCATCGGTAATCCATGATTCAGGCCACAAACATCGCCAGCCATGTTTCGCCGACGCCTGCCGTCGCGCAGGACATCCGCGACATCAAGCCGCCGGTCGCCATTCCGAACGTTTGGGAATGGGTCTGGTGGGTGCTAGCAGCACTGGCCATTATTGCACTGGTCATTTTCTTTTGGCGCTGGTGGCAAAAACGGCGTTCGCAAATTCCGGTGGAACCGTTGGTGCCGGCGCATATTCGCGCCAAACAAAACCTCCAGGAAGCGCTCGCTCTCATCGCACAGCCCAAACCGTTTTGTATTCTGGTCTCCGACACGATCCGCTCCTATCTCGAAGAACAATTTGATTTTCACGCGCCGGAACGCACCACCGAGGAATTTCTGCATGAATTGCAGGCCACGGATTTGTTGTCGCCGGAACGGAAGGAAAGCCTGGGTCAATTTCTGGAAAGCTGTGATCTTGTGAAATTCGCCAGATACGAACCGGGCGAACCGGAATTGCGTGAATTGCACGACTCTGCCGTGCGCCTGGTCGAAGAAACCGAACCCCCATCGGTGACGGTCGAACAAAACCAAACGGAGAATTCCAATGAGCTTCGTTGATTTTTTAACCCGTTGTTTCGCTCATCCCTGGCTACTGTTGTTGTTGCTGCTGTTGCCGTTGCTGGCGTGGCTGAAGGGGCGACGCGGTTCACCGCCGGCGTTTCTTTATTCGTCCGTGCAACTGGTGGCGGGGTTGACCGGTGTGCGCCGGTCGCGGGCGGGCGCGTTGCTGGCGGCCTTGCGCTGGCTGGCACTGGCGTTGCTCATCGTCGCGCTGGCCCAGCCGCGGCTGACGAAAAGCACGATGGAGGTGAAGGCCAGCGGGATTGACATCGTGGTCGCACTCGATTTGTCCGGCAGCATGAACACGCCGGATTACGAGGTGAACGGCCAGCGCATCAGCCGGTTCAACCTGGCGAAATCGGTCCTGGAAAAATTCGTGGCGGAGCGGCCCGACGACCGCATCGGCCTGGTGGTGTTCGCGGCGCGGGCGTTCCTCGCCTCGCCGTTAACGCTGGATCACGACTATTTGCAGGACAACATTGACCGGATGGAAATCGGGACCATCAATTCGGACGCCACGGCCATCGGCGACGGTCTGGTCACGGCGCTGAACCAGTTGCGCGATTTGCAGGCGAAGAGCAAAATCATCGTGCTGATGACCGACGGCGCGAACAATTCCGGGCAGATTGACCCGAACACGGCGGCGCAAGCGGCGGCGGCGCTGGGAGTGAAGGTTTTCACCATCGGCCTGGGCAACCGCGAGCTGGTCGAGGCGATGGGGCTGCCAGCCGGCTTTTTGCCGGATGACGACGCGTTGCAACAGATTTCGCAAACGACCGGCGGAACGTTTTATCGGGCGGAAAATTCCGAGAAACTCCGGCAAATCTACGCGGAGATCAACCGGTTGGAAAAAACCGAGGCGGTCGTGAATAAATTCACGCAATACCGGGAACTGTTTCCGTGGTTTATCACGGGCGGACTGGCGCTGTTACTCATCGAACTGGTGCTGGCACAAACCGCATTTCGGAGGCTGCCATGAATCACGGGCAACCACAGATCCTTTGGTTGCTGTTGGTGGCTCCACCGGCACTGGTGGTTTTTTCCTGGTGGACGTCGCGCCAGCGGCAACGGTTGCTGGCGCAGTTCATTCAAACACGGTTGCTGTCCGCGTTGACCCTCGGTATTTCTCCGGCACGCCGCAAAATCCGTTTTGGCTGTCTGGTGCTGGCCGTGGAGCTGCTGATTTGGGCGCTGGCCCGGCCGCAATATGGATTCGATTTGCAAAAGGTGGAACAACGCGGCTTGGACATCGTGGCGGCCATTGACACGTCCAAAAGCATGCTGGCCGAGGACATCGCGCCGGACCGGCTCGAACGGGCCAAGCTCGCCGCGCTGGATTTGATGCAACGGGCGAAGCCGGACCGGCTCGGCCTGGTGGCGTTTGCCGGAGATGCATTTTTGGAATGCCCGTTGACATTCGATGATACGGCCTTTCAACAAAGTGTGCAGAACTTGAACGTCAACACCCTGCCCCTCGGCGGCACGTCCCTGGCTGCCGCCATTCAGACCGCGCAAACGGCGTTCAAGGAAGGCGACCACTTCAAGGTGCTGGTGCTGTTCACCGACGGCGAGGACAATGTCAATTCCGGCGAGGCGCTCGCCGCCGCGCAGGCGGCGGCCAAGGCGGGCTTGAAAATTTTCACCATCGGCATCGGAACGACGGAAGGCTCCCTGTTGCGGATAACCGACGCGAATGGCAATTCGGATTACATCCGGGACCCGGATGGCAACGTGGTGAAATCGCATTTGAACGAAACGCTGCTCCGGCAAATTGCCGCCGCGACGGGAGGCTTTTACCTGCCGTTGCGGGGGGCGAACACCATGGAAATGCTTTATGAACGGGGGCTCGCCCCGTTGCCCAAGTCGGAAGGCGAGGAGCGGTTGGTCCACCGCTATCATGAGCAGTATCAATGGCCGCTGGCGGCGGCGATTTTATTGCTGCTCGCGGAAATGTTTTTGCCGGAACGAAAAAAGTCCACCAGTCGAAGCCCACAATCCAGAATTGAGGCGCCGGTCGTGGCGGCGCTCATGGGAGTTTTGTTGCTGCCGCTGGCGGCCAAAGCCTCGCCATCCTCCGCGTTACGCGAATACAATACAGGCAATTACACGAATGCGCTGGAGGAATTTGAGCGGCTGGCCCAAATCAATACGAACGACTTGCGGCTGGTCTTCAACGCCGGTGCGGCCGCGTATCGCGCCACGAATTATGACGAGGCGCTGAACGATTTTCAGATGGCGACCCTGTCGCCGGATTTGAAGCTGCAGGAGATGGCGTTTTACAATCTGGGTAACACGCTGTACCGCCTGGGCGAAATGCAATTCGAGCCGGACACGGAGGGCTTGAACGCGATCGAGGACCGCTGGCAGCAGGCGCTCAAGAGTTATGAGCACGCCGCTGTATTGAACACAAACGATGCGGACGTTGCCTATAATCTGGCTTTTGTTCAGCAACAGATTGGCTTGATTGTCCAGCTACGCGAAGCGATGCGCCGGGCCAAGCTGGCAGCGGACGACGCGGTCCGGCGCAATGAATATCACCGCGCGCTGGAAATCATGGAAAGCTTGAACAATCCGATTGCGGCCAAAAAATTCCAGGATTACACCAGGAAATTGAAGGACATTGATGCGATTATCACTCCTGCTCAGCATTAGCCTGCTGTTGCCGTTTTGGCAAACAGCCAGCGCCCAATCCGCCGATGATTTTTTCAACCGCGGCGCGCACTCCTACATATCCAACAACATCCCCCAAGCACTGCAATCGGTGGAAACCGGATTGAAGCAGTATCCGGATGATGTGAAGTTGAAAAAACTGTATGAGTTGTTGAAGCAGCAGAGCCAGCAACAATCGCAAAACAACCAGTCGCAACAAAAACAGAACCAGCAGTCGCAGCGGAATCAATCGCAACCGCAGAAATCAAACAGTCAACAAAACCAGCAGCAGTCCCAACAGGATTCGCAGCAACAAAATCAAAACGAGCAGAACCAATCCGGCCAGCAGAACGCCAAGCGGCAAAGTCAACCGCAACCGCAGGCGTCTGGTGGGAAACAAGGTGGGGAAAAGCGGGAGAATCAGAACGAACAGGGCCAGCCATTGTCGGCCGGACAAATGACACCGGAAGCGGCGAAGCGATTGTTGGACGCCCAGAAAGGCGACGAACAGTTTCTCCAGTTGAAACCGCAAACCCCGCCTCCCAGCGACCAGCGCCCAATCAAAGATTGGTGACTGGTTTCATCGAAGCCTTGCGCACTGGCTTTGATTGTTCCAGGTTGGTAAGTCCCGTGCCAGGTGATGACTCCAAATCGGGAAAAGACCAGCGGCGGGAGTGTCAAAACTCCTGATTATTCCAGATAATCGAGACCCCCGCCCTTGACAGAGGTTCGTGGAACGGTTAGTGCTCTAATCGGCGAGATTAGATTTATGGGTGTTCATCTGTTCAATCCATTTTCGAAGATGATTGACAGGGTGCCGGTCGGGGCGATTGTCGCGGTCGTGAAACGCGAGGCGCAAATGCTGGCGGATGATCTGGCCAACGGCCGGATGCGGCTTGAGGGAGAAGTCCATTCGATCTTGAGTTTTTGCCGTTTCCTGGAGGCCAGCCAGTCGGGTATTGAGATTTCCCGGGTTACTCTGCCCATGACCGACACCGCCTTTTACCGGAAAACCACCGAAAGGCTGGTCAACGCCGGAAAATTGCCCTCCGATGCCCGGGAACAGTTTGACACTGTTTTTTCCAAGCCCACCTTAAAGCTGCTGAGTTCCGGTCCCTGACTCGCCCTCCCCGGAAATGCAATTATAATTGACAGATGTAATCACTGCGGTTACTTATTAATTGCCGGTTATGAGAAGCAGTTGTCGTTTTGCCATGGCGGTCCACGTACTGGCCGTCCTTGCTTACAAGGAGGGCGACCGGGTCACGTCTGCGTTTCTGGCCGGCAGCGTCAACACCAACCCGGTCATTATCCGGCGGCTGCTGTTGTCGTTGCAACGGGCCAAATTGGTGGACACTTGCAAAGGGGCCGGCTCCGGTTCGCGCCTGAACCGCTCGCCCGGGCGCATTAATCTTGCTGAAGTATATCGGGCGGTTGAAGAAGCTGAACCTTTCGCCACGCCGGCGCGAAAACCCAACACCGCCTGCCCGGTAGGCCATTGTATTCGCAAGGAGTTAGACCGGATTTTTGTGTCGGCGCAGAAAGCCATGGAACGCGATCTGGAGAAAACCAGCCTGGTGGATGTAATCAACGCGGTAAAGGCTTCCTGCGCTTCTAAAAAAACCGTTTGACATCCCTTTTTTTTGAACGAATATGTAACGTTAGTTGTTACATATAGAGGAAAGGACAGGAAGATATGAAAAGGAACAATGCAAATCAAAGTGGGAACAACGAAGCAGGCATGGGAACCTTCAAAAACAGTTGCCGGGCGTCGTGCCGGAAGATCCTGGCGCGCATTACCGCGGCCCGGGAAATGATTTTCAGTGAATCGCGCCAAACTTTCAGAGTGCATGAGCACCTGCTCCGGTTGGCGCTCAACGAAGCCGAGGCGGTCGCATGGCAAACGGTGTATCCGCATCTCATTTTCCCGGCTCTCGCCACGGAGAAGATTCAGGCGGTCATCGCCTGGGATGCGAAACGGCGGGCCTTGCCGCGGGCCAGACCCGTGTCTTGAACTGCCAATCTGGCCAAAAACCAGAGTCATCCTCAATCCTGAGTTGAAAAATGAAACCGACGATTGAAATCAACGAAGCAAACTTCGAGGCTGAAGTGCTTAAATCCAACCAGCCGGTGCTGGTGGATTTTTGGGCTGAGTGGTGCGGGCCATGCAAAATGCTCGCGCCCGTGCTCGAGGAAATTACCACCGAACAAAACAACGGCGTCAAGGTCACCAAGGTCAATGTGGACGACAATCCTGCTTTGGCCGCGCGGTTTGGCATCCGGTCCATCCCGACGCTGCTTTACTTTGCCGACGGCGAATTACGCAAGCAAACGGTGGGTGTGGTGAGCAGGAAAACGATTTTATCCACCCTGAAAGAGTTGGTGGTCAAAGCGTGAGAACAAGGAGAAACAGATGAAGACAGCATTTAAACGAACCAATCGGAATGGAACGACACGGCTTACGTCACGCGGCATTCGTGCGATCGTGCCGCTTCTGCCGCCGCGTCTGACCAGCGACCCGGTCCTGTCGAAAGCGGCCATGCTTCCCCAGCCGGCGCACCCGGCCCGGGAATTGACACCCGCGGAACCGGCTGCAACGGATTTGCCGCACGGCGACGTGCTGCAGCTTTATCTCCGCGAAATCGGCCAGGTAAAATTGCTGACGCCGCAGGAGGAAATCGTGCTGGGGAAACGGATACGACGGGGTGACAAGCGGGCGCGCGAACAGATGATCAAGGCCAACCTGCGGCTGGTGGTGAAGATTGCCCACGACTATGAAGGCATGGGCTTGCCGCTGCTTGACCTTATCAATGAAGGCAACATCGGTCTGATGAAAGGGGTCGAACGCTTCGACCCCCGGAAAGGCGCCAAGCTTTCCACTTATGCTTCATGGTGGATCAAACAGAGCATCAAACGCGCGCTGGCCAATCAGGGCAAGACCATCCGTCTGCCGGTGCATGTGGTGGATAAGGTGGCCCATATTCGACGGGCAGAGGTGAAATTACGCGAAGCGTTTGACCGTGACCCGACCGATGAAGAGTTGGCGCATGAACTGGACCTCGATGCCCGGCGCATACGGCAGTATCGCCAGGCATCCAGGGCGCCGGTTTCACTCGACGCCCCGATTGGCGACGATACGTCGGAACGCGTCTCGGAAATTGTGGCGGATCCAAATGCGGCGGCGCCCTTTGATCGGCTCGTTCAGGAAACCGACACCGAGTTGGTGCGGGAAGTTCTGGGCACGCTTGACCAGCGTGAAAACAAGATTCTAGCCATGCGTTTTGGACTGAAGGACGGGACGCAAAGAACCTTGGAAGAAGTCGGCGCTCAGTTGGGTGTGACGCGCGAACGCATCCGGCAGATTCAGGATCAGGCGCTGAAGAAATTGCGGGCAAAGATGGAGGAGCGGGACCGGCCCGCCGCTGAGGAAAACGCTGCCCTGGCGGTTGCGGTGTGAATGGTTCACAGACGCAATCGTTGCTGACGCGGTCGAAATGCGACGGCTTCGGCTTATTGGAGCGTATTGCGCCGGTTAGGTTTATCATCGCGCATCGGATCAAAATTCAGATTTTTGGAATCAAAAACACGGACGAACAGCGATTCTGACGCCCTCACGTTTGGCAGAAATGAGATCTCTGCGGATGCCGATTTGAGAATCGTCAACACTTCCCACAATATATTTGACTATTCAGTCAATTACCCTATATTGGCCCGGCTTAAACAAAAAAGCGGAATTGACTGTTTATGGGACGACCGAGTGATGCCAAAGAGAAGTTGCTGCAGGTGGCCTTTGACCTCATCTGGAACCAGAGTTACGGTTCGGTGAGCGTGGATCATATTTGCGCCCGAGCGCGTGTCAATAAGGGCAGTTTTTATCATTTTTTCCCCTCAAAATCAGATTTGGCGGTTGCGGCGTACGAGGAACATTGGAAGGAAAAGCAACCGGAATTGGACCGGATTTTTTCCCCGCAAATTCCGCCACTGGAGCGATTGGAACTTTGGTGTAATCACATTTACCACCGCCAGGAACAAAAAGCCGGGAAATATGGTCACGTTTGCGGTTGTCCGTATGCCAGCTTGGGAACAGAATTGGCGACGCAGGACGAAAAGATTCGCGCCAAATCCCAGGAACTGGTCGATCGCAATCTGCGTTACGTGGAAAGCGCGTTGCGCGATGCCAAGCGCGAAGGGTTGATCTCCATTGAGGATTCACAAGCCGGTGCCAAACGCATCTATGCCACGGCTTTGGGAATGTTGCTTTACGCCAAAATTCACAACGATCTCAGCGTGCTTCAGCAGTTGGAGCCGACGGTCATGGACATGATTGGAGCGAAAGCAGTGGCCGTCTGAAAACAAACTGAATCCAGATGGAATGGTCGGCCCATATTGTTGACTAAACAGTTATTTACGGGAAGACGGAATAAATTTGTTGCCATGAATGCAAGTTGTTTTAAGAAAAGCAGATTGCCAATCCGGCATCAGCCGGCGGCAGTTGTCCGAGGAAGCCCGGGGCAAATGACTCCGGTTCACATTCATTCAAAGGGGAGGGAATTGATGGCCATGAGGCGCGTTGGGGAAATTCTGAAGATGGTCCGCCCAATGGCTTTGACCTCTTAATCACCGAGTCCTTTTATGTGGATCGTTCTCCTGGCTTTGCGCCGCCCCTACACGTTTGTGGTGGCCGCGTTGCTGCTTGTCATCCTGACGCCGTTCATTTTGCTGCGGACACCGACGGACATTTTCCCGGCCATCAACATTCCGGTCGTCAGCATCATCTGGCAATACACCGGCCTCGACCCGCAGCAAATGGAACAGCGCATCGTTTACGTGAACGAACGCGCGCTGACGGTGACGGTCAACAACATCGAGCACATCGAATCCACTTCCTACAACGGCATCGGCGTCATCAAGGTTTTTCTTCAGCCGCACGCCTCGGTGGATTCCGCCGTGGCGCAAATTACCGCCGTGGCGCAAACGGTTTTGAAACAAATGCCGCCGGGCATCACGCCGCCGCTCATCATCCAATACAACGCCTCGACGGTACCGATTTTGCAATACAGCTTCAGCAGCCCCAAAATGTCCGAGCAGGCGTTGTTCGATGCGACCGCCAATCAAGTCCGTGTCGGCCTGTCCACGGTGCGCGGCGCGATGATTCCCTGGCCTTACGGCGGGAAAAATCGCGTGGTCGCGGTGGATTTGATTTTGCCCGCGCTCAAGGCCAGGAACATCCAGGCGCAGGACGTTATTGCCGCCATCAACGCGCAAAATCTCGTGTTGCCCAGCGGCACGGCAAAAATCGGCCCGACGGAATACTCCGTGGCGGTGGACGCCAACGTGCGTTTGATTGACGAACTGAATCATCTGCCGATTAAGGTCGTCAATGGCACGACGATTTATTTGAGCGACGTGGCGCAGGTCCACGACGGCTACACGCCGCAGCAAAACGCCGTGCGTCAGGACGGCGTGCGCGGCGCGTTGCTGACGGTGATGAAGGCCGGTAACGCCTCGACGCTCGACGTGGTGAAAGGCGTCAAAGCCGCCTTGCCGCACGTTATGGCATCGCAGCCGGCCGATTTGCACGTGTCGGAATTCGCCGACCAATCGTTGTTCGTGCGCGCGGCCATCAGCGGTGTTTTGAAAGAAGGCATCATCGCCGCCTGCCTGACTGCCACGATGATTCTGCTCTTCCTCGGCTCGTGGCGCAGCACGTTCATCATCGCACTGTCCATCCCGCTGGCCGTGCTTTGCTCCATCGCGACTTTAAGCGCGCTCGGCGAAACCATCAACTTAATGACGCTCGGCGGGCTGGCGCTGGCGGTGGGCATTCTGGTGGACGACGCGACCGTCACCATCGAAAACATCCATCGCCACATGGCCGCCGGCCAGCCGCTGGAGGAGGCGATCCTCAAAGGCTCGCAGGAAATTGTTCTGCCGGCGTTCGTTTCGGCGTTGTGCATCTGCATTGTGTTCGTGCCGATGTTTTTCCTGACCGGCGTCGGGCGTTACCTGTTCGTGCCGCTGGCGGAGGCGGTGGTGTTCGCGATTCTGGCGAGTTATATCATTTCCCGGACGCTCGTGCCGACGTTGGTGATGTGGCTTTACCGCGGCGTCAAGCTGCAGGGCGAGCACATTGACGAATCGAACGTGCCGATTTTGCTTTTGCCTTTCGTCCGGTTTCAACGCGCGTTTGAAACTGGCTTTGCCCGTTTTCGCGACGGCTATCGCGCGCTGCTGGCAAGCTGTTTCGGGCATCGCAGAAATTTCGTCCTTTTGTTTCTCGCTTTTTGCGCCGGCTCGTGGCTGCTCATCGGCGTTCTGGGCCGGAACTTTTTCCCATACGTGGATACCGGCCAATTTCTCCTGCACTTCCGCGCGCCGACCGGCACGCGCATCGAGGAAACCGAGCGGCTCGCCGGCGAGGTCAACGCCGCCATCCGCCGCACCGTGCCGGCGGGCGAACTGGGCGGCATTCTCGACAACATTGGCATTCCGAATTCCTCGATCAATTTGAGCTATAACACCAGCGGCGTCATCGGCGCCGGCGACGCGGACGTTCTGGTTTCGCTCAAGCGCGGCCACGCGCCGACGGAACATTACGTCCGCAAATTACGCGAGGAGTTGAACCGCGAATTTCCCGGCGTGATGTTTTATTTCCTGCCGGCGGACATCGTGAGCCAGACGCTGAATTTCAGCCTGCCCGCGCCGTTCGATGTGCAAATCGTCGGCAATGACCGCGTGAAAAACCGCGCGGTCGCCGTTCGCCTGGCTGATGCAATCCAGAGAATTCCGGGTGCAGTGGACGTGCGGGTGCAGCAACCGGACAATCTGCCGCAATTCAGTATTTCCGTTGACCGAACCAAGGCCGCCGAGCTTGGGCTGACCGACCAAAGCGTGGCCAACGCCGTTTTGCTCGGCTTGAGCGGCAGCAGCCAGGTCGAGCCGGCTTACTGGCTCAACCCGAACGTCGGCGTCCAATACACCATCAACGTCAGCGCGCCGCAGTATGCGATTGATTCGGTGCAGCAGCTTGAAGCCTTGCCCGTCAACACCAGCCGGACCGGCGACCAGATTCTCGCCAACGTCGCCAGCGTCAAGCGCGTTGAAATCCCGCCGGCGATTTCGCACTACGGCGTCATGCCGGTGATTGACATCTACGGCGGCGTGGACGGCCGCGACCTCGGCGGCGTATTGAGCGACATCCAGCCGCTCGTCGAAAAAATCAAAACGGATTTGCCGAAGGGCAGCGACATCATCGTGCGCGGCCAGGCTGAAACCATGCGCTCCAGTTACATTGGCCTCGGTCTTGGCCTGATCATGGCGATTATTTTGATTTACTTCCTGCTGGTGGTGAATTTCCAAAGCTGGCTCGACCCGTTCATCATCATCACCGCGCTGCCCGGCGCGCTGGCGGGCGTCGTCTGGGGACTGTTCTTGACGCAAACGACCTTGAGCGTGCCGGCGTTGATGGGCGCCATCATGGCGATGGGCGTGGCGACGGCCAATTCCGTGCTCGTCGTCTCCTTTGCGCGCGAAAATCTGCGCCGCGGCGTTGATTCCATCGCCGCCGCGCTCGAAGCCGGCGTCAGCCGCATCCGTCCCGTTTTGATGACCGCGCTGGCGATGATCATCGGCATGGCCCCAATGAGCCTCGGTCTCGGCGAAGGCGGCGAGCAAAACGCGCCGCTCGGCCGCGCGGTCATCGGTGGACTGGTGTTCGCCACCATCGCAACGTTGTTTTTTGTGCCGGTGGTGTTCAGTTTCATGCACCGGCATCACAAACCGCAACCAACCAATCCAATTTTGACAAAATGAATCCCTCTTCACCTCCCACCTCCGCGCCACCGCCGGTCCGCCTGCGGCGCGTGGCGGAAGTCACCGTCATCCTCATCGTCATCGGCCTCGCCATCGGTTTCGTGCCGCGCTGGCTGGCGCACCGCAAATTGCTGGCCGAGGCGCGCACCGATTCGGTCCGCACCGTCACGGTCATTTCACCGAAGCCGGCCAGCCCGGACTTGGGCACGCCGCTGCCGGCCGATGTTCAGGCGTTCATTCAGGCTTCGATTCACGCGCGCGCCAGCGGCTATTTGAAAAACTGGCAGGTGGACATCGGCGACCGGGTCACCAACGGCCAGGTGCTGGCCGAGATTGACACGCCGGAACTGGACGCGCAGCTCGCGCAGGCCAGGGCCGAACTGGACCAGGCCAAGGCCGCGCTGGATCTGGCCAAAATCACCGCCGACCGCTGGACGGAATTGCTCAAGACCGCCAGTGTGAGCGAGCAGGAAACCGCCGAGAAACAGTCCGACTACGTTTTGAAACAGGCGAACGTCGAGGCGGCGCAGGCGAACGTCAAGCGGTTGCAGGACTTGAAAAGTTTCGACCGCGTCACTGCGCCGTTCGACGGCGTCGTCACCCTCCGCAACACGGACATCGGTCAGCTCATCGCCGCCGACAGCGGGCCGGAGCTTTTCCGCATGGCGCAAACCGACCCGCTGCGCATTTACGTCCAGGTGCCGCAGCAATACATCCACGCCATCGCGCCCGGACAGAAAGCCGAGTTGACGTTCTTGGAACTGCCGGGCCGGACGTTCACCGCCACCGTCACGCGCATTGCCGGCGCGGTGGACCCGGGCACGCGCACATTGCAGGTGGAATTGCAAGTGCCCAATCCGCACGGCGGCATTTTTGCGGGCAGCTACGCGCAGGTTCGCTTCAATGAAGCCGCTGATCCCGGTGTGCTGACCATTTCCGACAACGCGGTTATTTTCCGCGCGCAAGGAACCCAAGTCGCCGTTGTCGGAAGCGACCACAAAGTGCACCTGCGTTCTGTCAAACTCGGACGCGACTTTGGCGACATCATTGAAGTGGTAGACGGTTTGAGTACAAACGACCGTGTCATTGACAACCCGCCCGATTCCATCGCCGAAGGCATGAGCGTTCAAATCGCGCGACCCTCTGAAACCGATTCGATGAAATGAAGCGTTTTATTTTCATCGCGCTATTGGCGGTTGCCATCGGCTCGGCTGGCTGCGCCGTCGGACCGGTTTACCGCTGGCCGACGGCATTGCAAAGCCAGCCGCTGCCAAAAGCATTTACGGAGCCGTCGGCAGGCGGAACCAGGCAGGTCGTCTGGAAAGTCGCCGTGCCGTCCGCCAGTTTGCCGCGTGGCGATTGGTGGCAATTGTTCGGTGATCCGGAATTGAACCGGCTCGAAACGCTGGCGTTGACCAACAATCAAGACCTTGCCGCTGCCGCGGCGCGATTTGAACAGGCGCGCGCGCTGGTCGCCGCCGCGCGTTCGGAATTTTTCCCCCAACTGACCCTGGGCGGCACGCCGAACGGCGATATCACGCGCCAGCGGACAAGCGTCAATGAACCGCAAAACGGCCGCCCTGCCGGCGCGCCATACATTTACAACACTTTTACCGCGCCGATTTATTTCGGGTGGGAACTGGATTTGTGGGGACGCGTGCGTCGCCAGGCCCAAGCGGCGCATGCGAGTTTTGTCGCCAGCGCGGATGATTTGGAATCCGCAAAATTGGACGTGGCCGCCGAAGTTGCGGATGATTATTTTTCCGTCCGCACTTTGGACGACGAATATGATTTGGTCACGAACACCATCGAGGATTATCGTCGCTCGCTCGAACTGACGCAGAATCGCCGGCACGGTGGAATTGCTTCCGATCTGGATGTTTCGCAGGCCGAAACGCAACTGCACACCGCGCAGGCGCAATTGCCGGACATCCAACTGCGGCGCATGCAAACGCTTCACGCACTCGCCATCATTTGCGGCCAGTCGCCGGTTGATTTTTTTGTCACCAACAATTCTTCGACCAGCCCCATTATTCCAGACATTCCAACGAGCCTGCCCAGTGACTTGCTCGAACATCGTCCCGACATCGCCGCCGCCGAACGCCGCATGGCCGCCGCAAATGCGGAAATCGGTGTCGCCGCCGCCGCGTTCTTCCCGACGATTCGCATTAATGGCCTTGCCGGATTTCAGTCTGTGGATGCCAGCACGTGGTTCAATTGGTCGAGCCGACTTTGGTCAGTCGGACCGTCCATTGAACTGCCCCTGTTCACCGGCGGTTTGAACCGCGCAAACCTCGCTGCCGCGCGTGCAGCGTATGACGAAACCGTCGCCGATTATCGCCAGACGGTGCTCGGTGGATTCGGCGAGGTGGAAGATGAACTGGCGGCGCAGCATTTGCTCGCAGACGAATGGATTTCGGAAAACGAAGCCGTCGTTTCGGCGCGTCGCACGTTGGAAATTGCCAGCAACCGTTACAAAGACGGGCTGGTCACTTACCTTGACGTGGCGGCGGCGCAAACCGATGCGTTGGAGCAGGAACGTAGCGCCGTGGAATTACAAGGAGCGCGACTGGCAGCGGCCGTCAATTTAATTAAAGCGATTGGTTGCAGTTGGTGACAAACGGAAGAAACCGGAGGGTGCAAAATTGTTCTTTGAGTTGCTTTTCACGCATTAGGTTTTGCCACCTGCAAATTAAGACATTGCGTCTGCCTACCGTCTGTGGAACGGCGCCCAAAGGGCTTCCAAAGCGCCTGAAACGCCCGGAGACTTTACCCCACCCGCTTAAATGTTTGAGAGAGTTCCCAGGGTGTTTTTCTGTTCGAAACATTTTCCGTAACGTTGGGTTGCGATTTGGGTTCGGCAGGGCGATTGCTAATTGGTGAAATGTCATATTTGTCGAAGAAACCGGGTCTGCCGGATTTAGGGAAGGCCATTGACTTGGCTCTTCTGAAATACCTTCAATTATTTGGAAATATTCAATTTTTGAGGATGACCAATTTGCGCACCGGAAATCTCGATGGATAAAACCAATGTTCTAAAATGCCCACCAAGTCCAAAACGCAACTGATTAAACGCATGTTCGGAGAATACGAGCATGATAGCTTTTTCGACGAAATGCTCGATACCGAGGGCTGCATCCGCCCGCATTACCGTCGGTTCCGGCAGCTTTTTCAGACGCTATCGGCACGGGAATTCGAAAACAAACGCCAATCCGTGGACCTTGCGTTTCTGCGCCAGGGCATCACCTTCAACGTTTATGGCGACTCAGCCGGCGCGGAGAAGATTTTTCCCTTCGACCTGCTGCCGCGCGTCATTCCGGCCAAGGAATGGGAGATGCTTGAACGCGGCCTCACCCAGCGCATCACGGCGTTAAACCTGTTTCTGCACGACATTTATCACGAGCAAAAAATCCTAAAGGACGGCATTATCCCACCGTCGTATATCCTTTCCGGAAAACATTTCCGGCGTGAATTCGTAAACTTCAATGTCCCGAAAGACATTTACATTCATATTTGCGGCACGGATTTGATCCGGGATGAGAAGGGCCAGTATTTGGTTTTAGAGGACAATGGGCGTTGTCCCAGCGGCGTCAGTTACGTTTTGGAAAATCGCCGCGCGATGAAGCGGACTTTCCCGGCCATGTTCGAGGGCATTGGCGTACAGCCGGTGGAACATTATCCGCAGGAACTGCTCAAGATGCTGCAGCACATCGCACCGGCCGGCGTGGTGGACCCGACTATCGTTTTGCTCACGCCCGGCGCGTATAACTCGGCTTACTTTGAGCACACCTATCTCGCGCGGCAGATGGGTATTGAAATTGTCGAAGGCCGCGATCTGTTGGTACGCGATGCGCGAGTTTTCATGCGCACGACCAAGGGGCTCCAGCCCGTGCACGTCATTTACCGCCGGATTGACGATGACTTTCTCGACCCCACGATTTTCCGCCGCGATTCCTTGCTGGGCGTGCCGGGCATCGTCCATGCCTATCGCGCCGGCAACGTGTCGCTCGCCAATTCCATCGGTACGGGCATCGCCGACGACAAGGTGATGTATTACTTCGTGCCGCGCATGATCAAGTATTACCTCGACCAGGAACCGTTAATTCCCATCGTGACGACTTACCTGGCCAGCGAAGCCAACGACAAGAAATACATCCTCGACAATCTGGACAAGCTGGTGGTCAAGGCGGCGAACGAATCCGGCGGTTACGGGATGTTGATGGGACCGAAGGCGACCAAGGTGGAAATCGCCGCCTTTCGCAAAAAAATTGAGGCCGAGCCACGTAATTTCATTGCGCAACCGATGATTTCGTTGTCGCGGCATCCCACGTGCGTGAATGGCGACAATTATTTCGAGGGACGGCACGTGGACCTGCGACCGTACGTCATTTATGGCGAGAAAATCGTCATCGTGCCCGGTGGCTTGACGCGTGTGGCATTGCGCAAGGGTTCGCTCGTCGTCAATTCGTCCCAGGGTGGCGGCAGCAAAGACACCTGGGTGTTATACGGAGATGAATGAATCATGCTTTCGCGCGTTGCCAATTCGCTTTACTGGATGTCGCGTCACATCGAACGCGCCGAGAACATCGCGCGCATTGTGGACGTGAACCTGCAGTTGCTCCTCGATTTCCGGAACCTCGATGAGGAACGGCTCGCACAACACTGGTTGCCGATTGTGCAGACGACCGGTGACGAACAGCAGTTTTTCCAACTCCACAAAAAAGCCACCGGCCAAGCCGTCACAGAATTTCTCGTGTTCCAGAGCGAGAACCCCAATTCCCTCGTCTCGTCCATTTGCCAGGCCCGCGAAAACGCCCGCATGATTCGCGACCAGATCACGATTGAGTTCTGGGAAGAGCTGAACCGGCTCTACTGGTTTGTTAAAACTCCGGACGCGCGGCGGATCTGGAAGGAGAGTCCCAGCGAATTTTTCCAACAAGTCAAAAACAGTTCGTTGCACTTGATCGGTCTTGGTTACGCAACCTTGCTGCGCAATGAAGGTTGGTGGTTCGTACAGGCGGGAACGTTTTTGGAGCGGGCGGACAAAACGTCGCGCATCCTGGATGTGCGTTCGGGGGCATTGCCGGAGAAGGGCGCGCCGGATGTAGCCGGCCAGCCGGAAGCGCTGGAGTGGTCGGCCATCCTGCATTCCTGCAGCGCCTGGGATGCCTACAAAACGTTGCACGGCGCGGAGGTGCATCCCCGCGGCGTCGTCGAATTTCTTCTGTTTAATGATGATTTCCCAAGGTCAGCGCGCTTCTGTGTCAGCCAGTTGAACCATGCGCTGCGCGGCATCTCCGGCGTGCCGGAAGGACGCTTTTGCAATAACGCGGAAAAACTCGCCGGCCGGCTCGTGGCGGAATTGCAGTTCAGCACGGTGGATGAAATTTTTGGCCAAAGTTTGCATCTTTACCTCGACCAATTACAATCCAAACTCAACGACATCGGCGCGGCGTTATTCGACGCCTACATTTTCCAACGGTTCAACAATCTGGAGGATGAAATCATGGTCCAGCAGGAGGAGCAGCAGCAACAATCCGGAATCATCCACGCGACCATTTTATGAAACGCATCGGCATCTTGACTGCCGGCGGCGATACGCCCGCCTTGAACGCGACCATCCACGGCGCGGTGGTTCGCGCAAATCAACTGAAAGTCGAAATTGTCGGCCTGATCAAGGGGTTCAATTGTCTTTTCAACCCGCGGGTGCCGCACGTTCATCTCAATCCATTATTTCAGGAAATTCCCGAACTCGACCCCACGAAAGGCGGCACGCTCATCGGCTCGTCCCGCGATTATGTTGATCCTGAAAATATAAAGGACCTCGACATGGTTGAGGCGCGTTTGAGAAAACTTGGCATTGAAGGGCTGATTTGCATCGGCGGCGATGGCACGCTCAATGGCCTGCAACCGATTGCCGAGCGCTTGCCCGCCGTGCTGGCGCCCAAGACGATTGATAACGACCTGGGCTTGAATTATCCAAGCGAGCCGGACGAATGGGTTCGCGTGAACGATGCCGTGGCCAAACGTGGTTATCGCTATAAACAGGTTCCGGCTACCGAGACGTTCGATCTTGACCAAATCGTCAACTACGCCACGCCCGGTTACGCCACGGCGGTATTTGTGTCCGCCAGCGGCGTCGAACGCATTCGCACCACGGCGGAAAGCCATCGCCGCATCGCCATCATCGAAGTCATGGGCCGCCATTCCGGTTACCTCGCGCTCGGCACGGCTTACGGCCAGCCGGACATCATTCTCATTCCCGAACATCCGCTCGACCTCGAACATCTCGTCCAGCGCGTCAAACACATTTACGACCTCCAAAAGAACGTCGTCATTGTTTGCGGTGAAGGCATCGTGGACGAACAAGGCCGCGAACTCGGCGCGGAGACGAAATCCACCGACCCCTCAGGCAACGTGGTGCTCAGTGGCGCGGCGGACGCGTTGCGCAACAAGCTGGTCCAGATGATTGGCGACCGCTATTTCCAGCTTTACCGCCGCGGCGAGTCGGCGAAAGAAGCCATCTTCACCCGGAAAGTCGGCCACACGCAACGCGGCGGGCGGCCGATTCTGTTCGACCGGTTTTACGCTGGATTGCTCGGAGCCAAGGCGGTGGACTTGCTGCAAGAGGGTCGCAACAATGCCATTTCTGTCCTGCAATACAGCACCGACAAGGGTTTTCACGTCGAGGGTTATGACGCGAACCGCTTCCGCGACCGCTGGGGTCTCATCCACGCGCGCAAACTGCATCCAGCACTGTACGACGCGAGATTGATGAAGCCGTCCAAGCTGGGCATTGATTATTTGTTGCCGATTTTCACCGACGCCATCGGCAACGACGATGCCGAGCATATGCGCTCGACCCTGTTCGACCCCGGCAACCTCGCGCAGCCGTATCACTCCATCAACACGGATGTACACAAGCGCATCCGCTATCTGGAAACGGAGGCCGCTTGAGTTCTTCCACCGGCCTCGTTCCATACATCAATGTCAAACTGTCGCTGCTCGGCTTCCCGCCAGTGGCGACCGGTGAAGCGGCGCAACTCAGCGATATTGTTTCCTCGCTCATCGCGCAATACCGGGAAAAGGAACGGTTGCTGGCCAATCACCTTTGCCCCGCCGACCAGCGGATTCAGACTTTCCTGTACGATTATTTGCAGGACGTACCGGTCACGAAGCTGCCGTTGCGCACGCTGACGCTGGACCGACCCGGTATGGCGCGCGCGTTGTCGCTGCCGGTGGATCGCGACGAGTTCGCCTCCACCATTCTCAATTCCTACCGGGTCAGGCAAGGCGTGTTGCATAATCCCAAAAGTGACCGCCGCACGACTCAGGGTATCTTTCACGTCGCCGAGGGCGGCCTGCCGATTCCCGAAGACAAAATCGGTGTGCCCAAGGCTGTTTTCGGGAAAATGTTGAGCCTCGCCTTTAATCCGCCGCGCGAAATCATGCGCCTGCCATTTACCGCCACGCAATCGCACCCGGCCGAGTGTTTCGTTTCATTGCTGCTGCGGCCTGTCGTCTGTCCCGGGGTCCCCGGTTTCACACCGCAGAAAACGATGGAGATTCGTTTCTTCGCGCCGGGCAATCTCGTCAGCAACCTCGATTTCGTCGAAAACATCTTTGGCAACGGCGGCGATCCGAATTTACCGGAAAACGACGCCGGCCTGGATACCGAACATTGGACCGGCCATACCGGCTGCGTCGTCCTTGCGCCGCATTTGACGAAAGTCGCCAAGAAAGACGCCGGCCTGCCGCCGTGGGACAAGGCCACCGAACGCCAGCGCCGCGATGGCATGTGCTGGAAAGACGAATGGGAATTCTACAACAACGGCGGCGCGTTCAAGCTCACCTGCCGCGACGAAACCGGCGTCATCGTCACCCTCATCGCCGACAACTACTACGGCTACTGTAAAAAGGAGGTGAAGACGCAAATCAGTTACGCGGCGAATCTTTACGGCCTGTGCGAGGAGGAACACGCGGGCGGCGCGCTTGTTTTTCCCGCCTACGACCTCGGCGAGGAATTCAGCGGCGACATCCACGTCAAGCGCATGGGCCACACCTTTGCGGAAGTCACATCTGTCCATCGCGAAACGATGGAGCTAAAACCCGACGGTTATGCTGTGGACAAGAAATATCCGGACATCATTTACGTGCCGGAGGATGCGCACTTTGATTTGCACAAGCAAAAAATCTCCTGGCCCGGTGGCAGGACCGAACGTTCCATCAAATTGCTTCCCGGCAAGACCTACGTGCGCCCGTCCGGCTATAAGATTAGCATGGAAAAGCCCGGCGTGCACCGCTCCTGGCGCCTGGTGGGCAAGGTTGCCGAAGGTACGCTCTGCCATAAGCCCTGCACCGTTTCCGGTGGTGGCAAATCGGAGATTTCCAAGCCCATCACCGACGCCGTGCTTACCGGGCCGGTGTTTATTGCCGATTTCAAAAAAGATTTTGGCCAGGTGGTCGAATTGATTGCACGGGATTACAGCGGACGCTTCAAAGATCCGGCGCGTACCGACCCACGCTCCATTCTCTGCCCGGAGCGTTCACTCGGTTCGGTTATCCGGTTGCTCATTCCGGACGAGCACGACTACAAGCCCGAATACAACGCCTGGGTGGAAACCGTCCCGCAATACCTGCGCGAACTGGTGTTCGTCGTGAAACGCTATTACAAGCCGGAATGGGGCGAGCACTGGCGCGAACATTTCAGCGTGGACATTATCAACGGCAAGCCAGCCAACGAATTGAAGTGCGACAATCGCAAACTCGTCACCACGTATCTTCGCGTGGGCTTTGACAGTGACGGCTCGTGGCGCACGTTCGGCTTGCGCAAGGACTTTAATCCGGCGCTGAAAATTCAGGCCGAAGACGATATCACCGCATCGGTCGTCGCGCCGCCGGGTGTGCTCAAAGATTTGCCGGATTTGGACAAAAGTGGTTCCGTGAAGTTTGTCCTGAACACCGAGGCCCGCCTGTTCCAGCGTCCGGATGACGCAATTCATCGCGGCTACGACAAGGCGACGGAGGCTGACTTTTCCAAGCCCGACAATTTCTTTTCGAATTACGAGCCGCTGCCGGTGAAGACCGCGCGCGAGTTGATTGAGGACGCCATTGGTTTTTATCAATTCACTGAGCCGATGCAGGCGCTGATCAAGGGTGTGGCGGCGAACGGCGGCAGCTATTTTGTCTGTTCGGCCAATCCGCGCCTCGTGGACGGCAAACCGACCAAGAACCCGCGTTACCTGCAAGTACGGCCCGACCTGACTGCACCCCGCGAAACCTATCTGGCGGAAATGGGCGCGCGATTGCACCGCCGTTTGCCGCCGGGCCGGCCGGTGCTAAATCCCGTCGCCGCCGTTCTGCCGGGCCGCCGCAACAATCCGCCCGAGACCGGCATCCGCTCGCTCGCGTGCTACAATCCGATTCATTACTTCGAGCTGCCGGAACTGTTCATGGAATTTATTTGCAGCATGACCGGCCAATCACCGTCCACAACGGGCGCAGGTTCGGAAGGCGCGCTCACCAAGGCACCGTTTAACGCGTTGCCGCACATCATTGACCTGAACAACGCCCTGGTTTCGTTCATCCTGACCGGCCATCACGCGTTTGTCACCGCCGCCGGCTACATCGGTCCGAAGGCCCGTGTGGATCACGATGTCAGTTTGCTGGTGCCGGAAATCTGGTGCCGCATGTCGGTGGAGGAACGCGATCCCAAATTCCTGATCGCCGAACGCTGCCTCGAAAAATGCGAGGACTTTGAACAACACGGCCAAAAAGTCCTGGCCGGCCGGCTGGGCTGGCGCATCAATGCCCGGTTCGTCCGTAATTTCTTCGGGCGCGTGTTTAATCATCCGCAGGCGGTCTTTACTGATGAAATGCTGAAACCGGAATTGCAGGGCACGGACATTTTCGTGGATGGCGTGGACAACATCGTCACGACCCAGAAACGCGTCGCCAAAATGTATTTCGATGACGGCGGCATCAAACAGGCGTGTCCGCCGTTGAAGGCGTTGCTGCACATCATGCTTGACGACGAGTGGGAGGGCCGGGGACTCAGCGACCCGGAATTCCGGAAAATGTTCACGCGCGAATCGTTGCTGGCGAGCGATTGGTACGCCGCGCGGCTGACGGCGAAACAGAAGATTGACCGGCAACTCTGGCGGCGACACGTGGATTACCTGGATAAATTTCTGAAGCGCGCCAGTCACGCCGACGAGGCCGCACGCCTCGGTGTCGCCGACCGCCTTTCCCGCGCGAAGAAGATTTTGGAGCAGGTCGAGTTGCCGGCCTATCGGGAAACCCTGCGCGGCACTCTTGGAGCGGAACCCATTGAAAATTATCTACAATGCCGATGAATAATGAATTATCGAGTCCCCCGAAACTGAACGGCGCAACGCGGGTTTCAGCCCGCTTCGGTGTCCGCTACGAGTGGGCGCAGGAAAGACTCGGCCCGCTTTCGTTTTGTGCATTGAAACGGCGCGAACGCCGCGCCCCGTGCCCACGCTTCGCGACCTACCTGCGAGCGTCAATTGTGAATCGTCAATCGTAAATCCGAATGTCCATCCACGTCGCGCTCCATCACAAAACGCACTATAAATACGACCGGCTGGTCAATCTTGGCCCGCAAGTGGTTCGATTGCGCCCCGCGCCGCATTCGCGCACGCGCATTTTGAGTTACTCGCTGAAAATTTCGCCCGGAAAACATTTCATCAACTGGGCGCAGGACCCGCAGTCCAACTACCAGGCGCGCCTCGTTTTCCAGGAACCGGCCCGTGAATTCCGGGTGGAAGTGGATTTGGTCGCCGAAATGGCCGTATTCAATCCCTTCGACTTTTTTCTGGAGCCGGACGCGGAAAAATTTCCGTTTGAATACGATTCCCTCCTCGACCACGAACTGGAGCCGTTCCAGTTGAAATGTTGGCTGACGCCGAAGTTAACGAAGTACCTGAAGGCGTTGAGGAACGACCTGCTTGGAGTCGCCGGAAAAGTTCAGTCGAAAAAGTCCAGGGTCCAAAGCCCAAAGCCCAGGGCTGAATCCAGCCTTCGGACGATTGATTTTCTGGTAGCGGTGAATCAACGGCTGTGGAAGGACATCAAATATCTGATTCGCCTGGAGCCGGGCGTGCAAACGCCGGAAGAAACGCTCACAAAACTGAGCGGGTCCTGCCGCGACTCCGCCTGGCTGCTCTGCCAGTTGCTCCGTCATTGCGGACTGGCCGCGCGTTTCGTCAGCGGCTATTTGATTCAGCTCAAGGCCGACGTGAAGGCGCTCGATGGACCGAGCGGCGCCGAAAAGGATTTCACCGACCTGCACGCATGGACGGAAGTTTATCTGCCCGGCGGCGGCTGGATTGGCCTCGACCCGACCTCCGGTTTGCTCGCCGGGGAAGGCCATATTCCGCTGGCCTGTACGCCCGATCCCACCAGCGCCGCGCCGATTTCCGGCGCTGTGGACAAGTGCGAAACTGAATTCGCCTTCGACATGAGCGTCACGCGCATTTACGAGTCGCCGCGCGTCACCCTGCCTTACACTGATGAACAATGGAGCAAGATCGAATCGCTCGGCCATGTGATTGACGCCGGCCTGAATAAAAACGACGTGCGCCTGACAATGGGGGGCGAGCCGACATTTGTTTCGATTGATGACCCGGATGGGCCGGAATGGAATTTCACCGCGGTTTCGCACAAGAAGCGCCTGCTTTCCGGCGAACTAATCAAGCGGTTGCGGGAAAAATTTGCGCCCGGCTCGCTGCTGCATTATGGCCAGGGCAAATGGTATCCCGGCGAACAACTCCCGCGTTGGGCGCTCGCGGCTTACTGGCGCAAGGACGGCGTGCCGATTTGGAAGGACGACTCGCTCATCGCCGACGAATCGAAGAATTATGGCCACGGTTCGCGCGAAGCAAAGGAATTGCTCGCGCGCATTTCCAAAGTCGTCGGCGCCGACCCGACATATCTTCTCCCGGCGTACGAAGACGCTTTTTACTACATGTGGAGGGAACGCCGTTTTCCATCGAATGTCACGCCGGAAAAATCCAATCTTAAGGACAAGCTGGAACGCGATCGCATCGCACGGATTTTCCAGCAAGGCCTTGGCGAGGCCGTCGGCTACGCGCTGCCGATCAAGCGCGCGTGGTATGGCAGCCAGCTCGGTTGGATGTCCGGCACATGGTTCTTGCGCGACGACGACACACTCTGGTTGATTCCCGGCGACTCACCGATGGGCCTGCGCCTGCCGTTGGATTCAATTCCGTGGGTTTCCGAAAAGGAGTTTCCGTGGAATTGGCAGCAGGACCCGTCGAATCCCAAATTGCCGGAATTGCCGAAGAAATATGCATACAAAGTTCGCAAACCGAAGACGACCGGACAAAGATTTTTGCGCGGTGGCGGAGCGCCGACGCCCGCCGGCTACGGCCCCGGCCAGCGCGCGCAACAACTCGGCGAACTCGAAGAGGAACGCGTTAAATTGCCGCCATTGCCGCCGGATTACGATCCCAACCGCCGCCCGGTGCAAGGCCACAGCGCACCGTGGATCATCCGCACGGCGCTGTGCGTCGAGCCGCGCGACGGACGGCTGCACGTTTTCATGCCGCCGGTCGCGACGACAGAAGATTATCTCGATTTGGTCGCCGGCATCGAAACCGCGGCCACCGAAATGGGCACGCCGGTCATCATCGAGGGCGAAACGCCGCCGCGCGACCCGCGCCTGAACAAGCTCGCCGTCACGCCCGACCCCGGCGTTATCGAGGTGAACCTGCATCCGAGCAAGTCCTGGGACGAACTGGTTGAGCGTACCACGGGGCTTTACGAGGAAGCGCGCCAGACGCGGCTTGGCACGGAAAAATTCATGCTTGATGGCCGGCACACCGGCACCGGCGGCGGCAACCACATTATTATCGGCGGGGAAACGCCGCAGGATTCGCCCATCCTGCGTCGGCCGGATTTGCTGCGCTCGCTCATCGCCTACTGGCAGAACCATCCGTCGTTAAGCTGGTTGTTCAGCAACCTGTTCATCGGCCCGACTTCGCAGGCGCCGCGCGTAGATGAGGCCCGCAATGATTCGCTTTATGAACTGGAAGTGGCGTTCAATGAATTGGAACGCAACACGCAACGGTTCGGCTACACGCCGCCATGGTTGTGCGATCGCTTGTTCCGCGACCTGCTGATTGACGCCAGCGGCAATACGCATCGCGCCGAGTTTTCGATTGATAAATTGTTCTCGCCGGAAAGTGCCGGTGGCCGGCTCGGCCTCGTTGAGATGCGCGCATTTGAAATGCCGCCGCACGCGCGCCTGAGCCTCGCGCAGCATTTGCTCCTGCGCGGCCTTGTCGCCAAATTTTGGCAACAGCCTTACACGAATGGCCTTGTGCGTTGGGGCACGGACATCCATGACCGCTGGATGCTTCCGCACTTTTGTGAAACGGACTTTCGCGATGTCATCAACGATCTGCGTGAGTCCGGTTACGCTTTTGAACACGATTGGTTTGCGCCGCACTTTGAATTTCGCTTCCCGCGCATCGGCGACTTGGAGCAGCGCGATCTGAAGATTGAACTTCGCACCGCGCTGGAACCGTGGCACGTCCTCGGCGAAGAACCGGGTGCCGGCGGCACGGTGCGGTATGTGGATAGTTCAGTGGAGCGGCTCCAGGTCAAGGCGCGCGGCTTGATCAGCGATCGTTTTGCCGTTACCTGCAACGGCCACCGTGTGCCGCTGCACCCGACCGGCACGAACGGCGAAGGTGTGGCTGGCGTGCGCTTCCGTGCGTGGCAACCGCCGGATTGTTTGCAGCCGACCATCGGCGTCCACACACCATTGGTTTTCGACGTTGTGGATGCCTGGAACCGCCGCAGCCTTGGTGGCGGCATCTACCACGTCGCCCATCCGGGCGGACGCAATTACGAAACGTTTCCCGTGAACAGTTACGAAGCCGAGTCGCGCCGACTCGCGCGGTTTTTCCGCCACGGACATACGCCGGGTCAAATTAAAATTCCACCACTCGAAATAAATTCCGATTTCCCATTCACCCTCGATTTGCGCAAAGTGTGACCTGCCGATTCACTGAAATGAAATACGACATCCTGCACCGCACGCACTACACCTACGCCTCGCCGGCGCGCGACAGTTTCAACGACGTCCGGCTCGAGCCGCCCTCAACCCCCGAACAGACGGTCGAATCCTTTTCCCTGCAGGTGCAGCCGGAGACGCGTTTAAACCGGTACACGGATTTTTATTCCAACTTGGTGCATCATTTTGAGATTCCCGCCGCGCACACCTCGCTGCTCATCGAGAGCAACGTGAAAATTGAGACGCGTTGGCCGGAAGCCCTTCCCGGGGAAGCGCTGCTATATCCGCTGGCAAAATTGGAAGAAGTGCAAGACACCGACCGCTGTTTCGATTTTCTGCAAAGCAGCCGCTATGTCGAACCGGACGTGGATGTGTGGAAACTTGCTCTGGACGCGATTGAAAACCGCGAGGACGTCTGGCAGGCGGTGCTGGCCTTGATGCGCTTCACGCACGAATTTTTGAAATACCAACCGAATTCCACCACGGTTCACACGCGCGTGCGCGACGTGATCGCGCAACGTTGCGGCGTGTGCCAGGACTTTGCTCATTTTTTGATCGGCCTGTGCCGCAGCGTGAAAATTCCTGCAAGGTACGTCAGCGGGTATCTCGCGACGGAGACGGCCAGTGCAACCCACGCCTGGGTGGAGATTTATCTTCCCGGTGCCGGCTGGCGCGCACTGGATCCCACGCACAACCGGCAGATTGACGGAACCTACGTGAAGATCGGCCACGGGCGTGATTACGCCGATGTCGCACCCGTGAGTGGCAATTATCACGGCACACTCCAGCGAACCCTGTCAGTCGAAGTGCGGATTCGGCCAATTCAGGAACCTCAGCCAACATAACCGGTGTGAATTGCACGTTGATCCGCCTGGTATTACACGATGGCTAATATAAACTATCAAGTTGGCGGAAGGGGTGGTTTCTGAACCCTTTTTGCCATCTAGTGATCAAGGCCGTAAGGGTGGGTTCGCACCCTTTACAATTAACCTGGAATCAATCTTTGGGAAATTCGGATCATTATACTCAGCTCGTCGTTTTAGGATCAGAGGCTACTTTGCGCGGCATTGATTTGGGCACGCAATAAATCGTGCAATGTCACCATACCAAGGAGCTTGCCGCTTGCGGCATCGCATACGACCACCGTGCCAGTCGGCGATTCGATAAGCAAAGCTTGCAATTCACGGATGGTCTGGCGCGGACCACAGCGAACAATGGGAGCCAATTTTGGCGCACGCTTTTCGGCCAGCGCCTCTGTCAGTTCAGCTCGCGTGGCAACGCCGGCCAATTTATCCTCCCGCATTACCGGAAAGCACGCGAACGCATAAGTTTTCAAAACCTTCTCCACTTCCGCAGGTTCCAAACTGTTCAAAACAACTGGCTGAAAATTCGCAATCGCAGAAACGGGTAGCTTTTCCCAGCTTTGCAAGTCACGCGGCGGGAGCAGTTTCTCCAGTTTGTGGCCGTCCTGTTCCAAAATGGCGTCGTAGAAATTCGCGCGAGTCAGGCGACGGCTAATGCCTTGACTGATAAGAGCGCCGATCATCAGCACTGGCACGAGGGAAAATTCATGCGTCATTTCAAACACGATGAGGATGCCTGTCACCGGCGCGCGCACCACCGCACCCAGGCAGGCGCTCATCCCAACAACCGCCAGCGTGAGTGAATCCTCGGAGGGCAGCGGTGTCACCAGCCCGACCACACCCGCCAACAGCAATCCGCTCATGCCGCCAAAGAACAGCGTTGGAGAAAAAATCCCGCCACAACCACCGAAGCCATAGCAAAGTACCGTCGCCAGCAATTTTGTACCCAGCAGCACACCCGCAATTTCCCAGGGCAATTGCTGGTTCAACCCGGCGGAAAGGTCGCCATAGCCCAGACCAAATACGCCGAGCCGTCCGGTCAGCAAGAACACGGTCGCGCCGATGCCCCACGCCAACGTTGCCCCGATGGCGGGTTTCAGCCAGCCAGGAATTTTGCCCGGTTGTCGCTGTCTTTCACGTAAGTCCAGGGTTGTCTTCTGGAACACAATCCCCATCAAACTCGCCAGCGCCGCAGCGAACGGTGTCAGTACATACGCCCGCCACGTCGGCGCTTCGATGTTTGCGATGGAAAATGCCGGCTGCCGGCCCACCAAACCATGTACGATAAGTGCGCCGATCACCGACGCCAGCAACACGCTGCCGAGCAGATTACTGTTCAAATCCTGGATGATTTCCTCCATCACAAACGTCACCGCAGCGATCGGCGTATTAAAGGCCGCAGCCAAGCCTGCCGCCGCACCCGACGCGGTCGCACGCCTGCGATTTTGTTTCGCCTCCCCCGTCAGACCCGCCAGTTGCGACGCCAATCCGGCGGCTACATGCACGCTGGGGCCTTCTCGGCCCAGGCTGCTGCCGCCGCCGATGCTCAACACACCACCCAAAAATTTCACCCAGACCGCGCGCCACGGAATTACGCCGAAATCCTTCCAGAAAGCCACCTTGGCCTGCGGGATGCCGCTGCCTGCTGCTTCTTTGCAAAACGAATTTAGCAAATATCCCGCCGCCGATGCTGTAGACACCATGACAACAAAACTTCCGACTAAAAATGTGACGTGAGATTGCGTCGCCAGCCGCACGAAGGTTGCGTTATACACGACGTTGATTAACAGTTGAAACGCGACCACGGCCAGACCGGCGCCGAGCCCGTAAAGACAGGTTTGCAGGATGTTGCGTGTGGTCTTTGGCAGCTTTCCGAAGTAACCTGGTAATGATGCAACAAACACAACGCCAATATATTTCCCAAAATGCGCCGTAATTCAAGCATTCTACGCGGAGGAAACAGGAGTCGCTGGTCTTTCGATGGTCAAACCATTGCGGGGGGCTTTCTTTCGTTTCTAGTAACACATCGCTGGAGCCGCCTGCGCCTTGACATTTGACCGGGAAAGTTGGCACAGTTCTGGCTGAAATTAGGCCAATTTAAGCCTATGATACAGTCCACAGACAGAAAAGTCAGCCGTGCACGATGTCATGCACAGCCAGTTGCCAAGTTTCGCTTAACCCCGCTTGTGATTCCTTGTTGTATTTTGGTAGCCATGACTTTGCTGGGCTGCCGCAGTGTTCAGGTTGACCCCGCCGAGGAGGCAGTCAAGCAATCGGACCAATTGTATCAGGTATATTTGACAGGAGACCTGGGCCGAGCGAGAGGGAGTTTGGAGGAAACCATTCGCGTCATCGAAAACGCGAACCTCAGACCGGAGCGCAAGGCAAACATGCTATTTTTCGCTTACGCTCGTTTGTATGTTCTCGAACGCAGAACTAGCACCGGCGCAGTCGCGGAGGCAGCCCTAGTAATGGCGCGTTATTGGTTTCTTCGAGAGCACGAGTTAAGCGGAGAAACGGAAGCGCAAGCAGGTGCCGCAGTGCAGGCTTTGACCGCTGACAAGTGTATGGATTTTGTTGATAAGTGGGACAGACAACGCACCGACGGAGTAGGCCCTAGATACACGCAGGAGTGATTTACGTGAAGTGACGAGGCCTCACGCCGCACTGGAGCCGATCGCCCCTTGAGTTTAACTTCTTCATCCGAAATTTGCCAGTGGCATATTTGGCTTGCTTATTATCTTAGTTCGAGTTAGTTATATCTCTCGGATTGACGGCAAATGAATTGCCATCAAAAAAACGAAAGGCGAAATCATGCATCTAATATTTTTCACGCCGCTTCTTGCTAGTGACAATTGGGTTGCCCCCAGCGCAGCCGCCTTTATCATCATCATTTCTGTTCTGGCTTTATTGAGTAGTTTTCGAAAAGCATAGGCGCGTTCGGTCAGCGATTTGGCGGGTTAGAAATCTTTGAGAGCAGGCAGCGCAAAAAGTTTTATGAGTTGTGCTGGCATCTAGGGTCGTCGCCAAGGCTGAATGTAGATCCTCCAAGGTGCGGGCGGCCTTCTGACGCAGATGAGCTTTGAGTTTGGCGAAAGCCAGTTCAATGGGATTGAAATCGGGGCTGTAAGGCGGCAGGTAGCGGACGCCAACCCCGCGAGCCGAAAGCAACCGACTGACGTTATGGATTTTGTGGGCGGAAAGGTTGTCGAGGATGAGCGTGTCACCCGCGCGCAGTTGCGGACAGAGCACCTGCTCCAGATAAACCGTGAAGACCTCGGCATCGACGGGGCCTTCGATCAAAAAGGGAGCTTCGATCCTGTCCTGGCGCAAGGCCGCAATGAAAGTGGAGCTTTGCCAGTGGCCGTGCGGGAGGGTGCTGACACAACGCTGGCCCATCGGGCAGCGACCATGGTAGCGGGCCATCTTGGTGTTCAAGCCGGTTTCATCAATAAACACCAGTTGGCGGACATCCCAGCCGGACTGTTGCCTTCGCCAAAGCCCGCCGGGCGGTTTTAATATCAGGCCGATCTTGCTCGGCGGCGCGCGTCGTTTTTTTTATAGCTCAGACCGAGTTGTTCCAGACGGCGCCACAAAGCGGTGATGCCAATGGAAACGTTCAGCTGGTCCAGACACCGCTTTTGGAGTTCGCTCAAGGTCAGATCCGCCTGCGCCGCAATCCATTGACGCAGGGGGCGGTCATGCTTTTCCAGGCGGGAGCGTCGGTAACCGCCAATCTTTTTGGGTCGGCACTCGCCGGTCAGACGGTGCTGGTTCCAAAAACGCTCCACACTTTTGCGGCTGACGCCAAAACGCCGGCAAACCTCGCCGGTGCCTTCCCCGCGCTCCCGTGCGGCGATGATCCGTTGTCGCAAATCCTGACTCAAAGGCCGCATAATTCCCTTTTCATAAAAAGAGAATAGCTGGCTTTACCAAATACGTCTATCTAAATAGAAAATACTTTAACAATACCGCCAATTTTGTCAGGACCTTGTCAGGAGAAAAAAGCACTTGCCGAGTTTTTATAATCAGCAAGTGCTTGCAAATGAATGGCGCACCCAGTAGGAGTTGAACCTACAACCTTCTGATCCGTAGTCAGATGCTCTATCCAATTGAGCTATGGGTGCGCCCAAAGGGAAGAAAATCTACGAGTCGCATCTGGCCCGCGCAACATATTTCCGGGGATTTTCCCAAGGCGACTCGAAAAATTGAACGCTCCCGGCCCGGTCTCCAAGGCCGTCCTCGCGGCCAACTCATTGAAATTTCACGTTCCGCAACGCCAGAACCAGAATCGTCAGGACCAGCATAAGGCCGCTGGGCATGAATTTCTTTGTTTTCGCCAGGCGGATGGCAAAAACCACCAGGAGTGCGGCAAAAATGAGGTTGGCCAGATCCCGGGCAAAGGCAGGCTCGAAAATTCCGCGCAAGGTCGTCAACACCAGCAACGCGGCCGACACCACCGACGTAATCAACGAAATTTTGCTCTTCCCCTTGTAGAAGCCGAACAGTCCGCCCAGCAACAGCAGGACGACGTAAAACCAAAAAGCCAGGTCGCTAAATGACATCGCGCGGAGGTTGCCTCAATTGGCCACGGTGTCCAAGCTCAGAATTTCGCCCGGTTCGCACTCGGCCACCACTTCAAACGGATGGCAACACACCTCGCAATCCGTAGTGAACCGCTGGAACGAAACGCTGGTGTCAATCACCACCTCGAATCGCTGGCCGCAAAAGGGGCATTGGATGTTTTCCGAAACTTCCACGCGCAACCCTCGTCCGGCCGCGGACAATTTGCAACTGCCGGATTGATAAATTCTTGAGTCTCTAGAAATCGTAGGCGCCGGGGTAACGAGGCTCAGACTTCAAAATCGAAAATGAGTTTGAGCCTCCTTACGTCGGCTCCTACAAAAATGAATCCTAAAACCGTTTTGTCAGCGTGAGCGTGAATGTGTGGCCTTGCGCGCGGGATTCCGCCATGAATTCGTAATTGTAGCGGATCGAGACGAAGAGCATCAGGTTCGGGAAGACCACGCTGACTTCCGGGCCGACCGCGGCCACGCGATTGAGAGGCTGCCCATTGCTGTCGCCGGTGAACTGTTGTTGATAATAACCGACCGCGCCCAGATCCACGACCTTCGCCACAGTTTTGCTCACGCCCCATTCCAGGGTGTAAACATCTCCGTAAGTGATCTCCGTGTCACGTTGCCGGGTGTTGAATTCGAGACGGTTCAACGCCGACACCGCCCAGGTATTTTCCCGGTCAATATACCAGGTCACCCCGGCCGTTTGCATGAAAGTCCAGTAGCCGAGGCCGGGCTGCGCCGAAGGACCGGGGCTGGTTGGGGAATTGCCCGTCGGCATGTCCACACCGCTGCCGACCGCAAAGTCAAACTGCTGGAGATGCCACGAGAGCGTGCCTTCGGCAAACAAATCCCCAACGCCAAATCGGTTGCCGCTGAAGGAGCCGCCGGGCGTGTTCGCACTCGCCTGCTGGTAAACCAGCGGCAAAAAACCGTCCAACCCGATGAAACCGCCCAGGAATTTCGTGTCTGTAATCCACAGGACGCGGGGAAGATTGGCGTAAGTGAACGCATCGAGATCCGCCGGACCGTTTTTGTTCCCGGAGGCGTCGTTTAATTGGTCGGCAGTGTAGAAATAATTATAGTCGCGGAAATAGACGCCGGGTGGCGGCAGGGAGGCGGCTTTGATGCCTTCCACGCCGGGGACGTAATGAGCCGAGGGCTGGGCCTGGAGCGGAGTTGCCAGTGCAATCATGGCGCCGGCCATCAAGATGATGCGAATCGTTTTCATGTTTTGAGTTTCTGCAATTTCTAATTAAAAAAAACTGCAATGAACCCTGGCAGACCGAGAGGCGTTTCGATTGCGCCAATCATCAATCACATATCGAGACCTCTGCAAAACGTGTGGCGGCGACGCCCCGTCGCCGGGAGCATTCAATTTTCCAACGGTTTTGGCCAGTCGCCCAAAGCGACGAGGCGTCGCTTCTACCCTTTTGCAGAGATCTCATATCGTAAATCATCAATTCCGTCAGGCGTCCTGAAGTTTTCCGGAGAGATAGGTTTCATACGCGCTCAGATCGAGCAGGCCGTGGCCGGAAAGATTGAACAGAATCACGCGTTTGCTCCCGGCTTCGCGGGCACGTTTCGCTTCCTCCACCACCGCGGCCACCGCGTGCGCGGATTCCGGCGCGATCACGATGCCCTCCGTGCGCGCAAATTGCGTCGCGGCCTCGAAAATTTTTGTCTGATGATACGCCTCGGCTTCGATCAAACCAAGTTTCAGCGCGTGGCTGACCATGGGCGACATGCCGTGATAACGGAGTCCGCCCGCGTGAATCGGCGGCGGCATGAATTTGTGGCCCAGCGTGTACATCATCAGCAATGGCGTCATTTCCGCCGTGTCGCCGAAATCGTAGCGCAATTCACCCTTGGTCAGCGATGGACAGGCGGATGGCTCGACGCCGACGATGCGGTACTTCTTTTTCTCCGTGATTTTCCTGCGAATGAAAGGAAAGGCGATGCCGGCGAAATTGCTGCCGCCGCCGCAGCAGGCGATAATCGAATCCGGCTCCTCGCCCGCCATTTCCATCTGCTTGATGGCTTCCTGGCCGATGACCGTTTGGTGCAGGCAAACGTGGTTCAGCACACTGCCCAGCGAGTACTTGGTATTCGGATGCTTGACCGTGTCCTCGATCGCCTCGCTGATGGCAATCCCGAGGCTGCCGGGGCAATGCGGGTCTTCCGCGAGCAATTTGCGGCCGTATTCGGTCAGGTTGCTCGGGCTCGGATGGACCGTCGCGCCCCAGGTATGCATCAACATCCGGCGATAGGGCTTGTGGTCATAACTGACTTTGACCATGTAAATGTTGCACTCCAGCCCGAACTGGCTGCACGCAAACGCGAGCGATGCGCCCCATTGGCCCGCGCCGGTTTCGGTGGCAAGGCGTTTGGTGCCGGCCACTTTGTTGTAATAAGCCTGGGCGACCGCCGTGTTGGGCTTGTGACTGCCGGCGGGGCTGACACCTTCGTATTTATAATAAATGTGCGCCGGCGTTTGCAGCGCCCTCTCCAGCCGCACCGCACGGATCAATGGCGAAGGCCGCCAGAGCGCGTAGATTTCGCGGACCGGTTCGGGAATTTCCACCCACCGCTCGGGACTCATCTCCTGCTTGACGAGATTTTCCGGGAAAATCGCCAGCAAAGCCTCCGGGGGAATCGGTTGTTTGGTACCCGGATGCAACGGCGGCGGCAGCGGCTCGGGAAAATCGGCCAGCAGGTTGTACCAATGTGTGGGAATTTCTTTTTCGGGAAGGCTGAAGTGAAGTTGCGATTTCATAAACCCATCAATGTCCCAAATGCGACGAACCAATAATATCAATTCACATTTTGTTCGTCACGCGCGAAATGAGGGAAAATAATCCTATGCCGGCCAGCAGCGGTATTTTTCCATCGAATACATGCACAATTGAACAGTGCTCGAAGACCACCTGTCCAAAATTCACTTGCCTGAAGGCGGGTCCAGTGGAAAAGGGAAAATTGATGTTGCCCTTCAGTGGACAAACAGAACGAGCAGGGCGATATTTGGTTACCTGAAGGGAGGGTCGCCAAAAGCGTGAATGAAAGGTTTGCTGTAATATGATCCGGTTGTTGCATGTGCTGATCGTCGAAGATTCCGAGAACGATCTAAAGTTGTTGCTGGAGGAATTGCGCCAGAGAGGTTATGAAGCAGTTTACGAGCGGGTCCAGAATTCCGCTGAGTTAAGCGCCGCACTCAATCGCCACGCGTGGGACGTGGTACTTTCCGATTACGTCCTGCCTCAATTCAGCGGACCGGAGGCCCTCAAGCTGCTGCGCGAAAAAAGGTTGGATGTTCCTTTCATTGTCATCTCAGGCACTTACGGAGAAGAAGCGGCGGTGGACATGATGAAGGCCGGGGCCAATGATTACATCGTCAAAAACAATCTCTCCCGTCTGGTGCCGGCGATTGAGCGGGAGTTGGAAGTAGCGCAAATCCGCCGCGCGCGGGCTCAGGCCGAAGACGCCATGCAATTCCTCGCAGCCATTGTTGAATCCACTGAAGACGCCATCTACGGCAAGGCTTTGGACGGCACCATTATCAGTTGGAACAAGGCGGCCGAGCGCATTTTCGGCTATACGGCCGAGGAAATCATAGGCCATTCGGTTTCGATTTTATATCCCATTGACCGGCGGGACGAGTTGATTGACGTCATGGAACGCATCAAACGCGGCCAGCGGGCGGGCCTTTATGAGACGGTGCGCCTTCGCAAAGATGGCCATTTTATTCCCGTCTCAGTGACGGTTTCTCCGGTGCAGGATACCAGTGGCAAAATTGTGGGAGGCTCGGCCATTTCCCGCGACATCACCCTCCGCAAAAGAGATGAAGCGGAGCGCTTCAAGTTGATTGAGGAACTCACTGAATCGCTCAAACAGGTCAGGACGCTGAGCGGGTTGCTGCCTATTTGCGCCTCTTGCAAACGGATTCGCGACGATCAGGGTTACTGGCAGCAGGTGGAGACCTACATCGCCGATCACACGAACGCCGATTTTACCCACGGTATTTGTCCCGACTGCCTGGAAAAATCCAAAGGCGAGATCAAAACTGCGGCCTGAAACGCTTCCAGTCGCTCGGAGGCGCCGGCCTGGTTCCTGATTTGCGCCAGCGTCGGGCTTATGGCTCGAAGTCCCCTGCTATCTAATCCCGGGAGTGACGACAAGTGATTCACCCATGACAAGTGAAATTGGGAAGGGCGGTTCACATGCTAGAGAGAACCTTCGACTTGCGTCCAGTGGATGGCGTGCTGCAGAAGGTCGTTGGCGTCTTTGAGGTTCAATTTTTCCTTGATGCGGGCGCGGTAGGTTTCAATCGTCCGCATGTCCAGATGCAGTTCGTCCGCAATCTGGCGCGTGCCGTGACCCTGGCCAATCAGCTCAAAGACCAGCAATTCGCGATCCGAAAGCTTGTCCATGGGCAGGCTGGGTTTGGCCCGCGTGCCGCCGATCGCGGTCGCGGCGATTTGGGCCGCCATTTTTTCGCTCAGGTAAACGCCGCCGTTCAACACCGTGCGAATGGCCAGCATGATTTTTCGGGTGGCTTCCTGTTTGGTGATGTAACCGCGGGCGCCGGCCCGAATCACCCGTTCCGCATGGAGCATTTCATCATGCATGGAAACGACCAGCACCGCCAGATCCGGATATCGACTGCGGATGTCCTTGATCAACTCCATTCCGTGCGAACCTTTGAGGGTGAGGTCCACAATGACCAGATGCGGGCCGGTGGCGGTAATCTTCTCCATGGCCCGAAAGCGGTCTTCGGCCTCGCCACACACGGTCAAATCCGGTTCGCGCAGGATGACTTCCGTGAGGCGTTCGCGCACCATCGGGTGGTCGTCAACCAGAAGGATTCGCCTGGTTTTTTGCTCTGCTGGCTGAGTTGGTTTGTCCGTGGCCATAACCGGTTCACGCCGCTGGTTGCGGGGCGGAACAGGAAACAACGGTGCCATGCCGGGCGGCACGTTCAATGTTCAGTGTGCCGCCAATAGCCTGGGCGCGATAATTCATGATGTGCAATCCCATCCCCCCGGTTGGATGGCGGGAAGTGGGAATGCCTATCCCGTTATCGCTGACCTTCAGTTCAATCCGATTCTGGTTGGTTTTCAATTCAATCACAATGGAACCGGCCCGGCTGTGTTTGACGGCGTTGTTCACGGCCTCCTGGGCGATGCGGTAAAGGTGCGTGGCCATGGTATTGTCGCGCACCAACACGGGTTCTGGACAATCCACCCGGCAGTGCACCCGCGCCCGGGCACACACCCCGGCCGCCAGTTGGCGCAGCGCCAGACTCAAACCGTCCGTCTCCAGTTGTACGGGGAAAAGCCCGCGAGCCAGAGCCCGGGCTTCCGCAATCGCATCATCCACCACCTTACCCATTTTTTGGACGGCGGCAACCTCGGGCCGCGCCTGGGCGGCCAATTGCTGTTCGAGGGAATTGTTGTCAAAACCAAGGCTGACCAATTGCTGGCAAAGCCCGTCATGCAAGTCCTGGCCGATGCGCGCCTGTTCGCGATCGCTGATTTCCAGAATTTCGCGTTCGAGCCGGTGCCGATCCGTAGTGTCTTCCGCAATCCCAACGATGCGGATGACGTTGCCGGAACTGTCGCGAATCGGAAAGGCGCGATCCCGAATCCAGCGCAGGGCGCCGTCAGGCCGCACGATGCGATATTCCTGGTTGTATTCGCCCGTGGCCTGTTTCGTGAGCATGGCTGCCGCAACCGCTTCACGATCTTCCGGATGAATGGCCTCCAGCCACGCGTGCGGCGATTGATACAGTTCCTTGCAACTCCGTCCCCAGATTTTTTCATAGGCCGGGCTGACATAGACCATGCGGGTTTCCTCCAGGTCCCTGATCCAGAATGCGTCCGTAATGTTTTCCGCCAGTTGGCGCAATTGTTGCATCGTCTTGCGCAACTGATCCTCGGTTTGCGTGCGATCGCTGATTTCACGTTCCAGGGCAAAGGTCCGTTCTTTCACCCGCTGCTCCAGATGTTGTGTCAGGTTGCGGATCGCGGAGAGCAACAGCACGACAAATAGCGAAATTCCCGTCTGCACTCCGAGATTCCAGAACAGAACGCTCGTCGGTAAATTGTGGCTGGCCTCGCCTACAAATGCAGCGAGTGAACTGGCCAGGGCGATCAGCAGACCGGCCCTTCGGCTGCCGCTCCAGGCGGCGAAAGCGGCGATTAACAGGTAAAACAGGGTGAAACTGACCCGCGCCGTGGATCGATAATCAATAATCGCCACCAGAATAACCAGAAGGAGGCAAAGGACACCGATAACGGTTTCCGAAGCCGGCCGCCGATGGCGGATGGGATCCCGCGTCTGGCGATGGGACATGGCGTAATGGTCAATAATCGCGCCCGGTATGGCAGGGATGGCGACAATGACGCCCATAACAGCTTCAAATCGCTGTTTAAGCCATCTGTCGGGTTTTTGCATGTTTGCCCCTGTCACGTGAGTGACACGACACTCCGGGAAGAACCATACACCAGGGATTCTCCGGTATAACGTCAATCAATAGCAAGTCTTTTGCCCGGCGCAAACAACATCCGCACGCGCGGTAACGAATAAACCCCGTTTTGGGATTTGCCAGCACCGCCAAATTCTGGAATAATGCCCGCCGTTTTTTCACGGGCCATTTATGAAATCCCAGATCGAAATCTACGATACCACCTTGCGCGACGGCAGCCAGGGTGAAGGCATCAATTTCTCGGTCGCGGACAAGCTCCGCATCGCCGAGAAGCTGGACGCGTTCGGGGTGCATTACATCGAGGGCGGCTGGCCCGGCAGCAATCCCAAGGATTTGGAATTTTTCCAGCAGGCCACCCGGCGCAAATGGAAAAACGCCCGGATCGCCGCTTTCAGCATGACGCGCCGCAAGGGCGTCGCCGTGGAATCGGATGAATTGATGCGGCAAATCCTGGAAGCCGGGACGCCGGTCGTCACCATTGTCGGCAAGACCTGGCTGTTGCACGTGACCGAAGTACTCCGCGCCAAACCGGAGGAAAACCTGGCCATGATCGGCGACACCATTCGTTTTCTAAAGGACCACGGCAAGACGGTCATCTACGACGCCGAACACAGTTTTGACGGTTACAAGGACGAACCCGAATACGCGTTGGCCACCTGGCAGGCCGCCGAAAAGGCGGGCGCGGAATGTGTCGTCTTGTGCGATACGAATGGCGGCTGTCTGCCGGAGGAAATCGCGCGCATCACCGCGTCGGCAAAAGGACGGTTGAACACGCGCCTCGGGATTCATACGCACGATGATTGCGGCGTGGGCGTGGCGAACGCGCTGGCGGGCATCGCCGCCGGCGCGACGCAGGTGCAGGGTACAATCAACGGCTACGGCGAACGCACGGGCAATTGCAATTTGATCAGCGTCATTCCGTTGTTGCATTTTAAAATGAAAAAGTTGGGCGTGCCCGCAGAGTCGCTGCCCAAGCTCAAGGAACTTTCCGAGTTTGTAGATGAGATGGCGAACATGCGCCACAATCCGCGGCAACCCTGGGTCGGCCAAACCGCGTTCGCGCACAAGGGCGGCATGCACGTACACGCCATCGACCGCGTGGCCCGCAGTTACGAGCACATCCAGCCCGAAGCCATCGGCAACTCCCGCCGCGTGCTCGTCAGCGACATGTCCGGCCGCACGAACATTTTGATGAAAGCCGTCGAACTCGGCTTCAAACTCAAGCCCGACATGCCCGAGGTGAAGGCCATCACGGCGCGCGTGAAGGAACTGGAAGGACAGGGCTATGAATACGAAGCCGCCGAAGGTTCACTGGCCCTGCTCATCAGCCAGGCGCTCAAGCACCGCGAACCGTCGTTCGCCGTGGAGACGTATCACGTTTCGATGCGGCGCGACACCCGGGAAACCATCTGTGAAGCCACAGTACGCGTGCGCGTCGGCAAGACGGTCCACCATGAGGTTGCCGAAGGCGACGGCCCGGTAAATGCGCTCGATGGCGCGCTACGTTCGGCCCTGGTGAAATCATTTCCCCGGCTTAAAGAAGTGACGCTCACCGACTACAAGGTGCGCATTCTGAACAGTGACACCGGCACCGCGGCCAAAACGCGCGTGCTCATCGAGTCCAGCGACGGCAAACGCGAGTGGGGCACCGTCGGCGTCAACGAAAACATCATCGAAGCCAGCCTGCAGGCGCTCGTGGACAGCATGGAATACGCGCTGTTGAAGAAATGAGGCGCGAACTGCAGAAACTTTTTTACGCGAATTGCGCGAATTATCGCTAATTCCCAAACGAAACCAATGAGCGGCCTGCTTTACAAAGAAGAGGTTTTCAAACTCGTCGGTTTTTGCATGGAGATTCACCGTGAGCTGGGCAAAGGACACGATGAGGTGCTTTACAAGGACGCGTTTGTCGTCGAGTTACAACACGCGAAAATTCCCTTCGATCGCGAGTTGAAATATGAGGTGATTTATAAAGGTATAATTCTACCCCATCATTATCGAGCGGACTTTGTGGTTCGGGGCAAAATTCTTTTTGAAGCCAAGGCCGTCGAAATGTTGACCGAAGCGCACGTCAAACAGGTCTTGAATTACTTGGCTGCGGCGAAACTTGAACTCGGCTTGCTCGTCAATTTTGGCGCGGATTCGCTGGAATGGAAACGGGTCGTGTTGAGCCGAAAGAACAAACCGGAACCATTACCCAAAGATTTTCGTCTCTGAAATAATTCGCGTAAATTCGCGTAATTCGCGTCAAAATTTGTTATGTCTGAGATCACCAAAGCCTACGAACCGCAGTCGGTCGAGGACAAGTGGTACCAGTTCTGGCTCGACCGGAAATGTTTCGTCGCCGACCCGGCGCGCGTGACCGCGCAACGTCCGGCGTATTCCATCGTCATCCCGCCGCCGAACGTCACCGGCGTGCTCACCATGGGCCACGTCCTCAACAACACCATCCAGGACATCCTCGCCCGCAAGGCGCGCATGGACGGCAAGGAAGTTCTCTGGCTGCCCGGCACCGACCACGCCGGCATCGCCACCGAAGGCGTGGTGGCCCGGCTGCTTTCCAAGGAGGAGAAAAAATCAAAGCGCGACCTCGGGCGCGATGAATTCATCAAACGCGTCTGGCAATGGAAGGAAAAATACGGCGGTATCATCATCAGCCAGCTCAAAAAGCTCGGCTGCTCGTGCGACTGGACGCGCGAACGGTTCACGATGGACCCGGAGTATTCGCGTTGTGTCCAGAAGGTGTTCGTCGAGCTATACAAAAAGGGACTCATCTATCGCGGCAAACGGATGGTGAACTGGTGTCCGGCCACGCAGACCGCGCTGTCGGACGAGGAAGTGATCATGAAGGAGCAAAAAGGCTCGCTCTATTATTTCAAGGTCGAAGTGGTGGATGCGACGCCCTCGTCGCATTCTCCTTTCGGCGGCGGAGTCGCCGCCACGTTCCTGACCATCGCCACGACGCGGCCCGAAACCATCCCCGGCGACACCGCCGTCGCGGTGAATCCGAAGGACCCGCGTTACGCGAAGTTCATCGGCAAACACGTCGTGCGTCCGCTACCGGCTGAATTCCCGCGCGAACAGAAGCTCATTCCCATCGTCGGTGACGAGCACGTGGACTTCGAATTCGGCACTGGCGTGCTCAAGGTCACGCCGGCACACGACAAGGCGGACTTCGAAATCGGCCAGCGTCACAATTTGCCGCAGATTGACATCATGCAGCCCAACGGCCACATGAACCCCCTTGCGGGGGCGCCACTGAATGGTCTGGACCGGTTCAAGGCCCGAAAAGTCGCCGTGGAATTGCTCACGGAAATGGGCGCGCTGGAAAAAGAGGAACCATATACTAACAACGTTGGTTTCAGTGAACGCGCGGACGTGCCAATTGAGCCGCGCTTGAGCGAGCAATGGTTCTTGAAATATCCGAGCACCGAGAAAGCGCGCGGGTGTGTGGAACAAGCTGATGATTCGGTGGGGCGAGCGTCCGCGCGAGCCGGCTCGTCAGTGGCCTCGCCCCGCCAAAAAATGCGGTTCCATCCGCAGCGCTGGGCGAAGGTTTATGACCACTGGATGGGCAATATCCAGGACTGGTGCATCAGCCGCCAGCTCTGGTGGGGTCACCGGATTCCGGTGTGGACAAAAAAATATTCGAATAATTCGTTCCCGGAATTTCTCGGCAAATGTTGGAACGAAACAGCGACATTTTGGACGGATACTGAAGGCAGGACTGCTTCTGAAAATCCTGCAATTCTTTGGGACGCAAAAGCTTTGGATGAGTGTTCTAATTTCAACATTGAGCGCGAAATCCGAGCACTTACGTTTGATCCAAAGGCTTCCGAGTTTTTAACAAAGCTCGGTTTCACCCAAGACCCCGACGTGCTGGACACCTGGTTCAGTTCCTGGCTCTGGCCGTTTGCGACGATGGGTTGGCCGGAGCAAACCGAAACCTTGAAGAAATTTTACCCGACCCATGACCTGGTCACCGGGCCGGACATCATTTTCTTCTGGGTCGCGCGCATGATCATGGCCGGCTACGAGTTCATGGGCGACCCGAAGTTCGGGCTCCCAGACGCTATGCCGTTCCGAAATGTGTATTTCACTGGTATTATTCGCGACAAGCAGGGGCGCAAGATGTCCAAGAGCCTCGGCAATTCGCCCGACCCGCTCGACCTCATCGGCAAATACGGCGCCGACGCGCTCCGGTTCGGCACGATGCGCAGCGCGCCGCTCGGCCAGGACATTTTGTTCGACGAGCAGAACGTCGAGCTGGGCCGCAACTTCTGCAACAAACTCTGGAACGCCTGTCGCTTCCGGCAGATAGCCGGTGGTGGCGACGCCTCGTCGCCGAACTGTGACGCGGGCGTCGCAGCCACCTTCGAAGTTCAGGGCGAAATCGATCCCAAGCTGCTCACAGCCGACGACAAATGGATTTTGCTGAAGCTCGACGCTGCCGTCCGCGAAATGAACACCGCGTTCGCCGAATATAAATTCAGCGACGCCACGGCGACGCTCTACCGCTTTTTCTGGAGTGAATATTGCGACTGGTACGTCGAGGCGAGTAAAGCCACCCTTTCCGGTAGCAGCCGAGGTAACGAGGCTCCATCTGAAAAATCGGAAATCGGAAATCGGAAATCGGAAATTGATCAGAGCCTCCTCACGTCGGCTCCTACAAAAGAAGAGCAAGCCCGCCATGCCAACACGCTGGCCGTGATTGACTTCGTGCTCTCACATACCCTGCGGCTGTTTCATCCGTTCCTGCCGTTCATCACGGAGGAACTGTGGCACGGCATGGGTTACGCCGAGGACATGCCGGAAAACCAGGGCGGCCAGACCATCATGTCGGCGCCGTGGCCCAAGCCGCTCGACGACGATTTCAAGTTACATTACGGCCTGACCGGCGATGATGAAAAAGAGATTGAGGCACGCAACGAGCTGGTTTCCCAGGGCCGCAACCTGCGCCGCACGGCTAACATTGCCGCGAACAAGAAGGTCAAATTCATCCTCAAACCGGCCCGCGCACTGGTGCCGCACGACGTCGAAGTGCTCAAATTATTGCTCAACGCCGAGGCGGTTGAGGTGAAGGCGAATTATCAGCCGTCAAAAAACACGATGACCGTGCGGACCGAATCGGGCGATTTGTTCTTACCGCTGGAAGGTTTGATTGATGTTGAGGCCGAAACGGCGCGGTTGAAGAAGGAACTCGAGAAAATCGAGGCTGAGGCCGCCAAGGTCGAGCAGAAACTGGCCAATCCGAATTTTACGCAGAAAGTCCCCGCGAACGTTTTGCAGGAACACCAGCAACGGCTCGCGGACTGGCAGGCCAAGCGTGAGCACGTGAAATCTACGATCGCGGCGTTGCAAAGTTGAATCGTAGACGCGGACGTAAGTCCGCGCTGATGTTCGGGGCTGGAACAGCGCGGCGGCTCACGACGGCGGCTACAAGGTCCAGGCGCAGGCGGTCGTTCCCAATACCCGCCCGACGGCCGGGTCATGGACCAAGCCGTATGCGGTAGTAGTGAATCTGGCTGTTGGTCGCCGCTCCCGGATCGAGATAATTGGCCACCGTTTCGTTCGTGCCAGGCACGGTGATCCCGGGGCTGGCGTCGGAGAAGGCGGCGCCCAGGACCGAGTTGGTCTGCACAACGTATTGCTTGCCGCCGACCGCCGACCAGCGCACCTGGACACTGCCGTTGGTTACCGTCAGCGAGGTGATGGCGAAACATGACGCGGCATTGGTCGGATTGGTGCCGGCCAGATACTCCTGCAGATTGTTCATGCCGTCATGATCGGGATCGGCGCCGGCCACCGTGGGATCCAACGGGTCGAAGCCGTATTGCTGCTTCCACCAGTTCGGAATGCCATCGCCGACGGCGCTCTGGTTCGGATTGAGCATGAGGGTTTTGTAAATCAAGGTGCCGCCGACGTGCCTGAATTGAGCGCAGTTATTGGTCACGATCAATGTGTCCACGCGCAATGTGCCACCGTTAAGCACAAATGAGCCGTCATACACTTCCAGCACCGCGCTGCCGGTCTGGTTGGTGACGATCATCTGTCCGCTGTCCATCTGGACGAGATTGTTACAGTAGAGCGAATTGTATCCAACTTCCACGTCGGTGTTGACGAAAACCGATCCACCTTCCACATACAAGGCGTTCTGCGAACCCAGATCACCAACCGCGAGTTGCTGGTTGCTCCAAACCCCGCCGGGGCCCACGAACACACTGTTGTTGCTGCCCGAGCCGTCCTCGCCGATCAGACCCCAGTAATCCACCACGAGGCCTCCACTGCTAATCACCAGACTGTTGCTGGAACCGAAGTCGCCAATCAGCGTCGCATCGTCGTTGCTCCAAACCGAGCCGGGGCCGGCAACCAGCGCCTGATTGTTGAAACCGTTCGTATATCCGAGGTAGCCATCGAAGTCGAGGACCTGGCCGCCGTTGCTGATGACCAGGTTGTTGCCTGAGCCGGAATATCCGACATACACCTCGTTATAGTTGGTCCAGACCGACCCGGCGCCGACGACCGTCACGCTGTTGCTGTAGCTGTCTGAACCGAACCCCACTGCGCCGGACAGATCGATGACCCAGCCGCCGTTGCTGATCACGAGGTTGTTGGCCGCGCCATTGTAGCCCACATATGTATTGTCGGAATTGTTCCAGGTGGACCCGCCGCCCGTGACCAGGGCGTTATTGTTGCTGCTGGTGGAATCCTGCCCGAGGACGCCTTCTTGAGCCACCGCCATCGTCGCCCCATTGCTGATGATCAGGTTTCCGCCCACGCCGTCAAAGCCGACGAACGTGCTGAAGCTGTTTTGCCAGGAGGAGTTGGGGTCCGTGATCAACACCGTGTTGTTGCTGCTGCCGGCGACATAACTGATGTAGCAGAATTTGTCCGACACCGCACCGCCGCGGGCAACGGTGAACGTGTTGTTGTTGCCCTGGTTGCCGGTGTAAACATAGCAGTTGCCGGAGAGGATCGAACCGGGACCGGTCACCAGCATGGAATTGCCACTGGAAGAGTCATTTCCCAGATAGACAAAATACCCCAATATTTGCGCACCATTGGTGACCACGACGCTGTTGTCCTGGCCGGACAAGCCCACCGACAATATCGCAGATGTGGCTGATACATCCCACACTGAATTAGTGTCCGAAATCCAGGCCGTATTGCCTCCGGATGGACTGGAGAAGCCGAGATGCGCGTAATGGCAGACCACGCGGCCGCCCTGGTTGATGGTCATCCGGTTGTTGCTGCCATTGTCGCCGATCAGGCAGGTACTGTTGTTCCATACCGAATTCGCACCCGTGACCAGCACGCTGTTGTTGGTGCTGATGGAATCCTCACCGACGTAGGCAATGCCGCTGACCACCTGGCCGCCGTTGCTGATGACCAGGCTGTTGCCAGAACCTGCATTGCCCATGAAGAAATGGCCGGCACAGTCCCAGACTGAATTGGTGCCGGTGACCATCACGCGGTTGCTGCTGCTGGTGGTGTCATAGGCAACGTAGGTCCCCTGACCAGTCTCAACGACGCTTCCGGCATTGCTGATGACCATGGTATTCCATCCGCCGGAGTAACCGAAATACATGAAACCGTTGGTCCACACCGAGCCAGCGCCCGTAACCATCACGAAATTGGTGTTGCTGGCCGGCAGGTAACCCACATAACCGTCGGCCGTGGAGAGCACGCCTCCATTCCGGACCAGCAGCGCGTCGGCAAAAGTGTTTGAGCCAACCACGTAATCGCCCGACCAATTATTGGTGACACCACTGATGGTGTTGGTTTGAAAGTTGGAGGTGTATTGCCCTGACGCTGGCTGGATTCCCGCCCACGTGCTCATGAGCAAGACAACCATCGAAAATCGGCGATGGATTTGTTGCATGACGGTCAGACAACTTTAACCACTCTTTCTGAATGTGCGCTGGACGAACGCCATTCTAACCGGTATCCGGGCCAGTACAAGCTAAATACCGCGCGGCAAGGCAAGTGTGGACACGTAAAATTCGCACTCGCGCGTTGCAACAGCAAGGAGTGGCGCAAGTTGCGCAATCTGCCGTCAGGTCGCGCCCGGTACCGGGACCTTTAACGCGGACGATTTCGCGTCGGCGGGCGCGTGCGCCTTCGAGCCCTCCGGCTCCGGTGATTTGACCGGAGACGGGGCATTCTTCCTCAGGAAGCGCGTTTCGGCTTTCATCTTCAGTGAGCTGGGGGTAGGCGCATTGGCCCGGCGTTTGTTAACCGCATCCAGACGCTGGTGCATCATCGGTTTGTTAACGCTGTAAAGCAGCGCGGTCTCCTCGGTGATCAAATCCTTTTCGTAGGCGTCAATCAGGGATTGTTCGAAGCTGTGCCAGCCATAGGTGTTGCCCGCCTCAATGATGTCCGGAAGCCGGCGGTTGTCATTTTCGCCCAGCACGATGGCCTCCCGGGTGCGCAGGCTGCTGCCCATCAACTCAGTGACCAGCAGCCGCCCGCCGTCTTTTTGAGGAATCAGACGCTGGCTGATGATGTAGCGCAGGCTTCCGGCCAGGCGTTCGCGCACCTGTTGTTCCTCATCCTTGGTGAACATGCCCAGAATGCGGTGGATGGTCTGCCCGGCGCTGATGGTGTGCAGGGTGCTGTAAACCACGTGGCCGGTCTCCCCGGCCGTGAGCGCAATCTCCATGGTTTCGCGGTCCCGGATTTCGCCAACCAAAATCACCTTGGGCGCCTGGCGGAGAGCGGCGCGCATGCCGTCCGGAAAGGTGTAGAAGTCACGCCCCAACTCGCGCTGGCTGAAGGTGGACTTGAGATGTGGATGCAGAAATTCAATGGGATCTTCCAGCGTGACAATGTGGACCTCGTTGGTCTGGTTGATTTCGTTCAGCATGGCCGCCAGCGTGGTGGTTTTGCCGCTGCCAGTGGCACCGGTCACGAAAATGAGGCCATTTTTTTCCTTGATGACGTCCCGGAACACCGGCGGCAGTTGGAGCACTTTCAGAGAGGGAACCTGGGATTGGAGCCGGCGTAACACCATCGCATAACATCCGTTCTGGCGGTAGATGTTAACACGGAAGCGGCAAAAATTTTGCAGGGAATAGCTGCAATCACACGAACCGCGCTCCATCAGGTCTTGCATTAACCGCTCATTGCCATTGATAATGGTTCCAGCCAGCCCTTCAATGCGTTTGCTGGTAAGCAGGGATTCCGGCGGTTCCATCTCAAACGGCTTAAGCTTGCCGTGAATTTCCACCTGCGGCGGTTTGCCGGTCACGAACAACAAATCCGAGATGCCCTCGGCGCTTTGAACCATGGCCGCCAGCAATTGGTCGAGTTGTTCAGTCGGGATCGTTTCCATCATTCAGGCCGGGATACGGTCATTCAACTACGGTTGCGACCGGCCTGAGTTGCGAGATTGGCTTCCCTGGCCGCCGGGATGGCTTCCAGTTGTTTCTGCATCTCCCGCGCCTGCCGGTGGAGGAAACGGGTTTGCAGCAAATTTCTGATGCGCAACATGACTTCCGTGCAATCAATCGGTTTGCCGAGGAAATCGTTGGCACCGGCCGCCAAGACCTGGTTGCGTGTTTCGGCCGTGTCGTAGCCGGTCAGCACCAGCACCGGCAGAAAATCTCCGGGCGGGGTCGCCTGTCGGAATTGCTTCAGAATCGCGAATCCATCCAGTTGGGGCATATACAGATCCAGCAACACGAGGTCGGGTTGAAACTGGTTGAGAACTTCCAGTGCCAGGCTCGAATCGGTCAGACTGCGGACGTTGGAAAATTTGGCCGCGCGCAACGTCCATTCGAGCACCCGGATGTCCGCCGCCTCATCGTCAATGATGAGAACCTTGGCCGCGCAAAGCTGTTGTTCGTCTGGAAATAATTCAACGTTCATTTTATGTCATAAACCCTGTGGACATGACGAAATACATCAACCAGCACCTTGAATGCCAATCCGGGTGAACTGTTTCCCGGCGTTTATCTTCGCGTCGCCGAGAATTCCGGCTTTCCTAATTGAACAACTCGTTTAATTTTTCCCGCCGTGACGTTGACGGATAAACAGGACCATTTGCACCAGCCGGTTTTGACGGTCGCCCGCAAGGACGCCGCTGTCCTGCGCGAGGATTTCACCGTCCAACAGGCGCTGGACGCCATCCGTCAGCGTGGTGTCGGCGAAAAGATCGTTTATTTCTACGTCGTGGACGCGGAGGAGCGGTTGGATGGCGTCCTGCCCACGCGCCAGCTCCTGACCGCGCCGTTGGAGCGGCGGTTGTCGGAACTGATGATCCGGCGCGTGATGGCCATTCCCGACACGGCGACGGTGCTGGAAGCGTGCGAGGCGTTTGTCCTGCACCGGTTCCTGGCCTTGCCCGTGGTGGACGAGTCGCGCAAGATCGTCGGGGTGGTGGACGTGGGTTTGCTGACGGAGGAAGCCTTCGACATTGCTGAACGCGAGCAGACCAATGCGCTGTTTGAGTCCATCGGTTTTCGCGTGTCGCAGGTGCATGGCGCGTCGCCCCTGCGGGCCTTTCGATTCCGTTTTCCCTGGTTGCTGGCCACCATTGGCAGCGGCACGCTCTGCGCGTTGCTCGCCAGCGTTTACGCCGTCACCCTCGCCAAAAGCATCGTCCTGGCATTTTTCCTCGCGCTGGTTCTGGGCCTGGGCGAGAGCGTGAGCATCCAGTCCATGACGGTGACCATCCAAGCGTTGCGTGCGGCGCACCCAAGTTTCAGCTGGTATCTCCGGGCATTCCGGCGCGAAGCCGGCACGGCCCTGCTGCTGGGCGCCGGTTGCGGCACGGTGGTCGGCCTTATTGTCTGGCTGTGGCGCGGGACCGGGCTGGCCGGTTTCGTCATCGGAGCGAGCATCCTGCTGGCGCTGTGCGCGGCGTGCTTTTTCGGGTTGAGCGTTCCGGCGGCTTTGCACGCACTGCGGCTGGACCCGAAGATTGCCGCCGGGCCGGTGACACTCGCGTTCACGGACATTTTCACGCTGCTGTTTTACTTCAGTCTGGCCGCACTGCTGTTATGAAACGTCGGCCCAACGTGGTGCGGTAAGCAGCCGGAGTGGGTTTTGCCAGAGGGCCGGACAAACGAGTCAACTCCGGGACCGCAATGAGGTGATGCCGTAACGGCAAAAATCACCTTGTCTTTTAGCGGATTAGCCATAAGTCTGGCCGCAAGATGCGGCAGATATTATCACTGTTTCTGCTCTTGCTCATGCCGCTGGCGGCACGGGCCGATGGTATGGTCATTCCCACGGTCGCTTTTCCAGCCAAAATAACGATTCCCGACCAGCGTGCCTTGATTTGTTATTCCAACAGAACCGAGCGGCTTGTGATTGAGACGCGATTCACGGGCTCAGGAACCAATTTCGCGTGGGTAGTCCCACTGCCGAACCAACCGGTTATTGAAGAGGCAACCACCGGATTGTTTCCAACCCTGCAATATCTTTTCCGACCGCAAATCATCCATAACGTTCCCGGCTATTACCTGAGAATATTTGCGCTGATTTGGCTCGGCTACCTTCTCCTGTTTGTCAGACCAACAGGTCGGATACATCGGCTGGACGTTACGGCTTGTGTCTTGTTATCCGCTACAATCACGGTCCGTTTCGCGCTTGGTTCAGATATAGAAGTCTTTGATTCGTGGGATTTCATAATCGGAAGTCTCTTCATTTTTTTTGATTTGATGTGTATCGTGGTCCTCGTCCGGTTTCGGGAAAATTTTGGCGTTCTTTCCAAATCCGTACTGATTTTCTTTCTCGCCATTCAGCTTTTGGCCATTCTATTACCCTCTCTGGCGGCTGCTAAACGGCAAGCGATGGAATCCGTGCCTTCAACGCAAGCTGTCTCCATTCTTGACCGGAAAATCGTTGGCGTCTTTGAAACCACAACCATCGCCTCGCACGAGTCAAAGGCACTGCAAACCTGGCTTTCGGAAAACGGATATGCTGTGCCGACCAATTCGGAACCGGTCATTGCCAACTACGTCAAGAACGGCTGGATTTTCGTGGCGACAAAAATCCGGCGCGACCATGGCGCCGCCGTCACCAGCACACCGCATCCGCTCTCATTCACCTTTAAAACCGACAAACCGGTTTACCCCATGCAATTGACCGGATTGGGCAATCAGTCATTGAGCGTTGACCTTTACGTTTTCAGCGCCGGGCGTGCTGCCGCGCCGCATTTCAAAGTGGAAAGTTGCACGCGACCCAACATTGTCCATCCGCTTCTGCGCCAATGGACGGCTGGTTTGTCGGTGGCGACCAAACTTACCGCGAATCTTTCACCAGCCGAGATGCGCGACGATGTCTGGCTGGAACAGACGCCCTTCACCTTTGAGCAAAAGGACCGCTTGTTCAGCCGGCAGGGTGCGTTGATCACGGCACTGAATTGGGGAACGGGACTTTTCGCCACCGGTCTGCTGGTGGTTTGCTTTCTGGCGTTCGCCAGTGAAAAACACAAAAAACAACTTCCACGATCGGTTGGAATCGTGACGGCTGCCAGCATCATTCTCGTTGGCGTGTCTTACCTCTCACTGCCGAAAATAGAGGTCAAATTGGTAAAAGTTCCCGGTTTTGACTCGCACAATCAACAATTGATTCTTCGCATGGCTCTGGAGGAAAATAATTGGAGCACCACCGCCGAAGCCCGGGCCGGGCTTCGGGAAATCGTTTCCAATCCCACGAACGCCGCGTCGTATGATTTGAATAACTGGGACAATTATTTCGTCGGCGGACAAATCCGCGAAGAAGATTCGCCGGGAAATTATTTACTGCGTGAAACCAACAACCAGTTACAGCTTGTCACTTTTGATGCCGATGGCAGGGAAGAAGTCTCTGACACCCGGAATTTGCCTCCGCAACATTGAGTCCTGCGTGTTTTCAAAACATCTCGACCGAGAGCTCTTTTGCTGGCATCAAATCCGTTTGTGAATTTACAAGCTGCACAAAATATCGCCATCCAGGCCGCGCGCGCCGCCGGCCGGCTCATGTACGCCAACTGGCATCGCCCGAAACGCGTCAAAGTTGCCGAGGCCCACGACATCAAACTCGAACTGGACGTGCGCTGCCAGCAGCTCATTGAAAAAATCCTGCGCACCGCATTTCCCCAAATCCCGCTCCTCGGTGAGGAAGGCGATGCCGGTGATGTGAATGCCGAGTACCGCTGGGTGGTGGACCCGATTGACGGCACGGTAAATTACTTCTTCGGCCTGCCGCACGCGGCGGTTTCCATCGCTTTGCAGGCGAAGAGTGACAGGAAAAGCGCCCGAAACCGCGGACAAAATCATGTCACGTGCCACCCGTCACATGTCACCCTTTTAGGTGTCATCTATGATCCGTTCACGGATGAGTTGTGGACGGCCGTTCGCCGCGGGCCGGCGCGATTGAACGGGAAAATCATCCGGGTCAGCCGGCGTTCGCGCCTGGAGGAGGCTGTCATCGCGATGGGGTTTTCCAAGAGCCGGGAAAATCTGGAGAAAAGCCTGCCGCATTTGAACCGGCTGGCGCGGCGCGTCAAAAAGATCCGCATCATGGGCTCGGCGGCACTGGAACTGGCCTACGTCGCCTCCGGCCGGCTCGACGCCTACATCGAACGCACCATCAATTTGTGGGACGTGGCAGCGGGCGCGTTGTTGATCGAACGCGCCGGCGGCGAATTCTATGTCCTGCCTGCGCCGGGTGGAAAACTCCGGATGTGCGCCGACAACGGGCGGTTGCGCCGGAAACTGCAATTGGGAAATTTGCTCAAATAAACGTCAAATTGCGTGTCGGTTCGGGGTGTGATACAATTTCGTCCGTATCACGTTATGAAGGGCCGGTGTGTCTTTGGTGCCATTTTGTCTTTTGGAGTCCTGGCGTTTTCGGCTTTTGCTGTGCCGGTGATGGATCCCATTCCCAATGCCAGCATACCTGCCGGCAAATCTTTGATTCTGCCGGTGACGGCAAGTTCGCCGAATGGCCGGCCACTGACATTCACAGCCAACAGCAGCACGAATTCCATTGTCGTCCTGGTGCACACAAACGAACCTTTCTGGAAAATGTCCGTGGTCCAGGCCGCACTCTCGAATGCACCAGGAGCGTTTCCAACCCCCTTCCGTGGCGGCGTGGTGACCGTAACGAATATCGGTGACATGACCTTCATGCTGTTTCGAGAATACGCGCCGCACACGGTGGACGTGATTCAAGGGCTGACCGAATCCGGCCTTTACACCAGCAACACCATCTTTCATCGCGTCGTAACCAACTTTGTGATCCAGGGCGGCGACCCAAACACCAATGGGACTGGCGGCCCGGTGTTCCGGTATGATGACGAGTTCAATCCGCAGGCAATTTTCAGCGGCAACGGGCAACTGGCACTGGCCAACTCCGGCAAGAACACCGACGGTTCGCAATTCTTTGTCACGTCCGGCCCGCAACGGTTTCTCGACTTCGGCTACACGCTGTTCGGACAATTGGTGCGCGGTTTCAGCGTGCTCACCAACATTATCAATACGCCAGCCGACACCAACAGTCGTCCGCTCGCCAATGTGATCATCACCAAGGCGTCCTTCGTACCCGACACGTCGGACACGGTGCTGACCCTGATCAGCACCAATGTCACCGGTATTGTCGGAACCATCAGCGTTATCGCGGACGACGGAGCCGGTGGACGGGTAACGAATACGTTCACCGCCACCTCGCTGACCGACACCAACAGCAACGGTCAGCCGTTCCTTTATGGCAACACCGTGACCAACCTGGTTGCGCCGGTAAATGTGACGCTGACGAATGTCCTGAACGCCATCGGCTTGGATAGCCAACCATTATATTGGTATCTAGAATTTGCGGATCAGTCCTCTTTTAATGGCGCTTCCAACTCAACGTATATTACTACCAACAGTGCATTTAAGACCCTGACCTACAATGTCACGAATGCACAGGGACAACTTCAGTTGTTCTTGAAGCCCTCGGCAAATTATACCGGTCCGGTAAATCTTCTTTTCTACGTCAGCTCCAGCCCGGGTTTTTCCAGTTATGATTTTCAGGAATACACCTTTGTCTTTGGCGACACGCCGATTTCGGCGCAGGGCACCAACTTCACTGCTTTTGCGCTGATACCGTTCACCAATCAACTGTTGGCCACCTTCACCAACGGCGTGCCCAACAGCCCCACCAATAATTTCACCGCGTTCATCAACTGGGGTGACAATTCCACCAACAGCGTCGTCGTCGTCACCGGTTTGAATGGCCGCAAAAACGTACTCGATTCTCACACCTACACCAACGCAGGTGATTATCCGATTTACCTGACCATCCAAAGCACCGTCGGCGCCAGCGCGACCGTAGTGTCCACTGCCAATGTTCCGCCCGTTTTGAATCTGTCCGGGGCCGGGGGACAAAATATCGTCGGTTGGCCGGCCTGGGCGACCGATTATCAATTACAATCCAACACCAACCTGTCTGCGGCAAACTGGCTGGCGGTCACCAATTTTTCAGCGCTGTCGGGTTATCAAAGTGTCGTTACGAACAACCCGACCGGCGGCAATCTCTTCTTCCGGCTCAAGCAATAATGGGTGGAGGCGCCGCCCACCGAACCGTCTCAACTCACGCGGCGGAGACTGTTTTGAAGCTTTTGCAAAGCCCGGGACCGGTGGCTGATTTTATTTTTCACCTCGTCGCCCAGTTCGGCAAAGGTCTCTTCAAAACCAACCGGCACAAACAACGGATCGTAGCCAAACCCGTTCTGTCCACGCGGCGTGAAAAGAATCCGGCCTTCGCAAACGCCATCGAACAACTTCGTCTGCATTTCAAATTCGTCTGCGTAACAAACGGGCGACGCGGCCTCGACCTTTTCCGACAACACGGGCGTCAAGGCGATAACGCAATGAAACCGCGCCGTGCGTTTTTCGGATGGGATGTCTTTGAGCAAACGCAGCAGCTTGGCGTTGTTGTCGGCGTCAGGTGTGTTCGCGGACAAGCTGTCCGCGCTCCGATCCAATGCGGCGAACCGCGCCGAATGCACGCCCGGCGCGCCGTTCAGCGCGTCCACCTCGAGGCCGGAATCGTCGGCGAGTACAAACCTCAGCGTTCGATGTTCGATGTTCGATGTTCGATGTTTGAAACTGATCCACTTCGCGAGTCCAACAGCTTTTTTCGTCGCATTACCGGCAAACGTCGGAGCGTCTTCAATGACTTTCGGTGCCCCGGGAAAATCATTGAGCGTCAGAAACCGGAACTGATCGCCGAGGATGGCGCGGATCTCGCCCGTTTTGTGGGCGTTGCGCGTGGCAAGCAGCAGTGAAATGTCTGACATGGGCGCACGAAAGCTTGCGAAAGATTATGGGGCGGACAAGTCAAAACTCCCAGTGCAGCCGGGTGCCGAAAATGGAGATCGGCCCGCGATCCTGATCGAACGCCGGGTCGGCGATAAATTGGTAATCCACCGCGGCATGCAGGCTTTTCCAGATTTTGAAATCGTAATAGGTTTCCAAGGCTTTCTCCCAACCGTAATGCAATGCGCCGTCCCCGGCAAGAATGCCCGTACCACCATCGGCAAAAAATTGCTGGTGCACGGGGCTGAGGGCATTGACGACACCAGCCAGACCGAAGGTGTCATCCGGTCGGTGCCATGATCCACCTTTAATGCTCAGTCCCAAGGAAACCGTGCGGTCCACATCGCTGTAGGCCCAAGCCTCGTTATGGCCATCGCTCCAGCCCAGGCGCGAAAAGACGCCAATGTTTTCGGTGATTTCCTGTTCCCAGTTCAGACCAAAACCGTATTTGAAACGGTCGGCGCGCGTCTGGGTGATGTCAATGCTGCCGCCCTGGATGAAATTGTTAATCGCTGCCTGATAGCTGCCCATGTGCGCCTGATTCAGATAAGCCAGAAACCGGATGGCGCCGGGATGGTCGAGGATGCGGTAGCGGCGTTCCAATTCCGTCACCATGCCCCAGGCGGCAAGATAGCGCTGGTCCTGCGCCAGGCCGTTGGAGGAGCGCGGCACCTGGAAAAAACCGTAACGCCAGGTCCATTGTGGCTGATACAATTCGGCGGCAAACCCGGTCGTGTACCCCAGACTGTCGGCCGGGTAATCCCAGGCTTCGTTGGCCACAAACGCCCAGTTCATGAATTGCGTGCGCGGGTCGTTGGCGTAGGTGTTGTTGTCAAAAATGTCAATCAGGCTGATTTTCCCCAGCGTGAGTGTCAGGTGCGACACGGCCTGTGTACTGGCCAGATGAAGCTGGTCATCATCCACCGTTTCCCCGTCGCCGCCCAGGTTGATGGTCTGGCGGATGAAGGCACGGGTGAGGTTGACATTGGGAACAGTGGTACCGACCCGGTAGGCTTCGCCGTTGGGAAAGGCTTCAATGCCGATGGTATGGCCGAGGCCGTAACCCTGCCACATCATTCCATCCACGTGCGCCTCGGCCCCAGGCCAAAGCCGGACGCCGCCCATCAAATCCAGCGAAACCGTTTCCCGGGTTTCGCCGCCGGACGGCAGGCTATTCGGGCCGGAATACTTTGCGGGAAATCCGGGATAACCCTGGACGATGTCGGTGTTCTGGACGTGCCAGTTCCAGTTTTGCTCGCCGGACGGTGAATTGGTCGAATCCTCCGCCAGGGCCGGCAGTTCCGCCGCTGGGAACACCAACAAGGCCACGGCCGCCGATTTTCCAAAATGACGGTTGACAAAAACCATGTTGCCATATACCCCTACCCCCCATATGCGTCAAGCGCCCTTTTTACAGTGGCGCGGCCGGTGAAAAATGCTAAAAGTGATGCCATGAAAGCCAAATTACTCCGCCCCGGACTGGAAAAGCGGGACCTCACCGTTCGGCTGCGAAGAATCAAGGGCCAGATCGAGGGCATCGAAAAAATGGTGGAAGCCGACGCCGATTGCTCGGACGTGCTGATGCAGGTCGTATCGGCGCGCCAGGCGCTGAAATCGTTCAGTGAAAAAGTCATTGAATCCCAGATGCGTGCCTGCATTGAAAGCACCAGCCAGGCCGAAAGCCGCCATAATTTGCGTTCGTTGCTCACGCTTTTGGAGCGATACGCCGTCTGACCCCGTTTATGCCTGTCGCAAAAATTTCCAACGGCCAGCGTCCGGCTGATTTGCTGCGTGACGCGGCGAATGGTGAAATCACCGAAGTTCTGCAACGGCTCAACACCTCGTCGGCGGGCTTGAGCGAAGCCGAGGTGGCCGAGCGGTTGGAGGTGTTCGGCCCGAACGAGGTCGCGCAGGAAAAAAAGCACGGCTGGTTGCAGCGGCTGTGGGTGGCTGTGCGCAATCCCCTGGTGATCTTGCTTTCCGTCCTCGCCATCTTCACTTTTGCGACGGCGGCGGACGTGACCGACACGATCGGCGGCTGGGTGATGGTGGCGATGGTGGTGCTGGGCATCTCGCTGCGTTTCGTCGTGGAAACGAAAGCCGACACCGCGGCGGCCAAACTCAAGGCGATGATCAAAGTCACCGCGACGGCGCTGCGCAATGGCGAGCCGAAGGAAGTGCCGCTCAAGGGGCTCGTTCCCGGCGACGTGGTGAAATTGTCCGCCGGCGACATGATTCCCGGCGACGTGCGGCTGCTGTCGGCCAAGGATTTGTACGTAATTCAAGCCACGCTGACCGGCGAATCGCTGCCGGTTGAAAAAAATGATGCGCGCGATTTGCGGCCCAACCTTTCCGTCATCGAACACTCGAATCTTTGCTTCCTCGGCACGAGCGTGGAAAGCGGCGCGGCCACGGCGGTCGTGGTCGCCACCGGCGCGCAAACGTATTTCGGAAAAATGGCCAGCAGCCTGGCCGGCCAGCCGGCGGAGACGGCCTTTGACAAGGGCGTGAAAAAATTCACCTGGCTGATGATTTGGTTCATGGCGGTGATGTCGCCGATGGTGTTTTTCATCAACGGCCTCACGAAACACATTTGGGGCAAGGACACATTTTTCTTTGCGCTCGCCGTCGCCGTCGGTCTGACGCCGGAAATGCTGCCGATGATTGTCTCCGTCTGCCTTTCGAAAGGCGCGATGTTGATGTCGAAGAAAAAAGTCATCGTCAAGCGGCTGAACTCGATCCAGAACTTCGGCGCGATGAACGTGCTTTGCACCGACAAGACCGGCACGCTCACGATTGACCACGTCATCCTCGAAATCCACTGCGACGTTTTCAAAAACGAAAGCGAAGAAGTTCTGCGCGACGCCTACCTCATCAGCCATTTCCAGACCGGCTTGAAAAATGTCCTGGACCGCGCGGTTTTGAAATACTCGGAACTGCACCGTGAACTCTCCGTCGAGAAATACAACAAGGTTGATGAAATCCCGTTTGATTTTTCGCGCCGCATGATGTCCGTGGCCGTCCAAGGGCCGGACGGGCTGCGCCAGTTGCTGACCAAGGGCGCGCCGGAATCGGTTTTCGCCAAATGCACCCACTTCGAGAGCGACGGCGAAATTTTCCCGATGGAGCCGATTCTCGTGGGCAATTTGATTGAACAGGTCAATTCGTTGAGTGAAGACGGTTTTCGCGTGCTGGCCATTGCGAATAAAAAAGTCGGCACGCAGGCCGCCTATTCCAAAGCCGACGAGGAAAACCTCGTATTGACGGGCTATCTGGCGTTTCTCGATCCGCCGAAAGATACGGCCAAAACCGCCATTGCCGCGCTGCGGCAGCACGGTGTCACCGTGAAAGTTTTGACCGGCGACAACGACCTGGTCACGCGCAAAGTCTGCACCGAAGTCGGTATCAGCGCCGAAAAAATCCTGCTCGGCAACGACGTGGAGAAAATGTCCGACGAGCAACTGGCCGGGGCAATTGACTGCACCAACGTCTATGCGCGGCTGTCGCCAGCGCACAAAAAGCGCGTCGTGCAGGCGCTCCAGAAAAAAGGCCACGTCGTCGGCTTCATGGGCGACGGCATCAACGACGCGCCCGCGCTGCGGGCCGCGGACGTGGGCATTTCCGTGGACACCGCCGTGGACATCGCCAAGGAATCCGCCGACATGATTCTGCTGGAAAAAAGCCTGATGGTGCTTGAAGAAGGCGTGCTTGAAGGCCGGAAAGTGTTTGCGAACATCGTGAAATACATCCGCATGGGCGCGAGTTCGAACTTCGGCAACATGTTCAGCGTACTCGGGGCGAGCGCGTGGTTTCCGTTTCTGCCGATGCAACCATTGCAAATCCTGACCAACAACCTGCTTTACGATTTTTCGCAGGTGCCGATTCCGACGGACAATGTCGGCGCGCAATACATCGCCAAGCCGCGCCCGTGGAATATCGGCGAAATCGCCAAGTTCATCATCTTCATAGGCCCGATCAGTTCGATTTTCGATTACACGACTTTTTGCGTCATGTGGTTTTATTTCAAATGCAACCAGGTGGGGATGACGCCGGATTTGATCGCGCGTTTTGGCGCCGACGACGCGGCCAACCACACCTACTACGCCGCGCTTTTCAACACCGGCTGGTTTGTCGAATCCATCATGACGCAGACGCTCATTATCCACGTCATCCGTACGAGCCTGCTTCCGTTCATCCAGTCGCGGGCGAGCTGGCAACTGACGATGACGACCATTTTGATCATGGGCATCGGCGCGTATCTGCCATTTTCGCCGCTGGCCAAGCCATTGGGATTCGTGCCGCTGCCGTGGCAATTCTGGCCGATTTTGCTGGCGACGCTGCTTTGCTACGTTGGCCTGACGCAACTCATCAAAATGTGGCTGGTGCGGCGGAATTGGATTTAACAAAAAGCCGTCCCGCATCTCACGGGACGGCATTGTCAGGTCTGTGCGGATTGATCGGGTCCGCTCAAACCTCAAAGGATTTTCCGCAGCCGCAGCTTTGTTTCGCGTTGGGATTGGAGATTTTGAAGCCACCGCCCGTCAGGGCGGTGCTGAAATCCACGATGGTGCCGCGCAGATATTGTGCGCTGAAAGGATCCACCAGAACCGTCACACCGTGTTGCTCGGCTACCCAGTCACCGTCGCGTTTTTCGTCGAAGACCATGCTGTACTGCATGCCGGAACAACCGCCTTGCTCCACAAAAATGCGCAGCGACTTGCCGGCATTTTCCGGCTTGGTGAGCAGCGATGTTGCCTCCTCTGCCGCACTCCTGGTAAGCGAGATTACTCCTTCAGCTGTAACGATTTCACTCATGGTTTCTATTTGAACGTAAACGTGATGCGCCGCCGTGTCAAACACCTGTTTATTTTTGGCCGGAATCGATATGTTCCTGGGCGTTGGCGATTTTCTTTTCAAGCATATCGTGCAAGAGAGGCAACAACTCTTCCAGCCGCCGATAGACATTCACCGCCTGCGGCCATTCGTCCAGTGTCTCGGCCACGCCCGCTGCCTGAAGCCCGGCTTTTTTGACCCAAAACGAATCCGCCGACTCGCTGTCCCGCAGATTTTTTCCATAAAGCACGTCGAGATAATTCTGCAACGCCTGTTGCAACAAAGCGGTCTGATCCGGGCCAGTCGCCTGCGCCGCACGCTTTTCCAACACCAGGCCGATACCCATTTGCGCCTGGCTGCGCGCGGCGGCATCCGCCAATGATGAGTTGATGACTTGGGCGTAAGCGTTGGTCGCGTCATCGTAAAAGTGCGCATCCTGCGGTTGACCAGCGAGTTGCAAATAACAGTCGCCCATCTCACCCCAGGCCAGCGCGGCCTGCTCGGACTGCGGATACTGTTGACCGATGGCTCTGAACACCTGGATGGCCTGTCCGAAATTGGCCAGCGGGTCGTTGGTTTCTTGGGACGGCTCTTGCATCAACGCCCCGCCATAGGCGAATAGCGCCTCGACAAATATTTGCGGCGGGCAGTTCGTGTCGCCCGTCAATTGTGTAAAATAGCCGATCGCATCCGAATAACCTTGGCGGCCCATGGCCGCACGCCCGGCCATCAGTTTGGCTTCATAGGCGAGACGACCTGAGTTTGGCCAGTTTTGAAAGAGCAATTCGTAATTTTTTTCTGCGTCGGCATAATTGGTTCCCGTATTATAAAAATAACCGCCAATCCACCACTGAGCAATGGGCGCCCAGCCGTTGGTGGGAAATTGGACCACGAAATTCGTCAGTATGGCAAACGCGGCCATTCCGTTGCCGGCCTGGTAATTGGCCATGGCCCGGGCGTATTCCACCTGCGGCAGCAACCGCAGGTCATCGGAGTACTGTTCCACCCAGCGGTTGTAGATGCCGATGGCGTCGGGCCAGCTCCCTTCCTGCTCATACGTGCGGGCGAGCGCCAGTTCCACTTCCGGACGCAACGGTGACTTGGGATAAAGTTCCTCAAACTTTTCAAACAAAGCGCGCGCCGACGCCGGTTGTTGCATATCCGAGAGTTCCTGACCGGCGAGCAGCACGGTGTTGTCGGCCAGATTGTTCGTCGGATAAACGGTCAGGATCCGTGCCAGCGCGTTGGTGGTGCCGGTCATGTCACGCAATTTCATGCACGCGCGCACGGTTTGGTAAAGCGCCTGGGGAGCGAGCGTCGTGTTCACGGCGGGAAAATTTGTAAAGCTTTGCCAAACCATCTCGTAGTTTTCCCGCGCGTTCGCGAAGTCATCCTGGGCAAACAGGGCATCACCCATTTTGAACCGCGCCACCGCCAGATCCACCGATGGCGGCAGCAGCTTGGCGGCCTTTTCAAAATCGGCCAGGCTGTCAGCGGTCTCCTGCATGGCATTCGTTAAATCGCCCCCGTCTTGTGCCATTCTTGCCGCCAGCCATTTGCACCAGCCTCGATCCAGATACGCCTTGCCCAGGAGCGGACTGTTCGGGTACGTGCTCAGAAATTGATCAAACTGCGCCTCCGCTTCCTGCAATCCGTTGGTCGCCACCGTCGGTTGCGCGACATAATCCTTCAAATTCAATTCGCCCAGGGTCAACCGCGCCACGTCCGCCGAAGCTGAATTCGGAAATTGCGCCAGGAATTTTTCAAGTGCCTGTCCTGCGTCTGAAAAATTCGTCTGGGTGGCGGCCAGCGCTGCGATTTTCAAAATCGCCTGCCGCTGCCAGTCAGCCGGTATGTTCGTCGAGAGATTCTCCCGGTACACCGCCAGCGCCTCGTCGGTCCGCCCCATTCGTTCCAGAACGCCGCCCTGCTCGACCACACTCTCGGCGCGCAGGTCGGGCTGGCCGGTGAGAATTGCCAACCGGATTAAATTCGTCGTCGAGGCCAGCGCTGCGTTTGTATCATCGCTCGCGAGCTGGACATGGCAAAGCAGTCGGGCCTGTTGCCAGTTCAATTCCGGCGCAAGTTTCTGCGCCGCGAGTGCATGCAAGACTTCCGTTGCCGCGGTCAATTCGTTTTGCCGGAGCAGCGCCTCGCCCAACAGCAATTGACCACGCACCACCCGGTCGTCGGCCGGATTTTTTTCTGCGTCTATCTGAAATACCCCGCCCGGTGCCTGCAACAAGGCACTCACCTGCGGCCATTGACTGAGCTTGGCCCGCGCCGCCGCTTCATTCACCACGGCGTCCAGCCGGCGGCTCGATCCCGCAAACTCCCGCACCAGCCGGGAGAACGTTGCGGCCGCAGCCGCATAGTCCTCGTTTTGAAACTGCACTTCGCCGAGCCAGAAAGCGTACTGGTCGGCCAGCTTGCCCGCCTGTGATTCGTGCGCGGTCAAGAGCTCGATGGCCTGCAAAAATTTCGCCTGTTTGATGTCCGCTTCGGCCTGCATCAACACGGCTTCGGGGACGCGTTCGGATTTGGGGTACTTTTCGGCAAACTCGGCGAATTCCACTTCCGCGCGGCTCCACATGCCATCCTGGAACGCGCTGGCGGCAGCGGCATAGGCGCGCTCTTCGCGCGCGCTGGCGGCAAGAATCTGTTCGCCACCCAGCAACAGCGCAAGAGCCATCAACAACCCACGGCGCACCATAAACATGCCACAACTCTAAACGACGGTCCGAAACGAAAAAAGCGCGAAATGCGCGCCTGGAAAAGCCTTCCCATTGGATATTCTCTGAAATGTCACCGGCTTGTGTCCGAACCGTCTTTGACGAAATCGGGGAAGTGTGGTTGAATGTCCGCGAGAGAAAAGAAGTCCTACCGACGCCTAGCATCGGCGCTGGCGAATTCTGACCGCCAGCGCCTTCCTTTTTTCCAAGGCGGCAACCCACCCGTTGATTTGCACCGGCGCCGAATGAGCTTGCCCGCGATTTAATCCTGCGCAAAATGTTTCTTTGCCAGCGCACGGAAGGGTGGCTGAGTGGTTAAAGGCACCTGACTCGAAATTGAAAAATGCGTTTTTCCCTTATTTTCAATTCCGATTTATTTTGATATACAATCGTTAATTTATTCAATGTTCACAAGGGTTTTTATCACATCCAGTTTTTACTCTGACTGATCATTTTTAATTGTAAAAACACCATATAGTATAGAACAGCAGTATAGAACTAAAAGCACCTGTCCTTTTGAAAACAGGGCTGAACGCAGCGGTGCTTGACGCATGAGACGTGCGACGATGTGTGTTTGTGAAAAACAAACACCGCAATCGCAGATGCCTTGCTTGCAAACAAGTTTTTGCCCCTGATCCCCGAAGTCGCCATCGTCAGTTGTTTTGTTCAGCCCCGGCCTGCAAAAAAGCCAGCAAAGCATTGAGCCAGAAATACTGGCACGCCAAACCCGAAAATCGGAATTACTGGTGCGGGCCGGAGAATGTGCGACGGGTGCAGGACTGGCGCAAAGCCCACCCACAATACTGGAAGCGCAAGGCACGGCATTGCGTTACAAGATGACATGGATGCTCCGTGATAATTTTGTAAAATCGGAGTGTTCAATTTCTTGAATGATGCCGGCCATTGTTCACGAAAGGTAAAACACCAATAAATAATGACGTTTTTAATATGAGCAGAGATGACAAAAATGGTTCATGGAGACGCGCTGCCGCGTATGTGAGATTTTCCACCGAGCATCAGCAATGCTCAATCAGCAACCAGATGAATGCCATTCGTGAATTTGCCAAGCGGCGGGGTTTGGAAATTGTGGAGGAATATTCGGACGAGGACAAAACCGGATTGAAGCCATAAAACAAACCAGAAGTCGCGCCGCATGAGCCGCAAGGATACAGAACGCTGGTTGAACAGCGCCGCCGTGTATGTGCGCATGTCCACGGAACATCAGCAGTATTCGACGAGTAATCAGATGGACGTGATCCGCGAAAACGCAAAGAAGCGCGGGTTGGGAATCGTGAAAGAGTATTCTGATGAAGGCAAAAGCGGGTTGAACATTCAAGGGCGCGACTCGCTCTCGCAGATGATCCGGGATGTCGAGGAGGGGCGGGCGCAATACTCGTCCATCCTCGTCTATGACGTAAGCCGGTGGGGGCGTTTTCAGGATGCGGATGAAAGCGCGTATTACGAATACATCTGTCGGCGGGCGGGCATCTCGGTTCACTACTGCGCGGAACAATTCGAGAATGACGGCAGCCCGATGTCCACGGTCATGAAAAGCATGAAGCGGACGATGGCCGGTGAATACAGCCGGGAATTGTCGTCGAAAGTTTTTCAAGGGGCTTGCCGGTTGATTCAGCTTGGTTACAAGCAGGGTGGAACGGCCGGGTTTGGCTTGCGCCGGATGTTGATTGACCAGACTGGCGCGCGGAAAGCGATGCTGAAAATGGGCGAGCAAAAAAGCATCCAGACCGACCGCGTGGTGCTGGTGCGTGGCCCGGAAGAAGAAATCAAAATCGTCCGCTGGATTTTCCAGACGTTCATCGGCGAGGGCAAATCGGAATCTGAAATCGCGGCAGTTCTGAACGCGCAAGGCGTTGTGACGGACTTTGGGCGGGCGTGGAACCGGGTGACGGTGCATCAAATTCTCACGAATGAAAAATATATCGGCAACAACGTGTATCACCGGACCTCGTGCAAACTGAAAAAGAAGCATGTGGTTAATCCGCCGGACAAATGGATTCGCGCGGACGGCGTATTTGAAGGCATCGTAGAACCGGAACTGTTCGGGCGGGCACGGGAAATCATCTTGGCGAGAAGCCAGAAGCTGACCGATGAGGAGATGCTGGAAAAACTTCGCGCCCTGCTAAAACTGCATGGCCGAATCTCTGGGATACTAATTGACGAAGCGGATGGTCTGCCATCAAGCACGGCGTTTAGCCACCGCTTCGGAACATTGGTCAGCGCCTATCGGTTGATTGGCTACGATCCCGGCATTGATTACAGTTTCATCGAGGAAAACCGGCGGCTGCGAAAACTTCACCCGGAAATTGTGGCATCGGTCATCCAGCAAATCACGGCGCTGGGTGCGCAGACCGTATGGAATGACAAAACCGGATTGCTGGACGTGAACGGTGAAATGCGCGTGTCCATAGTTATGTGCCGGCACACCCAGACCGGCGCGGGTTCGGCGCGCTGGCTGATCCGGCTGGATGCCAACACCCGACCGGACATCACGATTGCCGTTCGCATGGATTTCACGAATGAGGGCATCCAGGATTATTATGTGCTGCCAGGCATTGACATGACGTGGGAAAACCTGCGCATTGCCGAGACCAACGGCATTTATCTGGACGCCTACCGATTTGACACGCTGGATTATTTCTTCGGCATGACTGAACGCGTGAAACTGGAGGAGATTATATGAATGATGAAGTCAAAATGATTCCCATTGAGCAGATTCGCATTGTGAACCACCGGCATCGTGACCCGAAAAAATTTGCGGCCATTGTTGAAAATATCAAAAACGTCGGGCTAAAAATGCCGATTCAAATCAGTCGGCGGCCAGCAACCGAGAAAGAACGGGCGGGATACGATTTGATTTGTGGTCAAGGACGGCTGGAAGCCTTCATGGCGCTGGGGCACAAGGAAATTCCGGCCATCGTGAGTGAAATCTCAAGAGAGGAACTGCTCCTCCGCAGCCTGGTGGAAAATATCGCGCGGCGTTATCCGCAGCCGATGGATTTGATTGGTGAAATCGAGCGGTTAAAGTCGCTGGGATATAGCCACCACCAAATCGGCCAAAAGTTGGATGTCAGCGGCAATCTGGTTGGGGGACTGATGACACTCAAGAAGGCGGGCGAAGAACGGTTGCTTGAAGTCGCCTTGATCGGGAAAATTCCAATATGGGTCGCGGTGGACATTGCCAAAACGGACACCCTCGAAACGCAGCGCGAACTGCTCAAAGCCTACGAAAGCAAGCAACTGGATTATGCGTCCCTCAAATATGTGAAGGGCCTGATTGTGCAGCGACGGCTGATTGGCAAACAACGCGTCGGCAACGGACAGGGATTAAAACCAAAAACCAGTGTCGAGAGCATGGTGAGCGCGTATCGGAAAGAGAGCCAACGCCAGAAGCTGATGATAAAAAAGGCGAAAGTGTGCGACGCCAGACTGTCCTTCATCGTAACGGCCTTCAACAAGCTGTTGGCCGATGAAAATTTCTTCACACTGTTAAGAGCGGAGTCGCTGGCCACGATTCCAAAATATCTATCGGTGAAACTTTCGCCCGAACAAAAGGAGGCGGCATGAATGAAATGAAAATCGGGTTTGAAATGCGAAAAATCCGGCTGGCACTGGAAGATATTTCGCCGATGCGGCAAATCAAAGACCTGCACAAAGGCATCATGCGCTACAAAAAGATTCTGGCATCCATCAAGGAGGTCGGTCTGGTTGAACCGCTGGTGGTGTATCCGCAAAAAGACGCGCCGGGGAAATATCTGTTAAAAAACGGACATCTGCGCTATGCCGCGCTGAAAGAATTGGGAAAAACGACCGCCGACTGCATCATCGCCACCGACGACGAGTGTTACACCTATAATGCGCGTGTCAGCCGACTCCCTCCCATTCAGGAGCACAAAATGATCGTCAAGGCGGTGAACGATGGGGTCAGCCCGGAGCGTCTGGCGGCGGCGTTGAATATGCCAGTTCACGTCGTGAAAGCGTCCATAAATTTGCTGAACGGCATTCATGAGCAAGCGGCTGATTTATTGAAGGACAAGAACATTTCGCCTCCGGCCATCCGGCTATTAAAACGAGTCAGTGGGATGCGGCAGATTGAAATCGCGGACTTGATGGTGACGCACAATAATTTTTTCACCGGCTACGCGGAGGCGCTGGTTTTGGGAACGTCCAAGGATCAAATGGTCAACTCCGATGTGCCGAAGAAAAAGAAAGGCATGTCGGCGGAGGACATCGCTCGCATGGAGAGTGAAATGGAATCGCTGGAGCGCGACCTGAAAACGGTCACAGACAATTACACGGAAAATATGTTCACGCTGCAAACGGCTCAAACCTACATCAAAAACCTGCTGAAGAATGCGAAAGTAATCCGGTATCTGAACGCCAATCACGCCGAAATCTATTCAGAGTTTGAAACCATAGCCGCTACGGAATCAGTGTGAACGAGAATCAGACAGTGTTGGCAACCCTCGCAAAATAGTTTTTTGTAAGTTCTTGGAGACATGGACTGGTTACATGGGACAACCGGTTTGACACCAAGTCCAAGCGGTTGTGCCGTTTGGCCGCCTCAGCCAAAATTACATTGCCCATGTTCTTAAAAGCAATCGGGTAGTTTTCTGAATCGAGTTGTAGTGCGAAATTTATGACTTGTTCAACACCCTTGGGCACTCCAGATATTAAGTCGCTCAAAAACTTAAAAGCCGTGTCGCTTTCATTCTTGGAACACAGAAGCGAATCGGTGTTGGAAATAGCGGTGACGGCTTTTGTTTTTTCAAGATCGCCACGATTTTCGTGATAATAATGCAAGCAACTGACAACATGAGTGTAATTGCCTAGTTCAAGACCAAGCCAACCAGCGATTACTTCTTGAAGAGTGGTGAATTGGATGAAGTTGTAAGGCAAACCACGAAAGATGTCATTACTCCGCATGGTTTGCAGCCAGTGTAGCTTGCCATTTTGGACACGGAGCATAGATTGCGTGTTGCAAGGGATGTCTGGCGAGCGAGGCCGGCCTTCAAAATCTGGAAGATCGGTTTGCGCGTCCCAGATTTGCATGACAATTTGACGGGTAGCTGGGTTCGCCACTAACGATTGGTATGCGTTTTCCAATTGGTCGAGACCATGCTGGTGTCGGAGCCGATGGCCGTATGCTCCGTATAAGGTTGGACCTTCGCCGCAGTATTTTGGGAGGCCGCGATTCAAGAATTTCAGAACTTCTGAATCGTTTCGACCAGAAATAATCCAAATTGCTTCGGCCAGCGCAAAGGCAGGACTAATGGCAGGCTGTCTGGCAAACACCCATCGTTGCCGTGGGTCTTCGATGGTGATTGTCAAGTGAAGCAATTCAGTCGTGAGACCACCTCGGCCTTGCGCGAATGTTGCGTTGGAGGATTTGAACAATAAATCGAGGGCTTGTAACCATGCCTCGTTTGCACTATGGGCTTGAATGAAGTTAGCCAATTAACACCTCCGCGTTTGGATTGATTTTGAGTCCCCATTTTGGTGGATAAAATGGTTTTGGCAATGGTTGTGACCGTTTGTAAGCCTGCTTGATACGAGTGCGGCCAGTAGCTTCTGAATACTCTGGGAATCGCACACGGGCATACTTATCAATTTCGCAGAAAAGGTTTTGGCAATCAATGAGCTGAAGGCGGCGTCCCCACAGATTTTGAAATGGCAAGCCTAGCTGGTCAAAGAAAAATTCCTGGCAATCCGTGACATAACGAATAATTTCAGATTCCGTTAAACCGCCGATGCTTTCAAAACATTTATTTATGCCATGCTTGGCACCCGGGCCGGGGACGACAAATTCCATCTCCGTGAAATCCGTGAGTGTGCTGTAGTTGAGGTCCGTGATGTATTGATAGGCGAGAAAATCTCCGATGGTGGGATATGATCGAAGTAATTCAAACGCCTTGCCCATTGAAGGTGCTGACGCAAGTTTTTCCCAAAGCCTATCGTCGAGCATTTTTCGTATGAGTTTCAAGTGCATCTGGTGTTTATAGACGCACTTTGTCCACGAACCCCCAGAAGGCATGATATATGCTGCCGAATAGATTCGCGTCTTCTCGCGCATGGCCTTCGTTAGAACACGTTCATAAGCACGTTCATCGAATGTGTCGGCACGAATCTCGCCAATTTCCGCTTCGAGCAATTTCCATGTTTCGATTTTGTTGAAAAACTTGAAAAGTAGGCAACGAAAGAAAATATCATTTGGGGACCGCTGCTTGTCGTAAAGAATACAGCGAATCAAATACTGGCTCACACGGTCGGAAGCTCGGTAGGCGTTCGTGAACTTGTAACTCTGAAGAATCTCATCTTCTGTCCACGGCGGGGGTTCGTTTGCAATCCGCTTAAAAAAAACCTTCTGACGCTCTGCCGCAAAGTGCCAGTATGAGTTAAATACCTCGGTTGGTTTGGCAGGTGCAAGCTTTACGAGGATATTGGGCCACACGCCGTGAGATTTAGAATTGCGCGGGGTGACGGCCTTAATATGTTGAAAATTTAATTGCCTCACAATAGGGACGAAAGAATCTGATTTTGAGCCGTTTTGAGAATCCCGTCATTAAGGACGCGCACGACCGGAGTGAAGTGAGCCTCTTTTCGAGCCAATTGCGCGTAAAGTTGTTCTAGTCGTCTTTGCTTTTCAGAGTTTTCTGAAAGGTGACGTGCAACCAGAAAAACTTTGGCAGGCTTGATTTTTCCCCATGTGTGTTTTTCAATCGCGATCATTTTATCAAGCGTTACCGCGTCACCCCCATCGAATCGCCCATACACCCAAGTTGACCACCAATAACGATCCAGAACAATTGAAGCTCCATCACGGATACATTTGGCGAATCGTGATTCAATGGCATCAATGTGCGCGGCAATGTGAAAAAGCTGCAAACTCAGGGGATGGATTGTCTTGACATTCAAACTGGCCGGATCATGGTGCAACTTGTAAACCAAGTCGCCAACTGAACCTTTTGCATTTCCAGGAAACGACGACCAAATCACAACCCGCTCTCCCCGGCTCCGCAAAGTTTTTGCGAACCACTTGGAAAGCGTGGATTTACCCACACCATCCGGTCCCTCGAATACATATAGCGCCGGTGACGGTTTCATAATTATGTTCCACGGACTTCGGCTGGTATTTGCAATGCTCCAGAACAAGTTTTTTTATGATAATCTTCTATGCGGCTTTTCAATGGCGTGAGCGTTTTTTTCGTTATCCCGGCTCCTCCCAGATGGCAGCTTCCGATAAAACAAACAAGGCCAGAAAAGGTAAGTCCCATTTGTTTGGCCATAAATTGACCAAGTTGGCAAAGTCCCAAATAGTTTCCATAGCCCCGATCAAATAAATATTGTGTGGGGTAATACGCATTGATTGTCAGGAAATTATCGTGGTAGTTAAAACTCACCTGTTGCAAGCAGGGAAACACACACAGCGCCGCGCCATGATGATCTTTTGCCGGATCAAAAATTGTCGCCTGGAGGGCAGAATGACGGGGATGCCGACCTTTTTGCTCGGCTTTCTCCCAAATTTCCAAAATGCGCTGAAGCTGGTTCACCTCTTTTTCTTTACGGACTCCTGCCGTTTCGCTGAAACCAGAAAACTGAATCATGCGCTGAAAATATGTGCCATGACTATTGTGCATCGGCCCTCGCCGTTTAAGCGCCGGGAAAACCTTTTTCAAGTAAATGTCCGTGAAACGTGTCAAGTCGGGTTGGCCAAGCATATTCCATAGCTTCCACGGAAAAATCAGGAAAGATGTGGTATCAATGGAAAATTTGTCGTGTTTCTTCAATTCCTCGTCCACTAACTGCCGAACAATCGGCGTTTCGACAGCCACACCATTTTGTGCCTCCAACTCAAGGACAATGGGGCCGGCTTTTGCCCCCGGCGCGGCCATGACAAGATTAAAAATATCAGCCCACCCCTCTGAGACGTTGGGGGAATGAATAACAGCGGTTTTTTTAGGCATCGGGGTCCTCCAAATGGCGGTAAATGCTCCGGCCAGTGAATCCATTTTTTGAAATTCGGACAAATGCGGCCCAAGAGTTGTCGGTCGCTGTCACTTTGGAAATTCCGGGCTTGGCGGCTAGGAATAATGAACCTCCTGAAACCGACTGAACATCCAGCCGATCATTTTCGGCCAGCGCTTGGAATGTCAGAAAAACGCCGTCTCCCACTTCCAGATCAATGGGAATGTCTTGCTTCCACGCCAAATCCACCAACACAAGACGGGCGGGAAACGGAGTATTAAGCACTCGCTCCTTTATTGCCTTTGGCGAACTTTGAAGCAATCGTTCGGCTTGATGCGCCGACACCATATCGAGGGCGTATCGCAAATGCGTTATGATCGTTTCATAACCCACGCCAAATTGGCACGCAACGGCATAAAAATCCCGGTCGGTTGCTGTGACCGGATTTAGCTTTCGGTCTTTGAATGATTTATCAACCGCCCACTTTGGCATGAGCAGGTGGCCGGCGAATTGGTTGGCCAAAATTTCATCAGGGTCATCCATTCCGCCTTTTTCCATTTCGCCCAAAACCTCGACTTTGGTGCCGTGATTAAAATACCAGTGGCCGACCTCGTGGGCACAGGTGAACACCCGCCTGACGGCAGGGCGTTCGGACGGAACTAAAATTGTCTGGGTTTCCCTGGCATACATTCCCCCGAAGCTCGCCCCGGCATGAAACCGCACCTCGATTTTAAGTTTTTCCGCCGCGACATCGTAAATGCAAAGAGGTGTGGATAGCGAGACCTGCGCCATTTTGCGGACCTCCAATGTTCCGCGAAGTGCGCGGCGGGCCAGACTCTTGTTAATCACCGTGTCTTCCTTTCCGATTTCCTGAGAGTCTGAAGCAAGTTCATCACCTTGTCTAAGTCCTCTTTTTTGAGTTTGACCAATTCGCGAGCCGCCAGTTCTACATTCGGATTCGATACTTCCGATTGTTCCGTGGCAATCCACGAGACGCTGACGTCGTATATTTCGCAAAATTTTGCTAATTCTTCGGCAGAAACACGTCGCCGGCCGGCCTCGATCTCCGAGATGGTTGGACGCTGATAACCAAATAACTTTGCAACCTGTCCTTGGGAAAGGCCAGCGTGTTCACGCGCGGTGCGTAACCGATTGGCTATTGCTTGGCGATCTTCTTCGGGGGACGGCATAAATTATTTCTCTTTCTTGCTTGCTGGCAGGCGTTCCAGACACCAATCAACCAGCTCCCCGACCGTTCTTGCGCGTTGGCGCTGGTCATCCACCAGCGGGTTGATTTCGGGATCAATTTCAATACCGAGCCGCTCGCTGAATAAACACGCAAACACAATCCCATCATGACTGTCTTTGCCGAGCGCCTGAAATGGATTCGTCTCCCAAGTGATTTCCACATCTTCCGCGTCGGGTGAATCCCGCAGAAGAGCGCACACCAATCTAAACATTTCATTGCGATTCATAATGTCTTACATCTGGTAAGAAATTATTACCAGTCCGCATTTTTGTCAAATGTTTTTTTGAAAATACTTCAAAATCTTGAGATGAACCCATCCCATAGCTGGAACGACCAGAATTGATTTTGCAGGCTGAATTAAATTGACCCCGTCCAATCCGCACACAACAACTCTGCTTGTTGCAACACCGTCTGCGTCGCCTTCTCCTGCTTGTCGGGCGGATAACCGTATTTTCGCAGGATGCGTTTAACCATGACGCGCAGTTTGGCGCGCACGGATTCCTTGGCCGTCCAGTCAATGCTGACATTTTCGCGGATGGTTTTCACCAGTTCCTGCGCGATGAATTTTAGATTTTTGTCGCCCAAAGCTTTTACGGCGCTGTCATTGGTTTCCAATGCGTCGTAAAACGCGACTTCGTCCTGGCTGTCATCGGTCACTTCAAAACCAGCCAGCCGGGGTCGAATCAAAACCAGCCACTCTAAGGTGCTTTATTCATATCAAGTTTCTTGATGCAAGCAAGGGACTTTTCAATTTGGTAATATCTGCTGGCTCCCACTGTTCACTGCTTGTTCCCAACGCGGACGTTTTTTCAGAGTTGCTCTTGTGGCGGTATCAAGCGACCGAGATTTTCGTGTAGCGTCGAGAACCCCTCCTGCTCCCATGCAAACAGCATCAGCCACCCGAGCCGATTCTCATCATGCTGGGACTCTGTTTTGTCGCTCCAGGGCGCAGGCTGCTCTGCCAAGAGGCTGGCGAGCGAGGCCGCAAACTTCAGCCTGAAACACAACATCGTGCGCTCAATGGGGCTCATCACCGGCCATGTACGATGTGTTGCGAACTGACGAACCGCGACTTCCACTGCCTGATTCGTATCACGCTCGTGAGAAAGAAATATGGCAGCAACTTGCTCAGGGCGTGCGAAAAATGACGCGGCGGCTGGCAAGTCGGCTCGTATCCGGACGAGCTCCTTCTGACAAAGTTCAGCGATTTCGTTCCAATCCATAATGTGGTGCCGTGGAGTCGGCGTGTCATCAATATACGGACGGCGTGTCGTTTATTGAAACATAAAAGGCTCCTGGCCGAACCGTCCGATCCGTCTGCATTTTTGAACCGGCGCCTAAACCATGCTGTGTCAGCGCGAGATAAAACGAGCAGAACCGGATAGCGAGCCATTCAGCTCGCCGGTTCTGCGGTCGAATGTTCGTTGGACTTCCGGCTTTTCTTGCTTTCCTGGGTGACCACCGGCGCTTCCTTGACGCGATAGCTTTTGCCGGTTATGGCGACTACCTGGGCGTGGTGCAGGAACCGGTCAATGATGGCCCCGGCAGTGGGCACGTCACACAAAAGTTTGCCCCATTCTTCCAACGGGCGATTGCTGGTCATGATGGTGGAACGGTTTTCGTAGCGGCGCATGATGACTTCCAGTAAGTATTCGCCGGAGTGTTTTGGCAGTTGCTTCAGCCCCATGTCGTCAATGATGACGAGATCGGGCTTCAAGTATTTGCGGACGGTCTTGTCCATCTGGTTGAAGGCTTCGTCTTTCATAAAATCCCTCACCAGATCGAAGATGGACCGGTAAAGCACATGGAAGTTCTGGCGGATGGCCTCGTAGCCGATGGCCTGAGCCAGATGGGTTTTACCGACGCCGGGTGGGCCTATGAACAACACGTCTTTGGCCTCCCGGATAAACCGGCAGGTAGCCAGATCGTAAATCTCCTTTTTGTGGACGGAGGGATTGAAGCTCCAGTCGAAGTCGTCCAAGGGCTTCAAGCTGCGGAAGTCGGCGGCCTTGGTGTGGCGCTCGATCTGGCGTTGCAGACGGACATTGAGTTCGTCCTGACAGATGAGTTCGAGGAACTCGGAATGGCTCAGACGATTGGCAGCGGCTTCTTGCAGGCGCACGTCCAGCGTTTCGATCAGGCCAGAGAGACGGAGTTGTTTCAGTGTGGTTTGGAGGGCATTCATGCTTGGTTGATGGTTGATGTGGATGGAGTAAAACAATCAGGAACGCAGTGCTGGTAGGTATCAAGGCTGCGAATGAGTGGATGTGTATCCAGAAAGTCAAGTTGCGGAGAGGGGGCGGCCTGTTCGAGCAACGTGCGCAGATCACGCAACCGCCACGCGCCGTGATGCAGAGCTTTTTGCGCAGCACTTTCCAGCGCTTTGACCGGATGCTTTTGGGCCAGCGACAACAGGCCATGCAAAACCCGGACGCCGATAGGACCGCGTTGTTGCACCATCGCCTCGGCCCAACTGCCGGTATGCACGCCAATCAACCGTGCCCGATCCAACAAATGATCCAGACCTTGCTGGATAACGCGGCGGTGAGGTGAATGCAGATGGGTCGGGTCGGTGGTGAACTTGCCGGGTTCGGCCAATACATGAACGGCGATGACTTCCCGGCGCTGGTTGAACACCCGGAGCAACCGGGACTCCCAACGCACCCAGACTTGACGCCCCACATACTCTGGCGGCACGGAGTAATAAGCCCGCTGCAACTCGACATAACCATCCCGATGCACTGTACGGGGTGCTTCTTCAAACACCGGGAACAAACCCGCCGGCAAGGGCAGCAGTTTGGCGCGTTCCACTTCGTTGAACACCTTGCCAATCTGTTGCCGAGTGGTGCCGTGAATGCGTGTGTCGGCCACACCACTTTCCCAGTCCAAAAGAAAAAGGTTTTGTGCCGATAGACTCGTGAAGCTCCGGCCCTTGAGGGCATTGTTCTGGGCGAACTTTACGCCGGCCTCGATCTTGCCCTTGTGGTGTGGCATGGCCGGACGGGTCGGCAACATCACCGCGCCATAGTGACGGCAGAACTCCGCCACCTTCGCGTTGAGTTCGGGATCATACCAGTCCGCCCGCGTCACGGCGGCACGCAGGTTATCAATGACCAGCGTGCGGGGAACCCCACCGAAGTAACGGAACGCATTTTCCAGACACCGGATAAAACTCTCGGTTGTCTGCTGCCAGACCACTTCACTGTAGCCTTTGCGCGAGTGGCTCAAAACAATCCGAAACAGATGCGGTCGCTTCCGCTTGCCCTCCACCAGTACCCAGGTTCCCTGGCCGAAATCCACTTGGGCTTCCATGCCAGGCTCCATCTCCATTCGCACAAACGGCACCGGCTGTGTCTGCCGCAACTGCCGCACGAACCGTTTGACGGCCTGATAACTGCCGCTGAACCCGTGTTCGCTCACCAAGTCCTGATATATCCGCTGGGCACTCAGCCCAACAGACACCGCTGCTTCGATCTGTGGTTCCCACGGAAGGCAAAGACTCTGCCGACCCGCATTTGAGCCGAGGGTCGAAATGGCTGGTTTTGCGGCCGGGTCAGCCTCCGAGCCGGGGGTCGAAATGGCCGGTTTTGAATCTGCCAGCCGCAGATACTTGCCCACCGTCTCCCGGTTGATGTCCAGTTCACGCGCAATCCGCCGGTGGGACCAGCCATGCGCTGCCAAAGTCATTATCGAATGTTGCAAGCTCACGTTGAGTTGGTTCATCGCGCCTTTGTGCCTTCTGCATGGCACAAAACGCAATGCGTTCCTCAAAGTGGCTGGTTTTCATTCGACCCTTCCTGGCTGGTTTTGACCGTCCGCTGACATGGCTCAAGCCGAGGTCTTTGCCACGCGAATCAGCCTTGCGCATGTCCTTGGCAAGTTGAATCAATTCCTCGATCACCTGCGCGGCTTCGATGGCCCGGTTCTGATATTTGCGGATGGAATTTTCCAGCAGTTCGGCGAAGGATTTTGACTGAATCAGAAATTTCCGTGAGCGCACTTTGATTTCGTTGTTCAGCAGCTTGCGCAACAACTCGACGGCGAGATTTTTTTGCGGCATCCCGCGCACTTCGGCCAGAAATTGCTCGGATAAAATCGAAATGTCGGGCTTCTTCAAGCCGGCGGCGGCAAAAATATCCACGACTTCATCGGACGCGACGGCGCGGGAAATGATCTGGCGGATGGCGGCGTCAATTTCGCCCAGCGATTTCTCCTTGCCGCTGACTTCGTTCTTGGCGATGGCGGCGCGGACGGCTTGGAAGAATCCCACGTCATCGCGAATCTCAATCGCTTTGATGTGTGGCACAGACAAGGCGAACGCCTGCGACAACTCGGTGACGGCGCGGAGAAATTTCTGTTTGTGCTCGTCGGGCTTTTTCGTCTTGGCCGCGTGCGCGTAAATGAATTCCTGCGCCGCTGGCAGCAAGCCAAGTTTTTCCGACGGCTTGCCCGTCGTCCATTTCGACCAGTCGAAACCGTGGAAGTGGTCGCAGCAAATTTCGTATTTTTCCAGCATGATGGCGACGGCTTCCTCCTGGTCAATCGCCGTCCGCCCGTGGCCACCGCTTTCCGTGTAGGTGGCGAGCGCCTGCTTCAACTCATGCGCCAAGCCTAGATAATCCACCACCAAGCCGCCCGGTTTGTCTTTGAAAACGCGGTTCACGCGGGCGATGGCCTGCATGAGACCGTGGCTGCGCATGGGTTTGTCCAGATACATCGTGTGCAGACACGGCGCGTCAAAGCCGGTCAGCCACATATCGCGGACGATGACAATTTTGAACGGGTCTTCGCCTTTCTTGAATCGTTTCGCCAGCGCCTCCCGGCGTGGTTTGTTGCGGATATGATCCTGCCATTCGAGCGGGTCGCTCGCCGAACCGGTCATCACGATTTTTATCACGCCCTTGTCGTCGTCTTTGTGATGCCACTTGGGGCGCAACTTGCGGATAGCTTCGTAAAGTTCAAAACAGATGCGGCGGCTCATGCACACAATCATGGCCTTGCCATCCATCACCTCAAGCCGGGCTTCCCAATGCTTCACCAAATCGTCGGCGATGAGGCCGACGCGCTTTTCCGCGCCGACGATGGCTTCCAATGCCGCCCATTTTGATTTGAGCTTTTCCTTGTGCTCCAGTTCTTCGCCTTCGGTCGCGTCCTCAAAGTCCGAGTCAATTTTCGGTTTTTCCGATGGCTTCAATTCCAGCTTTGCGAGCCGGCTTTCATAAAAAATCGGCACGGTCGCCTTGTCCTCAACGGCGCGCTGGATGTCATAAATGGAAATGTAATCGCCAAATACGGCCCGCGTGTTGGCATCAGCCTTTTCAATTGGCGTTCCGGTGAAGCCGATGAAGGATGCGTTTGGCAGCGCGTCGCGCATGTGCCGGGCGAAGCCATCAATGAAATCGTATTGGCTGCGGTGCGCCTCGTCGGCAATGACGACGATGTTGCGCCGGTCGGAAAGCAGCGGATGTTTGCCGCCTTTGTCTTCCGGGAAAAACTTCTGAATTGTCGTGAACACCACGCCGCCCGATGCGACGGCGAGAAGTTTTTTCAAATTGTCACGGTTTTGCGCCTGCACCGGCTTCTGCCGGAGTAGTTCATGGCAGCGGGCGAACGTGCCGAAAAGCTGGTCATCAAGATCGTTTCGGTCGGTGAGAATGACGAGCGTTGGATTTTCCATTTCCGGCTCGACCACCAGCCGCCCGGCGTAAAATGCCATCGTCAGCGACTTGCCTGATCCCTGCGTGTGCCAGACGACGCCAACGCGCTTGTCGCCGGTTTCGCCGCCGGGCTGTTTCTTGGCGAAATAGCCGCTGCTGCCCTCTTTCAATTCCATCGTCCCGGCGCTGGCGGCGCGGATGGTTTCGGCAACGGCGATATTGACGGCATGAAACTGGTGATAGCCCGCCAGTTTTTTGATGACACCACTGCCGCCGTCATCCTCAAACACGACGAAATGCCGGACGAGATCCAAAAAACGGCGCTTGTCGAACACGCCACGCATCAAAACTTCAAGCTGCGGCATGGTGGCGGGCGCCACGGTTTCGCCGTCAATGGTGCGCCACGGCATGAAGCGTTCCTTATCCGCGCTGATGGTGCCGATGCGCGCCTCCAAGCCGTCGGAAATAATCAGCACCGCGTTGTGGACGAACAGCGCCGGGATTTGCTGCTTATAGGTTTGGAACTGCGCGAATGCCTGCCAGATGTCGGCGTTTTCGTCCGCAGCATTTTTCAATTCAATGACGCCCAGCGGCAGGCCGTTGATGAAAATCACCACGTCGGGGCGGCGGTTGTGCTGGCCTTCGATCACGGTGAACTGATTCACCACGAGCCAGTCGTTGTTTTCCACGTCGGCAAAATCAATCAGCCGGACAATTTCCGCGCCGATGCTGCCATCCTTGCGACGACATTCGACGGCGATGCCGTCCACCAGCATCCGGTGAAATGCGCGGTTACTGGCAATCAGTGACGGATGCTGCGGAATCGTGATTTTACGAAACGCTTCATCCAGCGCCTCGGCGGGCAACTTGGGATTTAACTTCCGCAACGCGGCGCGCAAGCGTTCCGGCAAAAACGCCTCGCCAAAACTTGTCCGTTCGGCGTCAACTTCGCCGGGGGCAATGACCTGGCCATGCAGCAACGCATAATCCAGTTCGCCGAACCACGACAGCGTGGCGTCCTCAACAACGGATTCGGTGAAGCTCATGTTTTCAGAGAGTGTCGGGATTCCTGACGCCCCGTTGCGGACAAAATGTCCGGGTAAATGTCCGGGTAGGAATTCCGGACGTTTGCATGGCAGGATGATGAAACGCTGGTCCACAGATTACGACTATCCCGCCAAAATGGCGGGGTATTTGGCGGGATTCGGGTTTTAATTTCAAAGCGCTTCGGAATCGCGACATCATGTCGCGATTGGCTGAATTGGAGTGAGTGTTCACCGGAATAAGCCGCCCATTACAGCCCGTTCATTTTCAATGTTTTTCGGCGATTGTGCTGAACCGCAGCAGCAATTGGAGTGAATTGGAGCAGGGTTCGCGGGAATAAGCCAGAATAAGCCGGAATAAGCCATGAAATAGCCAAGACGCTGGTTTAGAGCAATTTCCATCGCGCCCCCCTTCCATGACCATCCGAATTAGCCAATCCAAGAACTTTCAAAACGGCGAGGTCCTCGCGCACCTGTCGCTCGGTGGCGGCTACACTGAGGCCAGCACGGATTTCCCGCAAAGCCATCCCGTTTGGATTGCCCGCCAAGAGTGTGAGCACCTGCCGTTGCCGCTCGGTTACATTCTGGGCAACCCGCGATGGCGGGACATAGTTGCTGGGACGAAAGCGAACCACCACGCACCCTCCCGCCTCTTCGATTTCGGGCGGCGGCAGGCCGGCGCGGGTGACCAGTTCGGCAATCTTGATTGTTCCCCGCCCCCATGCCTCGATCACGCCGCGACGGTAGAACACACGGGCGATCAATGGATTCCAAGGAAGCGATTCGTGCGGGTGGAACAGCGCGTCCGAAGTCAGCCCGAAATGGAGTGTGCCGGACGAGGTGATTTCGAGCCGGTCATCATAGAGCGCCACGGCGACCGAGCCGCCGCCGATGCTGTAATCCCGGTGGCACACCGCATTGGCCAGCGCCTCCCGCAGAGCCACCGGCGGATACATCGGGTCATCCACGCGCTCGAACAAGCCCGGCTGCACGCGGCCCGCCACGGGCAGGTTGTCACGCAAGAACCGCTCCGCCCGCAGTAGCAATTCAAACGCGTTGCCGTGAAACTGCCGGTTATCCAGAAAATCGGTCTTGTCGCGCCCGCGAAATCGCGCCACTCGCAACAAACATTGCGGCAGGGTAGCTTCCAACCGTTCCGCCCGGCCAAACAACACCACGGCGGCGCGAAGCAACTGACCGTCCCGCATCAGCCCCAAGCCGCGCAACACTTCCGCCGGATCGCGCACGCCGGGGTCCTCCACGCGACCGCGCCGGATGGATTCCTCCAGAGTGCGGATGATTTCGTTGGTTTCCAGGTCGGCGACCGACCAGCCCGCCGCCGGTTCATTTTCCCAGCGCGTCTCGCCATGCAACCGCTCCAGCAACATGCGCTGATACTCGTTGCCGGACAATTCCGGGCTGGTGTTGCCCACGCGTCGGTAGGCTTTGCCCTTGTAGGTGTAAGGCCGGTTTGAACCTTGAGCCACCGTGACCACCAATACCTGCCGATCCGCAGCCACGTCCACCCGGTCAATGGTGGGGAACACGGGCGGGTCAATCTGCTTTAATTCCTGCGCGACTTCCTCCACCGTGTGATCGGAAACCATCTGGCCGATGATGCGCCCGTCCGGCTCGACGCCAAAGAGCACGCGGCCGCCGCGATGATTCAACATGCCGCAGAGCGTCTGGGTGGCGGCGCGGCGCTCGCCGGTGGTGCGCTTGTATTCCAGCGATTCCGATTCGCCGGAGCGCACCCAGGTTTCGAGTTGGGTCAATGAAATCATGGTTTGGCCTCCGCCAGTCTAGCCGGCACGCCTGTCTGCGCGCAATGCACAGGCAGGCGGAACTCGCCCGACAGCAGCTTGGGCAGAGGCGCGGCGCGCAAGAAATCCCGAATGGTTTTTGGCTGGGCTTGCATAATGTTAATCAATCAGCTCATGAACTGTGTTAGTCGCCTTGCGATCCATTTTTTCACGGCGCGCTCCACCGTGTTGCCGGAAATGCCGGCCCACAAATTAAAGAATCCGGCTATCGCCGCTGGAATCGCGAGCCAAATGCTTATTTCCCCAAAGAGCGCCGACACCGTGATCACAGCGAAAATGAAACCGACAACGTAGAATGCAGTCTTGGCGATACGGTTTGCGATCTGTTCTATCCGGGAGCGAGTCCGCTCCTCCTTGGCTTTGGCGTCGGACTCGCCTATTTTTAGTTTTTCAATTTCAGCGGCACGATCCGCATTTGTTTTTTCCAACTCGGCCTGCCGAAGTCTCGCCGCCTCCTTTTCCTGAACGCTTTTTTGTCTGGTAAGCTCTGAATTTGCCAGTGCTGCTTTGGTTTTTTCGTGTGCGCTGCGCTCGCTTTCAAGAGCCTGTTCCTTCTCTGCCGCAAAGGTTTTTTCAAGTTTTTCGAGAACGACGTGAAGATTCTTGTCCGTGATGCCTTCGACATCCCCGCGAGTAACATCCATCAATTCATCGGCAGCATGTATCGAGAACCGCAAAACCTCATGGTCACGTTCGGACATTTTATTTTCGGTCTTGAGGCGATCCAACTCGGCAAGGTAGCGATTCCAAAAGGATTCGTGCGGCCTCATGGTGGCATAGCAACTGGCTAAAATCTCCGCCCTTGGAAGGTCGGGCACTTCCATTGGAGATTTAAGCCAGGCGAGATGCGAAAGGTGGTAATCTGTCACCACGGCGGAGAAAAACCATCCCGCGCTGTTGTGTTTCTCATAAAAAAATGCTGCGCGCGAGAGTGCTGCGTTCGTTGTCAACAGGACATAACCCGAATCTTCGATGGTTGATGCCTTCCGGCCCTTACGTAGCGCGAAAATATGCCGCACCACACGAATATCGTGATCAGCGGCTCGGTCGGTGATATAGTCAACCTCGCTTTCGATTTCCTCACGGAGCGCCGCTTCGTCAATCTGGAACAGGTAGTTGCTTTCGTCGTAGCGAGGACTTGGCAAGATGGAGACAAAGAGCGCCGCAAGGTCTCGGTCGAGATTGCTCTCGGCGAGGATCACGTCTGCCACTCCCCGCCCGCGTTTCAACAGTTCCCGGCACACCGGCCCGCGACCAGCACCTTGTTGCATTCGGTTGATGATGGATTTCAAGACGATTCGCAATTCGTCTTTGGTTTCTTGGAATATGCAGACCACGCCCTTCAATGTGCGGATGGCTGCCAGAAGTTGGCGGGCATTGTCGGTGTCGTATCGTGATTCGAGATCAAGCGCCTTCAACAAGAACCTGGTGTCTGCCAAGAAATGCACGTCCTTGAATCCTTTGGGCGTTTTCTCCAGATCGGGACACATCAAGGCGTTGGCCAGGATGTGGCTTTGCACCAGAATCTTGATGCTTTCAAACAGGCCGGGATGATCCTTGGCGCAATTTGTGACAAACGACGCCACCACATAATCCGTGGTCTTGGTGTTGGCGGCTTCCTCGGGCAAGGGGCTTTTCGCCTCCACGAACCGAAGAAAATCAATCGAATACTGTCGCAGAAATTCTGCCAGCGCCTGTGCGCTGATGCGGTCGTCCCAGACCAGTGAATATTTAGTATGCGCAAAGCCAGCCAGTTCGTCTGTTACCTCTTTGATTCGTTCCCGAGCGGCTTGCCTATCTTTGCTCACGGTTGTGGCCGGCAGTTTGGCCACGCGATATTGCAATCCTGTCGCGGTGGGTAAAATGACTCCGGTTTTTACCAGCCGCTTCAGGAAAATGGCATACGTTGCTGCTGGAATTTTCAACCCGAATTGCTGGTCAACTGCCCTTTGAACGGTCGCGGCGTCGAATCCGTTACTTTCGACGCTGCGGAGGGCTTCGATCACAAATCCGTGGAGATAATCCAAGTAATCTTTGCCGGTGCTTAACTGGACGGACAGCATCGCGAGACTCGACAGCGACGCATTCAGGTCTTTTGGCATTTGTTCGCTCATAGCATCGTTCCTTCATTTATTTGGCATCCGCAACTCGCCGGACAGCAGCTTGGGCAGCAGCGCGTCGCGCAACTCGGCCAGCGTGCGGGATTCGCAGAGATTGGAATAAACTTTTTGAAACAACGGCTCGGTGACTTGGTTAAATCCCTGCAACACGTCATCTGGCGGGAATGCCGTTTTCAATCGCTTGAGGTCTTGGCCGGTGACGTGGCCGAGTCCAGTGGTTTGTTTGTCGCGTGCAATTTCGATGAATACCGGCTTCAAATGACGGAGCAAATAATAGACGAAGAATTTCTCCACAGGCCGCTTGAACTGAATTTTGAAGATGTGCTGGTTCAACCAACCGTCACCATCAGCCCAGACAAAAATGTCAATGGATGTGTCCGGACTGCCAGACCAAGAAAATAAAATTTCGCCGGAAGCGATGCGGTATTTTGGTTCACGCTCTACTTCGCAGAACTTAGTCTGCGCGCTGATGCCATTCTTTAATTCGCCGATTTTAACGACCGGCAAGCCTTGTCTTTCAGCAGAGAAATGTTCGTTTCGGAATGCCGCACCATTGATGTAATCCGCACAGTCATACAACGCCCGAACATCCCAGCCTTTAGGCAACTTGGTGGCGGAAGCATCCACGAACAAGGATTTGAAAATGCTTTGCGCCAGCGCCTCCAGTGTCTCATTCGACCGCCGGTTCAACTCAATCTTGTCGTCCAGCGCGTCGAGTGTCTCGACAAGGGTCAATTCGCGAGTTTTTGGTCTTGGGACTGGAAAGGCCAGGAAGTCCTCGCGGGCTAACGAAAGATTGGTCGTGCCAATTGCGTGAGCTCGGCAGTATTCACGATAAAAGGGTGTTCGCAGCAGCCAATAAATATAACACGACGGAACATCCTTCCGAATAAACGAAAGTTTGACGGTATCCTGTGTCACCCGTCCCGATGGGACGTGTGTTGGAACGCGGGCGATAGAGCCAAGTAAATCCGCTGATTGCGTCACGTCTTTCAACGAAACGTAAATGTCACCGGGATGAAGCGTGAGCTTTTCTGGCGAGTCCCCGCCGTAAGTTTTCAGGTTATCATCGCGGAAACCGCCGTTGCGTTGAATCGAGGCAAGGCCAAGCAGCACCGGGCCGGGCTGCCCCAGCAGTGCGCTCTTGTAAGTCGTGCCGCGCTGGAGCGTCACGACATTGGCCAACGTAAGTAATGCGCCATCACTCGCCATAGCCCAAAACCTTCAAGCTTTTGTTGATTACTTTTTCCAGTTTCGCGGACTCGTCGAACTGGGAGCGCATTTGAGCAACGAGGCGCTTCATCTTCTTCTCGTGCGGCTCACCATCGTCCTCGGCTTCCTCCGCACCAACGTAACGGCCCGGCGTAAGCACATGTCCGTGTCTGCTAATTTCTTCGCGCGTGATGCTCTTGCAGAAGCCTGGCGCGTCTTCGTATTTGCCTGCGCCTTTGTCGCCCCGCCATGCGTGGTAGGTGTTGGCAATTTTGGTGATGTCGTCGTCGGACAGTTCGCGATGGACGCGGTCAGTCAGCGTGCCGAACTTGCGAGCGTCAACAAACAGCACTTTGCCGCGCCTATCTTTGAAGCGACCGTTCCGCTTGTCGCGGGAGAGAAACCAGAGGCAGACCGGAATTTGCGTGGAGTAAAACAATTGGCCCGGCAATGCCACCATGCAATCCACCAAATCCGCTTCAACGAGAGCTTGGCGGATGTCATCCTCGCCAGATTGGGTCGAGGACATGCTGCCGTTCGCCAGAACGAAGCCGGCCATGCCGGTGGGCGCAAGGTGATGGATAAAATGTTGCACCCAGGCAAAGTTGGCATTGCCGGTCGGCGGCATGCCGAATTTCCAGCGCACGTCCTCGCGCAACCGGTCGCCGCCCCAATCGTCATCGTTGAACGGCGGATTCGCCAGAATGTAGTCGGCCTTCAAATCCTTGAATGCATCGTTCTGGAACGAGCCTTGTTCGTTCCATGCGATGTGCGCCTCGATGCCGCGAATGGCCATGTTCATCATGGCGAGCCGCCAAGTCGTGTAATTGGATTCCTGTCCGTAAATGGATATGTCGCCGATGCGCCCGCCGTGGGATTCCACGAATTTTTCGCTTTGCACGAACATCCCGCCCGAACCGCAGCATGGATCGAACACGCGGCCCTTGTAGGGCGCGAGGATTTCAATCAGCAGCCGGACGACATGGCGCGGTGTGTAAAACTGGCCGCTTTGTTTGCCCTCGGCGCTGGCGAACTGGCTTAGAAAGTATTCATACACCCGGCCCAGGATGTCCTTGGACCGGCTTTCGCGGTCGCCGAGGCCAATCGTGCCGATGAGGTCAATGAGTTCGCCGAGCCGGTGCTTGTCGAGCGCGGGGCGGGCGTATTCCTTGGGCAGCACGCCTTTGAGCGTGGGATTGTCCTTTTCCACCGCGACCATCGCGTCGTCGAGGTCTTTGCCGATGGTGGGCTGCTTGGCGCGGCCCTGCAAATACGACCAGCGGGCAATTTTATTGACCCAAAAAATGTTGTCGGCGGTGTATTCGTCACGGTCTTCGGCGTCGGCGGATTTGTCCTTCGCCAGCGCGGCGTGCCGTTCCTCGAACGCGTCGGATATGTATTTGAGAAAAATCAGGCCGAGAACGACGTGCTTGTATTCGCCGGCGTCCATGTTGCCCTTGAGCTTTTCGGCGGCGGACCAAAGCGTCGCCTCGAAGCCGAGGGCTGAACCGTTTGGCGGAGATTTTTTGCTGGCAGGTCGCGGCATTGCGCGATGATGCCAAAGTGCTGCGCGAGTGACAAGGCGGCGAGTGGCTGCCGATTTTGAACGAATTTGCGCGGGCACGCTGAAGATAATTTATTCTTTGCCGTGAAAATCCTTCGTGCGCGAAATCCTAAAAGCAAAATTCCCGGAGCCGGGCGGCGGGTACAATGTGGAGCGCAGCAGGGTGACAGGGCGAGCAATACATTGACGCGCTGACCGGCGACATATAATTGAACATCCGATTCACGCGCACGGCACACAGCGGATGCGTTGTCGTTTCAATTTTGAGTGAATGCGTTGCCCATTGGCGGAACCGCCGCCATTATGCTTCGGTCGGCGGTTCGGCGGGCGGAAAAGTGAAGCGCAGGTGTAGAGACGGCTGGAACGGAACCGGAGCGTAACGCCCGCCGACGTGCCACTGACGGAAGCGCGTGCCGTTAGATGCACCACCGTTTCCGTCCGTGACGAGCGCGCGTTAAGTCGGAGCGCAACGCGCGTTGGTCGCGGACGTTAAACACAAATTCTTTTTGTTTCCAGGACGGATTTTGCTTTTTAGTCGCTCTTCGTCGCAGCGATTGGCGACATCTGCACTGTGCGCAAACCACTGGTTACGCAGTCTCCGCAGCGCAAGTTAAAGGTTTTTGCTGTCGGCAATGTGCGGGCCGCGTTTGCGCCGTGACCACGGGCCGGGGAAACGTTCGCGCTGCTCACGCAATTTCGCTTCAATTTTTTCAGGCGACGGCAGCACCGGCAGGACTTTTGATGACGAACGTTTGTGCGAATTCGATTTGTATCGAAGAACTGCCTTTCGGCCGATTACCTGATTGCAAAAGCGATGCACGGTGTCGGTGGAAACAAAAATTTTCACCTCCGCCAAAAGCGACCGGATTTGACCATAGGTTGCCCGTCTGGATAAAAGCAGCCGGATTGAGGATTTGAAAGGCAACAGCAGTTTGAGCTTGCGCGGCAATTTTTTGAAGCCGCTGGCCAATTCCTCCAGCCGCGCCCGTGTATCTTCGGATGAACTATCGCTGTTCATAAAAACATCAAATAAACATCAATCAACTTTCGGATAAAATCCAGATGGAAATCTGACGGAAGCCGGATATTTGTGATAAGCAAAATGCTCTAACAGCGTTAGAGGTAAGGCGTGCCATCTGAAAAAGCGATTTAGCGTGATTTTCGCGCAAAAGATTTTTATCAAAATTTGAATTGGGTTGTCGTGATTTTAACGCTCCATGTATTGCTGATGCTTGGGCAAATCCGAATCCATCAAATCCCATGACTGTGCGTCGCAAACAAAAATATCCATCGTGGGTTTGAACCAGCTTGGATCGTCCAGACTGGAAGCGGTCAGGCCGATGATGCCGCGTTCGGGATTTTCCGCGCCGGTGATGCGGAGCCGCATTTGGGACAAAAGCCGCGTAAATTGTGTCCGCCGTTCAGTTGACAGGGAAAATTTGAGAGGTAATTTTCATGGCTGTCCTGAATGACCACGGTCATTCGTCTTAATATTGAAACTGAAATTGAGGAAATACATTTTATGCGAAAATAAAAACCGTTCGCGGAATCAAAAAACATAACAGACAGTGAAAGGAGAAACTATGACAAACCATAAGACCGGAACACGTGAAGAGTGGCTCGCAGCCCGTCTGGAGCTGCTCAAGGGCGAGAAAGAGCACACGCGGCGCGGCGACGAACTGGCGCGCCAGCGGCGGGAGTTGCCGTGGGTTCGGATTGACAAGAAGTATCAATTCGACACCGAAGAAAGGAAGGCGTCTCTCGCCGAGCTCTTCAAGGGACGGTCGCAACTCGTTCTTTACCACTTCATGTTCGGCCCTGATTACACCGCCGGTTGTCCAGCCTGCTCGGCGACGGCCGACAGCTTCAACGGAGTTCTCCCGCACCTCGAGGCCCGTGACGTGACGATGATCTGCATCTCCCGCGCTCCGCTGGAGAAGCTGCTCGCCTACCGCCGGCGGATGGGCTGGAGCTTCAATTGGGCGTCGAGCCACGGCAACGACTTCAACTTCGACTTCGGGGTGTCCGCGCCCGACGCGTCGCACAAGATCACGCCGCCGCTCGTGGCCAACGAAGTGGCAGTGGTTCCGCTGCTCAGCGACCAACAGTTCCGCGACAACCTGCCCCCGGTCGTAGCTCAAAATGCGAGTTCGACCGGCACAGACGTTACCGGCTATTTGTCCGAGGGCCACGGCTTCAGCGTTTTCGCCCGCGAGGGCGATAGCGTATATCACTGCTACTCCACCTACACCCGTGGCACGGAGTTCCTGATGAGTTTCTATCCGATTCTCGACAGGGTGCCGAAGGGCCGCGCCGAGGATGGCCCGATGGGGGTGTGGCTGCACCGCCACGACGAATACGACAAAGGCGAGGCAAAAGGTTGTTGCTGTGCTTGAATCGCTAGGCGGATTGATTCGAGTTAACTGCAAAAAAATATGAAAGGAAAGAAGCGATGAATACGCACAAAACTGGAAGGCTTGTCAAGCTGAAAGCGCCGGGCGGCTTGGAAAATCTCAAACTGGTCGAAGAAAATCGTCCCGAACCCAAGCCGGGTGAATTGCTGGTAAGAATCCGGGCCAGTTCATTGAACTTCCATGATGATATGGTGGTGTTGGGGAAAATTCCGTGCGCCGACGGCCGCGTTCCGCTGACCGATGGTGCCGGGGAAGTAATTGCGGTCGGAGACGATGTTGATGAGTTCAAAGTCGGAGACAACGTCGTCAGCACGTTTTTTCCCTATTGGCTGGGAGGCGAAATGACGCCCGCTACCAATCGGGATGTGCCCGGAGACAACGTTGACGGCTATGCGCGCGAATATGTGTGTATGCCGGCGCACGCTTTCACGAAGGCTCCGACAGGTTACTCGCATTTGGAGGCGGCGACGCTTCCCTGTGCGGGAGTCACCGCCTGGAGAGGCTTGGTGGTGTGCGGCCAAGTGAAGCCCGGCGATACGGTGCTGATACTTGGCACGGGTGGTGTATCGCTGTTCGCGTTGCAGTTCGCGAAAGCTGCGGGAGCCCAAGTCATTGCTACGTCGTCCTCTGACGAGAAGTTGGAAAAACTGAAGCACTTGGGGGCCGACGCCGTCATTAATTACAAGGTCGTGCCGGAATGGGGCCAAAAGGCAAAGGATTTGACGGACGGACGCGGTGTTGATCATGTAATTGAGGTCGGCGGACCCGGCACGTTGGCGCAGTCAATAAAAGCGTGCAGGACGGGTGGGCACATCGCCCTCATCGGCGTCTTGACCGGTTTTGCGGGCGAGGTGGCGCTCCCGGAAATTTTTGTCAGACAGCTTCGCATCAGCGGAATCTTCGTTGGCAGCCGGGCCGATCAAGAGAACATGATCCGGGCGATAACGGCCAATGGTTTGAAGCCCGTTATTGACCGCCAATTTCCGCTGCCGGAAATCGTCGGCGCCTTCAAGTATTATGAATCCCAAAAGCACTTCGGCAAAGTTTGCCTCGAATTTTAGAGTCTCCCCTGTCAGCGGCGTTGAATCCACGTTGCCGATTAGGTTCATCGCGCTGTGCGCTCTCGCTTTTGTCGGCAGCGTGGCGGCAACGGTTTATTTCTGCCGCTCAATGTCCGGTGGAATGGGAATGCCGGGCGGTTGGACGATGTCAATGATGTGGATGCGAATGTCTGGACAATCTTGGACGATCTCTGCGGCAACGTTCTTTCTGATGTGGCTTACGATGATGGTGGCAATGATGATGCCGTCCGCGCTGCCGACGTTTTTGAAAACACGCCGCCCTTGGATTTCCCTTTGTTACATGGCGTCTGGATACTTCGCCATTTGGCTGGCAGCCGGTGTTGGAATCTTTGCGCTCGGCGTGGCATTGGCGACGGTTGAGATGCGGTCGGAATTGATTAGTCGTGCCGTTCCTTGGCTTGCGGGTGCATCGTTGATCGCCGCCGGAGCATTTCAATTCACACGCTGGAAAATGAAGTATCTGTTGCGCTGCCGATTGCCATTTGGATGCGCCGTTTCATGCTTCCAGCATGAAACAAATTTTCGGCTTGGCTGCAAACAAGGCGCGGCGTGTTGTGTCTGCTGCGCCGCGCCGATGGCGATTCTACTCGCTCTCGGAATGATGAATCCGCTCGTGATAATTGTCGTCGCGATTGTCATTGCTGCGGAAAAACTTCTTCCGCGACCTGCAATCGTCGCACGGCTCGTTGGCATTTCGGCAATCATCGCGGGTGTCGCGTTCTTTTGCGCAACCGACAACTCCTTCAAATCATTTCTTATGTAACCAAACAGTTACTTAATCGTCTGGATTAATGTAAGGCAATAAAATGTTTTATCGAAACGGTTATTCAATTTCTTGGAATTGAACTTTCTGCGCCATCGCCGCACTATGCTGGTCGCGCAAATGACCATAAACTTTCATTGCTAACGCGCCACCGTCTTTATGACCAAGCCAGCGTGAGACTGTTGGAATGTCCACGCCTGATTCAATGCAACGGGTGGCAAACAGGTGGCGCAAATCGTGATGTGTAAAACGGGCAATTCCCAATTTGGTGCAAGCTGTGTTGATCGCGCCCTGACATTCATGAACGAGCATAATGGGATTGATTGAAAATTCAGTCTCGTCGCGTTCCTTTTGAAGCCGTTGCAGCAACCGGCGCATATCAGGAATCATTGGGATGCGGCGGATTTCCCAATTCTTCGTTCCGGTAGCGGGGTCGCCCAATACTGCAATCTCGCCTTTTTCAAAATCACAATCCCGTCCGCGTATGCGAGCCGCTTCACCTTTTCGGCAACCACTGTAAGCGAGAAATTCCACAAGGTCGGCACACCGTTCCGCCCAACCGCCTTCGCCACTCCTGATTGCAACGACCAGTTTAATAAATTGTTTCTGACTCGGAAGCTGCAACGGTTTTAGTCGAATTTTTTTGCGCTTAATGTGAACCGCCGGATTGTCATAACGCGCACCGGCTTCAACCGCTACATCCAAAATCAATTTAAGCGTGCCCACGGTGTTGTTAAAAGCCGATGGACTGGCCGCTTGTCCGTATTGTGCCGCCCAACTCAAACAATCGGATTTGGAAATTTGAGCAACATCCGTTTGTGCAAGTTCAGACCACGATTTCAGCAGAGCAGTGATTCGTTCCTCCCGATACGTTTTGCTTCGCTCTTTGAGCGAATGGTCGCCCTTCAGCCGTTCCCGGTAAGTTTGCAGCGCATCGGCAAAAGTCATTTTTCCCCGTGCAACGGCCTTGCGCGCGGCGGCGCGCTGGCGTTCCTCTCTTTGAAAATCGCTCAAGCGCAATTTGGCGACACTGATTCGGTCAGTTTTGAGCGATTTCCAAATCAGCTTGCCGCGCACGCGAATTCGGGCATAATAATTGCCTGATTGAACGTGGCGAACGAGATTTGCCACGGGCGTTTTTTGCCAGCGCGGGTCTGTATTTTTTGATGAACTACGTTTCATGCGTATAGTATAGAACATCGGTATAGAAAACGCAAATTGATGGTTCGCAGAAATGCGTGTTTAGTCAATAAAATCAATATAAACGGAAGGGTGGCTGAGTGGTTAAAGGCACCTGACTCGAAATCAGGCGTAGTCGCAAGGCTACCGTGGGTTCGAATCCCACCCCTTCCGCCATCATTAAACTGTTGTTTTTCAACAGGATGGCGAAACCAGAGGAGGCAAGTGCCAGTGAAAGTGCCAGTGAAATCAATACCGGGCTACTGCTCAACAACTGCTCCGGTAAAACTCGGCAATCACTCGCGAAGACGGGATTCGCCGCCCGTCTGGTGTGTCTGACACACCAAAAGCCGCGTGCGGCTTCATAACATTCGGACAAAAAATCTGAAATTATGAAACGTCGCTTACATCCTCTACCGCCGCAAACGCGGCGGCATGTTCTACATCGAAGACACTGAAACCCGGAAGCAGGAAAGCACCGGCACGAGAAATCGCGCCGAGGCCACGGCGCTGCTCAACGCCCGCAACGAATCCATCCGCCAACCGCAACTGAACCTCCAGATCGCCAAGGCCTATCTCGCCGGAACCGATTCGGGGGTTTCAAAACGGACCTGGCAGGACGCGTTCAACGCCATTACTGAAAACAAACATGGATCAACCCAAGAGCGCTGGCAGCGCGCCGTCAAACAGAAGGCATTTGATCTGATTCTTCCGCTGATCATCATCGAGACGCAGGCGGAGCAACTTTTCGCCTGCCTGAAGGCGGGGACGGTCAGCACGAATGTTCATCTGCGTGAGTTGCACAACTTCTGCATCGGCATGAACTGGCTGGCCTGGCCGATCATTCCCAAACGGCTTTGGCCCAAAATCGAATACAAGCCCAAACGGGCCATCAGAGCGGACGAACACCAAAGGATTATCGAACGGGAACCGAATCCCGAAAACCGGAGTTTTTATGAACTGTGCTGGCATCTGGGCGGTTCACAAACGGACGTCGCCAACCTGGAGGCGGAGAGCATTGATTGGAATGACCGCGTCATTTCCTATGCCCGCCGAAAAACCGGCAGTCGGGCGTTTATTCATTTTGGTCCGGCAGTGGAAACGATCCTCCGTTCGTTGCCGACCCAAGGGCTTCTATTCCCGAGGCTCGCTTTGCTGAAGGAAAAGTATCGGGGGCAGGAATTCAGACGCCGCTGCGCCGGTTTGGGGATCTTCGGCGTCACTCTGCATTGCTACCGTTATGCCTGGGCGGAGCGGGCGAAAATGTGCGGCTATCCAGAGCGATTCGCGCAGGAGGCGCTCGGCCACAACAGCAAGGCAGTGCATCGCGCCTACGCGCGCAAAGCCCAGGTGAGACTGCCGTCGCTGGAAAGCTACGAAAACCAGAACGTGGAAGGCCGCATTGTTCCATTACTTCCGCCCCTGCCAAAGCCCGAAGGCAATGGTCACTCGTTTTCGGCGGCTGGTTAAGTGTCCGGCTTTCCAGGAATCGCCATAGCCGCCTGCGCCAGTGATAAAAATAATTAAACTATTTTTCACCTTGCAAACATTGAATGAAAACGGTGTCGAAACTGAAAACCAGCCAAGTCGCCCCGCGTAAAATCAGCGTGCTTTTGTGTCAAGTGCCGGCGGCAACAGCGGTTTTGTTCAATGTTTGCAAGGGTTCGGTCACTCAATTCGCAGTTCAACAAAAGCGCGCCTGATAAAATAGTGGTGTCGTTGAATGAATCAGCGACGCAACCAGGAAAGCAAAATATGGAAACAACTGAAATGACGGACACACTCAAAAGCATCAACACAACTCCGCATCTTTGCCGGAGCAAGGTAAAACAAACCGCGCTGGAAATTGCCTCCGCGATCCGGCCAGCCAATAAATTCAGCCGGGTTGGCATGAGCTTCGTTGAACGCATCGAAGCGAAAGTCCGCGTTGCCATCCGTGAGGAAGTCAGGATTCATCCCAGCAAAGGCAAGACACTTTTATGATGCGTCCACCCGATGCGTTGAATCGTTTGCATCACGCCCGCCCGCGAGCCTTTTGCTTGCGGGCGTTGCGTTCCCGCCAGTAGCTGGCGATGGCATCGCTGGCGCGGGCGAGCCATTTCTCGTCGCGCCGGAATTGTTCCAGCGTTTCCGTGGCAAAGAACTTCGTGCTGTTGCGGGCGGGATGGCCGAGCGGTTTCAACAAGCCTGCCGTTACGAGCCTGGGAATCTCGTGCGGTTCAAAACCGAGAAACCACGCCGCCTGGGTTGCGTCGAGCCGGGCGGGAACGACTTTCCAACTGAGAAATTCGGTTTGCTGGGCGGTGATATTCATACATGGATGGCCGCCCCGCGCGCGCGCCGGGGCAGAATGTTTTTGGGTTTGATTCTCGGAATTCGTTTGTTCGTCATCGCCGGCTGCAACGGCTTCGACCTGGCTCGGCGCTTGGTTCTTGGTGAGATCAAGTTTTTCCTCAATCTCACTCTGGCGCCGGGTCAGTTCCTGAAAGCGGTCCTCGCGCTCAAACTTCGCGCCGACTTTTTCGCCAAGCTCTTTGACGCGCTTGTTGGCATCGGTGATGTCCAACTCCAATCTTTCCGCGCGTTCTTCAAATCCCTGAACCGTCGCCTCCAGCGAGCGGATGGTGCCGAGCGCCGTGTCCGTGACCCGCGCGCCGTAACTGTTTTCCCGCGCAAGACCATTTCGGTGGTGTTGTTGAAACCCGGACGCAGGAACAAATCAAAACCGGCGAAGCGGCCGATTTTGATGTCGTCGCCAAACCGCGCCTTCAGTTTTTCCGCCCGGCGCATAATCAATTCGCCCGCGATGCCCCGGTTGTTGGATTCCTGCCCGTCGAGTTCAATGCGGAATTTGTCGCCCGACGTGTCCTGCCGGACGCCCAAGTCCTGCCGCAGATTGGCAAGGCGCGTGGTGAAGATTTCCGCATCCTCGTGCGAGCGGCGGAGATTGGAACGGATGCGGTATTGTTCCTCGGCGTGGGCGGAACGCAGCCGGGTGAGCCGGATCAACTCCGCGTCCACCTGGGCTTTTTCAATCACCAGCGGATTGCCCGATGCGATGGCCTTCACCTCGGCGTAGGTCAACGCCGCTGAATCCAAATCTTCAAGCCGCCGAATCGTCATGTCGCCGCTCATCACCTGCGCGATGAACTTCGCCTTCGTCTCCAACGTCTGCCACATATAGGCGTCAAACTGAACCTTCCGTGACGTAGCGGAAAATCTGCACGACGGAGTTTTTATTGCCCTGCCGGAGAATGCGCCCTTCGCGTTGCTCCACGTCTGCCGGTCGCCACGGCGCGTCGAGGTGATGCAAGGCAATCAACCGTTCCTGCACGTTCGTCCCCGACCCCATCTTCTGCGTGCTGCCGAAAAGCACGCGAACTTTGCCCGCGCGCACATCACGGAACAGCGTCATCTTGGAAACATCGGAATCGTAGTCCTGAATGAAGGCGATTTCAGAGCTTGGGATGCCGAGCTTTTCCAACTTCTGCGCCATGTCATTATAGACGGAGAAGCCCCGGTCTTTCGGCGTGGAGAGGTCGCAGAACACAAGCTGGGCGGAACGCTCCGGCTTGGATTCCTGCCAGATGTTGAAAATCTTTTCGACGGCCAGATTCACTTTGCCCTGCGGTTCGTCCGGTGCGGCCGGTTTCATCAGCCGAAGATCCAAAGCCGCCTTCCGTCCCTCGGACGTGATTTTGAGCATGTTGTCTTCGCTGGGGTCAACCCGGCCGGTTTTCAATCTCTCGGCGCGCGCGGCGAGCGATTGCACGAACTCCTTCAGTTCCTCCGTGGCCGGCGCGTTGCGGATGGTCGGCTTTTCGCCGTCCAGTTTCGGGCGCGGCAGATTCAGCATCGCGGCGGTCTGCACGTCGGCGGACTGGCGGAACATCTGCATCAATTCCGGCACGTTGATGAACCGGGCGAAGCGCGTGTTCAGCCGGTAGCCCGCACCGTCCGGCGAAAGTTCCATCGCCGTCACCGGTTCGCCGAACGTCGCCGCCCACGAATCGAAGTGATGCAGGTTGTGTTTCTTCAGCTCGTCATGCTGGAGATACCGCTGCATGGTGAACATCTCGGCCATGCTGTTGGCGATGGGCGTGCCGGTGGCGAACACCACGCCTCCCCCGCCGTTCAACGACTGGACGTGGCGCACCTTCAAAAACATATCGAACGCCCGCTCGCTCGCGGTCTGCGGCAGACCCGCGACCCGCGTCATCTTGGTGACGTAAAACAGATTCTTGAAATAGTGCGCCTCGTCCACGAACAGCCGGTCCACGCCGAGTTCTTCAAAGGTCAACGTGTTGTCCTTTTTGTGTTCGGCAGCCAGCGTTTGAAGTTTGGCTTCCAGCCGCTTCTTCGCCTTTTCGAGTTCTTTCACCAAGCGGCGATTGGAACTGTCCGCGTGCTGGCGTTTGATCATTTCCAACTCGTGAAGCTGCTCCTTGAAAAACCGTTCCTGGGTTTCGCGTGAAAGCGGGATGCGCTCAAAACCGGAGTGCGTGACGATGACGGCATCCCAATTGCCGGTGGCGATGCGGCTGAAAAGTTTCTTGCGGTTCTGCGACTCGAAATCCTCCTTGCCGGCGGCCAGGATGTTTGCGCCCGGATACAACGTCAGCAACTCGGTGGAGAACTGGCCGAGCATGTGATTGGGGACGACAAACATCGGCTTGCCGGACAAGCCGAGCCGCCTCGACTCCATCGCGGCGGCGACCATCGTGTAGGTTTTGCCCGCGCCAACGACGTGGGCCAGCAGCGTGTTCGGTGTCTGCAAAATGCGCCAGACACCGGCCTTTTGGTGCGCGTGAAGTTGAATCGCCCCGCTCGCGCCGGGCAGTGTTAAATGGTCGCCGTTGAACGTGCGGACGCGCGTGTGATTGAACGTGTCGTTGTAGAGGCGGCAAAGCCGTTCCCGCCGTGAATCATCCGACCAGACCCACTCTTTGAAACGCTCCTTGATGCGTTCCTGTTTTTCGCGCGCGGCCTCGGTGGACTGCGCGTTGACGACGGGTTTTTTATCCACCGTGTCATAGACCGTGGGGGTTTTGAGATTGAGCGCGTCTTCAATCAATTCGAGCGCCGTGTAACGGTCGGTGCCCCAATCCGTCGTGTTCGCGGTCGCGCCTTTCGCCTCCCAATTCGCGCTGATATGCCACGCGCCCAGCGCGTGGATGTGGCCAATCTCGACACCGGACGGAATGTTGAGCAGCGTATTCGTGAACTGCTGCACGTCTTCCGGTGGCAGCCAGGCAGCGCCGAGCCGCACGTCAATTTCCGTGGCCGCGAGGTCTGCCGGTTGAACGGATTTCAATGCCTCGACGTTCTCGGCAAAGCGCGGGTCGGTCACTGACGCTGCATCCGCAACTGAAAGTTTCTCCCGCACGTTGCCGGAGAGATACTGGTCGTCGGTTTCCCATTGGTTTGTTTGCGGGTTCAGAAAAATGATGCCTTTCAAGTCCGGCAAAAATTCCTGCACCGGTTTGTTGAGCAGGTCGGCCATGTGGTCGAGGTCAACGCAACCATGCTCGTTCAAGGTGACGAGCAACGCCTCCTTCGGCGTGCCGACCGATTCAACCGGCTGGCGATGATGAATCGTGCGTTCGGTGAAAATGGTGGCCTTGGTCGCGCGCTTCGTCTCGTCGTTGTAGTTCTCCAGCGAAAGCAGCAACGGCAAATCGGGGTCGCCGTCGAAGGCGCGCTGGTTGGCGCGAACATTCACCGGACCAAAGCGCCCGACAAAACGGTCGTAAGCCAGATTGAGTTGTTGCCGCGTTTCGACGACGTGTTCCTCGGTGCTGCCGTCCATCTGCGCCCGCAGACAATCACGCACTGCATCCCGCACCGGAATCAAATGACGGATGCGCGAGCGCATATCGCTGGGCATGTCGGTGAGCGGGCGCAAAACATTTTCCTCGCGGATGCAGACCATGCCGTCGTGCAGACAGTAGGCGTTGGGTTTAACGAAATCGGGCGCGGGAATGGATTCTTCGAGCGTCGGCTCGGCGATCTTGTGTGACTGCGCCTCGTAAATTCCCTGCGGCAATTTCTCAACGGCCTGGGCGAGTGCATCCGCAAGTGTGCGACCATCCGGTTCGAGCGTCGGTTCGTTGCCGCCATACATTCCACCGGTGAGGCGCATTTGACCGAGCATCATTTCCGGTCGGGAGGCGAAGTATTCGTTGATGGTAAATGCCTCGCCGCCATCGTTGGTATGTTCGGCGGTTTCTTTCCAAGCCGGGCCAGCGGGCGTTTCACCTGGGTGCAGTCTGCGAAGCATCACGATGTCGGTCGTGACTTCCGTGCCGGCGTTCTTTTTGAAAGCGTCATTCGGAAGACGAATTGCTCCAAGCAACTCCGTGCGCGTGGACAACAATTCACGCAACGTCGAATCGAGTTTGTCCATCGTGCCGCGCGACGTGATGAACATCAGCAAACCACCGGGGCGAACTTTTTCCAAAGCCGCCGCGAAAAAATAATCATGGATGGAAAATTTGTAATTGTTGAAACGCGGGTCGTGAACCGTGTAATCACCGAACGGCACATTGGAAACGGCGAGGTCGTAAAATCCATCGGCGAGTTTGGTTTGCTCAAACGGCTGGGCGCGGATGTCCGCGTCGGGATAAAGAGCCTTTGGCGATGCGTGCGGTCAACGGATCAATTTCAATGCCGGTGACGGTCGAGCGACGGAGCATGTCTTCAGGCATGAGGCCGACGAAGTGGCCGATGCCGCAGGCGGGTTCAAGCACGCGCCCGCCCTTGAAGCCGAACCGCTCGGCGGCGCGATACATCGCGCCGATGACGGTCGGCGCGGTGTAATGGGCATTGAGGGTGGTGGCGCGGGCGGAGCGGTGTTCTTCGTCCGAAAGAATTTCCGAAAGCCGGAATTGCTCCTTGCGCCAGTCGGTGTTGTCCACGTCGAACACCTGGGGCATCGCGCCCCAGCCGACGTATTTTACGAGCGTGGCTTTTTCCTCCGGCGTCGCCGGTCGTTCCTCGGCATCGAGTTGCCGCAGCGTTTCGATTGCCGCGATGTTCTTTTGAAACTTTAGTTTCGGCCCGCCCTCGCCCAGGCGGTCAGCCTCGGTGATGCGGTAGGCGTTGAGATTTTTGGGCGGTTCTTCGTGGTGACGGTGAATTATTCTTCGGGCGGCAGGAGGATGTATTTCTCCCGCACCATTTCCCACGCCTGCGTCTGCGCTTGCTGCGCCGTTTTTCCCTGCTTCATCAATTCCATTCGCAGCGTGGCCATTTCGTCCTTCGTCTTTTCCTCCGCCTCCAGAAGCATCTGGTGCAGAAGCCCCTTCCGATTCCAGGTCGCGCACCATTTTCGGACGGTGTTCGCGCCAGTGTTTCTCGGCCATCCGGCCGTATTGCGTCAGTGCTGTCATGGGTCGGCCTTCGCGTTGAGAAAAGGTCCAACTGCTGGTCTAATTCTACATGGTTGCGCCGGGAGGCCATGATGTTTTTGCGAAATTATTTTCGCCTCCCGATTCATGGCCGGAAAAGTTCGTCGATGCTGACACCGAGAACTTTGGCCAGAAAGAAACAATGTTTGTCCGTGGCCACGGAGCGTTTGGTTTCGATGTTCGCGAGAACATCCCGCGTGATGTTGCACTGGAGAACCTGAAGTTTTGCCACGAGCGTGTCCTGCGACCAGCCCTTCATGTATCGCAATTTGGCAACCTTCCTTCCGATGAGATTTGAATCGTGTCGCATAATTTTGTGTGTCCTTGATACGATTTATTGTTGCGGTTGAGGTGTAGCTCATACACGAGTCCAAATTGAAATCCTGGTGATTACAAAGTTGGTGTGGTGTGCTCCAGTTTCGTGGAGACTTTCCAGACCAATTGTCTTCGGTCATCCGCCAATCCACAGCGAGCGCCGAGAAGCAGTGTTTTGAGACGGCCTGAAATCGCCGCCCAGAGGTGTATGAGATGCCTGTTCATGGATTGTGCCTGGATGATAAAGACAAAAAGGGAAGGCGGCGTTTTGTTTTGAAAGTATTTATCCGCAAAAATCTCAATATCCGCAAAAATCTCAATTTGGATCGAAATTGCACGATTCGACCGATTTTGAATTCTGCTCCTTTTAATTTTGCTTCGGCTGGTGTAACTTTTTCGTAACAGATTGAAGACGCCGAAACTTTATCATCGCTTCGCGTATTCGATGCCGCTGCGCACCGGCGAGGTCGCGAAGCCGTCGAAGATCCGCGATGGCGCGGCTTTCTCAGAGCTTTCCGCTCCCCTGGCAAAACTGGGATACGAATACGGGAACATTCTCTTCAACTCGCCGTTTGATCCCAAGAAGGACAAGAAGCTCGGCCCGGAACATTTCAAATTCATCAAACCGAATGATCTGATTGTCCTCACCACGCGGCCGCCGCTGGATGATGAAGCGCACGGGGACAAAAAATATTTGGCTCGAAGCTTCACACATTTAGAGGATCAAGTTTTCGCTCGAATGTCGGAAATACTTTGCGATTTGCGCGCGTTCCCATGTGAAACTGACACCAGCAGTAGGCAACAAATTTGGACAAAGCCCATTTGGAATTCTACCAGCACCATAGTGCGCGGCTGAAATCTTTCATGCGACTGAGCGAATTTCGTCACCAAAAGACCCCGGAAGATTCTGAAATTGCTATTGGCTTTTTTCTCCGCACCCCCTCCATCCCCGTTTACGGCTGCGGCCTGCTCGCCTGTTTTGGGATGGGCGGCTGGGAAACCTTGATTTGGAATCGGATTGTGCGAACCCGGTATTCTGATTGGGTCAGCCGCCCTTCATTTGTCGTCGGCCAGTTCGACTTGAAGGGGCTTCCCGCACAATCCACCGACGCTGGCTTTTGCAGATAAAATCAAGGTGGAAATTCTGCTCGAACACAAAATTGACGGTTAAGAATTTCCCCCCGACCTGAACGCTGGTGGCAGAGCATCAAGTCGGGGGGCTGGTTTCAGACGCCGACACCTTCCGGCCGTTGCTGTTGCTGGCCTTGAGTGCGGGCAACGGCCCGCCGCGCGGTGCGGGCGATCTGGGCGATGACGCCTTCCTTTTGGTCTTCGGGCAGGTCTTTCACCAGCGTTTCGTAGGCGTTCTTGAGCGCAGGGTTGGCATTGATGCGTTTCATCATCCCCTCACGCATCCGTGCTGGCGATCCAGTTCGCGCACTTCGTTGAGGACAACCGTGCGTTCGAGCCGGTCGCGTGGCATGGCTTGAATGTAGTTCCAATACTTCGGGTTCTCTTTGATGTGGGCATCAATTTTCGCATCCACTTCCGGGTTGGTCCGAAAGTTGGGTTCGTCTGCTGGGGCGGCATTGCCGCTGGCGCTCGGTGGCGCGGATGTTTTTGGTTTTGTGCTCATAATGAGTTTGTATGGTTTATGTTTGTTTAGAATTGCCGGTTTGCTGAACCGGCAAAGTGATTCACGGACTCAATGGGTCATCGGTTGCATTGGTCGTGGAAAGATTGGTTGTCGGGGATTGCACCTGGGCGGATTCAAGGGCGTCGAGGCGCTGTTTCATATCCTTCACCGTGGCGCGCAACACCGCCGTTTCCTGCAAATTGGTTTTGGTCTGCTGCAACGCGGTTTGAAATTGCGCCAGAGCCGCCGACAGGGTTCGGGCCTGCATCATGATTTGGGTGGTGGCGAGCCGCTTGGGAATTGACCTCGGCCAGAATGGCATCGTTGACCGGGGCCGGGGCGAACGCCGCGTCGCGCGACGGCAACGCGGGCAGGTTGCCGTCAGCCGGGCCGGGATGAAAATCCCAGCGCGTGTTTTCCTCGACGCGATAGACGACGTGCTGCTCGTGCATGATCAAATCGTCATTCGGATCGGCGTAGCGTCCGACGTGATAGGCGTGGAGGACTTCGGGATAACGAATGCCGTCGGCGTTCGTCGCTGGCGGTTGCTGTGGCCGCAACACCAGCTTGGGTGTCGTGGAGCACGCGGAGAGAAACAACAGTGGAATGAGATAATAGGCTTTCATGGTTTTGATTTGGTTGGTTCGTCGTTTTCCTGGGTGACGGGAATGGCGGTGCCGCCGAGCGAGGCATCGGCGGCGTCAATGGTTTGCAGGACGTAGAGATAAAACTGTTTTCCGCTCGGCACGCGGACGTAAAAACCGTTCTTTTGAATCGAATCGAAAATTTGCTGCGCGTAGGTTTGCAGCACCGCCTGCGCGCCCGCAAAGGGCGCGTTGTTGAGCGTGGGACTGTTGACGGGACCGAAGACGGTTTGTTGTTTCTCCGTCAACGCGCCCGCCGCGCCGGACAGGAACGTCGCGGCAAACAGTTTGATGTCGGCCAGGTTGTCGGACTTGATGACCTCGCCGCGCAGACCGGCGCTGCCGTCGGTGATGGCCCAGCCGGTCTGGTTGGTGTCATTTTCAAACTCGCGGTCAAGGGCGATGGCCTTGATTTGCATTTCCATCCCGTTCTGCCAGATCAGCGTCCAACTATTGCCGCTGGCGATGCGTTCACGTTGATGGTCGGTTTGGGCCGTCCCATGAATCTCCGTGCCTGCCGGGATAACCAATTTGCCACCATAATATATGTTCTCGGTGATGAGGCCGACGATGGGTGTCTGGATGGAAGCCGAGTCCACCGTGATGACCGTCTCACAGGGAATCAGCCGTCCGAACGGCGCAAACACCGCGCTCAACTTTTTGGCCGGCGGAATTCCCGCCGAACTGTCGGCAAACAAACTGATGGGCGAGAGCGTTGGTGCTTGGTTCGCGGGAACCACTGGCAACGGAGAGGGTTTCGGAAAAGCAGACGGCGACGATGAAGGCAATGTCGTTGGCTCCGACTTGGGCGGCGGCGGATAATAAACCTGCATTGGCCGCGTGACGGACTGCACCACCTGGGGCTTGTCCGTGGCGTTGGTGGCCAGAGCCGTGACACTGACCGCATCTTCGGCAGACGGGTTGTGTTTGCGAACGACACTGAAAATGATCAGTGCGGCGGCGAACAGCGCGATAAAGGCAACGAGCTTGCCGGTCTTGGTTTTGAAAAAATTGAGAAAATCGCGCGGTTTCATAGATGGCCTCTGGGTGAACGGATGGGTTTCACGCTGGGGGTATTGGTAACAGTGACAACGGGGGGCGGCGGTGTCGGTGATACTCGTGTCACCAAAACCGTGAAGGCATTGCGCAAGGACAATTCGTTGCGCCCGCCGTCCGGCGTGCCGCTGACGGCGAAATAAACGATGCTCCGGCCTTTGGGCGGCACGGTGCCGTCAGCGTCACTGATGGACTGCGGATAAAGCCGGTTGCCCGCGCGCAGCGTGAAACTGTCCGGCTGATAAATCAGGGGCGCGTCAATCTTGTTGGTGATGACGAGGCGAAAAACCAGTGTGTCCTCGGCGTTGAATCGGAAGGTTTCTTCGATCTGGATTTCGTAGTCGTTGAAATCACTGACGAGCGGCTTGCCGTCGTAGGTGGTGAAGTCCACGTTGGCGACACTTTCGGGCTGCTGGGCTTTGAGCAACGGAAACGCCTTGGCCTTGTCGAGCAGCGCCAGAAGTTTAATCGGACTGACTTCGGGCGCATGGCTGACGCCTTCCTCCTCTGGCGTTGGCGGCGCTGCCAGGTTGAGCGAAAGCACCGGCTGGCCGCTTTCAGTCAGTTCAAAAACGTAGGTATGGTCGTTCCAGCGGATGTTGAGATTGGCGGATGCCTTGGGGAACAGGGCGCGCACGGAAAGAAACGCCGAGCCTTTGGTGTGGGCCAGTTGAAACAGGCCCGGCGTTTTTCCGTCCACCGTGACGCCCGCACCGTCTATGGCGGTGATGGCACCGGGGAAACTGATGGTGGTGACGCGGTTGGTGGCAACCGGCACAACAATCAATACGTTTTCATCCAGGAAATCTTTCACGATTTCCTTGGAAGGTTGCGCCCAGCGCAACATTGGCAGTGAGCACCGTGACGGTGAGCAATAATATATTAGCGGTTGATTTCATATTTGAAGTCGCCCACGGCGGTGGGGAAGCGTCCGTTCAAGGCCATGTTGGGGTTGCGGATGAGGCGGAGCCGGAGCGTGAACGGAAACGCCTCGGTGAACGCCTTGTCTTGAAAGATGCCGCTGCGAATGATCTGGCCGGTGACAGCGGCCAGCACCTCGTTGTCGCGCGTCGCCAGAATGTCAATGCGGCGCAATCTCGGCTTTCTGGTGCAACTGCTTGGCGCGAAATTCGACCATCTCTTTGACGCGCTCATCCTGCGCCTTCGCCAGCGCGGGTTTGAGGAACATCAATTTGAGCAAATCGGAATTGTCGAAGTCCTTGGGATTGCGTTCGAGGAAAGCCATCGTTGCGAGTTCGGCCTGTTGGATGTGCAAATCCCTGGCCTCCGAAAACTGGAGCAACGGACTCAAATAGTAGGTGCCGGCGGGGTCAATGATGACGACGCGCTCGCGCTGTTTGAACTGTGAGACGATGTGGTAGCGGTCCATCGCCGAGAGCAGCAACACGGCGACGGTGAAGAAGAACCAGAACCACGGCAGCCGGTCGCGCTGGGTCAAAAGCCGGGTCAGATCGAAGCGGCGCGGCGTGCGGCTTGGTGGCATTCGGCGCTTTTGGTTTCGGTGGTTCGTAATTCGGGGGTGTCCATAGGTCAGTAATAATTGGGTTTGGATTTGGCGATGAGTTCGCGAACGGCCTTGTTGCCGGTGATGTCGTCACCGGGCCGACCGCGCGCGGAGCGCGGCGGCAGGCCGGACCCGGCGATGATGATTGCGCCCGCGCTGCCCATGTTGGCGGCGGACGACATGGTGCTTAACAACGCGGCCATGCCCGCCGCGCCAGCGGTGACGGCAGGAATGCCGGTGCTGGAAGCGGTCGCGGCAGCGCCCGCAGTCGTGGCGGCGGTCTGGAGAAAACTGCTGACGCCGCCCGCGAGCAACGCGCCTCCGGGCTGAATGCCGTGCGCGATGACATTTTGAATGATGACGGGCGCGGCAACGGTGCTGAAAATTATCCAGAAGCCAACCACGGCGACGCCGATGGTTTTCTGCAAATCGGGCAAGGTGGAAGTCGGATCAATATATTCAAAGCTGGGGTCGGTCATGAAATCGAGAATGCCCTGGGTGACGAGCGCGGCGAGCGCCCAGCCCAGCGGCCACAACAAAACGCCGACAAGATTCATGAGGTAGCGGTTGCCGGTGTGCTTCAACGCCGGAATTGCCATGAAACCGATGAGCAAGGGCGAGAGCGCGTAGCCGAGATTCAGGATGATCGTCTGGAAGATGTAAGCCCAGAACATCATCAGCGAAGCAAACTGGCCGACGAGCCAGAGGACGGCCGAGATGATCAGGTCGGTGGTAAAATTGTGGAGCTGCGACATGACATTCCACCAGGACGATTGCGTGGCCGGGTCGCGTTTGATGATGAGCAGATGATTGAACTGCTGATAGACGTTGGCCGGGTCAACGCCCAGGCCGGAGAGGATTGAAGTTTGCAGCAAATTTTGCAGGGTATTGCCCCAGGCAGGCAGGAACACGAGCAAGGACGTGAGCAACAACAGGCGCAGGAGCAAATTCAGAATGGATTTGTGTGAAGAATGTTGCTTCACGGTGACAATGACGCCGACAATGAAAAGCGCGAAGGCCACGCTCAACAGCAACGTGTGAAGATCACCACACTTGGCGAGGAATGTGGGAAAGATGCTGTCGAACGTGGCCATAATGAACGCAGGGTTGACGGTTATGGATGGTGGTTACGGCGTCGGGAATACGGTCGGCGCGTTGAGCAACTGGAACTTCGCCGTGTAATTGCTGACGGATTCCGTGAACTCGGCGTTCTGCTGTTCGGTCAACGCCTGAATTTGTTTCTGCTGGTCGTTCCGGTTCTGGATGTCCTGCACCATCGCGGACGGACGCCGCCTGATTCACCTCGTCATCCGTGCTGGCAAGGTCGCCGTTCAGACTGGTGAGAACGCCATGCAACTTCTGCACCTCGGCATCGGTCGTGGCGTTTTGGAGCTGCTGGGTGGTCTGCGCGATTTGATCCTTGATGGTCGCGCGCCGTTGCGCCGCGTTGTCGGCGACCGTGACATAATTGTTGGCGGTGTTATTGATTGCCGAAAACGGTTCGTATTGGTCGGCGGGCCGTTGGATGGTCTGGCCCCGAGGCGTCTGGAAGCTGTGCCCACCGTGGCGTAGATGCCTGAATCATTAAAGTTCAGCGCGATGTTGCCGTTGGCATTGGCGACCAGATTTTCGAGGTTCAAATTCCCGGCTCAAGGCTCTGCAAGTCGGCGTTCAATGGCGCAACCATTGACAGCACCACTTGAGACGGATTGCCGAACAGGGATTCATAGTTCTTGAACTCACTCAACTGGCTGGTGAGCGTGTTGATTTGCTGCACCTGGTTGTCAATCATGGTGACGTATTTGGCGATGTCTCTCGGCTTCATCCAATATCTGCTCGATGTTCATCGTCGGGTCATAGACGATCCACTGTGCGCGGGCGGAGAACGCCAGCGGCAGGGCGATGAGGGCTGCTACGATTAGTTTTTTCATATTTTTCCTTTCACTGTTGTTGTTTGTTTATTGTTCGATGCGGAGAAATTGGGTTGTGGGTTTGAAAATCACGCCGTCAATGGTCTGCTCCGGCAGATGCACTTCATAAAGCCGGACCCGGCCTTCATTGCCGGCCTTGGCCTGCTGCATGGAGACGTAAAGCCAGTATTGCTGTTTGACGGCATCGCTACGGCCCTTGTCGTAGCCGGTCTGGTAGGACTTGTCGTTCTGCTTGCTGTTGGCGTAGTGAAGTCCTTCGCCAAGCAGGACACCGCCCGCCGCACCGCCCGCGATGGCCATCGGATTGTTGTGGGACAGTTCGCCGCCGAGAGCCGCGCCGCCTGCCCCCAACGCCACATCAGTGACGGGTCGGGTGACAGCGGCGCAGCCCGTGAACAGGCACACGACACAGGCAAGAGGAATGAATTGAAGTATAATTTTTTCATAAGCGTTTTGATTTTGGTTTATTTGGGTGGATTGGCGTGGGCGATGATGCCCTCGACGATGTTGGGACTTTTGCGAAGTTCGCGGGCGCGTTTGTCGAAATGTTCGCCGCTGGACGAACTGCAATAGAGCATCTCCGGCGACGCGACGTTGTGGACCGTGCCGCAGAGGTTGCGGGTCGCGTCGGTGTGCAGATAGGTGAAC
>CAVRPQ010000007.1:0-109982 GCA_963723125.1 uncultured bacterium
GTGCCGACGGAGGGGGTCGAACCCACACATCCTCACGGATACCAGATTTTGAGTCTAGCGCGTCTGCCAATTCCGCCACGTCGGCACGTGTCCATTGAATATATTTTGTCGGCCGCCGAAGTAAACAAGTTTCAACGCGCGTAACCAATGGCTCCCACTCGTAGCCGCCGACGTGAGCCGGCTCAAATTAAGTTAAATGACGAGAAGTGAGCGGACTCACGACTGCGGTTACAAACGGATTTCATCTTACGGAACGGCATTGCCTTCCGCAGCCAGTGGCATTTCAACGCATGGCCGGGCACAGGTGAGAAGAGTGAACCGCGGGAATTGGTAGTGCCTAATTTTCAAGGACATTTGCAGAACGTCCATGCTGACTAATGCACGTTTTGCACTATTCTTCTTTCAAACCTTTTAATCTTAAATCAAAACGCGCTGTTTAAAAGCCCGCCTTCTTAATAATTCGGATATTCGCATGAAAAATGCCCGTCAAATTGTCCTGACTTTTTTTTTCTTGTTCGGAACGGCTCTGCCCGGTTCCGCCACGGTGTTGGTCAGCAATGTCTGGAATACCGGCGTCCGCACGTATCCGGCATATAATGACCCGAACTCGCCTTACTCGGAAATGGGCGTTGATTATAATTCCAGCGGCGATTTCGAGTCCGCATGGTTTAACGGTGGTGGTGGCACGATGACGTCATCCACCGGGCATCTGATCACCACCGTCGGTTCCAGCAGTTCTTCGTGGACGACTTATTTTACCACCGAGTCGAGTCCGGTCACTTTGGCCGGCGCGGGGGATGAATTGGAAGTAACGTGGGTGTTTACACCTTCCAGCGTCGCCACCAGCGGCACCAGCCAGAACTTCCGTCTGGCGGTGGTGGACAGTCCGTCCGCCGTGAGACTGACCAGCGATGGCAGTCCGGGCAGCAGCACTTACACGGGTTATGCGCTGTTCATGAACATGGCCACGACATTGGGCAGCAGCAGCTCCTTCCAATTGATGGACCGAAACGCGCCCGGGACCAGCTCCGCCTTTCTGTCTTCCAGTGGCAGTTGGACCGGCCTGACCAATGGCGTCGGGAAAAATGTGACCGGCTATGCCAGCGGCACCCAATACACTTTTGTGATGACCTTTACGCGCAACGCATCGAATGGCCTGGATATCACGGCTACAATGACTGGCGGCAGTCTCAACAATACCGGCAGCGCAACTGTTTCGTACAGTGACAGTGCGCCCAATACCTTTACCTTCGATACTTTTGGTCTCCGACCTTCCGACGCGGCGGATTCGGCGGCTTCATTCGACACGACGTTGTTCGAGGTGGAATTCATTCCCGGCGCCACGCCGCCCTCGATTACGACGGACCCGCAGGACCAGACCGTCTTGGTTGGTCAGGACGCCACCTTCAACGTGCTGGCCAGCGGCACTCTGCCTTTGAGTTATCAATGGTATGGCGACACCAACAATAGTAATACGTTGCTGACGGATGCCACGAATTCCTCCCTGACGCTAACCAACGTCCAGCTTTCGGACGCCGGCGGTTACTCGGTCATCGTGTCCAATGCCTACGGCTCCGTGACGAGTGCCGTGGCCCAACTGTCGGTCAATATTCCGGATCCGCCTTCGATTATCACGCAGCCGCAGGATCAGACGGTTTCATTGGGCGGCAACGCCACCTTCACCGTCACCGCCGGGGGCAGCGAACCATTGAGTTATCAGTGGTATTTCAACACCAACACACTGTTGGCCAATGCCACTGATCCTACTTTGACGATTACCAACGTTCAGCCCGGCGACGCCGGCGCTTATTCGGTGACCGTGAGCAACCTCGCGGGTGGCATCACGAGTTCCAATGCCCTTCTCACCATCAATACCAATCCGGTGGCGCCGGTCTTTACTTTGCAGCCCGCTTCCCAGGTGGTGTTGTCCGGGAACACCGTCAGTTTCACCGCCCTGGCCGCCGGTACCGCGCCTATCAGTTACCAATGGAGCAAGGACGCAACGCCAATTCCGGGTGCGACCTCGTCCACCCTGACCTTGACAAACGTGCAGCCCACCGACGAGGGGAGTTACACGGTCGTGGCTTCCAACGCCGTCAGTACCACGACCAGTAGCGCAGCGGTATTGACCGTGACCACCACTGTGCCGGTGGCCAATTCCGATTATGACCTGGTCGGTTTCGGCCAAAATACCACCGGCGGCGGTGTGTTACCCGACACGGATCCCAACTATGCCCAGGTTTACACCGCCACTGATCTGGCCAATGCGCTTAACAGCAAGACCGTGAAGGTAATTGAGATCATGAACGACCTCAATCTCGGTTACAATGAAATCGAAGCCTCGGCGAAGGCCAGCAGCGAGCCGTTCCGCTCGGCTGAGACGCCCCTGCTGCATCCGGTTTTGCTTCAAACCGGCGTCAGCCTGATTGATATCCAAAAGAAAAGCGGCCTGACAATTTTTTCGGCCAACGGCGCGACCATCCGGCACGCCAAGTTGAATATCAAGAATTGCGGCAATATCATCGTCCGTAATCTTGAATTCGACCAGCTTTGGGAATGGGATGAATCTACCGAGGGGCAATACGACCGAAACGACTGGGACTTCATCACATTGGGTGACGGGGGCGCGGTGAGCAATGTCTGGGTGGATCACTGCACGTTTACGAAAGCCTACGACGGCATTCTCGACACCAAAGCCGGTTGCTCCGCAATCACCATTTCGTGGTGCAAATATATCGGGGACGATGGCGCCACCAACAGCAACAGTTGGGTCTGGCAACAGATCAATTCGCTCGAATCAAACAAAACGAGTTACGCGATGTATAATTTCCTGCGCACTCGTGGTTTCAGCACCACCAACATCGTTACCATCATGCAAGCGCATGACAAGACCCACCTGGCAGGTCAAAATGATCTCGACCCGGACAACGCGACCATTTCGATGACCTTCCACCATCTGTTGATTGACGGCGTGTGGGATCGTTGCGTGCCGCGCCTGCGCGCCGGCAACGTGCATGATTATAACATTTATGTGGACGATTCCAACGTGCTGGCCGCCAAGCAACTGCGTGATTCGATTGCAGCAACCATGAGCGCGGCGGACCAAAACACATTGAACAACACCTACAGTTTCGATCCACCCGTCAACGGCGCAATCTCCACCGAGAGCGGCGCGCTGCTGGTTGAAAAGTCGGTCTATATTGATTGCCTCTGGCCGCTGCGCAACAACCAGACCGATCCTTCCAATCCCGAATACACCGGCAAGATTCAAGCGCTCGATACCATTTACCAGTTTGACAGCACGGTCATCCGCGGCAACAGCACTGATCCCGGCAACCCAATGGGGCCGTTCCAGGCGCCCGTCATTCCTTTCTCATGGAACCTGCCCGGCAATCAATTGCCTTATACTTATTATCCGGATGATCCGGCCCAGCTTCAGGCCATTGTCACCAATCCGACGGCCGGTGCCGGTGCCGGTGTGCTGACCTGGGCAAAGACCAATTGGTTGATTACCGCCTATGCACCCACGGCACCGTTCATTGTGGCGCACCCGCAAAATCAGACGGTTGCGCCCGGCAACAGCGTTACCTTTACCGTCGTGGCGGGTGGCAGCATGCCGCTGGCTTACCAGTGGTATTTCAATACCAACGCGCCGATTGCCAATGCCACCAACTCGGCGCTGACGCTGGCTGATGTTCAGGCCACCAACGCCGGCACTTATTCCGTGGTCGTGACCAACATGGCCGGTTCAGCCAACAGTACCAATGCGGTCCTGGTCATCGGAACGCCCAATTCTCCACCGACGCTTTCCCCCATCGCAAATACGAACATTAATGCTGGAGTTACGCTCGTTGTTGCCAGTGCCGCCACGGACACGGACACGCCTCCGCAGACACTGACGTTCAGTCTGCTTGGCGCTCCCGCCAATGCGACCATTGACACGAACAGCGGCGTTTTCACCTGGCGTCCGTTGGTGACGCAGGCGAACACCACCAACCCTGTCACCATCGAAGTATCCGACAACGGTATTCCCAGCCTGAGCGCGACGCAGACTTTTACGGTCACCGTCAATCCGTTGACCGAACCGGGCGTGACGTTGTCCATGGTGGGCGGACAGTTGCATTTGACCGTGGCCGGTGAGGTAGGGCCGGATTATGCCGTACAGGCTTCAACGAATCTGACCGGCTGGCAGACCATTTTTACAACCAATTCGCCACCTACGCCCTTTGACTGGACCGACCCGAACCCGGGGACTTTCCCGGTACGCTTTTACCGGGTCGTGATCGGGCCGCCATTGCCATGAAATTGGCCCGCTGAGCGGAGAGACATTATTATCGTGTCAGCGCTGCGCGCCGATTCTTTCAAGCTGCAGGCTTGACGCTACAACCAATTAAGTCCACGGGATTGGCACAGTTTGGTGAGGCGAGGCTGCTGACGAGCCGGCTCGCGAGGACGTCGTCCCACTGGCGTTGCAAAATGTAACAATACCTTTCTGCGGAATAATTTGCCTTAACTCGCAGCAGCCGACGTGAGTCGGCTCTAATTAAATTAAAATCGCAGAATGAGCGGACTCACGTCCGCTGCTACCAATGGATTTCTTTGTGCAGAATGAATTGCCTTCCACAGCGGCTGGCGTTTCAATGGAGGCGATGATTGCCAAACGAGTCATTCCCTGCCTGGACGTTCATGCGGGCAAAGTCACGCGCGGCGTCCAGTTTGGCAAGGCCGAAGCGGGCGAGCTGCGCAACGTCGGCGACCCGGTGGAACTCGCGCTCCGTTACAACGAGCAGGGCGCCGACGAAATGGTGTTCTTTGACATCACCGCCACCGCGCATGGCCGCAAGACGATGGTGAACGTGATTGAGCGCGCCGCCGATCAATGCTTCATGCCGCTCACCGTCGGTGGCGGCCTCAAGTCCGTGGACGACATGTTTACCATGCTGCGGGCCGGCGCGGACAAAATCAGCATCAACTCCAGCGCGCTTGCCCGGCCCGAACTTATCCGCGAAGGCGCGGAAAAATTCGGCAGCCAGTGCATCGTGGTTTCGATAGACGCCAAAAAAGTCAGGCCGGATAAATGGGAAGTCTTTTCACATGGCGGCCGCAAAGATACCGGCCTCGACGCCGTCGAATGGGCCAAACGCGCCGTGTCACTTGGTTCGGGTGAAATTGTGTTGAACTCGATTGACGCCGATGGCACGAAGGCCGGATTTGATCTGGTCATCACGCGGCGCATCAGTGAATCGGTGGGCGTGCCGGTGGTGGCCAGCGGCGGCGCGGGTACGCTGGAACACATGGCTGCCGTATTGCTCGAAGGCAAAGCCGACGCGGTATTGGCCGCAAGCATTTTCCACTTCGGCACCTACACCGTTGGTGATGTGAAACGGTTTTTGGCGGCGAAGAAAATTCCGGTGAGATTGTAGCAGCCGACGTGAGGAGGCTCATACTAATTCAAGAAAAATTAGAGCCTCCTTACGTCGGCTCCTGCGATTTGAGGGGAGGCAAATGCGCTTGGCAGCGGAGAAGGGTTCTGTTTAATTGGCCGCGTCGAATGACAAGAGTGCCCGCCTGCGTGGCCGTAGCCAGTGCTGCGCGCACGCGAACCGAAAACAACCCCGATTCACGGGAATCAGCGGCGCTTGGCGTTCCGGCGCAGCGCGGGCCCGCCATCTTCCTGCTCATTCTTTTGGCCACCCTTTGTCCCGTCATCGTTCTGGCGCAACAAGAGCAGGGTTGGGAGTTGGAAGGGCTGAATCAAGTCATCCCCGGTGCGCCGGAAGGTGGTGTTACATGGGATTTTGCGACGACCAACGCGATCGGTACGAATATCTTCGTCAAATACGGCACCGCCACGCTCATGGCGGACAATGCGACGGTGAACTGGGCGACGGGCGAGGTGGTGGCGGATGGCCACGTGCGCATCGAATCGGGGGATATGACCTGGATCGGCGAACACATTCGCTACAATTTCAAGACGCACCAGATGCGCAGCGAGGAATTTCGGACCGGCAAACCGCCGGTGTTCGCAGCGGGCCGCGAATTGGAGGGCGACATCAGCAATCAGACCTACAACGCCCGCCACGCCTTGGTCACGACGGATGACGTGAGCCATCCGGCCATTCGGGTCCGGGCCAGCCGCATCAAAATTGTTCCCGGCAAATATGTGGAGATGTGGAATGCGGTGCTGTACATGGACGGCGTGCCGACGTTTTATTTTCCTTTTTACCGGCGCAGCCTTGGCGAACACGTGAATAATTTCAATTTCACCCCCGGCTACAGCAGCGCTTACGGACCGTATCTGCTGGGCACATACAACTGGTTTCTCGGCGACACGGCGGACGGCCGACTGCATCTGGATTACCGCGAAAAGCGCGGCGTCGGGACGGGGCCGGAGTTGAAACTGCACTTGGACCGCTGGGGCGAGGCGGCATTCGAGTATTACTACGTGCACGACCAGGATCCGAATGAGAGTACCAACAACCTGCCGCTGTTCGGAAACATTCCGCAAAATCGGCAGCAATTCAACTTTACCTATCAGGCCACGCCGTACACCAACCTGAACGTCAAGGCGATGGTGAATTACCAGACCGACCCGCTGGTGTTGCACGACTTTGCCGAAGGCGCTTACTCGGCGAACCCGCAGCCGAACACGTTCACCGAGGTCAACAAATACTGGGACAACTGGAGCCTCGATGCCGAGACCACGCCGCGCCTCAACACCTTCTTTGACCAGGTCGAGCGGCTGCCCGACGTGAAACTGACCGGCTACCGCCAGCAAATCTTTGACACGCCATTTTACTATGACAGCGAGAGTTCCGCCGGCTATTACCGCAAGATATTTGCCGACACGAATATGCCGCCAGAGCTGCCACTCAACTATTCTGCCGCGCGCGCCGACACCTATCACCAATTGCTCCTGCCGTGGACGTTGTTCGGCTGGCTGAACGTGACGCCGCACGCCGGCGGGCGGTTCACCTATTACAGTGCAGAAAGCGGACCGGGCGCGACGGACGAGGAAACCTACCGCAAGATTTTCGACACCGGCGCCGAAGCTTCCTTCAAAGTCTCGCGGTTGTGGGCGGGCGCCACGAATTCGCTTCTGGACCTGGATGGTCTGCGGCACGTCATGGAGCCGTCGGCGAATTACGAGTTTGTGCCGCGCCCGAGCACGCTGCCGCCGCAGTTGCCGCAGTTCGACACCCAACTGCCCAGTCTGTTGTTGCTGCCGATCCAATTTCCCGACTACAACGACATTGATGCCATTGGCAACCAAAACGTCATCCGTTTCGGCTTGCGCAACACGCTCCAAACCAAACGCGCCGGCCAGCTCGACACACTGTTGGACTGGAACGTGATGCTCGACTGGAATCTCAAGCCCAACTCGCTGACGAATTCCATTTTCTTGCAGCCGCAAAAGACGTTCAACGACCTTTATTCCGACCTTTCGTTCAAGCCGCGCTCGTGGATTACGCTCGAATCGCAACTGCGCTACGATATCAACGACGGCGCACTGAACCTGACGTTCCACCAACTCACGTTCACGCCGAATGAACGGTGGAGCTGGGGAGTCGGCCACTGGTATCTGCGGAGCGCCTTTCTGGGCACCGGCGAGAATTTCATCACCAGCACGATTTTCTACCGGTTGAATGACAATTGGGGGCTGCGCTCCACGCACGCTTTCGACGCCCAAAGCGGCCGCTTGCAGGACCAATATTATACTGTCTATCGCGATTTACGAAGCTGGACCGGCGCTTTGACCTTCCGGGTGCAGGACAACGGAGTTGGCCCGAAAGATTACACGATTGCCTTTACCTTCTCGCTCAAGGCAAGTCCCCACTATCATGTGGGTGAGGACACGGTCGAGCCCGACCACCTGGTCGGGGAGTGAGAAAGCCGCCATCTTCTGACCGCCGAATCGAGTCAACTGCCGGTCACGGGGCCGCGGCCAGCGCCGCCGGAGAAACTTCAAATGGTACTCGCAAGCGGATGTCATCCGAAGCGGCGCCTACAAGCAGTTCATATTTGCCCGGTTCAACCGTGTATTGTTGATGGGCCGTGTCCCAATAACGGAATCGTTCCACCGGAATGTCCAGGGCCAGCCGGGCGATGCCGTCTTGCGGCAGGTGAATCCGGACGAAGCCGCAGAGGGCGAGTTTCGGCCTGCCCCGAACGCTTTCGGGGCTGCGCTGCAGGGCGGAGTTGACGTGCCGGAAGTAAACCTGCGCCACCTCATCGCCGTCGCGTGTGCCGGTGTTTTTCAAATTGAATGCCAGCTTCAACGTGTCGCCCGCAGCGACTTTGGTGGCGTCGAGCCGGGCGGCGCTGTACTGGAACCGCGTGTAACTCAGGCCATGACCAAAAGCGAACAGCGGCTGGCCGCTGAAATAACGGTACGTGCGATTGGCCATGGAGTAATCGTCAAACGGCGGCAGATCACTTGTGGAACGGTAAAAGGTGACCGGCAACCTCCCGGCGGGATTCACGTCGCCGAAAAGGACTTCGGCCACGGCCTGTCCGCCGGCTTCGCCGGGATACCACGCCTGCAAAATGGCCGGCAGTTTTTTTGCCGCCCACGGCATGGCGATGGCGCTGCCACTGCAATCCACAAACACAACCGGCTTGCCGGTGTCATAGAGCGCCTTGAGCAAATCCGTTTGCACGGACGGCAGCTCGATCCGGGTCCGGTCGCCGCCGCTAAAACCGATGAAGCCGTTGGCCCGCGTCATTTCCTCACCTTCCAGTTGTGCGCTGATGCCGCCGACATAAATGACCACGTCCGCCGACTTTGCTGCGTTGACAGCGGCGGCCGTCATGGCGGCGTCAGGCGGGTTCGGGTCGTCCTTGAGCTGCGCCAGCGGACAACCGGGTTGGTAATCCACGGCGATGTCCGCGCCCGCCGCGGTCCGGATGCCTTCCAGGATGGTCACCGGGTTTGACGGCGTGCCGTTGTAATTGCCGAGCAACATCGGCACGGAATTCGCGTTCACACCAATGACGGCGATGCGTTTGATTTTGGCGCGGTCGAGCGGCAACAGCCCGTCGTTTTTCAGCAGCACCATGGATTCGCGGGCGACCCGCAGCGCGAGCGCCTGATGCTCGGGGCTGTTATTTTCCGAGAAGAGAATTTGCGAATACGGCACGCTGGCCGGCGGGTCGAACAAACCGAGGCGGAACCGGATTTGCAGCAGGTAACCGAGCGCCCTGTCAATTTCCTGTCCGGAAATCAACCCCTGCTGGACCGCGAGCACCAGCGCGTTGTAATCGGTGCCGCAACAAAGATCGTCCCCGGCTTTCACCGCGACCGCAGCGGCTTCGGCCGGAGTTTCAACGAATTGGTGATTGGCCCAAATGTCAAAAATCGCGCCGCAATCCGACGTGACGTAACCATCAAAGCCCCATTGTTTGCGCAACAGATCGGTCAGCAAATACGGGTTGGCGCAAGCCGGTTCGCCGTCCACGCTGTTGTAGGCGCCCATGACGCCGCCGACGCGACCCTCGCGCACCGCGGCTTCGAATTGCGGCAGGTAGGTTTCGTGAAGATCGCGCTCCGGGGGAACGGCGTCAAAGTGATGGCGATCCGGTTCCGGGCCGCTGTGCACGGCGTAGTGTTTGGCGCAGGCCACGGCCTCCAGATATTTGGGGTCGTCCCCCTGCAATCCGCGAATAAACGCGACGCCCAGGCGTGCCGTCAGGAAAGGATCCTCGCCATAAGTTTCCTGGCCGCGGCCCCAGCGCGGGTCGCGGAAGATATTGATGTTCGGTGTCCAAAACGTAAGGCCGAAATACTGTGCGCAGTTGCCGCCGTGAGCCAAAGCGTATTCATTGTGTTTGGCCCGCGCTTCAACGGCGATGACATTCGCTTCCTGATGAATCAACGGCGTGTCCCAGGTGGCCGCCATGCCGATGGCTTGCGGAAAGACCGTGGCCACCCCGGCGCGCGCGACGCCGTGCAGGCATTCATTCCAATAATTGTAGGCCGGAACGCCGAGTCGCGGAATGGCCGGCGCACCATTGCGCAACTGCTGTACTTTTTCCGCCAGCGACATCCGGCGGATGAGGTCGTTGACCCGGGTGCTCATGGGCAGTGAGGGGTCCTTCCAATAGAGCGGCCCTTCAATGACGGGCGCCTGCAAGGCAGCGACGCCATTGACTTCCAGCAAGTCCGCCGCGCGCATGGAGATGAGGGAAGTGCCGGTAGCGTCCCCAAGTTCAAACGTGTTCAGCTCGGCGTCATTGGTTTGTCCGCGAAAGTCGAAGGTAAGCGACCCGATGGGATCGCCGGTCTGGTCCACCTGGCCGGTGACGAAATAAGCCTTTCCCGTACCACCGGCGGCGACCAGGAGGTCAAGATTGCTGGCCAGCGTCTGTTGACCGCAAGTGATGCCGAACACGCGCTGGCCGGCATTGGTGTACACGGTCTCCACCATGCCCAGCCGGGCGAGATATTTGCCCGGAGGCAGGTTGGAAACCGTGACCGTAAAATGCGGTCCGGAGATGGCCTCGCGGAAGGCTTCCGCCATGCCGGGCGGCGCGCCTTCAATGGTGACAATTCCGTGAACCCAGCCGTGGGTGAACTGGCCGCTGACCCAGACGCTGCGGTTGCAGGCGACACAGGCTTCCTCGCCGCTCCAGGCCGTGAAGGTTGAAAAACAACTGGTGAGAATCACCAGCGCGCAAAGAATGATCCGGTGCATGGCTGCATGATTGCACATACCGAGCAGGCGCAGTAAATTTTTATTTTGCGTTTGCTGGTTGGGCGACTTGAATGACCGCGTCAAATGCCGGTTTGGGCTGGCCGGCGCGATCGAACAACAGCGGATGATTTACCCGGCCCCGCATGTTGAGCCACGAATCCCCATCCGTCACACCCCAAAAAGTCACGAGAGAAATGTCATCGTGATGTTTGATAAACACGCGGAAAAGGTCGGCGTAACGTTTGGCCAGCTCCTGTTGGACGGCCGGTGGCAGACCGTTGTTGTAAACGTTCGTCCCTCCTTGATTTGCCATTTCCGTGATTTCCGCCGTCCGCGCGCCACCCAATACATTCACATCCAATTCGGTGATCATTACTTTCAAGCCGAGCGCGGCAAAGGCGGAAATGGTCGCGTCTTCCTGTTCCACCGTCGGCCAGTCCATTTTGACATGGTCCTGCAAACCAATTGCGCTGACGGGAATGCCTTCGGCCTGGAGTTTTTTGATCAAAGCAATCGCGCCGATTCGTTTGGGTTCATTCTCCAATGAATAATCGTTGTAGCGCAAAATGGCGTCCGGGTCGGCTTCGTGCGCGTATTGAAAGGCTTTTTCAATGTAATCGTCGCCGATGATTCTTTCCCACGGCGATTTGCGCAATTTCCCGTTGTCCTGCAACGCTTCATTGACCACGTCCCAAATCTTGATCCGGCCTTTGTAACGGCCAACCACCGTATGGATATGGTCGCGCATCCGCTCCAGCAACACGTCGCGGGTCACCGGATTGCCGTTCGTGTCCTGAAACACCCATCGGGGCGTCTGGTTATGCCAGACGAGCGTATGGCCGACGATGGTCATGTGATTGGCTTCGCCAAATTCGACATAACGGTCCGGTTCGGTGAAGTCATACTGGCCGTGCCTGGGATGGACCGATTCCCATTTCAGGATGTTTTCCGGGCTGATGGCATTGAACTGGGACTTGATGATGGGGTCCCCGCGCTGGTCTTCGTTATCAAACTGTTTTTGGTTGATGGCGACGCCGATCAGGAAATCATCTTTGAAGGCTTCCTTCAGCGTGGTTTGGGCTTGAACGCTCGCTGTCGCCGTAAGCATACCAAGGGTGACAATGGATATTGCAGTGAGAGGTTTTTTCATGAGGTTTCAGATTAAGCAGCCTGAGTGGCAAATTGTCTCCGGCGTTCAGCCAGTTCGTCGGCCATCTTGATGGTGGTGCGTTTGTTCAGTTGATAGCTGGCCAGCAATACGGTGCAGATGGCAAACAGCAAGCCGACCACGATGCCGCTGCACACGCGATAGCCGTCAATGGCGTCCGGCGTATCGGGCAGTTTGGTGTCGTAATGGAAAAAGCCGACCATAATCCAAAGAAATGAGGCTGAGCCCAGGGCCAGGCCGGATTTCAAGGCAAACCCGATGGTGGCGAAAACCATGCCGGTGAAACGGCGACCGGTTTTCCATTCCGAGAAATCAGCCACGTCGGCGAAGATGGCCCACGTCAGCGGAATGGTCGGCGCATAAGCAATCGCGACAAATGCCGTGACGAGGATCATGCCCCAGACATTGGTCGGGGAAAGAAGATAGAACGCCAGCGTGCCGACTGTGGCCAGCGAAAAACCCGTGGCGGCAACGGCCTTCTTGCCAAACCTTTTGGCGAGTTGCGTGGACAGGAGGATGACGATGATGGTGATTCCCGTGCCCAGCATGTTGATGATGCTGTTGAAGACGTCGGCGACATTGGAGCCGGCCAGGTCAGATCCGTTGACATGGACGATGTAACCGAGGGTTTCCAGAATACCGCCGGTGGCGGGAGCGCCGGCGGGCGCCACCAGACCGAATTTTTGCAGCCAGTCAAACATCGCGCCTTTGTCAGCATAGTGATGATAGTAATTATAAAGTGCCCCGCCGCGAAAAGAGAGAATCGCAAAATGCACCAGCGTCCAGCACCACATCACTTTCCAGGGATTGTTTTTCAGCAAGTCGGCAAAATCCTGTTTCGGCGACGATTTTTCCCTGGTCGTGGGCTGAACGCGTTCCCGGGTTGTGGAAAAGGTGATCAAGAACAGAACGAGGCAGAGAACGGCCCAAATCGTCATCGTCATCTGCCAGCCATATTGTTTGTCCGCGATGCCAACCGCTGCGCCTGACGCGTGCCGGGCGGCAAATTTGGCAACGAGCGGCAGCGTAAATCCGCCGACGATGAATTGCGCGGCGTTCACCGCGATGAAACGATAGGAATTCAATTTCGCGCGCTCGACGATGTCGCCGGTCATGACGCCGCCCAGTGCCGCGTAAGGCATGTTGTTCATCGAGTAAATGGACATCAGCATGGTGTTGGTGATGGCGGCGTAAGCGATCAGGGCGGCCATGCTCCAGCCCCGGGGCGTGGTGTAGGCCAGAACCATGACCACGCACCAGGGGACGGCGGTAAATAGAATCCAGGGGCGGAACTTGCCCCAGCGCGTGTTGGTGCGGTCGGCGAGAATGCCCACAATCGGGTCGGCGACCGCGTCCCACAACCGCGGCCAGAGCAGGATGGCAGCGGCGGCGGTGGCGGTGAGGCCGAACACGTCCGTGTAAAAGTTCAACTGAAAGAGCACCATCGTCATGAAGACGAAATTCGCGGCGGAATCGGCGGCGCTGTAACCGGCCTTTTCAAAGAAGGACAGTTTTTGGTGGAAGTGTTGTGGTTCGGCCATAATGGGTGGGGTTTGCAGGGTTTACTTCGTCACCGTTAAAATCACCTTCTGCAAATCGTCATCGCTCGAGGAGTTGCCGACCATGATTTCGAAATCGCCGGGTTCGACGACGTATTTCATGCGGATGTCGTAAAAGGCGAGCGATTCGGGTGTGATGTCCAGCGCGACGGTCTGGCTTTCGTTGGGGCGCAGGGAAATTTTTTGAAACCCTTTCAGTTCCTTGACCGGCCGGGTTACCGAGCTGACGCAGTCGCGAATGTACATCTGCACGACTTCGGTGCCGGCGCGTTTGCCGGTGTTCTTGACGTCCACCAGGACGCTCGTGGATTGGCCGGCGCGGATGTTTTTCTTCGCCAGACGGACATTCTTGAAGGCGAACGTCGTGTAGCTCAGGCCAAAACCGAAGGGATAAAGCGGCGCCGCGCTGTCGAACAGGTAACCGCGCCGCGCGGACGGTTTGTAATTGTAAAACGCGGGCAGATGGCCCACCGAACGGGGGATGGTGATGGGCAGTTTGCCGCCGGGGTTGTAGTCGCCGAACAAAACGTCCGCGACTGCATGACCGGTCTCCTGGCCGAGGTACCAGCATTCAAAAATCGCCTGCACGTTTTCCTGGAGATATTGGATGGACAGCGGACTGCCATTGAAAAGAAACACAATGACCGGTTTGCCGGTCGAAAGCATCGTGGTGACCAGTTCCTGTTGTTGTCCGACCAGCCTGAGCCGGGTGCGGTCACCCATGTGTTTCAGCGACCACGCCTCGCGTGAAGTCTGTTCGTTGCCGCCGATGGCCAGCAGGATGACATCCGCGTTCTGGGCGACCTCGACCGCTTCATGAATTTGCCGGCGGTCGTCCTCCGGATGGCTGGGCGTCACCAAATCCTGGTTCCAGGAACCGCCCACGGTGATTTTGCAGCCTTCCGAGTAAGGCACCTGCACCCGGTCGCCCACCTTGGCGCGGATGCCTTCCAGCAGCGAGGTGTAAAATTTTGGTTTCCCACTGTAACCGCCGAGCAATTCGCGATCGGCATTGGGTCCGATGACCGCGAGCGTTTTGATTTTGCTGGGATTTAGCGGCACCAGATTGTCCGTATTTTTGAGCAACGTGATGGTTTCGCGCGCGGCCTGCAGCGCCAGCCGGCGGTTTTCCTCGCAGCCTACGATGCGGTCGGCTTCCTCCGGGTCCACGTACGGATCGTCGAACAAGCCCATCTTGAATTTCCAGAACAACATGGGGGCGACCAGGCTGTCCAACTCCGATTCCTTGAGCGCTCCTTTGCGGACCAGTTCGGTCACGTGCAGGTAGCAGTCCGGTTCGGGAAATTCAATGTTTACGCCGGCACGCACCGACAACAGGCAGGCTTCCGTTTTGTCTTTGGCGACGAAATGGCCGTGCGTGTCGGGACGGTAGCCCAGTTCCCAGATCGCGTAGTAATCGGAGACGACGAAGCCTTTGAAGCCCCATTCCCGGCGGAGCACATCGCGCAACAGCCATTCGCTGGCGTGCGACGGCACGCCGTCAATTTCATTGTACGACGCCATCACACTGATGGCACCGGCCTTCTGGATCGCTTCTTTGAATGGATATAAAAAGGTTTCGCGCAACAGGCGCGCGGAGACGTTTACCGGCGCGCAATTGATGCCGGATTCCGGCTGGCCATGCGCGGCGAAATGTTTGAGCGTGGCGATGACGCGCTTTTTGTCACGGAACGACGCATCGCCTTGAAATCCGCGCACAGCGGCGATGCCCAGTTGCGTCACCAGGTACGGGTCCTCGCCAAAGGTTTCCTCGACCCGGCCCCAGCGCGGGTCCCGCGCCACGTCCACCACCGGCGTGAGCGCCTGGTGGGCGCCGCGGGCGCGCGTTTCCTCGGCGGTCATGGTATAAAGCAGTTCAATCAGTTCTGGATCAAACGTGGCACCCAGGCCAATCGGCTGGGAAAAGCTGGTGGACCCGATTCCGGCGTGGCCGTGCAGGCATTCCTCATGAAACATCACCGGGATGCCCAGCCGGCTGTTTTCGATGAAGAATTTCTGAATGGCATTGGTCAGCTCCGCCATTTCGCCCGCGTTTTTGCCCCTGCCCGCGTCGCTGGGACGGCCGACCTGGCCGAGGCCGTGGCCGTGTTTGAAAGCAGCCCTGGCTTTCCGAACATTGAAATTGCCCTCGGCATCCACCAGCGTCTCGGATTTTTTCTGCCAGACGCACATCATTTGCGCGGACTTTTCCTCGAGGGTCATGCGCGATAACAGGTCTTTGACCCGTTTGGCAGGGGGCAGGGCGCGGTTTTTATAAATTGGTGGACTGGCGGTGGATGGTTTGTTCATGTCGCGGTCTTATAAAAGCCGGCCAATGGTATTGATGGAGGTCAAATGTGTTCAACAGTATTTCAGCCGCGATTTCACGCGGCAATGGATAATGCTATGATTTGCGCAAAATTCTCCCGGGCGGAATTTTCCCCGGCAATGTTTGGCCACGCGTTTCCTGGAAGATAAAGCAGTGCCAGGCCACGTTACCTGGGCGCCCAGATGCGGAACTCGCCGCTGCATTGGAGCATTCCCAGCAGGTACAACATGCCATCGTAGTAGCGCCATTGGCCGGTTGGGACCGGCGTCTGCCACAAAGCCTCGGCAAATTGTTTCGCGCGCGGATTCGTGGCGGCCAGGCTGGCCACGGCATTCATGGCCACGAGGCCCGTCGCATGGTCGCTGCTGAATTGCCGGCCGTCCAGCGTAAATCGGTTGCCGTAGTTCGCCAGACCTTTGGATTCGAAAAACGCCTGGATGCGGTCGCTCCGCTCCCTTTCCCGGATGTCTTTCCCCCACCAGGCCCAGTCCACCGACCAGTTCATCGCGGTGCGCCACGAGTCGTATTGGAAATCGGCGCTGTTGGTGTTCCACGGCGCGGCCCACGGTGTGCCGTCAAAATTCGCGTAATCCGGGGCAAGACCAGTGACGGGATTCGCCGCGTGCTGGAAGAAGGCGCGGCTGGTTGCCGCCGCTTCCTTCCAAAAATTCCTGTCCCCGACCGGTCCCCAACGCGCCCACAATTCATAAAACGCCGGCAACTGGTAGGAAGGGTCAGTATGGTTCCAGTTCTTAACGTCCGGTGTAAATCGGACCATTGTATTTTCAGAATCAAAAATGGCCCCCGCCGTCATTGGCCCGGTGATGGTCGGGCCGGTGATTAACGCGCGATGTCTCATATCGGTGAGCAACCGGTCGGCCTCCGCCCGGTAATTGTATATGCCGGAACCGTTTCCCCAACGCCCGGACGCAAAGTAGAGCGACATGGCAAAGTATTGTTCGCCGTCGGGCGCGGGCATTTCGTCGTTCGGCGTGTCATTGGTTTTCATGGACCACGAGAAATAGCCGTAGGCCGGGCTGTTGGACGAACCATGATACATGAACGTCTTGGCCCAGTTCCAAATCGCATCGAACTCGGCTTGCTTGTCCAATTGCACGGCAATCATCATGCCGTAGGACATGCCTTCTGAACGCACGTCCTGGTCGCCGATGTCGCACACGTAAGCCAGCGGCCCGTTCGCGTTCGTACCGGCGGGGAAGTAAACCGCCCCAGTATTTGGATTGTCATGAAACAATTGTTGGAACGCGGCATTAATTTTTGCATCCACTTCCGGCTGCGAATGGCCGTTCTCGACGAACAGGTTGCGATACTGACCGGTGGCAAATTCACCCGCACCGCGGGAATTGCCGATTTCCACCAGCAGGAAGACCAGGAAAAGCTGGAAAAAGGACGGGGTCATTTTCGTGTTGGATTCAATGAAATTATTGCGGAGCCCAGATGCGGAACTCACCGCTGCAATGCAGCAACGCCATCATATACAGCAACCCTTCGTAATACCGTTCGATGCCGTCGGGCGTCGGCGTGTTCCACAGGGCCTCCACAAATTTTTTTGAACGCGGATTCGTTGCCGCGAGGCTGGCATCGGCGTTCACGGCGACAAGTCCTTGCGCGTGCCGGTCATCCAATTGTTTGCCGTTCAGTGTGAATTGGCAGCCGTAAGAATCCATTCCCTTGGATTCAAAAAATGCCTGCAACCTGTCGCTCAATTCCCGCTCGCGGATATCTTTGCCCCACCACGACCAATCCACCGACCAGTTCCCTGCGGTTCGGAACGCATCGAACCGGAAATTGACGGCGCCTTTGTTCCAACGGTTGCTGACGACGGTTCCATCAAAATTTGCGTAGTCGGGAGCCAGGCCGGTGACCGGATTGGCCGCGCGCGGGAAGAAATCGCGGCTGGCCGCCGCCGCTGCCATCCAAAAATTGCTGTCCGCGGGCGGTCCCCAACGTGCCCACAACTCATAGAACGCGGGCAGATGATAGGAAGGATCAGTAAAAGCCCCGCGCTCAGTGCTGGGCGAGAAAAGAACCATTTTGTGTTTGGCGTCAAACAGCGGGCCGGCGGTCACGGTGGCAATGTGGTTTGTGCCGTGCCAGGACGAAAACAGTTGCCCTGTAATCCAAGCGCGATGTCGCATATTGGTCAACAACCGGTCGGCCTCAGCTTTGTAATTGTAAATCCCCGCGCTGTTGCCCCAGCGGTTCGCCGCGAAGCAAAGGGTCATGACATAATACGATTCGCCGTCCGGGGCGACGAACTCGCTCATCGTCTCGCCGTTCGTCTTCGCCTGCCACGAAAAGAAACCATCGGACGGGTCAGTCGGTGAATCGTGGTACAGGTATGTTTTTGACCAGTTCCAAAGCGCGTTGAACTCCGCCGGTTTATTCATTTGCACGGCGATCATCATGCCGTAAGACAAACCTTCCGTGCGCACATCATGGTGTTTAATCCAATATCCGCCCAGTGGCGATTTGCCATCGTTGCACAAAATAAAGGTGCTTTTCCCGCCTCAATGAAGCCAAAACGACAGCCACCATCACAATTTCAATGATTGTCCTGACGAACGTTGGTTCGTAGAAAAAGAACGCTAAATTCGCCGCGCATAATATCCCAATCCCGACCAGCAGCGAGCGGCACAGCCGAATTTCCGATTGCATCTTTGACAGACGGTTGGCCTCCTGTGGAATCGTGATGCGAATGTGATCGTGCATGACGAAAATGCGCGGCAATTTTTCTGGATCAACCGAAAGACACTTTTGGTCCAAAGCTGTCAGGCTTTATTGTTCGCCCGGTGTGACTTTAGAGCGGATCAAGAAAAGCTATAGCCAGCGCGGAGTGCGGATTTTTGGCCTTGGGCGAGGCTTTGCCGAAGGAGCATCCCCGCCAGTGGGGCTGTGACTGAGGCGAAACGAAGCTCAAGGGCAGAAAGACCGCTTCCAAATCCATGTTTTGACCTAGCCGCGCGGCTATAGTGTTTCTTGATCCGCTCTAGGTGAAGAAATTGTAGAAACCTGTTTCACTCATGGGCCAAGCACGGCGCGATAGAAGCATTGCCCTGACGCTGTCACCGTCAGGTCGGTGTAAGTAAACGCCGGCGTGTTGGTGTAAACGCCAACCCAGTTCACCAGGTTGGTTGAAGCCTGAAGGATGGTTGAATAATAGGGAGACGGCATTGAAACCGTCACTTGAAAAGTGCCGTTGACAACCTGGGCCTGCAACTCAGGCACGGGCTGGAATGCCACTTCTGCCGGTTCGCCAACGCCAAATCCGGAAGCGAAGATGCTCTCCACCCCGTCTGGCGTGATTTTGACAATGTCATATCCCGCCGTATTGGCCACAAACAGATCGCCCGCACTGTCAAAGGCTATCCCATTGGGATCGTCCAGACCGGAGATGAAGGTGGTTTGCGTTCCATCCGGTGTGATCTTTGTAATCTTGTCACCAGTCTGATTCGATACAAATAGATCGCCGTTGCTGTCAAAAGCCAGTCCCGCAGGAAAAGACAACCCGGAAACAAAGTTGCTTTGAGTTCCATCCGGCGTGATCTCCGTGATGGTGCCGTTCTGCTGATTCGCCACGAACAAATTGCCGGCGCCGTTAAATGCCAATGCTTCAGGGCCTTTCAATCCGGAAGCGAATGTACTTTGCGTTCCGTCGGGAGCAATTTCATAAATAAAGCCCCCTCTATAATCGGAGATAAACAAGTTACCTGCGCTATCAAACGCCGAACCCACGAGAATCCCCCCTACCGCACCAAAGATGCTTTGCGTTTCATCGGAGGCAAATTCATAAATGTCGCCGTAATAAGTCCCTGCAAACAAGTCGCCAGCCTTGTCAAAAGCCAATCCACGAGGTTGATCCACATTGGTGGTAAAGGTGCTTTCCTCCCCGTTGGGTGTTAATTCATAAATCGCGCCATTGCCGGGGCTATTTACCGAAACAAACAGATTCTGCGCCTGGATGGTGTAACCAATCAGCAAAGCCACCCCCACAACGGTCGCTCCGATGGACGAACGACAACCGCTGCGAATGCAGGGATTAAACTCCAGTCTCACAGGACTGATTATCTGGGATTTCCCATTTGGTTTTATGCCCACGACCGGCGTGGGTGGTTTTCGTGATTTTCTGCCTGCTCCCTGAATTTGCAAGTCATTTTTCCAGTCCGCCCTTGGTTTTTTTCCGGCGCGGGAGGTGTTTCGACGCCATTGTTGGCTCCAATGCTCATTTTCTTCCGGAGGTGAAGACACCGCCTCCGTTGTTGCCGTGGTTTTCATGTGATTCCTTCCACTTTTCCTCATCCGGTTGCTGCTGCTGGTGATCTCAGCCGTCCAATCCGTTCCAAAATCGTCTGGAACAACTCTCGCGGCACCGCCACTTCCGCCATCTGGAAGACGATCTTCCGGGAATGGCGCACGACCTTCGCCCCAATCTTGATCAGTTTCTCCCGCAACGTCGTCAATGTCCAGTGACGCACCGCTTGGGGCAGCACCGCCTGCCGCAGGAAGTTGCCCAGATTGTAAGCCAGCACGAACAGTTGCAGCCGCACTTGATTGTCCACAAAGTCGTGACAGGACAGGCGGGTCCATTTGACGGCGTTCTTGCCTTCCTTGATCCACTGCTCCGCCGTGCCCCGCTGATTGTAGAACCGCACCACCCGTTTGGCAGGCCGGGTTAGATTGGTCACGATAAATCCGACACGAGGGAACAGTTCGCCATTGTGCCATTCCACCTTCGCCACCACGCGCCGGGCACGATTCCAACTCTTGGCCTGATACAAAAAACCGGCATACCAGACCACCGGCGTGTTTGAAGGACGCCCCACCGGTCGGGTCAGCAGTGGCTCAATGTCCCGCATGCAACGCATCATTGGCCGGCAGACGGATGGCATACTCAAATCCTTCGGCTTCCAGATACTCATAGAGCTCCGGGTTGGCAAAGGCGGCATCGGCCCGAAAATAGCGTGGAATGTTTCGACCTTGATACCGTGCCACCACCGGTTCCAGCACCGCCCGCCAATCCTTGGCGCTATGCACATTGCCCTCGCGCAGCAGGGACTGCTCCACATCGCCAAACTGATTGAAGCAAAACAGCGGATGGTAGCAGGTGCAGCCGAAATGTCCGTTGAACGCCGTTCCTTCCTGCTCGCCATAGGTCTCGCTCACCGAACTATCCATGTCCAAGATCAGTTCCCGCATCGGCTGGCGTTCCCGCAGCCGGTCAATCCATTTTCCTGATAGCTTCGTCAACGCCTTCAGGTTGCTCGGCTGGGTCAACACCTCGGTCTCGAACCGTCCCATCTGGCTGGTGGAGGCCGCCGTGTGTTCCGTGGCTCGCCCACCAACTATTTGCCGCATGGTGGGATCAACCGAGAGCCGTTCGGCATCATTGGTGTCTTCGTAACCTGCCAGCCGACTGAAGATGGACTGCCGCATCTGCGCCACCATCGAGTGTTGCGTGTTCTTACCCGTCCGCCCATCACTCAACAGATTTTCACCCAGATCGGTCAGACCCAGCGCCGCATCCAGTTCCCGATAGGCCAACAACCCGGCATCAGACGTGATCTTGGAACCGTGAAACTCCAGCTTCAAACGACTATCAAAAACCATCCGCAGACCCGCTTTTTTGCCTGCACCCGTTGGATTCTCCGTTTTTTGTTGGTTGGACATAGAGGAAAGCCTTTGTTTATGCGGCTTTATTGTATGTCACTAACTCCGGCTTGTGAAGTTTATTTGGGAAATATGGGTTAATGTCGGTAATATAGGCGAGCGGCCCGTTCGAATTGCTGCCGGCATAATAAAAAACCGCCTGGCTGGCCGGGTCGCCGTGAAATAATTGCTGAAACGCCGAATCAATTTTGCTCTGGATTTCCTGCGACGAATGGCCGTCCTCGGCAAACAGATTCCGATAATGGCCGGTGGCAAAAGCGCCGGAGCCATTGACCGCTGTCTTTGAATCAACAGACCGACAGGCGGTGAGGATAAACGACAAGGCCAATGCCGCGGCAACAGCGATGAAATGGTTCTTTTTCATCTTTATTGGGCGGACGAAACGGCGCTGTAATAACTTTCCGGCGGACCAAGATAGCTTGGCTGCACACCGCCGAGGTTGACCACGAGTTTCTGCAGTACGACGCCCGGATCCACCATCCAGAATTTCAGCGTGTGATAACCTGTCTGCGACAACGTGAAGTTGGTTTTAACCTTGCGGACGCTGTCCTTTACCGTGGTTTCCCAGTCGTGGTTTCCGTCCATGGCGGTGTAATCAGCGGGCACGGCGGTGACGATTTGCGGCGGTTGATCATCAAAGGACAATGCGTAGCGGAGGCCGCGGCCCTGAACAAAATTCAGTGTCGGGTCAATCATCGCCTCCACTTCGACCTGTCCCGGGTGAAATAAATACATTTGATATTCCAGACAGGGCGAATCCTTGGGTGGCGCCGCGCTTGGCGCGGTGACGGGAAAAAGGCTCATGGCTGAAAGTGTCCGCCCCAAATCGGGAATTTCCTCCCAGCGCACCGGGCCGGCGTCAATTCTCTTTGTATAATGCACCGCCTCGATGGAAACGCAGCCGTCAGCTTCCACAAAACCTTTCAGTGATTCTTTCGTCGGTTTCCGTGGATTGAAAACGTCCACTTCCACGGTGACGGGTTTGCCGGTGCCGGTGATTTTCACAGAGCCATGCCGGGAACCTTCCGGCGCTTTGGTCCAGTCCACGCTCACCCAAAGGCGTTGCTCCTTTTCAATCGTGCCGCCGGTGGCGCTCAACTCAATCCACCGTGCGCTGGAGGTGGCTGAAAATTCAAACGGCCTCTTTCCCTTGTTGAAGATGTCCAGGTATCGCGTTGGCCGGGTGAATTTGTCGAACTGCGGCAAGACGGGTTCATCCGCAGCGCCCGGCCAGACGTTGGTCGAACCTTCAAGCGCAATTCCCGTTTCCGCGTTCGTCGGAATTTCAATCTCCTCTACCGCGGGCATGATGTTCGTGGGCGGCTGCTGCCAATACTTATAGCCGATATGCGTCTGGTCCATCATGTGATCCCATTTGCCGCCGGCCAAAGCGTGATTGTAATAGGCCGACAAATCCGCGTCGGCCTGGAACAACGCGCGCGCCCGCGCCGCATAATCATTTGCGCTGGCGCGGCCCTGGCTGGCGTACAAACGGCTTTTTGCCGTCGTGATATAAAGTTCGTTGACTTGTTCGCAGGCCTTGGTCGGATAAAGGACGAGTTCAAAGAAGGCGTCCCGCTCGTTTGCCGGCAGTTTCTGATAAATGTCCTCGGCCTCGGTGGTGAGCAATTTCCAATCGGCGAGTACCTTGTCCGCTTCCTGATAGTCCACGAGACTGAAGAGGGTCGGATCCAGCAGCTCCGGTTTGCGCCGGCCGTTGTACTTGGTGTATTTGGATAAAATATCGGCTATGGGTGCCGCGTACTCAGGACCAAACTGGCGTTCGGCCCACAACCGCGTGAATGCGGAGATCCTTTCCTTCGGCCACTGCTCCGGATTCCACGCGAGGCTCAGGAAAAACTCGATGGGCAGTTCGTAGCCCTTGAGGTGGCCGACGTTCACAATCCAAATCTGATTCGCGTTATAGTGATACGCCAGATTCATCTGCTCCCAGATTTTGGCGGTCGGATTTGTATTCAGCCATTTGTAATTGCGCGGCCCGCCGACATAATCGAAATGGTAATAAACCCCGGCGCCGCCGCTGCGCGTCCGGCTTCCCAGTGACGGCAGCCGGCGGAGGTCACCCCAGTTGTCGTCGCACCACAGCAAGGTGACGTCGTCGGGCACGCGCATGCCTTTCTCGTAGTATTCCTGGACTTCCTTGTAGAGCGCCCAATCCTGCGGGACGGCGGCGGCATTGGTCTGATAAACGTCTTCGATGATTTTCCGCTGGGCCGCCACGATTTCCTCCAGCAGGGAGATGTTGGCGGTTTCGGACATCGGCGTATCAATCTTGCCGCGCATGGCGATGGTGATGACGTTCTCGTAATTCTTATTCCGTTCCAGGCCCTCCTTCCAGAACGAGTCAAGCAGGTTCGACTGGGTCAGATAATTCCATTCCCTGGCCGTGTAACCCAGCCGGTTCCACTCCTTGTCCGCCCGCATCATCGGTTCGACGTGGGAAGTGCCCATGACGATGCCATATTCGTCGGCGAGTTGCGGATTTAGAGGATCGTCTTCGTTGAAACAATTATTCCACATTGCCGGCCAGAGGTAGTTCGCCTTCAGCCGCAACAGCAGTTCGAAGACATTGGTGTAAAACGCGTGGTTGTAGTTGCCGAATTTTTCATTAACCCAGCCCGTGAGATCCGGCGCCTCGTCGTTCAGAAAAATCCCGCGATATTTGACGACGGGCGGGCCTTGCTCGTATTTCCCGGCCTTGACGAACACGGCGTCCTGATGCGGCACCGGCACGTCCGCCCACCAATACCATGGCGATACCCCCATCTCAGCGGACAAATCATAGATGCCATAAATCGTCCCGCGCTTGTCGCTTCCGACAATAACGAGGCCGCTGGCGACACCGGGCAGGGGATCGGGCACGACCTGGGTGAAATACGATTCCCATTGGTTGCTGATGGAAGAGACATCAATTTTCCCGGCCTGGATCAACCCGTCAATAATCCGGCTTTTGCCGATAGAACCGATGATGACCGCATTCGTCCCCAGGTTTTCTCCGGTGTTGACCATAGCCGGCGTGTGACCGGTGACTCGATTCACATCCACGCACAAATTGTTGGCGGCGATGAGCACCCCGGCGTAATCGTTGGTATCCACATAAATGGGCGCTACCGCGCCATCCTGTGCAATGCAGAAATTGCCAGGGCCGGCGATGTTCTCCACGTACTGCGGTTCGACGAGGGCGAAACATTGGTGGAGAAAGGCCAGGAGGCAAAAACATGGCAGCAGGTCAATTTTTCTCTCTTTCAATCTATTCATGGTGTGGTCGGGAGCATACCGTGCCGGGGAATGGAGGAAACGACGAATTTTACCGCAGGGCCTGGTTTCTCGTTGCTGTTTGTCTCGAATCGGACATCATTTATTCTGAACGATATGAACCTCCTTTTCCACGTGCGTCTCGCCGACGGCGCCCAATACCTCAATTCTTGAATCGCATGCACCTCGGATTGGGACTGTATCGTCACATGCTCACGCGCGAAAATTTCCAATTCGCGCGACAGGCTGGCGCCACACACATCGTGGCCCATCTGGTGGATTATTTCAAAGGCGGCGCGCATAATCCCGACGACAACCAGCCGACCGGCACGGAGCGGGGTTGGGGTCTGGCCGGCGACCCGGAAAAATTATGGAGCGCAGAAGAATTGCGCGCTTTGTGCACGGCCGTCGAAGCCGAAGGATTGAAACTTGAGGCGATTGAAAATTTCGACCCGGCCCACTGGCACGACGTATTGCTCGACGGCCCCAAAAAGAAGCGGCAGCTTGAAAATATAAAAGTGATTATCCGTAATCTGGGAGAGGCAGGCATTCCAATTATGGGTTACAACTTCAGCATCGCCGGAGTTTGCGGACGCACCACCGGGCCTTATGCGCGCGGCGCGGCAGTGTCCGTAGGTATGGAAGGCCCGCTTGATGAACCTATGCCCAACGGCATGGCCTGGAACATGGTTTATGATTCCAACGCGCCCAAAGGTTTTGTGCCGCCGATTACGCATGACGAACTGTGGCGTCGGCTGGAGCATTTTCTGGCGGAGGTTCTTCCCGTGGCCGAGGAAGCCAATGTCAAACTTGCGTTACATCCCGATGACCCGCCGATGCCGACGATGCGTGGCCAGCCCCGGCTGGTTTATCAGCCCCGACTCTATCAAAAGGTGATTGACCTGAATTCCAGTCCGGCGAATGCCTTTGAATTCTGTGTTGGCACGCTGGCAGAGATGAGCGAGGGCGACCTTTATGATGCGGTGGACACCTGCAGTTGACAGGGCAGGCTGGCTTATGTGCACCTGCGCAACGTTCGTGGCAAAGCACCGTTCTACCAGGAGACGTTTATTGACGAAGGTGACGTGGATGTTCCACGAATTCTGCGGATCTTGAAACGGAACAATTTCGACGGCGTCGTCATACCCGATCACACGCCGCAAATGAACTGCGCAGCGCCGTGGCACGCGGGCATGGCCTTTGCACTGGGCTATCTGCGCGCCGCCTGGCAGAGTTTGGATTCCGCATGAAACCGGAGGCGAATAATCTCGCCGGAGCGCGGGTTTGCCTGTAGAAGAACACGAGAAGCCAATCGGTTGGCTGAGGCAATTCTTTTTGGTCGGCTGACTGACGTTCTCGTATTTCGCAACGTGCAGGACAAGATTGAGTCGCGGCTCCATTTTTTCATTTTTTCGCCGCAATAAAGTTGTGCTTTGGGAGTACCTTTAAATAGGCAAATATTTGATCATCAGCGAATTAATTGCCGTGTTCGGAGGGTGGTGGATTCCTGGCATATTCAAGTTGGTTTGACTGCTTTTTATTTGTTCGAAGTCCGAACTTTATTCTTGACACCCATTTTATAACAGGTAAGCTTCGAGTAATTAAAGCAAGCCCAAGACGGTTATTTGACTGCATTTTGTGCATAAAATTAATCTGAATAAGTTTCAGGTGGCGACCAACGAAACCGTTCGCGATATCAACAGCCGCATCATGTTGAATTTAGTGCGGCGCCATCAGCCGATTTCGCGGGCGGATTTGATGCGTTATTCGGGCTTGCAACGCAGCACGGTGTCGGTGATAGCCGGACAACTGATCGCCGACCGGTGGTTAAAAGAAGGGGCGGTGGGTAATTTGCCACGCGGCCGCCGGCCGACCTTCCTGCACCTCAATCCCGAACGGTGCGGTGTGATCGGGGTTGATGTTCAGCCGGCGAGAACCACCCTGGCGGTATCCAACATGGAGAGCCAGTTTTCGGCGCTCGAATCCATGCCCACGGCCCGGGATGCATCGGAATTTATCGCCCGTCTGAGTCACCGGATCACCGATTTAATCCGGGCGCACCCCAGGAAATCCTATGAGGGCATCGGGATCAGCCTGCCGGGACGGATCGAGGTCGGATCGGAACGGTTGATTTTTGCTCCGACTTTGGGATGGAGCGAGCTTGACCTCAAGACGCCCATTGAGCGCGAGACCGGTCTGCCGGTGAAGCTGGAAAATGCCGCCAATGCGTGCGCCCTGGCTGAATTATGGTCGGGCCAGCACATGGATGGGGTGAGCAATCTGGTGGCGGTGACGGTTTCGGACGACATCAGCGTGGGGATGATAATGAATGGGCAGTTGGTGCGCGGTTCGACGGGTGTGGCGGGAGAATTTGGGCACGTCTCCCAGGTACTGGAGGGACCCAAATGCCGGTGCGGCAACACCGGGTGTTGGGAGATGCTGGCCTCCAACGCCGCCGCCGTGCGGTATTATGCCGAATCGGCCTCGGTGCCCAAGGGGGCGATTGGTTCCAAAAGCGATATGGCTACGGTGCCATTTGGCGACATTTTACGACTGGTGGAACAGGGGGATGCCAGGGCCTGCAAAGCTTTGAATCAAATGGCGCATTATCTGGGAACGGGCATCGCGATGCTGGTGACCGGGCTTGCCCCTGACGTTTTAATTGTTGTCGGAGAAGTCACGCGGGCGTGGGACAGGGTCGGGGGGATCGTGGCCGAAGCCGTGAAACGCCGTTCCTTCACCCATGCGGTCACGCGGATTGTGCCGGCCGGTTCGGAAGCGCAACCCCGGTTGCGCGGCACCGTCGCCTTGGTCCTTCAAAAACATTTCAGCGCACCTTCCATAGCTTGAGTAAAAAAACAAAAAAGATTTATCAATTACCAAATTTGTTCGCCGTCCGAACTAATAAACGCGAGACAATACAAGACAGATGAAGAGAAATGGCATTGAACAGTTGCCGACGAACGGCCAGGAGCCGCTCGGAATTTGTGTCGGGCGGAACGGGCGGAAAATCGAACAAAGCATCTATTACATGTTGCAACATTTGAATCAGCCGCTGCACGTGGCCACCCTGGCGGCGGCTGTGAGTGTGTCTCCCTCACACTATTCCGCGTTGTTCAAGCGCTGGACGGGGTGCTCGCCCATTGACTATTTCATCCATTTGCGCATGCAACAGGCCTGTCGGTTGTTTGACTGCACATCGTTGAACGTCAAGGAGGTTGCGGCGGCCCTGGGGTACGACGATCCTTTTTATTTTTCGCGGACATTTAAATCAGTGAATCGGGTTGCGCCGAGTGAATATCGGATGCTGCCGGAAAAAACAAAGGACACCGTCAAGCGCACAGCTTTGCAGAAAGCACTTGCCCTGTCTGAAAGCAATGGCGCAAATCAAGAGACGTTTGGCCGGCCGATACCAGGCAACGGGCGGGCCGGGGCCGATCAGAAAACAATGCCACCTTTGCTTTCCATTTTCGAGTCATCGGAAAGAACAAGTGAAACAGTTGCCCCCGGAAATCACGAAGAACATCGTGTCCTCCATGCCAGGAGGAAAAATTTGTGTCAAAATGAATAAAAGCACCCAAATGTATCGAAAGTTCGCAAACCACCAGGCTGCCAGCCGGGCGTTTACGCTGATAGAATTGCTGGTTGTGATAGCGATTATCGCCATTCTGGCAGCCATGCTCCTGCCGGCGTTGGCGGCGGCAAAATACCGGGCACTGGTGACGCAGTGCACTTCCAACTGCAAGCAGTGGGGAGTGGGTATGATGTCCTACTCAATTGACAACAACAGTTTTTTCCCCAATGAACCACTGCCTGCTGCTTCGGGAGAAGATATATGGGATGTGGCCAACAGTTTTCTTACCGACATGTCGGAATACGGCTTGAACAACCCCAAAATGTGGTTTTGTCCGGTGCGCAATTGGAGCTATGTGCAGGCCAGTCAGGTGTGTCAGCAAAATTTAGGTCATCCCTTAATCACTGTGACAAATGATCTCGCGTACCTGTTCGCCTATCCCTCAGGGAGCTGGCCATCGCCGGCTTTTGAAGAGATTGCAGGTGGGGTTGGTGGTGCGACGGCTGGATACAACCCGTGGATAAAGCGACCTTGGTTAGGATCGAGTCCGCCCACTTACTTTCCGAGCAAATACTTACCGAATGGTAATGTCAATCCGAACCGGAACACGCTTTATGATTGGCTTCAAAAATCATCTGATCTTCATGCCTCCGAAATGCCCATTCTGACGGACATAGTCGTGTCCAGCGTAAAAAGCACGGGTGGGCTTAATGCCATGGGCCTAGGCGCGGTCGGCCCGGGCCAAGGCCATCCGGCCGGTGCCAGCCAAGGCGGCAGGATTCAGAGTGTAAACTTGGTGTTCGGTGACGGCCATGCAGAAACACGCCAATCCACTTCCATCGTGTGGCGATATGTTGGCCCGTATTATACGTCCTTCTATTGAACAAACCGGAGATCCGATTTCAGTACAAACATCAGACATAAGACACAACCGAAGCAAATCAACCAGTCAAACAAACGAGCAACCATCGAAACGACGAAACTGATAACCGGAGAGAAAAGTCATATGAAAAACAAACAACTCTCACTTTTAACGGGGCTACTTGCAGTTGGAATATTCCAGTTTGCAATTATGAGTTCCCAGGCCCAAATCATTGCCACCAACGGCAACACCGTCATCATCAATAATTTTGACACTTCTGATCAGGTTTATCTGAACCAAAACCTGGGGTACGGCGCGTACCCCTGGGGTAATTGGTTTGGTGCAGCCTATTCCAACGTGGTCTGGTCCGCCAGCGATGCCGGTGCTCCCGGTGACAATCCCGGTTCCGGATCCATGCTCATTCAGTCGTACTTCCCTGACGGCGGGGTGGGCGGCGCGAATGGCACTCAATTTGTGGTTTTTAACGGGTTTGGCGCCTTTCAACCGCCATTTAACGGGTATGGCACGTTGTTGACCAATGTGGAAGTCGTGACAAACTTTTCGTGCGATATCCGTTTCGATCCGGTTTCCGCGAGCAGCGGTGGCAATTTCCCCACCGTTGAATTTGGCACCTATGGCAATGACACAAATTATGGGCAATATGATTTTGGCAGTATTACGATCCCGAGCACCAATCTCAATTGGGTCCATGTGAGTATCCCGGTCACTGCAAACTCAATTTGGACCAATATTCCGAGTGTCTATGTCAAGATTTTCAGTGCTATAGGCGCCACGGGCAGTAACGTCCCGGTTTACTTATATGTGGACAACTTGGAATTCCAGTTGGGCGTACCCAACTTGGTGCAGCCCACGGCCGGCGCACAAAAAACCTCGTCGGCTTTGCGTATATTCGCCAACGGAAGCCAGTATGCGCGGACACAAATCGCCACGGTTGACACCAACCAATCCTGGGTGGGAGGAGCTTACCCAGTGTCTTACTCGTTCAACATTTCGGGGTATGATCCTGCCCTTGCTATAAATGAGTTTCATGCATTCTGGATACCGTTGAATTGGAACTCAGGAACACTCAATCAATACAGTGATTACAGCACCGCCCAGAACACTATGCGGCTCATCATTACCCAGGGCGTGGCGGGCACCGGGTCCAACGCCATGGTGGTGGCCCAGCTTGCCTGGAAGACAAACTTGCTCAACAGCAATCCGGTTAACGTTATGGTTGGTGTCAGCAACAGCACCATCGTTGGCACGTGGACGGTGACGTTCAACAGCGCAACGACCGGCACGCTCACGGCGCCGGGAAGCAGTCCGGTGCCGTTCACCTTCAACGACGCAAATCTCGCCACGGATTTTGGCAACCCGATGGTTTTTGAATTCGGGATGCAACCCGACCCCACTACGTCTATTGGAACCTACGTTGATGTTACCCACGCGCAGACGGTCAACGTGGCTACCGGGGTTCCGGTTAACTCGGACCTCACCACGGGCAGCATCAATACCAACATCTGGCTGACCGGTAGCGTCTCTCAAACCGCCGCCGCTCTGGTTTCCGTTAATGCGGCCAACACACCTTTGTGGGTGTATTGGACCACTCCTGACATCGGGTTCGCGTTGGCGACCAAGGCGGACATTGGTAATAAGACTATCCCCTGGAAAACGCCGAATTTTTACGCCAATTATCCCAGCAATGGACTATCGGCCTTGTCGCAAGGCTCATACAAGTGGGAGTTAATTCCTACTGCCGCCCTGCCGACAGTAGATGGAACATCCAACGGAGTTAAGTCGGCGTCGGCGTTCTTCTTGCTCCAGAACCCGGTCCCAGCTCAGTAATTGCATAACCAGATTAGATAACGACAGTGGCGCTAGGATGACTTCCTGGCGCCATTTTGTTGAAAAGGGTTAAACTAAATTCAATTTATTCGAGACGACCGTAATATCATCCATTCCATCTACTTGGAATGTATGATAAAATTATCCATGCTTAATGAAAATGAAATGACGGCGCCGGAAGATGCCCGGCGCCTTTTTTGTTAGCGGAACTTTTTGAATAAGGTGATCGCCAGTTTAATTTGAGTCCAAAGTCTGATACCTGTTTTATGAATCTCCCCGGCTTGGCCAAAGCATCATTTATTTGGGGCACCGTGCTTTTCCTCCAGTACAACGCGCGCGTTTCCGCGCAAGTTGTTTACGTGGTGGACCAATTTGATCCGTCAGGAACCGGCGGATACAGCTATGCCGGTGGTCAAATCACCAACGTTTGGGGGAATTGGTTCGGCAACGCATTTCAATCTTTGGTTTGGGACTCCACCAGCGATGCCAGCAATAATCCCAATTCGGGTTCCATGAAAATCAACCTCAACTTCAACAATTCGGGTTCCATCCCGAACCAATTCGAGGTTTATGATGGTTTTAATGGCATCTCCCCGCCGCTCAATGGGCTGCAGTACACCAATTTCCAGTGTGACGTCCGCTTTGCCCAGGGTTCGGCCACGACCAACGGTACCTTTGGCTATTTGCAATTCGGCATCGCCGTCGGCTACAACCAGGACTATTTTGGCGGCATCAGCGTTCCGTCCAGCAACACCAACTGGGTGCACGTCAACATCAATCTTAATGCAACCGCCGATCCCAATCTCCAGAGCATCAACGATGTGCTGATTCATATTTACGGACCCACTATGAGCGGGGCTTCGACGTTGTGGGTGGACAATATCAAGTTTGTCGGAGCCTCGCCGGTAACCACCAATTGCGTTGTGGATTGGAACAACGTGCATCAACCAATAGACGGTTTTGGGGCATCCTCGGCGTGGGATGGCAGTTGGACAACCAACCAGGCGGACATTCTTTTCTCCACCAACCTGGGTGTTATTTTCTCCGACAATCTCGGCAACAAATACACCAATAATGGAGTCGGCCTTTCCCTGTTGCGCAACCATATTGTCCCGGCCAGTTCCGCTTTAGCGAGCGCGACCCCGACAACGGTGGAAACCCAGATTATGCAATGGGCTCAGGCCCGAGGCGCCCGCGTTTGGAGCACGCCTTGGACAGCGCCCGCGGAATTTAAGAGCACCAATGACATCTACGATTCCGGCACAGCCACCGATGGGGGAATCGACGGCGGCAGTTTCCGGGGGGGCACCGCTACAAATCTCGCCTACGCCAGCCAGTTGGCCAATTACGTCGCGTCAATGAAAAACACTTACGGCGTTAATCTTTACGCCATTTCCATCCAAAATGAGCCGGATGCCGCTGTGACCACCTACGAGGCGTGCCAGTGGACCAATGCGTTCATTCATGATTTCGTCACCAACCTTTACAATGCGCTGGTGGCCAAAGGCGTGGGTTCAACCAAAATCATTCTTCCGGAAAGCGAAAATTGGCAGGATCCCCAGAATCTCGCGGGTCCGGCCATGACCGATCCCAATGTCGCGGCGGATGTGGGCATTATTGCCGACCACAACTATGACGGCGCCAACGGGCCGGCGACGCTCACCAAAAACAGTTACGGCAAGTCGCTTTGGGAGACGGAGGTTTCTCAGCTTGATGGTGAGAGCAGCGACATTGCCAATGGCGTCTATTATGCCGAGCGGATTTTCCTGTTTATGACGGTTGCCCAGGCCAACGCCTGGCATTACTGGTGGCTCGTTCCGTATGGGAGTAACACGGGCCTGATGGACACGAATGCTGCGCCCACAAAACGATTGTTTGCCGTTGGGAACTACAGCCGGTTCATACGGCCGGGGCAATACCGCATTGACGTGGCCAACAATAATCCCCTGACTGCAGTCAGCGCGTACAAGGATCCGGTTGCCGGCAACTTTGCCGTGGTCGCTGTCAATCCGCTTTCCACGACGGTAACTCAAATTTTCAATCTGGCGAATTTCACCGCCAGTTCGGTCACGCCATGGATTACTTCGAGCAATCTTTCCCTGGCTAACCAGGCGTCGGTCGCCGTCACCAATGAGTCATTTACTTATGCGCTGCCGGCCATGAGTGTGGTGACGTTTGTAGGACAGGCCGTCAACATTTCCAGCATCCCTCCGATGTTGACGCCGGTAGCCGACCAGACGATGAATGCCGGTCAGACGTTGGTGGTGACCAACACGGCGACGGACCCGAATGTGCCTCCACAAACGTTGACCTTTAATCTGTTGAACAGTCCATCGGGTGCTACGCTGACGTCGCTTGACTCGACTGATGCGCAATTCAGTTGGCGTGCGCCGGTAGGTTCGGCTGACACGACCAACCCGATGACGATTATGGTGACGGACAATGGAACACTGTTGAGCGCGACCAACAGTTTCAATGTGCTGGTTAATCCATTGAGTTCCCTGCCGTCGGTGAATTTGATCAGTGCCGCAGGTGGCCAGGTGACCTTGGTGGTGACAGGGCCGCAAGACCCGGATTACACGGTATTGACCTCGACGAATCTGACCGACCCACTGGCCGACTGGCAGGTATTGTTGACGACGAATTCACCGGTGATACCGGTGACGCTGGTGGGCACCAATTTCAGCGATCCGGTTCGCTTCTATAGCATCCAGATCGGACCTTAACAATTAAAAGACGGGCCTTATTTGGTTCGCTTTTTGATATAACTTATTGAAAGTAAACAAATGACGGGATTTTTGTTGTCAGCCAACCTGTTGGTGCGGGACGTGCCTTTTCCTAATTGCGAGAATTTAAAGTAGAGATGATTCCGTGGAAAACATTGTTTCATCCATTCCCTAAAAAAGGGAACGCTGGTAAAGTAACGGCATCAGTTCCCGAAGAAAAACAAGTATCAAGTAATAACGAAGAAACCTATGAAAAGTTATATTAAAACAACGGTAGCGGCAGCCGCCGCCTTGGCTGTGAGTATGTCAGTTCAAGCAAGTATATCAACCTCAAGCTCTTCAATCAGTAGTTGGCTTGGCACGCCTGCTTTTTCAACAGGAGCAGCCCCAACCACCGACAGCGGTGGTACTTCACAGGACAACGATAATTGGGGCGGTAACGCAGGTGGCTCGGCTGGCTTTGGCTCTCTGGCAGAAACATTTTATCTCAGCACTGGTGGCACGTTGCAGAATTTTCAAATTGTTATGTCAGGAGCTGCTGTAACTTTTGATGTTGAACTTTACGATTTGGGAAGCTTGGGCGGCACGGCGAATGGGTTGGGTGGTGCTGCGCAAGGTGGTGTTTTTGGACCGACTCCGGTTGTGCCAAGCCAGGACAATTTTGTGCCAACTACCTTGGCGCAATCCCAAGTAAATTTGCTTTCAGCGGGTGACCAATTCGTTTTCGGAGGTGTTGCTTCGGGACAAAGCCTTTTCACATTGACGCCTACCGAAACTGTCACCCTGCTGCCTAATGAAGTTTATGCGCTTGCACTGGATCCGACGGCTAACGCAGATGGCACATGGTGGGTTCGCGGTGGGACTCCGAGTGCGAGCTACAGTGTTGGAGAGGGCTGGAACACCGATAGCGCCACTTACGCCTATGCTTATCAGAACTTCGAGGGCAAGTCCGGTCCTTATTCTTCCGGTGGCCGCAATCTTGACACGGCGGTTACGCTGGTTCCCGAGCCAACCATAATGGCTTTGATGGGAGTGGGCGTTGCCTTTACGGGAATGCTGATTCGCCGTCGCAAGGTCTAACAGCTCTTCATTGGTTAAAAACAGCCGCTGGTAAATCAGCGGCTGTTTTCTTTTTTGTCACAGAGAACAAGAAATCATTCTTTGCCACTGGCTGTTGATTCAACTTAACGCCTAATGTTTTGTTTCGCCTCTTTGGAAGTGGATGATCCGGGGAGAGTGCTGGCAGCGAAAGACTGGACGTTCGAGCCTTGGTTGGGTTCGCTTTGTGCTTGAATGGCGCCTTGATGTTCGTGCGCTGCGCTGGCTGATGGCCAAACACAGGCGGCACTGAGTTGTCCGCTTAGGTGGAAAAGCTCCTAGTTCTGGGTGCTTTCAGGCCAATCATCCGTGCGGAACGGCACCGCCGGCAAACCGGCTTTGTTGTAGAGCGTGGCCAGCGGATTGGCCTGCCAGGCATAACGGGCCGCCACCGGATCAGGCACTTGGGGCGACGAAATCACGACCGAATTACCGTCAATTTTGGCGTCAGCCCAGTGCCATTTTTGATCTTTGCCGGCGATTGAAAATTCACCCGGTTTCTCGCCTTTGACGACCCATCCGCCGTCGGTATGGGTGAAGTTGAGCTTGAGCGCTCCGGGCAGGCGCCTCATCGAAGCATAGGTCGGACCTTGATCGGGAATTTTTTCGCCATAGGTTTTGGCCAACGCACAATAGGCCAGGCGGTCGCCCACAGGGACTTTGTTTTTGGGATGAATGTTGTCAGCATCGCCCGTGTCCACTGTGACTGCCAGACCGCAATTCGGGACATTTTGGGTGGTCAAAGCTTGTGCTTCCCGCAATTCAGCCCAGCCATCGGTGCCCGGCTCGCTGCGACGTTCCATGAAGGCGGGCAGGCCAACGATATAAAATGGGAAATCGCCCTGGCCAAACAGATCCCGCCAGTTGTCAATCATCGCCGGGAGCAAGGTGCGGTACCGGTAAGCCTGCGTGAAGTTCGCCTCGCCTTGATACCAGATTGCGCCTTTGATGGCCAGCGGCGCCACGGGGTCAATCATGCCCAGATACAGCACGGCGGGCATCGTCGGGTAGTTTTCAAAATCCAACGGCATCGGGTGCGGAGGCCTGGCGTTGATACTGAGTTTGCCCCTCCATTCGCCGGCGAGTGACACCACCACGTTGCTCACCACCAAGCGTATCTCCTCGGGCTTGGACATAAAACTGTCCTTTGATTTCAACTTGAATATGCTGAGCGCCACCAGATTTGTGCCGGGCTTAAGATCATCCCTGGGCACATCGTAATCCCGATTGTGTTCCACCCACGAGCTGGCCCCGACCCAATGACCATTAATGTAGGTAGTGTCCATCTTTTCAATCCAACCCAGGTGAATGGAGGCCGGACCGGCGGGCAACGGATCGGGCAGGACGATTTCCTTGCGGAACCAGCAAACGCACGGCACGTCGGCCAACCCCATTTCCTCGAATGCGCCGGGAATGTGAACGGCTTGCCAATCCGAATCATTCGAACCGGGAGCCGCCCAATGGCCTTTCAAACCCACATCATATTCATCCAACCAGTGCATCAGGAAACTGCCATATTCCGGCCCGCCTTCGGCTCTCAGGCGGTTTATGGCATCCAATTTTTGGTCGTAGCCGCCGACTTTGTGCAGCGTCCCGGGCCCCATCCAGCTCTCCACCAGACTGCCGCCCACACAATCCTCAATCAAACCAACCGGCACATGAATGTCTTGCTGAAGTCTGCGGCCAAAAAAGTAGGCAACGGCCGAAAATCCGCCCCAGCCGCCTTGGCTGATGGTTTGCGGCGAGCAAATTTTCCAGGTGCCGTCCGGAACTTTCACGGGGGAATAGGAAACTTTGTGGTTCACCAGGAAAAGCCGGATTTCCGGATGATTCGCAGCTTTGATTTCTTCCGCGGCATTGTTCACCAGCCCGATGCCCAGCTCCATGTTGGACTGGCCGCCGCACAACCAGACATCGCCCACGAGAACTTCATGGAATTCAACGGTTTGGTCCGGGCCGACGATTTTAAGCGTGTACGGTCCTCCAGCTGCCGGTGGATCCATCTCCGCCTGCCAGCGGCCATTGACGTCCACCACGGCTTTCGCGGTGTGCCCGGCAATTTCTACTTTGATGACTTCCCCGGGTTTGGCCCAACCCCAGATGGCGTCCGGCTTTCCGCGCTGGAGAACCATGTTGTCGCTGAACATCGGACTGACGAACGGCAGGGCGGAGTTATCGGCAGCGGCAGCAGTCAGTAACGCAGTGAAAGCAAAAATACAAAGGCACCAACGTTTGATTTGCATAATTGGGATAATAAACTGTTTCTGTCGAACGTTGGCAATTATTGCGTCTGCGACGCCGGCCGTGTCGCCGGCGGACCATGGATGTAGCGGTTTGCCCAGGCCAGAAACGTCGGCCAATTGGGGGCGTCGGTATGCCCGCCATCATGTTGCCGCCAGGCAAGCTCGCCGTTGGTCAGCGCCGTGTTGATCGGTGGCATCGGGTCGGTGAGATAGTTACCAGGAGTGCCCAAATCTTTTTTACCTAAAAGTTTGTAAACCGGACCCGCGGCGACGGCAGCCATGAAACTGCCGTGCTGATCCACCCAGGTGCCTTCCGCGCCGGGGCTGCCTGACGAAGCACCATAGCTGATGAACACCGGGCGCGGCGCACAAAGGGCAATCAATTCGTGCGCGTCCACCGGCAAATCACCGGGCGTCAAGGGACCGCCGTATTTGAGAAAATTGCCCGCCATCCAATGATATTCGCCGGTGCCGGTGAGATTTTCCACCAATTCGCCCCAATTACGCCGGGAAAGTTTCGCCCCGCCTTCACCGGAGGAGCCGACCAGAGCGATGGCGAAACGCTGATCGTAAGCCATCGTGACCAGGGTTGCCTTGCCATAACGCGAAAGCCCTTCGATACCGACTTGTTTTGCGTCCACTGCCGGGTCGGTTTCAAAATAATCCAATGCCCGGCTCGCACCCCAGGCCCACGCGCGCAATGCACCCCAATCATCCGGTTTGCGCGGCTGGCCCTGGTTGCACAGACCGATGATGCCGCGCGTCAACCCGGCGCCGTTGTCGGCCTGATAGCTGGTGGGGACGATGATAGCGTAGCCCCAGCCGTTGGATAACACCAGTTGCTGCCAGTTGGGTCCGGCGCCAAACAAGCCCAAACCCCGAAAGCCATTCGTTCCGCCGATACGATTTGTCCCGCGGACGAAGCGACTCCAGTCGAAACCAAATTCCAACATCACGGGCACCGGGCCCGCGGCGTTGGCGGGTGTGGTCAGCGTCAACTGAATGTTCACGCTGATGAGCGGATGGGAAGAATTGTCCACGTGGCCGACGAGGTGTTTGGTGATGACTGGAACGGCGCCGTTATTGGTCCGGCTGATACCGGTCACTTCCCAAACCACTTTCGGCACGTTTTTCGGAACCCGGCCATAGACTTCGCGGTTGAAATCCTCCACGATTTCCGGGCGCCGCTGCTTCCACCATATCTCCGGCGTCGTGACTTTTTCCCCGTTGTTCAGCGTGAGGGGATCAGGCAGATTTGGATAAGGATTGGCTTTGGCCTCGTCGGTGTTCTGATAATTAGGGGCCTTCCGGTTCATGCCCTCCGCGCCTGGCCGCAACGTTTTGATGCCCAGTTGCTCCATCATGTTGCGATGGTCCTGGTCAGCGCTCCAATTCATCGGCGCCGGCAGATTGGTGGTGGCGGGCTGCGCATGGCCAGGCATGGCCGCGGTCAAAACAACGAAGGTAAAAGCGATGACGGAAGAGTTTTTGTGTCGCATAATTTGCCGGGAATTTTCACCCAAAGTAGGTTTTACATGAATTTGAGTCAACCAGGACGATGCGGCTATCGCCCGGGTTTCATTTGCGGAATAAGTTCAGGTCAATCGCGTCGGCCATTATTTTGTAACCGGCTTCATTCGGATGCAGATGATCACCGCTATCCGCCGCCGGCAGCAGTTGTGAGGGGTTTTGCGGGTCGCGCATCGCTGCGTCAAAATCAATCACCGCGTCAAACTTGTTGCTGGTCCGAATCCAGTTGTTGACCACCTCACGCGCGGCTTCGTGCCCCGGCCGGTCATAAAATGACCTTCCAAACGGCGTGAGGGTTGCTCCATACACGCGGATGTTGCGGGCATGGGCCTGGTCAACGATCTGCTTATACGCGGCGATTAAGTTTGTCGCCACTGACGCCGCCGCCTCAGGGCCGCGACTGTTGCCAATGTCATTGACGCCTTCCAGCACAATCAGCCAGCGCACGCCGCTCTGCGAAAGCACATCGCGGGCGAACCGGGACAGCGCCGTTGGCCCCAGGCCTCCACGCAACACGCAGTTGCCGCCGATGCCTTCGTTCAGCACCGCGATGTCCGCCGTGTTTTTATCCGCCTGTAAACGGCGCGCGAGATCGTCCGGCCAACGGTCGTTCTTGTCCGTGCCCGAACCTCTTCCGTCCGTGATGGAATTACCGAGGGCTACGATGGCCGCGCTCGAAGAGTTCGCCTCCACGTCAATACCTGTCAGAATATACCAGTGCTCGGTTTTGGCCGCCTTGGGCAGGTCCGGCGCCAACACCCAGTCACCGGCTTGCAGATAAGACGTGATTCGGGAACCGGGATGTCCTGTGACCGACGCCGAGGTGCCACCGAAATCAATGGTGACGGCCAGGTCGGAAAACGGCGCCAGGTCAAAATCGAAAGGATCAGAGACAGCGACTTCGCCCGCTGGAATGGTCACCGACGGTTTGCCTTGAAACGTTAGCGCCTGGTCGCTGCCCATTTTAATCGTACTCCCGCCCGCGGACAAGGCCAGATGAACGGAACTCATCGTTACCGGATTAGTGCCGAACGCGTTGGAAAATTTTGCGCGCAGTTTATTTCCACCGATGGAAACCTGCACAATTTGGCGGAGGGTATTGCTGCTCAAGCCCGCCGCAGGCGGCAGGTTTCTGGTTTCCGTTAACTGTGGCGATGACCCCCACGTGCCCACCCAGGGGCCCCCTTTTCCGCTGCTGCCACCGTTTGTTGCCCGCAGCAAAGATTCACTGTCAGGAGCGAACTTGCCAGCAACGCTACGGCAACCGGTGGAACATTTTTCTTCATGGGCAAATTTCAAGGCCAGGGCTTCGTTTCACATCTTTGAAAGCGGACGGTCTTTCAGGAGAGTAACGGCAGCGAAAAGCTGAAGGTCGAGCCGCGGTTGACTTCACTTTCCACTTGAATGGCGCCTTGATGTTCGTATGCGATGCGCTGGCTGATGGCCAGCCCCAGTCCGGTGCCGTTTTTCTTGGTTGTGAAAAACGGCTCAAAGAGCCGACCCAGATTTTCCCGCGCAATGCCCACGCCGGTGTCCTGAACGTGAATGTGCATCTGGCGTGTTCCCGGTTTGCCCTCCGTGATTTCCGTGGCGACCGTCAGCACGCCCTTCATGCCCATCGCCTCCAGCGCGTTCAGCAACAGGTTCATGAACGCCTGCTGCAATTGCGCGTCGTCGCCACGCACCGTGTCCATCCGGGCCTCGTAACGGCGCTGGAGGGAAATCGATTTTCCGGTGATCTGGTGGTGCAACAACCGCAACGAATGATCCAGCAGCTCGTGCATGTGCACGGTCGTGAAAGCAGCTCCCTTGGGCGCCGCGAACCGCAGCATTTGCGTGACAATGGCATTGATGCGCTGCAATTCGCGACTGACGACGCCGGTCAATTCCGTATCCTGGCCTTTTTGCAGCAGCAAATCGGTAAACGTCTTGATGGCGACCATGCCGTTTTTGATTTCATGCGCCATGCTGGCTGAAAGTGTGCCGAGACTGGCCAGCCGGTCGAGTCGCCGCATGTTCTGCTCAAAAACCGGCGCGGACGTCAGGTTGTTAAGCACGACGACCACCTGCGATTGTGCGCGTGTTTTCACCGGCAAAATGCTCGCCCGCAGTGTCATCGCGCCCCGGCGGGAGGTTTTCAGCAAAATTTCCAGATTGGTGACCGGCTGGCCGCTTTTGGCGGCGTCACGAATGAGTCTGGGAAGTGGAGCGGGCAGTGAAGTCACCGGCGCATTTCGCAGTCGTTCCATTTTTGCGCGCAAGTGCGCGGCGGCCTCCGGCGTGCAAGCAGCGATGCGTCCGCGTGCATTCACCAGCAACACCCCGCACGCCAGGCATTCCTGCAAAAGACCCGCCGGGCTTCCGGTTGGAAGTTCGCCGTTTTCCTGAGTTGAACCGCCGGGTGACATAAATCAAAACAATTTCTGGCGCCCGCTCGCCCTTTGCTTTTGTTTCCCTTGCGAACAAATGAACGTGCCCATATTAAACCGCGCTTGCGTCGCGACAAACAAAAAAAAGCTGAAATCGAATTTGGCATCCGGCAGAAGAGGCAACGTTTTACGGATGACGTTTTGGTTTTCCAGGGTTACGCTGGTTCCCGCCGAATGAAGAATACTTTCGACAACATAGAGTCCATCCTCGCCGACATCCGCCGCGGCAAACTGGTCATCGTCGTGGATGACGCCGATCGTGAAAATGAAGGCGATTTGATCCTGGCGGCGCAATTCGTCACGCCCGCCGCCGTGAATTTCATGGCCAAACACGGACGCGGACTGATTTGCGTGCCGACCACTGCCGACCGCCTGCAGCAACTCGGCATTGACCGCATGGTACATCAAAACCGGGAAAGTTTTCGCACAGACTTTCAAGTGAGCGTGGACGCCGCGCGCGGCATCACCACCGGTATCAGCGCCGCTGACCGCGCCCGGACCATTCAAATCATGGCCGCGCCGACCGCCGTGCCCAATGATCTGGTCCAGCCCGGCCACGTCTTTCCATTGCGGGCGCGGCCGGGCGGTGTTTTGCAGCGTGCCGGCCATACGGAGGCGGCGGTGGACCTCGCGCAACTCGCCGGCTTGCGGCATATCGGCGTGCTTTGCGAAATCCTGAACGATGACGGCACCATGGCGCGGCTTCCGCAGTTGCGCAAGTTTGCCCGAAAACATCGCCTCAAGGTTTGTACGATTGCCGACTTGATTGAATATCGCCGCACGCGCGAAAAACTGGTCGAGCACGTGGAAGTGGTGAAACTGCCGACCGACTACGGCGATTTCGATTTGCATTTGTATCGCTCGAAGCTGGACGGACAACATCATCTCGCGCTGGTTCATGGTGAAGTGGCCGGGCGGGAAAAAGTTTTCGTGCGCGTCCACAGCGAATGTCTGACCGGTGACGTCTTCGGTTCGCGCCGCTGTGATTGCGGGCCGCAACTGCATCAGGCCATGCGGCAGGTGGCCGAAGCCGGGCGCGGCGTGATTGTCTATATGCGGCAGGAAGGCCGCGGCATCGGTCTTGCGCCGAAAATCAAGGCCTACAAATTACAGGAGCAGGGCTACGACACCGTCGAGGCAAACCAGAAACTCGGCTATGAAATGGACCTGCGCGAATATGGGCTTGGTGCGCAAATCCTCGTTGACCTCGGCCTGAAAACCATCCGGTTGCTGACGAACAACCCGAAAAAAATCGTCGGGCTGGAAGGCTATGGGCTGAAGATTGTCGAGCAGGTGCCGATTCGCGTGAAACCCAATCCGCACAATGAACGGTACTTGAAGGCCAAGCGGGAGAAGATGGGACACCTTTTGTAATTTACGATTTACGAATGAATCGGCACAGCGCCGACATTACAACTCAAACAGGCCACCAGCAAATTTTGTGTCCATTCCTGCCGGATCGTGGTTAAATTCCAAGGATGCTCCGCAAGAATCAGCAAAAAAAGATTCAATCGCCCGGCGGGACCTTCGCCATCGTGGCGTCGCGCTATAACGCGCGTTACGTGGACGCCATGTTGCGCGCGGGCAAGGCGGAATTGCGGCGCGCGGGCGTTTCGGAAATTCAAATCATTCGTGTTCCGGGCGCTTATGAAATTCCTGTAGTGGCAGCCAGGCTTGCCGGGAACGCATCCCGCATCCCGCATCCCGCATCCCGTCTTTCTGCCATCATTTGTCTGGGCGTGATTTTGCGTGGTGAAACCGTTCACGCCGCGCACATCGGCGAAGCGGTCAGCCGCGCGCTCATGGAGATCCAGCTCGCGCACGAAGTTCCCGTCATTCACGGAGTGCTGCTTCTGGAAAACGAGGCGCAGGCGCGCGTTCGCTGCCTCAACCCAAAACACAATCGCGGAACGGAAGCGGCGCAGGCGGCCTTGGCCATGACGCGAGTCATGGCAGATTTGAACCGCACCGTCTGAAGGTCGTCAAATACAGGTAATTAATAATAAGGATGAGCGCTTGTGAAATTTTTCACATAATTCTTGCCGACTTTAACCAGCATTGGTAGGTTGTAACCGGTTTTTGCGCTTCAAAGGACAAAAAATATGGAAAAACTTTCATTACTCCTTGTTGTGGCGATGCTTGCGAGTGTTCCGGCCGCGCGGGCGGCGGACATCATTGGCACCATTACGCTCAAGGGCACGCCGCCGCCGGAGGTGCCTTACACGCCGCTTATGAATGATCCCACCTGCGGCGCGATGTACAAGACTACTCCCACGACGCATTTTTATGTCGTCGGGCCGAATCATGAACTGGCGGACGTGATTGTTTCCTTGAAGGATGTCACCGGCAAATCCACCGGCGCAAACCAGCCACCGGTTGTGCTGGACCAAAAAGGCTGCCTGTACCAGCCCCAAATTTTGGCGATTCAAACGGGCCAGAAACTCATCGTTAAAAATTCCGACCCGTGCATTCATAATGTTCACTGCGTGCCTACCGTGCCCGGAAATCCGGAGTTCAATCAGGTGCAAATGCCCGGCGGGCCTGACCTGACCCTCACATTTTCGAAGCCGGAAATGTTCATCAAATTCAAATGCGACGTGCATCCATGGATGTTTGCCTGGGTGAGCGTGTTTGACAGCCCGTACTATTGCCTCAGCGACACGACGGGCAGATTCATCATCAAGAACGTACCGCCCGGCAAATACACCGTGGAGGCCGACCATCGCAAGCTCGGTACCTTGACCAAGGACGTGGAGGTCAAAGACGGCGATGTGACGGTTAATTTTACTTTTGACGTAAAATAAATCGAGAACCAGGGAGCCGCTGTTGTCTGCCGGTGACCTTGCTTTTGCGAAATGTCCGAAAACGCGCCAGTAAAAATAAATCGTCCGTTACATTGGTTCGCTGTGCTGACGGCGTTATTCACCTTTTTGCTGCTGGGCGCGGGCGGTTTGGTCACCAGCCATGAGGCCGGGATGTCCGTGCCTGATTGGCCTAACAGCTACGGCTACAATATGTTCCTGTTTCCGCCATCCCAATGGATTGGCGGCATTTTCTACGAACACACCCATCGGTTGATCGCGTCCGGTGTTGGACTGATGACAACGATTCTCGCCGTCTGGCTCTGGCTCAAGGACTCGCGTAAATGGATGCATTGGGTTGGCGTGGCCGCGTTTCTGCTCGTCGTGGCGCAGGGTGTTCTCGGTGGCTTGCGCGTGGTTCTGGCCGATGCTCAACTGGGCATCTTTCACGCGATTATCGGGCAATTATTTTTCGTCCTGATCTCCGCCATCGCCTTGTTCACGAGCCGTTGGTGGCTGGCGCAGGAATCTGCCCTGCCTGACCGGACCCATTTGCAGGTTGCTGTCGGATTGACTGCGCTGCGCCGGTTGGTGCTGGCAACGACCGTGTTGATTTTGTGTCAGTTGATCATCGGTGCGACGATGCGACAACAACACGCCGGTCTGTCCATCCCTGATTTCCCGCTCGCTTACGGAAAAATCTGGCCGGACACCAGCGCCGCCGCCGTTCAAGGTTACAATGAACATCGCATGAACGTGATCGCGGAAAATCCGATCACGGCCTTTCAAATTATTTTACAGATGGTGCATCGCCTGGTTGCGCTGGCGGTTTTCGTTCTGACGGCGACCTGCGCCGGGCAGGCCTGGCGGAAGCTGGGTAAAAGAGACCCGCTGACCAGGCTCGCATTGTCCTGGTTGGGGCTGATTCTGGTGCAAATCCTTCTTGGGGCGGCAACGATTTGGTCGAACAAGGCCGCCGACGTGGCGACCGCCCATGTGCTGGGTGGCGCGCTTTCCCTCGTGACAGGCGTGCTCGGGTATATTATTGCTTTCCGCCGGTCGGTGATATTGCCTGAAATTGCGCCAGCCACAACAATATCCGGTGCGTTTGGAGGCGCTCCGGCCATGGCCACCCACAAGTGAAATGAAAGAAATCTCGGTTGAAATTCTAAGCGCCCCGGCTGCCCGTGCCGGGGTTGGAGAAAAAGGTTGGGCGGCGGTCTTCGCCGATCTGGTCAAGGCGCGATTGACGACGCTCGTGCTGTTGACGACGCTCGTCGGCTTTTACGTCGGCTGGCGCGGCCCGATGGATTTCGCGCTGATGCTCAACACCCTGGCGGCCACGGCCCTGGTTGCGGCCGGCGCGGCGGCGCTGAATCAATTGCTCGAACGCGAATACGACGCCAAAATGCGCCGCACCCAAAATCGTCCGTTGCCAGCGGGCCGTTTGCAGCCGAACACGGTGATGTTGTTCGGCGGCGTCTGCGCGGTGACGGGTCTGGTTTATCTCGCACTGGCGGTGAACCTGCTCACGTGCGTTATCGGCGCGGTCACGCTCATCAGCTACCTGTTTATCTACACGCCGCTGAAGCGGGTGACGTGGCTGAACACAGCCATTGGCGCGGTGCCCGGTGCCTTGCCGCCGTTGATGGGTTGGACGGCTGCACGCGGCGAATTGAGCGGCGAAGGCTGGGCGCTGTTTGCCATCGTGGCGTTCTGGCAAATTCCGCACTTCATGGCCATCGCCTGGATGTACCGCGACGAATACGCGCGCGCCGGTTTCAAAATGCTGCCAGTGATTGACCCGGATGGCCTGCGCACGGGACAACAGACCGTGAGCCACACGCTGGCGCTGTTGTTGGTGGCGCTGTGCCCCTTCGCCTTCAAGATGGCCGGACCGGTTTATCTCGTTGGCGCCCTGGTGCTGGGCGCAGGCTTCCTGTGGTGCGCCATTCAATTTTCACGGCAACTTACCCTGGCGCGGGCGCGGCAATTGTTTCTGGCTTCAATCCTCTATCTGCCGCTGCTGCTGGCGGTACTGGTTTTGGACAAGGTGAGATAATATGGAAACAATTGTTCACGAATTTCCACCGTACCGCGAACACGAGGCGGCTCACGCACCCGGGATGCACGGGCATCACGAGGACATCGGCTTCTGGCGCAAATACATTTTTTCAACCGATCACAAAATCATCGGCATCCAATATGGCTTCACGGCGCTGTGTTTCATGTTATTTGGGTTTTTCCTGATGTTGATGATGCGCTGGCAGATTGCGCATCCCGGCGAGCCGATTCCGATCGTCGGGCCGCTTTTGGCCAAAATCCTAGGTCAGCCTGCCGCCAATGGCGTGATGTCGCCGGAGCTTTACAACTCGTTCGGCGCGATGCACGGCACCATCATGGTGTTTCTGGCGATTGTGCCGCTGGCGTTTGCCGCCTTCGGCAATTATGTCGTGCCGCTGATGATTGGGGCGCCGGACATGGCATTTCCGCGCGTGAACATGGCGAGCTACCAGGCTTATGTGCTCGGCGGGCTGGTCATGCTGGTGAGTTTTTTCATTCCCGGCGGCGCGGCCCAGGCGGGCTGGACTTCTTACTCGCCGCTGGCGACCTCCATTCCCACCGAAGGCCAGTTATTCTGGATTATCGGCATGGTGCTGCTGATCACGTCGTCGTTGCTCGGCGCGGTGAATTTCATCGCGACCATCATTCAATTGCGAGCGCCGGGCATGACGTGGATGCGGCTGCCATTTTTCGTCTGGGCGCAGTTTGTGACGGCGTTCCTGCTGTTGCTCGCCTTCCCGCCACTGGAAGCCGCAGCCATCATGCAATTGATGGACAATGCCGTGCACACCAGTTTCTTCCTGCCGACGGGGCTGGCGGTGGGCGGGCAACTGGCGCATATCAGCGGCGGCGGCAGCCCGTTGTTGTGGCAGCACTTGTTTTGGTTCCTGGGCCATCCGGAGGTGTATGTGCTGATTCTGCCCGGGATGGGCATTGTTTGTGAAATCATCGCCAACAACACCCGCAAGCCGATCTGGGGTTACAAATCACTCGTGTATTCAGTGCTGGTGGTCGGATTTCTGTCGTTCATCGTCTGGGCCCATCACATGTATCTGACGGGCATGGGCACGAAAATCGCCACGTTCTTTCAGGCCACGACCATGATGATTTCGATTCCGTCGGTGATCATTTTGACCTGCCTGTTTATTTCACTCTGGGGCGGCTCGATTCGTTTCAACACGCCGATGCTGTTTGCGCTGGGTTTCCTGCCGATGTTCGGCATCGGCGGCTTGACCGGCCTGCCGCTCGGTCTGGCGCCCACCGACATCCCGTTGCATGACACGTATTACGTCATCGCGCACTTCCATTATGTGGTGGCGCCCGGAACGATCTTCGCGCTGTTTGCGGGGATTTATTATTGGTTTCCCAAGATGACGGGGCGGAGGATGAATGAATTCTGGGGGCGCGTGCATTTCTGGGGTTCGCTGGTCTTCATGAACCTGGTGTTCATGCCGATGTTCGCGCAGGGCATGGAAGGGATGTTGCGGCGCATGGCTGACGGCGGAGCCAACTACTCCGCGGCACGCGTGCCCGGCGCGCTGGACACGTTGCCCAACGATATCATGGCGCTGCACACGTGGATTCTCTGGGCCGCCATCGCCCTGGGCCTGGCTCAAATTCCCTTCATCATCAATTTATTCTGGAGCATCAATCACGGTGAAAAAGTCAAAAACGACAATCCCTGGGGGGCGACGACATTGGATTGGCAGGCGCCCACACCGCCGCCGCACGGTAATTTTGCCGAACCGCCGCAAATCTATCGCGGCCCATACGAATACAGCGTGCCCGGTCACGCCACCGATTTCACACCCCAAAATGAGCCCGACCGGCCGGGCACACCGGCCCTTTCACCCGCGCACTGAGCATGGAAATTCCCTACGCTGTTTATCCCCGTCCCGACACCGGCATTTACAACGCGAAAGTCGGCATCTGGCTGTTTCTCGCCTCGGAAGTGATGCTGTTTGGCGCATTGTTTTCCGCCTATGTATTGATTCGGGTTGGCACCCCGCCGGGCGAATGGCCGCACGGCTGGCAGAACGTGACGCTCGGTACCTTGAACACGCTCGTCCTGGCGGTGTCGGCCATCACGACACTTATGGCCTGGGTCGCCTGCAAAGTGCGGCAGTTCGGCAAGTTCAAATTTTTCCACGGCTGCACCCTGCTGCTGGCGCTGACCTTTTTGTGCATCAAAGGGTTTGAGTATGACGACCATCTGACCCATTACGAAATCCATCTCACCGACGGACGCATCGCCGACGGACATTTTGAAAGCGCCGTTTACGTGAACCCGGAGACCAAGGAGCAGCTCGAGAAGAAAAGTTTTTGCGGCATGGCCTTCGCGACGGTCGCCGGCGGCGTCACGAACAATTACGAGCTGGCTTCGGTGACGATTGAAGGCCGCTACGTCAATAACGAGCAGGATTTAATTGATTTGCGCGCACAGAAAAACATTCAGGAGACCGAAATCAAGACGCAGTCGCAAATCAAGGACATGCAAAGCTACGGCCCGTGGCACAACGATTATCTGGCGCTGTACTTCACCATGACCGCCTTGCACGCGCTGCACATTCTCGGCGGCAGCATTGTCATTGGTTACCTCTGGGGGCCGGGCCGCAAGCTGTGGAAGGTTGATCCCGAACATTTTACCAACCGCGTCGAGGTGTCCGGCCTGTTCTGGCATTTTGTGGACCTGGTCTGGATATTTCTATTTCCAGTCCTATATTTGACGTAACTTGAATTTATGAGTGAATTAAAGACAGCCGAACAACACAACGCGCCATTCGTGGGCAAATCGGAATTGCACGAACACCCGGTGGATTTCAATAATTACCTCCGGCGTTGTGTTTATGTTTTTGTCGCCGTGGTGTGCGCGGTGTCGTTGATGCTCGTCGCGTCGTATCTGCCGCATTTCGATTGGCCGGCCAAGGTGGCCATGATCCTGATCGTTGCCTGCACCAACGCCTTTGTGGTGGCCGGGTTCCTGATGCACCTCATTTCCGAAAAGAAAATGATTTATACCTTGCTCGCCTTCACCGCGTTCTTTTTTGCCGGCTTGATTGGATTGACGGTTTGGGCCATGCAGGATTTTCCGGCCGGCACCACCCACTAAACTGGAACGATTCAACTGAAAAGATTTTAACCACGGATAAACACGGATGAACACGGATGGAGAAAATGTCAATGCAGACAAAATCGCGCCAGCGTCTTGGAGTGCGCCAGTCCTCTGGCTCTGTGGCGCGGTCGCCCGCTACGAGAAAAGCGGCAGACGACTGCCGCAGTCCAAAATCTTGCGGGGTTTCGTGCCGGTTATGAATCTGTGTTTATCCGGGTTCATCCGTGGTTTTGAATAAAATGTCACTGAAAGCCGTCCATCTTATCTTTGTCAACGCGCTGACGACGCTGTCCTTCGGGTGCGCAATCTGGAAGTTCATGGATTACCGGAGTGAAAACGGCACCACCGGCGACTTGCTGTTCAGTCTGGCGGCGGTGGGGGTGGGCATTTTGGTCATCATTTATGGCCTCTATTTCTTGAAGAAACTGAAAAAGATGAGTTACCTATGAAATTGAAAACCGAATTTCATCCTCTGGTGTCTGCCAGCCGTAGCGCAGACTGTCAGTCTGCTGTATCGGGGATTGGCAATCCGCCGGACTGGCAAGGCATCAGCGCCTCGCCGAATTCCATTCGGCGACACGGCAGATTGACAATCTGCGTTACGCTCGCGTTAGCCTCTGTGATGCCATCACCGCTGTTCGCCTGTGCCGCCTGCTACGGCAAATCCGATTCGGCGCTCGCCGAAGGCATGAACTGGGGCATCTTTACCCTGATGGGCGTCATCTTGACGGTGTTGACCTGCATTCTGGTCTTCTTCGTTCATATTATTCGCAAGGAAGAAAAGGCCGCCAACGATTCCGCTCCGGCCAATCCGCCCAGATTATGACGCAATGGTTTGCTGACAAGGTATTGCATCTGCCCGCCCTGGCCTCCAAAAACGGGCAGGCCGTGGATCAGTTGATGGTTTACATCCACATGCTGATGCTCGCGCTGTTTGTTGGCTGGATTATTTATTTCTTCTACGCGCTCTACCGCTTTCGCCAATCACGCAATTTGAAGGCCGATTATCACGGTGTCCGCAGTCACGCCTCGAACTACATCGAGCTGGCCGTCGCCGCCATTGAAGCGGTGCTGCTGGTCGGCATCGCCGTGCCGCTTTGGGCCAAAGCGGTGGATAAATTTCCGCCCGCCAGCGAATCCACGGTCATTCAGATCGTGGCGCAGCAATACGCCTGGAACGTTCGCTATCCGGGCCCGGACGGCGCTTTTGGGCGGCAGGACATGAAATTTGTCACCTCGGACAATGTGTTTGGGGTGGATCCCGCCGATGATCATGGCAAGGACGACATTCAAACGCTCAACGATGTTCACGTGGTCGTGAACAAACCGGTCATCATCTATCTGAGTTCGAAGGACGTGATTCATTCGCTGCGAATCCTGTCCATGCGCGTGTGTCAGGATGCGATTCCCGGGCTGCGCATTCCCGTCTGGTTCACGCCTACGAAAACCGGCAAGTATCAGATCAATTGCGCGCAGCTTTGCGGTCCGGGCCACGCCAGCATGTCCGGCGGTTTTCTGACCGTGGAGAGCCAGGCGGACTTTGATAAATGGATTGCCTCCAAGACCGGCGCGACCGCCAGCTTTGAATAGACAGTTGCCTTGCTGCCGGGCAGGATGAGCTTGCATGAATGGCTCCGCTCAACGATTGCCACTGACGATTTGGGTCGGCTTTGGCCTGCTCTTCGGCTTGCTGGGTTTGATGTATCTGCTTTCCCTGGCGGAATACAGTCAGGCCCGGCAAAAGGCGTTGCCCGTGATTGGTCAGATTGCCGACTTCACGTTGACCAATCAGCAAGGCCAGATCACGACGCTCGCCGATTTGAGCAATCACGTTTGGGTGGCTGACATCATTTTCACCCGCTGCGCCGGGTCGTGCCCGATCATGTCAACGCAGATGAAATCACTGCAGGACGCGCTGCCGTCCGCCAGCCAGGCAAAACTGGTCACGTTGACAACCGACCCCGATTACGACACGCCGGCCATCTTGAAAAAATACGGCGAACGATACGGCGCGGATTTTCAGCGTTGGACATTTTTGACCGGCACCAAGGAAGCATTGGCCGGTCTGGCGGCCGGCAGTTTGAAGCTCGGTTCCACGCCGGTGGCGCCGCAAGACCGTCAGAGTCCGGTTGATTTGTTTGTGCACAGCACCATTTTTGTGGTCGTGGACAAACAGGCGCGGCTGCGCGGCATTTTCCAAACCGAGGGCCAGGGTGTGGATTGGGCAAAGGTCAAACCGCAAATCCTTGCCACCGTGAAGCAATTGGAAGGCGGTTAATGAGCATCCACGATCTGCCTGCCGTCAATGCGTCGCTCAACGGCCTCAGCGCGATTTTCCTGACGGCCGGTTTTGTTTTCATCCGCCAGAAAAATAAAATCGCGCATCGCAACTGCATGATGGCGGCATTCGTCACCTCCATTGTTTTTCTGGCGTGTTACCTCACTTACCATGGCTATCTCGCAATCGTTTTGCACGAAGGACCGACGCGGTTTCTGCATCCGCTCTGGTTCCGTCCGTTTTATCTGACCATTCTCCTCACACACACCGTACTGGCCGTCGTCATCGTGCCGCTGATTTTGGTGACGCTGTATCGCGCGAAAAAGGAACGGTTCGAGCTTCACAAAAAAATCGCGCGTTGGACCTGGCCGTTGTGGATGTACGTTTCCATCACCGGCGTAATTGTCTATTTCCTGCTTTACCAGATTTTTCCACAAAAATAACTTTGCCGCCGCGTGCGCGGAAGTTTAATTTGCGGTCATGACGTACGAGGTTGAACCGATGCAGCAGCCCGTCCGCAAAGCCGTTGGACGTCCCTCGACTCCGCGCTTGCGGTTGTGGCGCGTCGAGCAAATGAAACGCTTCGTCAACAAATTTTCCCATGAATCTCTCGAACGAGCCGAAGAATCAGACACCTTCCGAGTTCGAAAAGCTGTTGGCCGGCCTCGCGCGCAGCGGCGTTGACTTCGCAGTTGCAGGCGGATTGGCCGTGATTCTCAACGGCTATCCGCGGCTGACTGCAGACGCCGACATTCTGGTACATCCCGGGCCGGAAAATCTTCGCAGACTGCTCAAAAATCTCGAAGGGTGGGGACAGGGTGCGGCGCGGGAATTGACCGTGGACGACTTTCCCTTGGAACCAGGAGCCGTCCGCGTATCGGAAGATTTTGACTTGGATATTTTCGTGAAAATGGGCGGCAAGACGCTCGATAATTTTCGTCCGAATTTCCGTTATTTTGAATCCGACGGTTTGCGCATTGCTTATCTGTCACCTGCTGATCTAATTTTTCTTAAGGAAGGTTCGCGGCGCGAGAAGGACAAACTTGACGTGGCAGCGATGAAAGAAATCCTCGCGCGCAAAAAGAAGCAAAAATGAAATTGTCCGCAAGCTGCGCCAACGTTGTCATTCATCCCAGCCAGTTTCCGGAAAATGTCCGGCGCGATTTGCTGGCCTCACTGCGCACGCGGCGCGTGAACCACAAATTTCACTACGACAGCGTCAAGCAGACGCAAAAATGGCTGGCGCTGCACCAGGCGCAATCGCCGACGCGAAATAACGCGGATTGCCAGGCCATTTACGAAAAATGCTTTGCCGCGGCGGCGCAAATCAAATCGCGGCGTGTTGATGTCATCGGCCTTGGGTGTGGCGGCGGACAAAAAGATACGCGGCTTCTGAAGCGGCTGAAAGCACGCGGCAAGGAAATTGTTTACACGCCCTGCGATGTCAGCCCGGCCATGGTTTTAACTGCTCGCCAAACCGCGCTGGCCGTTTTACCGGAGGAAAATTGTTTTCCATTCGTTTGCGATCTGGCAACGACAGGTGATTTGCAGAAGATTATTCGGGAGGGTCGCCGTGTCGGCGGCCCAAACCGTTTTGGGACGGCGACACGCCGTCCCTCCCTGGGCGGGGCACGCCTTGTTACTTTCTTCGGCATGATTCCGAATTTCGAGCCGCAGGACATTTTGCCAAAGCTCACCGCGTTGATTCGTCCGAAAGATTTTTTGCTCTTCAGCGCCAATCTTGCCCCCGGTTCCGATTACGCCGCCGGCATGAAGAAGATTCTGGCGCAATACGACAACGCTTTGACCCGCGACTGGTTGATAACGTTCCTGCTTGATCTCGGCGTTGAACGACGCGACGGTCAATTACGTTTTGGGATTGAAAATGGCCGTTTCGGATTGAAGCGAGTTGTGGCCCGTTTCGATTTCAGCCGCTCACGGCGGATTAAAGTCGAGGACGAAGCCTTCAGTTTCAAAGCTGGCGATTCGATTCAGCTTTTCTTTTCCTACCGTTACACACCGGAACGCGTCCGCAAAATTCTGGCGCGTTACCAGTTGAAAGTTTGCGAGCAATGGGTTGTGGAATCGGAGGAGGAGGGTGTCTTTCTTTGTCGCAAGCTCGGAGGGGCGGGTTACACGAGCCCCAAATCGAAAGATTGAAATCAGGGACTCGTGCAACTCACTAGTGTCCAGTTAAGGGGGACGGTCGGCGCGCAAAAAGCCTGCAAGCCAAGGGATTGGTCGATTTGAGGGATGTGATCGATTCGGAGTTGGAAGGCGATATAAATCGCTCATGCCTGTCTCCAAACCTGCCCTCTCTCAAGTCCTCAGTGGTCTACATCCGCAAGCGTTTTCCCGGTGTGTGGAACGCTTTCCCATGCAGCGGGCCTCCCGCAGCTTCTCAGCCTACGATCACTTCCTGGCGTTGTGCTTCGGGCAACTGACCTACCGGGAAAGTTTGCGCGACATTGTCGCGTGTCTGAACAGCCGTCCACACGTGTTGTATCACTTGGGGTTTCGCGGTCGGATCACGCGGACCAATGTGGCCTATGCCAACGAGCATCGGGACTGGCGCCTGTTTGCGGCGGTGGCCGAAGTGCTGATCCGTCGGGCGCAGCAACTCTATCAGGAGGACCTGAGCGATCCGGATTTGCCCCAAGTGGCCTTCGCGTTGGACAGTTCGATCATCCACTTGAGTTTGAAACTCTTTCCCTGGGCTTACTGGGCGCGCTCCTGTGCCACCGGCCTCAAACTCCACACGATGGTGTCGCTGCGCGGCAACATCCCCACCTGGTCAGCCATCACCGAAGCCTCATTTCCAGATATGAAAATGCTCGATCACATCCCGGTCCAGCCGGGGGCTTTTTATATCATGGACCGAGGGTATCTGGATTTTACGCGGTTGATTCGGCTGCACGAGTGCGGGGCCAGGTTCGTGGTGCGCAACAAAGCCAACGTCCGCTTTTATGTGGTCAACGCTTGCCCGGTGGACAAGCGCACCGGACTGCGCTGCAACCAAACGATCCGGCTGAAAAGTTCCTGGTCCAAGCACGTGTATCGGTGGCCGCTGCGCAGAATCCACTTTCGCGATGAACAGGAATCTCGCTCCTTGGTCTTCCTGACCAACGATTTTGATCTGCCGGCGGCGGTCATCTGCGAACTCTATCGGCGCCGTTGGCAAGTGGAGTTGTTTTTCAAATGGATTAAACAGCACCTGCGCATCCGCAATTTCTTCGGCCGCTCGTGCAACGCAATCCACTGCCAGATCTGGACGGCCATCTGCACCTACCTCTTGGTGGCCATCGCCAAAAAGCAGATCCAGTCCCCCAAAAGTCTCTACCAAATCCTGCAAATCCTGAGCGTGAGCGCATTTGAACAACTGCCACTGTCTGAACTGCTTGGGAAAACCTCGCCCTCACAAAACCCCGCCGAAACACAAAATACCCCATGCTTATTGGGTTTTTAACTGGACACTAGTGCGTGCAACTCGTCCCTCCGAATAGCAGCGCCATCCGCAGTTCAAAAAACGTTCATCGTGTCCAGCACGGCCTTGAGGCGCGGGACTTCGTGCGTGCGGAACAAGTCGGTTTTCCCCAGTGCGGCCAGCACGGCAAAGAATGGTTCCGCGCAGCGGACTTCATCCCGGAAAAATTCAAACGCGTGGGGCAGGGCGTGGCAGATCGGAAATCCCAGCGTCCGCAGCCGGAAAGTGTTCAGGAAAACCTTCATTTGATGCCGCACACGCACGGCGCTGTCTTGCAGGTTGCGGTAATAGAAACCGAGACCCGGATCGAGCAGGATTTTCTCCACACCATTGCGTTGTGCGATTTCAATCTGGCGCGAAAAGTATTCGCGCATCTGTTCGATCGGATCGCCGCTCAAATCAAAGTCACCGACTTCACGGACGTTTTTACCCTGCACGTAACAGATGATCACCGCGGCATCGTGCGCGGCGACCGTGCGGAAAAGCTCATCGCCGACTTCCGCGCCGGTGAGGTTCAGGACGTTTGCCCCGGTTTCCAGACACGCGCGCGTAACGGCGGATTGGTAGGTTTCCACAGAAACCAGGATATTGGCGGAGCGCAATTCCTTGATGACCGGCAACAATTGCGAATTCTGGGCCGACCCGCCGACGCGCGCGGCATGGGCCAGGGTGGATTCGGCGCCGATATCCACGACGTTCCGCACCTTGGGCGGTCAAAACCCTGCCGCGCCGGATCGCGGCTTCTGCCGTGAGGCAAACGCTTTCACGATACCAGGAGTCGGTGGAAAGATTGACGACACCCATGATGGCGGGCCGGGAATTGAAGGCAAATGGTTTGCCGCCGATGGGGAATTCCTTTACCGGCGCGGACGCGGCCTCCCGGTTTTTCGCCAGCAGTTCCGCCAGGTTTTCGAGCCTTAACATGCCGGGTTATCGTAAATCGGAAACCGCCAATCGTAAATGGAAAGTGGCGTCCCTTTGCGAATTTTGCCGTTCGCACAGGTCGGAATTATGATAGCGTGATGGCAAATGACCGGCAATAATGGGGCGGACAACCATAAACGAGAGGAAACACGATGGCACAAGCAATCATGGATCCGGAAAAGGTGCGGCGGTTCGCCGAAGAGCTGCAGCGTTTCAACAGCGACCTCGAAAATCGAATGATCCTGTTGCAGGCCCGGTTTGGCGCATTGAGCGACACCTGGCAGGACCAGGAGCACGAGAAATTCTCCGACGAATTCAAACAGGCGATGAAGGCGTTGAAGAAATTCATTGAACTCTCGAAGGTGCACACGCCTTACCTGTTGAGAAAAGCCCAGCGCATCGAGGAATATCTCCATCAACGTTGACGTCATGGCCGAGCACGCCCAAGTCACTTCCGTCGAGGCGATAGAAGCATTCCGCGCCAGTTTAATTGTATTTCTGAGCAAGGTGCGCCCGACGCTGGAAGAGGTTAGCGACGAAGTGATGCGTCTGCAATTCTGGCTCCAGAACGATCAGCGCCGGCACTGGCAAAGCGAGTTGCGCAAGCGCGGCCTGAAACTGGAGGAAGCCAAACGGGAGAAGTTCAACACGGCGCTTTCCCATTTGCAGGAGGCGACGGCGCTGCAAAACATGGCCGTGCAACGGGCGCAACACGCCGTCCGGGACGCGGAGGACAAACTCGACACGTTGAAAAAATGGGAGCGGGGACTGGAAGACCGCACAGCCCCGCTGGTCAAACAACTGGAGGAGTTCCAGGGTTTTCTGACCGTTGAGATGGGAAAGGCGGTCACGCAACTGGTGCAGACCGTCAAGGCCCTGGAGGCTTACACCAAACCCGGCGCCCCGAGCCGGGAAGGAGCGCCGCCATGAACTTGAGCGGGAACAAAAGCCGGCTGGTGGCGAGCGCCCGGGAGCTTTCGCTGAAATGGACGGAGACCAAAAACTACTGGCGGGACGAGAAAAGCCGGGAATTCGAGCACCGGTATCTGGAGGAACTGTTCATCCGCGTGGACAAGACGGTGGCCATCATTGAAAAGCTGGATGAAATATTAAAAAAAGTCAGGAGTGACTGTGAATAGGAATCCGGGTGTCAGTGAAATGCTCGCGTTGCTGGACGCGCTCAAGGGCGCGGTCGAGGATTTTGCTGTGCGCGAAGAGAAGTTGAACCACGATTTCCAAACGCATTCCGCAGCCGAAGACGACGCCTTTGAATCTGCCAAACTGGAGCAGCAGTCAAAACACGCTGAAGCCCTCGCCGCGGCGGAGACGGCGTTGGAAGAAGAAAGAACCCGATGCACGGCCCGGTTTGAAAAGCGCAAGGTCCAAATCAACCGCGCGCACAGCTCGATGAACCAGCGGGTGCTGGACGAAGGCAGTTCCCGGGAGGGAGAACTCAAACAACGAATCCGGAACATCTCGACGGAGGCCGAACGGCGGAGGGATAACGATTTGGCAAATGCGGCGGCAACTTTTGAATGGTTCCAGCAGAAGTTAAACGAGACCGACGCGGACTTTCGCCGCCTGGAAAAAAGCGCCCGCCGGGCGTTTCGCGGCTATGGCATGTTTCGCAGGCTGCTCCGCCGATACCAACGGCGCGGAGAACCCGACCCTTCGCAGGCTGAAAATCAGTTGTTTGAGGAATTTCAGCGTTTGGAGTCCAAAAGCCGTGACGACCTGGCTCAATTTCGAAAAAAGCTGCTTCCGTGGATCTTTCGGTTCCTTCCGGTCTCGCTGGTGGCTTTGTTGCTGTTGGGTACCAGCGCAGCCGTTCCGGTGCTCCAACATTTTGGGCGGAATGTGGTTTCCTGGTCGCAAACCGGCCCGGCTGCCTTTGGGCTGCTGGTGATCCTGGTCTTTTACTTTCGTGGCCGCCGTGCCGCCGCGCCTGCCGCCGCAGTCATCGCCGAACAACTCGGAAAGGCGCGACGGCTGCTCGATGCCTGTCCGCAAAAAAACGCGGAGCATTGTCAGCGGGAGCAAGAACGGATTCACGCCGAATTCAATGCCACTACCCGACATTTGAGCCAGGAGTGGAAACAGGGAGTGCGGCGGCTCGCCAACACCCGCGGCCTCCGGCCAATGGAGGTGGATCAAAAAGCGCTGCAAGCTGGACAAAAAAACGAGCAATACCGGCGGGCCGGTTTCGCCCGGATTGAACGTCGGCACCGGGAGAAGATCGCCGGTCTGCAGGCGGAAGACGAGGCACAGACCGGCCGGCTGGCCGACGTTCATGCGGGAAAGGTTGCCAGTCTCGAAAGCCGGCATCAAACCCAGTGGGCTGCGCTCGAATCGGAATGGAAAAACAAAATCGAACCGCTGTTTGCAGAAATCCGCGCGGCTAATGCCGCCACCGAACAACTCTTCCCCGGCTGGGAAGCGCCGTTCTGGCAAAAATGGACGCCGCCGGAACAATTTCAGAATGCCGCCCGGTTTGGCCATCTGGAAGTGGCGCTGGAAACTTTTGCTGAAAAGCTGCCCAAAGACCAGCGATTGTCGCTGCCCGGGCCCGCCAACTTCACCGTCCCCTTGTCGCTGGTTTATCCACTGCAAGGCTCCATCCTCTTTGAAACCGGCAAGACCGGTGGCAACGAGGCCGTGGCCGCGATCAACAACATCATCTTCCGGTTGTTGTCCACCACGCCACCGGGCAAGGTGACCTTCACTATTTTTGACCCGGTCGGGCTCGGCCAGAATTTCGCAGCGCTGATGCACCTGGCCGATTACGAGGAAAGTTACATCAACAGCCGCATCTGGACGCAGACCGTGCAGTTCGAGGAAAAACTCGCGGAACTGAACGAACACATGGAAAAAGTCATCCAGATGTATCTGCGCAACGAGTACGCGACAATTTCCGAATACAACGCCGAGGCCGGCGCCATCGCCGAAAAATATCATTTTCTGGTCATCGCTTCGTTTCCGGTGAACTTCAGCGAAACCGCTGCGCGGCGGCTCCGGAATATCGCCGCCAGTGGTGCGCGTTGCGGCGTTTACACGCTGATCCAGTGGGACCAGCGGCAGGCCCCGCCGCAGGAATTTGTTCCCGACGAACTCCGCAAAAACAGCGTTTGCCTGACACCAACCGAAAAAGGTTTCAGGTTGTCCGCCTGGCATGCACCGGGAACCAGGCTGTTGCTCGATCCGCCGCCGCCGTCGGAAACCGCCACTCATTTCCTCCATCAAATGGGCGAGAGCGGCAAGGATTCCACGAGAGTCGAAGTGCCTTTTGAACAGGTAGCGCCGACGGAGGCCGATTTCTGGCGGGAAGACACGACCGACGAGCTTCGGGTGCCGATTGGCCGTACCGGCGCCACCAAGTTTCAATATCTCGCGATCGGCAAGGCCACGCGCCAGCACGGCTTGATTGCCGGCAAGACCGGTTCGGGCAAATCCACCCTCTTTCATGTCATTATCACCAACCTGGCGTTGTGGTGCAGTCCTGAACAGGTCGAGTTTTATCTGGTGGATTTTAAAAAGGGCGTGGAGTTCAAGTGTTACGCCACCCGCCGGTTGCCGCACGCAAAAGTCGTTGCCATCGAGAGCGACCGCGCTTTCGGCTTGAGCGTGCTCGAACGCGTGGACGCGGAACTGCGCCGCCGCGGTGATTTGTTCCGCAAGGTCGGCGCACAGGATTTGGCCGGATACAAACGGGCCGGCGGAACCGAACCCATGCCACGGTCGTTGTTGATGATTGACGAATTTCAGGAATTTTTTGTGGAGGAAGACCGTGTTTCCCAGGGCGCGGCCGTCTTACTGGACCGCATCATCCGGCAAGGCCGCGCGTTTGGCATTCACGTGCTGCTCGGGTCGCAAACCCTGGGCGGCGCTTACACCCTGGCCCGCGCCACCATCGGTCAGATGGTCATCCGCATCGCGCTCCAGTGTAACGAAGCGGATGCCTACCTGATCATGGACCAGGACAATCCCGCGCCGCGGCTGCTGAGCCGGCCTGGCGAAGGCATTTACAACGACGCGGCCGGTTCGATTGAAGGCAACAGCCCGTTTCAAACAGTCTGGTTGCCAGACCATGAGCGCGACCGTTATCTCGCAAAAATCCGCGAGCGCGCCGACAAAAAAAGATACCCGGGACCGATTGTATTTGAAGGCAACGCTCCGGCGGACATTGGGGAAAATCTTCCGTTGCGCGCCGTGCTGGAATCCCCGGCCGCCAAACCAACCGTACCTGCGCGCGTCTGGCTGGGGGCGCCCAATGCCATCAAGGGACCCACCGAAGCCGTATTTCAAAGACAGAGCGGCAGCAACCTTCTCATAGTGGGGCAGAGTGAAGAACGCACGCTGACGCTCCTGTCGGTGGCCCTGGTTTCACTGTCTGCGCAATACCCGCCGGGAAGCGCGCGTTTCATTCTGATGGACAGCACGCCGCCCGGTTTGCCGCAACACGAGTTTCTGCAGCGCCTCATACGGTCCGTTGCGCATGAAGTCACGCAGGTCAACCACAGCAGCCTTGATGAGATCATGAACGGTTTGGCGGAAGAACTGAAACGGCGCACCGATGATGAGAAAAAGAAATCGCCGGAAATATTCATTCTGGTCCAGGGTATGCAAAATTTTAAAAGGCTCCGGCAGGAAGACGAATTCAGCTTTTCCTCCGGCGATGCCGGGGCTGCTGTCAATCCCGCGGCGGTGCTGCTCAATCTCATCAGTGAAGGGCCGGGGCGCGGCATTCATGTCATCGCCGCCTGTGACACCTATAACAACGTGACCCGTTTTCTGGGGCGCAAGGCATTAAGCGAATTCGAGATGCGCGTGCTTTTCCAGATGAGCGCCAGCGATTCCGCCAGTTTGATTGACAATCCGGACGCGGCCACGCTCGGACTGCATCGTGCGCTCTTCTACAACGACCGGGAAGATTATCTCGAAACCTTCCGTCCCTATGCACAGCCAGGCAACGAATGGATTGAGGAAGTTGCGCGGAATTTGGCGACTCTGCGTGGCACGGCCAATCCAGTGAAAAGCTGATGCCGCTTTTGCGGCGGAAGAGCGTCAAATCACAAATTGAGATCTCTGCAAAAGGGTAGAAGCGACGCCTCGTCGCTTTGGGCGACTGGCCAAAACCGTTGGAAAATTGAATGCTCCCGGCGACGGGGCGTCGCCGCCACACGTTTTGCAGAGGTCTCAAATCGTAAGTAAAGAGTGGCGCGCCCGCCGCGATTCGAACGCGGGACCACCTGCTTAGAAGGCAGGTGCTCTATCCAACTGAGCTACGGGCGCACAAAGCCTATAAATAAAGCGAAAAATGACAAATCGGATTTTTTTGATTTGACATTTCTATACTTGTTTTCTATACTAAAGCAAGAATATGAAAAAAGACGCACAAACCGAAGGAAAGGCCAACGGCCTGTGGCAGAAAACCAAATATGCCAATCTGGTCCGCAACGCTTCATCAGGGAAATACTTTGCCCGATTTCGATACAACGGCAAGCTCATTTGGAGAAGCTTGGAAACGGACGTGTTGAGTGTCGCCGCGCAGCGTTTGCCGGACAAAATCAAGGAAGTGAAAGACGAGCAAACCTTGCTGGCTTCCGGCAGCGATCCGCGCATCACCTTCGAGGCTGCCGCCAAGATTTATCTGGAACGGGTGAAATCTTCACCGGATTACAAACCGAAAACGAAGGCATATTACGAAGAACGTCTTGACGCTTTGTGGAAGTCTTGGCCGGCTGTCAAAAACAAACTGGTCAAGGACATCACCAAAGCCGAATGTGTCGAGTGGCGGAATCGCTTTGCATCGAAATACAGCCCCACCGCTATCAATCACACTTTAGGAATTCTCCGAGCCATATTCGAGATTGGGATTGAAGCCGGGGCGCGACGGGATAATCTGGCCAAGACGAAGGAGATGAAGCGGCTTAGGGAAACCTCAAAACGCCTTCACCTGCCCGAACCTGACCAGTTTGAGAAATTTGTTAAGGAGATTGAAAGCGGCGGCAGCGGTCACTCCAAACCGTGCGCGGAATTGGTTCGGTTTCTTGCTTTCGGTGGATTCCGCATCACCGAGGCAAAGCACATCACCTGGGCTGACTGTGATTTCAAGTGTGGAATCATCACTGTGTATGGCGAGCCTGAAACTGGCTTGAAGGGACGCGGAGCCGGTGAAGCGCGAGAAGTCCCAATGATTTCGGATATGCGCCGTTTGCTTGAGAGTATGAGAAAGGAACGGGCGGACGAGGTACCAACAGCAAAAGTCACGCGCGTCAGCGAATGCCAGCAGGCAATGGACAGAGCCGCAAAGAAAATTGGAATCACCCGTCTAACCCACCACGACTTGCGTCACTTGTTTGCGACTCGTTGTATTGAATCAGGCGTGGACGTTCCCACCGTAAGCCGCTGGCTCGGCCACAAGGACGGCGGCGCGCTGGCGATGAAGGTTTATGGACATTTGCGCGATAGTCATTCCGCAGAAATGGCACTCAAGGTCAGATTTGGCCAGAGCAATTCGCAAGTCATTGCCGCATAGGACGCTTTAATGTACCGCTGCTCACTCCAAGATGCCAAGTTCCTTAAGATGTTTGACTAGACAAGAGTTTGACGCTTGCCAAGTGTATCGGGAAACAGTTTTTGCGCCTTGCTTCCCTTTCTCGCACGCTTCGCTTCGGTTTGTGTAAACACGTTGCATCAATTCTATCAGGTGATCGTCGTGTGGTTCAGCCCAGCAACCGCACCCTGCATAAAATCCGTCTGCTTGCACAAGTTGAAAATCCAGTGGGTATCCCGCCTCTTCTTGAAAAAACTCAGTGACGCCGCCGAACCGGACACTGATCAGAGGACGGCCTGCGGCCAAAGCCTGTTGTTGCATCAATCCCCATCCTTCTCCTCGCGCAGCGGAAACAAAACACGTGATTTTCGAAAACCAATCCGCTAGTCGAGCCTCAGTCAAGAACTGTCGGCAGATTTCAATTCGTGGATCCTTGATCCGATCTACAGCACAGTCGGGAAAGACCTTCACCTTGAGCCGCACGTCTCGTGCTTTTGGAAATGCTTTTTGAAAAAGCTCGATTACCCGATTGATGCCTTTTCGTGTTCCACCTGATTCGAAGCGGCCTGCGGTCCCGAAAATACAAGGACCGTCCATGTCCATAGGATGGTACCGGAAAGCGTGATTATTGATGCCTAGCGGCACGATCCGAATAGGCCTTTCCACACCAGAAGCACTGAAGCAGGTCGCGTTCCATTGTGTTGGTACGAGAACACACTCGGCCTGATTGAGCGCCCTTACGCCATGCTTGTGAAGCCGACTCGATTCCCACATTGTAAAATAAACTGTCTTCCTTCCTTGAACCGGCTGAAAACCAGGAGGGTGAAGTAACAACTCCCAAATTCCAACGGGCTCTTCACTCACGATACTGTGTCGTACATTTTCCGGGATTTGCGCGAAGACCTCCTCAATTGTAACAGCTCTGATATTAAAATGATAACCCATTCGCTGCAAATCCGTCACGATCTGAGTTGCGTGAAGACCGTAGCCCGTGTAACCCGTCAACGGAGCGCGGAAAAGCAAAGTTTTTCTTGGGGAAATTGGTGCAATTACAGACCTATTACGGACCTTTCGTGTGCTCTTTGGCGCAGTGTGTGGCATCAACTCGACTTGCATGCGTTCAAAATTTAACCATTTGCCGGTCCAAACACCATTCTTCTGCCGCCGCAGCCTACAGGTTACCGAGTCTCCCGAAGAAATGAGTAAGTGTGATTCGTCTTCTTCTTGGATGAGATCCCAAAAGCTCTCACAACGCCCAGCCCCCACGCCAATTGTTCCATCAGGTAAGAACGACATGCTTCGAGAGTCGAACCCGACTCGCCGGTAATCAAAATATGTATTGAGTAATTGTCGTGCAATGCCTCTTAGTTTGTTGGTTGCAGAGGAGGCTGAGAATTTGGGGACTCGAATCCTTGGACCATGCCAAAGCTCATCAAGTTCATTCAGATATTCCTTGCATTCTTGCTCGTACCAGAAATCAGCAATCGTTCGATTTTTATGCGTCAGGCTCCATTTGTCTCCATTTCTATGTTGAAAAATTCTTCGGCCTTCGAAATCATGTTGGCACAAGGTGGCATACAACGCTTGGACAGGTCTGGTAGGCATCTCAAACAACTGCCCTAACTTCCGAAACGCCATATGGAATGTTTCTTTGTCACCATGAACGTGCTTGTAATAGAAATCTGAATGTTCATTATACCACATCGCCAAACAAAGGGCTCTCCAGCACTTTTCCTTGTCCACCACGATCTGGCCGCTTTCAAATTCGGGTTCATCTCGATAAGGAATCCCACAAATGTTCCAAATAGGCCTGGACCGCTTCAATCTTCCAAAATCAGGCCAAAATAAAGCGCCAGCGCGTTCAAATTGCGGTATCTCAAAGAGAAATTCAGGGTTCACCACAGGTATATTGTCCGCATCCAGGAACAGCACCTCCTTGAATGAACAGTTCAAAATGGCATAAGGTTTAACCTCCCAACCGAAAAGTCGGCGAACTGGAAACTCCTTTCGCACTTCCATCGCATCCACGCATTCAACACCATACGGCGCCACCAGTTGTTGCATCTGTTTGTCAATTTCTCCCTTCCCCAAATGCCAAATTTGAATCGGCAGGGAACAACCAAGGCGTCGGAGCATTCGGATACAAACCCATGCACAGGCAAAAAGACGCGTGCCTCCAGCGCAGATAATTATACCACGCTCGCGGAATCTGTTTGGATACGTTGGAATATTACAAATAAATTTTTCGCAAGCCTTTTTAAACATTTGAACTTCTAGCACAACCTCATCCCAATTCTCGGCCTCCGCAAATGAAATTTCCTTCTTGGCTGCGTAGCTCTCCGAAGATACTAAATAGTGCAAGGCATCAGTTTGGAAATAGAATTCTATTCGACGGACAACCTCCTCCGGCTTAATAAGATCCATGCAACGTGGCAATTGATTGACAACATCTATGCAAAGTTGATTAGAGCTGTCATGAAGAGTATTGTCTCTGAGCGGGAACACTCTTGATCTCAGGCAGCCGCCACTCCCAGCGCATAAAAGAGCACCAACAACATGGATAATTTGATGTTGAGGATAGCAATACTTGTGAACTGCTTGCGACCCGCCTGCCAACACGACACAAGCCCGATTTCTCGCCTGGGCATCTAATTCCACAGCCGCAGCAAGGTGCATAAGCAGTGTCGCCGGGCAGAGAACCCCTTGAGCGTGGTAAACCAACCGAATTAATTGGCGAAGATCCGTTCGCCCGCGAAAGTCTATAACACCATGGAGCTTCGGATGATAATGTCTTCCTCCTCCCACCTGAACGAATTGAATTCTATCTCTGAATGAATCTATAACCGCCTGGTATCTTTCGGCCTCCCACAATTTGGTTGTTATTTCGTTACTACCGCCGCTGACCACAATCCAATAGGGAACGGATTTTCCAACGAGCTCGGCCACTTGAGAAGTCCACGATTTTTCTTCCTCAGATAAATGAATATCACCCTTCAATGCGGTCAATTTAACATTGAGATTGAGCAGGGAGTTGAGATATATGGTGAAACAATGTAGTGCGTGCTGGGTACCGTCTGCCGAAAGGCGACTGGTTATTTCGGTAAGCTCCAAAACCTCAGTGCTTGGATCATCTTCACGTAGAGGCACGAGATATGGGTTGTGTTCCCATACCATCGGATATAAAGATCTCACATCTATTGCAAAACAACCCGGGTGGCACAGATGTAAATCCCGCACCACGGCGGTCATCAGCACATTTTCGCTCGGAGAACCCGTGATCCGCAGAATTAATTTGCGCTGGACACTCGGCACGCTAACCATTGCCTCATGATTGGAAATAATCGATTTCATGATTATGTATCAATCAATGGGTTGTCGCGCGAATCTGTGCCCTCGGCTCTTGCAATAGTCCGTTTCGTAGGCTTCTGACATTTCGCCGTTTTACCAATCGTTTTCGTAACTGGCTAAGGAACCGGAGGCATTCTGGCTCAAACAAAAAACCTACGGTTTGTGGATTGCTCCCGTATAGATTCCATTTACAAAGATTCCGGTGTTGAAAAATTCGCCTCCCTTTAAAATCATGCTGGCACATTACTTTATGCAAAGCCCAAACTGGAGTTTTAGGCATCGCATACGGCTGATCCAATTTTCGAAACGCCATATGAAAAGTATCTTTATCACCGTGGATATGCTGATAGTAAAAATCGGCGTGTTCGTTGTACCAAAGGGCCAGTGACAAAGCTTTCCAACATCGCTCTTTATCAACCAGGATTTGGCCGCTTTCAAATTCAGGTTCATCACGATAACGAACACCGCAAATTTTCCAAATTGATCGCGTTGAAGCAAGCCGTCCGAAATCGGGCCAAAAAACGGCGCCCGTTTTCTTGAATTCCTGACATTTAAAAAGGTATTCGGGGTTCCGGATCGGCACATTGTCGGCATCAAGGAGCAACACATTCTTGAATCGGCAATTTATGATGGCGTAAGCCTTGAGCGGCCAGCCTTCCAGTGTGCGAGCAGGATGGGCCTTTCGCATTTCTAAGGCGTCCACGAAATTAACGCCTCGTTTTTTAAATAAGTGTCGTATTTTATTACTTGCTTCCCGTTTGCCTAAATGCCATATTTCAATTGGCAATTTGCATCCCCACTTGCGCAGCATATTGGTGCATACCCAGGCGCACGCAAGGTATCTAGTTCCTCCCGCACAGATAACAATTCCTCTACCTGCGAAATGATCCGGATACTCAGGAGTGTTTTTTATGAATTTCTCTGAAGCCTCCCGAAACACCATTCCCTCCAAAGCGTCACTCTGCCATTTACACGCTTCGCCCTTTCGCACCGTCTTTTGAGCGATCACGGCTTGTCGAGGTGTTAGGTACGATACAGCACCACCCACGAAATATGTTCCAATGCGACGAATTACCTCCTTGGCCGAGATCATTGCCATACAACGGGGAAGTTTCCCCACAACGTCCACACAAAGATGTTCAGGGCGGTCTCTATGGTCGCCATCACCAACCGGAACCGTCCTGGATTTCCAACAACCTCCGTTATCACAACACAGCAGGGCACCGTTTGTATGGATGAATTGATGATGCGGATACGCTTCCCATTGTGATGGTTCCCTTCCGCCAGCAATGACTACGCAAGGCCGACTTTTTGGTGTTCCAGGTTTAGTCTCGACGGCTGCAGCTAAATGCATCAGAGAAGTTACAGGACAAACCACGCCCTGAGCATGATGCACGAGGCGAATCAACTGTCTCAGATTGGTTTTCTCCCGTAAATCAATCACTCCGTTTAGAAGCGGATGGTAATGGTCCGAGGCACCAACTTGGACGAACTGTATTTTTCCACGATAGAAGTCCAGAACTTGTTGATACCGTTTCGAGTCCCACCATTTTATGGTGACATCATATTTTCCGCCGGCCACGATAAGCCAATACGGAATTTCACTCCCGCTAATTTCTCTGACTTGGGATATCCAAGCTTTTTCCTTTTGTGTCAGATAAATGTCCCCTTTAAACGCTGAAGCCTGTATATTTAAAGATAAACGTTCGTTTAAGAAATGGATAAAACCATGGATAACGTGGTGCGGCGTTTGGTTGCTCTTGGCAATCAAAGGATAGAGGCATTCAATTATTTCTACACGCCGATTTTCCCCGTCAAGCGGAGTAATATATGGATTGTTTTCCCAGAGCTCTGGAAACGGCGTTCGGACGTCGGTAATGAATCGGTCGGGATAGCAAAGATGAAGATCACGGATTGCTGCCGTGAGCATAACAATGTCCCCAACCGAAAGATTGCTTGTTAAAATGAGCTTTCTCAATCCGCAAGAATCGTATGTGAAAGACTGACTAAATCAATCCCTGATTCAGACATGAAAACTCTGGTCAGACCGCGTCGCAACATCTTTTTTCTTCATATTACCCGATGGACTCATAGTTTTACACGGTTATTTACTCTGTTGCGTGCCGCGCAGTGGCAGAAATTCGACGTGCTGGCTTTATTGAAGGCTTATGGGACAGCCGGTGGCAGTTTTCGCCATCTGGCTTGCCCGGAACAAGCCTATCTACACGGCTTTCTATAAACCTGTGGGCACCTGAGCCAAAACCAAAACCAACACCGACAAACATCCAAACGACCAAAAAATCAAAATCTCACTTTCTGTCAGACGTGATGAAACCCTTGAAAAATCAAGGGGCCGGGCCCGCACTTATTACGTTGTGGGACGGCTCTGAATTTCAGTCAATTGCATACTTATTTTAGGCCAACAACATGCGTCCACGTCATCTGTTCTTATTCAAAAAAATATTGCCAAATTTCTTTGTTCGTTCTGCGCATTCCTTTAATAACTTGATAATGTCGCTCTCGGAATAAGCTTGATACGCTTCATACCTTGAATAGGTGGGAGGTAACGGAACGATAATATCATCCGTTTTTCCATGAAGCCAGAGGGCGAAAAAATAAACAGGCATCGCGTCCAAAAAGCGAATTTCATGATCCCGCTTTTTTGCTTGTGGCAGAGTTTCTGCTTTTTGCATGGCCGTCAACATCTCCGCACCAAAACAGGTATCGAATAAGCCAGTAAATCTTTGTCATTGATCGCCATCAGACTGGATCCGTGCCATCAGCCAGGCTTTGGTTTGAGTGACAGCACAGGACGCCTTGGATTGGCTTGTCTCCTGCGACAATAGTTTCTGTTGAAACGTCTAGTGAATTTTTTCGAGAATGTCAACTCGGCTCACGATGAGGTGTGTTTTATCTCTGTACGTGACTTTAATCTTGTAATTTAGCTTATGGCCCTCGCTCGAAATTCCCTGCAAAGCCAGAATCTGACAGACAGGACTTAAATCTTCCTGAAGTTCCAACAGAACAGGTGAAACAGGGCCTTGTTTGCCACCATGAACTTTTTCATAATTCATCATCGCGTCCCTGTACATGGAAATGTATCTTTCAAATTGCCTGTTGCTTTCCATATTAATCGGCTTCATTGTTCGCTCATACGGTTGAAGAATGTTAATCAACTGCACTCCTGAGTAGGGCCTAAAAGCCTGCAATTTGCCAAAGCCGTCGTCGGCTGGGATAAAGATGTCATTAGATTTTGCGTGGAGCCACAGACCATGGAAGAAACTGGCGCCAAACAAACGAACCTCGTAGTCCTGCTGTTTTATTTGAGGCAATTGCTCTGCCGTGATGACCGGCTCCATCGGATAAGCAATAGTGCCAAACTCAACGCAAGGTACGGGTTTTCCTGACTTTGGGTCAAACATGCAATACGCAATTCCGATTACATTCGTTCCACGAAAAACAAGGAATTGCCAAGCGCCGGATTTCGTCGCAGAAAGCAATCGGCCGGCGGCTACATCTCCGGGCTCAACAAAATACTCCCGGAAAGGAGCCGCGATCCTGAAATCTGCTGTGTGCAAATTATTTGAAAAAGCGGTATCCGGCTGGAGAATTTTCCGAACGTAATTGTAAACAATCTCTTGATCCTCTTTCGGGGCATCCACATAAATGAGCCCCGCGTTACAACAAGCGCTTAGAAAAAGAGCCGGCAAAAGAATGAACTTGAGTTTTACAAATTGCATATTTGTTCAAATAAGAACACCGTAAAGCATCTAACACCTGCATCCGCAATTAGTTTTATAATATTTTGCATAAATTTATTATTGGGTAAGCAAGCTGCATTCACGCAATATAGCTGTGCTTTCGGGTGGTATCACATCCTTACGGGTTAATTAAGCTCCCTTCCGCAAGCGGAAAGAATATGAACAACGAAAACACAAACAGCCGGTGGCATTATGCGCCGGTTGAAATGTCAAAATCCTCCACCAGCATCTGCTGGAGCGCCAACCCGTCTCGGACGTTTGCCAGCAGCACCAAGTCCCCACAAAGTTCTATCAGAGCCAGAAAACCATTCGTTGAGAGTGGAGCGTCGCTCATCTGATTATTTCGGGCTCAGATGGCTGTAAAATCGCAATTTGAGCGTTCCGGTGATTTCGGACCTGCCTACTGCTGACGTTTGGTACTTATGCAGTCATCAATTGAGATTGTTTGACCATTATAACTAGATGAAAATTGAGCATACGGAACTGTTTTTTGTCCGCCGTTGTAGGGCGGCTCTCCCGGAAACGACTTTCCCGGATCCCAAATTATAAGTTGGTCGGGATCCTTTTTGTAACCAATTATCGCCAAACCGTGACCTTCGCCTTTGGCTGGTCCTGACAACCAGTTTATGCTCATGGCTATTGGACGACAATTATCTATTTCTTTGACGACGGCGCTCATAGGTGGCAAGTTACTAAGCCATGCTTGCGGTCCCAGATTGCCTGTATGAAATAGTGGAATACCCATGTCCTTAACGGTCACGTTACACGCCGATGAGCTGGGTGTCGCACAACAATCCTGACCGGGCGTAGGAATGGAAGCGCTGGCCACTTCGCATTGTTTCACAAATTTAGTATTATCATAATAATCCGCTATGGATGCTGCAACGGCCGCCCAGCACCAGTTGGTTTGCTCCTGAACCTGCCCTTTGAACTTGGTTAACGGGTTGCCACATCCGACCGGAGAACCTGCAGCTGCTAGCGCAGCAATCGTTGACCGTGAGGTCGCCCTGGGACTCAATTGCGGCGGGGGAGGATCAAAGCGCTTTTTCTTTTTCTTCATACTAACCAAAGTCGAAGACATTTGGGACCGGAGCAATCCCCATAACACTACAGCGATTTTTGTGCGGATCAAGAATTTGTCAAGAAAAATGTTAACAATTGTTTCACCCCTTCGCCGCTGTAAACCTCACTCCGCGCCATCCATCAAATCAAGATAGAGCCACTGGCTCGGCCAGCCGTTGACAACCGGCTTGTGGAAGGCATCTTTGTTTATAATATGGCGAGATTAAAAGAGCGGTCGCTCCAGATTCCCGGCGGCCTTCAATTTTGCATTTCTGAACTTGGATACGAATCCCCACCGTTTTCCTCGTTTGAGGCGAGAACCTTACCAACTTCTCAGATGAGAGCATTGGTTATTGTCAAATCTTCGATCTTGAGCCAATAAAGGCATGGGGAAATGCATGGAGAACCCGGTTAACTTTCTCACTAGCAATTTGCCGTCCTCCCTCGGGAGTTTCAGGAAAGATGATGTCTGCGCAGCAATTAATGCTCGCACAGCAGAAAATATTTCCAAAAATGGCGCAAATAAACCCAAGACTGTGGAACATGGACTTCATTTTCATCTTCCTGTTATTCTGTGATACAATAGCCATAGATTATCGTCCTTCCTCAAATACCGTTGGCAACACCCGTTAGCAATTGCATAATCAGTTTCGTACCAATTCGTAATTGCGGCTCCTCTGTACGGGCAATCACCACTTGTTAAATCTGCATAGTCAACAAATACACCAGTCCCATCTTCCGGGTCTAAGATTCATAACAAGTCCATACTTGTAACCGATAATGGCACAAGCGTGAGCCCCAGTTGCACCAGCAGAGTCCTTCCATTCAAATGAAATTAGCACACGCCGACAGCTGTCAATTTCATGTGTAACCCGCCTCCATCAACAAGTTAGAACTCATGGCCAAGGCGGAAACGAACCGCCGCGAAGTTGGTTTTTGTCCGGACTTATTTCAGTGTGGGTTGCTTTATTGGTGTCTCCGCTGACTTTCAATGCATTCTCTGCGTCTAATTTCAAAAATTGAATGATTTCTTTCTCTGAATAGGGCTGATAGCTCTCAATTTTCCCGAAGGTTGGAGGCAATGGAATAAAAATATCATCCGATTTTCCATGCAGCCACACTGCGTAGAAACTGATGAAGCCACACGTCACATAACGGAATTCGTAATCCTGGTTTTTTACCTGCGGCAATTCTTCTGCTTTTCGCAGCCCATCCCACACCCCTTGGACCAGTCCTCCCGTATAAACACCTCCACGTTTTGATAACTTTCCATCCTTCGGATCGATGCGTAACGGCACTCCGCAAACAGCGCTCGTTCCATGCAAGAAAAGGTAGAGCCAACCTGAAGGTTTGGCTGCTGAAAGCAACTTCCCCTGGGCAATGTCTTGGGTCCCTATTGCATACATTGGATAGGGATTAGTAATTGATAACTCTCCAAGCTTTACCCCACTAAAAGCCGTTGGAAATTTTTGGATGTTTCCACCGACTTTTTCATACGCAATCTGCCGTCCTTCTTCAGGTGCTTTGGCGAACAGAATGGCTCCATCACAACTGGTGCCTAGACCGCAGAAGCCATTCAAAACGGCGATAACCGTTAACGAACACAATGCCTTTACATTTAGCATAATATTTGTTTAATACACCACGCATTTATTCTAAATGACATGTTTGGAAGAGACGCGCTTATTGACAACGCCATGCTGTAACGCATTCTCTGCGTCTAATTTCAAAAATTGAATGATTTCTTTCTCTGAATAGGGCTGATAGCTCTCAATTTTCCCGAAGGTTGGAGGCAATGGAATAAAAATATCATCCGATTTTCCATGCAGCCACACTGCGTAGAAACTGATGAAGCCACACGTCACATAACGGAATTCGTAATCCTGGTTTTTTACCTGCGGCAATTCTTCTGCTTTTCGCAGCCCATCCCACACCCCTTGGACCAGTCCTCCCGTATAAACACCTCCACGTTTTGATAACTTTCCATCCTTCGGATCGATGCGTAACGGCACTCCGCAAACAGCGCTCGTTCCATGCAAGAAAAGGTAGAGCCAACCTGAAGGTTTGGCTGCTGAAAGCAACTTCCCCTGGGCAATGTCTTGGGTCCCTATTGCATACATTGGATAGGGATTAGTAATTGATAACTCTCCAAGCTTTACCCCACTAAAAGCCGTTGGAAATTTTTGGATGTTTCCACCGACTTTTTCATACGCAATCTGCCGTCCTTCTTCAGGTGCTTTTTGATGAATTATGCACACAAGGTTGGTCTTTTTTATCAGTATGGGCTACGTCGCGTAAAATCGGTTTCATCCCAAGAAGTGATAGTCATATCATTCCAGATTGGATAATCCCCACTCGTCAAATCACTATAGTCCACATTTTGAGAAATTTGACCCTGTGGGTCGTTGACAAATAGGAGTCCCTCGCCATAACCGGTAATAGCAAAGGCGTGAGAGCCTGTCACGGAAGGTTTATCAGTTTCTTTCCATGTAAACCCCATGCCGACCGGGCGACAATTAGCAATTTCGTTCGTAATCGAATTATAAGACGCTGGCCCTGCAATAGATTGCTTAAGATTACCAGTATCGTTCAGTGCATCTTGAAGTGAATACGGACGATTGCAGGCGCTTGTGCTGCCATCAATGCAGCATGTATGCTGATCGAATTCAAAGTTGGCCATTATACACTGCGACCAATTACTCTTGTGGTCGTAATACCAATTAATCGAAACTGTCACGGCAGCCCAGCACCACTGCAATTGTTGTTGCTGCTGGATTGTAAAGCTAGCAATCGGATTGCCACATCCGACCGGAGAACCTGCAGCTGCTAGCGCAGCAATCGTTGACCGTGAGGTCGCCCTGGGACTCAATTGCGGCGGGGGAGGATCAAAGCGCTTTTTCTTTTTCTTCATACTAACCAAAGTCGAAGACATTTGGGACCGGAGCAATCCCCATAACACTACAGCGATTTTTGTGCGGATCAAGAATTTGTCAAGAAAAATGTTAAAAATTGTTTCACCCCTTCGCCGCTGTAAACCTCACTCCGCGCCATCCATCAAATCAAGATAGAGCCGCTGGCTCGGCCAGCCGTTGACAACCGGCTTGTGGAAGGCATCTTTATTTATAATATGGCGAGATTAAAAGAGCGGTCGCTCCAGATTCCCGGCGGCCTTCAATTTTGCATTTCTGAACTTGAATACAAATCAGCGCCGTTCTCCTCATTTGAAACGATTGTCAATTCCGTTATGACATTAGTGGGTGCCAATCCGCAATTGTTCGCCAATAATGGCTGGCCCACTGACCGTGTTGGTATTGAGAATTGGGTGGACTCGTTCAATGCAGCGATATGCGAGCACAATGGCTAGTTGGAGTACATTGTTGCCGCCAACAACCCTACTTCCTCCCCAGAACCTCAGACTTCTCGTCAAAACATTCTGGATCGATTGAGAAAGACGGCTACCGGGGTCGAAACATTGGCCGACTGGATTGGCCATGGAGCCGAGCCGGTAACAAAAGACCAATCGGCACACCGGGCCTGCATTTGCGTCGGCTGCGTCCAAAACCAGCCTGGCTCACTGTCCAATTTCTTCACCAGGAAAGCGTCCGAATTGATCCGTCGCCAGATTTCTTCCCCCAAGGAGCTCGACCTGACCACACCTCACGATGAGAAGCCCGGCGTTTGCCAGGTTTGTTTCTGCCCGATGAAGTTAAAGGTTCATGTCCCGATTACTGAGATAATGAAGCGCATCCCCAATGAAAGTCTAGGTGCGTTTGACCCACAATGTTGGATTCCCGCTGAGTTCCAAAACATAAATTACGGTTAATCGTCGAAAATGGAAAAGCTTAAAAGGAGGTATTCCTCGGGAAAGTAACAATCCGGGAAGTATACCGGGATTTCCACCCGGTCAAATCTTACTCTTTTTGGCCGTGTCTTCAAGAAACTTAGCCGGTCTTATTGGTTACAGAGGTAACGCTCTGCGCGGCAGATTTAGTCGCCCCACCTGCGGAGTCAGTTGCTATCGGCTGGCAGTGGAAATAAGTCGAAGTTTCGCCGCAAATTAATCGTTTCTAACGGAGGCACCAACTGCTAATTTGCAACGTTAGAAAGTATGGAAAAAGTCTTTATTGGTATTCCCGTTCTTAACCGTTTTGATCTACTTTACCGGTCTATCAATGCATTGGATTACAGTCCAGCTGAACTTGTTGTTATCAACAACAACGCGGTAGATATGGAATTTAAGTGCCGGCTCGAAACGCTTGCCACAGCCATTGGATTCACTGCCCTTCATCAGGAAAACAATCTAGGTGTATCAGCGTCATGGAACCTCATTATCCGAACCGGTTTAGCTAAAGGATATGATTGGATATTCATAGGATCAAACGATACCGTTCTGTATCCTGGAAGCTTGAAGGCGGCTATGGATTTCAAGAAGGAGCGCGATACTGTCATCTGGCATTTACACGCGTTTAATGTCTTTCTAATCCACAAGCATACACCTGACATCGTGGGTTGGTTTGACGAGAACTTTTATCCTGCATACAAGGAGGACCAAGACTATTCTTATCGCTGCCAGTTGGCCCAAGTACGGAGAGTCTGGGGCATACCAAATAGTGGCGCAGATCACTTCGGTTCGGCTACAATCCGCAGCGACCCGAATGTTGCTGCGTCTAGCAAGCGAAATCGCGCTTGGAGAATGAGTTATTATAAGTCGAAGTGGGGGGGTGATGCCGGCAAAGAAATATTCCGAAATCCATTCAACAACCCAGAACATGATCATCGCTGGTGGCCAAGTCTTGGTGAAAGCATCGAATGGCCTGATAAACTAGTTCGTCCCGGCCTGACCGATGCGGAGTGAAAGCTCACTGCATACGTACAAACGCGCAAAGTTGTGCCGCATGAAGATGAATTCCCATCAACCAGATAGCGCCGCCGGCTTTCGGCGCTCCCGATACCGCCCTATCTTCTCCGTTGCTTCATTCTGTTTCATAAATCTATCCTGAAGTACGCAAATGCTCGACGTCGCGAGCCACGTTGCCGACGGCCAAGAACATGCGTTTATGTTATCCGTTTCTCTTTAAGAAATCTTGCCACATTCCATTGTTCGCTCTTTGTGCATGTTTAATGAGTTTATGATCTCGCGCTCCGAATGGACTTGATACGCCTCATATCTCGAACAGGTGAGAGGCAATGGTATGATAATATCATCCGATTTTCCAATTTAAGTACGCTCACGTATTCGTTACGGACCGCTACCTATTTATTATCAGCAAAATCACTCAAATTTATAACGTACACATTAGGATCATCGTCTTGCTTTCTGCGAGATTCGACGAGTTTAAATTCAGATGCCTTAAGAAAGCTAGTGGACACCTCAAATTCGAACGCAACACTTCTTGCCCGTAATTTGTTTGGAACTTTTTCTATTTCCGACGGGTCAACTTCCGCCGCCCGCGTTGACATATAGACTCGTGCATAGGCAATTCGCTTGTCTCTCTCTTTGATAACAAGAATTCCTGCGAAATGTTCAGGTTTATGTCCATCCTTGGGCGTCACAATAACCCTGAATAACTCCGTCTCACTATTGGGCCTAGGAATAAGTATTGCATTCACCAAAATAAATGGATAACTATTTAAATTGGTGCGATTCAACTCGATTGGTGGACCCTGGAGGGCGCACGTTATTTGCAGACTTAAAATCAATAAGAAAGCGATCCCAGTCGTTATAGCATTTTGTCTCATAGCAATTTAATGTGGATTACGCGTGTCCCAGACCTCGACATCGACGCTTCCCAAGACAGGAATATGTGCTGCACTGTTTGTGTCTGTTCCAGAAGCCGGTATATAAGACAGGCTGAACCAACCCACGCTCGACCATTCAGTGCTTCCAGTATTGAGGTATTGACAGTTAATAAATTGGCAGCGGGCATTTGAAAAACCAGGCATATATGACCCCAGATCTAATGTTTCTCCTGCCCATTGCGCAGATTGATACTTTTTGTTGATAAAAAGGACGTGATATATCGCATTGAACTGAGTTAAATCAAAGTTTACAACCGCGCCACTTGGCGTTACAGCAGAGGCTGTAAAGTAACCCGTATTTGGGTTTAAGGTCAGAATATAGGTCCAATTTTCATCTAACGAAGGTGCGGTGAAAAATTGCTGCGTGTCTGACATTGAGACGCCTGGTTCAACAATTTCGACGAAGCTGTTTCTCACGACAGAGTAAGAACCATTACTATTTTTTTTCCGTCGTTTGACCCAGCCAATCTGTGCCCAACTACCAGTGTTTAAATATAAAGAAGCATGGGCTTGTGAAAAAGCTGCGACAGACGATCCCGTTTCATTTTGACAAGCAATCCATGGATCTAGCGTGGTCATCTGAGCCTGGATACCGACCATGTTAATATTGCTTGCGCCTGGGTCACGCATTGCTCCGACCTCGGCTTTGCCTGGTTGGGCGACACAACCTGGAGAAGACCTACCCAATGTGCTTAATTGTCTGGTTGATGCGGAAACGGTGCGGGGGCTAAATTGTGGAACCGCATTAGTTCTTGTGTAAGGGAAAGATTTCTGCTTAGCACTGCGGGTCTGCTTAGTTGCTTTTTTGCTTTTCATAAATGCTCAAAGCGATGCGGTTACGTCCCATTATTCTTCTTGTCAAGCATTTTCGTATGGAAAGCGCAAGGCGGAGACGAAAGTCGGCCAAAAAAACCATGAGCTACTCAAGATGATCATCGCTGGTGCCAATTCCTGGCAAAAGCAAAGAAGGGCGTAATGACAGAGTTTGTCGCCCGCTTATCGACGCTGAGTGAAAGCTCATCGCCTACGAACGAGCTCGCAAAGTTGTTCCGCACAAAAACTAATTTCCGCTAACCAGATAAATAACACAGAATGCAGCTACCGTTGACTTTTGAAACGTTCTATGGATGAATACGAAATCTTCTGGTAACCGAAACGTTTAAATAAATCCGCGTCAACAAACTGATTCACAAAGTTTAGCAACCGTTCAGAATAATGATCCAAATAACATCTACTTAGGTAATATTCAAACTGAAACGGTTCTCGAAGTTGCATCCCAATATCTACCCTCTCGGATATATCTCGAATCCCTTCGCGCTTTCTGAGAAGATGCTGATTATTTTCAATTCTCGTCAATACCTCTAGTTGGCTTTTAGCATTCAACATTGATTCGTGCAAAACAACTTCTGAAAATTGCCTATGGGTAGGAAACTCGATCCAGTGGCGAACCATACTATTCCAGCGAACGATTGGATTTGTAAAGTGGTAACTTGGGCTCATCACGAATTGATTGAAATCCCACGTTTCATCAAAGTTGTTGTCGATAGTTCGATCAGCATATCGATTCGACGCGAAATAATTGTAACAAGATACAAGCCATGCATATGGGTTTTTGATGCATATTATTAGTCGGACATGCTCACCATCACATATCCAGTTTTGATGTTCGGAAGCAATGGCGCCATGTTTCCACTCATTACCCACTTCTAAACTGACCGCCTCGAAATTGTGAAGCAATAGCCATCGTGCTAGATTGGTCCCACTTCTCTGAAGACCGAACAACTTGAAAGGTGTCGCTGGCATCTTGATACATTCTGTTACCGGCCTGAAGCTCGAATATTTGCACTATGTATGCCGTGCAAAGAAAAACCAACCGCTAATTCGCGTCAAGAAGAAATTATTCTTAGCGGACTGCATGCTGGATCTTGATGTGCGTGCAGGAAGAACATGATATCGTACCACTGAAAAAATTTCAATGATTGTATCGATTTACGTACAAGATATCGAACCGTAGCATCCGACAAGCGTCCAATAAGTTTTGACGTGCGCAAGAAATTTACTTAACCTAAGGTGAGCTGTTAATCCGCCAGGCGGTGGCTGGGTTTTTAGTTTCGTCGGTTAGGTTGGAATTTCAATAGACACGATGAAGCAAATCTTAATGCGGAAAGCAAATCGCAATTACTTTCTTATTCTGTCACTCATTTTGGGCGGTCATCGGACCCTGGCCGCAAGCGGCATGTTCCCAAAAATGCCAAGCGCTACGAACGTTTTTCTTATTGATTGTAGTAAAGACGGTGAGGATGCCAAAACAGCGGCTTGGGCACTTCAAGGCCTTGTCAATCAATCGCTCGCAGAGGTGTACATCATCGCTAAAGATAAGGAACGTCATTTGGAGCAGCTTAGGAATTCTGGCAAACATTTTGAGATGCTGAACCCCATGGCCGGGAATGATTCTGGATTGAGAACACTTTTCAAAAAGTACCAAAGTCGAATAAAACGAATTATTGTCTATGATCCTGATAAAGATTGGACCGGATACTTAGCCTTGATGTCTGCAGGGCAAGAGGGCGGACTACCAGCGAGCGAACGTATTTTGAACGACTTGACCGCCGAATTTCATTGGCATGGAGAGGTGGATGATTTCCGTACCAGATTTCCAAACCAAATACAGGCTTACGACTGGGCACTTGTACATCTAATGCCCCGTTGCAATAAGCAAGTTGTCTTTGCGGTTGGGATTCACTTACCTCTCGTTGATTACGTTGTGGCCAGCAAAGGCTTTGCCTTTGGGATGGATTTTAACGCGGATAGATCCGAAGTCGAGAAAATATTTAGAATGGGAAATTTTAGTGTTGGCACTTCGCTTATGGGATACGCCAATACGGGCGACGATGCCAACAAGGTTGCTAATCCTTTCGGCATCGGTTATGTGACAAGTGATCTTTATGAAAATGGAAGTTTCTGGTCGAGTTTTCCTGACAAAACTTACACACAGACTTCAGGCTTGGCAATCGAGGCCCAACCGAGAAAAATCTATGTTTCAATCATGTGGAGTGACGGTGACAACTTACAATTCGACCAAAATGCAATCTGGAATCTTTGGCATGATCCTGCCCGCGGAACGATCCCGGTTGCTACGGCGTTGAGTCCGATGTTACAGGAGTTAAATCCATCTCTTCTAGATTGGTATTACTCAGAGAAAACAGATAATGATGAACTTATGGCTGGCCCGGCTGGCGTTCAATTCATTTACATGCGAGATTATAATGCTAGCTTGTTTCCAGAATGGTGCAGGCTAAATTATATTTGGTGTAAGGATGCTGGCTTTCACACTGCCAGAATCTGGATATTACCATATTTAAGCGCCAAATATATGGAGTATATGAACACTTGTGGGTTTGTAGGGGTCATTGGTGATACATCGACAATTAAAGGTGGCCCCCCTGGTCTTCATACCATTGCAGTGATAAATGAAAATGATTTATTCAACGAATGTAAGTCAATAAGGCCAAACGCCCAATTCCCAATATTTTGTAGCTTCACGTGTATCGCTTCAGACTTTTATGATGGAGGGCACGGTTATTCGGCCATTAAACAACAAATTGATCACCTTCAACTCGCTTACCCGAATCGTTATATATTTCTATTGCCGAAAGACCAATTTGCTACGATGCGAGCTTATTATCATCTTCTGCCGAGCCCATGAGGAGGAATTGCCTCAGTAACTGATCAAAAGGCATCTGGAAATTGTAGGCAAATAAATGACTGTCAGACCCTGAGACGTATTAGTCTAACTCGGAAAACACACATAGGACTTAATGTCGTAAGAACCAGCCTGCTATTTTTGAGAATGGCAAATATGTTTGATGCAGACGATATGCGCGCCAGATTCTCTGTGCGAACTTGTTTAACGACACCCGGCCTTTCATTTGGATGGCCGAGAAGGAAAAAGTGCAAGGGCGATCCACTTTGCCATCGGGGATGTTCCGGCGATTCTCCTGAGGAGATCTGCGGTGAGACATTCAGTTGCTGTTGGCATCCCAGAAAGGAGCCGTATTATCTTGATTTTTATCGTTTATTGGAGAAAGCGAATGAGCCTATTTTTTTACGCCGCCCATCTCTATATTCATTTGAGACAAATGAGGAACATTAGATTTTTCTAGAAACGAAACTCGTCTATCATACGCAGATCCTATTACGCTCTGTTTTGCGTCAAGTAAATAATTTTGGAAGAGCCCTTGTAAATCGGAACTGGCCACCGAACTTATTTGTCGCCGTCCCGTCTTCCGTCCAATCCCCGGTCAATAATGCAGCCAGAATTCTTTGGCATTCCGTATTTTGACTCGTGAGTTTTGGCAGGAAAGCATCAGGAAAATAAGGATTGCCGAAACACCACGGAGCCAACTTGTTTGCGCAGACGCGATACGCTTCCAGTCGTGGATTGAGGATTTTCGCAAATCCCGAAAGGGCTGACTGGCATTTCAATAGATATTTACAGCGCGATAGCAAAAGGCAATCCAGCAGGGCATGATCACCCTTGGAGTAATTGTTTTCAATCGTCCCATCCTTGTGATGCTTTACTTCCCCTGAATTAAAAATTCGTAACGATTCATGCTGGACCCTAACTTTCTCCACAAAGCCACTTTCATCTGTAGCGACATAAATCGCGTCGATGTCTGAGTGCGTTTCGACGAAATCGCGAACCAGTCTCAGAAAATTCTCTGGCGAGACATAATTGGTTTCCAAGGACGATCTGTTCTTATCCGTGCCACGATAATGAATTCCCAGTGCCCGGTCCAAAGGCGGAAATTTATTCGCCCGCTGGAGCACGCGCTCCGGCCAGCGAAAAAACTTGCTCCACAAATTGGCGGCATAATCCCACTCATTGCCGACAACGGCCGCGTGGCGATCCAACAGGCTTTCAAGATTGACGTTCCTGATAATTTCCCACCCCGGCGTCATAATTGATTTCCAGCAAGCCGGGAATCACGAGAAAATCGTCGGGGACCCCATACAAAGTGGAACGTATGGCCCACGCCGGGTAAATTCCCTGACTTTCGAGATGAGGTAACAGCATAAACACATAGAGAAAAACTTGGCCAAAAAGTCCTTCCCGAAGCTGCTCCGGCCTTGTCGAAATTTTAATTTTATCATTCGCATGCATTGGCCTGCTTCGCAAAGACTTACACTTAAACCGCTAACCACCGCCCGAAGATTCGTGTCAATGATGGTTCCTAAAGGGCATAACTTTAGGTAAACCAAACGTCCATATCTTTGGCTCATCGCACATTTACTTTCTCTTTCCAAACCGGCTACTGGCTGAGATGCTATCCTCTTAATTGGGGACCTTCTCCGAGTTAAAGGAACAGGCGGGCGAGCTTTTGAGCTTTAGCTTGCTCTCGCCTGCGGTAGAGGGTTCGATGCACTTACTCTCGGTGCTTCCGCCATTTGACTTGAGCCAAACGGAAGCTCGGTCAGTTGGCTTTCAGGATGCGGACGCGGTGGGTCAACCAATCCAGCAGAGCGCCAGTCTTCGAAGTTCTTAATTATTTTTCCACTTCCCCAATGTAAACCTTTGTTTGCAATTAGATCTCCGCGAGCTCTGGATTCCATGCTCATTTCACGGTGTTTTTCACTGCTATCTTCTTTGATTTTACATGACGTATACTTGACACGCTCCCCATCATCATGCGAAATGAAGCGTAAAAATGCCAAATCTTCAATAAACATTTCGTTTAAACCAAGGGCCTTTGCACGTAATATAAGATCTTCATCTTCCCAACCCCAACCGTGCTTTAGGGTTTCGTCATAGCCTCCAAGCCTATAGAAATCACTTTTAAGAAACGCCAGTCGGCCAAATATTCCCTCCAAAAAAGGAACTGCCCTAAAGAAACTATTTGGATAAATTGAAAAGGCATTCAGGAGGTATTCTGCGAATCCCTGTCCAATGTAATTGTCTGCATCGACATTACAAATTATCGATCCCCGTGCAAGCCGATGCGCTAGATTCTTTGCGTGTGCATGGTGAAATTGAGTTGCTCCGTCATAGCGATAATAGGCAACGATCCCTAGCGCCATCTCATGCTTCAACGTTTGATGAACCCATTCGTCACAGGAGTCTGGCGAGGAATAGTTCAGCAATACAAATTCAACCGCCTGTCCTTCGGCTGCTGCGATATTCTCCGGCATTGTGCGTCTAAGGTGATCTATACGTCCCATACAGGTTGTACAGAGTGAAAGATAAGGATCGGAATTCGAAAAGAGCTTCGATTCGTCAATTACGCGGCAGTTCATATTTTAATTCAACAGGATAACTATTTGATTATCTTTGTCAAGCGTGCCGAAAAGAAGCCACGAACGATAATTTTGATGCCGATTTCCTAGGCCCGACTTGTAACGGGTGAAACCATGTCCCTACTCGATTAACTTTTCGGTCAATGCAAACGCTGCGCTTGCAGCTACAGATGCGGCTGAACCTATGAGGCAACTCTGGGGTCACCTCGGGGTGGCCACCTCGGCTTCCGGTTCAATTGGCGAGTTCGCGGCTATTGACGGACACCCAGTTCGGTTATTCCGGCCCGCCATTCCATTCACAATGAGTGCAAATAGAATTTTCACTTTTGAATGATTTTTTCCAAACTTCCGCCGACTCGTAAATTTCTGAATATGGTTGGATGAAAAGATTGCCAAGATAGACAGATAAAGACCAGTCCATACAACAGCCATAGACATCACCAGAAGGCAAAATAACATTATAATGCCAACGATTCTTTGTACAAACAATGTGGCCGGTAGATTTCTTAACATCCCAAAGATTTCCACCTCGTGACACCATTGGCGGCCTTATAACATCTATGCAGAGCGAATCCATGTGCTGCCTCATCTTTTCTGAAACCACGCCCATTGCCATCACTATATAAGAGACGCCAGTCAACCTCCAAAGATAATGTTGCTTAATCCAAATGTCTTCGTTCAACGTAAACTCCTTCGTATCCGGCGCATGAACGCAACAGAAATCAATCGTTTTGGGAAGCTGCCCGGCACCAGATTCTGTCAGGCCCATGAGAGTCGTGTACAAATGCAAGTTAAACCCCTCCTCTTTTGCCAGGGCAATCATTTTGGGAGCTAGAGGGTTTAAGAACGGTTCAGAGAAACCAGCAGCATGAATAGAAACATCTTTGGGGAGCTTGCTTAAAATCAGTTCAAAATCATCCATTGAAAGCTTACATTTGTCGGATTTGTATGCAGCGGCAAGTTTTTGCTGAGGACAAAAATGGCAATCAAAACAACGCGATACGTTAAATGTTATCTCTAGAGCTTTATCTAGGTCAGTATTGGGTTGCATAAATCAACGGTAGTATCTCGCAAAAGCACACTCTCGCCGTCGATAATGTGGCTGTCAAGCATGGAGTCGCCCGCCACTCATAAAGGGGCGTGACTTGACACGCGCACCATAATAGAGGCAGGAAAGATCGGTTCCTCATCCGAGACAACAAACGACAACCAAAGGCAAAGCATGAACTCGGATACAAGCGCCCGCAACGCCCTGCGCGATATGGAACTGGAAGTCGAAGCCGAAGGCCGGGAATGGATGCGACAACGGCTGCAGGCTAAGCTCCAGGCGCAGGTCGAAGAACAGGGTGCGATTTTTCCCCCAGAACGGAAGAAAAGCACATCATCGTCGGCGAGAAATGATGCAGTTGCGAACCGCGTTTGGCGTGGTCGAGCTAAAGGTGTGGCGCGGGAAAAATCCCGCTAACGATCGTTGGGGCATTCCCATACGCCAGCGCTGGGGACTATCCCCACACCAGCAACTGTCTCCGGCGCTGGAGGACAAACTGGCGTATTTTGCCACGGTGGCCGGCACGTATGAAAGCGCGGCGCAACTGGCCCGCAAGCTGGGCATGGCCGTGGAGGACTCCACGGTGCGCCAACTGGTGCAGCGACTGGCTTCCACACCATTGTCACCGAGTGAATGAAAACCAGCCAGTTGAGGCACCGACTTCATAACAGTTTTGATCTTGAATTCAGGGGATTTCGATTGCTGAATTGAGGTTGCGAATACCGAATTGGTCGCCAATATCTTGGTAAGTCTGTGAACTCACTAGCCTGACCGTGACTACCGATCCGCTCTTTGAGCAATGGACCGAAGTGTTGGGCAGCAAACGGCTGATCGATGCGTTGCTGGACCGGTTGACTCACCGCGTCCGCATCCTGAAAGCCAACGGCCAGCGCTATCGGCTCAAAGATGCCAAACGCCAGTGAAAGAAGAAATAAGTCTGCCTACGATCGACCTCGTGCGGGCCCGAGCTAAGGCTCGAAGCTTTCGCTGCCTGCTCCTTTTACCTCGCTGCCAACTTCACATGCCGGGCGAAGCCGAAATCTGAACTTGCGGGCCTCAGCCAGAGTTGAAGCAAAGTCGTCGGTCGAGAGATTCTGGAATTCGTCAATGAACAGGAAAAAGTCGCGGCGCCGCGCCTCGGGCCGATTCGCCCTAGTCACTGCGCCTAGTTGAAACTGCGTCACCAGCAGGGAGCGAGCAAATTGGCCTTGTCATGGCTAAGATGGTTACGCGCCAATCGCAAAGTTTCGTCCGAATTCTCCATTGCTAAAGACATGTCCCTCAAATACTTGATCGTGATATTCAGGCGTGCAATGATATCCTTTTAGCCTTCCAATGTTTCGGGAACGAGATAAGTACGGAGTTAAGCATTTAAGTTTGCAATCTTCAATAACTTTATTAATGGAAAAATCCCATCCGTCTTTATGACACATCCAATTAGGTTTGATGAAACGTTCATATGCTTGTTTGCGTATGCTGTACCCCCAAGGACAGAATTTATCACTCTCAAATAATTCTAAGGGACGTTCAACTTTTTTGCTTAAATTAAAAAGGTTTAGTAAAAGATAGGTCTCTTGATTTGGAAGCGAATGAAACCACTCAACCAAGTCTATTGCATCGGGTGAAATGGGGGTGTCGTCTTCAATCGCAATGTTCCATTTACTTCCACCATCAAAGACTACGTCGTAAATGTATTTGCTATTGAATTTAATTCCACGATGGGATTCGTTTACGATAAGTTCAACCGGCATGAAATCAATGCTGCGGCAAACATCGAGTGTTTCATGACAACCGGGTTCGGCGGCAATAAACAGAATATAATCCTGGGGATCATTAGCCCGAATCGATTCAAGAACCGTTTTAGTGTATTCGGGGCGATTGTGCGCAGTCAGCGTAATTGTTTTCATGTGCTTAGTTTATGTTTTCCAAAAGTAGCAACAAGTGCTTTTAAAGAAATGTTGGGAATGTGCAAGCGGCGGATGAAAAGTGAAACGGTGGCGCTCGAAAAGTGAGATACTTCCGAGCAGAGAAAACCTGGTTTCCGAAGGTTTCTCCCACTGTGGACCGCCGCTCTCGGTCACTTGAAGGGCGGCAGTCCCCTTCGGACTCTGACTGATATAGGGCGTTTCCATGGCACGCAAACCGCAGCCGTTGACCCAGTCGTTGAAACAGCGAATGGCTTTTTGAAACTTGGCCGGTCCCACGTGAATCCACCGCTCCAGCGTTCGATGTTCGTCGTCGCCTTTGCACCAAGATTTCAAATCAAACGGCGGCAGCCAGTACAGTCCTTGAAACAGTTCCAGCGGTCCCAGTTCCCCTCGCGCTCCAGCACCGCCTCGGCAGTGGTCGTGACCCGTTCCTGGAAACTTCCGGGGTTTGATGCAGGCATAACGCTTAAATTTTTTACTACGTTGCAAGACGGCCTGTCCAGCCAGACAAGCAGCGATCCGAATCGCTCTCTTCCAGGCTTGATGGCGCTGGGCATAGCCGCACCAGTTTGGCGGTTCATTCCTTGCCGACGGGCTTGATTTGGATCGAGGAAATGAACGGCTTCTTGAGGTCGAGTTCGGCGTAACGTTTGGGCAGGACGCCGGCGGCCGCGAGCCTGTTCTCCTTAAGCAGATCGGCCAGCCGAGTCAGCCGCCAACCTAAGAGTACCACGTCAGCGGTGGAGAATGCCAGCAACAGCATTTGCGGCGGTTCGTCCCTGTCGCTTTCCGCATCGGGGTTTGGGTTGAGGGAATATTCAATCAACTGGCTGGTGTGAAAACCACGACGGCGGTGTTCGTCCAAATGGAATTCGATGCAGAAACAATTCAGGTGTGAATTTTGGTAACATTCGTCTTTGAGGAATGACATAGGTTTGTTGAGGTTGATGGTTAAGGGATGGAAAATTAAACACCGATGCCGTGCGAGTAGCCGGTATCGCCAGATGGGGTGATGCCCCGACGCAAGTTGCGCTGTTCCGCCAGGATTTGCCGGAGTTCTTCAGCAGCGATTCTTGGTTCGGCAAACTTGCCGGGCCTGACGGATTCAGACTGGCCAATTTTCCCCATTGGCGTGACGGTTTCGGTTTGTCCGATTTTTTCAGTTTCCTCAACGGTTTGCGCCGGTTTGATGTTCTCAGTGGCGGATTGCTTTGGTTCAACGGCAATTCGCTCGCCGAGCCAGCGGTTGACTTCCTCAACCATTTGCGCCAACCGTTGAACGACAGGCAGACGGGTCAACCGAGTTGGCCGCATTGGACGGACAGACCGGGCAGTGCGGAAGTCTTGGCGCGTGGGCAATGCCGGTGCCGATGAAACGTCGTCGGCCTGTTTCTTATGAACGAAACCGAGCTTGGCGAGGTCATCGTGCAACGCCTGCAACTCGACGGCAGCCTTGCGTTCGTGTGAATCGGTGACGCGGCGGGCAAGCAATTCCGTGTCATCTGTGAAAACGTGGACGCGCTCGCGGCCTCGCGAAATGGAGACGTAAAACTGTTCACGGTTGACGGCTGGAAATGAGCGCGACGAGGCGACGAGCAGCACTTCATCCACGGTTTTGCCTTGGGACGAATGCGACGTGACGGCGTAACCGTGCGTGAACGTGTTAAAATTGGCAGGTAATACGCGGCCATCGGTGAGCGTAATACGGCCGTCCTGGATTTCCCGGACTTGAACCCGCTGGCCATTGATAAATTTTCTACCGTGATTCGCCTGTAACAAAAGCCAATCGCCGGCGGCGACTTTCAATTCGCGGGCATCGCAGACGTCGAAGGAAGAAACGGCGCTGGCGGGAATGAAATCCAATTCCGTTCCGTCGGCGCGGCGAACGCGCAGACCGTTTTGCATGACGGCGGCTACTTCCAACGTTTCGCCCCGGTCGAATTGTTTGGTTTTGCGGACGAAACGCAATCGCTGGCCGGGTTCATACTGCTGGACATTTTTCCTTTGGACTTCCGTCCACGAGAGCGAATCAAAAACCATTACGCCTTCCTCATGCTGGCCGATTGCACCGTCCGCTTTCAGTATGGTGCGCACCTTTTCTGTCATCGCGTCAATCTCCGCCCAGGTTGGCGAAACGAGCAGCGCGGACTTGCCCTGCTTTGTGGCCGAGACATACGCCTCGGCCGCACGCTGGTATAGTTGACCATCATCGGCGGGCTTCTCCGTGACCACGCCAAGTTCAACGAGCTTGGCGAACGCCTTGTCGGTCTGTTTGGCAGCAGCCAGTTCAACCACCTGTCGGAACGCTTCAGGTTTCTGACGGCGGATGATGGTCAATTCGCTGAAGCGGTAGGCCGAATACTGTTCCAGGATGCGCAGGGCGTCACCACGAGGAACGCTGGCGTGCTGGCCGGTATCGCCCGACAGTACTACCCGGCACTGTTTGAGCCAGGTCAGCTCAAAGAGCTTAGCCATGTCATCCAGCCCGACTGCCCCGGCTTCATCCAAGACAACCACCACGCCTGGCGAAAGCCGGGAGTGCATGTCTGGATCGGCTAGAAACTTTTGCAGCGTCATGGTCTTGGCCAGATAGGAAACGTCCTTGCGAAGCGTGTCGGCGGCGGACGCGGTCGGGGCGCAGAAAATGGAATCGTAGCCCCGGCGGCAGAGTGCGGTCGCAAGTTCGACCAAGGTGGTACTTTTGCCTGAACCGGCCAGCCCCCGAAAGCCGGTAAACTGGTCGGTACTGGTCAAGACGTGCGCCAATGCCTTGCGCTGGTCATCGCCTAGGCGGGAGGGCGGTTGGTAGCGGTCAGCAAAGGGCTTTACCGCATCCATCCCGGTGTTGACCGAATGAATCAGGAAAAGTTCCTTGGTCAAAATCTCCCGCGTCGAAAACTCTGAACCGACGTGCACCAGACTGGCATTGTCGGCCAGTCTCTTTTTTAGTTCGTCAAGGTCAAGCTGGCCGCAACCCCTGGTTAAAGCCGCTTCCAAAATCCTGTGTTGCGGAACCACCGATTGCCGTTCAAAAACGTGATCCAAACCGTGCGAGAGAGCGAGAGATTCGGTGACGGTTTCAGAAGGCAGCACCGCCCGGCCATTGGCCGCCGCGACCACCTTTCGTAACGCCCGTTTCTCAAAGAAACCGATTTCGCCGAGTTGCTGTTTGCGCACTTGTTCATCCGAGACACCCTTGAGTTTTTTGGCGCGCGTCTGGTGAACAACATACGCCACTTCCTTCTTGGTCAGCTTGCGGCCAAGCTCTTGTTCCCGGCGTTTCACCGCCATGTCCCGCTGCTGCGACCGTTTCGAGAACCGGTCAATCAGCTTGGGGTCAACTCCGTCAATCTCAAAGGCCGAGCCTGTCCGCCAGGTGGAATAACCCATGCCGTGCAGTCGCTTGGCCAGTTCATTCCGATAAACTGCCGTGGTATAATTGACGGCTCCGAACATGCCGCCGGTTTGCAACGCCTTCCAACGCCGTTCCCTGCCGTCCCAAGTGCAGTTGAACAGGACAAAATGCGTGTGCAACTGCGGATCAAGGGCGCGGGAAGTGGTATGCAAAAAGGCCGTGCCGACGAGGTTGCCAGTCGCACGGTCTTTGTCCTCGACACCGCCTTTACGAATCCGGGTTGCGGCGAAGGATTCGAGTTCACGCAGGGCAATCATGGACGCTTCCTTATGCGCCTCAATGATGCGCTGGTCGTTCATCGTCACCGCCAGAATCGAAACCGACTTGGGCGGCGAACACACGAAGTCGAAATAAATCCGGCGATCCTTGAAATGCTGTGGCGTTAGTTGCTGGCTCGTCCGCGGATGCTGGTTATCACAAAGCCGAAGGAAGTCCTCGCGGGTGACGACATCACCGGATTTCAAACCAAAACGTTCCGCACCGACGCCAATCCACTGCCCATGCTGCGTCTGACCCTGGGTATAATAATCGTTGTGCGACAGGTGCTCGTCGAAATAGGTTTCCGCCGCCTGCCGATGTTTCTGGGGAACGCCAGTGAACATAGGCCAACCGTTTTACACCAAAGCCCGACAACAGGTTGTTAAAGAAACCATAGGGGTATGCACATGACTCAACCTTACACCGTCTGTGGTGCAAACGGCGGCGCAAGCCACAACTGGTTGCGGTTGGTTGAGTGATGTGCATAGGCACAAGAAAACATAACAACCAGCCAATCCAATTCCAGATACGATGTCATTCATGCCGGCTACCGTAACAGAAAGACCGCAACGGATTGCGCTCAGGCGTGCGCAACTTGAAAGCCAAATGATGTTACCAATATCAGGTATGCAGACCGAAACGGTGAAGGCATCAGGTGCCAAGAATGGCGAGGCGGTTTTCAGGAAAGTAAAACCGCAGAGGTGCATGACACTAACCCCGCCTTGTGCCGGCCAGCCGGCTGCCGGAAGCCGGTGCGTCCGGCTGCTGGCAGCCCGCCGCCAACACTGCCGAACCGAAAAACGAAAAATAGGACAAACAATAGGCTGATGAAAGGCTGCCACAACGAGCCAAGCCAAACTGTCAATTTGCCGATGACGAAACCGGCGGACATGATACGGCTTGAACGCCGCGGCGACACATCATCGCCAAAGAAAGGAGCAAACAAAGATTATGAGCACACGCATTGATTACGAACAGATCGCCGCCAAACTGGATTACCCGGCGCTGGAAAGAAAACTGGCGCAGTTGGCGGAAGGGCAGCCACCCAAAAATCGGAAGACCGCCGGTGACCTCTTGGAACCGTTGCGCGAACGGTTGCTGGCGTTGCAGCGCAAAGGCTGGAGCAGCCAGCAACTGGCGGCGGAATTGAAAGCCGCCGGAATGCCGGTCAGTCCCACATCGCTGCGCGAATGTTTGAGTCGCTGGACAGCGGGCGGGAACGGAACCGCCAAGCGGCGCAGAACTAACCAAGGCAAACGTGTTACCACACGCCTCACGCCGCCGATGGCTACAAGCCAGAGCGGACGGAGCAGGAGCGCATCCGGCGACGGGCAATCGAAACTTGGCCTGTCGCAAGGCTGACGAAACGTTGGACGCAAGTCGTATTGAAATAACGGCGGTACACCCGCCGGTAAAGGCTCGCAGGCCCGTTGCCGTCATGGGGCGTTGCCAGGTCGGCACGCCTTTCATGCCCGCAACGCGCCTGCTTCGTTTCAAGGAGAATCCTATGCGGTTTGCTGTCCGTGGCTCCGCGCTGCCGGTGCCACAAGCCCGGCGCTGCTCGCCACCGACAGCTTGAAACCAACGTATTCGCGCCGAATTGACCAATGCTAACTTTTTGGTCAAAAGACCAATCGCTCCAATAGCGCGATTGAAGCATTGACGGTTCAATACATCGGCAGCCGCCGGAGATCAGGCGGTGCAATGGCTTAGACCGCGACGAAACCTTGAACGCATCCGCGCCGTAATTCCGACGACGCATCCGCTAATGGACGCTCGCAGGCCCGTTGTCGTCATGGGGCATTGCTGTCGGCAAGTCCAATGCCACCAACGCGCCTGTTTCGCTTCATCCCAAAGTCAGCCGGCTCGTAATGCCAACCGTCCCGCCGACGGTGCGGACGCCAACATTTTCGAGTCAGAATGTCCGTCCCGTGCGCCGTGCCGTTCGTCATTACCAACCGGATAGGAAAACGAATTCGCGTCGGTCGTTTGTTGGCGGTTTGCCCGGTCGTTGCCGCGTAGAACATCGCAGGTTTTCCATTTTTGCTTCTAGGAATGGGTTGCTGGCCTGTCGGAGCGGCGCGCGAACCTTTGCTGCCGCGCGATGCACTCGAACGTCACGGACCTGCTTTTGAGGCACTCTGGCCGCCGTGCCGGGCTGCATCGCGATGCTCGCGCATCGCCTGTTGTTCTCCCCGGTCATGCGATGTCCTTTGCTGTCACGTTGCGTTGTCGTGCGTTGCGCTTTTCTGTGAACGCCAATCTTGGCCTGCTGTCGAATCTTCGCCTTTTTAGGCCAGGTACATACCTGAAAAGCGAAAGCGCCCCTCAATTGAGGCTTACCCTTGGCTAGTTCGGCGAAAGCCGATGCGATAATGCCCCTTATCCCATAATGGGTCAGGTAAAATTACCTGTTTACTCCCTCAAATGAGGTTTTATTGGCGAGAACTGACGCCGGTTTTGCCGTCAGTTTGATGACCCCACTTCCCAACACATGGCTTTGCCATGCCTTGGGAAGTCGGTTTTTTAATCCCGAAAAGTTGTGCGGCCCATTGCACAAAGTTGGTGCCGGATTTTGCTATAAACGCAACCGTGAAAAAAGTCTGCAAACGCGGGAAAGAACCGAAGCAAAAAAAGTTGTGGTGATTTCACCGCCACTTGGAGGCCGAAATTCCGGTAAAAACGAAGACAAAATTTTGTTTCAAAATGAAACACGCGCGGCGAATACGCATGAGAAAATGGGCGACAAAATGTGAAGCCGGTATGAACAGGATTTTTGGAGTATGAACATCACGGAACAAGGCTACTGCGCCAGAACTCAGCTTAACGGGCACCTACTATGCGCCTACAGCCCAACTACTCGCTAACCATGTTTCGGCGCGGGCCGGTAAAATGGCCGGTTGGAAAATGAAGATGACGTTGAACATGATTGGCCAACAGGTCAAGACCGTCCGCAACCGGCTTGGCTGGTCGCAGGAGTTTCTGGCCAGCCGCTTACAGCTTTCCGGCTGGGACATCTCCCGCAGCGGAGTTTCCAAAATCGAAGACCGCGCCGTTTATGTCCACGATTTTCAAGTCACCTGGCTGGCCGTTGTCTTGGGCGTGCCCAGGGAAGCCTTGTATCCAAAGCTCGATTCAACCAAGCCGGTCCGAGATTTGATTCTGCTACATATCCGCAATCCCAGGCGCGGCCTGGTGCCGTCATCAACTTCATTGATTTACTTGTCGTAACTGTAACACCCCCGTTGAAAGGAGACGTATGCAACCCATCCCCAAAACCGAAAATCAGCCCGCCGTCACGCCCACCGAGCGGCTGGCCTATTCCATCCAGGAAGCCGCCGACCTGCTCGGCGTGAATTATTTTAGCGTTTACCGGCTCATCCAGCGTGGTAAACTCAAAGTGTGCCGGGCGCTGCGCGGCAAATTGCTCGTGCCGCGCGCTGAATTGCTGAAGTTGTTGCAAACCCAATGAAGCATTATGGGCAGCCGATTTGACAGCCACCGTCTGACGACGCTGGAGGGGCAAGCCTATGCCGAGGCCACAGAACACTTTGCCGAACACTTCAAGCAATTTCCCGCCAGCCGCTTGGCTGTTGAACGGCTGGAGCGGGACATGGCCAAAATCGCTTTGGCGGCAAACATGGCCGCTTCACAACCAACCGGGAATATCATTCAGGCGGATGACGGGGAGCAGTGGCATAAAGGAGTCGCGTTGATGGAGAACATTTATCTTTGCCATCGGCCCATCACGGGCGGGGCGGAATATGCGGTGGTGGAACATTTCCCGGCAGGAGACAGGAATGAAATCTGGAATCGGGGCTGGAATGCGATTGAAGTGTTGAGACTGTTCGCGCAGGACCAACGGCGGGCGTTACGGGTTTGGACGGAGAATTTGGCAACGCAGGTGAGAGAATTTCTGGCCGAGACCTATCCCGGCCAGGACCTGAGCAGGGCGGCCAGCAGTTTCATGCACCATCTTACCCATGCGATTTCACAACAGCCCATCCAATCGCGAGGCTGTATAAAAACTCCAAATTAGTCACTTTGGAACATGAAAAAGCGGTTTGCACCCACCCTCGGCGAAAATAAAAATGCGCTATAAGCCAAATGTGTGCGTCGTTTTGGGGACGGGTCGAGCGCGCGGGGAGTTTTCACACAGCCTCTCGCTCGACCAAAATCATAGTCGCAGCATTCGGGTTTGAATGCGCCTGGGCGCACCAGACTTTTCTATACTCTTTTTCTATACTAAGCGCCGTTTTTCTGGCAAAAAATAGCTAAAGGGAGTGAAAGGCAAAAATGCGGAACGCCTTGGAAACATTGACGGAATCAAGCATTGCCAATCATGGCTAAATCCCATTTTCGACTTAGAAGGCAGATGCTCTATCCAACTGAGCTACGGGCGCAGCAAAAGGACATTAGTGGGTGGCACGCGCCAGCGCAAGCGCCGGCTGGGTTATGTACTTAATAGGTACTTCAAGAGAAGCCAGTTCCGGATTTCAGCAAGTCAGACTAATTCGGACTTTCAGAGAATCTGCAAGAGTGACTCCACACTTGCGGACGACCAAAGCCGTTTTTTGAAACTTTCCCCTGCCGATTAAATGTTCCAAGTCAAGATGTGCTAACTTTGTCCACGCAAATTGCTTGTAGATTTTCGGCCAAATTTCCGGCTAAATAATGTTTGACTTTGAAGTTATTTTATTGTACAAGTATTGTCACAAAACTGGGCAGATAACGTTGTTAATGTTGATGTAGTTAGTGCTTGTTGTTTATTATTATCCATAAGGGATTATGTACACCTCTTTGAAGACCCCATTTTATAGGCCATTTTTCAAACCCGCAGGCGTTTTTTGGCTGCTGCCAGTTTTCATCGTTTTTTTAACCCAGTCCAGCAATGCTGATCAATCTTCATTTTTGTCGCTGACTTCTCCCAATCAGGCGCAAGTCGAGTGGACATCGGGACCTGCCGATGCGAGTTTTGGCACGCTGGCCGACATAAGAATTCCCAATGGCTATCGCTTCACCGACTCGACCGGAGCCGGTGCTCTTCTGGCGAGGATGAACAATCCCACTCCTCAAGGTTTGGTGGGTATCATAGCTCCTGAATCGGGACAATGGTGGGTGGTTCTGACTTACAAGGACATCGGTTATGTGAAAGACGTGGATAAGGGTGGAATTGATGCGAAAGCGGTTTTGAAGGCAATTTTTGATCGCGCGATTCGTCAAAATGAGGTCCGGACAATACACGGTTTGCCTCTTATTACGTCGGTGGATTGGGTGCTCGCACCGGTGTTTGATGCAAAAACGCACGCAGTGGAATGGGCAGTTCAGGCCAAGACCCAATCATCGGAAGTGATTAATCACACAGTGCGTTTGTTGGGTCGGCAGGGGATGCTGGATGCCACGGCGGTCGCGCCCTATCAGGCTCAGGCTGCCGCCAATTTGGTTCCGTTGAAGGACCTGGTGAAAAATATCTCGTTTAAGCAAGGACAGCGTTATACAGACTATCAGAAAGGTGACAAAGTTTCCGATATTGGACTCGCAGGCCTCATCGTGGGAGATGATGATGATTCACTGGCCTCACAAAAGAGTGACGTTGCCACCCCGGGCCAAAGCGCGGGTGGGTGGGGTTGGTACGTGTTAGCCGGTGTTATCGCCGGAGGAGGCGTCATGCTGGTTCGCGGAGTTTTTCAGCGACATCACAAGGCACATCGCGCACCTTCAACCGGTTCTCTCGTTGGGGGCAACGGTATTGGCAATGGACATCTCCATGTATCTGCGGTCGCGACTCCGCCTGTGCCCGCCATGGCGGGCAACGCTTTGCAAACTGATAAAGTGAAAACCGATGAAGTCAAACCAGGTGGCATAAAGCCGGAAGTGGCCGTGACCCAAAATGGATTGAATGGATCATCCAATGGTTCAACCCACCGTCGCGGCGCACGCCGCAAGAAGATTTTTGATTATCACCGGTTCTATACCGACACGGTCATGAAACTTTCCTCGAGCGGATACACCGCAGAAGTCACCCCCCGCAACGGTCACACCAATGGACACTCAGATGGTCATTCATCGGCCCCCGCTATGGAGGTTCAACCCGCCTCGTATGGGGCCATGAATCAGGCCATTGTTCAGTCCCATTTGGATTTGATCGCTAATCAGAAAACCCTCATTGAAGAACAGAAACGCCTGGTTCAGGAACAAACCAAACTCATTGAAGAAAAAAACAAGTTCATTCAGGAACAAAACGAACTTCTTGAGCGGCAGTCGGCCATGATCGGAAGTCAGTATTCCTTGAAGCTTGACTGAACGGACAACTCGAGATTGCAGTCGTAACGCAGTAGTAAAATTATGAGTTGTTGTGTTGTTTCTCCGGACGGAGAGGGGTAGGATTTCTTGCGACTTGGTTCCCAGCCTTCGCTTTGGTCTTTCAAATCATGGTTGGCACGGCAAGTGCCACTCCCATATACACTTTGTCGTCCGGTAATTCCTCGGTGAGCATTAACGTGGGCAGTCAAACTGGAATGTACAATTGGACGGTGGATGGACAAAATCAATTGAATCAGCAGTGGTTTTGGTATCGGATCGGGAATAGTGGTCCAGCAGCTTCCATTGACACCATCAGTTCGCCGACCGCGAGCCTGTTAACCGCCGGTATATTAAGCACCACCTACGCCAATGCCCGGTTCAGCGTTAATGTGCTCTATTCACTGGTCGGGGGTGCTCCCGGCAGCGGCGCTTCCGATCTTTCCGAGCAAATCTTGATACACAATCTCACCGGCAGCACGCTGAGCTTTGATTTCTTTCAGTATGCCGACTTCAATCTGGGAGGGACGCCAAACAATGATACAGGGCAGTTGGACCAGAACGGGAAAAAATATGGCGGGTCACCCAGTATAACGGTCCCGGTTGCAGGGTGTTTGAAAATGTGGACGCGGCGATCAACCAGCCGGCCAATTACGGGGAGATCGGGACCGGGAGTGGCGCTGCCAGCACCATTTTGAAGTTATTTAAAAGTTCGAGCTTCGGCCATCTCAACGATCAAAATAATACCCCGCCCGGCGGGGGAAACATTGATTGGGGTCTTGAATGGGATGCGAAGATTGCGCCCGGCGGCACGTTTATCATCAGCAAAGATTTGAACCTTGTGGGCGTGGTGGGCGTGGTGCCGGTACCCGAGCCGACAGCGTGGACGTTTGTATTGATGGGATTGCTTTCTTGCGGTTTCTACACATATCGGCCGGGACGCCGGATTGGTTAAGTTAAATTTGCCCTGCCTGAATCTTCAGGTTGGAACCCCCTGGGGACCAATCAACGGCGGCTTTATCACATCGAACGGGTGCAGTGTGACGCAGGCGAGGTCGTGGAAGCGTTTACCTTGCTTGAAAGGCCTGTGGAGATAAACTGCGTGCGCTTCAGCGGAATGGTTCCGCCCGGCTAGCTTTCAATCACGTTGATTTCCACCGGCTCAACGTTCACGCCATTTTTCTCCAGCCATTTAATGGCCGCGCCCACCTCGCTGCGCGCACCATCCAGTTCCAGGCAGACAATGCCAATCTCGTCCGTCACGCTCGCCTGGCGGATGTTGGTGACGACCTTGAATTTGTGGCCGACCTCCCAGATGAACGGCTTCTTGATGAGCTTGGGCGGATACATCAGCCACAATCTTTGTTGGGTCGGTGTCGTGGGCCTGGTTATCACTGTTGGTTTTTTAGAGGTTCTGGGCATGGCGGTTAAATTTACGATTGATGATTTACGATTTACGATTGCTCCGTTTCAACGCCTTAACTCTGCAACACTTCACCCGCCGGCGATGGCGGGGATGATGCTGATTTCGTCGCCGTCTTTGAGCGGCGTCTGCTTGTTCTTGAGAAAGCGGATGTCCTCCTCGTTCACATACACGTTCACGAAGCGACGCACCTCGCCCTTTTCATCCACGAGCCGTTCCTGGATGCCGGGATAACGCGATTGCAATTCGGCAATCACCTCGCCGATCGTGGCGGCATTGACTTCGACCAGCTCCTCGTTGTTCGTCAACTTGCGGAGCGGGGTTGGAATGCGGACTTTTTTTGGCATAAAATTACGCGTTTACTTTCCCTTCATTTGCCAGCAGCGCTTCGAATTCGCGCAGACTCGGCTTGATTTCGCGGGGCTTGCCCAGATAGCCATCCACGGCATCCAGCGTCTTCAAACCGTTGCCGGTCACGCAGAGAACGGCCGAATCATCTCGTGGAATTTTGCCCGAAGCAATCAGTTTCTTGGCCACGCCAACGGTCACACCGCCGGCGGTCTCGGCAAAAATGCCTTCCGTCTCTGCCAGCAGTTTGATGGCGTCGCGAATCTCATCATCGGTCACGTCCTCGGCCGCGCCGCCGGTGTCGCGCATCACTTTGAGCGCGTAAAAACCGTCCGCCGGCGTGCCGATGGCGAGCGACTTCGCAATCGTATTTGGCTTTACCGGCTTGAAGAAATCCAGTCCGGCCTTTTGCGCCACGGAAATCGGCGAACAACCGGTCGCCTGCGCGCCGTGAATGGCGTATTTCGTCTCCGACACCAGGCCGATTTTGATGAATTCCTGATAGCCTTTCTGGATTTTGGTCAACAACGAGCCGGACGCCATCGGCACAACGGTGTGCCGCGGGATGCGCCAGCCGAATTGCTCGGCGATTTCGTACGCCATGCTCTTGGAACCTTCGGCGTAATACGGCCTCATGTTCACGTTCACGAACGCCCAGCCGAATTTGCCGGCAATTTCGGCGCAAAGCCGGTTCACCTCGTCATAATGGCCCTTGATGCCGATGACATTTGCGCCATAAATGAGCGAGTTCAAAATTTTGCCCTGCTCCAAATCCGACGGGATGAAAACGTAGGATTTCAGCCCGGCGCTCGCGGCTTGCGCAGAAACCGCATTTGCCAAATTTCCGGTGGACGCGCAGGCGACGGTGTCGAAGCCAAGCTCCTTCGAACGGCTCAACGCCACGCTCACGACGCGGTCCTTGAACGACAACGTGGGGTAATTCACCGTGTCGTTCTTGATCCACAATTCCCGGATGCCAAGCCGCTTCGCGAGCCGGTCCGCTTTCACCAGCGGCGTAAAACCGGCTTGCAGTCCGACGGTCGGGTCGTTTGCCACCGGCAGCAGTTCGCGATAACGCCACATTGCTTTTGGGCGCGACGCAATGGCCTCGCGCGTCAGAGATTTCTTGATGCGGTCATAGTCGTAGGCGACTTCGAGCGGGCCGAAGTCGAATTCGCAGACATGATTGGCCGTGAGTGGATATTCCCGTCCGCATTCGCGGCACTTCAGCGCCTTCATGTAACCGTGATGTTCACTCATAGATTTTTAGTAGCGGCGCTCCCGGAGCGTCGCAAAATGTTTGTTTTTTACCGGCGGTTACCGACCGCCCCTACCATTTCATTTCCGGGCAACAAAAAACCCCTGCTCATGGCGAGAAGGGGCTGACAAAATTTGCGCACGCTTCTCATTTTCCCCCGACACCCGTCGGGGCTGGAATTGGCACCTGGCCGCCCCGAACGCGTTCGGAGCCGGTTGCCGTGGCTTCATTGGGCCAGTCCCTCAGCCACTCTGCATGAGACCGTTGTATCAACGGATGCGGATAAGTTGATTGATAATCTGAATCCTGTCAACTGATTTTTTGAGCCGGGGGCGGTTCAATAGACGACAATGGAACGCACCGGCAGGGCCTTCAATTTCGCGCGGCCGTTCAGGAACTTCAACTCGATCAGAAAGGCGACTTCGAGGATTTGTGCGCCGAATTTGTTCACCAGGGCGGCGGCGGCGGCGGCGGTACCGCCGGTCGCCAGCAAATCGTCAATCAGCAACACGCGCGTGTCCGGCTTGAGCGCGTCCACGTGCATGGCAATCGTCGCCGAGCCGTATTCGAGCGCGTAATCCTGTTCGTGGGTCTGGTAGGGCAGCTTGCCCTTTTTGCGGACGGGCACGAATCCGGCACGGAGTTTCATGGCGGCGGCCGCGGCGAAAATAAATCCTCGCGCATCAATGCCCACGACCGCATCCACGGAGCCGGGTTTGAATTTTTCCGTGAGCAGGTCAATCGCCCCGGCAAACAACCGCGGATCGGCCAGGACCGGTGTGATATCCTTGAACTGTATGCCCGGCTTCGGAAAATCCGGGACATTGCGGATGGCAGCGGCGATTTGCTGGGGTGTCACCCGGTCGGAAGGCATGGCGTCAGTCCTTTCTGCCCTGGGAGCTTTCGAGCTTTTCGATCATGCGGCGAAGCTTTTTGAGCGCCAGATTTTGAATCTGCCGGACACGTTCGCGGGTCACACCAAATTTCTCTCCAACTTCCTCCAGGGTTTTTTCCGAGCCACCGTCGAGGCCGAAGCGATAGCGCAGAATCGTCGCTTCGCGCTCGTCAAGATGCTTGACCATGTCCTGCAACATGCCGGTCACGGTCTTGTCTTCCAGATCCTGATAAGGCGTTATGGCGTTTTCATCCTCCACGAGGTCGGAAAAATTGTTCGAATCATCGTCGCCAATCGGCGCATCGAGTGATGCCGGGCGGATGGAAGCCAGCCGCATCTGCCGCACCCGCGCGGCCGTCATGCCCAGTTCGTCGGCCAATTCCTCGTCGGTGGGTTCCCGGCCAAGTTCCTCCTGCAACTTCATCGCGATGCGGCGCATCTTGGAAATTTTGTCCACCAGATGAACCGGCAGCCGGATGGTCTTGGATTGATTGGCGAGCGCGCGCTTGATGGATTGCTTGATCCACCATGAACCGTAGGTCGAAAGTTTGCCGCCTTTTCTTGGGTCGAACCGCTCAACGGCCTTCATCAGACCAATGTTGCCTTCGCTGATCAGATCCAGCAGCGGCAGGCCGATGCCGTCATAATCGCGCGCAATTTTGACGACGAGACGCAGGTTGGCCTTGATCATCTGTTCGCGCGCCTTTTTGTCGCCCTTCTTGATGCGGGCGGCCAGTTCGATTTCCTCCTGCGGCGTGAGCAATTTCACCTGGCCGATCTCACGCAGATAAAGCTTGATGGCGGTATCGGCGTCGTAACGCGACACTTCTCTTTGAATGAACTGAGTGGTGTCGCCGGCCGTGGCTGGTGGTGTGCCCGGTGCGGGAACTGCGGGGACGACGGCTTTAGCAACGACGCGCGGGGAAACCTTCTTGCGCCGTCTGATTTTGGCCGATCTGCGTTTTTTCTTTTTTACTGCCATGAAACGCACCACACCTTACGGCCAGAACTTCCGTCCGCAAGAAAATTAACCGTAAACTTAATTCCGGCTGTTACGCGCCAGCGTGATGTAGTAAAGCAGATTCAGGATGGACGACACCAGCGCCGCCACATAAGTGAGCGCCGCCGCGTCCAGAACCTTGCTGACGCCTGAGCGTTCGTGCTCATGTACGAGGCCGAGCCGGAACAATTGTTCCTTCGCCCGTCGGCTCGCGTCGTATTCCACCGGCAGCGTGACGAGTTGGAACAGGGTCATCACCGCGAATGTCCCGATAATGATCGGCAGCATGACATTCAGCATGTGAAAGATGATGCCGGCGAAGAAGATCGGTATGTAAGCCATGCTCGCGAATTGCGTGACGGGCACCAGCGCCATGCGCACCTTGAACAGCCCGTAGGCGGCCTGATGTTGAAGTGCGTGGCCGGCTTCGTGTGCCGCCACGCCAACCGCCGCGACCGTCCGGCCGTGAAAATTGTCGGAGGAAAGAAACAAAGCGCGTTTCGTCGGGTCGTAATGGTCGCTCAAACGGCCGGGAATTTCCTCCACCGGCACGTTGGTCAAACCGGCGTGGTCGAGGACTTCGCGCGCGGCTTCCGCCCCGGTCATGCCGGAATCCACCGGCACCTGGCTGTATTTGCCATAGGCATGATGCAGTTTCATCTGCGCCCAGATGCCCAGCAGCAAGCCCGGTATCAGGAACAACCAATACAATGGGTCAAACAAGTTAAACATAAAATAATCCTTCGACAGCGCGCTGGCTGTTCTTATTCAAGCCCAAGCCCGCGGCGTGCCAATTCAATTTACGGAAAATTTAAGGGAAATGGCGCTGGTTGAAAGATTTTTCTGAGCCATTGCGGCTCAATTGAGACAGCCATGCTGGCACAAATCAAATCTCCAGCACCTTCTCAAATCGGGTCAGGTTTTTAGCACCGTTGGTCGTGACGAGGGCGACGTCTTCCAAACGGACGCCACCGCCGAGTTCGGGGTAATAAAGCCCCGGTTCAACTGTGACGACGTGGCCGGGCCTTAATTTTTCGGTGGAGGTCGCGCCCACGCGCGGCGCTTCATGAATTTCCAGACCAAGCCCGTGTCCCGTGCCGTGGAAGAAGCCTTCCATACGGCCATCCCGTCGCCCGGTTTTGTAACCCTGCTGAACAAAAAATTGTTGCACCGCCTTGTGAACGTCCGCCGTTTTCACCTTGGCGCGGATTTTTTCGAACCCGATTTTCTGCCCCTGCAGGACCGTGGCATAAAGTTGCCGGACGCCTTCGCTGGCGTGCCCGCGGACGATCGTGCGGGTGATGTCCCCGAAGTAACCGGTCTTTTGCGACCGCGGGAAAATATCAATGATGATCGGCTCGTGCGCACGGAGCGGACCATGGCCGCGTTCGTGCGGGTCGCAGCCCTGCTTGCCGCCGGCGACAATCGTGTTCGCCGCCAGTCCGTTTGCCTGCAAGATTGCGCAGTCAATCACGGCGCGGAGGCGTTCGGAAGTCAGCGGCACGCCATGGTGAATCAATTTCTGGTCACGGGCGATTTTGGCCCGGCGCAAGACTTCCATCCCTTCAGCCATGCCCACTTCGGCCATGGCCAGCGCGGCGGAAATCTTTTTGACCTCGTCGGCGGATTTGATTTCGCGTCTGGGGAAAAAGCCGGCTTGCGGTTTCAGCTTGATGCCGAGTTTCTTCAAGTCCTTCGCCAGGCCAAACGGAAAGTTGTCCGGAACGAGGGCGCGGCGGATTTTTTTCTCGCGCAACAGCAGACGGACGACCTGGGGAAGGCTGGCCTTTTGGTTCCCGGCGGCGCGCAACTTCCTTTGGTACGCGCTCAGCGAAAGCACGCGGCAATGCGGCGCCTGGGCGCGGGCACGATCAATTTCCAAATCACTCATGACGATGGCTGGCCGGCCGCCGAAATTAAGATAGATGAACGGGTCGGGCACGAACATGCCCACGGCATAAAGCATGTTCGCGTCGCGCTCGCTGTCCGCGACGATGAGCAGGGTTTCGTTCAATCAGTTGATGAAGGTGGGCGACAGAAAATAAAGCTCACCCGCCTGGAGCCTGGGCAATTCCATGCCCAGATCCAATTTGACGGAATGGGACATTTCAGTCTGGCCCAGCAAGCGCAAAAAGTTTGAAATATCGTAACGCTCCCGATACTCGATCAGGTTGGCCTCGCGAACGCCAGCAATTGCCTTTGCCCGGTCCACCGCATCCTGGAAATCCCCGAGTTGATCCACAAAGCCGAGGTCGTAAGCCTCCGTGCCGGACAGCACGCGCCCGTCGGCATATTGCGTCCAATCCAGCGCCAGCGGGCGGCCTTGCTTTTTGTTCCTGGCGTGCGCATCGCCGCGGCCGGTGGCGACGACGCTTTTGAACTGGTCGTACGTCTGGTCAATCAGGTTTTGCACCATCGCGTGTTCGCCGGCGGGAATTTCATTCGTCGAACGCATCCCGCTTAACATGTCCTTGTACATGCCGCTTTTGAAGACGTACGGCTCCACGCCAATCTTGTCCATCAGGCCGCGAAAGTTAATCGTTTCCATGATGACGCCAATGCTGCCTGTGAGTGTCAATTGGTTTGCGACGATCCAGCGGCACGGCGCAGAAATATAATATCCGCCGCTGGCCGCCAGGCTGCCCATGGAGCAAATCACTGGTTTGCCGTCGTCGCCACTCTGAAATTTTACAAGCAACCGGTTGATTTCATCCGAGGCCAGAACTTCGCCGCCCGGGGAATCCACCTTCAAAATAACCGCCTTGACGCGCCGGTCTTCCTTGGCGCGATCCAGTTGCGCCCGGATGACATCCACCATGTTGTACCCCGTCTGGTCCGTCGTGCTGTCGGTGATGATGCCGTCCACCGTGACCACGGCGATCTTGCTGGACGCATCATTGTCCTTGATCAGGCATTCGTCCAGGTTGGGACCCACTTCGCGCGAAATGCCGTTGCTTAAACCGCCTTTGAACGTCAGCGCCTGGGAAACCAATTGGGCGAAATTACCGAACAAACTGATGAGCAACAGAACCAGCAAAATGATGGCAAAAATCATCCACCCACGGCCCCGGCGCGGCCGGGGCGGCGGCGGTACGGTGATGACCGGCGGCGGTGGTGGCGGTACCGTGCCGGACGAATCGGGTGCTGTATCCATAGCGACCGCAACCTAGCGCAAAAGGGGCTGGCAGGCAAGATGGATTGAATCCGGCGTAGCCAGTTTATTTTTCAGACTTTCCACCTGTGGCCAAAGAAATACGGAGGCCCGGGGATTGCCGCGCGCCTGTTCCAGCCATCGGGTAAGGTAGCGAGCGTTAAAGACATCAACATTTTTCAGGTTCAGATGTTTTTCCACATGGGCGTCGGTGAAAGCGATGGCGGCGTGAATCCACGGTTCAAAACCGGCGCGTGCCTTCAGAAAATTTTTCAGCCAGGAAACATTGTCAAGGGTCTGTTCAACGAAATCCTGCTCCAAGGGTTGCCCGTTCCGGCGCAGTTCGTCGCCTCGCCGGGTGATCCAGCCGGAATGCGATTTGGTCTCAATTAAAAAAATGGCGCCGTCCCCCCGAAACAACAGATGGTCAATGTTGCCCCGGCCGGTATTGACGTCATGCTGCACCGCATAATTTCCCGCCAGGCCGTCGAGCAAAGCGCCGATTTTTTCCTCCGCCACGGCTCCCGGGTAGGCGCGCTTCTCGTGCCGAAAAAGTTTGTCCATCTCCGGCCCGGCGATGCGCTCGGCCGCTTTCATGATTAAGAATGAGACACAAAGCAGGAGCAGTCCGCCGGTTTGAAACATCGAGGTGCGGTTTCCCAGAAAATAAAGTACGGAGAGGGCACTAACGATAAAAATCAAGCCGATGGCTGATAATCCAACGATTTTTCTGCGGGTGTGCCACCGCTCTCCAAGCTGGCGCGTGCTCTTGCCGGCCAGGTTCGCCGAAACGTCCTGCTGCTGCATGCCTTGCTCCAAGCAAGACATGTTCCAGATTCGGTGTTTTACCAATAATGATGTACCAGCGACTTGATCTCCGTGTCGTAAATCGCGTCGATCTTTTTCATCGTGGCCCTGGACAACGGCTTCAGGTCGGAAGCCGCGATGTTTTCCGCAACCTGCCCCGGCCGTTTGGCGCCGGGAATGGCGCAGGTCACGGCGGGAAATTCCAGAATCCAGCGCAAGGCCAGTTGGGCCAAAGCCGAGTTTTTCGGCGCCAACGGTTTCAATTCCTCCACCACGCGCAGGCCGGTTTCGTAATCCACGCCGGCAAAAGTCTCGCCGCGGTCAAAGGCCTCGCCGTGCCGGTTGAAATTGCGGTGATCGTCCTTCTCGAATTTGCTGTCGCGCGTGAATTTGCCCGACAACAGCCCCGACGCCAGCGGCACGCGCGCCAGGATGCCGACCTCGCGGCGCCTGGCTTCCGGGAAGAGCAATCCACTCGGACGTTGACGGAAAATGTTGAAGATGATTTGCACCGTTTGCACGCCGGGGAATTCGATGGCCTTGAGCGCCTCCTCCACCTTTTCCACGCTCACGCCGTAATACCGCAGTTTGCCGGCCTTCACCAGGTCGTCGAGGATGCCAAAAACTTCCGGCCGATAATAAACATCCGGGTGTGGACAATGCAGTTGCAACAAGTCAATCGCATCGGTTTCCAGGTTCCGCAAACTGCGCTCAATCCACGCTGTGAGATTTTCGCGGCTGTAACCTTCCGGTGTCTGCTTTGGCAAACGCCGTCCGGCCTTCGTGGTGATGTAAAAATTTTCCTTTCGCTCCTTTTTCAACCTGGCCAGCAACCGTTCGCTGCGGCCGTCGCCGTAAACGTCCGCCGTGTCAAAGAAATTCACGCCACCATCGAGCGCGGCGTGCAGCGCGGCCAGCGATTCCTTGTCGTCCACGTCGCCCCACGCGCCGCCGATGGCCCACGCGCCAAAACTGATTTCCGAAACCTTCCAACCCGTCCGTCCCAGTTCGCGATATTTCATGCGCGCAAGCTAATCAAAAAAGCGCCTCACGCAAGACTGCAAAAGGTTTAACCACGGATGGACACGGATAAACACGAATTCAAATGCGCTGAAGGTGCTATGGAAATTAGCCCGGGTTGGTGCGCAGCGCCTACCCCGGGAAATCGTCCCACATAATTATTCCTTCTCCCATTGGATGGGAGAAGGTGGCCGCAGGCCGGATGAGGGCTAGGGTGAGGAGTCAGAAATTCAATTCGTTTCATTGTCCTCATTTCCATCAGAAGTGTCTGGCATCTGGTCTCCGGCACCTTCTTCCCATCCGGTGTGGAGGAGAAATTATTTTCGCGTGATCTGTGTAATTCGCGAAATTCGTGTCAAAAATCCGGGTTCATCCGTGTCCATCCGCGGTTGAAAATTTCCCATCTTTGCGTCTTTGCGTCTTTGCGCTAAATTCGCGTCATGCAACCGGAGAAATTCACCCAAAAATCACAGGAGGCGTTGCAGGAGGCGCAGCGCCTTGCCCGCGAATACTCGCACCAGGAAATTGACGGCGAGCACCTCGCGCTCGTGCTGATTTCCCAAACCGAAAGTTTGATTCCCGATCTGCTCGAACGCATCGGTGTGCCGGTTGCGCGGCTGAAACCGGATTTGGAAGCCGAACTTGCGCGCCGGCATAAGGTCCAGGGTGGCGAACCTTACGCCGGCGCCGATTTGCGCAAGGCGCTCGACGCCGCGCAATCCGAAGCGACCAGGCTCAAGGACGACTACGTCAGCACCGAACATCTGCTGCTTGGCTTGATTGACAGCGCCGGGTCGGCGTTGAAGAAGATATTTGCGAAGCACGGCCTCAAACGCGACGCCGTGCTCAAGGCACTCGCCGAATTGCGCGGCAACCAGCGCGTGACGGACGAAAATCCCGAAGCCAAATTCCAGGCGCTCGACAAATATGGCCGCGACCTCACCGCACTCGCGAAACAGGGAAAGATTGACCCGGTCATCGGCCGGGACGAGGAAATCCGCCGCGTGATGCAGGTGCTCACGCGCCGGACCAAAAACAATCCGGTGCTCATCGGCGAACCGGGCGTTGGCAAGACGGCCATTGCCGAAGGCCTCGCCCGGCGCATTGTCAGCGGCGACGTTCCCGAATCGCTCAAAAACAAGCGGCTCGTGGCGATGGATTTGAGCGCGATGATTGCCGGCGCGAAATATCGCGGCGAATTCGAGGACCGGCTCAAGGCGTTCCTCAAGGAAATCACCGCGAGCGAAGGTAAAATCATTTTGTTCATTGACGAGTTGCATACGCTGGTCGGCGCGGGCGCGGCAGAAGGCGCGACCGATGCGGCCAACATCATGAAACCGCAACTCGCCCGCGGCGAATTGCGCTGCGTCGGCGCAACCACGCTCGACGAATACCGTAAGCATATCGAGAAAGATCCCGCGCTCGAACGCCGGTTCCAGCCGGTGATGGTCGAAGAACCGTCCGTCGAGGCGACCATCGCGATTTTGCGCGGATTGAAGGAACGCTACGAAGTCCATCACGGCGTGCGTATTCAGGATTCCGCGCTCGTGGCGGCGGCGACGCTGTCGCACCGCTACATCACCGACCGGTTTTTGCCGGACAAGGCGATTGACCTCGTGGATGAAGCAGCATCGCGCATCAAGATGGAACTGGATTCCAAGCCGACGGAACTGGACCAGCTTGACCGGCAGATTTTGCAACTTGAAATCGAGCGAACTTCGCTGGCCAAGGAAAAAGATCCCGCGAGCAAAGAGCGCTTGAAACGGCTCGATAAGGAACTTGCCGACTTGAAGGAAAAATCCAAGGCGCTCACCGCCCAATGGCAGAATGAAAAGGCCGCCGTCAACGCTGTCAGTGTGGTGCAATCGCAACTCGAGCAGGCAAAGCTGGAACTGGAGCAGGCGCAGCGCAAAGGTGATTTGACGAAATCGGCGGAGATTCAATATGGGAAAATTCCCGATTTGGAAAAGAAGCTCGCCGCGGTGTCGGCGGCAATCGAAGGTGGTGGCGACGCCTCGTCGCCGCAGGGTGGCAGCAGCGCCCTCGCTGCTGGGAGTTCGGCGACGAGGGCGTCGCAGCCACCATCGCCGCAACAGCCGTTCGTCGGCTTTGATCCGAAAGCGCCGGTTGGTCTTCTTCGCGGGGGCAATTTGCCGCACTGGCGGCAGGATGGTGTGACCTATTTTGTTACTTGGCGCACAGCGGATTCGTTGCCCAAAGCACGGGTGGATGAATGGTTCGTCGAGCGGGAAGAATGGCTGAAGAAAAACCCGGAACCTTGGAACACAAAAGTTGAGGAAGAATACTACCAGCGTTTTCCTGACCGTTGGGAGAAATGGTTGGATGAAGGCCACGGCGAATGTTTGTTGGCACGGCCGGATCTGCGGGAAATCGTTAAACATACCTTGCGTCACGATGACGGTGCGAAGTATCGGCTCAAAGATTTTGTGGTCATGCCCAATCACGTCCACGTTCTGGTAACGCTGTCAGGGGAACAAACACTTTCTGAAACCGTGCAGGAGTGGAAGTCCGTTTCGGCTCATCGCATCAACAAGGCATTGGGACGGAAAGGCGAGTTTTGGCAGAAGGAATATTTCGACCACATCGTCCGCAGCCCCGAACAATTGGCGAAATTCAGGAGTTACATCAAGAATCATCCGCAGGGTGGCGGCGACGCCCCCGTCGCCGGAACTCTTGAAACTGGTGACAAAGGCGTCACCTCCGTCCTGCGCGACGGGGCGTCGCGGCCACGATTGCTCCGCCAGGAAGTCACGGACGAGGACATCGCCAAAGTCGTGGCGTCGTGGACGCACATTCCCATTTCACGGATGCTCGAAGGCGAACGGCAAAAGCTGGTGAAGATGGAAGAACGCCTGTCGCAACGCGTCATCGGGCAGAAGGAAGCAATCAAGGCCGTGTCCGACGCCGTGCGCCGGGCGCGGAGCGGGTTGCAGGACCCGAACCGGCCCATTGGCTCGTTCATTTTTCTTGGCCCGACCGGAGTGGGCAAGACCGAGACCGCCCGGGCGCTGGCGGAATTTCTGTTCGACGACGAGAACGCCATGATTCGCATTGACATGAGCGAATACATGGAGAAACACACCGTGGCGCGGCTCATCGGCGCGCCGCCAGGTTACGTCGGTTATGAGGAAGGCGGGCAGTTGAGCGAAGCGGTACGGCGCCGGCCGTATTCGGTGGTGCTGTTCGACGAGATCGAGAAAGCGCATCACGATGTGTTCAACGTGCTGTTGCAGGTGCTCGACGACGGGCGGCTGACGGACGGGCAGGGGCGGACGGTGGATTTCAAGAACACCATCGTCATTATGACCAGCAATCTCGGCTCGCACATCATCCAGGAATATTTTGCCAATGCGGAACGCGGAACGCGGAACGCGGAATCAAAAAACTCCGCACTCCGCACTCCGAATTCCGAACTTGCGAAAATGGAGCAAGCTGTGCTTGCGGAATTAAAGCGCCATTTCCGCCCGGAATTCCTGAACCGCGTGGACAACGTCATCATTTTCCAAAGCCTCGACGAGGAGGAACTGGCGCGCATCGTGGAAATCCAGATCGCGCGGCTGGAAAAGCGTCTCGCGCAGCAAAACCTCACGTTGGACGTGGACGCCGCCGCGAAGAAATTGCTGGCGAAGGAAGGCTACGACCCGCAGTTCGGCGCGCGCCCGCTCAAACGCGCCGTGCAGGAACAACTGCTCAATCCGATGTCCATGAAATTGCTCGAAGGCGAGTTCAAGCCGGGCGATAAAATCAAGGTGACGACGAAAGACGACGAGTTAGTTTTTACGAAGAAATGAACCATGAGCACGATGCTATTCTTTGCCAAGCCAAATTGACTACAAATGCCAAAGCCAACCCAGATTTTTCCAGAGAGTCTCCAGAAGCGATGGCTGCCTGACTACGCTGAGGTGTGGCGGTATGTCCCGTTGCGAACTCTTTTCTTCTACCTCAATGGGCTGGTCTTCATCCCGTCTGTTGCCAAGCTGAGGGCTGGCGATCCTTTCGAAGGAGAGTTCTACGAGAATATCGCTTGGTTCAACAGCGCATTCCGCGACCACTACGGAAACGAGGCCAACACGATTGACGAATGGATGTTCAAGGAGTTGTGCTCAGACCACGAACGCCATCACATTGAAATCAATAGGAACTATACAAACGCTGCTGCCGAGGTGTTCCGGCGGCACTATTTTGACTTTATCCGACGGACTCGATTCACATGGTGTTGGTTTCAGTCGTATCGCGAATCAGCGGCGATGTGGAGCGTTTACGGTAACCAAGGAGTGGCTATCAAATCCACAGTCGGGAAAATTTGCTCAGTCTTGGAAAAGACGGGGCGCGAGTTTATTTATGGGAGGATGACTTATGTTGATTACCGGAGCGGTGTCAGCACAGATTTCAATCCCGAACAAAAATCCGATTACCGCTTGCTCCTCCGGCCGTTCTTTCTGAAGCGTCGGGAATATGAATCCGAGGACGAAGTCCGATTTGTGACGGCAGGAGTTGACCGAGAAGAGAGAAGCGGAATTTTGCTGAAGGAATTGTCACCGCAACAATGGATTTCAGAGATTCGACTCTGGCCAGGACTAACTCATGACGAGGAGGAATCCATTAA
>CAVRPQ010000008.1:0-34461 GCA_963723125.1 uncultured bacterium
GGGTGCATCTTGACATTGTCCTTAATTGGAGGTCCAAAGTTCGTCCCAGTGGTGATTTCGACGAGCTTCATCGAGGGCGCAAAGGTTGCGGAGACCTTTTGCGGTCCAGAACTGCCCGCAACGTTTGAACCGACATTGTTTCTGGCGACACGCTGATTCGACCGCCCCCGAACCGATCGGCCAGCCTCGGTTGGCGATCTGTTGGTAGTTCATTCGACTGGAGTGGGTCTGAAAATAGTTCTGCTCGCGGCGGATCACTTTGCCGGTTGGTCCACGCCGTTTCTGAAGACCAGCAATCTGCCGTAAGACCTGTTTTTCCTTACCGTGTCTCATCTGGTGTCGCAGGGGTTCTACCCACTGGGAGAGCGCGGGTTGGCTTTCGCCCTGCAACGCCTTGCCCAAATCCCAGAGGTGTTGGCTGCCGTGGTAAAAATCCAGAAGTTCCACGGCTTGATGCCACCGATCCTGCTTGAGGTTCCACACCCAGTCGGCTCCGTCTCCCAGAAACAGCATCTGCCGGGCACGGCCCAACCCTTCCCGCAGGGCTTCCCAGTTAAGTCGCCGCCCCAGTTCCAATGCCTGTTCCTGCCAACTGACCACGATCTTATCCGCCAACAGGCCGCGGCCGCCCTCGGTGTGGCCCAACTCTTCGTGCCGGTAGAACACCCCAAGCTTAAATTCATGCCATTCGACACGGTCTTTCTTGGTTTGTTGCTTGCCCCAACCACCACCCCGATAGCGGATTTGGCAGCCGTCGGCCATCAGCACGGCCAACGGACTGGCGGGCCGTTGGGGCAGGCGCTCCGGCGGTGGCAACTCATACCGGCTCTTGGCCTGCTCCTGGGCACGCTGCCCGATCCGTTGCACCAGCCTGTGCAAGGTCGAATCATCGATGCTTGGCGCCCATTGGCTGGCGACTTGGGCGGCCTCCTCATACGAACCGGTGGCCGTCACGGTGAAGCAGAGCTTTTCGGCGTAACCAGGGGTAATCTTCTGATGCGGCCCCAACTCCCAAGCCCCAAGCAGCGGACAACCCCATTGGCTGGTGAGCGGGTCCTGACCGTAGTCAACGATCAGTTTTACCTCGCCCAGTTCGCTGCGCAGGCTCAGAGGCCTTCGTCGGCGTTGCCGGAGGGGGAAAAACTTCGCCGCTTTCTTGGGCTAGTTTTTGGAGACGCTCCTGGAGTCGCTGGCGTCCCCATTCGCGGGCTTCCGCCACTACCTCTCGTTCAATGTCAGCCAGACGGGGAAACGGCTTGGATGTTGGTTTCATATAGTGACACGGCTTCCATAGGTTTAGGTTTCGCCGAGTCGAGGAACCGTTACGGCCTTTATCTTAAGGACAGTGTCAAGATGCACCCACTCTGCAGGTCTGGTTACCCTGTCGGGAGAATCAGCGTCTCAGCGTCTTTGCGTTGAAAAAATTCGCGTCAAACCATCACTCACCGGAGACGGTCACCACGATGGTGCGGCGGCGGGGTTTGATGTCGCATTCCAGATGGAAAATCTGTTGCCACGTGCCCAGCACCGGTTTCCGGTCAGCCACCGGCACGGTTAAAGACGGTCCCAGCAGCGTGGCTTGCAAATGCGAATGGCCGTTGCCGTCGTGCCAGGCCTGTTCGTGTCCATAATGGCGGCTCGGCGGGATAAGTTTGTCCAGCAGATCGGGCAGGTCTTCCATCAAGCCCGGTTCGAATTCGATGGCGCCGACCGCGCCGGTGCTGCCGACGTTGAACACGTGCGCCGTGCCGGTACGCACGCCTGAGTCATGAATAATTTGCGCCACGTCCGTCGTCAGGTCGTGCATCTGCCGGTGGCCGCGCGTTTCCAGCACGATTTGTTTTTGGTAAACCATGCCCCTTTCTTGCGCGCAACGGAACGGGAACGCAAGTCTGACCTGGGTAGGGCGGGCAGTCCCCTGCCCGCCGCAAATCTAAAGAACGGCGCGCACGGAGTGACGCGCCCTACCAGAAACAGATAGGGACGGCTCGCCGAGCTGTCCCTACCAACAATCCATTAACCACCAGTTGCCGGCTGTTCTGGCGCTGTTTCTGCCTTCTTCTCTTCCGCACTTCCCAAAGCCAGTTGTTCCGGCGGTGCGGTGGCCAATCCCGGTTCAACCGTGACCGGTGCGGGCGGTTTTTGGACCACAATTTTCCGAAGCTCATCTGCGGCGGGCAAATCTCCCAGGCCGCGCAGGCCGAAGTATTCGAGGAACAACGCCGTGGTGCCGTAGGTTGGCGGGCGGCCCACTACTTCGGCGCGGCCAATGGCTTCGACCAGGCCGCGTTCCATGATGGTCTGCATGACGGCGTCCACGTTCACGCCGCGAATCTGCTCCACCTCGGCGCGCGTAATCGGCTGGCGATACGCGATGATGGCCAGTGTTTCCAGGGCAGGTTGCGACAATCGCGGCGGGCGGATTTTCTGGCCGACCAGCGCCTTGAGCCACGGCGCGTACTCAGGCTGCGAAACGAATTGCCACGCGCCGGCGACGCACGCGAGCCGGTAACTGCGCGCGGCGGTTTCGTGTTCGCGCGCCAGTTGTTCCAGCGCGGCGGTCAATTCGCTGTCCTTGACCTTGGCAAGCGACTTGGCGGTGGCATCGGCGTCCTCAGCATCGGCGGCCGCGGCGAACACGTCGCGCAGCTCTTTTACACTCAACGGTTTTTGCGCGGAGAACAGGAGTGATTCCGAAATAAATTTCAATTCCATAAATCAAGCATGAACAATTTAGAAAACAGCTTTCACCGTAGGATCTTCCTTTGGAATGACAACTACTGGCCCTTGGCCTTTACACAACAAAGCAATTTTCTTCGTTTTCGCTTCAAGCAAACAAATTTGATCATCTCCTAATTGAAATACAACGTAATCTCCGGGAAGCTGAGTCGCATTCCGCACGGCCCAGGCTACAAATGGTGTCTCAAGGGAAAAATAAATTTTCTCTCCAGTTTTCTGATTTTCTCCTTGAAGCCCTTCTATCGGCCAAAATCCCGTTCTGAAGTTCCAATTACTTTCATGGGCCGCCTCCAGCTTCGGAACCTCGCCAAAATTAAACCATGTTCCCTCGACACGAAGCGGATCGTTGGTATCTCGCCAAGATGGAGCGGCAATGACATCAAGAGGTGTGGAAACTACCTTTTTTTGTGACGAGTCCACAATTTCCCATTCGCTCCCGTCCAAAATCACTGCTCTTACAAAAAGTCGGTCATCTTTATTTGTTTCGTTGAGCGAACAAACTTTGGCGATGTGGTGCGAATCCAGGTCGAGCGTACAAACTCCATTATTTTCAGAAATAAAATAGACAAGTCCTTGTTTGGGAAGCGTGATTTCCGACGGCTGAACGATATTCATTTTTGTGTACAGTGCCGTTCCGCTCGCCATCCAATACCAACCAAATAACAGAACATAACTTAAAGAATTAACCAATAAATTTCACTGTACGCTTTTTTTCAGCCTGCCGTTTTCCTTGCGAAAACAGTAGAACACGAATGGCCACTCGAGCACCAGCGTCATCAAAAATGTGATTAAAACCATCATCCAAATCCAATGCCAAGCATTGTACAAACCAAATGGTAGAACAGTTGTTATTTCGTAATCTAAGAATAGTCCGCCAACCCAAGCGGAAAAGTAATTGGCGGGAATCATCGCGAGAATGCAAATGGCCTTTCTCAATTTGAAAAACCGAGCGAGAATCAATCCCTCAAAGACTCCGATAATAGCATTCCCAAATACCAAGTGCAGCATTCCAGCCCACATCAACGGCGTTCCGGCATCCGCTCGTGCTGTAAATGGAAGACTAACAAATAAAATAATTAATCCTGAAATGCGCAGCAATCGTCTCGCGATTTGGGTAGTCCTTTGCATTTCAGTTTTCAGGATTAGCGATTTCAGATTGCGGATTGGTTTGCACCGGAGCTTCAGCGACGGCCGCAGCCGGCGCGGTATTTTCCGCCCGGCGGATTTCGATTTCGCCGAATTCTTCGCTTTGGGCGCAGACGAGTTGTTTCAGGCGGATCAGCTCCAGCAGCGCCAGAAAGGTGCAAACGACCTCCGACCGGCTGGCGGCGCTTTCAAACAATTCGGCGAACCGCACGCTGCCGCGCTCGGCAAGTACCTTGAGGATGAACTCAATTTTTTCGCTGATGGTCCATTTGTCTTCGAAAATTTCACGGGCGTCGTCGCGTTTCTCAAATCGCCGGAGGACGGTATTGACGGCATTGAGCAGGTCGAAGATGGAAACGTCCGGTTTGGGCGGCGGCGCGATGCTTTCAAATTCCAGTTTGCCGGGCAGGCGCGGAAAAACGTTTTCCTGGCGGGCTTCGAGCGTTTGTAACTTTGAGGCGGCGTCCTTGAATTTCTTGTATTCGACGAGCTGCCGGATGAGTTCCCAGCGCGGGTCTTCGCCCTCCTCCTCGCCTTCGACGGCCACCTGCTGGTCCACCGGCAGCAGTTCACGGCTTTTGATGTACATGAGTGTCGAGGCCATGACGAGGAATTCGCCGGCGATCTCGAGGTCGAACTGCCGCATCAGGTCAATGTATTCGATGAACTGGGTGGCGAGTTTGGTGAGGTTGACCTGGTAAATGTCCACCTCCTCCTTTTTGATGAGATAAAGGAGCAAATCGAGCGGTCCTTCAAAGACCTCAAATTGAACTTTGTATTCCGCCATGGACGAGAAACTTTAAAGCGGGTAACAGTACTTGGCAATCAAGGAACAGGATGATTTCGCGCGAAGGACTCGAAGCTGTGAAGGGAAAATGTCTCTTTCGGGTGATGCCAAGAGCTGTTGAATTTTTGGCAAAAACCGGCGAGCCATTCGGCGCTGGATGGCCGATGTTCAGAGTGTGACGAATCCGTCCTCGACCGCAAATGGTGAAAGTGAAAACGGCGCTGTGCCGCCGGTGAACGAGATGGTGCTGGTGCAATGCGAACATTTCCGGTGTCTGGCCTTTCGGGACAAGCATGGCAAATGGCGAAGTCCGTTCAGCAAGATGGAGCTGAACGGCTTCCTCCACGTAATTGAGCGCAATTCCAATTGACGTTCCCAGTCCCGGCCGCTTCCCCCTTGTATGCCAACCGCGGAAGTCTCCGAATTTAGCCGGAGCGCGGCTGTGCGCGAAGCGTCAGCCGCAGTAGATTGCAAGTGGCTGCGGCTGGTTTCCGACTCAGCCGCGCTCCCGAAATTTCAAATCAGGACACCGTCACCTGACCCGCCTCAAACTTGACGTGAGGCGTTTGAAAATCTAGTCTCTACAAACCGGTTGGTGGTCATAGCTCAGCCCGGTTAGAGCCCCAGATTGTGGATCTGGCTGTCGCGGGTTCAAATCCCGTTGACCACCCCATTTTTGATTTGCGATTTCAGATTTACGATTTGAAGAGTTGGCCTTCAGATTTGATAAGGCGGTTCACCCTTGATTCTCCCGAAAGGAATTTTGTTCCAAACGCGCTCATGGACGTAGTAAAGGAAGACTTTGGTGAACAATTCAATGCCGCTGATGGACAACGCCCATTTGATCCGGCCGGTAACGAGGAAGGAGATGATCATGGTGTCCACGCTGCCGGTGAGCCGCCACGACACTGCCTTGATGAGACTGCGATAATGTTTTTCCGCCATGCGGGAGAACAATAGGAACGTTCGGACATAAGTCAATAAAGTCTCCTGAAAAGCAGAACTGATTCAAATCGAAAAGTCTTCGGAGAAGATTTTCACGTTCTTCAATTCCACAAACACCTGCTCGCCGGCCTTGGGTTGCAACTGTTGAAATTCCTCCTTGCTCAGTTGCGCGGTGAAATTGCCGCCGCCGTCGAGCCGCTCCAGTTCCAGGTTCGCCATCGGCCCGGCGGCGTTGCAGCGGACGATGCGCGCGGGAAAGGTTTTCTGCCCGTCCGCCTCGCGCGTGATGCGGATGTCGTGCGGCCGCACAAACGCGACGGCGTCCGTGTCCGTTTCGCCCGCGGTTTCCTCCACGGCGAATTCCGTTTCGCCGATGATGACCGTCCCTTCGCGCACCCGGCCGCTGAACAGATTCACGTTGCCGAGAAAATCATAGACGAACGGCGACGCCGGGTTGTCGTAAATTTCCTCCGGCGTGCCGATTTGCTCGATTTTGCCGTCGCGCAAAATGGCCACGCGGTCGGCCACCTCCAGCGCCTCCTCCTGATCGTGCGTCACAAACAGCGTGGTGATGTGGATTTCGTCGTGCAGCTTCCGCAGCCAGCGGCGCAGTTCCTTGCGCACCTTCGCGTCGAGCGCGCCGAACGGCTCGTCCAGCAGCAACACTTTCGGCTCGACGGCGAGCGCGCGGGCGAGCGCGACGCGCTGCCGCTGGCCGCCGGAAAGTTGCGAGGGAAACCGCTTGGCGAGCGGTTCAAGCTGGATCAGTTTCAGCAGTTCGCCGACGCGGGCGCGGATTTTTTCCTCGCCGGGCCGCGTCGGTTTCGGCCGCACGCGCAGGCCGAACGCGATGTTTTCAAACACGCTCATGTGGCGGAACAGCGCGTAATGTTGGAACGCAAAACCGGCCTTGCGCTGGCTGGCGGGAATGTGCCGTCACGTCCTCGCCGTAAAACAAAACCTGCGCGTCGGCCGCGTCGGGAAATTCCAGGCCGGCAATGGTGCGCAGCAGCGTGGTCTTGCCGGAACCGGACGGCCCGAGCAGCGCGACGAGCTCGCCGGACTCGACCTTGAGATTCACGTGGTCGAGCGCGGTGAAACTGCCGAATTTTTTCGTGATGTTTTTTACTTCGACACTCATGCGAAATTTTCAGTCCGGCTTCTTCCCGACCGGCACCGGCGTAAACGCCGTTCCGCGCAACCCCACACTTTTATATTCGACCCACGTTTTCAGCACGAGCGTGACCAGCGCCAGAAGCGTCAGCAGTGACGCCACGGCGAACGCGCCGGTCAGATTGTTACTTTCATACAGAATTTGCACGTGCAGTGGAATTGTATTTGTCCCCAGCGATTGGTTCCGCCGCTGATATGGCCGCTGACGACCGAGACCGCGCCGAATTCGCCCATCGCGCGGGCGTTGCACAAAATCACCCCGTACAGTAATCCCCATTTGATATTTGGCAACGTCACCCGCCAGAACGTCTGCCAGCCGTTCGCGCCGAGCACGCGCGCCGCCTCCTCCTCCGTCCGGCCCTGGGCCTGCATGAGCGGAATCAATTCACGCGCCACGAACGGGAACGTGACAAACATCGTCGCCAGGACAATGCCCGGCACGGCAAAAATGATCCGGATGTTGTGCTCCATCAGCCAGGGGCCGAACCAGCCTTGCGCGCCGAAAATGAGAACGTAAATCATGCCGGAAATCACCGGTGAAATGGAAAATGGCAGGTCAATGAGCGTGAGCAGAATGTTTTTGCCGGGGAAATCAAACTTCGCAATGGTCCACGCCGCGGCGACCCCGAACAAGCAGTTGAGCGGAACGGAAATCCCGGCGGCGAGCAACGTCAATTGGATCGCGCTCCATGTCATCGGGTCGCGCAACGTCTTGAAATAAAACCCGAAGCCTTGTCTCAGGGCCTCGGCAAAAACGGAAACGAGCGGCACAACCAGAAACAGCGCGATGAACGCCAGGGCGATACCAATCAGCAGCCGGCGTATGAACGGCGGTTCGCTCATGCGGCGCGGGGCGTTGATTTTTGCGTCGTCCGTCATTCCAGATTGGTTGCGTTATAACGGTTGCCCCACCATTGCAGCAAATTGATCGCCAGCAGCAACAGGAACGAAACGACGAGCATCACCACGGCCAGCGCGGTCGCCTTGGCGTATTGAAATCCGTCCAGCTCGCTCATGATGAGCAGCGGAACAATCTGGGTCTTCATCGGGATGTTGCTGGAAATGAAAACGACCGAACCGTACTCGCCCAGGGCGCGGGCGAACGCGAGCGCGAAGCCGGTCAGCAGCGCCGGACTCAACAGCGGAAAAATCACGCGCCAGAAAGTCTGCCAGCGGTTCGCGCCCAGGCTCGCCGCGGCTTCCTCCAGTTCCGAATCCAGATCAGCCAGCACCGGCTGGACGGTGCGGACAATAAACGGCAGGCCGATGAAGGTGAGCGCGACAAAAATGCCGAGTTGTGTGTAGGAAACCTTGATGCCGAGCAGCGCGAGCCATCCGCCAATCCAGCCGTTCGGCGCGTAAAGCGTCGCCAGGGTGATGCCCGCGACGGCGGTCGGCAGCGCGAACGGCAGGTCCACCAGCGCGTCCACGATTCTTTTCCCCAAAAAATCATAGCGCACCAGCACCCATGCGACGATAAGCCCAAAAAAGGCATTCACCGCCGCGGCGAAAAACGATGCGCCGAAACTCAGGCGATACGCCGCCAGCGCCTGCGGCGAAAAAACCGTGTGCGAAAACTCCGCCCACGACAGCTCGCTGCTTTTAACAAACGTCGCCGCCAGGGGAATGATGACGATCAGGCTCAAATAAAGCAGCGTGTAGCCGAGCGTTAGTCGAAAGCCCGGCAGCACTCCGCGTGGTTGCGAGCGTAACATGCGTTAAAATTTCACCACCGAGGCGGCGACGCGATAATTTTGCCCGGATGCGAATTTTAAAGCCATGCTAAATTCATTCAAGGCTGGTAAATGTGATCGAAGACTCCGCCGTCGCTGAAGAAGCGTGGTTGTGCCTTCTCCCATCCGCCGAATTCCCCGCCAATGGTAACGAGCTTTACCTGATTGAACTGGTTCGCGTATTGGGCGGCTATCTTTCGGTCATGGGGCCGGTAGAAATTTTTCGCCGCAATTTCCTGGCCTTCGTCCGAATAAAGATATTCCAGATAGGCCCTGGCGACGGCCAGTGTTCCATGCCGTTTGGCCACCTTGTCCACCACCGCCACGGGTGGTTCGGCCAGAATGCTCAGTGGCGGAGTGACGATTTCAAATTGGTCCGCGCCGAATTCCTTGAGCGCCAGGTGCGCCTCGTTTTCCCACGCCAGCAGCACGTCACCAATGCCGCGTTGGGCAAAGGTAATCGTGGAACCACGCGCGCCGGAATCCAGTACCGGCACGTTTTTGTACAGCCGCTTTACAAAATCACGCGCCTTCACGTCATCGTGTCCGTATGTTTCCAGCGCATAGGCATAGGCGGCGAGAAATGTCCAGCGCGCGCCGCCGGAGGTCTTGGGATTCGGCGTCACGACACTAACGCCCGGTTTCACCACGTCGTCCCAGTCCTTGATGTGCTTCGGATTCCCCTTGCGCACCAGAAACACGATGGTTGAGGTGTAGGGTGTGCTGTTGTCCGGGAGCCGTTTCTGCCAGTCAACCGGCAGCAGTTTCGCCTGCTGCGCAATCGCGTCAATGTCGTAGGCCAGCGCGAGCGTGACCACGTCGGCTTCCAGGCCGTTGATGACGGATTGCGCTTGTTTGCCGGAGCCGCCGTGAGATTGGGAAATCACCACGTCGTCGCCGGTTTTCGCCTTCCAGTATTTGGCGAACGCCGCGTTGTATTCCTGATAAAGTTCCCGCGTTGGATCATAGGAAACGTTCAGGAGTTTGATTTCCTTTGCGCCGGCCGTCACGACCAGCGACGAAGCCAGCAGAATTCTCAGAAATGTCTTCATGTAATTTTGATTTGAAGTTTCAGACACTTAAAACGCCAGTTGTATTCGGGTAAAAAACACATTTTCCGCCTGGGCCGGCACCGCCGGGGTGGTCCCGGTGTAGCCAGAGAACATCGTGTGCGAAAAACTCGCGTTCAGGCGGATGTTCCGGTTGAGATACCAGTTAAGTCCCGCCGACCAGGCATGTGCTGACGAGGCAGAAGCGGTGGAACTGGCAAAGGTCGGAAACGCCGATTGGTCCACGTTCAACTCCTCATACCGTCCCACCACCTGCCAGGCACCCCAACCGCCAGCGTGTAAATTAAACGGATGACGCGGCGTCACTCCGTTATAGGAAGCGTCCTCGCCCGTCAACACCCAGCTCGCCGAAACTTCCCACGCTTTATTTTGCAAATCCGCCAGGGCGGCCCCATTCTTAACATCCTGATCGGAGATCACGTATTCGCCCAAAATCCCCAGCGGCCCGTAGTAATAATAGCCCTGCGGCGAAACCCGCCAATGCTGGCCATTGGCAATCACGCCGGCGGAGTAAGTGAAAATTTTTTGCTGGCCGTCCGTGGTGTAACCCGGCGTCAACCCGGCAGCCCCATTGCGGTCGGATTCATAACTGCCCCCCACACCAAATCCCAATCCCTGCAGCCAATCCACGTCGGCTGTCTTCCACGGCTGGAAGAACAGGCGTCCGGCAAAGGCCTTGTCATTATCGGAATCTGAATTCACGGTCGTACCATTGTAGTCCGGAGCGCCGTTAAAAATGCCGGCCGCGTAACTGGCCGCACCGCCAAACAGGTCGCCGTGCAGTTCCACGCCCAGATCACGGTTCGGCACCAGGTCCGTCACCAGCGATCGCTCATTAAAAAGCAGGAAGGCATCGGACTGGAGCTGCTCCAAACCGACTGGCGATTTGAATTTGCCGGCTTCCAACTGCAATTCAGGGTTGTAGCGATAATTGAGATAGGCATCCAGGATTTGCACTGTGTTGCCACCGAAATCCGGAGTGAAGTTGAAATCAAAATCACGAAAAACCGTGCCGGTGATAATTGGCCGGGCCCGGCGCAACAGGAAGCTGTCATTCACAATGTTGTGGTCGGCGAAAAACGTCCGGCTGTCCAACTGCAACTGACCGTGCAGGCTGATGGCGAAGTTGGTGTCCGCGGAACTGAGCGTAAATCCGCTGGCATCAAGTTTCAACCGTGGCTGCGCCTTGGCGGCGGCCTCTGCGGATTCCTGATCCAACTCGCGCTGCTGTTCGAGGATCCGGACCTTCTGGTTCAGGTCCTGGATTTGCTCCTGGTTGGTGTCAGTAACCGCCGGCTGTTCTGCTGCACGTTGTTGTTCGAGGCCCTGGACCTTCTGGTCCAATGACTGGACTTGTTGCTTCAAAGCCTCAATCTCCGCCGCTTCCTCGGAATTCGTGGCGGTGCCATCGGCAGCCCATGCCGGAACACCAAAGAAGGTCCCGACTGCCACGGTGAGTATCAACTGATTTAGTTTCATGGTTCTGTTTGTTTTTTGGTTCGGATTTCCGACTAACCCAAACGTTTAAGTGGGCCTGTCGAGTCAATGTTTCGCCTATTTTTACTTTTCTGCTTTTACTTATTTCAACCCATTGCGCTAAATAGCGACTGTCTAAGTCGTCTTTACAGCCAAATAAAATGGCCAATCACTATTCTTTTCTGCAACTTTTTGAATTGTCGAAACAAGCCGACAATTCCGGGTTCCACAATAAACGACCAACTATGTCGTTATTATCCATGAATTGTTTGTCCTGTCAACTGCTTTTTTGCACTTTTTTTAAATCCCTTCACCACCAATGAAACTGACACTTATTTCACGCTTGGAAACGGGCGTGCCCTTGGCCACCTCGGCCAGCGTCGCGCGATCCATCACCCCGGCAATGTAATTTCGGGCATCCAGAAAGACCCGGCGAAACCGGCAAACCGGCTCCTGGGAACAACGTTTATAGCCTGTCACCGAAACGCATTCGATGGGTGCCAGGACGCCGTCAAAATGACGCACCACTTCGCCCATGGTTATCTTTTCCGGGCTTCGGGCGAGCACATAGCCGCCGCGGATTCCCGCCGTGCTATCCACCCAACCCTGCGCTTTGAGATCGAGCATGATTTGCTCCAGAAACCGTTTGGGAACGTCATTGCGCCGGGCGAGTTCCCGAATGGGAATCGGCGCGCCGCGATAATGATCCACCAGGGTAAACAAAGCGCGGAGCGCGTAATCTGTTCGTTTCGAAACACGCATGACCAACAACGATATAACCAGTCGGCTTTAAGTCAACTGCGGTTTCGGATGCCGGGTGGCGGTTTATTTGATGATCCGCCGGCCTTCGTCGAGGAAGATGCCCTTGAAATTCATTTCCAGCGCCTGCGGGTTGCTGGCCTTGGACAACGCCTCCTTCTCGCTGACGCGACCGGATTTGACGAGGTTGAACAATGATTGGTTGAAACTGATCATGCCGTCGTCCAAACCGGTCTCAATGGCCGCCGACAGCTTGTCGAGCCGGTTTTCTTCGATGAGTTTTCTGACCATCGGCGTATTGAGCAAAATTTCCAAAGCCGGCGTCAGTTTGCCTTCCACCGTGGTGATCATGCGCTGGCAGATTACGCCGCGCAACGTTCCGGAAAGTTGCCGGCGGATTTGCTCGCGTTCTTCAGCCTTGAAAAAGTCCAGGATGCGGTTGACGGACTGGGAAGCATTGGTCGTGTGCAGGGTGGACAGGACAAGGTGTCCCGTCTCCGCCGCACTCATCGCCGCCGAAAAACTGATGTCGTCACGCATCTCGCCGACCATGATGATGTCCGGGTCCTGGCGCAGGACATGGACGAGGGCATGGTGGAAGGACAACGTATCGAGGCCGATCTCGCGCTGCTCAATCACGGATTGATTGTCCTCAAAAACGTATTCAATCGGGTCTTCCAGCGTGATGATGTGTTTTTTGAAATTGTTGTTGATGTGTTCGAGCATCGCGGCGAGCGTGGTGGATTTGCCGCAACCGGTGGTGCCCGCCACGAGCACGATGCCGCGCGGCGATTCGGCCACCTGTTTGATCTGCTCGAGCAAGCCCAGTTCTTCGAAGGTGGGCACGCGGGTTTTCACAAACCGCATGGCCAGACACCACTGGCCGCGCTGTTGGAACAGATTCGTGCGAAACCGGCCGGTCCCGGGGATGAAATAAGAAAAGTCAATTTCGCGTTCTTCGATAAGCTTCTTTTTCAAATGGTCGGGCGTGACGGCCTCGACGATTTTGTTCATCCACTCGGCCGTCGGGAAAGGCGCGTCCACGGCGATGAGTTCGCGGTTGATGCGATAAATGACCGGCGTGCCGATTTTCAGGTGCACATCCGAGGCGCCGCCTTCGACCGCGGTTTTAAGAATGCGTTGAAATATTTCCATCCCAGCAGATTACCCAACCTTTTCCAAAATGCCAGCCGGGAAAAGTGAATTTTTGGCCGGTCGGGCCGCTATTGCCCGCTGCGAAATTCAGCACGAACCAACCTGCGCTACCAATTTGTAGCAGCCGACGTAAGGAGGCTCTGAAAAAAATGGTTCGCCTTCAGGAAACAAATGAGCCTCGTTACCTCGACTGCCACGATGGAAGCAACGCCAATTTTTTCGTGTCTTTCGCGGGATTCACGGTTAAAAATCCGCGCATGTCTGAACATCGCATCGGCATCATCGGCGGCACCGGCCTTTACAACCTCGAGGGATTCACGGGCCAAAAATGGGTGAAGGTCAAAACGCCCTTTGGGCCGCCGTCGGACGACTTGCTCACCGGCAAGCTGACCGGGCGCAACGTGGTTTTCCTGGCGCGACACGGACGCGGCCACCGCATCCTGCCCGGCGAACTGAACCATCGCGCCAATATCTGGGCGATGAAAAAACTCGGTGTCGCCTGGATTATCAGCGTCAGCGCCGTCGGTTCGTTGCAGGAAAAATACAGGCCGTGCGATATCGTGCTGGTGGACCAGTTCCTCGACCGCACCAAGCATGGTTCGGAGCACACGTTTTTCGGCCGCGGCATCGTGGCGCACATCTCGTTTGCGCACCCGATTTGCGAGGAGTTGCGGCGGATTCTGTTGAAAGCCGGGAAGGACGAGTTGCACGAGTCCCAAAATTCCAAAAGCAAAACGAATGGGGACTCGCGTAGCTCGTCCCTTCGAGAGGGACAAAGTGTGATTCACGACGGCGGCACCTATGTGAACATGGAAGGTCCGGCGTTCAGCACCCGCGCCGAATCGCTCACCAATCACCAGCTCGGTTACGACGTTATCGGCATGACCAATCTCGGCGAGGCCAAATGCGCCCGCGAAGCGGAAATTGCCTATGCCACCCTGGCCATGTCCACCGACTACGATTGCTGGAAGGAAGACGAGCACGTCACGCTGGCCATGATCATTCAGAACCTCCATCGCAACGCCGACATGGCCAAAAAAATCGTCGTGCGCGCCATCTCACAAATTCCCGGCGAACCGAACTGGCCGTGCCACGCGGCGTTGAAATATGCGATTCTGACGGACAAAAAACTCTGGCCAAAGAAGACCGTGACCGAACTGAAACCGATTCTGGCGAAGTATCTTTAGGGCTTACCTTGACCCGTCGGGCCAAAGCCGATAGACCTTGCATACAATTTATGGCAGCGAAAACCATCATCAAACCCGCGAAATCACCGTCGGCCGTCGGCCCCTACAACCACGCCGTGCGCGTCGGCGATTTGCTGTTCTGCGCCGGGCAGATTCCCATTGATCCGGCCACCGGCAACCTGCTTGCCGGCGACATCAAGGCGCAAACCGAACGCGTGCTGCAAAACGTCAAGGCGATCCTGGACGACCAGAAACTGACCTTTGCCCACGTCGTCAAAAGCACGGTCTTTATGACCAATCTCGCCGACTTTGCCGGGATGAACGAGGTCTATGCAAAATATTTTACCAATGATTTTCCAGCACGCTCAACCATTCAGGTCGCCGCGCTGCCGAAAGGCGCGAATGTGGAGATTGAAGTCGTGGCCCATTTTTAGATGTTGTAGCCGCGTTTGTGAAAACGCGGTTGGATGAAAATTTCCGCGCTTTCACAAGCGCAGCTACGAAAATATGAGAACGAGAAGGTCTTGGCGTGAAAAACTGGCGGACGACAAAGGTCTGCCAAAGGTCTGCAAGGTTACCGGCAAGTTAAGCAAACGCTGGAGTACAGGCACGTTTGTCATTCCTGCGCCGCGTGAAGTGGACGCATTAATGAAGCGGGTTCCCAAAGGCCGCCTGGCCACCATCAATGAGCTTCGTGCGGCACTCGCACGGAAGCACAAGGCAAATTTCGCCTGTCCCATCACGACCGGCATTTTTTCGTGGATTGCCGCGCACGCCGCCGCCGAAGCCGAGGCGGAAGGTGTCCGACGCATCACGCCTTACTGGCGCACGCTCAAAGCCGGCGGTGAACTGAACCCCAAATATCCGGGCGGGGTTGAGGGCATTGCCCGGCGCCTGCGTGCCGAGGGACATAAAATTATTTTCAAAGGCAAGCGGACACTCGTGGTTGACCACGAGAAAAAACTATTTACCAGGTTGCAATGAATCATGTCTGACGGAGCTTATTTGATCATCGGCCTGGTCGTCGGGGGCGGATTGGGCCTGCTCATTGGCCGGCTGACAGGTCGCGCGCGCGGCAGTGGGCCGGACGCACGGCTGGAAAACGAATTGCGCCAGCAAGTCGCCCAGCGTGAAACGGAATTGACCCAATTGCGCGGGCAACTCACCGAAGCCGGCAACGCGCGCGCGGCGGCGGAAGCCAGCCGGGCGGCGGCGGAAAAACTGGTTGCCGAACAACGCGCGTTGCAGGAGAAGGCGCTGGCCGATTTGCGCGAGGCATTCAAGGCCTTGAGCGCCGAGGCGTTGAAACAAAGCGCGCCGGAATTTTTGCGGCTGGCGGAACAAACTTTTGGAAAATTCCAGGAAACGGCCAAAGGCGACCTGGCGCAGCGGCAGGAATCCATCAAAACCCTGGTCGAACCGCTGAAGCAGCAATTGGAGACCTACCAGAAACGCCTGCAACAAAGCGAAACCTCGCAGGCGGCCACGCTCGGCGAGGTGAAGAAACAGCTGGAAACGCTGGCGCAGTCCAACCAGACGCTCGCCGCAGGAAACACAGCAGTTCCGCATGGTGCTGAACTCCAACCAGGCGCGCGGGCGCTGGGGCGAGGAAACGTTGCGGCGCGTCGTGGAGGCCGCGGGCATGAGCGCGCATTGCGATTTCACGGAGCAAACGCAGGCGGGCGAAAACCGGCCCGACCTGATCGTGCGCCTGCCCGGCGACCGCTTCATCATCGTGGATGCCAAGGTGCCGGACTTCGATTTTCTCAACGCGCTGGAATCGGCGGATGAGGCCAAACGCGCGGAAGCGCTGGCGGCGCACGCGGCGAAATTGAAGGCGACCATCAAGGCGCTGGCCGACCGCGATTATCCGAGCCAGTTTCCCAACGCGCTGGATTACGTGGTGCTGTTCGTGCCGGCGGAATCGCTGTTCAGCGCGGCGCTGGAAGGCGACCACGATTTGATCGTCTGGGCGGCGGGCAAACGGATTTTGCTGGCGACCCCGGCGTCGCTCATCGCCCTGCTCCGCTCCGTGAGCGTGAGCTGGCAGCAGCACGCGCAGACGGAGAACGCCCAGGCGATTGCGGACGCGGCGCAGGAGCTTTACGCGCGCGTGGCTACGTTCACGGAACACTTTGAAAAAATCCGGGACGGCCTGGAAACGGCGAACAAGGCATTCAACCAGGCGGTCGGCAGTTACGAATCGCGCATCCGGCCGGCAGGCGAGAAAATCCAGAAACTCGGCGGCGCGGCCGCCGGCAAGGAACTGGCCGACGTGCAACCGCTGGATACCACATTGCGTCTGCCGCCGGAAACCTGATTCACACCTCAACCTCGCCTTCGTCCGGGCGGCGGCGCGATGAAATGATTTCTGGTGTTCGCCCCCCAAAATAGTGCATAATCGCAATCATGGAAAAATCATCGTCTGGAAAAACGTTCCCACCCCCGCCGGCGTCCGACCCGGAAATGGCTTCACCCAACCCGGATTACGGGAATGCGGAGGTGCAATTCAACCTGGGGTTGAAGTTTGCCACGGACAAAGGGGCGGCGCAGGATTATGGGCAGGCAGCGGAGTGGTACCGCAAGGCGGCGGAACAAAACCATTCCCTGGCGCAATTCAATCTCGGAGTCATGTACGCCCAGGGGCAAGGCGTCGCCCGGGACGCTGCTCAATCCGCGGTGTGGTTTGACAGGGCCGCGAAACTGGGAGATGCCGGAGCCCAGTTTCATCTGGGGCACAATTTCCAACGCGCCAGCTTCAAGCAGACGCCGGTGGAGGCCTCGGAATCCAGGATTGAAGCTTACAAATGGTACCGTCTCGCCGAGGCACAAGGCTATAAGGATTCGGAAAGGGCCTGGACAACTCTGATCCTCAACATGACCCGGGCGGATGTTGTCACTGGCAACCAACGCGTGGCCGCATTTGAGATTGGGAAATCGAATTTCCCGCAGGGGTAGGCACGCCGGTTTTAATCGGGATCATGCCAGGGAGATTTTTCCGCATTCGCTCGCGTGGGGTTCGCGGAAATCGCTGAGCCGGCCTTTTTTGAAGGAGCCATCCGGCAGCTTCAACGTGATTTGCGGCGGCCAGCCGGCCTGGGCCTCAATCACATTTTCCACAACACCCACGGCGCCGGTGATTTTGTGGACCATGGTTTCACCGAGATAACCTTTTCCGGTTCCCGCTATTTTTGTTTTGCCCATGGCATCAAGGGTGGGTTATTTCCCTTCGAGGACCCGGGTGGCAATCTCCTGGGCCTGAATGGTGTCCTGCTTTTCCATCGCGAGCCGGTAGGCCAGCGAGGCTTTGACTTTTTCACGCTCCTTTTCGGAGTAGCAATTGCGCACAAAAAACAGGTCCATTTCTCTTTCGCATGTCATATCTTTGTCCGTTTGGGCGCGTTCGCCAACATCAGGGAGCGCGCAAAAACTTCAGTTGCTGCCGGGACGGAATGATTACAGCAGAAAAGGAATGCCTCCACCAGCCTAAAGTACATCCCCTCCGGCTTCAGCCATTCCCATTTTCGGCGCGCCACTGCGGTCAGACGAAGGTTTGGCACGGCGAATCTCATGAATTTGTTTTGAAAACATTACAGAAAAGCAGTTGACGAATTCCGGGCGGAGGCGTATAAATGCCAACGATTTGATGGATTAGAGTAAGCAGTTGTCGGCACAAAGCAAATCATGGTTCCTCACCAATTAGTTGTGCCTGCAACAGCAAGGCTACGCTGTATATAGTGGTTTTTGCTTTACTTAATCGGGCAACTTTGGTTGCCTTGGCCGAGTTCAAGAGCATGTATCTCAAAAATTTGACGGTTTTTGGCTTCAAGTCATTCGCGGACAAGACCGCGTTGAACTTTCAACCCGGTGTCACCGCCATCGTCGGCCCAAACGGCTGCGGCAAATCCAATGTCTCCGATGCCATCCGCTGGGTGCTCGGTGAGCAATCGGCCAAGGCGCTGCGGGGCGGCGAAATGGCCGACGTGATTTTCAACGGCACGGACGGCCGCAAGCCGATGGGCATGGGCGAGGTGTCGCTCACCCTCGGCGGGGTGGGCGAGGAAAGTTTGTGCGCGGCGGGCGTCGAAGTTGCCTACGACGAGGTGACGCTCACGCGCCGGATTTTCCGCGACGGCAACAGCGAATATTTTCTCAACAAGGTCCCGTGCCGGCTCAAGGACATCCAGCAGTTGTTCATGGGCACGGGCGTCGGGCGCACGAGCTACAGCATCCTGGCGCAGGGCCACATCACGCAGATTCTTTCCAGCAAACCGGAAGATCGCCGGATGATTTTCGAGGAAGCGGCGGGCATCACGAAGTTCAAGAGCCAGAAACGCGAATCGCTCCGCAAACTGGAATACACGGAGCAAAATCTCCTGCGCGTGGCCGACCTCATCCGCGAAGTGAAGCGGCAGATTGGCTCGCTGCAACGCCAGGCCGGCAAGGCGCGCCGGTACAAACAGATTTCACTGGAACTTCAGCATCTCGACACGCAACTGGCGCGGCACCAGTTCGACGTGTTGCAGGCGGAAATTTCCGCGAAACAGGCCGCCGCCGAGAAGCTGCGGAGCGGGATTGAACAGGTGTCCGCCGACGTGTTGCGGTTTGAAAACGAAATCACACAACTCCGCGAACGGCTGTCGGAACTGGAACATGAAGTTGCCGCGCAACAACAGCGCAGCCTGGAATTGAAGGGCGAGACGGACCGGCACGAAAGCCGGATCCAGTTCAACGAGGAACGCCTGCGCGAACTGGCGTCGCAAAACGCCAGGGCGCTGGCGGACATCACGCAGGCCGAGGAACGTTGCCGCGCCGCGCAGGAGGAATCGGCGGCGGTCACGGAGAAATTGTCCCGGTCGGAGGCCGCGCTGGCGCAGCATCGCGTGGCGTTGGAGGCCAGACAGCGGGCGTTGACCAGGGTGGAAGAGGATTTGAAGCACAATCAGGAAGCCTTGCGTGAGGCACAGGCCGCCGCGTTCGCCGCCGCGCAGGATTTGACGCGCATCCGCAACGAAATCACCGCGCTCGATTTGCAAAAACAGGGCAACGTTGTCCGGCTGGAAAAATTGTCTGCGGAAAAGGTGCAACTGGAGGGGGAGCGGACGCGGCTGGAAGCGCGTTTGCAGGAATTCGCCGCCAACGTGGAGACCGGGAAACTCAACGCCCAGACCAAGCGCGGCTCGGTCGAACAGCGGCAGAACCGGTTGCGCGAGTTGCAGGCGGAATTGCAGCAATCGTCCACCGAACAGGACCAATTTTTGCAGCAGCAGGCGGAGAAACGTTCACGCCTGAACGTGCTCGAACAGCTTGAAGGCTCGCATGAGGGCTTCAGCGCGGGCACCCAGGCCGCCTTGCGCCAGTCGCGCTCGGTCATCGGCTCGCTCGCCGACCGCATCCGCGTGCCGGATACGTATGTGGTCGCCATCGAAAACGCCTTGGGCCACCATCTGCAACTCGTTTTGACCGAGCAGCCGGAATCGGCGCAACAAATCATCGCCGACCTCAGCGCCAACAAGGTCGGTCGCGCCAGCGTCGCTGCGCTTTCCCTTGAATACACCAACGACAAGCAACTGGCTTTTGAAGGCGAGATGGCGCCGGGCAGCGGACTCGATGCGATTCAGAACGGACTGCAAAAGGGTCAGGTCATTCATGCCCTGGCAGTGGTGCAGGCCGAACCGTCGGTGGAAAAACTTCTGAAGGCATTGCTGGGCCGCACCTTTATTGCGTCCGACCTCGGCACGGCTACCGACCAGATCCAAAATGGCCACGCCGGCTGCGATTTTGTGACCTTGACCGGCGATTTGTTGAGCCGGCACGGTGTTTACACCGGCGGTTATCTGAACGGCCACGGCAATCCCAAGGCGCCGGCTTCGATTCTCGGCCGCAAAAACCAGATTTCTGAATTGCACGGCGAACTGACGGAAGTCCAGATGCGCGTGGCCGAAATGAGCCGCCGCCGCGGTGCGTTGTTGAGCGAACAGACGGAATTGCAGGCGGGCCTGCAACAGGCGCAGACCGAATTGCGCGAGCAGGAAGTGGCCATCGCCACGCGCGAAGGCGAGTTCAACGCGCTGCAAAATTCCAATCGCCTGCTGCACCAGAAGATCGAGACGGTGGTTTTTGAAATCCAGAGTCTCGCCGCGCAGGAAGAGGAAGGTTCGCGGAAACGCAACGCGCTGGCGGCGCAGTTGAGCGAACTGGAGACGCACGAACGCGCCGGCCAGGAAAGGGTCGCCACGCTTGCGAGCGAACTGGAAAATTTACGCCAGCACCGCGACACGGCCAATGCCGCGCTCACGGAAAGCAAGGTGGCGCTGGCGGCGGAAGAACAGCTGCTGGCTTCGTTCCGCCAGCAACAGCAATCGTTGGAACAGCGCCTGCGCGAGCTGGGCCAGGTGATCGAGCAGCGGCGCAGCGAATGCTCGGCGTTTGTCACCCGCAAGGAACAGGCGGAATCGGAAATCCAGGACTCGCGCTCGCAAATCGAGCGTTTAACGCATGAACGCGAGCAGGCCAACACGCAATTGGCGGAGCTGACGGGCCGGAAAGATTCGCAGGAAAGCGACATTACCGCGCGCGAAGAAACTCTGCGCGGCCAGCGCAGCCGGTTGACGGAACTGCAGAACCAGCGCGGCGCCCTGGACGTGGAACTGGCGCAGAAAAACATGTCGGTCCAGAATTTGCGCGAGCGGATCCAGCAGAAATATCACGTCAACCTCGACGACGTGCGCAGCGAGTGCATCACCATCACGTTTGCCGACGAGGGGCCGGCCAAGGTCCAGACGCTCACGCCGGAAGAGATGGCGGCGAGCGGCGCGGCCACGGATTGGGACGCTGTCGCGCAGCAGCTCGAGACGTTACAGAAGCGGCTCGACGAAATCGGCCCGGTGAACCTGGTGGCGATTGAGGAATACGAGGAAACCGAGCAGCGTTATCAATTTCTCACCAAGCAGCACGACGACCTGGTTACGGCCAAGGCGCAATTGCTGGAAATCATCAACCGCATCAACGTTCAGACGCGGCAGATGTTCGTCGAAACGTTCGAGAAAGTCCGCGACAATTTCCGCGCCATGTTCGTCGAAGTGTTCGGCGGCGGCAAGGCGGACCTGATTCTGGTGGACGAGAACGACGTTTTGGAGAGCGGCATTGACATCGTGGCGCGTCCGCCGGGCAAGCAACTGCAAAGCATCACCCTGCTGTCCGGCGGCGAACAGACGATGGTGGCGGTGGCGTTGCTGTTTTCCATTTATCAGGTCAAGCCCAGCCCGTTCTGCGTGCTGGACGAGCTGGATGCGGCGCTGGACGAGGCGAACATCAACCGGTTCGTCCATTTGTTGCAGCGGTTCATCTCGCACTCGCAATTCATCATCATCACGCACAACAAACGCACCATCGCGATGGCCGACGTGCTGTACGGCGTGACCATGCAGGAACACGGCGTGAGCAAGATCGTCAGCGTGAAGTTCCACAAGACCGACGGACCGGAAGCCGTCGCGCCTTCGTCCGAAAAACAGGCTGATATGGTGATGGCGAAATGACGCCGGATTCTTATTCGTCTCCGCCGCATTGTTGGATCGCCGCCTGAATCCACCAGCGTTGGTCGGAATCGGTTGTTTTTTCCAGCGCCTCGCGCAGGGCAGGCAAGGCAATCTCGCGATGGTGAGACAACGCTGTCACCGCCGCTTCACGTTTCGCGTAGTCGGCATCGGAGAGTTGAACGATCCACTGCTTCACGTCGCCCGCCGTTTCGGGAGTCGTCGGTTTGTTTTCCGGCAATGGTTTTGACGGCGGTTGGGGAGAATTAGTTTGGGGCGAAGGCCGGTTGGTCAGCACTGGGCCCGGCAAAGGATTGCGTTCCGGAATCACATAACCTTCAGTCCGCACAAACCGGTAACCGGCAGCCCGAGCGTCTTGTTCCCCTTGCAGCGAGCTGGTGGTGAAATGATCCCTTCGTTTGTTCGACAGAAATAATTTCAACGGCACCGTGCCGGGTTGCCGGGTGGCGTACACATAACCTTCGATTCTGACAAATTTATACCCCGCCTTTTCCGCGTTTTGCTCGCCCCTGGCAGTTGCCGTCAGGAAATAATCGTGCCGTTTTGCATTCCAAAATTGTTTCAACGGAACGGTGCCGGGCGACTGGTCGGTAAACACGTATCCTTCGACCCGCACGAAGCCATAGCCCTTCGCCCGCGCATCGTCTTCGCTGACCTGGGTGGCGGCGGTGAAATTGTCCGTTCGGCCATTCCAATACAGCTTGAGAGCGGCCAGTTCGTGAGCCGGTTGACCGGCTTGACGCTGCGACGTTGCGCAACCCGCGAGCAACGCCAGTGAAGCAACCGGCAAAAATCGCAAGACTACGCGTTTCGTTTTCATGGTTTTCTCCAGTCAATGACCTTTCACCAAGAATAATGCACTGTGTAGGTTATGATTTTCTCCTCGTCGGGCTTGACCTGAACGCGGAATTCCATTGTGTGCGCGTCGGTTTTCAGGAACGTGTCGGAATAGGCGGTGATTTCCCAATTGTCGCCTCGATACAGGTGTTCCACGACGCGGATTTCCACCGGCTCCTTTTTGTGGTTGCGCAGCTTGATTTCAAACGATTCATCAAGGATGCGGCGCGAGTTGTCAATGTTATAGCTCGTCTGTTTCCGTTCGCCGACGAGGTCAAAGGCATTACCGGTGAGCACGCGAATCGTTTCATCCTTGGGCGTGTGGTCAATCGTGTTTTCACCCGTGAATTCAAGCTGGCCGTCGTTGTCGCGGCGATAAAACCGCAACCGGCCCGCGGGCAGCGGGATGCCCAGATGATTTGTCTCCGAATTCGCGAACTCGCGCATGACCCAAACTTTGGGATTGGACCGCGTGCCGTAGCCTTGGTCGTAGCGAGTGTTTTCATAGCTCCAGCCAGGATAAACATTCGGAAGTTGCGCGCCGTCATAGACATAAATGGTTTTGGATTCGATGCCGCTCGCGTGAACGAATTCCACCTGCTTCGTCTCGCGGTCCAGCAACGTCGTTGGACGTTCCAGTGTGTAGAGATGATATTCGTCGAAAGCCTTTTGAGAAACGGGCGGGGCTGCTTCAGCACCGCTGAGGCCCGCCACCGCGCGCATGGCGTAAATTTGATTTTGCGGCTGAATTTTATTCACGTCGCCAGCCATCAATTTGATTTTGGCGTTTTCAAAGGATTTGCCGCTTTGATTGTCAATCGTCACCCAGCCAACGAGGTCAATCCGGTCGCCCTTTTCCGGCGCGACCAGGTTGTAGCTCGCCTCCCAGCTCATGCCTTCGCTGATGTAACTCAACTCGGCGTCAAACTTGGCCGGCGCGACCGATTGAATGAGCCAAACCAGCGTGGGTTTGAGAATGGTATCGTCGGGCAATTCTGGAAATAGCGGCACGCCCGGCAGGCCAAAACGCAACTTGCCGTCCACCTCGACGAGCGGCTGGCTCGCGGCGGCGTAATTTATCTGCGCCTGTTGATATTCGTAACCGTAACGGCTCATCGCCGAATAATGCGGCGCGTAACCGCTACGGATGATTTTACCTTGGATGATTTCGCTCTGCGGCTGGCCGTTCACGTATTTGGTCCTTTCAAAATCAATCGTTTTGCCTTCGCAAAGTGACAGCAGCAATTCCTGCGAAACGGGATCGTTGCGGTAATTCTGTTCCAAAATTTGAAAATTATGTTTTTCTTTCGAGTCGCGCAGTACGACCGAATCCGGTTCGGCATGGGCCGTCATGCCTGAGAACTGAACGGTATTGATGCCGGCCTTGAAGTCGAGCGGCACGGTGTCGCGGACGACGGCGAAGTCCTGATTGTAAATGGTGAGCGCGGGTTCGGCGGCCGCGATGGCCGGGGCCAGCGCGCTGGCGATTAAAAACATGGAGGTCAGATTTTTCATAGATAGCTTGTCGGTTCGGCATTTGGCAGCATTTCCGGATTGGACGGGATTCGCCGACAAATACTCCCGGTACAAAATTCCGGCAAGCAACTTCACGAATCGTCAAAGCTCACGCGGCTCTCGGCTGGATCAATTTTGCCACCAGGCCGGTCCAGCCGGTTTGATGGGAAGCGCCCACGCCACGGCCGGTATCGCCGTGGAAGTATTCGTGGAACAACACGTAGTCGCGGAAATGCCGGTCGCCCGAGAGTTTGGGATGGTATTTCAACACCGGCCGCTGCCCGTCTTCACCTTTGAGAAACAGGCGGGTAAGCCGGCGCGCCAGTTCGCAGGCGACTTCGTTGATGGTGAGGAATTGGCCGGAGCCGGTGGGGCATTCGACCTTGAAATCGTCGCCGTAGTAGTAATGGAATTTTTGCAGCGACTCGATGAGCAGATAATTGAGCGGCATCCAGACCGGCCCGCGCCAGTTTGAGTTGCCGCCAAAAAGGCCGTTCTGCGATTCGGCGGGCCAGTAATGGACTTCGTGCGTATGGCCGCCGTAAGTCAGGCGGTACGGTTCGCGTTCGTGCACCCGGGATAGCGCCCGCAAACCGTGGTCGCTCAGAAATTCGCTTTCATCCAGCGCCCGCCGGAGCAGGCATTTCATGCGATGCCCGCGCAGCAACGAGAGGAGGCGGCGTTCGCCGGCACCGCACACGTGCCAGCGGGAAACCAGATTGGCCAGTTCGGGACGGTGATTCAAAAACCAGTCCATCCGGCACGCAAAGTCCGGCAATTCCTTGAACAACGCCGGCTCCAGCACTTCCACGGCAAACAGCGGAATCAAGCCGACCATGGAGCGCGCCTTGAGCGGCACGCTCTCGCCGTCCGGCAGGCACAGGTGGTCGTAGTAAAACTCATCCTGCTCGTCCCACAAACCGAGCGCGCCTTCCTCGACGCCATTGATGGCGGCGGCGATGGTGAGGAAATGCTCAAAAAATTTGCTGGCGATGTCTTCATAAGCCCGGTTGTGCCGGGCCAGTTCCAGCGCGATGCGCAGCAGGTTCAGACAATACATCGCCATCCAGCTCGTGCCGTCGGCCTGGTTGATGAATCCGCCGGTCGGCAGCGGTTTGCTGCGGTCGAAGACGCCGATGTTGTCAAGACCGAGGAAGCCGCCCTGAAAAATGTTCCGGCCTTGGGCGTCCTTGCGATTGACCCACCAGGTGAAATTCAACAGCAGTTTGTGATAAACGCGTTCAAGAAAGGTGAGATCGCCCGGATCGCCGGGATTTTTTTGACGCCGCTGTTTACGGTCCATCTGAAAGACGCGCCACGCGGCCCAGCCGTGAACGGGCGGGTTCACGTCGCCAAACGCCCATTCGTAGGCGGGCAACTGGCCGTTCGGGTGCATGTACCATTCGCGGGTGAGCAGGACGAGCTGGCGCTTGGCGAATTCAACATCCACCAGCGCCAGCGCTACGGTGTGAAATGCCAGGTCCCACGCGGCGTACCACGGATATTCCCACTTGTCGGGCATGGAAATGATTTCCGCGTTGTTGAGGTGTTGCCAATCTGAGTTGCGGCCGTGTTTGCGTTCCGGCGGCGGTGGGGGTTGGGCCGGATCGCCGCGCAACCAGTCCAACACATTGTAATGATAGAATTGTTTGCCCCAGATCATGCCGGCAAAGGCCTGGCGCTGAACCAGACGCGCGTCGGCATCAGCGACGCCCTTTTGCAGGTCGGCATAAAATTCGTCCGCCTCCCGGATGCGCCGGGCGAAAACAGCGTCGAAGTCGGCAAATGAATTGGTAGGGCGCGGTGTCCCCACCGCGCCGTTTCCTGGTTTTGAAAGTTGCTGCGGCGCGCTGCAGAGAGCGCGCCCTACCAGTCGCAACCGGGTTTGCTGCGAACCGCCGGCTTCCACCGTCAGCCGGTAGAGCGCCCCGGCTTTGGTGCCTTCCGATCCCGGATTGACCGCCGACTGGTTGCCGTGGACGAGGTATTCGTGGAAAGCATCCTTGAAATGGCCGGTGGCTCCGTTCAGGCCGTAAAGTCGGCGGACATTCGTCTCGTTGTCGCAAAAAATAATTTCCGGTTCGCCATCACAGTCCAGGGTATAATCGCCAAGTTCAGCATGTCGGGCCAGAATGGCAGCGCGTTGGGTGCGGGTGAGGCTTGGCCGGGCGGAATTTTTCCAGGACCACGTGTTGCGGAACCGAAGCTGCGGCAAGAGATGAATGACCGCGGTTTCCGGCCCGCGATTGTGGACGCTGACCCGCATGAGCACGTCTTCCGGCGCGGCCTTGGCGTATTCAACGAAGACGTCAAAATAGCGGTCATCGTCAAAGATGCCCGTGTCGAGCAGTTCGAATTCCGGCTGGTCCTTGCCGCGCCGGCGGTTTTCCGCCACCAATTGCGCGTAGGGGAATGCCCGTTGCGGATATTTGTAGAGCATTTTCAGGTACGAATGCGTCGGCGTGGCGTCGAGGTAATAATAAAGTTCCTTCACGTCCTCGCCGTGATTGCCTTCGCTGTTCGTGAGGCCAAAGAGCCGCTCCTTCAAAATCGGGTCTGTGCCGTTCCAGAGCGCCAGGGAAAGACAGAGGCGTTGTTGTTCATCGCTGACGCCGGCCAGGCCGTCTTCGCCCCAGCGATAGGCGCGGCTGCGGGCATGCTCGTGCGGGAAATAATCCCACGCCGTGCCGCCGGGACTGTAATCCTCGCGCACGGTGCCCCACTGGCGTTCGGCAAGATATGGCCCCCAAAAGTGCCAGGGCGCCGCGCCGGTGTGAGCCGCTGCCAGACGTTCCCTTTCTGAATTCATTCTTGTCTCAACCGCCGGTTTCGAATCCGGGATACAGTGTCATACCGCCGTCCACGAAAATGCTCGCGCCGTGGATGTAATCGGAATAATCCGACGCCAGCCAGATGGCCGTGTGGCCGATGTCATCCGGTTCGCCGATGCGTTTGTAGGGAACCAGTTTCATCAGTTTGCGATACGCCTCGGGCGTGCTCCAGGCCTGCGTGTTGATGGGGGTGCGGATGGCGCCGGGGCAGATGGAGTTCACGCGAATACGCCACGGCGCGACTTCCTGGGCGATGCTTTTCATCATCATCATGACGCCGCCCTTGCTGGTGGCATAATTCACGTGGCCGGCCCAGGGAATGACCTCGTGCACCGAGCTCATGCAAATGATTTTGCCGGCAGCACAGGAAATTTCCGGACGGATGCCGCGGCGCTTGAACTCGCGAATGGCCTCGCGCGCACAGAGAAACTGGCCGGTGAGATTCACGTTGATGACCAGTTGCCAGTCGGCCAGCGTCATGTCTTCAATCGGCGAATCCTTTTGCAGGCCGGCGTTGCTGACCAGAATGTCAATGGTGCCGAATTCCTGAATCATCTTCCGGAACATCGCCTGCACCTGATCTTCGCGGCCGAACGTCGGCCGGGTGCGCGTAAGCATTGACGCCGTGGCCCTGGATTTCCTTCACCACCGCGTCGGCGGCCTCGGGATGGGTCACGTAATTGACGACCACGTCTGCCCCCGCCCGCGCCAGCGACACCGCCACGGCCTGGCCGATGCCGGAATTGGCGCCGGTCACCAGCGCCTTCTGGCCTTGCAAAACCCGGTTGACGGGACAGGAAGGGATGACCGCCTGCGGCAGGTTTTCCTCCTGCAAATGCTGGCGCATCAGTTGTTCGTGCGCGGGCATGGTTGGTGAGGGACCGGTCGGCACTTTGGTTTCAGATGTCTGGTTCATGATTTCAATTCGCTGGTGTTGTAAAATTTTACTCCGCAAAATTGCCGTTTGTCCTTGTTCACATCTCGCAGCAGGACGGAAATACGACAGGAATTTGACGGACGACGTTCAATTATCAACCGTTTGTCGGCGGAGCTTCTGACAATAGCCAGGCGTTTCAACGCCGGGAATGGGTCGCGCATCGAAAAGTCCCGCCGGGACGGTCGAATTGCCTAAGCGCCTCCGACCGTCCCGGCGGGACTTGAGGTGTTCTCACGTGGACCCGGCATTAAAATGCCGGGCTATTTTCAAACGTTCCTTCGAACATCAGGATGACAATTTTTTCCTGGCGTCGTCCGGTATGGTGATCTTGGTCGAGCCAACGTCCTTGATTTCAACGGTGGTATCGCGGTCAACGTCAATGTCGTTGCCGTTGAAGCTCATGGTACCCTTCACCTTGAATTCGTATTTGGTCAGGGCACCGTCTGTGAGCCAGAACTTCACGGAACCGGAAGGATTGGTGATTGTGGGGCCGCCGCCGCGACGCCGGCCGAATGTCATCATCGCCTTGGCGCCGTCTTCAGTGAGGTCGCTGGAATAAACGTCGCCGTCTTTTTTAAGTTCCTTGGCGGCTGCGACCAACTGGACGGCCTGTGCGTCTGGCGCCTTGAAGTTCCTGACCATGCCGACCATGAATCGTCCCGGACCTTCGCTGTCATTTTCCAGATTGGTGAGGGACTGCCAGTTGCCGTCGGGATCGGTAACCGCCGCGTCTTCACCCTTTTTCACGAATTCGGTGGTGTTGTCACCGAACGAAAGCTTGACGTAAGTGAAGCCACCCTTTTCGGTCTGACCGTCCGTCGGGCCGGGCTTGAATTGGGCGTCTTCCGGAACCACTACGGTGGTGTGCCAAGTGTAATTGGCGCTGTCACCGAGTTTTTTGGCCGCGTTGGTGACGTCATCCTTGGGGCTGGAGTCCGCCGCGAAGAGGGGACCCGCCAGCAAGGCCAGCACGCCGAACAATAGATATTTTTTCATGGGATGTGGTAGTTGATGGTTTCGCCCATGTTCGACGGCCCGACCCGCTTGTCAAGCAGAAGAAAACCTCGTTGCTGCCAGCAGAAACGTTGATTCACCAGGAATAATGGACGGTGTAGCTGACCACTTTTTCCTCGTCCGGTTTCACCGGCACGCGAAACTCAATCGTCTGCGAATCTTTCTTCGTGAACTCGTCCGACTTCTGCGTGATTTCCCAGTTGCTCCATCGGTAGAGGGGTTCCACCACGCGGATTTCCACCTGTTCTTTCTTGCGATTGCGCAATTTGATTTCAAACGACTCGTCCATCCACTTGTCGCCGGTGTCCACGTGGAAATCCGTCTGTTTGCGTTCGCCGACGAGGTCAAAGGCATTGCCGGTGGTCACCCGGATGGTTTCGTTGCGCGGGGTATGGTCAATCCGGTCCTCGCCGACAAACTCCAACTGGCCGTCGGCGTCGCGGCGATAAAACCGCAGCTTGCCCGCCGGCAACGCGATGCCGAGATGGTTGGTGTCCGAATTTACAAACTCGCGCATGACCTGGATTTTTTTATTGCCCTCCGTGCTGTAACCGCGGTCGTAGTTGAGTCCGCCATAAAACCGGTAGCCGGGCGCGCCGTTATAAACGTAAATCGTCGGCGCCACGACGTGCTCGGCGTGAACGAACTCGACCTGTTTGGTCTCGCGATCGCGCAACGTGGTGGGCCGCGCAATACTGTAAAGATGAAACTCGTCGAAGGCCTTTTCGGTCACAGTGGGAGCTTCGTTCATCGATTCAGCCAACATCATCCTTCCCGCTATGCCTCCCATCGGTAGGTTCGGCTGGATTCTGTTTACGTCGCCGGCCATCAATTTGATTTTGGCATCACGGAATGTCTTGCCGCTGTTGTTGCTCATCGTCACCCAGCCGATTAAATCCACCAGATCGCCTTTTTCCGGTGAGACCAGATTGTAATCCGCCTCCCAGGTGAACCCGCCGGTGATGTAGCCGACCTCGGCGTCGAACTTGCCCGGCTTGTCCGATTGCAGGAGCCAGTTGAGCGTCGGCTTGAGCACCGTATCGTCGCCCAAATCGGGAAACAACGGCTGTCCCGGCAGGCTGAATTGCAACTTGCCGTTCACCTCGATGATGGGTTGCTCCGGATTGCCACCCGGCACGTAGCCGCTGCGGATGATTTTGCCAGGAATAATCTCAGGCGTCTGGGTGTTGTCCTTCAGCCGCATCCGTTCAAAATCAATCGTCTTGCCTTCAAATAACGACAGCAGCAACTCCTGCGTGACCGGGTCGTTGCGATAATTCTGCTCCAAAATCTGGAGCGAATGTTTGCCGGCCGGATCGCGCAGAATCACCGAATCCGGCTCCACCTGCGCCGTGGCATCGTCGTAACGCACGTCGTTGACGCCGGACTTGAGGTCGAGCGGTACGGCATCGCGGACGACGGCAAAGTTCTCGTTGTAAATGGTCAGGGCAGGTTGGGCGGTTACCAAGGCTGGCAACAATGCGCCGGTGAGTAAAAGAATCGGAGTCAGATTTGTCATAATTTTATCGGTGCCAAAAATGGCGTATTTCCCAATTGGACGGGGTTGTGGGCGAAATACTCCCGCATCAGGATTCTGACAAGGAATTTTATGGCTTACCGGGCGCCGGATGGCAGGGGCAACGCTGAATAAAACAAATCGTGTAACTTCAACGCCGTCTTAGGCGTCAAGGAGGATGATATGAGATCGGCACCGATTCCAGACGCACCCATCGGCCCAACCCGGGTCCAGCGCATTCGTTGCGCGGCACCTCAAGTTCCGGCATGGGAATATAAAATCGGCATAGCCCCCGCCAACACTTCCGCCGGCCAAAAGGATGTCCGGGAACTGTTTTTGAATGTCCTGGGCAAACGCGGGTGGATATTTGTCAGTGAAAACCAGGGCATATTTCATTTCAAACGACCCAAGCTGTAGAGTCTTTGCGAACCGTTCTCAGGAATCACCGCGATGCGAGGAACAAAGGTTGGCCTTGAATTGGCCGTGGGGACGGTTCACTGTGAAAGCCGGTTCAGGCCTCAGGTATTTTCAGCTTTGCCCCGACCAGAATGTGGTCGCTGGTCAAGCCGTTGGCCAATTCAATGGCCTTGATGGTGGTTCCGTATGTCTTCGCAATCCGGCTCAAAGTGTCGCCGGATTTGACAACATAAACCGGCCCCGACTGGCTGGCATCCGGGACCGTGTTTGCTTTTGCGACCAGGGGTGCGGCTGGTAAAGTGGCAGCTGGTTCGGGCAGCGGGCTTGCCGCTGGTTTTTGTTCCGCCGCAGAAGCAAGGGTGGTTTGCGGCATTGGCGGGACGGCCTGGACCTGGCCGGGCAGTGTCATGGGCGTCGCCAATGCCTCGCGCTCGCTTTTGCAGCCTTCAATCAGCAGTCCAATCAACAAAAGCACGATGGCGGCGATAATGGAGATGACCGTTTTTTTGAACCGTGCCCGGCGGCGCTGTTCGCGGTTTATCTCGGACCAGGACGGTAACTGAAAGGGATTCGTCGCGTTCACAATACTACTTACTTGCTACTCAATTGGATGGTTAGCATAACCAATGCCAAGGAATGCATGGCGGATGGCAGGCAAACTGCCGCAGGTCACGCGATCCTACTGGCCACAGAAAACTGCGCCTCGCCGGCCAGTATGGGTTGGCCAAACTTTGCCCGCTCCATTGAATCGCGGGTTGAGCACACGACTAGTTCCTCGCGGTGACGGGCAGCTTCTTCCGTGGGGTAAACGTCGAACTCGATGCGCGTCACGCGATGTAAAAGCTGGATGATCCGGCGCGGCAACCGTTCCGGGTTGGCAACGCGATAGCTGGACAGCCGCTTGCGCAGATTGCCGACATACCACACGCCTTCAGTTGCACCGCACATCAAATACACGCCCGGCCCGGACGGAAGCGCGCAAAAAAAATCATCGCCCAACCTCTCGACGAGCGGCTTGGGCGGCGGAAAAAGCCAGAGTTGCTCGCCGTCATGCACCGATTTTACTCATCGCTTCCAATGACAATCAACCCTGGGGGCGCTCTCAGCCACAAGCCTGGCCCGTGATCTGCTACTTGGAACGTTATCGAGAGATTCGATGTTGTATTTATGAAAGCAAGGAGCGTTTGTTTCGTAGTCCTGTCCGGTTTGTTGTGCAATTTTGCGACACCCGTTTTTGCCCAATCATACACCTTCACCACGCTGGCCGGGTCCGCAAGTCAGGGTAGTACGGACGGGTCTGTTACCAATGCGCGATTCTTCGCACCCCAGGGTGTCACTGCAGATGCGCAGGGTAATGTGTATGTTGCCGATTCAGACAACAGCACCATTCGAGAGATTACTTCAAACGGTTTAGTCACCACCATTGCCGGCCAGGCCGGAATTCCGGGTTATGCGGATGGCACCGGCACCAACGCGTTGTTTTTTCTCCCGAAGAGTGTGGTGGGAGACGCCGGTGGCAATCTTTATGTGGTGGATACATGGAATCAGGTGATCCGGAAGCTCACGCCTGCGGCTCGAACTGGGTGGTCAGCACCTTCGCGGGCCAGATGGGAGTTGCCGGTTATACCAACGGCAGCGGCACCAATGCGGCATTCACCGATCCCGCCTGTGCTGCCGTGGATGCTGCGGGTAACGTGTACGTAGCCGACCAAAATAATGATGTCATCCGCAAAATCACCCCGTCCGGTGCGGTAACCACTATTGCCGGCCAGGTCGGGAACGACCAAAGCCTCGACGGGACCAATGGCAATGCCCTTTTTGCCAGCCCTAATGGCATTACCGTGGACAACGCCACCAATCTTTACGTAACCGACGGTGATAATACCATACGCCGGATGACGCCGGTGGGCACCAATTGGGTGGTGACCACGATTGCCGGGCAGGCCAACAAGTACGGAAGCAGCGATGGCCTGGGAACCAATGCGTTGTTTTCGGGACCGGCCGGTGTGACCGTGGATAACAATGACAATCTGTATGTCGCGGATGAATTCAACAAAACTGTCCGCAAACTCGCATTCCCCGGAACAAACTGGATGGTCAGCACGTTGGCCGGGCTGGCCGGCGCCCAAGGCTCAGCCGACGGCACGAACAGTGCCGCACGGTTCGGCTCTCCATTCGGGGTGGCGACCAACGGCCCCGGCGATGTTTTTGTGGCTAACGTCAACAACAACAACATCCGGGAAATTACGCCCGTCGGGACCAACGGGGTCGTTACCACCCTGGCCGGGATCGGCCCAGGCGACGCCGATGGCCCGGGTCCCGCTGCCCGGTTCTGGAACACAACTGGCATCGCAGTGGATACCTCCAGCAACGTATTTGTGGCGGACTATTACAACTGCGCCATTCGCCGGATTGCGACGAACGATGCGGTGAGCACCATCGCCGGGTTGGCCGGCAATATCGGCAGCAGTGACGGCACCAACTCGGCTGCACGGTTTTTTGATCCGCTGGATGTAGCCTGGACAACCAAGGCAATCTCTATGTCGCCGACATTTTCAATAACACCATTCGCAAAATCATCCCGATCGGCACCAATTGGGTGGTGACTACCATTGCCGGAAACGCCAACGTTCCCCCGGGCGAAGCCGACGGCACCGGTACCAACGCCCTCTTTTATAACCCAACCGGCATCGCCGTGGATCCGAACACTAATGTCTATGTCACAGACAGTTCCGGCCAGACCATCCGGAAAATCAGCCCCACTGGCACGAATTGGACGGTAACGACCATTGCCGGATTCGCTTTAACAGGCGGCAACACTGACGGTGTGGGCACCAATGCCCTGTTTCTTTATCCGCATGGCATTACCGTGGACTCTGGGACCAATGTTTATGTGGCAGACACTGTAAACGATACGATTCGAAAACTGTCCCCCATTGGCACCAATTGGGTGGTGACCACGATCGCCGGACAGGCCGGCGTCAGCGGCAGTTCCGAAGGCTTCGGCACCAACGTCCTGTTCTATTTCCCAGAAGGCATCGCGCTGGACAACCGCGGAAACCTATATGTGGCGGACACCTTCAATGACACGCTGCGCAGGCTCATGCCGGCTGGCACAAATTGGATTTCCACCACGCTCGGCGGACAGGTCCAGATTTCCGGCAGCGCCGACGGCACCGATACCAATGCCTTATTTTATCTCCCGGAAGGCATCGCGCTGGATGACAGCGGCGATCTTTACGTGGCGGACACTTACAATAACAGCGTTCGGTTCGGGCGAATCGTTTCCGGCCCGGCAATGCAGATTACTATGGTTGGCGGGCAGGTGGTGCTTTCCTGGCCAAACACCGGCAGCTACACGTTGCAAACCAACGGCGATCTATCCACGCCGAGTTGGGCTGATTATGGTGGCACCGTGACCACGACCAATGGCACCAACAGCGTGACTGTTACGTCCCCCACGGGCAACATGTACTTCCGGTTAAGCGATCCATAACCGCGTACGAGCGCCGGGAAGTGAAAATACAATGCGGCCAAGCCGACACCCATAAACGCCGTTAACACCGGGAGACACGTTATGCAAAAACGTTATGCATTCAGGTTTGGCGTTGAGTAAGACCCAACAAAAACATTGATTCTATTGGCTTTTTGTGGGTTGGTGCCGGTGG
>CAVRPQ010000009.1:0-67779 GCA_963723125.1 uncultured bacterium
CATCCCAATGTCGCTGGTGGATTCGGAACAATTCGACGAGGAGTATCACCGCGTCGTCTTCTCGCAGCCGATGTTTATCGCGCCACTCGGCGACGGCCACGTTGAACTCCTCGTCAAAATCCGGCTGTTTTGTCTGTGGCGTGGGCATTATTTCGCTGGCAACAGAAGGTCGGCGGCGGATTCGATCTCGGCGTAGAGCTTCCGCTGCCAAGTTTGGAGTCGTTGCCGGTCAAGAAGGCCGAAAGCGGGATGTTTGACAGCCGCCGCAATGGTCAGGTTTTCGGCGTTGAGTGCCTCGACCAGCCAATCTTGCAGGCGCGACATGGCAATTTCCCGTCCGCCCAGCTTGTCCTTGAGTTGCGCCCGGACTTCACACGCTTCAAAAATCGTGAAGCTGTCGCTATGCGCGGCATTGCGAACCACAACGTAGTTGCACTTCTTTCCGAACTGATCGGCCAAACGTTGCACTTGGTCCACGCTGTCTGATTCGTGGTTCACCGGCATGATGAGCGTGAGTGCCGCACCCATCGTGGACAACACGGCGGACAGGTCAATTTCGGCAAAAAAGTCGGTGAACAGGTCGGTTGACGCCGCACGGCAATCCATGACGACAAGGTTTGCCTTTTCCAGAGCGCCAAAGATGCTGTCGAGTTCACGCCGTTTATCCAAATCAAGGAATTGCGCGTTCGGATGAAACCGTTTTAGTGTCGAGTTTTCGTTGTCGCTGTCTATCGCGACATGGGCGATGCCCTTGTCTTTGAGGAATTGGACGAAATTGACGGCGAAGAAGCTTTTGCCGACACCGCCTTTGCCGTTGAGGATGAGGTCAAGACGTTTCATGTATTTTGAGGTTTGAGCATCCGAACTTGCGCGATGCGCGGGCCGCGCGTGCGAGGCGGTGGAGATTCGTTGCCGCTGGAGTTAGTGGACGGTTCTGCCGGTATGCCGGCTTCTGCTGCTGGCACTGAATCAGCGGTTGCCTCCCCGCCATTTGCGGACGTGGAAGCGGGTGGCCGCTTTCGTCCTGGCCGCTTGCGTGGCCGAACGGTTTCACCGAGCACTTGATGACAGAATACGGCGATGGCGGTCTTGCTGGTTGGCAGGCAATGCTGCGAGAGCAGGTCGGCGATGGAACGATACGACGCGCGTTTCTGTCGCAACTCCGTGATGACATCCTTTGCCGGGAGCAAATCCTGGAACTTCTGCGGACGGCGCGGCGTGAATTCCTCGACCGCCTTGCGAACTGCGGTTGGGTCAAATGAGGACATAGGCGGGAATGATTTGAATGTGAACCGGGAAACTGGTCGGCGGCAAAATGGAAACGGCGATGCGCTGACGCGGACAATTCGTTGCCTGTTGAAATGCGCGGCCAATGCCGGTCTGTGGCAGGTTCATGGGCGTGGACAATTCCAGCCTGCGGACTGACTGCGGACATTTATGGCCACTGCCAATTCCCGTTTGCGGCCTGTGGACGCTGTGGCAAGCTCGCGGATGTGGACTGTTTGCTGTCGCGGTCGCGGACGCGGACTGAACACGGATGTTGACTGTTCGCGGACACGGACGATTTGAGTTCGCGCCCTGCATTGGGCCTGTCCGCGTGCGTGGAATGGCCGCGTTTGCGGCCATGAATCACCGATATTGCGCGGTTGTTCCGCGCTTTCATCGCGACTTGTTCGCGGACTCAAAAACCTTAGCGAGCTAAGGAGTAAGGCTTGCCCTGTCTTAAACATGATAAGAAGCACATTGCCTCCTTTGTTGCACTAACTCCTCGCCCCATCGTTCCAACTGCGCGACGACGGACTGAATCCGGCTGGTTTGTTCGATGGCGTTGACCTCGACGCGACCAGCCTGATGCTGACCAAACGGCGACTCCCGGAGTTGCATTGCGGAATCGGAAGCACGTTGATTGAGCCTTTCGCCGAGTTTATTCAGCACCTCAATGGCGGTGCGTAACTGTGAGGTCGTTGGTGTTTGCATAATCAAGGGTGAATGCCGCGCGAGAGTTTCTGCGCGAATTGGTGACGGTGACGAGCACGCTTCTCTGGAAGCCAAAGTGCTTGCTTCGCTTGCTCGGTGGTGACTGGATGCGCCCACGGTGATTCCAAGCCGAGTTTCCCGGCGATTTCTTCGGCGGCAAGTTTGGTGGGCGCTTCGACGACGGTGCGGAGTGGGTCACCCATCAGACGCGCGTGTTCACGGTCATTGTAATAGATGCCCCAAAGCTGGTTGCCGGGCTTCGGCATGTGAACTGCGCTCGTCTTCATGCCCGCAGTTCATCAGAGATCGAGACTGCTGTGGTGTATCAGCTACACAACTTGCGCGCACAGTCCGTGTATTGTCCTGCCTATGGTCACGGCAAAGACGCAATACAACCTGAAAAACGCCCAGGAATACTTTGAGGAACACCTGTGCGTTGGCGATTACTACGATGAGGGCCAGCGTGTGGCCGGTGAGTGGATTGGATTGGGCGCGGAACGGTTGAATTTGTCCGGGAAAGTCCGCGCGGAAGATTTTCTGCGGCTGTGCGAGAACCAGCATCCGGCCACAGGTGAGAGGCTGACGCCGGAATTGAAAACCACGCGGATTCAAGATGGCCGGCCCGTGGCTGACAGGCGGATTTTTTACGACTTTACCTTCTCGCCGCCGAAATCGGTTTCAATTGCCGGCTTTCTTGGCGACGACAAGCGGATTCTCGAAGCTCACGCAAGGGCGGTCCGTGAGGCACTGAAACATTTTGAGGCGTTTGCTGCAACTCGTATCCGCATCGGGGGCGCGAGAGAACAGAGGTTGACCGGCAATTTTGCCGCCGCGTTGTTCACACATGACACTTCACGCGCCCTCGACCCGCATCTGCATACGCACTGCATTGTCTTCAATGCCACGTTTGACCCGGTTGAGAAGCGTTGGAAAGCTCTTGAGAATTACGAATTGCTGAGGGCTCGAAAATGCGCGGAAAACATTTACTACCACGAATTCGCCCGTGACTTGAAGGCATTCGGCTATCGGATTCAAAACCGGGCGCGTGGAGATTTTCAGGTGGAGGGAATTTCCCAAGAGCTGTGCGAACTGTTTTCCAAGAGGCGCGGCCAGATTGATGCCGCGTTGGACAAATTGCTTTCGGAAAGACCTGCGCTAAATGCTAGTAATATTCAGGATCTGAGAGCGCGGCTCGCAGAAGGCGAAAGAACGCGGAAACAGAAAGACTTGAGCCGGGACGAACTGCGGACATTGTGGGAGGCGCAGTTGAGCAAACCCGAGATTGCATCATTGCGCAGTGTTTCAGGTCAGCCAGAGCAAAACGAGAAGGAGGAAAACCGAACCACTGTCAGTGACGCCGTCCAGTGGGCAGAGGAACATTTGTTCGACCGCAACTCGGTCGTGCTGGAATGCCAGGTATGGCAGGAGGCATTGGGCCGCGCGCGTGGTGAGAGGTTTTCCATTTCCGAACTGAAGGAATTCACTCAACGGCGTGACTATATCCGGGACGATGCGCGGCCAGGCGAGATGACGCTGCGCGAGGTGTTGCTCCGCGAATGGGAAATCGTTCAGACGGCAAAAGAGGGGGTTGCCGAGTGTCACGTATTGGTAGCCAATCCACAACCGTTGAATCCAAAGTTGGACGATGAGCAACGAAATGCACTGGATGTCCTGCTTGGTTCAACCAACAGAATTTCCATTTTTCGCGGCGGCGCTGGCACGGGGAAAAGTTTTGTGCTGCGGGATTTGGTTGAGCAAGTGCAACAGTCCGGGCGGTGTGTGGTTGTTCTGGCGCCCCAGCGCCAACAGGTCGTGGACATGGAAAAGGCCGGTTTGCCGTCGCCGACAACGGTCGCAAATTTCCTGCTCAAGCGGGAACTTGCGGACGGCGCCCTGATTGTAGTGGACGAGGCCGGTCAAATTGGCGGTCGGCAAATGCTCGAACTGCTGCGTCTCGCCCGCGAGAAGAATGCCCGTCTGATTTTATCAGGCGACACCCGACAACACGGCGCGGTTGAGGCTTCGGACGCGCTGCTCGCCATTGAGCGACATTCTGGCGTCAAGCCAGTCGAACTGCACACGGTCCGCCGCCAAGACTCGTCGCTCGCTCGCACAATTTCCGAACGTGCCCGCATCAAGCAATATCGCAAAGCTGTCGAAGCGGCGGCGGCGGGCAAACTTGCCGAATCATTCAATCGTCTCGACACGCTAGGCGCAGTTGTCCAGTGCGGCTTGGGTGAGCAAGCTGACAAGCTCGCCGATGAATACGTCCGGCTCGTGGAACAAAATGCTTCGGCGGTGGTTGTTTCACAGACTTGGGCGGAAGTTCATCGGGTCAATTCGCGCGTGCGGGATGTGCTCAAAGCGAAAGGATTGCTCGGCGCAAATGACACAACGATTCAGGCGCTCGACAAACTCGACCTCACCAACGCGCAAAAGCGCGACGAGCGGTTTTACCCGCCGGAGGCCGTTGTCGTGTTCAATCAGAAAGTCCACAAGACCGAGCCTGGGGTAAAAGGAAAACTGGCTGGCATCGTCAAGCTGGGAGTTCTCGTTGAGGTGGATGAAAAATTTGTCACTGTCGCAAACAAATTGCTGAATCGGATTACCGTTTGCCAACCGCGCGAAATCGCGCTTTCAGCCGGCGACCGGCTGCATCTCAAAGCCAACCGCAAACTTGCGTCCGGTGGCCGGGTCACAAACGGCGAACTCGTTTCGGTTAAATCTGTCCGCGCCGATGGAGCGGTCGAACTGGCCGATGGCCGGGTCTTGGACCAATCGTTCCGTGAATTTCTGCCCGGCTACGCGGTAACGTCCTACGGCTCGCAGGGCAAGACCGTGGATCACGTTTTGTTTTCCGATTCAACCATCAAGGCGGCGACCAACGCACAGCAATGGTATGTAACCATTTCACGCGGGCGGCGCGGCATCCGCATCTTCACGCCGGACAAACAGCAACTCCGCGAGAATGTCACCCGGCCCGGCCACAGGCCGCTGGCGATGGAATTCGCAGCCGGTGTTGCTCCTCGCCGCGTGGTCCGCATTTGGGATCGGCTTCATGGCTATCTGCTTCGCTTTGGCCGTCGAGCCGCTGACAACTTTATCCGGCGGAAAATTGCCCGCCGCCATCATCGCAATCGTCAACCAGCACAAAAATATGAGCACAAAATCACCTGAATGTTGGGCGAACGACAACCAAGCGCGTGCCGTTCGCATAGAAATATCTCCAGAGCAATCGTTACTGCTTCCACATGACGACTTTGCCTTTGCCGAACTCAAGCGTGAGGGTAAGGAACAAGTTCTCCGGCTGGTCTTCGCCATGCACGAGGTAATGGTGCGCGGATATTCCCTGCGGCGCATCGAGACGGCAATGCAACGGATGGAATTGTCGCTCCTGACAAAATTGCCAAGCAGCCAGCGGTCTCTTGTCCCAGACGGACAGCCGTTCGTTCTCGAAATCGTCATTACAGAAACAACGAGCAGAGAAACGGAGCCAGCCAACGGTTCCAATTGAGCGAAATATTGGCTTCCGGAATCCCGTATCCGCCGCTGTTCCGTTCCGCAATCAAAGTTTAGACATTTTTACTGCACCACTCTCGGCGGCCCAATTTGGACCGTCCAAGCGGGCAGTTGCTCAAAACGAGCGCGAGGCTGGGGGCCTTGAGTTTCACTTAGATTCAGATTTTTTTAATGCGCGCATTTGGCGCTCCAGTTCGATCTGGCGGTTTTCAAATTCACCAGGGTTCATAATATCCACGCGCGTGCCTTCTTTGATTATTCCCCGTTGCAGCAAAGTTGGATTCAGCCGGACAATGACTGCACGCCAAGCTGCCATTGCCCGGTTGTTCATGGCTCTTCGTTCGGCTTCAACAGGCCAATCTTGCCAGCCTGGCCAATAGTAACTAAGTCGGGAAATAATCTTTTTGAGCGTGTCATCCTTTTCCGCCAACAAATAACGATTTCTTTGAATGACTTGGAAGTAAGCTGGGAAACTCCCTGTCAGCATGTAATCACTGCATATTGTCACATCAGGTTGCGGGTCTGTTTCGTCGGCGTCCATACTGTATGGTGTGGTGACATCTTCGCAGTGGAAACGAATTTGCAGTGGCAGTTTATTCGTTGAAGTTGCATTCCACACAACCTGCGATTCAACCGTGTTGTAACCGCCTTTTGCGGAGCCTTCTTCCGGTCCCTCGCCAAGAAAATGCCAGTGTTTGGAGCGATCTTCCCAGATATAAATCCGCCTGCCGTAATCCGCAAGGCCGTTGCCCGAAGACATCTCACGCTGCCAACCGATTTCATAGACAGTTCCCAGCCGATCATTTGCCGACTTGATTATGACATAGTTGCCCCGGTCGCCATTGTCGGCGGCCCAAGGGAGGGCTTTTTGTAATGGCATGTCTGCGCGCAGATTGTAATTCCCAAACTGTCGCCACCAATCTTCACGGCTCCATAAGGCGTCACAGCCTTCTGTTCTGTCGTCCTTCACTAAAATCCATTGCCCTGATTGATTGGTTGGCTGATAAATGTAAGCCTCGTCCAAAATAAATCTCGGTTGGCCATTGGTATCCTTCTCGATCCATATCATGTCGCAACCGTTCCAGGCGAAAGTTGGTCTGACCATTTTGACGAGCGCCAGCCAGCAATCCGCCGATGCGCGAATGGAAAAACTTTTGCCTAAGCCAGTTATTACGACTCCGTCGGCTAATGGCGAATTCCCGGTTGAATAATCAAAAATCTCCGTTTGAGCGGCAGGCGATGCGCCGGCGGGAAAAGCGCGAAAGCTGCTGTCCATAACGAGCGCGAAGCAAAGGAGAAGTTTGATTTTCATGGCTTGTTATTTCACCCGTTCAAAAATCTTGCCGCTCAATGTATAAACGGTCTCTGGATGCTCGGTAGCGCTGATGTGCCAGGTTGTTACAAATCCAATTTTCCCGTTTGAATTGGTCCATCTGAACGTGTTGCCTTCACCGATTCCAATCAGTTCAAACCCGTGTTCTTTTCCGTCACCTGTGTAACCTGTCGGCTTGATGAGTGGACGCAAGATATAATAGTCGCCGTTGCCCTGAGCGCCTCGAATGTGGTCATAAATCCCACCATCATAAAAGTGAGGCGTGACGAGATAAACATAGGGAATCTGATCGTTCACCAAACCCACGATTTCGGTCGTTGTGTCGGAAGCCATTGCCAAGACCGTGCTTGCATTTTGGGGTACGCCATCGCCGCCATTGGCACGTGAGGCGATAAAAGCATAAAGCTCGCGATAATTTTTGAACTGGATTGGCAGCTTTGGATTTGTGTCCGGGTTGTCTGCACTCCAATGCGTCGTCGAGCAACCAAACAAACCGCCGCTTATAATAAGCGCAAGGCAGGAGAAAAATGCGCTTTTCATGATCATGCAAAGTCGCCTCAAAGCGGTATGGCGTATGCCGTGCAGAATTGCTGGAGTTTTTCAGGATCCCCGAAGAAATAGAGAGTAAACCCATCTTCGGAGGGTACTCCCACGAGCCGCTGCGTCTTCGACGCCTCTTCCAGCGCGGAATTTACAGCAGCCTCAACCGCCTGAATGTCATAATCCCGTTGAGAAGCAAAAGTTTCGAATTCATAGAGTTGAAAGCCCACCACAAAACTCACTTGATAAAATTCTTCTTCCAATGGAAGCGGCTCCAGCGATTTGGCAATGCGTTCCTGATTCAACTTGGCCGTGAATTCAGGATCATTTACCGGCTTTTTAATCGTAACTTGCCGGCAAAATCCGGGCATGAAAACTCCGTCGGTGATTCCAGAGAATTTCGCCAGTAAATCGCAATGGTTGGGCGGACGATTCTCGGCTTCGGAGGGGACCTGGCGCAAGATGTTGGCCGCCCGCAAAACCTCATGAAATATATCCGCATCAACAACAGGCACGGTTTGCTCCTGCCGCACTTTCTCGATCAGCGAATCGTCTGGCACGGTTTCGATCAAGCCGCATTTTTTGAGGGCTTGCAGCGTATCCTGAATCGTCCAACGGTTCAGTTCCCACATGGCGTGCATTCGGACGGACGGCCATAGCCGGGGTAACTCCGTAACGATCAGCGAGCGTCCAGCTTCCTTGCCGTGCTCCAAAATGAGGTCCACGACTGCATTGTTGATGTTAAGATTCTTCCGCTTGGCTGCCAGGGCTTCCAAGACCAACCGGACGAGTGCATTCCAGTCCTTTTCGGAGGCCGAGATCGCGAAAGCACGCAAAAATGATTTACTCAACGCCCAATGGTCCAAGTGCGGAGCCAGCCGCTCTACAGCCAGAGATGGTTTTAATCGGGCAATGGCCTCAAGCGCCCTGTATTGGCTCACACTCTCGGTTGCGTGCTCCAAAATAGACTCAAATGCTGGCAAGTCCCGGACGATGCCAATTTCACTGAACAATGCCAAGTTCTCCGGCCTGTATTTATGTTTGTTTTCCGAATGAAGAAAGAAATCCTCAATTGCGCTGCGGGCTTTTGCTGCGATTGCGGAAGATCCGTTTTTGGCGACCTTATTCAGGCCGATAAGGGACCAATGAGAGTCTTCTACGTTTGTGGTTTGATTCAAAAACTTCAGAACCATGTCAATGTGCTTTTCCGAGCAATCATGTGTTAAAAGCCAAAACGCAACTCGGCTCCGGTTTGGACAATCGTCAGATTCAAGCAATTTTTCAAAGGCGGGAAGACATCCCTCCACTTTGATAATACCACACGCTTGGATCGCCATGTTGCGAATGCGTGAATCGCTGTCATGCAAAAGTGAAAGTAACAACTCTTTTTCCGCCTCGTTGCGAGGCGGGGCTTCTTGGACATCCCAATTTAACAACGCCATCCAACGCGATTGCGGGTCTGGATTTCGCAAATGCGTAATGATGAAATCGTGCCCGGAGAGAACTCCCAAGCGAGCCAGATAGCCGGCAATTCGCATCCGCCGTTCCATGTCGTTTGGCTCTGCGTTCTCAAAAGACTCAAGTATCTGCGGAACAAATTCTGCCTTCCGACGGGTCAATTCCGGCCAAATTTGCCACGGAGTCCAGCCTTCTTTTTTGAGTGTATCTATTGCTGCTTCTACGCCTGTGAGCGGTTTAGGGCTGGCTTTAACAGCCTTGACGCGTTCAGTCAATTCAGCCGGCGTCAATTCCCGGATGCGAATTTCGGTTCTAGTGTTATGCTTCGACATTTTAAAATAACTCGTTCGGCTCGTTTTCGAGGTTTACGATGGCGATTGCCAGAACCATAATTTCTTCTCTTGTAACTTGATGGCATCGTCGGTAATTCGTTGATTGTTCAATCCGCCATGCGCGGCAATCATTTTTTCGATAAGCTCTTCTTGCTTTAGCCAGTCAGACCTTGGCTTCGTATCAAACGAAACGCGCGACAGCCACGAAGGTACGCTGGCTTTATTTAGGCTGAAATCAAAAGCGACCGCCCTGACCGGCTTATCGCCCACAGTTTTAGTGATCATCGAGCAAACAAATATTTCACCATCTTTTGTCCATTGCCCGCTGGAAAAATAAGCGTCCGGCGCCCACCAAACATTGGCAACGAATTGCGGCCTTCGCCCGGCCGGTTTTACGCAGAATGACAAATCTCGATCCAGAAATCCGCCATCATAAAACCATACTTTATTTTCCGGATCGGCTGGTGAATCAAACACTGCGCGCCTGCCATCGTCCCAGTTCAAAATAGTCTGTTTTGCGAAAAGCCAAACGGACAGGCATCCAATCAATACCATCAGGGACGCGGCCATGAGAAAACGCTTTGATTTAGGGAATGACATCATTTGAACAAATGTCGGTTCTTCCGAACGTAATCCATCGTTTTGCGGTAAAGCCGTTCATCTGTTGAAAGGTCAGAGTGGTCGGTGAAATCAAATTCGCGTGCATAAAGTTTGTTTTCGGTCTCCTCATCCAAGGCTACGTAATCAGCATCGAGATCAAATGGATCTCGCCCTATGGTTCGACCATACTCGCGCATGATGGTAATGCACTGCCACAGTTCCCTAGCGAAAGCAGGCTCGTCTATCGCATCCATCAATTCAGCACATGGCACGAGTGCCCACCGCGCGTTACCATCGAAGGTATTAATGCCATTCGTCAGACAATTGCCTGTGAAATCCGAAAGTGATAGAACCCTCAATTCTATGGGTGATAGTTTGCGGAGACCATGCTTTTGGATGGCAGCACACAAAGCCCAATATGCCTTTTCCAAATTTTCCATTTTAAGAAAATCATCCACGTTGTAATTGAATTGCTCAACTTCGGTGACCGGTTCAAGTAGTTTGGCAAGTGGCGCACGGCCTTCAGACCGGTCGTAAGCGTAATGGAGTGCCTTTTTTCCGTCTCGCGTTCTGCGATTGGGATCAGCGCCTTTTGCAAGAAGCAATTCAACGATTTCCGGACTGCCCCGCCGGGTCGCCTCTTGCAACAACGTATGCCCCGCCAAATCAACCGTTCGATTGGGGTTTGCCCGAAACGCCAACAGTAACCTGACAATCTGAACCTTGTCCGTAAACATGGCATTTTCCATCAATCCCTTCAGGTCCGGCAAAACGCCTTGGTTCAAGCATTCCCTTAATTTGTCAGTCTCTCCCTTGTACGCATAAATTGTGGCGTCTAACTCAATAGTTTTCAAAAATGGGCTGATGGTGTGCGTGAAATGAACCTTCGGGTACAATTCTAGCGATTTGTAAAACGTCGGTCGCTGCCACTTGAGCCGCTTTTCGGCCAGATACCAGCGCAGTTTTTTCCAGAACTCGTACAGCTTCACCAGCACGAGCAAGGGGAGCAATAGCAGATTGAGCAGATAGGATTTGGCAGATGTTCTTTTCATTCGGCGACGACTCGCGTCCAACATTTTCGAAATTGTGTATTCAACATCTTGGCCTTCGTGCATCCATTTGTGGTCAAAAACGTTCGTCATGGCGCAATTAAGCGGAAGAAGATATTACTCGGCGACAGCGGGATAATGATATTATTGCCTGTCTCATTGGTGATGACCGGGAAATCAGACGTTACCCAGTTTGTAGTGTTTAAGTCGCCGTTTTGCTGCAAGACAAAGCCGCTTGAAGGGTATGGCCACGAAACAGAGATGCTGTTGCTCATATTCGTGATGGTCAACGCGACGAGCGGATTGAATGGTACGGTAAATGTCGTGACAGTTCTGGAAGGTAATGTAAGCCGGAAAATGTTGGAATCGGTCACGCCGGCAATTCCGGTGGTCGTACCGCTGGAGGTCCACTGAGTGTAGCTAACATTTCCGGTGATTTCTCCGCTCATCAGACGAAAACCATAATCGTTGTAAACGTTAGTGCTGTCGTTGATCGCCCACACAACCAGACGTGAGGCTGTAACAAAGGCGCGGGTGATTAATTGACCGGGCATTGAGGCGCTTGGACCGTCAATGTCATCCATGTAAATGGGACGGGTATTGAGGAGGTTGGTCGTGAGGGCCAACTCCATTTGGGCTTGAATAGCACCCGCGTCTCCAAAAGCCCACCAGACGTAAGCGCTTAGTCCGCTATCGGTGCCATCAAAAATGGCGCCAATGTTCTGCTGTGCCTCGTCAATTGCGTCAGCAGGACTGCTCAGTTCTTGCCAATGCACTTCACTGTTCCAGACCGGGAGGTTGCCCGCCAACTGCACCAGGCTCTGCAACTTGCCGATGGGGCGGTTCTGCGGGTAATAGTGAGTCCCGACGATGCTCAGGAGGCTGCTCCACCCGTTCATGTTCATGTTCGTCAACCAATTGGTATCGGGAGCGTAACTTTCCGGTCCGATCAGCGCCTTGGGCATCACGAAGCCTCGGCTGACGGACAGGGAGGCAAGATTTGTAACAATTTGATCAAAGACGGACGCGGTAATATTGCCTTCGTTATAGGTGCGCTCGTTATCTAATCCCAGGACATCAATTGTAAAACCGTTGCTTTGCATGAATTGCAAATAATCGGCCAACATCGCGGCATACTGGGACGGGATCACTCCGTTGCTGTTCTTCGTCCACGCTGGAAAGCTGTTCTGGCCATCCAGCTTCTTGCTGGCTAACAGAATCACGTTGCTGTTGGCAGCGCGGCCATTGGTCATGGCGTAAAGAGTGTCGCCATAATAACTCCCAATCACGACACCTGAAGATGGATGGGCGGGGTCAGCGGCATCGCCGTAGATCGGAATGCGTAAGCAGTTCATTCGGTCGGTGACAAAGAGAGTTTGCGCGTAATCCGGTGTGACGCCCGCTGCTTTTCCGCCCTCTTTGATGTCATAGCCCCAACCTGTGATAAGTTGCCCTTGCATCGTCGGATCAATGATCGCGTCTCCACCAGTGGCCGCCGAGCCGGACAAGGGCACAAGAGGAGCAACACTCAAGATTGCTGCGGCGAAACAGCGTCGTGTCCAGAGAATGAGTTCACATTTCATAGTTTCAGTAGCCGGGGGAATTCCAGTTCCATCGCTGCCACTCATCCCAGACAGACATAGTGTCTTTGTCGTTGTTCGCCGTATTCTTCGCAACGTCCAAGTCCGTCGGGCGGCTTTCCGCCGTGCCGGATACAAACAATGGTTTCCTCAGCTTCACCGGAAGTCCCGGCTGAAGGAAGCGAATTGATTTGTCCATCACCGCTGATGCAAACCGACAAGCCGACAAACAACACGACGAACGATTTTTTATGCTTCTTTGGTTCTTTTGGTTCTATTTTAACGCAAGACCTTGCCCAAATTCATCCTGCGCCGCAATAAAAAATCGCTCGTCATTACACAAAAGAAATATTTCACGGAACACTATTACTCTCCCCTTTCGGCACGGGCGGCTTTTGATCCGCTCCGGCGGCACAGATCATGGTTCATTCTCTTCCTCTTGTTCAGGGTTAAAGGGCACCCTTGCTACTACGTAATTTTGCAGAGGCTTGGAATCGGCTGACAAAGTAAGAATCCATGACCAGAATGGCGGCAAGCAGTTGGGCAATGAGCGTCTCTTGGCGGGGAAAATCGAAAACCACAAACCCGCCCAAGGAGGAATTAGATTTGCCAGCACCGAAGAATTGAATGGTGGCCTTGGGGAGAGCACTTGCGGACAAGTTGCGCAGATTGCCGAGCAGCCAGCGTTCTTTGATCGCTGACGGTCAGCCGGTCGTCCTCGAAATTGTCGTTATGGAAACCGCGAAACAGGAATCGCCGCCAGTAAATAGCTCAAATTGAGCAGAAAGTTGGCTTGCACAATTCCTCAAATAATTTGAGGTTTGGTGCGTGGCGTAGATGAAAATGGCCTCCGATTTCTCGGAAACCGAGATCGGTTAGCTGTAAATCTGGATCATCACGAAAGCTGACCGTTCGGTAACAACGGTTTTGTTGCCAGAGGATTACTAATCCACACCTCCCTCCGAGCGGGGAGGTTTTTGTTTGGGTTACCAATTTGAAAGTTGAAGACGTGGACGGGACGAACGGCCCTCGCACAAAGACCGCTTATTCGTGGCCGCCGTGCTTGCGCAGTAAATCTGCCACGTCCTTGTGGCCCATGCTTGCCGCATAGAACAAGGGGGTCCGGCCTTGGTCGTCCATGGGATTGACCTCGACTTTGTTGGCCAGCAACAACTTTACAAAGTCCAATTCGCCGTAATACGCCGCTTCGCGCAGAGGCGTCCCGCCGAAGTTGTCCTTGGCATTCACATTCGCTCCCTTGGCCAGCAGTAATTCCGCCACGTCCTTGTTGTGATCAATCGCCGCCATCTGCAAGGGTGTCCGACCCAGTTTGTCCCCGGCATTGACATCAGCTTTGTTGGCTAGTAGTAATTCTGCCACGTCCTTGTGGACCATGCTTGCCGTATAGATCAGAGGGGTCACGCCAAAGTTATTCGTGGCATTGACATTCGCGCCATTGGCCAACAGTAATGCCGCCACGTCCCGGTGGCCCTCAGACGCCGCCCAGTGCAACGGCGTCCAGCCAGCCCCATCCTTGGCATTGACCTTTGCACCATTGGCCAGCAGTAATTCAGCCACATCGCTGTGGCCATAAGCAGCCGCCAAGTGCAACGGCGTCCAGTCTCTACCCAAGGTGTCGTCAAAATCGAATCCACTCGGATTTGAATCTTTGCTAAAAACCAGATCGGGGTTGCTTTTGAGCAACGCCTTGACTTTTGCCAAGTCACCAACCTTGGCCGCGTCATGAATTTCCCCGCAGAAAGCGAAGTTGTTCCAAACCAAAAATGTGAGAAGCACGAATAATCCACGTTTTGATAGTTGAAATGATGACCATCTTAGAAAATTGATTTGTGATGTGTTCATAACGTTTAATATGTAGCCTCACCAACCGCCGCTCAAAACGAGCGCGAGGTAGAGGAGGAATTTCAATTTCATTTTACTGTTACTTTTGAGTTCATTTGGGAAATCAGGATTTTCCCGCCAATGTTCTCAAACGTCGCTGACTCCGTGGTGATGGCTTCTCCGGCATTTCCATCGGCTGAATAGGTTTCAACCACGGTTGACGTGCTCGTCGCCTTCTGGCCACCGAGAGCTATTTCAACCACGACATCTTTGCGCTGGAGTTTGTAATTTTCGACGTCCTTGAATCCAACCTCCAGGCTGCGGCGATAACTGTTTGTGTCATTTTTGGTCGTGTCCGTCCGTTTGCCTTCAACGGTCGTGGCGGTGATGATGGCGTTATCCGCAAAGTTGGCGACGACTGCGGTGGCATCTTTGTCGAGCAATCCTTTGTCCATGGATTCCAAAATATCCAAAACTTGCGCTTTGGAAATTTTGCCACTCACCGCGAAGACGAATGGCAGTTGTCGGACGCCGTTTGTCAATTGCGGCGCTGGAAGTGTTGGCCGTTGCATTTCCGACATCAGGGCTTTGGCCGATGGATTGAAAATGCACGTTTTGCCTTTCGTGTGAAAAATAAACAAGGGGATTTCGTCTTCCGGCAGGAACAAAACCAGTTTATTTGAAATGACTTTCCATTCGCCATGTTTTTCCCAAGCTTTCCCATCTTTGATTCCGCTGACGGAAACCTGCCGGTTGGTTTCCAAAGAAATGAGAAGCTTATCCGGCCCAAACCACACGCTCCACTTGCCGGTCATTTCACGGATAACTTGCTGTTCAGAAAGCGAATCAACTGCGGGCGCTTTCACAACTACCGAGTCGGATTCCCACAGTTCCGGCCAGATGCCGTCAATTTGTTCTTTGCTGAAATCTTTTGCGTCGGCGGCAAAAGACGTGACCGTTGCTCCGCTCAAAACAAGCGCGAGGCACAGGAGGAGTTTGGGGTTCATGGTTCTTTGTCTGCTATCTTTTGCAGAATCTCAACCTGCTTCACTACTCTGTTGGATTTGTCCGTGAATGTGATCCTGGCTTTGTATTCCAGAATACCGCATTCGCGTGACTTTCCTTTCAACTCGCATATCCAAACACTGGGTTCCTCGGTTTGAATGTGCCCAATCCCATAATAGGAGATGGTACCGCATTTGCCGCCACGCGCTTTCTCATAATCCACCATCGCTTGGCCAAAGGCATCGTACATTTTGTGTTGTTGCTCGTCGAGTTTCTTCCACATCGCGCCGTCTCTCTTGGCTTCTGGCTTCAAAAGTTCGATAATTTGGCTCGCGGAATAGGGTTGGGAGGCGTTCCATCTATTCCAACGATCCGGCAACGGAATGATGATGTCATCCGACTCCCCATGCAGCCATACCGCACGGAATAGAAGCCACGGCATGTCCAAAGAGCGAAGTTCATAATCCTGCTTTCTGACTTGCGGCAATTGTGCTGCCGTTCGCAGCGCCTCCAACCATCCGTCAGAAAAACCGGATCCGTCAAGCTGAGTGCATTTCAATGCTTTTCCTGTTCCATCATCGGCTTTCAAAAACGCCACCCCGACGGCGTTGGTTCCTTGCAAGAGAAGATATTGCCAACCACCGCCATAGCCAGGTTTTGCCGCTGACAGACGCTCACCTGAAGCCACGTCAAAAGAATAGCTTTGATAAGGAGCGGCGATGGTCAACCTTTCGACATTTGTAATGCCCAATGGTTTGAGAAGTTGTGGATCAAGATATTTCTCCACGATCTGTTTTCCGCCCTCCGGCGCTTTGGGATAGGTGATGGCCGCACGGCAATTATAGGTGAGTAGGCCTCCCAAAACGAGCGCGAAACAGAGGAGAAGTTTGGGGTTCATAATTACCATTTCACAAACGGGCCGAAAACAATCAGGTAAGGGTCAAGCCACAATTGCTTGGCGTCGAATTTCGTTCTGTCGCAAGAATTCAATTCGCCTTTTATCGCGAAGCCTTTGTCACCGGTCAAATCAAAGGCCAGATAATGACGATTTTTGTGACGCCAATCAAATTCGCCGGCTTGAATTCTTCCGCGAAGCGGCTCCGAATTCGGAAACGGCAACGACGACGACGATTTGATGGATTCCCAAATCTGACCATCCAATTGAGTCCGCGCCAGCCAGGCGCAAGTCTGCCGCGAATCCACCTGCCATTCCGAAATTTGGTTTAATTTATTTGTCGGATAATAAAGCACCAGCGAACATGACGGATTATTTAACTGAAAAAACGCCAGCATTTTCCCATCAACGAGGCCGCGGCTGCCATTGGCAAATGAATTTGTATATGTTTCAGTGCGCCCATCGCTATTTAGATTTGTGACCGTGAAATGATTTTTCCAAACGGTTTCCGTTTCGCAGCCTGTCAGCACGCCGCTCAAAATGAGCGCGAGGCAGAGGAGGAGTTTGGGCTTCATGGTTTAGATTTAAGAAGCAGAATGCCGCCAAGCAATGGAAACAAACACACGACAAGCAGCGCCGTGCCGAGTGGACGATTTCTGCGGCCGGGAAATTGAGATGGTTCAGCCCGGTGAATAATTGGAACCCAATTGGCCTTTGAAAGGTTCATATCCAATTTTTCAGCCTTGATTTTTAAGGCGAGAAGTTTTTGAAATTTTCGCAAACGATCCAGTTGATTTTTTGCATCCCAAAAAGGCTGCTGCTCCGGAAGGCGATTGGTCGAAACGTTGTCTTGAATTCCATATTTCTGGCGCAACTGTTCGACATTGGTCTGAAGCATCATTATCTGCTTGTCTTCGTTTTGAAATTGTTGCTGCAAAGCCTCGATTCCCCGTAGTTCCAGAATCGTCAGAGTTTCAACACGATATTTATGATAGCTTTCGGCAATGGCGTTGGCCACGTCAGCCGCTTCCTTCGGGGTGTCGCCGTAATATGTGATGTCAACAAACTTGGTGTTGCCTATGGGCGTAAGGCGCATATGCCGCCTGAGAATCGCATAACATCTGGCGGTTTTGAGTGGTTCGCCGTAGGAGTATTTTTTGCCCCAAACTACGTTGAGATTCAAACTGGCGACGACATTCGACAGCACAAGCTGGGACCTGATGATTTCAAACGAGGTTTGGATGAAATATGGATCATAAGTAAAGACACCGATTAATTCATTATCTTGTTCGATCTTGATTCTCACGGTCGCTGCATATTGTGGGGGACGCAACAACAGCCACAATCCCGCGCCACACAGCGCCATACCGCCGAGCAGGAGCGCGAGGCAGAGGAGGAGTTTGGGTTTCATAATCAAAGATTGTCGTCCGGGTCGGAATTCACCAATTCGCCTTTTGTATTATAGAAGTGCCCGTTCTTCTCGACATAAAGCCATGAAAAATTGCTTCCCCAATCGTTCGGATTTAGGTTCTGAATTCCATCGCCAAAGGCGACTTTGACGACGTCGCCGGTCACCAGTTGAAGTTGGCCGAGCCTGGAGAGAGATTCGTCAAAGTGGATAACGATGGTTTGCCCGGGTTTATCGCCGGGAACCCAGCCCAGCGCCGTTGGCAGGGGCTTGATCAACGCGACGGTGATCGTTTTCAGTATGGTCGGCGTTTTGCGGATGCGGACAATTTTACCTTCGATGCCGAAGATGTGTGAGGTAATTTCATTCAATCCATATCCAGTAAACGATTCAGCCGCCTCCTGCTGCTCCAGCGTTTTAAGATACATGCCATCTTCAAGGTAAACAAAACGCAGCGCTTGGGTGTCGAGCACAAAATCCGTCCAAGCGATTCGCCCCCACGGCACCCTGACAAACAGCATTTTTTCATTTAGCCAATGGTGGCGGATTTCGTAACCCGCGTGATCAAGCAACTCCACACGGACACACCGATTGGTATCGGCGGAGTCAAAGATATAGAGCCGCGTATTCCACGGCCCGGCGCGCATCGTGTCCGGCTTCTCCTCGACCAGCCACCGGGAACCAAATTTCGTTTTGTCCTTCGGCAAGGAAGCCAATCCGGACAACTGTTCACTCGTGAGGAAAATGCGCTCGATTTTTATTTTCTGCAAACTGGCGGAAGAAGGCGGAGAATATGAGACGGCATCTTGTCGTGATAATTGAACCGTCGAGCAGCCAACCAAACCGCCGCTCAAAACGAGCGCGAGGTAGAGCAGGAGTTTGGATTTTATGGTTCTCTTCATAGTAAATGTGCAATTACCCAGAGAAAAATCCAAATTCCCAGGACGAGAGTTGGCGCAAGAGCAAAAAAAATCGTGCGAAGGCCTGCTTTGTTGTCATTGACAGCAAATTGAATGACCGCCCCGAGTAAAAGAATGGGAGCACACAACACAAAAGCTTCAAGAAGCGCGTTGGCCAAAGGATCGAAAATGGTGGTGTTGTTTCCAACATATGTGTGCAACGGATGCGGATAAAATAAACGGAACAAAAAATAAAAAGGGAATGCAAAAACCACGTAGGCTTTGAAGGGCAATAATGCCAGAGCAATCCGCTTGTTGTTTTTTAATGTGCAAATATTCATTCAACGAGCGCGAGACCGAGGAGGAGTTTAGAGTTCATGGCTAGTCATCAACTTTGAACACCTTATTGAAGTTTGACTGTCGATGTAATACCTGCTGTTCCTGGGGATTCAGCGGGTCCGCGCGAATATGCAACGTCACTCTGAATTCTGCATTCGTTGGCAGATATGTAGCTGAGCCGGCAATCGGAATTGCGGTGCCATAACGTAATTCCATGACCAGGTATTCCTTCCCGCTTTCAAGTTTGCCTGTTGTGGGCACTCTAATATCGCAGCCTGAACTTGACCCCTGCGGTGCCTTGTCGATCCACAGGAGACCGAGACTTCCGAAGATCTTCACTTTGCCCTGTGGCTTGTCTGGATTTATCGCATCCGGATCAACCATACCAAGTTGGAAAAATTCAGTGCCGACGGCCAGCGACGTGCCGCGAATCTGTCGTGAAGATATTGCCTTATCGAGCACTCCGTTCCGGTAAACCCGACACGTTACAGATAATTTCATGGACGATGGGTAATTAACTGCGACTTGCCGCTTCCAAAGACCTAAAGGGATTTCAAGCTGGGTGTCCGTATCTGAAGGGGTTTCCGAAACAACGACACTGTTTTGATAATTCGTCACATTTGTAACGGCGTTAGTTTGCGGCAATCGTGTTGAAACGCAGCCCGTTAAAGAGCCACCCAAAACCAGCGCGAGGCAGAGGAAGAGTTTGGGGTTCATGGTTTAGTTTTACTTTCGAATGGATCAGACTTTTCGACGGGGATTGGACCCTTAGCGCCACCGCCAGATTTCGACCCGTCCTCCACTATCGGTTTCAAGAGTTTGACCATCTGCTTCTCTGAATATGGTTTGTACGCTTTCCATTTTCCGTAGCCGTCAGAGATCGGGATTAATATGTCATCTGAATTTCCATGAAGCCAAATCATTGGGAATTCCATGCCGCCATAAGTTAAATAGCGAAATTCGTAATCGTGGTCATTAACCTGCGGCAGTCGTCCAGCTTTTTCCAATGCCACCCATATCGGATCCTGTTGTCCTTTGAGTGCCGCACCAGAGCATATGAAGCCGCCAAAGGACCAATGATTTGTATCCCAGGCCAGCTCCATCACCCCAACCATATTCGTTCCGCACATCATCAGATAGTTCCACCCGAGGGACGTTGAATCCGTGGAAGGGAGCAACTTTCCGGACAATACGGAGTGATAATCAACCCGATACCACTTAAACCCATTTGTTACGTTTAGTTTGTCTATTTGAAAATGCTTTGGGGCAAATCCGGGATTTACGTCGTGATAGAACGAAACAGTCTCCTGATAGGCAATGGCACGATATGTTTCCGATTGTTTCGGAAAAATGACACCGGCACCGCAATTTTCAATGAGCGTGGTACCGCTCAAAACGAGCACGAGGCAGAGGGGGAGTTTTGAGTTCATGGCATGTGTTACGGAGTGTTCGATATACTCATCTCTTTCAAATCCATAGAAATGCGGCGAGCCAGAAACTTTCTGTTGTTTCCATACAATTTATTCGTGGCCGCCATGTTGCCGCAATAGGTCTGCCACCTCATCGTACCACTTCTTTGACTGCAGACTGTAACTTCGACCCTTCGTCATATCCAAAGGCGTCCTGCCGCGATTGTCCTTTGCATTCGCGTCCGCGCCATTTGCCAAGAGCAATGTCGTGACATCCACGGAACCGTTCACCGCTGCAGAATGCAAAGGCGTCTCTCCACCATTGTCCTTGGCATTAACATCCGCTCCCTTCGCCAACAGCAACTTTATCATGTCTGTGTGTCCTCTGGAAAAGGCCGTGAGAAACAAAGGGGTCTCGCCTTTGTTGTTCTTGGCATTGACATCGGCTCCTTTGGCCAACAGCAATGCTACGGTATCCGTACGGAAAGATTCCGCTGCGTAATGTAATGGCGTATTACCTCGATTGTCCTTGGTGTTGAAGTCAGCTTTATTCGCCAGTAGCAATTTCACCATGTCAGCTCGGCTATTTCTCGCCGCGGCGTGTAAAGGTGCCTCGCCGTCGTTGCCTGTGGCGTTAACATCTGCTCCATTGGCTAACAACAATTCCGCCACATCTTTGTGTCCCGTCAAAGCCGCCCAATACAAAGGTGTCTTACTGTCGACAGACCTGGCATCGACATCGGCTTTATTTGCCAGAAGAAATTTCACGATGTCCGTGCGGTCATATAACGCAGCCATGTGTAAAGCCGTCTCGCGGTACAAACCCGGGCCACCGTCGTTGTCCTTACTATTCACCAAGTCAGGGTTGGCATTCACCAATTTCTTGACCTTTTCCAAATCACCATCCGCTGCCGCTTCAAAAATCTCGCTATTGTAAATGACTCTGAAGGAATTCCTGCTGGTGCTCAATTTGGATAAAAGCCTGCGAGCTTCCGCTGCTTGATGTTGGTCAACATGAACGTCACACCACCCGCCGGAAGAGGTGCCAATTGTAAAAATACCATGCCGATGTAGCGCGTGGCTTATCAATTTTTCGCTGGCCTTGTCAGACATCTTATAACTCGCAACCAGAACCATGTGAGTGCCAGGTGGTAGCTCGACACGTGGTGCCGCAGGTGTTGCCGACTGGAATAAATCAGGTGCGCCGCAACCAGACAAAACTATGGCTGCAACACACACAAGCATCATCGGTCGAATTTTCATGAGTGCGAGGCAGAGGAGAAATTTGGGCTTCATGGTTTGATAATCAAGGACCAACCTCAAATGGAATGGACTCAACTCGCAATTCCAACCAGTCTTCGCGGCTCGGCCCAACCGGCCAAACGATGTTTGAGACCGTCAGGGAATAATTGCCCGGTACCAATTGAAAATACAGTCCAAGATCTATAGTTGTTTCCACCGAACGGCCCGGGTGCAACATGCCGTGTGGTTGAGGGGCGCTTGCCGCCAACACAGCGGTGGTGCGAGACCCTGGACTCATAAAGACATCTGACGCTTTCTTGGATCTGGGGACATCCTTGCCTTCAGCACTTTTTACCTGAATTGAGGTGGACCGTTCCCACCAGTCGAGCGCAATTGCCTTCGAACGGTCGTTCTCGATCTTCAGATGCACGGGTATCGGTCGGGCAGGAGCGTTTTGCCCCGGCAAGGAAACTTTGAAAGTTACATTTTCAAGGGTACGTTCTTTTACGACCGCGTGTTGCGTCGTGACACAACCAAAAAGCCCTCCGCTCAAAACGAGCACGAGGCAGAGGAGGAATTTTGGCTTCATGGTTTTGCACTGTCAGAATTATTGCCATCCATTCGCCCCAGCTATTATATCCTTTTGATTGAGTTCCGTGAATTCGTCTGCAGTCACATAATAGAGTTTGTCGCTCAATTGGACGAAATGGTCGTGAATCTTACCGGAATAGCAGTGTGGGAATTGCCCCTGCCAATGGGCGACCAGTTTGCCATCCTGAACGTCCACTGCGTAGAACGTCCGAACCCAGGCGTGCCCGCTTTGGAGTAGCGACTCGTTCGCATTATGCCACGTATCGGGAGGATATGCCTCAGCCACGGAAAAGATGATGAGCTGGGGCATCAGCGCAATTCCCAAAAATTCGCCATCGCCGGGACCAGGAATCTCCCAAAGCTTTTTCCCTGCGTTCCAGTCAATCAGTTCGTACGGGCCGGATTGGAATCCGAGTCTGGTCGAGAACAGGGCCTGGCAGGTCTCTGGAATCCACCCAAGGAACTCAGGATTGGGGCTGATTTCCAGAGAATGATGCAAACCGGCGGCGGTGAACCAAAAGAAGGTGTTTTGATTTGTGCCGGTGTTGGGACGCAGCAGTACACCCGCGCCCTTGGGGGCGACAATGGGAGACCAAACACCCGGCCCGCAGTCGGCCTGAAACCGAATCTGGCCGTTTGTGTTCAGCGCAACGATTTGCGCATGGACCAGCTCCCGAGACGAGAGTTTTTCGCGCAAGGCATCGCCGCTTACCGGCACGTTGCTTTGCATATTGGTTTTGGTGATCAAGAAAGCCGCGCTGCCATCGTCATTCAATGCCACATCGCTGACGGAATATTGCCAAAATGGGCCAATGGTGTTGACCTGCTTGCCATGAGCGTAAAAGTCCACCGCGATCTGGCCTAACTTGGGATGACGTTCGTGAACGAGAACACGGCTGTCAGCGGTTGAGGTAATGTAGCCGGCAAGTCCCATGTCACTCGGTCCGCGCGGCAAGGTGATTTGCCAGTCCTCGTTGATTCCCTGAATCATTTGCGTCCGACCCGAGATGTCAACAAACCCCGGCTGAATGTCGCTGACCGCAGTCTCGTGTTCAATATTCCCGTCTTTGGCAAACCAAGTCATCGTGGTCTTCCCGAATTCGGTAGTTGCTTGGACATACGGAGCAACCCAATAGGTATCAATTTGTCCTCCACTTGCGCCCGGCAAATCGGATGGCCACTCCGATGGGGGTGGACCCTTGACATGGACAATAGGCTGTTCGGCTTCGACTTCTCCATTGGTGTTTACCCTGAATCTCCACTCGCCAATTGCCTGCAAGGTGAACTCGACGGAATACGCCGAACCCAGGTTCGTCACGGACACGGATCGTTGGCCAAACATTCCGGATCCCGAATGTCCCCCCTCCTGGCCCACCGCTGGCCAGCCCCACCACCAATTCCCGGTGTCCCGGATCTTTTCAGGCAGTTCGTTCCAAGCAAGGCTTTCCGCCCAAGAGACATTATTCACCGGTGCGTCCACAAAGCGGATACTTTGCAGCAGGGCCATCACCTTCTGGCGGTTTTCTTTCGTTGCCGGTTCCTTCATGCAGGCCTGGATGGACCATCGTTGTCCTCGCTTGAAAAAACTGAGGCTGTAACTTAATTGCCCTTTTGAAGAAAAGGCCCTCAACTGATTCGTCGCCAGAAAGGAACGCAAATCCTCTCCTACATTATCGACCCTCATTTTCACTCCCATAGGACCGCCCGCATAGCCAATTGAAATATACACCTCATCAGGTTGGAGTTGCGTGATGTGATTATTGCATATCCATGTCCCCTCCCATCCCTCGAATGCCAGGCCAGGCCGCTGATTGTTAATCGTCAGAAAGACGTAGTCATAATGGCTTACCGGAAAACTTGTTTCCCTTGCCACCCAGCCCTGCGGAAGGATCAATTGAAACCCATATTGCGCATTATGATAAATATCCCCGACCAGTTGCGCTGATGGACTGGACGTAATCGTGCTTGCCTCCGCTCTAGCAAGGTTGCAGCAGCAAAAGAAACCGGGGCTCAAAACGAGCGCGAGACCGAGGAGAAGTTTGGAGTTCATGGTTTGATAATCAAGGACCGACCTCAAATGGAATGGACTCAACTCGCAATTCCAACCAGTCTTCGCGACTCGGCCCAACCAGCCAAACGATGGTTGAGACCGTCAGGGAATAATTGCCCGGTACCAATTGAAAATGCTGTCCAAGATCTATAGTTGTTTCGCACGAACGGCCCGGGTGCAGCACGCCGCGTGGTTGAGGGGCGCTTGCCGCCAACACAGCGGTGGGGCGAGACTCTGGACTTATAAAGACATCTGACGCTTTCTTGGACCTGGGCACATCCTTGCCTTCAGCACTTTTTACCAGAATTGAGGTGGACCGTTCCCACCAGTCGAGCGCAATTTCCTTCGAACGGTCGTTCTCGATCTTCAGATGCACGGGTATCGGTCGGGCAGGAGTGTTTTGCCCCGGCAAGGAAACTTTGAAAGTTACATTTTCAAGGGTGCGTTCTTTTACGACCGCGTGCAGCGTCGTGACACAACCCAAAAGCGCTCCGCTCAAACCGAGCGCGAGGCAAAGGAGGAGTTTGGGTTTCATAAATCAAAGATGTATATCCGGGTCTGAATCTACAATTTCGCCTTTGGTGTTATAGAACGCTCCATCTTTCCCAACGTAGAGCCATGAGAAGTTGCTACCCCAATCCTCCGGGGCTAAAGTTAGGATTCCATTGCCAAAGGCAACCTTGATAATGCTTCCGGTCGCCAACTGAAGTTTGCCCAACTCGGAAAGTTTTTCGTCGAAGTGAATCGTGATGACTTCGCCGGGCTTTTCATAATGAATCCATCCAAGCGCCGTCGGCAAAGGTTTTATGAGTTTGACGGTGATTGACCGCAATATACCAGATGTCTTATGAATGCGAATGACCTTGCCTTCAATCCCGAAGATGTGTGAAGTGATTTTACCATTCGTTCCGTTTCCATTCGTTCCGTTTTCTTTTAGTCCATATCCACTAAACGATTCAACTCCTTCTTGTTGCTCAATCGTTCGATAATAGAAACCGTCTTCAATGTAGGCAAAGCGCAGCGTTTTGGTGTCGAGAACAAAATCAGTCCAAGCAATACGTCCCCAAGGCACTTCCACAAACAGCATTTTGTCATTCAGCCAAGTGTGACGAACCGAGTAGCAGGCATGGTCAAGCAATTCCACGCAAACACACCGATTTGTGTCGACAGAATTAAAAATGTAAAGCCGCGTATTCCATGGTGCGTCACGCGTCCAGTCCGGCCATACTTCAAGCAGCAATGGCGGATCAATTCCCCCTTTGTCTTCTGGTGACAATCCGTGCCCCTCCAAAGCCAATTTAGCCAATTGCTCGCCCGTCAGAGAAATTCGTTCGATTTTGATTTTCTGCAAACTTTCGGAAGAAGGTTTGGAATATGTGACGGCTTCCTGCCGGGTCGGTTCGATTGTTGAACAGCCGAACAACCCGCCGCATAAAACAAGCGCGAAGCAGGGGAGGAGTTTGGGGTTCATTTGTCGGGCGGGAGAATCCTAATCATAAAATCCCGAGAATATAGTCGAATGAACAAAAAGCAAACACGTGAGTATCAAGCTTGCGAGTGGTAGCCAGAACAGCCGCCACTGTTTGAATTTGATGGTTTCGAGAAGAACTGTCAGCCCAAAGATGCCGCTGACCAGAAAGGTAACAAGCGGGAGCAGCCCAATATTCCGGCCACCCACCGGCCTGTGCAAAAGCAGCTGACCGGTGCTGGCCTCACTGCACAAAATATACGCGGTAAGCGGCAGGGCCAAACTCGCCCAAGATGACCACTTGAGAAAATTGATTTTTGATGGGTTCATGACGCCTGGATAATAGCCGCATTATAATTGAGGCCAAGTAAACCGCTCAAAACGGGCGGGAGACAGAGGAGGAGTTTGAGGTTCATGGTGATTTTCCATACAATCTATTCGTGGCCGCTGTGTTGGCGCAACAACTCTGCCACCTAATTGTACCACTTCTCCGAGCGCGGACTGTAACTTCGACCCTTCGTCATTTCCAAAGGCGTTCTGCCCTGATTGTCCTTTGCATTCACGTCTGCTCCATTGGCCAGGAGCAGTGTCGTCACATCCACGGAACCGTTCATCGCTGCTGAATGCAAAGGCGTCTCGCCAGCATTGTCCTTAACATTAACATCCGCTCCCTTCGCCAACAGCAACCTTATCATAGGCATCACGCATGGTCACTTCGGAACGGGGGTCAGAAAATCATCTCTTAGCTTGTAAGCGACTGACGAACCTACAGCTACCAGAACGTCCAGCAGAATCATCGCACTTTGGCGAAGTTTGGGCTCGATACGTATCCGGCGATTGCCGCCGTATATGAGGCGAGTTAAGATGGATTCGAGATAGAACACGGCTGTCTCTGAAAACAGCGCAACTGCTTCTGTCGGGGGCACTTTCGCGGCGATGCTAAGGAGCGCGTCTGGCAGCGCTGGAGAACCAATTGTCGCGAGGAAGTAAGCATAAGTCTCGAAACCTTGTTGGCTTGCCGGAAGGCGGTCAAATAGCATCCGTATGCGTTGCTCTTCACCATGGAGCGGCTTCCAGTCGCGTGCCTCCCCCCAATTATCGCCAAGGAAAAGCTCCCGCATGATTTTGGCGGAATCTGAATGTTTATCGTCCACCGAAGTCGGCAACGAACTTGCGGAGAAATCATCCGCAAACCTTTGCCAAAGTGACCAAAGTGTAGAGGCCGGAATTCGATCGCCTTGACGGATCACGAGCCATTTTACGAACTCAGCCGCCTTTTCTGGAAAGCGGGTGGCAATGGTGAGGATCGGTTCAGAAATGGCAATAGCCTCCTGCGCGGGCAGTTGAAGGACGAATTGAGTCAGAGAGTCCACGCAGAGATGTTCCACTCCAGAGTCCAAAATTTTGTCATCGTTTGAATTCCCGGCACGTGACCGTTGTCGCTCATTATCTGCCTCCCATCTCGCGGCGAGCATTGTGGCATCGCGCCTGAAGAACTCGCGAGCGAGCGCGTCAGCAGTTTGTTCTCCGAGAATCGTAAAAAGGTGTGCCGCAATCTGTCGCCCTGGCCAATTTGTTAAGTCAAGTTGAAGAATTGCCGCATCGTCGCCAGATTGACGCTTTTCCACGAATCCGCGCAAACGCGTTTGTAGGTTCGCAGCGAATTGGTCTTCGGCTGGCCTATCTCCAAACGGTTGCCGACGTCGCTCACTCCAAAACTGATGCTGTTCAGTCGCTTTCAAAATAAGCGCATGGATGCACGTCAGGGCTAACGACCGGTCAGTCTTCCACAAATAGATTCCAATGCCCTGAATTACATATTTCACAACCTCATCCACGGAATGAGTCACGGCTTTTGCGAGAGCTGGTAATAATCGAAGACTGATGGGCGGCTGTAACTGCTTTTCAAACAATACTGGTAAGATAAAAGCCGCAGGGCGGGCTGCATTCATAGGGTTCATCGCTGCTATCTTGAATTGATCAGTGCTGTTTGCGTCCGCTTCAACCGAATCGCAAATCAACAGTATGCACCATTTCTGTTCGGTGTCGCTCAACTCGGCCCAATGGTCGCGGATGCACACAGCGGCAATGTAGGCTGGCCCAGCGGCGGCGATTGAAGCGTGAACTTCGTCAGTGAATCCACTAGCAGACACCAGTTGTGTTTGTGCCGCAGCAAGCTTTGCCTTCCACTGCTTAGGGTCAATGCTATGCTGGCTCTTGCCCGTAAAGACCGACTGTCCCCAGACGACCAAGTTCATTGCCGTCTCCCAAGCATCTCTCTGCGGTTTCTTCGCATCAATCATCTCTTGGAGTTCAGGCGGCGGTGTTGAGGCTTGGATAAGCACCTGCCCATCTTCAGTTTTGCCTGCTACGACAAAGTTTCGTGTATCCATTTGGTGAAGCCTGAACCGCCATACCTTCGCGCCTTCATCCTGCTCGCTTTCTTTAGGAAGTTCCGCTTTGTAGGCGTCAATCAGTTCCCAGACACGTTCACGAACTGGAAACGTTTGCAACATTACGGCTAGGTATTCGAGATTTTGCTGGCGATGCGGCAGTTGCGCAGATTCAGCACGCTCCTCATCATACAGTTTCTTCTCGATGCCAAGCCACATACCCGAATTTAGCCGGGGATTCATGGATTCACTTACCGACCGATTCAAATCAGACTCGAAGAAATATTTGCAGGTTAGAACCGTAAATGCCGCGTCGCCCGCTTGGTCTGGATAGGCTGTCGCTACGCTCGCAACAACCGCCGTTACTGCGATATTGTTGCTTTGATGTAAAAGGCGATTCAAAATGTCTGACAAATCAGATTCTCTACGCTTTGCTTTTTCCAACAACCATCGTTCCAGAGCCATGAGGGCACTCTTCAGAATATCAGGGCCTTGGGTGAAATCTCGATACAGTTCCCATAGACGGCCATCTCCATACTGCTTTTGTGTTGTGCCGTCTGGAAAGCGAATAGAAACGCGTGTAGGACCATGCATTCCACGTCTCCGATTGGACGGATGTGCGTATGCTTCACACGCTCGGTTAACAAATTTCAAAATAAAATCGAGACCACGTTGAGGGTGGTGTAAAAGGAATTTGAAAAAAGTCCCGTGATATGCGCTCGCTGGGTAATCATCCGACGACAGCCTGAAACCGAGTCCGAAAGCGTCATTCATTGCGTTCATTTCATATCCCGACCCAGATGAGAGAGCTTGCTCCAAGGGAAGATGCAATCCCAGCGAGTATTCGGCAACACTGACAGCCAAGTCAGGCATGTCGCGGCAGAGGGCATCCGCGTAAAAGTGATTAAACATGACCTCAAGCAATTCTCTATAATCGTGATAGCGCTCCTTGTCCTTCATCGCGGTCATCGCCATCTGCGATAATTCTGGTTCAGCAGCCAGTGGCATACTGAGCAGAATTTTGAATAATCGCTCGCGACCGTCGCGAACAGGACAACGCCAAGACTCAACTTTTGGTAACCAATACAACGCCAACTTTGCAATGGACTTCGCACCTTTTGGGTAATGCACGCCCCACCGTGTCAATTGCACCCAGTCTTCCAAGAAACGAAGAACGAACGGGAAATCTGTTTCACCAAATAGTGTCCGAGATGTCTCCATCAACTCTGCCGCGCCGTTCCAACCATTTCCACGCGGCAAAAAGACATCACCGGTTCCTTCAATTCCGAACAGTCGCCGGGGAATCGCTGCTTTGCACGCGACGCGAAGAAGATGAATGACTTGCCGCAGGAGTTTCGCACCATTGGCGTTCAACAGTGCGGCGTTCCGTCGCAGAAAACCGCCGGCATCTGCTGACAGAAGCACTCCCACAAGTGTGTCGTCTCGCCAGTGCGCTTCGACCGAACTGTTGCAAATCGTGTCGATTACAAGCGGGTCAGTTGCTTGCGGGAAAATATCCAGCAACTCGGTCAGCCATTTTCGGAAGGCACGCCGCAGCGCGGGATACGTTCCAACTTGGACAAAAAGCACATCCAACCGCCGCCGGCCTCGTTCGAACTCCACATCTAACCAATCTGCCAAAGCCCAGTCTTCAAACACATCGTGCGCAGGGGCAAACCGGTTATCACCAATAGCGGGTGAAGTTAGTAAACTATCGCGGACGAGTCCGTGCAATGCGCGAGCATCAAGGTCTGTAACGGAGACGAACGGCTCCATTGCTTTTGCACGGCGCAATGCTACTTCAACCAAAACCTCGCCTCTCAATCTCGGCAATCCAATTGCCAATCCCTCGTCCACACGGCGAACAACCTCTCGCCAGACCTTCTCTCGAAATGCTCGCTCATGCTGCGGAAGCGGTTCTGTCGAAGGCCACTGCATCAACACCGCTTTATCCAACAAAAATGGTTTCCGAAGCAGTCGGCGAAGCGCATCACAGGACATCGGGCGCTGCAAGTTGGGGAATTTTGCTATCACCTCGTCCAGTTCAGCGTCGTCCAATTCTGGCACAAAGAGGTCCGCATACGGTATGCCCACTTCACCAAAAAATGCGCTTTTTACAGTTTCCGCCGAATAGTCGCGACAAGTGACGATCACCCTCCAGGTTGGCTCCTTTTTTAGGGCTCGAAGCAGATCAAGAAATGCCGCTCGCTGTTCCGCATCTTTTTCCATCAATCGTTCAAGGCTTTCAACCCAAAGAATTTTTCGTCCGTGCAATGCTGTTTGTGCACGAAGGCCGTCGAGCGTTAATCCAAACTTTGCGAGAACCTCGTTGATGTGAGTGCCAGCTAGACTTTCAGCCCGAAACGCGAAGCCCAATGCACCTTGGGTTGCCAGCGAAAATCCCATTTTTGCGAGCACCGATTTTCCCGACCCGGCCTCCCCTGTTACAAACACGAGGGAATTCTCTTCGATGAGTTGGCAAAGTTGCCCGAAAAGTTCGCGCCGAGGAATTTCGGTCTGTCCACCAATTGTGGTGCGAATCCCTTCCAATACGACGCGCGTATCCTCCAATAATCGAGTTACGCCAGCAGGGAAGCCGCTTGCCCGATCATGCCGTTGCCGTATGTGCTCGGGGAGTTTCGCATACGTGAAAGACACCGCGCTGCCTGATCTCGTAGCCGCACAGGTATGGAGTTCGTTCCAAGTCGCATTGGCGGAAGATGGATTGCCATCGCGAGCCGTGACTGCCAGCAGTGAACGCAATAATATTTCAGTGATTCCGCTCTCGATGTTGAGATCCAAGTCCACAATGTTGAATCGGTTCAAAAAGCGCCAGATTTCTTCTTCTGTCGGTTGTTGTCCCTCCAATTCTTGGAGAATCGACACAATTGTCTTGTAGTTATCGTGGGCGGGCCTTCCAAGATAGCCGGGGATTTGCAACCGCTGAACCATATCAGCGGGATCAGTCGAAGCACGGGCACAATCGAGCAGTGAACGCATTCCCCTGGCGAGTCGCGCCGAAAGGCTGCTAGTAACAACCCCAACCACGTCACGGTTCTGGTCGAAGAGCGTCGTATTTCTGAAATCTGTAAACGCGCGCCGCACCGTCTTGATACATTCTGCATCCTTATCGCTCAGAACAAAGGAGAGTTTAACTTGGATGGCAGCCTTGCTGACTACACCGTGCTCATTGACGGCTTCCAACAAAAGGTCGTCTGTCTCCCAACCCAAGTATTTGGTTTGAAAATGAACCGCGCTCAGTGCGCCAGTTTCGAGGAACAGTGGTGCACCGCGTGTCAACAGAAGCGTCAAGCACGCTGCCCCGACTTTGAATTCAAAGCTGGGACCAGATCCACCTGTCGTTGCTGGGTTGGTCACCGTTTCCATACGGGACAAATTCTTGCCTCCAATAGTATCGTGTTTTAGTGCCTTTGAGTCACGATTATTAGCGTGCCGCACCACGCTCTCCTCGATCAAAATCAGCCTCCCTTTTTCAGGGAGCCGTTATCGGCTAGGAGAAAAAATACCCAAGGCTGCGAAGACTGGAATGATTTGGATTTCCAATTACGATGTGGTCGAGAACTTCGATTTTGAGAAGTTGACCGGCTCGAATGAGATCCCGGGTAATTTTGATGTCCGCTTCCGACGGAGTTGATTCACCGCTCGGATGATTGTGCGCGATGATGATAGCGGATGCGCTTGCCATAATTGCTAAACGAAATACTTCTCTGGGATGACAGAGAATTGTATCCATCGTCCCAATGGACACCAGATAGTGGCCTTTGATGCGCCGACGAGTGTTGAGTATTAACACCACCAGACATTCACATTCAGGATTGAAGTAAGGATGTGTCGCGATATGCGTTTTCCAATAGGCGGCTGCCTGCTCCGGTGTTTCACAATGTTGCATTGCATCGGGTGTGGGACATTCCCGTAATGAAACAATTTTCCATTCCTGCGGTTGAGCCGGGAATTTTACCGGCTTAACAACTTGGTTGACGGGTTGCGGAGCGATTGCGGGGCATCCATTGGAGATGAGGTTTTCATTTGTGTTCATGTTTTGCGTTTTGTTCTGAAGGAGCGGGACTGCTCTCTTCACCCGCCCCGAGAGAGCAGGACCGCTCCTGACAAAACGCACCCGGCTGCGCCCGCGCCGCCGGGCGGCGGAGCATCAGCAACTGAGTGACGGCGGGCACAAAGATGTTGCGGCCGCCGGCGCGATGTTGCGCGGAGCAACCAGAGGCGCGGGTGCAGACGGGATGAACACAACGGAATACTTCATCGGTGGATGCCTATCGAGGTAGCACGCCAATACCAATGACGAATGGCATCTTGCCCGAATTGACGGTTCTTTCAGCCGAAAAAAGTGCCAGTGAAAGTGCCAGTGAATGGGTGATGAATGAGTAATTGGTGAGTAGTTGATTGGTATTGGGTGCGTAATCGCTGGTGCTTGACAAACATGCAGAAATGCCTGATTCTATTGACGTTCGTTAGTTATGAGGCTGTTCGCCTCTGGTGGTGGGGTGGTAATTGAGGGGTAGTGGATTTTGAAAAAATCCCCTGACCCTGTTCGATTCCGACCCTCGCCTCCATACGCAAGTGGTTGGCCGAGGAGAAGTTGGGAAGTCAGGCCGGCCCAGTGTGTATGAAATTGTGCATAAAATCAGTCCGTTGAGCACAAGGTAGTTAAAAGGTATCCGCTAGGTCGCCAGAAGTAACTGACAAGTCGGCACGGTTCTATGGGAGGCTCGTAAAGCAAAACGAGCCATGAAACGACGCTACCATGTTTTCCGACGTGAAAACGGAATCTATTATTCTCTGGACACTCTTTCCAAGAAACGCCAGAGCCTCGAAACCACCGACGCCGAGACCGCACAACGGCTGGCCAATGCCCTCAACGAAGCCTGCAAACAGCCGGCCGTAAATCTGCAAATCGCCCAGGTCTATTTGCAGCACAGCGACCCTGATTTTGTCAAACGCACATGGCAACACGTCATGGACGAAATGGGCCGGACCAAATCCGGCAACACCCAAAAGCGGTGGGATGTTGCGATGAAGGACAAGGCGTTTGACCAAATTCGCTGCCTTGTCCTGATCAAAACTCAAGCGGAGCATTTTTTGGATGCGATGCACAACGGCACGGTTTCGACGAACGTCTTTTTGCGGCGCATTCATAATTTCGCCCTTGATATGAATTGGCTGCCCCGCTCCATCATTCCCAAACGGCAATGGCCGGCGGTCCAGTTCAAGGAAAAACGCGCCATCACGATTGCCGAACATCAAGCCATCATCAGCCGTGAGAAAAATCTGGAACGAAAAACGTATTACGAATTGTGCTGGCATCTGGGCGGCAGCCAGGGAGACATCGCCAATTTGACCGCCGAAGATGTGGATTGGAAAAATCGGACAATCAGCTTTACCCGGCAAAAGACCGGCGTTCCGGTGATTCTTCATTTGGGCGAGGAAGCGTTGAACACGCTGAAAGATTTGCCGGGCGAAGGCTTGTTGTTTCCCTATTTGTCGCGGGTGCGAGCGGGCGACCGGGCGACTGAATTCAAACAGCGTTGCCGGGGGCTTGGAATTGAGGGCATCTCGCTGCACAGCTACCGCTATGCGTGGGCAGAACGCGCCAAAACGTGCGGGTATCCTGAACGGTTTGCGCAGGAGGCGCTGGGGCATAATTCCGTGGCAGTGCATCGTGCCTACGCAAAGCGAGCCAAAATGAAATTACCGAGCCTTGAAGAATATGAGAAAAAGGCTGTATCATTGCCCACAGCAGCGAATTGGTGATTGGGGAAACAGACAACAAAATCACCGTATCGTTTATGGCTCTAATTTCCTGCAAAGAATGTGGCAATTCCGTCAGCACGCAGGCGGTTGCCTGCCCTCATTGCGGCGCGCCGCAACAACCGCCTGTGCCGCCACCGCTTCCCGTTCAATCGCCGCCCTTGCTTCAATCGAAGGAAGAAACGATTTATTCCGACAATGCCGTTATCGTGACCAACATGCGGATAATCATCGGGGGAGCGACCTATGCGTTGCGAAACATTACGTCAGTCAAAATGTTGTTCACACCGCCGCGACTCGTAAAGCCGATCCTGCTTCTCATCGTTGGCCTGATGATTTTGCTTGCCGCCTTTATGCCAATAAATGAAAACGCCCCCGCTCCGATTGGCGTTTATATTCTTGCCGGTGCGATGATCGGCGGAGCAATTCTGTGGATGTGCAGTGCAAAAACCATGTATCACGTTGGCCTTTCGAGTGCGTCAGGCGAACTCCATGCGCTCACTTCAAAAAATAAAGCTTACATTGAACGAGTCGTATTGAGCATCAATGAAGCTATTGTAAAATACCAATAGATCAGTTCGGCAAAAACAGATTGGTTCCGCCATGACCAACGAGCGGAATCTGCAAGCGCCGAATGATCGGCGTGCTTCCGCCTGCGGCACGGCAACGGTCGTTCCGCCTGCGCTGCACTTTCCCGTTCGCCGAACCGTAGGCCGAAGCAAAATTTTGAGTAACGCGACTGCCATTATTTGTAGCTGGCCGGTTTACACAGTGAGCACAATTTTTACACTCGCTGTGGGTAATTCGATCTGATATAAGGGAAAACCACGCTGAGCGAATGCAGTGCGGATTCTGTCTTGGCGTGACGCCAAGTAACAAAGGCCGTCAATGACCAGGCATCTTGCATCAACACGTTGAGAAGGCGGTGAACCATGAACCGACTTCCCTTCGACACCTTTTTTCAAACCGCCACGGGCAATATGCCTTACGACTATCAATCCCGTTTGGCAGGGAGCGATTCAGACACGAATTGCCATTCTCAACTTATCAACATCCCGACTGGCCTTGGCAAAACGGCCGCTGTCGTTCTGGCATGGCTTTGGAATCGTGTTCAACTTCAAAATCCGAAGTGGCCGCGCCGACTCGTTTATTGCCTGCCAATGCGGACGCTTGTCGAGCAGACAGAAGCGGAAGTCAAAAAATGGCTGACTGCTCATGAACTGGTCTGGGACGGGAAACCAGAAAACCGCAGAGGGAAAATCGGTGTTCATGTTCTGATGGGCGGTGAAGATGCAGGCGAGTGGGACATTTACCCCGAGGAGAACGCAATCCTCATTGGCACGCAGGACATGCTGATCAGTCGCGTGCTGAATCGCGGCTATGGCATGAGCCGTTACCGCTGGCCGATGCACTTCGGCCTGCTCAATAACGATTGTTTGTGGGTGATGGACGAAACGCAACTCATGGGCGTCGGCGTGGAAACCAGTGCGCAACTCGACGGCTTCCGGTGCAACGGGAAAATGGCCACTTTTGATGCGTGCCCCACGTGGTGGATGAGCGCGACGCTCGACGAAGCCCGACTCGCGACAGTAGATCATCCAAAGCCTGCTGATGGCTGGCCCGTTGAAAAACTTGGCGACGCTGAACGGTCCAGCGGCAGGCCGCACGAACTCATTACTGCTCGGAAAAAATTGTTACCTGCTCCGCTCGCACTCAACTCCAGCACGAAAGACAACTATGCCAAGCAACTGGCCGCGCTCATCACAGAGCGTCACCAGACTGGCACACTCACGCTTGTTGTTGTGAACCGTGTCGCGCGGGCGCGCGAGATTTTCAAGGCGTTGGTCAGTGGCAAGCAGCCGCTTTACGACCGAGAGAAAGTCGCCCTCATCCACTCGCGCTTCCGCCCTGTGGATCGTGAACGCCACACGCAACTCCTTTTTAGCGAAGGCGACCGCATCGTTATCGCTACACAAGCCGTCGAGGCGGGCGTGGATATTTCCGCACGGCTGCTCATCACCGAACTCGCTCCGTGGTCATCGCTCGTCCAGCGGATAGGCCGCTGCAATCGGCGGGCGAAAATAGACGATGCAGAAGTGTTGTGGGTGGACATCCAGCCGAAAGATGAGAATGACGAACTGCTTCTACCCTACTCAAACGATGAACTCGCCAAAGCTCGCGAAGCACTCGGCAATCTTACCGATGCCAGCCCAAACTCGCTTGCCAGCGTGAGCGTTCGGGAAATGCCAGTTGTTCGTCCCGTCATCCGCCGCCGCGATCTCGTGGACCTGTTCGACACGACTCCCGACCTTTGTGGTCAAGACCTCGATGTCTCCCGCTACATCCGCGACGGCGATGACAACGACGCACAGTTCTTTTGGCGCAGCCTGGAAGAAGATGCGCTGACCGGCAAAGAATCTCCGCCGCACCGCGACGAGCTTTGCCGCGTTTCCATCGGTGACGCCATTAAATTCCTTGGTAAGAAAGCCCGCGCATGGCGCTGGAATCCACTTTCCGAACAATGGGAAGAATCCAAAACGGCACGCCCCGGCGCTGTCTATCTCGTGGACGTAAAAAGCGGTGGTTACAGTGATGCCACCGGCTGGACTGGCGACCCGAAAGACAAGCCCACGCCTCGCCCAGCAAAAGATGGCGACCTCGATTATTACGATGGGAACCGCCTCACCTTCGCTTGTGAGTGGCAGACACTCGCCGCACACACCGGAAAAATTGTCAGCGAGACCGCGTCCCTTGCTGCCGTCATCACACTGGATGTCAACATCGCGACTGCTCTCCGCACCGCTGCGCTGTGGCACGACATCGGAAAGGCTCACGACGAATTTCAAAAAATGCTTCGCAATGGCGATGCTACGCGTGAAAGACAACTTTGGGCGAAGTCTGCCAACAAAAACGGCAAATGTGCCCGCCACGGCTTCCGTCACGAACTGGCTTCCGCTCTCGCTTGGTTACTGAAAGGCCCGGCTGAAGCCGCTGAACGCGATCTCGTCGCTTATCTCATTGCGGCGCATCACGGCAAAGTCCGCCTTTCCATCCGCTCGCTGCCGGACGAAACCGGCAACCCACAAAAACCAGACGCTCTTTTTGCCCGTGGCATCTGGCAGGGCGACGCACTACCCGCCGTCGCACTCGGCGAATTTACCACGCCAGAAATCTCACTTGACCTCAGCTTCATGCAAATGGGTGAAGGCCAGCACGGTCCTTCGTGGCTCGCCCGCGCTGTCGCCCTGCGTGACCGGATTGACCTCGGCCCATTCCGTCTCGCTTATCTTGAAACCCTGCTGCGCGCTGCTGACGCCCGCGCTTCGCGTGAGCAAACAACCTGACGCCATGCCCACCATCAACCTTAACGGCTGCGCTCCCATCCCGCTTGCCCACTACTTGAAGGGGCTGGGTATCTTGCGGCTTGTGGCTGAACAAGCGGATGCGAACGTGCGCGGCTTGTGGCTGAACGATCATCTCTTGCTTAACTCGACAGCGAACGAAGCGGCGGTCGTAGAATTTTTGGCGTGCAATTACCAGCCCACGGCGGTGCTCGCGCCTGGAATGGCGGCAGTGGCTTTTTCCCGAAAGATAATGATAAGGCGTTGACGGCGATTGAAAAAGGCAAAGCGGTGCGGTTAGAACAGTATCGCAAAGGAATAGCGGCGGCACGGCGAGAAGTGAAACAGCTTACCTTGAAAGCGAAGCCGGACGGAGAGACAAAGACGCTGCTGCTCCAAAGTTGCCGAAACTCTTTTCCCGAAGACGCACTTGGCTGGCTCGACGCGGTGTTCGTGCTCGGACAGGACGGCGCGAAATTTCCGCCGCTGCTCGGCACAGGCGGCAACGACGGACGGCTGGAGTTCACAAACAACTTCATGCAACGCATCACTGAAGTGATGAACCCGGCGACCGGCGAGCCGACGGCGGAATCTACGCGCTGGCTCCGGGCGGCATTGTTTGGGAGTGCTGCTCCAGGTCTCACGACCAAAGCACCCGTTGGCCAGTTCTTCCCAAGCGCGGCAGGCGGTGCAAACGCCACTGTCGGGCTTTGATGCGCCATCGGCTGTGAATCCTTGGGATTTCATCCTGATGATTGAAGGCGCGCTTCTCTTCGCCGCCGCGTCGGTGAAACGCTTGGAGAGCGCAGACGACGGAACACTCGTGTATCCATTCTGCGTGCGGCAGGCTGGCGTAGGCTACGCGAGCGCGGCGGGGGCGGATGAAGTCGAGGCGCGTTGCGAAATGTGGATGCCTCTATGGAGTGAGCCGACGACACTCGCCGAGTTGCGCGCGATTTTCAGCGAAGGCCGCGCGCAGGTGCGAGGCCGCACAGCGCGCAGCGGCGTGGATTTTGCGCAAGCTGCCGTAACGCTTGGTGTGGATCGCGGCATCACGGCGTTTCAGCGATACGGTTTTCAAGTCCGCAACGGTCTTGCCTATTTTGCCACGCCACTGGAGCGCGTCATCGTGCGTCGCAACGCACGAGCAGATTTGCTTGCCGACATTGAGCAATGGCATGACCGCCTGCGGCAAAAGGCCGGGCCGCGCGCCAACCCCGAGCCACCTGCGTCAGTTGCCCGCGCTTTGAACCAGCTTGAGCGTCGTATTGTTGAAGTATGCCGCGACGACTCATCGGGCAGCCTGCAATCGCTCATCGCCGCGCTCGGCGCGACTGAACGGGCACTGGCTCGAAGTTTCAAATGGACAACTGGTGCGTATCTGCGGCCTTTGCATGGTTTGAAAGAGCGTTGGCTTGATGATGCGAATGATAACTCGCCTGAATTCCGCCTCGCTCGAATCTGTTGCCGCGATGCGTGCGTGGTTTGGAAAGGAAACGCTTTGGTTCCGGCAGCACCTCGAACCGCTTAACATAGGGTCAAACAAGGAACGCTCTTGGATCAGTTGGGACGACACGCCTGGCAACGACGTGGCGTGGCACGACGGCGACCTGACCGACGCGCTCATCGCTATACTCTCTCGGCGAGTTATGCGCGTGGGGCAGTCCGGTGCGAAATGGTTGGCCGGACGATTCGCCACGATTCGCGCGCCTTGACGACATTACCGATTTCATTGAAGGCCGGACGAATGACGATTTGCTCGCCGACCTCATCTGGGGTTTGAGTCTGCTCGACTGGCAGCCGGTAAGGCGGCTGTCGCTCGAATCCCATGAAACGCCAGATGCAGATCCCCTCATCCTTCTATGCCATGCTGCGGCTTTGCTTTCGCCCCGCCAGCGGGACAGACGACGCCATCCCGCTTGTGCCTGCGATTCTTCAACGCGCCATGAATGGTGATGGTAAGACTGCCTCCGAACTCGCCGCCCGCCGCTTGCGCGCGTCGGGAATAGCGCCGCTCGTCAAAGACCTTCCCGTAGGCGGTGACATCGCCCGGCGCACGGCAGCGGCGATGCTTTTCCCGATTACGTCGCACGATTTCCGACTCCTCGAACGCAACATTCTTCAACAACCAAAAACATAAAACACATGAACCTCGACTGCACTCAAAAACCAACCCCGCCTGCTGCTCAAGGCGGCTCTCAAGCCGATTCAGGGCACGCGCTTTCAACCCACCGGCTTCCCCGATCTCGGCGCAGCCACTTACGACGGCCCGGACGGACGAAAAAGATGCTTCTTGTGGAGTCCGCGCAAAGCATGGCGAACCGGCTCGAAACCGTCTGCTGGGACACCGTCGCCGATGATTGGGTGACGCCGCTCAAGGGATTGCCGGTCGTGAAAGTGAAAGACAAGGCCAGCAAACCGCTCACTAATTCCGTGCTTGAAGCCCACCGGCTTGAATAGCCCGTATATCCTCGAAGGCAAGGACAAAGCCTTTCTTGCGACGCTCCAGAAGGAACTCGCCATCGCCGAGAAAGGCATTGTGGACATTAGGAAGCTCACCGCCACATTGCTTGAAATACGACACGAATGCGCTGCTGCATGGCGTCTTTCTTGCCAAAAAGGAAATCGCCGGTGGCCGGATGCGCCTGCCACGTGCTCTCACCGCATTCATCGAAGCTGAGGGCGTGACCGTCGCCGCAAGTGGCGGTGTGAAGAACGATGCTGTGAACCCTTCCGGCGACACCGCCAAAGGATTTGGCAATGTCCCCTTCCACCGCGACGAATACAGCGGAAGCATTACTGCGTTCTTCAATCTCGACCTCGCGCTCATCCGCGGATTCGGACTCGGCGCGGATGTCGAAACGATGCTTATCGCCATCGCACTTTTCAAAATCCAACGTTTCTTACGCGATGGCCTGCGGCTGCGGACGGCGTGCGATTTGGAAATTGTCGGCGAACTTCGTTGTGCAACGTCCAGAAGGCTTTGCCGTGCCTTCACTTGACGAACTCGAAAAGGTGCTACCGGGCCTTATCAAAAAAGCAGCAGGCGGTTTCGCTAATCCTCCTGAAACCAGCCTCACCTTCGAGGAATAACCATGACCGTTCTTGAACTGCGCTTCCCAGCCGGGCGTTACCACGCTACGCCCTGGGGTCGTCATGTGAACGAAGGCGCGGTCGAATGGCCGCCTTCACCGTGGCGCATCGTTCGCGCGTTGATTGCGACCTGGTATTTGAAGGCGCGCAGAGATGATGAGATTTCCGAGCACACTATCCGCGCGCTCGCCGATGCGTTGAGCCAGCCGCCAGTCTTTCGTCTGCCTCGCGCCACCACCGCGCACACGCGGCACTATATGCCATACAACGAGGGCAAGAATGAAAAGACCACCAAGGTCTTTGACACCTTCGTTCAGCTCTCGGAACGCGACGCTATGCTCGTAGCATGGGACATGGATTTGCCACCCGAGCAACTAGCCGCGTTGCAAACGCTTGCCATGCGACTCGGCTACTTTGGACGCGCGGAAAGCCTCGTAGAAGCCCGCGTGCTGGAAGGTGTCACGGCGATTGAATCTAACGCCATGCCGTTGGCCGAAGGTGCAACGCCGCCGGAGAAAACCGAATTCGTTCGCCTGCTCGCGCCGATGAACCCTGCCAAGTATAGCGATTGGCGTAAAAATTTCCTCAAAACCAACCAATCGCCGATTGGCGGCAAAAAGAAGGCAGGTAAGAAATCCAAAGCGGTTGACGCCCTCAGCGTCCCCGAAGATTTGTTTGCTGCACTTCACGCCGACACTGGCGAACTTCAATCCGCTGGTTGGAATCTTCCGCCCGGCGCTGAATTCGTGAATTATGTCCGCCCGGAAAATGCCTTCGCTCCGGCCACCAAGCCACGCCCTCGGCGCAGCAAAGCCTTGCCAACAGTGGCGCGCTACGCTGTGGTGAGTACCGTCGCACCGAGCATCACGCAAGCGGTTTCTGTCGCCGACCGCGTGCATGACGCGCTTTGCAAGTGGTCCGACCAAGGGAAAGGCCGCGCTACTGTGTTCACCGGCCTAGCTGAAGACGGCCAACCGCGCACCGGCCACGCACACGCTCACATTTTTTGCGAAGCCAACGGCGTTCGCGACTCCATCACGCACATCACCGTCTGGGCAACAATGGGTTTCGATGAAGTGGCCTGTCTCGCGCTCCGCAAACTGAACAAAGTTTGGGGACACGGCGGGCATGACATTCGCCTCGTGCTTCACAGCATCGGGAGCATGGAAGATTTCAAAGAGTGTCCGCTGTTCGCCGTGCAGAAGCCCTCACAAGTCTGGCGTTCGCTTACGCCATTCGTCTCGACCCGCCACGCCAAAACCTTCCGCGATGGCCGTCCGAAAATGGATGGGAACGGCTGGCAGACTGGCTGTGCCGGGCACGATTTACTACGTCTCCTTGCGCTGCACCCGCACGGCGCTGCCGCCACCATCAAGCTGCTCGACGAACGCGAGCGCCCATTTCAATTTGGCAGCCGAAGCCTCCGGTCGTTGCAATTCCAAACTATCCGCTACGACGGCGGCGGTAATCGCGGCAACAGTTCTGGCAACGCTTTTTGCATCACGTTTCCCGAACCCGTTAGGGGGCCGCTCGCCCTTGGTTACGGCTCCCACTTCGGTCTCGGCCTGTTTGTGGCTGCAATGGCATGTAGTTAGCTGTCTGACAACCATCAAAACGCCCATGAACGACCAAGACCCATCGATTAAATCCGAAAATCGTTTGAGTGAACCGGAAACGCCGCTGGTGGCAAGAGGTAATTCGCCCGGAATGCCTGGAGCGAGGTTAGACAGCAAACGTCCGGCACGCGCGGTGAAAATCGAACCGAACCGATTGAAAATTGTGGTACGTGTCGCACCAGCCAAGTCGCAGCAAAGTGAACCGTCGAAGCCAGTCGCTGAAGCTCCTACTTCGCCAGAGTTGAGTTCTGCGACGCCGGAAACTTCTGAACATAAAGCGCGCACCGAAACCGAACCGCAACAAATTCCCGCGCGGATGTTGAACGAGTTCGTATATTGCCAGCGATTGTTCTATTACGAATTTGTCGAGGGAGTGTTCGTGGAAAGTGCCGACACGCTGCGCGGCGGTGCGATACACCAGCGCGTTGATTCGGGCACCGGCGCGTTACCAGTGGCCAAGCGAAAATCGGAAACCGGCAAGCCAAAAGAAGCGCAAGGAACGGCGGCGGATGCTGCCGATTCTGCAAGCAAAGCGGCAGAAACGCAAAGCGCAGAACCCGAAACAATTCACTCGCGCTCCGTGCAAATGGGATCAGAACGGTTGGGGGTGGTTGCAAAAATGGATTTGGTTGAATCCAAGACCGGCAAAGAAGATTTACTCACCGCGTTGGAGGTCTGTCCGGTTGATTACAAAGCGGGCGCACCCAAAGAGGGTGAGGAGGCCAATCGAACTGTGGGACACGGACAAAATGCAAATTGGATTGCAGGCGTTGATTCTGCGCGACAACGGCTACGCCTGCAACGAGGGCATCATCTATTATCGAGCCACCAAGCAACGTGTCCGTCTGCCCATTACTTCCGAACTGGAAAACTGGATTCTGCAAAACATTGCGGAGGCCAGACGAATCGTTACCGGGCCGATTCCACCACCGTTGGTCAATTCGCCGAAATGTGTGCGCTGTTCGCTCGCGCCGGTGTGTCTGCCGGACGAAACCCGGATGCTGGCCGAACCACCACCGCTTGACGTGGATTTATCGGAGAAGCCAGATTCGCCTGCACAGAAATCAGCCGAGCCTCCCCGCAGACTGATTGCCGCGCGTGATGACACCCGCCCACTTTATCTTAACACGCAGGGTTTTCGCGTTGGATGCAAAGACGAAGTATTGCAGGTTAAAGAAAAAGACAAGGTTGTTGATGAAGTGCGCCTGCGCGACCTTTCACATGTTGCATTGTTTGGCAATATTCAAATCTCGACTCAAGCGGTTCAATCGCTCTGCGAAATGGAAATTCCCGTCACCTATTTTTCGATGGGCGGCTGGTTTTATGGGATCACCCGTGGTCATACGTTGAAAAATGTGTTTCTGCGAATGGAGCAATTCCGATTGGCGCGGGACGAAACCAAATGCCTGTCACTGGCAAGGCAGTTTGTGCATGGGAAAATCCGCAATCATCGCACGCTGCTGATGCGAAATCATTTGGAACCACCGGAGCCGACAATCATGAAACTCAAGCGGGCATCGGAAGACGCACTGGCGGCCGCCTCAATTGAGGAGCTTTTGGGAATCGAAGGCGCTGCCGCGAGCCAGTATTTTCAGCAATTCAACGGAATGGTAAAAATTGCCGACGAGTTGGCTGCGGAACACAACCCAATAAAAGACGCGAAACAACTCGCCTTCAATTTCAATTTCACCAATCGCAACCGGCGACCGCCGACTGATCCTGTCAATGCGATGCTTTCATTGGCTTACAGCATGTTGAGCAAGGATTGCACACTGGCGGCGCTGGCAGTGGGGTTTGACCCTTACATTGGATTTTTCCATCAGCCGCGATTCGGACGGCCAGCGTTGGCTCTGGATTTGATGGAAGAAATGAGGCCATTGATCGCCGAGTCCACCGTGTTGAGCTGCATCAACAATCGTGTCGTTACGGAAAAAGATTTTGTGCGCGCGGGCCAAGCGGTGAACCTTACCGCGCCGGGGCGCAAACGCTTTTTCCAGATGTATGAGCAGCGGATGAGTTCGCTCATCACGCATCCATTATTTGACTACAAAGTCAGCTATCGCCGGGCACTTGAATTGCAGGCGCGACTGCTGGCCAAAACATTGACCGGCGAAATCGCCGAATACATTCCATTGTTGACGAGGTGACCTATGCGAACGACCTACATGGTTTGCTACGACGTGGCGGATGACAAACGGTTGCGACGCACCTTCAAAGCCTGTCGCAGTTTCGGTGATCATCTTCAATTTTCGGTTTTCGAGTGTGACCTGAATCCGTCCGAGAAAATCGAATTGGAAACGGCGTTAAGCAAAATTATCAATCAAGATGAAGACCAAGTGTTGTTCATCTCGCTTGGCCCGGCTGAAGGGCGAGGCGACCGGGTGATCACTGCAATGGGCCTGCCCTATACGAAAATAGACGCGCCGTGTTTTGTATTTTGAGTTTTCAGTGTTCTTTGACAATTGAACCCGCGAGCGGCGGGGTGATGCGGAAAACCCCGTCCGCGCTCGCATGGCGTAACCGCCTCAAAGCAAGCTGATAATGACAAGGCATACAGACATCACAAACACGCAGACATTCGGACCAGCGCAGGCAATCGCAATTGCAACATTGCGAGCTTGCGCCAGAGGGAGTAACAGTGAGGCTATTTCCGCGCGCGCACGCGCGCGGCCCCGTTGAAGCTATCGACGTCGATCATGCGTCGCGAGATGCTGTCCATGCACAATTTCCGCGCCCGCACGCGCGCGGCCCCGTTGAAGCGCGTATGCCTGATGCCGCCGACAGCAAGTCTGACAGCTATTTCCGCGCGCGCACGCGCGCGGCCCCGTTGAAGCGTCCAACATGGCAAAGCCTCCGTTGTTCATTTTGAAATTTCCGCGCGCGCACGCGCGCGGCCCCGTTGAAGCTGTCAAGCGTCACGCTCGTGCTCGAATTCCGCGCCCACGCGCGCGGCCCCGTTGAAGCGGTTCTGCAGGTCATATTCCACCATTTCCGCGCGCGCACGCGCGCGGCCCCGTTGAAGCTCGGACGGAAAATACCGGCACCGAATTCGATACGTTGAATTTCCGCGCGCGCACGCGCGCGGCCCCGTTGAAGCTAATTATAAATTTTTCTTTTTCTTCGGCGGTTAAGTGATTTCCGCGCGCGCACGCGCGCGGCCCCGTTGAAGCAACTGTCCATGCCATAATTTTTGTCTCCTATTTGATATTTCCGCGCGCGCACGCGCGCGGCCCCGTTGAAGCCTGATTTGCTCACGCTCGCGCGGTATTGCTGGGCGGTATTTCCGCGCGCGCACGCGCGCGGCCCCGTTGAAGCCATACTTTGGTCGCCGGCAATCTTCGCGTCTTCCGTCATTTCCGCGCGCGCACGCGCGCGGCCCCGTTGAAGCCAATCGTGAACCTCTTCGTTAATCTGTAGGCGGATGGATTTCCGCGCGCGCACGCGCGCGGCCCCGTTGAAGCCACTGCAACCAATTCCCACCAAAAACCCCGATATTATATTTCCGCGCGCGCACGCGCGCGGCCCCGTTGAAGCCACTCGAAAATCTCCGCGACAACCCAAATCCCCTCGATTTCCGCGCGCGCACGCGCGCGGCCCCGTTGAAGCAGTCCGCAAATCCGGCGAAGCGCCTTGGCGTGAATATTTCCGCGCGCGCACGCGCGCGGCCCCGTTGAAGCTAATCACACCAGCCGGCGACCGCGACCGCACTACATTATTTCCGCGCGCGCACGCGCGCGGCCCCGTTGAAGCGTTGCCCGCCAACACGGGCCAGAAAACAGAAACGTCATTTCCGCGCGCGCACGCGCGCGGCCCCGTTGAAGCAACTGTTCGCGCAGATCGTCGGTGCCGGTCGCCACCATTTCCGCGCGCGCACGCGCGCGGCCCCGTTGAAGCATCGCGAGCGGGCTTGGGGTGGAAGCCGTCTGAGTCATTTCCGCGCGCGCACGCGCGCGGCCCCGTTGAAGCTTATCGCCGATGTGTTTCCAGAAATAATGAGTCCAATTTCCGCGCGCGCACGCGCGCGGCCCCGTTGAAGCGGTTTATAAGATTGACTACCCGCTGCGCTTGTTCAAGATTTCCGCGCGCGCACGCGCGCGGCCCCGTTGAAGCGTTTAAAACCCAAATCATTCCGCCAACGCCACATGGTTATTTCCGCGCGCGCACGCGCGCGGCCCCGTTGAAGCTGAGAAACGCCGTCGTGTTTGCACATCAAAACTTCAAATTTCCGCGCGCGCACGCGCGCGGCCCCGTTGAAGCCTTGACCTCCGGGGTAGTTCATCAACAATTCCACAAATGACCGCGTGCGGCCCCATTGAAGCGGCCAAACATGGTTGAACCGGTCTAGCGTGTGCTGCACGATTCCGCACGCGGTCATGTTCAGGCGATTGAAAAACCTGCTGGCGCACTCGACCGTTTCGCTCGGGGCACCGATTGTAACTTTACCTTTTACGCTGATGTCCACCAAACCCGTGCGTGCGTATGGCTTGATTGAAACACATCTGCAATCTCAAGATTGTCCTTTAAGTCCAAAACCATCATTATCCATTTTGCATGAACCTAATTAACTACGCTTGGAAGGTTGGACTGCATTTGTCTAACCTATCACGATAGGCTCAGAAGAAATGTCTGCACTGGCTCTCCATCTCTTTCGCGAAGTTCGCCCGGATTTTTTCCGCGTGCTGGCAGGGCCGCTGGCGCGTCTCTACGTGGATGCGCTCGACGCGCTGGAGCGCGAGGCTGCGCAACGCAACCAAGGACTTGACCGCGAAGAGGCCCTTGCTTTGGTCGAGCAGGTTGTCGAGCAACATGGTGAAATCTCTGCGGTTGACGATGAGCCGGTTGCCCAAGCAGCCACCACGCGGGACAAAGCTCGCATCGTTCTGGAAACGCTTCGCAAAACGGGCTGGCTTCAGGACGAGGAGCGGACGGATTGGCAGCGGCTGATTTTCTTTGACCCGAACGGAGTTCTGTTACTCCAAGCGTTGAGGAAGATTGCCTTTCCCGAAGCTGCCAGATTTTCCGACAAGCTCGTGAATGTCTGTTTCACCCTGGCCAACCGTGACGCTCTGGTGGATCAACCTTGGGCACAAGTTGAAAGTTGTGTGGCCAGCCTGCAAACGGGTCTCGCTGAACTGCACGGGATGCAGAAGTCCATAGAACGCCACACAAAGCAGCAACTTGCCGCTTCGACACTCAAAGAAAATCTCGCGGTGCTGTTTGACCAGTTTGCCGAGCGCATTGGGAGAACCTGTTACGCGCAACTGGTTCACGCGCGTCTGCCTTCAAAGCTCGCTGACGCCCGGCGTGCGATAGATGAGTTGGAAACCAACGCCGACCTCCTTACCAAAATGCAGACCGAGGTGATGCGGCGTGATCCGGCACTTTCGCCCGAAGCCGCAATGGCTCATGTCCGGCTGCGACTGAACGAACTGGCAGAACTTCTGGAACATGTGGAACCGCTGGCTGACGCGATTGACCGGCGCACTGCCGAGTTCACCCGCCGTTCGCAAGCGCGATTCCACTACCTCCAGGAAACAACCAGCGAAAACCGTTCTCGCGTGCAGGAGTTTTTTGAGACGCTGAATCGCCATTTTGCCGGTCGCCGCATCAGTGAACTGGATGAGTTGGGCATCGAATTTCCGGCTTTGTTGTTGCACGATACGCGGATTGTTAGCGGCATGGAATCGCTCTATACGCCCCGCCTTCGCCGCGCGGCTGGCGAAATCGAACCGTTGGAAGATTCCGATCCGGGCCAACAAGACCGCGCACTGGCGCAACTTGAGAGCACGATGCGCGATTCCCTGACTGTTAGTCGGGCCAATCACTTTGTCGCCGCACTGCCCGGCAGAAGGGGCGCTCGGATTGATTCATCCGTGTTGCTCCGCGAACACGTTCGCAATGACGAGGACGTGGCCGACCTTATCGCCTGTCTGCTGCATGCGCGGTCGGCGGATGCGCAATTTGAAATTCAAGTCCCCCGGCGCGAAACCGAGGCCGACGCCGGCGACTTCGACACCAAACTACAATACCGCATCGAGCGCTTTACCCTGCTCAAGAAATGACGACCGACGGCACATCTGCAATTTCCACCGGCTTGCTGGCGAAGCTGTCCGCCAATGATCGCGAGCGGCTTGGCGAAGCTTTGCGGCGGTTGCTGGCGCAGCGGTTCAATTCTCGGCCTCGAACCCGCGCAAACCGATCTTTACCACTGGTGTTATCAAAATCGCGCCTGGGTGGATGAACTGGCCGGATTGCTCGATCTCAAACTTCATTGGGAACATCAAGATAGAACGGTGCAAGCTGTTCCGCAGAGCGCCGCCTTCCTTTTGCACCTTAAACTTGACGCCACGCTGGTGTTGCTCACTTTGTGGTATGAGTTTGACACTGCCGTGCGCGACCGTGGCGAAACGCCGCCCGTCCGCCTTACCGCACAACAACTCAACGATTCGCTGGCTGCAAAGTTCGAGCCGCTGCGCAAACATCTTCCCAGCCCGACACGGCTGCGCGAAATCCTTTCTCTGGCGCGACGAAAAAATCTCATTCATGTCACGCTTGATGTGACGTTGGAGCGTTCGCAGATTGAAATTCTGCCAACTTTGAAGCGGGTCATTCCCTTCCAAAACATCGAAGAGTGGAACAAGAATGCGGACCGATATTTGGCTTCCATCAAAGAAACGGCAACCGGGGAAGTTGATGTTGACGACAACGGAGACGCCGAAAAGGAATAATGAACCGCACAATCTGCCTCACTCGCATACATGCGCTCAACTGGTATGGTTACAAGGATACCATACCGGTCGAGGGCAACCTGTTGCTGGCGGGTGTGACTGGTTCGGGCAAGTCCATCCTCATGGATTTGATTCAGTTCGTCCTCGTAGGTGATCAACGCCTCGTGCGCTTCAACCAGTCCGCCACTGGCGACCGTGGCGACCGTTCGCTCAAGGGTTACTGTCTTGGCGACACCAAGGTGGAGGAAAATGGCGTCATACAATACATGCGGAGCAGAGCCATCACTTATGTGGCATTGGAGTTCACCTGGCCGAATGGTAAAAAATCCGAAACCTGGGGTATTCGCGTTGAGTTTGCCAGCGCGGCAGAAGTACACGGCAAAATCACACCGTTCTTCGTTCCTGAATCGCTTGCTCGCGGCGATTTTCTGGATGCCGAGAAGTGCCCGCTTGATTACACCACCTTCAAGGCATTCGCGGAAAGTCGCGAGGGACGAATTTACCCGGAGGGCATCGAAGCCTACCTGCGTGACATGGCGCAGCCGGTGCATCTCAATTTCGATAAAAATGTCCTGCGCGCGCTTTTGCCCACGGCGATGTCGTTCACTTTCCTGAAAAGTTTTAATGAGTTTGCACGCCAATTCATTCTCCCCGCTGACAAGCTCGATGTAAATGACGTGACCGCGAGCTACCGGACATTCTTGGGATACGAACGAGACCTGAATGACCTGAACGACCAGTTTGAAAGATTGAAAGTCATCCGCAACACGTTCACGCGGCTCACCGAACTCCGCCGTGATCGTGTATTGGCGCGTTACCTTGAAGCTCAACTCCGCAACGAACACGCCGCCGAGCACCTTCAGTCTGATGAATCCCGACTCTCCAAGCTCAAGGAAGAATACGCAACCGAGGAAGCGCGATTAAAACACCTGGAGGAAGCCATCCCAAATCTCAAGCAGCGGATTGACGGCATCAAAGCGAGCATAAATGAAACACCAGAAGGCCGTCTCTACAGCGAACTGAAATCACGCAACGAAAAGCTGACCCACCAAATCAGTCAACTCACCGAAGTCGGTACGACCTTGGGGCAGGCACTCGTCAACCGCGTTCGCAATGCCCGGTCATGGCTCAAAGAACTCCGCGCTTTGCCGTTGGATATGGACGATGCGCCAGCCATTTCCGTCGAGCGAGCGATCCACGCAGTTGAACAAGGCGGAGTGGCGAAGGCGGGTGAAACCTTGCGCGCGCTCGGCGACACGGCCCAGCGTGCTGCGGCTGAAGCAAGCCGCGCGGCTGCTCCAACGTACAAGCGCCTCTCTGAACTGCGCCAGCAACTTGGCCAACTGCGAGACGAAGTTGCCGCTCTGAAAATTGGCAAATTGCCGTTTCCCACCAGGCTTCTGGATGCGCTCAACAACAGCTTGCTCTCGCGTGGTTCACATTTGCCCGCGCAGCACCTCCGTGCGTTATGCGAAGTAACCGACGAGCGGTGGCGCCCGGCCGTCGAAATCGCCTTTGCCCGCAAGTTCGCCATCACGGTTTCCCAGGAACACTACGAGCAGGCGGAGAAAATTTACCACGGATTGAAAGCGTCCGAGCTTGGCAATGAGACAGGTCGCGAATCGCTCATCAATCCGGCAAAGGCGCTCAAGCTCAAGAAAACCGTTCGGTCTGGTTCGCTGGTGGAGAAACTGAAGACCAGCCATCCTGTCGCTGAAGCCGTCGTGAGCCACCTGTTCGGCGACCTGATGTGCGTGGAATCGCTCGCACAATTGCGTGCGTTGCCTCCAGACCAGAACGGCATTCTCCCGGACGGTTTTATGACACGCGGCGCATTTGTCGAACGCCCGCGTTTCTATGATGGCAATCCGTTTGTCGGCGAGAAAGGGTTGGAACAGCAGCTTGCCTGGAAACAAAAGCTGATTGGCGACCTCGAAGCCGAGGAGCGCAAATTGATGCCTGTCGAGCGTGCAGTCAAGACCGTCGGCGATGGCTGGCGTGAGCATTTTGAACAAGCTGCGAATTTGAGCGACGAACTTGCGAGCGTCCGGCAATTACCCGGGTTTCAGACAGAATTGAAGGACAACATCGCCAAGCTCAAGACAATTGACCGGGCAAAGTTTGACGAACTGGCAACGCAGCAAACCAGGCTGGAGGCTGACCTAAAAAAAATGGAAGATGAGCAACGCGCACTCGACCGTAGCGAGAAACGCGCGGAACTTCGTCAACTTGAAAAGCAAATTGCCGCGCAGCGGAATGCGGTCGCTTCCTTGGCTGAAAAGTTTGAGCAGGTTCGCAATGAGGTTGACGTGTCACCGTGGTTGAAGCGTTTGGACGAACTTCGTTCCGAGGTGCTTGGCCAGTTCCCCGTGAAGGACGCCGCGGCCAGCCGTTTCAACGACCAGTTTCATGAACTTAGCACGCAAGCAACCGGAACTTGGGAACAGTTGAAAGCCAAGCGTCGCGAACTCGCAATGGCTCATTCCAAGTTCGATGAATTGCCAATCGAAACGGAGACGAACGACGCACACGACAAACAGCTTGTCAAACTGGAGCAAAGCGACATCCCCGACTATCGTGGCAAAGCCGAACGCGAGCGAAAAAATTGGGAGCACCTGTTCCGAACGCAGATTTTGGAAAAACTGCACAACGCACTGCATGAAGTTGTCAATTTGGTGACGCTGCTTAACACGTCGCTGAAGAAGCGGCCCATCGGCACAAATACCTACGAGCTTCGATATTGGCGCAATCAAGATTACCAACTTTACCATGAATTGCTTCAAGCCAGCGCCATTGCGCGCGAAGATGATTTGTTTTTTGCCTCTGCCGAACCGCGTTTCCGCGATGCAATTGCACATTTCCTGAAAACACTCACGGAACAACCGGACAGCGCGGAAGCAGGTCGGTTGCTCGACTATCGCCACTACTACGAATACGACATGGAGGTGGTCGAGGCAGACGGCCGAAAAACCAGCGTTGATCGTCACTCTGGTAAATTCAGTGGCGGCGAGAACCAGTCGCCGTATTTCATCGCGATTCTCGCGAGCTATTTGCGCGCTTATCGTCGTTACAGCTCCCGCAAATCCGAACCCACACTTGGGCTTGTGCCGATTGACGAGGCGTTCTCAAAGTTGAGCGGCGAGCGCATCAAGGATTGCATCACGGCGCTCAAGGCATTTGATCTTCAGGGCGTGTTCTCAATGAGCACCGGCAACATTCCGTATGCCTTCGAGCATTGCGATTGGCTGGTAGTCGTGTCGAAGGATGAACGCCGTCTTGGCAAACGCACCGAGATCACAAATGTTCCCGTAAGTCTGGCGAGAGATTCAGAAGACGCCCGGCGCTTGATGGGATCGTAGTTGCTCCATGCATGAAAACGCCTTCACCAGTCCTCGAAGTCATCGCCCGCCGATATGAACGGAGTCAAGCGGGACGCACCGGCGAAGCAAGCCGGGATGTGCTGCTGTCGCTGGCAGAACTTCTGGCGGAGGCTGATTGCAGCGAAGGAGAAAAACGCGCCGTAGCTGAGCAACAGCTCGCTGAGGCTGAAGCCGCCGGAATGCTCGCGCGTGTCCCGGTTCATAAGCGCGACCGCTCCCACATTCATCAAATCCGCTTCTCACCGGCCAACGAATCCACCCTTTATGCACGCCTTGGCCGTCCGTCACCTACTGAACTTCGCGCGGCAGTGGCTGAACAATTCAAAGCGGCAGCATCTGCCGATACACCGGCGCGCTGGCGGGAAGGTTGGAAAACTTGGTGCGAACGGATGCAGCAGGCCGCATTGGCTGGAAGTTCTATCGCTCCATTTGATCGTGAACCCACCACAGCTAATACCAAACTGATTGCCCTCCTGCCGAAATTGCTGGCCTGGGAGGGCGAATCTCTCGTGAGATTCGCAAGCTGCGTCCTTTGTGGTGACTCCAAACAACTCGAACAACTTGCCGCACTTGAGCGCGACGGCGAATTTTCCAGTCAGTTGCGCGGGAAGTTGGGTCGTTTACTTGAAGACATTACCGGCAGCGCCATTCGCACTCTCGACGATGTTGGAATTCTTCCAAATCCGCGTTCTGTTCTCGTTCACGGCCCGCTAAAACTTCGCTTGGATGGTGCATGGCTGGATTTGGGGGTTTTGAACGGCCCGTTCCGTTTGTCTCAAACAGATATTGTGCGCGCAGAAGAAATCGAGACAGCGTCTTCGCGTTGCCTGACAATTGAGAATGAGACCACGTTTCACGAATTGGCCAAACTTCATAGTGGCGAACTCCTCATCTGCACCAGCTATCCGGGCAGCGCCACTGTAGCATTGCTACAAAGCCTACCTCCAAAAATCGAGTGCTGGCACTTCGGTGACAGCGACGAAGCCGGCTTTGAAATTCTTCGCGTGCTGCGGGAAAAATCTGGACGTGACTTTCACCCGCTCCACATGCAGGCCGGACGAATTCCCTTCGAGCAGGAATCTCTCGGACGCCCGACTCGGCTGACTTGGCCCTTCTACGATTGAGGAAATGGGGATAGGCGAATAACTAACGGTGAGTGCTCAACTCCGCACGTGAAATCTAAACAAAAGAACAAATGCCCGCCACCACCCTCTGCTCTCAGGCGTGGGTGACGGCTGGGTCTGCCCACCGACAGTCGAATCGACACTGCCACTAATGGTGGTATTGCTGAGGCTGGTGCTAATGCTACTAAGCTTTTCATCAGCAGATGCCGAAAAGCCAGAAATAATCAAAGTTCCAAGCAACGCACACAATGTAACTAATCGTCGTGTTTTCATAATAACATCCACGTCACAAACACTGCTTAATCATTATACGACAGATGATTCGTATATTGAATTTGATCCCCGCCAGCCCTCAACTTTCGCAATTCGTTCACAATCAGACTTTCGAGGTTTCAATATACGGCGGTCAGTCGGATATTGAAAAGCAAAAACCTCGATGAATCCCATCCTAATAACACTATCTACCTCGGGCCTTTCCGATTGAAAAAATGAAGATGCTTGAGGCATTGAAAACAGTGCCACGGCCTGTCATGCTGGGGCACGTCAGACGCATTGCGCGAGTTTTATGATTTCAAACGAACGGCCATCCCCCTTCAGTCGCCACCCCTATTTTCCACCCAAGCCGCCAGTCCAGGAGGACACGCTCAAATCGGATCAGGTGCAAATTGAGCGCAAAACCTTCGTCTTTACACTAAAGGAAAATCCGCGCGGACGGTTTCTGCGCATTAGTGAGGACGCCGGTGGTCACCGTGACACCATTATTATTCCATCAACCGGTCTGGACGAATTCAAGAAACTCCTCGATGAAATGGTGAGGGTGGCAAACGAAATACCGCCAAAGACAAATCCGCCGGTCACAACGTGAACGGAAGCCCAAAAGCAGTTGAAAAGCTTATCCAAAATCAAGACAACGACGGGCATGGTCGGGGGTCTTAGGGAACCGCAAGCTCCACCGGGCACAAAAAAAATCATTATTTTCGACACGAATGCCTATCGCAATCTGGCGTTCGGCTTGTCATTGGCCGACTCTCGAATAAAGGCTCTTCAACTGCGACAGCTCGAACAGAAAGCCGGGAATTTCGCTTTGGCCAGTCCTATCGTCATCTGGGAACTGATTGGTCACTTGGGCAATACCAGTGACCCAGCTTACCATTATTGTCTGAACGCACTTGTAACGTTGGCAGAACACACTTGGTCGCCCTTCGATCCCAATGCCGGTGTTTGTCTTTTCGCAGACGCCGCATCAACCGTCTGTCGGGAACTGTTTCGTGCTGTGCCGCCAATTGCCGCGCAAAATGTTCAAAACTTAAGCAAGCTGGCCGCGTATGTAAAAAACCATGCGCCGAATCTAACACTACCTGCCGCGCTAACGAACTTTAAAGTGTTTTCCATGGAACTGGCCAAGCTTGAAACACAGTGGCTCACCGACATGCAGAAAATTCTTACAGATTGCGATCCAACAATCGCAAAACCGTGGGTTGGCGGGAAAGATGACAGAGATGTGCGGCGGAGACTCCGCTCTTACTTTGCAAGTCAAGCGTTCATGGATGCTTGGGCGGCCATCACGGTAGTGCGACATGCGAACATTCTTGGCGTAAAACTGACTCCCGCAGGGTTGACAGAGAAGGCGAAAATCATCCGGGACGTTTTTCCAGTGCCCTTTCATTTGATGTCTGCGCTGCTTCAGAAATTCCCGACTCCGAAACCGATGAACTTGAGCAGCCCCAAAAAAAATCGAGAAAACTTTATATGTGATGCTGCCATTTGTTTTTCCATCGGTGGCTTCCATCAGGTCGGCAGCGCACCGATGTTTCTTGTAACAGCCGATAAAGCCATCAAAGCGGCAGCGACCACAGCCAGGTGTCCAGAGCGGGTTGTTGCACTTCCCGACTACCTCACGAGTGTCGGATTTCGCTGACAAGACCAGCGAGGGTATTGGCTGATGGCAAGCTGTGCCACATGCAAAACAGCAACCGCCTTGGTAAAACTCTGCGTTTTGGCGATGGCACAGCCGCTTGTCGCGTCAGAATTGTGCCGAAAAGTTTATCGCCGTGACCAGCGCGCTTTCTTGCTTCACTTCACAGGTTGACGGTCGGCCCCGTCTCCCACTCGACCACGCCCGTTCCGTTTCGCAAAAAGGGCGTTCGTCACGAGCGACACCGCAAAGCCGAATTGTCGGCGTGCTTCCGCCTGCGGTTCGCCGACGGTTGTTTCGCTCCGGCTCCGCTCCGGCCGTCATTGCACCTACGCTCCACTTTCCCGTTCGCCAAACCGCAGGCCGAAGCAAACGTGAAAAAAAACGGGCAACGGAAAAGGTTTGCCACAAAAAATGTTTGCGTTCCTTGCGACCAAATGTAGCTTGCCAGGCAAAACTATGAACCAGTCAGAAGGACATGATTGCACTTCTGGCATTCGCATTTCCAAAGTTGCGGCTCTTGTCGCAATCTTCTTATTCTTTTTTTTCACAAAGTCCGCCGTCAGTGGTGTTCCGCCACCGGACTGGCAGGTGACTGGTTTCGGTTACGGAGGCAGGTTGGTGACAAACGCCACGGTGGAGTTTGTCAACGACACTTGGAACATAAAAACAGGACCGTCGCGGTCGGCGATAATTTACAAGGATTTCGACGGCGACGTTTCGACGGTGCTGGAAATCACTGATGCAACTGGCCAGCCAAATGCACACATCGGCATCATGATATGGTCATCACTCGCACCCACGGCAGGAAAGGCAGGTCTGGTTTTGGATCCTCAAGGGCAGCACCTCTATTTTTCGTGGGATGAGGCGTCGGACCGTCCGCAATTCTATGGTAATTTCATCCAGTGTGAAGGCATCGGATTTCCCGTTTGGTTGAAGTTGACCCGTTCAGGCAGCTATTTTTTGGCTTCTTACAGCAAGGATGGAGAGGAATGGCATTCCATTGGCGTCCCGATTAAAACATTTTGGGCTGGCGACCGCCCTGAATTATTTGCCGGAATCTATGCTGACGGAATTTGCGAGGAACGAGTGACACATTTGCAGGTAACGCCCGCACCCGCCACCACAATGCCAGAATCGTTGCCCAACAATTGGAATGTGGGCATACACGGTGAGCCTGACTATGCAGGCCATGCCAAATATGCGGATGGCAAATGGATTTTGGCCGGAGCGAACACCAGCGGACGCGGCGGATACCACAACGTGACGGTTCTGGAACCAGTCTCATCTGAAGCTGAACTTTTTGCAAAAATACAGACTTCTGACTTGAGCGACCCTCGATCTGGAGGCGGCTTATTGTTAAGCGCCCACGGTCTTAACGTTGGCATCATGGCGTTTCCGTCGGGAGGAACACTGGCATTTTTCACGCGACAGGCCGTTGATGGGCGCACCCTTCAAAGCCGGAATGTCCCTATCCCGTCGGTGATGATGGGACAGGCCGGGGCGTTTCTGCGACTTACGCTTGTGGATGGCAAGATAGCCGCCTTTTACGGCACCGACACAAACAATTGGACTCAAGTGGGTGAAACTCCCCCGCTAAATGAGATGGCGGCGGATGTGACGGGTGGGATGGAATTGTATTCGACTTCTGGTTCGCATTTTTCTTCCACCGTGAGTTTTGACGACTTTGAAGTATACTCCATCACAGCGCCGAAACAAGAGGCGCGTTCCAATCCCATTCCGGCGTGGATGGTTCAAAAACAAGGATTTCGTCCAAGCTATATTTACTGGCCCGGATATGGGCAGAAGCCTTCTGACGCAAAATTTTTCAGCACATGGGACGACTTCCGTAAGAGAAATACTGAAATCACGGGACAATCCAATCCACCAACCCCAACGCAGCCGCCCACTCCACCACCAACGGTCAAACTCGCGTCCGGCCGTCCTCTAATCGGTCTTTTAGTTTGGGGCATTATCATACTCATTGTGGGCGCAATTTTTTGCATAATAAAACCATTCAACCGACTTGTGTATTTGCGCAACCGGACGAGCAAAGCTTGGTCTCAAATTGACGTGCAATTGAAGCGCCGGCATGACCTGATCCTCAACTATATCGAAGTGGTCAAAGGCTATGCCAAGCACGAAAGCAGCACACTTGAACGTGTTACACGTGCCCGCGCCGCTGCCGTGAATGCGAGCACCGTGGAAGAGCGTGCGAAGGCAGAAGCCACCCTCAATACCACCATGAGATCGCTCTACGGCGTCGTTGAATCCTACCCGGAACTGAAGGCAAACCAAAATTTCCTCTCGTTACAGCAAAACTTGACAGACACCGAGGACAAACTTGCCGCCGCGCGAAACGCATACAACGAAGAAGTCCTACCCTATAACACGACGGTGCAGTCCTTCCCCACAAATGTGGTAGCCTTCGTCTTTCGTTTCAAAGACTGTAAATTCTTTGAGATAAAGGAGGCCGAGCAGCGGGAAACACCCAAGGCGGGAATGTAAACTGCCTTCAAAACTTGGAATTACCAAGCTTCAGGGAATTCAACGATGCGGTAGAACCGCTGCTGATTGGTCGCTGATATGAAGTCGGAGACACTCAACGTGTTGAAGGAGGGGGTAAGTTGAGATGTTAAATTGCTCCAGTTGCCAGAAGTTAAATCGGAAGCGTATTGCACCTGATATATTTGGCCAGGAACCAAACTCCAAGTGAGCGTTATTTTATTTCCAGCCAGCGCCAAAGGCTGAACGACTGGCGGAATGACGAGGCGAAAGACGGTTCCGAAATCACCATTTGTGCCGCCGTTTTCGGTGGTTCCATATAAATTGCCATCTGGTCCCTGTATCATTGCCGCCATCGGCTTGCGGCCATCATTTCCTTGAAACCAATGAAGCGTGGTGAAACTTCCATTTGGTGTAATTCTAAAAATGGTTCCATAGTTGCTTATTCCGCCTTGTGCGGTAGTTCCGTAAAAATTACCGTCGCTAGACAGCACTAACCCGCCATAAGCAAGTGAACCATCAAGTCCCCCAGTAAAAGAATAAAGAGTGGTCAAAGTGCCGTTCGGCGTCATTCGGAAAATGGTGCTGGAAGTCGTTCCGTAAAAATTGCCATCGTTACCCTCGACCAAACTGCTATAAGATGTTCCGTTGGTAAACGAAACAAGACTTGTGAATGTTCCATCATCTGCAATCTTGAAGGCCGTGCCATTACCAGTTGCGCCAGCCAGTGTGGTGGTTCCATAAAAGTTGCCATCCGTTCCCAAAACCAATCCGGCGAAAGGCGCTTCACCAACATTGTTTGTGAAGTAAAACAAGTTAGTGAATGCTCCGCTAGACGTTATACAAAAGACATTGCCAAATTGACCTGACGTTGCGTTTGCGCTTTCAGTCGTTCCATAAAAATTCCCATCCCTTCCTTCAACCAACCCCCAAGGAACTTCACCGTCAACATCGTTAAAAGTGTGTAGAATGGTTAATGCGCCGACGGGGGTTATGCGAAAGATGGTGCCAGCGTAAAAGTTCGGATCGATTTGCGTCGTTCCGTAAAAATTTCCATCGGTCCCCAAAACCAAGCCCGCCCATGGGTTTCCACCGTTTGTTCCAGGACCGGAGGAACTTAAATTATAATCGGGAAATGAATACAGGCTCAAGAAATTAGTGCCTCCGCTTGGCGCAATTCGGAAGACCGTTCCCCAACCACTTATATTGCCATTAGGCTTGGTTCCTCCGCGATACGTTGTGCCATAAAAGGCACCGTCATTGCCCAACGTCAAAGCACCGACGGGATCGTTACCGTCATAATTGTTGAATGAATGCAAACTCTCAAAAGCATTGACAGGAATTTCGTTTGTCGAAGGTGGCTGTGGGCCGACACCTGTTCCTGATAAAGTAAGATTTGTAGCACCACTTGTTGCGTCTGTAGTGACTGTCATCATCCCGCCATACGGCATGACTGCGGACGGCGTGAAGGTAATTGTATCAATTACCTCGCTTCCCGGTGTAATGTAGGCTGAATTACAATTTCCACTGAATCCAGTTGGGTAGTTAATGCTGAAAACGTGTAAAACTTCATTGCCTGCATTATAGATCGCTACTACACCCGCAGCGCTCGAATTCACCTGCACATCGCCAAAATCCGTGTCTGACCAAGGGATTAATTCAATGATTGCCGTTGGACCGGACGAGGACGCCACGCCGGTCCCAGATGCGCTGATGACATTGATTCCACCGTTTGCATCGCTGTCAACGGTTACATTCCCGTCGTAACCGGTCGTCAATGTCGGCGAAAAGGTTACAGTCACATTCGTTGATGCGCCCGCTGAAATTATTCCAGTCCAATTTCCGTTGAAGCCATTTGCATTTGTGTAAATAATGCTGTTGACGGTCAAATTCGTGTTGCCAGTATTGCCGATGGTCAAAATCCTCTGCGCGCTCGTTCCAATAGTCACATTGCCAAACGCGAGGTTCCCGGTTAGCGAAATTACTTTATTTGTTGGACTCGGACTTGTCGTTCCGTAGGTAAATTTGTCGTTCGCATTGATCTGACTCACACCACCCGGTCCCACAACGCGAATGTCAACTGTGCCCGTGCCGGCGGGCGCAACGGTTGAAATGCTCGTGGATGAATTGACCTGAAACCACGCCGGCGTGTTGTTGAAATAAACGGCGACCGCATTGCAAAAATTGGCACCAGAAATCGTGAATTCATAACCAAGTGGTCCATTATTTTGACTCAAGCCATTTACGACAGGAGTAAAAATTCCAGCGGATTGGTTGGCAAAATTTTGCGAAATTGAACTGGCCGCGACTAATATGCTATACATCCCCGCCACTCTGCCGTTAAACGCCGGACCCAAAGTTATGTATTGCTGCAATTGAGTTTGAATGATTTGGTTGGTTTCCTCTTGAGCGCCCAAATTGCACCATAAGGCCTCGAAAGAGCTTATCGCCTCAATGTCGGCAGCAAAAGCAAATCCATCATCAAAATTTGCAAATCCATTATTGCCCATCATCTCGCTACTCGTCGTGTTGAGTTCAGGAAAAAGATTTGTAGTAAGAGTGTTTTGGCAATACACCATTTCTTGCAAAATATCAGACTGTGGCGTGACATAAACTTGCATGATGGTGCTTGCCGCTGACCACGCGGCCAATGCAGGAAGACCATCAGCAAAATAACTTCCAGCTTGAGAAACTGCCTCTCCGGCAGCAGCAGAGGCATCTCCGGGGATTTCACCAATCGTATACGCTTCATAAAAGGCTTCTGCGCCAGAAGCCGCTGCGCTGATCCCAAGTTGTTCGGCACTTGCCCCGGCGTTTTCCAAAAAGGTTGTAACGTATTGTTGAGCGTCCGGTTTCAAAGTATTTCCGGGATACGCGGCGGTATAAAAATCGGATTCAAATTGTGCAAGTTGATTTGGGTTAAGATTTGCCATTCCAACCACCAATTGAGCGCTCGTATAATTTTGGCTGGTGACGATATTGTATTCTTCCAAAATATTAAGAACACTCGACGCATTGCTCCCGAACGCGGATTGCAAACTCGAAAAACCACCGCTCGCGTCTTGATAAAGAGAGACAAAATCTCCAACTTGTATGGCAGCGTCCGAATCATCCAGCACCGAAGACAAATCTCCGGTTATCATGTTAATGACAGTTGCAACATTAACTGCGGTTGCCAAATCAATCCCCGCTTCTTGCTGCCACTCGCTTTGATGAACCTGTTGGAAATCGGTCTGTTCGAGGTTCATTTCAGATTGCTGGTTCAAGTTTGAATTCCAATACTGCATATAAGACCAGACCAACGCCTCTTGAAGCATTGATTGAAACTGCGGGGAATTTGGGGCAACGAACGTGCTGGGACCGTCTTGCGCAACCCCGTTTGAATTCACAACAATCTGTACCACGACTGATGCAATGGGGTTATTGGAATTCATAATGGCGTCATAGAGATAAGCCGCTTGCGGATCGGCATAATTCCCCGCCAAATTGTTCACCAAATTGTTGTAAAGATTTCCGTCAACCCCGATGAAATATAGCCGCACCTGTTGGTTTTGATAGTTGCCGTAAAGGTTAAACCCGGTCGCACCGCAAGGATTGGACTGCGCTTGACATTCGCTCACGGATAATGTGAGCATTGCCATTACACTCGCAATTGTAACCATTCTAAGTTTCATAACAATGTTCTCCACATACCTAATGGCATCCCAAAAACGACTTGTGCCAACTTTTTTACAACTTGCTGATTGACGCTGCCAGTTGCGCCAGTGGGCCAGGGCAGAGAATCAATACCCAAACTGCTGAAAGCGTGGCAAATTTGCGGATCCCCGTGAATTCTGATAAAATAGCAAAATCAGGTGCTAACAATTCCCCAAAAAATTCCCGAAATTCTTTGCTGAATTTGAAGCGTAACTGCAAATTCTTTATGACCGCAGTCTGCATGATGAAAAGCAACGCGAGCCAGACCGAGTATAGATATGACCAGAAGGTAAAACCATAATCCAACGCGTGACCAAACACCCAAATTGCCGTTGCAGCACTCACAACCATGCTGAATCGAATGGCTGCCTGACAACACTCGAAATAAAGCAGTTTCCTTTGTTGGGAATTCAAACTGCTGGGGTATTTCCCACGAATGATGCCCATGAGTCCGTATAACCACCAGAATTGAGCAAAGCCGGCAACCATCATGCTTGCTTTCGCAATGGTAGCATAAAGAAAAATAAGTTGCGGATAAGGGTAATAATAAAGCCCCCAATAACTATGCGCGTGCGGAAACCAGCGCAAATTGCCATGATAGTAAATATATTGGCCTCCTAAAAAAACGGTCAAAACACAAGCCGTGGCAGCCCACGTTCGCAAAACCCATTGTCCTTTTCGTTGGCCAGAAATTCTCCATCTCACAATCCACCCCCAATAGGCAGGTGCCAAAAATCTGCGCAACCAGATTAGGCGGGTTCCGGTATTTTTGATTCGCGCCGCGGCTAAAATTGCTATCAAACGAGACTTGCGAATGTGATAAAGCATGAAAGTTGTGAATATAAATTCGCCGATTTGTTCTCCTCCGAAGGAAAAATAACCTGCGTTTGGGTAAAGTTTGGGCACATCAATCAAAAAAATGAATCCGACCCAAATGGCCGAATAGAGGACGAAGTGAACCATCCACCAAGGAACATGAACCGACCGCCCGATTCCATCCAGAAATCGTTCCAAAAAATGTTTGTAAAGATTGGAATTCGAGAGCGCAATAATGATGCTGGCCTCTTCATTCAAATCAGCGGTGATGAAATTGGCTGATTGAGATTTTGGTGTTTCGTCTGGCGGGTTCATATTCCTACATTCTGGTTACACGGTGACAGGGAAGCCCAATTTTTCGCACAACGGCTTCCAGAACTGGCGAATTTTGTCCCGGTAACGCGCCACACTTCTCCTGGGTATGCCTGTGATTTTACCGATGTCATCCAGAGATGGGGGCTTTTCACCGTTCCGAAAGTGTTCCAGCATAACCATGCCAACTTGCTGGTGCGATTCGTCAAGGTCTGCCAACCGTTTCTCCAGAACTGGCCAGAGTTCTTGTTCGAGATCTTTATCACAGAGTTCGTCATACGGCGTTTTATCGTTCTCGCTCACTATATTGTTAATGTCTTCAGGCGCGTTATTTGTGCCAGAAATCTCGTCTTTTTTTCTGTCGGCTCTTTTCCGCTCTTTGGCGATGTTGGAAATAAACGCCTTTATCCAAGGCGCGAATTTATAGGGAGAGCGAAACTCGTTAAACCTTGCAAAAGATTTTAGGTATGCCTCTTGCAGAAGGTCTTTGGCCAACTCATCAGCTAGACCAGTCTTCCCGCAACTGCGCAAAGCATGAGACAACAACTCACTTTGATACCGGCTGAAAAGCAAATTGCCAGATTCAATGTCGCCCGATTGAACCAACTTTGCCAATTCTTCGTCTGAAGGCTGGGCGTCCATAGGGCTTTACAGAATGCCGTTTAGTTGAAAATACCAGCCTCTTTTTATGCCTGTTCCTAGCCTTCGCAAGGAATTTTTTAGTTGATTGCATTGTGATGTTGGTGCAACCGATAGCGGGCCAAGTGGTTTCCAACAAACGTCTTTAATTAAGCGCCGTCTCTGATTCAAAACCGATAGCCTTGTGCACTGTCACGACAATTTCCCGAATTTTCGGCTGATTTTCAGCAATCAGCGCATGATATTTCTCCGGCAATTTCATTATGCCGGACAATTCCAGCCGGTGTATGGCCGTTTCAATCCGCCGCAAGACGTGGCCGGAAATTAAAATTTCATGCGTGGCGAAAACCAGACGCAGTTTTTGCTCCTTGTCCTCGCTGACCAATTCGGCAAACACGAATTGATCCAGCGGCAGCACGAGCAAACGTGTTGCCGTCATTTCGACGCGCAAGCAACGCGCCTGTGAATCAGTGGTGTAACATTCGGGCGTTTTGGTGTTCATGTTTCTGTCTTGGTTGAGAATGACGACGGGATTGTTTCAATCTGCAAAACGTATCCGCGGCATGTCGGCCAATACGCAGGAGATAGCCATGCAGCCGGTCCCAAAGCGGATTACGATTAAACGGACGCAGGCGACCAGCAAATTCCAACGCCAAGGGTCTGTGACCGGAACGCGCCAGATTCTCGCGCAGTTGTTCTTTGTCCGGCGTGAAAATGCGGACGCCGCGCCGCCCGCGCGAAATGGTGACATACCATTGTTGCGCATTGGTTGCGGCCTTGATGGTGGAATCAGAAAAAAGAACATAATCCACGGTCTTGCCCTGTGAACCATAGGACGTGACGGCGTAGCCGGGAAGAAATTCCCGAAAACTTTTGTCCAAAATGCGACCGTCAGTCAGTTCAATTTTCCCGTCGGCGAGAGCCGATTTCACTGTGACCAATTCACCATTTGTAACGCGAGCGCCAGAGGCTAGGTTGCGATTGGCCTTCAAATGCAATTTGTCGCCTTGCGCGACCGGAATTTCGCGCGGCAGGCAGACGGTGATTTTATTCACCACCTTGTTTGACACGGTGACGCACTTGCCGTCAATCTCGACGAGCACACCGGCCTTGACGATGCCCGCCAGTTTCCCGCGCACCCCAGGCTCGGCCTGTCGTACCTTCTGATTGAATACGATCACCGCATCTTGCGGATAAAATCGTTTATCGCGCTTTTGTGCGTTCGTTAAATCCAGCTTGTCCAATGCCTGAACGGTGACATCATTTGCGCCGAGCAATCCCTTTCCTTTAAGCGCATCACGCACCTTTGAATTGACGCGATGCACTTCCGCCCAAGTCTGCGACACCACCACGGCAGAAGCTTTTTCTTCTGTCAGGCGGACGTATTCATCGGCCAGCTTGTCCGCCTGTTCCCCCAATCCGCAGGGAACGACCGCGCCCATCTTGTCCAACCGTTCAAACGATTCAGCAAGTTTGCCCGCCGCCGCCACTTCGACAGCCTTGCGATATTGCTTAATCTTGGAACTTTCCTTTTTGCTACGCCCGCGCGCCGGGTCCTGGCGGCGGATTGTGTGTAGTTCAACCGGCTTGACACCGGAATACCGCTCAATGGCTAGCAACGCATCCGACGCTTCAATCGCTCCGTGCTGGCGCGTGTCGCCCGACAAAATCACCCGCGCGTTGCGCTCACGCGCCAGCCGGAGCAGTTCAGACATTTGCCGACCACCAATCTGTCCGGCCTCGTCCACAACGACCACCGCACCTTCGACCAGTTCATGTTTGAGCAGAAAACTTGTTAGCGTCGTCGGCGACGGAAATTCCGCTTGTTCCATTGCCACGACTTGCTGGCGTTGCGGCGCAAGGGCGACCACGCGCCTGCCCGATTGCCGGACCCGCTCGACCAGCTCATGCAGGACAAAACTTTTGCCCGTGCCCGCGCCGCCACGGAATAGCGAAACCGCATTGGTGGAACGTAGCAGCGCATCCAGAGCCGACAGTTGCTCCTCATCCAATTTTGGATCTGCCGTATAGGAATGTTCCACCAGTGGCCGGCAATTGCCCGCACCGTCCTTGACGGTTTGAACAATCTCTATTTCCCGCAACAGCACTTCCCGCAAAGTCACTTCGGCGGGACGTTCTGAATTGCGAATATATGGACGCTGGCGCGTGAATTCCTTGAGTTCTGCGACGGAGAAATTTTCGCCCCGTCCCCGTTCCAGTGCTTGTTGCCACAATTGACATTCCAGCGCGACCGAATTGCGGTCGAACAGATGATCTTCCGACCACTGGACGGCCTCGCTTACGCTCATCCGGTCGCCGGCGGCTTTTTCCGAATGGCCCGGAGGCTGGCGCAAGGCAGCGCGTTCGGCTTCACTCAACTGCGAATTCCACAATTTTTGCAATTCTGCCTGACTCAAATCCTTGTGTTTTTTGGCGCGTGTCTCAACCGCCAGTTGAGCACGCAACGCTTTGAAATTCGCACCCGCCAATTCTGGTTTCTCGGCAAGCAGTTTCGCCAATGCCTTGTCAATTTCCGAATCCCGTTTGGAAAAGCGTTCGCAAACCGCTTCCGAAATGCCCTCGATTTGAAAATCACCGCGCGCCAGGTTGCGAATCGCATAACCGAACCCACGCAGCCTGCGGGCAAGCTCATGGTAATAGACGTTCTCGGCGAATTTCCGCGCCCGCAGCAGTTCATAATTTTGCAGCGCCTTCCACCGATTTTCGGCGGCATCAAAGGTTGCGTTGAAAACGATGCAGTGCGTATGCAAATGCGGGTCTAATGCGCGGGACGTATCGTGTGTGAACATGGCGGCGACAAAATTGCCGGTGGAACGGTCACAATTTGCCTTGCCGATCCGAACGCGCGTTGTGGCGAAGGCTTCAAATTCCTTCATCGCCGAGCGGACGGCCTGTGCATGGGCTTCCAAAATCCGTTCATCCGCGCCGACCAGTGCCGCGACCGAAACTGATTTGGGTGGCGAGAACGTGAAATCATAAAAAATCCGGCGATTGGCTGTGTTGTCACAAGCTTCATCCATTCGCGTGGTATTCAGCCGTTGCGTCAACGTTTCGCCTGAAGCCGGATGCCGGTTCTCACAGAGATGCAGAAATGCTTCCGCCCCGACTTTGCTGGCCAAGCCAAGCCGTTCCGCTCCCAAGCCAAACCACTGGCCGGCCACCCGCTGCCCTTCATCATAGTATTCACCCACGCAAAGATGCTCCTCAAAGTATTCCTTTGCGTTCTTCAAATTGTATTGTGTCTTGACCGTAACCACGGAGAGCAGCCTGCCAAAAAACCGGATTCACTTTGTTTCATTTTGAAACAAAACAGCCAACAGAAATTGATTGAATGGCAGGCATGAAAATAAACCAGTCCACGTCTCCCGTGCTGAAGCGAAAGAACGTGGCCAACGCACGCTAATATATGATGACACCAACCACCGCTGAATTGCGCACCGCCATCGAGGTTTTGAAGATGCTCGGCCGGCGCCTCGATGACCACGCCGCCCATTCCGTCATGCAACTGCCGGAAACGGAATTGGGCGACCGATACGCCGCGCACATCGAAGCGCAAACCATCGAACAAACGAGCCACATCGAAAAGGTCTCCATGCAGTTACAAAACTGGCGGGATGAACTGTTGCAACAGCAGAAAAAGCAAATTGCCCAATCAGTATGAGAAAGGACTTTTTTACAAAACAAGCCTTACCCCTTGCAAGGGCAAGGTTTTCGCGTTGCGCGAATGTTGCAACAAATGTTGCCGGCAGCAAACGCATTCGCGTTGCGTGCAATGTTGCATGGGATGTTGCGTCAAATGCTGCCGCAGGAGAGCACTACCGCATTGCGTCCGGTGGCGCAATAAATGTTGTCCAAGTGAAGCGCATCCGCGCACTCAATGTTGCGCCAGGCGTTGCGTCGCTGATGCACCGACTGTTCGCCAACTCGTTGCCTCCACTGTTGCCTCGATTATGAACAAGTTTGTTATCTCGACTGATGCGTTAAATCGTTTCCGCAATGCTGCGTCGCAAGTTGCGCGCGGTGTTGCGTCGCCTGTTTCGCGCTGGTTGCCGGTCAAGGATGACATTTCGGCACTCCGTAAACGCGGCCTATCCTACCGGGCCATTAGTGACCTGCTTTCACAGAACGGCATCAACGCATCACCGTCGGGACTTATGCGTTTTTGTCGGCGAATCTTAAAAGAGAAACGCTCACACAAGTCACCGGCGAGGCGGCAGCCTCCACGTCGTGCCAATGCTTCGGCTTCGCCGAAAAGCGTGCCGGTCGCACCGGCCAGAGCCACACCGCCGCCCGCGCCGGCCACGGCCAACAAACCCATGTCCGCGCCACCAGAAACCTCTGCTTTCACGTCGCGCGGGCCTCGAATTGCAAAAATTGAACAACTGCCACCCGGAGAAACAATATGACTAAACGCCTTGATTTAATCTTTAACGGCAAGGGCGGTGTCGGCAAAAGTTTCTTTGCCGTCAACTTCGTCCAATACCTCAAAGACAAAAACATCCAGTTCACTGCCTGCGACTGTGACAATGAAAATTCCACATTAAAACGGTTTCACGGTGAAGATGTAATTTTTTTGGATCTGGCTCATCCGCGCGGGCTGGATGTCATGATTCGGGCGCTGGAAAAAACCGATCTCGTTGTCGTGGACTGTCGTGCGGCATCCAGCGAAGTGTTGTTTAATTATTTTGACGAGATTGATTTGCCGTCAATGCTGAACAACCTGTCCGCCGCAGTGACGCTCATCATGCCAATCAATCAGGAGGCTGACAGCATGGACCAGCTTAAACGCGCCACTGAAAAATTGGACAGCGTTTGTTCCTACGTCGTGCTGCGAAACACGGTTCACAGCGACAACTTCACTTTTTTTGAACACTCCG
>CAVRPQ010000010.1:0-30028 GCA_963723125.1 uncultured bacterium
ACCGACGATGAGCGTCGCCTGTTTTGGCACATAGAAAATGGCGGTGCGGATCCCTTTGCGCACGAGGAGGATGGCCAACGTGCACGCCGTTGGGCCCCCGCCTAGGATGCCCATGGTTTTGATTCTGCCGTTCATGTCAAAATGATAATGACGAGGTAAAATCAAGCCCAGAAAAGGCACGCGAAGTCAACAATTCCCCGTAACCGCGACATCATACTCCATTGTTCCTGTCCCAACGAAGTGAGCAGTGCGCGGGTTGCGTTGGCACTTCGACGAAACGGAATTTCACGTGTCCGGCCATTACCCGACGAAATTGCATGCGACCGCGGTCGCCGGTTTAACAGGACGCCGTACCTTGCCCGTCACGAGAAGGGGACCGCCAATTTCCGATTGCATTTTATTCACCGCGGGAAATATTAGCGGCTGGAAAGGATAAATTCCAAACAACTTATGGACCAGGAAAACATCAAAGTTGAAACGGCGGCGGTTTGGAAAAGGACGTCCTGTCCGCCGCCGCCCCGCAAACGACCCGCCAACAAAAGATCATTCTCGGCGGCATCGCGGGGCTGGTGGTTCTCATCGCGGTGATCTTTTATTATCATCCATTTCATCGCGCCCTACGAATCCACCGACGACGCGTTCATTGACGGTTACGTCACCATTGTCAGCTCGCGCGTGCCGGGCCAGGTCGCGCGGCTGCTGGTAACGGACAATCAACGGGTCAAGGAAGGCGAGGTGCTGGTGGAACTGGATCCGCGCGATTACGAAACGAGCCTGGCCAATGCCAAGGCCGATTTGGCGACGGCGCGGAGCCAGTCGGATGAAGCCCAGGCGCAGGTGAAAGTCAGCGACGCCAAAGTCGCTCAGGCGCAGGCGGCGGTGACGGCTGCCGAAGCGGAAAACCAGCGGGCGGCGGATGACCTGAAGCGCTATGAATCCGTTGAAAGCCGGGCCGTGTCCAAAAGCGCGTTTGATCTGGCCCAGGCCCAAGCGCGTTCCGCCGAGGCCGATCTGGAAGCCGCTCGCAGCCAGGTCAAAGCCGCCCAAGCGCAAGAAGCTTTGAGCGAGGCTGCCGTTGAGACCGCCGCGGCGGCGGTGCAACAGGCCGAGGCCAAAGTCCGACAGGCCGAATTGAATCTATCCTACACGAAAATCATCGCCCCGGTGGACGCGCGCGTCACCGCCCGCACGGTGGATGTGGGCAATTACGTGCAGCCCGGCCAGGCGTTGCTGGCCCTGGTCCCGACCAACGTCTGGGTGACCGCCAATTTCAAGGAAACGCAGTTGACCTATATGCGGCCGGGAGACCCCGTTGAAGTGCATGTTGATGCTTATCCAAATCAAAATTTCAAAGCCAGGGTGGACAGCCTGCAAGCCGGCACCGGCGCGCGGTTCAGCCTGTTGCCGCCGGAAAACGCGGTGGGCAATTACGTCAAGGTCGTCCAGCGCGTGCCGGTGAAAATTGTTTTCGACGAAGCGTTGCCGACCAACCTGGACATCTGCGCCGGGCATGTCCGTGGAACCGAAAGTCAAAGTCAAATGAGCGACGCCGCTTCCACGACGATGACGGAATGGCGCCCGCGCTTCAATCCGTGGCTGATTGCGCTGCCGGTGATGCTGGCGACGTTCATGGTCATTTTGGACACCTCCATCGTCGTGGTGGCGCTGCCGTATATCGCGGGAAATCTTGGCGCGACGCAGGACGAATCCACCTGGGTGCTGACGAGCTATCTGGTGGCCAATGCGGTCATCCTGCCGGCCAGCGCCTGGTTTTCCAGTTTTTTCGGCCGCAAACGATTTCTGGTCGCTTGCACCGTGTTGTTCACTGTGGCTTCGCTGACTTGTGGTGTCGCGACCTCCATGCCGATGCTGGTCGTCTCCCGGGTCTTGCAAGGCTTGGGTGGCGGCGCCATGCAGCCGCTTGCCCAGGCCATCCTGTTGGAAAGTTTTCCGCCCACCCAACGCGGCACGGCCACGGCCTTGTTCGGCCTGGGCATCGTCGTCGCTCCCGTCGTCGGTCCCACACTGGGCGGCTGGCTGACCGACCAATTCTCCTGGCGCTGGACTTTCTTCATCAATCTGCCCGTGGGCATCCTTGCGGTTTTCCTGATGCTGCTGGTGGTCGAAGACCCGCCTTACATTCGCGCCAGCCGGCCGGGCCGGATTGACGGGATCGGCTTTGGCCTGATGGGGCTGTTTCTTGGAACATTGCAAATCATGCTCGACAAAGGGCAGGACGCGGACTGGTTTTCAGCCGTTTGGATGCGCTGGTTTGCCGTCATCTGCGCCGCGTGCTTCATTGGATTCATCGTGCGCGAACTGTGGACCGACCATCCCATCGTGGATTTGCGCATTTTCAAGAACCGGAACTTCGCGGTCAGCAGCGTCCTGTTTGCATTATTTGGCCTGGTCCTCTATGCGCTGATTGCATTGCAGCCGTTGTTTCTCCAATCGCTGCTGGGTTACACCGCGTTTGACGCGGGCCTCTCGGTCACTCCGCGCGGCGTCGGATCCTTGGTCGCGGTCTTTGTGGTCGGCGCGCTCGTGAGCCGGGTCAATCCGAAAATGCTGGTGGGACTTGGTTTCGCCTTGCTGGCGCTCGGCAGCTTTCAGTTGAGCCGGTTGGACCTGCAAATGAGCATGTCGAACATCATCGTGCCCAATCTTATCGCCGGTTTTGCCAGTCCCTGCATCTTTGTGCCTTTGACGACGCTGGCCATCGGCACCTTGCGCAACGAACAGATCGGCAATGCCACCGGCCTCCAGAATCTGGTTCGCAACATCGGCGGCAGCGTCGGCCTTTCCTATGTTTCCACCATGCTGCAACGCTATTCGCAGGCGCATCAGGCATTGATGGTTGGGCAATTGTCGCCCCTGAATCCTGAATACCAACAACACCTGGGTTTTGCTCAAAAGTTGTTGGAGCTGCACTTTGATCCGGCCGACGCCCTGGCGCGGGCGCGCGACTTGCTTTATACACGATGCTCCAACAATCCAGTTATTGGGCGTTCATGAATATGTTTTACGTCGTGGCCTGCCTGTGCGCGGTGTGCCTGCTGTGCGTATTCGTTTTTGAACGGCCCCGGCAGGTCCACGCCGTGGCGTTGGCCGAGTGAACCGTGGCAAAATTATGAAACAAATCCTTCTCATTGACCGGGAATTCGGCGCGGGCGGCAGCACCATCGGCGAAAAACTCGCCGCGCGCCTGAATTGGCAATTGTTCGACGACACCTTGACCCAGGAGATCGCCCGGCTGGCGAAAATCCCGGTTGACGTTTGCCGGCGGCGCGAGGAACGCACCGATCCGTGGCTGCAACGGTTGGTCAACCTGATTTGGAAAGGGACGTTTGACCGGAACCTGCCGTCGCCGGACCTGGCCATTTTGGATTCGGACCGGCTGGTTTCCATAGTCCAGCAGGCGATCGAACAAGCTGCGGAAAAGAAGCCGTGCGTCATCGTGGGCCGCGGCGCGCCTTATTTTCTCCGCAACCGCACGGACACTTTTTCCGTGTTTCTCTATGCCTCGCGCGAAATCAAGTACCGCCGCATTCTCAAGCGCGTCGGCAACGAAAAGGAGGCGGTCCAATTGGTGGACACCATGGACGATGACCGCCGGAAGTTCGTGAAACACTACTTCGGCCACGAATGGCCCAACCGCCAGCTTTTCCATGCCATGCTCAACACTGGCGTCGGCGACGACATCACCATTGAGACGATTCTGAATTTGCTGAACGCCGTCAACCGGAGCGAGGAGGCGGCCAAGACATGAAACCGACAATGGTCATAGCGGCAATGTGTCTGGCGCTCCTGACCGGTTGCGCCGTGGGGCCGAACTACCAGCAGCCAAACGTCAGCACGCCGTCGAGTTGGGCCTCGCCCCTGGCGGACGGCGAAACAAACAGTCCCGCCAATCTGGCCGCGTGGTGGAAAAATTTCAACGACACCAATCTGGATTCGCTCATGGCTACGGCGGTGCAATCCAATCTGACTCTCCGCATTGCCGAGGCCCATGTGCGCGAAGCCCGCGCTGAACGCGGCGTTGTTGCCGGCGGTTTGTGGCCTTCGATTGGAAGCTCGGCGTCTTATTCCCGGAATCGCTATGGCGCCAATGCGTTTCCCCCGCTAGCCGGTTTTGGCGTTCCCCTGGACTACAATCTTTACAACGCCGGTTTCGATGCCGCCTGGGAACTCGACATTTTCGGCGGAACCCGGCGGGCCGTGGAAGCCGCCAACGCGGAAATTGGGGCAGCGGAATACAACCAGCGCGACGTGCTGGTTTCGTTGCTGGCGGAAGTCGCGCGTAATTACATCAGCGCGCGGGGTTACCAACAGCGCCTGGCCATCACGCGCGACAACATCCAGGTCCAACGGGAAATCCTGGACCTGACCAGCAACCGCTTTCAAAACGGACTCAGCAGCGATCTTGACGTGCAACAGGCGACGGCGGTTCTGACTTCGACCGAAGCGCAGGTGCCTTCGCTGGAAACCGGTTTCCGGGAGAATGTTTATGCGCTCGCCGTCCTGCTGGCCCAGCCACCCGGCGCGTTGCTGGACGAAATGTCCGCCGCAAAGCCCATCCCGCTCACGCCGCCAACGGTGCCGGTGGGATTGCCGTCCGATTTGCTCCAGCGCCGGCCCGACGTGCAACGCGCGGAGCGCGAACTGGCCGCCGCGACCGCGCGCATCGGCGTGGCCAAGGCGGATTACTTCCCAAAATTTTCGCTGACGGGCTTTACCGCCTTGGAAAGCGTTTCGACGAGTGATTGGTTTGATTACGCCAGCCGGGCCTGGTCCGCCGGGCCGACGGTGCAATGGGAATTCTTTGAAGCCGGCAGCATCCGCGCCAATGTCCGCGTCCAGAACGCCCGACAGGAACAAGCCTTGGATGCCTACCAGCAGACCGTGCTGACGGCATTGGAAGACGCCGATAGTGCGCTCACCGCTTACGCCAAGGAACAGGTCCGGCGCGAATCGCTGGCGCAGTCGGTGGAGGCAAACCAACAGGCGCTCGAACTGTCCACCCAGCTTTACAAGAGCGGCTTGGCGGATTTCCTGCGCGTGCTGGATTCCGAACGTTCCCTTTACGCGGCGCAGGATGCGCTGGTGCAAAGTGACCAAGCAGTCTCGATCAACTTGGTGCAGCTTTACAAAGCGCTCGGTGGCGGCTGGCAGGACGAAACGAACTCGACTCCTCAAATGGCAGGCAGTCCTTAGGCCAACATCGCGGAGGCGGCTCAATTTAAATGAGTAGATTTTGACAATTTTTGATAAGCCGTCTTTTCTACAAGTGTTAGATTTATGATGATGAAATGCGCTGTAAATCTTCGGTTGTTGAAATTGTGCCTGTCTCTAGCAATGCCATTATCAGAAGAAAGGCGTTGGATTCAATGCCGGGGTTGCAGGTGTTTGGCGATTTTGGACAAAAATGGCAAATGGAAATGCTTTGCGACCGGCGAAGAACTCAATGTGAAGTGCGCCAAATCCCGCTGAAATTCCGATTCCAAAACTGTGCGCTTAAATTTTTTGCTTTGGGAGCAGACGGATGAATTTCAAACCGCCAACCGTTCCGCGTGATTCAAGTCGCGGAACGCGGGCGGCGGCAGTGTATCAATTTGGAATCAAATCAGTGTCCATAGAAGGCCAGAAACCCAGCGGTGGCCAGGCGGGCGGGGCAGGACGTGATGGACGAAATCCGGGAATTGTTTTACCTGGATTGGCGTTGGACTCAGCGTTGCCCAAGCTTCCCATCCACCAGCCGCCAAAGATTGAGCGGATTGGGTTCCTTCAATTCTTCAGGCAGCGCAGCGTCCGGAAAATTCTGGTAGCACACGGGCCGGACAAACCGCTCAATCGCACGGGTGCCGACCGAAGTCGAACGCCCGTCCGCGGTGGCTGGATAAGGCCCGCCGTGGGTCATCGCGTGGCAGACCTCAACGCCGGTCGGAAAGCCGTTGCAGACAAGGCGACCGGCTTTGGTTTCCAGCACGGCCAGCAAGTCGCGGCTGGCGGCGAAATCTGCCGGCGTGCCGTGGACGGTGGCGGTAAGCTGGCCTTCCAATTGCCGGGCCGCGGCGAGCATCTGGCTGCGCGAGTGACATTGGACCACGAGCGTCGAGGGACCGAAAACTTCGTCCATCAAACTCGTATTGCCCAGGAACGTTTCGGCATCCGTGACGAACAACGCCGCGCCGGCCTGGGTCTTGCCTGCGCCGGTGTCGGCATTGATGCCGACCACGCGCCGTACACCGGGTGTCTTCAAGAATTTTTCAACGCCCGAATGATAGGACACGCACAAGTCGGCGGTGAGCATGGTGCCCGGCGGTGTGGCGGCCATCGCGGCTTCGAGGTTTTGCAGGAAGGTTTGTGCCGCCGCACTGTTCTCGACGAAAACCAGGCCGGGGTTGGTGCAGAATTGTCCCACGCCCAACGTGACGGAAGCCTGGAGACCGGAAGCAATCGTCCCCGCGCCTTCTTGCAGCGCGCCCGGCAGCAAAAATACCGGATTGATGCTGCCCATCTCGGCATAGACCGGAATCGGTTCAGGCCGCGCGGCGGCGGCATCCATCAATGCCCGTCCGCCGGCGCGCGAGCCGGTAAAACCGACGGCCTTGACGAGGGGATGTTTCACCAATGCCATGCCGATGTCGCGGCCCGGACCGAACAGCAGCGAGAAAATTCCTTCCGGCGCGTTGCAATCGCGGGCGGCTTGCTGTACGACCAACCCGACGAGTTCCGAGGCGCCGGGATGGCCTTGATGCGGCTTCACGATCACCGGGCAGCCCGCTGCCAGCGCCGAAGCGGTGTCGCCACCGGCCACGGAAAATGCGAAGGGAAAATTGCTGGAACTGAACACTACCGCCGGACCGAGGGGAACCAGCAGCGAACGCATGTCGGGGTTCGGCAGCGGCTTGCGGTTCGGGTCCGCATGGTCAATCCGCGCGTCGCACCACCAGCCTTCTTCAATCAGCGTGGCAAACAAACGCAACTGCCCGCAGGTGCGCGTCGTCTCGCTCTGGAGCCGTGCCAAGGGCAAAGCGGTCTCCTGCTGAGCGCGCTCCTGGATGGCCGGGGCGTGCGTTTCAAATAATTCCGCAATACGGCGGAGCAGGGCGGCACGTCGTTTGGCCGGCCAGCGGCCGTATTCGGCGAATGCCCTGGCGGCGAGTGCCGCCGCGTGTTCAACGTCCGCCGGCGCGGCCCAGAAATAACCGGGTTTCAGGGTGGCTCCAGTTGCGGGATTGACAGCCGGCGTCGGTTTGCCCGCCGGTTTCACGCGGCCGTGGCCGAGAAGAGAAAGACCTTCAAGTTTCATGGTTTAAAGCGACAATCGGAACATTTCAGAGCTTTGGCCGTTTCGCCAGCCCGCTTTGCGCGTGTCGAGTACGCCTTTCCCTCCGCGCCAGCGAGCACCATGCCGGTTGAACTGATAATTTTCATCTCCCACGGTCCAGTGAAACCATCCGTTGCTGCGCCGCGATCCGGAACGCGGAGTCGTTGCCCTGGACAATGTTTCTGCTCCAGTAGCCATCTTTTCCAGCGCTTTTAATCGTTTCATTGATTGTAATTGCACCTGGCGTTCTGGTGTTTTGTGCGAAGCTTTATCGTTCCCGTTCATGACTTTCCCTTTGGCAACGTGAAGAAAAACACCGTGCCCTTGCCCGGCTCGCTTTTCGCCCAGACCTCGCCATCGTGATTTTGAACGATGTGTTTTACAATCGAGAGTCCCAGGCCGGTGCCGCCCTGTTCGCGCGAGCGTGCCTTGTCCACGCGGTAAAATCGCTCGAACACGCGATCGAGTGCCTCAGGCGGAATACCCGGCCCGTCGTCCTGCACGAAAACCTCAATTTTACCGGCATCGGTTTTTTGCCCACCCACGGTCACCGTGCCCTGGGCGCGGCCGTATTTGATGGCGTTGTCCACGAGATTGGCGAACACCTGTTCGAGGCGGTGCGCGTCCGCCATGACAATCAAATCATTCAATTGGTTGACCAGTTTCACGTCTTTCTCCTCGGCGCGCGTTTTTAAATCGGTGAAAACCTTTTCAACCAGCGGGCGCAATTCCACCGGTTGCAGGTTCAGTTTGACCCGGCCCGATTCCAACGCAGAGATCGTGAGCAAATCCTGAATGAGCAAATCGAGCCTTTGCGTGTTGCGCTCGATGATTTTGAGAAAACGATCCACGACTTCGGGGTTGTTGCGCGCGCCGTCCAGCAGTGTTTCGACATAGCCTTTGATGAGCGAAAGCGGCGTGCGCAATTCGTGGCTGACGTTGGCCACGAATTCTTCACGGGTGCGCTCCAATTGCTTGAGCCGGGTCAGGTCGTGAAAAACGAGGATGGTGCCTTCACGTTCGCCGGCGGAATTGGAAATGGCGGCGGCGTTGACCTGCAGCCAGCGCTCGCTCAGTTCCGGCAGCTTCAGTTCGTAGTCGAAAACCTGGCCATCGCGCTCGACCCGCTCGACGAGGGCGGCCAGCTCATGCACGCGCAGCGCTTCCATGATGGTTTTCCCGCGCAGTTCGGTCTTCAGGCCGAATAGATTTTTGAAGGCGCGGTTGGCGAGATAAATCCGGCGGTTGCGATCAAGCAACAACAGACCCTCCAACATGCTGTTGAACAGGACCTGTTGTTGCGCCCTGGCGTCAACCGCGGTCTGCTGCTCCCGCCGTTGAAAATCCTCCATGTCGGCCTGCAATTGTCGTTGCTGGTGCCGGAATTTCTGCCCCCACCAGAAATGAATGCCAGCGGCAACGGCAACGGCCAGAATGGTCAGAAGCGGCCACATAGCGGAAAGGCTGAAGGCTGAAGGCTGAAAACCGAAATCAATTTCGCGCGGAAGAAAAGTACAAATCCGGTCCCTTCATTCTGCGTTCTGCATTCTGGCTTCACTCCACAAACCGATAGCCGACACCGCGCACGGTGTCCAGATGCTTCGCCGCCGGGCCGAGCTTTTCGCGAAGACGGCGCATGTGAGTATCCACGGTACGCGTGTCAATGAGGCTGTCGTATTCCCACACGTCGCGCAGCAGGTGGTCGCGCGATTGCACGCGCCCGGCACGCTGGGCCAGCACGACCAGGAGTTTGAATTCGGTGGCCGTCAGCTCAATGGTCTTGCCTTTCCAACTGGCCACATGCCGCGGCAGGTCAATCAGCAAATCGCCGAAACGCATCTGGTCGTTCGGCTTTTCGCCGTTCTGCCCGCGCACCAGGATTTTTTTAATGCGCAGCAACAATTCCCGCGGGCTGAACGGCTTGGTCAGGTAATCGTCGGCGCCCAGTTCCAGGCCGAGCACGCGGTCAATCTCCGCTGCCTTGGCCGTCAGCATGATAACCGGCACGCGCGCGGTGACCGGTTCCAGCCGCAACGTTTTGCAGATCTCGAAACCATCCATTTCCGGGAGCATCACGTCGAGCACAATCAGGTCCGGCGGTTGCGTGCGCGCTTTTTTTAGCGCCTCTGCGCCGTCCGCGGCTGTGCTGACCGCGTAACCGGCCTGCTTGAGGTTGAACTCCACAAGCTCGACGGCTTCGGGTTCGTCGTCCACCACTAGAATTTTAGGCTTCACCTTTGCTCGGTCATCTTGCCTCAATTCGCCGCCGTCACACAATTCCAAAATCTGTGACAACCATGTGACGATTGGGTGACAATATCATTTATGATTTATGATTGATGATTTATGATTTGCGGCGTGCAAGCTTGATAAATCATAAATCGCAGATCATAAATAGATTAATGCCATGCCAGTTCCAGTCATCAGCATTGCCCAAATGCGTGCGTGGGAAAAGGCCACTTGGGCCAGTGGCCAGACCGAGGCCGAAGTCATCCGCCGCGTCGGCGGTAAAATTGCCCAACTTGCATTGCGCCTGACCCGGCCGGGTGACGCCATTCTCATTCTCGCCGGCAAGGGCCACAACGGCGACGACGCCTGCGCCGCACGCGAACCATTGCACGACCGGCACGTTAAAGCGCTTGACGTTGCCGCCCCGGAAACCGATTTGCAGAAACTCGAAGCGGCCTTGCGCTCCCGACCTGCGCTCGTCATTGACGGTTTGTTCGGTATTGGTCTGAGCCGCCCGCTCGACGATGGGTGGAAAAAATTCATCGCGATGGTCAACGAATCCAAAATTCCGGTTCTGGCCGCGGACGTGCCGTCCGGCTTGAACGCCGACACCGGCCAGCCACAAGGAGCAGCGATTGAGGCGACAGTCACACTGACGGTGGGCGCTCCAAAAATCGGAATGCTCAAGCAAAGCGCATGGCCGTTTGTCGGACGGCTGGAAGTGGCTGAAGATGTCGGTTTGATTTCCTGCCCGCATCAGGACGAATTGAACTGGACACTGCCTGGCGATTTCGCTGGTTTTCCGCCGCGTCGGGGCGTTGCCGGGCACAAAGGTTCGTTCGGGCATCTGGCGATTATCGCGGGCAGTTTCGGCTTCCACGGCGCGGCGGTTCTGGCTGCCCGCGGCGCACAACGCGCGCAACCGGGTCTGATCACACTGTTCACGCAAGAGACCATCTACCGTCCCGTTGCGGAACAGTTGCAAGCGGTGATGGTTAACATTTGGAAACCGGAAGCCCAATTGCTGGAATCAACCAGTGCCATTCTGATCGGGCCGGGTCTGGCCGCGCCGGAAATGACCGGGGCAATGAAAATGCCGACTCAGAAATTATGGCACGACTCGGGACTGCCGATGATTGTGGACGCCAGCGCACTCGTTTGGCTTGAGCCAAACGCCGCACCGAAGAACGCCATTCGCGTCATCACACCGCATCCTGGCGAGGCGGCGCGGCTGCTGGGCACGACTTCAAGCGAAGTGCAGGCAAACCGTCCGCGGGCGTTGCGGGAAATTTCGACACGCTTTGGCAATTGTTGGGTCGTGCTGAAAGGACATCAAACGCTGGTGGGCCGGGGCACGGGTGAAATTTTCGTGAATTCATCGGGCAATCCGCATCTGGCCCAGGGCGGCAGCGGCGACGTGCTGGCGGGTTTCATTGCCGGACTGCTGGCGCAGCCGGCGTTACAGAGCGATGTCGGCAAAACGCTCCGGTTCGCCGTCTGGCAGCACGGCAACGCAGCAGACCGGCTGCAAGCATTGGGAAAAAATTGGGTGGTGGAAGATTTGGTTGCCGAATTGGGCAAGGCAGATTGAAAATTCAACAGCTCTTCAATTCAGCCACTTTGCGTCGTGGCAAATTTTTCCGCCAATTCCTTCACCTTCCGCAAATCCAGTTTGCCCGTGCCCAGTAGCGGAAAATTGTCCACGTGAAAAAACTGGTCAGCGCGTGGCTTCCAAAGATTCGGCAAATCACACTGCGCCAGTTTTTCCAGACAGGGTGCCAAGTGTTCGGCTGTCAGCTTATTCAGCACCACCAGGCGTTCACCCTTCTTTTCGTCCGGCACACCGGCCACAACAAAGGTTTGTTCGGTCGAACCAGCCAGTTCGTGCAATTTTTCCTCCACCTTGATGTGCGGTACCATTTCACCGCCGATTTTGCTGAAACGGCTCAGGCGATCGGTGATTTGCAGGAAACCATCCCCGTCAATCGCCGCAATGTCGCCGGTGACGTACCACTTTGCGGCCTGGGAGGGCGCGTCACTCCGTGCGCGCCGCTCATCTTCTTTCGGTGCGGCGGCGGGCAGGGGACTGCCCGCCCTGCCCGGATCATCAATCATCACCTCCGCCGTCTTCTCCGGCTTGCCAAGGTAGCCGAGCATTACGTTCGGGCCATTCACGAGCATCAAGCCGGGCTGGCCGATGCCGAGCGGCGCTCGCGTTTCCGGATCAACAATTCTGACACTCACGCCCGGAAGCGGATGTCCGATCCTGCCGCGTTTGGCGCCGATTTGCCGGAAGCCCGCGGCGCGGAAGTCGTGTGTGTTGACCGCCACCGCCGGCGCGCATTCGGTGCAACCGTAACCTTCCAGCGGGCGGATGCCGAAGCGTTCGTCAAAGGCCGATGCCAGCCGGTCGGGCAATTTTTCCGCCGCCGTCATCACCACCCGCAGGCTGCCGAAATCTTCCGCCGAACAACCGCGCAGGTAGAGTTGCAGGAAGGTGGGTGTGGCGAGCAGGAAGGTAATCTGATGCTGGCGGACCAGCGGCCCGATGCTTTTGGCATCGAGTGGACTCGGATGATAAACCACACCCACGCCCAGCATGGCCGGCAGACAGAGCGTGCCGGTGAACCCAAACGAATGGAAGAACGGCAGGATGCCCAGGAAACCATCACGGCGGTCCAATCCGAAAACCTGTTCGAGTTGCTCGATGTTGGAACCGATATTGTAATGGCTCAACATCACGCCTTTCGGCTCACCGGTGCTGCCGCTTGAAAAAATAACCGTAGCCAGATCGTCGAGTTGCGATTTTCTTTCCGAGCCGAGCAGTTGCTGCAACCAGCGATCGGGCACGAACCACGCGATGAAAAAGGCGGCAAGCTTTTCGCCCAGTTTCGGCGGGCGGAGCTCTGCGTCGCCCTGTTCTCTTGGTTGATGGGGACTCGCGGAGCTCGCCCCTCCGACCAAGTCCTCCAGCAAAACAATTTCGCAAGGCGGTTTGAGCTTTACCTTGTCGAGAAACACTTTCGAGGTAACAACAGTTTTGATTTCGCACTGGTGGATGCACGAAGCGAGTGTTCCCTCCGACACAGTATAATTCAAATTTACCGGCACCTTGCCGAGCAACAGTGCGGCGTAATTAACGAGTGCGCCCGGCACCGACGGCGGCAACAGCAAGCCTACCATTTTTTGATTCGACCAGATTTTTCGCAATCGCCGCGCAAGGAAAACGGACCGCACCAGCGCCGCGCCGAAACTCACGCGGACATGTTGCGCGTCGGCCATGGCAATACGGAACGGATGATTGCGCACCGTGTTGACGAACGCGATGGGCAGGGGACGCATTCGCGCCTTGCGGGTTTGCCATGCTTCGGCGAGAAGTTCCTGCACGGTTGAACGAACCTGGAATGGCGTGGCGGTGGGCGGCAGCGGTTTGCCGTAATTGATGGTGATGGGGTAAGGAAAGCGCCGCGGTAGTTTCCACAGGAACCGGCCTTTGTGAAAACTGAAAATGCTGCCCCAGACGCCGTCCATGCCGATGGGAATGATCGGCGCGTCCACGTCCTTCATGATGCGCTCGAAGCCGCGCCGGAACGGCAGCAGATGACCGATGCGCGTGATCTGGCCCTCGGCAAAAATGCAGACGACCTCGCCGGCGCGAATGGCGTCGCTGGCAGTCTGCAACGACTTGATCATTTCACGCGGGCGCTGTTCGGAAGAAATCGGTATGACACCAAGGATTTTGGCCAGGGGCTTGATGTAGGGCCGTTCGTAGATGCCTTTGTACATCATGATGCGCACCTGCCGGTCGGTCGAAGCCAGCAGCAGCACCGCGTCCACAAATGACACGTGATTGCAGACGAAGAGCGCGCCGCCCTTTTCGGGGATGTGGTCCCGCCCGAGAACGCGGATGCGATACAGCGAATGCGTCGCGCACCAGAGCAGGAACCGGAGCAGCGAATCCGGCAGCAACCAGAGAAGATACAGGGTGCTGGCGAAGGTCGCGCCAGCGATGAGCAGGAAAATCGTCGGGGGCGATAGCTTTAATACGACCGTCAGCAAATCGAAAATGCCCGAGGCAAACATAATTCCGACCCAGGACAGCAGGCTTGCCGCCGCCAGCACCCCGGCCTTCTGCGCGCGGGCGGGCCGGTGTTGGAGCAATGCCGAAATGGGGACGATGTAAAATCCGCCGAAGAGCGCCAGCACCGCCAGATCCAGCGCCACGGTGCCGAACGACAGGCCGGGCCGCGCCAGCAACGCGCTGCCAACGGTCAACCCGATGGCGCCGAGCGGAATCAAACCGTACTCGATCTTGCCCCCGGACAAATAGCCTGCCGCGAAACTGCCCAGTCCGATGCCGATGAGGGTGGCGTCCTGCAAATAACTGCTCCAGGCCGGGTCGCTGATGTGCAGCGTGTCCGTCGTGTAGATGAGGATGAGGAACCGGATCAACGCCGCGATGGCAAAGAAGTAAGTATTGCCCAACAACGCCAACCACAACGCACGGTCGTGGCGGACCAGCCTGATTTGTCCCCACAAGTCCGCGAGAAAATTCGCGCGGAACCGACGGGCCGGGTCGGCGGCGGGCACGCGGCTGATGCCAAGGCTCGTCCCCAGTCCGAAAACCGCCAGCCCAATCAATATGACGCCCGACCAGGCCGGTTGCGCTGAAAAGGTCTTACACAGCCAGCCGCCGGCGACCGTGCCGCCGACAATGGCCACAAATGTCCCCAGCTCCAGCACGCCATTGCCCCACGACAATTTTTTCTCCGGCAACAACTCCGGCAGCAATCCATATTTCGACGGACTGAAGATGGCACTGTGGACGCCCATCAGGAACACGCATGAAATCGTCAGGTAAAGATGTTTCGTTGCCAGCCCCGTCAGTGCCAGCATCATCACGAAGATCTCGAAGCATTTTACCCCAATGGTCACGGTGCGCTTGCTAAAACGATTGGCGAGAAACCCACCGGTCATCGAGAGCACGATGAAGGGCAAAGCGAACACGGCGCCGACAACGCTAACGAGCCGGTTGCGCTCCGCGTCGGGCAGACCCAGACCCATGACGATGAAGACGGCCAGCCATTGCAGCGTATTGTCGCTGAAGGCGCCTTGGAACTGCGTAACCATGAGCGCCCAGAAGCCGGAAAAGGCGCCCGGCGTCCGGCGCCCGGGGTCTGGGGTCCGGGTTTCGGTCACGCTGGCAAGGCTAACCTTTCACATGACAAAATGTGAATTGAAAAACTTTCACCGGTCATCGTTTGCGGCAATGTTGTTCTGCCACCGCGGGTTCCAGCGACATCCTCGACGGACGGGAAATTCCTTGAACTTTCTTCGCGGGCGGGCATGATGGCATAAGATGCGCGTCCATCACTAAAACGCCCCAGCGGCTTATGGCATTTCATTTCAAAAAAAAGGAATCGCCGACCAAAGCGGTGCGGCGCTTGAGCCGTGAGCGGATCGGAAAGGCGATGGACTATTTGCGCCGATGCGACCGGCTGGCAGCCATTCACAGCGTCCGCAAAGAGATCAAAAAGGTGCGCGCGACCCTCGGGCTGGTCCGCGGAAAAATGGGGGAAAACACCTACCGCAAACGCATCAAAACCTTGCGCGCGGCGTCAAAGCGTCTGCAGGATCCGCGTGACGCGCGTGTCCGGCCCCAGGCGCTCGAACGATTGGTCGAACATTTCAAAAACCGGTTGCCCGTGCGACCGTTTGCCGGAATCAAAAAAGTCCTGAAGCAAAATTGTCGCGCGGAAGTCCGCGAGTTCAGGAAAGGCAAATCCGTGGCGGTGGTTGGCCGTCTGTTGCGGAAAATAAACCGGCGGGCAAGCGATTTGAAAGTCAAGGCGGACGGCTGGACAGCCATTCAACCGGGATTGCAGGAAAGTTACAGCCACGGACGGAAGGCGTACGAAACAGCGTTTAACGGAACGACGCCGGAAAATCTTCACCAATGGCGGAAACACGTGCAGGACCTCTGGCATCAACTCCGCTTGCTTCAATCGATCCAGCCGGAAAAACTGCGCGCCGCGGCCGACGAAATGAAGATGCTGAGCCAATATCTTGGTGACGACCATGATTTGGTCATGTTGAGGCGGTTCGTCGTCCGTTACTGTGCCCGCCGGCACGCCCGGGAGGTCAAGGTGCTGGACAAACTGGTTGATTTGCGCCAAAAGGAATTGCGATCCGCCGCCTTCACTCTCGGCTCGCGTTTTTACGCGGAGAAACCTCCCTCGTTTTGTCGGCGACTTGAGAATTACTGGCGTGTCTGGCATGCCGGGAGGAAGTCCAAAGGCTAAGCCGTATCCATGCAGCAAAGAATATTTTAACCACGAATGGACACAGATGAGAAAAGACTTCCAGCCGGGCAAACGAGCCGCACCCATCAGTGAAGGATTTCGGAATTGCTGAACCGGCCTTTTGCCAGCTCTTAATCCGTGTCCATCCGTGGTTTGATTGAATAGTTACGGCTAAGAGCACTTCCAAACCGCGAAACATTCGCCATCAAATCATCCCGGTTCTAACCGGCGGGCCACGTGCGCAGCGGCATCAGGTTGGAACCTCGGGTGGTTAAGTTGGAGCCAATTATAACAAGTTTGTGTTCAATTGTTTGTGGGATAAGCAGACGAGCTTAATACTGCCAATGCTTCTTCATATTGGCACACCCAGTGCTGTTTCAGCCAGCGGGCGAGAGCCTCCTAAAGATCATACGAACCGGCGTTGGCGTTAAACGCGTTAAACGATGAAAGTTGAAACCGCAAAGAAGAAGACCATTGTTTTCGTTGAAGACAATCCCACGGTGCTGATGGCGTACCGGAACTGTCTCGAACGGCAGGGGTTTCACGTTGAACCGGCCAGGGACGGACTGGAAGCGATGAAGATTTTCGCGCGACTGGCGCCTGATTTGGTGGTGCTCGACCTGATGTTACCCAAGTTCAGCGGTGCGGATGTGCTCAAGTTCACCCAATCAAATCCACGACTCAAGGGCGTTCCCGTCGTTATTCTTTCCACCAGTTCCATTACCGATCCGGCGGAGGAACACATACTGGAACGCGCGCACAAGCGGCTGCTCAAAGACTCTTGCACCCCGGCCATTCTGCTTCAGGCCGTTCGGGAACTGCTTGGGAATTCTCCCGCCGAAAGCAACGTTCCTTCCGCCCATCAATCGCACGGCGCCAAACCTGCAAAAGCCCGAACCGTCGTTTACGTTGAGGACAATCCTGTGGTCTTGATGGCTTACCGGAATCGTCTGGAACGGGACGGATTTCTCGTCGAGCCGGTCTCGGATGGGCTTGAGGCGATGAAGTTGCTTTCCCGGCAGGCACCGGACGTGGTGATATTGGATCTGATGCTGCCCAAATTCAGCGGCGTGGAGGTGCTTAAATTCATCCGCTCGAATCCACACCTCAATGCGGTTTCTGTCATCGTTCTCTCCACCAATTCCATTATCGACACGGCGGACGAATATATATTGGAACGCGCCAACAAACGGCTGCTTAAAGGTTCCTGCACACCCGCCATCATGGTCCAGACCATCCATGAATTGCTGAGTGATCCTTCCGCCTCCTCCGCCGATCAATCCAGCTCTGACGTGATTGAATCGAAGGTGGGAAAAGTTGCAGCGGATGTAAACGTGGTTACCTGAAGCAGATCTTCTCCGTTTCCGGAGCGGGATAATGACCGGAAACTGAATTTGCCTTTCGTTTTTGCTATTCGGACGGGGCGATGCCTCCGTCTCTGAAAAGCATCAGGTGTTCTTACGCCGCGAGCTTTTGTTCCTGTCTTGCCGTGCGTGAACCAAAATTCGGCGATGTTTTCAACATGCGTTTGAATCTCGCACGGCGCTCGTGTGTTTCTTCGGCGGAGTAAAGTCGTTTCACCAGTTTCAAGAATCCGTCTTGCAGTTCGGCAACGCTCATGCGCTTCGGCTGGAAATTGATGTCAAACAGCGTGCAAAGCTCCCACGCGTTGTCGCGGAGAACGCGGCCTTCGCGCTTGAACCGCGCGTAAAGCGGCGTGCCGGGAAACGCCGTCTGGAACGTCACCTGCACTTCGTAAAGTCCGGAGTCGCGAACGAAATCCAGCACGTTGCCGAATACTTCAGGCGCGTCGCCATCGAGGCCGAGGATGAAACAACCGTTGACGGTGACGCCGTAAGATTGGATTCTGGCTATGGCAGTTTTGTAACGGTTCTGCTGGCGGGCCTTCCAGTTGTTTTTGAGTTCGATGCCGTTGAGGTTGGCGCGGCGCGGGCTTTCGAGGCCGATGAGCACCTGCTGACAACCGGAGTCACGCATGAGCCCGAGCAATTCGTCATCAGCGGCCACGTTTACGTCGGCTTCAGTGAACCAGCGGACATTTTCTTTCGCCAGTTCGCGCAGCAATTTTTTGTAATGCTCGTGATGGACGAAACTGTTGTCGTCGGCAAACTCGATGAACGGTTGGGGCCAGATTTTTTTGATCTCGCGGATTTCGGCGATGACCTTTTCCACCGGCTTCACCTTGTAGCGCGCCGTGATGAGGATCGAACTGGCACAAAACTCGCAGCGATGCGGGCAACCGCGGCTCGTCTGCACGGTCAGACGGTTGTATCTTCGCGGTGCAAGCAAATCGAAGCGCGGCATCGGCGCGTCGGCCAGGTCAAATTCCTTCTTCGGTGTGTAAAACGGTTTCAAATCGCCGCGTTCAAAATCCTTCAACACCTCCGGCCAGAGTGGTTCGCCTTCGCCGATGACGACACTGGTGCAATGTTCCTTCGCCTGCTCGCGCAAGGACGAAACCGTGATGCCGCCCATGACGACGGGAATTCCGTGCTTCCGGTAAAAATCTGCAACGTCGCACGCCTCGTAGAATTGCGCGGTGAACGTACTGAGGGCGACGAGGTCAAAGTCAGCCGGCAGTTCCGGCAGGTTTTTTAGATCAGCGATCTCGTGGTAGGCGACTTCAAATTTGTCCGGCGTCAGCCCGGCGAGCGTGAGCAGGCCGAGGCTGGGCAGCGAAGCGATGATTTTATTGCGGTCCACGAAGCCGGGCAGGGTGAGGCCGAGCCGGGTGAGTTCCTCGTTGTGGGCACGCACGCCGCTCATGGCGATGAAGCCGATTTTTGTTTTCATAATTTTGCCACCTCCAGCAAAGTCAAAATTCCGCCGGTAATGAGACTCACAACCGGCACAGCGAAAATCAGGTGCGCCTTCGGAAAATGCGCCATCACCACACAGCACAGCGGCATGGTGAGCGCGCCGATGATGAATGACCACGACGCAACGCCGGTGAGTTGTCCGGTGAGCAAAAAGTTTTGCACCGTCAGGCAGAACAGCAGGTTTACCGCGCCGAGGCCGAAGCAGGAAATGTGGCTGAGCCGATACATCCGGCGCTTGAAACTGCCGTAGCCGCCGAGCCAGTTTTCCCCCTGGAAAAACATGCCGAGTACCATGCCGGAAACAAATCCAAGCAAAATCCAGAGCCAGGCGATGAAGAGATTGGGATTCGATTTCATTTGAGTATTTCTGATTACCCGCTACAAACTTATGTCATGAAACCCGCCAAAGAAAAGTATTATCGGGGACTGTTCACCGTCGCCGCTTTTTACGATCTTCTCCTCGGCCTCACGTTCACCTTCTTCCCGGCGCGGGCTTTTGCCGCACTGGGCATCAGTGAAAAACTGCCGGCGTTCGGCGGTTATGTCACGCTGCTCGGCGCGTTCGTGCTGGTGATTGGCATCGCCTACGGATTGATTTCGCGCGGGAACCTGCTGGCGAACGCAGATTTGATCCTCGTTGGCACGCTTTACAAACTGGCCTACGCGGCGACGGCATTCGTTTACTGGGCGGCGGGCAGCCTGCCGCACGTTGCCTTCGCCGCATTGTTCGGCGTGGCGGATGCGGTCTTTTTCGTCCTGATGGCCGAGTGCTGGCTCTGCCTGAACCGGGAAGCCAAAGGTTGAAACTGTTTGTTTTCCGACTTCCATGCAAGGCGCGGGTCTGGACGATTTTTGAATTTCGTGACGTTTCATTTCAGCCCCCGGGACAATGAGACCGGAGTTCGGTTGAATCCGGCCCTGGCAAATCAATTAGTATCGGTGCTTGTTGTTTTTGTGTTCTGTGAGGTGGCTGGCTGATTGCAACTGGTAATCTTGTTGAGGAGCTCAGCTGTCAATTTGTCAGTCAATTCATCGCGAAGCTGTGCGCGCATATCCTCGGTCTTGCCTTCGGCCAGGTAATCAGGAGTCATTTCTGAAGTTTTAGCCTCTACACTCACAAAGAACACCGGCTCGGCCGTAGCGGCATCAATTAAAGTCCCCGCGGCTTTGCCTTCCATTTCAATCCTGGAGCTTGGCACGATGAAGGCGCCCACGACGGTCAAGTCGAAAACGGTCAGAAAATTATTCTTCCGCCAGGAATCAACACTGCCGCCAAACAAAAACACATACTTTGCCCCGGCTGACTGCGCCAGGCTGCAAACGGATTTCACGCGGGCTGAACAGTCCCTGGCGGAGGTTTTGGCTTGGTTGTAATTCGCATATTGTTGTTCCGGCCCATCCGGCAGGGGCAGGCCAACAGTGAAGGCAATCAGCGCATTCTGCTCTTCCAATTTACCAAGCATTTTTTTGGACGGAGCGGTTTCCCCGACTTGAGCGACGGCCAAACGAATCGGTGCAGTCAGCGTTTGGGCGGAACTGTGTGATTGTCCCGGCTGCAAACTCAGAATGTAATTGGAATAGTCCGCTCCAGCGCGTTCACTGGACGACCAGCCGGTCTCACATCCCGTCACCAAACCGATTGCGGCCAAAGTGAACACGGATTGGATTATTGTTTTCATATTTTTCCGTTTTGTTGTTCTCGTTAATCGTTTCACCGCTTTCATTGCGTGATACTATATCCACCCTTGCCATGGCAGCGCTAATTGATAAAACTTTGGTGAACATCGGTTGGTTCAATGAACATTCATCACTTGGAATTGTTCTACTATGTGGCCCGACACGGCGGCATCATGCCGGCAGTGCACAATATTCCCTACGGCATCCAACAACCAGCGGTCAGTTCCCAGATTGCCCAACTGGAGGAATTTCTCGGTGTGACGTTGTTTCATCGCCGGCCGTTTGCGCTGACGCCGGCGGGCCGGGAACTTTACGATTACGTCAGGCCGTTTTTTGACAACCTGGATTCGGTGGCCGAGAAAATCCGCGGCGGTGTTTCCCAGCATCTGCGCATCGCCGCGTCCGAAACGGTGCTGCGTGAACATCTGCCCGCGATGTTGCAGGAGCTGCGGCGGCCGTTTCCGAAATTGAAGGTGACATTGCGCGAAGGCTATCACCCGGAAGTCGTCACCTGGCTGCAACAGCGGGAAATTGACGTGTCGCTCGGACTGGTCGGCAACAAGCCGCCCCCCGGCGTAAACGCCTTGCCCCTGTTCAAACTGCCGCTGGTGCTGCTCGTTCCGAAAACGAGCAAACTGAGATCCGCGCAGCAACTCTGGGAACGCGATCCGATCGGGGAATCACTCATCACGGTGCCGAGCAACGAATTTATCAGTCGCGCGTTTCAGGCGGGGCTGGCGAAACTCGGCGTGGATTGGTTCAGCCGGATTGAAGTCAATTCCGTCGAAATCGTGCAAACGTACGTCGCCAACGGCTATGGCATTGGCGTGACCGTGGGTGTGCCCAGGATGAAACTCCACCCGCAAGTGCGTGTACTGCCCCTCGACGGATTCGAGCCGGTCAGGTTTGGCGCTCTCTGGCAGGGCGGGAAAAATCCCCTGCTCGATGCCTTTCTCAAGATTGTCGAGGCGGTGGCGCGCCAACTGAAGGAAGGGGAAAACCTGGGCTTGTGATTCTCCAGGTCCGGAGTATCTCCCGGAGCCTGGTCGGGGTGGGATTTTTTTGGACCGCCTCCCAGGATGGAACAAGCCCTGGAAAACGTTTGTTGCTGACAGGTGCGAGGAAGATATGCCGGCGTTTCTTTCTTTTGACGTTTTGGATGTACAAACTTCTTCTAAAACAGAGTTGTTACCGTCGGGCTCCGATGGCCGGGACTTTGCTGGTGTGTGATCGTTGGGGAGATTTTAACCGGTATTTGTGTGTCGCGCGGGACAATCGGTAATGGGCATTCACGGCCATTTCCAAGACAGCGCGCCTTGGGTCAGGACAAAACAACACCGATTTAAAGTAATTTCTCCCCGCATTGGAATCTGGCGCGGCGATTGCTAAACTTGCGACGAATCTGTTTGAGAGCTGCGTGTAATTAGGCAATTAAAGTTGGACGATTAAACAATGCAAATGGGCTTGCCATTTCTGAACGGTGTTGTGGGGAAAAACCGGAACCAAATGATATCTGTTGATTTGGGGAGCCGCACGACCAAGGCCGTGCTCTTGGAGCGACGGGGAGGGGGGTTGGCCCTGACCCGTTATGCGATGCTGGACGCGCCAATTTTTGAAAAGACTCTTCCCCCGGAGATGCTGGGGGAACATCTGAAGGCAGTTTGCGAAGCATTGGAGGCCAGAACCAAATTTGTCACGTTGGCCATCGGTGGAAATGACGCCATCGTGCGGCCGGTGGAGTTGCCGCAAATACCGGTGGAAGAGATGCGCCTCGTGTTGAAAAACAACACCCGCGGTTATCTGCAACAGGATTTGCCGAATCGCGTCTTCGATTGTCATATTATTCCGCCCAAATTGCTGTCCAAACCTGCGGATGCCGGCAAAACCGTTACCGTTCCTAAATTGAAGGTGTTGGTGGCGGGTGCCAAAAAGGATTTGGTAGACGACTTTCAAACCGCAATCAGTGAGGCCGGCCTTGTGGCAGACCACATCGTGCCCGGTCTGATTGGCCCGGTGAACGCTTTTGAGATGGCAATGCCGGAAGCGTTTGCAAACGACTCGGTCGCGTTGGTGGACATCGGTTTCAAAAATTCTTCGATTTGTATTTTGCATCAAGGCGAATTGGTGCTGAACCGGATGGTGGGCATCGGTGGCGACAAATTGACGGCCGGTCTGGCGGAGGCGATGAACATCAGTTACGCCGAGGCGGAAAGTATTAAAATAGGCATGGCTCCGGAAATTCAATCCACACTGGAAGCCCAGGTGTCGCCCCTGGGCCGCGAGTTGCGGGCGTCGCTTGATTTTTTTGAACATCAACAGGACCGGCCGCTGTCGCATGTTTATGTAAGCGGTGGTTCCGCCCGGTCGGAACTCATCCTGCAAATGCTGCACAGTGAGTTGATCGCGGAATGCAAGGCTTGGGACCCAACGGCCTTTCTTCAACTGGCATTGCCGGGACAGCAGGCTGTCGAGCTCGAACATGTCGCGCCGCAACTAACTGTAGCCATCGGTGCTGCGGTGGCCGCCTTCTAAGTTATGCCGATACGCCTTAATCTGCTAGCCGAAGCCCAAGCCGCCGAGGAATTACGGCGCCGGGACCCGGTCAAACGCGTGATCTTCGGAGGGGTGCTGGTGGTGGCACTGATCTTTGCATGGTGGAGTTGGCTCCAACTCCGGGTTATGGTAGCCAAGTCGAACCTGTCCCAGGTCGAAGCCCAGATCCAATCGCATACCAACGCCTATCAAGTTGTACTGGTTGACGAGAAAAAGATTGCTGAGACGAAGGGAAATCTGGCGGCCCTGCAAAAATTAACCAATAACCGCTTCCTTCAAGGCAACCTGTTGAATGCCTTGCAGTATGCCACGGTACCCGGTGTACAACTGGTCAAGTTGCGGGTGGACCAAACGTATCAGGCCGATCAAACAACCGCGGCTCACACCAACGTCACCGTTACGGAAAAAATTGTCCTGTCCCTGGATGCGGAAGACTTCAGTACCAACCCTGGTGATCAGGTAAACAAATTTAAAGATGCCATCAGTGACGGGCCATACTTCGAAGCCAAACTGGGTGGCGCGAATGTTGTTCGTCTGATAAACCTGTCTGCACCACAGGTTGATTCGAGTGGCAAATCGTCAGTCCTGTTCACTTTGCAGTGCGCTTATCCCGATCAAACCCGATGAAATTGCCCAAAGACAAACGCAATCAGCTCGTCCTTGTGCTCGTCTGCACATTAGGAGTAATTGGATTGATGTGGTCTGAGTTGATTCAACCCCGGTACTCGGCGCTGGCCCAGATTGTCGCGAGTCAGAATGTTGCTGAAGCAAAACTCGGAGGCATTCAAACGGCCATAAACCACGCCAGCAACACCGCCACTGAATTAACCAACGTGACCAGGACCCTTTCAGAAGCCGAGAGTGATATGGCCTCGGGGGACCTTTACTCCTGGACCTATAACACCATGCGGCTTTTCAAATCTCAGTATCAAGTGGACATTCCGGAAATAGGCCATCCGGATGTCGGGCCGGTGGATCTGTTTTCATCTTTTCCATTCAAACAGGTCAAATTCACCATTACCGGAACAGCCTATTACCATGATCTGGGCAAATTCATTGCCGATTTTGAGAATACATATCCGCATATTCGGGTGGTCAATTTGCAAATCCAGCCGTCTGACGCCACCGACGGCGCCGAAAAACTTTCCTTCAGAATGGATATCATTGCCTTGGTAAAATCCACCTCTTAGCAAACAAAACTCCTATGCAGCGGCCATGAAGAATTTTCGCAAAAAAATAATGACGGTTTTGCTGGCGATTGGCTGTGCGATGGCCTTTGCGGCTGTCGCCACCCCGACGCCTCAATCCAACATGACCAATACGAACCGTTCGATATTTATTCTTCCGTCAAATCCCAGGGAAGGCCGCGACCCATTTTTTCCCGACTCCACCCGGCCATATAAACTTGCCACCAGCGCCGCTCCTCAGGTGGCTGATGTGGCATCGCTGGTTGTGAAAGGATTCTCCGGCTCGGTGGACCGCCGATTGGTAATCATCAACAATCACACTTTTGCCGTCGGTGATGAAGGCGACGTTGTTACTCCTGGCGGCCGCATCCATTTAAGCTGCGTCGAAATCAAAACCAACTCCGTTGTGATAGACGTTGGCGGCCAACGCCACGAAATATTTTATTTCGACAAACCTTGAGGCCGAAAACCACCACGACCTTAAAATTTAAAAAGGCTTGATTCCGAATTTGTTTATTCGGGAGGGCGTGTTTTTTTTGCTTCGAGCCGGGTTGCGCAAAATTTCAACTTCGGCCGGCGCGGAACACAGACGCTTCTCATTAAAATAAAAGTCCTGGGCCCCTTCGGGGTTGGCTCGGTATCTGCTAAGTACTTCCACCATTGGACTAAAAACCAATAAAGACAAAAAATATGAAATCGAAACTGCTAATTGCCACGCTGTGTGCGGGACTTGTCTCGCAATGGTGGGCTATGTCTCAAACTGATACCAACAGTGTCGCGACGAATCAACCCGCGATGAGTGAATCAGCCCCTACTGCCGAAACCACGGCCGCCGCTGCCACTAATACTAATAATACGGCGGCGATGCCGGCGGCCAGCACCGACACGTCTTCCTCCAGTGCGACCAGTAGCAACGAAACCGCCGGTGTTACCGCGGAGAGCGGACCGGCCATGACCGCCACGAACGCAGAGCCTTCAAGCGCGGAGGGTGCCAGCGGAACTGCCAGTGCCGCTACCAACCTGCCCAACGTATTGCCGATTCAATTCCAGGACGTTCCGATTACCACGGCCATCGAAAATTTGGCCCGCCTGGCGGAAATCAATTACCTGCTCGACCCGAAGATTGGTTACGGCCAGCCCGATCAAAATGGCCAGATCAAGCCGGAACCGACGATTTCTGTCCGCTGGGAAAATGTCTCCGCCCGTCAGGCGCTGCTGGCAGTGTTGGATAATTACAACCTGCAACTTACTGAAGACCCGAAAACCAAGATTGGCCGCATCAGCATAAAAAACCCCAATGCGCCGCCGCCGCTGATTACCCGGGTCATCCAACTCAAATATGCCAGCGTTTCGAACATAGAAGTTTCGGTGGAAAGCGCGCTGACCGACAAACGAAGCAGGGTGGTGCCTGACTCTCGTACCAGTCAGTTGGTCGTTGTCGCCACTGAAAACGAACAAGACGCGGTGGACACGTTGGTTGAGCAGCTTGACAAACCCACCCGCCAGGTCTTGATCGAAACCCGTTTGATGGAAGTTTCCAGCTCGCCGCAAACTACCAAAGGTATTGATTGGTCGGGGACTTTGTCGGCACAGAACGTTTCGTTTGGTAACAATCTCCTCAACACGGCCACGCCAAACGCAAGCACGGCGCCGGGCTTCAATTCGCCCCTTGGTTTCTCGTCGAATGTACTCAGTGGAATTCTTCAAAATCCTGGAGTTATTGCATCAACAGTTGGACCTGGTTTCTTTGGTACGGCAGGATTTCTCAATGCGGACGGAGTCAATGCTGTGCTTTCTTTCTTGAACAGTGACTCCGACGCCCAAACCATCGCCACTCCCCGTGTGGTAACGTTGGATAATGAAACCGCGCATATTGAAGTCACGCGTGCTTCGCCAATCTTTGCCACGACCGCCGGCACCCAGGGTTCACCCGGTGGTTCGCAAGTGTCCTATACCAACCTGGGAACTATCCTGGACGTCACCCCGCGCATTTCCGCCAACGATTACATCTGGCTCAAGGTTGAGCCGGAGGTTTCCAGTATATTCGACACCGTCACAAAAATTGTTGCCGGTGTGGAAAACCAGGCGGACGAATATGATGTGCGCAGGGTTGTGACCCAGGTTTTAATTCCCAATGCGAATACGCTCGTCATGGGCGGCTTCATCAAGGACAACACCGCAAACATTTACACAAAGGTGCCCGTCCTGGGTGATATTCCAGTCCTTGGGTACGCGTTTCGGTCTGAAAATAAAAGTATCACAAAGGATAATCTGCTGATTTTCATTACCCCAACGATTGTCAAAGACACTGACTATCAGCCAACGTCAACGGAGTTCCTGCAGTCCAGTCCCTTGGCGCCAAAGGCGCCCATGAATCCCAAGACTCCATGGAATAGCGCCAAGCCTTATGACTGGAGCAATCCGAAAGATACAGACCCTTATTACGACATAGCCAATCAACCGGCATCCAAATGGCAGGAGCCCGGCAAGGTGGCCGAGCCTTCGACAATGACGAATTCGGCGATTAATCTTAATCCATGATGGAAACCGATTCTCGACGGCGCGCTCAAAAAGAGCGCGCCGTTTTGCTTTTTAGCAGGATGAATTTTCGACCGCCACCTTCTTCAAGTAATCAAACGAATATATCCCCGTGGCATGCCCATCCGCCCAAACCGGCTGAATGGCATAGCCACCCACCATGGAAAACCGGACCAACCGGGATGCCGACAACGTCAATGGTCGTTCAGGATTTTTATAAACGTTCCCTAACACGTCCATTTCGCCCTTGCAGCCGGCGCAGGGACAACGTCGCCGCAACACTTCGAGGGGAATAAAACTCTCGCTGCCGTCGTCCCATTTGATGGCCAGTTCATGGCCGATTTCCTCAATCGCCAGCGGCTGCATCAGCTTTATTTCAAATGCCGCTCAAAGGCGGCCAGAGTTTCAGGACTGACGTGATGTTCGATGCCCTCCGCATCCAGTTGCGCGGCTTTGTTGGAAATGCCGAGCGATTGCAGAAAAGCCACCACCGTTTCGTGCCGTTGCTTGCTCTCCGCCGCCAGCTTACGGCCGGCGTCGGTCAGAAAAATGGCGCGGTAAGGCCTGGTGTTCACGTAACCTGCCTGTCGCAGGCGCGCCAGTGTGCGATTGACCGTGACGTGGGTGACGCCCAGCCGCCGCGCCAGGTCCGTCACGCGCGCCTCGCCGACCGCCGCCGACAGGTCGGCGATGGCTTCGGCGTAATCCTGCGCAATTTCCCCGGCCCGGTCGCGGCGGGAGCGGTGGAAGCTCTCGGCCGGCGGCAGCGGCGGGCGCGCGGCGCGGATTGCGCCGGGTGATTTGCGGGTGGCACGCGGCATAACCCGGATAATAAATCCCAAGCCGCTTTATTAGTCGAGGTTTTATTTTGTAACCCAGGCTACATTCGGGTTGACAAACCGCAGCCTGAATTGTATCTAGGGCTACATATTGTGTTTATGGGTAAAAAAATTGCCATCGCGGGAATCGCCGCCGGATTGATCGGCCCGCCGGCGGGGGGCCACGCGCAGGAGGCACCCTTGCCAGACAAAAGCGGTTACAGTCTTTTCAATCCCGTCCCGGACAATTTGATGCGGGAATTGAGCCCCGACCGGCCGGACGAAACCGAGTCGCCGTACACGGTGGACGCCGGCCATTACCAGTTGGAAATGGATTTTGTGAATTTTACATACAATCAATCGGACGGCACCACCACGAAGACGTGGGAAGTTGGCGATTTTAATTTCAAAGCTGGATTGCTCAATAATGTGGATGTCCAGTTCGTCTATGACAATTACCTGAATGTGCGGACAGAGAGTTCGGGCAATACAGTCACACAATCGGGTTTCGGCGATTTCACCACGCGGGTCAAGGTCAACTTATGGGGCGACGATGGCGGGACGACGGCATTTGCGCTTCTGCCTTACGTCAAGTTTCCGACGAGCACGGATAATCTTGGAAACAATGCCGTCGAAGGCGGAATCATTTTGCCGCTGGCGGTGAGCTTGCCGCGTGATTTCGATTTGAGCATGGAAACGGCGGCCAGCTTGATGAAAAATGATGACAACGGCGGCTACCACGAGGAATTCATCGCTTCAGCCAGTTTGGACCATCCCATTATCGGAAAGTTGAGCGGCTATTTGGAATTTTTCAGCAACTTCACCACGGAACGTCATGCCGGTTGGGTGGGAACGGTGGATACCGGTCTGGAATATCTGGTCACGAAAAACGTCCAGCTGGATTGCGACTGCTACTTTGGCGTGAGGCCAGCGGCAGCCGATTACAACCCGTTTTGCGGAATCACCGTGAGATTTTGACAATGGAACGGGACTTTATGAACAAAGGCAACAACACCCCCACGGACTTGATTGAACCTGCGGCGGCCAAAGTCGCTGTGGTTTCGCGTCCCGGTGCCATGTCGCTGGAAGGAATGCATAGCAGCGTAAAAGTGCCTGACAGTAAAGCCGGCTTCTGGAAGCAAATGGCCGCTTACTTCGGCCCGGCGATTTTGGTCAGCGTGGCTTACATGGATCCGGGCAATTGGGGAACCGATCTCCAAGGCGGCGCCCAGTTCAAATACGGACTGCTTTGGGTGGTCGGCCTGGCCAGCCTGATGGCGATCTTCCTGCAGATTATCGCCGCGCGGCTCGGCATAGCGACCGGGCGCGACCTGGCCCAATGCTGCTATGATTGGTATCCCAAGTGGACGCGCGTGCCGAACTGGCTCATGGCGGAACTTGCGATCATCGCGTGCGATTTGGCCGAAGTCCTGGGCGGCGCGGTGGCGCTGAACATGTTGTTCCATATCCCCATTTTTTGGGGGGTCATCATCACGGGCGTTGACGTGCTGCTGCTGCTGGCGATGCAGCGGTTCGGGATGCGGACCATCGAAGCCATCGTGCTGCTGCTGGTGGCGACCATCGGCGTTTGCTACTACATCGAAATTTTCGTCCTGCCGCAGACGCAGCCCAGCTTTCTGGAAATGGGCCGGGCGATGATCATGCCCACATTTGAGTTCGGCCACCATGGTTTATGTGGCCATCGGGATCATCGGCGCAACGGTCATGCCGCATGTGCTGTATTTGCACCCCGCCTTGGTGCAGAGCCGCAAATTCCAGAAGGACGACGAATCCATCCGAAAGGCAATCCGCTTCAACACCTTTGACGTCATCGCCAACCTGTCGGTCGCCTTCCTGATCAACGCCGCCATCCTGGTGCTGGCCGCGATTGTCTTTTACGGCAAGACCAGCGTCACCGTCGCCGGCGGACAGGTGGTCCAGTTCAATGATTCAACGGACTGGATCCAAGCGGCCTACCTGACTTTGGCGCCGCTGATGGGCACGGCTGCCGCAGGCACGCTTTTCGCCGTCGCCCTGCTGGCCAGCGGGCAAAGCGCCACCATTGTCGGCACGCTGGCCGGCCAGGTGGTGATGGAAGGCTTCATGCACTGGCGAATCAAGCCGTGGTTGCGGCGGCTGATTACCCGCTCGCTGGCCATCATCCCCACGGCTATCTTTATCGGCATCCGCGGGGCCAATAACATCACCGACCTGATTGTCCTGAGCCAGGTGGTGCTGGCGCTGCAGCTTCCGTTTGCGATGTTCCCCCTGCTGCACTTCGCCAGTTCCCGCAAGCGGATGGGACAATGGCGGCTGGGCTGGTTTCTGCTCATCGCCGGGTGGGGTTCGGCGTTGCTGATCACGGCCTTCGACTTTTACGGTCTGCCGGACGCCGTGAAACAGGCTTGGCAGGTTATCAGAGGCGGATAAACTAAAAAAGACTGACGCATGTATAAGACCATTCTCGTGACGTTGGACGGCACACCAACCGACCGCGCCATTATCGAACACATCAAACCGCTTGCGAAACTCACGCAAGGCCGCGTGGTGTTGC
>CAVRPQ010000011.1:0-7955 GCA_963723125.1 uncultured bacterium
TGACGAGACCCAACCCGGAAGTCACCCCGCAAGTGACCCCGCAGGTTGAAAAGGTGCTGACCGTGCGGACATTTGAGTCGGCGCAGATTGAACCGAACTTTTTCGAGCATCCGCGCCCAACTGGTGCAAACAGACACGAAGTCGCATTGACGCTGGACATCTTTCGCCGCAAACTCGTCCGCTAACGACGCCCATGGTCACCCGCGTTGCCACGCTGGAGGAAATCCGCGCCAAGGACGGCAACTTGAGCATCCCGCTTTACGTCGCGCCGGCCGTGAATGGCGCATCGGATGCAAACTCGGCGGCAGCGAGCCACCCCAGCCTTTCGGCGGCTCTCAACGGCTGGCTGGAAAGCGCCGCCAAAACCCGCAAGTCCTTGCAGTCACTAATAATCGCAGCCGATGACTGACCAGAAATGACCTGAAATGCAGCTTGTTTTTGTCAGATATACGCATATCTTTATCTGACAATAAATATGGGAAAACATATTCAATCCATTGACCGGCGAATCCTTGCCCGCATCCGGGCGCGGGGCAAGGCGCGTGTTTTCACGCCCGCCGATTTTCTCGATCTCGGCACGCGGGCTGCGGTGGATCAGGCCCTGTCGCGCAATACGCGGGCGGGGATTCTCAGAAAAGTGGGCCGCGGTCTCTACGACCTGCCACGAAATCACCCACTCTTTGGGCGGCTCTCCACCACCACGGATGCCGTGGCCAAAGCGGTCGCCAAACGGGACAAAGCCACGCTGCACACCTCGGGCGCACATGCGGCCAACATACTGGGACTGTCCGACCAAGTGCCCATGAAGCTGGTTTACCTGACCGATGGCCGCAAACGCCACATCCAAGTGGGCAAATCTCCGATCATCTTCAAGCACACCACGGCCCGCACCGTGAAAACCAAAAATCCCGCCAGCGCACTCGTCATTCAGGCACTGCGTTGGCTGGGCCGTAAACATGTGGATGACGACACCATTGCCCGCTTGCGGCGCAACCTCAAACCGGCTGACCGCGCCGCCTTGGTGCAGGACGCGCCGCAAGCGCCCGGCTGGATTGCCGACATCTTTCACCGGCTGGCCAAGGATTAAATTTCCGTGAATGCCTACCTTCAACTATCGCCTGCCGACCAGGCTGCTGCGTGCAATGAATGCAGTCGCCGGCTTTCACTCGAACCCGTCAGCGTGGAAAAAGATTTCTGGGTCTGCTGGACCTTGCGGGAACTGTTCGCCCTGCCGGACATCGGCCAGCACCTCACGTTCAAAGGCGGCACCTCGCTCTCCAAAGCCTGGGGACTGATCCGGCGTTTTTCCGAGGACATTGATTTGGTGGTGGACAAGGAAGCCCTCGGCTTTGGTGGTGACGCCGCACCCGAAAAAGCACCGAGCAAAAAGAAACGGCGCGACCGCCTGGAATCCCTGATGGAAGCCAGTCGGAAATGGGTTCAAGAAAAACTACAGCCCGCGCTGGCCGTCCGGCTTCATGCCGCGCTTGGTGAATCCGGCTGGAAACTTGAAGTTGATCCCGACATGGCTGATGGCCAATGCCTGTTGTTTCATTACCCGTCGGCGTTTCCGCCGGGAACTGCCGGCTACGTTCGCCCGGTTGTAAAGATCGAGCTGGGCGCTCGCTCGGATGATTGGCCGCATGAGCAAAAAACCATTCAGCCCTACGTCGCGGAACTTTTTCCAGCTCTTGTGGCCGACGCCGGATTCTCTGCGCGCGTCATCGCGGCGGAACGCACCTTCTGGGAAAAAGCCTGCCTGCTGCACGAGGAAACTTTCCGTCCGGCGGACAAACCTCGGAAGCTCCGCATGGCCCGCCATTACTACGATCTCTGGTGTCTGCTGCGTGCCGGAGTGGGTGCGCGAGCCTTGGTCAACCAACCTTTGTTCCAACGCGTCGCGGAGCATCGCGAAATTTTCTTCCGCCACACCTGGGTGGATTACACCACCCACCGTCCGGGCACATTCCGGCTGCTGCCGCCGGCACAGCACCTCGCCAACTGGCGGGCCGACTATGAGCAAATGCTCGGACCGATGTTCTTCGGCGAAGTCCCGAGCTGAATGGCTCGCTTTCCGGTTCTGCTCGATTTACCTTGCTGCTGACGGATTATGGAAAACGCTCGATTTTCACTACGAATCAGCCAGGCTGAGCGCATGGAGTTTCGTATATTGATTTGTCAGCTTCATTGCGCGCCATGAGCACAAAGATTATCAGACGTCTGATCGTCGCGGCGATAGTGTTGCAGTTTCTTTGGTTTATGATTCTGCCGGCTGGAAACAGGTTGGCACCGAGGAGCCCCGAAATGGCGCAAGCCCTTCGTGCGTTTGAGACGAACCGGTCAGCAGCTACGGAAGCGGCCATGTGGGAACAGGTGCGTCGAGACGATTTACGCGACACTCGCAGAGATAAGGCAATTTTTGGTTTGATGTTGCTGGCCGATGTCGTCGCTATTTATTTGTTTTGGAATTATGGAATCAAGAAAGCAGCAGCCTAACAGTCGCTGGAGCCAACTGCTGTTGGTGCTTTCAGTGCCCGTGGCGCGGTCCACGTCAACATCGGCGGTGACTCTTTAGGATAAGGGATGATCACATGGGCCCGGGAGAAGGCGGGGATTATTCAATCGGGCTGCAAGCAGCTATGAAGAAATTGAAAAGCCCCTTGCTTGCATCGAGAAACCTGATATGAACGAAGCGCCTCAGAGTGGCTGGTTTTGATTCGACCCCGACTGGCTGGTTTTGAAGTGACCGGTGACACTTTTTTTCAAAAATGGAAAAGACCATGCAACGAAAAGACCTTTTGGACCAGGTTAAAAGTGGATTTTCAACCGGCGGAACATTTGTTTCACTTGCCGGTCTGCATCCGTTGGTCAAAACAATCGCAAAGCCTTTTGGGTTCGTTCTGAAAGCAGCCGGTGCTGGGGTCAAAGCGGCAGCCCGTCGTGATTCGTGGATGCTTTTAGCGCCGCGCATGTCAGAAGTAATTCTCCGAGAAGAACTCAAGCGAAAATTAAAGTGAAATCAAATTTTCATTTTCCCGCGTTGCAGGCGGAGGTGGTCGCGCTGAAGTGCCTGCGAGCCGTGACCGCCGAACTGGATGCCTTGCCGTTGGTGCCCACAACCAGGCGAAAAAAGATCGAGCAGAAGTAGAATACCTGCCATTATGTTAAAATTCGGATGCAATAGAAATCGCTTGCGGCAACCAAGCTGACGTATTGCTCAGGCGCACCAATGATGCCGCGATAGGTAACGCTTGGATAAACCTGTGCGGTTCAAGCGGGGTTTCATCTTCATCCCAAATTTCAGCTACAAATGCGATTCGCTGAGACGAAGGCACCACATGACCAGCTGCATAGGCAGCGATTTGAGAATATTTAAATTCTAAAATCCATGAATCTGAATCGGCGACATCATTTTCCCGCGCCTTCGCAAGAGCCTTGTCGAGCTTCCACGTGCGCTTAAAAAGTGGATAACCTGGAGTCCGGCCTCTTGACCCATTTGCTGCAGCGGCCTCGGGGCCAGGTCGGATTGTGATCTGGACATCGCGACAAGACCATTCGCTCTCTGCCGCAGCACATACGGGCGCATCCCAAGCAACACATAATTGGAGTTGTGGTGACGAGGCTTCGTCAATCCACGCAACGGGAACCGGAAGTTGCACGCGAACAAGATCGTCTTCGTGAGCGATTACTCCTTGCCAAACGAAGCGTGCTCTTTGCTGATTCGGTCTCCGAAACCTCTCGGCACTAGCGCGACCAAATCCAATTGTGCGTTTAGCCAAAGGTTGAAATGAATCACTTAATCGCTTCGCTACATCGTCTGCTGTCAACGCGAGAACTGCTTTGACGGTGCATGCAAATGGGCGTGAATCCCCTGGGCATTTTGGACGTAACTCCTCGAAAACAAAGGCCGCCTCACGGGCCAACAAAGGCGCGGCAAAAGAAGTTCCAAAACCTTCTCGCGGATTTCCAAGAGCCGTGTAGCCCCAAACACCGGCGCCGGCGAGCGGACGATAATTTACGTCACTATTTCCAGCGGAATCACAGAGATCAGGTTTGGGACTGTTCGCAAATCCTGGTCCGATGCGGGTAAATGGACTTGGAGCATCGATTTCCGAGGCCAAACCTCCGGCGCTCAATTGTCCAGCGACACCTCCACAAGTGAGCGCGTTGAATGCGCGAGGGAAACTGTGCATTTCCCATACAGGGTTATCAAAGTGCAGAGGATAACCGGGAGCTGGGGTAATTCCTTGTTGAGCGTTGCCTGCCGCCACCACTAGCAGAACATCTCGGTCAAACGCAAAATTATCTATCTCCTCAATGTGTTTTAGCGTTTCCGCCCTCTGTTTGGCAGGAAGATCATCGAGCCGTTGCTCGCCATCAAAACTTAAGTTAAATACTCGGACATCAGGAGCTGCGGTGATTGCGGCGGCCAATGCGCCAGAAACGCTTTCAGCAAGAATCTTCCCGGCTTGACCAGTGCCTACGCGCACCTCAAGAAATCTACAGGTCGCTGGCGGCGGTGAAGCCAATCTGCCAAGGTCAACATCGCCAAATACCACTCGCGAAGCGACCATAGAACCGTGATTGTCGTTCTCAGTGTTGGAGCAGTTGAGGCCTGTAACAGCCCCGCCTCGCCGATACGAACGTAGCCAATTGTGTTCTTGCGGCACGGCGGTATCGACGACCGCCACACAAGGTAAAGTCAGAGCTGGTCTGCGAGGCGGTATCCGGAGGGGGTTATTTGGCGATGTGACTTCCGGCGGACAATTCTCGGTAAATGCGATGATTGGTGGATGAATAGATTGAATAGAAGTGAACTCATCTGCCAGCTTTTTAACCATCTGTGCATTCAAAGTTGCGCGAAGGAAAAATCGTCCGAGGTAACTGCGGCCCTTGCCACGCAAAGCAACGCCAGCCTGTCCACGGAATGTATGTTCAAGTTCGCGAATTACGAGGTCAGCTTCCAATTCACTGATCAATGGCTGAAGTTTGATGTATCCTTCGGCCGATTTTTTACCAATTTCATTAAGCCATTCCTGATCAAACTTCCATTTGCCAGCCAACCACTCGAATGACTCGAATGCGACAAAGCGAGCTTGCTCCCGAGCACCTAGTTGAGCAAGTTGCAACGTCTTGCTGATAAGCTGCTCCATGCGTTCGGGTGTTGCATGAACAGTTGCAACACCATTGGGATGAACTTCGATCAAATCCAATCCAATCCGGTCAAAAAGTTTCGATTGCTCCCCACTAAAAACCACCGCTTCCAACTTTTGCCCGTCAACAGCATCCCTGGCTTTGGACGCCTTTATAATTTGTGCAGATGGATCGGCGATGAGGTAATACTTCCGCCTCCCAAGCGGATCACGAGATTCACTTGCGCGTTGGCTTACTCGTTCCAATGAGCTGCGAAGCCGTTGAGATTTTTGGGTCCAATTGATGCCAAGGTATTCTACGTATCGTCCCCCGCCGCCTTTGTCTTCGACGGAAAGTTCATGGCTCTCGTTTAGAAAGTAATTCTTCGGCTTGGAGGGAAGAGTAGCCATGACTGCTCATGTGTCCAAAACTCGGCGGCGAGCTTCGGAAATCACCAACTGCTCTGCTTCTGCATAAGAAGCGGCTTTTCGGCATTGAGCTAGCATTTCGCGATTGGCACGGATCCCAAATTCCTGCGAGCGGCATCCGGCAAATCGTGCGAGGTCTTTTCCGGCAGGTTTTGGAAAACCGACGCGCAAATCAAAGCGTCGCCAGAGCGCGTCGTCGAGAGCTTTGGGCAAGTTCGAGGTCGCGATGATAAATCCGTCGCCCTGCGCGTGCTCTAGCTCCTGCATAAACGCGATAACGATACGGTCAAGTTCTCCAACTTCCATCGGGCTACCCCGACGCTTGGCCAGTGCGTCAACCTCATCAAACAATATTACGCAGGGAGTTTCCGCAGCGAAGCTGAACAACTCGCGAAGCCGTAATGCAGTCTGGCCGAGATATGCCCCAATCAAAGAATCAAACCGGACAAGGAATCCAGGCAGTTTCATTTCCGCAGCGAGCGCCGCTGCTGCTGCGCTCTTCCCGCAGCCCGATGGCCCGTGAAAAAGCAGACGCCACCGGCGAGGAAGGCCATGCTTAACGAGTTTTTCGCGGGATTTCCATTCCTTGATGACATCGCCAAAGCTCTTCCGAACAGCCGCAGAAAGTTCCAATTGATCCAAACGCCTTGATGCGGGCAACGGCATCAGTGTTCCATTGACGCTCCATGCTGCGTTTAACATTGCATGCTGACCGGCATTCGGCGACTTCGCCATTCCGTTCAGTGCTCCGAGGAGATCGCGTTCCGCGCGGTATTGGCCACGGGCCCCGCGCTGCGCGGCGAGTTTACGAGAAAGCGTCGCCGCTTGCGCCAGATCATGCGAACCAATGGCGCGGAACAACTCGATCAGTTCTCTGGTTTTAGGCATGGCTTCAATCGTTACGAAAAATAATATACACTCGCCGTTCGCTGAAAACAGCAAGAATAAAAAACCGTCATTCCGGCGGGTCAGGCGGATTTATCTGATTTCAGCGCGACCGGTTCAAAATTCATCCGCCCTGCCATTGCTTTGCGATGCTCGTTGGCCAGATGCCCATATACCTTTCCAATCAGGACGCCGCCATCTTTGTGCCCCACCCAGGCAGCTATCGTCATAAAATCAATTCCGCTCATGACGCCCATTGAAATAAAATGATGCCGGCAATCGTGAAATCCAAAGCCCGGCAGTTTCGCGCGCTCGCGAACCAGCACCAACGATTCGCGAAATGTCTTTGCAGGAATATCCTTTTCGCCGCGCTGGGGTGATGGGAAAAGCCATTGCGAGGCGTCGTGCGACCGCGCCTTCATGTCGAGCAGGTGCGCCTTCAGCTTCGGATTGAAATCCACCACGCGCGCGTCGCGGTTCTTGAGGTCTTCGATTCCGCGTTCCGTGATCTGTCGGCGGATAAAAAGCTGGTTGTTTCCGAAATCAACATCATCCCAGCGTATGCCGAGAGCTTCGTTGCGGCGTGCGCCGCTATAGGCGAGCACCCTGATGTAATCCACAAATTCCTTTGCATTTTCAGTGACTGGAGCATCGCCACCCTGTTTATTCTGCTTCGTTTCAAACGCAGCTTGGCAAAGTTTCTCCAGATCAGCCGACGTGAACAATGAGCGTTTCTTGGTGCTGGTTTTGAGCGGCTGCAACCCCTCCGTTGGCAACCGCTGGACCAGACCATCGGACAGGGCGCGTTTGAAAACAACCCGCAGAGCAATCACATCCAAGTTGATGGTTCGCGGGGACACGTTTTCCTTGAGGCGAGATTCAATAAACCGATTGACGTGAACCCGTTTGATCTGGTCGAGACGCAAGCCGCCGATATAATTATTCCAGCGTTTCAGGAGCGCTTTCTTTCGCCACCGTTCCCAGCTTTTTGGTTCCCTGACCACTGCCGATAAAATCCAGATAGCGCGCCGAGTATTCGTTAAACTTCGGAGTTCGTGCCAGCGTCGGCAGCGTGTTGTCTGACCGTTGCGTCTGCAACCGATTCAACTCGGCCACAGCCTGTGCCACGGTTTGCACCGGTTTACCCTCTTTGGTGACCAGAGGCACACGCTGGTTCTTTTTAATGCCGGTGAGGGGATTCTCAACATTCAGCCGGGCATAATAACGTGTGCCACGGATCCACAGTCCGCGAATCGGTTGCTTGCGCCCATCCAATACTTTTGCGAAAGTAGCGCCATGAGCTTGGCGCTTTTCACAATTTTGGTCATTGCTAGTGGCATCACTTGCCTTCATGCCATGACAGTGGCACAAATAGTGGCACAACGTCAAGTATGGAGTGGTGGTTCAGTTATAAGTTGTTGATAATCAAGGTTGCCGGTGTGGCGAAATGGCAGACGCACAGGACTTAAAATCCTGGGACCGTAAAAAGTCGTGTGAGTTCGAGTCTCA
>CAVRPQ010000012.1:0-69475 GCA_963723125.1 uncultured bacterium
TTTACCAGCCTTGAATGAATTTAGCATGGCTTTAAAATTCTATCCGGGCAAAATTATCGCGTCGCCGCCTCGGTGGTGAAATTTTAACGCATGTTACGCTCGCAACCACGCGGAGTGCTGCCGGGCTTTCGATTAACGCTCGGCTACACGCTGCTTTATTTGAGCCTGATCGTCATCATTCCGCTGGCGGCGACGTTTGTTAAAAGCAGCGAGCTGTCGTGGGCGGAGTTTTCGCACACGGTTTTTTCGCCGCAGGCGCTGGCGGCGTATCGCCTGAGTTTCGGCGCGTCGTTTTTCGCCGCGGCGGTGAATGCCTTTTTTGGGCTTATCGTCGCATGGGTGCTGGTGCGCTATGATTTTTTGGGGAAAAGAATCGTGGACGCGCTGGTGGATCTGCCGTTCGCGCTGCCGACCGCCGTCGCGGGCATCACCCTGGCGACGCTTTACGCGCCGAACGGCTGGATTGGCGGATGGCTCGCGCTGCTCGGCATCAAGGTTTCCTACACACAACTCGGCATTTTTGTCGCGCTCACCTTCATCGGCCTGCCGTTTATTGTCCGCACCGTCCAGCCGGTGCTGGCTGATCTGGATTCGGAACTGGAGGAAGCCGCGGCGAGCCTGGGCGCGAACCGCTGGCAGACTTTCTGGCGCGTGATTTTTCCGCTGTTGAGTCCGGCGCTGCTGACCGGCTTCGCGCTCGCGTTCGCCCGCGCCCTGGGCGAATACGGTTCGGTCGTTTTCATTTCCAGCAACATCCCGATGAAGACCCAGATTGTTCCGCTGCTCATCATGAGCGAGCTGGACGGATTTCAATACGCCAAGGCGACCGCGCTGGCCGTGGTGATGCTCGTCGTTTCGTTCCTGTTGCTGCTGGCGATCAATTTGCTGCAATGGTGGGGCAACCGTTATAACGCAACCAATCTGGAATGACGGACGACGCAAAAATCAACGCCCCGCGCCGCATGAGCGAACCGCCGTTCATACGCCGGCTGCTGATTGGTATCGCCCTGGCGTTCATCGCGCTGTTTCTGGTTGTGCCGCTCGTTTCCGTTTTTGCCGAGGCCCTGAGACAAGGCTTCGGGTTTTATTTCAAGACGTTGCGCGACCCGATGACATGGAGCGCGATCCAATTGACGTTGCTCGCCGCCGGGATTTCCGTTCCGCTCAACTGCTTGTTCGGGGTCGCCGCGGCGTGGACCATTGCGAAGTTTGATTTCCCCGGCAAAAACATTCTGCTCACGCTCATTGACCTGCCATTTTCCATTTCACCGGTGATTTCCGGCATGATTTACGTTCTCATTTTCGGCGCGCAAGGCTGGTTCGGCCCCTGGCTGATGGAGCACAACATCCGGATCATTTTTGCCGTGCCGGGCATTGTCCTGGCGACGATGTTTGTCACGTTCCCGTTCGTGGCGCGTGAATTGATACCGCTCATGCAGGCCCAGGGCCGGACGGAGGAGGAGGCGGCGCGCGTGCTCGGCGCGAACGGCTGGCAGACGTTCTGGCGGGTGACGTTGCCAAATATCAAATGGGGATTACTGTACGGGGTGATTTTGTGCAACGCCCGCGCGATGGGCGAATTCGGCGCGGTCTCGGTCGTCAGCGGCCATATCAGCGGCGGAACCAATGCGCTGGGGACAAATACAATTCCACTGCACGTGCAAATCCTGTATGAAAGTAACAATCTGACCGGCGCCTTCGCCGTGGCGTCACTGCTGACGCTTCTGGCGCTGGTCACCCTCGTGCTGAAAACGTGGGTCGAATATAAAAGTGTGGGGTTGCGCGGAACCGCGTTTACGCCGGTGTCGGTCGGGAAGAAGCCGGACTGAAAATTTCGCATGAGTATCGAGGTAAAAAACATCACGAAAAAATTCGGCAGTTTCACCGCGCTCGACCACGTGAATCTCAGGGTCGAGTCCGGCGAGCTCGTCGCCCTGCTCGGGCCGTCCGGTTCGGGCAAGACGTCCCTGCTGCGCGTCATTGCCGGGCTGGAATTTCCCGACGCGGCCGACGCGCAGGTTTTGTTTTACGGCGAGGACGTGACGGCCATCCCCGCCAGCCAGCGCCAGGCCGGTTTTGCGTTTCAACATTACGCACTCTTCCGCCATTTGAACGTCTTTGAAAACATCGCGTTCGGCCTGCGAGTGCGGCCGAAACCGACGCGGCCCGGCGAGGAAAAAATCCGCGCCCGCGTCGGCGAACTGCTGAAGCTGATTCAACTGGAACCGCTCGCCAGGCGGTTTCCCTCGCAACTGTCCGGCGGCCAACGGCAGCGCGTCGCGCTCGCCCGCGCGCTCGCCGTCGAGCCGAAGGTGTTGCTGCTGGACGAACCGTTCGGCGCGCTCGACGCCAAGGTCCGCAAGGAACTGCGCCGCTGGCTGCGGAAGCTGCACGACGAGATTCACATCACCACGCTCTTTGTAACGCACGATCAGGAGGAAGCGCTGGAGGTGGCCGACCGCGTGGCCATTTTGCGCGACGGCAAAATCGAACAAATCGGCACGCCGGAGGAAATTTACGACAACCCGGCATCGCCGTTCGTCTATGATTTTCTCGGCAACGTGAATCTGTTCAGCGGCCGGGTGCGCGAAGGGACAGTCATCATCGGCGAAACGGAATTCGCCGTGGAGGAAACCGTGGGCGAAACGGACACGGACGCCGTCGCGTTTGTGCGGCCGCACGACATCCGCATCACGCGCGAGGCGAACGGGCAGAAGACCTTTCCCGCGCGCATCCTCCGCTGCAACGCCGCCGGGCCGCTGGCGAACCTGGAACTGGAGCGGCTCGATGGCGGCGGCAATTTCGCCGCGCAACTGAGCAAGGAGGAATTTCAACAGTTGCAACCCAAGGCCGGCGAGCAGGTGTTTGTGGAGTTGAAAAACGTGAAAATCTTCTCCGAAGACTTTTCGATTTGAATCAGTTCTGCTTTTCAGGAGACTTTATTGACTTATGTCCGAACGTTCCTATTGTTCTCCCGCATGGCGGAAAAACCTTATCGCAGTTTCATCAAGGCAATGTCGTGGCGGCTCACCGGCAGCGTGGACACCATGATCATCTCCTTCCTCGTTACCGGCCGGATCAAATGGGCGTTGTCCATCAGCGGCATTGAATTGTTCACCAAAGTCTTCCTTTACTACGTCCATGAGCGCGTTTGGAACAAAATTCCTTTCGGGAGAATCAAGGGTGAACCGCCTTATCAAATCTGAAGGCCAACTCTTCAAATCGTAAATCTGAAATCGCAAATCAAAAATGGGGTGGTCAACGGGATTTGAACCCGCGACAGCCAGATCCACAATCTGGGGCTCTAACCGGGCTGAGCTATGACCACCAACCGGTTTGTAGAGACTAGATTTTCAAACGCCTCACGTCAAGTTTGAGGCGGGTCAGGTGACGGTGTCCTGATTTGAAATTTCGGGAGCGCGGCTGAGTCGGAAACCAGCCGCAGCCACTTGCAATCTACTGCGGCTGACGCTTCGCGCACAGCCGCGCTCCGGCTAAATTCGGAGACTTCCGCGGTTGGCATACAAGGGGGAAGCGGCCGGGACTGGGAACGTCAATTGGAATTGCGCTCAATTACGTGGAGGAAGCCGTTCAGCTCCATCTTGCTGAACGGACTTCGCCATTTGCCATGCTTGTCCCGAAAGGCCAGACACCGGAAATGTTCGCATTGCACCAGCACCATCTCGTTCACCGGCGGCACAGCGCCGTTTTCACTTTCACCATTTGCGGTCGAGGACGGATTCGTCACACTCTGAACATCGGCCATCCAGCGCCGAATGGCTCGCCGGTTTTTGCCAAAAATTCAACAGCTCTTGGCATCACCCGAAAGAGACATTTTCCCTTCACAGCTTCGAGTCCTTCGCGCGAAATCATCCTGTTCCTTGATTGCCAAGTACTGTTACCCGCTTTAAAGTTTCTCGTCCATGGCGGAATACAAAGTTCAATTTGAGGTCTTTGAAGGACCGCTCGATTTGCTCCTTTATCTCATCAAAAAGGAGGAGGTGGACATTTACCAGGTCAACCTCACCAAACTCGCCACCCAGTTCATCGAATACATTGACCTGATGCGGCAGTTCGACCTCGAGATCGCCGGCGAATTCCTCGTCATGGCCTCGACACTCATGTACATCAAAAGCCGTGAACTGCTGCCGGTGGACCAGCAGGTGGCCGTCGAAGGCGAGGAGGAGGGCGAAGACCCGCGCTGGGAACTCATCCGGCAGCTCGTCGAATACAAGAAATTCAAGGACGCCGCCTCAAAGTTACAAACGCTCGAAGCCCGCCAGGAAAACGTTTTTCCGCGCCTGCCCGGCAAACTGGAATTTGAAAGCATCGCGCCGCCGCCCAAACCGGACGTTTCCATCTTCGACCTGCTCAATGCCGTCAATACCGTCCTCCGGCGATTTGAGAAACGCGACGACGCCCGTGAAATTTTCGAAGACAAATGGACCATCAGCGAAAAAATTGAGTTCATCCTCAAGGTACTTGCCGAGCGCGGCAGCGTGCGGTTCGCCGAATTGTTTGAAAGCGCCGCCAGCCGGTCGGAGGTCGTTTGCACCTTTCTGGCGCTGCTGGAGCTGATCCGCCTGAAACAACTCGTCTGCGCCCAAAGCGAAGAATTCGGCGAAATCGAAATCCGCCGGGCGGAAAATACCGCGCCGGCTGCGGCCGTCGCTGAAGCTCCGGTGCAAACCAATCCGCAATCTGAAATCGCTAATCCTGAAAACTGAAATGCAAAGGACTACCCAAATCGCGAGACGATTGCTGCGCATTTCAGGATTAATTATTTTATTTGTTAGTCTTCCATTTACAGCACGAGCGGATGCCGGAACGCCGTTGATGTGGGCTGGAATGCTGCACTTGGTATTTGGGAATGCTATTATCGGAGTCTTTGAGGGATTGATTCTCGCTCGGTTTTTCAAATTGAGAAAGGCCATTTGCATTCTCGCGATGATTCCCGCCAATTACTTTTCCGCTTGGGTTGGCGGACTATTCTTAGATTACGAAATAACAACTGTTCTACCATTTGGTTTGTACAATGCTTGGCATTGGATTTGGATGATGGTTTTAATCACATTTTTGATGACGCTGGTGCTCGAGTGGCCATTCGTGTTCTACTGTTTTCGCAAGGAAAACGGCAGGCTGAAAAAAAGCGTACAGTGAAATTTATTGGTTAATTCTTTAAGTTATGTTCTGTTATTTGGTTGGTATTGGATGGCGAGCGGAACGGCACTGTACACAAAAATGAATATCGTTCAGCCGTCGGAAATCACGCTTCCCAAACAAGGACTTGTCTATTTTATTTCTGAAAATAATGGAGTTTGTACGCTCGACCTGGATTCGCACCACATCGCCAAAGTTTGTTCGCTCAACGAAACAAATAAAGATGACCGACTTTTTGTAAGAGCAGTGATTTTGGACGGGAGCGAATGGGAAATTGTGGACTCGTCACAAAAAAAGGTAGTTTCCACACCTCTTGATGTCATTGCCGCTCCATCTTGGCGAGATACCAACGATCCGCTTCGTGTCGAGGGAACATGGTTTAATTTTGGCGAGGTTCCGAAGCTGGAGGCGGCCCATGAAAGTAATTGGAACTTCAGAACGGGATTTTGGCCGATAGAAGGGCTTCAAGGAGAAAATCAGAAAACTGGAGAGAAAATTTATTTTTCCCTTGAGACACCATTTGTAGCCTGGGCCGTGCGGAATGCGACTCAGCTTCCCGGAGATTACGTTGTATTTCAATTAGGAGATGATCAAATTTGTTTGCTTGAAGCGAAAACGAAGAAAATTGCTTTGTTGTGTAAAGGCCAAGGGCCAGTAGTTGTCATTCCAAAGGAAGATCCTACGGTGAAAGCTGTTTTCTAAATTGTTCATGCTTGATTTATGGAATTGAAATTTATTTCGGAATCACTCCTGTTCTCCGCGCAAAAACCGTTGAGTGTAAAAGAGCTGCGCGACGTGTTCGCCGCGGCCGCCGATGCTGAGGACGCCGATGCCACCGCCAAGTCGCTTGCCAAGGTCAAGGACAGCGAATTGACCGCCGCGCTGGAACAACTGGCGCGCGAACACGAAACCGCCGCGCGCAGTTACCGGCTCGCGTGCGTCGCCGGCGCGTGGCAATTCGTTTCGCAGCCTGAGTACGCGCCGTGGCTCAAGGCGCTGGTCGGCCAGAAAATCCGCCCGCCGCGATTGTCGCAACCTGCCCTGGAAACACTGGCCATCATCGCGTATCGCCAGCCGATTACGCGCGCCGAGGTGGAGCAGATTCGCGGCGTGAACGTGGACGCCGTCATGCAGACCATCATGGAACGCGGCCTGGTCGAAGCCATTGGCCGCGCCGAAGTAGTGGGCCGCCCGCCAACCTACGGCACCACGGCGTTGTTCCTCGAATACTTCGGCCTGCGCGGCCTGGGAGATTTGCCCGCCGCAGATGAGCTTCGGAAAATTGTGGTCCAAAAACCGCCCGCACCGGTCACGGTTGAACCGGGATTGGCCACCGCACCGCCGGAACAACTGGCTTTGGGAAGTGCGGAAGAGAAGAAGGCAGAAACAGCGCCAGAACAGCCGGCAACTGGTGGTTAATGGATTGTTGGTAGGGACAGCTCGGCGAGCCGTCCCTATCTGTTTCTGGTAGGGCGCGTCACTCCGTGCGCGCCGTTCTTTAGATTTGCGGCGGGCAGGGGACTGCCCGCCCTACCCAGGTCAGACTTGCGTTCCCGTTCCGTTGCGCGCAAGAAAGGGGCATGGTTTACCAAAAACAAATCGTGCTGGAAACGCGCGGCCACCGGCAGATGCACGACCTGACGACGGACGTGGCGCAAATTATTCATGACTCAGGCGTGCGTACCGGCACGGCGCACGTGTTCAACGTCGGCAGCACCGGCGCGGTCGGCGCCATCGAATTCGAACCGGGCTTGATGGAAGACCTGCCCGATCTGCTGGACAAACTTATCCCGCCGAGCCGCCATTATGGACACGAACAGGCCTGGCACGACGGCAACGGCCATTCGCATTTGCAAGCCACGCTGCTGGGACCGTCTTTAACCGTGCCGGTGGCTGACCGGAAACCGGTGCTGGGCACGTGGCAACAGATTTTCCATCTGGAATGCGACATCAAACCCCGCCGCCGCACCATCGTGGTGACCGTCTCCGGTGAGTGATGGTTTGACGCGAATTTTTTCAACGCAAAGACGCTGAGACGCTGATTCTCCCGACAGGGTAACCAGACCTGCAGAGTGGGTGCATCTTGACACTGTCCTTAAGATAAAGGCCGTAACGGTTCCTCGACTCGGCGAAACCTAAACCTATGGAAGCCGTGTCACTATATGAAACCAACATCCAAGCCGTTTCCCCGTCTGGCTGACATTGAACGAGAGGTAGTGGCGGAAGCCCGCGAATGGGGACGCCAGCGACTCCAGGAGCGTCTGCAAAAACTAGCCCAAGAAAGCGGCGAAGTTTTTCCCCCTCCGGCAACGCCGACGAAGGCCTCTGAGCCTGCGCAGCGAACTGGGCGAGGTAAAACTGATCGTTGACTACGGTCAGGACCCGCTCACCAGCCAATGGGGTTGTCCGCTGCTTGGGGCTTGGGAGTTGGGGCCGCATCAGAAGATTACCCCTGGTTACGCCGAAAAGCTCTGCTTCACCGTGACGGCCACCGGTTCGTATGAGGAGGCCGCCCAAGTCGCCAGCCAATGGGCGCCAAGCATCGATGATTCGACCTTGCACAGGCTGGTGCAACGGATCGGGCAGCGTGCCCAGGAGCAGGCCAAGAGCCGGTATGAGTTGCCACCGCCGGAGCGCCTGCCCCAACGGCCCGCCAGTCCGTTGGCCGTGCTGATGGCCGACGGCTGCCAAATCCGCTATCGGGGTGGTGGTTGGGGCAAGCAACAAACCAAGAAAGACCGTGTCGAATGGCATGAATTGAAGCTTGGGGTGTTCTACCGGCACGAAGAGTTGGGCCACACCGAGGGCGGCCGCGGCCTGTTGGCGGATAAGATCGTGGTCAGTTGGCAGGAACAGGCATTGGAACTGGGGCGGCGACTTAACTGGGAAGCCCTGCGGGAAGGGTTGGGCCGTGCCCGGCAGATGCTGTTTCTGGGAGACGGAGCCGACTGGGTGTGGAACCTCAAGCAGGATCGGTGGCATCAAGCCGTGGAACTTCTGGATTTTTACCACGGCAGCCAACACCTCTGGGATTTGGGCAAGGCGTTGCAGGGCGAAAGCCAACCCGCGCTCTCCCAGTGGGTAGAACCCCTGCGACACCAGATGAGACACGGTAAGGAAAAACAGGTCTTACGGCAGATTGCTGGTCTTCAGAAACGGCGTGGACCAACCGGCAAAGTGATCCGCCGCGAGCAGAACTATTTTCAGACCCACTCCAGTCGAATGAACTACCAACAGATCGCCAACCGAGGCTGGCCGATCGGTTCGGGGGCGGTCGAATCAGCGTGTCGCCAGAAACAATGTCGGTTCAAACGTTGCGGGCAGTTCTGGACCGCAAAAGGTCTCCGCAACCTTTGCGCCCTCGATGAAGCTCGTCGAAATCACCACTGGGACGAACTTTGGACCTCCAATTAAGGACAATGTCAAGATGCACCCTGCAGAGTATTCTACCCAGGAATCAGGTTGATGGTGTCAGGGTGCTCGCGTAAAAATTGCGCAAATTCCCGCGTGATGCGTTGGATGACCGGGTCAATGGGATAAATATGTCCATTGGCAGCCTGAATGGCGTTGCGTGGGAAAAGGTCGAAAACCAGCAAGCCAACTCACTCGTCGTAGTAAGCGCCATCCGCCAGTTTTTCATAGCCCTTGCCCGCCATCAATTCGTCCAGTGCCATCGGAGGGGGCGCGACGCCTTTAATAGCCGGTTGCGAGGTGACGATGATTGGCTTGTCACTTTTTATCACAATGCGCTCAAGCCGGATATCATCATCGAAAATGCAATTTTGCAGATTGAGACGGTCGAGATATTCTGACGGGGTCGCGCCGCGGTCAAAAGAGCCCAAGGCGATGCCATAGCCCTTTTGGCGCTCTGGTAGGGTGGCCTTGATATAGCGGCGGGTTCGCTTTTGGAAAAAGACCTGATGCTCACCGCCTCGGGTCAAGCCAGGCAAAAGACGACCACTAACGCCTACTTTCCCGTTTTCCTTGGCCCACTGGATAAGCCGCCGTTGCTCTGTTTTAAGACGTTTTGTGCGACTGGCGTAAGAGGCATCGTGGTCTGGAGCTGGAGCACTGCCTCCACGCGTGAAGTGAGCGGATGACTCAAGCGTCCCTCGAGCGTTGGCCATGGCCTCTCGGTTGTCGTCTTGCGTTGCATTTATGCGTAGAAGTATAGCGCAATGGGAGATGCTTTGCGAACGTTTTTTCACAGTTCTAGTCCCAAAAGTTGCTGAAGATGAAGGGTTTTTGAAGTAAATCCGACGAAATGCAGATTTGCCGCGAAAGGGCGTAAGGGGGCACAGATTTTTTTGACACGAATTTGCGAATCAAAACTTCGTTACTCTAATAAATCTCCATCACGGCGAACGGCATCCAGTCATCGTTGTCGAAGTGGGTGGGCGGGTGGCCGGCTGGGGTTCACCCTCGCGGTATCACGCGCGCTCGGTCTCGGCCATCACACCTTCATTGCGTGCATTGATACCGGGCAACCCGCCAACGGCACCTTGCACACGAAGTTCCGGTTTGGAGAAGTAGTCGTGCATTCGTTAAAACCCGTTGCCCTTAAGATAAATGATTCGGACAGCTTTTTGACAAGTAGAAACGCACTGACAATCCGAAATACAACGGTTCGACCATGATTCCTTTCTGGCGGTATCTTGGCAGAAGCCAATGGCGGGGTTTTGTTGCTCGTGTCTGGTTGCACGAAACGGATTTGATTCTTCCGGCTTGATTCTGCATTCTTTCGTGGTCGTGAACATTCCCAAACATCGCCAGGCGATTGACAAGCTGGACGCGCAGATCGTCCGGCTGCTCAACGAGCGCACGAAGCACGTGCTGGCCATCGGCGCCATGAAGCTCAAGGCCGGCGAGGAGATTTATGCGCCGCACCGCGAACGCGCCGTGCTCCAGCGCATCTGCCAGCTCAACCAGGGACCGGTGACCGATGAGCAGCTCCGCGCGATTTACCGCGAAATCATGTCCAGCGCGCTGGCGCTCGAGAAGACGATGATCATCGCGTATTTCGGGCCGGAGGCGACGTTCACGCATCAGGCGGCCATCCGCAAGTTTGGCGCCAGCCTGCGTTATTCGCCGCAGAAAACCATCGCCGACGTGTTTACCGAGGTCAGCAAGCGGCGCGCGGATTACGGCGTGGTGCCGGTCGAGAATTCCACCGAAGGCGTCGTCACCCACACGCTCGACATGTTCGTGGACAGCGATTTGAAGATCGTTTCGCAGATTGTCCTGCCGATCCAGCAGTGCCTGATGGTGCGGCCCGGCGGTTCGCGCGCGCGCATCAAAAAACTGTTCGTGCATCCGCAATCGCTCGCGCAATGCCGCGGCTGGATCCAGAACCATCTGCCGCGCGTGGAACTCATTGAGACGTCATCCAACGCCCGCTCGGCGGAACTGGCGGCAAAGGACAAGAACGCGGCGGCAATTGGCGGAATTCTGGCTGCCGAAAAGTACGGTCTGGACGTGCTGGAACAGGACATCCAGGACAACGCCGCGAACGCGACGCGCTTCCTCGTGCTGGGCCGCCAATGCAGTCCGCCCACCGGCCACGACCGCACGAGCCTGCTCATCAGCGTGGCCGACAAGGCCGGCGCGTTGCACGAGGCGATCGCCGCGTTCCGCCGGTTCAAGATCAACATGACGAAGATTGAATCGCGCCCGAGCAAGCGGAAGGCGTGGGAATATTTCTTCTTCATTGATTGCGACGGGCACGCGCAGGACCGCAAGGTGGCCAAGGCGATTCAACTGCTCGGCGGGCATTGCAATTTCATCAAGGTCCTCGGTTCCTATCCGAACGCGGACTAGAAATCCGTAGCGGCGCCTCGGCAGAGCGCCGCAAACTCTAGAAAATTGATATGCGGCGTTCTACCGAAAGCCGCTACGCTCTGTAACTTTCGGTGGGGCGGGCGCCTGTCGCGCCGTAGCCCGGCGAAGGCTGATCCTCGCGAGCTGCTGCCGTTTACTTTGACACGCTAAAACCGGCTCGTCAGTAGCCTCGCCCCACCAAACTGGACCACCCGCTACCATTGGCAATGGCCAACTTCTTCATTCCAAAGCGTTTTTGAATGACGTGCGGGTGCAACAGTTTTTACTTTTCAAAAGATTATAAAATGTGATACGATGACATCGTGGAAAGAGAAGTTTCAGAAGTTGCCAATGTATTTTTTATCTGGGGCATCGACGACGCCCCTTATGGTCCGGTGGCGCTGGCGGTGGTGACGGACTGGATCAAGGACGCGCGCGTTCTGCCCGACACGTGGATTTTTGCGCGGGGCACCGGCGCGTGGCAGCAGGCGGCGGACGTGCCTGAACTCAAAAAGTTTTTCAACCAGCCGACGGAGGCGGGTGGGGGGGCTTCATCCCGCGCCGGGGTGACACCCGGTGCATTGCGCCGGATCAAAATCCTCGCCGATTTGAACGACGCGCAACTGGATCATCTGCTCGACTTCATGGAACTGCAACGCGCGCCGCAATGGTCGGCGGTGGTGAAACAGGGCGAACAGGGCGACGCGATGTACCTGGTGCTGTCGGGGGAATTACGCGCCCGGACGATGGTCGGCGACCGCGAGACGATCCTGGCCACTTTTACCGCCGGGGACTTTTTCGGGGACATGTCGCTGTTCGACCACGGACCACGCTCGGCGGATGTGATCGCGAATGTGGACAGCGCCGTGCTGCGGATTTCGGTAGTGGCCTTTGACCGGCTCACGCGGGAAGCGCCCGCCCTGGCCACGCCATTTTTACGGGCGACGGCCCGAACCCTCTCGGCGCGCATCCGGGCCGACAACAAGCGGTTCAATCAATTGACCCAACAGTTCATCGCCAGCCGCGGGTAATAGACTGATTTGAGTTGCAGTGTCGGTGCTGGCGCCGATTGATTCGAGCCACAGGCTCGACGCCACAGCAAGTTGGAGCACGGTCGCTTTGGCTTTCCCGACAGCCGGCGGCTCTGGTGAAATCACTTTTTCGAGCAGGCCTTGATTTTTTCGGCCAGATTCACCGCGGCGGGTGTCGCCTCCAGTTTTTTGTCAAACAGGATGTCGCGCATGGAGACGTACTGGCCGTAGTAAACCTGGTTGTCATTGTCGTTGGGCGCCAGCGCGCCATTTTTGAAGGCCACGCCGCCGTAGAATCCGTTGTGTGCGTCATAAACCAGCACGGACTGGAACGGCGAGGCAATTTTACCTTCCGCCCGGGAGGAGTTGTCGCCGGCGGTGCCCTGGGCTTCGGCGCCAAAATCAATGGCCGGTTTGAGCAGCACGCGGGTCGCGTTCGTGGTCATCAACAGGATGACGTAAAAATTTTGTTCGCCGCCAGCCTGGAATCCGAAGCTGCCTTCGGTTCGGTTGAGAAATGCCACCGGGCTCCAGTTTCCCCACTTGTCCCTGACCATGGCCACGCCGTCGCCGCCTTGAAAGGCGAACATGAAACCCGCCTTGGTGGTGTTCAGCAGGATGATGCCCTTTGCCTTGCGCAAAACATCCGCCGGCACGCGCTTGTCCGGCTGCGCCTGGAGCGCTTCGAACTTGCCGGTCAACATGCGGATGCGGCCATCCAAGTCCGCGCGATCCACGGCCAAAACCGGACCGACAACCCCTAGCAACAACAAACCCAGCAAAAATGATTTCATAATTTAAGGATTCAAGCTCTCACGCTTTCTGGTAGTGAGCCGTTTTGAAGGCAGGAACAGCTCGCTGAACCGTCCGCGGACGCGTCGGCGACGCGTCCCTACCCATGAAAGTGACCCACCACTCGTTTCCTACCTTTCGCGCGACAGTTTGACAGCAAAATACAATACACCGTTTGAAAAAATTGTCGGCGCATTTCAGCGGAGCGACAAGGTTGCCGCCGCAGCGGTTGACACGGACTGTGGCACACAGTCCGGCTGGTAAATGGTTTGTGCCAGATGAAAATCGCCGGTGAGCGGAATGTCACGTGAGGAACGGCCGACGAGGATTTTGTATTCGCCTTTGGCGGCGACCCAGCTTCGCGTGCCGACGTCGTAATACGCAAAGGCGTTTTTGTCCAGGGTGACGGCGACCGGCTGTTTTTCTCCCGGTTGCAGGAACACTTTCACGAACCCTTTCAATTCCTTGACGGGCCGGAACACACCGGGATTGACGGGCTGCACATAAATTTCCGCGACTTCGGCGCCGGCACGATCGCCGGTGTTGGCGATTTCAAATTCGACCGTCAGGGGCAACCCCGTCGCGCCGCTGGTTTGAACGAGATTCAGGTTCGTGTACGCAAAGCGGGTGTAGGAGAGGCCGTAGCCGAAGGGGAACAGCGGTTCGATGTCCTTCGTGTCATACCAGCGGTAACCGACGAGCAGGCCTTCCTTGTAAATGACCGTGCCTTTCTCACCCGGATAGGCGTCCAAGGCGGCCGCCGGCGTGTCGGCCAGGCGCTTCGGGAAGGTGCAGGGCAGTTTGCCGGACGGGTTCACGTCGCCAAACAAAACGCGCGCCAGGGCGTTGCCGCCTTCCAGGCCCGGATACCACGCATAAAGCAGGGCAGGCACGCGCGACAACCAGGCATCATCCATCTCAACCGCACCACCGCCAATCAGAACCACGACGGTCCTGGGGTTGGCGTGAACGATTTGCGCGAGCAGCTTGTCCTGGCCGGCCGGCAGTTTGATGTCTTTGCGATCGCCGCCTTCGCTGTCGAAACCAAACTTGCGATTCAACCCGCCGACATAAATCACGACGTCGGCCGACTTCGCCACCGCCACGGCTTCCTTGATCAGGCGGGCACGGTCCTCGTCGGTCACGTTTGTGCCATCGGAGGCGTGCCTGACATATCCACGGCCTTTCGGCGGATAATAACCCCCGGCATAAATGATTTTCGCCTTGTCACCGACATAATTGCGGATGCCCTCCAGCGCGGTGATTTCGAAGGGCGCCTTGATGTTTGCCGAGCCGCCGTCGTGGCAGAACCGGGCCGTGGCGTTTGCGCCGATGACCGCGATGGTCTTGACGCGGGCAGCGTCCAGCGGCAGGAAGTTGTCGTTTTTCAGCAGGACGAAGGTTTCCTCGGCAATTTGCCGCGCGATTTCCTGATGGGCTTTGGTGCTCACCGGCGTGGTCGGTTCGGGTTTGGCGGCGGGCGGGTTGGACGGGTCATAAATCAGGTTCAATTTGAACATCACATACAGATGCCGGCGCACCATCGCGTCGAGCGAGGAGACGGGATATTGGCCGCTGTTCAATCCTGCCAGAAATGGCGCGGCCAGATAGTTGCTTTCGTAAGGAGGCTTCGTTCCCATTTCGATGTCGAGGCCGTTGAACACGGTCAAATCCGTGTGATGCACCGCGCCCCAGTCGGACATGACGAGACCTTTGAAGCCCCAGTCATTCTTCAAAATATCCTTCAGCAGATGCGGGTTTTCGGAGCAATACTGGCCGTTGATCTGGTTGTAGGCGGACATGAGGCACAGGACGCCCGCCTCCTCCACCGCGGCGCGAAACGCCGGCAGATAAATTTCGCGCAGCGTGCGTTCGTCAATGATTTCGTTGATGGAACCCCGCTCAAACTCCTGGTTGTTGGCGGCGAAATGTTTGATGCAGGAGGAAACACCCTGGGACTGCTCGCCTTCGATATAATTGACGGCCATGCGCGAGGTGAGGAACGGGTCTTCGCCCATGTATTCAAAATTGCGGCCGCACAGCGGCGTGCGCTGGATGTTCACCGCCGGCCCGAGCATGATGTCCTTGCCGCGCTGCACGGCTTCCTGGCCGATGACCGTGCCGAAAGCCCTGGCGGTGTTGGTATCCCACGTTGCCGCCAGGCCAAGCGCGCCGGGCATGGCGGTGGAAAAATCATCCACGTGGCCCAGGTCATGAAAATGATTATCCACTTCTTCGCGCACGCCGAGCGGGCCGTCGTCCATGATCAATTCGGGAATGCCGAGCCGCGGAACGCCGGCGGTCGAGAAATTGGCATTGGCATGGACCAGCGAAACTTTTTCCTCCAGCGTGAGGCGCGGGAGCAGGTCGTTCACCCGCGTTTCAACCGGCTGCTGGTCGTCGAGGTACAGCGGACGTTCCTGGGCGCGCGCGGCGCCAGCATTTGCGGCCAACAGGGCCGGAACCAACAGGAGAAAGAAGCGGTGCGGGAGTTTGAATGCCAATTTTATCGTTTTCATTTTGTTTGATTGGAGCTGGAACCGGCACTGATTACAAAATTTCCGTCGCCGCGGCCAGAAAAATGCGCCGGCCCAAAAATAAAAAACGGGAACTTGAACCGTGAATGGTCCTCCTATATTGTGGAGGTTTCAAAGACGTGTATGTTGCAAGATATGTTGAATGTTCCCGGGCACAAGCGGACGCAGAAAATTCCGACGGCTGTTTCAAAGAGTCTGGCCGGCGCAAACGGACTGGTGCCGGGTCCGGCGGAACGCAAACCAACCTTCACCAAAATCTTCCGCTGGCAACTGCCGGACGGCCAGGAACAGGAACCGGCCACGGTGGAAGTCGTCGGCACCTTTACGAAATGGGAGAAGGTGCCGCTGGTTCACGACCGGGTGCGTGGCGGCTGGCAGGTCACGCTGGATCATCTGGCGGGCCACCGCACGCACCATTACATGTTGCTGGCGGACGGTCGGCCGGTCCGCGACAAGCATTGCGACGGTCTGGCGGTTCCGCGCAACGCGCAGGAGGCGCAATATGCGCTGGCCACCCCCCGCGGCCCGCGCGTTTTTATGCTCTTCGCGCAAACGAAATAGCGCACGACTGATTGCCGGCGCCCGGCGGCAGCCCGCGCTTCGGGGTTGAAATCAGTGGACATTCGCCGCATTCTCACCGCGATGAACCATCTGGCCCAGGCCCGCAAGGTTTTCGACATTGAACTCGCCGCACTCAAAGCCGTGCGCGCACAACTCGACGACGCCTTTGGCCGCGCGGTGGAAACGATGGCCGGCGCGCTTGCGCAACGCGGCAAAATCGTTGTCGTCGGCATCGGCAAGTCCGGCAACGTCGGCCATAAAATTTCCGCCACGCTCACCAGCACCGGCTCGACCAGCGTGGTGCTCAACAGTGTGGATGCCCTGCACGGCGACGTCGGCCTTGTCAACGACGGCGACGTGATTCTGGCCCTGAGCTATTCCGGCGAGTCGGAGGAATTACTGAATCTGCTGCCGGCGTTGAAACGGTTTTCCGTCAAAATCATCACTCTCACCGGCGGCCTGAAATCCGCGCTCGCGCGGCACAGCGACGTGGTGCTGAACGTGAGGGTTCCCCGTGAAGCATGTCCGTTCAATCTGGCGCCCACGGCCAGCACCACGGCGATGCTCGTGATGGGCGATGCGCTGGCGATGGCGGTGTTGCAGGCGCGCGGGTTCAAGCAAGGCGATTTCGCGCGGCTGCATCCCAGCGGCGCGATTGGCCGTGCCATGCTGTGGCGCGTCGCCGACATCATGCGCTCCGGCGACCGCAATGCGGTGGCGGACGAAGATCTGCCGGTCCGGGACGCCCTGCTGGTGATGACGCACGCCAGGTCCGGCAGCCTGAGCGTGGTGAATGCGCGCGGAAAACTCACCGGCGTGTTCACCGACGGCGATTTCCGCCGATGCATGGCGACGAGCGAAAACCTGCTCGCGCAACCGTTGAAAAAAGTGATGACGCGCAACCCGATTTCCATCCATCAGGATGCCCTCGCCGTCGAGGCGCTGAAAATTTTCAATGAACGGAACATTGACGATTTGATTGTGGTGAACGCGAAACGCGAACCGGTCGGGCTGGTGGACTCGCAGGATTTGCCGAAGTTGAAGATTATGTAAGTTAAAATGCCGGAATTAAAACCACTCGACTCATCATCAAGTGGCTTTCCATCAAAAACCCAAAGCGATGAATTATTTCCGCCGGCGACCGAGGAGCAGCAAAGCCATGCCTGCGCCACCGAGTGCGAAAGTACCGGGCTCAGGGACTTGCTCGAGTTGAAATCCGTTGAAATCACCCTCCGCGTTTAAACCACTTTCCGCGCTGCCGGTTCCACTGAAAGTGATGACTAGATTTCCCGTCGCATCGGACGTGACTTCAGTGAACTCCACGTAATCAACCCCTTGGACGAGTGTGCTGGTAGTGCCGTTATAAGCAGTGCTCAACGTAATACCATCTACAGTGAAGAGGGCACTCCGCACTTCACCCGCGTTGGGCGCACTATACAAAACCAAATTATAGGTCGCGCTTGGTGAGAGGCCCGCGAGCGAAACGTAACCAGGCGCGGTCTGCGACGGCACACTTATATAAGCGCCCATCAAATTGGCCCATGGAGTGCCATTGAAGGCACTGGTACTGGGAAAATTTGGTTCGTCGGAAACATTCGAGCCATTGAATGTTAGACCACTCACTGTAACCGCGGAAGGGCTGCCATTTGCATAAACCAAAGAGTATGGCCCGCCACTCCCGCCAGTCGGATAAGATGAATATGTAAATCCACTTAGCGCATTCCACATGTCACCGGCCGATCCAAGAACTGCAGCACCCGACTGCGTCGGTTCTACAGCAGGACCGCCGCCGCCGTAAGCATCGCCGGTTGCATTGTCAGCGAACTGAACATTGATTAGTTGAGCTTGCACACTGGCCAAACCGAAGTTGCAAATGATGCCAAGGATTATCAATAGGGATGGTTTCATAGGTTTTTACTTTCGTATTTTTCTGTTGTTATTACTCACTTTACATGTTGCGTGTACTATCATTAATTTATGTTTTTGATTGATTTCATCAAGAACTTCTTGCGAAAACCATGAAGCCGTCCATTCACCCTCCGCTGGTTTTTATTTTCATGGGCGTTTCCGGGAGCGGCAAAACGACGGTGGGAATGTTGTTTGCGAAAAAGACCGGCGCGGTTTTTTTCGAAGGAGACGAGTTTCATCCGCCGGAAAACATTGAAAAGATGCGCCGCGGCATTCCGTTGACGGACGCTGACCGTGAGAAATGGCTCCGAACCCTGAGGGACATCATCGCGCGCTCACTCGACCAGGGCACGTTCACGGTGATAGCCTGCTCGGCCTTGAAGGCGGCCTACCGCGATTTGCTCCAGGGGGGCGATCCGCGCGTCAAATTTGTGCATCTCACCGGTCCGCCAGCCCTGATTAAAGAACGGCTGAAAGCCAGGCGAAACCATTTTATGCCCGCGACACTGTTGGACAGCCAGTTGGCGACGCTGGAACCGCCGGTGGACGCGCTGAGTTTCAGTTGTGAAAAATCACCCGATGAAATCGTCAACGCCCTGATTCAGGCATTGGGCTTTGCCGGGGCGGATTGAATCTGCCGCGCGGTTTTCGGCAGCAGAAAGGCCAGCGCGGCGGCCACCAACATTGCCACACCCAGACCGTTGAAGGGAATCGCAGTGCTGTGATACCGCATTTCCAGCCAGCCGACGATGAAGGGGCCGGCGAATCCGCCAGTGTTTCCGATGGCGTTGACCAGTCCGATGACCGGCCCCATCACATTGCGCGGCATGGTTTCGGTGGGAATTGCCCAGAATGGCGCCAGGGCGGCATACGGTCCGGGAATGGCCAGACACATCAACGCGTAGGAGGGCCAGAAATGTTGCTGCGCCAGTACGCTGGCGATGAGGCTGGCGCCGCTGAGCGCATAGACCAACGCAACGTGCCCGCGGCGTTCCTGAGTCTTGTCCGAGTGCCAGGAATTGAGCGCCATGATAACGGCGGTGAAGGCATAAGGCGCCGCGAACAGGAGGCCATATTGCAGGGGACTGAATTGTTTGTGCTTCAAACCTTCGGTGAAAAAGGTCATGCAACCGTAGGCCTGGGAATTGTGGATGAAATTCATGACAATCATCACGAGAATTTCCCATCTCACGAATCGCTTCCAGAACGGCACGGGTTTCACTGGCTCCAGCTCCGCGGCTTCCCGTTCCAGGGTTGTTTCCAGAAATTCCCGTTCCTCCGGTGAGATCCATTTCGCCTCGCGCGGGTGATCGCTGATGAAGCACCACCAGATGGGGAGCCAGATGAAGGGCAGGGCGCCTTCCAGGATGAGCATGGTTTGCCAGCCATACGCGCCCAGCAACCAGCCGGTAAATGGCGCGGACGCCACCACCGCCAGCGGCTGGCAGAGATTCCAAAGCGCATTGGCCCGCGCCCGTTCCCGGCGCGGAAACCAGTGGGCCAGCAAAACCACGGTGGCGGGATAAACGCTGCTCTCAGCCATACCCAGACAAAACCGCATCACTTCAAATTGCCGGAATGTTACCGCCAAACCGCAACCCACGGCACAGGCGCCCCAGAAAATCAGGCAAAGGCTCACCAGTTTTTTCGCGCTCCAGCGGTTGGCCAAGTGACCGCCGGAGATTTGCAGCAAAACGTAACCCAGAAAAAATATGCCCGCCGCCTCTCCTTTCATCCGGTTATCCATCAGCAGGTCCCGCAGCATGCTGGAAATTTTCGGGTCCAGCGCCAGGGAAATGTTGGTCCGGTCCACGTACGAGATGGTGTACATGATGAGCGCGACCGGGATGATACGCAGCCAGCGTTGGTGGGTCATAAGCGGATGATGGTGCACTGCATACCAAGCACCGTGCAGGACGTCAGCCGCAAAAATCAGGATCGGACAATTCCAAGGTGTTTTGAAAGGCAGGTTGCAGTCATGGTTTGCGGACAGAAGCCATTAAAATGAGCCCTGTTGTTGCCTTCACTTTTCGGAGTTTTCGAGAGCAATCTTAAAATTAAAAAGGCCTGAAGCAGGAGCTTCAGGCCTCTTGAATTTAATCGTTAACCACGCAGGCTTAATTCGCTCCCGGTGGCAATACGTGGTTGTAATTCGGGTCGGTGCCCAGATTGCACGTTGGCGCCGTCTGGACGTCAACCAGCTTGTAACTGGTAGTGAACGTCTTCGTCGAGTCCAAGGGGCAATAGGGCAATTGGCCGTTGGCGCCACGGCCCAAATAAGGTTCGACCTGCGTGCCACTGACCGTGGCCGTTGCGGTCTGTCCTGTCTCCAGGGCCCATTGCTGGATGGAGCCGTCAAGCTGACGGAGGTTGTTAATGCACGCGTTCTGCTGTGAAGTCGAACGCGCTCTCAGGAAGTTGGGAATCGCGATGGCAGCCAAAAGGCCGATAATGGCCACCACAATCATGATTTCCACCAGGGTGAAACCCGCTTTGCGGGAGGTTTTCATTTTCATACTGCTTTTCTTTCTGCTTGGCGGCGTGAACGTGTAACAGGCGGGTTACTACGATTTCGGTTTTTGTTCACTTATTGCCTGTCGCTACCGCTTTGTGTTTAAAACCAGCAACCTCGATGCCAATAACTGCTCTTAGGAGCAGTGCTGCTTTCCTTCGGACATCAATGGCCATTGAGCCAAAACCGGGCCAAACCCGGCAATCTTCTTTGTTCCGTTTGTAACCCATTACTCGCAATGGCCGCCGACATCTCACCAAATGACTTTTAACCCCGGGGCATCTGTAAAGTTTCTGGACACCATCCCAACTTCTCATTTGGCCCTTGGCAGCCATTCCTGTCTTAATCAAAAGACAGGCAATTCTCACAATGCGTTCACTCGACTTTGCGGGCCGGTTTGTTACGATTGAATCATGAGTTTTGTCGGTGAATTCAATTCCCTGTCCGTGCCGTCGCTGGTGCGAAAGTCGCTGACGGCGGGCGCGGCGGCGGTGCGCGAGAGCCGGGCCAAACCCAGGTTGTCGCTGATGGATTTTGCGCATTTGATTTCCCCGGCCGCAGCGGAATCGCTTGAAGTGCTTTCACGGCGTTCGCAACAAATGACCCAGCAACGTTTCGGCAAGGTCATTCGCCTCTTCGCGCCGTTGTATCTTTCCAATGAATGCATCAACAACTGCCAATATTGCGGCTTTTCGCGCGACAATCCAATCCTGCGCGTCACCCTGTCACTGGACGAGGTTAAACGCGAGGCCAGGGCGCTGAAGGAACAGGGCTTCCGCAATGTCCTGCTGGTGGCGGGTGAACACCCGAAATTTGTCCCGGTGGTCTATCTCGAAAATTGCGTTCGCGCGTTGCATGAGGAAATTCCCAGCGTGTCACTCGAAGTCGGCCCGCTGGAAACGGCGGATTATCGTCCGCTCGTCGCGGCGGGCGCGGACGGGCTGGTGGTTTATCAGGAAACCTATGACCGCGGCGTTTACGCGCAAATGCACACCGCCGGGCCCAAACGAAATTTCGACTGGCGGCTGGAAACGCCGGAACGCGCCTGCGCCGCGGGCTTCCGGCGGCTCGGCATCAGCCCGCTTTACGGATTGGCCGACTGGCGGTACGAGGCCATCAGCGTCGCCGCGCATGCGGATTATCTGCTGCGGAATTGCTGGAAGGCGCAATTGACCATTTCCCTGCCGCGGCTGCGGCCCTGTGCCGGCGAATTCCAGCCGCTCACACCCATGAGCGACCGTGAGCTGGCGCAACTGGTGTGCGCGTTTCGTCTGATGTTCCCCGATGCCGGTCTGGTGCTTTCGACGCGTGAACCGTCAAGGTTGCGTGACGGCCTGATTCCGCTGGGCATCACGCTGATGAGCGCGGGCAGCCACACGGAACCGGGTGGTTACACCGGCGCCGGCCGGGAAAAATTGCATCAGACCGTGCGCGGTCGCATCGTGGAACCTGCCACGCCACCGTCGCCGAAGCTGAACAGCGAAGGCGCGAGCGAATGGGCGCCGGCGGGGCGAGCGTCCTCGCGAGCCGGATCCGATAACAGCGGCCCGTCGGCAGCCTCGCCCCGCCCACTGACGAACGCCACCGGACAATTTGACATTGCCGACGCACGCTCGCCGGGCGAAGTGGCGGAATTGATTCGCAAGCTCGGCTACGAACCGGTCTGGAAGGATTGGGACGCGGCGCTGACGGCGTGAAACGGAAACATCGAATGCTGAACTTCGAACTTCGAACATCGAACTTTGAACGTTTGACGTTCGTGGGCGGGATTCGATGTTCAGCGTTTGATGTTGGATGTTCAATGTTAAAAATGACCACTGTCACCGCCAACGGAAAATCAATCGAGGTGAAACTGCCTTGCTCGATTGAGGAATTCCTCGTTGCGCAAAAGCTCCTGCCGCGCAGCGTGGTGGTGGAGCACAACGGCCAGGCGGTCGCGCCCTCGGAATTTTCGAAACGCGTTCTCAAGGCCGGTGACTGCCTCGAGATTGTCAAAATCGTCGCGGGCGGCTGACGGGGAGGGACGCCGTGTCGGCGTCCCTGATTTTTGAGTTTGGGACAGCGGAACGCCGTCCCTCCCCATCGGGTGAGAGCGCTCTTTGCACTTTTGATTTGGGCGTGATGGTTTAAGCTGCGGCCAATATGGACTGGCTGATCCATCCCATCTGGTATGACCTCATCTGGCACGACGGCAAATTCCTCGGCATTGACTGGAGCGTTTGGAAAGCAGTCGGCTGGCTGGGTAACTTCGTTTTTTCCTCGCGCTTTTTGGTGCAATGGTATGTCACGGAGAAAAAGAAGCGGGTCGTGGTGCCGCAGGCATTCTGGTGGTTGAGCCTCGTCGGGTCGCTGACGTTTCTTTGTTACTCCATTCACCAGCGGGATTCCGTTTTCATTTTTGCCTACGCCTTCACCTGGCTGCCGTACACCCGGAATCTCATCATCCATCGGCGGCACAAGAATGCGCACGTGAATTGCCCGAATTGCGGGAACAGTTGTCCGCCCCAATCCAATTTCTGTCTGAACTGCGGCGCGCGGCTGGCGGCGGTTACGGCTTAGGCGCGGAATTGGTGAGCGCGGACACCGTCAGCGGAATCCCGTATTTCTTCAAAATGGGCTGGAAGTCGGGGTGTGTCTGGCCGTAAGTGACGAGTTCCTGGACGAATTTCTGGATATTGGGAAGATTTTTATTGTAATTCTGGATGACCTCGCGGGCTTGCGGTTCCAGTACGCCGAGGTCATTGCCAAAAGTGTGCGCTTGATAAAACAAATACGTCGCCAGCGTGCCGCTGATCACAATCAGCACCAGGAGCAGGTGGGTAATTTGACGGCGCAGCGACGCAACCTGATCGGCCAAATCGTCCGGGACGGGAATGTTCGTTTGAGGTTCGTTCATGATATCAATGCGTGGCGGATTTCCCTTCAAAAGGTTGAAGAACGCGGTTAATGTCCGGGTGCACTTTCCCGTAATTGACGGCATCCTGCATCAGCAGATTCAAACGGTTGAGGTTGCTTTGACAGGCAAAGGTCTGGGACTGAAGGCTGCGAAGCGCGCGCGAGCGAAATATGCTTTGCAGTGCAAACAGGACGCTCGCCAGCACCAGGACGGCCAGCACAAAGGTTAAAACAGTATTGGTGGCTTCACTTTTCATAAAGGTGCTCAATTTAACGGATTGGCGGCAAATGTCCACTGCGATTTTAACCGCGAAAAATGGGTTGATTTCAAGCCCATTGGCTGGCATTACTGGCTGCAAATTCAACTTTGCCCAAAGAAGAGCCAATTGAATTAACCGGCAGTGTGATGCAGGTGCTGCCCGGCACCATGTTCCGGGTGGCGCTGCCGAATGGTCATGAAGTTCTGGCGCATATCTCCGGCAAAATGCGGAAGAATTTCATCCGCATCAGCGTCGGCGACAAGGTCAACGTGGAAATGTCACCGTACGATTTGAACAAGGCGCGCATCACCTACCGGCACACTTAGGCATTTATGATTTCAGATTGATGATTGATGATTTTCAAACCGGGATGCTTGCTGAAACCTCAAATCATAGATCGAGACCTCTGCAAAACGTGTGGCGGCGACGCCCCGTCGCCGGGAGCATTCAATTTTCCAACGGTTTTGGCCAGTCGCCCAAAGCGACGAGGCGTCGCTTCTACCCTTTTGCAGAGATCTCAGATCGTAAATCGTAAATCGTAAATTTTTATGCGTATCCATTTCCTCGGCGCGACCAGAACCACCACCGGCTCGATGTATCTCATCGAGGTCAACGGCAAACGGCTCCTGCTCGAATGCGGCCTGTTCCAGGGTCATCGTGAGGAAACCACCCAACGCAACTGCTGTTTTCCCTTCGACCCGCGGCAGATTGACACCGTGGTCCTGAGCCACGCGCACATTGACCACGCCGGCAATCTGCCCAACCTCGCCCGGCAGGGCTACCACGGTCCCATCCATTGCACCGACGCCACGCGCGACCTCTGCGGCATCATGCTGATTGACTCAGCGCATATCCAGGAACAGGACGCGCTCTTCGTTTCCAAATGGCGCGCGAAAAAACATCAGCCGCCTGTCGAACCGCTTTATCGCGTGCCCGACGCCGAAAAAGCCGTGAAACAGCTCGTTGGCCATCCCTACGACAATTCGTTTTCGCCCGTGGACGGCGTGACCGTGACGTTCCGTGATGCCGGGCACATCCTCGGTTCCGCCCAGGTCGTCCTGGACATTGAGGAAAAAGGGCTTGCCGCGCCAAAGCAAAGCGGAGGCGGGCGCAAATTCCGCTGGCTGTTTAGTGGCGACGTGGGCCGTGGTGGCGATGAAATTCTCCGCGACCCGGTTTCGGTTGAAAACGTGGATTACCTGCAAATCGAATCCACCTATGGTGGACGCGAACACGCTCCGCGCATCAATACTGATGAAACGGTTTGTCGCCTGGCCGGTGGAGCCTTGAACCAACAGGGCAAGGTCATCATCCCCGCGTTTTCCGTCGGGCGCACCCAACAGATTGTTTATGTGCTGCACCAGATTACGGACAGCGGCTGTCTCCCGCGCGTGCCGATTTTCGTGGACAGCCCGTTGAGCGTAAACGCCACGGACATTTACCGCCGGCATACGGAATGTTTCAATGACACAATCAAAAAGTTCCTGCGCGAACAGGCAAACCCCTTCGGCATGATGAACCTCACCTACATCAGCAACGCCGGGGATTCCAAGAAACTCAACGACCGCAAGGAGCCGATGGTCATCATCAGCGCGTCGGGCATGTGCGAAGCCGGGCGCATCCGGCACCACCTGAAAAACAACATCGGCAACACGAAGAACTTGATTCTCTTCATCGGCTACTGTGCCGAAGGCACGCTTGGCGATCAAATCACGAAAGGCAGGACGCCGGTCAACATCTTCGGCGACCCGTATGCTGTCCGCGCCAAAGTTGCCTCACTCGATGCCTACTCCGGCCATGCCGACAAAAACGAATTGAAACGTTATGTGGAAAATATCTCCGGCGATTTCAAAAAAATCTTCTGCATCCACGGCGAAGAATCGCAATGCCTGGCCCATGCGGAAACGCTCCGGCAGATGAAACCCGAAGCCGAGGTTCTCGTGCCGGAGTACCAGCAGGACGTGGAAATTTGAGCGTTGTTCGTAGAGCGGTTCAATAAATCTCGTAGCCGCCGAGGTAACGAGGCGGAATTGGCCAAGAGGGTCCGCCTCCCCACGTCGGCGGCTACGGTTTTCCCAGAAACGCTCTGGCGGATTGGTTTGCCACATCGGTGAGGCGGCCTCGCGAGCCGAAATTTTGGTAGTGATGGCGCGGGACGGCGTCCGGTATCGCAGCGCGATGACACAACCTGAGGCTCGTCAGCATCCTCGCCCGACTACTTGCGGTGACCGGGCGACCCCCACGGCTTTCGGACGGTCGAATTGCGTTTCAATTCCGGCGATTTACGGTAGCCTGCGGCCGACTTAATGACCATGCTTGGAATATACAAACGGTTTATTAACACCGCCGTTTTCTGGTCGTGGATTTTCAATTTCGTCCGGCTGGCTTATGGCATCATCCTCCTGCCGCTGGTCCTGCATAAACTGTCCAAAGCCGATTTGGGGATGTATTTCGTGCTGTTGAGCCTGGCCGCGCTGGCGCAACTGGTGGACTTTGGTTTTGGCGAAACCATCGGACGTTTCATCACCTACGCCATGAGCGGGGCGCGGGAGATTCAGGCGCAGGGCCTCCCCAAACCGGGCGACAGTAACACCCCCAATTACACCCTGCTTTGGGAACTGCTGGCCACCACCCGCTTCATCTACCGCTGGCTCACGCTGGCGGTATTGGTCATCGCCGGCATCTGGGGGACTTATATGGTCGAACTCGGGATTCATGAAACGTCCTCGGTCTTGATCACGCGGCTGGCCTGGGTGGTGACTCTGGCTGGCACCATGTTTGAAATCTATGCCAACTGGTGGTGCGTCTATTTGCGCAGCATGAATGAAGTGGTGGCCGCGTCACGCATCAATGTGGTGGTCTTCGCGGCCCGGCTGGTGCTGGCGGCGGGATTGCTCTGTGCCGGAGCCGGGCTTTTAAGCGTTCCCATCGCCAGCGTTGTGAGCGACGGGCTCATGCGCTGGCTCGCCCGCTCGCGCTGTCTGGCGTTGTTGAAAAACCACCCGCCGCCTCCAAAAATCGAAGTCAAAAAGATCATCAAAATCCTCTGGCCGAACACCTGGCGGGTGGGCGTATTGTTGTTCAGCACCTACCTGACCGTGAACGCCAACACCAACATTTGTGAGGGTGCTTTTGGTCTGGCGGCCAACGCCAAATACGGATTGTCAATCCAGTTGATGAACATCGCCTTGACCATGGCGTCCGTATGGTTCACTGTCAAACGCCCGCTGCTCGGTCAATGCCTGGCAAGACATGATTTGGCGTCGGTGAGGCAGATTTTTTGGCTCCGGCTCTGGCTGCAAAACCTCACGTTCCTGGTCCTGGCTGCGGGTGTGGTGTTCTGCGGTTCGGCGGCGTTGCACTGGATCGGCGGGGGCAAGGAGATGCTATCCATGGGCTGGCTGGCCGTGCTGATGCTCTACTTTTTTCTGTATTCGCAGTACGTGACTTGGGGAACCCTGATGGCCACGGCCAACAATCTCGCTTATTTGTGGCCAACGGTGGCCACCAACGTTCTGAGTTTGATCCTGTCCTTGCTGTTGGTCTATTTCACCAAACTCGGCCTCGGGGCGCTGGTGCTGGGGCCGCTGCTGGCCGGCATTGTCTTCAACTTCTGGTATTGGCCCGCCTATGCCGCCCGGGAGATTGGAACCACGCTGTTCCGTTTCCTCTTCTTTGGCCCTGAAACCAAATCCAGCAGATAGCAGCCCATTAAAAAGTAGGAGACGACGTAAGGAGTCTTATTCATTTACGATTGACGATTTGAGATCTCTGCAAAAGGGTAGAAGCGACGCCTCGTCGCTTTGGGCGACTGGCCAAAACCGTTGGAAAATTGAATGCTCCCGGCGACGGGGCGTCGCCGCCACACGTTTTGCAGAGGTCTCGATTGACGATTGACGATTGGCCGATGCGTTCGTATCCAGGCTGAAAAGACTCGTGACCTCGTCTCCTACAATGGAACAGGTAGCTGCGTCGCCATTTCCAAGGTAGGGACGGCGCAGCGCCGTCCCTACCAAAAAAACTGTAATACCCCAATGGGAGTTACCGGCTGCACAGCAGATTGACGTAGCCGGATGGATTCAAATGACCGTCCAGTTCCTCAAACCGGTCAACCGCTTTCACGCCGCCATCAGACTGGATGACTTGCAGGTTGAAGTGTTGCGCACGAAGCTCATCGAACACCGCGCGCGGCGCGACTCCCGCCCCATTCAGATTCTTCGGACAGTATTCGATGATCAACTTTAGGCCGGGCAAGCGCGCCGCTGTCTGCCTGAACCCCCGCAGCACACTCAGTTCGGCTCCTTCCACGTCAATCTTGATGATGTCCACCGGTGGATTGCCATGCTGTTTCAGAAATTCGTCCAGGCTGATGCAATTGACCGGTACGGATTCCTTGGAATGACTCTTATTGAGCAGGCTGTTGCCGGCGCCGCTACCGAAGTTGAGATGCAACAGTGCCGGCTCGTGGTTGTCCGACACGGCGCATTGAGTCAGTTCCTTGTTCTTGAAGGACCGCGTGTTGAATTGAAGAAACTGAAACGTCAACGGGTCAGGCTCAAAGGCAAAGACGCGGCCATTCGGGCCGACCTGCCGGCAGAACTGGCGGGTGAGCAGGCCCACATTCGCGCCAACGTCCGCCACCGTCATTCCCGGCTTCACAAGTTGGTTGCAAAGATGTTGGATATCCGGTTCCGTCCCTTTGGCTAGATGGGCCAGTCTTTCCCGGAGGCTGAAATAGGGTGGGAATTTCAAGCCTCGCAAAAGAAGCAACCCGTTTATTCCCCTCGATGCCATTTTCCGCAGCAGCCCCTTTGGTGCCGTGTCAGGGTAGTTGTACGTTTGCAACGGCTCTGCGGAACTCATAATCGGCTTGATCGGAAACTTGATTGCTTCTGCATGTTACGGGGATGGCCCGCCCACTGCAAGGTTTCGCGGACGCTTGAAATTAACCGGGCGCGACCTGGCCCAGCGGCTGGTCGCGGCTGCGATTCCACTTGAAGAGTTGCCGGAAAAATGCCCAGACTGAAGGCATCATTTATGTCCAAGTTGCGCGCGCAATGGGAGCATGTGAAACCCATTTCCCAAATTCTGAGGCATTTCAAAAACCCCTGGCTGATTGTCCTCTTTCGGCTGGGCCTCATCAAACTGCCGTACTTCCCGTACCGCATCCACAAAGGGGCCATTCGCTATACGATGCTGGCCAGGCCGACCGCCACATCGATGGCCGACCTTTTCATATTAAGGGATGTGCTGATAGACGAAGCGTATGCTGCTGTGCTGCCGTTGCTGCCCCGACGGAAACTGCGATTGCTGGATATCGGAGCGAACCTGGGTTCCTTTACGATTTGGATGCATCGGCAACTCGGAGTAAGCGAAGCCTTTTGCTTTGAGCCGGAGCCGGATTCGTTTCGCTTGCTTAATTTTAACCTGGCTTTGAACGAGTGCACAACAGCCAAAACCATCCGATGCGCTATTGGAGGAGAATCGCGGCAGGCCTTGCTCGCGCTCAAAGAAAGCGCCCCTGGCGGCACAAATCTTTACGCCGAGGATAACAAGCATGCTGACGCCAAGCCGGTTTCCATAGTTGCCTTTGAAGAATGGCTGCGTGGGATTGAAGGCGATTTTGATTTGCTCAAGTTGGATTGTGAATGCTCCGAATGGGAAATTGTTGACAAGACCGACCCTTCCCAATTCCAACGCTTCCCGGTGTTGCTGGCGGAAGTACATAACGACCCGGTGAGCAACCGGCCCGTGGGAGAGTTCAAACGGATCGTGGAAGGGCTGGGGTATCGCACCGTTCGGTGGGACAATAAGTTTTACGGGTTGTATATCGGGGTCCGTCCATAATTTCAAATCTCCAAAAGCGGTTCTGCTCAGTGAGCCAGGATAGAAGGATGGAGCAGACAGAATCAATGATTAGAACAGTTCGCAGTGGCGTTCGGGAATGGCTTGGACTAGAATTTCCGCGTTACATTTTCAAACTTTGGTGATATGAGCACGCCCGTCGTCAGTTTCATTGTGCCCTGTTATAACGGGGCGCCTTATCTCGCCCAGCTCTGTCAATCCATACAAGCCCAGACGTTCGCCGATTTTGAGGTACTGCTGGGTGACGACAGTTCGACGGACAACACCATTGAGATACTCCAGCCGTTTTTGCGTGACCCAAGATTCAAGCTGTTTCGTTGGAGGCCAAACCGGGGCATGCACTTCGGCGTCATGGTGCTGTTAAATGAGGCACGCGGTCAATTCTGGTGCCCGCCGGGGCAGGATGATATCCTGGAACCGCAGTTTCTCGAACGGCGTATTCCCTGGCTGGCGTCCCATCCGGAAGCGGTCCTGATTCATGGCCCGGCTAACTGGATTGATGAAAACGACAAACCATATCTGACTGAAAATACCCAGCGTGCTTTGCCCGAATTAAGCCGTCGCCTGCCTGAATCCTTGTCTGCGGAACGCGCGCTCCGCATTTTGCTCCAACATAACATCCTTAACTGGCCATCCACCCTCGTACGTATGGAGATAGCCCGCCTTGTTTTGCCGTACTTCTCTCCGTGGTGGGTCTGGGCCATGGATTGGGAGTTGTGGATTCTGCTGGCAGCGACCGGATATGATTTTCTTTATGATGCCAAGCCGATGATCCGCTACCGAATGCACAGCGGGTCCATCAGCGGCTCACCGCAGCGAAAACAAATCCGGCAAATCGAGCGTAAGCTTGCCCCGTTATATGCGCTGCATACCGCGAGTCTATTTTCCCCGCTGGCGAAATCACTCTGGGTCGAGCAGCGGACGGCATTGTACCGATGGTGGCTGGCCACCGCAGCGGACTTGCGTTGGAAGGGTGCGCTTACCGCCCGCGACATGCTGTTTGCCGTGGAATCGTACCGCGGTGCGTTGCCACGGTCAGTGGGATTGTGGCGCGAGCTGGTGGTCCACGGGCTGCCCGCATTGCTGCAATATCGGCGGGAAAAAGCAGCAAATGGGCGCCAGCTTTTCCAGGTTTCCGGCTTGTCGTTAATGGATGATCCTTTATTCAGGTCTGCGTGAATATGCTGCGTGTTGGCTTTCTCACCTCGGATGGGCGTGAAATTCTTAGGCGTTACGAACGCTACAAGCCGCAGTTCGGTCCGGCACCGGAAGCCCTGTTGCAGGGATTCGCGGAGATTCCAGAAGTCGAGGTGCACGTTATTTCCTGCACGCAACGACCGGTTCGCGCGCCGGAAAAATTGGCAGATAATGTCTGGTTCCACAGCCTGTATGTACCCAAACTCGGCTGGATGCGCACTGGCTACCAAGGTTGCATTCGCGCTGTCCGTAAAAAGTTGAAGGAAATCCGGCCGGACATCGTCCACGGCCAGGGCACGGAACGCGACTGCGCCATCAGCGCAGTCTTTTCCGGCTTTCCTAACATTGTCACGGTTCACGGCAATATGGTGGCGCTGGCGCAATTGCACAGGCCGCGCCTCGGGACCTATGGCTGGTGGGCTGCACGGCTGGAGAAGTTCACTCTGCGGCGAACCCTGGGCATCATCTGCATTTCCGACTACGTCAAAAATCTGGTAAGCCATTACAAGGTCCCAACCTGGATTGTCCCCAATGCCATCCAGAAAATGTTCTTTGATTTTCCCAAAATAACCCCGCCATCTCAGGAAAGGCCTTTGTTCGTGAACGTGGGCGTCATCAGCGAAAGAAAACGCCAGCACGAATTGCTGGCCGTGCTGGAATCCCTCCGTGCAGAGGGCCTGCAGTTTAACACCTTGTTTGTGGGATTTACTTCGCTCAATCTTCCCTATGCCGTTGAATTCATGGCGAGGTTAAAAGAGGTGAACGGGAAATATGGCGGGTTCGAACACATTGCTCGATTGGATGATCCATCGTTCTGCCAGTTATTCGACCGGGCTGCGGCCATGATTCATTTCTCCGCAGAAGAATCGTTTGGTCTGACCTTTGCCGAGGCCATCGCGCGGGGATTGTACCTGTTTGCCTCGGATGTCGGCGCCATCCGGGACATCGCCAAGGGAGTGGAACGAGTCCAAATCCTCGGCTTGAATGACTGGGAGGGGTTAAAGCGCGCCGTCCGCCAGTGGCTGGTTGCCGGCGGAGACCGGCTGCCGCGCCCGGCAAGCCCGCCCGCGGAATTCGCGCGACGCTATCATCCGAAATTTGTCGCGCAACGGCATTTAGAAATCTATCGCGAAATGCTGGGAAAGCAGCCGCGCTTGTCAAGGCGCGGATGAACATGCAAACGGTTTCGCATTTTGACAAATGCGGCTATGAACAAATTCGTTCATAGATGGTTTTAAGCTGTCGGGCCACCTCGGTCCATGTCGCCGGTTTGGGGGGCGGTTTCAGCGAGGGAGCAGCGGCGTAGAAACTTTTCAAATGGCCGGTAGTGCGTCCGGGCGATGTGATCGGGCAATAGGTTGCGTGCTCGTCAAAGGTGCTCCGCGCCCAAGGCAAATCGCTCAACAGCAACGGGCATTCACAGGCTGCGGCTTCCAGTGCCGAAAGGCTCAGGCTTTCCATGGTGCTGAGCAGCACAAATCCCCGTGCCTCACGGTACACCTGCGCGAGTTTTGCCCGGTTGGAAATGGGACCTTCAAAACGTACCGTTTTCGGATGTTGGCGGGCCAGGGCATAAAACCGTTGGGCATAAGGATCGGCCTCCGAATAGGCCCTGCCCAGAATCCAGACCGGCGTTTGGGCCAGCACGGCCGCTTCCGCCAGTTCCAACACCCGCTTGCGTTCGGTGATCGTAGCGGTGCAGACCAGCCAGAGACCACGTTGTGCCGGCGGCGATTGCAGGAAGACCTCTTCGACGCCGTTGGGGACCACGTGCACGCGCTCCGGCGGCGCGCCAAAAAGATACGTCATCAATCGGGCTTCCCACGATGTCAGCGCGATGCAGACATCGGCCAGCCGATATGATTTCCAGTTGAAGGCGGCAACGAAATGTCCCGGCGCCACGCGTTCCATAGTACGGTTGAGGATCCTTTGCAGCCGTAACTGCCCGGGCGTGCGTGAACCGGGGGCCGTGAGCAATTCGGCCATGACCACTTTGATGCCGTTCTGGTGCGCCAGTTCGATTTGAGCCGCCGGCATCCGGCCGGCATAGTGGATGATGTCGCCTTTCTGTTTATCGTCCCACCAGCGAACGGGTTCAACTTCCAGTCCAACGGACTGCAAGGCCGCCTGGGTGCGTTCAATTTGAATCTGCTGTCCGCCGTGCGCCAGGGCAAATGGCAGGCTGCAGTTGATAAGAATTTTCATCGAGCCGATAATTCCGCGTGCCATGATGTTAGAAACAGAAAGCTTGCAAACAAGCCCAAAGCGGGATGGACTTGTCTCGATTTGGCGGACAGGATTGCGGTGAGGCAATAGTTGAATTGTGGTTTTGAATTGCGTTACCGGCTTCGCGGCAATATTTTAGCGCAACCCGATGAAAGTATTGGTGTCCGCCAAAGCGTGCAGTCCTTATCAAGGTTCTGAAAGTTACTTTGGATGGTCCGCGGTAAAATGCCTGGCGCAGGACCATGAAATATGCGTGATTACCGGCAGTCGCCTCCGGTCCGAGCTGGAGCGGGCGAAGGCGGAAGGATTGGTCCCGCCCAACGTCCGGTTTTTTTATGTTGGCGAATTCAAGGAGTGGCATCCCAACCGGCTTTTGGCCAGGATACAAGAGTGGAAGGAATACATCCGGTTTGCCAAGGAATCGCTCCCGGTTGCGCAAGAAATGCATCGGACAGAAAAATTTGATGTCGTTCATCATGTCACGTTTACGACCTCACGGGTGCCATCGTTGATGTGGCAACTGGGAATTCCCTTCGTTTTCGGCCCGATTTGTGGCAATGAGTCGTTTCCGTTCCGGCTATTCCCAATTTTAAGCCCGATCGGCGCCGCCTTTGAGTTGTCGCGGAAAACGTCCAACGTCATTTGCCGGTTTTCGCCAGGTGTTCGCCGCAGCATCCGCCGGGCGGCCCATGTTTTTGCGATAACGCAGGAAGCGGAACAGTTGATGAAAACTTTGCGCGGCTCCAGTGAAGGCATTTCACAATTGTCACCGGGATTTTATTCGGCAGCCAAGGTGGCCGGGTTCTCCCGCTTTGTTCCGGGAAAAAATGTCAACGGTGTGCTTCGTCTCTATGCGGCGGGCAATTTGGGCGGACAAAAATGCATAGCACTCGCATTTCAAGGTTTGTCCCGCGTCAAGAAACGGGGCGTGGATTTCCGCTATCATCTGGGGGCGGGCGGGCCTGAAATTCCGCACTTAAAGAAGCTGGTATTCCGGCTCGGCTTGACCCGGGAAGTTCTTTTTGGCGGCTCCATGAGCCGGGAGCTTTATCAACAGGAGTTGGGGAACACCCACGTGTATCTTTTGCCCAGCATGCGGGAAACCGTTGGCCTGACCATGATGGAGGCCATGTTGGCCGGGTGTGTGCCGATTGTGGCGGATAATGGCGGGCCAAGAGTTGCCGTGACGGAGGATTGTGGTTACAAAATTCCCGTTTCCACTTTAAACCGGATGGCCGAGCAGATTGCCAACGTCATTGTGACCATTGACCGCGACCGAAAAATAATTTCAGAAAAAGGAGCGGAGGCCGCGAGCAGAATTGCCACGCGCTTTACGGAGGATAATTACCGCCGGACGGTCAATGCGGTTTATGCCTCGGTGACAAAACGCGGCGGGGAAATCGGGGACCGCGTCGGCCGTCCTGCTCTCCCGCAAAAACTCAACTAATAATAATGCTTATTGGCGACCGCCACCCGCTTGATATGTGCAACGACGAACCTGCCTCTCGATGCCCGCAAGGCGCGGGGGAACGGAAGCCAGTATCCTGTTAAGGCAACATTTCAATGAAACGAATACTTAATGTCGGCTGTGGAAATCAAACCTACGGGACGGACTTTGTGGATATGTATCCATCGAGAAAGGAAGTAATAAAATGTGACATCGAAGTAAAACTTCCCTTTGAAAACGACACCTTTGACGAGGTGTATAGTCACTGCGTTTTTGAGCACCTTAAAAACCCGTTCAACCTGCTCGCCGAGATGAAAAGAGTTGCTAAAAAAGGAGGAAAAGTAAGGTTGATCACCGACAACGGGAGTTATTGGGTCTTTGCCATGAACAACCGGGCGCACACGGGAGGATACGAAAAAGGTGAATGTCCTGATGACAGGCACTATTGTTTTTTTACAAAGACACACCTCGTAAATCACTTTACGAAGGCAGGGCTTGAGGTTGAAGAAGTAAAATTTGTAGAGTACTTTTCGACATCCTGGATAAAAAGGGCAACCTGTTTTTTAGTTCAGAGTTTCCTGAAGATTACCCCCTTTCGGAACATGGCCTATGCCAGAATAGAAATCATGGGTGTGAAGAAGTAGAAATGGGTTGGATCGGCCGTTTGAGCGACCGGGTATTTGCAATCGAGAGATCCGCGGCCGGCAATACCCCTTAGCCTGTCGCCCATGCAAAATCACCAGCGCCGCCTGCCCGTCAGCGGGGTTTTTCCATCCCGACACGCCCGGTGTGACGGGGATTGGCGCGAAACATCGGCCACGAACTTTTCGCCAGCGGCGCCAGCCGGTTGCTGGAATTGATGGCGTGCAGCCAGTCCTCTTCCGCAACGTAAATCGTGCCATCCCTGCCAATGGCGGGAGAAGCGATGATATTTCCGCGGTCTCCATTGGTGTCCACATTCATGAGCCATTGCTGATGGCCGTCCTGTTGGCACGCCTGCAAACTCCGCCACGGCGCGGAAAAATAAATCTCGCCGTCGGCTGCCACGGCCGGCGACGCTTCAATCATTGCGGCGGTACCCCGGTCCCAACGTTCTTTTCCATCGCTGCCGACGGACACGTTGCTCTGATTGACTGACAAATAAATATTGCCACTCGTGTCCAGCACGGGCGAGGATTCCATAATGCCGCCGGTGTGCAGGCGCCAGCGTTCTGTGCCATCGGGGCGCAGCGCGTAAAGGTTGCCGTCCGTCGAAGTGAAATAAATGGTCCCGTCAGCGGCAATGGCGGGTGACGAGATGATTTGTCCGCCGGTGGCAAACGTCCAGCGCAACGTGCCATCCGGGTTCAGCGCGTAAAACTTTTCGTCGTGCGAACCAAAATAGATCGTCCCGTCCGCGCCGATGGCCGGTGAGGAATCAATAATGCTGCCGGTCGGAAAGATCCATTTCAAGGAGCCATCGGGATGCAGCGCGTAAAAGTTGGTGTCCCACGAGCCGAAATAGATCGTCCCGTCCGCGCCGAGGGCCGGCGACGAATCCACCCACGCGCCGGTTGGAAAGGTCCATTTAAGCCTGCCTTGCGGCGAAACGGCGTAGAATTTCCAGTCACGCGACCCGAAATAAATGGTCCCATCGTCACCGATGGCCGGCGAAGACACGACTTCGCGGCCTGCCTTGAAAGTCCACTTCACTTTTCCTTCCGGTGTGACGGCCAGCAATTTGCCGGTGTAAATGGCCTGGTAAATCGTGCCGTCCGGCGCAATCGCCGGCGACGAGATGACATGAGCGTATTGCATTAACTGGAGTACCCAGACATTGGTCGGATTGGACTGTGCGGAGGAGTTGACGGGTACGCCCATCCAAAATGAACAGGCGAGCAGTGCGGCCAGAGCCAGTGGTTTTGATTTGCGCAGTTCCATCGTACCGGCGGAGTTAAGCCTGAAAACAGCCCGACCGCAAATTCCAATTCATCGAGTACCGATTCGGTAATGGTACAATTTGAAAATTTCGGTGTGGCGGGTGCCTGTCGCGCCGTAGCTTTTGGTAGGGACGCCACGCCGCTGGCGTCCGGACGGCTCGGCGAGCCGTCCCTACCTGCGGCTCGTCAATAATTTCGTCCCACCGAAAGCTGAAGATGTGCCACTACCAAAACTTTCAAGCTGCGTTGCCCTGAATTTCGCATATTATAATTTCGTCAAGTCTTATAGAGCATTGAAAATGACTCCGGCAATGGCGGCTGGAATTGAAAAGAGCCATTGGACGGTGGCTGAATGGGTTGAACGCTGTGGCGAATAAAGAAAATTATTTGGCTTGCCTGCAAACCGTGATTATGCAACTGCATCATTGCGGCGCTATCTGGTGTGAGTCCATTCCGGTAAAGGAAATGTTCAATGGGAAAACCATTTGGGATGGCGAAGTCGAAGTCTTCGACCTGTTTGACCATCCCAAGGCCAAACGCTGTTATGCCTGGACTTATGACGAACCGGAGCAATTTATAACCGTACTGGAATTGCCACCCGTAACCGATGCACAAGGCGCGGTAAGGGTTGGTGCGGCGTATCAAATCAAAAAAGCCAGAGAATGAAGGACAAGTGGCGACAAAAACAAGAAAGGAAGATTATGTTCTGGGTTGTTTTGGTGGCATTGCTTTTGGCGACCACCGTGGAAGGACTTATCGCACTCCGCAATTATTTACGATTACATTGATGAATTTCAAATCAGGACACTTCCAGTCACAAGAACCTGTTGCCAGCCATCCACGAGTTGGGATATAATGGGTATCGTTAAGCAATAGCGCCCGTGGCGCTTTGCCGCGTTTTGTCGTGAAATGAATACAGCTTTTTTCCGGACGCTCATCATCTTCGCCGTCTGCGTGGTGCTGGCCATCTGGCTTGGGCTTTCGCTGGCCGGGCAGTTGACCTATTCATCGCTGCTTATCTATGGCGTTCTCGGATTCATCCTGGTTTTCCCCTTGCTGTTGCGCTGGCATTATCCGCTGATGTTGTTGGGCTGGAACTTGGCGGTGGTCGTCCTGTTCATGCCCGGCCGCCCCCAACTGTGCCTGCCCCTGATCGCGGTGAGCCTGTTCATTTCCGTGCTCCAGCGGATGATGAGCCGGGAAAGCCAGTTCATCAACGTGCCGCAAATCATCCTGCCTTTGTTCTTCATGTTTGCGGTCATCGTGGTCACCGCCAGAATGACGGGGTTCGGCCTGCATGTTTTCGGCGCCGAGGTTTATGGGGGCAAAAAATATTTCTATCTGCTCATTGGCATCCTCGGCTATTTTGCCCTGTCCGCCCACCGGACCCCGCCGGAACGCATCAATCTCTATCTGGGATTGTTTTTTCTCGGCGGTGTGACCAACGTGATAGGCGACTTGATACCGTTACTGCCCCACCCTGCATACTACCTATACTATGTTTTCCAGCCCACCGCTGCCAGTGCTTCATTTCAGAACGCAGGACCCAACGCCGAAGCAACCCGGCTCGACGGCACAAGGTTGATGTGCCTGGCCATTTTCTGGTACATGATGGCCCGGTATGGGATCCGGGGAATGTTCCTCTCTCGCAAGCCGTGGCGCTGGGTGATCTTCAGTTGTTTCTTTGTCCTTGGACTCTTCGGGGGGTTCCGCGGTTATGTCATCAGTTGCGGCCTGCTCTTTGCCATTCAATTCCTCCTGGAAGGACTGCATAAAACCAGACTGATGCCGATTTTCACCGTAGCCGGCATCCTCGGCGCGCTGGCTTTGATGCCGCTGGCGGAACATCTGCCGTACACCTTTCAGCGCGCCTTGACTTTTCTGCCTTACAAGGTCAGCAACGCGGCGCGGATGGACGCGCAGGCAAGCTGGGACTGGCGGGTGAATATGTGGGAGGGATTGCTGCCGCAAATTCCCCAATATCTTCTCCTGGGCAAGGGTTATACCATTTCTCCTCAGGACTATGACTTCGTAATGGGACCCGAGGCCTCCGTCCATTCCAATTTCGCGGAAAACGACCCCATGTCCTTGGCGGAGAATTTTCATAGCGGGCCAATTTCAACCGTCATTCCGTTTGGCATCTGGGGTTGCCTGGCCTTGCTCTGGTTTCTGGCCGTCGGCACCTGGGCGCTTTACCGCAACTATCGTTACGGCGATCCGGCCCTGAAAACAGTGAATACATTTCTACTGGCTGCCTTCGTCGGTGAGGCCATATTCTTCATATTTGGCTTTGGCGATCTTTCGACTGATATGATGAAGTTTACCGGTATGCTCGGCTTGAGCGTCAGCTTCAACGGCGGCGTGCGCCGTCCCGTCCGTGCCGTTCAGCCTGCCCGCGACTGGGACCGACCCCGGCGCCTGCCCTCGCCGCCTGCGCCCGTGCCCGCCTTCCAGCGGCGTCAGCCTGGAACAATCCGGTAGAGTCGCGCTTTGACAGGGACGCTTGGCTACGGCGTCCAAACAGCAGGATGTCGGCCGGTATTGGTTTTTATTTGCAACCCGGGACGACGGCTGGCCCAGCCGTTCCTGCCATTCAGACCACCGATTAAGTCCGGATGGCGGTCACCGTCCGGCGCAAATCGGGTGACGGCAAATCCGGCTTGTTCTCAAGCACATTCTTCAGATATTTCCCCGTGTGGCTGGCGGCGCAACCGATGATTTTTTCCGGCGAACCTTCCGCCACGATTTTCCCGCCCGCTGCGCCACCTTCCGGACCGAGGTCAATGATCCAGTCCGCCGTCTTGATCACGTCCAGGTTGTGCTCGATGACAACCAGTGTGTTGCCCGCGTCGCGGAGCTTGAACAGCACCTCCAACAGCTTGGCCACATCGTGAAAATGCAGGCCGGTGGTCGGTTCGTCCAGAATATACAGCGTGCGGCCGGTGGCCTTGCGGCTCAATTCGGCCGCCAGCTTGACTCGTTGCGCCTCGCCGCCGCTCAACGTCGTCGCCGCCTGTCCCAGCCCGATGTAACCCAGCCCCACCTCCGCCAGCGTCAGCAACGGCTGGTAAATCAGCGGCACGGCGCGAAAAAAGGTCACCGCCTCGTCCACCGTCATCGCCAGTACGTCAGCGATGTTCTTGCCCTTGTAGGTGATTTCCAGCGTCTCGCGGTTGTAACGTTTGCCGCCACACGCCTCGCAGGTCACATAGACCGGTGGCAGGAAATTCATCTCAATCTTGAGCACGCCGTCGCCCTCGCATTTCTCGCAGCGCCCGCCCTTGACGTTGAAGCTGAACCGGCCCGGCGCATAGCCGCGCACCTTGGCCGCCGGCAGCCTGGCGAACAAATCGCGGATGTGGTTGAACATGCCGGTGTAGGTGGCCGGGTTGGAACGGGGCGTGCGGCCAATCGGCGTCTGGTCAATCACAATCACCTTGTCCAGGTTCTCAAAACCGCGAAGCGCGCGGTGCGCGCCGGGCGTTTCCTTGGAACCGTAGAACTTGCGGAACAGCGCCCGCCGCAAAATATCGTCCACCAGGGTGCTTTTGCCTGAGCCGCTCACTCCGGTGATGGCCGTGAACGTGCCCAGCGGAATCCGCGCGTCAATGTTCCGCAGGTTGTTTTCGCGGCAGCCGAGAATTTCCAGCCAGCCGCGTTGCGTGGCGGCGACGCCCTCGTCGCCTCTATTTCCAACGCCTTTCTGCGGCGAGGGCGCCGCAGCTACCTTCACCCGGTGTTTCGGAACCGGAATCGTCAGTTCGCCGTTGAGATATTTGGCCGTGAGCGAATGTTTGCTCCGCAAAATTTCCGCCAACGGTCCCGCCGCCACCAGTTCACCGCCGTGCACCCCCGCACCCGGGCCGAGATCCACAATGTAATCCGCCTGCCGGATGGTTTCGGCGTCGTGCTCGACCACGAGCACGGTGTTGCCGAGATCGCGCAGGCCTTTCAAGGTGGCGAGCAGGCGGTCGTTGTCGCGCTGATGCAAGCCGATACTCGGCTCGTCAAGGATGTACAATACGCCCACCAGGCCCGCGCCGATCTGGGTGGCCAGCCGGATGCGCTGTGCCTCGCCGCCGCTGAGTGTGCCGCTCTCGCGGTCGAGCGTGAGATAGCCCAGCCCGACATTTTTCAGGAAACCGAGCCGCGACCGGATTTCCTTGATGACCTCGTGCGCGATTTTTTCCTGGAACCCGGACAATTTAAGGTTCGCGAAAAATTCGTCCGCCTGTTCCACCGACAATGCGCAAACGTCCATGATGGACAGGCCGGGAATCTTCAATTTCGGAGTGCGGAGTGCGGATTTCGGAGTTTTTGTGGTAGCACCCGCGTCCCGCGGGTCAAATCCGGCGTCTCGCGGGATTTCTTTTGGGGACATTGCCACCGCGGAGACCATTGAATTGGAAGCGGCTGCCCGATCCGTTACGGTTTCGGGCGTGACGCCCGAAACGACAGGCGGGACGCCTGTGCCACCCAGCGTCACCGCCAGAATTTCCGGCTTGAGCCGTTTGCCCTTGCACGTGTCACAGAACTGCGGGCTCATGTAGGGCTTGATGCGGTTGCGGACGAACTCGCTTTCGCTCTCGGTAAACAGGCGCTCCAGATTCGGCAGCACGCCTTCAAATGGACGATTAATGGTGTGCTGGCTGCCGGCCCGCCAGAAACGGAACTCAACGTCGCTTTCGCCCGAGCCGTGCAGCAGCACCTTCTTGAAATCGTCCGGCAGGTTTTTCCAGGGCGTTTCCAGGGCCACGTTGAAATGCGCCGCGACCGAGCGCAACATCATCTTGTAATAAATGTTCATCCGCTTGCCCGCGCGCCGCCAGGGCTGGACCGCGCTTTCGAGCGGCTGTTCCAGGTCGGGCACGACCAGGTTCTCGTCGAAAACCATCTTCTGGCCGAGGCCGTGGCAGACCGGGCAGGCGCCGGCGGGCGCGTTGAACGAAAAATGTTTCGGCGTCGGCGGGTCAAAGCTTTTGCCCGTGGCCGGCGAACACATTTTGTTCGAGTGCAACGTCTCAATCCAGGACGCGGAGTCAGCAGTTCGTGGTCCGTGGTCAGCAGTTTTTGCTACTGACGACTGACTGCTGACGACTGACTTTTCCGGCGCCTGGTGCAGCGCAAACATCACGCCGTCGCCCCAGCGCAGCGCCGTTTCCACCGAATCCCCCAGCCGCACCCGGATTTTTCCGTCAATCACCAGCCGGTCCACGACCGCTTCGATATTGTGGAATTTTTTCTTGTCCAGCTTCACGCGCGTGTCGGCTTCGAGTTCGACAAACTGGCCGTCCACGCGGGCGCGCACGAAACCTTCGCGCGCCAGACGCTCGATCACGTCGCGGAACTCGCCTTTTTGCCGGCGCACCACCGGCGCGAGCAACATGACGCGCGTTTTGGGCGGCAGCGCGAGGATTTTGTCCACGATATCGCTGGTGCTCTGGCTGACAATGGGCACGCCGGTATCCGGGCAATGCGGCTGGCCGATGTGCGCGTACAGCAGCCGGAGATGATCATAAATCTCGGTGGTGGTGGCGATGATGGAGCGCGGGCTGCTGCCGGAGCTGCGTTGCTCGATGGCAATGGCCGGCGACAACCCTTCGATGAAGTCCACGTCCGGCTTTTGCATCTGGTCGAGGAACTGGCGGGCGTAGGCGGAGAGGCTCTCGACGTATTTGCGCTGGCCCTCGGCATAAATGGTGTCGAATGCCAGCGACGATTTGCCGCTGCCGCTCAGGCCGGTGATGACCACGAGCCGGTCACGCGGGATGTCCAGCGTGAGGTTCTTCAGGTTGTGCTCACGCGCGCCGCCGATCCGAATGGACGTTTTACTCATGGAGCGGAATTTCTCGATCCAATCAACCCGCAAGCTTATCAGAAAATTCCGTCAAAAGCAAAACAAGTTCCTTGGTTTCTACATGGAATCGGCGCAGTTAAACCTCTTGACGAAGTAACTGCGCTTATGCTATGAATGGCTGCCTCGGCAGAAGAGAAAGGCGCCTGACTGGTTCCATGTCTCGATTCTTATGAATCCGTGCGTCCAATGTGAAACGTTTCCCGTTTGGCAGCCATGCAACACCTTAAACTGCGGGCCATGGCAGGGGACGATGCGACACGGGTGCCGCATGTCCGTTTTACTCCATAAGGGCGAAGGCGACCTGTTCCCACGAAACACAATAAGTCAAAAAAACAGAACCATAATCCTGTTATGAAAAAACAATTGTTCGTGTCACTCGCAAGTATGCTGGCCTTAAATGTTGCCAGCGCACAAAACCTCTTTGTCGCAGATTATTCCGGCGACAACATCACCAAAATCACACCGGGCGGAACCGAAAGCGCCTTTGCCTCCGGGTTGAATCAGCCGATTGGTGTGGCGTTTAACAGTGCGGGCAATCTTTTTGTGTCAGATAGCGGGAGTGGAAATATTTATGAGTACACGCCGCTGGGAACCCAAAGCACTTTTGCCTCCGGGTTGAATAATCCCACTGGGCTGGTCTTCGATAACACGGGCAATCTGTACGTGGACAGTATTCTCGGCGGCAATATCATTAAAATCACGCCGGGCGGCGCGCAAAGCACTTTTGCCTCCGGATTGCCCGGTCCCAACGAAATGGCTTTTGACACCGCGGGCAATCTTTTTGTGGCGAATTACAGCGGCGGCAGTATCACCAAAATCACGCCGGGTGGAGTACAAAGCACCTTTGCCTCCGGATTGCCCTCCGCCTCGGGTTTGGCCTTCAGCAGTGGCAACCTTTTTGTGTCGGTGGTCAGCGGCGCCGTCCTCGAGTTCACGCCAGGCGGAGCGCAAAGCACCTTTGCCACCGGACTGAATAATCCTTCTGGAATGGCCTTTGACAGCGTCGGCAATCTGTTTGTGGTCAATGCTGCCCCCGCCCCCAACGGTTCCATCACCGAAATCACGCCGGGCGGAGTACAAAGCACCTTCGCCTCGGGGTTGAATGAACCCTGGGGATTGACCATCCAGCCCGTACCCGAACCCACCATCTTCGGTTTTCTGGCTGTCGTTGCCGGCGCTCTCTGTGTCCGCTGTCGCTCAGGCCGGTGATGACCACCAGCCGGGCGGGCGGGATGTCCAGCGTGAGGTTCTTCAGGCTGTGCTCATGCGCACGGCTGATGCGAACGGACGTTTTGCTCATGGCCGCGAATTTCGTGTTCGAGTCAAATGGTAACATTACTCAAAACGACGGCGAATGCAAAGCAGATGCAAACGGAGGGTACTGTCCTGTATTTGTAGGCGACGAGGTAACGAGTTGTTGGGCAAGCACTCCTTACGTCGTGCCCTACTGCCAAATTAGGACACTACCCGAACGAAGGTAGTGGTATATTTTGAAGGTAGGGACGGCTCGCCGAGCCGTCCGGACGCGTCGGGGCGTAATGACGAGCCGGTTCGCGGACGCTCGCCCCCACCGAAAGTTGAAAAACGTACCATTACCCGAGCTTGGCAATATCCTGATTGCACGTTTTCCGGAGCGCGACTGTGTGCGAAGCACCAGTCGCAGCGCTGCGGCTGGTCTGCGACACAGCCGCGCTCCATTTCGGCAATTCGGATTTCAAATCAGGACACTCGCCCTTGCTTGAGTCTTACTTCCCGCAAATCTGTTTGCAGACTTTCTTGTAAATATGCGGATGCAGGACGCCCACGAAGGGCAGGTTGCGGTAACGTTCCGCGAAGTCCAGGCCGTAGCCGACCACAAATTCGTCCGGGACGATGAACCCGGCGTAATCGGCCTCGATGGTTTCAACGCGGCGCGCAGGCTTGTCGAGCAGCACGCAGATTTTGATGCGGTGCGGCTTGAGCGCGCGGAGTTTGGGCAGCACGCGAGCCAACGTCCGGCCCGTGTCCAGAATGTCGTCCACCAGCAGCACGTCGCGCCCGCGCACGTCCAGCCGCAGTTCCTTGGTGAAAATCAGTTCGCCGGACTTGACCCCCTCGCCGTAACTGGAAACGCCCAGAAAATCGAGCCGCAACGGCAGACTCAGATACCGCAGCAAATCCGCCAGAAACATCACCGTGCCGTTGAGCACCGAGATGACGACCATTTCGCGCCCGTGAAAATCGCGCTCGATTTCCCGCGCCAGAGTCCGGACGCGCTGTGCGAGTTGCGCTTCGGTGATAAGCACGCGGGCAACTTCCTTGCGCCAGCGCGGTGGAACCTGATTGGAACGGAATTGGGCCATCCGGGATGAATTGTGAAAAGGCACGCGCCGATTGCGAGTATTTTTTATGGCGAGTTTTTCACCGCCGCCGCCATTTGTCGGACGAGCCAGTCGGCTTCGGGTTTGCTGCCGAGATTTTTTGCCGCCGTGAAATCCCGGCCGTCGCGCATCCGGATTTTCAGGTCGTAATACGCCGTGTGACCGGCCGAGGCGCCCACGTCGGTCGCGATGCTCGTCACATCGGAAACCTTAAGTGTCTGTTGCTTTGTGAAGCCGAGCCACGCGGTCTCAATCCGCACCTGCGCCGGCGTCGCGACCACGCGGCTGCGCCGGAACCAGAGGTCAAACACAAACGCGGCCATCAGCAGATCAATCGCGCCGAACACCAGCGGGAAAATGAAGGGCGCGTGTTTCCAGACCAGAAAAACGACAACGGCGGTCCAGATTATCAGAAACGCGGCTGCCCCGCCGGCGAAGCCCGGATTGCGTCCCGCGGGAAAAACGAATTCCTTACCGCCATCGGCCAGATCGTTGACCTGGACGCGCGAATGGATTTGCTGCCGGATTTCATCCAGCGACATCTGGTACTGCGCAGTTGGATCGTCGGCGGGAACCGGCGTGTCCGGCACTTTGAACACGGGCACTTCGAACGTGGCGTGGTAATTCGGCCCGCGCACCCTGGCCGAGGCTTCCAGTTTCCAGTGAATTCCGTCACCCGGTGACGTCGTCGATTCCGGCTGGCCGGCGGGCAGTTTGAAATAAACCGGAATGCCGGTGGCGTTCAAATCGGTTTGCGGCAAATCGGGTCGCAACCATTTTTCATCCTGCCAGAGAATCTTCTCGGTTGTGCTGCGGCTGTTGCCGCTGCCGGTCGTGCTGCGGCGAAGGCAGCTCAACCGGAGGTGCAGGCCGTGTTCGGGCCGCAGGCGCACGTTCACTTGAATCACGCCTTCGAGCGTGCCACCGAGCGCACCGGGCATGGCCGCCATTTCAAAGAAGGATTGGCCAAACCGCCGCCAGACGAGCGTGGTGTTGACGGCAAAGACCAGCACGGCGACGCCGACCACGGGAAAAATCAGGGCGATGAGCGCCGCGTGATTACCTTTGCGCAATTCCGGCGGCACGACCAGAACGGTGATGACGGTGGAAACGGCCAGCCAGAAAAGCACAAAAACCCACAGCAAAAGGACGGACTTGCGCGCTCCGGAGGTAATCCGGCCCGCCGCCCAATCCTTCCGCCCGAGCCAGGGCTTTTCCGAAGTTTCCGCGGTGACCGATTTGAGGCCGGAGGTTCTTAGCGCCAGTTTTTTGGCATTGATGCCGAAGATAAGCGCCACGAATCCGACGCAGGCCGCAACGAAACTCAGGATGGTAATGGCTCTTTGCTTCGGGATTCCGCCGATCAGGTCGTGCACGAACATTACCAGGGCCGCCAGTCCCAGCAGCGCAAACGGCAACGCCAAAAGCATCACCCGCGTCCGCTCGGTTTTAGGGTCCGGCGGCAGGGACGGTCCGTCTTTGAAAATCCAGCTCATGCGATGGACAAATCAAATGTGCTTGTTGTCGCTTTCGTCCTTCACCGCGTAACCGCTTTCCTGCCGCTTGAAATTCAGCTCGTTCTTTTTGACGTACGCAACAAACACGTCGTCGGCGCTCAGGCCGAGCACCTGCGCGAGGCTGATGAGAAAATGAAACAGATCCACGACCTCGACGCGCGCGTTTTGCGCGTCGAACTTCTGGTACTTCGCCCACCATTTCCACGGCACGCTGTCGGTGAGTTCGGCGATTTCCTGCGTCATGGCACGACAATAATTCAAAATCCACTTTGTCTGGTCCGCCTCGCTCATGCCCTCGGTCCGGACGCCGATGCGTTCGTTCAGGGTTTTTTGCATGCGGAACAATTCGCGGAGTTGATCGGGTTTTTCCATGAACGGAGAATACAAGTTCAGTGACGGGTGACGAGGGGAAAATTCCTCCTCGTCCCCGTTCTCGTCCCCGGATTTTCGATTACCGGAGCGAGGACGATGTCGAGGACGATCCAACCGCGCCATTTTGCGCTTTAAACTTGGCCGGTTACGGCCTATAAAAGTCGCATGTTGCCAACGTTTCTGACCGACGGCGGCCCGGTGATCTGGCTGATTTTGCTCGCCGCGGCCGTGGCGCTGGTTGTGTTTATTGAGCGCGTGTTGTATTGCCACCGTTCGCAAATCAATTCCGCGGAATTCCTCAACGGCGTGCGCAATGTGCTCAAGCGCGACAATGTGGTTGAAGCTATTTCCATTTGCGATGCCACGCCCGGACCGGTGGCGCGCATCGTCAAAACCGCCATTCTCAACCGCGACCATGGCCGCGACCGGGTACGGGAGGCGGTGGAAGAAGCTGGGCTTACTGAAGTGCCGCAGCTTGAGGAACGCCTGAATCTGTTGGCCACCATTGCGCAACTGGCGCCGCTGCTCGGTCTGCTCGGCACGGTCATCGGCTTCATCCGCATGTTCATGCAATTGCAGGCGGAAGGCCCTTACGCCCACATCGGCTCACTGTCCGCCGGCATCTGGCAGGCGCTCATCTGCGCGGCCGCGGGCATCGCCGTGGCCGTCCCGGTCCACGCCGGTTACAATTATCTGGTCAGCCGCATCAATAAAATCGTCCTCGACATGGAACGCGCCGCCGCGGAAATCGTCAACATCGTCACTGAAAACGGCGGCTCCAAATCCCCATGAAATTCCCGCGCAATGCCCGGTTGTTGCGCAGCACGTTGGACGTGGCGCCGTTTGCGGTGGTTTTTTTCCTGTTGGTCATTTTTCTGACACTGGCCGCGCTCCTGCCTACGCCCGGTTTGTCGTTGCGCCTGCCCGTCGCCAGCGATTTGCCCGGGACAGACAAGCCGACCGTGGCGGTCGCGATTGACGCCGACGGGCGCCTGTTTTTCGCGAATCAAATCGTCACCGAAGGCGAGTTAAAATCGCATCTATACGCTGCCATGAAGGATTCGCGCGAACCGCTCACGCTGATCGTACAGGCGGATCAGGCTGTGACTTACGGGCAGCTCGTTCATCTGACAATGCTCGCGCGCGATGCGGGCATCCACGACGTGTTGCTGGCCACGCTCCCGCGGGTCGTCAACGAGCCCGGCCAGCCATGAAGACCATGTCCGGCGAATCGGGTGCGTCCGGGGAAGCCAAGCCCCAAACCAGGAGTAAATGGCCGCTGAGCCGCTGGCTGTTGCTCATTCTGATTGTCCTGGCCGCGCACGTGGTGTTGATTGTTATGTTTGGCACGCGAAAACCAATCACTCCCATGGCAGTGAAAAACGCACCGAAGCTGGAGCTGGCTGCCGGTTCGAGCGAATGGCTGATGTTGAACGACCCGACGCTCTTCGCATTGCCCAATGTCGAAGGTTTTGCCGGCCCGGCCTGGCTCGAGCCGCCGCACGTGCAGTTTCACCAGTTGGAATGGACCGAACCGCCGCGCTGGCTGCAGCTTCCCGCCGGGGAGCTGGGCGCTGTCTTCAACCAGTTCATGGAGACAAACCGTCTTGCCACCCTCAAGTTTGAGTTAAAACCGCCGCCCCGGTTTACCGTGCCGCTGGTGCCGCTGGAACCGAAGTTTGCCGATACCTCAACGTTGCGCATCGAAGGCGACATTGCCCGTCGGCCATTGCTGACGCCTATGAAATTGCCGTCGTGGCCTTACGCCGATGTCATCGCGCCCAGCAAAGTGCAGGTGCTGGTAAATGCCGCGGGTGAAGTTGTCTCCGCGGTTTTGCTGCCCTCCAATAATTCCGTCGAGGTCCACGATGCCGAGGCCGACCAACGCGCGTTGGAACTGGCCCGTGCCGCGCGTTTCGCGCCCGCTTCGGATTTGACCTTCGGCAAATTGATTTTCCACTGGCGCACCGTTCCGCCGCCCGCGACAAACTCTTCGTCCGGTTTATAACATGTCCGCCGACTGGCTCATTGTAATTTATGTGGCGCTGGCGCTCGGCGCCTTGTGTGCCCTGGGGATTTATTCGGAGATGCGCCGCCGCCGGTTCTGGCCGACGCATACCGAGGACCGGATTTTCCGCTGCGGCAACTGTGGCTACGTTTACACGGACGACCCGGACGTGGATCGCTCGCGCTGCTCCCAATGCGGCAAGCTCAACGAGCCAATCGAGTTTTGAAGTCAGTCAATAGTCAATGGGCAGCAGTCCGTAGTCCGTAGTCAATAGTTAGTAGTCAGCAGTCAGCAGCCTGAAACGGTCGTATGCGGGAAGACCAGGAACTATGAACAGGACAAATTTTGAAAATCTTCGGGTCTACAAATTGTCCGAGGAACTCGCAGACGAAATCTGGAACATCGCTCTTCGTTGGGACGGATTCGCCCGGGACACGGTCGGCAAGCAAATCGTCCGGTGCGCCGATAGCATCGGGGCGAACATTGCCGAAGGAACCGGCCGCTACGATTTCCAGGACAACCGGCGTTTTGTAAAAATCGCGCGAGGCTCGTTAAATGAAACGCAACACTTTCTCCGTCGCGCTTTTAAGCGAAAGCTTCTCACACCCGCCGACGTAAAGAAAATCAAGCCGTTAGAGCATTTCCATAAAACATATAGCTTTACTGAAAGGGGGAGGATATGGCAGGTTGGGGGCATGAAAGCTATTTCCCTGCCGGTGCGTGAGCGGATTCTGCGACTCTACGAACAAGGCAAAAGCACGCTGGAGATCGCCGAATTTTCAGGTTTTTGCGTGGCCGCCGTGCGGCGGGTGCGTCAGCAGTTTCGGGAGCGCGGGACACTCCAGCCGCAGACACATTTGTGTGGGCGCAAGAGCCTGCTGACCCCGCGGCGGCAGGCGCGTTTGCAAAAGCTGGTGGACCGGCAACCCGATGCGACGCTGGCCGAATTGGGGGCGCAACTGGATCGTCGGTTCGGGACTTCGACCGTGGATTTGTGGCTGCGCCAGTTGGGGTTGAGTTGTAAAAAAAACGCTGCACGCCGCCGAGCGGTCGCGGCCCGACGTGGCCGAGCAAAGAAGCCACTGGCATGAACGGCTGACCGCTGTGCCCGCCGAACGGCTGGTCTTTGTGGACGAAAGCGGCGCCAACACCAAGCTGACCCGTTTATACGGGCGTTGTCGGGTCGGCCGGCGGCTGGTCTGCCCGGTACCGCAGGGGCATTATCAGACGACCACGCTGATTGCGGCGGTGCGTTTGCTGGGACCTTGCGCACCCTGGCTGTTTGAGGGGCCGATGGACGGGGAGATGTTTTTGGCCTGGGTGCGGCAAGGTTTGGTTCCCACCCTGCAGCCCGATGACCTGGTGATTCTGGACAATCTGGCGACGCACAAGGTGGCGGGGGTGCGCCCCGCCATTGAAGCGGCGGGGGCTCGCCTGCTTTATCTGCCGCCGTATTCACCCGACTTCAACCCGATTGAAAACCTCTGGAGCAAGGTTAAAGCCATCCTGCGGGCGCTGGCTCCCCGCACCGCCGACCAACTGCTGCGGGCGGCGGCCACCGCCTTTGACACCATCTCCCCCACCGACTGCCAGAGCTTCTTTTTACACGCCCAATACGCTATATGATTTATGAAAATGCTCTAGAGCCTGTTAACACTAATTGACAATCGCCGGGTTTGAGGCATTCTTGCCGGGCATGGAGCTAACCGAGAGCCAGTTTCAACGTATTGCCGATTGCCTGCCACGCCAACGCGGCAACGTTGGCATGACCAATTTGGTACTGCTCAACGCGTTGCTGTATGTTGTTGAGCATGGCTGTAAATGGCGCGGTTTACCGAAGCATTTTGGCAATTGGCATACCATCTACACACGGATGAATCGCTGGAGCAAAGCCGGGGTCTTGGATCGGGTCTTTGCCCGACTGCAAGCGGAACAAATCTTGGCCATTCACATCGAACACGTGTGCTTGGACAGCACCACGATCAAAGTTCACCCCGATGGCACCGGGGCGCTAAAAAAAACGGCCCGCAGGCCATCGGCCGCTCCCGGGGCGGGTGTACCACCAAAATTCATCTGGTTGCCGCGGATGATCGGTGTGCGTTGATGCTGAAACTGTCGCCAGGGCAGGCAGGGGACGCACCCCAGGGGCGTGAATTACTGGAAGCGGGCGGCCCAGCACCGCCGGATTGCTTGTTGATTATGGATAGCGCCTACGAAGGCGATGAAACACTACGATTGGCGCGCCAATTGGGCTACACGCCCATCGTGCCGCCCAATCCGAATCGCTTGTCTCCTTGGGAATACGATCGCCTAGCCTATCGTCGCCGAAACGAAATTGAACGACTATTCCGACGGCTCAAGGGCTATCGCCGTGTCTTTTGCCGCTTCGACAAGCTCGATGTGCTGTTCCTGGGTTTCATCGTCTTGGCTCTCATTGTTGAAGCTTTGCGAATTAGTGTTAACAGGCCCTAGTGGACAACCTCGCACCGCAACTTAATTCTTACTGGAAGTCAATCGGCCGCGATCACCAAGGCAAATAGCTACTGACTACTGACTACTGACTACTCACTACCAACTACCGACTATCGTGACTAATTTCCTGTTTTTAATTCGACGACATCATGCGGGGCGGCTTCGCGCATCCCGGCGGGGCTGACGCGGATGTAACGCGCCAGCTCGCGAAGTTGCGCGAGGTTCGCCGCGCCAAGATAACCCATGCCGCTCTGGATGCCGCCGATGAGTTGCGCCAGCACGCGGTCCACTGAGCCACAGGCTTCCTTGAGCGCCTCGACGCCTTCGGGCGCGACCTTTTGCGTCGGATTGGGCAAATGAGCGTAACGCGCCGCCGACCCGGCTTTCATCGCCGCAAAACTGCCCATGCCGCGATATTGCTTGTAAAATTTGCCGCTGATCTCGACGACCTCGCCCGGCGCTTCGTTGCAACCGGCAAAAATCCCGCCGCAAATCACCGCCTGCGACAACGTCAGCGCCTTTACGAGGTCGCCGGATTTGGTGATGCCGCCATCCGCCAGAATGGAAACTTTCTTCTTCGCGGCCGGCCGCGAGCAGACGTACAGCGCCGTCATTTGTGGAATGCCGACGCCCGCAACGATGCGCGTGGTGCAAATCGAACCCGGACCCTGGCCGACCTTGATGGCATTCGCACCGCAATCGGCCAGAAATTCCACGCCGGCCGCGCTGGTGACGTTGCCGGCGATAAGGGGCAATTTGGGGAACGCATCGCGCAAAACTTTCACGGTGTCGCCCACGCCCTTGCTGTGGCCGTGCGCGGTCGAGACGGCCACCACGTCCACGCCGCGTTCAACCAGCGCCCCGACATGATTGAGGATGCGCTCGCGGTCCAGTTCGCCGAACGCATTACGCGTGGCCGAGACCGCCGCGCCGCAGATGAGATGGAAATGGGCATCGCGCGCCGGTTTGAACTGCGCGTTGCGTTCCTGCGTGATGCGTTCCACGTCGCTCATCGTGATGAGGCCCTGCAAATGATCGTCGTCGTCCACCACCAGCAATTTGTGGATGCCGATATGTTCGGTGAAAAATTTGTCGGCGCGGGCGATCGGGTCCTTACCCAGGTCTTTTCTTCTGACCGTGTGGACCTGCGCGCGCGGCGTTAGCGCTTCGAAAACCTTCTTTTTGGCATAACGCGGTTTGACGACGTGGCCGGAAAGCAGCCCGACGAGCCGGCCTTTTTTGTCCACGACCGGAAACGTGCTGAAACCGAATTTTTTCTGATCAATCAACGCGAGCACATCGCCAATGGATTCGTCGGGCGTGACCTTGATGGGCTCTTGAATCAGGCCGTGAACGTGGTTCTTGACGCGGCTGACTTCCGACAGTTGCTGGCGCTCCGGCATGTTGTAATGTATGAGGCCGAGGCTGCCGTTCAATGCCATGGCGATGGCCATGCGCGCTTCGGTCACGGTGTCCATGTCCGAAGAAATGACGGGGATATTCAGATGCAGACCTTCCGCAAGCGTGGTGTCCAGTTGCGTGTCGCGCGGGAGGATTTCCGAATAAAGCGTCGCGAGCGTGATGTCGTCGAAGGTCAGGCCGAGTTTATTGTTCGCCGGAAAGAATTCTTCCGCCGATTGATAGAACTGGCTGTCGGGGTGGTCAGATTGACGCGCTGCTGCCATGTCGGAAAATGAAGCCTGACCACGGCCTTTGGCAAGCAAATTTTAATGCGGAGGAACGCGCCGCAGAATGTATGACGAATGCGAGCTTTAGCTGAGAATCTGGCGGTCTTCAGTCGGCAAGACCGGCGCCACTTCAATTTCGTCGTAGCGATTCATGCGGTAGATGATGATCGAAACGGCCCAACTCGCCACAAAGACTCCGATAATGACAAAGCCGATGACGCTGAAGTTGTTGTTCAGGGAACCAACCATATTCCAGACAGCCCCCTGTATTTTAAATTGATCGCCGATCAAACCCAGGACCTCGATCCCGCCTATTAATAGCGCCACCAGGATCGAAACAAAGGTGATGGTCATGTTGTAATAAAGTTTGCGAATCGGTCTGACAAAGGCCCAGCCGTAAGCGCCGAGCATCAGGATGCTGTCAGTTGAATCAACCAATGCCATGCCTGCTGTGAAAAGGGTCGGGAAAACAAGGATTGACCAAATAGAAAGCCCTTTGGTGGCTTCCGTTGCCGAGATGCCGAGCAAGCCCACTTCCGTCGCGGTATCGAAGCCAAGCCCGAAAAGGAAGCCGACGGGATACATCTGCCAGCTCTGCTCAATCAATCGAAACAAATTCCGGAAAATGCGCCCGAAGCACCCGCGCTTGGCAAGGATCAGGTTGAGGTCCTCATCCACAAATCGGCCTCCCTGCTTGACGTGCTGAAAGGTGCGGTAAACCGAAACGAGAATGATGATGTTGGCGATGGCAATGGCCAGAAGGAAGAAGGCGGAAACGCCTGTTCCGATGATTCCGCCGATGGATGCAAAAGCATTGAACCGGCCCTTGATCGCGGCGGAAGTCAGGGCGATGGCAACCGACAGGCCAAAAACGATGGTCGAATGGCCGAGGGAAAAAAAGAAACCGGTGGCAACCGGCCGCTGGCCCTGCTGCATCAACTTGCGCGTCACGTTGTCAATCGCCGCAATGTGATCGGCATCCACGGCATGACGCAGGCCAAACGTGTAGGCCAGGAACGCCGTACCCAGCAGAAGCGGGTGGTTGTGAAAGGCAATCAGGGCCCAGATCCACGCCCCGGCATTAAAGGCAATAAGCAGCGCATACAGGGAGACAACCCGGCCCTTCACATCCGTCAAAACCGTATCGAAAGCAGAAGTTCTTATCGCCATGGCAGTCAAAGCAGTGGGATGCCACTTTTTCGCAGTTCACTTGTGTCCTTCAAGACAGATCGCCCGACCGATTTGGCACCCGAAAATCCGTCAAAAATGTACATGCAGGAATTTTCTATCGGATGGCCGCCGGGGCAAGCCAAATCTTCATACGTTTTTTGTGATTCGTAACACCGATCTTGCCAGCCCTGGCGGGTTGACGCGCCAAATTACTTTGTTACCGTCAGGGTGCGCAGCGTGAAAAAAGAAACCGTCAGCCGATTCAGTGTGTCCCTGCCGCCATCGCTCCTGCGGCAACTGGATGAGATGTCGGGTGAAAAAGGCTACGATAACCGCTCGCAGGCCGTCGCCGACATGATTCGCAATCATCTGGTCGAACATCGGCAGAAATTCGGCAACGCAGACATCGCCGGCACCATCACCCTGGTCTATGACCACCACAAGCTGCATGTGCAGGAGACACTCACGGACATCCAGCACGATCACCACGATGTGATTCTTTCAGCGGTCCACGTGCATCTGGACCATCACAATTGCCTGGAAGTGCTGCTGGTGCGTGGCCGGGCGGCGCTGATCCGCAAAATCGCTGACGAGTTGATTTCGGCCAAAGGCGTAAAGCACGGCAAGCTTACCGTGACCACTACCGGTAAAGATTTGCCGACTTGAAGCATTTCAAACACCGGTTGACGGAAACAATCCAAGGCTGCCGTCATCGGCGCACAAAGTAACGTTCTTCGGACAAGCGAACCGCGCCTGTCGGAGCTTCGCGGCAAAGCCGGGTCAAATAACTCAACTGTGATGTTGCGCCAGAGCCGCGGCAAAACCAATTGAGAACAGAATACCGAAGACAATGACTCCAATTATCAGCAGAATCGTCCCGATGATTCCGCAGATCTTGCCAGCCTGGGTCGTGCCGCGCCCGCCGGGGTCCATGGCGCCGGCGTCCATCTGTTTGAGGTCACCGGATCCCATGACCCAGGCCGCGATGGCCAACGGCGCGCAAACAACCAGGCCGAGGATGCCGAGAACGAGAATAAGTGTGCCGCGATGTGGTTTCATAATTAACAGGGTTCAAGACCGACTCCGTTTAGGTACCAACACCTGTTCATTCCGGCAAGCATCTTCACGACCTGAATTCTGACTTTGGCTTCCCCAATCTACACGTGATATCTTGTAACCATCAAAACCATGACTACTCCATCCAAACCCAAAGGACTGACCGGCGCGCAGGTGGCCAGGACCGCTGATTTCGTTCAGTATCAGGACGGCGCGGTCGTCAGCCGGGAGATTGTCAAACGGCCCGCCGGCCATGTGACGCTCTTTGCCTTTGATGAAGGGCAGGGATTGAGTGAACACACCGCGCCGTTTGATGCGTTGGTACAAGGGTTGGAAGGTGAGGCCGAAATCCTGGTTTCCGGCCAGTCTCATCGCTAGCAGGGCGGTGAGATGATGCTTCTGCCGGCCGGTCAATCGCACGCGCTCATGCCGTTTGATGCCAAAGGCGAAGCGGCGCGGCGTTATAGCCCGCCGCAATGCACTGGCGTTAAGGTTCGGGTTCAGGCCGGTTCACCGCGTCAGGACAGAATCAATACATCGTTTGTGGAACGTTCCAATCTTACGGTGAGGCACTTTAACAAACGGTTTGCCCGCTTGGGCTTGGGCTGGTCACGGAAGCTGGAAAACTACAAGAACGCAATCAGCCTGTTTATTGCGGCCTATAACTTTTGCAAGGTTCATTCGACTCTTGGTTGCACACCCGCTGTTGGCTTGAAATTGGCCACAGAAACTTGGACAATCGAACGGCTCATTGAGGAATCAACGAAGCAATACAATTAAATTGCTATGACCGCATTGAAAGTTTTCATCTCTGGGGGAGATAAATACGTAGCAGGCATGGCTAGGGCGCTCGCGTTTTGGAGTGCGCCTAATCACCGTACTGGCCAAGCGTCTGTCAAAGCATCCAAACTTGAATCTAATTTTATTCTGCTTCGTTTTTATACGGAGGAACATCTTTCTGAATTCAAAAGAGCACTTGAAAAATATCTTCCAAATTCAGCCGTAATAATTGATGATTAGCAACAATCCGCGACACCACGACCCAAGCCGCGCACTGGGCGTATTTGAGCTTGCCTTTCCATTTCGTTTTTATTAACCTGATGGTGTTCATAACCCTTATAACCCTTAACAGTTTTAAGCCACGACCATTGTGAGTCAGAGCCATTAGAAACTTGAGGACGGAGAAGAAACGGGACTTTCCCGGTGGCCTCACGGTAATGGGCTTGGACAGCCAGAAGTAAAAACTGAAGTTCTTTCAACAAAGGCTTTCTTCATGAAAGGAACACCTTCTCCCTATCAACCAAAAACCAATCTGTCGCTGGTCGTTGCAGCATGTCTGTCGCTGGCGTGTCTTTCGAACGGAGCGGCACAACCGGTGAAGGAATATGTCCGGATGGCCGCGGACCTCAATCAGTCGCCCGTGAGTTCTGCTGCGGGGAATTTGATCATGTTCAACAACTCCCTTTATTTCACAGCCAATGACGGGACGCATGGCAGCGAACTGTGGAAATACGACGGTACAACGGCGACGCGTGTTACGGATTTGTCGCCCGGCAGCGAAAATTCTTTGATTGGCTCCCTGGCGGTCTTCAATGGCGCACTTTATTTTCGCGGTTCGGGCTCGACCAATGGCATGATAGATTACCAACTGTGGAGATATGACGGGACCAACGCGACGCGGATCACGGAGATTAATCAGTCCGGCAACGGGTTCAATCCAACCGGCATGACGGCCTATAACGGCGCACTCTATTTTGCAGCCAATGACGGAACCAACGGCACGGAGTTCTGGAAATATGACGGTTCTACCGTCAGCATGGTGGGTGATTTGAACCCCGGTTCGGCCAGTTCAAATCCGTCCGGGTTTGCCGTTTACGATGGACTGCTTTATTTCACCGCCACCACCGCCATTAACGGCACGGAACTTTTCATTTATGACGGTTCCAATTGGGGAATACTGGACATCAACTTCGGATCGGCCGGTTCCTATCCGTCCGGTTACACGGTCTTCAATAACCTGCTGTATTTTGCGGCCAGCAACTCCGTGTCCGGCATGGAGCTTTGGTATATGAACGGCAACACCACGGCCTATGGCATGGCTGCGGACATCAACCCCGGCAGCGCCAATTCCAACCCGGCCAATTTCATGGTGTTTAACGGCGCGCTTTATTTCTCAGCCAACGACGGTGTCAACGGCGCCGAGTTGTGGAAATACGACGGCGCCACCGCGACGCGCGTCACGCAAATTGCCCCGGGCAGCAGCAGTTCGAATCCGGCGAACCTCTGCGTCTATAACGGCGCGCTTTATTTCTCGGCCAACGACGGGAGCAGCGGCACTGAGTTGTGGAAATATGACGGGACCAGCGCGACGCGCGTGGCGGACATCTATCCCGGCAGCGGCAGTTCCCTCCCCTCCAGCCTGGCGGTCTTCAACGGTGCGCTTTATTTTGGCGCTATGAGCGCCAGTTCGAGCCGTGCTTTGTGGAAATACGACGGTTCGACCGTGTCGCTGGTCACCAACGTCAACACCGGCAGCGCCGGTTCGACTCCCTACGATGGCATCGCCTTCAATGGCGCATATTATTTTGCCGCCTTATCGAGCAACGGCACGGGCACCGTCTTTTACAAGTACGACGGCACCAACACCAGCGTGGTCAGCACCACCATCTATCCGCCCGGAGGCAGCGGTATCGTCGTTTTTAACGGGGCCTTGTATTTTTCAACCTGGAAATTTGACGGCACCAATTTCACGGCGCTGAGCGGAAATCCCTTGCCGAGCAACAACGGTTCTATGACCGTTTTCAACAACGCGATTTATTTTAATGGCCGGGACAACACCTACGGGAATCAATTATGGAAATGTGACGGCACGAACATGACGCGCCTGACGACCGTCAATCTCAGTTACGGCCTCAATCCGCTTTCACTGGTCGTTTTCAACAACGCGCTTTACTTCAACGCCACCGCCGACTCCGGCGCGACTTACGGCCTGTGGAAATATGACGGAGTCAACCCGCCGGCGCGCGTCGGCACAATGATTCTCAACAGCTTGAACAACCTGTTGGTCTATAACGGCGCGCTTTACATGGGCGCGGCCACCAGCGGAACGGATGTTGAGCCGTGGAAATATGACGGAACGAATTTCACCTTTCTCGGCCAGGTCAATGCCGGCGGCACCAATGCCACTCCGGTATTCTGGACCACTTACAGGAACCTGGCCTTTTTCTCCGCCAATGATGGTTTTCACGGCACGGGTTACCAGCTCTGGAGTTATGACGGCACAAATCTCACGCGTCTCTCGAATTTTGCAGTGAGCGGCGGCATTTATGCTTTTACCTTTAATGACACCCTTTACTTCATGGCCAACGATGGCATCACCGGCTATGAATTGTGGAAATACGACGGCGCGGCCATTTCGCAAGTTGCGGACATCAACCCGGGTTTTCTTGACTCGCTGCCGGAACCGCTTCCTGCTTTCAACAACACCTATTTCTTTCAAGCGACTGACGGGCTGCACGGCACCGAACTGTGGCGGCTGGATCCGCTTTCCAGTGTGTTCCGTATTACCCAGGTTGCGCGTCAAGGCAATGACGTTGCCATTACCTGGACCACACCAGGCGGTTGGACGAACGTCGTGCAGGTGGCCAATGGTCTGGGTGGCACAAACAATTTCGGCGATCGCAGCTCGTCCAGTGTTGCTGTCAATGGTGACATCGTGACGACCAATTATCTCGACGTCGGTGGTGCCGCCACCTATCCATCGCGATTTTACCGCATACGTCAGGGACCGTAGCGCTGGTACTCATTCAGCCGGCGATATTTCAATCCGGATAGCCGGTCGGATGTTTTTTGTGCCACGCCCAGGCGGTGGCCACCATGTCTTCGAGCTTCGGATATTTTGGTTTCCAGCCCAGGTCACTAATGGCTTTTTCGGCGGAGGCGACGAGTTTGGGCGGGTCACCGGGACGGCGCGGTTTTTCGGCGGCTGGAATTCTTTTGCCCGTAACCTTTTCGCACATTTGAATGACTTCGCGCACTGAGTAGCCGTCTCCATTGCCCAGGTTATAAAATCCGGTTCTGCCCGGTTGCAACCCGAGGATGTGCGCCTGGGCCAGGTCCCTGATCTGGATGTAATCGCGGATGCACGTGCCGTCGGGCGTCGGATAGTCCGTGCCGAAAATTTCGGCTTGGGGCAATTGGCCGAGCACCACCTGCAACAGTCTCGGAATCAGGTGGGTCTCGATGCGGTGATGTTCGCCGAATTTTTCGCTCGCGCCGGCGGCGTTGAAATAACGAAAGGCGATGAACTCCAGGCCGTGGATTTTTTGATACCACTGGAGGATTTTCTCGAACATCAGCTTGGATTCACCGTAAGGATTGATCGGGCGCTGCGGCAGATCCTCCGTCATCGGAACTTTGTCGGGCGGGCCGTAGGTGGCGCACGTCGAGCTGAAGACGAATTTTTGCACGCCACATTCGACGGCGGCATCGGCCAGCTTGAGCGCGTTGACGACATTATTATGAAAATATTTTTTAGGATTGGTCATGGATTCGCCGACGAGTGCGTTGGCGGCGAAGTGCATGATGGCGTCGGGTTTGGCGGATTTGACCGCGTTGATGATGTCACCTTCCGTTTCCGGCCGGCCAAAGACGAATTTCGCGCGCGCATCCACTGCCGAGCGATGACCTTCGGTGAGATTGTCATAGACCGTGACCCGGTGCCCGGCGTTGAGGAGTTCTTCCGTGCAGATGGACCCGATGTAGCCGGCGCCGCCGGTGACAAAAACGTTCATGCGCCAACTATGGAAGGCATGGGCGCCGGTTCAAAGTGCAAAATGGAAAGCGTGCGGATGGTTTCGACGCGGGTGATGAGCCATTGGCCGCCGATTTTCTGCAAGGTGAATTTCATCTCCTGTACAATCAGGTCTTGATCGTCGGATACGCGTGCTTCGACGGTGAAATCGGCGAGAGCGGATTGCCGGTTCGGGGCAATGGTCACGGCCACGTCGAGGAATTTTACGCTCAGGCTGCTGGCCGTGGAACGGGCAGCCAGGGCGGCCTGCGTGATTTCGTCACGGCCCATGATGGTATGCTGGAGGCGTCCGGGCACGTCCAGGTTGATTTCGACATTGGTGGAAAAATAACCTGCCAGACTTTGCGCGCTGGCCATGCGCGCCAGCGTGCCTTCATCCGGTGCAAACGAGGCGAGCCGGGCCACGGCCTCCAGGCGCTGGCGAATGATTTTCTGAGGACTGGGAAAGATCATGGTCCACAGCCAGACGCCCAATGCCGCCAGCGCAGCCAGCAACACAATGCGAAAGACGGTTTTCATAGGACGGCCTTGCCAACAATATGATCGCGCTCGACTTTCCCAAACACATGAAATTCCGCAGGCATCGAACGATTGTCACCCACGACAAAATATTCGGTGGGCCCCAGTTTGACCGGAGGAAGGTCCCAGTCACAACTGTATTTCTCATAAGGCTCATCGAGAGCCTGACCGTTAATCAAAACAGTACCATTGGCGAACGCAACCGTATCGCCAGGCAGGCCAATGATGCGTTTTAAATACATGACACTCGGCCACATGATGCTCGGATCCGATAACCGGATGCCCACGACGTCACCGCGCTGCGGCTCATGCCGCAGATAGGCCAGCCGGTTCACGAAATTGACTGAGCCGTTCGAGTATGTCGGCAGCATGCTGATGCCTTCGACACGGACAGGCAGCAAAACCAACCGGAACACGACGAAACAGGTGAGGACCAAAACAATCAGGCGTGCCAGGGTGAGTCTCCAATTTCGCCCGATCACGACAACGCGCACCCAGCCGGGCGACTGGTCCGATGATGGAATTGGTGAGGTTTGATTTTGCGCCGGCATGGGGTTGATTTTCGGCGCATTTGGTCAATCGCGCAACTCAGATTTGACTCATCGCCTGGTCCAACGCGGCATAGAGCCGGTTCATCGTCGCTTCGGTTTCATCGCCCATGTTGGAAATGCGAAAGGTCTTGCCCTTGATTTTTCCGTAGCCGCCATCAATCAGAAAACCCTGGTCTTTGACAAGTTTTTGCAGCTTTGGCACATCCACGATGCGGCCGCCGGGTTTCGCGCCGTTGTTCACGCAGGTGAGCGTGACCGACTCAAAACCTTTTTCCGGGAACAGTGTGAAATCATGTTTCGTCGCCCACGCGCGCGTCATCTCCGCAAGTTTTTTGTGGCGGGCAAAGCGGTTCTCCAGACCTTCGGCGAAAATATCTTCCAGCTTTGATTGCAAGGCATGGACGTGGCCGATGCTTGGTGTGCTGGGGGTCATGCTTTGTTCCGCGTTTTTCTGGAACTCGACAAAGTCGAAATAATAACCGCGGTCCTTGAGCGTCGCCGCCCTGGCGAGCGCCGCTTTGGAGCAGGTAAAAAGCGCCGTGCCGGGCGGCAGGGCCAATGCCTTCTGCGTGCCGGCCAGCAACACGTCAATGCCCAATGCGTCAAACTCGATTTTCGTCGCGCTCATGGAGCTGACGGCGTCCACAATGAACATCACCTCGGGATATTTTTTCTTGAGCGCGGCGATTTCGGCGAGCGGACTCATCACGCCGGTCGAGGTTTCGTTGTGTATAACCGTGAGAGCGTCGAACTGGCCCGCGGCGAGTTTTTTGTCCACAGCCTGGGCGCGGATGGGCGAGCCCCAGTCCACCTGCAGCGCTTCAGCGTCCTTGCCACAGCGCTTCGATACGTCGAACCATTTGTCCGAGAACGCGCCGCACATGCAGTTAAGAACTTTTTTGGCGACGAGATTGCGGATGGCGCCTTCCATCACGCCCCAGGCGGACGAGGTGGAGATGTAAACGAGCTGCCTGGTATAAAGCAGTTGCTGGAGTTGCGGCTGGATGGCGGCATAAAGGTCTTTGAACCCCTGGCCGCGATGACCGATCATCGGCTTGGAAAACGCCTTGAACGTTTTCTCGCTTACTTCGACCGGCCCCGGAATGTGCAATTTGACGTGCGCCATAGACTTTGTGAAATTTTTCACGACTGGTGGCTTAAAGGCAAGAACAGCTTTGCCAATTCCTCCACGTAAATTGGCAAATTTGGCGTAGATCACCTTTTCACATACCCATTCGCGCGAAACCAGGCAGCGGCGTCCGCGAACGCCTCTTTGGGTGGAGTTTGCGGCAGGCCCAGTTCCCGGACGGCTTTGGCTGGATTGAACCACATTTTGTCCTTGGCCATGCGCACGCCGGCCAGTGGCGCTTTGGGCGGTGTGCCGGTCACGAAGGCAATTCCTTCATTAATGTACGCCGTTGCCAGGGCGATCCAGTAAGGGATCCGGATTTTCGGGGCCGGGATGCCGGTGATTTCCTCCAACGCGGCCAGTGTTTCACGCATCGTCCAATTACCCTGCGCGTGGCCAAGGATGTATCGTTCCCCCGGGCGCCCCTTTTCCGCCGCGAGAATGTGTCCCACCGCTACGTCGCGAACGTGGACCCAGTTCAGTCCCGTGTCGAGATACGCCGGCAGTTTGCGATTCAGAAAATCCACAATGATCTGGCCGGTTGGCGTCGGTTTTACATCGTACGGCCCGATGGGTGCGGAGGGGTTGACGATGATGACTGGCAGACCTTTGCACGCCAAATTGGCCGCCACCTCTTCCGCCTGCCATTTTGAGCGTTTGTAATGATTGGTTAATTGCGTTTCCGGGACTTTCTCAAACTCGTCCGCCGGAACGGCATTACCATTGACCAACCGCGTCAACCCAATGCACCCGACGGTGCTCGTATAGACGATGCGTTGACAACCGGCCAGACCCGCTGCTTCGATGACGTTGCGCGTGCCTTCGACGTTCGTCGCGTACATGGGTTGGTAATCACGCAGCCATAAACGGTAGCTCGCTGCGGTGTGAAAGCACCAATCGCAGTCGGCGATTTCGCGTTTCAACAATTCCCGGTCACTGAGGTCACCGGACACGCATTCGATTTCCAGGCCAGCGATCGCCGGCTTGCCGCTTTCCGAACGCAACAATGCCTTCACGCGATGTCCGCGCGCAAGCAGTTCGCGGACAAGATTCGAGCCGATGAAGCCGGAAGCCCCGGTGACAAAACAGTTCATGATGGGCGGCAACTTTGTAGATTTTGCGGTGGCACACCGGAACATGCCACAAAATTTTTACATCCGCCTGCTTGACTTGAGGTAGAGGCTGCGAAAGACTACGGATGTTGTATGCCGGTCAAGAGCAGTACCAGAAAGAAGCCAAGCCGCGCCAATCAGCGTGATCTCGATATCAAGATTGAGTTCCTGGAGGGGCTTCTCCGCCGCGACCCCACTTATATGGATGCGCTGCAGCTTTTGGGCGACCACTACACACAACGCGGCCGTTACCTCGACGGTTTGAAAGTGGATGAACGCCTGGCCCGGCTCGAACCCCGCAACGCCCTCGTCTTTTATAATCTCGCCTGCAGTTACACCCTGACCAACCAGTTTGATCGTGCCGCCTTCGCCCTGGAAAAGGCGCTCAACCTCGGCTACCGCGATTTCAACTGGCTGGCCAAAGACCCCGACCTCCGCAAACTCCGCCAACAACCGGTTTACCGCGATATCCAGGCCAAAATCCGCCGGATGAAAATCAAGGTCTGTTGAAAGTGATCGCATGAATGTCAACGTCCGCGGACGTACCCGGCATTACCGCACCGTTACTTTCGATCCCGCGCGAAATGAGGTTTTGCTCATCGAGCAACGCCTGCTCCCGCACGAATTCAAAATCATCGCCACGAGAAATTTCCGTGAAACCGCCGGCGCCATCCACGACATGATTGTGCGCGGCGCCGGGGCCATCGGCGCGACCGCAGCTTATGGACTGGCCCAGGGTGCGCTGGCTTTTCACGGGTGCGACTTGCAGAAATTCCAACGCCAGATTGACACCGTTTATCAAGCGCTCAAGGCCGCGCGGCCCACGGCGGTTGATCCCGTCAACGCGATGGACGGCGTACGCGCCGCGATGAGCACCGGTGAGAACGTTGAGGAACGGCAAAAACTCGCGCTCGCCGCCGCCGAGGAATTTGCCAACGAAGAGGTGGCCCATTGTGAAGCCATTGGCCGCCACGGCGCCAGGCTGATTCGCAACGGCATGAAAATCCTCACGCATTGTAATGCCGGCTGGCTGGCATTTGTGGACGTGGGCACCGCGACTGCGCCGATGTATGCCGCGCAGGCGCGGGGCCGAAGGTTCCATGTCTTCTGCGACGAAACCCGTCCGCGTTCCCAGGGCGCAACCCTGACGGCTTGGGAACTGGCGCAGCAAAAAATTTCGCACCAGGTCATCGCCGACAATGCCGCCGGCCATCTGATGCAACGCGGCGAAATTGATCTGGTCATCGTGGGCAGCGACCGCGCGCTCGGACGGACCGGTGAGGTTGCGAACAAAATTGGCACCTATACCAAGGCCGTTCTGGCGAAGCGGCATGGGATTCCGTTTTACGTGGCCATTCCGCTTTCGACCATTGACTGGCATTTGAAATCCGGTTTTGACATTCCCATCGAAGAACGCCACGAAAGCGAAGTCCTCGGCGCATGGGGAGTGTCAGCGAATTCCAGATTGCGATACGTGCGCATGGCCAATCCGACCAGCGGCGCGCGAAATCCGGCTTTTGACGTGACACCGCCGGACCTGATTACGGGCCTCATCACACCGGTGGGGATATTCAAACCGAAGGACCTTTGGAATCTGCGCGGCGTGTTGACTCACGGATAAATGCTACCGTGGCGGGAGTTGGGTTTCTCCGATTGAACTTGCTCCGGGCACGAATCGAAATTAGCTTAGAAACTTCTTGTGGCGGGGTAGCCAAGTGGTAAGGCAGGGCTCTGCAAAAGCCTCATTCGTCGGTTCGATTCCGACCCTCGCCTCCATACGCAAGTGGCTGGTCGAGGAGAAGTTGGGAAGTCAGGCCGGCCAAGTGTGTATGAAATTGTGCATAAAATCAGTCCGTTGAGCACAAGGCAGTCAAAAGGCATCCACTAGGCCGCCAGAAGTCACTGACAAGTCGGCACGGTTCTATGGGAGGCTCGTAACCAAGACGAGCCATGAAACGACGCTACCATGTTTTCCGACGTGAAAACGGAATCTACTATTCTCTGGATACGCTTACCAAGAAACGCCAGAGCCTCGAAACCATTGATGCCGAGACCGCTCAACGGCTGGCCAATGCCCTCAACGAAGCCTGCAAACAGCCGGCCGTGAATCTGCAAATCGCCCAGGTCTATTTGCAGCACAGCGACCCTGATTTCGTCAAACGCACCTGGCAACACGTCATGGACGAAATGGGCCGCACTAAAACCGGCAGCACCAAAAAGCGGTGGGATGTTGCAATGAAGGACAAGGCGTTTGACCAGATTCGTTGCCTTGTCCTGATCGAAACCCAAGCGGAACATTTTTTGGATGCGATGCACAACGGCACGGTTTCGACGAACGTCTTTTTGCGGCGCATTCACAATTTCGCCCTCGACATGAATTGGCTACCCCGTTCCATCATTCCCAAACGGCAATGGCCGACGGTTCAGTTCAAGGAAAAACGCGCCATCACGATTGCCGAACATCAAGCCATTATCAGCCGGGAGAAAAATCTGGAGCGAAAAACGTTTTACGAATTGTGCTGGCATCTGGGCGGCAGCCAGGGAGACATCGCCAATTTGAAGGCCGAGGACGTGGATTGGGAAAATCGGACAATCAGCTTCACCCGAAAAAAGACCGGCGTTCCGGTGATTCTTCATTTGGGCGAGGAAGCGTTGAACACGCTGAAAGATTTGCCGGGAGAGGGTTTGCTTTTTCCCTATTTGTCGCGGGTGCGCGCCGGCGACCGGGCGACGGAATTCAAACAGCGTTGCCGGGGGCTTGGAATCGAGGGCGTTTCGCTTCACAGCTACCGTTACGCTTGGGCGGAGACGGGCCAAAACATGCGGCTATCCCGAACGCTTCGCACAGGAGGCGTTGGGACACAATTCCGTGGCCGTGCATCGCGCTTACGCAAAGCGAGCCAAAATGAAATTACCGAGCCTTGAAGAATATGAGAAAAAGGCTGTATCATTGCCCACAGCAGTGAACTGATGATTTGGGAAACAGACATTTGCTTTCGCCGTGACCAACGCACTTTTATGCTTCACTTCACAGGCTAATGGTCGGCCCTGTTCCCCACTCGACCACACCTGTTCCGTTCCGCAAAAAGCGCGTTCGTCACGAGCGGCATCGCGTGGCACTGAATGATCGGCGTGCTTCCGCCTGAGGCACGGCGACGGTCGTTCCGCTCCGGCTCCGTTCCCGCCGTCTCTTCGCCTCCGCTTCACTTTCCCGTTCGCCGAACCGCAGGCCGAAGCAAGCAGGGGCAAGGCGTAATTGAAGAAAAACCTCGAAAATTCCAGTTTTTTTACTTTCTGCTTGGACAGCGGATGTCCCACCGCCCATGTCATACTGGCGGTATGAAAATTAAAAATAGTTTGGATTTCACGTTTCTGTCATTGCCTCCGGCGCGGATCACCAAGTCATCATCGCCTTTGATGCCGCCTTGCCGAATACGCGACGCGATCTTGCACCGCTTGATGTTTTGCATGAATGCTTGAGACCCTTGACAAACCTGTTTACCTTTTGCCCATGCTTTCTGTTGATGCCCTAATCAAGCTGATCGGCTATGCCGAATCGGATTGCTTTCGCACGAAGGAAAGCCAGTTTGAGCCGGAAGCCGTTCAATTATTTCGCTTCGCCAAAGAGAAAGAAAAATCTGGAGAAAACTTCAGCGTCAAGGGTTTTTACGTCCTAAAAACGGCTGCCGGCAAAGATGCTCCTTTGGCAGCCCGGCCAGCGGTCTGTGTGGCGGAGGCAGACACCCTTGCTGATGCCAAGAAATTGCATCGTCGCATTTGGAATTTGGGCAATGTTCCGTTCCTCCTGGTCCGATTGCCGGGTGAGGTTCGCGTTTATGCGGGATTTCATTACGAAAATTCCAGTGACGAAGTCATTCTTTCCGAGAAATCATCTGACGAGCAAAAACTTCAAGCAAAGCTGTCCGATTTCTCCGCTGACTCAATTGACTCCGCACGAATCTGGCAGGCGCAACGCCAGCATCTCGAAACCAAGTATCGCGTTGATACGACGCTGCTGGAAAATTTGAAGCATCTGGCGCAAGCACTCGCCAAGCATTGCGCTCCGGTGTTGGATTTGGAAGTCGCCCACGCGCTCATCGGAAAATTTGTTTATCTGCGCTACCTGCGCGACCGAAATATTCTTGATGACGGTTGGCTGAAAAAGCGCGACATCAATCTCAATCACGTTTTTGGCGCGGTAGCCACAGTGTCGGAATTGTCCCGGCTCGTTGAAGCACTTGAGACCCGTTTCAATGGCGACATTTTCCACATTGATTTCGGCGCGAAATGCCCGCTGACGGATGCTCATGTGCAACTGGTCGCTTCAGTTTTTGCCGGCGGCGATGTCCGGGTTGATACAACGGGATACGTCCATCAATTGCATCTGCGCTTTCAGGCGTTTGACTTCCGTCATATTCCAGTTGAAACGCTATCGTCAATTTACGAGCAGTTTCTTCACGGTCAGAAAAAAGGGAAAACAGACGGCGCATACTACACGCCAGAAGTGCTCGCGGATTATCTGCTTTCTGAAATCAATTCCGTTCGCAAGCTCCAGCCTGGCATGACGGTGTGCGACACGGCCTGCGGCTCTGGTATCTTCCTCGTTCTCGCCTACCGGCGTCTCATTGAACTGGAATTGGCGGCCACTAAAAACCGGTCGGGCAGCCTTGATCCCGTGCGGCTTCGGGAAATTCTGCTGCAAAGCATTTACGGTGTGGAACGTCAGCGTGACGCCTGTAACGTCACGATTTTCAGTCTCATACTTACGTTGCTAAATTTCCTCGACCCCCCCGCACTGCACGCGAATGAAAAATTCAAATTTCCCGCGCTCCTGAACAACCGCATCTATTGCGATGACTTTTTCAATCCCGGCTTGGAACTGCCTGTGCCCAAGGCTGGATTTGATGTTATAATTGGCAATCCGCCATGGATTGAGTTGAAGCCGGAAACCAGAGGGGAAGACCACGCGCAAAAATGGATCGCTGGCGAAAAGATGATCGCTGGAAACCGAGTGGCCGATGCCTTTGCGGTGAAGGCAGGCCGTTTGTTGGGAATCAACGGCATTGCCGGCCTGCTACTCCCCGCGACGACGTTATTCAATCTGGAGGGCAAAGGTTTCAGGCGAGCATTCTTCACTGAATTTGCGGTGGCGCGCGTAACAAACCTCGCCAATCTTCGCGGCAATCTCTTTGGCAAACGAGCCATCTTGCCGACAACGACATTGGTGTTCGCAAAATCGAATGAAGAGCGCAGCACCAAGCCCATCATTCATCATGGCCCGTTTGCGACAAACCAAGTGGCAGCCAACGCGGAAGAATTATGGGTGCTGACCATCCACGGCTCGGAAATTCAACCCATTTCGCAAAGTGACGCCGCTACGGGTGAAACTTCGGTCTGGAAATTGGCACTGTGGGGCACGCCGCGTGACGCGCGTTTGCTTGACAGACTCCGGCAACTTTATCCGCTGACGTTAACACGATTTTGCGAGCGGCGCGGCTGGGGTAAAAAGATGCCGCGAGAAGGAGCGCAACTCCGCGACATTTCCAAGGTCAAGAAAGATAAAAACCACAAACCCACAGAGAGTTTGATTTATTGCAAAGACTTGGACGGCGAAAAACAATTTAATCTTGAAAAGTTCAACCGACTCATCAAAGACGGACTACATTTTTCATTCCCGCCAAAATCACTAGAGGACATTTCCAAGAACGAGTGCTATGTGCGAGAGCGCGGCGGCTTGAGTGGGTTGTTGATCAACAAGCCACCGCATCTTCTTATTTCCGCAACTTGGAAAAACTTCCTTCTGTTCAGCGAGAATTATCTGGCCGTGCCGCCCCGTCAAATGGCGGTAGCAGTACCGGAAGGGCAGGAAGAATTATTGAGATCTCTCACGGTTTATCTCGGTTCAAGTGTGGTTGATTACTTTGTGTTCTTCCAAGTTCCAGAATGGGGCGTTTATAGCACATTCCCCCATGTTGCGTTGCGAGCCGTCCGAAAGATTCCCACACCTGATTTCAGTGATGAACAAGTCAGAGCCTTGGCAAAAGTTCATCGTGAAATTTTGCGCGACGAAAAGACATTTCGTTTGGAATCGGACGACACCTCTGGCGCTGCCGAGAAACAACGGCTCATTGACAAGGCCGTCTTTGATGCACTTGATGTTCCAGATGATGTCCGTGTGGTGGTCGAAGATTTCCGCGACAACCGTCTGCCGCTCGACAACGGTTACAGTGCATTGAAGAAACTTGGAAAGACACCGACCAACAAAGAGCTTCAAGCCTATGGTCGTGCATTGCGCGATGAAATGGAACGGTTTCTTATTGGTGAAGCCCATCCGTGCGTCCGCATCATCACCACCGAAGATTTGATTTGTTGCGAGCTTCAATTTTTGCCCGCGAGTTCAACGGCATCACAGGCCATTGATGTGCTTGATGCTGGTGAAAATTCCAAAAGCAAAGCCGCTCACCGCAAATTGCGCGAGCTGTTGTCTGAAAAATTCAGTCAATGGCTTTACGTTGATCGCAGCCTTCGAGTTTTTGAGGAAGACACGGTGCAAGTTTTCAAATCTCCCCGCCTCATGGATTGGACGCGCACTCAAGCGTCAATGATGCCGACGCCATCATTGCAAAATTTTAGCAGAGGGAGAATCGCCTGCATCACCGCCCCCGCCTCTCGCCAAAATTGACGACTCCGGTATGGGTGGCCTTCCGTCGGCACTCTCATCGTT
>CAVRPQ010000013.1:0-17673 GCA_963723125.1 uncultured bacterium
AAGCCGGACAATCCGCGCCTGCGCTCGAACGCGTTGGCTCACGGCCTTGAGGAGACTCATCCGTATTTCGGTCTCTGGGGCCGACCACCGGCGGGTTCAATTTTCCCTGAAAGTTTTAATGCCGGCGTTTAACACCCGCCAACGGCACCTTCAATATCTCGGCCAAGGTTTCGAGTGGCACCCCGCCATTCACGCGATTGCCACCGCACGGCGCTTAAATACCCGAGTTAAGCCTTGCTTCATTCGCATACGCTTGTTCTCCTGTTCCCAGCTTTACTCCAGTTTCCCATGCTAATACCCTTTAAAAGTTTTATGCAACTACAAAATTGAAGAATTTTGAGGGAGTGGATAAACCGGCAGATGCAAAACAATCAGCAAAAACCGGAACCGCGTGGTCGCACTTGGAAACACTATTGACATTCAATAGGTATTGCGCGCCTCGTGCCGATTCCGATAAACGCGTTGCATAAGCTCAATCACGTGTTCCGGATCCAATTTAGCGTATACACCATGGTGTAGATAATGCACAGCTGAAGATTGCACCACAAAGCGTACACAATACGCCGGATGTTCGTTCAGACGGCCTTCTTTATCAAGGTACAAGTTCAGTTTAGGATTTAAAATTGCCTTTGTTAATCTGACTCCAAAAGCGGTAGAGAAAACTGTTCGCCTTTTCTGTTATAAAATACGCCATTCCTTTCTACAAGAAGCCATGAATAATTACTTCCCCAATACGAACTATTTTGATTTTGTGAATGTTTTGTATTTGCAAGCACCGAACCAAAGTCAAGTCTTATGACACTTCCCTTGGCCAATGAAAGACTTCCCAATCTTGAGATAGACTCGTCAAAGCGAATCGTAACAACTTCCCCAGGTTTTGTGTAAGGCTCGTATCCAACCGCACTGGGCAACGACCCTGTGATCTTTATCGTCAGTGATTTTAATTGAGTGGTTGTTCTACTAATATGAACGATCTCGCCCTGGATTCCAAAGATGTGCGAGGTGATATCACCCGGTCCATAGCCAGCACACGAATTTGTTACGACAGGCAAATCCGCTTCAGCCCGGCTTTGTGCATGTCCCGTCTCGATGGTTGAGCAGGCAGATGCACCAGTTATTAATCCCAAATAAATTATTAATTCCAAAATTGATTCCAATCTATGCATATCCGCAGGCGTTGAAATATTAATTTCAGGCGAAGAAGGATCTGGTGTGGCTGACATGTCCAAATCGATATCATCAATCACCTGATTAGCGCATTCTTGCGCATACTGTCAAACAGATGCATAAGACACCCTGCTATCGGATGGGGTGGCCTTGCCTCGATTTGGTGGACAGTGAGTGAGTGCATGAGGCATGGGTATATTTAGTTCAGGTTGGTTTCAAAGTCCATAGGGGATTGGTTGCCGAGGGCGTTGTGGAACCGCTCCTGGTTATAAAACACTTCGATCCATTCAAAGGCGGCGGCCTTTGTCGCCCATCGCCCAACTGATGCATCTGCGGGTGCAGCGATCCAAGACACCGGCCACATACAACCAACCTTCGGCCGTCTCAACATAGGTGATGTCCGGCCAACGCTTAAAATCAGGTAGCCAACTCGATAAGTCCTACGGCTCTGGACGGTCTTTAAGTTCGTTTTCACTCAAATCCCATAGCAATAGCTTGACTTGAGAAGCGTCTATTCCCTCGGCATAACCACTAGCCCCAACCTGTAGGATTATAGGTTTTCCTGGTTTAGTTGGTGTAAGCTGGACGAAAATTGTCGCTTCCCAAGGCGAGGAATATTTAAATCCTGACGAGCGAAAATCTTCCACTAACGATGGATAAATCTCACATTCAGAAATATGCTCCGGGACGTTTTTGATATAGCTTTCTTGAGATCGCGGGATTGCTACTATTTTCAGAAACGCTTCCCTCCCTTCGTTTTTATAAACCATTAAACTTTTTTCCACAGCTCCGCGCGCAAGATTGTAAAATTGAAACCCCAGGCCATGTTCCTTCAAATATTGCAGTGACTCCTTCGCTTCAAGCGAGACAAGGAGGCCGTCGTCAAACTGAAGCCAACAATTTTGGATCAGGCAGATATTTCCCATTGGAATAGACATTTCTGAAATCTTTACAAACGGAAACGCATCCTTAGCATCCTCATAAATTAACAGATCTCCACCTCCGTGATCGACCATTGCGCCAGGGATGGTCCAAGCGACTTTGACGACCAGTCGTTTCTCGCCGTTACTATTACGCACATCAGCGATTTCTTGAACGCATGAGAAAAATGGGTTCTCGCCTTCTCTGTGAAGGCGAACGTTGGGATAGAGGGGAAGTATTTTGTTTAATAAGATCGGATCAATTTTATTTTTACGGTCTACCTCCCTGTTCGAAAATGTTGACGACTTTAACGGTGATTGACCGATCAAAGATTGGGTGAAGCTAGTTCGAACAGAAAGAATAATGACGCCTACGACCAAAGATGCGGCGAAAATAAATCGCATGTGTTCAGAGGTTAAAATACTTGGAACAGCACACCATCTTCAGCGCATCCCTGATTTTCTGCCCGTAATTTGGGTCACCACCTCCGTTGTATTGAACTGCGCCGCTAATGAGGTTTGTCGGGTCACAGTTGCCCACGGCCCATGCTCCGATACTCGTTGCCACTTGAAGTGAATAAAAATACCAAATAATTCCCCAAAAATAGCTCATTTGTTTGGTAAAATTAGCATTATTATGACCGTCACTCGGAAGAAAAGTTGGGGCAATACTATAAGGAAGACTGGAGACGTTAATAACATTAGGAATTTGTGCCCACGAGTATCCTGTAAGGGTCCCTTGCCGAATAGGACGGTCTCCCGGCGATGTGGAAGAATTCTTTCCAATATTTTGCCACGCGGTATCCAGTGGATTTCCAACTTGCATAGGATCGCGCGATGCAGAACTTCCACTCCCATGACCATGTTTTGATTCAACCCAACTGATAGCGCGAATAATGCAGGTCAATTTTTCTGGACAAGGATTTTTCCCATCCTGACGCAACCAATTGACCCAAAATGTTTTTGTTGGAACAGCAATGCCCGAAACTTCGTTCCACCATCGTTGTTCTTGCGCATCGCCACAGCTACTACTTGAACTTATTGAGCTGCCGCTAGACGAACTGCTCGAAGACGACGAACTACTGGACGAACTGCTGGAACTGGAACCTGCGGCCAAATCTAAAGCCGTGGCCACCCGAAATGTCCGGCTCGACAACGAGGAACCTCCGTATCCTCCCAAACCCAATTTCACCATCCCTTTTGGAGTCGCAGCAAAAGGATCCTTTTTCGCAGACTGCTTCTTCTTGGCTGGCATGTTCCCTCCTCTCTTTATATCCGGTTGATTCTTCGATTTCCTCCACCAAGCCCCCGTCTTCGCTTAAGCCGTACCATTACCTTGTGTTTCTTACCTGGTGGCCAAGCATGGTGTTGAATCTGCCCTCGATACTTTTGCCTCCATCGTCTCACCTTTTGCAGCGGCAGCTTGAGTTGCTGTGCCAAAACGGGCGCTCCCATCCCCCCATTCACTATTAACCGCACAACTTGTCTCTTGAATTCCTGGCCTAAAGGTGGCTTGTCGGCCTTCATCGGCCCCTGCTGCCCAATCGCACCAAACCCCACAGACCGGTTCTGTTGTCCTCCCGGCATCTTCGCATGTTGCTGCCGCTTCAGGACGGTTCTAAGCCGGGCGATTCGGGCTTGGATCCGAGCACGCCGACTCACTGCCTTGAGGAGATTGACCTGCGTTTGCGTCTCTTGCGTCGACCAACGTCGTGGTTGTATCTTCCCCAGAAAATTCTGACACCAACGTCTCACACGGGGAAGCGGCACCTTCAATTCATCAGCCAGGGTTTGCATAGGCACCCCTCCGTTCAGTTCGGCTGCCACCGTACGGCGTTTAAATACCACAGTTGGAAAGTCTTGCTTTGTTTGCATACGCTCGATGTCCTGTTGGCGGTGCCTCGTTGTGCCGATTTTCCGTTGACCAATGATAACAATATCAAATTAAACAATTGGCATAGATCGTTTCAGAGGTTTCATGTTGTGGTTTTAGTTTCAATTTCTCACTTAACCTTCGATTTAATCATCGCTTGAAATTCTTTGCTAACTCCCGCATCGTTGCACAATTTGGTCAATTCATTCTGTGCCTCCGGATCCCCAGAATACGCAAAAGCTACATAATTGAGTATCCGTATCTGAAACTCATGCTGGAGACGGCGAAGGTCATTCTGCTGGTTACTATATGCTGTTTTCTTTGCGTTTTCTGCCAATGCGGACTCATATTGTTTACGCAAGCGTGCATCCTTGATTGCTTTTGGATCCATTCCCGCCCCCGCAGACGGTTGCACTCCAGATGGTGGAGCAATGTTAAGATAGGGAACATCATTTGAATTGAATTTTGGATCGAACGATTGCTCAACTTCTCGAAGAATTCTCAAAAAGGCTTGGGTCTTAAACTTTCGGATTTGAGAATCAATCTGTCCCTGTTTATCAATTTCTTTCACGCCTTCGACAATAAGAATCGCGTCTTCTAAAGAAGACGTTTGTTTCGTCGTCGCGAATATTTCCAGTTTTGCGTCAATGGCTTGAAGATTCTTTTTCATATTGCTTATTTGTCTTTCGTGTTGTGTTGTTGCGCAGCCCGCAACAAGAATGCAACTAGAGATCATTATCCAGTTAATAATTTGAGTCGGGATCCGCATAATTTTTTGAAACGCTCGTTCCTCCCTTGCTCATAGTCATTTTCCCAGTACTATCAATTGTCGCAATGTGATGTAAGGTGGTAAATTGCTTTTCAGATCCTGTTCCGACATGAAATAGCCATGGGATATTCCATGTAAAGCTACCGTCAATAAATGGCGCTGGACAAGGACCCGGTGACTGAATGGTGTCGATAGCATTCAACTTACTTCCGCTCGTATCACTTGTGCCGTCTGATACGCTAACGCCCGGCCAAGGAGTGGCAGGATGCATTGATCCATCGATAGGATAACTGGTTTTAAAATATCCTACGCCTATGCCGGCAACGGACCCTTCACGAACCATTATGTTAATAAATGACACATCTGTAGGTTGTAAAAAGGGTTGTCCTTTAAAACCTGCAGATCCCGAATTGTGGACGTGCCAAATTCCAGTTCCTGGTGCTTGAATGATATATGCTCCTGACGGCTCTACCACGGTAAATGTTACGGTGCAGTATCGGCCATCAGGTGCAGTAGCCCTCACAATACACCTCGCAGCACGATCAGGGGCAGTGAAAGTTGTTGAAAGCCCAGAGGCCGGACTTACAGATCCGCCACCAGAGTCCACTGACCAATTGACCGAACCAACACTTGAAGCGACAGAGCAAGTCACTTGTTCTGCGACCCCAATTTTCCGACGCCCACGATTTGATGGCACTGTGGCTACCGTCTGGGTTGTTATCGGAAAATCGCAATGATGAGAAGATGAACTACTGCTAGAACTGGAAGAACTACTGCTCGAAGACGACGAACTGCTGGAACTGGAACCCGCCGCCAAATCCAAGGCCGTGGCCGCACGGAATGTCCGGCTCGACAACGAGGAACCTCCATATCCCTCCAAACCCAATCGCACCATCCCTTTTGGAGTCGCAGCAAGGGGATGCTTTTTCGCAGGCTGCTTCTTCTTGGCTGGCATGTTCCCTCCTCCCTTTATAACCGGTTGATTTTTCGTTTTCCTCCACCAAGCCCCCGTCTTCGCTTAAGCCTTACCATGACCTTGTGCTTCTTACCCGGTGGCCAAGCCCGATGTTGAATCTGCCCTCGATACTTTTGCCTCCATCGCCTCACCTTTTGCAGCGGCAGCTTGAGTTGCCGCGCCAGTACCGGCACTTTCATTCCCCCGTTCACTATCAGCCGGACAACCTGTTTCTTAAACTGTTGACCTAAAGACGGTTTTCCTGCCTTCATTGGCCGCTGTCGCTGAACCCCGCCAACTCCCAGTGGGGGCTGTGCAGCCCTTCAAGCATTCTCACACGCCGCCACTGCTTCAGAACGCCTCTAAGCCGAACGATCCGAGCTTGCGCTCGAACGCGTTGGCTCACGGCCTTGAGGAGACTCATCTGCGTTTCGGTCTCTGGGGCTGACCACCGGCGGGGTTGAATTTGTCCCTGAAAATTTTGATGCCAGCGTTTTACACCCGCCAACGGTACCTTCAATACCTCGGCCAGGGTTTCGAGGGGCACCCCCCCGTTCATCGCGATTGCCACCGTGTGGCGCTTAAATGCCCGAGTTGGTAAGCCTTGCTTCGTTCGCATACGCTTGTTCTCCTGTTCCCAGTTTTAATCCAGCTTTCCCACGCTAATACCCTTCAAAAGCGTTATGCAACTGCAAAATTAAAGAATTTTTGAAAAATAAACGCATCCCACCTTCCAAAGGAGGAACGAACCCGTGAACCCCAATCGATTGTAATTTCGCCGTTATTGTTTGCTTTTATTCCGACTGGCAATTCGGGTAAGCTTCAAGCAGAAATGCCTGGAGAATTTCGCCCCAACTCAGTCAATACTCCACTTGAGGAAGTCGGCGCTACGGGCGCCAAAGTGCAACCGTTGGATACTTTGCCTCAATCGCGCGCGCCTTTTGTTGTGAATCCGGTGAAATCACCGGCAACAAGTCCGGACGAACTCAAATTGTGTGGCAATGAGCTGGTTTTTAACGCCGGTTGGAAAATGATCGAATCTCCACGCCTCAGAATGATGGATGGTACGGCCCTTTCCAAGTCTGGTTTGGACACGCGTGGTTGGTATGATGCCACCGTGCCGGGCACGGTATTGACCACGCTGGTGAATCAGGGCGTCTATCCTGACCCTTATTATGGGCTTAATAATCTGGCTATCCCGGAAAGCCTCAATAAACAGGATTATTGGTATCGTGCGGAATTTGATGTGCCGAAAACATTCGCTGGTCGGCATTTATGGTTGATTTTTAATGGCATTAATTATTATGCCGAAGCCTGGTTGAATGGCGAGTATCTCGGCCACATCACTGGCGCTTTTCTTCGCGGTCGATTTGATGTCACGCAATTTATCAAACCCGATGCGACCAATGTACTGGCGGTCATGATCGCGCCGCCGCCTGACCCCGGTATTCCCAGCGAACAATCCGTCAAATTCGGTCCAGGTGATAACGGCGGCAAGTTATGTCTCGATGGTCCGACGTTCATTTGCACAGAGGGATGGGATTGGATTCCCGCAATCCGCGACCGGGATACCGGTCTCTGGCAGGACGTTATTTTGCGCGCAACCGGCCCAGTGACTATTATCGATCCACAAGTGGTCACCAGACTGCCTTTGCCGGCCACGTCCCATGCCGATATCACGATCCAAGCGGAATTGCGCAATGCTTCCGAAGCCGTTCAACAAGGTGTGCTGGAAGGCGCGTTTGAAGGCGTGCACTTTGAGCACCCAGTGACGTTGCAAGCGGGCGAGACAAAATTGGTCACCTTCACGCCGACAGATTTTCCGCAACTCACCGTGGAACATCCGCGCCTTTGGTGGCCCAACGGTTACGGCAAACCTGAACTCTATCATTTGCAACTCAAGTTTATGGCCAGCGACAAAACGGAGTCAGATCAAGCGGCGGTTCGATTTGGCATTCGGGAACTTAGTTATGAACTAGGGGTGCGAATGCCAGATGGGAACGTTCGACGAGTCGAATTTACCCCAACCCTCGCGCGAGATGATAGTGAATCGTTAATTGATAACCGGCGCGGATCCATCGTCTCGCATAGCGGTGAAAATGAGCGACCGGAGGAAGTTTCAGCCTGGCTTGGCGCAGAACATTCGCCGGCACTCAAAGCAGTGGCTGATGAGGGCATGGGGTCATATCTCGTTGTAAAAATTAATGGTCGGAAAATTTTCTGCAACGGTGGCAATTGGGGTATGGATGACGCCCTGAAACGCATTCCACGCGACCGATTGGAGCCATTCATCCGGCTTGAACATGACGCCAACCTGGACATGATCCGCAATTGGGCCGGGCAGAGTACATCTGAAACCTTTTACGATATCTGCGATGAGTACGGCATTTTAGTCTGGAATGATTTCTGGATGAGCACCGAAGGCTGGAACTACAACCCGGCCGACAACGACCTCTTTCTTCGCAATGTGGCCGACACATTGAAACGTTTTCGCAACCATCCCTGTATTGCCGTTTGGTGTGGTCGCAACGAGGGCATGCCGCCAGAGCCTTTGAATGCAGGCATTAATCGGCTGATTCGCCAACTCGATGGCACGCGCTATTATCAGCCCAACTCGCGTTCAGTGAACCTGCGCCCCAGCGGGCCATGGTCAAATCAGCCGTTGGAAAAATACTTCACCGACCTCAACCAGGGATTCAGCACGGAATTGGGCGCCAGCTCCATTCCACCGGCCAACGTCTTGCGCACGATGATGGAGCCGGCGGACTTGTGGCCACCTGGCGATGTCTGGGCCTATCATGATTTCCATAGTAAGGGCGGCGGAAATCGAGATGCCATTCTCGACATGATTTCACGGTGTTATGGTGAGGCTACAAATCTTGAAGACCTTTGCCGCAAGGCACAGATGGCGAATTACGACACGTACCGTGCGATCTACGAAGGGTTTAACAGCCGGCTTTGGAATGATTGCAGTGGCGTACTGATATGGATGAGCCACCCTTCGTGGCCAAGTGTAGTCTGGCAGTTGTACTCATCGGATTACGAGCCAAACGCCGCGTATTTTGGCACTAAAAAAGCCTGTGAACCAGTGCATGTTCAAATGAATTTACCCAATTGCACAATTGCAGTGGTAAACCATCGGTTTGAGCCACTCATCGATACTACGGTCAACGCCGTTATTTATGATTTGTCGGGCCGAAGGGTGCAAGAATGTCACACTAACATTAACGCGGCGGCAAACGCCTGCACGGATGTTTTCAAGCTGGATTGGCCCGGGAATGGAACTCATTTAGTAAAATTGGAGTTGCGTGACGAAAGGAGGCAGCTCCTGTCAGAAAACTTCTACTGGCACGCTCGTGACGACGCACAGTTGCAGGGATTAAACAGCCTGTCTAAGGTTGCTCTCAAAGGTGCGATCAAAAGCCAGACGAACAAGGACGCAACAGTAGTTGAGGGAAAGGTGACCAATCCAAGTAACATCCCGGCGCTGGCAGTGAAACTTACGCTACGTGACGCGGATACGGGCAAACGCATTTTACCCGCGTTTTACGATGACAACTATTTTTCACTTTTACCCGGCGAGTCACGCGAATTCCATATTAAACTCGGTCCGACAACGGCCAAAATTCAAGTCAGCCTGGAAGGGTGGAACATCGAACATGCAGTTTTAAACTGATTTGAGCTATTTTGATCCAGATCTACAAATTGAACGACAGTAGATAAACGATAAAAGAATCACTAGGAAGACATTGTCGGTGTTAAATAAATAGGCAACCAACCGCAAGCTTTCTGATAGTAGCACCGGGCGCAGCTACTTGGGGATATAGCCTTGCAACGAGGCATGTGCGTCACCTCATATATTCATCCAAACATCAGTTGAAAAGTAAGTATTGGCAATTCGGGGACCAAATACTTAATGCCAGGCAGGGTGCCACCAGAAAAAAATGCGAAACGTTTAGGTCTAAGACAGTATATGCCCAGCATCGTGATTAAGCCGATGCTTCAGTAATAGACGTAACCATTATGCCGAGCTCGGCATAAGGGATATTTTTTCTAGCTCCGGGTAATGCCGAGTTCACGGGGTGATTCTTCAGAACACTGAGGAATCACCCCTTTTTTATTTCTTCGACTCGGCATTATCAGAGGCTTTGCAGGAATGCCATCAGTTGATCGGGCGGGCGGTATCGGGGAGGCCGTCCATAGAAGGGCTCGGTCTTGGCGAGCGCCTTTTCTTTGAGTTCGAGGCTGGCGTGGAGGTAAATCTGTGTCGTATCCATTCGTTCGTGTCCGAGCCACAGAGAGATGACGGAACGATCCACACCGGATTGGAGTAATTCCATCGCCGTGCTGTGTCGCAGGACGTGCGGAGTGACGCGTTTGTTTTCCAGAGACGGACACTGTGGTCGCGCCAAGGCCAGATGCTTGGCCAGCACGTATTGAACTCCGTCCCGGCTCAACGGTTTGCCACGCATGTTGGGAAAGAGCGGAGTGTCGGGCTGGGCGTTTCGCTCACACAGCCAAGCACGGAGCATTGTGACCGTATCCTTGCGCAAGGGAACGCAGCGGGATTTTCGGCCTTTTCCGGTGCAACGCACATGAGGGCCACTATCCAATGCGACGTCCTGACAACGCAGGCCGATGATCTCCGAAAGGCGCAGTCCTGTTTGCAAAGCCAACAGGATCAGCATGTGATCGCGACGGCCCAGCCAGGTCTGCTGATTCGGCGCGGCCAGCAATGCTTCAGCTTCTGTCCGCGTGAGGAAGTCGATCGGTCTTTTGATATGTCGCTTGCTCTTGATTGCCAGGACGCGTTGGGCCAAACCAAGCTCAAAACAGCATTGCGCGACATTAAAGTCCTTGCCGGGGATGATGCAGCCCAAAATCGGTATTTGTTCATCTATTCCCGATTGGTCAGCGTGCCCTCGAATATAAAAAACGCGGATGCTGCAAATCGCTTGGTCGCCGAAGCAATCGAAGCGGGGCCACTGGAACCAGAATGTTTCCGAACCGAATACGCTCATGCAAAACTTTGCCGCGCGGAAATCGCGCGCAGCCAGAAAAACGTAAAATTGGCAAAACAGTCTTACTGCGACGCATTGCATTACTACAAGCAAATGGAAATGCGATGGGGAATCGTCCGGTCAACAATCGGGTTAAATTTGATCGGGGAACGCCGCAATTCGTCGGCGGGTCTCGCCATAGAAGGCTGCGACAAAGCTCTATGGGCGCGTTTTTTGGCCGGGGGTGATTTTGAAGCGGGAATTCTTTGTGAAAACATCCCTTGATGCAGTAAAACGTTTCCTAAATAAATCTTTTCCACCAGGAAAACCATGTTGAAATTTTTCCTTCCGGGTCAAGTGGCGGCAGCGTTAGACGGTGGTATCCTTTTTCGCAATGTACCAGCACACATTCATGGTCGCGGAGCGCGCGGAGTTGATACGGCTTGATTTTGTGCTCTTCGGTTTCAGAATAATTGACATTGCGTCTCCCGGCACTCGAACCCCACGACCGTTTGAAAACGCGCTTTTTGCCGAGAAAGTCCGCTGCCTGAACCGCGTCCGCTTCGTCGGCGGAACGAAAAATCATCCGGTTGCGGAGATTCAACGTCAGCACTTTGGATTTGTCGTTACCCAACGGCGGGATGAGTGACGTGGTGGACTGCGCGGCGGCGACGATGGTGGCACCCGCCTCGCGGATTACGTCCACGCAGTTGTAATCACTGGTGCCATCCTCGCTGGCGGTCATAAACCGCTGTGCCTCGTCCGCCCACAAGATGAGCAGATTGTTTTTCCCGCGCTGATTTCTGGCTTGGTCGAACCGGCGCAAGGCATGATTGTAAAAAAGCAGTTTCAAAAATGTGTTCACATATCGCCGCTCGGTCTGAAATTTCTGCGGCATGGTCACGAGGATGATTTTGCCTTTATCAATCTCTGAAAAATCGAAGGTGCTTATCTCAACGCAGAAAATTTCCGCCACTTCAGGCGTCAGGAAGTATTGCAGGTAATTCCCAATGGTTTCACGGACACCGCCAAGTTGTTCTGCCGGCTGGTCGAGGAAACGATTCTTAAAATGATAGTTCAAGGCATAGCGGCGCGGCGTTTGCAAAGGGAGCTTATTCAGAAATTCCAATTCCTCGTCCAGTTTTGGTTTGCTGGAAAGAACATCCAATGCCCCGGATAATGTCACTGGCCGTTGCAATTCGGCGAGCAATTCCAGCGCGTGAGCGATGTGTGTCTGTGCCTGATTTTTGAAAAATCCTTTGTCCCCGCCTTGGCCGAGACTGGTGGCCGTGTCCACCACGAATTTTGCATACGTTGTGAAAGGAATGCTCCGGTCGCCGGTGAGATTAAACCGATGCAACGGTTGTCCGTTCTGGCTATCGGCATGAATTTGTAGATGAATCAAATCGGTTTCGCGTTCATAATGCCGCGCCATTGCCGAAAGCGTTTCCCAATAAACGCCCTTTTCATCAATACAAAGACCACCCCATTTGTCTTCGTTTTGAAACACTTGGTGCGCCAGTTGGTTGATTCCTGAACTTGTCTTGCCGGAGCCGGTGTCGCCGGTGATGAGCCAACCGCGGCAGAATTGGTTTCGTCTCCAAGTCAGGCCGCCAAGTTGGGCGACGTGACGTTTGCGTAGCAACACCCTCACGGTAACGATGAGCAGCAAAATTGCATACCCAAGTCCGAAGACGCGCAACGATTTGGACAACGCTGGAAGATGAAATATGGGAAAGGGGATAAAATCGAGTTTCATAGAAATTTTCCGATGAGAAAACCCGCGAGCGCGGCGGTGAAGGCAGCAATGATGGCGGTTGGCAAATCCACTACCCGCGCTTCTTGGGTCGCCCTTTCTTTCAAAACTTTTGTGGCTTCGGTCAAAACCGCGATGTCCGCTTTGAATTCATCAAGTGAGGGCATCTGCCGGTGACGGATTTCATCCCAATGGGCTTGATGAATCCGAAACAAATCCATGAGAAGGAGAATCGTGTCATCATCCTTGATTTTGTGCTGCTCCTTCCATTTGGCGAGGGCCTGTAAGAAATCCTCGTCAAAATCGGGCGGCGTTGTCTGGTCGGGCACGCTCATGATTTTATCGGCAGCAATAAATCGGTGGCGGATTCGATTTGGGCGTAAAACTTGCGTTGCCAGGTTTGGAGCCGTTGCCGGTCCAGCAGGTGCATTTGATTGTCGGCCACGGCCGCCGTGATGGTGAGATTGTTATGGCTCAATTCCTCGACGAGCCAGGGCTGCAATTTGATCATGGTGATCTCCTTCGCATGAAGTTCTCGCAGCAGCCGCTTACGGATGACGGAGTGTTCAAAAAAAGTGAAGTTGTCGCTGTGAACCGTGTTTCGCAGAACGACGTAGGAACAAACGCTGTCCAATTTTTCAGTGGCGCGTTTAAGCTGGTCCATGCTGTCAGCCTCCTGATTGATTGGCATGATGAGCGTCACTGCGGCGGACAGGTTGTTCAGCATTGACGGCAAATCAATCTCGTCAAAATAATTAAACAACACTTCGCTGGATGCCGCACGACAGTCCACGACAACGAGATCGGTTTTTTCCAGCGCCCGAATCATGACATCCAGCCCGCGCGGATGAGCCAGATCCAAAAAAATTACATCTTCACCGTGAAACCGTTTTAATGTGGAATTTTCATTGTCACAGTCGCAGGCAGTGAACTGGATGTTTTTGTCTTTGAGGTATTGGACGAAGTTGACGGCAAAGAAACTTTTGCCGACACCGCCCTTGCCGTTAAAGATTAAATCAAGGCGTTTAGTCATATTGTTTCTCCGGGTGGCAGTTGTTCAATTTTTGCAATTCGAGGCCCGCGCGACGTGAAAGCAGAGGTTTCTGGTGGCGCGGACATGGGTTTGTTGGCCGTGGCCGGCGCGGGCGGCGGTGTGGCTCTGGCCGGTGCGACCGGCACGCTTTTCGGCGAAGCCGAAGCATTGGCACGACGTGGAGGCTGCCGCCTCGCCGGTGACTTGTGTGAGCGTTTCTCTTTTAAGATTCGCCGACAAAAACGCATAAGTCCCGACGGTGATGCGTTGATGCCGTTCTGTGAAAGCAGGTCACTAATGGCCCGGTAGGATAGGCCGCGTTTACGGAGTGCCGAAATGTCATCCTTGACCGGCAACCAGCGCGAAACAGGCGACGCAACACCGCGCGCAACTTGCGACGCAGCATTGCGGAAACGATTTAACGCATCAGTCGAGATAACAAACTTGTTCATAATCGAGGCAACAGTGGAGGCAACGAGTTGGCGAACAGTCGGTGCATCAGCGACGCAACGCCTGGCGCAACATTGAGTGCGCGGATGCGCTTCACTTGGACAACATTTATTGCGCCACCGGACGCAATGCGGTAGTGCTCTCCTGCGGCAGCATTTGACGCAACATCCCATGCAACATTGCACGCAACGCGAATGCGTTTGCTGCCGGCAACATTTGTTGCAACATTCGCGCAACGCGAAAACCTTGCCCTTGCAAGGGGTAAGGCTTGTTTTGTAAAAAAGTCCCTTCTCATACTGATTGGGCAATTTGCTTTTTCTGCTGTTGCAACAGTTCATCCCGCCAGTTTTGTAACTGCATGGAGACCTTTTCGATGTGGCTGGTTTGTTCGATGGTTTGCGCTTCGATGTGCGCGGCATATCGGTCGCCCAATTCCGTTTCCGGCAGTTGCATTACGGAATGGGCGGCGTGGTCATCCAGGCGCTGGCCAAGCATCTTCAAAACCTCGATGGCGGTGCGCAATTCAGCGGTGGTTGGTGTCATCATAGATTGGTGTACGTTGCGCCACGTTCCTTCGCTTCAGCACGGGGAGACATGGACTGGTTCGTTTTCATGCCTGCCATTCAATCAATTTCTGCTGGCTGCTTTGTTTCAAAATGAAACAAAGTGAATCGGGCTTTTTGGCAGGCTGCTCTCCGTGGTTACGGTCAAGACGCAATACAATTTGAAGAACGCAAAGGAATACTTTGAGGAGCATCTTTGCGTGGGTGAATACTATGATGAAGGGCAGCGGGTGGCCGGCCAGTGGTTTGGCCTGGGAGCGGAACGGCTTGGCTTGACCAGCAAAGTCGGGGCGGAAGCATTTCTGCGTCTCTGTGAGAACCGGCATCCAGCTTCAGGCGAAACATTGACGCAACGGTTGAATACCACGCGGATGGATGAAGCCAGTGACAACACGGCCAATCGCCGGATTTTTTATGACTTCACGTTCTCGCCGCCCAAATCGGTTTCGGTCGCGGCACTGGTCGGCGCGGATGAACGGATTCTGGAAGCCCATGCCCATGCCGTCCGTTCGGCGATGAAGGAATTTGAGGCGTTCGCCACAACGCGCGTTCGGATCGGCAAGGCAAACTGTGACCGTTCCACCGGCAATTTTGTCGCCGCCATGTTCACGCACGATACCTCCCGCGCATTAGACCCGCATTTGCATACGCATTGCATCGTTTTCAACGCAACCTTTGATGCCGTCGAAAATCGGTGGAAGGCGCTGCAAAATTATGAACTGCTGCGGGCGCGGAAATTCGCCGAGAACGTCTATTACCATGAACTTGCCCGCAGGCTGCGCGGATTCGGTTATGAGATTCGCAACCTGGCGCGCGGCGATTTTCAAATCGAGGGCATTTCGGAAGCGGTTTGCGAACGCTTTTCCAAACGGGATTCGGAAATTGACAAGGCATTGGTGAAACTGCTGGCCGAGCAAGCCGGAATTGATGAGTGCAAATTTCAAGGCGTTGCGTGCTCAACTGGCGGTTGAGACACGCGCCAAAAAACACAAGGATTTGAGTCAGGCAGAATTGCGAAAGTTGTGGGATTCACAGTTGAGTGAAGGTGAACGCGCCGCCTTGCGCCAGCCACCGGGAAATTCGGAAAAAACCGCTGGCGACCGGATGAGCGTAAGCGAGGCCGTCCAATGGTCAGAGGATCATCTGTTTGACCGCAATTCGGTCGCGCTGGAATGTCAGTTGTGGCAGCAGGCATTGGAACGGGGACGCGGTGAAAATTTCTCCGTTGGATGAACTCAAAGAATTCACGCGCCAGCGTCCTTATATTCGCAATTCAGAACGTCCCGCCGAAGTGACTTTGCGGGAAGTGCTGTTGCGGGAAATGGAGATTGTTCAAACCGTCAAGGACGGCGCGGGCAATTGCCGGCCACTGGTGGAACATTCCTATACGGCAGATCCAAAATTGGATGAGGAGCAACGGTCGGCTTTGGATGCGCTGCTGCGTTCCACCAATGCGGTTTCGCTGTTCCGTGGCGGCGCGGGCACGGGCAAAAGTTTTGTCCTGCGCGAGCTGGTCGAGCAAGTCCGGCAATCGGGCAGGCCGTGGTCGTCCTTGCGCCGCAACGCCAGCAAGTCGTGGCAATGGAACAAGCGGAATTTCCGTCGCCGACGACGGTAACAAGTTTTCTGCTCAAACATGAACTGGTCGAAGGCGCGGTGATCGTCGTGGATGAGGCCGGACAGATTGGCGGTCGGCAAATGTCTGAACTGCTCCGGCTGGCGCGGGAGCGAAATGCGCGGGTGATTTTGTCGGGCGACACGCGCCAGCATGGAGCGGTCGAGGCGTCGGATGCGTTGCTGGCCATTGAGCGGTATTCCGGCGTCAAGCCGGTCGAACTTCACACAATCCGCCGCCAAGACCCGGCGCGCGGCGCGTAGCAAAAAGGAGAGTTCCAAGATCAAGCAATATCGCAAGGCCGTTGAAGTGGCGGCGGCGGGCAAACTGGCTGAATCGTTTGAACGGCTGGACAAGATGGGCGCGGTCGTTTCCTGCGGTTTGGGTGAACAGGCGGACAAGCTGGCCGATGAATATGTCCGGCTGACGGAAGAAAAGGCTTCCGCCGTGGTGGTGTCGCAGACCTGGGCGGAAGTGCATCGCGTCAATTCAAAGGTGCGCGATGCGCTTAAAGGAAAGGGATTGCTCGGCGCAAATGACGTGACGGTTCAAGCATTGGACAAACTGGATTTAACGAACGCGCAAAAGCGCGACAAGCGATTTTATCCGCAAGATGCGGTGATTGTGTTCAATCAGAAAGTGCGGCAAACCGAGCCGGGGACGCGCGGAAAATTGGCGGGCATCGTCAAGGCCGGTGTTCTCGTCGAGATTGACGGCAAATGCGTCACTGTTTCAAACAAGGTGCTGGATAAAATCACCGTTTGCCTGCCGCGTGAAATTGCGGTCGCGCAAGGCGACAAATTGCATCTCAAGGCCAATCGCAAGCTGGCCTCCGGCGCTCGCGTCACCAATGGCGAATTGGTCACGGTCAAATCGGTTCACGCCAATGGGAAACATTGAACTGACTGACGGCCGCATTTTGGACAAAAGTTTCCGTGAATTTCTCCCCGGCTACGCCGTCACGTCCTACGGTTCACAGGGCAAGACGGTGGATTACGTTCTGTTTTCCGATTCCACCATCAAGGCCGCTACCAACGCGCAACAATGGTATGTCACCATTTCGCGCGGTCGGCGCGGCGTCCGCATTTTCACGCCGGACAAGGAGCAACTGCGTGAGAATCTGGCGCGTTCCGGTCACAGGCCGCTGGCGTTGGAATTTGCCGGCGGCTTGCGTCCGCGCAATCACAATCCGCTTTGGGACCGGCTGCATGGCTATCTTCTGCGGTTCGGCCGGCACGCCGCCGATACGTTTTGCCGGTTAAAACAATCCCGTCGTCATTCTCAACCAGGACAAAAACATGAACACCAAAACACCCGAATGTTACACCACTGATACACAAGCGCGCTGCTTGCGCGTTGAAATGACGGCGACACGTTTGCTCGTGCTGCCGCTGGATCAATTCGTGTTTGCCGAATTGGACAGCGATGGCAAGGAACAAAAACTGCGTCTGGTTTTTGCCACGCATGAAATTTTGATTTCCGGCCACGTTTTGCGGCGGATTGAAACGGCCATCTGCCGGCTGGAATTGTCCGGCCTAATGAAATTGCCGGAGAAATATCATGCGCTGATTG
>CAVRPQ010000014.1:0-26682 GCA_963723125.1 uncultured bacterium
GATGTATCCTTCGGCCGATTTTTTACCAATTTCATTAAGCCATTCCTGATCAAACTTCCATTTGCCAGCCAACCACTCGAATGACTCGAATGCGACAAAGCGAGCTTGCTCCCGAGCACCTAGTTGAGCAAGTTGCGACGTTCTTGCTGATAAGCTGCTCCATGCGTTCGGGTGTTGCATGAACAGTTGCAACACCATTGGGATGAACTTCGATCAAATCCAATCCAATCCGGTCAAAAAGTTTCGATTGCTCCCCACTAAAAACCACCGCTTCCAACTTTTGCCCGTCAACAGCATCCCTGGCTTTGGACGCCTTTATAATTTGTGCAGATGGATCGGCGATGAGGTAATACTTCCGCCTCCCAAGCGGATCACGAGATTCACTTGCGCGTTGGCTTACTCGTTCCAATGAGCTGCGAAGCCGTTGAGATTTTTGGGTCCAATTGATGCCAAGGTATTCTACGTATCGTCCCCCGCCGCCTTTGTCTTCGACGGAAAGTTCATGGCTCTCGTTTAGAAAGTAATTCTTCGGCTTGGAGGGAAGAGTAGCCATGACTGCTCATGTGTCCAAAACTCGGCGGCGAGCTTCGGAAATCACCAACTGCTCTGCTTCTGCATAAGAAGCGGCTTTTCGGCATTGAGCTAGCATTTCGCGATTGGCACGGATCCCAAATTCCTGCGAGCGGCATCCGGCAAATCGTGCGAGGTCTTTTCCGGCAGGTTTTGGAAAACCGACGCGCAAATCAAAGCGTCGCCAGAGCGCGTCGTCGAGAGCTTTGGGCAAGTTCGAGGTCGCGATGATAAATCCGTCGCCCTGCGCGTGCTCTAGCTCCTGCATAAACGCGATAACGATACGGTCAAGTTCTCCAACTTCCATCGGGCTACCCCGACGCTTGGCCAGTGCGTCAACCTCATCAAACAATATTACGCAGGGAGTTTCCGCAGCGAAGCTGAACAACTCGCGAAGCCGTAATGCAGTCTGGCCGAGATATGCCCCAATCAAAGAATCAAACCGGACAAGGAATCCAGGCAGTTTCATTTCCGCAGCGAGCGCCGCTGCTGCTGCGCTCTTCCCGCAGCCCGATGGCCCGTGAAAAAGCAGACGCCACCGGCGAGGAAGGCCATGCTTAACGAGTTTTTCGCGGGATTTCCATTCCTTGATGACATCGCCAAAGCTCTTCCGAACAGCCGCAGAAAGTTCCAATTGATCCAAACGCCTTGATGCGGGCAACGGCATCAGTGTTCCATTGACGCTCCATGCTGCGTTTAACATTGCATGCTGACCGGCATTCGGCGACTTCGCCATTCCGTTCAGTGCTCCGAGGAGATCGCGTTCCGCGCGGTATTGGCCACGGGCCCCGCGCTGCGCGGCGAGTTTACGAGAAAGCGTCGCCGCTTGCGCCAGATCATGCGAACCAATGGCGCGGAACAACTCGATCAGTTCTCTGGTTTTAGGCATGGCTTCAATCGTTACGAAAAATAATATACACTCGCCGTTCGCTGAAAACAGCAAGAATAAAAAACCGTCATTCCGGCGGGTCAGGCGGATTTATCTGATTTCAGCGCGACCGGTTCAAAATTCATCCGCCCTGCCATTGCTTTGCGATGCTCGTTGGCCAGATGCCCATATACCTTTCCAATCAGGACGCCGCCATCTTTGTGCCCCACCCAGGCAGCTATCGTCATAAAATCAATTCCGCTCATGACGCCCATTGAAATAAAATGATGCCGGCAATCGTGAAATCCAAAGCCCGGCAGTTTCGCGCGCTCGCGAACCAGCACCAACGATTCGCGAAATGTCTTTGCAGGAATATCCTTTTCGCCGCGCTGGGGTGATGGGAAAAGCCATTGCGAGGCGTCGTGCGACCGCGCCTTCATGTCGAGCAGGTGCGCCTTCAGCTTCGGATTGAAATCCACCACGCGCGCGTCGCGGTTCTTGAGGTCTTCGATTCCGCGTTCCGTGATCTGTCGGCGGATAAAAAGCTGGTTGTTTCCGAAATCAACATCATCCCAGCGTATGCCGAGAGCTTCGTTGCGGCGTGCGCCGCTATAGGCGAGCACCCTGATGTAATCCACAAATTCCTTTGCATTTTCAGTGACTGGAGCATCGCCACCCTGTTTATTCTGCTTCGTTTCAAACGCAGCTTGGCAAAGTTTCTCCAGATCAGCCGACGTGAACAATGAGCGTTTCTTGGTGCTGGTTTTGAGCGGCTGCAACCCCTCCGTTGGCAACCGCTGGACCAGACCATCGGACAGGGCGCGTTTGAAAACAACCCGCAGAGCAATCACATCCAAGTTGATGGTTCGCGGGGACACGTTTTCCTTGAGGCGAGATTCAATAAACCGATTGACGTGAACCCGTTTGATCTGGTCGAGACGCAAGCCGCCGATATAATTATTCCAGCGTTTCAGGAGCGCTTTTTCTTTCGCCACCGTTCCCAGCTTTTTGGTTCCCTGACCACTGCCGATAAAATCCAGATAGCGCGCCGAGTATTCGTTAAACTTCGGAGTTCGTGCCAGCGTCGGCAGCGTGTTGTCTGACCGTTGCGTCTGCAACCGATTCAACTCGGCCACAGCCTGTGCCACGGTTTGCACCGGTTTACCCTCTTTGGTGACCAGAGGCACACGCTGGTTCTTTTTAATGCCGGTGAGGGGATTCTCAACATTCAGCCGGGCATAATAACGTGTGCCACGGATCCACAGTCCGCGAATCGGTTGCTTGCGCCCATCCAATACTTTTGCGAAAGTAGCGCCATGAGCTTGGCGCTTTTCACAATTTTGGTCATTGCTAGTGGCATCACTTGCCTTCATGCCATAACAGTGGCACAAATAGTGGCACAACGTCAAGTATGGAGTGGTGGTTCAGTTATAAGTTGTTGATAATCAAGGTTGCCGGTGTGGCGAAATGGCAGACGCACAGGACTTAAAATCCTGGGACCGTAAAAAGTCGTGTGGGTTCGAGTCTCACCACCGGCACCAACTCCAACTGCGAGTGCAGTAACGAGTTGTGACGTTGGCGGTCCGCAACGGACACCCAAACGGACACCAATTTTATCTACTCCGTCGGAATCTGGCGTAATCGGCGTTAACCCGCCCACTACTCGCTAATTCTTCGGACTCGGTTCGGTTTATTCTCGTGTTTACATGAAAAAATATGAAAACACGTTATCGTTTAATTCGCCGGGGCATTCGCGGAGGGCTTTATTACTGTGTGGACACCAAGACCGGAAAACGCACCAGTTTAGGCACCGCCAATGAAGACGAAGCCCGTCAGATCATTGACGCCAAAAATAATTCCGAACGTCAGCCAGTCCTCAATTTGCAAATCGCCAAGGCATACTTGGCGGGTTCTGACACAGGCATCACCACCCGCACCTGGCAGCACGCCATTGAAACGCTCATTGCCAATAAACACGGCTCCAATCAAGAACGCTGGAAGCGCGCAATGCCCGACAAGGCGTTCGACTTGATTCGGCATCTGCCGATTATTGAAACGAAAGCCGAACTGCTTCTTAAAAGCCTCCACGTTGGGACGGTTTCAACCAACGTCTTTTTGCGACAGATACATAATTTCTGCGTGGATATGAACTGGCTGCCGTGGCCGCTCATCCCTAAACGCCAATGGCCGCCCGTTCGTTATGGAGAAAAGCGGGCAATCACGTTGGAGGAACATCGCCGGATTGTGGAGCGTGAACGGAACCCGGAATTAAAATCCTTCTATCAAATGGCGTGGCACTTGGGAGCATCGCAATCCGATTTGGCCCATTTGCAGGCTGAGGACGTGGACTGGCAAGGTCGGGTCATTAGTTTCTTCCGCATGAAAACCCGTTGGCGCGGGCAACAGCCGCCACAGATTCGCTTTGGCCGACAGGTTGAAGAAATACTGGCGACCATGCCCAAAACCGGCCCGCTATTTCCGAGGCTGATACTGGCCCGCGAAAAACACCGTGCCAAAGAGTTTAAACGCCGTTGCGTAGGATTGGGAATTGAGGGGGTAACCTTGCATTCCTACCGTTATGCGTGGGCTGAACGAGCGAAAGTTGCGGGTTATCCCGAACGGTACGCACAATTGGCTCTGGGGCACAATAGCAAAGCGGTTCATAGGGCGTATGCGAGAAAAGCACAAGTGACACTGCCACCCTTGGAGGACTACGAGCGAAAAAATTCGCCGCCACGGGATTCCGTCGAACCCCGCTTCACTCCACCAACCAATATTGCGCACAACTAATCCACCATTATCTATGAGCGCAAACCCAACTAAAATTGGGGTTCCAGAAGTTGAATCTGTGGCAAATGTCGCTATAATGAAGGAGGCAATATGACTCCACTTAACGTCAAATTGTTGAACGGTGAAGCCTGGGTGCTACACCATCTCGATACCATCGTTGACGGTCATCCGGGATATGTGGCGTTAGGCATCATTTATTTATTTGTGGCATTTTTTATCTGGCTGGTCGTGGGCACTGCCCAGCGGAAAGCCGCGGGGAAAATCGGGCGGCTGCCGCCGGTGATTATCGTTCAGTCATCGGCGCCGCCGCCGCCGCCGGAAGAACCATTTGACCTCTTCCCGCCCAAGCGTGACATAGATTATGAAATTGAGCGTTTGCGAGATGAAGGTTATCTCGACGATTGAAACTTAATCCCTGCCGCCATTTGCGACAGGGCTTTTTCTTTTACTGCTTGAGAATATCCCGCGCGCGAATCTTAAAAGCCAGTCCGCATCGTCTGCCGACGAGTCAACTTGGAGCGCAGCCACGCGAGCAATAGGTTGACGCGCCGTCAGACGATGTATCATGGAAGACTCGGCTCACGCGCACGCGATCAAGGACTCAGCTCTGATGAATTAAATTGTAATGGGGGATATAACTGAAATCCGTCGGCTTCATGCCAAAAATTTGACCCCACTCTTCTATGCCGCAAATCCAATTTCCGATTTTTCAATTGTTCAACGCAAGCAGTTTAGTGCAGCATTTGGAAAATTATGAGCAAGAAAACCCAAAGAGCTTTCCGGGCAGCGTATGGACATTTTGAAGGGGCTTCAAACCAACATGGGGACGCTGCGACAGCGATCAATATGACGGGGGCGGGTCTCACCGTCCTCACCGGAATTATCGAAGAATTGTATGAGGAGGTGGTGGCCTTACGCGCCGAAGTAAATGAACTTCGAGAACGCAAATAGTTTTAGCTAAAGGCTCACTCCACGCGATTCTTTTTTGGCAGCCGTAGCTTTAACGGCTGACGGACTGATTTCTTGCTTAGACGGTTCTATCGTGGCCGGTGCAATTTCTTTGACCGACGGTTCTGAAATCCCGGCCGGTTCTACCGAGTGCTGAATCGTCTCGCTTTGTTCCTGCGTTGCCTGTTGGCGTTGACGACGAGCGCGAGAAATGCGGCCCAATCGGCTCCGCATCCAGCACCATGCCGCCAGGGGACCCCGAAATTCTTCGATCATCCGATACATCGGATTCCGGCGATAATGCGCCGCCAACAATTCCATCGGCGACGGCCGTTCGCTACTGCGGATGATATTCTCCCGCAATTGCTCCTTGTCAGTAGTGAAAATATGAATCCCTTTCTTGCCGCGTGAAATGGTGACATACCATTGTTCCCGCCCTGTCGCCCCCTTCGCCCCGGAATCAGAGAATAAAATGTGCTCCACGGATTTGCCTTGTGAGGCATAAGACGTGATGGCATAGCCCCGGACGAATTGACGGAATTTTTTGTCTAGGAGACGGCCATCTGCCAGTGCAATGCAACCGTCCGGCTGTACGGCTTTCACCGTCACCAGTTCGCCATTGACCAGCTTGCGATTATTGGCGCTGCGGCCATTCGCCTTGAGTTGCAGCTTGTCGCCTTCGGCCAGTGGCATTTCCTTCGTCTGACAGACATTGACCCTTTCCAATTGTTGAAAGGGTATTTTCACCAATCGCGAATCCTTCTCAATCAGCAAATGACCATCGGCAATCTCTTTCAGGCGAGCCGAATTTCCAGCCTTGAAGCCGCACACATCACGGTTAAACACGAGGATGCTATTGGCATCGTAGGAACGCGCATCCCGCTTTTGGGCATCCGTCAAATCCACCGGTTGAAAACTCGTAACAGCGGTTTCCGTTTCGCCAATCAGCTTGTCATTTCGGAGCGCCAGCCGAATCGCATCATTGACCTGGTGAATTTCATTCCAGCTTTGGGAGACGATCACCGTTGTTTGGCGATCCTTGACCAATTCCAAATACCGGCTGGTTAATTTTTCCTGTTTATCCGCCAGAGTGCAGGACTCGATTACCTTCAATTTATCCAGCCGTTCAAAGGATTGTTGAAACTTGCCGTCCCGCGCCTCCTCGACCGCCTGCCGGTATTCCTTGATGTGTTCCCGTTCCTCGATGGACTTGGCCAGGGCGGGATTCTGGCGGCGGATATAGTTTAATTCGATGACGCGCTCGTCCAACAACCTTTCAATCGTCCGCAAGGCGTCACCGGCCTCGACCGCCCCATGCTGGCGAGTGTCCCCGGACAAAACCAACCGCGCATTCTTTTCCGTCACCAACCGCAGCAGTTCCAGCATTGGCTGGTTTCCTATTTGCCCGGCTTCATCCACAATCACCACTGTTCCCGCGTTGAGCTCTTTTGTTTGCAGGAACCGGACTACGGTCATCGGTGACGGCAAGCCGTCCCGCTCCATGTCCATCACCTGTTGACGTTGGGGTGCGAGCACCACAATGCCGCGCCCGCCTTCACGCACATGCTTGACCAATTCACCCAGCACAAAACTTTTGCCTGTCCCTGCCCCGCCTCGAAACACCATGACCTGGTCTATTTGGGAAATCAATCGCCTCAAAGCTAATCGCTGTTCCTCGTCCAGTTTGGGATTGAATGGTTTTGGATTCCATACCAAGGGACCGCCTTCGCCAATGCCGTTTTTCGCCAGATGGACGATTTCCATTTCACACCGGAGATGTTCCCGCGTGGAAACTTTGCCCGGATGATTTTCAAAACGAAGATAACCGCGCTGTTGAGCGGCGGCTTTGATGTCTGCCACCGAAATGTCCCGGCTGCGGGCATGTTCCAGGGCATGACGCCACAGTTCATGCTCATTGACGACCATTTGTCGTTCAAACAAATGATCTTCCGCCCATTGGATGGCCTTTGCAGCCACGACCTCGCCGGAAACCAAAGCCGACTCCGATGGTGCGGCGGTTAGTTTGCGCAGAGACGCTTTTTCGTCGGCAGTCATTTGACCATCCCAAACCGGACGCAACGCCTCCAAACCCAGGTCCCGGACTTTCTGCGGGCGGTCCTTGTGCGCAATGTTTTCCCGAATCTCAGCAAGGTTGCCTAAAATCTTTTCCGGCTCCCGTGCCAACAACTCCTTCGTCCTTTCGTCAATCTGCCGGTGACGCTTGGAAAACCTGTCGTTCAACTCCCGAGAAATGCCTCTGATTTGAAAATCTCCGCGCGGCTGGTTTTCGATCTGGTAACCATATTTCACCAATTCCCGCGTCAGTTCATGATAATAGACATTTTCGACGAACTTCTGGGCGGCGAACATTTCGTGATTCTGCAATGCCTTCCATTGTTTCTCAACCGGATCGAACGTGGCGTTGAACACAATAGCATGACTATGCAAATGAGGATCCAAAGCGCGGGACGTATCGTGCCGGAACATCGCCGCGACCAGGTTGCCGGTGTTCCGGTCCGTGCATTGCTTTTCTTTCCTCACTCGCGTAGCGGCGAAGCTTTGCAATTGCTCCATGGCCAATGTCACGGCCCGTTCATGGGCCTCAACAATCCGCGAATCGTCGCCGACGAAGGCGGCGATGGAAACAGACTTGGGCGGCGAGAAGGTGAAATCGTAAAACACCCGCCGATTGGCGGTGGTGTGCTCCTGGCCGTCCAAACTCTTTTCCGTGCGGATGGTTTTCTGTCGTAGCGTCAGCCGCTCGCCAGTGTGCGGATGAAGATTATCGCACAACCGCTCAAACTGTTCCGTATTGGCAATGCCGTGCAAACCCAATTCCGTCGCTCCGTGTCCGAACCATTGCCCCGCGACCTGTTGACCTTGGGCGTAATAATCACCCACGGCCAAGTGTTCCCGAAAATACTTCTTGGCATCGGCGATACTATATTGCGCTTTGGGCGTCAGCATGGCCGCCAGTATAAATCAACCGGGCTGGCCACCATTAGCGAGTAGTGGGCGCGTTAAGCCGAATAGTGACGCCCTTGGCCTTGGTTTTGCGGGCATTCTTTTTTCCCCAATGCTGGTTCAATGCCGCCGTGGCGAGGGACAGCCATTCCTCATCTTCGGCATGTTTCAGAATTTTCTTGGTCGCAAAGTATTTTTCACTATTGGCTACGGGTTCTCCCAATGGTTGGAGTAACTCTTCTTTCACCAGTATGGCAATGTCATGCGGTTTGAAGCCGAGGAAACCGGCAGTTTGCGGCACGTTCAGGCGCCCCGGCAATCGTTTCAAATTCAGGAACGCCTTCAGCTCGTCATTCAAGATATAGAGGGCACCGGATTTTTCTCGGTTCTTTTTGGCGCGGATTTCCTTTTCCAAACGGTCACTGTTATTTCGTTGGATTACATCATTCATAAACGCATTTTATTAGTTTTACGGGACTAGCTTGCTCGTTTTGCGAACAAAGTGATTTCATTTGTGGGGAAGAATGGGCGGCATTTGCCCCAGGTGTTGCGACAGTTGCGCGAGCAACTGTTTGACGGCTTTATCGCCACTCAGATCGTTCTTGGAGGCACCGAGCCGGGACATGGCAGGAATCAACGAACCGGCGTCGCCGACACGGGCAGACGTGGAAAGCAATGTCATGGCTCCCGCCGCTCCGGCCCCGGCAACCATCCCCACCGGCCCGAGCGGCGCACCCGCGACCGCACCGCTGATGGTGGAACACGCCGTCTGGATGCCAGCCGAAGCCGCTCCCGAAAACAAGCCTGTCGTCACCAATGAACCCGTCGCCACCACCTTTTGAATCATGATGGGCGCGGCAAACGTGCTGAAAATCATCCAAATCCCGATGGCACTCGTGCCAATGGTTTTTTGGAAGTCAGGAGTGGTCGAACCCGTATTGATGAAATCCAAGGCCGGATTGGCGAGATAATCCAACATGCCTTGCGTCACCAGCGCGGCCACCGCCCAACCCAACGGCCACAGCATAACGCCCACCAGATTCATGAGATAACGATTGCCGGTTTGCCTTAATGCCGGAATGGCCATGAACCCAATGAGCAACGGCGAGAGCGCATAGCCCAGATTCAAGATGACCGTCTGAAAGATATAGGCAAAAAACATAAGGACGGAAGCCAGATGGCCGATCAGCCAGAGAAAGGCGGTGATAATCAAATCGGTGCTGACATCAGGAAACCGGGAAAGCACGGTCCACCAGGATGACATGGTAGTCGGATCACGCTTGATGATTAACAATTGGACGAATTGCTGCCAGGTTTGGGCCGGATCAACGCCCAAACCGGAAATGATGGAATTCTGCAAGAGTGTTTGCAGGGTATTGCCCCAGCTACGGATTACGGGACTTGGCAGGTGTCTTTAACAATGTGGGAGCTTCCAGTAGCAGCACATATTTGAGTTTTGGAGCGTATAATGATGCCAGCTTGTTGAACTTGGCGGCCAACACAATTACACCAGCGAGCTATGTTAACGGTTATCAAAACCTTCAAAACAGGGCGGAAAACGTGATGGTTGGAGAGTATTTGAATGGCTCTGGCAATACGTGGGCGGCGGCGCAGGGACTTTCCAGTATCGTTGGCGATTCGATTGGTTATAATAATATTTATGAAGCGAGCTTCAACGTGGATCGTCAGACCCTGACCTCATTGAGCGGCGCAGACAGATGGAGTCGTGGGCTGATGGGGGGATCGCAGTTGATTTTGGCGGGGACTGGATTGAGGGCTGCATATAATCCGGGTGCAACATTTGTGGGAACTTCCTTCGCTGGCGTGCCACCAATTTTACCTAAGCCTGGACAAATTATTTATGGAGATTTGGACGCTTTGGGAAGGCCAACCGGCATTAGTTCCACGCTTACGCAAGATATGCTTGGCACTGGCACACGGCCAAGCCAATCAATAATTCCGCCAGGATTTCAAGGGGGCGCTGTTGGACAATCGCGAGGCCACTTGTTGGGTGCTCAACTGGGTGGTTCCGGTCAATTGCCGCAAAATCTAGTTGCAATTCTACAAAATCCAGCTAATACCCCGGTCATGCGTGGATTTGAAAATCAAACCGCTGCCGCAGTGCGTGCAGGTCAAACAGTGAACTATTCAGCCATTCCTATTTACCAAGGAGACAATTTAGTTCCTAGCGGGATAACAATTATGGCATCGGGTTCTGGAGGTTTCCGGTTGAGTGTAACCGTGCTTAATCCAATTCCTTGATATGTTTATGAATATTGATTCACTTTTAAACAATCTACTTCCCCCTCAAAAGCCGGTTGAAATTCCAACTGTGGAAGATTTTCTTGCGGTTGAGAAGCAACTTGGGAATTTGCCTGACGATTACAAAACGTTTATAGCGCGCTATGGTACAGGCGTTATCAACCATTTTATTTGGATTCTGAATCCCGCAACGGCAAACCAGCATTTGAATTTGGTTAGTGGGGGAGAGCCTGTAATAGGTGCGTTAAGAGAATTGAGAAGCACCGGCGAGAGATGTCCTTACGCATTATTCCCAGAAACGCATGGGCTATTGCCTTTTGGCAAAACTGATAATGGAGATTCTCTATTTTGGCTGAGAATAGGTGAACCCAACCAATGGCCTGTGGTTGTGAATGCAGCGCGAGATGCAGAGTACGAAAAGTTTGATTGTCGAATGACAGACTTTCTCGAAGGGATATTGACACGACAGCTAAAGTGCTCAATTTTCCCTGCGGAGTTTCCGAACGAGCCTCCCATATTTACTCTTTTATAGCGTAGTCAATCAAAGCAATCGGTGCGCGGACATTGGCGACACAATGGTTTGCCGTTTACTAAATAATGGCTTATAACATGAGCAACGAAATCACAACAACTGAATTTTCAAAACTCCTCTCATGGGTTCGCCGGAAGATTCAAGAATTGGAAATTGCCGATCCTGAAAAATGGATTTTGAAAAAGATTCCGGCTCTCGGCGACAAATCGGTAATTGATACGGTATCAATGCCAAATGGCGAGGTGATTTTAAGAGAATATTTTTCTAGGGTAACGGGACGTTTTTGATCTGGGCAATCCCCGCAGGTGCACCACCAAACTAACCACCTATGCGTAATATTTCAGAGCTTAACATCAACGACGGCGGGAAACGCATTGCACGATCAGCCCCATTTGACGAAGTGATAAATGCGTTCCAGTCACATTTTGGCATTATTTTACCGAAAAGTTATCTCAGGCTATTGCAGCACTCGAACGGGGGACATCCGGAACTTGATTCGATTGTGCCGGTTAGCAGACCAGGAGCAGCACGCTGGGCGGTGAACCGGTTTCACTATCTTGACACCGATAAGACTTCGGCTGGAAGTTTGTGGGCGGCGGCCGAAAAGTGGAAGAACATTTTGGGTGAGGGGTGTCTTCCATTTGCAGCCGATGGAGGCGGCAATCAGTTTTTTCTCGATTTCAAGATTTCTCCGCCGCCCGTCAAGATTTGCGTACATGACGAGAACTTTTCCATCGTCGATGTGGCTCCTACTTTTGAGTCATTTATTGATGGACTCACAGTTGACCCTGATATGATCTAATTATGGCTGCGATCTCGCATTACCTGTTACCGATTTAATTGGCGTCATAAAATTTGCCGAACTGGCGTCATAACGATTTGAGGAGGTTTGCCGGACTGGCATCCACATTTGCGGCCAAATTACCGCGTTGCGGTCATAGCGTTGTGACGCGGCTGGTGTTTTTTTATTTTTCAGGTGTGCGCCGAGATTTTGCCGAACTGGCGTCATAAGGGGTGGATTTTTCACTTTTTCCCGGTTTTGACCGCACTGGCATCATAACCTTGCGATGCCAGCGGCCAGGTTATGTGCTGGTGATCTGGCGCATGGCATCGTGGAAGGACAGGCCGAGCACCTGGACGTGGAAGTCAATGGCGTTGCCGGCGAGATTCCGTTCCGGCCAGCGCCAGTAGCTGTCTTTGACGATGAGGCCGGGATAGGCGGGCAAAATAAAATTGCCGGCCTCGCCCGCGACGAGTTGGAGTCCGCGTTGCTGCAGCAACGGCACCAGCGGCGCGAGCCGGGCGGCGCGGATTTGTTCGCGCGACCACCGGGGGCCTTGCGAATGTCCACTATGAGGCGATGGGCTGGTCACAGTCTTTTCTCCAGTGGGGTTGGATGAGGACGCGGTTGACCTGTTTGAGGTCCACGATGCGGGTCTGGTCGCGCACGGCTTCGATGAGCGCGCCCAGGCACAGGTTGCGGGTGCGGCGCAGGAGACCTTCGCCGGAGCGGACGATGAGCGCCAGCGCTTCGGGCGTGAAGGTGTTGTGACCCAGGCCGGCGCGATCCAGTTGATCCAGGATAAACTGTTCGACCGTTTCGGGAGCCAGACGCGGGAGCAGTGCCGAGTAAGTGACGCGGGAACGGATTTCCTCGTTGATGGACAATGAGAGCGATTGCAGCAAGGGTGGCTGGCCGATCAGGATTAGGTTATGTGAGCGTGGAAAGTCCTCGCACAGTAACCGGAGTTTGCGGAGGCAGTCCGGCGGCATGAGGTGGGCGTCATCAATGATGGGCACAAGCATTTTGCCGGCGCGATGGACGCTGAAGGCTTGCTGCACCAGCAGCCGTTCGCAGTGATGGTCGCGCCCCTCGAACTCGATCTGAAAGGCTTCGCAGAGGATGCGGAGCGTGTTGTGATAAGTGTGCAAGGTGCGGTTGACGACGGGCGTGATCATGCGTTTGGGGTCGTGCGTCAGGAGCGTTTGTTTGAGGACGCTTTTGCCGGTGCCCGGTTCGCCGAGCACCAGACAGAGGCCGCCCTGCTGGGCATGGACGCGGAGGATGTCGAAGATTTCCTGCTGGTGGGCCAGCAGCGTGACGGCTTCCGGGTCGAAACGGATTGCGTTGCAGGCCAAAATGGGAGCGGATCATAAATTAAATTTCGGTTTAGGTGGATTGAGCGGTTTGCGGTCATTGGCGATGGCGTCGAGCAAACGGGCTTCGCCCATGCGTTCGCCTTTGTAATAAACCACCACGCGTTCCACCGGCCGGGAGCGTTGGAAACGGAGGTGGATGGTGCGGTCCGGCAGGTGGCGCGGCGCTTCAAAGCGAAGCGATTTGAACGAGAACGTGTTGTCGGCGCGGACATGGCGTTCTTCCTCGACGAAGAACAGTTCGTCGTTGGCCTCATTGGGCGGCAGGAAGCGAACCCATTTGCGATCCAGCGCATAGCGGTCGAGCGGACTCATGCCGAGGATGGAATGAACCTGGGCGTTGTAATGTTCCTCGACCCAGTGGGTGAACTGACGGTTGAGTGCCTCCAGTGAACTCAAGTCCAGATCGCGGGCGAGGAACTGGTCACGCACGGTGCGAAAAAACCGTTCGATCTTTCCCTTGGCCGCGCCATCGCGCACCGGCGTGTGATGCAGCAGGCAGCCGACGCGGGCGCAGATTTGGATGATTTCCTTGGAGGAGTAAATGGAGCCGTTGTCCACATAGAGCGCGTGTGGCACGCCGCGTTTGTAAAAGGCGGCGCGGAGTGATTCAATGAGGGTGTCCACATTTTCCGCCGGGAAGAACTGGCCGTGACAACAGACGCGCGAGGCATCATCAATGAAAGCGATGAGCCGGGTCTGCACCGGCGTGCCATGGATCGGGACGTGCGGCCCATAAAGCGTGTCGGCCTGCCACATTTCATTGGCGTGGGCTTTGGCGAAAGCCAGCCGGTGTTTGTTGGCGCTGTCCTGATCGGGCTTGAGCATTTCAAATTGATTGACCAGCCGGCTGAAGGTGTTGGGCGCGACCTGCGAACGGGTGAGCAGTCCCTGTTCAATGCACAGACGATAGAGCAAAGCGCGCGTCGGCGTTTTGCCGTGGAGTTTGGGCCGGACTTTGCGGATGGCGTCCAAAATGTCTTCCGGCACGACCTTGCGGAGCTTGCCCTTGTCGGAACGGGGTTGGTTTTCCATGACGGTGACGCCGTGCTTTTGATAGCGGCACAACCAGGTGGAGATGGTGCTCCAGGTGAACTGGCGGGGCCGCCCCTCCTCGTCGGTGAAGGTCATTTGACTGACGGCCTTGATGCGGTCGCGGATGGTTTTGCCCTCGGCCATGTCAATGGCCCCGAGCACGCGCATTTTCAGATAGACGGTGGGATTTCGCATGAGTTGGATTTTTTGAAGTTGCCCGCCCCGGTGCTTGGCCGGTGAGCGGATTGATTTTTATTCACGCCGGCGACGCTATCAGCCGACCCGCGTCAACCGGCAGAGGATTGTCGCGTTGCCGCCTGCCGACAAAATCCGCCGCGTGCGAAAGAGGTGTGGCAATTCGGCAAAAAAACCTCCGCTGGACGTGGCCTCAACCCAGAAACGGACGCTGAAAATGAAGTTGGAACTCCGCCGGGGGACACGCGCTCCGGGGAAAGACAACGTGGAGGTGAGCCAGAGTTTGAAACAACGGATCGGCGTGCGCAACGGTGGGCGGCTCGCCTCGGCCTGCCAGCCGCGTCCGCAACACGTCCAGATTCCGTGCCAATCCCCGGCGCAGCCGATACACGGTTTCCAAAGCAAACGGCAGCCGCAGCTTTTCGGCGGCGGCTTTGAGTGAAAGTCCCGCCAACACTTTCACCAGCCAGCGCCACACCAGCGAAGCCGTCAACGTGTGGCGCGGCAAAACCTCAGCCAGAACAAGGGAAAAGGTCCGCCCGCAACCGCCGCGTTGCCCGCGATTGGAACAATACACCCGCTGGCCACGGACAGACTGCCCGCTGGCTTGGGCCGGATCGTTGCCCAACGCACGGCTGTGCCGGTTCAAACTGCCAGCGCAGCCGCAATGTGGACACGGCGACTGCTTGAGGGAAAAAGCTGCTTTTTTAACTCCTGATCGTCGCGCACAAAATGAAAAGGCAGATGGAACATCCCCATTGCTGCCCGAATGCAACCGGAGTCGTCGAGCTTTTTTGCACGACACTGCCCGACGGCGGGACTCGGTTGAATAGGATTTAGAAAAAGAGAACGACGGCGCTGACGGCACTTCATCCACACTGCCATCATAAAATCACCCAAATTTATGATGCTAATTCGGCACAAACACGGCACTTTTTATGACGGCACTGCGGCACTTAACAGTTACCAAGAAAAATCACTACTTCGGTTGCTTGAGTGTTACGTTCTCTGGACGATAGACCATCTTCCTGAAGTTGAAGCTGCCAATTTGAAGGAGATGACGCCAAAACTGCAAACAGTTTATGGCGTACAGGGAGATTGGCAACAGGTCATTGCCAACGCTGCGCAATTACCGTCAAACCTGCCGGCATTGACAAAAGATTTGTGGCGTAAGAACACCGAAATCGCCCGTAGAAACGGGACAATACTCACGCCGCTGCAATTCGCCGAGATGTTTGTTGATCAGAATCTGATATGAATCAGCTTAATACTACTACAATGCCGTCGGCTTTGATTCCACTTCTACCAATGGCGGAAAAATGGGGAATTGGCGATGATTTGGAACGTGATGCAAAAGTCAAAAATGCCTCGTTGGAGGAACTTGAGTCTCTTGTTCATTGCATTGATGAGATAACTGATAGCGATCTATTCGGATGGCTTTCTGGCCCTGAATCCGAAAATCCAAAGCCATCGGAAGAATACCTTGCGCTAACCGCATTAACCATGGCGATTGATTCGGCGAAATTGAAGCTTAAAAAAATGCGTAGCAAATGAATATCCACGTTTGGTGGGTGAGGAAGTTAAAAAACTGAATACTCGCAATTTCCGCCGTGGGTTTGACAAAAATTAAAGAATGGAAGGTTGCCGATACCAACCTCCAAAGTATTGGGGTTCTTGTGGCCTTTAATGGAATCAAACAATCGACCGGAGAAGTAAAAGTTTTGACTGGTCCTTCGTGACCAGGTAAAATTTCAAACGATATGAAAGCGAGCATACAGTAATTGAAATTATGGAAACGCCGCCAATTCTTTCTCAGCAGCCACCACTTTTACCATCGGCCAAAAAGCCATTCGCGTTTCAAGCGGCTCAAGCCAGCTTGTTCGCACCAATTATCTGTATCGTCGCAAACATTATCATAAATAACGGCGGTATTCAGCTTTCACCAGTCGCAAAGATAATCACCGGCTCTTTAAGCGCACTTCTAATTATTTTTGGATTTATCTTCGGAATAATAGGATTATGCGGTGTTCGCCGTCACGGAAAAAAGGGGATCTTGGGCAAGGCGATTGCAGGGACTTGCATCAATTGCATCCTCATTATTTTTATGATTATCGGTATTTTCATGTTCAAAAAAATGGCGCAACGAACTAAAGAAATTGAGCAGCGAACAGAACAGCAACAGGCACAATGATGAATTGTTCTTGCTTTGTTTTGAAAACGACTTTGAGCTTTTTTCAAGCGAATGGCGTGTGAATTAAGATACGAAGGACGGATATTGGCGACACAACTTTTTACCGTTTACTAAAAATAGAACGATTACTTTTATGAAATGTTTATATGCGGCGCTTCTTTCACTTTTGGCAGCATCTGTGTTCTCTGGCTGCGCCACAAATCAAGATTCCCAACAGAGCGCCAGTCCTACCACGGTAAGCGGTTACGTTGACGTTGGTGCAGGAAAACAAATTAGTCATTAAACGAAATATTTTTCAATTGCGTGGGAGCGCAACCAACTGACTGCGGACACCAAAACGGACACTAAACGAGTTAAAAACGGTATAGTTGGGCAGTGGCGGATTATGCTTGAATAGTCAATGAAATCAGGTATATTAGAGATGTAATTGCGAGGATAAATGGCCGAGTCCCACCACCGGCACCAACCCACAAAAAGCCAATAGAATCAATGTTTTTGTTGGGTCTTACTCAACGCCAAACCTGAATGCATAACGTTTTTGCATAACGTGTCTCCCGGTGTTAACGGCGTTTATGGGTGTCGGCTTGGCCGCATTGTATTTTCACTTCCCGGCGCTCGTACGCGGTTATGGATCGCTTAACCGGAAGTACATGTTGCCCGTGGGGGACGTAACAGTCACGCTGTTGGTGCCATTGGTCGTGGTCACGGTGCCACCATAATCAGCCCAACTCGGCGTGGATAGATCGCCGTTGGTTTGCAACGTGTAGCTGCCGGTGTTTGGCCAGGAAAGCACCACCTGCCCGCCAACCATAGTAATCTGTATTGCCGGGCCGGAAACGATTCGCCCGAACCGAACGCTGTTATTGTAAGTGTCCGCCACGTAAAGATCGCCGCTGTCATCCAGCGCGATGCCTTCCGGGAGATAAAATAAGGCATTGGTATCGGTGCCGTCGGTGCTGCCGGTAATCTGGACCTGTCCGCCGAGCGTGGTCGAAATCCAATTTGTGCCAGCCGGCACGAGCCTGCGCAGCGTGTCATTGAAGCTGTCCGCCACATATAGATTTCCGCGGTTGTCCAGCGCGATGCCTTCTGGGAAATAGAACAGGACGTTGGTGCCGAAGCCTTCGGAACTGCCGCTGACGCCGGCCTGGCCGGCGATCGTGGTCACCACCCAATTGGTGCCAACGGGCGACAGTTTTCGAATCGTATCGTTTACAGTGTCTGCCACATAAACATTGGTTCCAGAGTCCACGGTAATGCCATGCGGATAAAGAAACAGGGCATTGGTGCCCACACCGTCAGTGCTGCCGCCCGTTAAAGCGAATCCGGCAATGGTCGTTACCGTCCAATTCGTGCCAGTGGGGGTGATCTTCCGGATGGTCTGGCCTGAACCGTCTGTCACATAGAGATTAGTGTTCGCATCCACGGCGATGCCGGTTGGGTTATAAAAGAGGGCGTTGGTACCGGTGCCGTCGGCTTCGCCCGGGGGAACGTTGGCGTTTCCGGCAATGGTAGTCACGACCCAATTCGTGCCGACCGGGGTGATTTTGCGAATGGTGTTATTGAAAATGTCGGTGACATAGAGATTGCCTTGGCTGTCCAAGGCTACATCCAGCGGATCAAAAAACCGTGCAGCCGAGTTGGTGCCGTCACTGCTGCCGATACTGCCGGCCAACCCGGCGATGGTGCTCACCGCATCGTTCGTCGCAATCCGGCGAATGGTGCAGTTGTAATCGTCCGCCACAAAGACGTTGCCGGAGGTATCCACTGCGATGCCAGTTGGGTTCCAGAACCGGGCAGCGGGACCCGGGCCATCGGCGTTGCCTGGGCCGATCCCGGCCAGGGTGGTAACGACCCCGTTGGTCCCGACGGTTGTAATTTTCCGGATGTTGTTGTTGTTGACATCGGCCACAAAAACATCGCCGCTGCCGTCGGTCGCCAACCCGAATGGTGAGCCGAACCGTGCGGCACTGTTCGTGCCGTCGGTTGAGCCTTGGGCGCCGGCCAGCCCGGCCAACGTGCTGACCATCCAGTTTGTTCCGGCGAATGCGAGTTTGCGGACAGTTTTGTTGAATTCATCCGCGACATACAGATTGTCATTGTTATCCACGGTCACACCGGCCGGTCCCGAAAACAACGCATTGGTTCCCAGGCCATCGCTGCTGCCGTAGTTGTTGGCCTGCCCGGCAATCGTGGTCACCACCCAATTGGTGCCGACCGGCGTCAGCCGGCGTATGGTATTATCACCGTCGGTTACGTAAAGATTGGTGGCGTTGTCCACGGTAATGCCAATAGGGCTGGCAAAAAGGGCATTGCCATTGGTCCCGTCGAGGCTTTGGTTGTTCCCGACCTGGCCGGCAATAGTGGTTACCGCACCGGACGGGGTGATTTTGCGGATGACATCATTATTTTGGTCCGTTACGTACACGTTACCCGCAGCATCCACGGCAGCACAGGCGGGATTGGAGAATTCCGCATTGGTGCCGCTGCCGTTGGTATAACCGGCAATTCCCATCTGGCCGGCGAGGGTGCTGACCACCCAGTTTGAGCCGGCAGGCGTGAGCTTCCGGATCACCTGATTCCATGTATCCACCACATAAAGATTGCCACCGGCGTCTCCCACCACACTCTTCGGCAGAAAAAACAACGCGTTGGTGCCGGTGCCATCCGCATAACCCGGAATTCCGGCCTGGCCGGCAATGGTGGTGACTAAACCGTTTGAAGTAATCTCTCGAATGGTGCTGTTGTCTGAATCGGCAACATACACATTACCCTGCGCATCTGCAGTGACACCCTGGGGTGCGAAGAATCGCGCATTGGTAACAGACCCGTCCGTACTACCCTGACTTGCGGACCCGGCCAGCGTGGTGAAGGTGTATGATTGGGCAAAAACGGGTGTCGCAAAATTGCACAACAAACCGGACAGGACTACGAAACAAACGCTCCTTGCTTTCATAAATACAACATCGAATCTCTCGATAACGTTCCAAGTAGCAGATCACGGGCCAGGCTTGTGGCTGAGAGCGCCCCCAGGGTTGATTGTCATTGGAAGCGATGAGTAAAATCGGTGCATGACGGCGAGCAACTCTGGCTTTTTCCGCCGCCCAAGCCGCTCGTCGAGAGGTTGGGCGATGATTTTTTTTGCGCGCTTCCGTCCGGGCCGGGCGTGTATTTGATGTGCGGTGCAACTGAAGGCGTGTGGTATGTCGGCAATCTGCGCAAGCGGCTGTCCAGCTATCGCGTTGCCAACCCGGAACGGTTGCCGCGCCGGATCATCCAGCTTTTACATCGCGTGACGCGCATCGAGTTCGACGTTTACCCCACGGAAGAAGCTGCCCGTCACCGCGAGGAACTAGTCGTGTGCTCAACCCGCGATTCAATGGAGCGGGCAAAGTTTGGCCAACCCATACTGGCCGGCGAGGCGCAGTTTTCTGTGGCCAGTAGGATCGCGTGACCTGCGGCAGTTTGCCTGCCATCCGCCATGCATTCCTTGGCATTGGTTATGCTAACCATCCAATTGAGTAGCAAGTAAGTAGTATTGTGAACGCGACGAATCCCTTTCAGTTACCGTCCTGGTCCGAGATAAACCGCGAACAGCGCCGCCGGGCACGGTTCAAAAAAACGGTCATCTCCATTATCGCCGCCATCGTGCTTTTGTTGATTGGACTGCTGATTGAAGGCTGCAAAAGCGAGCGCGAGGCATTGGCGACGCCCATGACACTGCCCGGCCAGGTCCAGGCCGTCCCGCCAATGCCGCAAACCACCCTTGCTTCTGCGGCGGAACAAAAACCAGCGGCAAGCCCGCTGCCCGAACCAGCTGCCACTTTACCAGCCGCACCCCTGGTCGCAAAAGCAAACACGGTCCCGGATGCCAGCCAGTCGGGGCCGGTTTATGTTGTCAAATCCGGCGACACTTTGAGCCGGATTGCGAAGACATACGGAACCACCATCAAGGCCATTGAATTGGCCAACGGCTTGACCAGCGACCACATTCTGGTCGGGGCAAAGCTGAAAATACCTGAGGCCTGAACCGGCTTTCACAGTGAACCGTCCCCACGGCCAATTCAAGGCCAACCTTTGTTCCTCGCATCGCGGTGATTCCTGAGAACGGTTCGCAAAGACTCTACAGCTTGGGTCGTTTGAAATGAAATATGCCCTGGTTTTCACTGACAAATATCCACCCGCGTTTGCCCAGGACATTCAAAAACAGTTCCCGGACATCCTTTTGGCCGGCGGAAGTGTTGGCGGGGGCTATGCCGATTTTATATTCCCATGCCGGAACTTGAGGTGCCGCGCAACGAATGCGCTGGACCCGGGTTGGGCCGATGGGTGCGTCTGGAATCGGTGCCGATCTCATATCATCCTCCTTGACGCCTAAGACGGCGTTGAAGTTACACGATTTGTTTTATTCAGCGTTGCCCCTGCCATCCGGCACCGGTAAGCCATAAAATTCCTTGTCAGAATCCTGATGCGGGAGTATTTCGCCCACAACCCCGTCCAATTGGGAAATACGCCATTTTTGGCACCGATAAAATTATGACAAATCTGACTCCGATTCTTTTACTCACCGGCGCATTGTTGCCAGCCTTGGTAACCGCCCAACCTGCCCTGACCATTTACAACGAGAACTTTGCCGTCGTCCGCGATGCCGTACCGCTCGACCTCAAGTCCGGCGTCAACGACGTGCGTTACGACGATGCCACGGCGCAGGTGGAGCCGGATTCGGTGATTCTGCGCGATCCGGCCGGCAAACATTCGCTCCAGATTTTGGAGCAGAATTATCGCAACGACCCGGTCACGCAGGAGTTGCTGCTGTCGTTATTTGAAGGCAAGACGATTGATTTTGAACGGATGCGGCTGAAGGACAACACCCAGACGCCTGAGATTATTCCTGGCAAAATCATCCGCAGCGGCTACGTGCCGGGTGGCAATCCGGAGCAACCCATCATCGAGGTGAACGGCAAGTTGCAATTCAGCCTGCCGGGACAGCCGTTGTTTCCCGATTTGGGCGACGATACGGTGCTCAAGCCGACGCTCAACTGGCTCCTGCAATCGGACAAGCCGGGCAAGTTCGACGCCGAGGTCGGCTACATCACCGGCGGGTTCACCTGGGAGGCGGATTACAATCTGGTCTCACCGGAAAAAGGCGATCTGGTGGATTTAATCGGCTGGGTGACGATGAGCAACAACAGCGGCAAGACATTCCGTGATGCCAAAATCAAATTGATGGCCGGCGACGTAAACAGAATCCAGCCGAACCTACCGATGGGAGGCATAGCGGGAAGGATGATGTTGGCTGAATCGATGAACGAAGCTCCCACTGTGACCGAAAAGGCCTTCGACGAGTTTCATCTTTACAGTATTGCGCGGCCCACCACGTTGCGCGATCGCGAGACCAAACAGGTCGAGTTCGTTCACGCCGAGCACGTCGTGGCGCCGACGATTTACGTTTATAACGGCGCGCCCGGCTACCGGTTTTATGGCGGACTCAACTACGACCGCGGTTACAGCACGGAGGGCAATAAAAAAATCCAGGTCATGCGCGAGTTTGTAAATTCGGACACCAACCATCTCGGCATCGCGTTGCCGGCGGGCAAGCTGCGGTTTTATCGCCGCGACGCCGACGGCCAGTTGGAGTTTGTCGGCGAGGACCGGATTGACCATACCCCGCGCAACGAAACCATCCGGGTGACCACCGGCAATGCCTTTGACCTCGTCGGCGAACGCAAACAGACGGATTTCCACGTGGACACCGGCGACAAGTGGATGGACGAGTCGTTTGAAATCAAATTGCGCAATCGCAAGAAAGAACAGGTGGAAATCCGCGTGGTGGAACCCCTCTACCGATGGAGCAACTGGGAAATCACGCAGAAGTCGGACGAGTTCACGAAGAAAGATTCGCAGACGATTGAGTTTCGCGTGCCGGTGAAACCGGACGAGGAAAAAGTGGTCAGCTACACCGTCCATTATTCCTGGTGAATCAACGTTTCTGCTGGCAGCAACGAGGTTTTCTTCTGCTTGACAAGCGGGTCGGGCCGTCGAACATGGGCGAAACCATCAACTACCACATCCCATGAAAAAATATCTATTGTTCGGCGTGCTGGCCTTGCTGGCGGGTCCCCTCTTCGCGGCGGACTCCAGCCCCAAGGATGACGTCACCAACGCGGCCAAAAAACTCGGTGACAGCGCCAATTACACTTGGCACACCACCGTAGTGGTTCCGGAAGACGCCCAATTCAAGCCCGGCCCGACGGACGGTCAGACCGAAAAGGGTGGCTTCACTTACGTCAAGCTTTCGTTCGGTGACAACACCACCGAATTCGTGAAAAAGGGTGAAGACGCGGCGGTTACCGATCCCGACGGCAACTGGCAGTCCCTCACCAATCTGGAAAATGACAGCGAAGGTCCGGGACGATTCATGGTCGGCATGGTCAGGAACTTCAAGGCGCCAGACGCACAGGCCGTCCAGTTGGTCGCAGCCGCCAAGGAACTTAAAAAAGACGGCGACGTTTATTCCAGCGACCTCACTGAAGACGGCGCCAAGGCGATGATGACATTCGGCCGGCGTCGCGGCGGCGGCCCCACAATCACCAATCCTTCCGGTTCCGTGAAGTTCTGGCTCACAGACGGTGCCCTGACCAAATACGAATTCAAGGTGAAGGGTACCATGAGCTTCAACGGCAACGACATTGACGTTGACCGCGATACCACCGTTGAAATCAAGGACGTCGGCTCGACCAAGATCACCATACCGGACGACGCCAGGAAAAAATTGTCATCCTGATGTTCGAAGGAACGTTTGAAAATAGCCCGGCATTTTAATGCCGGGTCCACGTGAGAACACCTCAAGTCCCGCCGGGACGGTCGGAGGCGCTTAGGCAATTCGACCGTCCCGGCGGGACTTTTCGATGCGCGACCCATTCCCGGCGTTGAAACGCCTGGCTATTGTCAGAAGCTCCGCCGACAAACGGTTGATAATTGAACGTCGTCCGTCAAATTCCTGTCGTATTTCCGTCCTGCTGCGAGATGTGAACAAGGACAAACGGCAATTTTGCGGAGTAAAATTTTACAACACCAGCGAATTGAAATCATGAACCAGACATCTGAAACCAAAGTGCCGACCGGTCCCTCACCAACCATGCCCGCGCACGAACAACTGATGCGCCAGCATTTGCAGGAGGAAAACCTGCCGCAGGCGGTCATCCCTTCCTGTCCCGTCAACCGGGTTTTGCAAGGCCAGAAGGCGCTGGTGACCGGCGCCAATTCCGGCATCGGCCAGGCCGTGGCGGTGTCGCTGGCGCGGGCGGGGGCAGACGTGGTCGTCAATTACGTGACCCATCCCGAGGCCGCCGACGCGGTGGTGAAGGAAATCCAGGGCCACGGCGTCAATGCTTACGCGCACCCGGCCAACGTCGGCCGCGAAGATCAGGTGCAGGCGATGTTCCGGAAGATGATTCAGGAATTCGGCACCATTGACATTCTGGTCAGCAACGCCGGCCTGCAAAAGGATTCGCCGATTGAAGACATGACGCTGGCCGACTGGCAACTGGTCATCAACGTGAATCTCACCGGCCAGTTTCTCTGTGCGCGCGAGGCCATTCGCGAGTTCAAGCGCCGCGGCATCCGTCCGGAAATTTCCTGTGCTGCCGGCAAAATCATTTGCATGAGCTCGGTGCACGAGGTCATTCCCTGGGCCGGCCACGTGAATTATGCCACCAGCAAGGGCGGCGTCATGATGATGATGAAAAGCATCGCCCAGGAAGTCGCGCCGTGGCGTATTCGCGTGAACTCCATCTGCCCCGGCGCCATCCGCACCCCCATCAACACGCAGGCCTGGAGCACGCCCGAGGCGTATCGCAAACTGATGAAACTGGTTCCCTACAAACGCATCGGCAAACCGGATGACATCGGCCACACGGCCATCTGGCTGGCGTCGGATTATTCCGATTACATCCACGGCGCGAGCATTTTCGTGGACGGCGGTATGACACTGTATCCCGGATTCGAAACCGGCGGTTGAGACAAGAATGAATTCAGAAAGGGAACGTCTGGCAGCGGCTCACACCGGCGCGGCGCCCTGGCACTTTTGGGGGCCATATCTTGCCGAACGCCAGTGGGGCACCGTGCGCGAGGATTACAGTCCCGGCGGCACGGCGTGGGATTATTTCCCGCACGAGCATGCCCGCAGCCGCGCCTATCGCTGGGGCGAAGACGGCCTGGCCGGCGTCAGCGATGAACAACAACGCCTCTGTCTTTCCCTGGCGCTCTGGAACGGCACAGACCCGATTTTGAAGGAGCGGCTCTTTGGCCTCACGAACAGCGAAGGCAATCACGGCGAGGACGTGAAGGAACTTTATTATTACCTCGACGCCACGCCGACGCATTCGTACCTGAAAATGCTCTACAAATATCCGCAACGGGCATTCCCCTACGCGCAATTGGTGGCGGAAAACCGCCGGCGCGGCAAGGACCAGCCGGAATTCGAACTGCTCGACACGGGCATCTTTGACGATGACCGCTATTTTGACGTCTTCGTTGAATACGCCAAGGCCGCGCCGGAAGACGTGCTCATGCGGGTCAGCGTCCACAATCGCGGGCCGGAAACCGCGGTCATTCATCTCTTGCCGCAGCTTCGGTTTCGCAACACGTGGTCCTGGAAAAATTCCGCCCGGCCAAGCCTCACCCGCACCCAACGCGCTGCCATTCTGGCCCGACATGCTGAACTTGGCGATTATACCCTGGACTGTGATGGCGAACCGGAAATTATTTTTTGCGACAACGAGACGAATGTCCGCCGGCTTTACGGCCTGAACGGAGCCACCGGCCATTTCAAGGATGCTTTCCACGAATACCTCGTCCACGGCAACCAGTCGGCGGTCAATCCGGGATCGGAAGGCACCAAAGCCGGGGCGCTCTACCGGCTGACGGTGGAAGCCGGCGGTTCGCAGCAAACCCGGTTGCGACTGGTAGGGCGCGCTCTCTGCAGCGCGCCGCAGCAACTTTCAAAACCAGGAAACGGCGCGGTGGGGACACCGCGCCCTACCAATTCATTTGCCGACTTCGACGCTGTTTTCGCCCGGCGCATCCGGGAGGCGGACGAATTTTATGCCGACCTGCAAAAGGGCGTCGCTGATGCCGACGCGCGTCTGGTTCAGCGCCAGGCCTTTGCCGGCATGATCTGGGGCAAACAATTCTATCATTACAATGTGTTGGACTGGTTGCGCGGCGATCCGGCCCAACCCCCACCGCCGCCGGAACGCAAACACGGCCGCAACTCAGAATGGCAACACCTCAACAACGCGGAAATCATTTCCATGCCCGACAAGTGGGAATATCCGTGGTACGCCGCGTGGGACCTGGCATTTCACACCGTTGCGCTGGCGCTGGTGGACGTTGAATTCGCCAAGCGCCAGCTCGTCCTGCTCACCCGCGAATGGTACATGCACCCGAACGGCCAGTTGCCCGCCTACGAATGGGCGTTTGGCGACGTGAACCCGCCCGTTCACGGCTGGGCCGCGTGGCGCGTCTTTCAGATGGACCGTAAACAGCGGCGTCAAAAAAATCCCGGCGATCCGGGCGACCTCACCTTTCTCGAACGCGTTTATCACAAGCTGCTGTTGAATTTCACCTGGTGGGTCAATCGCAAGGACGCCCAAGGCCGGAACATTTTTCAGGGCGGCTTCCTCGGTCTTGACAACATCGGCGTGTTCGACCGCAGCAAACCGCTGCCGACCGGCGGATTCATCAACCAGGCCGACGGCACGAGCTGGATGGCGATGTATTGTCTGAACCTGCTGCGCATCGCGCTGGAACTGGCCCGGCACAACCAGGTTTATGAGGACATCGCCACCAAATTTTTTGAGCATTTCCTCGCCATCGCCGCCGCCATCAATGGCGTCGAGGAAGGCGCGCTGGGTTTGTGGGACGAGCCGGATGAGTTTTACTACGACCACCTGTGCCTGCCGGACGGCGAGAACGTGCCGCTCAAGGCGCGCTCCGTGGTCGGCTTGATTCCGCTGTTTGCCGTGGAAGTGCTGGAGCCGGCGTTGTTCAAGGAATTGCCGGACTTTGCGTGCCGGATGGACTGGTTTTTGAATCACCGTCCCGAACTGGCCAATCTGGTTTCCCGCTGGCACGTGTGCGGTGCCGGCGAACGCCGCCTCCTCTCGT